>RQJH01000007.1 GCA_014156375.1 Enterobacteriaceae bacterium 89 | reverse complement strand
AAACCGGTGATTTTACCCGGTGGTTACAGAAGTATTCGGTGGAGCGGTAGTTCAGTCGGTTAGAATACCTGCCTGTCACGCAGGGGGTCGCGGGTTCGAGTCCCGTCCGTTCCGCCACTTATTAAGACATTAAGCCTGCTAGCAATAGCAGGCTTAATGGCAAGAAGATTTAGGGGCGTAGCTCAGTTGGTAGAGCACCGGTCTCCAAAACCGGGTGTCGCGAGTTCGAGTCTCTCCGCCCCTGCCATATATAATCCTTTGCTTAGGCAAAGGATTTTTTTTGTCTTCAATAAAGCACACCGCTCCATTCAGGGCATTTCTGCCCATCATCTTTTATTCCAGCACGTTAGTTTTCAGGATCTCGCGAATCAGCGCCTGCTTGTCGCTGTTCTGTAGCCAGATGGCATACAGCGGTCGTGAAAGCGTTGCGCTATCAGAAACAGTGTGCAGCCCGCCTTTTCCCTTTGCCCATACCATTGGCAGCCAGGTGCAGCCTTCAAGCGATATCAACTGTTGGCGAGCCAGCTCCGCAGAACTGGTTGTCAGCAGAGGAATATCGTCTGAGGCGAGAAGCCCTGCTTCATGCTGCTGAAAGTCCGGGCCCCATTCCAGGCGGAGATAATTGAGATCGGCTTTAGTCCGGGAAGGCTGAGCGCAGTAAAGCGCAAGGGTAAAGTGCCCCAGCAGCTGGCTGCTGAATTCATCCATTTTGGGCGATTCTGTGGTGATCAGCAGATCAAGCTGGCGCTCATGCAGCTGCTTGACCAGCGACTGGCGCTGCGCGAACCTCGCTTCAAACTGTAGCGTGCTGTGAGCAGGGTAAAGGCGCCCAAGCCAGCTGTTGAGCATACATTCCCACAGCGAAGCGCTGGCACCGATAGAGAACTCATTATGACGAGACGTACTCGCCACCTCTTTGCGGGCGGTTTGCCAGGTGTTCATCAACGTTTCTGCATAGGGAAGCAGCTTCTCGCCCGCCGCGGTCAGCCGAATATTATTACGATGACGGGTGAATAAATTCACACCAAGCTGGTTCTCAAGCTGACGAATACGAAAGCTGACTGCCGATTGCGTCAGATACAAAGCTTCTGCCGCGCGCCCGAAGTGGCGTGTTCGACTCACTTCGAGGAAAGTTTTTAGCAATTCCGTATCCACACCGTTCTCCACAAAAAATTTTGTCGTGTTGATTTAAATGTTTTGTTTGACGCTCTGTCAAGCGTAACTAATACTCCGCGCCATAAATAGCTCAGCCAAAGAATCAGGAGCGTGTAGGATGGCGGAAAGCTTTACGACGACTAATCGTTTTTTCGACAATAAAAATTATCCGCGCGGGTTCTCTCGTCATGGTGATTTCACCATTAAAGAAGCCCAACTGCTGGAGCGCCACGGTTATGCGTTTAATGAGCTGGATCTGGGTAAGCGTGAACCTGCAACTGAAGATGAAAAACAGTTTGTAGCGGTATGCCGCGGTGAACGTGAGCCGGCAACGGAAATTGAACGCGTATGGATCAAGTACATGGCACGCATCAAGCGTCCAAAGCGTTTCCACACGCTGTCCGGCGGTAAGCCGCAGGCAGAAGGCGCTGAAGATTACACTGAAAGCGACGATTGATAAGAAGGGGGCGAAAGCCCCCTTTTTTACGGCATCATCTTTTGCAGGTGAATCAACAACCTTTCAATAGCCCGATAGCCGAGTGCCTCCTGAAGGTGCTCCCTGCTGATTTCTTCACAGCCAGCCAGATCGGCAATCGTCCGCGAGACTTTTACCAGCCGCTGCCATGCGCGAATGGATAAACCAAGCTGCGTGAACGTCTGTTCCAGCCAAAGTGCATCTTCCTTCTGCAACTCACACCAGCGTTTGATTTCATTACTTTCCAGCAATGCGTTGAGTTTTCCCTGACGGGTAAGCTGTGCTTGTTGAGCTGAAAGAACCCGCTGTCTGATCGTGTCGCTGCTTTCCCCTTTTGCAGGAGGCTGACTGAGCATCCCCGGCGGAGGAAGCGGGATCTCAAGCGATAAATCAAATCGATCAAGAAATGGGCCGGATAAACGGCCAAGATAGCGGAGAACCTGCTCCGGCGTGCTTCGGTTGTGATTCCCCTGATAATGTCCCGTTGGGCTGGGATTCATGGCCGCAACAAGCTGAAAACGTGCAGGATAGGTGATCTTTGCCCGGGTGCGGGAAATATGAATTTGTCCGGATTCGATGGGTTCGCGCAGGGCATCCAGTACCCGGCGTTCAAATTCAGGAAGCTCATCCAGAAACAGGATCCCGTTATGTGCCAATGAAATCTCACCAGGTTGCGGAATAGAGCCGCCGCCAACCATGGCCGTCAGCGAAGCGCTGTGATGAGGAGAGCGGAAAGGGCGCTTACGCCACTGTTTTTGCACATGAGAGGAGTTGACCAGGCTAAGAATGGCGGCGCTCTCAAGGGCTTCCTGATTGCTTAGCGAAGGCAGGATCCCCGGCAGTCGGCTGGCTAGCATGGTCTTTCCGGTCCCCGGAGGGCCAACAAACAGCAGGTTATGTCCGCCAGCTGCGGTGATTTCCAGCGCTCGCTTACCCTGCTGCTGCCCGATAACATCGCTGATGTCGGCCTCTGCAGCCTCCTGAAGATCCTGCTGTGGTTCGGGATGTGGTAATTCACTACGACTCTCAAGAAAGCAGCAAACTTCCTGTAAATGATTGGCGATAAAGCAGTCTGAACCACCGATCAATCCAACTTCAGCGGCATTCTCTGCCGCGAGGATAATTTGCCTCCCCGCACCTATCGCTTCCATCGCACCCGAAATGGCGCCTGTGACACCTCTTAATGCGCCTGTAAGCGCAAGCTCACCAATCAACTCGTATCGGTTAAGTCTGCCCGACTTCAGCTGCTCAGAGGCGCTCAGAAGAGCAATGGCGATAGGTAAATCATATCGTCCCCCCTCCTTGGGCAAATCTGCAGGCGCCAGATTGATAGTGATTTTCTTTGCCGGAAACTCATAACCGCTGTTGATTATCGCGCTTCTGACGCGATCTCTGGCCTCTTTCACTGCCGTTTCTGGCAGACCCACCATCGTTAATCCAGGTAATCCATTGCTGATATGGACTTCGACAGTAATGAGTGGCGCATGCACGCCAAGCGCTGCCCGCGTATAAACAATCGACAATGCCATAATTCCTCCTTTCGAAGGCAGTATGTCTGAATGTAGTTGTCCCGCTATCGGTAAAATCAATATTTACGATCACGATTCCCACTTTTGTCTGCTTGTTTACGTAATTTCGCAGTTTTTTCGAGCGTGATCGTAAAACCTGGGGAGTTGTGGAACCAACTTATCGGCATGAAAAATCTTCAACTGTACTATTTGCTATAAAAAACAATCTGTTCTGTTGAAATCGTAAGGCCGTAAAGAAAAACTATCATAAAAAAATCTTGTGATCTCCGTCGTGTCTGTGATAACTCTTTAGGTATTCCTTCGAACAAGAAGCCAGAAAGTACAGAAAATGACAGCCCTCCTACTAGTGATTAGCTTGGTCGTGATTAGCGTGGTGGTGATTATTATCCCACCGTGCGGGGCTGCACTTGGACGAGGAAAGGCTTAAGAATCAAGCCTTAACGAACTAAGACCCCCGCACCGAAAGGTCCGGGGGTTTTTTTATGACTTAAAAACAGTGAACAGGAGCAGAAAATGGTTTGTAGCATAAAATTCTGTTTCTCACGATTAGCGGCGGGGATGTAACTATGAATGGGGCCCAGTGGGTGGTACATGCGTTGCGGGCGCAGGGTGTCGGGACGGTATTCGGCTATCCTGGCGGCGCAATTATGCCGATCTACGATGCGCTGTATGACGGCGGGGTAGAGCACCTGCTGTGTCGCCACGAACAGGGCGCGGCAATGGCGGCAATTGGTTATGCCCGTGCAACCGGGAAAACCGGGGTGTGTATGGCAACATCCGGCCCAGGGGCAACCAACCTGATCACCGGGCTTGCGGACGCGCTGCTGGATTCCGTTCCCGTTGTCGCCATCACTGGCCAGGTCGCCTCGCCGTTTATCGGCACCGACGCTTTCCAGGAAGTGGACGTTCTCGGTTTGTCACTGGCCTGCACCAAGCACAGCTTCCTGGTGCAGTCTCTGGAAGAGCTGCCGCGCGTGATGGCAGAAGCTTTCGAGGTGGCAAACTCAGGCCGTCCAGGTCCCGTTCTGGTCGATATCCCTAAAGATATTCAGGTCGCCAGTGCGGATTTGGAGCCACATTTCTCCACCGTTGCTGATGAAAATGACTTCCCGCACGAAGAGGTTGCTCAGGCCCGCCAGATGATCGCTCAGGCCGCCAGGCCCGTGCTGTATGTCGGCGGCGGTGTCGGGATGGCGCAGGCGGTTCCGGCATTGCGTGAATTTATCGCGGCCACGCAAATGCCGGTAACCTGCACCCTGAAAGGCCTTGGCGCTGTGGATGCGGATTATCCGTATTACCTCGCGATGCTGGGCATGCACGGCACCAAAGCGGCCAACCTGGCGGTGCAGGAGTGCGATTTGCTGATTGCCGTTGGCGCCCGCTTTGATGACCGCGTGACCGGCAAACTGAATACCTTTGCCCCGCATGCCAAAGTTATCCATATGGATATCGATCCTGCGGAGCTGAATAAACTGCGCCAGGCACACGTTGGTTTGCAGGGCGATCTCAACGCTTTATTACCCGCTTTGCAGCAGTCTTTGAATATCAGCGAGTGGCAGCAGCACACCGCTGCGCTGCGGGCAGAAAACGGCTGGCGTTACGATCATCCAGGCGAAGCCATTTATGCGCCGCTGCTGCTGAAACAGCTGTCAGATCGCAAGCCTGCAGACAGCGTGGTTACCACCGACGTCGGGCAGCACCAGATGTGGTCTGCGCAGCACATGACCTACACCCGCCCGGAAAATTTCATCACTTCCAGCGGCCTCGGCACAATGGGCTTTGGCCTGCCTGCCGCAGTTGGCGCGCAGGTGGCACGCCCGGACGATATGGTTATCTGTATCTCCGGTGACGGCTCTTTCATGATGAACGTGCAGGAGCTCGGCACCGTAAAACGTAAGCAGCTGCCGTTAAAAATCGTCTTACTCGACAACCAACGTTTAGGCATGGTTCGCCAGTGGCAGCAGCTCTTCTTCCAGGAGCGCTACAGCGAAACCACTCTGACCGATAACCCTGATTTCCTCACGCTGGCCAGTGCCTTCGGCATCCCTGGGCGGCACATCACCCGTAAAGACCAGGTTGAAGCGGCTCTCGACACGATGCTGAACAGCAAAGGGCCTTACCTGCTTCATGTCTCAATTGACGAACTCGAGAACGTCTGGCCACTGGTACCGCCTGGTGCCAGCAACGCAGAAATGCTGGAGAAATTATCATGATGCAACATCAGCTCGCCGTACAGGCTCGCTTCAACCCAGAAACTTTAGAGCGCGTTTTGCGCGTGGTCCGTCATCGTGGCTTTCAAATTTGTGCCATGAATATGGAGACGGCCACCGATGCGCAGAACATAAATATCGAATTGACCGTTGCCAGTCTTCGCCCAGTCGAATTACTGTTTAGTCAGTTAAGCAAACTGGTGGACGTTGCCCACGTAGCCGTCCAGCAACGAACAACATCATCACAACAAATCCGCGCCTGAGCGCAAAAGGAAGAAGAACAATGACGACGAAAAAAGCTGATTACATCTGGTTCAACGGTGAGATGACTCCATGGGGTGAGGCGAAAGTACACGTGATGTCTCACGCTCTGCACTACGGGACTTCCGTTTTTGAAGGTATCCGTTGCTACGATTCTCACAAAGGGCCAGTGGTGTTCCGTCATCGTGAACACATGCAGCGTCTGCGTGATTCAGCCAAAATCTATCGTTTCCCGGTTTCTCAGAGCGTTGATGAACTGATGGAAGCCTGCCGCGAAGTCATTCGCAAAAACAACCTGACCAGCGCCTATATTCGCCCGCTGGTGTTTGTGGGTGACGTGGGCATGGGCGTTAACCCGCCTGCCGGTTATACCACTGACGTGATCATCGCCGCGTTCCCGTGGGGAGCCTATCTCGGCGCAGAAGCGCTGGACCAGGGGATCGACGCGATGGTTTCTTCCTGGAACCGCGTTGCGCCGAACACCATCCCAACTGCCGCTAAAGCGGGCGGTAACTACCTTTCCTCTCTGCTGGTTGGTAGCGAAGCACGCCGCCACGGCTATCAGGAAGGGATCGCGCTGGATGTGAACGGCTATATCTCTGAAGGTGCAGGCGAAAACCTGTTCGAAGTGAAAGATGGGATTCTGTTCACCCCGCCGTTCACCTCTTCCGCGCTGCCGGGCATTACCCGTGATGCGATCATCAAGCTGGCGAAAGATCTCAATATCGAAGTTCGTGAGCAGGTGCTGTCCCGCGAATCTCTGTACCTGGCTGACGAAGTGTTCATGTCCGGCACCGCCGCAGAAATCACTCCGGTGCGCAGCGTTGACGGTATCCAGGTCGGTGAAGGCCGCTGTGGCCCGGTCACCAAACGTATCCAGCAAGCCTTCTTTGGCCTCTTCACCGGGGAAACCGAAGACAAATACGGCTGGTTGGATCAGGTTAATCCATAAGCATAACGAAGGGGCGGCACGCACCGCCCTTTGTACCAGACAGACGGGAGTAAACAGAGCATGCCTAAGTACCGTTCCGCCACTACCACCCACGGCCGTAATATGGCGGGTGCCCGCGCATTATGGCGCGCCACAGGAATGACCGATGCCGATTTCGGCAAGCCGATCATTGCCGTCGTAAACTCGTTTACCCAGTTCGTGCCGGGCCACGTCCACTTGCGCGACCTCGGTAAACTGGTTGCAGAGCAAATTGAAGCGGCAGGCGGCGTGGCGAAAGAGTTCAACACCATCGCCGTCGATGATGGGATCGCCATGGGCCACGGCGGTATGCTGTATTCCCTGCCGTCACGCGAGCTGATCGCGGATTCCGTCGAGTACATGGTGAATGCCCACTGCGCCGACGCGATGGTGTGTATCTCCAACTGCGACAAAATCACCCCGGGGATGCTGATGGCCTCCCTGCGTCTCAACATTCCGGTGATCTTCGTTTCCGGTGGTCCGATGGAAGCCGGGAAAACCAAGCTCTCCGATCAAATCATCAAGCTCGATCTGGTCGATGCAATGATCCAGGGCGCGGACCCGAAAGTGTCCGATGAGCAGAGCGAGCAGGTGGAACGTTCAGCCTGCCCGACCTGTGGTTCCTGTTCCGGGATGTTTACCGCTAACTCCATGAACTGCCTGACCGAAGCGCTGGGGCTGTCGCAGCCGGGTAACGGCTCGCTGCTGGCGACCCACGCCGATCGTAAAGAGCTGTTCCTCAATGCCGGTAAGCGCATCGTTGAGCTGACCAAACGCTATTACGAGCAGGACGATACCAGCGCGCTGCCGCGCAACATCGCCAGTAAAGCCGCTTTCGAGAACGCCATGACGCTGGATATCGCGATGGGCGGTTCTACCAATACCGTTCTGCATTTGCTGGCGGCCGCGCAGGAAGCGGAAATCGACTTCACCATGAGTGATATCGACAAGCTTTCCCGCAAAGTGCCGCAACTGTGTAAAGTTGCACCGAGCACCCAAAAATATCATATGGAAGACGTACACCGTGCGGGCGGAGTGCTTGGCATTCTCGGCGAGCTGGATCGCGCCGGGCTGCTCAACCGTGACGTCAAAAACGTGCTGGGGCTTTCTCTGCCGCAGACGCTCGATCAGTACGACGTGATGCTGACCAAAGATGAAGCGGTCAAATCTATGTTCCGCGCTGGCCCGGCGGGTATTCGTACCACTCAGGCATTCTCGCAGAACTGCCGCTGGGACACGCTCGACGACGATCGTGCTGAAGGCTGTATCCGCTCTCTGGAAAACGCCTACAGCAAAGACGGTGGGCTCGCTGTACTGTACGGAAACTTTGCGGAAAATGGCTGCATTGTGAAAACCGCAGGCGTGGATGACAGCATCCTCAAGTTTACCGGCCCGGCAAAAGTGTACGAAAGCCAGGACGATGCGGTGGAAGCGATTCTCGGCGGCAAAGTGGTGGCTGGCGACGTGGTCGTTATCCGCTATGAAGGGCCGAAAGGCGGGCCGGGGATGCAGGAAATGCTCTACCCGACCACCTTCCTGAAATCGATGGGTCTCGGCAAAGCCTGTGCGCTGGTGACGGATGGTCGTTTCTCTGGCGGGACTTCCGGTCTGTCTATCGGCCACGTATCCCCGGAAGCGGCCAGCGGCGGTAACATCGCGATCATTGAGGATGGCGATCTCATCGAAATTGACATTCCAAACCGTGGCATTCAGCTGAAGCTCAGCGAGCAGGAGATCGCAGCGCGTCGCGAAGCGCAGGAAGCCCGTGGCGATAAAGCCTGGACTCCGCGTGACCGTCAGCGTGAAGTGTCGTTTGCTCTGCGTGCCTATGCCACCCTCGCGACCAGTGCAGATAAAGGCGCTGTACGCGATAAATCCAAACTGGGAGGCTGACCATGGCCGAATCCCAGCCGCTATCCGCCGCCCCTGAGGGGGCGGAATATCTCAGAGCGGTGCTGCGTGCACCGGTCTATGAAGCCGTGCAGGTTTCGCCGCTGCAGAAGATGGAAAAGCTTTCTTCGCGTCTTGATAACGTCATTCTGGTTAAGCGCGAAGACCGCCAGCCAGTGCACAGCTTCAAGCTGCGCGGGGCATACGCGATGATGGCGAGCCTGACGGAAGAGCAGAAGTCGCGCGGTGTGATTACCGCTTCCGCAGGCAATCATGCGCAGGGCGTGGCGTTTTCTTCTGCCCGCCTTGGCCTCAAAGCGCTGATCGTCATGCCAGTCGCCACGGCGGATATTAAAGTCGATGCGGTGCGCGGATTCGGTGGTGAAGTGCTGCTGCACGGTGCCAATTTCGATGAAGCGAAAGCCAAAGCGATTGAGCTGGCGCAGCAGCAGGGCTTTACCTGGGTGCCGCCGTTCGACCATCCGATGGTGATTGCCGGGCAGGGCACACTGGCGCTGGAATTGTTGCAGCAGGATGCCCATCTCGATCGCGTCTTCGTACCGGTTGGTGGCGGCGGACTGGCCGCAGGCGTGGCGGTGCTGATCAAACAGCTGATGCCGCAAATCAAAGTGATTGCCGTTGAAGCTGAGGATTCAGCCTGCCTTAAAGCCGCACTGGAAGCCGGGCATCCGGTTGATTTACCCCGCGTTGGTCTGTTTGCTGAAGGCGTGGCGGTGAAACGCATTGGCGATGAGACGTTCCGTCTGTGTCAGGAATATCTCGACGACATCATCACCGTCGACAGCGATGCGATCTGCGCGGCAATGAAAGACCTGTTCGAAGACGTTCGCGCCGTTGCTGAACCTTCTGGCGCACTGGCGCTGGCGGGAATGAAAAAATACATCGCGCAGCACAACATTCGCGGTGAACGCCTGGCGCATGTGCTTTCCGGCGCTAACGTGAATTTCCACGGGCTGCGCTACGTTTCCGAGCGCTGCGAACTGGGCGAACAGCGTGAAGCATTGCTGGCCGTCACAATTCCGGAAGAGAAGGGCAGCTTCCTCAAGTTCTGCCAACTGCTGGGCGGGCGTTCGGTCACGGAGTTTAATTACCGTTTTGCCGATGCCAAAGCCGCCTGCATTTTCGTTGGTGTACGTCTCAGCCGGGGTCTGGAGGAGCGCAAAGAGATCCTTAGCCTGCTGCACGACGGCGGCTACAGCGTGGTCGATCTCTCCGACGATGAAATGGCAAAACTGCACGTGCGCTATATGGTGGGCGGACGTCCGTCGAAACCGTTGCAGGAACGCCTGTACAGCTTCGAGTTCCCGGAATCTCCGGGCGCACTGCTGAAGTTTCTCTACACTCTCGGCGCGCACTGGAATATTTCACTGTTCCACTACCGCAGCCACGGCACGGATTACGGTCGCGTGCTGGCGGCATTCGAACTCGGCGAACATGAACCAGATTTCGAAACCCGGCTCAATGAGCTGGGCTATGAGTGTCACGAGGAAACTCATAATCCGGCGTTCCGTTTCTTCCTTGCCTGATAATTCAACCCGCTCTTTTACGGAGCGGGCTGCGTCTTCTCTTTGATAAAGTCGATAAACGTGCGTAGCCCAAACGGCATGTATTTTCGGTCAGAATAGTACAGATAAAACCCCGGCTGAGCGGGTAACCACTCTTCCAGTACCGCAGTCAGAGCCCCGTTTCGGATCAGCTCTTTCACCTGTTCGTGCAGCAGATAGCCTATTCCTGAACCCTGCAAAACAAAATCCAGCGCCAGATCGAGATCGTCCACGGTGAGGCTGCCTTTCACCGCTACATCAGCTTTTTGCCCATCGCGATGAAATGCCCAGTGATAAGACCTGCCGCCGGGATAGCGAAAAGCAATGCAGCTATGTCCGGTGAGATCCGCAGGCGTTTGCGGCGCCGGATTTTGCGCAAAGTAGCCGGGTGTTGCGACCACCGCATAGCGCACTGGAGGGCCAACCGGGATGGCAATCATGTCTTTTTCGATAATGTTATTCAGGCGTAAACCAGCATCAAACTGCCCGCTGACAATATCGACAAGATGGTCATCCACGGTGATTTCGATCCGGATATCCGGGTACTGGCGCATAAATTCTGCGGCCAGCGGTACCAGATACAGCCTGGCTCCCTGACGAACGGCATTAATTCGCACTGTGCCGACTGGGGACTCGCGATAGCTGTTGAGTTCATCCAGCGTCAGCGCGATGTCCTCAAAGGCTGGCCTGAGCCGCTCATACAATTTTTGCCCGGCTTCGGTCAGCGATACGCTGCGAGTGGTTCGGTTGAGCAGACGTAGCTGAAGATGTTGTTCCAGCAGACGGATTGCATGACTGACGGCAGAGGCCGAAGTCCCCAGCTCCTCGCCGGCCTGGCGAAAGCTGAGATGGCGAGCGACGGCGATGAATACGGAGAAGTCAGGTTTCACTGATGAATTTATCTCAATAAGTCATGTCTTTTGATGATATTTATCGCGTTATACCGCGCCTGTAAAGTGCTCTGACATCACCGGAAAGGTGCATAACAGAGAGGCGAAAATGAACAGTACACAACGGTTACGAGTCCTGATTGCGGGTGGGTACGGAATGATTGGTGGCAATGTCGCCCGTCAGCTCAGGGAGCGTTTCCCGCAGGCGGAAATCTGGCTGGGTGGTCGTCGCCCTGAACGTGCCCAAGCGCTGGCGGAGGAATTAGCTGCAAAGGCCGTCAAACTGGATCTGGAAAGTGGCAGGCTGCCGGATGAAATTGCCGGAATGGATATTATCGTCAGTGCGGTTCCGGATCCTTGTCATCTACTGGGTGAATTTGCGATCCGCAGCGGGGCGGCTTTTATCAACATCACCGCTACCGGCGATGCTGTTTTACCGCTGATGGCGTTGGCGAATCAGCATGCTGCGCGAAAATCTGTGGTTCCCCTCGGCTATTACGAAGCAGGCCTGCTGCTGCCGCTGGTTTATGAGGTGGCAAAACGGTTCGAACGCGTTGAAAGTGTGGTACTTACGGCTCTGCATGATCCCGATGATGCGCTGGGACAGCTGTCGACGGAAGAGCTGTCAGCCGAGCTTGCACCTGCACTGATGCGGGAAAAAGGCGTCTGGCTCCATAGCGCCGGGGCGCGTGAGGTTGTTCTGGAAAATGGCGTCAGAACAGAGGCTGTGCCTTTTGCCACGCTGGATATTCCTGCGGTAGCGGCAATGACCGGGGCGCATTCCGTGCGTCTTGGCGTGGCTGGCGGGGAGTCCTTCGGCACGCGAGTAACCGGGAAAGCCTCGATGGATTTGTACGTTGATATCAAGGGAAGTGATGCCTCAGGGGCTGGCATTTCACGGCGGCTGGTGGCCTCTGATCCACAGGGACAGGCGCATTTCACCGCACTGGGTGTCATGACCGTCATTGAGGCCATTTTGTGGCGAGATGGCAAAGGGTTTACGCTGCCTGAACAGCTGCTGGATTTCGCTCCAGCCCTGCACGCCATGCAGCAGGCTGGCGTGCAGATCCGCTGGCAGGATTAATTATTTCTCCTGCAAAATTCCCCAAAACGCATCAATAAGCGGCTCATGGAGTCGCTTTTTCTGTACGCAGACGCCGAGCTCAAACGGGGTTTTTTCATCGCTGCGCTCGAGGATCATCACGCGGTTGCGCACCGGTTCCGGGCTGTTTTCCAGCACGATTTCCGGGATCAGCGCCACGCCGCAGCCGAGGGCGACCATCGACACCATCGCCTCGTGGCCGCCAACGGTCGCGTAAATGGAGGGGTTACTGATTTTGTGACGCCGGAACCACAGCTCGATGCGGCGGCGCACCGGGCCCTGATCGGCCATGATAAACGGTACCGTAGACCAGTCGGGTTTTTCCTGCGCCACCTGGCTGCGGACCGGGCAGGGCAGGGCCGGGGCGATCAGTACCACTGCTAAATTTTCCAGCATCGAAAAAGCCACCGCGCCCGGTAACGTCTCGGGCTTACCGGCAATCGCCAGATCGGCTTCGCCGGTGACCACTTTTTCCATTGCGTCGGCGGCATCGCCTGTGGTCAGCTTGATCTCAACGGAGGGATGCTCCGCGCGGAAGCGGTCGAGGATCGGCGGCAAATGGCTGTAGGCGGCGGTGACCGAACAGAACAAATGCAGTTCGCCGGAGAGCGAAGGACCTTTCTGGTCGATAGCGTGGCGCAGCTGCTGGTATTGCAACAAGGTTTGTTGCGCAAAGGTACGTAATTCTTCACCCGCTTCGGTCAGCGTGACGGTGCGGTTGTCGCGCACAAACAGCGCCTGACCGAGATCTTCTTCCAGTCGCTGGATTTGACGGGAGAGCGTGGAGGGGCTGACGTGCATCGCGCGGGCGCTGCGCCCAAAGTGGCGGCTTTCTGCCAGATGCAGAAAGGTTTTTAGATCGCGTAAATCCATCGGGCAGACACCTCACTTTGACGTTGCAGTTATTGCAATGTGACGTTGTGAATATATCAATTTCCGCAATAAATTTCCTGTTGTAATGTGGGTACATTCTCGCAAAACGCGAACCGAACAATAAGACACACAACATCACGGAGTACACCATCATGGCTAACTACTTTAATACACTGAACCTGCGCCAGCAGCTGGCACAGCTGGGCAAATGTCGCTTCATGGGTCGCGACGAATTCGCCGACGGCGCAAGCTACCTGCAGGGTAAAAAAGTGGTCATCGTCGGCTGTGGTGCTCAGGGTCTGAACCAGGGCCTGAACATGCGTGACTCCGGTCTGGATATCGCTTATGCCCTGCGTGACGAAGCGATTGCTGAAAAGCGCGCGTCATGGCGTAAAGCGACCGAAAACGGTTTTAAAGTTGGGACTTACGAAGAGCTGATCCCGCAGGCAGATTTGGTTGTTAACCTGACGCCGGACAAACAGCACTCTGACGTTGTGCGTTCCGTACAGCCGCTGATGAAAGACGGCGCAGCGCTGGGTTACTCTCACGGCTTCAACATTGTTGAAGTGGGCGAGCAGATCCGTAAAGACATCACCGTTGTGATGGTTGCCCCGAAATGCCCGGGTACCGAAGTGCGTGAAGAGTACAAACGCGGTTTCGGTGTACCGACGCTGATCGCCGTTCACCCGGAAAACGATCCAAAAGGCGAAGGCATGGCGATTGCCAAAGCCTGGGCAGCAGCGACCGGGGGTCATCGTGCGGGCGTTCTGGAATCTTCCTTCGTTGCTGAAGTGAAATCTGACCTGATGGGTGAGCAGACCATCCTGTGCGGTATGCTGCAGGCCGGTTCTCTGCTGTGCTTCGACAAGCTGGTACAGGAAGGAACTGACCCATCTTATGCGGAAAAACTGATCCAGTTCGGCTGGGAAACCATCACCGAAGCGCTGAAGCAGGGCGGCATCACCCTGATGATGGATCGTCTGTCGAACCCGGCGAAAGTGCGTGCCTATGCGCTGTCCGAGCAGCTGAAAGAAATTATGGCGCCGCTGTTCCAGAAACACATGGACGACATCATCTCCGGTGAATTCTCCTCTGGCATGATGGCTGACTGGGCTAACGACGATAAGAAACTGCTGACCTGGCGTGAAGAGACCGGCAAAACCGCGTTCGAAACCGCACCTCAGTTCGACGGTAAAATCGGCGAGCAGGAATACTTCGACAAAGGCGTCTTGATGATCGCGATGGTGAAAGCGGGAGTTGAGCTGGCGTTCGAAACCATGGTTGATTCCGGCATCATCGAAGAATCGGCTTACTACGAATCACTGCACGAGCTGCCGCTGATTGCGAACACCATCGCCCGTAAGCGCCTGTACGAAATGAACGTAGTTATCTCTGATACCGCCGAATACGGTAACTATCTGTTCTCTTACGCTTGTGTACCACTGCTGAAAGAGTTCATGACCACGCTGCAAACCGGTGACCTGGGTAAAGCGATTGCTGAAGGTGCGGTGGATAACGCTCAGCTGCGCGACGTGAACGAAGCGATTCGCAGTCACGAAATCGAGAAAGTAGGTAAAAAACTGCGCGGCTATATGACTGATATGAAGCGTATTGCTGTCGCGGGGTAAGACTGACTCCAACCCTCTCCCACGTGGAGAGGGGGCAAACAAAAAAGCCTTCTCTCTGAGAAGGCTTTTTGATTAGTTGCGGTATAACACTTTAATGATGTGGTAACCGAACTGAGTGTGCAGTGGGCCGGTTGGCTCCAGCACCGGGCAGGAGAACACCACTTTATCGAACGCCGGAACCATCTGGCCCTGACGGAATTCACCTAAATCACCGCCGCGTTTGCCTGACGGGCAGATAGAGTGCTTCTTCGCCAGCTTGCCAAAATCGGCGCCGTTTTTGATCTGCTCCAGAAGATCCTGTGCCAGTTTCTCTTCTTTTACAAGGATATGCAGTGCTGCTGCTGTTTTTGCCATGATCGTGCCTTGAGTGGGGTGGTTTAGGCTCGCTATACTACCACGCTGTATTCATCCCCTCCCGTTTTTCATCGAGTGACCTTATGCGTTTAAACCCCGGACAACAACAAGCCGTCGAATTCGTCACCGGACCCTGCCTGGTGCTGGCTGGTGCTGGATCCGGCAAGACGCGCGTGATCACCAATAAAATTGCGCACCTGATCCATCAGTGTGGATATCAGGCGAAGCATATCGCTGCGGTGACCTTTACCAACAAGGCCGCTCGCGAGATGAAAGAACGCGTAGCGCAGACGATGGGCCGGAAAGAGGCTCGCGGATTGATGATCTCCACGTTCCACACGCTGGGGCTGGAAGTGATCAAACGTGAGTTTGCGGCGCTGGGGATGAAATCCAACTTTTCCTTGTTCGACGACACCGATCAGACGGCATTGCTGAAAGAGCTGACCGAAGGGCTGATCGACGATGACAAAGTGGTGTTGCAGCAGCTGATCTCAACGATCTCCAACTGGAAAAACGATCTGATGACCCCTGCTCAGGCAGCGGCACAGGCCAAAGGCGAGCGCGATCGTATATTTGCCCACTGCTACGGGCTTTACGATGCGCACATGAAAGCCTGTAACGTGCTGGATTTCGACGATCTGATCCTGCTGCCAACGCTACTTTTGCAGCGTAATGAAGAAGTCCGTGAACGCTGGCAGAACAAGATCCGCTATCTGCTGGTGGATGAATATCAGGATACCAACACCAGCCAGTACGAGCTGGTGAAGCTGCTGGTGGGCAGTCGTGCGCGCTTTACCGTGGTGGGTGATGACGACCAGTCGATTTACTCCTGGCGTGGGGCGCGACCGCAGAACCTGGTGCTCCTGAGTCAGGATTTCCCTAAATTGCAGGTAATCAAGCTGGAGCAGAACTATCGCTCTTCCGGGCGAATTCTGAAAGCGGCGAATATCCTGATCGCTAACAACCCGCACGTCTTTGAAAAGAAGCTTTTTTCTGAGCTGGGCTACGGCGTGGAGCTGAAAGTGGTCAGCGCCAACCATGAAGAGCATGAAGCGGAGCGCGTAGCCGGTGAGCTGATTGCCCATCACTTCATCAATAAAACAGCCTATAAGGATTACGCGATCCTCTATCGCGGCAATCACCAGTCGCGCGTATTTGAAAAGCTGTTGATGCAAAACCGTATTCCTTATCGGATTTCTGGCGGTACGTCATTCTTCTCCCGCCCTGAAATAAAAGATTTACTCGCCTATCTACGCGTGCTGACTAATCCGGATGACGACAGCGCTTTCCTGCGCATCGTAAATACGCCAAAACGTGAAATCGGCCCGGCAACGCTGCAAAAGCTGGGCGAATGGGCGATGACCCGCAACAAAAGCATGTTCGCCGCCAGCTTTGATATGGGCCTGACCCAGACGCTCACCGGGCGTGGTTACGAATCGCTGACCCGCTTTACCCACTGGCTGGGTGAAATCCAGCGGCTGGCCGAGCGGGAGCCAATTGCCGCAGTGCGTGATCTGATCCACGGGATTGATTATGAATCCTGGCTGTTTGAAACCTCACCGAGCCCGAAAGCGGCGGAGATGAGGATGAAGAACGTCAACACGCTGTTTGGCTGGATGACGGAGATGCTGGAAGGCTCCGACCTGGAAGAGCCGATGACGCTGACTCAGGTTGTTACCCGCTTCACGCTGCGCGATATGATGGAGCGCGGCGAGAGCGATGAGGAGCTGGATCAGGTTCAACTGATGACCCTGCATGCGTCGAAAGGGCTGGAGTTCCCGTATGTTTATCTGGTGGGCATGGAAGAAGGGCTGTTGCCGCATCAGGGCTGCATCGATGAAGATAACGTCGATGAAGAACGCCGTCTGGCTTACGTGGGGATCACCCGCGCGCAGAAAGAGCTGACCTTCACTCTGTGCAAAGAGCGCCGTCAGTACGGCGAGCTGGTACGCCCGGAGCCGAGCCGTTTCCTGCTTGAACTGCCGCAGGACGATCTGCTTTGGGAGCAGGAACGTAAAGTGGTATCGGCAGAAGAACGGATGCACAAAGGGCAGGCCAACGTGGCGAATATCAAAGAGATGTTAGCCCGAGCCAAAGCGAAATAGCTGTGGTTTTGTAAGTCCGGTAAGCGGAGTGCCACCGGGTCGTGCTTAACGGATTTTCAGTGGCCAGTGAACATAGCTTTGCCACTGGCTTTCCTGCTCAACCAGCTCCGCACCCAGCGGATGTTCGGCCAGCCAGCCAGACGGCAGCATCAGCGTCAGCGTTTCACCTTCGGCGCTGATGGTCATTTCCGGTAGCAAATCATCGCGGCGACGGCTGGCAAACAAAATTGCCAGACGTAGCAGACGACAGAGTCTGTCCGCCACTCTTGGCGGCACGGCATTTTGCTGATGCAGGGAAGGAAGATCTACCGGGTTGGTCTGATTAAGCACCAGCGTTGCCAGCAGCTTTTTCTGCGCGGGCGTGTAGCCAGGCAAATCGAGATTTCTCACCAGATAAGCGGCATGCTGTGGGGCATGTTTGAAATCGACGCTCAGGCCAATTTCATGCAAATGACAGGCACTAAGCAGCAAATCGCGGCTTAATGGCTCGATATCCCACTCGCTTTCTACCAGATCGACAAGGTGTGAGGCTAGCTGCGCCACGCGCTGGGCCTGTTCAGTATCAACCATAAATCGGCGCTGAATATTACGCAGAGTACGGTGGCGAATGTCCTGATCGACCGCCAGGTGCAGCATGCCGTAAACCAGACCCTCACGGAGAGCGCCACCTGCCAGCGTCATGCACTGAATATTCAGTTCGTTGAAGATGGCTAACAGGATCGCCAGACCGCTTGGGAAGACCAGCGCTCGTTCCAGCGTGAGCCCTTCGATTTCAAGCTCTTCCAGACGACCGCACTGAATGGCGCGTTGTTTAAGCTGCTGTAGCTTGGCAAGGGTGATGCGCTCGTCCATCCCCTGCGCCATCATGATTTCCTGCAACGCCTGAACCGTGCCCGAAGCGCCGACGCAGACTTTCCAGCCGTGGCGGCGAAGCTCATCGGCAACCGGACGCAGCACATCTCGCGCAGCCTGCTCGGCGGCATCAAAGTGGGCTTGTTCCAGATTACGATCGCTAAAGAAGCGTTCCAGCCAGGTGACGCAGCCCATCGACAGGCTGAACAGGGAAGTGGTTTGCGCGCCGGAGCCTGTGACCAGTTCGGTACTGGCCCCGCCAATGTCCACCACCAGACGACGATCGTCACCGCCTGTGGTATGTGCCACGCCCTGATAAATCAGACGGGCTTCTTCTTCACCGCTGATCACCTGAACCGGACAGCCGAGAATTTCCTGAGCTTTGGCAAGAAAGTCGTTTGCATTGACGGCCAGACGCAGCGTGGCGGTGGCGACAACGCGAATTTGGGCGTGAGGGATATCCTGCAGGCGCTCAGCAAACAAACGCAGGCATTGCCAGCCTCGTTCCATGGCTTCTGGTGACAGCGTATTGTCATCGTTTAAGCCTGCAGCGAGCCTGACTTTGCGCTTAATGCGCGTCAGGGTTTGAATGCTTCCCGCCACTTCGCGCACAACCAGCATATGAAAACTATTGGAACCGAGATCGATAGCTGCATAAAGCGAAGAGGCGGTGCTGAGCATAAATTATTTAACCTGAACGACGACGGTTACGCGGTGCACCACCACCGGAGCGGCGTGGACCATTGCCCGGGCGAGAGCGCGTCAGGCGCAGTGCCCTCGGCAGATCTGTCATCAGTGCATCCGGGTTGTACTTACTCTGTGGGATCGAGTGACCGATATAGGTTTCGATTGCCGGCAGATTCAGAGCGTATTCTTCACAGGCGAGGCTAATCGAATGACCGCTGGCACCAGCACGACCGGTACGGCCGATACGGTGAACGTAGTCTTCGCAATCGTCCGGCAGGTCATAGTTGAAGACGTGAGTCACGGCTGGAATGTGTAAGCCGCGCGCCGCGACGTCTGTCGCCACCAGAATATCCAGATCGCCACGGGTGAATTCGTCCAGAATACGCAGGCGTTTTTTCTGGGCAACGTCACCGGTCAGCAGACCTACGCGATGACCGTCTGCTGCCAGATGGCCCCAGATGTCTTCACAACGGTGTTTGGTGTTGGCGAAGATGATGGCGCGATCTGGCCACTCTTCTTCCAGCAGCGTTTGCAGCAGGCGCATCTTCTCTTCGTTAGAAGGATAGAAGAGCTCTTCTTTAATACGGTGGCCGGTTTTCTGCTCTGGCTCGACTTCCACGTACTCGGCGTTGTTCATTTGCTCGAACGCCAGTTCACGTACGCGATAAGACAGGGTGGCAGAGAACAGCATGTTCAGACGCTGGTTTGCGGCTGGCATGCGGCGGAACAGCCAGCGAATGTCTTTGATAAAGCCAAGATCATACATACGGTCGGCTTCATCCAGCACCACGACCTGGATCGCGCCCAGATTAATATGGTTCTGTTTTGCATAATCAATAAGACGGCCGGTGGTGCCGATCAGGATATCAACACCGCTTTCCAGCACCTTCAGCTGTTTATCGTAGCCGTCGCCACCGTAGGCGAGACCGAGCTTCAGACCGGTGGCGCTAGCCAGAGGTTCTGCGTCCGCATGGATCTGCACGGCCAGCTCACGCGTTGGGGCCATGATCAGCGCACGCGGTTGGTTGACCTGGCGGTTTTCTGCGGCCGGGTGAGAGAGAAGATAATGGAACGTTGACGTTAAGAACGCCATCGTTTTGCCGGTTCCGGTTTGCGCCTGACCTGCAACGTCACGACCAGCCAGCGTCAGCGGGAGCGCCAGTGCCTGAATGGGCGTGCAGTTATGAAACCCTTTCTTTTCAAGGGCTTCGACGACTTTTGGGTGCAGGGCGAAGTCGGAAAACTTCTGTTCTGTTAAATGTGTTTTGCTCATAGTGTGGTAGAATATCAGCTTACTATTGCATTAAGAAAGCGTATCCGGTGAAATAACGTCAACCTTTAGTTGGCTAAAGCAACATCAACACGACGTTGATTGTTGATTAATGCTACACCAACACACCAGGCTTATTCCTGTGGAGTTATATATGAGCGATAAAATTATTCACCTGACTGACGATGGTTTTGACACGGACGTACTCAAAGCTGACGGGTTCACCCTCGTTGATTTCTGGGCAGAGTGGTGCGGTCCGTGCAAAATGATTGCCCCGATTCTGGATGAAATCGCTGAAGAGTATCAGGGTAAACTGACCGTAGCTAAGCTGAACATCGATCAGAACCCTGGCACCGCACCGAAGTACGGCATCCGTGGTATCCCAACCCTGCTGCTGTTCAAAAACGGTGAAGTTGCAGCGACCAAAGTGGGCGCACTGTCCAAAGGTCAGCTGAAAGAGTTCCTCGACGCAAACCTCGCCTAATTCAGATCGTCAATGTGGCGCCCAGTGTTATCCTAAAATGTCAGGACCGCTGGACGCCCGTTGAGAGTCGTGCTAAGTTAACGTTGACTTCGTTTTAAACTTACCTTATGTAGTTTAAGTCTGAATGAAACCCGAGCTTCCCTCTCACTCTGTGTGAAGCCAAAAGATTCCAGGTACATCACTTAATTCCGTCTAGTCGTTTCAGTTCTGAGTTCTTTCCTTTGACCAGGCAGCGTACAGGCACGAGTTGATGACCGTAAACAGGCATGGATGACCCTGCCATACCATTCACAACATTACGTTCGAGATTTCCCCCTCACACCATTATGAATCTTACCGAATTAAAGAATACGCCGGTTTCTGATCTGATTACTCTCGGCGAAAATATGGGGCTGGAGAACCAGGCTCGCATGCGCAAGCAGGACATCATTTTTGCCATCCTGAAGCAGCATGCTAAGAGTGGCGAAGATATCTTCGGCGATGGTGTGCTGGAGATTCTGCAGGATGGTTTTGGATTCCTCCGCTCCGCAGACAGCTCCTACCTCGCCGGCCCCGACGACATCTACGTATCTCCCAGCCAAATCCGCCGTTTCAACCTCCGCACTGGTGACACCATTTCCGGTAAGATTCGTCCTCCTAAAGAGGGTGAGCGCTACTTCGCATTGTTGAAAGTTAACGAAGTTAACTACGACAAGCCGGAAAACTCGCGTAATAAGATCCTGTTCGAGAACTTAACGCCGCTGCACGCGAATTCTCGTCTGCGTATGGAGCGTGGTAACGGTTCAACCGAAGACTTAACCGCTCGCGTACTGGATCTGGCATCGCCAATTGGTCGTGGTCAGCGTGGTCTGATTGTTGCTCCGCCAAAAGCAGGTAAAACCATGCTGCTGCAGAATATCGCGCAGAGCATCGCCTACAACCACCCAGACTGCGTGCTGATGGTGCTGCTGATTGACGAACGTCCGGAAGAAGTGACCGAGATGCAGCGTCTGGTGAAAGGTGAAGTGGTTGCTTCCACCTTTGACGAACCAGCTTCCCGTCACGTTCAGGTTGCGGAAATGGTTATCGAGAAAGCGAAACGTCTGGTTGAACATAAGAAAGACGTTATCATTCTGCTCGATTCCATCACCCGTCTGGCGCGTGCTTACAACACCGTGGTTCCGGCTTCCGGTAAAGTTCTGACCGGTGGTGTGGATGCCAACGCCCTGCATCGTCCGAAGCGCTTCTTCGGTGCGGCACGTAACGTGGAAGAGGGCGGCAGCCTGACCATCATCGCAACGGCGCTGATCGACACCGGTTCCAAAATGGACGAAGTTATCTACGAAGAGTTTAAAGGCACCGGTAACATGGAGCTGCACCTCTCCCGTAAGATTGCTGAAAAACGCGTCTTCCCGGCTATCGACTACAACCGTTCCGGTACCCGTAAAGAAGAGCTGCTCACCACTCAGGAAGAGCTGCAGAAGATGTGGATCCTGCGCAAAATCATCCATCCAATGGGTGAAATCGACGCAATGGAGTTCCTCATCAATAAACTGGCGATGACCAAGACCAACGACGACTTCTTCGACATGATGAAGCGCTCGTAGTCCTGCCTGCTGCTAAAACGCCACGCAACCGCGTGGCGTTTTTGTTTTTATTCCCTGTAACCTTTGAGACTGCTCTTAAATGCGCAGGAATAAATATTTTTCAAATTGTGACTAAAAGAAGTCATTTTCTGGCCAAAATTTCGACAATCCCTTTTAAACTCAGACGTATTTCGCTTCAGGAGAGTTGCTATCGTGAGTATACTTTCGTTAATAATTTTCCCAGAGAGCATCAATTGTGAATTTACTGACCGCCAGTACTGATTTGATCAGTATTTTTTTGTTCACGACCTTGTTCCTTTTTTTCGCCCGTAAGGTCGCCAAAAGAATCGGCCTGGTCGATAAGCCGAACTTCCGCAAACGCCATCAGGGCTTGATCCCTTTAGTGGGTGGGATTTCCGTCTACGCAGGGATCTGTTTTGCTTTCGCTATCCTGAATGCCTATATACCTCATGCTTTGCTTTACCTGGGATGTGCTGGTGTTTTGGTGCTTGTGGGGGCGCTGGATGACCGCTTTGATATCAGCGTAAAAATCCGTGCTACTGTGCAGGCTCTCATTGGCATCGTAATGATGTTTGCCGCAAATCTTCATCTCAGCAGCCTGGGTTATATTTTTGGCTCCTGGGAGCTGGTTTTGGGGCCGTTTGGTTATTTCCTTACTTTGTTTGCTGTCTGGGCGGCGATTAATGCTTTCAATATGGTTGATGGCATTGACGGCCTGCTGGGGGGGTTGTCATGTGTCTCTTTCGCTGCCATGGGGTTGATTTTATGGTTTGACGGTCAGACCAGCCTCGCCATGTGGTGCTTTGCAATGATTGCTGCCATCGTACCTTACATCATGTTGAATCTCGGGATTTTGGGCCGCCGCTATAAAGTCTTTATGGGTGACGCGGGCAGTACGCTGATTGGTTTCACTGTAATCTGGATCCTGCTGGAAACTACTCAGGGCAAAACGCACCCGATTAGTCCGGTGACGGCGCTGTGGATTATCGCCATTCCGCTGATGGATATGGTTGCCATCATGTACCGCCGCCTGCGTAAAGGCATGAGCCCGTTCTCTCCCGATCGTCAGCATATACATCATCTGATTATGCGCGCAGGATTCACCTCGCGGCAGGCGTTTGTGCTGATCACTCTGGCCGCTGCCCTGCTTGCCGGCGTAGGCGTTTTGGGTGAATACACTCACGTTGTTCCAGAGTGGGGCATGTTGCTCCTGTTCCTGGTGGCTTTCTTCCTGTACGGCTATTGTATTAAGCGTGCATGGAAAGTGGCGCGTTTCATTAAGCGTGTAAAACGCAGAATGCGCCGGAAAAACACAATTACCCCATCCTGACTCAATAATCTGGAAGAGCGATGACACAACATTTCCCAGGAACAAAATCGGAGAGCGCCGAGCAAGAGCTGGATATTCGTGGCCTGTTCTGCACGCTATGGGCGGGAAAGCGCTGGATTGCTGGCACCGCCATTTTGTTTGCGCTGATTGTTCTGGTTTACACCTTCTTTGCTCGTCAGGAGTGGAGCGCGACGGCTATCACCGATCGGCCAACGGTTAACATGTTGGGCGGATATTATTCCCAGCAGCAGTTCTTACGTAATCTGGATGCTAAAGCGAATCCCACCGGCAGCGATCAGCCCTCGGTGATGGATGAGTCTTACAAAGAATTCATCATGCAGCTGGCTTCCTGGGACACGCGTCGTGATTTTTGGCTGCAGACTGATTATTACAAGCAGCGTAAATCTGGCAACGCGCGCGCAGATGCGGCTTTGCTGGACGATCAGATTAACGATATTCAGTTCACGCCGGGTGAGCCGCTGAAAAATACCAATGACAGCGTGAAGCTGGTGGCAGAAACCGCGCAGGATGCGAATAACCTCCTGCGCCAGTACGTTGCCTTTGCCAGCGAGCGGGCAGCAGGCCATCTCAACGACGAACTGAAAGGGGCTTGGGCCGCGCGAACCATTCAGATGAAAGCGCAGGTTAAGCGTCAGGCTGAAGTCGCCTCAGTGATTTTTGAGCGACGCGTGAATAATCTGCAGTCTGCGCTGAAGATAGCCGAACAGAACAATATTTCCCGCAGCGTGACCGATGTCCCTACAGACGAGCTTCCAGACTCAGAGCTGTTCATGCTTGGCCGGCCCATGCTGCAGGCTCGCCTTGAGAATTTACAGGCGGCGGGGCCTGATTTTGATCTCGATTACGATCAGAACCGGGCAATGCTGACGACTCTGAACGTCGGTCCCGTTTTGGATGCTAAATTTCAGACCTATCGCTATTTGCGTACCCCAGAAGAACCTGTAAAACGCGATAGCCCGCGCCGTGTGTTCCTGATGGTGATGTGGGGTATTGTTGGCGCACTGATTGGCGCAGGTATTGCTTTGGCACGCCGTCGCGTATAACAGCAGTGCACCCATAATGATGAAGGCGCTCGCCTTCATCAGCTTATCAAAGAGAATTGATGTGAAAGTATTAACCGTATTTGGCACGCGTCCGGAGGCCATTAAAATGGCTCCTCTGGTCCATGCTTTGGCAAAGGATCCTCATTTTGAGGCAAAAGTTTGCGTCACAGCGCAGCATAGGGAAATGCTGGACCAGGTGTTAAAACTGTTCTCCATCGTTCCAGATTATGACCTGAATATTATGAGCCCGGGTCAGGGGCTGACCGAGATCACCTGTCGAATTCTGACGGGGCTGAAACCGATCCTTGAGTCATTTAAACCTGACATCGTGCTGGTGCACGGTGATACGACCACCACCGCAGCAGCGAGCCTTGCCGCATTTTATCAACGCATTCCGGTCGGGCACGTTGAAGCTGGCTTACGCACAGGCGATCTCTATTCGCCGTGGCCAGAAGAAGCAAACCGCACGCTGACGGGCCATCTGGCAAAATACCACTTCGCGCCAACGGAAAATTCACGCCAAAACTTGCTGCGTGAGAATCTTCGCGACAACAGCATTTTCATCACCGGCAATACCGTGATAGATGCGCTGCTGTGGGTGCGTGACCGCGTGCTGAGTGACGATACGCTGCAGTCCAGTTTGCTTGAGAAATACCCTTTCCTGGGCAACGACAAGAAACTGATCCTGGTCACCGGGCATCGCCGTGAAAGTTTTGGCCGTGGTTTCGAAGAGATTTGCCACGCTCTCGCGGAAATCGCCTCTGAAAACCCTGATGTGCAAATTGTTTACCCGGTGCATCTCAACCCGAACGTCAGCGAACCTGTTAATCGAATTCTGGGGCACGTTGAGAATGTTTACCTCATCGAGCCGCAGGACTACCTGCCGTTTGTCTGGATGATGGACCGCGCATGGCTGATCCTGACCGATTCCGGTGGCATTCAGGAAGAAGCGCCTTCTCTGGGTAAACCCGTTCTGGTGATGCGTGAAACAACTGAGCGTCCGGAGGCCGTTGAGGCCGGAACCGTGCGCTTAGTGGGCACCAATCGCCAGCGTATTGTTGATGAAGTCACGCGCTTACTGCGCGATAGCAAAGAGTATGAGTCGATGAGTCGTGCTCATAATCCTTATGGCGATGGGCAAGCCTGCAGCCGGATCCTGTCGGCCCTCAAAAACAATCAGGTAACGCTATGAGTTTTAAGACCATTTCTGTGATTGGCCTCGGCTATATCGGATTGCCGACTGCAGCCGCTTTTGCCTCACGTCAGCAGAAGGTGGTGGGTGTAGATATCAATCAGCATGCCGTGGATACCATCAACCGTGGAGAAATTCACATTGTTGAGCCCGATCTTGACGAAGTCGTCCGGAAGGCGGTTGCCGGGGGATATCTGAAGGCCAGCACGACGCCGGTTGAAGCCGATGCGTATCTTATTGCGGTGCCAACCCCTTTCAAGGGGGATCACGAGCCCGATATGGTATTTGTTGAGTCTGCGGCTAAATCCATTGCGCCCGTTTTGCAAAAGGGCGCGCTGGTGATTCTGGAATCCACTTCGCCTGTCGGCGCGACGGAGCAAATGGCTCAGTGGCTGGCGGAAATGCGTCCCGATTTAACCTTCCCGCAGCAGGCCGGTGAACAGGCTGATGTCAACATCGCCTACTGCCCGGAACGAGTGCTGCCAGGGCAGGTGATGGTTGAACTGATTAAGAACGATCGCGTGATTGGCGGTATGTCACCGGTGTGTTCGGAGCGCGCCAGCGAGCTGTACAATATCTTCCTTGAAGGCGAATGCGTGGTGACCAACGCCCGCACGGCTGAAATGTGCAAGCTGACGGAAAACAGCTTCCGCGATGTGAACATTGCGTTCGCCAACGAGTTGTCGCTGATTTGTGCCGATCAGGGGATTAACGTCTGGGAACTGATTCGTCTGGCGAATCGTCATCCTCGCGTCAACATTTTGCAGCCTGGCCCGGGAGTTGGCGGCCACTGCATCGCCGTCGATCCCTGGTTTATCGTGGCGCAGAACCCACAGCAGGCCCGATTGATCCGTACTGCTCGTGAAGTGAACGATCACAAACCTCACTGGGTGATTAACCAGGTGAAAGCCACGGTGGCAGATTGCCTGGCTGAAAGTGGCAAACGCGCCGCCGACATCAAAATCGCCTGCTTCGGTCTGGCCTTCAAACCTAACATCGACGATCTGCGTGAAAGCCCGGCGATGGAAATCGCCAGCCTGATTGCCGACTGGCACAGCGGTGAAACGCTGGTGGTCGAGCCCAACATTCATCAGCTGCCGAAAAAACTCTCAGGCAAAACCACTCTGGTGACATTGCAGGACGCGCTGGCCAATGCGGACGTGCTGGTGATGCTGGTCGATCACAAAGAATTCAAAGCCGTTGATGGTCAGGATGTCGCGCAGACATTCATTGTCGATACCAAAGGCGTGTGGCGCTGAAGGACTCGCTTCCTGCAGGGGGATCTATGACAAACCTTTCCGTTCGCGCCAATATTGAGCCCCTGAACTGGGAAAACCAGTTCTTTGGCGTCAACAGCGCTGTTTTGCGCTTTAGCGATGATGCCCCGACGCTTGACGAATCC
Organism: Enterobacteriaceae bacterium 89; assembly: GCA_014156375.1. Taxonomy (GTDB): domain Bacteria; phylum Pseudomonadota; class Gammaproteobacteria; order Enterobacterales; family Enterobacteriaceae; genus Scandinavium. The sequence continues at coordinate 61,206 of RQJH01000007.1, read as the reverse complement.
ATGCTGGCGAACTGGTCGCGCGTGCAGGCCAAAATTCCGGCTCAGCGCGCAGACCGGCTGGATGCGTTGCAGCTTCTGGGATTCTGTCTCGTCGAAGGCGAAGTCGATTTGCGATTATCGGTTGAAACCTGCCGCGATCCCGCAGCGGAAATCGCGACGGAGAAGGATATCCCTCGCTTACGCGAACTGGCGGCACAGGCCTTCGCCCAGAGCCGTTTTCGCGCGCCCTGGTATGCAACAGAAGCCAGCGGCCGGTTCTATGCCCAGTGGGTTGAAAATGCCGTTCACGGGACGTTTGATAATCAATGTCTGATTTTTCGTGATGAAAGCGGCGATATCCGTGCTTTTGTCTCTTTGCGCCAGTTGGATGACAGCGAGGCCCGAATTGGCCTGCTCGCAGGGCGCGGCGCGGGTGAAGTCTTAATGCAGGCCGCTTTATGTTGGGCGCAGCAGCGAGGCCTGAGCACGCTGAGAGTCGCCACCCAAATCGGTAATACGGCGGCGCTCAAACGTTACATACATAGCGGTGCAACGATAGACAGCACCGCCTACTGGTTATACAGGTGAGGTGAAACGATGATCCCTTTTAACGCACCGCCGGTCGTCGGCACTGAGCTGGAATACATGCAGTCCGCGATGAGCAGCGGCAAGCTCTGCGGCGATGGCGGTTTTACCCGTCGCTGTCAGCAGTGGATGGAGCAGCGTTTCGGCAGCGTGAAAGTGCTGTTAACACCTTCCTGTACGGCCTCGCTCGAGATGGCGGCGTTGCTGCTGGATATTCAGCCGGGTGATGAAGTGATCATGCCGAGCTACACCTTCGTCTCCACTTCAAACGCCTTTGTGCTGCGCGGCGCGAAAATCATTTTTGTCGATATTCGTCGCGATACCATGAACATCGATGAAACGATGATCGAAGCCGCCATTACTGACAAAACCCGTGCGATCGTGCCCGTTCATTACGCCGGCGTGGCCTGCGAAATGGACACCATCATGGCTATTGCCAAAAAGCATAATCTGTTTGTGGTGGAAGATGCCGCACAGGGCGTGATGTCGACTTATAAAGGCCGTGCGCTGGGTACCATTGGTCATATCGGCTGTTTCAGCTTCCATGAGACTAAAAACTACACCGCAGGCGGCGAAGGCGGGGCCACGCTAATTAATGACCGCGATCTGGTTGAGCGCGCGGAAATCATTCGCGAAAAGGGCACCAACCGCAGTCAGTTTTTCCGTGGCCAGGTGGATAAATACACCTGGCGCGATATTGGTTCCAGCTATCTGATGGCGGATTTACAGGCTGCCTACCTGTGGGCACAGCTTGAAGCGGCTGAACGTATTAACCTGCAGCGCCTGAGCCTCTGGCAAACCTACTACGATGCGCTGAAACCGCTGGCTGATGCGGGGCGTATTGAGCTGCCAACGATCCCGGAAGATTGTGTGCACAACGCGCACATGTTTTACATCAAGCTGCGGGATGAGGACGATCGGGCTCGCCTTATCGGCTGGCTGAAGGAAGCCGAAATCCTCGCCGTGTTCCACTACATCCCACTGCATTCCTCTCCGGCGGGGAAAGCCTTTGGTGAATTCCACGGTGAAGACCGCTTCACCACTCAGGAAAGTGAGCGTTTGCTTCGCCTGCCGCTTTTCTACAACCTGGCTCCGGTGAATCAGCGTACGGTGATCAACTCATTGCTGAGCTACTTCTCCTGATATGTCACTGGCAAAAGCTTCAATCTGGACGGCAGCCAGCACGCTGGTAAAAATCGGCGCTGGCCTGCTGGTTGTTAAACTGCTGGCCGTTTCCTATGGCCCTGCGGGTGTCGGTCAGGCGGGAAACTTCCGCCAGCTTGTTACCGTGCTGGGCGTGCTGGCAGGCGCAGGGATTTTCAACGGCGTCACCAAGTATGTAGCGCAATATCATGACGATCCGGCTCACCTGCGCAAAGTTGTAGGCACCTCTTCAGCGATGGTGCTTGGTTTTTCCACGCTGCTGGCGGTGATTTTCGTATTGGCTGCCGCTCCCATCAGCCAGGCACTGTTTGGTCATCAGCACTATCAAGGGCTGGTGCGGCTGGTCGCGCTGGTGCAGATGGGGATTGCCTGGGCGAATCTGCTGCTGGCACTGCTGAAAGGCTTTCGGGATGCGGCGGGTAATGCGCTCGCACTGATCGCCGGGAGCCTGATTGGCGTTGCTGCCTACTTCCTGAGCTGGCGGATCGGTGGCTATCAGGGCGCGCTGCTTGGGCTGGCGCTGGTGCCTGCGCTGGTGGTTCTCCCCGCTGGCGTGATGCTGGCAAAGCGTAAAACTATTCCGCTTTCATACCTGAAGCCGCAATGGGATAGCTTTCTGGCAAGTCAGTTGGGAAAATTCACCCTGATGGCGCTGATCACCTCGGTGACGCTGCCGGTGGCCTATGTGATGATGCGAAACCTGCTGGCGGCGCACTACAGCTGGGATGAAGTGGGGATCTGGCAGGGCGTCAGCAGCATTTCGGATGCTTATCTGCAGTTTATCACCGCCTCGTTTAGCGTCTATTTGCTGCCAACGCTCTCGCGACTGACGGCAAAGGCCGACATTACCCGCGAAATCGCTAAATCGCTGAAGTTTGTTCTTCCTGCGGTGGCAGCGGCAAGCCTGACGGTCTGGCTGCTGCGTGATTTTGCCATCTGGCTGCTGTTTTCCAGCAAGTTTACCGCGATGCGCGACCTCTTTGCCTGGCAGTTAGTCGGCGATGTGCTGAAAGTGGGCGCTTACGTTTATGGCTATCTGGTGATCGCCAAAGCCTCGCTGCGGTTCTATATCCTTACCGAAGTCAGCCAGTTCACCCTGTTGACGGCTTTCTCCCACTGGTTGATCCCGGCGCACGGCGCCCTGGGCGCGGCTCAGGCCTATATGGCGACCTATATTGTTTACTTTGCGCTGTGCAGCAGCGTATTTCTTATCTGGCGTAAACGGACATGACCGTACTGATACACGTACTGGGATCGGATATCCCGCACCATAACCAGACCGTGCTGCGGTTTTTCAATGACGAGCTGGCGGAAAGCAGTCCGCAGGCCAGAGAGTTTATGGTGGTAGGAAACGAGCAAAGCTGGGTTGCGGAAAATCCGGCGCTGACGCTGAGCTTTTATCCAAGCAAGAAAGCCCTGGCACAGGCGGTGGTGGCGAAAGCCAAAGCCGACCGCAGGCAGCGGTTTTTCTTCCACGGACAGTTTAATTTTGGGCTGTGGCTGGCCTTACTGACGGGTGCCATCAAACCGGATCAGTTCAACTGGCATATCTGGGGAGCGGACCTGTATGAGGTTTCCGCTGGCCTGAAGTTCCGTCTGTTCTACCCTCTGCGCCGACTGGCTCAGGGGCGAGTGGGGCGCGTCTTCGCAACCCGAGGCGATTTAAACACTTTTGCCCGGAAAAACCCCCAGGTGAAAGGTGAGCTGCTTTATTTCCCGACGCGAATGGATCCATCCTTAAACTCATTAGGCGCTGAGCCACGCGAGGGGGAAGCGCTGACAATCCTCGTCGGTAATTCAGGCGATCGCAGCAACGATCACGTTGCGGCATTAAAAGCGATTCATCAGCAGTTTGGCGATACCGTGACGGTAGTGGTGCCGATGGGCTATCCTGCTAATAATGAGGAATACATTCGTGAAGTGCGCACGGCGGGTGCAGCCCTGTTTCGCGCTGAGCATCTGCAGGTCCTGGAAAACAAACTGGCGTTTGATGAGTACCTGAATTTGTTGCGCCATTGCGATTTAGGGTACTTCCTGTTTCCCCGACAGCAGGGTATTGGCACGCAGTGTCTGCTGATTCAGGCCGGTATTCCTTGCGTGCTCAACCGCGAGAATCCGTTCTGGCAGGATATGACCGAGCAGCACATCCCGGTGCTGTTTACTTCAGATAAACTGGATGTGGCGGTGGTGCGTGAAGCGCAGCGCCAGTTGGCGAGCGTGGATAAAACGCAAATCGCCTTCTTCCGGCCGAACTATCTGGAACCCTGGCACCGCGCGCTGCGCATCGCAGCAGGAGAAGCGCAATGAGCCTGATGCAGTTTACTGGTCTGCTGATCGTCTGGCTGTTTTCATCGTTGTTTATCGCCACGCTGACGTACTTTGAATTTCGTCGCGTGCGCTTTAACTTCAACGTCTTCTTCTCGTTGCTCTTTTTGCTGACGTTCTTTTTCGGCTTCCCGCTGTCGATGACGCTGGTGTTCCGTTTTGATGTCGGGATTGCCCCTCCGGAAATTTTGCTGCAGGCGCTGCTGTCAGCGGTCTGTTTCTACGCCATCTATTACGTCACCTACAAAACGCGGCTGCGGGCCAGGCGTATTCAGGCTGAGCGCCGCCCACTGTTTACCATGAATCGGGTGGAAACCCATCTGACGTGGATGCTGCTGGCGCTGGTGGCGCTGGTTAGCGTCAGCATCTTCTTCATGCATAATGGTTTTTTACTGTTTAAGCTGCACTCCTACAGCCAGATCTTCTCCAGCGAAGTGTCGGGCGTGGCGTTGAAGCGCTTTTTCTATTTCTTCATCCCGGCGATGCTGGTGATTTACTTCCTGCGTCAGGACAGTAAAGCGTGGATGTTCTTTCTGATCAGCACCGTGGCGTTCGGTCTGCTGACCTACGTGATTGTGGGCGGGACGCGAGCTAACATCATCATCGCCTTTGCCATCTTCCTGTTCATTGGCATCATTCGCGGCTGGATCTCGCTGTGGATGCTGGCGGCGGCGGGGGTATTAGGCATTGTCGGCATGTTCTGGCTGGCTCTGAAACGCTACGGAATGAGCGTCAGCGGCGACGAGGCGTTTTACACTTTTCTCTATCTGACCCGCGACACGTTCTCGCCGTGGGAAAACCTGGCTCTGCTTTTGCAGAACTACGACAAAATCGATTTTCAGGGGCTGGCTCCCATCGTTCGCGATTTCTACGTGTTTATCCCGAGCTGGCTGTGGCCCGATCGTCCGGGCATCGTGCTCAATACCGCCAACTATTTCACCTGGGAAGTGCTGAATAATCACTCCGGGCTCGCCATTTCCCCAACGCTTATCGGTTCGCTGGTGGTGATGGGCGGAGGATGGTTTATCCCGTCAGGCGCGGTGGTGGTCGGTTTGATTATTAAATGGTTTGACTGGCTGTACGAGCTGGGCAACCAAGAAGCTAACCGCTATAAAGCGGCCATTCTGCACAGTTTTTGTTTTGGAGCTATCTTCAACATGATTGTGCTTGCTCGTGAGGGGCTGGATTCCTTTGTCTCGCGGGTGGTTTTTTTCCTGGTAATTTTTGGTCTGTGCCTGTTGGTGGCGAAGCTCCTGTACTGGCTGTTTGACAGCGCTGGTCTGGTGCATAAGCGCCCACAGCCGCAGCCTCTGGTTTGATAAGGGAACACATGACGGAATCAACGGCTGCACCGCTTTATAAAGTACGTGGTTTGCAGCTCATCGGCTGGCGCGACATGCAGCACGCGCTCGATTATCTGTATGCCGGTGGAGAAATGAAACAGGGTACGCTGGTGGCCATCAACGCCGAGAAAGTCCTGACGGCAGAAGATAACGCTGAAGTTCGTACCCTGATTGACGCTGCAGAATACAAATACGCCGATGGCATCAGCGTGGTGCGTTCGGTGCGTAAGAAATACCCGCAGGCGAATGTTTCGCGGGTGGCGGGCGCCGATCTGTGGGAGGCCCTGATGGCTCGTGCGGGAAAAGAGGGATCACCTGTTTTTCTGGTCGGCGGCAAGCCCGATGTTCTGAGGGAGACTGAAACTCGTCTGCGCAAGCAGTGGAACGTCAACATTGTTGGCAGTCAGGACGGCTACTTCAAAGCGGAAGATCGGCCGGCTTTGTTTGCTCGTATTCATGCCAGCGGCGCGTCGATTGTCACCGTTGCCATGGGATCGCCGAAGCAGGAAATCTTTATGCGCGATTGCCGTGAAGTTCATCCACATGCGCTGTACATGGGTGTAGGTGGAACCTACGACGTGTTTACCGGGCATGTGAAACGCGCGCCGAAAATTTGGCAAACGCTGGGGCTGGAGTGGCTCTATCGTTTGTTATCTCAGCCAAGCCGTATCACCCGGCAGCTTCGCCTGCTGCGCTACCTCCGCTGGCATTACACCGGCAACCTCTGAGTTCCTCTCTCTGAAAAATGTGTTGCGCGTTTATTGTGCAACACATTCACATAATTAATACTTTGTTTGCCATTTCGCGCATTTTATTTAACCATGCGCACCCTTAAACGCCCTGCATTTTGTCTGCCGCAGGCGTTGCACCGCAGTACATTCTGTTCATAACAATAACCGGCATCGACCGGAATAATGCAAATACACGAGGATCTATGGCTGAGAAAGAACCAGCGCTACAGCGAGGGCTGGAAGCGCGTCACATCGAATTAATTGCCCTTGGCGGCACCATCGGCGTGGGCCTGTTTATGGGCTCTGCCAGCACCCTGAAGTGGGCCGGTCCGTCAGTCCTGCTGGCCTATATTATCGCCGGGTTGTTTGTTTTCTTTATCATGAGATCGATGGGCGAAATGCTGTTCCTTGAGCCCGTCACCGGCTCGTTCGCCGTCTACGCTCACCGCTACATGAGTCCCTTTTTCGGCTACCTGACCGCATGGTCTTACTGGTTTATGTGGATGGCCGTGGGGATTTCGGAGATCACCGCGATTGGGGTTTACGTCCAGTTCTGGTTCCCGGAGATGGCGCAGTGGATACCCGCACTGATAGCCGTGGCGCTGGTGGCGCTGGCCAACCTTGCCGCCGTGCGTTTGTACGGCGAGCTGGAATTCTGGTTTGCGATGATCAAGGTCACCACCATTATCGTGATGATTGTGGTCGGGCTCGGAGTGATTTTCTTTGGCTTCGGCAACGGTGGACACGCCATTGGCTTTGACAACCTGACCGCACATGGCGGTTTCTTTGCCGGAGGCTGGAAAGGCTTCCTGACCGCGCTTTGCATCGTGGTGGCGTCCTATCAGGGCGTGGAACTGATTGGGATCACCGCGGGTGAAGCCAAGAATCCTCAGGTCACCCTGCGTAGCGCAGTGGGCAAAGTGCTGTGGCGGATCCTGATTTTCTACGTTGGGGCGATTTTCGTTATCGTCACTATCTTCCCGTGGAACGATATCGGCAGTAATGGCAGCCCGTTTGTGCTGACCTTCGCGAAAATTGGCATCACGGCAGCCGCCGGGATCATCAACTTTGTGGTGCTGACCGCAGCGCTTTCTGGTTGTAACAGCGGGATGTATAGCTGCGGGCGCATGCTCTACGCGCTGGCAAACAATCGCCAGCTGCCTTCGTCGATGGCCAAAGTCTCCCGTCATGGCGTGCCGGTGATGGGCGTTGCGGTTTCCATTGCCATTCTGCTGCTCGGCTCCTGCCTGAACTACATCATTCCCAATCCGCAGCGTGTTTTCGTCTACGTTTACAGCGCCAGCGTCCTGCCGGGAATGGTGCCGTGGTTTGTGATCCTGATTAGCCAACTGCGCTTCCGTGATGCGCATAAGCAGGCTATGGCGAGCCACCCGTTCCGCTCGGTGCTTTTCCCGTGGGCGAACTGGCTGACGATGGCTTTCCTGATTTGTGTGCTTATCGGGATGGGATTCAACGAAGACACCCGCTTGTCGCTGATTGTCGGGATCCTTTTCCTGGCGATAGTGACTGTGCTGTATAAGATTTTAGGGTTGCATCGCCCGGTAGATCCGCGAGAATTGTCGGAATAAGCGACAAAACGCACAAAGCATAACCAAACAAACATTTTATTTAAAAAGGCACTAGACAGCGGGGGGGGAAGTCCGTATTATCCGACCCCGCAACGGCGCTAAGCGCCCGTAGCTCAGCTGGATAGAGCGCTGCCCTCCGGAGGCAGAGGTCTCAGGTTCGAATCCTGTCGGGCGCACCATTAACCCGGTGCTGGAGCTGCGGTGGTTAATTAACCGCGTAGAAAAGATTTCAGTGGTGGCTATAGCTCAGTTGGTAGAGCCCTGGATTGTGATTCCAGTTGTCGTGGGTTCGAATCCCATTAGCCACCCCATTAATTTAAAGAGTTTTGTGGCATTGCGAAGGTGGCGGAATTGGTAGACGCGCTAGCTTCAGGTGTTAGTGTCCTTAGGATGTGGGGGTTCGAGTCCCCCCCCTCGCACCACTTCTCTCTAAAGAATTGAACGAAAAATTCAAAAAGCAGTACATCGGCGAGTAGCGCAGCTTGGTAGCGCAACTGGTTTGGGACCAGTGGGTCGGAGGTTCGAATCCTCTCTCGCCGACCAATTTTGAACCCCGCTTCGGCGGGGTTTTTTCTATTCTGAATTCAGCCATTCTGCCTGAAAAAATAACCTCCAACGATTTCCACAGCTTCTGAAAAAATATGTCTCCAGATGGCGACATTTAATTGACTGATTTTAAGTTGATCCTCATTTTCACCTTTTTTACGTCGCAGTCAGGCGACATCTCATCTATTCCTAAAAAAGGAAATACCCCCATAATCAGGGGTGCAGAAATGGCATGACGTGTGCAATAATATCCGGGTAGATGCTCATTCCACTTCTTATGTTCGCGTTTATCGCCTCATAAACCCCGGAATGATGCAGAGCCGTTTACGGTGCTTATCGTCCACCGACAGATGTCGCTTCGGCCTCATCAGACACCATGGACATAACGTTGAGTGAAGCACCAATTGTTGTCAAACAGACCTGTTTAACGCCTGCCCCGGTTTCCGGAGCAGGCGTTTTTTTATGGGCAGAATGACCGGTTTAGTTTCGATAGCGGAATAAAACCACGGTGACGCCAAATAATGCGCTGAGGGATACGCACCACAGCGTCTGAATAGCACTGAAGTGAGCGGTCAAAAGCACGCTCATTAAGGTGACGAAAGTGGCTGACAGTGTTTGCCAGCGCATGGCTTTGGCGCTGGCGCTGGAAATATGCTGCTCCGGAAACTGATGCAGTACGCTGAAGGTTCCCAGGGCGAAAACAATATTTGAAGCCAGATGAGCGGTAAATATTGCCGCCAGTGCCACCGCCATAGAGTGTGCCAGCACGGGGATCAGAGTGTAGGAAATTAAAAAGATCGCCAGACACCCGAGCAACAGAGTGTTGCGCCGGGTGTACTCCGGCATCCGGTGGCTGTTTAGCAACAGCGGTCCGCAAAGCTGGCCCAGGCTGCGGCTGAACAGCAGCGGGAGCGCCAGCGCTGTCGTATTCTCCGGCTGAAGCTGTTGCGCCAGTGCGGGCAACAAAGCCATCGCCGGAGCACCAACGGCCGCCAGCGAAGGAAGCAGCAGCAGGCTCCGCTTCTGTGCTGGATTAAGGCTGGTCCAGCGTAGCGGCTTTGATCCCTGATGTTGAACAGGTTCTGCGCTGATTTGAGTGCGCCTTAGCGTCAGCCATAACAGGGCCGATGCCCCAACAAAGCTTACAGCATCGACCATCAGCAGCCGTTCAGGACTACAGCGCTCAAACAACAGCACACCCACGCCCGTGCCCAGCAAAACCTGCGAGGCAAAAATCATATTTTCCATTGCCGTAGCGGCCGGAAGCTCTTCCGTCGTTAGCCCGCGTTTGAACGTCAATGCCAGTGCAGGCCATGACATACCGCCAAGTAAAGCCTCCACGGACTGAACACTGAGCAGCAGGGGAATATTGTGATGCTGCAAGCCCTGCCACGGTAGCATCAGTGCCGCCAGCCCCAGTAATTCGTACAGCAACAGCAGGCGTAACGGCGGCTGGCTGTGGCAGAGTTTTTCTCCAATAAGACTACCAATGAAGCCGGGAACGGTGGCTAGCAGCCAGGCGAAGGTTAGCACTTCCGGGGCGGCCTGCCAGCGCAGGAGCTGACCAAAAACCACCACCTGCGTCAGACCATTGCCCAGCGAAGAAATAATAAAGGCGAGGGCCATCAGGCGCAGCCAGGCGTGACTGCGCAGTGCGCGTAATAGCGCAAACAACAGAGAATTCATGAGAGACGATCTCCAGCAATACCTTATCCACGCGGCGTTGCGCGTGAGTGAAAAAACGGTCAGTGCTGAAGAGTCGTTACATTGGAAAATCCGTGCAAAGTCAGAGCAGAAACTCTGGCACAGGGTCTTAAAAAAAGAAAGGGGCCGAAGGGCCCCTTGTGACGAACATCAATCCGCTCAGGATGGCGGGTTGTTTTGCAGTGTCAGCAGCAGCCCGTCGCGGCGCATTGCTGCGGCTTCTTCCGGCTGATGCAGCCTGTCCAGCGCATCGGCAAGCCACGCGTAGTCAAAGGCATCCGGACGCTGCTTCAGCGCGGCACGGAACGCCACGGTAGCTTCCTGCCATTCGCCGTGTTTCATCAGCGACTGGCCAAGGGTGCTCCACAGCAGTGGGCGATCGCCGACGCTTTTGATTTGCTGGCGCAGGACCTTTTCCAGCTGCTCCGGATTGCTGGTTTTCATGCGTGGAATCGGCAACAGCAGACGATCGTCATACTGGCGTTTCAGGCCATCAATGATGACCTGTTGTGCGGTGTCATGATCGTCACATTCGATAAGGTGATCCGCCATTGCCACCTGCAGCGCCACCTGTTGGCGCGTTTTGCGGCTTTGGTTCTTCCACCATTCACGCAGGCCATCGCTGCCCTCGTTGGCACGAGCCTGATCCATCAGGCCAATCCACGCCTGCTGTTCAAGAGCGTTACGATGAGCTTCATCGCTGACGTTGGCTTTCGCCATTGAAGGAAGAATGTCGAGCAGTGAACTCCACGCGCCGGTGCGGATATACGCCTGTTCCGCCAGACGCAGTACTTCCGGGTGGCGCGGAGCGATCTCCAGCAGTTTATCCACGCCGTGGCGCGCCGCGTGATCTTCATTACGGGCGAGCTGCAAACGAACGCGGGTGATTTCCACCGGGATCAGATCGTTGCCGGCGTTTTCGGCAGCGCGTTCCAGATGCTGGTTTGCACGCATCTCATCGCCGCGTTGCTGCGCAGCTTCGGCAGCAAGCAGATAGTTCACCACCGGCTGTTCAGCATGATCGGCATTCTTTGCCATCAGCTTCTCAACCTGCTGGTAATCACCTTCGGCAAGCTTCAGCAGCGCTTGTTCGGTCTGCTTACGGGCACGGCGACGCTTACGACCCACGAACCATCCGCGGGTGTGGGCACCGGTGCGGAAAATACGGCGCAGCAGCCATTCAATAGCAAACAGCACCACCATCGTCAGGATCAGAATGATCACAAGGCCGGTCACGCTGGTTTCGATATTGTAGTTATCGGTCTGGATCAACACGTAGCCCTGGTGGCCCGCAACGATCGGGCCGACGACGATCCCGGCAATCAGCAATGCGAAAAGCAGTAACACTTTGATCATGCTTATTCTCCCTGCGTGGCGGCGGCAGCTGGCGTTTCAGCCTGAGGAGCTGCCTCAGTGGCTGTCGCCGCAACGGACGGCTGCGCCAGCAGATTGCGCACGCGAGTCTGCATCAGCTTTTCCAGAATCGCCTGGCTTTGCAGGGTATCCGGCACGTCCATATTGATGTTTTGCTGGCTCAGCTTGTCCAGCTCATCAAGGAACGCTTTGGTGGTGGCATCATCGGTGTCGTAGTACGCACGCACCCACGTCGAGACGTTATCCAGCGCCTGTTTGTAGGTTTGTTCCTGATGACGCGGTACGGCCTGAGCCGCCACTAACAGGCGGGAGCGAATGTTTTCACGCAGATAAACATCCTGATTCGGCGCGAGCAGCGGCACGGCTGTTTCATCACGACGGCGAATGGTAATGAAGCTGTCCATAAAGTTCTGCCAGCTCTTTTGCAGATTGACGCGCCACTCGCTCAGAGAACTGGAAAGCTCGGTGTCGTCGCTGTCCATCGGGGAGTCGTCATCGTTGTTGTCGGCCAGACGGAGGTTATCAATCTGGTTGGAGAGCTGATTGACCTTCAGAATAATGCCGTCGTAGTCCACCTGGGCTACGCCAGACAGGCTGGCGATATCATCGGTGATCGCACGACGAGCGCCAATCAGGCTCGGGTCGTTCATATCGGCCAGGCTGGCATCTGCGCTTTTCAACAGAGCTGCGGCAGTGGTTACGTCCTGATCGCTCCACAGCTTACGGCCTGCCAGCTTGACGAGAAAATCAGCCTGCGCCAGCAGCCAGGTTTTGGCATCGCTGCCGGAAATGGTGGCGACTTTTTGCTGCAGCTCATCGAGCTGTTTGTTCAGCGCATCCTGCTGATGCTTAGCGGCAGCCAGCTGATCGGCCTGCTGTTTAATCACGCCTTCCAGCTCACTTTTCTGTGATTCTTGCGCCTTTTGCAGCGCGGTGAGCTGATTGACTAACGCGTCGCTGGCGGTGGTTTGATTGGCACCCTGCTGTTTCACTACGCCGTACAGGCTCACGCCTGCGGCCAAAGCGATGGCGATCGCCACCACGCTCAGGATCAGCGGGGTTTTACTGCTGCCGCTTTTTTTCTCAGCGCTTTTCTTTTCAGCATTCTCCGGCTGTGGCGTGATATCCACGGCCTCCCTGGTCTCTTCAACCACGGCGGAGTTCTCTTTTTGTTCCGTCATTATGGCTTCCAATGTTGAGAGTTATTGTAAAGCACGCAGCAGCGCATCGTTGTCCGCGCCATCGGCTATCCTGATATTCCGCCAGCCCAGCTCCCGAGCCTGAAGGGCAAGGCGCTCGCTGACCAGCAGCACCTCGCAATGTAACAGCCAACTGTCGCGATACCATTCGGGGATCAGCGACCAAAGCTGTTGTAGCATTTCGCCGCTGGTCACCACCAGCGTGGTGACGCCGCGTGATTGCCAGCGCATGGCCTCTTCAGCACCGTCGTAGTGACGGTTACTGCGTTGATAACATTCACAAAATGTGATGTTCGCTCCCCGGCTGAGCAAGGTTTCGCCCAGATATTCCCGCCCGCCATTCCCGCGCAAAATCAGCGCATTCTTGCCGGCAATGTTTTGTAATTCAGGTAATTGTAGCAAGACTTCGCTGATTTCCCGATCCAGCGGGTAGCGAACTTCGCGATGGCTGACTTTATGTAAGGCCAGCGCCGTCGTGCGGCCGATGGCGAAGTAGCCCGGTGCCTGCGGCCACCGTTGGTGCTGCTGTTGCAGCTGCGCATCGGCGAATTCCACCGCGTGCTGCGACAGGGCAAAAAGCAGATCATTTTCGCCTAATGCGGCCAGACGTTCCGGTAGCTGAAGCAGCTCGCGACCGGGGGAAAATTCAATCAGTGGAAAGCTCCAGGCCTCTCGCCCCAGCGCGCGCAGGCGGCTGACCAGTTCTTCTCCCTGAGGAGAGGGGCGAGTGACCAGAATACTCATTCAGGAGCTTCTCCGTTGTACACTTCTGCGAGAATTTCACGAGCGCCGTTGTCGAGCAGCTCTTCGGCCAGTGAAATACCAAGTTTTTCGGCATCTGCGGCAGGGCCACGGCGTTCGCCGCGCACCATCTGGCTGCCGTCTGGCGCGCCGACCAGCGCGCGTAACCAGATTTCACCGTTGCTTAATTCAGCATAGCTGCCAATAGGAACCTGGCAGCCACCTTCGAGACGAGTATTCATCGCACGCTCGGCGATAACGCGTACGGCGGTGTCCGTATGGTTCAGCGGTGCAAGCAGCTCACGAGTGAAATCGTCATCCAGACGGCACTCAATGCCGACCGCACCCTGGCCAACGGCAGGTAAAGATTGTTCAGGGGAGAGCGCAAGGCGAATTCGGGATTCGAGGCCCAGACGCTTGAGCCCGGCAACAGCCAGAATAATAGCGTCGTAATCGCCGTTATCCAGCTTGCTCAGGCGCGTGCCGACGTTACCGCGCAGGGAGCGGATCTCTAAGTCCGGTCTTTCGGCGGCAATCTGGCACTGGCGGCGTAAACTTGACGTGCCAACCACGCTGCCAGCTGGCAACGCATCAAGGGATTCATAGTGATTAGAGACGAACGCATCACGCGGATCTTCACGTTCGCAAATGGTCGTCAGCCCTAATCCCGCCGGGAAATCCACGGGCACATCCTTCATTGAATGCACGGCGATATCGGCGCGGTTTTCCAGCAGCGCGAGCTCCAGCTCTTTGACAAAAAGCCCTTTTCCGCCCACTTTCGCCAGCGGCGTATCGAGGATCACATCGCCCCGCGTCACCATCGGCACCAGCTCAACCTGAAGCCCGGGATGGCACGCCATCAGGCGGTCTTTCACATAATGTGCCTGCCATAACGCAAGGGGACTTTGCCGTGTGGCAATTCTTAAAACTTTGTCTAACATGCTTGTTACCGTCGTTATCGTCCGCCAGCCATCCTAACATTGTTGCTATAAGGATGTTAGTTTTCGAGTTTTTCTGAAAATCCATAAATCAGCCGATGCGGGCGTGTTGAAGATTTTACAGCCCTTAAACGGTGCTAAACTTATCTGTAGCGCAACTTTCTTTACGGTCAAACGGCAAGGTGTTAAATTGATCACGTTTTAAACCGTTTGTTAGCCCGCACCACCCACGCTTATGGCGACAAACGGTAGCGGTTCTTGTTGAAATTCTAAAAAACCCCGTGGCCTATGCGGCACATCGGGTTTTAACATCAGGCGATATGTCTTGTACCTCTATATTGAGACACTGAAACAGAGACTGGATGCCATCAATCAATTGCGTGTGGATCGCGCGCTTGCTGCCATGGGGCCCGCTTTTCAGCAGGTCTACAGTCTACTGCCGACATTGCTTCACTATCATCATCCGCTGATGCCGGGTTACCTTGACGGTAATGTTCCCAAAGGCATCTGCCTCTACACGCCTGATGAAACCCAACGTCACTACCTCGACGAACTCGAACTGCATCGCGGTATGCCGCCGCAGGCGACGGCCAAGGGCGAACTGCCGATCACCGGCGTTTACTCTATGGGCAGTACCTCATCGGTAGGTCAAAGCTGTTCTTCCGATCTCGATATCTGGGTTTGCCATCAGGCGTGGCTGGATAACGAAGAGCGTCAGCTGCTGCAGCGTAAATGCAGCCTGCTGGAGAGCTGGGCTGCGTCGCTGGGGGTAGAAGTCAGCTTCTTCCTGATCGACGAAAACCGTTTCCGCCATAACGAAAGCGGCAGTCTGGGTGGGGAAGACTGTGGCTCAACGCAGCATATTTTGCTGCTCGACGAATTTTATCGTACCGCCGTGCGCCTGGCCGGTAAGCGTATTCTGTGGAATATGGTGCCGTGCGAAGAAGAAGAGCATTACGACGACTACGTCATGAAGCTCTATGCGCAGGGCGTACTCACGCCAAACGAATGGCTCGATCTCGGCGGGATGAGCTCGCTCTCCGCTGAAGAGTACTTCGGCGCCAGTCTGTGGCAGCTGTATAAAAGCATCGATTCGCCCTACAAGGCCGTGCTGAAAACCCTGCTGCTCGAAGCCTATTCCTGGGAATATCCCAACACCAGCCTGCTGGCAAAAGACATCAAACAGCGTTTGCACGACGGCGAGATCGTTTCTTTCGGTCTCGACCCGTACTGCATGATGCTGGAGCGCGTCACCAATTATCTGCTGGCCATTGACGACACCACCCGCCTGGATCTGGTGCGTCGCTGTTTCTATCTGAAAGTCTGCGAAAAACTCAGCCGCGAGCGCGCCTGCGTGGGCTGGCGACGCGAAGTGGTCGGCCAGCTGGTGAAAGAGTGGGGCTGGAGCGAAGAGCGCCTGGCCATTCTCGATAATCGCGCGAACTGGAAAATTGATGAAGTGCGCAAAGCGCACAACGAGCTGCTCGATGCGATGATGCAGAGCTATCGTAATCTGATCCGCTTCGCCCGCCGCAACAACCTGAGCGTTTCCGCCAGCCCGCAGGACATCGGCGTGCTGACCCGCAAACTATACGCAGCTTTTGAAGCGCTGCCGGGCAAAGTGACGCTGGTCAACCCGCAAATTTCTCCGGATCTCTCAGAACCGAACCTGACCTTCATCCATGTGCCGCCGGGCCGTGCCAACCGTACAGGCTGGTATCTGTATAACCGTGCGCCGAACATGGAATCGATAGTCAGTCATCAGCCGCTGGAATATAACCGTTACCTGAATAAGCTGGTGGCCTGGGCGTGGTTTAACGGTCTGCTGACTTCGCGTACCCGCCTGTTTATTAAAGGCAACGGCGTGGCCGATCTGGCGAAGCTGCAGGAGATGGTGGCCGACGTCTCCCATCACTTCCCGCTGCGCCTGCCGGCACCTACGCCAAAAGCGTTGTACAGCCCGTGCGAAATTCGTCATCTGGCGATTATCGTCAACCTGGAATACGATCCGACCACAGCGTTCCGCAATCAGGTTGTGCACTTCGATTTCCGTAAACTCGACGTGTTCAGCTTTGGCGAAGAGCAGAATTGCCTGGTGGGCAGCGTGGATCTGCTGTACCGCAACTCGTGGAACGAAGTGCGTACGCTGCATTTCAACGGTGAGCAGGCGATGATTGAAGCGCTGAAAACCATCCTCGGCAAAATGCACCAGGATGCCGCGCCGCCGGACAGTGTTGAAGTGTTCTGCTACAGCCAGCATTTGCGTGGCCTGATCCGCACCCGCGTACAGCAGCTGGTATCGGAATGTATTGATTTGCGCCTTTCCAGTACCCGTCAGGAAACCGGGCGCTTTAAAGCGCTGCGCGTGGCGGGACAAACCTGGGGCCTGTTCTTCGAACGTTTGAATGTTTCCGTGCAGAAGCTGGAAAACGCGATTGAATTCTACGGCGCAATTTCCCACAACAAACTGCACGGCCTGTCAGTGCAGGTGGAAACCAACCAGGTGAAACTGCCGTCGGTGGTCGATGGCTTTGCCAGTGAAGGGATCATCCAGTTCTTCTTCGAAGACACCAGCGATGACAACGGCTTTAACATCTACATTCTTGATGAAAGCAACCGGGCAGAGGTGTATCACCACTGCGAAGGCAGCAAAGAGGAGCTGGTGCGCGACGTCAGCCGCTTCTACTCGTCATCGCATGACCGCTTCACCTACGGCTCAAGCTTTATCAACTTCAACCTGCCGCAGTTCTATCAGATTGTGAAAACCGATAACCGCGCTCAGGTGATCCCGTTCCGTACTCAGGCCATTGCGCCCGTTACGCCTGCCAATCAGGACGCCGCCGCACCGCTGTTGCAGCAGTATTTCTCCTGAATGTCTGTGCCGGATGCGCTTCGCTTATCCGGCTTGCAGGACGGTTCTTGTAGGCCGGATAAGGTGTTCACACCGCATCCGGCAGTCCTGATTAATCCCGGAAACTCACTTCTTCGCCTGCCTGCTGAGTGGCGGCCTGCTCAAGTAAATTCCAGAACTCTTCGCCGCTGCGGTCGCAGACCCATTGGTCTTCTTTTAACGAGAAGTGGTAGCCGCCCTGTTTGGTCGCCAGCCACACCTGATGCAGCGGCTCCTGGCGGTTAATAATGATTTTGCTGCCGTTTTCAAAACTGAGCGTCAGCACGCCACCGTTGATTTCACAATCGATATCGCTGTCGCCGTCCCAGTCGTCGAGACGCTCTTCAATCGTGAGCCAAAGTGTGTCGGCAAGGCGATGGAATTCACTGTCGTTCATTTTTTTTCCCATTATTGCGTGATGGCGACAGTATATCGCTAAACGCTTGCTTTTACGTCTTCTCCTGCGATGATAGAAAGCAGAAAGCATCAACTACAGGCACTATAGAATGAAGAACATTTTCGGACCGTTGGTCCTTTTGGCTGCGCTGTTCACCCTGACGGGCTGTGGTCTGAAAGGGCCGCTTTACTTCCCGCCGGCAGATAAAACCGCGGCACCGCCAACCAAACCGGTCGACCCTGGCATACAGAGCACTGAACCGACCCGCAACGACCGCGGTGACAACGGTGGCCCGACTCAGGTTAACTACTAATTCTCAGTCGTTGTTTCTGCGTGGATGGAGTTGATGATGCAGTTCTCTAAAATGCACGGCCTTGGCAACGACTTTATGGTCGTTGATGCGGTAACGCAGAACGTGTTCTTTTCCCCGGAGCTTATCCGCCGTCTGGCGGACAGGCATCTGGGTGTGGGGTTCGATCAGCTGCTGGTGGTTGAACCGCCGTACGATCCCGATTTGGATTTCCACTACCGTATTTTCAACGCCGACGGCAGTGAGGTCTCTCAGTGTGGCAACGGCGCGCGCTGTTTTGCCCGCTTTGTTCGCATCAAAGGCCTGACCAATAAACGTGATATCCGCGTCAGTACGGCCAACGGCCGTATGATATTAAGCGTGACGGATGACGAGCTGGTTCGGGTGAACATGGGCCAGCCCAACTTCGATCCTTCGCAGGTCCCGTTCCGCGCAAACAAAGCGGAAAAGACCTATATTATGCGTGCGGCAGAACAGACAATATTGTGCGGCGTAGTCTCAATGGGTAACCCGCACTGCGTTATTCAAGTCGATGATGTGGATACCGCCGCGGTGGAAACATTAGGCCCGGTGATGGAAAGCCATGAACGTTTTCCGGAGCGAGCCAACATCGGCTTTATGCAGGTGGTCAAACGCGACCATATCCGCTTACGCGTTTACGAACGCGGTGCCGGTGAAACCCGTGCCTGCGGCAGCGGCGCTTGTGCTGCAGTAGCGGTGGGCATTCAGCAAGGACTGCTGGACGAAGAGGTACGCGTGGAACTGCCAGGCGGGCGTCTTGATATCGCCTGGAAAGGAGAGGGCCAACCGCTGTTTATGACTGGCCCTGCGGCACACGTCTACGACGGATTTATTCATCTATGAAACAGACAGGGGAAGAGCAGCAGACGGAGCTTCACGCGCTGGACGATCGCGCGGTGGTGGACTATCTGATGCAACATCCTGAATTCTTTATCCGCAATGCGTCGGTGGTTGAACAGATGCGCATCCCGCATCCGGTTCGAGGCACGGTGTCGCTGGTCGAATGGCACATGGCGCGGGCAAGAAACCACATTTCGGCGCTGGAAGAGAACATGTCCCAGCTGATGGAACAGGCGATGGCTAACGAAAGCCTGTTCTATCGCCTGTTGCAGCTGCAAACGCGGCTCGCGGCGGCAGAAAGCCTCGATGATATGCTGAATCGCTTTCATCGCTGGGCTCGCGAGCTGGGCCTTGCAGGTGCCTCGGTACGGCTGTTTGCCGACCGCTGGCGCATCGGCGCACCGTCCAAATTTACCCAACTGGCTCTGTCACGCCAGGCCTTCGAACCGATCCGCATTCAGCGACTCGGCCAGGAGCGGCACTATCTCGGCTCCCTGAATGGTCCTGAATTGCTGGTGGTGATGCCAGAAGCCAAAGCCATCGGCTCGGTGGCGATGTCGATGCTGGGCAGCGACGGCGATCTCGGCGTGGTGCTGTTCAGCAGCCGCGATGCGCACCACTACCATGCCGGGCAGGGCACGCATCTGCTGCAGGAAATTTCCCTGCTGTTGCCGGGCCTGCTGGAGCGCTGGGTCGAGCGCGTATGACCGGCTCCCCGCTGAAAGCGCCCATCGAGCGTTTTTTGCGCTACCTCGGCGTAGAACGTCAGCTCAGCCCCATCACTCTCATCAACTACGAACGTCAGCTTGATGCCATCATTGCTTTTGCCGAAGAAACCGGCGTGCAAAGCTGGCAGCAATGTGACGTTAGTCGCGTGCGAAGTTTTGCCGTTCGCAGTCGTCGTAAAGGATTAAGCCCAACCAGCCTCGCACTGCGGCTCTCTGCGCTGCGCAGTTTCTTCGACTGGCTGGTGAGCCAGGGCGAATTACCGGCTAATCCGGCGAAAGCCGTTTCCGCGCCGAAAGCGCCGCGTCATCTGCCGAAAAATATCGATGTGGACGATGTGAACCGCCTGCTGGATATCGATCTCAACGATCCGCTGGCGGTACGCGACCGGGCGATGCTCGAAGTAATGTACGGCGCAGGACTGCGTCTTTCAGAACTGGTCGGGCTGGATCTTAAGCATCTCGATCTGGAATCGGGTGAAGTATGGGTGATGGGCAAAGGCAGCAAAGAGCGTCGCCTGCCCATTGGGCGTAACGCGGTGCTGTGGATTGAGCACTGGCTTGATTTACGCGGCCTGTTTGGCGCTGAAGAGGATGCGCTGTTCCTGTCGAAGCTCGGTAAGCGAATTTCAGCGCGCAATGTGCAAAAGCGCTTTGCAGAGTGGGGCATCAGGCAGGGGCTGAACAGTCACGTCAATCCACACAAGCTGCGCCACTCGTTTGCGACGCACATGCTGGAATCCAGCGGCGACCTGCGAGGCGTACAGGAGCTATTAGGCCACGCCAATCTCTCCACCACCCAAATCTATACCCATCTTGATTTTCAACACCTTGCTTCGGTGTACGACAAAGCGCATCCACGCGCAAAACGGGGGAAATAATGCGTTTTTACCGTCCATTGGGCCAGATTGCTGCCCTGACGTTCGATCTCGACGACACGCTTTACGATAACCGTCAGGTGATTCGCCGCACGGAAAAAGAGTCGCTGGCGTTTGTACAAAATTACCATCCTGCGCTGAGCAAGCTTGAAAGCAGTGATTTCCAGCAGCTGCGTAACGCGCTGCGCAAGGCTGAGCCTGAGATTTACCATGATGTCACCGAATGGCGTCGCCGCGCGGTGGAACAGGCCATGCTGGATGCCGGACTCTCGACCACTGAGGCCGCTGCCGGCGCTAACGCGTCCATGGCGAACTTCGCCAAATGGCGCAGCGCCATTGATGTTCCAGAGGAAACCCACGAAACGCTGGCGAAACTGGCGGAGAAATGGCCGCTGGTGGCAATCACCAACGGTAACGCCCAGCCGGAGCTGTTTGGCCTGAATCAGTATTTTGAATTTGTCCTGCGCGCCGGTCCGGACGGGCGCTCCAAACCGTTCAGCGACATGTACCATCTGGCGGCTGAACGTCTGAACGTGCCGCTCGAGCAGATCCTGCACGTCGGTGATGACCTGACGACGGACGTAGCCGGCGCTATCCGCTGCGGGATGCAGGCCTGCTGGATCAACCCGTACGACGGCGACTTAATGCAGATTGCCGACAGCCGCCTGTTGCCACACCTCGAAATTTCACGGTTGGCATCCCTCACCACGCTGATATAATCACCAGCAACTCTGTATAAATTTCCAGGGGTTCGCGGAACCCCGACTTTCTCCGGCGGTGCCAATGGACGTTTCTTACCTGCTAGACAGCCTCAATGACAAACAGCGTGAAGCCGTGGCGGCAAAGCGCACCAACCTGCTGATCCTGGCAGGGGCGGGCAGTGGTAAGACGCGCGTACTGGTTCATCGCATCGCCTGGCTGCAAAGCGTGGAAAATTGCTCACCGTACTCGATTATGGCGGTGACGTTTACCAACAAAGCGGCGGCAGAAATGCGCCATCGTATCGCTCAGCTGATGGGCTCCAGCCAGGGCGGCATGTGGGTCGGCACTTTCCACGGTCTGGCGCATCGCCTGCTGCGTGCGCATCACCTTGATGCCAACCTGCCGCAGGATTTCCAGATCCTCGACAGCGAAGATCAGCTGCGTCTGCTGAAACGCCTGATGAAGGCGATGAACCTCGACGAGAAGCAGTGGCCCGCGCGTCAGGCGATGTGGTACATCAACGGTCAGAAAGATGAAGGGCTGCGTCCGCACCATATTCAAAGCTTCGGCAACCCGGTTGAGCAGACCTGGCAAAGTATTTACAAGGCCTACCAGGAAGCCTGCGATCGCGCCGGACTGGTCGACTTCGCCGAGCTGCTGCTGCGAGCACACGAGCTGTGGCTCAATAAGCCGCATATCCTGCAGCACTACCGCGAGCGCTTCACCAATATCCTGGTCGACGAATTCCAGGATACCAACAACATTCAGTACGCGTGGATCCGCATGCTGGCGGGCGATACCGGCAAGGTGATGATCGTTGGCGATGACGATCAGTCGATCTACGGCTGGCGCGGGGCGCAGGTGGAAAACATCCAGCGCTTCCTCAACGATTTCCCGGGGGCGGAGACTATCCGTCTGGAGCAGAACTATCGCTCGACCAGCAATATCCTCAGCGCTGCTAACGCCCTGATTGAAAACAACAACGGGCGTCTGGGTAAAAAGCTGTGGACCGATGGCGTCGACGGCGAACCGATTTCCCTCTACTGCGCGTTCAACGAGCTCGACGAAGCGCGCTTCGTGGTCAACCGCATTAAAACCTGGCAGGACAATGGCGGCGCGCTTGAGCAGTGCGCCATTCTCTATCGCAGCAACGCCCAGTCGCGCGTGCTGGAAGAAGCCCTGCTGCAGGTCAGCATGCCGTACCGCATTTATGGCGGGATGCGCTTCTTCGAACGCCAGGAAATCAAAGATGCGCTTTCCTACCTGCGTTTGATCGCTAATCGCAACGACGACGCGGCGTTCGAGCGCGTGGTGAATACGCCAACGCGCGGGATAGGCGATCGCACGCTCGACGTGGTGCGTCAGACCTCCCGTGACCGCCAGTTGACCATGTGGCAAGCCTGTCGTGAGCTGCTGAAAGAGAAAGCGCTCGCCGGGCGCGCTGCCAGCGCTTTGCAGCGCTTTATGGAACTGATTGACGCCCTGGCGCAGGAAACGGTGGATATGCCGCTGCACGTCCAGACCGACCGGGTAATCAAAGACTCCGGCCTGTTCATCATGTACGAACAGGAAAAGGGCGAGAAAGGCCAGACGCGTATCGAAAACTTAGAGGAACTGGTGACGGCAACGCGCCAGTTCAGCTACAACGACGAAGAAGAAGACTTAATGCCGCTGCAGGCGTTCCTCTCCCACGCGGCGCTGGAAGCGGGCGAAGGGCAGGCAGACACCTGGCAGGATGCGGTCCAACTGATGACTTTGCACTCCGCCAAAGGGCTGGAGTTCCCGCAGGTGTTTATTGTCGGTATGGAAGAGGGCATGTTCCCAAGCCAGATGTCGCTCGACGAGGGTGGTCGTCTGGAAGAGGAGCGCCGCCTGGCCTACGTGGGCGTAACTCGTGCGATGCAGAAGCTGACGCTGACCTACGCGGAAACCCGTCGTCTGTACGGCAAAGAGGTTTATCACCGCCCGTCGCGCTTTATCGGCGAGCTGCCGGAAGCCTGCGTGGAGGAAGTGCGCCTGCGCGCTACCGTGAGCCGCCCGGTGAATCATCAGCGCATGGGCACGCCGATGGCGGAAAACGACACCGGCTACAAACTGGGCCAGCGCGTTCGTCACCCGAAATTTGGCGAAGGGACCATTGTGAATCTGGAAGGCAGCGGTGAACACAGCCGTTTGCAGGTGGCCTTCCAGGGGCAGGGGATCAAATGGCTGGTGGCCGCCTATGCCCGGCTGGAAACCGTGTAACTTTAAGAAATTCATAATAAAATTTTAACGTTCTGCTAGTCTTATACGCCAGAGGGTGGGAAAAACCTTCTGGCGATCCGCTGTTTGTTGACGCTGCATTTAGGCTGGCGTAACATGCGCGCACGATTACGCTAAGAGGACTGATACCTTGGACACACCCAGTAGATGCTGGCTCAATTTCCTGCCATCCAGGAACAACTCCTAAGGCTATCACCCTATGCTGATGGCCTTAGCGGTTGTCAGCGACCTGTTCTAATCCCGTCGCTCTGAGTCAGGCTTAATGGTCTGAAACCCCGATAGTTTCTGTGTGCCCAACGTACCGTCCGATTCATTTTTTGTATTGGGAGTCCCGGTCATGCTGAGCGCATTTCAACTGGAAAACAACCGCTTAACGCGTCTTGAGTCTGATGACATTAAACACCTGGCGACTTCCGTCTGGGTGGATTTAGTGGAGCCGGACGACGAAGAGCGAAACCGCGTACAGTCAGAACTGGGTCAAAACCTCGCCACACGTCCTGAACTGGAAGACATCGAGGCCTCGGCGCGTTTTTTTGAAGACGAAGACGGCCTGCACATTCACTCCTTCTTCTTCTTTGAAGATGCCGACGATCACGCGGGGAACTCCACCGTGGCATTCACCATTCGTGAAGGCCGCCTGTTCACCCTGCGCGAGCGCGAGCTGCCTGCGTTCCGCCTGTATCGTATGCGTGCCCGCAATCAGGAAATGGTTGATGGCAACGCCTTCGAGCTTTTGCTCGACCTGTTCGAAACCAAAATCGAACAGCTGGCGGATGAAATTGAAAACATCTACAGCGATCTCGAAAAGCTGAGCCGCGTGATCATGGAAGGCCATCAGGGCGATGAGTACGACGAAGCGCTTTCTACCCTGGCGGAGCTGGAAGATATCGGCTGGAAGGTACGTCTGTGTCTGATGGATACCCAGCGCGCACTGAACTTCCTGGTGCGTAAGGCTCGACTGCCAGCAGTGCAGTTGGAGCAGGCGCGCGAGATCCTGCGCGATATCGAATCCCTGCTGCCGCATAACGAATCCCTGTTCCAGAAGGTGAACTTCCTGATGCAGGCGGCGATGGGCTTTATCAACATCGAGCAGAACCGCATTATCAAAATCTTCTCGGTGGTCTCCGTGGTGTTCCTGCCGCCGACGCTGGTGGCCTCAAGCTACGGGATGAACTTTGAGTTTATGCCGGAACTGCACTTCAGCTTCGGCTATCCTGCTGCCATCGTCTTTATGATCCTCGCGGGTCTGGCGCCGTATCTGTACTTCAAGCGTAAGAACTGGCTGTAAGGATCACCTCATAATCACGGCGGCTTGCAGGACGGAAGCCGCCGATCAGCAACGGTTCCGCAACGTTCTTCTCTCCGGCTATCTGACTCAGGGCTGCTCGCAGCCTGGCTATTGTCTCTGCTGAAGTGTGTCTTGAGGTAATCAGCGGCAGGCCCGGCGTCAGTGCGGTTTCCCCGATGACGGTTAATCCTGCCAGCGCTTCCGGTTCATAGCGTGCAAACAGCGCGAAGCTGACGTTGTCGATAGCGGCAATATCCGCCGTCCGCCGCTGTAGCGCGCTCAATGACAGACGATGGCTGCCCGTCCAGTGAACAGCGCTAAAGAACGCATCGTCATGCTTTACGCTGTTGCGCAGGGCGTGATAGCCGGACTGTGAATCGGGTGAATTGCTGACGGCGACGCGCCCGTGAAAATCCCACAGCGTTTTGCCTTTCTCTTCTTCGCGCACTACCAACAGGCTGCGATAGTTCCCTTCAACGCATCCGGGCGCGGTGTAATGAAACTGGCCCACCACCTGAACTTCCGGCAGCTGGGTCATCAGCGGATAGCCGCAGGTCTGGCTCAGCAACAGGCTTTCATCCCGCCAGTGAGAAAGTAAATCTGTTGGGCGCTGAAAACGGGCTTCGGGGAAATCGCGCAGCAGCGCGCTCACCAGCGCATCGGTAGCGGCAGGGTGAACGTCATACATCGGAAACGCGAAGTTAGCCGCCATACTGGTTTTCCTTTTGCTGACCCGGATGGACGGTGACATCCACCGGACGGAATCGATAGTTTCGCCACCACTCTCTGTAGCCTTTCACCACGAATCCCTGATTTCGCTCTGCATAAAGCGCCCGATCCTGTAGCCAGACTTTACGTAGTCCGTACCATGGAATGCCCGGCAGATCGTGATGTACCGAATGATAGTTCAGATTGAGAAACAGCAGCCGCCACAGGAGTGAGGTTTCAGTGATGGCCGAGCGGGCAAGCGGATCGTCCGCCGCCCGATGTTCCAGAAACGAACGCACTTTGGTGATCGCCAGCGCCGGATAGCTCACGGCCACGAGGTACCAGGCAACGGAAAAGGCGTTGTGGTGTAGCCAAAAGAACACCAGCCCGAGCAGCGCGAAATGCACCAACCACATGGCTATCGCGCGGCTGTCACCTTTCTTGAAGGCGCTGAACATTCCTTCCAGTACCCCAAAAATATCCAGCAGCGGCGCAAGCAGCAGGCGTCCGGGAAACGTATTACGCCAGCGGATCAGCTCCCGCTGCCACGGGCGGAAACGCTGCCAGCGTTCGGCAGAGAAATAGTAAGTTTCCGGATCTTCTCCCGGCATCGTCAGCAGCTGATTGCGGTGATGCGCCAGATGCGAATTGCGATAGAGCCCAAACGGATACCACACCGCCAGCGGCAGCAGGCCGAACAGCTGATTGACGCGCGGCCAGCGCGTCGGATGCCCGTGGATCAGCTCGTGCTGAAGTGACATATACCAGGTGGTGAACAGGATCAGCAGAACCGTTGAGGCAAAAAGCCCCAGCGTGGCGTTGAAAGCAAGCGTTGCGAGCCAGCCGCCGTAGATAACAAACATTAACAACCAAGTGGGCAGCTCGCTGCGCCACAGCCAGCTTTTTGCCAGCAGCCGCACGGTCATGCGCTGCTCGTCATGGAGCCAGGCGGCACGTCGGGAAGGTTCTGGGATGAGCATCCGGCTTTCACATTCAGGGGATTATCCGCTGAAGATGTGAGAAGCCGGATGAAATAACAAAGAATTTAACCAGATGAGCTTTGCCGGAATCTGGCAAAGCCCGCGGTATCAGGGTTTCGGCGTGCGGCGCAGGGTATAAATGGCATCCATCACGAAGATGGCCAGCGCCACCCAGATAAAGGCAAAGGTCACCATTTTATCGGTGCCCGGGGTTTCACCGTAGAAGACCACCGCCAGCAGGAACATCAGCGTCGGGCCGATGTACTGGAAGAAGCCCAGCGTGGACAGGCGCAGTTTGGTTGCCGCCCCGGTAAAGCACAGCAGCGGGATCGTGGTCACCACGCCCGCCGCCATCAGCAGCAGATTCAGCGACCAGGCATTTTGTCCCATATGGCTGGTTGCGCTGTCGGCAATGCCAAACAGATAAATCGCCGCGACGGGCAGCAACCACAGGGTTTCCACCAGCATGCCGGTCTGGGCATCAACCGCAATTTTCTTGCGCATCAGGCCGTAAAACGCAAAGCTAAAGGCCAGACCAAGGGCAATGATCGGCAGTGAGCCAAAGGTCCAGAGCTGTACCAGCACGCCACAGGCCGCGAGCGCTACGGCGAGCCACTGCATCCGACGAAAGCGCTCACCCAGGAATACCATCCCCAGCACCACGTTCACCAGCGGGTTAATAAAATAGCCCAGGCTTGCTTCCAGCATATGCTGGTTGTTCACCGCCCAGATAAACAGCAGCCAGTTGCCGCCAATCAGCAGCGCCGAGACCGCCAGCAGGAAGATTTTTTTCGGTGTCTGACACAGGCGTTTGATGCCGTCCCACTGACGGCTGACGGTGATCAGCGCCACCATAAAGAAAAACGACCAGATGATACGGTGAGTCAGAATTTCATCAGCCGGAACGTAGTGGATCACTTTGAAGTAAGCCGGTGCCACGCCCCAAATAAAATAAGCGGCCAGGGCGAGTAATACCCCTTGCCGCGTTTGTTTAGCATCCATCGGTATAATCCGTTACATAAAAGTAAACAGATTTTACCTGATTTTACGCCTTCAACCCACCATATAAGTGGCCGTTGCGCTGGCGATGTAAACCTGATCTTCGTTATGCAGCTCCACGCGGGCGACGGCGACTTTATTGCCTGCACGCAGCAGACTGCTGGTGGCGGTAAAGCGGTTGCCGCGACCCGGACGCAGGTAATCCACACGCAAATCAATGGTACCCATTCGCGACAGGCGCTGACGCAGTTCGTCTTCGTTGATGGTGTCATGGCGAGTGAGGGTGCTGCCCACGCAGACCAGGCCTGCCGCCACGTCCAGCGCGGAGGCGATCACTCCGCCATGCAGAATACTTTGCGCCCAGTTGCCGACCATCATCGGCTGATTGTTAAAGCTGAGCTGAGCAAACGCCTTTTCGTAGCGTTCCAGCTCCAGCCCGAGAGCCCGGTTGAAAGGCATGTGGTACACAAAAATGTCGCCGACCAGTTTTAATGCTTCTTCGGCGGTCAGTTCACGAGACATAACACCTGTCCATTGGTTAATGAAATGTTGATTTTATGCTCATTGAATGTTGATTTCTACTTTCGGAACCGATAACCGCTCAATAACATAAAGAAGTATGTAGAATGGTTGCGAATGATTTTTGGGCGTTTTCTTTTATTTCAGGAGAGTTTTCTCAATGCGAACCAGGCTGGGTTGGTTACTGGCAGTGGCAGGGCTGCCACTATCTGTCTGTGCACAGGAAGCCACGATCAAGGACGTGCATGATGCCCCCGCCGTGCGCGGCAGCATCATCGCCAACTTGCTGCAGGAGCATGATAACCCCTTCACGCTTTATCCTTACGACACGAACTATCTGCTGTATACCTGGACCAGCGACATCAACAAAGAAGCGATTAAAAGCTACAGCTGGTCCGATCATGCGCGTAAGGATGAGGTGAAATATCAGCTGAGCCTCGCTTTCCCGCTGTGGCGCGGCATTCTGGGTGATAACTCCGTACTCGGTGCGTCCTATACGCAGAAATCCTGGTGGCAGCTGTCCAATACCAAAGAGTCGGCACCGTTTCGTGAAACTAACTACGAGCCGCAGCTGTTTCTCGGTTTCGCCACCGACTATCGCTTTGCCGGCTGGACCCTGCGCGACGTGGAGTTGGGCTATAACCACGACTCAAACGGTCGTGCCGACCCAACGTCCCGCAGCTGGAACCGTCTCTATACCCGCCTGATGGCGCAAAATGGCAACTGGCTGGTGGAAGTGAAGCCGTGGTATGTGATCGGCAGTACCGATGACAACCCGGATATCACCAAATACATGGGCTACTACCAGCTCAAAATTGGCTATCAGCTGGGTGATGCGGTGCTGAGTGCCAAAGGTCAATACAACTGGAATACCGGCTACGGCGGCGCCGAGCTGGGGCTGAGCTACCCGATGACCAAATACGTGCGCATCTACACGCAGGTATACAGCGGCTACGGTGAGTCGATGATTGATTACAATTTCAATCAGACCCGCGTCGGCGTCGGTGTAATGCTTAACGATCTGTTTTAATCAGTTACCGCTGAACATATTCAATTCTAAGTGGCCCCGATGGGGCCACTTTTATGGTTAAAACTCCCTCGATAATGTCAGGTAGCCGTTATAGCGGACAGAACATTCATCCTTATTGGCGAGTGCTGACGAAATATACACACTCCGTTTGTTATTAATATTCGTGAATGTGTATTTCGCTGTCACGTTCTCTACATGATCATTATGGTAGATGCCGTAATAGTCTTTCTCTGTAAGGTCAATGTCTGCCTTACTGTCAATGCCAGCAAGCTTATGCGCGAAAAAATTTGAAACTGGCTCAACGCTCAATACTTCTACGACGGTTTTTTTGTACTGTATTGTGGTTAAATCCACACCCAAATCGTTTTTGATGCTGGTTAGTAGCATTCCTTCAACGTATTGCCCCGGAACGGCACAATCGTTTTCAAGGGTGGCTGCATATAGAAAGGTTGGCGCCAGCGCGAACATTATTGATAAAGCACGGATCATCGCACCACCTCCAGTAAGGCACCTTTGTCTTTGTTCACGAGAAGTCGTGTGGCATTGCTCATGATGATGCAGCCCTCAGACGCGAATCCCGGAATGCCGATGCGTTTATCACCGTGCATACGGAAAGTATGTATATCGCGATCATACGTATTGCCGCTGATGTGGATCAGCTTGATGGTGAATGGCCCCCTGCTGGTGCCAGAGCTGCCGATCTTCCAGGTTCCGCGAGGAATTGGCCCCATACCGCGTACATGTTCCCGATCAGGGTTGTTCTTATTCGTGAGTGCGCCTGAATAACCTGTTGCTATGAGTTTCCCGTCCTTAAATAGCTCTCCAGTGCTTTGCTTGTAAGTCCAACTAGCCATAATGATCTCCTTATGCGGTTTTGCGCTGATCCCAGCTGTCAGCATGCTGAATATTTCCATCGATATAGCGCCAGGTAATTTTTTCATAGCGCAGGCCAACGTGCTCAATATGTCCTTGCTTCTCGAAATCAGGATCTTTTGTGTCAAACATGACACTTACAACGTGGCACACCTTCACATTCTCAAGCCTGACGTTGAAGTATTCCTCTTCCTGGCCGTTATGGTTGATCCGGTAGTATTTGAATTCGGCCATTTTCATCGTTTGGCCGGTTGTGAGTGCGCGGAATAAAAGTGAGGAAGAGGAATCAATCTCTTTTTCGAAGGTGTAAGCCTCGTGCTGGCGTGTTCCTGTTGGCATCCCGGTTAAGTCATCAGTGGGGATGAAAACGTCATGATCCATCCCTACTAGTTCGATACTTCCTTCCCGACCCTGGACATCGACACTCCCTTTCAGTAATTTCCCATCGCCATCATAGATCCACAGATAAACAGGTATTGCCATTTCACGTCTCCTTGTTATTTTGTGACCAATTAATAACCAGTAAACGCCTGTGAAATGAAAGGGTCTACACATTACGTGCCATTGAAAATTCATATAAAACATGGCGATATATTGATTTGTGCATGTCTATATACCTATGTGTCGGCGGAAACTGGCGAATCAATAAACTTTTTTGCCTATCGGCACCGGTATGAAGGTAAAATAGCGCCTGTTTTTATTTCGGGACTGGAGTGAGCGTGGCGCAGGCGGAAGTTTTCAATCAGGAGTCGCTGGCAAGGCAGGTTTTGCAGGAAACCTTCGGCTATCAGCAATTCCGGCCGGGCCAGGAAACCATTATTGACACCGTGCTCGAAGGGCGCGACTGTCTGGTGGTGATGCCGACCGGCGGCGGAAAATCGCTGTGCTATCAGATCCCCGCGCTGGTGCTGGACGGCCTGACGCTGGTGGTTTCACCGCTCATTTCACTGATGAAAGACCAGGTCGATCAGCTGCTCGCCAACGGCGTGGCGGCGGCCTGTCTTAACTCCAGCCAAAGTCGTGAACAACAGCAGGAAGTGATGGCAGGTTGCCGTACGGGCAAAATTCGCCTGCTGTACATTGCGCCTGAACGCCTGATGCTCGACAACTTCCTCGACAACTTAAGCCACTGGAATCCGGTGATGCTGGCGGTCGATGAAGCACACTGTATTTCGCAGTGGGGCCACGATTTCCGTCCTGAATACGCCGCACTCGGCCAGCTGCGTCAGCGTTTCCCGACGCTGCCGTTTATGGCGTTGACCGCCACCGCCGACGACACCACCCGCAGCGACATCGTTCGCCTGCTCGGCCTTAACGACCCGCTCATTCAGATCAGCAGCTTTGACCGTCCGAATATCCGCTACATGCTGATGGAGAAGTTCAAGCCGCTCGATCAGCTGATGCGCTACGTGCAGGAGCAGCGCGGAAAATCCGGCATTATTTACTGCAACAGCCGCGCGAAAGTGGAAGACACCGCCGCGCGTCTGCAAAGCCGCGGCATCAGCGCCGGGGCCTATCACGCCGGGCTGGAAAACAGCGTGCGTGCCGAAGTGCAGGAAAAATTCCAGCGCGACGATCTGCAAATCGTGGTGGCAACGGTGGCGTTCGGCATGGGCATCAACAAGCCAAACGTCCGCTTTGTGGTGCATTTCGACATCCCGCGCAATATCGAATCCTACTATCAGGAAACGGGGCGCGCCGGGCGTGACGGGCTGCCTGCGGAAGCGATGCTGTTTTACGATCCGGCCGATATGGCCTGGCTGCGCCGCTGCCTGGAGGAGAAACCCGCGGGGCAGCTGCAGGATATCGAACGGCACAAGCTCAATGCGATGGGCGCGTTTGCCGAAGCGCAAACCTGCCGCCGTCTTGTATTGCTGAACTACTTTGGCGAAGGACGCCAGGAGTCGTGCGGCAACTGCGACGTGTGCCTCGATCCACCGCGTCAGTACGACGGACTCGAAGATGCTCGCAAAGCGCTGTCCACGATTTATCGCGTCAACCAGCGATTTGGTATGGGCTACGTGGTGGAAGTTTTACGCGGGGCAAACAACCAGCGTATTCGCGAACTGGGCCACGATAAACTGCCGGTATACGGTATCGGACGCGACAAGACTCACGAACATTGGGTTAGCGTCATTCGTCAGCTGATCCATCTTGGCTTTGCCACCCAGAATATCGCCCATCATTCCGCGCTTCAGCTGACCGAAGCCGTGCGCCCGATTCTGCGCGCGGAAGTGCCGTTGCAGCTGGCTGTGCCGCGCGTGCTGGCACTGAAACCGCGCGTGGCGCAGAAGTCTTACGGCGGCAACTACGATCGCAAGCTGTTTGCCAAACTGCGTAAGCTGCGCAAAGCTATTGCCGATGAAGAGAACATCCCGCCGTATGTGGTGTTTAACGATGCCACGCTGATTGAAATGGCTGAGCAAATGCCCACTTCACCCGGCGAAATGCTCAGCGTTAACGGAGTGGGAACGCGCAAGCTGGAACGCTTTGGTCAGGAGTTTCTGGCACTTATTCGTTCTCACGTCGACGGGGATGATGAGGAGTAGTCAGCCGGGCAAAAAAGTGCCAGGATAATCACTCACTGAATCATTTCCCCGCGAGTTTCCTATGTTGATGCTATTTCTCACCGTGGCGATGGTGCACCTGATTGCACTGATGAGCCCCGGCCCGGATTTCTTCTTTGTGTCGCAAACCGCCGTCAGCCGTTCCCGTAAGGAAGCGATGATGGGCGTGATCGGCATTACCGCAGGCGTGATGGTCTGGGCGGGCGTGGCGCTGCTCGGTCTGCATCTGATCCTCGAAAAAATGGCCTGGCTGCATAACATCATCATGGTGGGCGGCGGCCTGTATCTGTGCTGGATGGGCTATCAGATGCTGCGCGGCGCGCTGAAGAAAAGCGAAGCGCCAGCGGGTGAACCGAGCGTTGAACTGGCGCACGGCGGTAAAAGCTTCCTGAAAGGGCTGATGACTAACCTGGCCAACCCGAAAGCGATCATTTACTTCGGTTCCGTATTTTCCCTGTTTGTCGGTGACGATATCGGGGCCGCCGAACGCTGGGGCATTTTCCTGCTGATCATCGTGGAAACCTTTGCCTGGTTTACCGTAGTCGCGAGCCTGTTCGCTCTGCCAACCATGCGCCGTGGATATCAGCGCATGGCGAAGTGGATCGACGGCGTGGCCGGAACCCTGTTTGCCGGGTTCGGCATCCACCTGATTATCTCCCGCTAATCACGCATGGCGCGCTGAAGCCAGAAGTGCGCCAACCAGCATAAACAGCGAACCGAACACTTTATTCAGGGCCTTCATCTGATGAGGCCCTTTGATCCAGCCAGCAATCCTTTGTGCCAGCGTGGCATAGCCAATCATCACAATCACATCCACCACAATGGTGGTCACGCCCAGTACCACGTACTGCATGACCTGGGGCTGGTGCGGCATGATGAACTGCGGGAAAAGAGCAGCGAGAAAAACGATGCTTTTGGGGTTAGTGAGGTTCACAAACACCGCGCGTTTAAACAGATGGCTGCGGGACTGGGTTTTCGCCACCGTTTTCAGGTCGATAGCTCCGGCTGCGCGCCATTGCTGAATGCCGAGCCAGATAAGATACGCTGCGCCTGCCCATTTCAGCACCTCGAAGGCCAGCACCGAACGGGAAAACAGCGTCCCTAATCCCACGCCAACCAGCACGATGTGAATGCCAAGCCCCGTCTGCAACCCCGCAATAGAGGCGACAGCCCCGCGATAGCCGTGATTGATCGACGTGGTCATGGTGTTGATCGCCCCGGAGCCAGGGGAAAGGCTGAGGATTATGGACGTCAACAGGTAAGCGAACCACCACTCGAAGGTCATGAGAATCTCCCGGAAGGACTGTTTTTATGCCACAATACGCTATTGTGCAGGTGTTGTAAGTTACGTCACTCAAAATACGATCTTCCGCGGTTAGCAGGGGTGGATACCCGATGTTTCGGCAACAAATGGACTGGAATACAAGAGAAAACGCGTTTGCCGCTTTCACCATGGGGCCATTGAACGATTTCTGGCGTCAGCGTGAAGAAGCAGAATTTACCGGCGTGGACAATGTTCCGGTGCGCTTTGTTCGCTTTCGCGCTGAGCAAAACGATCGGGTGATTGTGGTCTGTCCGGGGCGCATTGAAAGCTACGTGAAGTATGCCGAGCTGGCGTACGATCTGTTCCACAGCGGTTTTGACGTGCTGATTATCGATCACCGCGGCCAGGGGCTTTCCGGGCGCCTGCTCGATGACAGTCATCGCGGTCACGTGGTGAATTTCAGCGACTACGTTGACGATCTGCGGGCGTTCTGGGATCAGGAAGTGGCGCCAGGACCGTGGCGTAAGCGCTACATTCTTGGGCACTCGATGGGCGGAGCGATTTCCACGCTGTTTGTTCAACGCAATCCAGGTCAGTGCGACGCCATTGCTCTTTGTGCTCCGATGTTCGGTATCATCATGCGGCTGCCGGACTGGATGGTGCGGCATATTCTCGATTTCGCTGAGGGCCATCAGCGCATTCGGGAAAGCTACGCGATGGGCACCGGGCGCTGGCATGCGCTGCCGTTCGGCCTGAACGTGCTGACCCACAGCCGCGAACGCTACCGTCGCAATCTGGGGTTTTACGCTGATAACCCTTATCTGCGCGTCGGCGGGCCAACGTATCACTGGGTGCGCGAAGGCGTGATCGCCGGGGAGCAAATCCTCGCCGGGGCAAGCGATGACGACACCCCAACGCTGCTAATCCAGGCTGAAGAAGAAAAGGTTGTGGATAACCGCATGCACGACCGTTATTGTGAATTACGCGCCGCCGCAGGCAGGCCTTGTGAAGGCGACAGCCCGTTTGTCATACAAGGTGCCTATCATGAGATCCTTTTTGAAAAGGACGATATGCGCTCAGTCGC
The DNA here is from genome assembly GCA_014156375.1 of Enterobacteriaceae bacterium 89. Taxonomy (GTDB): domain Bacteria; phylum Pseudomonadota; class Gammaproteobacteria; order Enterobacterales; family Enterobacteriaceae; genus Scandinavium. The sequence continues at coordinate 26,651 of RQJH01000007.1, read as the reverse complement.
GCTCAACACCATCGTCGGGTTTTTTAACCGGCATAATTAATCCGGCTCTGAGCCGCTCTTACCCAAAGGTTGAATTTTATTATGTACCAGGTTGTTGCGTCTGATTTGGATGGCACGCTCCTCAATCCCGACCATTTTCTCTCTCCTTACGCCAAAGAAACGCTGAAGCTGCTGACTGCCAAAGGGGTGAACTTTGTGTTCGCGACCGGCCGCCACCACATTGACGTTGGACAAATTCGTGACGGACTGGGGATCAAAGCCTTCATGATCACCTCTAACGGTGCCCGCGTGCACGATCCCGACGGTAATCTGGTGTTTGCCCACAACCTCGACCGCGATATCGCCGCCGATCTGTTTGGCGTGGTGAATAACAATCCGGATATCGTCACCAACGTTTATCGCGATGATGAATGGTTTATGAACCGTCACCGTCCGGAAGAAATGCGCTTTTTCAAAGAAGCCGTTTTCAACTATGAGCTGTATGAGCCAGGCCTGCTGGAGCCAGAAGGCGTCAGCAAAGTGTTCTTCACTTCGCCGGATCACGAGGTGCTGCTGCCGCTGGAGCAGGCCATCAACGCGCGCTGGGGCGATCGCGTCAACGTGAGCTTCTCAACCCTGACCTGTCTGGAAGTGATGGCGGGCGGCGTATCCAAAGGACACGCGCTGGAAGCGGTAGCGAAAATGATGGGCTACGGCCTGAAGGACTGCATCGCCTTTGGCGACGGCATGAACGATGCCGAAATGCTCTCCATGGCCGGAAAAGGCTGCATTATGGAAAATGCGCACCAGCGCCTGAAAGATAATCATCCGGAACTGGAAGTGATTGGCACCAATGCCGATGATGCCGTACCGCACTACCTGCGCCGTCTGTATCTCAATCAGGCGTAACGCAGCTCGCACCAGCGGACAAAAGCCCTGCCTGGCAGGGCTTTGCTGTATAACCACCCCTGCGCATACTTCACGCCATGCGCGCTCAGCCATTCGGCCTGCTCGTGGGTTTCAACGCCTTCGGCTAGCGGCTCCAGCGACAGCGATTTTGCCAGCGCAATAATCTGCGGCAGCAGGCATTTTCCCGGCAGCGGATCGACCAGCGATTTATCAATCTTCAGCATGTCAAAAGTGATGGCCTGCAGATAATTCAGGTTGGCGTAGCCGCTGCCGAAATCATCCAGATACACGGCATGCCCGGCCTGGCGATAGAGCTCGATAACCGGTGCGATGGCCTGGGGATCAATCAGGCTGCTTTCGGTCATTTCGAGTACGATCTGCTGTGGGCGAACCTGGCAGCGCTGGCACTGGTACGATAAACAGCTCAGTAGCTCAGTAGTCTGCAAATTGTCAGGCTCAATATTGAGCGAAATATACTGCTGCGGATGCTGATGCAGCCACTCCCCGAGATCGTCAAACACCTGTTCAACAACCCATTGAGTCATGCTGGTGAGCAGATGGGTTTCGCGGGCAAAAGGGATGAAGCTGTCAGGACATAACATTTCTCCATCCGGCTGCGGCCAGCGGACCAGCGCCTCTGCGCCGACAACGCATCCATCATCCAGCCGGACGATGGGCTGATACCACATCACCAGCTGCCGTGAGCGGATCGCATGCTGCAGCCGGAGCCGTGAGGCGTTCAATTGAGACAAAAAAGCGGGAATAAGATAGTCGTCTGATACGGGATCCATCCGGAAAACGTTCCATAAGCGGAGTAATGAACCCAGTATTCCCGCAAACCCGCTGTTTAACTATCAGTCATCGCTTAATTAGGTTTAAGAAACGGAGATGCGCAGTTTGAGTGTTGTTTATTTGCTCAGTTGTCAACCAAGCTCTTCGCTACAATGACGGATTATCTTCCTGAGAGATCCTCATTGTGGCCTTACTGATTATCACCACCGTTCTGTGGGCGTTTTCCTTCAGCCTGATTGGCGAATACCTGGCGGGCAGCGTCGACAGCGTGTTCTCCGTGCTGGTGCGCGTGGGCCTGGCGGCGCTGGTCTTTTTGCCATTCCTGCGCGCCCGCGGTCAAACACTGCGGGTGCTGCTGATGTATATGCTGGTGGGCGCGATGCAGCTTGGCATCATGTATCTGCTGGCCTTCCGCGCCTATCTGTATCTGACAGTCTCTGAGTTCCTGCTGTTTACCGTGCTGACGCCTCTCTACATCACGCTGATTTACGATCTGATGAGTAAAAGAAAACTGCGCTGGGGCTATCTGCTGAGCGCTGCTTTGGCGGTAATTGGTGCGGCGATCATTCGTTACGACCACATCAGCCCGCATTTCTGGACGGGCCTGCTGCTGGTGCAGCTTTCCAATATCAGCTTTGCTATCGGGATGGTGGGCTACAAGCGCTTGATGGAAATTCATCCGATGCCGCAGCATAACGCTTTTGCGTGGTTCTACATGGGAGCATTTGTCGTGGCGTTAGCGGCGTGGTTCCTGCTCGGCAATCCGCAAAAACTGCCGACGACCACTTTGCAGTGGGGGATCCTGGTGTGGCTGGGCGTGGTGGCTTCCGGACTTGGCTACTTCATGTGGAACTACGGCGCGACCCAGGTGGATGCCGGGACGCTGGGGATCATGAACAACATGCACGTGCCCGCCGGGCTGCTGGTGAACTTTGCCATCTGGCAACAGCAGCCCCACTGGACAAGCTTTATTACAGGGGCGCTGGTGATTGTGGCTTCGCTATGGGTCCATCGCCATTGGGTCGCTCCGCGCTCCGCACAAACGGCAGATGATCGCAGGCGTGGTTCCGCGCTGAGCGAATAAACGCTTCCGTCACCGGCTGACGCTGTTCGCCGTCGCGCACGGCGGCGAACAACCGGCTCCACAGTCCTTCTCCCAGGGTTTTGGTCACCACCAGACCCTGGCGTTCAAAGCTCTCCACCACCCAGTGTGGTAATGCGGCAATCCCCATTCTTGCAGCCACCATCTGAATCAACAGCAGGGTGTTATCCACGCTTTTCAGCTGTGGACTGATCCCGGCTGGTTGTAAAAAATGACGCCAGATATCGAGGCGGCTGCGCTGCACCGGATAAATCAGCAGCGTTTCGCTGGCGAGATCTTCCGGCGTAATGCGCGATTTCAGCGTCAGCGGATGTTCCGGTGCCAGTACCAGGCGCACTTCATAATCAAACATTGGCGAATAGTGCAGACCACTGCGCGGCAGAATGTCGGAGGTCAGCACGATATCCAGCTCGCCCTGCTGCAGGGCAGGCTGCGGATCGAAGGTTACGCCCGATTTGAAATCCATCTCCACCTGCGGCCAGCTGGCGCGGAAGTTTTCCAGCGCGGGCGTCAGCCACTGAATACAGCTGTGACACTCAATAGCGATGCGGAGGGTGGTTTGCTGCGGTTCGTTGCAAGCCTGCAGGGCGCTGCTGATCTGCGGCAATACCTGATTGGCCAGCTGCAGCAGGATCTCGCCCTGCGGCGTAAAGCGCAGCGGCTGGCTCTTACGTACAAACAGCCGGAAGCCAAGACGCTGTTCCAGATCGCTGAACTGATGAGACAGCGCTGACTGGGTCTGATGCAGCATCGCTGCCGCCGCAGCCAGGGAACCGCTGTTTCGTAACGCCTGCAGCGTTTTCAGGTGTTTAATCTCGATCATGAAAGTCCTTCACTTCGGCATGAAAATGTTGCGCTTGAGGATTATACAGTACCTGCCAATTATAGAAGTGTAAACATCTGGACGTCTAAATAACGAATTCAACATGAGGCAACAGCATGACGACTCTTAACCATACCCTCGGATTCCCCCGCGTCGGTCTGCGTCGCGAACTGAAAAAAGCGCAGGAAAGCTACTGGGCTGGCAAAAGCAGTCGTGATGAACTGCTGAGCGTTGGCCGCGAGCTGCGCGCCCGCCACTGGCAGCAGCAGAAAGACGCCGGTGTCGATCTTCTGCCGGTGGGCGATTTCGCCTGGTACGATCATGTGCTGACCACCAGTCTGCTGCTCGGCAACGTCCCGGCTCGTCATCAGAACAAAGATGGCTCTGTTGATATCGATACATTGTTCCGTCTGGGACGTGGTCGTGCGCCAACCGGCGAACCGGCAGCGGCTGCAGAAATGACCAAATGGTTTAACACCAACTACCACTACATGGTGCCGGAATTCACCAAAGGGCAGCAGTTCAGACTGACCTGGACTCAACTGCTGGATGAAGTCGACGAAGCGCTGGCGCTGGGACATAAAGTGAAACCCGTGCTGCTGGGGCCGGTAACTTATCTGTGGCTTGGCAAAGTGAAAGGCGAGCAGTTTGACCGTCTCTCCCTGCTGAAAGACATTCTGCCGGTTTACCAGCAGGTGCTGGCTGAGCTGGCAAAACGCGGCGTGGAATGGGTGCAAATCGACGAACCAATCCTGGTGCTGGAACTGCCAAAAGAGTGGCTCGATGCTTTCAAGCCCGCTTATGACGCGCTGCAGGGCCAGACCAAACTGCTGCTGACCACCTATTTTGAAGGCGTCACGCCTAATCTGGACACTATCGCCGCGCTGCAAGTGCAAGGCCTGCACGTCGATCTGGTTCATGGCAAAGATGAGGTGGCTGAACTGCACAAGCGTCTGCCTGCGGACTGGCTGCTTTCTGCCGGTCTGGTGAACGGACGTAACGTCTGGCGCGCCGATCTGACTGAAAAATACGCACAAATTAAAGACATCGTCGGCAAACGTACGCTGTGGGTGGCTTCATCCTGTTCACTACTGCACAGCCCAATCGACCTGAGCGTGGAAACCCGTCTGGATGCAGAAGTGAAAAGCTGGTTCGCCTTCGCCCTGCAAAAATGCGAAGAGCTGGCCCTGTTGCGGGATGCGCTGAACAGCGGCGACACGACAAAAATTATCGAATGGAGCGCGCCGATTCAGGCCCGCCGTCACTCATCCCGTGTGCACAACTCGGCGGTGGAAAAACGCCTGGCGGCTATCACCTCGCAGGACAGCCAGCGTCAGCGTCCATATGCAGAACGTGCCGAAGCCCAGCGCGCCCGCTTCAACCTGCCAGCGTGGCCAACCACCACTATCGGCTCCTTCCCGCAGACTACGGAAATTCGCGGCCTGCGCCTGGATTTCAAAAAGGGAAATCTGGACGCTAACCACTATCGCACCGGTATCGCTGAACATATCAAACAGGCGATTATCGAGCAGGAGCGCTTAGGGCTGGACGTGCTGGTGCACGGTGAAGCCGAGCGTAACGACATGGTGGAATACTTTGGTGAACATCTGGACGGGTTCGTCTTCACCCAGAACGGCTGGGTGCAGAGCTACGGCTCCCGCTGTGTGAAACCGCCGGTGGTGATTGGCGACATCAGCCGTCCGGAAGCGATTACCGTGGAGTGGGCGAAGTATGCGCAGTCTCTGACCGACAAACCGGTTAAAGGCATGCTGACGGGCCCGGTGACGATTCTGTGCTGGTCGTTCCCGCGCGAAGACGTCTCCCGCGAAACTATCGCCAAACAGATTGCGCTGGCGCTGCGTGATGAAGTGGCCGATCTGGAAGCGGCAGGGATCGGTATCATTCAGATTGACGAACCGGCCCTGCGCGAAGGCTTACCGCTGCGCCAAAGCGACTGGGAAGCCTACCTGGCCTGGGGCGTGGAAGCCTTCCGTATCAACGCTGCCGTGGCGAAAAACGAAACGCAGATCCACACCCACATGTGCTACTGCGAGTTCAACGACATCATGGATTCCATCGCCGCGCTGGATGCCGACGTGATCACCATTGAAACCTCGCGTTCTGACATGGAGCTGCTGGAGTCGTTCGAAGAGTTCGACTATCCGAACGAAATCGGACCGGGTGTGTATGACATTCACTCGCCGAACGTGCCAAGCGTGGAGTGGATTGAAGCCTTGCTGAAGAAAGCCGCTCAGCGTATTCCGGCAGAGCGTCTTTGGGTGAACCCGGACTGCGGCCTGAAAACCCGCGGATGGCCAGAGACACGCGCCGCGCTGGCGAATATGGTGCAGGCTGCGCAGAATCTTCGTCAGGGATAATTCCCGGCCACCGGGCAACCTGTAATGCCCGGTGGCGCTTGCGCTTACCGGACCTACGATGTTTGGTTTTGTAGGCCTGATAAGCGCAGCGCATCAGGCAATTCATGTAACAAATCCGCCTTGCAGCCCAATTCTGGAAAGCGCTACGCAAAATTTTAAGCAACTCTTCTGCAACGCTATTTATCGCTTTACCTGTAAATGGTGCGGGTATAGGGTGATGTGGCTGCGGTCAAACCCGCAGTCGGGCGTAGGAACCCGAAATACATACATGGTGACGCATTTTTATGTGTCAGGCCGACGTACATCTCAGTAAAATCTATGGTGACGTTGGCGGGGCAACCGAAAGGTTGACCGGATTTCCATGTATGGCCGGTTTCCTACCCCCGTCAGCGTCACCACCTGTGAGCGTAGGAACTCCAGGCGGTGGCTTCTAAGATACATACATGGAGGCTGCCTTATGGCTACGATCCCCACCCGGACTTACCCTGAAGAATATCAGGCTCAAATCGAAGAAGTGCTTGCCATCCCTCTTTCCGGAAAAGCCGATCTGTTCACCGTTGCCGATCTCTGCGCCACTTTTGTTTCTGTGATGGTGGAATGTGAAGAGGAGTTCTACCGACTGGCGCTGTGCGGGCGTTTATCTCACGCCTTAACGCTGCTGGAAAAATGCTGTGCCGAAGACTTGCCGGATTATCTGGTGCAACAGCTGACGGTGGAAACCCTGCCCGTATCCGCTGTTCCGGACTGTTGGCACGATACAGAAATGCTGGTGAATTATGCCAAAAGTCTCGTGCAGGCTGTTTCAGGGGCCACCTTAAATGAAGAGGTGAACCGCGAGCTGACGGGGCTGCTTCACGATCTGGTGTATCTGCTGGTGGAGCAAGTGAAAACGCCGTTTATTGAGCGGAAATAGCAACGCAATATTGCCCGGCGTCACTGCCGGGCGCTCACAAACTTATCCCTTCTTCCCACCATACTGCCCAAACCACGCCAGCATGCGCTGCCAGCCATCTTTGGCCGATTCTTCATGGTAGCTCGGACGATAGTCGGCGTTAAAAGCATGTCCGGCTTCTGGGTAAACGATGATTTCTGCCGTCGCGTTAGCGGCACGCAGCGCCTGACGCATGGTCTCCACGCTTTCCAGCGAAATGCCCGTATCCTGACCGCCGTATAAACCCAGCACCGGGGCGGTGAGATCTGTGGCAACGTCCACCGGATATTTGGGAGAGTTCAGAGACTTATCGCCCAGCAGCTTGCCATACCAGGCGACAGCGGCTTTCAGCTGCGGATTATGCGCCGCATACAGCCAGGCGATGCGACCGCCCCAGCAGAAGCCGGTGACCAGCAGGCGGCTGGCATCACCGCCGTTGCGCGAGGCCCAGCTGGCGACGTGATCGAGATCGGCCAGCACCTGGGCATCCGGCACTTTTGTTACCAGCTCGCTGAACAGCGTCGGAATGTCGGCATAATCATTCGGATCGCCCTGACGGAAGTACAGCTCCGGCGCAATGGCCAGATAGCCTTCTTTTGCCAGACGGCGACAGATATCGCGAATATGCTCATGCACGCCAAAAATTTCCTGAACGACAATCACCACCGGCAGCGGGCCGTGGGCGTCTTTCGGGCGGGCATGATACGCAGGCATGTTTTCACCCTGCGATGGGATAGAGGTTTCTCCCGCGCTGATCGCCTCTTCAGGCGTATGAACGATGGTTGAGGCGTGCGGGGCAGCTGCAGGGGCAAAGCCGGTTTTTTCAGTCATGGCATTCTCCGTACCAATTAGCGCAGAAATAAATATAGTCCGCAGGTTAACGATTCACAGTGCCAGAAAACGGCTATCTTATGTGCAGGGATCGTCGCTTAGGCTTGTTAATGTGATGTAAATCACTTTTTATAAGAAAATCAATGCAAACATTTTCAATCATAGTGATGATTGTCACGAAAATATGCCCGAAGCTTCGGTAAAGTGCGTTTTTGCTTCTGCTGATAATCTGATCCAGAGAGGAGTTTTTTATGTCTAAGTCTGATGTTTTTCATCTCGGCCTCACCAAAAACGATTTACAAGGGGCAACGCTCGCTATCGTCCCGGGCGATCCGGAGCGTGTGGAAAAGATCGCCGCGCTGATGGATAAGCCGGTCAAGCTGGCATCTCATCGTGAATTCACCTCCTGGCGTGCAGAGCTGGATGGCAAACCAGTTATCGTTTGCTCAACCGGTATCGGCGGTCCTTCTACTTCTATCGCCGTGGAAGAGCTGGCGCAGCTGGGCATTCGCACCTTCCTGCGCGTGGGCACCACTGGAGCCATTCAGCCAAACATCAACGTTGGCGACGTGCTGGTCACCACCGCATCCGTTCGTCTGGACGGCGCGAGCCTGCACTTTGCCCCAATGGAATACCCGGCGGTTGCTGATTTCGCTTGTACCACCGCACTGGTTGAAGCCGCTAAATCCGTGGGGGCAACCACGCACATCGGTGTGACTGCTTCTTCTGACACCTTCTACCCAGGCCAGGAGCGTTACGACACCTTCTCCGGCCGTGTGGTCAGCCGCTACAAAGGCTCAATGGAAGAGTGGCAGTCAATGGGCGTGATGAACTACGAAATGGAATCAGCGACCCTGCTGACCATGTGCTCCAGCCAGGGCCTGCGAGCCGGGATGGTTGCTGGCGTGATCGTCAACCGCACCCAGCAGGAAATTCCAAACGCGGAAACCATGAAGAAAACTGAAAGCCACGCGGTGAAAATCGTGGTCGAGGCGGCCCGCCGCCTGCTGTAGTTTTCCCTTCTCTTCTCTAAGGCCGACAAGTTCGGCCTTTATTTTTTGCGTACATCCTCGCACAGAAAACCTTTTAAACTGGACGTGTATACAGCACAATTCTATCTTGTGCCGGTAAGCCGTTGAAGCAGGGGGAAAGGTGGATATTTCAATCATTGTGAGCGCAGTCGTGGCGCTGGTTGTCGGGGGCTTATTCGGCTGGCTGGCGACTAAGTCGCACGCTGACCGCCTGCGGGCTGATTTCATCGAAGACAGACACGATCTGGAAATCGAGCTCAGCGCGGCAAAACAGCAGCTGGCGTTGCATGCCCACTGGCGCGATGAATGTGAACTCCTCAATAACGAGCTGCGCAGCCTGCGGGATATCAACGCCTCGCTGGAGGCCGATCTGCGTGAAGTCACCACCCGTCTGGAATCCACCCAGCTGCACGCGGAAGACAAAATCCGCCAGATGGTGAACAGCGAGCAGCGCCTCAGCGAGCAGTTTGAAAACCTTGCCAACCGAATCTTCGAGCACAGCAACCGCCGCGTGGATGAACAGAACCGCCAGAGCCTGCATGGATTGCTGACGCCGCTGCGCGAACAGCTCGACGGTTTCCGCCGCCAGGTGCAGGACAGCTTCGGTAAAGAAGCGCAGGAGCGTCACACTCTGGCGCATGAAATCCGCAACCTTCAGCAGCTCAATGCGCAAATGACCCAGGAAGCCGTAAACCTGACGAAGGCACTGAAAGGCGACAATAAAACGCAGGGTAACTGGGGCGAGGTTGTCCTCACCCGCGTGCTGGAAGCTTCCGGCCTGCGCGAAGGTTATGAGTATCAGACTCAGGTCAGTATCGAAACGGAATCGCGCTCGCGTATGCAGCCGGATGTGATCGTGCGTCTGCCGCAGGAAAAAGACGTGGTCATCGATGCCAAAATGACGCTGGTTGCCTATGAGCGTTACTTCAACGCGGAAGATGACTATACCCGTGAAGCCGCGCTTCAGGAGCATATCGCCTCAGTCAGAAACCACATCCGCCTGCTGAGCCGCAAAGATTACCAGCAGCTGCCTGGCCTGCGGTCGCTGGACTATGTGCTGATGTTTATTCCCGTGGAACCCGCGTTTCTGCTGGCGATAGACAGACAGCCGGAACTCATCTCCGAAGCGCTGAAAAACAACATCATGCTGGTGAGTCCGACCACGCTGCTGGTGGCGCTGCGCACCATTGCCAATCTCTGGCGCTACGAGCATCAAAGCCGAAATGCGCAGCAGATTGCCGACCGGGCCAGCCGCCTGTATGACAAAATGCGCCTGTTTGTCGACGATATGTCGGCCGTCGGTCAGGGGCTTGATAAAGCTCAGGATAACTACCGTCAGGCTATGAAGAAGCTGGCATCCGGACGCGGTAACCTGCTGGCACAGGCTGAATCTTTCCGTGAGCTGGGCGTGGAAGTGAAGCGTGAAATCAATCCCCTGCTGGCAGAACAGGCGGCAGCGCAGGAAGAATCGTTTGGTCTTAGCGATGCCGCCTGCAATGAGGAAGAAGAGGCTCCGGCTGGAACAGAAGACCTTGCCGTACAGCCTCAATCGCATCGCTCTCAGCACGGTTGAGGCATAGGGGAAACGTCCCCAGTCTGTTACACTCCGGAGACTATTTTCTTCAAAGGCAGACATTGAGATGGTTGAGGATTCACAAGAAACGACGCACTTTGGTTTCCAGACGGTGGCCAAATCGCAGAAAGAGGACATGGTGGCACATGTATTCCATTCTGTTGCCGCAAAATATGACGTCATGAATGACCTGATGTCGTTCGGCATTCATCGTTTGTGGAAGCGCTTCACCATCGATTGCAGCGGCGTTCGCCGTGGGCAAAAAGTGCTGGATCTGGCCGGTGGTACCGGTGATTTAACCGCTAAATTCTCCCGTCTGGTGGGTGAAACCGGCAGCGTCGTGCTGGCGGATATCAACGCCTCAATGCTGAAAATGGGCCGCGAAAAGCTGCGCAATATCGGCGTCATTGGCAACGTGGAGTACGTGCAGGCCAACGCGGAAGCGCTGCCGTTCCCGGATAACACCTTCGACTGCATCACCATCTCTTTCGGCCTGCGTAACGTGACCGACAAGGACAAAGCGCTGCGCTCGATGTATCGCGTGCTGAAGCCAGGCGGCCGCCTGCTGGTGCTGGAGTTCTCCAAACCGATCATTGAGCCGCTGAGCAAAGCCTACGACGCGTACTCCTTCCACATACTGCCGAAAGTCGGCGAAGTGGTAGCGAACGATGCGGAAAGCTATCGCTATCTGGCTGAATCTATCCGTATGCATCCGGATCAGGAAACCCTGAAAGCAATGATGCAGGATGCCGGCTTTGAGAATGTGGATTACTACAACCTCACTGCAGGCATTGTCGCGCTGCATCGCGGCTACAAGTTCTGATCGGAGGTCATCATGCCTTTTCAACCTCTTGTCACCGCTGGAATTGAAACCGCGCTGAATACGTTCTTATGGCGTGAGCGCGCGCTGAAGCCCGCCCGGCAGCGCCTGCTGGGCAAGGTGCTGCGCGTAGAGCTGAAAGAGTTCACCTCACCGCTGGTGCTGGCCTTCAGCGAGCAGCAAATTGATGTGCTTGGGGCCTGGGAAGGCGAAGCGGATTGCACGGTAACGACGCGAATCGGCGTGTTGCCACAGCTGCGTAACCGACAACAGCTGACCTCACTGATTCGCTCAGGCGATCTCGAAGTGCAGGGCGATTTGCAGGTGGTACAGCACTTTGTTGCCCTGGCCGATCTGGCTGAATTTGACCCGGCTGAACTGCTGGCACCTTACACGGGCGATCTCGCTGCGGAAGGGGTCAGCAAACTGCTGCGCGGCGGGGCGAAGTTTTTGCAGCGGGGCGTGAAGCGTCAGCAGAGTTATTTAGCTGAAGCCATTACCGAAGAGTGGCGGATGGCACCTGGGCAGCTTGAAGTGGCCTGGTTTGCTGAAGAAAGCGCCGCTCTGGCGCGTGCAGTCGACGCGCTAAGTCAACGGTTGGAAAAACTGGAGGGGAAATGACGCCAGGGGAAATGCGGCGCCTGTATTTTATCATCCACACCTTTTTGAGTTACGGGCTTGATGAGCTCATTCCCAAAATGCGTATCACTCTGCCGCTGCGTATCTGGCGTCGGATGCTGTTCTGGATGCCCAACCGTCACAAAGATCTGCCGCTCGGCGAGCGGTTGCGTCTCGCCCTGCAGGAGCTCGGTCCCGTCTGGATCAAATTTGGTCAGATGTTATCGACCCGGCGTGACCTTTTCCCGCCGCAGATGGCCGATCAGCTGGCGATGCTGCAGGATCGCGTTGCACCTTTTGACGGTAAGCTGGCGCAAAAGCAGATTGAAAAATCGATGGGCGATATTCCTGTCGAAAGCTGGTTTGATGATTTTTCCGTTGAACCGCTGGCGTCTGCGTCCATTGCCCAGGTGCATACCGCGCGGCTGAAAGAAAACGGCAGAGAAGTCGTGATCAAAGTGATCCGCCCGGACATTTTGCCGATCATCAAAGCGGACATGAAGCTGATTTATCGTCTGGCGCGCTGGGTGCCTCGTCTGCTGCCGGACGGCCGCCGTCTGCGCCCGCAGGAAGTGGTGCGCGAGTATGAAAAAACGCTGCTCGATGAGCTAAATCTGCTGCGTGAAGCGGCGAACGCCATCCAGCTGCGACGTAATTTCGAAGACAGCCCAATGCTTTACGTACCGGAAGTCTTCTCCGACTACTGTCGCGAAGACATGCTGGTGATGGAGCGTATTTACGGGATCCCGGTGTCCGACATCGAGACGCTGGAAAAGCAAAACACCAACATGAAGCTGCTGGCCGAACGCGGCGTGCAGGTCTTCTTTACTCAGGTGTTCCGCGACAGCTTTTTCCACGCGGATATGCACCCGGGCAACATTTTTGTCAGCTACGAACATCCGGAAAACCCGAAGTACATCGGCATCGACTGCGGGATTGTCGGTTCGCTGAATAAGGATGATAAGCGCTATCTGGCGGAAAACTTTATCGCCTTCTTTAACCGCGATTACCGCAAAGTGGCTGAATTACATGTGGATTCTGGCTGGGTTCCGCCGGATACCAACGTTGAAGAGTTTGAGTTCGCGATCCGTACGGTCTGTGAACCTATCTTTGAAAAACCGCTGGCAGAGATCTCTTTTGGTCACGTGCTGTTGAATCTGTTTAACACCGCCCGCCGGTTCAACATGGAAGTGCAGCCGCAGCTGGTTTTACTTCAGAAAACATTACTTTACGTTGAGGGGGTAGGACGTCAGCTCTATCCTCAGTTAGACTTATGGAAAACAGCGAAACCTTTCCTTGAGTCCTGGCTTAAAGATCAGGTAGGTCTTCCGGCGCTGGTCCGTGCGTTTAAAGAGAAAGCGCCGTTCTGGATCGAAAAAATGCCTGAAATGCCGGAACTGATTTACGACAGTTTGCGCCAGGGCAAAAGTCTCCAGCTAAGCATTGATAAAATCGCCCGCGAATTAGAAACCGGCCATGTCCGCCAGGGACAATCGCGCTATCTGTTTAGCGTGGGGACGGTATTCATGCTGAGCGGCACGCTGCTGCTGATTATGCGCCCGGATTTAGGCTATCAGCCAGGCTGGCTGATGGGCGCAGGGTTAGTGACCTGGCTTTTAGGATGGCGAAAAGGCCGCTGATTTTTGCATCAACATACCCCTGGCGTGTAAGCTACCCGCCAGTCAATTTATTATCATCTCACACAGAGGAACGAGTATGGGTGGTATCAGTATTTGGCAGTTATTGATCGTTGTCGTGATTGTGGTTCTGCTTTTCGGGACGAAAAAGCTGGGCTCGCTGGGATCCGACCTGGGTGCGTCTATCAAGGGCTTTAAGAAGGCCATGAGTGATGATGACGACAAACAGGAAAAGAAAACCTCCGCTGAAGATGCTGATTTCCCAACGAAATCACTGTCAGAAAAGCAGGGTGATGCCGGTAAAGACGACGCAAAACGCCACGATAAAGAGCAGGTGTAATTCGTGTTTGACATTGGTTTCAGTGAACTGCTGCTGGTGTTCGTGATTGGTCTGATTGTTCTCGGGCCAAAACGTCTGCCGGTGGCCGTAAAAACGGTGGCTGGCTGGATCCGGGCGATTCGCTCTCTGGCCACGACCGTGCAAAATGAACTGGCTCAGGAGCTGAAGCTTCAGGAGTTTCAGGACAGCCTGAAGAAAGTCGAAAAGGCGAGCCTGGGCAATCTTTCTCCGGAGCTTAAGGAATCGATGGACGAACTGCGTGAAGCGGCAGAATCCATGAAGCGTTCCTATACCCAGCACGATCATGAAAGAGCCAGTGATGAAGCCAACACTATCCATAACCCGGTGGTGAAAGGCAGCGAAGAGCAGCGTCAGGGTGTCACGCCAGTCACGGCGGAACATCAGGCCAGCGCCGAGCCGCAGGCTCCTGAACCAATAAAAGAGAGCGCTGCTCCTGCCACAGAAACCCCGGTGTCCGAGGGCGAGACCAAAGCGAAAACCGCTGCGGCCACTCCGGCTTCGGACCCTTCCCCTGCAAACAGTGATAAACCGTAAACATGGGCGTAGAAGAGACTCAACCGCTGATTTCCCACTTGATTGAGCTGCGTAAGCGTCTCATCAACTGCATCATTGCGGTGTTCGTCATTTTTCTGGCGTTGGTTTCCTTTGCCAACGACATCTATCAGCTGGTGTCCGCACCGCTGATCAAACACATGCCAGCCGGGGCAACGATGATTGCCACCGACGTGGCCTCACCGTTTTTCACCCCGATCAAGCTGACCTTTATGGTGTCGCTGATCCTGTCTGCGCCGGTCATTTTGTATCAGGTCTGGGCCTTTGTTGCTCCGGCGCTGTATAAACATGAGCGTCGTCTGGTAGTGCCGCTGCTGGTTTCCAGCTCGCTGCTGTTCTATATCGGCATGGCATTCGCCTACTTCGTGGTATTCCCGCTGGCCTTTGGCTTCCTGACGCATACCGCGCCGGTCGGCGTGCAGGTCTCCACCGACATTCGCAGCTACCTCGACTTCGTGATGTCGCTGTTTATGGCCTTTGGCGTGGCATTTGAAGTCCCGGTGGCGATCATTCTGCTGTGCTGGGTGGGTGTCACTACGCCGGAAGACTTACGTAAAAAGCGCCCGTACGTTCTGGTCGGGGCTTTCGTGGTCGGTATGCTGCTGACGCCGCCGGACGTGTTCTCGCAAACGCTGCTGGCTATCCCGATGTACTGCCTGTTTGAAGTCGGGGTGTTCTTTGCCCGCTTCTATTCCGGCAAGCGCGTATCGCGCGATGAAGATGCCGAAGCGGAAGAAAACGCCGCTGACAAAGAAGAATAACCAGCCGCCCGAAAGGGCGGTTGTTGTATGGGAGTCACCATGTTTGATATTGGCGTTAACCTGACCAGCTCTCAGTTTTCCCGCGATCGCGATGAGGTGGTCGCCCGTGCTTATGCTTCCGGCGTAAGGGGAATGTTGATCACCGGCACCAACCAGACTGAAAGTGAAGAAGCGCAGCAACTAGCACAGCGCTATCAGCACTGTTGGTCAACGGCAGGTGTGCATCCTCACGATGCCAGCAGCTGGACGCCGGAAGTGGCGCAAGCTATTCGCCGTCTGACGACACAGCCTGGCGTGGTAGCAGTAGGTGAGTGTGGTCTGGATTTCAACCGCAACTTTTCCACGCCGCAGGAACAGGAAGCTGCTTTCAGCGCGCAGCTGGCGTTGGCCGCAGAGCTGGAAATGCCCGTGTTTATGCACTGCCGGGAAGCCCACGAACGCTTTATGGCGCTGCTGAAGCCCTGGCTGCCCAAACTGCGTGGCGGGGTGCTGCACTGTTTTACCGGCACGCGTGACGAACTGCTGGAATGCCTGGACCACGGCCTTTACATCGGCATCACCGGCTGGGTATGTGACGAAAGGCGAGGGCTGGAATTACGCGAGCTCTTACCGCTGATCCCCGCAGAAAGACTGCTGGTGGAAACCGATGCGCCGTGGCTGTTACCGCGTGATCTTGTTCCTAAGCCTTCTTCACGCCGCAACGAACCGGCTCATCTTCCCCATATTGTTGAACGCATTGCTCACTGGCGAGGGGAAGACGTGCAGAGGCTGGCTGAAGTCACCAGCCAGAATGCGAAGACGCTGTTTGGCATCAAGTTTTAAGGTCAGATTTTTCGGAAGTCCGTGTTCTTCACGCTTTGCATCACCTGCTTATTCAGCAGGTTAAGCAGCAGCATTGAACGGGCTTCGCCGTCCGGCTCGGTGAAAATAGCCTGTAAGCCTTCAAAAGCCCCTTCGGTGATCACCACGCTGTCGCCCGCGTAAGGGGTTTCAGGATCGGTGATATTTTCTGGTTTGTAGATGGAAAGCTGATGCACCACGCAGGAAGGCACGATGGCAGGTTGGGAGCCGAAGCGCACGAAATGGCTGACGCCGCGAGTGGCGTTGATGGTGGTGGTATGGATGACTTCGGGATCAAATTCCACAAACATATAATTGGGGAAAAGAGGCTCGTCCACCGTGGTACGCTTACCGCGCACAATTTTTTCCAACGCAATAGTTGGCGTCAGGCAATGAACCGCCTGGCGCTCAAGATGTTCCTGGGCTCGCTGAAGTTGCCCACGTTTGCAGTACAGTAAATACCAGGCTTGCATAATCACTCTTTCCAGTCATTCTGTGGGAAAGCATAACAAAAGCCTGGCGCGATAGCGAAGTGGATTGTTGCGCAAGCAACGTCCCTGAATTTCACTCTAATTTAACAAAATTACAGCATCCATCGGCTTAAGGCCGTATAATGACGCGCTAACAAAGAGGCCACGACCGACCCCATGAAATACCACGATTTGCGCGATTTTCTGACATTGCTCGAACAGCAGGGTGAGCTTAAACGCATCACACTGCCCGTCGATCCTTACCTTGAAATGACCGAAATTGCCGATCGCACCCTGCGTGCGGGTGGCCCGGCGCTGCTGTTTGAAAATCCTAAGGGATATGACATGCCGGTGCTGTGCAACCTGTTCGGTACGCCAAAGCGCGTGGCGATGGGCATGGGGCAGGAAGATGTCACCGCTCTGCGTGAAGTGGGAAAACTGCTGGCCTTTCTGAAAGAGCCAGAGCCGCCGAAAGGCTTTCGCGACCTCTTTGACAAGCTGCCGCAGTTCAAACAAGTGCTGAACATGCCGACCAAACGGCTGCGCGGTGCGCCCTGCCAGCAGAAAGTGATGCAGGGCGATGAAGTCGATCTGAATCGTATTCCGATCATGACCTGCTGGCCGGAAGATGCTGCGCCGTTGATCACCTGGGGCCTGACGGTCACCCGCGGCCCGCATAAAGAGCGCCAGAATTTAGGGATTTATCGCCAGCAGCTGATTGGCAAAAACAAACTGATCATGCGCTGGCTTTCCCATCGCGGCGGCGCTCTGGATTTTCAGGAGTGGTGCGCGGCCAATCCGGGCGAGCGTTTCCCGGTTTCCGTGGCGCTGGGGGCCGATCCGGCAACCATTCTGGCGGCGGTTACCCCGGTGCCGGACACGCTGTCTGAATATGCCTTTGCCGGGCTGCTGCGCGGGACGAAAACCGAAGTGGTGAAATGCCTGTCGAACGATTTAGAAGTGCCCGCCAGCGCAGAAATCGTGCTGGAAGGGTATATCGAAGCAGGTGAGCTGGCGCCGGAAGGGCCTTACGGCGACCATACCGGTTACTACAATGAAGTCGATAGTTTCCCGGTGTTCACCGTCACTCACGTGACGCAGCGTGAAGACGCGATTTATCACTCCACCTACACGGGCCGTCCACCGGATGAACCTGCGGTGCTGGGCGTGGCGCTGAACGAAGTGTTCGTGCCGATCCTGCAAAAGCAGTTTCCGGAAATTGTTGATTTCTATCTGCCGCCGGAAGGGTGCTCCTATCGCCTTGCCGTCGTCACCATGAAAAAGCAGTATGCCGGTCACGCCAAGCGCGTGATGATGGGCGTGTGGTCTTTCCTGCGCCAGTTTATGTACACCAAATTTGTGATTGTCTGCGATGACGATGTGAACGCCCGCGACTGGAATGACGTGATCTGGGCGATCACCACGCGGATGGATCCGGCCCGTGATACGGTGCTGGTTGAAAACACGCCGATTGATTATTTGGACTTTGCCTCGCCGGTTTCCGGTCTGGGCTCGAAAATGGGGCTGGATGCTACCAATAAATGGCCAGGCGAAACCCAACGCGAGTGGGGACGCCCGATCAAGAAAGATCCCGAAGTCACAGCGCGTATTGACGCCATTTGGGATGAGCTGGCCATCTTTAATGACGGTAAGAGCGCCTGAGCGCTGCCGTATTCGCCTATAGACCCGACAGAGGGAGCGCATGACAACCTTAAGCTGTAAAGTTACCTCGGTAGACGCCATTACCGACACGGTATATCGCGTTCGTTTGGAGCCGGAAGCGGCGGTTTCTTTTCGTGCCGGCCAGTATCTGATGGTGGTGATGGATGAGCGCGATAAGCGCCCGTTCTCCATGGCCTCCACGCCGGATGAGCACGCTTTTATTGAGCTGCACATTGGCGCGTCTGAGCTGAATCTCTACGCGATGGCGGTGATGGACCGTATCCTGAAAGAAAACGAAATCGAGATCGACATGCCGCACGGCGATGCCTGGCTGCGTGAGGATGATGCGCGTCCGATGGTGTTGATTGCGGGTGGCACCGGCTTTTCTTACGTGCGCTCCATTCTGTTAACTGCGCTGGCACAGAACCCGGATCGCGACATCGCGATTTACTGGGGCGGTCGCGAAGAGAAGCACCTTTACGATCTCTCTGAGCTGGAAGCGCTGTCCGTGACTCACCCTAATCTGCGCGTTGAGCCCGTGGTTGAGCAGCCGGAAGAGGGCTGGCGTGGGCGTTCTGGTACCGTGCTGACGGCGGTATTGCAGGATTACGGCACGCTGGCAGAGCATGATATTTATATCGCCGGTCGTTTTGAGATGGCGAAGATTGCCCGTGACCTGTTCTGCAACGAGCGCGGTGCGCGTGAAGACCGTCTGTTTGGTGATGCTTTTTCGTTTATTTAAGAAATAAAAAACCCGCCCCTGACAGGCGGGAAGAACGGCAACTAAACTGAATTACTCTTACGTGGCGATACTTCAGGCCGGGGTAACTGCCCCGGCTTTTGTTTATCAGACTCTTTCGAACACTGTCGCAATCCCCTGACCCAGACCGATACACATCGTTGCCAGACCAAACTGGGCGTCTTTGCGCTCCATCAGATTGATCAGCGTGGTGCTGATACGCGCGCCTGAACATCCCAGCGGGTGCCCCAGGGCGATCGCGCCGCCGTTGAGGTTGATCTTCTGGTCGATCTGCTCCATCAGGCCCAGATCTTTAATGCACGGCAGGATCTGCGCGGCAAACGCTTCGTTCATTTCAAACAGGTCGATGTCGCTGGTGCTCAGACCGGCTTTTTGCAGCGCCAGTTTTGACGCAGGAACCGGGCCATAACCCATAATCGACGGATCGCAACCAACCACTGCCATCGAACGAACGCGGGCGCGCGGTTTCAGGCCTAGTTCGCGAGCACGGCTTTCGCTCATCACCAGCATCGCAGCAGCACCGTCGGACAGCGCAGAAGACGTGCCTGCCGTAACGGTACCTGTCACTGGATCAAACGCCGGTCTCAGCGTGGAGAGTGCTTCAACCGTGGTTTCCGGGCGGATCACTTCATCGTAGTTATACTGCTTCAGCACGCCGTCGGCATCGTGACCGCCCGTCGGGATGATTTCATTTTTGAAAGCCCCGGACTGAGTGGCTGCCCAGGCGCGGGCGTGAGAGCGGGCAGCAAAAGCATCCTGCATTTCGCGGCTGATGCCGTGAAGACGCGAGAGCATTTCTGCGGTCAGCCCCATCATGCCAGCCGCTTTGGCGACGTTACGGCTCATGCCCGGGTGGAAATCAACGCCGTGGCTCATCGGCACGTGGCCCATATGTTCCACGCCGCCAACCAGACAGGCCTGCGCATCGCCGGTCATGATCATGCGTGCCGCATCATGCAGAGCCTGCATCGATGAACCGCACAGGCGGTTAACGGTCACGGCCGGGACAGAATGTGGGATCTCCGCCAGCAGCGAGGCGTTACGGGCGATATTGAAGCCCTGTTCCAGGGTCTGCTGTACGCAGCCCCAGTAAATGTCGTCGAGCGCGGCCGGATCCAGCGCCGGATTGCGCGCCAGCAGGCTACGCATCAGGTGCGCGGAGAGATCTTCTGCACGCACGTTACGGAATGCGCCGCCTTTTGAACGGCCCATCGGGGTGCGAATCGCATCGACAATGACAACCTTTTCCATTGTGACTCCTTAAGCCGTTTTCAGCTCACCCACCGGGCGGGCAGGTTCAACCGGGGGATAATATGCTTCGTTATGACGCGCCTTGCTGCGCAGGCCTTCCGGCACTTCGTACAGCGGGCCGAGGTGCTGATATTGCTGCGCCATATCGAGATACTTCGCACTGCCGAGCGTGTCCAGCCAGCGGAACGCGCCGCCGTGGAACGGAGGGAAGCCCAGACCATACACCAGCGCCATATCGGCTTCTGCCGGAGAGGCGATAATGCCTTCTTCCAGACAGCGCACCACTTCGTTGACCATCGGGATCATCATACGAGCAATAATCTCTTCGTCGCTGAAGTCGCGCTTCGGCTGACTGACTTCGGCCAGCAGTGCTTCAACGGCCGGATCTTCTTCTTTCTTCGGCTTGCCTTTGCTGTCTTCTTTATAACGCCAGAAGCCAAGACCATTTTTCTGACCGTAGCGGCTGGCTTCAAACAGCGCGTCAATCGCATCGCGGTAATCTTTCTGCATGCGCTGCGGGAATCCTGCTGCCATGACTGCCTGGGCGTGGTGTGCGGTATCAATGCCGACCACGTCCAGCAGATAGGCAGGACCCATCGGCCAGCCGAACACTTTTTCCATCACTTTATCGACTTTGTGGAAGTCGGCACCGTCGCGCAGCAGCTGGCTGAATCCGGCGAAGTAAGGGAACAGCACACGGTTGACGAAGAAGCCCGGGCAGTCGTTAACGACGATAGGCGTTTTGCCCATCTTGCTGGCCCATGCCACCACTTTGGCGATGGTTTCGTCGGAGGTTTTTTCACCGCGAATCACTTCGACCAGCGGCATGCGGTGAACCGGGTTAAAGAAGTGCATACCGCAGAAGTTTTCCGGGCGCTTCAGCACGCTTGCCAGTTCACCAATCGGAATAGTGGAAGTGTTGGAAGCCAGTACGGTATCTGCACGTACTTTATCTTCGGTTTCCGCCAGCACCGCTTTCTTCACTTTCGGGTTTTCAACCACGGCTTCAACGACCACGTCTACGCGCTCAAAGCCTGCGTAATCCAGCGTCGGGTGAATGGTGGAGATCACTCCTGCCAGTTTCAGGCCGTTGATCTTGCCGCGCTCGAGCTGTTTGTTCAGCAGCTTGGCGGCTTCGTTCATCCCGAGAGTCAGCGACTTATCGTTGATGTCCTTCATGATCACCGGCACGCCTTTCCAGGCGGACTGGTAAGCGATGCCGCCGCCCATGATCCCGGCACCAAGCACAGCGGCCTGTTTCGGCGTCTCGACGTTTTTGGTCAGCTTCTTCGCCTGGCCTTTAACGAACTGGTCGTTAAGGAAAATGCCAACCAGCGCACGGGCTTCGTTGGAGTGAGCCAGCGGAACAAAGCTCTGATTTTCAAGCACCAGCGCCTGATCGCGGCCTAAACGCGCTGCGGCTTCAATGGTTTTCACCGCCGTGATTGGCGCAGGATAGTGTTTGCCTGCGGTCTGCATCACCATGCCTTTGGCAATGGTGAAGCTCATGGTGGCTTCAATTTTGCTGAGCTTCAGCGGATCGAGCTTCGGCTGACGCTTGGCTTTCCAGTCTAAATCGCCACTGATGGCCTGACGCAGAATGGCGATTGCGCCATCGCGCAGTTTTTCCAGCTTCACTACGCCATCGACCAGACCAATCTTCAGCGCTTCTTCCGCTCCGACATCTTTACCGGCAGCGATGATTTCCAGTGCGCTATCCGCGCCGAGCAGACGTGGCAGTCTGACGGAACCCCCGAAGCCAGGCATGATGCCCAGCTTGGTTTCCGGCAGGCCGATGCGCAGATCTGGCGTGGCTAAACGGTAATCGGTCGCCAGCACGCATTCGCAGCCGCCGCCCAGCGCATAGCCGTTAACAGCGGAAATTGTCGGAACCGGCAGATCTTCCAGACGGCAGAAAACGCTGTTGGCAAAATGCAGCCACTGGCTCAGCTGTTCCTGTGGCACCTGGAACAGGCCGAGGAATTCGGTAATGTCCGCACCGACGATAAACGCCGCTTTTTCAGAGCGCAGCAGCAGACCCTTGAGATCTTTTTGCTTTTCGAGGACGTCCAGCGCCTGGCCGAGGCTGGCTACGGTTGCGGTATCGAGCTTGTTGACCGAGCCGGGGGCATCGAACACCAGTTCGGCAATGCCATCTTCCAGCCAGTCGAGGTACAGGGTGTCGCCTTTGTAGAGCATGTCAGTCTCCTGAATCCAGCAAAGTTACTGGTCTTACCAGATGAGACGGAGTGTGGATTTTATGTTAATAAAATGCAAATTACTCTTTAAGAAAATGACGTCTGGATCACGCTCGGCAGAAATCACGCACCCTCAGGGGGATGTGCTAAGATGCGAAAGTTTAGGGTCAAAAAAACAGAAGGGTAAAACATGGATTCACTGGCCACACTCTATAAAAATCATATTGCTACGTTGCAGGAACGCACCCGTAACGTC
This sequence comes from Enterobacteriaceae bacterium 89, assembly GCA_014156375.1. Taxonomy (GTDB): domain Bacteria; phylum Pseudomonadota; class Gammaproteobacteria; order Enterobacterales; family Enterobacteriaceae; genus Scandinavium. The sequence goes on along the minus strand of RQJH01000007.1, from coordinate 4,116 downwards.
CTCGATCGCTTCAAGCTTGATGCGCTGTTGATTCACTCCGGCGAGCTGTTTAACGTCTTCCTCGACGACCATCCTTATCCGTTCAAAGTGAATCCGCAGTTCAAGGCGTGGGTCCCGGTGACTCAGGTGCCAAACTGCTGGCTGCTGGTGGATGGTGTGAACAAACCTAAGCTGTGGTTCTATCTGCCAGTGGACTACTGGCACAACGTGGAGCCACTGCCGAAGTCTTTCTGGACTGAAGATGTAGAAGTGATCGCTTTACCGAAAGCCGACGGCATTGGCAGCCAGCTTCCGGCCGCACGCGGCAATATCGCTTATATCGGCCCGGTAGCGGAACGCGCGCTGGGGCTGGATATCGCAGCCGCGAACATCAACCCGAAAGGCGTGATTGATTACCTGCACTATTACCGTTCGTACAAGACGGATTACGAACTTTCCTGCATGCGTGAAGCGCAGAAAATGGCGGTGAGCGGCCACCAGGCAGCGCACGAAGCGTTCCAGTCCGGCATGAGCGAGTTCGACATTAACCTCGCCTACCTGACTGCGACTGGCCACCGTGATACCGATGTGCCTTACAGCAACATCGTGGCGCTGAACGAGCACGCTTCCGTTCTGCATTACACTAAGCTGGATCACCGCGCGCCGTCTGAAATGCGCAGCTTCCTGCTGGATGCCGGGGCCGAGTACAACGGTTATGCTGCCGACCTGACCCGTACCTGGGCTGGCAACAGCGATACTGAATTCGCTCAGCTGATTAAAGATGTGAACGCAGAGCAGCTGGCGCTGATCGAGACCCTGAAAGCGGGTGTCAGCTACGTTGATTACCACGTCCAGTTCCATCATCGGATTGCCAAACTGCTGCGTAAGCACCAGATCATCACCGATATGAGCGAAGAAGCGATGGTGGATAACGACCTCACCGGGCCGTTTATGCCGCACGGTATCGGTCACCCGCTGGGTCTTCAGGTGCATGACGTTGCTGGCTTCATGCAGGACGATAACGGTACGCATCTTGCCGCGCCTTCAAAATATCCGTATTTGCGCTGTACTCGCATTCTGCAACCGCGCATGGTACTGACCATTGAACCGGGTATCTACTTTATCGAATCCCTGCTGGCACCGTGGCGTGAAGGGCAGTTCAGCAAACACTTCAACTGGCAGAAAATTGAAGCCATGAAGCCGTTTGGCGGCATTCGTATCGAAGATAACGTAGTGATCCACGAAAACAGCATTGAAAATATGACCCGGGATCTGAAGCTGGCCTGATGGAAAGCTGGCTGATCCCGGCTTCGCCGGTCACCGTGGTCGAAGAGATCAAAAAGAGCCGCTTCATTACGTTTCTTGCTCATACCGAAGGCGTGGAAGCGGCAAAAGCTTTTGTCGAATCCGTCAGGGCAGAACACCCGGATGCCCGCCACCACTGCGTGGCATGGGTAGCGGGGCCGCCTGACGATTCACAGCAGCTGGGGTTCTCTGATGACGGTGAACCGGCGGGAACAGCCGGAAAACCCATGCTCGCCCAGCTGATGGGCAGCGGCGTGGGGGAAATCACCGCCGTCGTGGTTCGCTACTACGGCGGTATTTTGTTGGGCACCGGTGGGCTGGTCAAAGCCTACGGTGGCGGAGTGCATCAGGCGCTGGTGGAACTCACTACGCAGCGCAAGACGCCGCTAACCGAATATACTTTGCAGTGCGAATACGGACAGCTGTCCGGAATTGAATCCTTACTCGCGCAGTTTTCAGGGCGTATCGTCAGCAGCGACTATCAGGCCGATGTGCATCTTCGGGTGGCGCTTCCGCAGGCCGAACTGACGGCTTTTTCGACAAAACTGGCTGATTTTAGTCGCGGTTCATTGCAATTACGCAGGATTGACGAATAATCCCCGGTTTACTTTTTGCTTATCAAAGGAAGCGGCAGAGATGCATTTTCGTGCCATAACCCGAATCGTTGGACTGCTGGTCATTCTGTTTTCGGGAACGATGATCGTTCCCGGGCTGGTGGCACTGATTTATCGCGATGGGGCCGGGCGGGCATTCACCCAGACCTTTTTTGTCGCGCTGGCGATTGGATCGATGCTGTGGTGGCCAAACCGCAAGCAAAAAGGGGAGCTGAAATCCCGCGAAGGGTTTCTGATCGTTGTCCTGTTCTGGACCGTGCTGGGGAGCGTGGGGGCACTGCCCTTTATCTTCGCCGAACAGCCGAATCTGACTATTACTGACGCTTTTTTTGAATCCTTCTCCGGATTGACGACTACCGGGGCAACAACCCTGGTCGGGCTCGACTCTCTGCCGCACGCTATTCTTTTTTACCGGCAAATGCTGCAATGGTTTGGCGGTATGGGGATCATCGTGCTGGCCGTTGCTATCTTGCCTATCCTCGGCGTCGGGGGGATGCAGCTTTACCGTGCGGAAATGCCGGGGCCGTTGAAAGATAACAAGATGCGCCCACGTATTGCTGAAACCGCGAAAACGCTATGGCTCATTTATGTCCTGCTGACCGTAGCCTGTGCACTGGCGCTGTGGTTCGCGGGAATGCCGGCATTTGATGCCATCGGGCACAGCTTTGCCACCATCGCTATCGGTGGGTTCTCCACGCACGATGCCAGCGTGGGCTATTTCAACAGTCCGACCATCAACACGATTATTGCTATCTTCCTGCTGATCTCCGGCTGTAACTACGGCCTGCACTTCTCTTTATTAAGTGGACGAAGCCTGAAGGTTTACTGGCGCGACCCGGAATTCCGGATGTTCATTGGTGTCCAGCTGACGCTGGTGGTGATCTGCACCCTGGTGCTGTTTATTCACAATACCTATGGCTCGGTGATGACCACGCTAAACCAGGCCTTCTTCCAGGTGGTGTCGATGGCAACCACGGCTGGCTTCACCACCGACAGTATTGCGCGTTGGCCATTGTTCCTGCCGGTGCTGTTGCTGTGCTCTGCTTTTATTGGCGGCTGTGCGGGTTCAACCGGCGGTGGCCTGAAGGTTATTCGTATCCTTTTACTGTTCAAGCAAGGTAATCGTGAGCTGAAGCGTCTGGTCCACCCTAATGCGGTCTATAGCATTAAGCTTGGCAACCGTGCTTTGCCGGAACGTATCCTCGAAGCGGTGTGGGGGTTCTTCTCAGCCTATGCGCTGGTGTTTATCGTCAGCATGCTGGCTATCATCGCCACAGGCGTAGATGACTTCTCCGCGTTTGCCTCTGTCGTTGCCACTCTCAATAACCTCGGCCCGGGATTAGGCGTGGTGGCGGATAACTTCGCCAGCATGAATCCGGTGGCGAAATGGATCCTGATCGCCAACATGCTGTTTGGTCGTCTGGAAGTCTTTACCTTGTTGGTGCTGTTTACACCGACTTTCTGGCGCGAATAACGGGAGCCATTGTGAAAGTATTGATTCTTTTCTCTACGCGGGATGGGCAGACGCGCGAGATTGCGGCTGCGTTAGCTTCAGAGATGAAAGAGCAGGCTCTGGATGTGGACATGGTCAATATGCACCGCGCAGAGGCCATCGACTGGCAGAGTTACGATGGCGTGGTGATCGGCGCGTCAATTCGCTACGGTCGTTTTCACTCTTCGCTCGATAGCTTTGTGAAAAAGCATCAGCAATCTCTGAAGCAGCTGCCGGGAGCTTTCTATTCTGTGAACCTGGTGGCGCGCAAACCTGAGAAGTGCACGCCGCAGACTAATAGCTATACGCGCAAGTTTTTGCTGAATTCCCCATGGCAGCCAGATCGCTGTGCCGTGTTCGCCGGCGCGCTGCGTTACCCTCGTTATAAATGGTATGACCGCGTGATGATCCGCCTGATTATGAAAATGACCGGCGGCGAAACGGATACCAGTAAAGAAGTGGTGTACACGGACTGGCAGCAGGTAGCGAGTTTTGCCCGTGAAATCGCTCAACTAGTGCGCAAATAGCGTGTAAAAACGGCGTAAAGCCTGGAATTTGAGCGGTCGAAAAGTTTTTTGAAATTTATACTTGCAGGCTCCGAATAACTCCCTATAATGCGCCTCCACTGACACGGAACAACGGCAAACAAGCCGCCGGGTCAGCAGGGTTTCTCCGGAAATTCTGACAGAGAAAAGCGAAAATAAATGCTTGACTCTGAATGAGGAA
>RQJH01000006.1 GCA_014156375.1 Enterobacteriaceae bacterium 89 | reverse complement strand
TTGTCCCATCATCCGTAGGTGCCACCACATACTGGCCGCGATTACGCGCAGCGTATTCCCACTGTGCTTCAGTCGGCAACGAAAAGGGAAGTCCGGTAATTTTTCCTAACCAGGTGCAATACTGGTTAGCTTCATTCCAGTCAACATGTGCTGGAGTCTCAGGAGTTTTTTGTCTGTCTGTCCAGGTTACTCTATCTACTTCTCTTCCTTTCAATTGATTCCATTTTAAATAGAACTGATACTCTTGGTTACTCGCTTTGAATTTACTTAAAGAATAGCTACTAAGCTCAACTTTATGTAAAGGCTTACTGTCCTTTTTGCCATCATAAGGTAACTTTTCCTGGCCATACTCTTCACCAAAGTCACCCATCAGAAACTCACCGCCCTGGACATAGACCAGTTCAGATTTTATCTGCTGGATAAATTGTTCAAGACGTACCTGATCCTGAGCGTTATGTTCTGGCGCTGCGGCTGTCTGCGAACCTGAACTCTGATCGCAGCCCTGAAGTACCAATAATGAGAGCACCATTCCTGTCATTGCAATCCGTTGCATCATGCCATTTCCTTATTTTATAGGTTGTTCACTGTTAACCGCGCAGCGAACAGTTTTATCTGCTGGAGGGTAATGTCTGCTTTCTGGATCTGCATTATAACGAACCATCGTTAGCCCGCGGCGCGGTCCAGAAAAATCCTGCGATCTTAGCACCTTAGTAAAATTGCCATCGTGATCTTTAAACACAGGTTTCTCCGGCCCCTGAGGGTCTTTGACTGGAGAGTGGTTGTAATAATCCGGGTCATACCAGTCTTTCATCCACTCCCAGCCATTGCCTGCCATATCATAAATTCCTAACGGATTTGGTGGGCGAAAGTCGCCCGGAACAGGTGACAAAGTGCCCAAGGACGTTCCCATAGATTTTGAATAGCCCCCAACATCATCTTCGGTGGCAATGTTGATACCTTTACGCCCTTCTATGCGTATAGTTCCATCATCCGTAGGCGCAACCACATACTGCCCGCGATTACGCGCAGCGTATTCCCACTGTGCTTCAGTCGGCAACGAAAAGGGAAGCCCTGTGATTTTTCCTAACCAGGTGCAATATTGGTTGGCTTCATTCCAGTCAACATGTGCTGGTGTATCAGGTGTACGAACCCCATCACGCCAAAAATCCAGATCAACTACCCGCCCCTTTAAATTACTCCACTTTAAATAAAACTGATATTGCTGATTGCTTGTTTTAAATTTACTTAATGAATAACTGCTAAGCTCAACTTTATGTAATGGCTTACTGTCTTTTTTACCATCATAAGGTAGCTTCTCCTGACCATACTCTTCACCAAAGTCACCCATCAGAAACCCACCGCCCTGGACATACACCAGTTCAGATTTTATCTGCTGGATAAACTGCTCCAGACGGGCCTGGTCCTGAGCGTTATGTTCTGGCGCTGCGCCTGTCTGCGAGCCTGAGCTCTGATCGCAGCCCTGTAGTAACAACAATGGGAGCATCATTCCGGTAATTGCAATCCGTTGCATCATTCTGTTTCCTTATTTAATAGGTTGTTCACTGTTAACCGCGCAGCGAACCGTTTTATCCAGAGGTGGATACCTTCTACTTTCTGGATCTGCATTAAAGCGGAACATAGTTAAACCACGT
>RQJH01000005.1 GCA_014156375.1 Enterobacteriaceae bacterium 89 | reverse complement strand
TTCCGATAACCATCATCGGTAGCGAAATAGTGCATAACCACTTCAAGACGCTGTTCAAAAGTGTATTTACGCTTGGTCATGGGACTCTCCAATAAGAGAGTCCAACAAAATGGGTGCAGTGCAGGTTGATAGAAATATCTCCTGGGGCTTTCAACTTTCTGAACCCGGGCCAATGCCCGAAGCCAGACAGCCTCAAGCACCCGCCGCAATTCTACGCCCGATATTTCTTCAACCGACAGCCTTTAGCCGACGTATGTCCGTATCCGGAAAGCATTTCATCCCTTCAGATGAGATGTCAGTACTTAGCCCTCATGCAACCCGCATTCACGCTTCAGGCCAAAGAAACGCGTTTCTTCTTCCGCCATACCTGGTTCCCATTTTCTCGTGGTGTGCGTATCACCCACGGAAAGATAACCCTGATCCCACAGCGGGTGATACTTCAGCCCGTGCTTTTGCAGATACTGGTAAACCGTACGATTATCCCAGTCGATAATTGGCAGAACCTTGAACACCTCGCGCTGCACCGCCAGAACTGGCAAAGTGGCCCGACTTCCGGATTGCTCACGGCGTAATCCGGCAAACCAGGTTTGCGCGTTCAGCTCTTGCAGCGCGCGGTTCATCGGCTCAACTTTGTTGATCTCGTTGTATTTCTCAATGCCTTCAACGCCCTGCTCCCACAGCTTGCCATGACGAGCTTCCTGCCAGGCCGGGCTTTGTTCGGCACGATAAATTTTCAGGTTCAGATTCAGTTGATCGGTGAGTTCATCAATAAACTGGTAGGTTTCCGGGAACAGATAACCGGTATCGGTGAGAATAACCGGAATACCGGGACTCACCTGATTCACCAGATGCAGGCTGACCGCTGCCTGAATGCCAAAGCTTGAGGAAAGCACGTAGTTTCCCGGCAGGTTGTCCAGAGCCCAGGCCACGCGCTGTTCCGCGCTCTGTTTTTCCAGTAAGGCATTGGTTTCAGCCAGCGCGAGAATGCGATCGACTTTCGGCAGTGCGTTTAATGCGTTCAGATCGAGTGATGACATACATACCTCATAATGTTCCCCCTCTCCCTAACCCTCTCCCCAGAGGGGCGAGGGAACAGATCTGCGCTGTTTTCCCCTCTTTCAGGGAGAAGGTCGGGGTGAGGGTAAGACGTTATTCCCAGAAATCCCGGGCCGGATCGAGCACCGGACGGACAATTCCGACACGCACGGTGAAATCGCCAAAGCCTTCATTAGCTTCACGCTCTTTCGCCCAGCGTCCTACCAGTTGATCCACGGAGTCCAGAATCTCTGACTCATTAATATTTTCACGATACATACGTGGAATGCGCGTGCCCATGCGGTTGCCGCCGATGTGCAGGTTGTAACGCCCTGGCGCTTTCCCTACCAGACCAAGTTCAGCCAGCAGCGCGCGGCCGCAGCCGTTCGGGCAGCCGGTCACGCGCAGAACGATATGTTCATCCGCTACGCCGTGACGTGCCATGACCGCTTCCACCTTGTCGACAAACGACGGCAGGAAACGCTCGGCTTCCGCCATCGCCAGCGGACAGGTCGGAAACGCCACGCAGGCCATTGAGTTTTCACGCTGTGGTTTCACGGCGTTCATCAGTCCGTGGTCCTGAGCGAGCTTTTCAATTTTCGCTTTCTCACTTTCCGGCACGCCTGCAACAATCAGGTTCTGGTTGGCGGTCAGGCGGAAATCACCTTTGTGGATCTTCGCAATTTCCAGCAGTCCGGTTTTCAGCGGACGGCCAGGATAGTCCAGAATGCGGCCATTCTCGATAAACAGCGTCAGGTGCCATTTGCTGTCGATGCCTTTCACCCAGCCAATACGATCGCCGCGTCCGGTGAATTCGTACGGACGAACTGGCGCAAACGTCATTCCGGCACGGCGTTCAACTTCAGCCTTAAACGTCTCCACGCCCACACGTTCGAGCGTGTATTTGGTTTTGGCGTTTTTACGGTCGGTACGGTTGCCCCAGTCGCGCTGGGTAGTGACCACAGCTTCAGCAACGGCCAGCGTGTGTTCCAGCGGCAGGAAGCCAAATTCGCTCGCGGTTTGAGCATAGGTTTTCTTGTTCCCGTGCTCGATCGACAGACCACCGCCCACCAGCAGGTTAAAGCCCACCAGTTTGCCGTTTTCCGCCACTGCCACAAAGTTCATGTCGTTAGCATGCAGATCGACATCGTTCTGCGGCGGGATCACCACGGTAGTTTTGAATTTACGCGGCAGATAGGTTTCGCCCAGAATCGGCTCTTCGTCGGTGGTCGCAACCTTTTCCTTATCATGCCAAATCTCTGCGTAGGCACAGGTGCGTGGCAGCAGATGTTCAGAAAGCTTTTTCGCCCATTCGTAGGCTTCCGCGTGCAGCTCTGATTCCACCGGGTTCGAAGTGCAGAGTACGTTACGGTTCACGTCATTGGCGGTTGCCAGCGCGTCGAGCCCGACTTCGTGCAGCATCTGGTGCGCCGGTTTGACGTTCTTTTTCAGAATGCCGTGGAACTGGAAAGTCTGGCGGTTGGTCAGGCGAATGCTGCCGTAAATGGTGTTGTTTTCCGCAAACCTGTCGATCGCCTGCCACTGTTTGGTAGTAATGATCCCACCCGGCAGACGGCAGCGCAGCATCATCGCGTGGCGCGGCTCCAGCTTTTGTTCTGCACGTTCGGCTCGAATATCACGATCGTCCTGCTGATACATGCCGTGAAAGCGGATCAGCAGGAAGTTATCCCCGTTAAAGCCGCCGGTGAGGCCGTCATGCAGATCTTCTGCGATGGTCCCACGCAGATAGTTGCTCTCTTTTTTCAGACGTTCGGCGTCCGACAGCTTGCCTTCGACCACTAAAGGGCCTGGATGTTTTTCGCTCATTAGTAGACATCTCGCTGATAACGGCGCTCAACGCGCAGCTCACTTAAATAATCGTCCGCCGCTTCGGCATCCATCGCGCCGAATTCAGCAATCACTTCCAGTAAGGCCTGCTCGACGTCTTTCGCCATGCGATTGGCGTCGCCGCAGACATAAATGTGGGCACCGTCATTGATCCAGCGCCACAGTTCCGCGCCCTGCTGGCGCAGTTTGTCCTGTACATAGACTTTTTCTTTTTGATCCCGCGACCATGCCAAATCGATTTTGCTCAGCACGCCCTCTTTGACGTAGCGCTGCCATTCAACCTGATAAAGGAAATCATCGGTAAAATGCGGATTGCCGAAGAACAACCAGTTTTTGCCTTCTGCGCCATCGGCTGCACGCTGCTGCATAAATGCACGGAACGGCGCGATGCCGGTACCAGGCCCAATCATGATGACAGGGGTCTGTGGATTAGCAGGCAGGCGGAAGTTATCGTTATGCTCGATAAAGACGCGCACCTCACCGTCTTCTTCCACGCGATCCGCAAGGAAGCTGGAAGCACCGCCCGAGCGGGCGCGACCTTCAATGTCATAGCGCACCACGCCCACGGTCACGTGAACTTCAGCTTCCACTTCCGCCTGCGCCGACGCGATCGAGTAAAGACGTGGAGTCAGCGGACGCAGCAGATCAACAAGCTGCTGAGCTTCGAGCTGAGCCGGGGAGAAACGCATCATATCGACAATCGGCGTGGTGGCCGCATAGTGCTGCAGCTTCGCCTTGTCCCCCACCAGCGGCAGCAGAGATTCACTACGGGTAAGCTGCGCGTAGTTTTCCACGATATTGGCAGTGTTGACCGTCAGTTCGAAGTGCCATTGCAACGCTTCGCTTACAGGCAGGCTTTTTTCATTAACAGTGACCGGTTCATTGCCTTTCAGCCACAGCAACTCCACCAGCTCCTTCACCAGAGCAGGATCGTTCTGATACCAGATCCCCAGCGCATCGCCCGGCTGGTAGCGCAGGCCTGAATCCGCCAGATCGATTTCGATATGACGCACATCTTTTTCTGAATCGCGGCCGGTGATTTTCTGGTTCACGGAGAGCGTGGCCGTCAGCGGCGCTTCTTTGGTATACGGGCTTGAATGTACTTCATTAACCACACCTGTCGCGGTGAGTGCTGCCTGGGCAGGCGTTTCCTGCGGCGCGCGGGCTTTCAGCACTTCCACAATACGCTCGCGCCACTGTGCCGCGGCGGCCTGGTATTCCACGTCGGTATCCACGCGATCCAGCAGGCGCTCCGCACCAAGTTCAGCCAGCTTATTGTCGAAGTCTTTACCGGACTGGCAGAAGAATTCGTAAGAAGTATCGCCGAGGCCAAACACCGCGAAGGCAGTGCCATCAAGCTTTGGCGCTTTTTTAGAGAACAGGAACTTATGCAGCGCCACGGCCTCTTCCGGCGGTTCACCTTCGCCCTGAGTTGAGGTCACCACTACCAGCAGCTTTTCCTGGGCAATTTGTTTGAATTTATAGTCGCCCGCATTCACCAGCGTGACATTGAGTTTTGCCGCCAGCAGATCGTCGCGCAGCTGCTCTGCCACACGGCGTGCATTACCGGTCTGCGAGGCGGAAATCAGGGTGATTGCCGGAGCTGGCGCTGCCACCGGAGCGGCGGCTGATACTGTTCCTGGCTGCTGGTTCAGCATCCCCCAGAAATAGCCGGAAACCCAGGCCAGCTGGGTGGGTGAAAGGTCTGTGGTGGCCGCCTGCAGGCGTGCCAGTTGCTCCGGGTTCAGCGGCAGCAAAGCGGAAGGTGGGGCCTGTGTCGTCATGCGTCGTTATGTTCCAGTAGCAAAGCTGTTTTAATCGTAAAAACAGAACAGAGAGTAAGGATAAAGACCTGGATAATAACAATTAAAGAAGGGTTGGAAATAATAAATAACCAAATGGACTAACCCGTTTTAGTTATCAATCTAATCGACAAAACAGGTAAATTAACACCATGAAAAATATACTCTTTTTTTAATACTCAGCGAATTCTGGCAATCTGACAGGAAATGGCAGTGATTGTTAATGATAAAAAAGGTGGGTTCCTGTAAGATTCGCCGGTTTTTTCCGCATTTTCGAGAGTCTGCAATGTCCACCACCCTGTTTAAAGATTTCATGTTTGAAGCGGCGCATCACCTGCCGCACGTCCCGGCTGGCCACAAGTGCGGTCGTCTGCACGGTCACTCCTTTATGGTTCGTCTGGAAATCACCGGCGAAGTGGATCCGCACACGGGCTGGATCATGGATTTTGCGGAGCTGAAGGCGGCTTTTAAGCCAACTTACGATCGTCTCGATCACTATTATCTGAATGAGATCCCGGGCCTTGAAAACCCAACCAGCGAAGTGCTGGCAAAGTGGATTTGGAATGAAATCAAACCGCTGGTGCCTCTGCTGAGCGCGGTAATGATCAAAGAAACCTGCACCGCAGGCTGCATCTACCGCGGCGAGTGATTTCCGCCTTTGCGGCACAGGTCAATTTCCCTTTAATTTCGTCATGTTAGGGTTGTGCGTTCTAAGGAAAAGGAGCGCAAGGTGGCGGACGATTTTGACCTTATTATCATCGGAGCAGGAATAGCAGGATCAACCTGCGCTCTGCTCTGTGCCCGCGCCGGGTTGTCCGTGCTGTTGCTGGAACGCGGCGAATTTCCCGGCAGCAAAAATCTCTCTGGCGGCAGGCTGTATGGCTATGCACTCGCCGATATTCTCCCCCATTTTCAGACCCACGCACCGCTTGAACGACACATCGCCCAGGAAAACTTTTCTCTGTTGACGTCCGAAGGGGCAACAACCCTTTGCGGAGATTCCCCCGTCAGTGAGTCATGGAGCGTGCTGCGTGCCCGCTTCGATCCCTGGCTAGCCGCTCAGGCTGAAGCCGCCGGGGCACAGCTGCTTTGTGGCATCACCGTAGAAGCGCTGCATCAGGAAAACGGGCGCGTGGCAGGCGTACTCTGCGATGGCGAGCTGCTCAGAGCAAAAACGGTAGTGCTGGCAGAAGGCGCCAACAGCCTGCTGGCAGAAAAGCATGGGCTGGTCACACGGCCAACGCTCGATACCATGGCGTTAGGCATTAAAGAGACTCTTTCCCTTGATGCGACAAGGCTGGAAGAGCGCTTTCATCTGGAAAACAATGAAGGTACGGCCTGGTTATTCAGCGGACAAATTTGTGGAGCCAAACCCGCCGGGGCATTTCTGTATACCAATAAACAAACCCTCTCGCTGGGCATTGTCGCTCCGCTGGCCTCTATGCGTAACGGGCCAGGAGCAGCCTCCTCCCTGCTGGCAAAACTGAAAAATCATCCGACGCTACGCCCGCTGGTTCGCGGGGCGGAAACTGTGGAATACGGGGCGCATCTGGTGCCGGAAGGCGGATGGCACAGCGTGCCGCTGCAAAAGGCGGGCGACGGCTGGCTTTTGGTCGGCGACAGTCTGCGCACCTGCATTAACACCGGGGTCACGGTTCGCGGCATGGATATGGCCATTCTTGGTGCGAAGTCAGCAGCCCGGGCGCTGATTGCTCATTGTCAGCAACCCGAAAGCCCCTTGCAGCTGCTGTATGAACAAGAGATAAGTCAAAGCGCGCTCTGGCAGCAGCTTCAGCGCTATCGCCACGTGCCTGCGCTGTTGCAGAGCGAAAGCTGGTATCGCCAGTGGCCTGCTTTTGCACAGAGTGTTTTGCAGGACCTCACCCGAGCGGAGCTGGACGCCAATCCCGCGCTGTGGCGCAGCTTGCTCCGTCATTCACGCCGTTTTGGCCCCGCTCGCCTTGGTGCGGATATTTTGAGGAGTCTGAGATGTCTGTAAACGAAAGCCTCGCGCGGAATTGCTATCATCCCGCCGAATCATCTCACCTCACCCTGCGTGAATCGCTCAGCGAAGAGCAGTCCGCTCTGCTTGAAAAAATATGCCCGGCCGGGTTGTTTCAGCGGGATGCGAGTGCCAGAGTGAAGGTTCATTTTCAGGGCTGCCTGGAGTGCGGATGCTGTCGGCTGATTGCCGGGGACGATGCCCTCGCCGCATGGGGCTATCCCCCATCAGGCTCCGGTATAAGCCTGCGTTTTGGATAACTGACTTAAGGAAGTCTGAGTGCCTTTACTTCATATGTTGAGACAAAACCCGGTGATTGCCGCGGTGAAAGACAACGCCAGCCTGCAGCTGGCCATCGCCTCCGACTGCCAATTTATTTCGGTGCTGTATGGCAACATCTGCACCATTACCGGGATCGTGCAAAAAATTAAGCAGGCCGGGAAGTTCGCCTTCATCCATGTGGATCTACTGGAAGGCACGTCAAACAAAGAAGTAGTGATCCAGTTTTTGAAGCTGGTTACCCAGGCCGACGGGATCATCAGCACCAAACCGAACATGCTGAAAGCCGCACGGGCCGAAGGCTATTTCTGCATCCACCGGCTGTTTATCGTCGATTCCATTTCGTTCCATAACATTGATAAACAGGTCGCGCAGTCCAACGCCGACTGCATCGAAATTCTGCCTGGCTGCATGCCAAAAGTCCTGAGCTGGGTGACTGAAAAAGTGCGTCAGCCGCTGATCGCCGGTGGGCTGGTGTGCGACGAGGAAGATGCCCGCAATGCCATCGCAGCCGGCGTGGCGGCGCTTTCCACCACCAACACCGAAGTGTGGAAGCTCGCCAAAAAGCTGACTTAACGCGCGCAGGCGGCCAACGCCGTCAGCACCTCTTCAGCATCCCCAACAATACCGACATCCGCAGCGGCAAACACCGGCGCTGTTGGGTCGGTATTGACCGCCACGATAAACCGGCTTTGCTGAACGCCCGCCATAAACGCCGATGCGCCAGATGCCCCGGCAATAATGCAAACATCCGGCGCCACGCTTTGCCCCGAGATGCCGATCATCCGTTGTTCATCGCAGCCTCCGGCCATCACCCTCTGACGGGTGAATCCGGGTTCTGCATTCAGCTCGGTCGCCAGCCGTTCAAATACCGCCGAACCAGCCCCTTGTCCCGTTGCCAGCACGCGTTTGGCAAACTGGAGCGGATGCTGCGATTTATGCAGGATTTCAGGCGGAGCTAACTCTCCTGCCAGCGGAACAGGGACGAGTCTTTTCTGACTAATGCCGGACGGGAACTCAGCTTCCAGCAGAGGCAAATGCGGGGATAATGAATAGCATCCCGGCAGCGCATCGCTCTGAAGCGTGGCGGTTAACGCATTGCCATAAACCGCTTTGCTGACTGTTCTCGCAGCCAGATTGCAGCTGAGGATCCGGCAAACCGCGTTGCCATTCAGCCGCCAGGCCAGCCGGGTTGCCAGCTCATCGCCCGTGAGCGTTGGCGGGAAAATGATTGCCTCTACGGGCCCGGCATCCCACTCTTCTTCCAGCACCGCAAGCATCGCCTGGACAGAAATACTGTTTTCCAGCCGCCACAGTACGAAGCTCTCTTCTGCCAGGCCGTTAGCCTGTACAAATGAGGCCAGCCTGGCCTCATCGCCTGTCTGCATCACTACCAGCGCAATCTTCATGACGGCATCCTTTCAGCCAGAAAATCTTCCCACAGCCGCCGGGCCGCAGCCTGCGCCGATGGCTCATTGACGATCTGCCCGGCGCGGCAATGCACCTTACGCTCCAACGCGAGACACGATACAGGTAAGGGCTCCGCAGACTGACAAGGCTGACGGATTATCTCCGCCTTCGCCGCAGCCAGCCTCGCTTTCATCCCCGGCACCCGCAGCGCCATCTGCCCGCGGTTTTGCACTACCAGCACCGCAGGCTGCTGCACGTTCCACTGGCTGCGCTGGGTCAGATTTTGACACTGCACCAGGAAGCCGTCCGCTTGCGGAGCCAGCCCGCAAACCTGCGATAAACAAGGCCAGCCTAGCATCTCAGCCAACAGCCAGCCCGTTTGCCCGTTCTGCCCTTCACTGCTTTGCATACCGAGCAGCACCAGACGCGCTTCGCTTTCCCGTACCGCTTTGGCTAGCTGCTGCGCGACATTGGCCGGATTGAAACGGCTGTCCTGGTGCGCTTCCATCAAAGTTAATTGGCTAAATCCCAGTGCTGACAATTGGCGTAGAGCCGGTAGCGCACGATCGTCGCCCATCGTTAGCGCATTCAGCGTCAGGGAAGGATTGGCATCGCGGGCCAGCAGCATCAGCTCTGCCGCCCCCTGCTCGTCACTTCCCATCGCGAAGCGCATCAAGGCCGGATTGGGGCCCTCCGTGCCGCAAGTGGCAGCCTGCCAGTCGGCTTCCACCAGCATCGACAGATCGGGCTCGGCCTTAAACGCCAACAGAATGTTCATTCACCTTTCCTTGCGGCTTTGCGGGCAGATCGGCTGCCTCCACCAGCGAGAGATTTTTAGTTTCCGGGGCCCACAGCACGGACACCAACAGCCCGACCAGCAGTACGCCAACCAGCACCAGCAGCGTGTGACGCATCCCCCACGAGACAAGAGCGATGGGCAGCAGCCCCGTGCCTAAGGCCGCACCCAGACGGCTCATTGAGGTGGCAAATCCTACGCCCAGCGAGCGAATGTCCGTTGGGAAACTCTCCGCTGGCAGAATCCCCACCAGATTGCTCGCCGCCGAAATCGCCGTGCTGAACAGCACGAACAGCAGCAGAATTGCCGTGCCGTTGCTGGAAGGCGTAAAGGCCAGCACGGTCAGCGTGACGGCTAACAGCAGAAAACTGCCGATCAGGAACTGTCGCCGGGAGAGCGACCACGTCAGCACCAGCCCGAGCAGCGCACCGACAATCAGCAGGCTATTGAGGATCAGGCTGGCGGTAAGCGCATCTTCCAGACCAATCGTCTGCGAAATCGTCGGCAGCCACGTGTAGATGACAAACCACGGCACCACGAGGCAGATAAAGAACAGGCTGTTAAATGCGGTGCGCCGCCAGTAGCGGGCGGAAAACAGCGTGCTGATATGACGCGTGGTTACGCCAGAGATCTCATCGCCGGGCAGGACGTTGGCCCCAAGGAAGCGCCGCACGATGGCGTGGGCTTCGGTGATCCGCCCCTGGCGCATCAGCCAGCGGGGGGATTCCGGGGTGCCCATTCTTAATAAGGTGATGGCCAGCGCCGGAAAAGCGGCCGAGGCCAAAAGCCAGCGCCAGGCTTCAGGGTCGCTGTTAATCCAGGTGTGTCCGGCCACGCTCGCCAGCACGTAGCCGACGGTCCAGACCACGCTAAACGCTCCCAGCAGCATCCCGCGATAGCGTTTGGGCGAGAACTCAGCCAGCAGGGTGTGGCCCACGGAGTAATCCCCACCGAGGCCAAAGCCAATCAGGATACGCAGGAAAATGAGCTGTTCGGGCGAGGTGACAAAAAACTGCAGGAAAGAGGCCACGGTAATCAGCAAAAAGCTGAAGGTAAAAATACGCTGCCGGCCGATGTGGTCTGAGATCCAACCGAGGATCAGGCTGCCCAGAAACAGGCCAAACAGCGCAGAGCCGCCAATCAGGCCTTCCTGCAGCGGCGAGAGATTCATTTGTGGCTGAAGCTGGATCATGGCGTAGCCAATCACCCCCAGCACATAGCCATCGGTCAGATGAGCGCCAAAGGTCAAACCAGCAATGCGCCAGTGGAAACGGGTTAGCGGCAGATCGTCCATACGTACAGGTGACGCGCTCATAGCTCCCCCTTAAAAAAGAGAACGGCTTCCCACAAGGGGAAGCCGTGATAGTGATTATTTTTCAATCGGATAGATAGTCCCGGTATTCATGATGCCGTTTGGATCGAGCTGTTTCTTCAGCGCTTCGAGCAGCGCCCATGCGCTACCGTGCTCGGCTTTCGCCCAGTGAACGCGGTGTTTACCGATACCATGGTGGTGCACCATCGAGCCGCCGAGGTTGATCGTCTCTTCACAGATGATCTTGTTCAGCGGGTTGTGGTACTTGTCGATCTCTTCTTCCGGCTTGCAGTCCACCACGTTGTAGTCGTACACGAAGTACATGTTGGTGCCGTTGATGTAGCTGTGAGAAGAGTGGCCGCCCAGCATGGTGATGTCGTCCGCATGCGGGAACTCGGTACGGATACGGTGGATCACGCGCTCGTAGATATTGTGGATGCTGCTCCAGTCGCCGGACACTTCGGTAGTGAAGCCCATGTTGCCGGTTTTCAGGATCTGTACACGCTCGGCAGCCACTTTTTCCGGACCCCAGTTCAGATGATTGAACCAGTTTTCAATCAGCTTGCTGTCAACGCGGGTGCACTGCGGATAACGGGCGACAACCTCGGCGATACCTTCGCCGGTAGCGCGAGCAATGCGCGGGTTGCCTTCCGCCATGAAGATCAGCACGCATTTGCCGTCGGCAAAGTGGGTGAAGTGCTGCGTGCCGTCTTCCGCGTCATACAGGCGGGCAATCGACGGACGATAACCTTCGACCATTACTTCACGCAGGATCTCGAAGCCGATCTTCATGTCATCCAGAATGTAGCCGTAGAACAGGTTGTTTTCTGGGGTATATTTGAAGATTTTCACTGTCACTTCAGTGATGTAGCACAGCGCACCTTCGTTACCGATGATGATGTGGCGAATGTCCGGACCTGCAGCGCGGCGCGGCACATTCTTGATGCGGGTGATGGTACCATCCGGCAGAACGGCTTCCAGCCCGACAACCATATCTTCAATTGCGCCATACAGCGTGGAGAACTGGCCAATGCTGCGGGTCGCCACCAGGCCGCCCATCTGCGCCAAAGGTTTGGACTGTGGCGAGTGGCCGGTAGTGTAGCCTTTCGCACGCAGCGCATCTTCCAGCACTTCCAGCGGCACGCCACACTGCGCAGTCGCCTGCATGTTCTCGATATCAATATCGATAATTTTGTTCATCCCGGAGCCGTCAAGCACCAGAGAATTTTTCACCACCGTTTCCAGCCCGCCTTCTGTCGCAGAGGCGCCGGTACGCGGTACGCCGGTGATTTTGTGCTGGTTCATAAACGCCAGCACCCGAGAAACCTGCTCGGTCGAGCCCAGTTTCACCACCGCAGCAGGAAGGGGTAACGTATATACACCGTGAATGTCGGCAAATTTTCTGAAACGGTCGTAACTGTTTTTCTGCAGCACGCTTTCATCGGTCACAACTCGCGCAGGACCAACAATTTCTTTGACCTGTTCGACAATGGCTTCGCGGGATAAAGACATAGTATTTCCTTTCTGATTTAAGAGTAAAGATACAGGAACCACCTTAGTAACAGGCAATATCCGTTAAGATTTGCCTTAATTAGCGGACTAAATAACCGCCATCGACGACTAATAAATGACCATTCACGTAATCAGAAGCCCGGCTGGCCAGATAGACCATCGCTCCCATTAAATCCTGAGTATCCCCCCAGCGGTTGGCTGGAATATGATCAAGTACGCGTTGGTTCGTTTCGGGATTACTACGGGTAGCCGTCGTAATTTCCGTGGCATAATATCCAGGCGCGATGCCGTTAACCTGAATATTGTACTGACCGAGTTCGTCACAATAAGCTTTAGTGAATCCCGCAAGCGCATGCTTAGTTGCTGAATATGCCGGAGACCACTGCCCACCTAAATAAGAAAATAACGAGCAGATGTTGATAATTTTTCCGTGCTGTTGCGGGATCATCACTTTGGCCGCTTCGTGGCTTAATTCGAATGCCGCCGTCAGGTTCACGTCAATCATCGGATCCCAGTCCTTACGACCAAAATCCAGCACCTTGTTGAGCTTACAAATCCCGGCGTTGTTGACCAGAATATCCACGGTGCCGAAGCGCTCGCAGCAGGCGGCGATGATTTCGCGCGGTGCGCCTTCAGCGGTGATGTCGACCTGCATAAACTCCACCTGCACGCCCTGCTGCTCAATCAGCTCGCGGGTTTCGCCGTTATCCTTAATGAAGCTTGGGATAAACAGGTTAGCGCCGGCTTTTGCCAGCGCCATGGCAAACGCCTGGCCCAGGCCGCTGTTACCGCCGGTCACGATGGCGGTTTTACCTTTCAGTGAAAAGAAATCCATGGAAAACGCATTAAGAGACTCGATTGACATGATGGGCTCCAAAATCCTTTAGGCAAAAAAAAAGAAAGGCAACTTCCCCCGCTTGAGGGAAGTCACCTTTCTCATGTTCTCTGGTAACTGGGGATAATTTTTAGCACAGCCTGGTGACATCGAATGTGATGAAACTCACAGAGCTCATCTTCCACCAGACAGAAAAAAATAATACCGCGAAGCGTGATTATTCTCACACTCAGAACTGACCAGCCATGATATTTGTAATGGCAATTACTGGAGACCATGAGAAAAGTAATCCACCTGCAAAGGCGGCTTACTTTTCTCTTTTTTTTGTCTTCAATTCAGGCCAAACAACACGAGAGAACGATATGCAACAATCATCATATCGCCGTTGGATAACCCTCGCCATAATTAGCTTTAGCGGTGGCGTAAGTTTTGATCTTGCCTATTTGCGCTATATCTACCAAATCCCTATGGCTAAATTTATGGGATTTAGCAATACCGAAATAGGGTTAATAATGAGCACTTTCGGAATTACCGCAATTATTCTCTATGCGCCAAGTGGGGTGATTGCCGATAAGTTCTCGCACCGTAAAATGATCACCTCCGCGATGGTGATCACCGGGCTGTTAGGTCTGCTGATGGCCACTTACCCACCGCTGTGGGTGATGCTACTCATTCAGGTGGCTTTTGCTATCACCACCATTCTGATGCTGTGGTCCGTCTCTATTAAGGCCGCTTCGCTGCTCGGCGACCATACCGAGCAGGGTAAAATCATGGGCTGGATGGAAGGATTGCGTGGCGTCGGCGTGATGTCGCTGGCGGTCTTCACCATGTGGGCTTTCTCTCGCTTTGCGCCGGAAGATCCTAACAGCCTGAAGACCGTGATCCTGATTTATAGCGTGACCTATATTCTGCTGGGGATCCTCTGCTGGTTCTTTGTCAGCGATAACAAAAGCCTGCCTGCTGATGACAACGGACAACCGAAAAAAGCCTTCCAACTCAGCGATATTCTGGCGGTGCTTAAGATCAGCACCACCTGGTATTGCAGCATGGTGATTTTTGGCGTCTTCACTATCTACGCCATCCTCAGCTATTCCACCAACTACCTGACCGAGATGTACGGCATGTCGCTGGTTGCTGCGAGCTACATGGGGATTGTGATCAACAAAATCTTCCGCGCCTTTTGCGGCCCGCTCGGCGGGATTATCACAACCTACAGCAAAGTGAAGTCACCCACGCGCGTGGTGCAATTGCTCTCCGTCGTTGGCGTCATCGCCCTGGTCGCGCTGTTAGCCACCAACTCCAACCCACAATCCGTTGGCATGGGAATTGGTCTGATCCTGCTGCTGGGCTTCACCTGCTACGCCTCTCGCGGCCTCTACTGGGCCTGTCCTGGTGAAGCCAGAACCCCTTCCTACATCATGGGGACTACCGTCGGTATCTGTTCAGTTATCGGCTTCCTGCCGGACGTATTCGTCTACCCTATCGTCGGCCACTGGCAAGATACCCTGCCTGCCGTCGAAGCCTATCGCAATATGTGGCTGATGGGCCTGGGCGCCCTGTGCATGGTAATCGTCTTTACTTTCCTGCTGGCCAGAAAGATCCGCGCCGCCAGCCGCGATGAAAACCCAACGTCACTGACCGGCGAAACGGTCAGCCAGTGACGGTGTTAATTTAAAGGAGAAAGGCTATGTCTCAGAAGTACATCATTGGAATTGATGGCGGCAGTCAGAGTACCAAAGTGGTGATGTATGACCTTCAAGGGAACGTGGTGTGCGAAGGCAAAGGTCTGCTGCAACCCATGTACACGCCGGATGCGGACACGGTAGAACATCCGGATGATGACCTGTGGACCTCGCTGTGCGCGGCCGGCAAAGATTTGATGACCCGCTTCAACGGCAACGTGGCAGATATCGTCGGCATTGGACTGGGATCTATTCGCTGCTGTCGCGCCCTGCTGAAAGCAGACGGTACCCCAGCCGCACAGCTGATTAGCTGGCAGGACAGCCGCGTGACTCGTCCCTACGAGCATGACAACAAAGAGGTCACGTATGTCACCTCGTTCTCAGGCTATATCTCGCACCGCCTGACCGGAGAGTTCAAAGACAATATCGCCAACTACTTTGGCCAGTGGCCGGTGGATTACAAAACCTGGAGCTGGAGCGAAGACCAGGAGGTGATCAAGAAGTTTAATATCCCGCGCCACATGCTGTTTGATGTGCAAATGCCAGGCACAGTTTTAGGCCATATCACGGCGGAAGCCTCGCAAAAAACCGGATTCCCGCAAGGTCTGCCGGTGGTATGCAGCACCAGCGATAAAGCGGTAGAAGCGCTGGGTGCAGGCCTGCTGGACGATGATACTGCGGTGATTTCGCTGGGGACCTATATCGCACTGATGATGAACGGCAAAGCGCTGCCGAAAGATCCTCAGGCCTACTGGCCAATCATGTCTTCCGTGCCTGAAACCTTGCTGTATGAAGGCTACGGCATTCGCAAAGGCATGTGGACGGTAAGCTGGCTGCGCGACATGCTGGGCGAATCCTTACTTCAGGATGCGCGCGCACAAGGTCTTTCTCCGGAAGATTTACTGAACAAAAAAGCCAGCCACGTACCACCGGGCTGCGATGGTCTGATGACCGTGTTGGACTGGCTGACTAACCCGTGGGAGCCATACAAACGCGGGATTATGATTGGGTTTAATGCGACGATGGATTACGCGTGGATTTACCGTTCGATCCTCGAAAGCATCGCCCTGACGCTGAAAAACAATTACGACAATATGACGTCGGAAATGCAGCATCCGGCGAAACAAATCATCATCACCGGCGGGGGCTCCAACAGCGATCTGTTTATGCAGATTTTTGCCGATGTCTTTAATCTTCCTGCCAGACGCAATGAGATTAACGGCTGCGCAAGCCTGGGGGCAGCTATCAACACGGCGGTAGGTCTGGGGCTGTATCCGTCGTATCAGAAAGCGGTGGATAACATGGTACGGGTGAAAGATGTGTTTACGCCAGTGACGGAGCATGCCGCGCGCTATGAGGCGATGAACAAAGGGATCTTTAAAGATCTGACGAAACACACCGATCCGATCCTGAAAAAATCGTATGAAGTGTTCCACGGTAACCTGGACAAGGTTGACGCCATCCAGAGCTGGTCGAACGCGTAACGAAACGCAAAACGGCCGGGAAACCGGCCGTTTTTTTAATCAGATAAACGATCAGGCAATATTCAGATATTTGTGCGTCTGCATCGATAAACGCCAGTTGCGGGCGATACAGGTTTCGATACACAGACGAGTCGCATCTTCTTTCTGACTGATAGGCTGCAGGGCAATCACCCGCTGCTTGTCGTCGCTCAGCGTGTCCAGCAGCTCATCCAGCGCTTCGATATCACGCACGCGCCCAACCGGATGCTTAATTTCATCCGCGCGATGCAGCGCCTGAGACAGCACTTCATAACCGCCGCGCATATTCACTTTTGGCGACACCGTCACCCAGGTGCTGTGCGAACAGCGAACTTCATGGGTGCCGCTGGTTTCAATCTGACAGCTGTAGCCGTTTTGCTCGAGCAGCGTGGTCAGCGGGGTTAAATCGTGGATGCAGGGTTCACCACCAGTGATCACCACATGGCGCGCCGTCCAGCCCTGACGTGCAATGGCGGTCAGCAGATCTTCCGCCGTCGCCCCGCCCCATTTATCACTCTCTTTGGTTTTCGCAAGGATGCTGAACAGCGACACTTCCCGATCGGATAACATGTCCCAGGTGTGTTTGGTATCGCACCACGCACAGCCTACCGGGCAGCCCTGCAGTCGAATGAAGATGGCAGGAACGCCAGTGAAGTAACCCTCGCCTTGCAGGGTCTGGAACATTTCGTTAATCGGGTACTGCATAGTCATCTCTGTGAAGGGAGTAAACGATCATTATCGCAGATCCTGCCCGGCGGATCATGCCCTTCGATGCTTTAGCCGCTAATTGCCGCCATAAAGCGCTCGGTGATCTGCTGTGGACGGGTAATGGCCCCACCCACCACTACCGCATGCGCCCCCAATGCCAGGCAGCGAGCTGCCATTTCCGGCGTGTCGACGTTGCCTTCAGCAATCACCGGAATGCTGACTGCGGCCAGCACGTCGCGCAGGTGCTGACAATCCTGCTCTGCCAGCTTATGCCCGGCGGTATTCTGCGTGTAGCCATACAGCGTAGTGCCAACGCAGTCAAAGCCCAGCGCCGAAGCGGTGACGGCCTCTTCGACGGTGGCGATATCCGCCATCAGCACAACCTGCGGATAGCGGCTGCGAATAGCCTTCACCAGCGCCGCCAGCGTTTCACCGCCGGGACGCGGGCGCGCAGTGGCATCGAGGGCGATAATCTCCGGGCTCACCACCATCAGTTCGTCCACTTCCCGCAGCGTGGCGGTGATAAACACCTCGCTGTTCGGATAATCACGCTTGATGATGCCAATCACCGGCAGAGAAACCGTCTCTTTGATGGCCGCAATATCCACCACGCTGTTAGCACGTATCCCCTCAGCCCCGCCCTGCGCGGCGGCCAGCGCCATCCGCGACATAATGTAGGCGCTGTGCAAAGGCTCGTCTTCCAGCGCCTGGCAGGAGACAATCAGTTTACCTTTCAGGATTTCTAAAACAGTTTTCATCAGGACAGCATCTCTTCTACTTCGTTTTTGATAATGGTGACGTGAGGTCCATAAATCACCTGCACGCCGTTGCCGCGAACAATCACCGCCCGGGCTCCGGTGGCTTTCAGCGCCGCTTCATTCACCTGGGATCCATCTTTAACCGTCACTCGCAGCCGCGTGGCGCAGCAGTCCACCTCTTCCAGATTCTCTTTGCCGCCAAGTCCGTTGATTACGGCTTCAGCCCGTTCGTTCTGTGGGACGCTGGCATCAATCACGGCCTCTTTTTCACGCCCTGGTGTGGCGAAGTCGAAACGTGTGATCAGGAAACGGAAGGTAAAGTAGTAAAGGAAGAACCACGGCACCCCGACCAGCGGCACAAACATCCAGTTGGTTTTTGCTTCTCCCTGCAAAATGCCAAACAGGACAAAGTCGATAAAGCCGCCGGAAAAGGTCTGCCCGATGGTGATGTGCAGGATATGCGCCAGCATAAAGGCCAGGCCATCGAACAGCGCATGGATCACGTACAGCACCGGGGCGATGAACAGGAACGAAAACTCAATCGGTTCGGTGATCCCGGTCAGGAACGAGGTCAGCGCCGCCGACAGCAGCAGGCCCGCGACCCGCTTTTTGTTCTGCGGTTTCGCAGTGTGGTACATCGCCAGACAGGCACCGAGCAGGCCGAACATCATGGTGATGAAGCGCCCTGACATAAACCGCGAAGTGCCGACGTAAAACTGCTGAGTGGTGGGATCGGCCAGCTGCGCGAAGAAAATACGCTGAGTGCCTTCTACCAGATGCCCGTTGACCATTTCACTGCCGCCAAGCGCGGTGGTCCAGAACGGCAGGTAGAAAATGTGATGCAGACCGAAGGGGCCAAGCATGCGCAGGATAAAGCCGTACAGCAGCGTGCCGAGGTAGCCCGTTGCCTCCACCAGACCGCCGAGACCGAAGATCAGCTTCTGGAAGTGTGGCCATACCACGGTCATCAGCGCGCCCACCAGAATGGCCGCGAAGGCGCTGACGATCGGCACAAAACGAGAGCCACCGAAAAAGCCGAGGAACTGTGGCAGCGCGATTTTGTTGTAGCGGTTATGCAGCACGCAGGTCACCAGACCAATCACCACTCCACCAAAAACCCCGGTTTCCAGGGTCTGGATACCGAGCGTCATCCCCTGGCCAACCGCGCCAGGATTGTCGTGAGCCAGCTTGCCGGTGAGGATCAGCAGGGCGTTGATGGTGGCATTCATCACCAGAAACGCCAGCAGCGATGCCAGCCCGGCGGTCCCTTTGTCGCTTTTTGCCAGCCCCACTGCTACGCCAACGGCAAACAGCACCGACAGGTTGGCGAAGACAATCGATCCGGCGCTGCTCATGATAGTGAACACCGCCTGTAGCCAGGCGACATTGAGGAAAGGATACGCCGTCAGCGTATTGGGGTTCGACAGCGCCCCGCCAATGCCCAACAGCAGGCCAGCAGCAGGTAAGACCGCAATCGGCAGCATGAAGGATTTACCAAATCGCTGCGCTTTTTCAAACCAGCCTCCAGAGGAAGCTCCGCTGAATACTGACATATGTTCACTCTCCACTGATGTTTAGATGAAAATTTTTACCACACAAATTAAAACAAGTGAAAATTATCACCAGAAGATGCGGAGTGGATCATACTTTTTTGAAATGACTGGCGCCGCCCCCCTGCTTTCCGACACACTGTGGGGAGTGCAACGTATTAAGGGAATCTGCATGTCAGAAAATGAAAATCTGCTGCTGAGGCTGCGCCAAAGCGTGTCGGGGCTTAGCCCTATCCAGCAGAAGCTGGGCGATTTTGTGCTGGCGGATCCGGCTCGGGTGCTGTACCTGACCATCACCGAACTGGCGCGGGAGAGCGAAACCAGCGAGGCCAGCGTGACTCGTCTTTGCCGTTCGCTGGGCTGCAAAGGTTACAACGAGTTCAAAATGGCGCTGGCGATGGATATTCAGCAGGGCAGCGCTCCTCGTGAGGAAAACGACGCGATTGATGCGCTGGTCAACGACGCCGCACAGGCATTGCAGGACACCGGTAAACTGCTGGATCGCGATCGCCTGATGGACGCAGCGCAGGCCCTGCATCAGGCGCGATCTGTTCATATCTACGGCGTGGCTGCCAGCGCGATCCCGGGGGATTACCTGCATTACAAGCTGCTGCGCCTTGGTAAACCGGTGCAGATCTACAGCGATATGCACCGTGCGGCGATGAATGCCGCCACGCTCGGCAGCGAGGACCTGGTGGTGGCGATCTCCAGCTCAGGCTCTACCCGCGATCTGCTGCATGTGGTCACCCTGGCGCGCAAGCGCGGAGCCCGTGTGCTGGCCCTCAGCAATACACCGCGCAGTCCGTTGGCCGCGCTGAGCGATCTGCTGCTGGTGGCTGCCCGTGCTGAAGGGCCGCTGAGCGCCGGGGCACTCAGCACTAAAGTGGGAGTGATGCTGCTGGTTGAGCTATTAACCACGTCACTGGTGGCGCTGGATAAACGTTACGCAGAGGTCAGCCAACAAACGGCAAGCGCCACCTTACCGCTGCTCCTCTGAATTATTTCGCGGCGGTTGATGTTCTATTTAACTTCCGCCGCAATAGCCTTCAGAAGGCTATGGGAATTAAAAATAAATCGGCCTTGCCATGATGTAACAAAGCGTTTTTATTTTTACATATAGCATTATTTAACTTAGATAAAATTGCGCCAGATTAAAAATAAAAACACATTAAATTCAATATGTTATTTTTATTTTATTTTTTACTGAATTTTATTAACCTTTCCGCAGTCAAATAACCTCCCTCTTTTCTTCTTACCTTAAAATAAGCTTAAGATACAGCTTTGCGCCTGATTCTCTTATTTACACGCCGTTTAAATTCCCCGTCCTACAATCCGCCAGACCAATTCTGATGAGATAGCATTAATGAACACGTTGTTAATTACGGGTGTAACCGGGTTTCTTGGCGGTGCTGTACTGGAAAAAATCCTCAATGAAAAGCAAGCGTATAACCTGCTGTTGCTGGTTCGCGCTGAAACGCAGGATGCGGCCGTAGAGCGTGTTAAGGACAACATGCGTAAATTCAACGTCAGTGAAGACGCGTTATCAGCCATCACGCCACAGCAGATCCTGCTCGGCGATCTGGGCAGCCCGGCTGATTTCCTCAATGACCCACGTCTGGATGGCGTCACTCATGTCCTGAACTGCGCAGCGGTCGCCTCCTTTGGCAACAATCCGCTGATCTGGAAGGTGAACGTGGAAGGCACGCTGGCTTTTGCACAGCGAATGGCACAGGTCAGCGCGTTGCAAAGCTTCCTGCACGTCGGAACCGCCATGTCCTGTACGCCTGAGCCAGATTCTCTGGTCGCTGAAAGCGCCGGATTCCGGGAAAACGCCGAACATCTGGTGGAATACACGCACTCCAAATCCACCATTGAGCAGCTGATGCGTCAGCACTGCCCGGACATGCCGCTGGTGATTGCCCGCCCGTCTATCGTGGTCGGCCATACGCATCACGGCTGTCAGCCTTCCAGCAGCATCTTCTGGGTGTTCAGCATGGGCCTGATGCTGCAAAAATTCATGTGCTCAATGGACGATCGGGTTGACGTGATCCCGGTGGACTACTGTGCGGATGCACTGCTGATGCTGCTTGGCAAATCGCTGCCTCGCGGTGAAGTCGTGCATATCTCCGCCGGTGAGGAGAACAGCGTGCGCTTTGCGGATATTGATAACGCGATGGCCAGCGCGTTGGAGAAAGCGCCTGTCGGCGACAAATATGCTCAGGTGAGTTATGAAACGCTGGTGAAAATGCGCCGTGAGCTTAAAGACATTTTCGGCCCGTGCAACGAGCGCCTGATGCTGAAAGCAATGCGTCTGTACGGGGCATTTGCCACCCTGAACGTTCGCTTCAGCAACGACAAACTGCTCAAGCTCGGCATGCCTAAACCCCCGCGTTTTACCGATTATATCGACCGCTGCGTGCAGACCACGCGCGGGCTGAGCATTCCTCAGCAGATGGCCGTAGATTTCAAATAGCCAAAAAAAATGCCAGCCCGAGGGCTGGCATTTCCATTCAGATAAAGACAGTAAAATTACTGACCTTTGATCTCTTTACGACCGTTGTATGGCGCTTTTTCACCCAGAGCTTCTTCGATACGAATCAGCTGGTTGTATTTAGCAACACGGTCAGAACGGCTCATGGAACCAGTTTTGATCTGGCCTGCAGCAGTACCTACAGCCAGGTCAGCGATGGTTGCATCTTCAGTTTCACCGGAACGGTGAGAGATAACAGCCGTGTAGCCAGCGTCTTTAGCCATCTTGATTGCAGCCAGGGTTTCGGTCAGGGAACCGATCTGGTTGAATTTGATCAGGATGGAGTTAACGATGCCTTTCTCGATACCTTCTTTCAGGATCTTGGTGTTGGTTACGAACAGATCGTCACCAACCAGCTGGATTTTGTCGCCCAGTACTTTAGTCTGGTATGCGAAACCATCCCAGTCAGATTCGTCCAGACCGTCTTCGATAGAAACGATTGGGTACTGTTTGGTCAGGTCTTCCAGGAAGTGAGTGAACTCTTCGGAGGTGAACGCTTTGTTGCCTTCGCCAGCCAGAACGTATTTACCGTCTTTGTAGAATTCAGAAGCTGCACAGTCCATCGCCAGAGTGATGTCTTTGCCCAGCTCGTAGCCTGCAGCTTTAACCGCTTCAGCGATAACTGCCAGAGCTTCAGCGTTGGAACCCAGGTTTGGCGCGTAGCCACCTTCGTCACCAACAGCAGTGTTCATACC
Organism: Enterobacteriaceae bacterium 89; assembly: GCA_014156375.1. Lineage (GTDB taxonomy): Bacteria > Pseudomonadota > Gammaproteobacteria > Enterobacterales > Enterobacteriaceae > Scandinavium. The sequence goes on along the minus strand of RQJH01000005.1, from coordinate 521,581 downwards.
TTTAGCTTTCAGAACTTTAGCCAGGTTGTGGAACACTTCAGAACCCATACGTACCGCTTCTTTCAGGGATTTCGCGCCAACTGGCTGAATCATGAATTCCTGAATATCAACGTTGTTATCAGCGTGCTCACCGCCGTTGATGATGTTCATCATCGGAACTGGCATGGAGTATTTGCCTGGGGTGCCGTTCAGTTCAGCGATGTGCTCGAACAGTGGCTGACCTTTGGAAGCCGCTGCTGCTTTGGCGTTAGCCAGAGACACAGCCAGGATGGCGTTTGCACCGAAGTTAGATTTGTTTTCAGTACCGTCCAGATCGATCATGATCTTGTCGATGCCAGCCTGGTCTTTGGCATCTTTGCCAAGGATAGCCTGAGCGATTGGGCCGTTAACCGCGCCAACAGCTTTCAGTACGCCTTTACCCATGAAACGGGATTTGTCGCCATCACGCAGTTCCAGAGCTTCGCGGGAACCAGTAGATGCACCTGACGGCGCAGCAGCCATACCGACGAAACCACCTTCCAGGTGTACTTCGGCTTCAACAGTCGGGTTACCACGGGAGTCGATGATTTCACGACCGATGACTTTAACGATTTTGGACATTAGGTTTTCCTCAGTACAAGTTAAACTAAAACTCCAGACAAACAGCGCTCCTCGTGGAGCGCTGCCGTTCTAACTTTTTTTACTTCGCCTGACGCTTCTGGTGATCGCTGGCGGCTTTCACGAAGCCTGCAAACAGCGGATGCCCATCGCGTGGCGTGGAAGTAAACTCCGGATGGAACTGACAGGCGACGAACCACGGATGGTTTGGCACCTCGATGATCTCGACCAACTGATCATCCCCGGAACGGCCCGCAATACGCAGGCCCGCAGCTTCAATTTGTTTCAACAGCAGGTTGTTAACTTCATAGCGGTGACGGTGACGCTCGGTGATAGTCTCTTCGCCGTACATCTTGCGAACCAGGCTGTCGCTGCTGAGCTGGCAGGCCTGAGCCCCCAGACGCATGGTGCCGCCGAGATCGCTCTTCTCAGTACGCACTTCGACATTCCCGTTTTCATCACGCCATTCGGTGATCAGAGCCACAACCGGGTACTTACAGTCTGGCACAAATTCCGTTGAGTTGGCGTTTTCCATCCCGACTACGTTGCGAGCGAACTCGATCAGCGCAACCTGCATACCCAGGCAAATGCCCAGATAAGGAATATTGTTTTCACGCGCATAGCGCGCGGTGGCAATCTTGCCTTCTACCCCACGGTAGCCGAAGCCGCCAGGGATCAGAATCGCATCGAGATCTTTCAGAATTTCGACGCCGCGGGTTTCAACATCCTGCGAATCGATCAGCTTGATGTTCACGGTAACGCGATTCTTCAGACCACCATGCTTCAGCGCTTCAATCACTGACTTATAGGCATCCGGCAGTTCAATGTACTTGCCGACCATACCGATAGTGACTTCACCTGCCGGATTGGATTCTTCGTAGATAACCTGTTCCCATTCTGACAGATTTGCTTCCGGACAGTTCAAGCTGAATCGTTTACAAATATAATCGTCCAGCCCCTGTGATTTCAACAGGCCCGGGATTTTATAAATGGAATCGACGTCTTTCAGAGAAATAACAGCTTTTTCTGGAACGTTACAGAACAATGCGATTTTGGCACGTTCGTTCGCAGGAACCGCGCGGTCGGAGCGGCAAATCAGGATATCCGGCTGGATACCGATAGAGAGCAGTTCTTTAACGGAATGCTGAGTTGGCTTGGTTTTCACCTCGCCGGCTGCCGCCATGTACGGCACCAGAGTCAGGTGCATGAACAGCGTGTGCTCACGACCCACTTCAACCGCCATCTGGCGAATTGCTTCGAGGAACGGCAGGGATTCGATATCACCTACGGTACCACCGATTTCTACCAGTACCACGTCGTGGCCTTCGCCACCTGCGATAACGCGCTCTTTGATAGCATTGGTGATGTGTGGGATAACCTGAATGGTGGCGCCCAGATAGTCGCCACGACGCTCTTTGCGCAGCACTTCAGAGTAGATACGACCCGTAGTGAAGTTGTTGCGACGCGTCATCTTAGTGCGAATGAAACGCTCGTAGTGACCCAGGTCCAGGTCGGTTTCCGCGCCGTCTTCGGTAACGAACACTTCCCCGTGCTGGGTCGGGCTCATGGTACCCGGATCGACGTTGATGTACGGATCCAGTTTCATGATAGTTACGTTGAGGCCACGGGCTTCAAGAATGGCTGCCAGGGAGGCTGCGGCAATGCCTTTACCCAGAGAGGATACGACCCCGCCGGTCACAAAAATATAGTTCGTTGTCATGCTGAACCTGAGAAGTTAGGGTGAAACGATGGAATAACCAGGACGGGAAAGTAGTATACCCGAACACGGCGAACGCCACAAACATTCATTCTCGTCTCCTTTTCCAGGTTCCAGCAAACATAGGGAGTGAGAAAATAGCCCCTTTTGGGTAAATGTTTTTGACGCAAATCAAGCGCTTGTCATTTTAAAAATCACACAAATAGCGCTTGATCGCAAAAAAGCGTTAGAGATCAGTTTCCTGTCGTTTTACCTCTTGCCACACCTGTTCCATGGTTTCGAGGTCAATCCCGGTCATTTCCAGGCCTCGCTCGTTAACAATCCTCTCCACTTCACGGAAGCGGCGTTCGAACTTAATGTTGGCTTTTTGCAGCGCAGTTTCGGCTTTGACGCCCAAATGACGGGATAAGTTGACGGTCGCAAACAGCAGGTCGCCCATCTCCTCTTCCAGTTTAGCTTCATCGATAACAGCCTGTTTGGCTTCGTGCATCACCTCGTCGATCTCTTCGTACACTTTGTCGAGCACCGGGCCGAGCGAAGTCCAGTCGAAGCCGACGGTGGAGCAACGCTTCTGGATTTTATGTGAGCGCATCAGCGCGGGCAGACTGTGCGGAATGTCATCCAGCGCGGAATGCTGGGCTTTTTCGGCACGCTCCGCGCTTTTGATGGCTTCCCAGCGCGCCAGCACTTCGGTGCTGTTGCTGGCCGTGGCATCGCCGAAAATATGCGGATGACGACGCTCAAGCTTGTCGCTGATGGCGGCACAGATATCATCAAAATTGAAGCGCCCTTCTTCCTGAGCCATCTGGGCATAAAACACCACCTGGAACAGCAGATCCCCCAGCTCACCGCGCAGATCGTCAAAATCTTCGCGGGAGATGGCATCGAGGACTTCGTAGGTTTCCTCAAGGGTGTAGGGAGCGATAGTGGCAAAGGTCTGCTCTTTGTCCCACGGACAGCCGTTTTCCGGGTCGCGCAGGCGCTTCATGATGCCAAGCAGGCGGTCGATTTGGTTCATTGGAATTCCTTGCAAAATGAAATGCCCTCTCCCTAACCCTCTCCCGGAGGGAGAGGGAACTGCATGGAGCCGTCTTTCTCCCTCGCCCCTATGGGGAGAGGGCCGGGGAGAGGGGGAAAATTTATCCGCCGTGCAAACGACGAGCGTCGATCACATCCGGCACCTGGTTCAGCTTACTGAGCACCCGACCCAGCACCTGCAGGTTGTAGATTTCGATGGTCATGTCGATAGTGGCGAGCTGCTGTTTGGTATCGCTGCGGCTGGCCACGCCCAGCACGTTCACCTTCTCGTTGGCGAGGATGGTGGTGATATCGCGCAGCAGGCCGCTGCGGTCGTTCGCCTGTACGCGAACCACCAGCGAGTAGCCTGCGGAGTAGCTTTCGCCCCACACCGCTTCGACGATGCGTTCCGGCGCATGCGACTGTAGCTCCACCAGCTGATCGCAGTCGGCGCGATGGACGGAAATCCCGCGTCCCTGAGTGATAAAACCGACAATCTCATCACCAGGGATCGGCTGACAGCAGCGGGCGATGTGGTGCATCAGGTTGCCGACGCCCTCGACCACCACGCGGCCATCGTCTTTCTTGCGATTCTGCTGCGGATTGTAGGTTTTCTGCTGCAGCTGCTTCAGCGCGGCCGCATCCTGCTCCTCGGCGCTTGGCTTGTTGAACTGCGCCTGCAGGAAGTTCACCATCTGGTTGATGCGTACGTCGCCGCCGCCAATCGCGGCCAGCAGCTCATCCAGCTCGTTGAAGTTGTAGCGCGGCAGCAGGTGTTTTTCAGCTTCCTTGAAGCTGATCCCCAGATGCGAAAGCTCATCGTCAAGGATCTGCCGCCCGGCGATGATGTTTTTGTCACGATCCTGTTTACGGAACCAGGCCGTGATCTTTGAACGCGTCCGCGCGGTATTCACATACCCGAGGTTCGGGTTCAGCCAGTCACGGCTTGGGTTCGGCTGTTTCTGGGTGAGGATCTCAATCTGGTCGCCCATCTGCAGCTGATAGGTAAAGGGCACGATGCGCCCGCCTATCTTCGCGCCGATGCAGCGATGTCCAACGTTACTGTGAATGTGATAGGCAAAATCGAGCGGCGTGGAGCCCGCTGGCAGGTCCACGACATCGCCTTTCGGGGTAAATACGTAAACCCGATCGTCGAAGACCTGGCTTCTGACTTCGTCGAGCATTTCGCCCGAATCCGCCATCTCTTCCTGCCACGCAATCAGCTTACGCAGCCAGGCAATGCGGTCTTCGTGGCCGCGGCTGCCGCCGGAAGCAGAGCCTTCTTTGTATTTCCAGTGTGCCGCCACGCCAAGCTCAGATTCTTCGTGCATCTGGCGAGTACGGATTTGGATCTCAACCGTTTTGCCGCCCGGCCCCAGCACCACGGTGTGGATCGACTGATAGCCGTTTGGTTTCGGGTTGGCGACATAGTCGTCGAACTCATCCGGCAGATGGCGGAAATGAGTGTGAACAATGCCGAGTGCGGCATAGCAATCCTGCAAACGCTCCGCGACGATGCGCACGGCGCGGACATCGAACAGCTCATCAAATGACAGATGCTTTTTCTGCATTTTGCGCCAGATGCTGTAGATATGCTTAGGACGGCCGTAAACCTCGGCCTTCACGCCCTCTTCTTTGATCGAAGCGCGCAGCGTGCCGACAAACTCATCGATGTAGTGTTCGCGGTCGATACGGCGTTCGTGCAGCAATTTGGCGATGCGCTTATATTCCGCCGGATGCAGGTAGCGGAAGCAGTAATCTTCCAGCTCCCATTTGAGCTGACCGATGCCGAGACGATTCGCCAGCGGGGCATAGATATTGGTACATTCCTTCGCCGCCAGCACGCGTTCGTCTTCCGGCGCGTCTTTAACCTCGCGCAGATGGGCGATACGTTCGGCCAGCTTGATCACCACGCAGCGGAAATCATCGACCATCGCCAGCAGCATGCGGCGAACGTTATCGACCTGCTCAGAGGAAACGGAATCGGTATGCGTGGCTTTCAGCTGGCGAATAGCCGCCATATCGCGCACGCCGTGGATCAGCGCCACCACGGATTTGCCGAAGGTCTCCTCCAGCTTTTCCTCAGTGACCACTTCGCTGACCACCAGCGGATACAGCAGCGCTGCACGCAGGGAATCGATGTCCATATTGAGCATGGAGAGGATTTCAACCATCTCGACGCCGCGCCACAGCACCAGCTCAGCGTCAGGGCTTTCAAGGGTTTGCTCGCGACAATAAGTCCATGTCTCGGTTAAGCGTTCACACGACTGCTGGTTGGAAATGCCCAGGCTCGCTATCCATTTGACCGGATCGAACTCTCCAGCTTTATTAAGATGTGCACTGCGTACCGCAACCATTGTCCTCTCCTTTAGGGACCGGGCCTGTCGGATTCGACAAGCCTTGATTCATTATTTGTGCTCAAACAGCACCATCGACTCCAGGTGCCCAGTGTGCGGGAACATGTCCAGCATTGCCAGACGCTGAATTTGATAGCCCGCCGCCAACAGCACTTCGCTGTCGCGCGCCAGCGTCGCCGGATTACAGGACACGTACACCACCCGCTGCGGGGCTAATTTTACGATATGCTGCATGACGCCCGGTGCGCCTGCCCTTGCAGGATCGAGTAAAATTTTGTCAAACCCGTTTTTCGCCCAGGCCTGACGGGTGACATCCTCCTCCAGATTTTCGTGAAAGAATGTCACATTGTGCAAATTATTGAGCTCAGCGTTCTGTTGCCCTTTTTCCACCAGCGCCGGGACGCCTTCCACGCCCACCACGCTCGCGGCCCGCTTCGCCAATGGCAGCGTGAAGTTACCCATTCCGCAAAACAGATCCAGCACGCGGTCTTCAGGCTGAATATCCAGCCACGCCAGCGCCGTTGCCACCATCTGCTGGTTCACGCCGTCGTTCACCTGGATAAAATCGCGCGGGCTGAACGTTAAGCGTAGCCCGTCTGAGTGGTAGCAGGGGGACTCTCCGCTAAGCTGCTCAACGCTATCACTTTGTGGTGCAAGCCACAGGGCAAGCTGGTGTGAATGCGAAAACTGTTCCAGTTTTGCTTTATCCGCCGAAGATAAAGGTGCGGTGTGACGTAAGACCATCAGCGGCCCGTTATCGGCGAGCACCAGCTCTGCGTGCCCCAGATGACGTACGCCATTTAGCCCACTCAGGCATTCACGCAGGCCAGGAATGAGCGCACCAAGAGTGGGCACCAAAACGGGGCACTGCGTCACTTCAACGATGTCATTTGACCCGGCCTTGCGAAAACCCATCTGCAATTGTTGGGTCTTCGGCAGATAATTCAAGCTCAGCCGCGCGCGGCGGCGATAGCCCCAGGGCTCGGCGGCAATCACCGCATCCACGTCCTGTTTCATCAGCCGGCTTAGCGCCGCCTGTTTGCTGCGCTGCTGAAGCGCCACGCTGGCGTGCTGCTGCTGACAGCCGCCACACACGCCAAAATGCGGGCAGCGTGGTTTTTCGCGCTCGGCGCTGTCACTTAATCGACGTTTTACCTTCCCGCGCGCGTACTGTTTTTTATCTTCCGTTATCGTGATTTCAGCGCGTTCGTCAGGCAATAAGCCATTGATAAAAAGCGCTTTACCATTATGGCGCGCCACGCCATGACCAAAAGGATCCAGGTCGTTTACCGTCACGGTTATGATCTCGCGCGTCGTCACGCGGCGTTTTGCAGAGTAGAATTGCGCCATGGTAGAGATTTTTCTCAAACTAATGTGTTAACCCTGATTCTCCCATAACGGACCTCCATGACCAACTACAGCCTGCGCGCGCGCATGATGATCCTGATCCTGGCCCCCACCGTGCTTATCGGTTTGCTGCTCAGCATCTTCTTTGTCGTTCACCGCTACCACGATCTGCAGCGTCAGCTGGAAGACGCCGGTGCCAGCATTATTGAACCGCTGGCCGTCTCCAGTGAATATGGCATGAACTTACAAAACCGCGAGTCAATAGGTCAGCTGGTCAGCGTGCTGCACCGCCGTCATTCCGACATTGTCAGGGCGATTTCCGTGTATGACAGCCATAACCGGCTGTTTGTCACCTCCAACTACCAGCTCGATCCGGGCGAACTCCAGCTGGCAAAGGGGGTTGAGTTTCCGCGTAAGCTAAGCGTGACGCGCAGCGGGGACCTGATGATCCTGCGCACGCCTATTATCTCCGAAAGCTACTCCCCGGATGAATCTCCCGCTTCGGACGCCAAAACGCCGGTCAACATGCTGGGCTACGTGGCGCTGGAGCTCGATCTGAAGTCCGTTCGTCTTCAGCAGTACAAAGAAATTTTTATCGCCACGGTGATGATGCTGTTCTGCATCGGCATAGCGCTGATTTTTGGCTGGCGTCTGATGCGCGATGTGACCGGGCCCATCCGTAATATGGTGAACACCGTTGACCGCATACGTCGCGGGCAGCTCGACAGCCGGGTGGAAGGTTTTATGCTTGGCGAGTTGGATATGCTGAAGAACGGTATCAACTCGATGGCGATGTCGCTGGCGGCCTACCACGAAGAGATGCAGCATAACGTCGACCAGGCGACCTCTGACCTGCGCGAAACGCTTGAACAGATGGAGATCCAGAACGTCGAGCTGGATCTGGCAAAAAAACGGGCTCAGGAAGCCGCGCGTATCAAATCAGAATTCCTTGCCAACATGTCGCATGAGCTGCGAACTCCGCTGAATGGCGTGATTGGCTTTACGCGCCTGACGCTGAAATCCGATCTCAACCCAACGCAGCGCGATCATCTGAATACCATTGAACGTTCGGCTAACAATCTGCTGGCCATCATCAACGACGTGCTGGACTTCTCCAAGCTGGAAGCCGGGAAGCTGATTCTGGAAAACATCCCCTTCCCGCTGCGAAATTCACTGGATGAAGTGGTCACCCTGTTGGCGCACTCGGCCCATGATAAAGGGCTGGAGCTGACGCTGAGTATCAAAAATGATGTACCGGATAACGTGATAGGCGATCCGCTACGTTTGCAGCAGGTCATCACCAATCTGGTCGGTAACGCCATTAAGTTTACCGAAACCGGCAATATCGACGTCATCATCGATAAACGCGCACTGAGCCACAACAAAGTGCAGATTGAAGTACAAATTCGCGATACCGGGATCGGCATTCCGGAACAGGATCAGTCACGGCTGTTCCAGGCTTTCCGTCAGGCCGATGCCAGCATTTCCCGTCGCCACGGCGGCACCGGGCTGGGTCTGGTGATCACCCAGAAGCTGGTGAAAGAGATGGGCGGCGATATTTCGTTCCACAGCCAGCCAAACCGGGGGTCGACGTTCTGGTTCCACATCAATCTCGACCTCAACCCGAACGTGGTTTCCGAGGGGCTGATGACGGCCTGCCTGGCCGGTAAACGGCTGGCATACGTTGAAGCCAACTCCGCCGCCGCGCAGAGCACCATGGATATCCTCGCCACTACGCCGCTGGAAGTGGTTTACAGCCCAACGTTCTCTGCCCTGCCAAACGATCACTACGATATCCTGTTGATTGCCGTACCGGTGTCGATGCGGGATATGAACCTGCATCTTGATAAGTTTGAGCGCGCACGGGCGATGACGGACTTCCTGCTGCTGGCGCTTCCCTGCCACGTACAGGTCGACGCCGAAAAGCTTAAACAAAATGGCGCACAGGCCTGTCTGCTCAAACCGCTGACCTCAACGCGCCTGCTTCCGGCCCTGACCGAATACTGTCGCGACAAACGCCCGCAGGTCTCCTCGCGCATCAGTGACTCGCGCCTTGGCATGTCGGTGATGGCGGTCGATGATAATCCGGCCAATCTCAAACTGATTGGCGCGCTGCTGGAAGATCAGGTGCAGAATGTCGAACTGTGCGGCAGCGGCCAGGCGGCTATCGAAAGCGCCCGGGAGATGTCATTTGATTTGATCCTGATGGATATTCAGATGCCGGATATGGACGGTATTCGCGCCTGTGAACTGATTCGCCAGCTGCCTCATCAGCAGCACACTCCGGTCATTGCCGTCACGGCTCACGCCATGGCCGGACAGAAAGAAAAGCTGCTGAGTGCCGGAATGAATGACTATCTGGCCAAACCCATTGAAGAAAGTAAGCTGCGTAATTTGCTGCACCGCTATCGACCGGGCATCAACGCCCCGCTGATTGAGGCACCACAGCCGCAGTTGCAGCCGCCGGTGAATATTAATACCACGCTCGACTGGTCGCTGGCGCTGCGTCAGTCGGCCAATAAGCCTGATCTGGCCCGCGAGATGCTGCAAATGCTGGTCGCATTCCTGCCGGAGATCCGCAACAAAGTTGAGGAACAGCTGGTCGGTGAAAACCCTGAAGATTTGGTAGACGCTATCCACAAACTGCACGGCAGCTGCGGCTACAGCGGTGTACCACGGCTGAAAAATCTGTGTCATCTGCTGGAAGGTCAGTTGCGTGAAGGGATTGCTCCCGGCGAGCTGGAGCCCGAACTGCTGGAGCTGCTTGATGAGATGGACAACGTGACCCGCGAAGCGCGAAAGCTGTTGGGATAAACGGAGAAATGCCCTTCGGCTGAAGGGCATCGGGGTTTACTTAAGCAGCGTGGCCCACTGTTCAACCCACGGATTCGAAATGGTTTCCGGTTCAGGATTTTCGCTGGCGTCAATTCTCAGCATTTCGCCAATGCGCTGCCCGCCCTGCTCCTGCAACAGCGCATCAAAACGCTCACCGCCGCCGCAGAAATGGGAATAGGTGCTGTCGCCCAGCGCGATAATGCCGTAGCGCAGATGCGGCTGGTACATATCCTTAATGCCTTCGTACAGCGGCACAATGCTGTCGGGTAAATCGCCCTGTCCGGTGGTGGACGTCACCACCAGCGCATAGCTGCCCTGATACTTTTCCCAGTCGCCCACTTCAGGATCTTCAAAAACCTTCGCGCTGTGACCCAACCCGCTGAGCAGGGTCTGTGCTTCTTCCGCCACCAGCAGCGCATTGCCGTACATGGTGCCGACAAAAATTCCGATGTCTGCCATTACTTTTCTCCCTGAATCATTCAGTTATGAATTCATCCTGACGGTTGTCCGGCTGAAACTCAACCCTTTCAACCGCAGGGAGTTGTCCGCGCCAGCCGAAATGTGACAGTGCCTGCATCCACACATCATCAAGCTTTGCACGAATGACCAGCGGCTCGCCGGTGAAAGGATGCGTCAGGTGCAGTTCGCTGGCGTGCAGCATCAGACGATTGCAGCCAAAATGCTCCGCAGCGCTGCGATTCTGACGCAGATCGCCGTGCTTGCTGTCGCCAATCATCGGATGACGCAAATGGCTCATATGGCGACGGAGCTGATGCTTACGCCCGGTTTTAGGCTCAAGTTCCACCAGACCGTAGCGTGTGGTCGGGTATTTTCCTGTCGCGACGGGCATCTCAACGGTGGCAAGCCCACGATAGTGCGTTACCGCAGGCTGCGGCTCTTTATCTTCGCGGGCGAACTTGTCAGCAATTTTATCGAGCTCTTCGACCAGCGGATAATCCAGCACGGCTTCATCCATCAGCCAGCCGCGCACAATGGCGTGGTAGCGTTTCTGGATCTGATGCTGTTCAAACTGCTGTGACAACAGACGGCCCGCTTCGCTCGACAGGCCCATCAGCAAAACGCCGGAAGTCGGTCTGTCCAGACGGTGAACGGTAAAAACGTGCTGACCTATCTGATCGCGCACGGTTTGCATCACCACCACTTTTTCATCGCGGTCGAGCCAGCTACGGTGCACCAGCCAGCCTGATGGCTTATTGATGGCCACCAGCCATTCGTCCTGATAAAGGATCTCAAGCATCAGTCGTTATCGCCCGCAAACAGAGCATCCAGCTGCTCAAGCTCCGGCAGAATAATCGCGCGAAACGGATGGCTGGCATCAAGGGCAATTTCATAATAGGGCGCAACGGCAAAACTCTGCGGCAAATCCTGCTCACTGTCGATCAACTGGTGCAGACGAGGGATCAGCACCCACTGCAGCCATTGCAGAGGCTCCAGCGTATCCATACAAAACGGTTGAGTGCTCTCGAATACGCTGGCATCAGGCGGTGTATCCTGCCAGTGCTGATGCTCGCGCAGCTGCGCTTCAATCGCCTGCAGGCGCAGGCGGACGAGATCGTGATGAGTCATGGATACTCCGGAATCAAATCGAATGAAAATCTGCGGCGCAGGATACCACTGGCGGAAGGGAAATAAAAAAAGGGAGCACTGTTTTCACAGTGCTCCCGGTTCGTTTCGCAGCAATCCAGCTACTTTTGGTGCTCCCTGCTCATCCGTGACAACTTTTCCTGTGGTCTCCTGACCTGTTCATCCTTAAACTTTTGCATCCTGCTCGCACCACCCCGATGCGATTCAACTTATCCGTAAGTTTGTCCTGATCTTCCTGATCCACCGGGCATCCTGACCGGCTCTCATTCTCCATCCTGGAGGTGTCCTTCTGCGCGTCCTACGCAATCCTCTTTGCTTCATCCTGAAGCCCATCCTTGCATCACCATCCTGGTGAGTCCTGTCGAAACGCCATCATCCTAATGTTCGTTTCGGTGTCGCAGTCCTTGTCGACAGGTATAGAATCCTCTATTCCGCTTCGTCTTACAAGCCTCTTACACAGATCCTTTAAACATTACTTTCAAATGAAACTTACAGATTTCCGAAGTAACTATCTGTATTTAATGAAATATCACGATACCATCGCGTCATTACCCCACCTGGATTCCGGCGATCTCTCACAGCGCGTGTAAGAGATCTCTCACAAGAAGTCCAGGCAGATGGATTACAGAAGAGGCTCAAGGTGGCTAAGGAAACTCGCAACAGAGGCAGATAGCGTGGTACGTCGGCTGGTGCCTACGGTTTCAAGCAGCACTTCTCCCGTCAGATTGCAGACGGAAATAATGTCCAGCTCGCTGTCGAGCGTACCGATAAATAAGGTAGGAGAAAGCTTAAGCCGCTTCTGAGTCACCAGATGGCCAATCAGGTTTTCCTGCACTCGCTGAAAGTCATCGGGACTCCACACCTGCAACAGCGTCAACTTATGCCCGCCAAAGGCCGCTGGCATATCTCCGGCAAACTGAGTGGTATAAAAAGTATGAAGCGGCGGTTGTACCACAATGTCCAAAGCCCTTTCAACCGCCTCCAGCGTCGCTTCAGGAGCGAAAGGCTCTGGCCGCCAGAAAACAGCGTCTTCATCTGTAGAGACAAGGCAGGGAGACGGCACGCCGTAGAGTTCTTCACTGCGGGGCTCAGTGCCTTTCTGCTTTTGCCAGGCATCATAATAACGTTGGGTAAATGCCTTTAAGGCTTCTGCGGTCTGCTGATCCACTGCTTTCTCTCTTTACCGTTGTCAGGATAAACTAATCCTATAGTCTACCTGCTTTATGACGGTGAAACATGTCCTCTTATGAAAATCACCAGGCGCTGTCCGGCCTGACGCTTGGTAAATCAACCGATTACCGCGATATTTATGACGCCACGCTGCTGCAACCTGTTCCCCGCAGCCTGAACCGCGATCCTTTAGGTTTGCACGCGGACAGCCTGCCGTTTCACGGTGGTGACATCTGGACACTGTACGAGCTCTCCTGGCTTAACGCCAAAGGACTGCCACAGGTTGCGGTCGGTCACGTCGAGCTTAGCGATACCAGCGTGAACCTGGTGGAATCCAAAAGCTTCAAGCTGTACCTCAACAGCTTTAACCAGACTCGCTTCGCCAGTTGGGAAGAAGTTCGCGCCACGCTGGAGCGCGATCTGCAAGCCTGCGCTCAGGGTGACGTCAAGGTTGCGCTGTACCGGATCGATGAACTGGAAGGCCAGCCGATTGCCCACTTTCACGGCACCTGCATCGACGATCAGGATATTGAGATTGAAAACTACGAGTTCAGCGCAGACTACCTGCAGGATGCCGCCAGCGGCAAAATCACAGAAGAGACGCTGGTCAGTCATTTACTGAAATCCAACTGCCTGATCACCCACCAGCCGGACTGGGGATCGGTGCAGATCCAGTATCGCGGGCCGAAGATCGACCGTGAGAAACTGCTGCGTTACCTTGTCTCTTTCCGTCACCACAATGAATTCCACGAGCAGTGCGTGGAACGCATCTTCAGCGACATCCAGCGCTTTTGCCAGCCGGAAAGCCTGAGTGTTTACGCGCGCTACACCCGGCGCGGCGGGCTGGACATCAACCCGTGGCGCAGTAACACCGATTTCGTCCCGGCGATTGGGCGTCTGGTTCGCCAGTAACATAAATGATTGCAAAATAAAGCGCGGCCCGGGTCGCGCTTTTTCTTGTGAAAATCCGAGTGGCAAGGCTATTGTAATCAACAGGGAAGACGATTCTGTCCCGTAAGGAGTTCACTTGATTACACATATTAGCCCGCTTGGCTCAATGGATATGTTGTCGCAGCTGGAAGTTGATATGCTGAAAAGCAATGCCAGCAGCGATCTTTATCAGTTGTTCCGCAACTGTTCACTGGCAGTGCTTAATTCAGGGAGTCTTACCGACAACAGCAAAGAGCTGCTTTCCCGTTTTGAGAGCTTTGACATCAACGTCCTGCGCCGCGAGCGTGGGGTGAAACTGGAACTGATTAACCCACCGGAAGATGCCTTCGTTGACGGGCGCATCATCCGTTCTCTTCAGGCAAACCTGTTTGCCGTGCTGCGCGATATCCTGTTCGTTTACGGCCAAATCCATAACACCGTTCGTTTCCCGAATCTCGATCTGGAAAGCTCGGCGCACATCACTAACCTCGTGTTCTCGATTCTGCGTAACGCCCGTGCGCTGCACGTAGGCGAAGCACCGAGCATGGTTGTGTGCTGGGGTGGCCACTCTATTAATGAAAACGAATATCTGTATGCCCGCCGCGTGGGCACACAGTTGGGTCTGCGCGAGCTGAACATCTGCACTGGCTGCGGTCCGGGTGCGATGGAAGCGCCGATGAAAGGCGCCGCCGTCGGCCACGCGCAGCAGCGCTATAAAGAAGGGCGTTTTATCGGCATGACGGAACCGTCGATCATTGCCGCCGAGCCGCCAAACCCGCTGGTGAACGAACTGATCATCATGCCGGATATCGAAAAGCGTCTGGAAGCCTTCGTGCGTATCGCTCACGGAATTATTATTTTCCCTGGCGGCGTGGGGACGGCGGAAGAACTGCTGTATCTGCTCGGTATCCTGATGAATCCAGCGAATAAACATCAGGTTCTGCCGCTGATCCTTACTGGTCCGAAAGAGAGCGCCGACTACTTCCGTGTGCTGGACGATTTCATCGTGCATACGCTTGGCGAGGCCGCGCGTCGTCACTATCGCATTATCATTGACGATCCTGCTGAAGTGGCGCGTCAGATGAAGAAAGCGATGCCGCTGGTGAAAGAGAACCGCCGCGACACCGGTGATGCCTACAGCTTCAACTGGTCGATGAAAATCGCCCCCGATCTGCAACAGCCGTTCGAGCCAAGCCATGAAAACATGGCGAATCTCAAACTGTACCCGGATCAGCCGGTGGAAGTGCTGGCCGCTGACCTGCGTCGCGCCTTCTCCGGCATTGTTGCCGGGAACGTGAAGGAAGTGGGGATCCGCGCTATTGAAGAAAACGGGCCGTACAAAATTCACGGCGATAAAGAAATGATGCGCCGGATGGATAATCTGCTGCAAAGCTTTGTTGCCCAGCACCGTATGAAGCTTCCGGGCTCAGCCTACATCCCTTGCTACGAAATTTGTTCCTGATCGCTGTTGCCTGACTCAAGGGCGGCCCATAAGCCGCCCTTATCTTTTTGTGGCTAACAGTGGAAAATGTTCACAGCGCGTAAGTGGAATTAATTCACTATATCTATGTTAAGTCACTAAAAACCGCTATTTCCGCCACTTTTTTTAGCGTTACATTCGTTTTTCATCCCAGAAACGTTTCCTCCACAACCTGTGAATGGTAGCCTTCGCGCGCAATAATTTCCGACAAACGCATAAAACCAGACTGATGGTCTGTAAACGTGCATTTAGAAAGTGTTTTATCGCATTTGAGATCGGGATCACTGATACATTGATAAGTTAAATGTATCTTTCCGGCCCTTAATAGTAACGGGAAAAAATCATAAGAAATCCCCGTTTTACACGAATTTATTTTACCGTCAGTCATTTATGCCTTGTTTTTGACTAAAAACTGACAATTTGCTTCCTCCAGGAGAAACAAATGGAAACCACTCAAACCAGCACCCTCGCGTCGGCAGAAAGCCGTAGCGGATGGCGTAAGACGGATACTATGTGGATGCTGGGCCTTTACGGCACGGCGATTGGCGCGGGCGTTCTGTTCCTGCCAATCAACGCCGGTGTGGGCGGTCTGATCCCGCTCATCATCATGGCCATCATTGCTTTCCCGATGACCTACTTCGCTCACCGCGGTCTGACCCGCTTCGTGCTGTCCGGTAAAAACCCGGGTGAAGATATTACTGAAGTTGTGGAAGAACACTTCGGCATTGGTGCAGGTAAAATCATTACCCTGCTCTACTTCTTTGCTATCTACCCAATCCTGCTGGTCTACAGCGTGGCTATCACCAACACGGTTGAAAGCTTCATGACCCACCAGCTGCACATGACGCCACCGCCGCGCGCCATCCTGTCTCTGATCCTGATTATCGGCATGATGACCATCGTGCGTTTCGGTGAGCAGATGATCGTCAAGGCGATGAGCGTACTGGTGTTCCCGTTTGTGGTCGCGCTGATGCTGCTGGCCTGCTACCTGATCCCACAGTGGAACGGTGCTGCACTGGAAACCCTGTCCCTGAGCAGCGCAAGCTCCACCGGTAACGGCCTGTGGATGACTCTGTGGCTGGCGATTCCGGTAATGGTGTTCTCCTTCAACCACTCCCCAATCATCTCCTCCTTCGCGGTAGCGAAGCGTGAAGAGTACGGCGTGGATGCAGAGAAGAAGTGCTCCAAAATTCTGGCCTTCGCTCACATCATGATGGTCCTGACCGTAATGTTCTTCGTGTTCAGCTGCGTGCTGAGCCTCTCCCCGGCAGACCTGGCGTCCGCTAAAGAGCAGAACATCTCTATCCTGTCTTACCTGGCAAACCACTTTAACGCACCGCTGATTGCGTGGATGGCACCTATCATCGCAATTATCGCTATCACCAAGTCCTTCCTCGGCCACTACCTCGGCGCGCGTGAAGGCTTCAACGGTATGGTGATTAAATCTCTGCGTAGTAAAGGTAAGAGCATCGAAATCAGCAAGCTGAACAAGATCACTGCGGCGTTCATGCTGGTGACCACCTGGATTGTGGCGACCCTGAACCCAAGCATCCTCGGCATGATTGAAACGCTGGGCGGCCCAATCATTGCGATGATCCTGTTCCTGATGCCGATGTACGCGATTCAGAAAGTCCCTGCCATGCGCAAGTACAGCGGCCATATCAGTAACGCCTTCGTTGTGATTATGGGCCTGATTGCCATCTCGGCCATCTTCTACTCCCTCGCATCGATGTTTGCATAATCCCGACGCCGCCTACGGGCGGCGTTTTTTTTAGTGCCATGGAGGCATCATGATCAGCGTTTTCGATATTTTCAAAATCGGCATTGGTCCTTCCAGCTCCCACACCGTGGGGCCAATGAAAGCGGGTAAACAATTCACGGACGACCTGATTGCTCGCGGCCAGCTCTTCGACACCACCCGGGTGGTCGTGGACGTTTATGGCTCACTCTCCCTGACGGGCAAAGGCCACCACACTGATATCGCGATTATTATGGGCCTGGCGGGTAACCTGCCGGACAGCGTCGATATCGATGCCATCCCGGGCTTTATCCAGGATGTAAACACCCACGGTCGCCTGCTGCTGGCTAACGGTCAGCACGAAGTGGAGTTCCCGGTAGACCACTGCATGAATTTCCATGCCGACAACCTGTCGCTGCATGAAAATGGCATGCGTATCACCGCACTGAGCGGCGACAAAGCGATTTACAGCCAGACTTATTACTCCATCGGCGGCGGGTTTATCGTCGACGAAGAACACTTTGGTCAGAGCAACAACTCTGCGGTTGAAGTTCCGTATCCGTACAAATCCGCGGCGGACCTGCAGCGTCACTGCCAGGAAACGGGGCTGTCACTCTCCGGCCTGATGATGAAAAACGAACTGGCGCTGCACAGCAAAGAAGAGCTGGAACAGCACTTCACTGCCGTGTGGGACGTGATGCGCGGCGGGATTGAGCGCGGTATCACCACCGAAGGCGTACTGCCGGGCAAACTGCGCGTACCACGCCGTGCCGCAGCGCTACGCCGTATGCTGGTCAGCCAGGACAAAATCACCAGCGACCCGATGGCCGTTGTTGACTGGATCAACATGTTCGCCCTCGCCGTGAACGAAGAAAACGCCGCAGGCGGACGCGTGGTCACTGCGCCAACCAACGGCGCGTGCGGGATTGTTCCGGCGGTTCTGGCCTATTACGACAAGTTTATCCGTGAAGTGAATGCTAACTCTCTGGCCCGCTACATGCTGGTGACCAGTGCGATTGGCTCACTCTACAAAATGAACGCCTCCATTTCCGGTGCGGAAGTGGGCTGTCAGGGTGAAGTCGGAGTGGCCTGCTCAATGGCCGCAGCCGGTCTGGCAGAACTGCTCGGCGGCAGTCCGGCGCAGGTTTGCATCGCGGCGGAAATCGGCATGGAGCACAACCTGGGTCTGACCTGCGATCCGGTGGCCGGACAGGTTCAGGTGCCTTGTATCGAACGTAACGCGATTGCTTCCGTGAAAGCGGTCAACGCAGCCCGTATGGCGATTCGTCGCACCAGCGAGCCGCGCGTTTGTCTCGATAAGGTTATCGAAACCATGTACGAAACCGGCAAAGACATGAACGCCAAATATCGCGAAACCTCTCGCGGCGGTCTGGCGATGAAGGTCGTTTCTTGTGATTAAGAGTTGCGATTAAGCCTCTCAGATGCCTCGTTTTGCGAGGCATCTTCCTGATTTACCCCTGCGAATAGCCTCTGCTTCCCTGCGGTGTTACCCTGAGCGCCTTATTATCAAGGAGGGTAACCATGGCCGTTCATCTGCTGATCGTTGACGCACTCAATCTGATTCGCCGCATCCATGCGGTTCAGGGCTCCCCCTGCGTCGATACCTGCCTGCACGCGCTGGAACAGCTGATCGTCCACAGTAAACCGACCCACGCGGTGGCCGTGTTTGATGACGAAGAGCGCAATCAGGGCTGGCGACATCAGCAGTTACCGGACTACAAAGCCGGGCGCTCGCCAATGCCGGACGATTTACAGGCCGAAATGGCAGCCATTCGCCACGCCTTCGAACAGCGCGGGGTGGCCTGCTGGGGCTCGGCGAAAAGTGAAGCTGATGACCTTGCCGCTACGCTTGCGGTGAAGGTTGCCAGCGCCGGGCATCAGGCCACTATCGTTTCCACCGATAAAGGCTACTGCCAGCTGCTTTCCCCAACCATTCGCATTCGCGATTACTTCCAGAAACGCTGGCTGGACGCGCCGTTTATCGCCAGTGAATTTGGCGTGAAGCCGCAGCAGCTGCCGGATTACTGGGGACTGGCCGGGATCAGCAGTTCAAAAGTGCCTGGCGTAGCAGGAATTGGCCCCAAAAGTGCCACGGAGCTGTTGTCACAGTTCGAGACGCTTGAAGCGCTGTATGCCGGTTTAGAGAATGTGCCGGAGAAGTGGCGGAAGAAGCTCGTCGAGCACAAAGAGATGGCGTTTATCTGCCGGGAAGTGGCGCGGCTGCAAACGGATTTACAGCTCGACGGGAATTTGCAGCAGCTGCGGCTGAAGTAATCCCCTCACCCCGGCCCTCTCCCCAAAGGGGCGAGGGAGAAAAGAACATTCGAATTCAGCTCGATCAGTCCTCACTCCCCAAAGGGGCGAGGTAGAAAAGAACATCCGAAAACAGCTCGATCGATCCCCTCTCCCTTTCAGGGAGAGGGTTAGGGTGAAGGTTGAAATCAGCGCTCGTCGCGGCGTCCACCCACGGCGGCCCACATGCGGCGCACGTGAACGGTCACTTCCTCACGGTCGTGGTACAGCTGACGCGCCTGGATCTGCGCAGCAATTCCGTGTTCGGCCAGCTGTGCTTCGATAAACGCCAGGTTCTGAGACACCTCTTCATAGCGCTTTTTCATCGGCAGCTTGAGGTTGAAGATGGTTTCACGACACCAGCCGTTCACCAGCCACTGCGCCATCAGCGCCGCGACCTTCGCCGGTTTCTCAACCATGTCGCACACCATCCACGAGATGTTGTTACGGGTCGGGCGATAGCGGAAACCGTCTTCACGCAGCCAGGTCACCTGGCCAGTATCCATCAGGCTTTGCGCCATCGGGCCGTTATCGACAGAAGAGACCCACATGTTGCGTTTCACCAGCTGATAGGTCCAGCCACCTGGGCAGGCCCCCAAATCCACCGCATACATGCCGTTGGCCAGACGCTCATCCCACTCATCGGCAGGAATAAAGACGTGGAAAGCTTCTTCCAGCTTCAGCGTGGAACGGCTCGGCGCGTCGGAAGGAAACTTCAGGCGCGGGATGCCCATATAGAACGGTGAATTGTTGGTGGTCAGCGAGTAGCCAACATAGCAGCAGCCCGGCGCGATAAAGAACACATGTACCACCGGACGCTTTGGCGTCTCGTAGGAGGCCAGGATTTTCGCTTCACGCAGAGCGGCGCGCAGCGGCACCGTGAACTTGCGGCAGAACTTCATCAGCTCTTTGCTTTCGTTGGTATCCGCCACTTCCACGCGCAGATCGCCGCCCTTCTCCACCACGCCCGTCAGCATACCCACTACAGGGGTGATGCGGTCCTCCGGCGGCAGATCGGTCAGCAGCTCGCAGGCAACAAACATCTGGCGGGCAAAAATCAGCGAGCTGAACGGCAGCTCTTTAATCAGCTTCTCCGCTTCGCCTTCCTGATAGCACTCGAAAATCACATAAGCGGAGTTATCTTTTACCCGGGCAAAACCGTATACGCCAAGGCGCGAAGCCTTGTCAGAAATCTCTGCTGCGCACTCTTTTTCAAAACCCTGACGGCTGTAGAGGACAACCTTATTCATGCGCGACACCTTTACGCTTTAAACGAATAGCGCCAATCAGCATCAGCACCCAGCCGGCGAGGAAGCTAACGCCGCCAACCGGAGTGACAAATGCCCACAGGCGTAAATGCGACAGCGCCAGACAATAAAGGCTGCCGCTGAATAATACGGTTCCCAGCGCCATAAACAGGCTGCTCCAGTAGAACCAGATGCTGATACGGCGCTGCATCGCAACCGCCAGACCAA
The DNA here is from genome assembly GCA_014156375.1 of Enterobacteriaceae bacterium 89. Lineage (GTDB taxonomy): Bacteria > Pseudomonadota > Gammaproteobacteria > Enterobacterales > Enterobacteriaceae > Scandinavium. The sequence goes on along the minus strand of RQJH01000005.1, from coordinate 501,000 downwards.
AAATGGCCAGCGTGTGAAACGCCTGATATTCGAGGCCGGTCTGGATCCAGCCCATCTCGACGACGCCGAGAGATTTACTTAATACATGCGCCCCAAAGGCACCTAAAGCAACAAAGATAAAACCGCTGATAGCGGCAAAAATCAGCATGAAGCGACTGGTCATGTCAGTATCCTGAAGTCATTTATTGTTCGTAACGGAAACGAAATTTTTCCTGCTCGCTTGCCGCTTTCGCCAGTATCCACTGCCGGAAGGCGGCTATTTTACCGAGTTCTGCCTGACTGTCATGGCAAACAAGGTAAAACGCATTCTTACTGACCAGAACATCATTAAACGGGCAGACCAAACGGCCGGCCTCAATTTCGGACTGTGCCATCACGTTGTTGGCCAGTGCGATCCCTTGTCCATGGATAGCCGCCTGCAGCACCATGGCGCTGTGGCTGAAAATCGGTCCCTGTTGAACGTTGATATGATTTAAGCCGAGCTGGCGGGTGTAGGTTTGCCAGTCGCGGCGGGAAGCATCGTGCAAAAGCGTATGTTGCGCCAAATCCGCAGGGACTTTCAATGCCTTCTCACCGGTCAGCAGCAACGGAGAACAAACGGGCAGCAGATATTCTGCATACAGTTTCTCCACCCGCAGCCCCGGCCAGTTGCCGCGACCGTAAAAAATCGCCACGTCGACATCGTCCGCCAGTTTATCTTCCTGGCGATCTACCGCCTGGATTCGAACGTCGATCCCCGGATAAGTTGAGTTAAAGCTTGCGAGTCTCGGCACCAGCCACTGAATAGCAAAACTTGGCAACATGCTGACCGTCAGTGCCCCCTTGGCGCTGCGGGCCTGCAGTTTACGCGTTGCTTCCGTTAATTGCGAAAAGATCTCCTTGATGTCCTGGAAATAGCTTTGCCCTTCTTCGGTCAGCAGCAGTGAACGATTGCGGCGACGAAAGAGCTTCAGGCCCAGGAAATCCTCAAGTGACTTGATCTGATGGCTGACGGCAGCCTGTGTGACGAAGAGCTCATCGGCGGCGCGAGTGAAGCTGAGATGACGGGCGGCGGCATCAAAAACACGTAATGCATTCAGAGGAGGTAAACGCTTCGACATGATTGTTTTGGCTTAGATGTTAACTACATTTAACAATTAGATTACATCATGTAACCTATTAGTTTTTTTTATCTGAGCCATTATAATTTGTCCGTTGAGCTTCTACCAGCAAATACCTATAGTGGCGGCACTTCCTGAGCCGGAACGAGAAGCTTTTTTCGGAATGCGTGTTCTGATGAGCTTTTGGCTTACGGTTGTGATGTTGTGTTGTTGTGTTTGCAATTGGTCTGGAGTTCAGACCACGGTAGCAAGGCTACCCCCTTTTCACTTCCTGTACATTTACCCTGTCTGTCCATAGTGATTCAATGTAGCACCGCCGAATGCGGTGCTTTTTTTTTTGCTTCAAAATCAACCGCTACTTGTCCATCTCGACCATTTCTCTCACGTCGCTGCGGTTAATTTGCTGCTTGTTGCCGTTGGCATCTTTATACGAAATCATCCCGGTATCACTGTCGGTCTGCGGTTTCCCTTCAGAGATAATGGTTCGTCCATCCGTGGTGTGCAGAACATAATTCGGACCGGAACAGGCGCTCAGAGCAAAAGTCAGCATACAGGCTGAAATCAGTGCGGCAGTCTTTTTCATCTTCTTCTCCTTTAGCAATTCATGCTGGTTTTATTACGTCATGTAAAAGGCTTAAACAATTGCCTAACATAAAACAGCATAACGCACTGCTCGCATCCTGCCAGAAATACAGGACAATTCCGATGGCCCGCTCTCCCCTTGCCCTGCAGCCCAAATTGCGCGACGATCGCCGCACTGGAATGAGGAAAACCATGAACGCATTCAACCCGGCGCAGTTTCGCGCCCAGTTTCCGGCGCTGAGCGATGCCGGGGTGTATCTCGACAGCGCCGCCACCGCGCTGAAACCGCAGGCAGTTATCGACGCTACCCAGCAGTTTTACAGCCTGAGTGCGGGAAATGTGCACCGCAGCCAGTTTGCCGCCGCGCAGAAATTAACGGCGCGATATGAAGCAGCGCGCGAGCAGGTGGCAGCATTGATTAACGCACCCGACGGCAAAGATATCGTCTGGACGCGCGGCACCACGGAAGCCATCAATATGGTGGCGCAGTCCTGGGCCCGTCCACGCCTGAAGGCTGGCGATGAGATTATCGTCAGCGAGGCTGAGCACCACGCCAATCTGGTGCCATGGCTGATGGTCGCGGAGCAAACGGGTGCCCGCATCGTTAAACTCCCTCTTGGAAAAGATCGTCTGCCTGACGTAGAACAGCTTTCCTCACTGATAACGTCACGCAGCCGCATTCTGGCTCTGGGGCAGATGTCGAACGTCACGGGCGGCTGTCCGGATCTGGCCCGAGCCATCGAACTCGCCCACGCCGCCAACATGGTGGTGATGGTGGATGGCGCACAGGGCGTGGTGCATTTCCCCGCTGACGTTCAGGCGCTGGATATCGACTTTTACGCTTTTTCCGGACACAAACTTTACGGCCCAACCGGGATCGGCGCGCTTTACGGCAAAGCTGAATTACTGGATCAGATGTCGCCATGGCTTGGCGGCGGCAAGATGATCACCGAGGTGACCTTCGAGGGCTTTAAAACCCAACCGGTTCCCTATCGTCTGGAGGCTGGCACGCCGAACGTGGCGGGGGCGATCGGCCTGAGCGCTGCGCTGGAATGGCTGAGCGAAACCGACATTGCCCAGGCGGAAACCTGGAGCCGGGGGCTGGCAACGCTTGCGGAAGTTGAGCTGGCAAAACGCCCGGGTTTCCGCTCCTTCCGCTGTCAGGACTCCAGCCTGCTGGCCTTTGATTTTGCAGGCGTTCATCACAGCGATATGGTCACGCTGCTGGCGGAATACGGCATTGCGCTGCGTGCCGGACAGCACTGCGCGCAGCCGCTATTGAGTGCGCTTGGCGTCAGCGGAACCCTGCGGGCCTCATTTGCCCCGTATAATACTCAGGAAGACGTTCACGCGCTGGTTAGCGCCGTGGATCGCGCCCTTGAATTACTGGTGGATTAAATGACGAGCCCAGCCCTTGCCGGACACCCGTTCGGCACAACCGTAACGGAAGAAACCTTACGGCAGATTTTTACCCCACTGAACCAGTGGGAAGATAAGTACCGTCAGCTGATCCTGCTGGGGAAACAGCTCCCGGCGCTGGCCGACGATCTGAAACAGCAGGCCCATGAAATTGCCGGATGCGAAAACCGCGTCTGGCTGGGGGCCACTCACTCAGCCCAGGGTACGCTGCATTTCTACGGCGACAGTGAAGGCCGGATCGTTCGGGGATTACTGGCCGTTCTGCTAACCGCCGTGGAGGGAAAACGCGCGGATCAGCTCTTAAGCCAGGATCCGCTCGCTTTATTTGATGAACTCGGGCTTCGCGCGCAGCTCAGCGCTTCCCGCAATCAGGGGCTGAACGCCCTGCGCGACGCGGTACTCGCCGCCGCGCGGAAGGCTTAAGCCTGGCGTTCTGCCTTCGCCATCATCTTTTTCAGCGCATGGGATACCGCAACAAAACCAAAGGTTGCGGTGACCATCGTTGCCGCACCAAAGCCTGACGCACAGTCCATTCTCTTTGGCCCTTCCGCCGTGCTTTTCATCGCACAAACCGAGCCGTCAGACTGCGGATACATCAGCGCTTCCGTCGAAAACACGCAGTCGACACCGAGCTTCCCTTTGCCGTTTTTCACTACCCCAAAATCACTTTTCAGCCGCTCGCGCAGCTTCGCCGCCAGCGGATCCTGAATGGTTTTCGCCAGATCGGCGACCTGGATCTGCGTGGGATCGATTTGTCCGCCCGCCCCGCCGGTTGTCACCAGCGGCACTTTGAAGCGGCGGCAGTACGAAATCAGCGCCGCTTTTGGCCGCACGCTGTCGATAGCGTCAATCACGTAGCTGAATCCAGTTCCCAGATATTCAGCCACATTGTCTGGAGTCACGAAGTCGTCGATCACCGTCACCCGGCATTCCGGGTTAATGAGGCGGATACGTTCCGCCATCACTTCCGCTTTCGCCAGCCCGACGTTGCCGCCGAGCGCATGGACCTGACGGTTGGTGTTGGTAACGCAGACATCATCCATATCGATAAGCGTAATCGCACCGATACCGGTACGAGCCAGCGCTTCCGCCGCCCACGACCCGACTCCGCCAATACCGACAACGCAGACGTGCGCATCGGCAAACAGCTGCAACGCTTTTTCACCATATAAACGCGCCGTGCCGCCAAACCGCTGGCGCCAGGCGTCGCTAAGAACTGCTGACATAAAACCTCAAACGACGTTATTAACCGCTAAACACATTGCCTGCACCCGGCGCGTTACGCAGCACCCAGACGCGGCCATAGTGATTGTACCAGCCCGCACGGTGTCCGGCATCCGGACCAATACCCTGATAGATGTCGAAGTGCTGACCCTTAATTGCGCCACCGACGTCCAGCGCGACCATCAGGCGCAGTTCATACTGACCGTTGAATTTACCGTTGTTATCCAGCAGCGGCACTTCAGCCAGCAGCGTAGTACCCGGTGGGATAATGCTGCGGTCAGAGGCCACGGAGGCACGCCCAATCAGCGGTACGGCGCTCGCGCCTTTCACAGGCGCAAAGGACTGTGGTTTAAAGAACACGAACGACTGGTTTTCTTCCAGCAGCGCCCGCACTTCTGCTTCGCTGTGGGTTTCGCCCCAGTGGCGGATCACCTGCATCGACATATCTTCTTTTTTGTACTCGCCGCGATCGACCAGCACTTTGCCGATGCTCTTATAGGCCCAGCCGTTTTTCCCGGCGTAGCTAAAGAAGTTCAGCGGTGAGCCGTCGCCAAAGTCGATATAGCCGCTGCCCTGCACGTCCATGATGAAGTTATCCATCAGGGAGTTACTGTAGGCCAGCACGTAGTTATCGCTTAGCGCTCCGGCGTAGATTTCTGCACGGGAAGGCAGGCGACCGCGCTTAGGCGGCATGCGGTAGATTGGATACTGGAATGCGCCCTGGCGCGTGTGGCGTGCTTCAACCACCGGAGTGTAGTAGCCGGTAAACTGCACGTTACCGTAGTTATCTGCGCCCTGCATCTGCCAGGCATCAAGCCCGTACTGCTTCAGGGTTCGGGTATCGCCGCCGGACTGCAACCACTGCTGCACCGCGCTGAACACCCCGCTCTGGTTGCCATAAAGGCGCGGCGAGGCGTTACGTATTTCATTAACCTGTTGGGCGAAGTCGCCGCCATTAATTGGCGCGCCCACCGCATCCGGCTGGTTCACCAGGGAAAACGGCTGATTCAGTTTGCCGTCGCTGTACTGCTGACCGCGATCGGTCGGTTTGGAGGAACAGGCGGCAAGCAGTGCCATCATTGCTCCCGTCGCCAGATATTTTGCCCAACGTCCTTTCATCATCTCTCGTCTTCTTTTACAGCCTGAGTGCGTGATGAAGATAACAAACCGCCAGGGGTATTGAAATGTGATAACGTGCCAGACGCTAAATTCAGCACAAAAAACGGTCAATACGCGCTGTTTTTACCCACCCGTGCAGGAAATCAAACAGTTCCTGTAAAAAAAGGGTTGCATGAAAATGCGAGCAGCGTATAGTGCGCATCCACGGACGCGGGGTGGAGCAGCCTGGTAGCTCGTCGGGCTCATAACCCGAAGGTCGTCGGTTCAAATCCGGCCCCCGCAACCAATTAAAATTTGTAGAAAAAGGTTTACCCGATGGAAGGGTAAGCAGACGGACGCGGGGTGGAGCAGCCTGGTAGCTCGTCGGGCTCATAACCCGAAGGTCGTCGGTTCAAATCCGGCCCCCGCAACCAACTACAAATTGAAGAGAAAGGTTTATCCGCCAGAAGGATAAACAGACGGACGCGGGGTGGAGCAGCCTGGTAGCTCGTCGGGCTCATAACCCGAAGGTCGTCGGTTCAAATCCGGCCCCCGCAACCAACTTTCTAAAACAACAAGCACCTTAACGGGTGTTTTTTTGTATCTGAAATTCGCTAATCCCCTAAAATTGCCAAAAAAATGACGCCTTTCAGCGTCATTCCTTTCGTCACTCTTCTAGCTTCTTCGTGCCAGCGTCGCGCCATCGGCAAAGTAGGCTTTGATCCCGGCCAGAATCGACTCCGCCACTTCCTGCTGGAAGGTCGCCGTTTTCAGCTTACGCTCTTCTTCCACGTTACTGATAAAGGCGGTTTCCACCAGAATGGAAGGAATATCCGGCGCTTTCAATACCGCGAACCCGGCCTGCTCCACGCTGTTTTTATGCAGATTATTGATTTTGCCGAGTTTGCCAAGCACCGCTTTACCAAACTTCAGGCTATCGTTGATGGTCAGCGACTGCACCATATCGAACATGGTGTGGTCGACGTAACGGTCGCCGCTTTTGCTCACCCCACCAATCAAATCCGAGGCGTTCTGGGTTTGTGCCAGGTATTTCGCCGCGGTACTGGTGGCTCCTTTGGTGGATAAAGCAAAGACGGATGAACCACTCGGTTGACGGCTGGTAAACGCATCGGCGTGAATGGAAACGAACAGATCCGCACGCTGTTTCTGCGCTTTCGCCACCCGCACCTTCAGCGGAATGAAGACATCCTCATTACGGGTCATAAAGACCTTCATGTTGCCTTCTTTTTCGATTAGCGCGCGCAGGCGTCGGGCAATCTGCAACACCACGTCTTTTTCACGGGTCTTATATTTGCCGATAGCCCCCGGATCTTCGCCGCCGTGCCCGGGATCGAGCATGATGACGATCGGTCTGTCACGCCCAGCCTTGCCCGGCTGCGGACCACTTTGCGCTGGCGGCACCTGTTTTTCCAGATCGCCTTTGTTGTAATCCTCGAGCAGTGCGAGCAGCGGATCCTGAACTTCCGTCGCCGAGGAAGGATAAAGATCCATCACCAGGCGCTCTTTAAAACCGGCAACGGGAGCCAGAGCAAAGAGCTGCGGCTTCACATTCTGTTTAAGTTCAAACACCATGCGCACGGTTTGCGGATCGAACTGCCCAACGCGAGCGGATTTGATAAAAGGATCGTCATCGCGAATCTGCGTACCCATGCCTTTCAGCACGGAATTCAGGTTCACACCTTCGATATCCACCACCACCCTTTCCGGGTTGCTCAGCGCAAACTGCTTGTATTTCAGCACCTGGCTGGATTCCACCGTCACGCGGGTATAGGTTGACGACGGCCACACGCGGACCGCCACTACCTGGCTTACGGCAGCCAGACCCATCTGGCTTACGCTAAGTAACCACATCGCTCCTGCCCCTTTTAACAAGCGGCGGCGGCTTAATCCTGACTCACTTCCAGACATGCCTATCCCGTGCAAAAAATTCGAATTCACTATTTAAACGACCTGTTTGACCGAAAACTTTAACCAAAGGCGCATAAACTGTCATCTATAAAAGGGTAAACATTCCTTATTCCTACGCTTTTTTTACTAACTTAGTTCCTGATTTCGGTGAAATTGCTGCTTGCACTCGCCGCAAAAAGAGAATAAAAATACAGTTATTACGAATAATCATGCAATGAGGGTTGTGCCGTGGTGAAGGAACGTAGAACCGAGCTGGTTGAAGGATTTCGTCATTCTGTCCCTTACATTAACGCCCACCGCGGGAAGACGTTTGTCATTATGCTCGGTGGGGAAGCCATAGAGCATGAGAATTTCTCAAGCATAGTCAATGATATAGGTCTGCTTCACAGTCTGGGTATTCGCCTGGTGCTGGTGTATGGCGCACGTCCGCAGATCGATGCCAACCTGGCGGAACATCATCACGAGCCGATCTACCACAAGCACACCCGCGTCACCGATGCCAAAACGCTGGATCTGGTTAAGCAGGCCGCCGGAATGCTGCAGCTGGATATCACCGCGCGTTTGTCGATGAGCCTCAACAATACTCCATTGCAGGGCGCGCATATCAACGTGGTCAGCGGTAACTTCATCATCGCTCAGCCGCTTGGCGTCGATGACGGCATCGATTATTGCCACAGCGGTCGCATCCGCCGTATCGACGAAGAAGCCATTCATCGTCAGCTCGACAACGGCGCGATTGTGCTGATGGGGCCGGTAGCGGTTTCCGTCACCGGCGAAAGCTTCAATCTGACCTCAGAAGAGATCGCCACTCAGCTCGCGGTGAAGCTGAAAGCCGAAAAGATGATCGGTTTCTGCTCATCGCAAGGGGTCTACGATAAACATGGCGAGATCGTCTCAGAATTGTTCCCCAACGAAGCTCAGGCCCGTGTGGAAACGCTGGAAGAGGAAGGCGACTATAACTCCGGCACGGTACGTTTCCTGCGTGGAGCGGTAAAAGCCTGCCGCAGCGGCGTGCGTCGTTGTCACTTAATCAGCTATCAGGAAAACGGTGCGTTGCTGCAGGAGCTGTTCTCACGCGACGGTATCGGCACGCAAATCGTGATGGAGAGCGCCGAACAGATCCGCCGCGCCACCATCAATGACATCGGCGGCATCCTTGAACTCATTGAACCGCTGGAGCAACAGGGCATTCTGGTGCGCCGCTCACGCGAACAGCTGGAGATGGAGATCGACAAGTTCACCGTGATCCAGCGCGATAACACCACCATCGCCTGCGCGGCGCTTTATCCGTTCCCGGAAGAGCGCATCGGCGAGATGGCCTGCGTGGCGGTCCATCCGGATTACCGTAGCTCTTCGCGTGGTGAAGTGTTGCTGGAACGCATAGCGACTCAGGCAAAGCAGATGGGGCTCAGCAAGCTGTTCGTGCTGACCACCCGCAGCATCCACTGGTTCCAGGAGCGCGGATTTACGCCGGTAGAAGTGGATCTGTTGCCTGAGAGCAAAAAGGAGATGTACAACTATCAGCGGCGGTCAAAGGTGTTGATGGCGGATTTAGGCTGAATCAGGCCGACATAACCGTCGCGGATCCTGACGTTGTAGGCCCGATAAGCGCAGCGCATCGGGCAATGTGATGTAATAATTGCCTGATGCGGTTTCACCTTATCAGGCCTACAAAACCGAACCATTTTACCCCATCCGGGCAAACAGCTCCGCAAGGCCGCTGCGGCGCTCGGTCCTGATCGTTATCGCCTTCGCCAGAATGCTTTCATCGGCATACATCGACAGCTGCTTTTTGGCGCGGGTGATGGCGGTATACACCAGCTCCCGGGTCACCAGCGGCAGGCTCTGCGAAGGCAGGATTAACGCCGCGTGGTTGAACTCAGAACCCTGAGACTTATGCACCGTCATCGCCCAGGCGGTGTCATGCTCCGGCAGGCGGTTCGGCTGAACAGATTTCAGCGTGCCGTCTGGCATCGGAAACCAGACGCGCAGCCCGTTGCCCCGGTCGAGCGCGATACCGATATCGCCGTTAAACAGCCCAAGCGTGCTGTCGTTACGGGCAATCATCACCGGCCGCCCTTCGTACCAGCGGGAATGGCGGGAAGGTAAGATCCGCCGCTTACGTGCCAGCATCTGCTCAAGCTGCTCATTCAGACCGCTGACGCCATAGGGCCCTTCACGAAGAGCGCAAAGCAGCTGATAGCGATCAAAAGCCTCCAGAATCTCCGCCGGTTCCGCGCGAGCTTTCAGCAGATCAAGATAACCGGCATAGCCCTGAAACGCGTCCTCCAGCATAACCTCGTACTCTGCGGAGGTGCGTAACGGCTTGAGCTCAATATCGGTATAGGATTGAGCCAGCACGCTTTTCATCATTTTTGCATCGCCGCCATTGACCGCTTTCGCCAGCTGTCCGATACCGGATTCACTGTTGAAACGATAGCTCTTTTGTAGCAAGCACAGGCTGTCGCGCAGCGCTCCGGCCTGAGTGCCTTCTCCGGCTGGCAGCGGATATCCGGTCAGTTGGCTAAGCTGTCGGGCACGTTCAGGCGTATAGCCTGCATTCACCCACGCACAGACGTCACCCAACACCGCACCCGCCTCCACCGAAGCAAGCTGGTCGCGGTCGCCCAGGAAAATCACCCTCGCATGTGCGGGCAGCGCCGCAATCAGGCGCGCCATCATCGGCAGGTCAATCATTGACGCTTCATCGACCACCAGCACGTCAAGATGCAGCGGGTTTCCTGCGTGATAGCGCAGACGCTGGCTGCCCGGCTGTGCACCCAGCAAACGATGCAGCGTTCCTGCTTCCGCAGGCAGCAGCGATTTTTGTTCCTCAGTGAGCGGCAGTTGACGCAGTGCAGCTCCCAGAGATTCCGTCAGACGCGCCGCCGCTTTCCCCGTCGGAGCGGCCAGCCGAATCCGGCATTTCGGTGATTCGTTGGTCTGGATTAATGCGGCCAGCAGTTTCGCTACGGTGGTGGTTTTCCCTGTTCCCGGCCCGCCGGAAATAACGGAAATACGGCGAGTTAAAGCCACGGCAGCGGCCACTTTCTGCCAGTCCGTCTCTGCCGAAGGGGGAAACAGCGCCGCCAGCGCGGCCGCTATTTGTGGCTGCTGGTCTTCAGCCACAGGCCCGCTGTGAGTAAAGAATTGGGCAATCGCTAATTCGTTGTGCCACATGCGGTTGAGGTACAGACGCCCGTCGCTCAGCACCAGCGGTGTGGCAATGCTGCCATCGCTAACCGCCGGGGAAGCCAGCAGATGCGTCTCTACTGCGTCCATCGGCCCGGCCAGGGCAAAAATCTGCTGCCACAGAGCCTGAGCCCGCCCGCTTGCCTGCTCCTCTGCCTGAAGCTGTGCCAGCGGCAGGCAGACGTGGCCTTCCCCACTATCGCGGCTGAGGAGCGCGGCCACGAGTTGAACGGCCGGATGCGCACGCTCGGCGACCATCAGCGCAAACTGCACATCCAGCGGACGCAGCAGCTTCTGCTGTGCCGCTTCCAGTAACAACGCTTCCATAGTCATGCCTTCGCCTCCTGTGCATCGCCCGCGAACAGCGCATCCAGTCCGTCAATCAGCTCGCGCGAAGGCCGGGTTGAGAAAACGCCCTGTGAAGGATCGTTTCCATCCACGCCGCGCAGGAAGAGATAAATCACGCCGCCAAAGTGCTGGTCATAGTCATACTCTGCCAGACGATGGCGCAGGTAGCGATGCAGCGCCAGGCTGTAAAGCTGGTACTGTAAATCGTAACGGTGAGACTGCATTGCCTGCGCCATAGCCTGCCGGGTGTAGGCTTCGCTGCTGTCACCCAGCCAGTTAGATTTGTAATCCAGCAGGTAGTAACGCCCGTCGTGGCGGAAAACAAGGTCAATAAACCCTTTCAGCATCCCGCTGACCTGGCGAAAATCGAGTTCCGGACAGCCAGCTGACAACGCATCGTGTTTACGGATCAGCGCATCCAGAGCCTGTGGAACCAACAGCTGTTCGATGGGCAGATAAAACTCCATCTCAACCTGCTTATCGCGAGCGCTCAGCTGGCTCAGCGAAATTCCCGGCCCGGCTAATGGCGCGTTCAACACCGTGGTCAGCCATTCGGTCAGGACACCTGTCCAGTGCGTGGCAAAACCGTTGCGCTCGAGCTGTTCCTGCATCCATTCCGGCGAAACCGGTTGGGTAAAATCAATTTCTTCAAACAGGCTGTGCAGGAAGGTGCCCGGAGAAGCCCCGCGCGGGAAACTGTGTGGCGTAAGCTCTGGTTCATCGATGAGTTCGGTTATGCCCGCCGCATCGATATCCAGCTTCGGCAGCAGATCCTGGGCCATCCGCTGACCGTGCTGCTGCAAGCCTGAATAGCTGGTTACGCGCCAGTCGTCGACAATCCGGCGCTCCATTTGTTTAGCGGTCAGCGCCGGCAGTTCCGGCGTGATGGCCTGCCAGCGCTGGCCTTCCGCCCTGGCTGGGATCTCAAGTGAGATATGCTCATTGCAGAGCGCGCGCAGACAAGCCTCCAGGCCAGCCGCATCCTTCACTTCTCCCTGCTGTACCAGTCGCCCGATGGCGCTCTGGTGCAGATCAGTATCCGCTGGTTTATCGCTGCGGCGGGGGCTGAGCGGCGCAATACCCAGACTGCAATGCCAGATGGCGCGGGTTAGCGCCACGTACAGTAAGCGCAAATCCTCTGCGAGCCGTTCGGCTTCGGCCAGTTCAAGGCTCTCCTCGCCTTTATGTAAATCAAGCACCGCCGCAAATGAGCTGCGGTCATGATAGAAAGCCTGATCCTGTTTGCGATGGCGGGCAATAAACGGCAGCCAGACCAGGGAATACTCCAGCCCTTTCGATTTATGCACGGTGACGATCTGCACCAGGTGTTTGTCGCTTTCCAGACGCATTTGTTGGCTGGATGCCCCGCTGTCCGGGTCACCAATCTGCTGGGCCAGCCAGCGCACCAGCGCATGCTCGCTTTCAAGCTGGCCCGCGGCCTCCTGCAACAGCTCGCTGAGATGCAGGATATCCGTCAGACGTCGCTCTCCGCCGTGGGTGGCGAGCAGATTCTCGGCTATTTTTCTGGCGGCGATCAGCGCACGCAGCATCGCCATTACGCCACGCTTCTGCCAGAGCTGGCGATATTCACTGAATTCCTCCACCACCTCATCCCAGGCCACTTCGTCCAGATTCAGGCGTTCGATATCTACGGCACTGAGGCCAAACATGGAGCTCGCCAGCGCACAGCGCAAACTGCTTTCCCTCTCTGGCGCCAGCACGGCCTGCAACAGCCACAGCATTTCCTGCGCTTCCGGCGTTTCAAACACGCTGTCGCGGTTGGAGAGATAGACCGACGGAATACCCAGCGCGTTCAGAGCATCGCGCACCAAAGCCGCTTCCTGACGGTTACGCACCAGCACGGTAATGTCCGATGCCTGAACTGGACGCGCGTGTTCACCTCGCCACAGCAGCGCTTCACCGCTCTGCCCGGCGCTCAGCCAGTCGCGGATCTGTCCGGCGCACAGCTGCGCCATAAAAGTCTGATAGTCGCCCGAGCCGACGTTATTTCCCGGCATCAGCCAGAAGCTCATGGCTGGCTGATTTTCACCTTTGAACTCAAATCTCAGGCTCTGGTTTTTCGCCGCGGACTTCACCGGTAAAAACGGGATATCGCGGAACATAAACGGGTTGTCGGTGGTACTGAACAGCTGGTTAACGCTCTCGACCACGCCCGGTGCGGAGCGCCAGTTGGTATCCAGGGTGTAATGGGAGGAAACATCGCCGCGAGCACGCATGTAGGTAAAAATGTCTGCGCCGCGAAAAGCGTAAATAGCCTGTTTAGGATCGCCAATCAGCAGCAGCGCCGTCTCCGGCTGCTGGCGCCAGATGCGGCGAAAGATGCGGTACTGCTGCGGATCGGTATCCTGAAATTCGTCAATCATCGCCACCGGAAAACGCTGGCGGATCGCCGCAGCCAGCGCATCGCCACTTTCGCTCTGTAGCGCTTCATCAAGACGGCTCAGCATGTCGTCAAAGCCCAGTTCGCCGCGACGGCGCTTCTCGCGGGCCACGGCTTCGCGGATCTCCACCATCGCGCGGGAGATGACCAGATCGTTCAGCGACGGCGGAGCCGCCAGTAGCGCTTCAATATCGTCAAACAGCGGATGGACAGGTGCCGAACCGCCCTCTTTCGTACGCGAATAAAGAAACGACTGAGCAAATTTTTCCAGCGGTTCTGCCAGCTGATAGCCGGTGTGTTCCTCGGCTGCCCAGGCGGTGATCTTGTCGATCCACTTTCCCTGGTTGCCGCGATTGAATTTGCGCCTGTCGAGATCCGAGCTTTCAAGAATGCCGACGATCTCGTCTGCCGCTGCCAGCCAGCGGGTTTTGATCTCCGCGATCTGCGCAATGTTGCGCTCGTGACGCTCGATCAGTGTTTCATCGGCAGGCGGCGTTTTCACCTGAGGCGCTTCACCCTGCAGATAGCGGTCGATGGATTTCAGCAGCTCCTGCGGCCCTTTCCAGCTGGCGTGAACCGCCTGAGCAACGTCTTTTGGCAGCGGATAGCAGTGGCGACGCCAGAAGTCAGCGCACGCCTGAAAGCGAAGGCGGGATTCATCTTCAATCAGCTGCTGTTCAAACAGCATGCCGGACTCGAAGGCATTGAGGCTCAGCATGCGCTGACAAAAACCGTGAATGGTAAAGACCGCGGCTTCGTCCATTTGCCGCTCGGCCAGCAGCAGGATCCTGGCGGCCTCATCGCGGTCCGGAATTTCGTCTAACAGGCTGGCGTAAAGAGGATTGTCGGTGCTGTTACGCAGGCAGGCGATGCGTAGTTCGTGAATGTTGCTGCGGATGCGCCCGCGTAGCTCTTCGGTGGCCGCTTCGGTGAACGTCACCACCAGCAGCTCTTCGACATTGACAGGACGGACAAAGGCGGCTTCGCCGCCTAAGCCCAGCAACAGCCGCAGATAAAGTGCAGCGATGGTATAAGTTTTTCCGGTGCCCGCAGAGGCTTCAATCAGGCGCTCACCGTATAGCGGCAAGCGCAGGGGATTTAAGGACTCGGCGGTCTCGGTCATTCATTCTCTCTCATCAGCGGCATGGATTGCTGCAACGCGCTGACGCTCTCCCAGACCTTCCAGCCTTTCGGGTGTACATATTCTGTTTTCCCGTTCTGGCTGCCGGAGACCTGTGAAAGTACAGTCATGCCCTGCGGATCCACCACCGTCTGATGGAAGAAATCGGCAAGTTTCTGCGGCGTCAGCAGTTTAATCTGAGCCACTACTTTATCACGTGAATCAAACTGCATATTACCGCGATCGAAATCTTTGCTGAGCTTCGAGGCTTCTTCACCCAGCGTTTGCGGCGGCTGCTGCATCTGCGCAATCACCGACTGCTGAATTTGCGCGAACTCTTCCGGCTTCATCGCCCGCAATTTCGCCTCTGCGGTCGGGAAAAATGCCTTAAAGCGCTGCCAGAGGAAGCCCGGCTGTTTATCATTGCTTTGCAACAGGAAACCTACACCCCACTGCCGCCCGATGCTCATCGGGAAAGCAAACACGGCATAGCCCAGCTGTTCTTCTGTGCGCAGCTGATTGTAGAACCACGGCTGAATAATCTGCCCAAGCATGGCGCTGGCGGCAGAGCTGCTGAACTCGTCGGCTTTTGGCGGTGCAAACACGGCGGCAAGCGCAGAATCACTGCTGCTGCCCGCTTTTTCAAAAATAGCGTTCTGCTTTTTATCCACCACCACGTCCTGGTTGCGACACCACTCCGTGCCGTGCGCATTGAGCTGCTGCTGCACTTCACGGGCAAGCTTTGTCGACTGATCAGCCGTCATGTTGCCGACGACCAGAAATTCCGGACGCGCCCCGGTTTTCAGGTCATCCCGCCAGGCCAGGACATCTTTTAAGGTAATGGACGGCAGCAGAGCACGGCGCTCTTCACGCTGGAAGTACGGAACCTGAGAGAGCATCTGGACCGGCATAATCGCCTGTTCAAAAGCCTTGCCTTTGTCCGCAGAATCCAGCATTTGCGCATACCAGGATTTGGCCTGCTCAAGCTGCTCTTCCGTCGGCTGATAGCTGAAGTAACCCTGCAGCAGCGCATCAAACAGCTGCGGTAAACGCTGCGTGTAGCCACTGGCGTTGACCATCAGGCCGTTATTCGCTCCGGTGGAGAAACTGATCCCGCCAACCGCCGCCTGATTGCTCAGCTGATCAAGGGCAATGCCCGCCAGATAGTCATTGAGCGCGAACATCACCTGATTTTTAGCGCTGTCCATGGCGTGAGGATTGCGCAGCACCAGGGTCACATCCGCCTTGGGTTCGTTGGCGAAATAGCGACTTGGGGTATACACCACGCGCAGCTGTGGCTCATCAACAATAAGCTGCGGTTTATCAGTAACTTTATCCGTTTTGATCAGCGTAAAATCGTCCGGAATATACGGGTTCAGCGTCGGCAGCTGCAGAGAAATTTTTGCCGCATCCTGCTGCCAGTCGGCGAAGGTTTTATCGCTGATTTTATCCACCTGATAAGGCGCATCGACAAAGTAAGCGGTTTTGTTATGCGGCTCATTCGGGCTGATGTACCAGATGCGCGCATTCTGCGGCGTCATCATCGCCAGGCGCTCGCTGATGGCTTTGGCATCGTATTGATCGGCAATGTTCACCGCATCGAGCGTATGCTCTACCGGCACGCGGATCATGGTGTCCGCCAGCCATTCGACGTAATCCATATCACGATTGATGGAGGGATAGCGGAAATCGAGATCCAGCACGTGCGCCAGCTCGTCGAAGTAGGACTTATCGATCCCTTTTTCGCGCAGTAAATTCAGGTAGCTGAAAATGGCTGCGACCACCTGGTCACGATTTGCCAGGCCTTTATCCGTGAGCGTGGCGGAGATTGCCAGCACACCGCTGTTGCCGTTAACCACCGGATCAGAATCCGCCCGGATCCCTTCTACCAGCCCCTGCTTCTGCAGCCAGTCTGACAGCGTACCCGGGCTGCGATTGCCAATCAGATAAGTGACGAGCTCATCGGTTTTACTGCGAAACTGCGGGGTGTTGTTGTCGATACGAAACTCAACGCGCAGGACTTTGCGAGGCTGAGCAGGCACGTAATGAATAATGATGCCTTTCTGGGCATCCGTGACGACCGGAACGGTAATCTCCGGGCGAGTAATATTCTTGTTTGGCACCCGGCCCCAGGTTTCTGCCGCGATTTTTGCCAGCTCTGGCAACGGTTTATTGCTGTAGATAACCGCTTTCATCAGATTGGCTGAGTAGTATTTATCGCGAAATGCCAGCAGCGCATCCAGCACCGGACTGCCGGGCTTATCACTGAGAGTTTCCAGGTTACCACCGGAGAAACGGGCACCGGGATGTTTCGGGTTAATGGTTTCGGCGCTGACCTGCGCCATGCGCATCCCGTCACGGCTGCGAGCCATCGTCAGCTCAGAGTTGACGGCATTGCGCTCGCGGTCGGCATATTTTTTGTCCAGCAGCGGTTCGGCAATGGCATCGGCCAGGCGGTCAACGGCTCCCTCAAGCGCATCGTTTTCCACCTCAAGATAAAATGCGGTGCGATAAGGCGCGGTACTGGCGTTGTGGCTGCCGCCGTGCATTTTCAGATATTCAGCGAGGCTGTCCGGCTGCGGGTATTTTTTAGATCCCATCAGCGTCATGTGCTCGAGGAAATGCGCAAGCCCCGGATGAGTATCAGGATCTTCCAGAGAACCGACCGGCACGACTAACGCCGACAGCGATTTGACCGCCTGCGGATCGGAAACCAGCAGCACGACCATACCGTTATCAAGCTTTATGGCCTGATACTGGCGCGGATCTTTCTCGCTTTTACGGATGGTTTCCGGGATCGGTTGCCATCCGTTGTCGGCCTGACTTAAGGGCGCCCACAGGGCGAAGAGCAGTACAAATACGACGTTTAACCAGGTGCTGCGGGGCATTCACGGACCTCATCATTAACAAACTACTGAGCTGCTCTGAATGGCAGCCTCACTGTTGACCATCAGTCCGTGACAAGTTGCGCATGATAATAGAAAGCCATTTATCGCGCAATTTTTATACAGACCTCACGACTGATGAAAGCGAAAAATGGGGCGCAGGTAACGTTCTGCCTGGCCGATTATCGCCTGATAGTGCTCCGGTTCGAGGGTTCGCCACAGGCGTTGATACCAGACATCGGCCCCTTCCCCGCTAATCATCATGCTGCCTTCCCAGGCCTGCGTAAATTTACTGAGCGCTTTTTGCTGCGTCTCTTCATCCCATAACATGACATCATTTTCGGCGTCATAACAGGCTTTCAGCCATGCCCCCCCACTTTCAGGTAGCAACAGCAGCGGTTGCGACATGCCTTCACGGTAACCTTTCACCAGTTCCGTCAGGTAGCTCATGGCCTGTTCAGCAGGCAACGGTGGGAAACGCCATTCACCGTCTTTGCGTAAAAGCAGGCGGCTTTCACCCGTTCCGCCACTGGCACAATAGACCAGATGCTCCAGCCAAAGTTGCATTCCCTGTGAGACGTTCTGCATCGAGGGCCGCCAGCGTAACAGACCGTCAGACTGTACCTGCGGCAGCCAGCCAGTTATGTTGACACCGTCACATTGCAAATCAATTTCCAGACTTTTCCCGGGCTGGCGGCTGGCATTCACTCTGTCGGCCAGCTCCTGCATCTCCTGACGCTGATCGTCCCAGGCTATTTCGCCAAAGGCGCCATAAGGCAGTTCACCCGCAGCGCGAAAACGCCGGAACATCGTCTGCGCATCCTGCTCGTCAACCAGCGTGTTCACCAGCTGTTGATTGAGCTGATATCGGGTCAATCCTTCCAGCGTGAAGGGCTCGGTGTCCGGGATATCGCTCTCTTCACTGCGGAAGTTCACCTGCAGGCGCATCTGGAAAAAGGCCCGAACGGGGTGCAGCCAAAAGCGCTGAAGCTGTTCCAGCGGTAAGGTGTCAAA
Organism: Enterobacteriaceae bacterium 89; assembly: GCA_014156375.1. Lineage (GTDB taxonomy): Bacteria > Pseudomonadota > Gammaproteobacteria > Enterobacterales > Enterobacteriaceae > Scandinavium. Next base: position 482,688 of record RQJH01000005.1, on the reverse strand, counting down.
AGCGATCGGAGGAAGCGGCTGGATGAATTCACTGTGAGCTTCGCCCTGCTGACTTGCCGCCGCCAGCCATTCATGGGCATAGCTTTGCGCTTCACCTGACAGGAAGTTGGCCGCATCAAACGGCATTCGGGTATGCAGCCGGGTAATGTGCGCTTTCACCCGCGTTTCACTTTCGTCACAGTTCAGCGCTTCGTCACCGCGCAGGCAGTGGCTCTGTCCAATGTAATCAACCAGTTCCTGAACCAGCACCGAAGGGTAGCGCTCGCTGTTATCCTGAATGGAACGGCCGATATAGCTGATATACAGCCTGTGTTCTGCCGACATTAAAGCTTCCAGGAACAGATAGCGGTCATCATCACGGCGGCTGCGGTCGCCGCGCACCGGTTTCTGGCTCATCAGATCGAAGCCAAGCGGTGCCAGCGCGCGTGGATAAATTCCGTCGTTCATCCCCAGCAGGCACACCACTTTGAAAGGAATGGAACGCATTGGCATCAGGGTACAGATATTCACCGGCCCGGCGAGAAAACGCTGACTGATGCGCTCCTGATCCAGGCGCTGAGCCAGTTCGTCACGCAGTAATGAAAGCGGAACAGTGTCACCATAGCGGGAATCCAGCCCCTGATCGATAATCCCCTGCCACTGCTGTTCGATCAGCGTCAGCGCAGCTTCTGTATCAGGATCCGGCAGGTAGAAGTCATTGAGCATTTCCCGGCACAGCGGCAACCATTCCGCTAACGAGCGTTCCTGAGCAAGCTGGTGCCGCCATTGATTGAGCTTCATCAGCAGTGAAGCCAGATGCCCCACCAGCCCGGCAATCAGCCCGCTTGATTCGTCATAAGGCAGAACGGATTGCCACTCTCCCTGACGGCTTTCCATCGCATAGCCCAGCAGCATTCGCGTGAGGCCAAAACGCCAGGTGTGTTGCCCGGTTGCCGGCAGATCCCATTCGCGAACGTTGTCATCGTCCATGCCCCAGCGCACCCCGGATTCATTCACCCACTGGCGCAAATAACGCAGCCCTTCTTCATCAATGTTAAAGCGAGCGGCTATCACCGGAACATCCAGCAGGGCCAGCACGTCTTCGCTGGCAAAACGGCTGTCCGGCAGCGACAACAGCGTGATAAAGGCCTGCAGCGCCGGATGCGACTGACGTGCCCGACGGTCCGAAATGGCCCATGGCACATAGCGATCACCGCTGGCGCTGCCGAATACGGCCTGAATGAACGGGCTGTAGCTGTCGATATCGGACACCATCACGATGATATCGCGGGGAGAAAGCGAGGGATCGGCGTCCAGCATGGCGAGCAGATTATCGTGCAGCACCTCGACTTCACGCTGTGGACTGTGGCAGACGTGAACGGCAAGGCTGCGGTCGTTCGGTTCGAGAATATTCTTGCTCTGGCTGGTGGCAAACTCTTTCGCTGTACGCCCTGCAACGGCGCTGTTTTGCAGTTCCAGAATGTCGTACTGCAGGCGATGCAGCAGGTTATCGGGTTCGATATCCACAAAGGCATCCAGCTCCTGATAGCGCTCCAGACCCGCCAGTAAATAGATGTAATCCCGCCCCAGTTTGCCCCACGAGGCCAGCATAGGGTTGCCGACATCCTGTTCGCCATCGGCGTTAAATAAACCCGGAGCCTCTTTCGCATCACGGAACAACGGCAGCTCTCGTTGTTCGCGATGATGGCGGCGCTGTCGGGCTATCAGTTTCGCAAGAAAAGCGGGATCTTTGATGTCGCCCCAGTAATATCGGCAGGGATTAGTGAATAGCACGTAAACATCCACATGCTTGCCGAGGGCCTGCAACGCCTGGAGGTAAACCGGCGGCAGCGCGGAGATACCGCAGATAAACACTCTGGAAGGCAAACCTGCCGGAGCCTGCTCGCTGTTTTCCAGCGCCGAGATAAAGCGCTGGTAGAGGTTGGCACGATGCCAGAGCGGCTGGCCCAGCGCTTCGGTGTGTTCGACCAGCGCTTTCCACAGGGGAGCCTGCCACTGTTGTGCTTCATCCAGCCCTTCAATCAGCTCTCCGGCTTCCCAGCGAGTCAGCCATTCAGGGCGATACACAAGATACTGGTCATAGAGATCCGCGACGCGAGAAGCCAGCTGAAACAGCTTTCGCTTGTCGCCATCATCCGCCAGATAGTGACGCAGCGGGGCGAACGCTTCCTGAGCCAGCATTTCTGGCAGCAGGGTCATCAGCTTCCAGCTCATGCTTTGCTTATTAAACGCGCTTTGCTCCGGGATTTCGGGCAGGACCCGGACAAACATATCCCAGATAAAGCTGGCGGGCAGAGGGAATTCAATATTGGCGGCAATGCCGAAGCGCTTCGACAGCGTCATCTGCAGCCACTGCGCCATGCCGGTACTTTGCACCAGCACCATTTCAGATTCGAAAGGGTCGTTCAGCCTGTCCTGCTCAACGATAAACTCCATCAATGCTTCCAGCACATCCAGACGGTTGGAGTGGTAGACCCTTAACATAATCGCTCCTGGTGCTTTTGGTTAAACCGTTAACTCTTCGGGCAATGCAGCCGGGAGAGCGTCCCCTGCCTGCCCATCGGCGTGGTAACTGTGACCGTGATGCTGACACATCTTTGCTGGCTTGTCTGCACGCGGCTTTGTTGCCAGCCTGTGGGCAGCACCGGGGGAAACTGATTGCTTTGTTCCGAGGCCGCTCGCCACAGTAAGCGATACTGGCTCAACTGCTGGCCTCCTGTGAGCAGAGCGTTCATTCCTCCGGCCAGCGCTGTTATAACCATCACCATTAAAACCACGCTCAGCAGGACTTCGGGCAGGCTGAAACCTTGTTGGACCTTCAGGGAAGCTGACATTCAGTGACCTCCTTCCGGGGGCAGAAATCACTCCAGCCGTTCTCATGAAAATGCAGTCCATCTTCAAGCCACTCCCCTGTTTGCCAACGGCTCTGCTGACCGCTGTAGGCAATCAGCAGGGCTGAGCCATCGCTGAAAGTTCTCAGGCACAGGCCTTCTTTACCCGGCAGACATTGCACCATCGGCCCTGAAGACCAGGAATAAACTCTGCCCCACTCCAGCAGTGACTCTACGCTGGCGCTCTCTTTAAGCGCCGTCAGCTCAAGCCCGGCCTCAGACAGCCGGGTCTGCTGCTGTCTGCTCATTCCCTGCAGCGTCAGACTGCCCAGTGCCAGAATTATCAAAACCAGCAGTAGCGATGCCATCCCCCGCTGGCGATTCATAAATTATGACCCGTTGCGCCGTAGCGGGCACTCACCCGGATCTCAGGGTGGGCTTTCATATGCGCCGTCAGTTCAATCGTAAACTCAGGGGCAAAATGGGCGATGTTTCGCCGATGCACCACAAAGCTGTCCACCACGGTAACATTCGGGTCGGTCATTTTCTCCCAGCCTTTGCCTGTGCAACTGCTCGCCCCACGCAGCGTTTCCAGCACCCCGTCCTGCAGGCGAAATCCTGTCACCTCCGCGACACTGGTTGGAGCTTCTTCCCAGCGCCCGTTAAGATTGCTGTCCCAACGGGAAAGAAAACACTGTTGTCCAATCACCAAACCTTCTCCGCCGCAGTTGCCACGGCAGAAACCCGCGCGCTGCACATGGCGTGCCAGCGTGAATAAGCGCTGCCAGAGATCTTCTTCCAGCGCCTGCTGCTGCGTCTGCCGGTAAGCCGCGCTTTGTAGTGAGGGCAGAAAACGCACCGTCGCCAGCATCAGAATGCTGCTGATGGCCATCGCAATCAGCACTTCAATCAGCGAAAATCCCTGCTGCTTCACTGGCATTCGTTGTCTTTGCCTTCGCTGCACAGGCGGATCCTCCCCCAGTTTGAAACCACAATCGTCCAGTGATTGTCACCACTGTCCAGCCTGATGTGTCCGGGCCACGCTGTGTTGCGTAAACCATAAAACGCCAACGCGGGGGTAAAGTCGCTGAGCATGACTTCATCCCACTGCGGGCGCAGCACAAGCGGGCTGATGGACAAACAGCTTTCTGTGACGCCTTGTGTCGCATTCAGGCACCAGCCGTTAGCATATTTTTCCAGCCTTGGCTGACGGTCCCTGTTGTGCCAGTTGGCATCGTTCCTGAGCATCATCAGGTAATCGCGGACCTGAGTAGCGGTTTGCCATAATCGCTGCTGCCGCTGCCAGCTTTGCCAGCCATACAGACCACTGGCGCTGAGAATGGCGATCAGCGAAATCGCCACCAGCATTTCAATAAGGGTGTAACCCTGTTCACTGTTCATGACGCGTACTTTGCCGCGTCCGTCAGCACATCGCGACGGCGAGATCGGTATTTATCGAGGCGGGTTCAGAGGAAACGCGCTGAGTTGCAGTGCGTTACATCAGGAGACGAGGTGGATTCAGAAAATGAAAACCGGCCACGGGGGCCGGTTGGAATCAGGTGCTTTAAATCGCGACGGGCGCTTTAATGCCTGGGTGCGGATCGTAGCCTTCAATCTCAAAATCATCGAACTGATAGTCGAAGATAGAGGCGGGTTTACGCTTGATAACCAGCTTCGGCAGAGCGCGAGGCTCACGGCTCAGCTGAAGGTGCGTTTGCTCCATGTGGTTGCTGTACAGGTGCGTATCGCCACCGGTCCAGACAAAATCACCCACTTCCAGATCGCACTGCTGCGCAATCATGTGAACCAACAGCGCGTAGCTGGCAATGTTAAACGGCAGACCGAGGAACACGTCGCAGGAGCGCTGGTAGAGCTGACAGGAAAGCTTGCCGTCGGCCACGTAGAACTGGAAGAACGCATGGCAAGGCGCCAGCGCCATTTTATCCAGCTCGCCCACGTTCCATGCAGAAACAATGATGCGGCGTGAATCCGGATCGTTTTTCAGCTGGTTCATGACCGTGGTGATCTGGTCAATGTGGCGGCCATCAGGCGTTGGCCAGGCGCGCCACTGCTTGCCGTAAACCGGGCCAAGATTGCCCTGCTCATCGGCCCATTCGTCCCAGATGGAGACATTATTTTCATGCAGATAAGCTACGTTAGTGTCCCCTTTCAGGAACCACAGCAGCTCGTGAATGATAGAGCGCAGATGGCAACGCTTGGTGGTGACCAGCGGAAAACCATCCTGCAGGTTAAAGCGCATCTGGTGGCCAAAAATCGACAGCGTACCGGTACCGGTGCGGTCATTTTTTTGGGTGCCCTCATCGAGCACCTTCTGCATCAAATCAAGATACTGTTTCATGCGTCCTCAGGAAAGCTGTTGCTGTGGGCGGCGGTAAGCCCAGACCATCATGATAATTCCGGCCAGTACCATCGGGATAGACAGAATTTGTCCCATGCTGATGTACTGCACCCACTCGCCGGTGAACTGCGCGTCTGGCTGACGGAAGAACTCAACGATGATGCGGAATAATCCGTAGCCAATCAGGAACAGGCCAGAAACGGAGCCCGTCGGGCGCGGCTTGCGGATAAAGATATTGAGGATGATAAACAGCACAATACCTTCCAGCGCCAGCTCATAAAGCTGAGAGGCATGACGCGGGAGCACACCGTACTGATCGAACAGCGACTGCCACTCAGGATGAGAAGGCAGCAGCGCCAGATCTTCGGCACGGGAACCCGGGAACAGCATGGAGAAGCGGAAATTCGGATCGACACGCCCCCACAGCTCACCGTTGATAAAGTTGCCAAGACGTCCACACCCCAGGCCAAACGGGATCAGCGGCGCGATGAAATCTGACACCTGGAAGAAGGTACGCTTGGTGCGCTTAGCAAAGACAATCATCACCACGATGACGCCAATCAGGCCGCCGTGGAACGACATGCCGCCGTCCCAGACGCGGAACAGATAGAGCGGATCCTGCAGGAAGACCGGCATGTTGTAGAACAGCACGTAGCCGATACGACCACCGAGGAACACCCCGAGGAAGCCCGCATAAAGCAGGTTTTCGACTTCGTTCTTGGTCCAGCCGCTGCCCGGGCGATTGGCCCTGCGGGTCGCCAGCCACATTGCGAAGACGAACCCCACCAGGTACATCAGGCCATACCAGTGCAGGGCAACCGGTCCGATGGAAAAAATCACCGGATCAAAGTCCGGGAAATGCAGATACCCACTATTCATCTGTCACCACAAATACTTGTTATTCCGCCGAAAGTGGCCAGCGGTAGCAATCAGCAGTCTGTCGACTGCACCAAAGGTGCGAATAATAGCATAAGCAGGACTGAGGCGCGGCGGTGAAAGATGTAAAAGATATGTATAAGAAGGGTTGGCAGAGAAGTCCTGCCGGCCTGTGACGGCAGGAATGCCCTCAGGCAGGCCGAATAAAATTAACGACCGCCGCGGATCAGGCCGCCAAGACCTCGGCGTTCCATAAACGCAGCCACCTGGTGACGAACTTCGGTGGTCAGCTGTGCATCCAGGCTGCGCTGAGCGAGATTCTGCGCCTCCTCAAGATCGATATTTCGCAGCAGGTATTTCACGCGAGCCACAGAGCGACCGTTCATCGACAGATGGCGGAAACCGAGGCCAATCAGGATGGTGACACACATCGGATCGCCAGCCATTTCGCCACACAGCCGCAGATCGATGCCGTTACGTTCCGCGTCCTGAGCAATCAGCGCCAGGGCACGCAGCAACGCCGGGTGCAGGCTGTCGTAAATGCTCGCCACGCGGGTATTGTTGCGGTCAACGGCCAGCAGATATTGCGTCAAATCGTTGGTGCCGACGGAGATAAAGTCCACGCGGCTGCTCAGATTTGGCAGCAAAAAGACCATCGACGGCACTTCCAGCATCACGCCAATGCGCGGTTTCGGGATCTCGTAGCCAATCATCTCTTCTACTTCCCGTCCGGCACGTTCGATTAGCCGTTTGGCTTCGTCCACTTCGTCAATGCTGGTGACCATCGGCAGCAGAATGCTGAGATTCCCGGTGGCGGCATTAGCACGCAGCATCGCGCGAACCTGGATCAGGAAGATCTCCGGCTGATCGAGGGTGATGCGGATCCCACGCCAGCCAAGGCAGGGATTCTCTTCGCTGATCGGCATATACGGCAGCTGTTTATCCGCGCCGACATCAAGCGTTCGCAGCGTCACAGGTTTGTCGTTGAACATCTGCAACATCCCCTGATACTGCGCCACCTGCTCCTCTTCGGAAGGGAAACCGCTTTGCAGCATGAAAGGGATTTCGGTGCGATACAGTCCAATGCCGTCGATGCGGCTGCCGAGCTTTTCTTCATGCTCAGGGCTTAAACCGGCGTTGAGCATCACCTTCACCCGCTCACCGCTTTTGAGCTGAGCAGGGCGATCAACATCATCTTCAGCGATACGGCTAAGCTCGTTTTCTTCGCTGATAAGACGCTGATATTCCTGCAACAAAACCGGTTCAGGATCGACCAGCAGCTCACCACGATAGCCATCGACAACCAGCATACGGCCATGCAGCACGCCGGGCTGGATATCCGCGCCCATCACCGTTGGAATGCCAAGAGCGCGTACCATGATGGCGGCATGGGAGTTAGCCGCACCGTCGCGCACCACTACACCGATTAATCGATCCTGCGGCAGTTCAGCAAGCGTGGTCGCGGAAAGCTCATCCGCCACCAGAACAAAGCGCTCTGGCCAGGCATTAGCCCCGCTGGTGGTATCGTCGAGGTGAAACAGTAAGCGCTGACCGAGTGCGCGAAGATCGCCCGCGCGCTCTTTCAGATAGTCATCGCTGAGTACCGCAAACTGCGCGGCAAATTTTTCGATAATGGTTTTGACCGCCCATTCAGCCACCGCGCCTTTATCTACTTCGGCAAACAGCTCCTTGCGAAGGCGGGCATCCGAAAGCAGGTGGGAATAAAGGTCAAAAATGGCTGCCGTTTCTTTTTGCGCCCCGGCGGCAAAACGCTTGCTGTAGCGACGAAACTCACCGGAGGCTTCTTCCAGCGCGTTAGTCAGGCGTTCACGCTCGAGCACGGTGTCCAGCGTTGAAGCTTCGTAAACCTGCTCCATCAGCGGCAGCGTGGCATCCATCCAGCCTTCGGCAATAGCAACGCCGGAAGACGCTGGCAGCGCACGAATACGGGTCTGGCGGTACTGGCCAAACAGCGAGGTAAGCTGTGACTGAGATAAAATCGCCGCCATTTGCGTGGCGAGGGTCACCAGGAAGGATTCTTCACCTTCATCATACTGGCGAAGCTCGCGCTGCTGGACCACCAGCACGCCAAGCAACTGACGCCGTTGGATGATGGGTACGCCCAGAAACGCGCGATATTTTTCTTCTTTAACGGAAGGAATGTATTTAAAGCTTGGGTGTTTCTGCGCATCGGCAAGGTTGATGGGCTCAGCCAGGCGGCCCACCAGCCCGACAATCCCTTCATCGAAGGCGAGAGTGATGGTACGACCGCGCGGTTTTTTCAGCCCACGGGTCGCCATCAGGTAATAGCAGCGTCTGTCATGATCGGCCAGGTAGACGGAGCAAACTTCCGTTTCCATCGCCAGACAGATGTCAGTGACCAGAATATCCAGCGCCTCGTTGACACGAGGAGCGCTGGCCACCTTTTCAACTATTTCTCGCAACCGGGTGAGCATAATGTGCGTGGCTTAACCTCTTTTACGTCGATAAGCAGGAGCCGAACTTTGCGGTTTTGGCGCACTTTCCGTCAGGGCCATCACCACGCCGGCAAACTCCTTCATCACCCGACGGTAGACATCGCGTTTAAACGACACAACCTGACGCACCGGGTACCAGTAACTTACCCAGCGCCAACCATCGAATTCCGGTGTGCTGCTGGTCTGCATGTTGATTTCAGCATCGCTGCTGATTAACTGCAGAAGAAACCATTTTTGTTTCTGGCCGATACACACCGGCTTTGTGTCCCAACGCACCAAACGTTTTGGGAGCTTGTAACGCAACCAGTTTCGGGTCGACGCCAGGATCCGCACATCTTTACGGCTTAACCCAACCTCTTCAAACAGTTCCCGATACATCGCCTGTTCAGCTGACTCACCTGGATTGATCCCTCCCTGAGGGAACTGCCAGGAGTGCTGACCATACCGCCTTGCCCACATCACCTGGCCCTGGCGGTTGCAAATTACAATTCCAACATTTGGGCGGTAGCCATCGTCATCAATCACCGGACTACCTCTAAATAATCTTCAATGTGAATGATTGTTTCACACTCGTCGGAAACGGTAAACCACTCTCTTCAGGCGATAACACCGGATAACAATTGAATAACTCACAGTAATCATCAAAGTTATAAACAGCGAAAGCCATTACGGGGCCATTTTATTCACTTTTTCTGTGGATAGAGTTGTGAAGAAGTGCGGAATTACCACGGGAAAACCCTGAACACTCCGAAATTCACACAATATTCACTTGAAAATAAGATGATGTTATTCATCAGTTTAGAATAGTTCTTTTTCATTAGAGATGCCACAACGTGATGATCATCACATAGGGGATCCTTCAACTGATGAAAGATCGAGCAACGTCGTTTTTATCCACAGATTGTGCCACTAAGTTAAACACTTTTTGTGTGAAAATTGGATTTTGCTCCCACGTCAAGGCTGTAAATGGAAACAGTAGTCGTGCTTTTTCCCAGTTATCCCATTTTTCTGTGGATAACATGGTGTAAGATCCTGTTTATTGTCAGTGACCAGAATGGGAAAACCTTTTTCAGCGCGAAAAAAGCTGGCGCTGAAATTATTAAAAACCCCGTAAAATCATTGGATTGGTGAAGTTTTCCAGAAACAGGTAAACTCTTTCCACAACGGGGAAAACTCCCGCTCATTTTTTCACCAAAGGCGCAGCACTATGTCCACCCTCTCTCCGCTTTCCCAGCCACCTCAGTCAGAGGCAGAGCTTCTCGCTCAGGCCCAGCGGCTTGCCGGGTATACGCTGGGTGAATTGGCGGCGATGGCAAAATTGCCCATTCCCCCCAATCTGAAGCGAGATAAAGGCTGGATTGGCGTGCTGCTGGAGATCTGGCTGGGTGCCAGCGCCGGGAGCAAACCAGAGCAGGATTTTGCGGCATTGGGCGTGGAGCTAAAGACCATCCCCGTCGACAGCCAGGGGCGACCGCTCGAAACGACGTTCGTCTGCGTGGCGCCGCTTACCGGCAATAGCGGCGTGACCTGGGAAACCAGCCATGTGCGCCATAAGCTTAATCGCGTGCTGTGGATCCCCGTCGAAGGAGAGCGCCAAATCCCGCTTGCCGAGCGCCACGTCGGTTCCCCGCTGTTATGGAGTCCCAGCGCAGAAGAAGACCACCAGCTGCGTATGGACTGGGAAGAGCTGATGGATCTTATCGTGCTGGGCCAGGTCGAACGGATCACCGCTCGTCATGGTGAGGTACTCCAGTTGCGTCCCAAAGCCGCCAACAGTAAAGCGCTGACGGAAGCCGTAGGTCTGCACGGTCAGCCAATTCTTACTTTGCCGCGCGGCTTCTATCTGAAGAAAAACTTCACCACCGCCCTGCTCGCCCGCCATTTTCTGCTCTGACGCTTGGGTAATGCCTGTCCAAAGGCTTATAATTGGCGTTTTAGTATTTGGCAGGACTTACAATGTTATTTGCATGGATTACCGACCCTAACGCGTGGATGGCGCTCGGGACGTTAACGATCCTCGAGATCGTACTGGGCATCGACAATATTATTTTCCTTTCTCTGGTCGTCGCAAAACTCCCAACGGCACAACGTAACCACGCTCGCCGCCTGGGGTTAATGGCCGCGATGGTGATGCGACTGGCCCTGCTAGCCTCCATCGCATGGGTCGTGAAGCTGACCAATCCACTGTTTACGCTGTTCGATCACGCCTTTTCCGCACGCGATCTCATTCTGCTGTTTGGCGGGCTGTTCCTGATCTGGAAAGCGAGTAAAGAAATTCACGAAACCATCGAAGGTGAAGAAGAAAGTCTGAAAACTAACGTCCACTCATTCATGGGCGCTATCGTCCAGATTATGTTGCTGGATATTATTTTTAGCCTTGATTCGGTGATTACCGCCGTAGGGCTGTCCGATCATCTGTTTATTATGATGGCAGCTGTAGTCATTGCCGTTGGCGTGATGATGTTTGCTGCCCGTCCAATCGGTGAGTTTGTTGATCGTCACCCTTCGGTGAAGATGCTGGCGCTGTCGTTCCTGATCCTCGTCGGATTCACGCTAATCCTGGAGAGTTTCAGCATTCATATCCCTAAAGGGTATATCTATTTCGCGATGTTCTTCTCTATTGCGGTCGAGAGTCTTAACTTATTGCGAAACAAAAAGAATCCTCTTTAAACATTCGGTAGCGCTTATTTGGGCGCTGCTCCACAATCTTTTTAAGATTTTACTGCTTTTTACTTACCGGAAATCGGGTTATTACTAGAATGATATGAGTTGCGGCATATGAGGGTGATAACGATGACTAAATGGGCAGTATTGATTTCCGCGGTAGGTTTGGCTTTTGCGGTATCAGGTTGCAGCAGTGACTACGTGATGGCGACAAAGGATGGTCGTATGATCCTGACTGACGGGAAACCGGAAGTCGACGATGACACCGGTCTCATCAGTTACGAAGATCAGCAGGGCAACAAAATGCAGATCAATCGCGACGACGTATCCCAAATCATTAAGCGCTAAAAGAAAACAGGTCAGCCAGTCTGGCCTTTTTTATTTTTTGCTTCCGCTTTTTCTCCGCTTCTGCCATGTTTATATCCCTTGTCGGGCAGCAGTTCGCGCCTGACGTTGTTGATATAAATGAAGGAAGGCGGCTATGCAATATCACCGTATCCCCCACAGCTCTCTGGAGATCAGTACTCTGGGGCTTGGCACAATGACGTTTGGTGAACAAAACAGCGAAGCCGACGCCCATGCTCAACTCGATTACGCCGTGGCTCAGGGCATTAACCTGATCGACGTCGCTGAGATGTATCCTGTTCCACCGCGCCCGGAAACCCAGGGGCTGACGGAAACCTACGTCGGCAACTGGCTGGCGAAACACGGCAGCCGCGAAAAGCTGGTGCTGGCCTCCAAGGTGAGCGGCCCGTCGCGCAATAACGACAGCGGTATCCGCCCGAATCAGGCGCTGGACCGCAAAAATATCCGCGATGCGCTGCATAACAGCCTGACGCGTCTGCAAACGGACTATCTCGACCTCTATCAGGTTCACTGGCCACAGCGTGCCACCAACTGTTTCGGCAAGCTTGGCTATCAGTGGACTGAATCACAGCCGGTTATCACTCTGCTGGAAACACTGGAAGCGCTGACGGAATTTCAGCGCGCGGGGAAAATTCGCTATATCGGCGTGTCCAACGAAACAGCATTTGGCGTGATGCGCTACCTGCATCTGGCTGATAAGCATGACCTGCCGCGCATTGTCACCATTCAGAATCCGTACAGCCTGCTGAACCGCAGCTTTGAAGTGGGTCTGGCGGAAGTGAGCCAGTATGAAGGCGTCGAGCTGCTGGCGTATTCTTGCCTGGCCTTCGGTACGCTGACCGGGAAATACCTGAATGGAGCGAAACCTGAAGGCGCTCGCAATACGCTGTTCAGCCGCTTCACACGCTATAGCGGAGAACAGGCACAGAAAGCCGTAGCCGCTTACGTGGATATCGCTAAACGCCACAACCTGGATCCGGCGCAGATGGCGCTGGCGTTTGTACGTCGTCAGCCATTTGTTGCCAGCACCCTGCTGGGTGCGACCACCATGGAACAGTTAAAAACCAACGTGGAAAGTTTGCATCTGGAGTTGAGCGAAGAAGTGCTGGCAGAGATTGAAGCTGTGCATCAGGTTTATACCTACCCTGCACCGTAAGCATTGCCCGGCGGCGCTTCGCTTGCACGGACCTACATAACGCGAGTAGGTCTGGCAAACGAAGTGCCGCCAGGCAAGTATCTCGTTATTGTTTTTTACCCCAGGCCCACAGCAAGATAATCGCGGCGGCAAACAGAGCGCCAAAGCCAATCCCCACACCGACAACCGGAATGCCAACCATCACCGCCAGGGAATAAAGCCCCAGCATGATCAGCATCGCGCTGTTTTCGCCGAGGTTTTGCACAGCAATGGCATTACCCGCGCCGACGGTATGTTTGCCACGCTCCTGCAACAGCGCATTCAGTGGCACCACGAAGAAGCCGCCGCAAACGCCGATTAACAACAGCAACGCATAGGCCGGCAGCAGGGCATGCTGCAGAGCAAAGAACACCACCACCACGCCAATCAGCACACCGGCAGGCATACATAGGGCCACGCTTTCCAGCGTGACCAGTTTCGCCGCGGCACCTGCACCCACCACAATGCCGACGGCAACCATCGCATTCAGGTAGGTCGGCGTGGCGTTATCGGTGATGCCAAGCGCCACTGGTACCCATAGCACCAGCAGGAAGCGCAGCGTCACACCGGCTCCCCAGAATAAGCTAGTACCCACTAACGAAAAACGCGTTTCTCGGTTGTGCCACAGCGTGCGACAGGCCGAAAAGAAGCTGTGCGTCATCGAGTTAAAGCGCCACGACTGCCCCGGCCTTGCTGCTGGCAGGCGGGTGATAAACAGGTTTGCTACCACCGCCCCGGCGTACACCAGCGCACACACGCCCAGTGCCGCCAGAACGTGCCAGTCGGCCAGAACGCCACCGGCAACCGATCCTAAAAGGATGGCGGCAATAGTGGAGGACTCCATCAGACCGTTAGCCTTCACCAGCTTATCGCCGGTGGTCAATTCACCCAGAATGCCGTATTTAGCCGGTGAATAGGCCGCCGCGCCCACGCCCACCAGCGTATAGCCAATAAACGGGTTCACGCCTGCACAGATTGAGGCCGCGCCAACCAGCTTCAGTCCGTTGGCGACCATCATCACTCTGCCTTTCGGGAAGCTGTCCGCAAACTGGCCGACAAACGGCGCAAAGAGAATGTAAGCACCCACAAACACCATCTGCAGTATTGGCTGACTCCAGTCCGGATAGAACTGGGCTTTCATCAGCGCCAGAGTGGCAAACAGCAAGGCGTTGTCACCAAAAGCGGAAAGGAACTGGGCGCAAATCACCGCCATCATGCCTTTCGACCTCAGCGAGGTGTTAGCTGGTACTGTCTCACTCATCTGTGTTGTCCGCCTGTTCAACCATACCCGTTAAGGTGACGAAATCCGGTTTACCGCTGCCCAGCAGCGGCATCTGCTTGAGGAAACGAATATCGCGAGGCACTGACAGCTCCGGCACGCCGGTTGCGCGCGCCTGCTGCTGCAGTTTTTCGCGGGTGAGTTCATTATCGGTGGTAAACAGCACCAGCGCCTCTCCTTTGCTGGCATCCTGTTTAATGGCCGTGGCGTGCATTTTGTCTGGCGAAACCGCCAGCGCCAGCTGTTCAACCATTTCTAACGACACCATCTCCCCGGCAATTTTGGCGAAGCGTTTGGCGCGGCCCTGAATTTTGACAAAGCCCTGCTCGTCAAAGACAACGATATCGCCCGTGTCATACCAGCCGGTTTCCAGTTCGCCGTGCTGATTTTCTGCCGTTGACTGCTCCAGAACTCCGGGATTTTCCACCCGCAGGTAACCGTTCATGATATTCGGGCCTTTAAGCTGCAATCGTCCGCCCTGCTCAATACCCGGAACCGCCAGAAGACGCGCATCCATGGCTGGCAGAATGCGCCCTACTGTGCCTGGTTTTGCCGCCATCGGTACGTTGATTGACACCACCGGCGCACATTCCGTCACCCCATAGCCTTCTAGGATGCGCAGGCCGAATTTGTCCTGCCACAGCTGCTTCGTGCTGTCCTGAAGTTTTTCGGCTCCGGCCACCACGTAGCGGACCTTGCGGAAATCATACGGATTGGCAAAACGCGCATAGTGACCGAGGAAAGTTGAGGTACCGAACAGCACCGTGCAGTTGCGGTCATAAACCAGCTCCGGCACGATGCGATAGTGCAGCGGGCTCGGATACAGGAACACTTCCGCGCCCGTCAGCAGCGGCGTAAACAGCCCTACCGTTAACCCGAAGGAGTGGAACAGCGGCAGCGCGGACATAAAGCGGTCTTCGGCTGTGAAATCCGCGATGGTTTTGATTTGCTCAACGTTGGCCAGAATGCTCTTGTGGCTGTGAACCACGCCTTTCGGATGGCCCTCTGAGCCGGAGGTAAAGAGGATAATTGCCGCATCTTCCGGCTGCTGCTTCACCTGCGCCAGATGTGGCATCAGCAGATGACCGAAGATCCACAGCTTATCGGCGGTGGTGACATCGCCTTTTAAATCCTCAAGAAACACCCAGCGAACCTGGGTCAGCTGTTCCGGCAGATGCCACAGCTTACCTTTCTCGAGAAAAGCCCGGGAAGTGAAGACGGTTTTGATTTCTGCCGCGGTAATGGCGCTGGAGAGACCTTTGATGCCCGCTGTGTAGTTCATCATCGCCGGAATTCGGCCACGGGCAATCGCGCCGAAAATGACCGCCGCGCTGATCCCGGCATTCGGCAGCATCAGGCCAATTTTTTCACCTTTGGCGCTGTATTTTTCCAGAATACGCGCCACAAACAGCGTTTTCGTCAGCAGCTTGCGGTAGGTATCCGGCTGAAAATTAATATCCTCAATACAGGGCTTGCGATCGCCATAGCGGTACTGCGCTGACAGCAGCGATTCATACAGCGTTTCACGTGGGCGCACCGCCATACGGGCTTCCATCATAATCTGATGCAGCATTTCCCCGGCAATTTTACGGCGATCGCGGGCGCGCGGCGCTTCCGGCATTGGCAACGATGTCGGCGGCAAAAGATGGATTTGAATGCGCGGGAAAAGGCGGCGTTTCACCAATCCTTTCAGACGGCTGGCAAAAGTAAGTTCAGCCCCTTCGATACGCACCGGTACGATGACAGCCTGAGATTTTGCCGCCACGAACGCTGCGCCATCGTAGATTTTCATCAGCGATCCAGTCGTGGAGATTCGCCCTTCCGGGAAAATCACCACCGGGCGACCGCCTTCAATCATCCTCACCAGATGCTTGATAGACATAGGCTTGGTCGGATCCAAAGGCACAAAGTCCACCAGCGGTGCCAGCCAGCGCATAAACCACTTCTGGCTGATTGAGGTATAGACCGCAAACACCGGCCGCACAGGCAGAAACAGCGCCAGCAGAATGCCATCAATAAAAGAGACGTGGTTTGGGGTAATCAGCACCTTTGGCTGATAAAGAGCCTCGGTATTTCCGGTCATCCTGACGCGAAACAGCACTCTGAAAACTAAACGAAAAATGCCCAAAAGCATATCCACTCCATTTGGAATAAGAAGACTTTTGGCAGGTTACACGAGTCAGGGGAGGAAAAGCAGTACGGAGGCGGAATTTCAGGCAAAAAAAACCTGCGCATCTGCGCAGGTTGGTGCAAGAGATAAGTACGAAAAACGTACCGAAAAAATCTCACCAATCAATACCTCTGGGATCTTGATTGTGGTCTCTCGGCAGGCGGGCCGCCAGTCAGAAAACGCAAAGGAATTAACCTAAGTGCAACGAGGTGTTACGATTATCCGTTACTGTTACAAGCCCTGAATTTGGAACAAAAAAAACCTGCGCATCTGCGCAGGTTGGTGTAATTCTGGTAGCCTTCCGGTTAGGGACGACTTCACCTATCAATACCTCTGGGATATTCAGAGTATCAACCCCGCTGATAACTCCTCCAGCAAACATTCGCAACAGCCCTTCGCAAAGTGTAACTAAAGGTTTGAATTCAGCTTTTTCGTTTTCAATTGCCTGTGACTTGCTGTGTAACTTTTTCTGCCTAGCACCTCTTCTGGCTCACATTTGCCAGAGCAAATGTCCACTTAACCTTGAACAGCTCTGGCTTTTCCGTAACACTGAAGGCTGTGTAACCGTTTTCCCTCTTAAGAAGGCAAGATATGGCGACAATAAAGGATGTGGCCCGTTTAGCTGGTGTCTCCGTCGCAACCGTTTCGCGGGTAATCAATCACTCGCCCAAAGCCAGCGATGCCTCACGCCAGGCAGTGTTTTCTGCCATGGAATCCCTGAACTATCACCCCAATGCCAACGCGCGGGCGCTTGCTCAACAGTCCACCGAGACCGTCGGGCTCGTTGTGGGTGATGTCTCCGATCCGTTCTTTGGCGCGATGGTCAAAGCCGTGGAGCAGGTGGCCTATCACACCGGAAATTTCTTACTGATTGGCAATGGCTACCACAACGAGAAAAAAGAGCGCCAGGCCATCGAGCAACTGATTCGCCATCGCTGTGCCGCCCTGGTGGTGCACGCCAAAATGTTACCCGATGAAGAGCTTGCAGGGCTGATGAAGCAAATACCCGGCATGGTTTTGATCAACCGGATCCTGCCAGGCTTTGAGAAGCGCTGCGTGGCGCTGGATGACCGCTACGGAGCATGGCTCGCCACGCGGCATCTGATCCAGCAGGGGCACACTAAAATTGGTTACCTGTGCTCGAACCACGCGATTTCTGATGCTGAAGATCGGTTGCAGGGTTATTACGATGCGCTAAAAGAGAGTGGGCTGCCCTGTAACGAAAGGCTGGTGACGTTTGGCGAACCGGATGAAAGCGGTGGCGAACAGGCGATGACCGAGCTGCTCGGTCGCGGCAGAAACTTTACCGCCGTTGCCTGCTATAACGACTCCATGGCCGCCGGCGCAATGGGCGTGCTGAATGACAACGGCATTGACGTGCCGGGTGAAATCTCGCTGATTGGCTTCGATGATGTGCTGGTTTCGCGCTATGTACGTCCGCGCCTGACTACCGTGCGCTATCCGATAGTCACTATGGCCACTCAGGCCGCGGAGCTGGCGTTAGCGCTGGCAGAAAAACGCCCTCTGCCGGAAGTGACCCATCTGTTCAATCCGACTCTGGTACGACGCCATTCCGTCATCGCCCCGAGCGAAACTCAAAGCTCGTAGCGATACAGATGCACGGTGGTGGCAGGATATTCAATGCCATCGCCGATGTACTGCCAGCCATAGCGCTCATAAAAGTCCCGACAGGCCGAATAGAGATGCAGCTGCGAGTAGCCTTTACCTCTGGCGTACTGAATAACATGCTGCTGTAACATTCCGGCCAGCCCTTGTCCGCGCGCAGATTCGTCAACATACAGCGCAGCCATCCACGGAAACAGATCCTGACGACTGATCAGATCGCAGCGCCACAGTCCGACGGTCGCCAGCAGCTTATCGCCCTCCGTCAGGACGAAAGTTAACGGCAGCGAGTCCGGTTTCTGACTGTGTTCAATGATGCTGGCAAAAAATTCACGCGGCATCGCCACGCCGCCAAAAGCCTGCCACAGCCAGTCTGTTACCTGGCGCGCATGGTGAGGCACGGCATAAAGCGGCTGAATTTTCACAGTATTTTCCCCGAATCATTGATAAAGGCTGGTTGAGCGCGCCTATAGTAACAAAATTAACAGGACCACCGGTATTGTTCACTTCCCGCACAGGGCAGGCTAATTTCCGGGAAACGCTGTCAAAAAGCGTGATCGCGATAGTTATTTGTATTGAACGCAGCAGATATGCCCCTGATTGTCTGTGATAAACTGCGGCAATCATGTGACATCAGGAATAAACAATGGCAACAATGCTGGATGTCTCACTACGGGCTGGCGTGTCGAAAGCGACCGTCTCGCGCGTACTGAACGGCACAGGTCAGGTAAAGGAAAGCACCCGCAAGCAGGTGTATAAGGCCATGGAAGAACTGGGCTATCGCCCGAACTTTCTCGCCCGCTCACTGGCCAGGCAGACCAGCAACAGTATTGGCCTGGTGGTCTCCACCTTTGACGGTTTTTACTTCGGCCGCCTGCTGCAACAGGCCTCCCGCCAAACGGAAACCCACGGCAAGCAGCTGATCGTCACCGACGGCCACGATACGCCGGAGCGCGAAGAGCAGGCCGTGCAAATGCTCGCCGACAGACAGTGCGATGCCATCGTGCTCTACACCCGCTTTATGAGCGAAAAAGCGATCATGAAGCTGATCGATTCGATCGCCATGCCGGTGGTGGTGATCAACCGCGACGTCAGCCAGGCCCGCGATCGCTGCGTGTTCTTCGAGCAGCAGGATGCCGCCTTTCAGGCCGTCGACTACCTGATTTCCCAGGGTCATCGCGATATTGCCTGTATCACCGTCCCAATTCACACGCCAACCGGCAAAGCCCGCCTGCAGGGCTACCGCAGCGCGCTGGAAAAGCACGGCATCGCCTGGGATGAAAACAAGGTGAAGTACGGGGATTCCGGCATGACGCGCGGCTATGAGCTTTGCCAGCAGCTGCTGGATGAAAAAGTGAAGTTCAGCGCCCTGTTTACCTGTAACGACGATATGGCGCTGGGTGCGTCAAAAGCGCTGCACCAGGCGGGGCTTAAGATCCCGCAGGATATTTCACTGTTCGGCTTTGACGATGCCCCAAGCGCGAAATGGCTTGAACCGGGTCTGTCCACTGTCTACCTGCCGATCGATGACATGATCACCACCGCCATCGATCAGGCGATTAAGCTTGCCAATAACCAACCGATAGAGACTTTACCGCCGTTCACCGGAAAGCTGGTGCTGCGCGAATCGGTCACTACCGGTCCGTTTTATCAGAACTGTTCCAACGCCAGCAGTTCCTGAATAGTCTGACGGCGGCGGATCAGGCGCGCGCTGCCGTTGTCATACAGCACTTCCGGCAGCAGCGGACGGCTGTTGTAGTTGGAAGACATCGACGCGCCATAAGCACCGGTATCGTGTAAAACCAGATAATCGCCCGGAGCCACTTCCGGCAACGCACGCGTCTCGACCTTACCGCCTTCCTGCTGGGTAAACACATCGCCGGACTCACACAGCGGCCCTGCGACGACGGTTTCAACCTGCGGTGCATTGGTCAGATCGCGTCCATCAGCGGCCAGCGCGCTAATGTGGTGATAGCTGCCGTACATCGACGGGCGCATCAGGTCGTTAAACCCGGCGTCGATCAGCACAAAGTGACGACTGCCCATATCCTTCACGCTGCGTACCTGCGCCACCAGCACGCCCGCTTCAGCTACCAGGAAACGCCCTGGCTCGATCTCCAGTTTCACCGGATGGCCTAAATGCTTCGCAATCTGCTCGCGCGCGGTATTCCACAGGCCATAATAGTGGCCGGTATCGATGGTTTCTTCACCGTAGCGGTAAGGAATGGATAAGCCGCCGCCTGCGGAAATGGCTTCAAGATCCTGACCGAAATCGATGACCTGACGCACCATCGCCCCGCAAACCTGTTCCAGATGACCGTAGTCTACGCCGGATCCGATGTGCATATGGATCCCGACCAGCTTCAGGCCGTACTGCCTGATGACGTCCAGCGCCAGCGGCAGATCGCTGTGCCAGATCCCGTGTTTACTGTTTTCACCGCCGGTATTGGTTTTCTGGCTGTGACCATGACCGAAACCAGGATTCACGCGCAGCCAGACGCGATGGCCGGGAGAAACTGCCCCAAGCTGAGCCAGCATATCGACCGCTCCGGCGTTAACCGGGATCTTCAGCTCACTGACGCGAGCAAGCGTCGCTTCGTCAATCATATCGGCGGTGAAGACGATATCGTCAGGATGGGTTGCCGGATTGAAGCCGGCGACCAGCGCACGCTCGATTTCACCCAACGACACAGAATCCACCTTCACGCCCTGCTCGCGCATCAGACGCAGAATATGAATGTTTGAGCAGGCCTTCTGCGCAAAGCGCACCACGTCAAACTGGCTGAGCTGCGCAATCTGCTTGCGGATGATCTCTGCGTCGTAAACCCACACCGGGCAGCCAAATTCGGCAGGCAGGCGCAGCAGGTTCTCAGCGTTCAGGTCGGTATCAGTGTTGTTCAGTGGGCGTGGCATGGCGTACTCCGGTATTTTCACTTTTCATGATTACGCCACAGACGCTGTGGAATAAAAAATATCG
The DNA here is from genome assembly GCA_014156375.1 of Enterobacteriaceae bacterium 89. Taxonomy (GTDB): domain Bacteria; phylum Pseudomonadota; class Gammaproteobacteria; order Enterobacterales; family Enterobacteriaceae; genus Scandinavium. The sequence goes on along the minus strand of RQJH01000005.1, from coordinate 461,892 downwards.
TTTTATCCAGACTTCATGCAGAATTGATATGGATAACGTCAGGAAAGGAAAATCAGCATGCCCGCTGTCAATTTGCGTCATATCGAAATCTTTCATGCGGTAATGACCACAGGAAATTTGACCGAGGCCGCAGGCATGCTGCACACCTCGCAGCCCACCGTCAGCCGTGAACTGGCGCGCCTTGAAAAAGTGCTGGGATTAAAGCTGTTTGAACGCAGCCGCGGTCGACTGCATCCGACCGTACAAGGCCTGCGGCTGTTTGAAGAAGTACAGCGCTCCTGGTACGGCCTGGACAGGATTGTCAGCGCGGCGGAAAGCCTGCGCGAATTCCGCCAGGGCGAACTTTCCGTAGTCTGCCTGCCGGTGTTCTCTCAGTCGTTTTTACCCACTCTGCTCCAGCCTTTTCTGGCGCGCTATCCCGAGGTCAGCCTGCAAATTGTTCCCCAGGAATCACCGCTGTTAGAAGAGTGGCTTTCGGCCCAGCGCCACGATCTGGGGCTGACTGAAACGCTGCATACGCCGCCAGGCACGGAGCGTAAACCGCTGCTGAGCATGAATGAAGTCTGCGTGCTGCCTGCCGCGCATCCGCTGGCAGAAAAGTCAGTACTGACGCCGCAGGATTTTGAAGGGGAAAACTACATCAGCCTGTCACGAACCGACAGCTACCGTCAGCTGCTGGATAACCTGTTTAGCGAACATAGCATCCGCCGAAGAATGGTGGTGGAAACTCACAGCGCGGCGTCCATTTGCGCGATGGTGCGCGCCGGAGTGGGCATTTCAGTGGTCAATCCGTTTACCGCGCTGGACTACGCCAGCAGCGGTATTGCCATTCGCCGTTTCAGCGTGGAGGTGCCCTTTACCGTCAGCCTGATCCGCCCTTTGCATCGTCCCGGCTCGGCGCTGGTGGATGCGTTTGTCGATCATCTGCAAACCAGCCTGGCGGCCATCGTCACCCCGCTTGAAAGGATGCTTAGCCCCGACTGGAAAGCATAAAATCTACGGCATCGGAGGCGTGGATCGCCGCGGTATCAAACACCGGAACCGGACAGCGATCTGCTGGCACCAGCAGGCCAATTTCCGTGCAGCCGAAGATCACCCCTTCAGCTCCCTCGCCCACCAGCCGCTCAATCACCCGCAGATAATAATCGCGTGAGGCTTCGCTGAAGGTGCCCAGGCACAGCTCATCAAAAATAATCTGGTTGATGCGCCCACGCTCATCGGCATCAGGAATCGACAATTCCAGCTCAAACTCCTGCTCAAGACGACCACGATAGAAGTCCTGTTCCATGGTGTAGCGAGTGCCCAGCAGCGCCACTTTACGCACGCCCTGTTTCGCAATCGCCCGCCCGGTGGCATCGGCAATATGCAGGAACGGCACCTGGCAGCGGGTTTCAATCTGCGAAGCCACTTTGTGCATGGTGTTAGTGCACAGCACAATGCCTTCCGCGCCAATGCTTTCCAGGCTTGCCGCCGCGTTAGCCAGAATACGCCCGGCCCGCTCCCATTCGCCGGATGACTGACAGGCCTCAATTTCATGAAAATCAACGCTGTGCATCAGTATTTTCGCTGAGTGCAGGCCACCCAAGCGCTGCTTAACGCCTTCGTTGATAAGCCGATAGTAAGGGATCGTGGATTCCCAACTCATCCCGCCGAGCAGTCCAATCGTTTTCATGCGTTGTCCTTTGAGAGTGTTTTCCACAGTGAAACAGAGATGTGATCAACTTTCCACTTCTCCGCACCAGGATTTTCATTTGCCTGCGACCAGGATAGATTAAATGAAACAACGTTTTAATTTAAGGGAAATTGTATGTTTGTACTGCACAAAGAGACGAAGCTTGAAGATTTAGGCAACGGCGTAACGCGCCGCATTCTGGCCCACGCAGGTCATTTGATGGCGGTTGAAGTGAATTTTGCAACGGGAGCCGTCGGCCCCCTGCACAGCCACCCTCACGAGCAGCTCACCACGGTACTTTCCGGGGAGTTTGAATTTACGATTGGTGATGAAACCCAGGTGGTCCGCGCTGGCGATACGCTGTACAAGCAACCGAATATCGTGCATGGCTGCGTTTGCCTGCAGGCGGGGACTTTGCTGGATACCTTTACGCCCATGCGGAAAGATTTTTTAGGCTAAAAAGCTCGCACGGCGGCGAGCTTAATGCCTGTCAGCCATCGCCTGGTGCAGCAAAAAATAGCCGCATGCCAGCATCAGGCCTATACAGCCGCTCAGAAGGACCACGACAAGCCTGCCCGGGCCATCGTGCTTCACCGGCAAGGTGGGGGAAAGTAAAAACTGTGCAGGAGGGAACTCAATCTGCGGAATGTGGAAATCCGAAAGCTTTTTCAATTGAATTTCCCGATTGCGCAAATCTGCACTGATGCTGGAGACATCGCTCAGGGATTTCTCTACCTCCAGCTTGGCTCGTAGCCCATCAGTCCCAAGCGAAACAGCAAAATCCGGATCGTCGTTGACGACCTGTCCTTCACTATAAATGGGTTTCTTGATGCCTGCGGCAGTCGCAATCTGCAGCGCATACTTTAACTGCTGGATCTTTGCATCACGCACGCTGTTTAGCGCTTCGCGGGTCTGCGACAGTTTTTCTTTCTCATAGCCAATTCTGGCCTGCTGCTTGCTTTTCAACAAAGCGATGACATCTTCCTGCACCTTAGCCGAAATAAACCTGGTGTACTCTTTCAGCACCCGCTGCGCCTGCTCAGGCTGGCGGTCGGTGAAGCTCAGCGTCCAGCTTTTGAAGGGCTGATCGTCAACGTGCTTGCTGTCAAAGGCGCTGGTCACTTTAAAAGCATCAGCCATCGCCACGATGGCCTGATGCATCCCTTCAGCATCACGATTGTCTGTAGTCAGTTTTTCTAATACCTGGGGCGAGGAGAGCAGCCAGTTTTCAAACTGTGAACGGGAGCTTAACTCCTTCACATACAGCATGAAGATATCATTACGCGTCTCTTTAATATCAACATTCATGGCCTGAATGGGGGTAATAATATTGCGTAACTGAGCCAACTGAACCTGGTCGGGAGGGATAATCTCTGCCCGGCTGGTCCATTTTTGTGGGAGGATGAACGTCAACATCAACCCGAACAATGCGCAGCCCAGGGTTGCGGCTGTAAGCTGTTTTTTTACCGCTAGCAAACGTTCAACAATGACGGTTAAATCGATATCATTCTCCTGTCTGGCAGGAAGAGGAAGCTCGGATAGCGACATAGCAGGTCCCGGAAACTTAACGAAGAGGGAAAAAAATTGAGTGCGGAAGATCATAAGGGAGTCAGGAAGGCTCAGACAAAAATTTAATCATCCGAAAAAGAACACACCCCCGACTGGACATAATATAAACGCAGTGATACCAGCTTCACTTGCCGGCGAAAGCAAAAAAGGGAGCCTGGGCTCCCTTTTTGATTCGGTAAGACAGGGGATTATACTAACTGTTTATCAAGCAGCACTGCTGCCCGACGAGACTCACGAGCGCTTTGCAGCAGTACATAGCCGCAAGCCACCCCGCCGCCAATCAGCGTTGCCAGCAGTATCACCAGTGCTTTCCCTGGACCATCTTTTTTCACGGGCAATGAAGGCATAAGCTGATAATTCACCACAGGAAACTGGATTTCTTTAATTTTCAGATCTTCCAACTGTTGCAACAAATATTCCCGATTAAGAATTTCCGCGTTTAATTCAGAAACATCTTTAATAGATTTCTCAATCTCCAGTTTTTTATTCAGGCCGTCTGTCCCCAGCGTCACGGAAAAATCCGGATCGTCCTTAATCGTCTGCCCATTGCTGTATACCGGCTTACTAATTCCGGCCGCTTTCGCAACCTGCAGAGAATAATTCAGACGTCTGATTTTCGTGTCTTTGTCATTTTCCAACCTCGCACGGTCAAGCTCCAGACGTTGCTTTTCAATCTGGATCTTCATTGCCACATTATCGTTAAGTATGGATAACGTCTGCTTAACTACTTCTGCACTAACATATTTGATGTAGCCTGCCAGGATCTGTTGTGCTTCATCCGGTTTAGGGCCGGTGAAAGAAAGCGTCCAGGAACTGTACAAAGAATTGTTCTCTTTCTTGCCGCTGGCGTCGTCCACCGCTTTCATTCTTTCAGAAATCTTAAGAATCGCCCGGTGGAGCTCCATCGGATCCACATCGACTCCGGCAAGCTTATCGAGCAATCCCGATGATGATTTGATGTACTCTTCTAACAGAACAGAAGAGCTGAACTTCTTGATAAACAGATTGAAAATGCCGGTACTGTCGATATTACTCTCGACACCCAGAACCTGCACGCTGGATGTCAGGGTACTGAGCGGCAGTAGCTGTGTCCGCTCCGCTGGCGTCACGACTGCGTTGCTGGTCCACTTTTGCGGTAACAACAGGGCAATAGCCAGCCCAGCAAGGGCAAAGCAAAACGCTATAGCAAAGATGCGTTTACGAGCACACCACAGTATCTCCAGCAACGCGAGGAGATCTATCTCCTGTGAGTTATCTGAGGTCTGAAGGGGACGGGTTGAGGGGGAGGCCGCGTCCTGTTGCGTTCTGATATCCATAGTTGACATGATGAGTTCATTATATTGAGAGCGATTTTGATCTCCCGCCAATATAGACGATTCAGAATTATCTTAAAACCTTTTATTTGATAGCTTCGCATAACAGCTAGTCTTTTAGGATTAAGCACACACAAACCATAGTACTTATCTCAAAGACTCCAGCGATCCTACTAAAACATGTAGTTGATTAATGTTTTCTGCTGATAATGCCCCTGGATGGATGGTTTCTTCCTGAATTTCACTATGTTTTATTCTTTTTCCGATATTAGGTAAAAATGACTGTTTCGCAGTTTGAAAGTATAAAAAACCCTGCCACCTGGCAGGGTTGTCCTCACGGCTGAAGTTCTTAGCGCGCCAGCCAGCCGCCGTCGACGGCAACGGTATAGCCGTTGATGTAATCCGAAGCAGGCGATGCCAGGAACACCACTGGCCCCATCAGATCTGAAGGCAGACCCCAACGACCGGCGGGAATACGGTCAAGGATTTCAGCACTGCGCTGCTCATCTGCACGCAGCTGCTGAGTGTTGTTGGTCGCCATGTAGCCCGGAGCGATAGCATTGACGTTAATCCCGTGCTTTGCCCATTCGTTCGCCAGCAGCCGGGTCACGCCCATCACCCCACTTTTTGAAGCGGTGTAGGAAGGTACGCGGATCCCGCCCTGGAAAGAGAGCATCGACGCAATGTTAATGATCTTGCCGCCGTTGCCCTGCGCAATAAAGTGCTTCGCCGCCGCCTGCGACATAAAGAACACGGTTTTGATGTTCAGGTTCATCACGTCATCCCAGTCCTGCTCGCTGAACTCAAGCGCATCCTGACGGCGAATCAGCCCGGCGTTGTTGACCAGAATATCAATGTGCCCCATCTCCGAAACCGCGCGCTCCAGCAGCTGTGGAATGCCATCGATCTTACGCAGATCGGCGGTCAGGCTCAGAAAACGACGTCCCAGCGCGGTGACCTGTTCAATGGTCTCTTTCGGCTCAACGACGTTAATCCCGACGATGTCGCAGCCCGCCTGCGCCAGGCCGATGGCCATCCCCTGCCCCAGCCCGGTATCACAGCCCGTTACAACGGCAACTTTGCCTGCCAGTGAAAATGCATCAAGAATCATAAAAACCTCTTATTCGTTCGTTAACGCCTGTTCCGGACAGGCAAAGTAGTTAGCTGCCCGCGACTAGCGCAGATCCTTCACCGCCACGTGATCCATATCGTCGAAGACCTGGTTTTCACCCACCATGCCCCAGATGAAGGTATAGGCCTGAGTCCCCACGCCTGAGTGAATTGACCAGCTCGGCGAAATCACCGCCTGCTCGTTGTGCATGACGATGTGCCGGGTTTCCTGCGGCTGACCCATCATGTGGAACACGCAGGCATCGTCGGCCATGTTGAAATAGAAATAGACTTCCATCCGGCGTTCATGGGTGTGGCACGGCATGGTGTTCCACAGGTTCCCGGGGGCCAGCTCGGTCAATCCCATACTGAGCTGGCAGGTTTCCAGCACATCCGGCACGAAGTATTTGTTGATGGTGCGGCGGTTGCTGGTGAGGTTATCGCCCAGCGTGACCGGAGCGACGTCCGCCGGAGTCACTTTTTTGGTTGGGAAAGTGGCGTGAGCAGGTGCGCAGTTGTAGTAGAACTTCGCCGGTTTGCCGCTATCAATGCTGGCGAAGACCACTTCTTTCGCCCCTTTACCGACATACAGCGCATCGCGATGGCCAATCTCAAAGCATTTGCCATCGACCGTGATGGTGCCCGGCCCACCGATGTTGATCACTCCCAGTTCACGACGTTCAAGGAAGTAGCTGACACCCAGCTGTTTACCCACTTCGCCACCAACGGAGACGGTTTTAGCCACCGGCATAATGCCGCCGACGATAATGCGGTCGATGTGGCTGTACACCATGGTGTATTCATCCGCGACGAATACTTGCTCAACTAAAAATTCCTGGCGCAGCGCCTGAGTATCCAGGGTTTTTGCATGTGCACTGTGAATGCTTTGTCTGATGTCCACCTTCACCTCCGGGTCAGTTTATCCATTTTGAAAAGCAGTTTCGCTTTTCACTTAAGGCCATCTTAGCCCTCACCCTGAAGGTTTTCAATTACAATTAAAACATCGTTTCATTTTTATTGGTTGGAATTGCCAGAATTGCAAAAGCGATCACGTTAAACGCCAATTAACGTTTTTTGTCTTTCAATTTTTCATTCAAAAACAGAACGTTAATAGAACTTTGAAAAAAGAAGCTATCGCGAAGAAATGGTGTCAAAAATCAAAGATGGGGACTTCAGAAGGGGACAATGCCCGGTGGCACTGTGTTTGCCGGACCTGGGGGCCCAGCAATTTCGGAGGATTTTGCAGGTCTGCTAAGCGAAGCGCCAGCAGGCAATATCTAAATTATTCTCGCTCAACCGCCAGCGCCACACCCTGACCGCCGCCGATGCACAGCGTCGCCAGCCCTTTGCGGGAGTCGCGTTTAATCATTTCATGCACCAGAGAAACCAGAATACGGCAGCCGGAAGCGCCAATCGGATGGCCCAGCGCGATAGCGCCGCCGTTGACGTTGACCCGTTTTTCATCCCACTCCAGCACTTTGCCCACCGAGATAGCCTGCGCGGCAAAAGCTTCATTGGCCTCGATCAGATCCACATCGGCGAGCTGCCAGCCCACTCGCTCAAGGCAACGGCGGGTGGCGTAAACAGGCGCAATGCCCATCAGCGCCGGATCGACCCCCACGCTTGCAAACGCGCGAATACGGGCGAGGATCGGCAGGTTCAGTTCCAGAGCCTTTGACTCGCTCATCATCATCACTGCTGCTGCGCCGTCGTTAATAGAGGAGGCATTGCCTGCGGTGACAGAGCCCAGCATATCGAAAGCGGGCATCAGACGCGCCAGACCTTCGGCGCTGGCATCGGTGCGGGGCTGTTCGTCGGTATCCACCACCTGAGCCGTACCATTTTTCTGGATGCTGACCACCGGGACGATTTCATCGCGGAAACGCCCGGAATCAATGGCGCTACGCGCCTTCTGCTGGGAGCTCAGCGCCCAGGCATCCTGTAATTCGCGAGTAATCCCGTATTCACGCGCCAGATTTTCCGCCGTCACGCCCATGTGATAGTCGTTGAACGCGTCCCACAGCCCGTCATGCACCAGGCTGTCGATAAGCTGGCTGTTGCCCAGTCTCGCGCCGGTCCGGCTGTCGGTTAACACATGCGGAGCGCGGCTCATATTTTCCTGGCCGCCGGCGATCACCACATCCGCCTCGCCGCACTGGATCGCCTGAGTAGCAAGATGCAGGGCCTTCAGGCCGGAACCGCAGACGTCGTTGATGGTAATGGCCGAGACGGTATTAGGTAGCCCGCCTTTGATCGCGGACTGGCGCGCAGGGTTCTGCCCGGCGCCCGCCGTCAGCACCTGTCCGAGGATCACCTCATCCACTGCCATCGGATCCAGCCCGGTGCGTTCCACCAGCGCCTTCACCACCACGCTACCCAGTTCAACGGCCGTAAAGCGCGACAGCGCGCCCTGGAAGCAGCCAATGGGTGTGCGTACCGCACCTACGATTACGACGTCTTTCATCCCGACCTCAGCGCAAATTAACCGCACCATAGTAGAGTATTGTTATCAACTATTATCGTAATTGTTTAAAAAAAGTGAGTTTTATCACAAAGGTCACCACTGTCACTGAACCTTAACCCGCCGGGTTTTCTCGCACTTACGTGAATCCGTAAGCCTTGAGCAATGCTATACTCGCCGCACGTTGACCGATACAGAAGCAAATCGCGATGAAATTATCTGAATTTAAGCGCCCTGTTCTGGAACTGCCGCAGGGAGCTGACAAGCTGCTGTTGCACTCCTGCTGCGCCCCCTGTTCGGGTGAAGTAATGGAGGCCATTCAGGCGTCCGGCATTGACTACACCATTTTTTTCTATAACCCAAACATTCACCCGCAGAAGGAATATCTGATCCGCAAGGAAGAGAATATTCGCTTTGCCGAACAGAACGGCGTGCCGTTTGTCGATGCCGACTACGATACCGATAACTGGTTCGAACGGGCGAAAGGCATGGAGTGGGAGCCGGAACGAGGCGTTCGCTGCACGATGTGTTTTGACATGCGCTTCGAACGCACCGCACTCTACGCCGCGGAAAACGGCTTCAGCGTGATCAGCAGTTCGCTGGGCATCTCCCGCTGGAAAAACATGCAGCAGATCAACGACTGCGGTCAGCGTGCCGTCGCCCCTTACCCCGGCATGGTTTACTGGGATTACAACTGGCGTAAACAGGGTGGCTCCTCGCGCATGATTGAAATCAGCAAGCGCGAGCAATTTTATCAACAGGAATATTGTGGCTGTGTTTACTCGCTGCGTGACTCTAACCTGCACCGAAAATCTCAGGGCAGACCGCTGATAAAGCTCGGAAAGCTGTATTACGGCGTTGATGACGAAACCTCAGAATGACCATCCGGGACGCGGCCCGACGGCAGCGTCCCACCACACAGTTCCCCCGCCAAACCCATTTTTATGGTAAATTCACCGCCGTTTTTTGGTTATCTGGTGTAAAAGTTCAACAAATGTCGAAATTATGGTCAAAAGACGAAACCCTCTGGAGTTTCGCCTTATATGGTACTGCGGTAGGGGCTGGCACCCTGTTCCTGCCGATCCAGTTAGGCTCCGCCGGAGCCATGGTGCTTATCATTACCGCGCTCGTCGCGTGGCCGTTAACCTACTGGCCGCACCGCGCGCTGTGTCGTTTTATTCTCTCTGCGAACCTGCCCGCCAACGTTGGCATTACCGGGGCCGTGAATCACTATTACGGCAAGAAAATTGGCAATCTGATCACTTCGCTGTACTTCGTTGCCTTCTTTGTGGTGATCCTGATCTACGCTGTCGCCATCACCAACTCGCTGACCGAGCAACTGGCGAAGCAGATGACGGTGACTCTGGGTATCCGCATGCTGGTCAGCCTTGGCGTGGTGCTGGTGCTAAACCTGATCTTCCTGATGGGCCGCCACGCGACGCTGAAGGTGATGGGTTTCCTGGTCTTCCCGCTGATTGCCTACTTCCTGTTTCTGTCGCTGTATCTGACCGGCTCCTGGCAACCGGCGATGTTCAGCGGTCAGTTGGACTTTACTCCGCAGACGCTGCATCAGGTGTGGCTGTCGATTCCCGTGATGGTTTTCGCTTTTAGCCATACGCCGATCATCTCGACTTTCGCCATCGACAGACGAGAGAAGTTCGGCGACCAGGCGATGGATAAATGCAAAAAAATTATGCGGATTGCCTATCTGATCATCTGCCTGAGCGTACTGTTTTTCGTCTTTAGCTGCCTGCTGGCCATCCCGGAAAGCTACATTTCAACGGCGAAAGATGAAGGCGTGACGATCCTGTCCGCGCTGGCGATGATGCCTGCCGCACCGCACTGGCTGGCGGTTTCAGGGATTATCGTGGCGATTGTGGCGATGTCGAAATCGTTCCTCGGCACCTATTTTGGCGTGATTGAAGGGGCAAGCGAGATGGTTAAAGCCTCGCTGAATCAGGTGGGCGTACGTAAAAGCCGTGCCTTTAACCGCGCGGTGTCGATTATGCTGGTCTCCGCCGTCACCTTCGCGGTGTGCTGCATAAACCCGAACGCCATCTCGATGATTTATGCAATTAGCGGCCCGCTGATTGCGATGATCCTGTTCATTATGCCGACGCTTTCAACCTACCTCATTCCGACACTGAAACCTTATCGTTCCATCGGCAGCCTGATCACCCTGATCGTCGGCTTGCTCTGCGTTTCCGTGATGTTCTTCGGCTAATCATCTCTGCGGCAACGGACTGCCGCACATTCCGTTAAACTTTCTTAGCGTCATTCCTCGCATAACGGGTTTACACTTAGCCGGTTAAGCCATTATGAGGAAACAGCTATGTCCAGCGTTAAACAGTCCGGCACTTTTACCCTCGGCGATTGCGAGGTTTACCGCCTCGGTTACGGCGCAATGCAGTTGGCCGGTCCTGGTGTTTTTGGTCCACCTAAAGATCCTGAAATGGCCGTCAAAGTGCTGCGCGCAGCGCTGGAAGCGGGGGTTAACCACATCGATACCTCTGATTTCTACGGCCCACACGTCACCAACAAACTGATTAAAGAAGCGCTGCATCCTTACCCGAAAGATCTGACTATCGTCACCAAGGTCAGCGCCCGCCGCGATGAGACAGGCAACTGGCTACCGGCGCTGTCTGCCGAAGAGCTGACCTCAGCGGTAGAAGACAACCTGCGCAACCTCGGACTGGACGTGCTGGACGTGGTCAACCTGCGCAGCATGATTAGCCAGCACGGCCCGGCGGAAGGTTCGCTGGAAGCGCCGCTGGAGACGCTGATTAAGCTTAAAGATCGCGGGCTGATTCGCCATATCGGTCTCAGCAACGTCACGGAAAAGCAGGTGGAAGACGGCCTGAAAATGACGGATATCGTCTGCGTGCAGAACTTCTATAACGTCGCTAACCGCCACGATGATGCGCTTATCGACAAGCTGGCAGCAAAAAACATCGCCTATGTGCCGTTCTTCCCGCTGGGTGGTTTCACCCCGCTGCAGTCTCAGGAAATCAACGACATCGCCGCCAGCCTGAAAGCCACGCCAATGCAGGTTGCGCTTGCCTGGCTGTTCCAGCGTTCGCCGAACATCCTGTTGATCCCCGGCACTTCCTCACTGGGTCATTTGCAGGAAAACCTCGCTGCTGCAGCGCTGAAACTGCCGCAAGAGGCCATTGATGTTCTGAACAACATGCCGCAGGCTGCGAAGCATTAATACTGAATCGCCCGGCAGCGTCGGGCGAATTTTATTATTTTTTCCTTCCGGCGAAACTTTCCCCTTCCCTCCAGCGAACTATGTTTAAAGCCTCATAAACAGAGACCACTGGAGCCAACCATGATTGCCGTAAAACATCGCTTAGCTTTGCTTGCTTCCGCTGCTGCTTTTAGCCTGATGACGTTCACCGCCTCAGCCGCTCTGCCAACCGGTGCCACCGCGCCAGATTTCAAGCTTGAGGGTGCGCTGGCGGGTAAACCGCTGACCTTCTCTCTCCAGCAGGCGCTGCAAAAAGGACCTGTAGTGCTGTACTTCTTCCCGGCGGCCTTTACCAAGGGCTGCACGCTGGAAGCTCATGACTTTGCCGAAGCCACAGACGATTTTAAAAAGCTCGGCGCTACGGTGATTGGGGTGACCGCGGGCAATACCGATCAGGTCGGGAAATTCTCGCAGCTGGAGTGCCGTAATAAATTCGCCGTTGCTGCCGATCCTGGCGCAAAAGTGGCTGCGGAATACCAGACCCAGATGCAGATGGGCGGCAAAACGCTGTCGGACCGCACTTCGTTTGTGATTGCGCCAAACGGCAAAATTCTGCTGAGCTACACCGACCGTAATCCGGACGCCCATATCCAGAAAACGATGGATGCGGTGAAACAGTACGCCCAGTCGCACTCCTGATCGCTCAGCGGGGAAAGGTATGTTAACCGCCATGTTCGCCGCCTTTGTGGGCGGCATTATTCTCAACTTCATGCCGTGCGTCTTTCCGGTCGTCTCATTAAAGGCGTTCGGATTGATGCGCCATAACGGCGACACCAACAGCGCCCGCAGCGAAGGCCTGGCTTTCCTGCTTGGCGTGGTGATCACCATGATGGCGCTGGCCGCTATTCTGCTGGCTGCCAGAGCAGGCGGTAACGCCGTGGGCTGGGGCTTTCAGCTTCAGTCTCCGCTGGTGATCTCACTGCTGGCGCTGGTGATTTTGGGTGCAGCGCTGAATATGCTTGGGGTGTTTGAGGTGGGGCTCTCATTACAGCGCGCCGGGGAAATCTCGGTTGGGCGCGGAGCCTTTGTTCGTTCGGCGCTGACCGGTGCGCTGGCGATTATCGTCGCCACGCCCTGCTCTGCGCCGTTTATGGCCGGAGCCATCGGCTACGCCCTGGTGCAGCCGCCCGCCGTCTCACTGGCCATTTTCTTCGCGCTGGCTTTAGGTTTTGCCGCTCCCTTTACGCTGATCTCGCTATTTCCGGCTCTCGCCCGCCGCTTACCGCGTCCTGGCGCCTGGATGAGCGTGCTGAAACGCGGCCTCGCCTTCCCGATGTTTGGCGCCTATGGCTGGCTGGTGTGGGTGCTGGCTCAGCAGGCTGGCACCACCGCGCTTGGCGTGCTGCTGGCAGGTTCGGTCGTGCTGAGTTTTGCTGCCTGGCTTTACGGTATGGCACAACAGCGTCAGCTGGCCGGGCGGGGTTTCCGGGTGATGTATCTGGTCACCGCTGCATTGATTCTGGCGGTGTTGATCCCGCTCCCCGGAGTGATGAAACCGACAACCACCCAGACCGCAGAAACGGTGACACAAGAAAAATGGACGCCGCAGGCCGTAGAGCAGCAGCGGGGACATGGCAAAGCCATCTTCGTCAACTTTACCGCTTCCTGGTGCATCACCTGTCAGGTCAACGACAAGACGTCGCTCTCCACTCAGGCGGTTAAGGATGCGCTGGCCCGCACCGGCACGCTTTATATGGTGGCAGATTCGACTAAATTTAATGCTGACGTTGATGATGCGCTGAGCCAGTTTGGTCAGGGTGGACTGCCGCTGTATGTGGTTTATCCTGCCGACGGCGGTGCGCCGACAATCCTGCCTCAGGTATTAACTCCGGATATCGTGGTGAATGCGCTCGACAAGGCAGCGGGCAAAAAGGCGTAACGCGCCACAACAAGGCGGCATATGGGTGAAGCAGAAGTCCCGCGCGAACAATGGCCTGAGTACATGGTACGAACCCAGGCGGGCGACAGACAGGCTTACGCCAGTTTGCTGCATACTCTGGTCCCGGTGATCCGGGCCATTGTCCGCAAACAAATGGACGATGAAGTGCTGATTGAGGATGTGATTCAGGATGTGCTGCTAACCCTGCACCGGGTTCGTCACACCTACGATCCCGCCAGCCCTTTTCTGCCGTGGCTGATGGCTATCACCAAAGCAAGAACCATTGATGCCCTGCGCCGCCAGGGACGCTTCTCCCGCCGCGAGGTCGTTGAAGAAGAATGGGTAGAAAACGTTGCCGACCTGAGCCCCGCGCGGAATACAGAACATCAGGAGTCTCGCGAAGAACTGTACGGCTTTCTGAATCAGCTTCCCGCGAGGCAGCGCCAGATTGTGGAAAATATTCATCTGCAGGAGATGAGCCTGATGCAGGCCGCAAAAGAGCACAACCTGAGCGTGGCGGCGGTCAAATCGCTGCTGCACCGGGCGCTGAACAATCTTCGTCGTTACGGAGCCAATCATGGCCAGTCATGATGCGTTAATTGCCAAACTAAGCCAGACGGCCACGCCGGTAAAACGGGTGCCGCCCGTAGGGCTTCGGGTGACCAGCTGGCTGTTGATGGCTCTGCCAGCAGGCATTCTGATGAGCCTGCTGCTGGTCCGCACTGCCACCGACTGGTCGCAGCCAGGGGCTGGATGGGCAGTGGCGCAGCTGATACTGGTCTTTGTGATCGGCCTGCTGGCAATCGCTTCTGCTTTTAACGGCAGCATTGCGGGCCGTCGTACACCGCGCCTGCGCTGGCTGATGCTGTTGATTGCGCTCTGGTTTTCATCGGCAGGAATGAGTCTGAGCCAGCATCCTCTTGTCATCAGCGATCTGCACGACACCCACTGCTACACCTTTATGCTGACCGTGAGTGTCCCGATGATCGCCCTCGTTCTGGCCTATCTGCGGCGGACCCGCACCTTAACCCCGCTGCGCAGCCTCGCGCTGTCAGGCACGGGCGTGGCCTGCATGGCACTGACCCTGCTTTATTTTTGCCATCCGGTGCACGTCCATCCGGAAGATTTTCTGATGCACCTTGCGGCAATCGTCACCATCGTCTGTACGACCATGGGCCTGGGCTGGCGCTGGGTCAACGTCGCCAGCCGTTGAAGCGATGATTACGCTGTCACGGCATTCAACCCAGTCTTAACTGCTTATTTAAGATAAACAGTTAAGCCGCGCCACACTTATTTCCCCGACAATAACTGTGAGTGATTAAATAAAATCACTCATCATTCTGGCTAGGAAAAATCCTAAATTAAATTTTTATAAGAGATATCCCACCCCATAACGTTACATAATCACACAAATATTAATGAGATTTACACAAATTAACTTTTGTTTTAAGATAACTCTTATTCCTGCTCTATTTAGCTTAAGGTCACCCGGTGAAAAGGACTTCAGGACAACAGCGGTTTGTCAGTGCTTCCCTTTTAACTATTGCGCTCCTGTCCACAGTTTCTGCTTGGGCCGCCCCTCTTTCACCGGCCGATCGCGACAGCATTGAGCAGCAACAGCAACAACTGCTGCGGCAAAACCAGCAGCAGCGTGACTCGCTGGAGCGCGCCACGCCGTTGCCACGGGCCACTCAACCCGCTGATACTGAACCCGTTACCGGCCCCTGTTTCACCGTCCACAGTATTTATCTGGACGGCGCAACGCTGATTGACTCACGGGCACAGCAAAAGCTCATCGCTCCGTGGCAAAATAAATGCCTCGATATATCGCGAATAAATCAACTGACTAATGCCGTTTCCGACTGGTATATCAGTCGTGGCTATATCACCAGCCGGGCTTTTTTAACCGAGCAGGATCTGCGCTCCGGAGAATTACACCTGGCAGTGCTGGAAGGTCGTCTTGAAAAAATAGCCATGGACGGTGCGCCCGAGCGCGAAATAAAAATGACTTTTCCAGGACTGAAAGGCGGCATTATTAATTTGCGCGATATTGAACAGGGTATGGAGCAGATTAACCGCACCAGAACAACGCCAGTGCAGATTGAGATCCTGCCCGGTGAAAAACAGGGCTGGTCGATCGTTCATCTGACGGCCACACCTGAATTCCCCATCAGTGGATCCGTCAGCTTTGATAACAGCGGACAAAAGAGTACCGGCGTCGGGCAGCTTAATGGCGGGCTGACGGGGAAAAATTTACTTGGGCTTGCCGATAACTGGTTTGTTAGCGGCGGGCGCAGCAGCGATTTCTCCAATTCGAAAGATGCACAGAACTTTGCCACCGGGGTCAGTATCCCCTATGGCTACAGCCTGTTCGACTACAGCTACAGCTGGAACAACTACCTCAGTACTATCGATAACAACGGCTGGCTGTGGCGCTCAAGCGGCGACACGGAAACGCATCGCTTTAACTTCTCCCATGTTTTATTCCGCAACGGCGATATTAAAACGGGCGTTTCACTCGGCCTCAGCCACCGAATCAACCGCAACTATCTCGATGACGTGCTGCTCCAAAGCAGCAGTCGTAAGCTCACCAGCCTGCTGTTTGGCCTGAACCATACCCAGAAAATCCTCGGCGGCGTGGCAACGATTAATCCGACGTTCAGCCGCGGCATGCCGTGGTTTGATGCCGAAGTGGATGGCAACAAAAACGGCGATCTGCCAAAAGCTCAGTTCCGCAAATGGAGCCTGAACGCCAGCTATCAGCGCCCCGTGGCTAACGATTTGTGGTGGCTTGCCAGCGTCTACGGACAGTGGACACCGGACCGTCTGTACGGCAGCGAGCGCATGACCATCGGCGGCGAAAGCTCCGTTCGCGGTTTTAAAGAACAGAGTATTTCCGGCGACAACGGTGCCTACTGGCGCAACGAGCTCAACTATCAGCTTTTCACCCTGCCGGTTATCGGCCAGGTGAGCAGTCTGCTGGCGCTGGACGGCGGCTGGCTGCACTCCGACAAATTTGATTCGTACTCTGCCGGCACGCTGTGGGGAACAGCTGCCGGATTGAGTACCGCGAACCGCTGGGTGTCGACCTCACTGACCGTGGGTGTCCCGCTGGCTTATCCGGACTGGCTCGGCCCGGATCACCTCACCGTTTATTACCGCGTTGCCGTCGCTTTTTAAGGATAAAAAAGATGAATCAGCCTCCCGTTCGCTTAACGTCACGCCTGCTCAGCTATCTGATTAGCTTCCTGATTGCGGGGCAGCCGCTGTTACCCGCGGTCGCGGCTACGCTGACGCCAACGGGAAACACGGCGGCTGACCAGGCGGCAAACGGCGTGCCGGTCGTGAATATCGCCACGCCAAACGGCGCTGGCATTTCTCATAACCAGTATCAGGATTACAACGTCGGCAAAGAGGGGCTGATCCTCAACAATGCCACCGGCAAGCTGAACCAGACTCAGCTCGGCGGGTTGATCACCAGCAACCCTAACCTGCAGGCAGGCAAAGAAGCGAAAGGGATCATCAATGAGGTGATCGGCGGTAACCGCTCCCAGCTGCAGGGTTACACAGAAGTGGCGGGCAAAGCGGCCAACGTGATGGTCGCCAACCCTTACGGCATTACCTGTAGCGGCTGTGGATTTATCAATACCCCACAGGCGACGCTCACCACCGGTAAACCGGTGTTTGATGCCAACGGCAACTTACAGGCGCTGGATGTCAAAAAAGGCGGCATTACTATTGAAGGCCAGGGGCTGGATGCCAGCAACAGCGATGCGCTTTCCATCATCAGCCGTGCCACCACCATTAACGCAGCGATCCACGCCAAAGATTTGAAGGTGATTGCCGGAGCTAACCGAGTGGGCAGCGACGGAACCGTGCAGGCGCAACAGGGAGAAGGAGACGCCCCGGTTGTTGCTGTCGATACCGGCGCGTTGGGCGGGATGTATGCCAACCGTATCCACCTTGTTTCCAGCGAGAACGGCGTCGGGGTTAACCTTGGCGATCTCAATGCCCGCCAGGGTGATATCACTCTTGATGCCAACGGTAAACTGACTGTCCACAACAGCCTTGCCAGCGGCAGCATCACGGCCAAAGGCCAGAGCATTGCTCTGACCGGTGACCATAAAGCCAGCGGCAGCATTGCGCTGAACAGTCAGGGCGATCTGGCAGTCAGCAACGGTTCTCTGACCAGCGATAACGACCTCCAGCTCAATGCCAACGGCACGCTTTCTCATTCCGCAGCCACCATGACAGCGGGTCGCGACGTCGTGCTCGCCGCGAAAAATATTTCCCAGGACGCTGGCAGTTCCACCAATGCCGCACGCCATATTTCAGCGACGGCCAGCGACACCCTGACGACCCTGGGACAGATGACGGCAGGCCAGGATCTGTCGGTCAATGCCGGCATGCTGAACCAGAATGGCAAACTGCTTGCTGGCAATGCCGCGAAGCTCAATGCGGCAACGCTGAACAACAGCGGTTACCTGCAGAGCAACGCTCTGACGGTGAACAGCACCCAGCTCAACAACAGCGGCTCGCTACTCAGCGCCAGCGATCTCAGCCTGAATACCCATGATCTTAGTCAGACGGGCAACATCGGCGCGAAGGGTAACGCCAGCATCACCGCAAGCGGCGTTGTCAGCAATAGCGGCGCTCTGCTCAGCGATGGCACGCTGACGCTCGCCGCCGGTGACGTTGTGCAAAATGGCACCATTGCGGGCGGCCAGGGCCTGACTATCAACACCAACACGCTGACTTCCGGCAGCAGTTCCCTGACGCACAGCGGCGATTCACTTTCCGTCACCGCCACTTCGGCAACCGTCGAAGGTGAACTTAGTGCGGCCCGCGATCTGAAGCTGAAAAGCGATCGGGTTACCACCGCAGAAAACGCCAGGTTGCAGGGCGGAAACGATCTCAGTATCGAAGCACGGCAGGCTACACTTGCCGGAACCCAGGCAGCGAAAAATCAGCTCGCGATCAACGCCAGCGAAGCACTGAACCACAGTGGTAAAAGCAGTTCAGCTCAGATGAACGTCTCTGCGCAGACGATCAACAACAGCGGTACGCTGGTGGCAAACACCCTCAACGCCGGTGCCAAAACCCTTAATAACAGCGGCACCTTGCAAGGGGATTCTCTGCTGGCACTCAACGCCAACGCGCTGAATAACCTGCAGCACGGCACCCTGTACAGCGACGCAGCCCTGACGCTAAATATTCCAGACCTAATCAATGACGGCGTAGTAGCGAGCAAGCGCGGCATTACGCTGAACGGACAGAACTTTAGTAACAGCGGCCAGTGGCTTGGGGATTCACTTTCTTTCGATGTTGGCAAGCTGAACAACAGCGGGGTTCTGCAAAGCAACACTCATCTGACGCTCAACGGCAACGCCTTTACCAATGATTCTGGCGGCACGATTTACAGCCGTGGGGCAATGCTTCTGACGGGCTCTGAGATTGCCAACCGAGGCACCATCGGCAGCGATGCCGGGATTGGAGTGAAAGGTGTCACTACCACAAATACTGGCAAAATCATCAGCAGCAGCCTGACGTTTGATGGTAATTCGCTGCGAAACTCTGGCCTGATGCAGGGCGCAAATGCGTTCTCCATAAAGGCTGATGATGTCACGCAGGAACAAACGGGTCGCCTGCTAAGCGGTGGCCAACTGATGCTGGATGCCGGTTCACTGACTACCGCGGGTACTCTGCAGGGCAGCGGCCTCACGATTACAGGCAATGACTGGGAAAACAGTGCTTCGGTTCTGGGTACCGACCATCTCAATGCCACGCTTCAGCGTTCTCTCACCAATAGCGGCGAGCTGCTGAGCCAGGGCGATCTGACGCTCAACGCCTCCTCTCTGTTCAACCACGGTAAAGTGCTCTCCGCTGGAGACGCCTCACTTCTGGGTGATCAACTGCTCAACGACGGCGCGCTGCAGGGCAATACTCTGACTCTGCGTCAGGGCAGCATTGATAACCGTGGACAAGCTATTGGTCTTGGCGGACTGACGCTGAACACCACCGGCAAGCTGAACAACAGCGGCGATTTGCTGACGCAGGAGACACTGTCAGTGAATGCCGGGGATATCACCAACGGCGGGCAACTGCAGGGCAAAAACGTCAGTCTGCAAGGTTCCAGCCTGACTAACAGCGGTGCAATCCAGAGTACCCTCGATTTGGCGCTGCTGCTGAGTGGCGATATAACTGCCGCCACGGGCAGTAAAATCACCTCGCTGGGCGATGCCCGGCTCGCAGGTAAGGCGTTCAGCAATCAGGGGCTGGTGAGCGCTGCCAGCGTCACGCTCAACGGCAGTTCGCTGAATAACAGCGGTGAAATCAGTGGAGTTAACGGCCTTTCTCTTACGCTTAACGGCAACCTGCAACAGCAGGGGAAACTGCTGACCGGCGGCTCGCTGGCGCTGAAAGCACAGGACATCACTAACACAGGTCAGCTGCAGGGCGCTGACACACGGGTGGATGCCAACACGCTGACGAACAGCGGACGCGTGCAGGGCGACAGCGCTCTGACGCTGGCGCTGCTGAATGCCCTGAGCAATCAGGCCAGCGGCAGCATCCTCAGCCAGCAAGACCTCAACGTGACCGCACCAGTGCTGACCAATGACGGCACCCTGCAGGGCAACGGTAAAACGACGCTGACCGCCGCCACCCAGACCCGCAATGCTGGCAAAATCCTCTCCGGTGACGATCTGAATCTGACCACGCCAGACTACAGTGGCAACGGCTGGCTGCAGGCCACTAACCTGCTGCTGAACACGGCGAAACTGGCTAACGGCGGCACGCTGATGGCCGCCAACCAAACCACCTTCACAGGCAGCAGTCTGACTAACTCCGGTACGCTTCAGGCCGCAGTGCTGGATCTGAACGCACAGACGCTGACTAACAGCGGGACTCTGCTCGGCAACAGCCGTATGGGTATTCAGGCCAACAGCTTCAACAACCAGAACGGCAAAACGTTCAGCGGCGGCGATTTGATCCTGCAGGCCACCAATCTGAGCGGCGCAGGCCAGTTGGTGGCACTGGGCAATCTGACGCTGAACCTGGTTGGCAGCTGGACCACGCAAGGAGTGGTGGCAGCAAATAAACAGCTGACGATCACCAGCCAGGGCGACATCGTCAACGCCAGTACGTTGCAGGGCAACGGCATTACTCTGAATGCCTCCGGCCAGTTGGTGAACAGCGGACAGCTGACGGCGGGCTACGGCACGACCACGCTCAACGGTAGCAGCATCACCATGAATGCCAATGGCGCACTGCAGGCGGGCGGCGACGTTAGCCTGACCAGCCGCAACAACATTGCGCTGAATGGCTTTACCGGCACCGCAGGCAATCTGCTGCTGACGGCCTCTGGCTCAATCATTAACACCACCCTGCTCTACGCCGGGAACTCGCTTTCGCTGTTCGCTAACAGCATCCAGAACCTGCACGGCGATATGCTGGCGGGTAATAACCTCGTAATGCAGAGAGATGCCAGCGGCGCGGCGAACACTGAGGTGATTAACACTTCTGGTTCAATCGAAACGCAGCGAGGCGATCTGTCCATCAACACCGGGCATCTGCTGAATCAGCGTGATGGTTTGACGGCAACGACAACGCAGATAAACGGCACCCAGATCATTGCAGGGATGGGCAACGCCACGATTAATGTTGATATCAGCCTGTTGCCTGACGGCAGCTACGGCATGATTAATAATGTCATTGAAACTCAATCAGGCTCCTGTAACGGCCATGGCGCATGCAACTATAACCACTATAACCAGTTCAGCTATGCGGCCTATTCCGATACGGCTGAGCAGAGATTTATTGCCAGCCAGTCTCGTACCGATGTTACCAGTCAGGGCGGTGCCGCACGGATTGCTTCCGGCAACAATCTGGCTATTTATGCAGGCACCCTCGACAACCAGGCCAGCAACATTCTGGCTAATGGCAATGTTTCACTGACTGGAAATACGCTTAATAATCAGAGCTGGCAAAACGGGACCTCAACTGAGTGGTATGTTTATCAATACGACTCAAAGCGCTATGGCTTCGCTTCGCACGCTAATAACGGAGTACCTAAGCCCGACAATAGTTATTCGATTGTGATGCCAAAAACGACCACTCTGGCATTCAAACTGACAGGTCGGGACACCACTACGGAAGAAGGCGAAATCTTCCGCTCCGTCATTCAGGCAGGCGGCAGCGTAAACGCCAATTTTGCCAGCAATATCAGCAACACCAACACCGCGGCCAACTCCGGGCACATCAGCAACACGATTACCGCGCCTAATCTGAATACGCCTTCGGCGCAAAGCATCAGCGGCGGGCAATCCCAACAGGCGCTTGAGAAGGCAGGTTCACTCGGTCTCACCAATCCGGACTGGAAAGATGCAGGGGCAAAAGGGCAAACCATTGCCGATGGCACCGCACTTGTGCCTGGCGGCATGGACGGCAACTATCCCCTGCCCTCTGGCAACAATGGCTATTTTGTTCCTTCGACCAACCCGGACAGCCCTTACCTCATCACCGTCAATCCAAAGCTTGATGGTCTGGGGCAGTTAGATCCGAATCTGTTCGGCGATCTGTACAGCATGCTCGGCCTTAAGCCCGGCCAGCCAACGATTGAAACCAACAGCAAATTCACCGACGCCAACCAGTTCCTTGGCTCGTCGTACATGGTCGATCGCCTCAATCTCAATCCGGATAAAGATTACCGCTTCCTCGGCGATGCGGCGTTTGATACCCGATACGTCAGTAACTATGTTCTGAACCAGACCGGATCACGTTACATCAACGGATTAGGCTCCGATCTGGATCAGATGCGCTATCTGATGGACAACGCAGCGGCTTCACAAACCGCACTGGGACTGACGTTTGGCGTAGCGCTCACCGCCGATCAGATCGCCGCGCTGGATCACAGCATTCTGTGGTGGGAAGCCTCAACCATTAACGGCCAGACCGTGATGGTGCCGAAAGTGTATCTGTCACCCAAAGACGTCAGCGTCCAGAACGGCAGCGTGATTAACGGCGGTAGCGTCCAGTTGGCGGGCGGAACATTCACCAACGATGGCAGCTCCGTTATTGCGCAGAACGGCCTGAGTATCGACAGCAGCAACAGCATCAGCAACCTCAACGCCGGGCTTATCAGCGCAGGCGGCGGGCTGAACCTGAGCGCGTTAGGCGATATCAACAACATCGGCTCCAACATCAGCGGCAAAACCGTACAGCTGGAGAGCGTTGGCGGCAGCATCAATAACATTACCCAGACAGAGGACTGGGCGGTGAATAGCCGAACTCGTCAGGGCAATGTCTCCATCAGCGGAACCGATGTTGGACAAATCGCGTCGATTACCGCCACTGATGGCCTGTTTATGTCAGCCGCAAACGACATCAACATCACCGGTGCCAAAGTCAGCGCGGGTGGCGATCTGGCGATGGACGCAGGCAATAACCTTAATATTGCCGCCAATCAGATGAATGAAAGCCGCAGCCAGTCTGGCTTCTGGTGGCAGAAAGACAGCAGTTCGTCGGCCACCAGCAATCAGGGCAGCACGATCACCTCTGGCGGCAACACCGTCATGCAGGCCGGAAACGATCTGACCGTCACGGCCAGCCAGATTGACGCAGGCAAAACCGCACAGCTGGTGGCAGGCAACGACCTGAACCTCAACGCCGCAGGCAACAGCCAGAGCAGCCGCAAAGGCAGCAGTGAAAGCCACAGCAGCAGTGCAGATCGCACCACCGTCACCGCAGGCGACAACGTGACTCTGGTCGCGGGCCGCGATATCACCAGCCAGGCGGCAGGTATCGTCGCTGAAAACAACGTCGGAATGCAGGCCGGGCGTGATGTAAACCTGCTGGCGGAAGCGACGACCGAAGGCAACAGCTCACGCTCGAAAAACAAATCCACTATCAACGAGTCCGTGCGCCAACAGGGCACTGAAATTGCCAGCGGCGGCGACACAAAGATCAACGCCGGACGGGACGTAACCGCCGAAGCCACTCAGGTGACCGCGCAAGGTGATCTCGGCTTGGCTGCCGGGCGAGATGTGAATATCACTACAGCGACAGAAAGCGATTATTCATACAAAGAGGAAAAGAAAACTAAAAAAGGTTTCCTCAAGAAAACGACCACGCACACTATTGATGAAGAAAGTTCGACTTACGAAAAAGGCACTTCGCTGAGCGGTGAGAATGTCACCGTTTCGGCGGGCAATGATGTGACGGTGAAGGGTTCATCCGTCATTGGTGAAAGTGATGTCACGCTGAAAGCAGGTCACGATGTAAACATCGTAGCCGCAACCGATGAACAGTCTTCGTACCATCTGAAGGAAAAGAAAACCAGCGGCCTGATGGGTTCAGGTGGCATCGGTTTTACTATCGGAACCAGCGCATCCCGACACCAGATTAACGAAGATGGTACAACTCAGAGCCAGAGTGTGAGTACCGTCGGATCTACAGGCGGAAACGTCAGCATTCTCGCCGACAATAAAGCTCATATCAGCGGTGCGGATGTGATTGCTGCTAAAAATTTGAATGTGGCTGCCGGGGAAATTACCGTCGATCCGGGTAACGATTTGCTGCGCCGCAAAGAGACCTATGAGCAGAAGAAAAGCGGTCTGACGCTTTCGGTATCTTCTTCCATTACTGATGCGGCGCTGGCTGCGAATGACGCTTACAAACGTAGCGGTGAAGTCAGTGACGATCGTCTGAAGGCACTTTACAGCGTTAAAGCCGCGCAGGATGCCTGGGTTGCAGGATCGGGTGCAGCCTCAGCAGTTGGCGGAGCCATGCAGAATGGCGTTAACGCGGTGCGGGTGGAGCTCAACGTAGGCTCCAGCAAAAGCACTTCCACCTCTGAGTTGAAGCAAAATGAAGTTCGTGGGAGCACGCTGACCGCCGGGGGCGACATCAATATGGTCGCCACCGGGCTGAATGGTACCAGCGGTGATTTGAAGGTTACAGGCAGCGGAGTCACAGGGAACAACGTCACACTGGTGGCACAAAATGACCTGCTGCTCAATGCGGCTTCAAACAATCAGGAGCAAAAAAGCTCGAACAACAGCAGCGGCTGGAGTGCGGGTGTGCATGTCTCCATCGGACAAGAAACGGGGATTGGCGTTCAGGCCAGCGGCTATCAGTCGAAAGGCGGTGACAATGGAAAATCTGTTGAGTATGTCAACTCGCGCATAAACGCTCGCGATGAACTGAGCCTCAGCAGCGGACGTGACACGGTCATCGCAGGTGCGCAGGCACTGGGCGACAAAATTACTGCCGATGTGGGGCGCGATCTGCTGGTCACAAGCTTGCAGGACACCGATGAATATCACAGCTGGCAGAAAGACGTCAGCGGTGGTGCCAGCTTCACGTTCGGTTCGATGACAGGCTCGGCCTCACTGAGTATCAGCAAGAGCAAAACCGACAGTGATTACGCCAGTGTCGGCGAGCAAAGTGGCCTGTTTGCAGGTGACAGAGGCTTTGATATCACCGTCGGCAAACACACGCAGCTGGATGGGGCTGTGATTGCCAGCACGGCAACGGCAGACAAAAACTCGCTTGATACCGGAACGCTTGGCTGGCGGGACATCCACAACAGCGCTGATTACAGCGCTGATACCAGTGGGATAAGCGGAGGATTTTCATCCTCAAAAGACGCTGATGGCGAACGCCATAACGGTGGTGGCGCGGTACCAATTATTGGTGTGGGGAGTGAGGGTGAAGCATCAGGTACCACGCATTCGGCGATTGCTGGCGGCACAATTACTATCCGCGATAAAGAAAATCAGCAGCAGGATGTCGCTGGACTTAGCCGCGATACGGATAACGCCAACGGTCATATCGGTAAAATTTTCGATAAAGAGAAAGTTCAGGAGCAACAGGAACTGGCAGGCCTCTTTGGGCAGATGGCAAACCAGTATGCCGGTGACCTGGGCGCAGCCATGGGCTGGGCGGCAGACAGCAAAGAAAAAGCCGCGATCCACGGCATTATCGGTGCCATTCAGGCAAGTTTTGGAGGGGGTAATGCGCTAGCTGGAGGCATGGCGGGTATGACCAGCGAAGCCTTCGGGCAACTGGTGAGTAACTACCTGGACAGCCATACGACGCTGGGCCCGAATGAAAAAGCGGCGATCACCCAGTGGGCTGCTGCAGTTAGTGGTGGTGCTATTGGCGGCGTCATAGGTGGCTCAAACGGTGCGCAGTCGGGCGCGGCGACTTCGTTGGATTCAGTGCGGTTTAACTATCTGGATCACAAAGAAGCCGAACGTAAAATGCAGGTTGAATATCAACTCGAGCATGGTGACTTGACGGCTGATGAACGTCAGACACTGACGCAAGAACTTGCCAACATCAATGCAACGGACAAAGCCCGCGATCAGCAGATTCTGGACGTCTGTACACAAGGGAATAAGAGTAGCGCCGGCTGTGGGCAGCTGATTGTAAAAGCTCAAAAAGCGTTGGAAGGTTACAGCGACAGCGCGGCGGGATACAGATTATCCTACAAGGATATTTTCCCGGCTGATTACGCTAATGCCGAAGCAATAATGAGAGGCTTGGATGAAGGAAGCATCACTCGTGACGCGGCGATAACGGCTCTCGTAGGTGCGAGTGCTCAGAAAGGAGAGAAAAAGTCATGGGATGAAGTGGCGAAAACCTATGATGATGCAATGCAGCTACATGCAATAGTAAGCATTATTGCAGGGATGAAAGGGATTGATTCTTCGGTATCCAAGAATGGTGTTAGTGACGCTGTCTCAGAAAAGCCAAAATCAACTACAGAGACTTACTTTAGGGTAGAAGGAGGAGGAAGCGGTACTAAAACAAGTCAGAACAGAATCAGTGTTAATGAAGATGGTACTGTAAGTATTAATTCGGGATGCAGTGGACAATTGTGCGTCAGTACAAATGGCCCAAATCATGCCGCATACTATCTTACTAACAAAAGAGCAGATGGTTCCGTTGTAGTATTTGAAGTTGATGCTGCTTTGCACAAGCAGATCATGGATGCAGCAGTTCCTCAGAGGCCAATTCCGGGGGTTGCAAAAGATCCAAATGCACCTAAGATTGTTGATCCTAACAAAGGAGAGCCTAGCGTGTCTTTGGAGTTACCAAAAGTATGGGATCGGCTTATTGAGCAAAATTCGTCTAAGGCTCGAGTATTGACAAAAGAGGAGTTCACAAATGAATTTGGTAAATGAAACAGAACGCTTACTCGATGCACTATTCAACGGTGACATGGCTATTGCTGTTTTCGTCGCTAAAGGAAAACATTATTACGTTTTCGATGATAAAGTTAATTTTTGTATAGATGTGTCTTCAGAGTACAAAAAATACATTCAGAAGGGATGGATGAAAGAATCACAGTATGAAGAAGCCGTTACTACTTTCAGGAAAGGCATCCCCGTATTAACAGAACATAATTTTGATGAGTATTTAGTTAAAAACAATGTTACTGTGTTCTCAACGGATATGATGCGAAATTTCTTTACTTTTGGTAAAACTAAGGATGAGCTATTTGACTTTTACAATTACATAGAGGAATTTCATTCCATATCATTGGGAACTGTTTCAAGTAAGTGGGACGAGTTGAGGATGCGGCTCCCTATGTTTTATATTAATTTTGCCAAAAAGATATACCGCCACACCGATTGGGAAATTAATCATGAAGAACTTGCTCCAGCTGATTGGGCAGCTCAAGCAAATGATGACTTTGGCTTGCTTGTTCCCGATAGAGAGCAATATTGGCTAATTGATGGCATGAATTTTTGGAAGCTAAAGCTATAGTTATCATGGGTAATAACCTTTCATTAAAAATGAATTCATTTTATATAGAACCAAATGAAAACAGCCATATACAAACAAAGAACGTGCTTTACTCAACTGATTAATTAGTTATTAGACAACAAAAAACCTTACAACACCATTGTATTTATAGAGTGCAATGAAAAAATCAATTTTAATGACACATAATTTTTAAAGCGAACCAACAACCCAACTACTACGTCCAGAAAAATGATATCGGCACTAAGTTTGTTCCTTTAGCATATGGTTTCATCCCGAGTATTTTTTAAAACAAGTCACAAAAGGAATTAAAGTTTAAACGATTAAAACCGATAATAAATATCTATTGAGACTAACTCTACGCTCACAACAAAATCGAAAGCAAGTACACATGGAAACATCAAGGAAAGAAAATGAAAGCAAAAGTGATAGCAACTCTGGCAGCAATGACTGTTTTAACTGGCTGCGCAAACTCACCGAAACCTGAAGCAGTAACATCAGCAAATGGTGGTACCTTAGAGATCTACAGCACAGCGGCTTTATCTGATTTAAATAACAATCGCATCGCTGACAATAAACTTAGAGTCGTAACGCCTGGTGACAACGCGATGGGCAAAGGGCTGGCTGTGTTATCTGCACTAACGGGCAATGTCAGCACCAGCAGCTTTGACAAAGAGAATTATAAAGGCAGCAGCATCGATTCGATGGTCAACCCTACGGATAGCTATCTGACGCCAAAAGCAAAACAAGCGATCGGTCAATGGATGGCTGAAAACACCAGTGGCACACATTACAAACAACCACTGTATATCGGCCGGGCAACCTGGGCATTGATTCACAAAGATGCTGCAACCGTTCCAGCCTATCAGCTGAAATACAAAGTCATTTTCTACAAGCGCCCGGAAAGCGGCAGCATACTTTCTGCCTATACCGTTGCCGATTGTACTCCTGCACCAGTGGAGGCTCCTTTGGCAGACTGGCAAAATAACAACTATGCCAAAGTCACTCAGCAAACAGAAAAATTTATGGACAGCTGCCTGCTGGAGCTCAAAAACCAGTTACCGAGACTGCTGAAAAACTAGTTTGAACCTGCCGTCGGGGACATAACTCCCCGACAATTTCCTTTCACCCACCAGCATGATTATCCCGTTTTGCGAAAATCAGTGTCCATCAATCAAGGGATTATCACGCTTCGCTTCCCGGTTCATAGTGACTGTCAGAGCCCAATGAAGGCATTTGACCAAGGAAATGAGATGAACCGTTTGAACGTACCGACCTTTGATAACGCACCGGAAGCCTCTAAACCGACCCTTGAGGCCGTCAATAAAAAGCTGGGCGTTGTGCCTAACCTCTTTCGCCTGATCGCCAGCAGCCCGGCCGCGCTGGCGGGGTACATGAGTTTCAACGACGCACTGACCAAAACGCTGGATGCGAAAACCCGCGAGCGTATTGCGCTGGCGGTCGCCCAGGTGAACGGCTGTGATTACTGTCTGTCTGCGCATAGTTACATCGGGATGAATATGCTCAAAATGACCCCAGAGGAGATCTCTCTCAACCGTCAGGGGCAATCAGGCGATGTCAAAGCCAATGCCGCAGTACGGTTTGCTACGTTCGTAGCAAAACAGCGTGGCAAAGTCAGCGATGAAGAGATCCAAAAAGTACGGGATGCCGGATTTAGCGACGCGCAGCTGGTTGAAATTGTAGCCCTGGTCGCAGAAAGCACCTTCACCAACTACCTCAACAACGTGGCGCTGACTGATATTGATTTCCCTGTGGTTCACGCCGAGGATTAATCGAGTCAACGCAATATCTGGCCAGTTACTGCTGGCCAGAAAGAACCCCCTTAAAGAGGAAATCTGTCATGCAAGAAGCAAGAGCCCCCTTCCCTCCTTTCGACCTTGATACCGCTAAGCAAAAAGTGCGTGCCGCCGAAGACGGTTGGAACAGTCGCGATGCCAAAAAAGTCTGTCTGGCCTACACCACAGACAGTGTCTGGCGGAACCGTGTCCAGGAGCTACAGGGCCGTGAAGCGATTGTCGAATTTCTGGAGAGCAAGTGGGCGAAGGAACAGCAGTATCGGTTAATCAAAGAGCTATGGAGCTATACGGACAACAGGATTGCAGTGCGTTTCGCCTATGAATGGTGCGATGAACAGGAGAACTGGTATCGCTCATATGGCAATGAGGACTGGGAGTTCAATGAGGCCGGGCTGATGCTGAAGCGTTTTGCCTGCATCAACGACAAACCGATTCAGGAGAGTGAACGCCTGTTTCACTGGCCGCAGGGTCGCCGTCCGGACGATCATCCCGGTTTGTCTGATTTAGGGCTATAAGGCCATGAAACTGGAACTGCCTTTTTACGACAGGCATGTCGTCAGCGTGGCCCGCGATCTGGTGGGCTGCTATTTAGTTCATCAGACGCCATCCGGGCGCATTATCGGCAGGATCAACGAGGTTGAAGCCTATGACGGCGAAACCGACAAAGCCTGTCATGCCTGGGGCGATCGCCGCACTCCCCGCAATGAACCGCTCTACAAAGCCGGAGGCATCGCCCATGTGTATCGGATCTACGGGATGTATGACTGTTTTAATATCGTTACCGGGCAGGAAAATAAAGCCGCTGCGGTGCTGATACGCGGCGTCGAGATTGTTGCTGGCATCGAACTGGCTGCTGATCTGCGCTATGGCCTTCCGGCCGGAGACATGAGCCGGGCGCAAATCAGGAAACTTTCAGACGGGCCGGGGAAACTCTGCCTGGCGATGGGCATCAACCGATCTTTTGATAATCTGCCTCTGACCGGAGACAGGATCTACGTCTGCGACACCATTGAGCATTTTGAAAAAAGCGTGGCGGAGATTGTCTCCAGTAAACGTATTGGCATTGCCTATGCCGAAGAGGCTGTAGACTTCCCGTGGCGCTTTACCGGCTGAATGCCGTCGAACACGAATTTTTCAGTTCTGGCTCGAAATGACACGAAGATCGTCACGCAGTGCCGGAACGGTGAAATCGATAAACTTACGCACTTTCAGCGGCGTCGGCCCACGTGAAGGATAGATAAGGCTAACGGGTACCGGCTGCGGCTCGAAGTTTTGCAGAATCACCTGCAAATTGCCGTGGCGGATCCCTTCAGCGGCCTGGTAATGCAGCACTCTGACGACGCCGGTCGCGGTGGTTGCCGCATCAATTGCCGCCTCTGGCGTTGTGACCGTCAGCCGGGGAGTGACCGGCACCTGCACGCCTCTCTCATTCCCCTCCTGGGAATAGTACCAACCTGCAACGGGCATTGGGTTTTCAATATTGATACAGGGAAACGAACTCAAAGCGAGAGGATGCTCAGGGCAACCGTGACGTGCCAACAGCGAAGGATGAGCGCAGGTTACCGTTCGCATTTCGCCAAGCTGAATGGCCACCGTTGAGCTGTCCGGAAGTTTGCCAATTCGCACCGCCAAATCCACATGCTCTTCGATAAGATCGATATTACGATTGCTTAGCAATAAGCGAACGTTAATCTCCGGCCAGCGGGCAAGAAAGCGGTTTATCACCGGCAGCAGATGCAGCCGCCCAAACATAGTGGGCGCGGTGATCACCAGCTCGCCTTTAGGCGTGAGATATTCACCAGCCGCTATTTTTTCCGCATTCTCAACAGCTTCAAGAATATTTCTGGCCGCAGAAACATAGGCTATCCCGGCTTCCGTCAGGGTGAGCTTACGCGTTGTGCGGATCAGCAGACGAACTCCAATCAGCTTTTCCAGATCGGCAATTTTACGACTCACTGCCGTCAGTGAAGCCCCTGTCTCCCTGGAGACGGCGGACATACTGCCTTTGTCCGCAATCATCACCAGCAGGTTCATCGCTTCAAAACGATCCATACTCTTCCCGGTTAATAAAATGGTGTCTGCACCCAATACACCACCGTTGGGCTGGCAAGTCCAGTTCCGGCACCGCTCATCGCATCACTCCTGCAGACGTTGTCTAAGCGCAGCATTTTCCGCTTCAAGCTCTTCAAGGCGCTGCATAACGGGTTCAATGTGTGCTTTTAATTGCTCAAAGGTATAACGAGGAACAATATGCTGCGGACAGTTCCAGTCAAATGCCACCACGTTAAGGAGATAAATCCTTTCGGTCACCGCACGATAATTTTCTGCGGCCCACTTCTCCTTCAGCGCCAGACTTTCATCAGCGCCAGCCAGAGAGACCGTGGCGTAAATTTTCAGCCGACGGCGGCGGGTATAGTCCATCAGGAATAAGCAGGCGCGATCGCTGCCACGCAAATTTCCTGCGGTGATGTACTGCAAATTACCCCGGAAATCGGCAAAAGCTAACGTCTGATCATCCAGCACATGAAGAAACCCCATTGGTCCACCGCGATGCTGCACGTACGGCCAGCCGGTTTCCGACACCGTCGCCATATAGAAACTATCGCGTTCGCTAATGAAGTCCTTTTCATGCGGACCAAGAGCTGAAGGTTCAACAACTTTACCTGGTTCAGGCCACATGCCCGCCGTGCCCATCTCCGCCTGAACAGCCCTGACATCCGGCGTGGCAGCAATATTGAGAAAGTTGTAAGACATAGTTCGCCTCCGCAGATTGTTCAGAACAAGCGCTGTGACTATGGCGGTCAGCTGCAAATAAGACAATCCGCTCGCAGCTTGAATCAGTATTGCGGAAATCGGGATAATTGATGAGAACGGTTGAAAATCAGGGGATTTTGATTGTACCTATAAGGGCTTTGCTAGAGCTGCTCGTTTACTCGCCATTGACGATTAAGTACACTCGCTACGTGGTAAACCAGATGATTGATAAGGAAATCACGAATGAAAAGACTACTTACTTTCCTGATTTGGATAGGGATCATATTATCCGCACTTCTTGCTATAACATCAGCCGCTTCTAACGTGTCCCTCATGTTCAGTGCTTTTCCCGATTCTCTCGGTGATAAATCTGCTTATATGTTCATTTTGGGACGCTGGACGTTCACAATCATTATGGGGCTGATCTCCTGGCTACTGTATCGACAGACAAAAAAATAAGGGCTTACGAGCCTTTGAAGAAATGCTCTATAGCCTGATTAAAGAGCACAGGGTTGCTTCTTGAAAGTTTGGTTGCTGTCTCGAAAGGTTCAACCCTGTCCCGAATAGCGAAATAAAGCAGATCCAAGTCTCCGAGATCTCGTAACTTTCGGTATACGTCGTAGTTGCTTATTTTGAGGAATCTTGAGGCATGTATCGCCATTGATGCCCCCCCGCCAATCATTAACAGAGTGCTGACAGACATACTAAAAGCGATTGATACAGTGATCCGCGAAGAGATTAACTCCCCTATTTTTAACCCCATCAACTCACCAAAAGTATAGCTTCCCAGTGTTGAGGCTATTGTGTCCTCTGCAACTTTCTTTGCAAGGTCTGCCATGTTTACATGCTGCATAAAATCATCAATGAATACGTTCACCGCTTGCGCAACGAAGTTGATATGCTTCTTGGATGTAGCGCGCTTGACAAGCTCCGCAATCCTCATGTTATCGTCCATGTTTTGCCGTCTGTCATCGGTGTGGATGAAATCATAACCGAGGAAATACAGGTTTACTGGGAAATTAGCAAAACCCTTTAAATAGGCAACTAACATTCCTTCATCTTGTAAATCCAATGCTGAGAGCATCTCCCTTGCCAAATCCTTTGCACTATCCATGATGAGAATTCCCTATTATTCGAAAGTGATCAATGATCATACTCTCTTGCAATCAGAGTGTGTCAAAATCTTTACCTAGATAAAGTCTGGTTTCAGACTATATAATCTACAAAGCCTACAGTGACGTGGCCAAATTCAGTAAACCACGACAGGCCATAGTAAGATACAGGTTTATTTGTTAACTGGCATCAACGCCAAAATGCCATAATGAGCCTGCCGGTGACAGTTCGGGCATAATGCAATGGCATTTTCAACAGAATCCTCACCGCCGTTAGAAAGCCACTCAATGTGATGGACCTCAAGAAATGGTGTGCCGTCCTCTTTGAGGAAAGGGGCGTTACTCTTACAACTTTGACACTTGCCATTAGCCCTTAAAAGAACCTCAGCAACTACATAGGGGCTTCGCTTATAAACTCGCATTGTTACCTCGATTAACGCAGGAGTTTTACTCTCAGCCTCCAAAATTTCTTTGCGTTCTGATGGGAGAAGTTCTGACGCAGCATTAACAGCCTTTTCAAACTCAGATTTTACCTTGCGGTAACACCATTTGCCTTGTTGATCCTGATACAACTCCCAAATGCCATGAACTGAGGGTTCATATATTTCAAAAATGTTCCCTCGCTTGAATAATCGATCATACTGGTGATGACGGTGGGTTACATCATCGGTTCGCCTGGCTGTTTTGTTGAAACTCCAATAACTCCGATTGCAGTTAACCGTGTTAACGATGAGATTAAGACGAGTATCGTCTTTATAGTGCGGAAATAACTCTTTGAGGTAATCATCTACTTGATTAGCCGTTGCAGCACCGCCGAAGTGTTCTGCGACGACTTGCACAGTGGTTATTCTTATAGGTTTATCCCCATACTTATATGTTCGTTTAGATTTTTCTGACATTTTCTGCCCTCACCTACAACCAATATTAATCTTAGGTTATTGCTCAAGTCCTGCTCATATAACCCTATGATTTTAGGCAATAGAAGACATAAAGTCCCGTTAGTGGTTAGGAGATAAGCAGCGCGCGGTAACCTCATCAGATTATCAGAGAGATCGCAGGAGGGCTCATGCACCGTTAGGAGCGTGAGCGAAGCACTGACAGAGCGCGACCTTCTAATAACCAGAAATTTGAATAATTTTTTCAGCCGAGGAATGACAAAGAAGGGAAGAAAGATTCTGGAGCGGGCGAAGGGAATCGAACCCTCGTATAGAGCTTGGGAAGCTCTCGTTCTACCATTGAACTACGCCCGCTTAGGGTGAGAGAGCATTATAAACCTAATGCCCTCTCTGACAAGCCTTCAGCTTACCGACTGGTGAAAAAAACGCCTTTTAACACTTAGGCTTACTGCCCTGCGGCGGCAGATAGCGCAGCGGATCGATGGCGGTTGCACGGTAGCGGATCTGGAAGTGCAGCTTCACGGAATCCGCATCGCTGTTGCCCATAGTGGCAATCTGCTGGCCGATTTTCACCGACTGACCGTTGTTGACCATCATCTTGTCGTTGTGGGCGTACGCCGTGATGTAATCCTCACTGTGCTTAATCATGATCAGATTACCGTAGCCGCGCAGCTGGTTGCCGACGTACACCACTTTGCCCGAGCCAGACGCATAAACCGGCTGCCCACGGGATCCGGCGATATCGATGCCTTTATTCCCGCCATCGGCGGTGGAGTACGGCAGCACAACTTTGCCGCTTGTCGGCCAGCGCCAGCAGCGCTGCCCAACCGGTGGCCATGAGGACTGCGGTACCGCAGCAGACGGCGTGACTTTCGCCGTGCGGGTGTTGCTGCTCTTACCGGTTGATTTTTTACTGCCGGAGCCGCTTGTGCCGTTCACCTTCAGACGCTGCCCAACCTCAATCGTGTAAGGCGGCGAAATGCCGTTAAGACGGGCCAGATCTTTGATGCTGGTGCCTGTTTTACGGGAAATAGCGTACAGCGTATCGCCCCGTTTCACGGTGTAGGTCGCGCCATCCGAATCTGATGAATTGCTGGAACAGCCAGCCAGCATCAGTCCCAGGATCAGACAGACGATAAGGCGGAAGGGGTGAATGTTCAGGCGTCCTGCTAGCAAAACAACTCCTCGGTGAGCGTGAATCGGGCACTCTATGATAGCAGCCCCTGCCGGGAAGCCAATGTTTCCTGTGCGCTATCCTCACGGATTGTCTGAAAAAGGAAGGCATCCGCCATAAAAAAACCCGGCTGCAACAAGTTGCCAACCGGGTTTTTAACCGGGGTGATTAACCCCTGTCGATCAAACTTATTTTACCGGGCGCATCGCCGGGAACAGGATCACGTCGCGGATGGTGTGGCTGTTGGTGAACAGCATAACCATACGGTCGATACCGATGCCCAGACCCGCAGTTGGCGGCAGACCGTGTTCCAGTGCTGTCACGTAGTCTTCGTCGTAGAACATCGCTTCGTCATCGCCTGCTGCTTTCGCATCAACCTGATCCTGGAAGCGCTGAGCCTGATCTTCCGCATCGTTCAGCTCGCTGAAGCCGTTACCGATTTCACGGCCGCCGATGAAGAATTCAAAGCGGTCAGTGATTTCCGGGTTCACGTCATTACGACGCGCCAGCGGAGACACTTCTGCCGGGTATTCAGTGATGAAGGTAGGCTGGATCAGATGCGCTTCCGCCACTTCTTCGAAGATCTCGGTAACTACGCGGCCCAGGCCCCAGCTCTTCTCAACTTTGATACCGATTGCAGCAGCAATGGCTTTCGCAGCATCGAAGTTGTCCAGGTCAGCCATGTTGGTTTCCGGACGGTATTTTTTGATAGCTTCGCGCATGGTCAGCTTCTCAAACGGCTTACCGAAATCGAAGGTCTGATCGCCGTAAGGAACCTGAGTGTTGCCCAGAATGTTCTGCGCCAGAGTACGGAACAGGGATTCGGTCAGCTCGATCAGGTCTTTATAATCCGCGTACGCCATGTAGAGTTCCATCATGGTGAACTCTGGGTTATGACGAACGGATATACCTTCGTTACGGAAGTTACGGTTGATTTCGAATACGCGGTCGAAGCCACCCACCACCAGACGTTTCAGGTACAGTTCCGGCGCGATACGCAGGTACATGTCCATATCCAGGGCATTGTGATGTGTGATGAACGGACGTGCAGAAGCACCACCCGGGATCACCTGCATCATTGGGGTTTCCACTTCCATAAAGTCGCGGCCCACCATGAACTGGCGGATACCGGCCAGGATCTGGGAGCGGATTTTGAAGGTGTTGCGGGATTCATCGTTAGAGATGAGATCCAGGTAGCGCTGGCGATAGCGAGCTTCCTGATCCTGCAGGCCGTGGAATTTGTCCGGCAGCGGGCGCAGGGCTTTAGTCAGCAGGCGCAGCTCGGTGCAGTGAATGGACAGCTCGCCAGTTTTGGTCTTAAACAGCTTACCTTTCGCGCCGAGGATATCGCCGAGATCCCACTTTTTGAACTGCTCGTTGTAAACGCCTTCGGCCAAATCGTCACGCGCGACGTACAGCTGAATGCGGCCGCCCACGTCTTGCAGAGTCACGAAGGACGCTTTACCCATGATACGACGGGTCATCATGCGGCCTGCAACGGCCACTTCGATGTTCAGATCTTCAAGTTCTTCGTTTTCTTTGCTATCGAATTCGGCGTGCAGCTGGTCGGAGGTATGGTCGCGACGGAAATCGTTCGGGAAAGCCACGCCCTGCTCACGCAGTGCCGCCAGCTTCTCACGACGGGATTTCAGTTCGTTATTAAGATCAACTACTACGTCATCACCCTGAGATTGTTGTTCAGACATTTTGGTTCCTCATAACCCTGCTTTCAAACTTGCTTCGATAAATTGATCCAGGCTGCCGTCAAGCACGGCCTGGGTGTTGCGGGTTTCCACCCCAGTACGCAGATCTTTAATGCGGGAGTCGTCCAGCACATAAGAGCGGATCTGGCTACCCCAGCCGATGTCGGACTTGTTGTCTTCCATCGCCTGCTTCTCAGCATTTTTCTTCTGCATTTCCAGTTCATAAAGCTTCGCTTTCATCTGCTTCATGGCCTGGTCTTTGTTCTTGTGCTGCGAACGGTCGTTCTGACACTGCGTGACCGTGTTGGTCGGAATGTGGGTAATACGTACCGCAGATTCCGTACGGTTAACGTGCTGACCACCGGCACCAGAGGCGCGGTACACGTCGATGCGCAGATCGGCCGGATTGATTTCGATGTCGATATCGTCTTCCACTTCCGGGTACACAAACGCGGAGCTGAAAGAGGTATGACGGCGGCCGCCGGAGTCAAACGGGCTCTTACGCACCAGGCGATGAACGCCGGTTTCAGTGCGCAACCAGCCGTAAGCGTAGTCGCCGATAATCTTGATGGTGACGGATTTCAGCCCAGCCACTTCACCTTCAGACTCTTCGATAATCTCGGTTTTGAAGCCGCGAGCTTCCGCCCAACGCAGGTACATACGGGTCAGCATGCTGGCCCAGTCCTGCGCTTCAGTACCGCCAGAACCTGCCTGGATGTCGAGATAGCAGTCGGCGCTGTCGTATTCACCAGAGAACATGCGGCGGAATTCGAGCTGTTCCAGTTTCACTTCAAGCTGATCGAGTTCGGCGACGGCTTCGTTGAAAGTCTCTTCGTCTTCGGCTTCAACGGCCAGCTCCAGCAGGCCGGAAACGTCGTCCAGACCCTGCGACATCTGGTCCAGCGTATCAACGATAGCTTCCAGTGAGGAACGCTCTTTACCCAGCGCCTGTGCGCGCTCGGGTTCATTCCACACGTCCGGCTGTTCCAGCTCGGCGTTTACTTCTTCCAGACGCTCTTTCTTGGCATCATAGTCAAAGATACCCCCTAAGAACGTCAGAGCGCTCCGTGAGGTCCTGAATGCGATTTTTTACCGGATTAATTTCAAACATGTCGGTTATCTTTTCTGGGCTTGTAAAAATGCGGTGATAAGAGCGGGATTTTACCGGATCTCCGCCCTTTTTTATAGCGAATCCTGACCCTAAATAGGCCAGAGATGATCGATGATAATTTGCAGACTGCGGTTGCCGCGAAATTCGTTGATATCCAACTTGTAGGCCAGTTCTACTTCGCGCACGCCGTTATCCGGCCAGCAACTGGTATCGACGTTAAAAGCGATGCCATCGAGCAGCGGGCCGCCGCCAACAGGCTCAACCATCACCTTCAGATGACGTTCCCCCACCAGCCGCTGTTGCAACAGGCGAAAGCGTCCGTCAAACAGCGGTTCCGGGAACATTTGCCCCCACGGTCCGGCGTCGCGCAGCAGCTGTGCGGTTTCCATCGTCAGGTCCGCTGGTGCCAGAAGTCCGTCAGACACAACTTCGCCCTGCAATAGCGCTGGATCCAGCCACTCGGTGACCAGATCACCAAAGCGCTGCTGGAATGCATCGAACTGCGCTTCTTCCAGCGACAGACCCGCCGCCATGGCGTGGCCGCCAAATTTGATCATCATGCCCGGGTACAGCGTGTCCAGCCGCTCCAGCGCATCACGCATGTGCAGGCCCTGAATCGAACGACCAGAGCCTTTCAGCGTGCCATCACCCGCTGGCGCAAAAGCGATAACCGGGCGATGGAAACGCTCTTTAATGCGCGAAGCCAGAATTCCGACCACGCCCTGATGCCACTCGGGATGATACATCGCCAGACCGCCGGGCAGCGTTTCGCTGCTGCGCTCTAACTTTTCACACAGCGTCAGCGCTTCCGCCTGCATACCCTGTTCGATCTCTTTACGCGTCTGATTCAGTGCATCAAGCTCGTTGGCCAGCTGACGGGCCTCGCCGAGGTTGTCGCTCAACAGCAGCGCCACGCCGACGGACATATCGTCCAGCCGCCCGGCGGCATTCAGCCGTGGACCAAGCGCAAAGCCCAGGTCGCTGGCCGCCAGCTTTTGCGCATCGCGGTTAGCCACTTCCAGCAGGGCTTTAATACCCGGGCGGCATTTCCCGGCGCGGATACGGCTCAGGCCCTGCCACGTCAAAATGCGGTTATTGGCATCCAGCGGCACCACATCAGCCACCGTACCCAATGCAACAAGATCCAGCAGTTCTGCCAGATTTGGAATCGCAATGCCCTGCGCCTCAAACCAGCCTTTATCACGCAGGTAGGAACGCAGCGCCAGCATCAGATAAAACGCAACGCCCACTCCCGCCAGCGATTTAGACGGGAAATCGCAGTCGCGCAGGTTGGGGTTAACAAGAGCTTCGGCGGCTGGCAGAGTGTCCCCCGGCAGGTGGTGATCGGTAACCAGCACCGGGATCCCCAGCGCATGAGCGCGATCCACGCCGGCATGAGAAGAGATCCCGTTATCAACGGTCATGATCATCTGCGCGCCGCGGGCATGGGCCTGATCGACCACTTCCGGGCTCAGGCCATAGCCGTCTTCAAAACGATTCGGCACCAGATAGCTGACGTTAGCGCAGCCAAGCTGGCGCAGGCCTAACACGCTGAGCGCGGTACTGGTCGCGCCATCGGCATCGAAATCGCCTACGACGATGATCCGCAGCCCTTCACGAAACGCTTCGTAAAGCATCTCAACGGCTTTATCGATGCCATTCAGCTGCTGCCACGGCAGCATGCCTTTTACGCTTCGTTCAAGATCGGCCGCGCTGTGCACGCCACGGCTGGCATACAGCCGCTGAAGCAGAGGCGGCAGCTCAGCAGGCAGTTGCGCCGAGCTGTCGACTTCACGGCGACGGAGTTGTATCTGTTGTTTCACGCCGATTATTTACCGCTGGTCTGTTTCTGGTGCTCATCAAGGAACGCTTTCATCTCTTTCGGCCCCTGATAGCCCGGCACCACGTAGCCGTCGTTGAGGACGATAGCCGGAGTGCCGTTCACGCCAAACTGCACGCCCAGCGCGTAGTGGTTGGCGATGTCGATATTGCAGCTGGCAGGCTGAACGCCTTTGCCGTTCATCGCGTCGTCAAAGGCTTTGTTGCGATCTTTCGCACACCAGATAGCTTTCATATCCTGCTCAGGCTGGCTCTGAACGCCTGCGCGAGGGAACGCCAGATAACGCACGGTGATACCCAGCGCGTTGTAGTCTTTCATCTCTTCATGCAGTTTGTGGCAGTAGCCGCAGGTGATGTCGGTAAACACGGTAATCACGTGCTTTTCCTGCGGCGCCTTGTAGATAATCATCTCTTTTTCCAGGCCGTTGAGTTTCCCCATCAACAGCTGGTTAGTGACGTTCACCGGATGAGAGCCGCTGACATCGTACATTGGCCCCTGAATGATGTGCTTGCCGTCTTCAGTCACGTACAGCACGCCGCTGTTTGTCAGCACGGTTTTCATGCCGGCAACCGGAGAAGACTGAATATCGGTGCTCTGCACGCCAAGTTTCGCCAGCGACTGCTGAATAGCGGCATCGTCAGCATGGGCTGTTCCGGCAAAAACGCCAGCCAGCAGAGAGAACATCACTAAACCTTTTTTCATAACTTTTCCTGTTTTGTATCCTTTCATCATCACGCTCGTGGGTGATGCTGTTGATGAAGCTGACGCAGACGCTCGGTGGCAACATGCGTATAAATTTGGGTGGTCGAGAGATCGCTATGACCAAGCAGCATCTGTACGACGCGCAAATCTGCCCCATGGTTCAATAAATGGGTGGCGAAAGCATGTCGCAATACGTGCGGTGACAGCTTTTCGCTGTCGATGCCTGCCAGTACCGCATAATGTTTAATTCGGTACCAGAACGTCTGGCGCGTCATTTGCTGCGCTCTTTGGCTGGGGAACAACACATCAATGGAAACCCCGTTCAGCAGCCATGGCCGGCCGTGTTCCAGGTAATTCTCCAGCCAGTAAACGGCTTCTTCGCCCAGCGGCACCAGCCGCTCTTTATTGCCTTTACCTATCACGCGGACAACGCCCTGTCGCAGGCTGATGTCGCTCATGGTCAGGCCGACTAATTCGGTTACGCGCAGGCCGGTGGCGTAAAGCACTTCCAGCATAGCTTTGTCACGCAGCTCCAGCGGATTATCAATCAGCGGCGCCTGTAGCAGGCGCTCAACCTGCGTCTCACTGAGATCTTTTGGCAAACGCTGCGGTAGTTTCGGTGAGGCCAGCTGCGCGCTTGGATCGTCCTGACGAATTTTCTCGCGATACAAATGTTGAAAGAAACGGCGTAACGCGCTCAGTAAGCGCGCCGAACTGGTGGCTTTGTAACCACCTTCAACGCGCTCCGCCAGCAGCTGTTGTAAATCACTGCTCTGTGCGCCTTCCACGTTAAGACCCCGTTTGTGTAACCACTCAACAAACATCGTCAGATCACGACGATAGGCGCTGAGGGTGTTCTCAGCCAGGTTTTTCTCGAGCCAAAGCGCATCGAGAAACTGTTCTATTTGTGCAAGATCCTTGTCCACCCAGGCCTCCTCGAGCAGCAGTCAGGCTCATTATGCCTGAAGGCAGTCCCTTTCTGATACACTAGCGCAAAGTCATAGCCTGCACTGAGAGTTATCGCGATGAAAATTGGTTTATTTTACGGTTCCAGCACTTGTTACACGGAAATGGCGGCGGAAAAAATCCGCGACATTATCGGTTCAGAGCTGGTGACGTTGCATAATCTTAAGGATGATTCCCCGACCCTGATGGAGCAGTACGACGTGCTGATCCTCGGCATCCCTACCTGGGATTTTGGTGAAATACAGGAAGACTGGGAAGCTATCTGGCAGCAGCTGGACGACCTGAAGCTGGACGGTAAGATCATCGCGATGTACGGCATGGGCGACCAGCTAGGCTACGGCGAATGGTTCCTCGACGCGCTGGGCATGCTACACGACAGGCTCGCCACAAAAGCTGTCACCTTTATTGGCTACTGGCCAACCGAAGGTTATGAATTCACCAGCCCGAAACCGGTGATTGCCGACGGTCAGCTGTTTGTTGGTCTCGCGCTCGACGAAACCAACCAGTACGATTTAAGCGATGAGCGCCTGCAGGCCTGGTGCGAGCAAATCCTCGGTGAAATGGCAGAGCACTTCTCCTGATTTTGCCTTTATTGCTGCGCCGGCTGTTGCAAGATTGTCCGGCGCAAATCCCGCCATTCCCCCGCATCCATGCTGTCTGCCGCCAGCCACAAATGGCTTCTTTTGCGGCCATCCACGCGCCGTAGTCGCAGCATCATGCCGCTGTTCAGCGTCCAGGGCGTACCCACGATGTCCCACTCCTGGTTTTGCCAGCGCAGACGGGAGTCCATCAGCAGTTTTATTTCACCCTGCGCAGCGTTAATGCGACGCTGGCTGCGCACGCAGTCGAAGACCACCAGCGACAGCAGCAATAACCACAGCGGCGTATAGCTCAGCGGCCAGGGAATCAGCAGAATAAACGCCGCCACCAGCCCGTGGAGCAAAAGCGATACCCACTGTGAGCGCCATGAGACGCGCAGATCAGATTGCCACAGGACCACGTTCCCGATTCCGTGTCTGAATAAGCTGGACCATCCTCTGCAGATCGGCATCGGCTGGCTGACCGTGGTTCATCAGCCAGTTGAACAGATCCGGATCATCACACTCCAGCAGGCGGATGAAGATTTGCTTGTCGCTGTCGCTCAGGGAGTCATATTCATGCTCAAAGAATGGCATGATGGAGATGTCGAGTTCGCGCATTCCCCGGCGGCATGCCCAGTGAATTCGGGCTTTATTGTTAATGTCCATAGCGTCCTTCCAGAAGATCAGTTCAGTCTAGTTTAACCCGTTTTATTCACTTACTTTACAGCATTATTGCCGAATGCGGCGTGCCTTCAGAGAAAATCCTTATTTTCTGCAAGGTGTTACATTATTTTCCGCACGGCCTCGTAAAAAAGAATAATGGCACAAATCGGCCTCGGAAAGCGCTTGCAATGCGCAATAGCTCTTTTACCATTAGTCATTAACATTGCGTTAAGCTATTCAGGACATGACTATGGCTTTTACACCTTTTCCTCCGCGGCAGCCCTCTTCTTCTGCGCGTCTGCCATTAACGCTCATGACTCTCGATGACTGGGCTCTGGCGACCATTAGCGGCAAAGACAGCGAAACCTATCTGCAAGGCCAGGTAACCGCTGACGTCGCACAGCTCACAGAACAGCAGCATCTTCTTGTTGCGCATTGCGATGCCAAAGGAAAGATGTGGAGCAACCTGCGTCTGTTTCGCGAACCGGAAGGTTTTGCCTGGATTGAGCGCCGCAATCTGCGAGAAAACCAGCTTACCGAGCTGAAAAAATACGCTGTGTTTTCCAAAGTCAGCATCGCCCCTGACGATAGCCGCGTACTGCTGGGTGTCGCCGGTTTTCAGGCTCGTGCTGCGCTAGCCAATCTTTTTGCCACTCTGCCGGACAGTGAAAACCAGGCCGTGCGCGAGGGCGACAGCACTCTACTGTGGCTGAAGCATCCGGCTGAGCGTTTCCTGCTGGTCGTCAGTGAAGCAACAGCCCAGCGCGTAGCCGATGCGCTGAAGGGCGAAGCGGCCCTCAACAACAGCCAACAATGGCTGGCCTTAGATATCGAAGCAGGGTTGCCGGTTATCGATACCGCCAACAGCGCGCAGTTTATTCCTCAGGCCACCAATATTCAGGCGCTGGGCGGGATCAGCTTCAAGAAAGGCTGCTATACCGGCCAGGAGATGGTCGCTCGTGCCAAATTCCGCGGTGCGAATAAGCGAGCACTGTGGTCACTTGCAGGCAGCGCCAGCCGGGCACCTGAAGCCGGGGAAGACCTGGAACTGCAGATGGGTGACAACTGGCGTCGCACCGGAACCGTGCTGGCCGCCGTCCAGTTAGACGACGGACGCGTGCTGGTTCAGGTGGTCATGAATAATGACATGGAGCCTGACAGCGTGTTCCGCGTCCGCGACGACGCGGGCTCGCTGCGCATTGAACCACTGCCGTACTCACTGGAAGAAATCTGATCAGTCTGTCGCCAGGAAATTTCTGACTGGCGACAGCAATTTTATACAAAGGATTGTCGGGGGAACTCATGACGTTGAAAATCAAAGAGCATACCCACTTTCACCGCGTTGATGCCTTAGGCGGTATCGACATGCTTCAGGCGAGCTACTACAAACAGCGCTTCGCCCGGCATGTGCACGAAACCTTCTGCATCGGGGTGATTGACCAGGGCGCACAGCGGTTTTACCGTTCCGGTGCGGAACACGTGGCCCCACGCGGCGACATCATTATTGTTAACGCTGACGACGTGCATACCGGCAGTTCTGAACTGGAGCACGGCTGGGCCTATCGGGCCATTTACCCTCATCCGGATATGCTGAATAACATTCTTCGCCAGGTGCCCGACGGCAAAGATTTCATCCCGTGGTTCCCGGATGCGGTGATCCACGATCCCGGTCTTTCTGAACAGCTTCTGTTGACCTTCAGTATGCTGGATAAGGAAGGCAATAATCTTCTGAAAGAAACGCTCCTCCTCTCCTCGCTGACGCTCCTTAGCGTACGCTACAGCCGCACCAGAAAACCGCCAGCAGAATTACCCGCCGCCACCCAGCGTATCTTAAGAGCCAAAGACTTCATGGACTGCTGCCCGGAAGAAGATCACACCCTGACCAGGCTTGCCGAACTTGCCGGTTTGAGCCACTGGCATTTCCTCAGGCAATTCAAGGCGATTACAGGAATGACGCCTCACGCTTATTTGGTTCAGGCCAGACTACGCAAAGCCCGTTCACTGCTGCGCCAGGGCGTTTCCATT
This sequence comes from Enterobacteriaceae bacterium 89, assembly GCA_014156375.1. Taxonomy (GTDB): domain Bacteria; phylum Pseudomonadota; class Gammaproteobacteria; order Enterobacterales; family Enterobacteriaceae; genus Scandinavium. The sequence continues at coordinate 417,521 of RQJH01000005.1, read as the reverse complement.
CTCGAAACCTCAATCATTTGCGGCTTTACCGACCAGAGTCATTTCCACCGCCATTTCAAAAATTCCATCGGTCTGACGCCAGGTGAGTTCATCAAAGCCTGACACCGTAACAAAGCAATAACATTCAATACACCCTGCCTCCTTTTCTATAGCGTTGACGGCATGTCCTGAATGCCAGCTAGTCGACCCTATGACCGAATCCAGCTCCTGTACCGAACTCACACGCACACCACGCTCGTCTTTTTTACGTGGCGCGATAGAAATGCTGCCGCTTTGTGTGTCAGTGATCCCTTGGGGAATTCTCGCCGGATCGATGGCTATCCAGGCCGGGCTCACCTTTTGGCAGAGCGTAGGCATGTCGGCGATTGTCTTTGCCGGCGCGGCGCAGCTGGTCACGCTAGGGTTAACCATGACCGGGGCTAGCCTGTTAACGATTGTGGTCTCGGTGTTTTTTATCACCTCACAGCACTTTATTTATGGCCTGACGCTACGGGAATTTGTTTCCTGCCTGAAAACAAAATTACGTCTGCCGATTGGCTTTCTGCTGACGGATGAACTTTTTGCCCTTAGCGAAACAAAAGACAAACGCAGCGAATTAACGCCGGGATATATGATTGGCGCTGGGCTGACGTTTTATCTTTCATGGAATATTTTCAGCCTGATGGGGATCGTGATGGCCTCCTCCGTTCCTAATCTTGACCAGTATCATCTCGATTATTCGATTGTCGCCACCTTTATTACCATCGTCGTGCCGATGATCAAGAAAATAAGCACCCTGATTGGCGTAGTCATTTCACTCATTTTATCGATGGTGCTGAGCTATTACCAGGTTGAGGGAGCCATCGTGCTGGCTGGTCTGATAGCGATGTTCTCATCTGTGGCAGTCTCTGGACTGATTAAGGAGAAATAAATGAGCTGGTTCCTGATCCTGACCTTAGCCGCCATTGTCTTTTTCAACCGTTACGTTTTTCTGGAACCTAATGTTCCACTGAAAATACCGGGCGTAATTAATAAAGCGCTAAAATACTCGGCCCCTTGTTTACTGACCGCAATCTGTGGCCCAATTATTTTGATGGATCATGGTGTGGTTCGTGAATTCCCAATGAACCCTTATTTCCTGGGGGCTGTTTTTAGCGTCATCATTGCCTTGCTTATCCGAAATATCGTCAGCGCGGTGCTATTAAGCCTCGCCGTATTTTATCTCATAAATCATTTTCTACAGTAAGCCTCAAAGGAGCAATCATGCGCGGTCCGGTAAAAGGATATCCTCAGTCAGCAGAAATAAGGCAGTCCTATCAGATCCTGCCTTTACAGGGCGTATGGACCTGGCTGACGGGAAAAGAGCTGTTAGACAGAAAAGCCATGTGGCAGAGCAGCTCTACTGAAATGGTATTCTGGTCCTTGAGCTGGGTTGCTATTGGGGTGGTGCTTACCGCTTCTTCTGTGGAGTTTGTTCAGGCTCTGCCGCTGCAAGTTCTTTGCTGGTTAATCGGCGCACTCTTCGCGACTTCCGGTGCCCGCTATATTGTTGCGACAATTATCCATCACGGGGTTCACGGCCATCTGTATAAATCCCAGAAAGTGAACAAAGCGCTGTGCGAAATCCTGTCGACCCTGTTTATTGTTCAGCCTTATGAGTCATACCGTCAGTTTCACGTCTACGAGCACCACGGGCGTGAGTTTTCCACTTTCGAGGACAAAGACCTGGCGGCAATTTACCAGCTCGGCTTTACCCCAGGCAAAAGCAAATCAGCCCTGTATGCGCGCCTGGTGCTGACGCTGATCAGCCCTAAATTCCACCTCGGCTTCTTCTACGGCCGGCTTAAATCGAACCTTATCGGCGTGCCCTTTTATCGCCTGATGATGTCTCTGGCCTGGTTTGCAACCCTGGGGATGATCGGCTATTTCGCTGGATTGGCTGTCACCCTGCTGGTGCTGGTGTTGCCGTTCGTGGTGCTTTATCAGATGGCATCACTAATCCATCTGTTGACCGAACACGTCTGGCTGGTACGCAAAGCGGGGGAATCCGTGCGCGACAGCCACATCAACAACTGTCTGGCACGTTTTTGCGGCTCGAAATGTCCACCGGATTTCTCCGTGAAACAGTGGGGAAACTGGACGAAATGGGTAGCTATCCATCTGTTTTTACACCTGCCTTGTCGGATGCTGTTTGTCCAGGGCTCGCTGGTCTGCCACGACTGGCACCATCGCTACGGCAGCGTTCGCCAATGGTACGACTATGCCCGCCTGCGTGAAATTCACGCCAGCAAGCTCTCAGCGGAAGATCGCTACGACTATATCGACATCTGGGGCCTGCATAACGCCCTGGATTATGTCCTCAGCTCGTTGAGCAATGAGGCAGAAGTGGAGATTGAAAACCTGGAGTATCGACTGAATTAACCCTGAACTTGTGCAAATCAACGCCTTCAGCCCAAGGGCTGATGGTGTTCTCCCCTGGTGTTGTTAATGGTCATTGACCGCCTGATCGCCAGTAGTATACGGCTGACGATCAGGTTTTTTTTCGTCTGTATCTTGGGATATTTAAACTTTCCCAACGTAGAGATAAATCGCCAGGAAATGGCAAACGCTGCCGCCCAGCACAAAGCCGTGCCAGATAGCATGGTTGTAGGGAATACGCTTACAGACGTAGAAAATCACACCCAGCGAATAGACCACTCCGCCAGCCGCTAAAAGCGTAACACCACCCGCCGAGAGCTTGATAGCCAGTTGGTAAACTACGATCAGCGACAGCCAGCCCATGGTCAGGTAGGTCACCAGTGAGAGCACTTTAAAGCGATGTGCAATGGTCAGCTTGAACAGGATCCCAAGCAGCGCCAGGCTCCAGATAACAATCATCAACCCTTTTGCCAGCGCTGAATCAAGCCCCACCAGCAAAAACGGGGTATAGGTCCCGGCAATCAGAAGATAGATGGCACAGTGGTCAAACTTCTTGAGCCAGATTTTCGCCCGCTGATGAGGAATGGCGTGATACAGCGTGGAGGCCAGAAACAGCAGGATCATGCTACCACCGTAAAGGCTGTAGCTGGTGATCGCCGTCGCGCTGGCATTGGCATCCACGGCCTGCACCAGCAGCAGCACTAATCCAACAATCCCAAATACCAGCCCAATACCGTGGCTGATGCTGTTGGCGATTTCCTCCGCCAGTGAATAACCCTGCGTAATGAATGGCTTGCTAACCATGCTGAACTCCGGAAAGGCAAAAAGGTCTTTAACGCTTCACTAGCCTAACTGAGAATGATTCCAGTGAACACATGTTCGCTAAAATAAAAATGCGGTTTTTTATAACAACTTATAAATCATTATGTTATATCCATTTTTCACCGCACAGATGTTTCCTAAAATCAAATACACTGGAATTCAATCACATAGAACTGCTGCTGATCCGGATAGATTTCTCTGATAACCGACTTCAGCTCATCCAGGGTCATATTTTCTTGCTGTGCGTGCAGTTCAGTCAGCGTATCCAGCGTGATTTCAGAAGTGGCGGTTACGCGAATCGTGCAGAAAAAGCCGTCGTCTTCGTAACGACCGACCCGCAGAACGTCACCTGTTTTAACATGAGATTCGCTGGCATCACGGATGGTAATGGTTTTACGCCCGGCCAGAATGTCTTCCTGAAAGCGTTGAAAAAAAGTGATGTCGTTTGGGGTCATGGTATGATTCCTGTATTGAAATTGTTTTGTGAGTGCCTGTTAACGTGAGTCTGTTCTCCCACGCCGCGATCGCCAGTCTCAACAACATTGAGATGATGGTCTATCAGTATGTCATTAAAAACCGTGACAAAGTCATGTATATGACCATTCGCGAACTGGCCGAGGCGGCAGGTGTCTCCACCACCACCGTGCTGCGTTTCTGTCGCAAGCTAAACTGCGAGGGCTACTCCGAGTTCCGCGTGCGCTTTAAGCTCTATCTTGAGCAAAATGAGCCACAGCAAAGTGAGTTTGGTGCCAGCGAAATTATCAGCTTTTTCAGAAGCGTTAACAATGAAGAGTTTGATACCCTGACTGACCAGGCCGTTGATATTATTTTGGCCTCAGAGCGTATTATTTTTGTTGGTGCAGGAACTTCGGGGTCTCTGGCAAAATATGGCGCCCGCTTCTTTTCGAACGTAGGGAAATTCAGTAATCATATTGACGATCCTTATTTTCCGGTCACCAACGACATGGCAAAAAATGCGCTGGCGATTGTGCTTTCTGTTTCCGGCGAAACGGAAGAGATCTTACGTTTTGCCAGCCAGTTCAGCCTGCACCACTGCAAAGTGCTTTCTATCACCAGCCACGAGCATTCACGGCTGGCAAAGCTCGCTGACTTTAATCTCTCCTGGCATATTTCCCAGACGCGCATCGGCGGCGTTTATGATATTACCACGCAGATCCCCGTCATATATATTCTTGAAACGCTGGGCCGTAAACTGGCCAAGAAGCTGACATAAAAAACACCCTGTTTTCTGCATGTAACAAATCACCCGTCGGCGAATTTGTTATATCGTGACATTTAATGCTCCTTTGTTAGACTCGATGGCAATTAACGCTATTACCGAGAGCTGCAAAAATGAAAAAACTCACGTTACCGAAAGATTTTATGTGGGGTGGTGCGGTTGCTGCCCATCAGGTTGAAGGCGGCTGGAACAAGGGCGGGAAAGGCCCAAGCATTTGCGACGTGCTGACCGGCGGCGCGCACGGCGTACCGCGTGAAATCACTCAGGAAGTGGTCCCAGGTAAATACTACCCGAACCACGAGGCCGTCGAGTTTTACAGCCACTACAAAGAAGACATCAAGCTGTTCGCCGAAATGGGCTTCAAATGTTTCCGCACCTCCATCGCCTGGACCCGTATTTTCCCGAAAGGTGACGAAACGCAGCCCAATGAAGAAGGCCTGAAGTTCTATGACGACATGTTCGATGAACTCCTGAAATACAACATCGAGCCGGTCATCACCCTCTCCCACTTTGAAATGCCGCTGCACCTGGTGCAGGAATACGGCGGCTGGACCAACCGTAAAGTAGTCGATTTCTTCGTCCGCTTTGCCGAAGTGGTGTTCGAGCGCTACAAGCACAAGGTCAAATACTGGATGACCTTCAATGAGATCAACAACCAGCGTAACTGGCGCGCGCCGCTGTTCGGCTACTGTTGCTCAGGCGTGGTTTATACCGAGCACGACAATCCTGAAGAAGTGATGTATCAGGTGCTGCACCACCAGTTTGTTGCCAGCGCGCTGGCGGTGAAGGCTGCACGCCGTATTAACGCCGATATGCAGGTTGGCTGCATGCTGGCGATGGTGCCGCTGTACCCGTTCTCCTGCAAACCGGAAGATATGATGTTTGCCCAGGAATCGATGCGCGAACGTTATGTTTTCACCGACGTGCAGCTGCGGGGCTACTACCCAACCTACGTGCTGAATGAATGGGAACGCCGAGGATTTAACATCGTCAGAGAGCCAGGCGACGACCAGATCCTGCGCGAAGGAGCCTGTGATTACCTGGGCTTCAGCTATTACATGACCAATGCGGTGAAAGCCGAGGGCGGCAGCGGCGATGCGATCTCCGGCTTCGAAGGCAGCGTGCCAAATCCACACGTGAAAGCTTCCGACTGGGGCTGGCAGATTGACCCGGTGGGCCTGCGCTATGCGCTTTGCGAACTGTACGAACGTTATCAGAAACCGCTGTTCATCGTCGAAAACGGCTTTGGCGCTTACGACAAAGTGGAAGCCGATGGCAGCATCAACGACGACTACCGCATCGACTATCTGCGCGCTCACGTGGAAGAGATGATGAAAGCGGTCACCTACGACGGCGTGGAGCTGATGGGTTACACCCCGTGGGGATGCATCGACTGCGTGTCCTTCACTACCGGGCAGTACAGTAAGCGCTATGGCTTTATCTACGTAAATAAGCACGACGATGGCACTGGCGATATGTCTCGCTCACGCAAGAAGAGCTTTAACTGGTACAAGGAAGTGATTGCCAGCAACGGCGAGAATCTTTGAGTTATTCCCCCCCTCTCCCAAAGGGAGAGGGTATCAGATCGAGCATCGCCCTCTCCCTTTAGGAGAGGGCCGGGCAGAGGGATTTATCTTCCGCCCGCTAGCTCCAAAAAACTCCCCGTCACATAGGACGCCTTCTCGCTCAGCAGCCAGGCAATCGCCTGAGCCACTTCTTCCGGCTGCCCGCCTCGCTGCATAGGCAATGCGGATTTCACCCGGTCCACTCGACCCGGCTCTCCGCCGGAGGCATGCATTTCGGTATAGATGAGCCCTGGACGCACACAGTTGACGCGGATGCCCTGCGCCGCCACCTCGAGCGCCAGGCCGGTGGTTAGCGTATCCACCGCGCCCTTCGACGCAGCGTAATCCACATATTCGAACGGTGCCCCCAGACGTGACGCCGCCGATGACACATTCACTATCGCCCCCCCTTTCCCGCCGTGCTTGTGCGACATGCGCTTCACCGCTTCGCGACAGCAGAGAAAATAGCCCGTCACGTTGGTGCCAAGCACATGGTTGATACGCTCGGCGGTCAGGTTTTCAATGGTGCTTTGTTGAAAGAGGATCCCGGCGTTGTTGACCAGTGCCGCCAGCGGCTCACCCTCTCTGTCTAATGCTTCAAACAGCGTCATCACCTGAGCTTCGTCGCTGATGTCAGCCCGCACGGCAAACGCCCTGCCGCCTGCCGATACAATCTCGTTCACCACCTGGGTGGCGGCCTTAACGTTGTGGTGATAGTTCACCGCAACGGTATAGCCTTCACGGCCAAGCAGCTGCGCGGTTGCCCTGCCGATCCCTCTGCTGGCGCCGGTTACGAGTGCAATTGCCATAACTTCCCCCATAAAAAAGGACGCCGAAGCGTCCTTAAAAGATCGTTGCATCAATGAGATTACTGGTATTCGCTCATCGGCACGCAGGAGCAGAACAGATTACGGTCGCCGTACACATCATCAAGGCGCTTCACGGTCGGCCAGTATTTATTCGCCATGCCAGCCGGAAACACCGCCACTTCGCGGGTATAACCGTGGTTCCACTCAGCCACCAGCTCGTTCTGGGTGTGCGGCGCATTCACCAGCGGGTTGTCTTCCAGCGTCCACTCACCCTGCTTAACGCGGTCGATTTCGCTACGGATAGCCAGCATCGCGTCGATGAAACGGTCGAGCTCGACTTTGCTTTCTGATTCCGTTGGCTCGACCATCAGCGTGCCCGCCACCGGGAAGGACATGGTCGGCGCGTGGAAGCCGTAGTCGATCAGACGCTTGGCAATATCCAGCTCGCTGATGCCGGTCTCTTCTTTCAGCGGACGAATATCGAGAATACATTCATGCGCCACGTGTCCGTCGCGTCCGGTATACAGCACCGGGAATGCGTCTTTCAGGCGAGTCGCAATGTAGTTCGCATTGAGGATCGCTACCTGGCTGGCTTTTTTCAGCCCTTCCGCGCCCATCATGCGGATATACATCCAGCTGATTGGCAGGATGGAGGCACTGCCGAACGGAGCCGCAGAAACCGCCCCCTGACGGGTCAGCATGCCTTCAATTTGCACCACGCTGTGGCCTGGAACAAACGGTGCCAGATGTGCCTTCACGCCGATTGGGCCCATGCCCGGACCGCCACCGCCGTGCGGAATGCAGAAGGTTTTGTGCAGGTTAAGGTGCGATACGTCTGCGCCGATAAAGCCCGGGGAAGTAATGCCCACCTGCGCGTTCATGTTCGCGCCATCGAGGTAAACCTGGCCGCCGTACTGGTGCACGATTTCACACACTTCGCGGATCGTCTCTTCGTACACGCCGTGGGTAGACGGGTACGTCACCATGATGCAGGAAAGATTCGCGCCGGTTTCTTCGGCTTTCGCACGCAGATCCGCCAGATCGATGTTGCCCTGTTTATCACAGGCCACCACAACGACCTGCATCCCCGCCATCTGCGCGGAGGCCGGGTTGGTGCCGTGCGCGGAGCTTGGGATCAGACAGATATCACGATGCCCTTCATTGCGGCTTTCATGATAGTGACGGATAGCCAGCAGACCCGCATATTCACCCTGTGCGCCTGAGTTTGGCTGCATGCAGAGTGCATCATAACCGGTCAGTTTCACCAGCCAGTCAGAGAGCTGGCTGATCATCTGGTGGTAACCTTCCGCCTGCTCTGCTGGGCAGAACGGGTGCAGTTCGGAAAACTCAGGCCAGGTGATCGGGATCATTTCCGCTGCGGCGTTGAGTTTCATGGTGCAGGAGCCCAGTGGGATCATCGCCTGGTTCAGCGCCAGATCTTTACGCTCCAGAGAGTGCATATAGCGCATCATCTCGGTTTCGCTGTGGTAGCGGTTGAACACCGGATGGGTAAGAATTTCGTCGTCGCGCAGCATGCCCTGTGGGATAGAACGGCTGTCGTGCGCCACGTCTTTGTCCAGCGCATCAATGTTCAGGCCATGGTTATCGCCCAATAGCACGGCGAACAGCGCCTGCACATCTTCACGGGTAGTGGTTTCATCCAGCGTGATACCGACGGCGTTGTGAATGTCGCTGCGCAGGTTGATCTCTGCGGCTTCGGCGCGCGCCAGCACGGCGGCTTTGTCTGCCACTTCCACGCACAGGGTGTCGAAGTAGTGCGCATGACGCAGCTTCAGCCCTTTCTGCTGCAGACCGGCTGCCAGAATATCGGTCAGGCGATGGATGCGTGAAGCAATGCGCTTCAGGCCAGCCGGGCCGTGGAACACTGCATACAGGCTGGCGATGTTTGCCAGCAGCACCTGGGAGGTACAAATGTTGGAGTTCGCTTTCTCGCGGCGGATGTGCTGCTCGCGGGTCTGCATCGCCATGCGCAGTGCGGTATTGCCAGCGGCGTCTTTCGACACGCCGATAATACGGCCAGGCATGGAGCGTTTGAATTCATCTTTTGCGGCAAAGAAGGCCGCGTGTGGACCACCGTAACCCATCGGCACGCCAAAGCGCTGCGCAGAGCCGAATACGATATCCGCACCCTGTTTGCCAGGGGCAGTCAGCAGCACCAGCGCCATAAAATCGGCGGCCACGCTGACCACAATTTTGCGTTCTTTCAGTTCAGCAATAAGCTTGCTGTAGTCGTGAACTTCACCGGTGGTGCCGACCTGTTGCAGCAGCACGCCAAACACATCCTGATGGTCGAGCGCTTTATCCGCGTCGTCGACAATCACTTCAAAGCCGAAAGTTTCGGCACGGGTACGAACCACGTCCAGCGTCTGCGGGTGAATATCCGCAGCGACAAAGAAGCGGTTGGCATTTTTCAGTTTGCTGACGCGCTTAGCCATCGCCATCGCTTCGGCGGCGGCAGTGGCTTCATCCAGCAGAGAGGCGGAGGCAATGTCCAGCCCGGTCAGATCCAGAGTCACAGTCTGATAGTTCAGCAGCGCTTCAAGGCGGCCCTGCGACACTTCTGGCTGATAAGGAGTATAAGCGGTGTACCAGCCTGGGTTTTCCAGCATGTTGCGCAGGATAACTGGCGGTAACTGCACGGCGGTGTAGCCCATGCCAATGTAAGACTTAAAGCGCTTGTTGCGGCCGGCGATAGCTTTCAACTCTGCCAGAGCGGCGAATTCAGTTGTCGCCTCACCCACCTGCGGTGGCGTGGCAAGCTGAATATCCTGCGGCACGATCTGACCGATCAGCGCGTCTAATGATTCCGCACCCACGGTATTCAGCATTTCCTGCTGCTGCGTAGCATCCGGGCCAATGTGGCGTTCGATAAAAGCGCCGCGATGTTCAAGCTGGCTTAAAGTCTGTGTCATGAGCGATGGTTCCTGAAACGTGCAGTGAATCGTAGATAAAGCATTAACAACCCCTCTCCCCGGCCCTCTCCCAAGGGAGAGGGAGAAGACGTTCATTTGTTCCCTCTCCCTTGGGAGAGGGTTAGGGAGAGGGGGAAATAATTACTCGTCTTCTAACAGTTTTTCGTACGCAGCGGCGTCCAGCAGAGCGGCGACTTCCGCTTCGTTGCTGGCTTTGATTTTGAAGATCCAGCCGTCGCCGTACGGCTCGCTGTTCACCAGCTCCGGGGAGTCGCTCAGCTCATCGTTAACGGCTACGATTTGACCGCTAATTGGCGCGTAGATGTCGGATGCCGCTTTTACAGATTCAGCCACGGCGCAGTCATCGCCTGCTTCTACGGTTTTGCCCACTTCCGGCAGATCCACAAACACCATGTCGCCCAGCAGCTCCTGCGCGTGCTCGGTAATACCGACGGTGTAAGAGCCGTCCGCTTCTTTACGCAGCCATTCGTGTTCTTTGCTGTATTTCAGTTCTGCAGGTACATTGCTCATTCACATTTCTCCAGAAAAAATAATCGTTTACACAACGGCCTTGCCGTTACGTACAAAAACAGGCTTTGTCACTTTGACCGGCATTTCGCGGTTACGGATTTGCACCACGGCGGTTTCGCCGATGCCAGCCGGAACGCGAGCCAGGGCAATACTGTAGCCGAGCGTTGGCGAGAATGTCCCGCTGGTGATCACGCCTTCATGCTGATTCCCCTGCGCATCGCTAAAGCGGACCGGCAGTTCGCCGCGCAAAACGCCTTTCTCGGTCATCACCAGGCCGACCAGCTGTTCGGTGCCGTGCTGGCGCTGTGCTTCAAGCACTTCGCGACCAATAAAGTCGCGCTCGGCCGGTTCCCAGGCGATGGTCCAGCCCATATTCGCCGCCAGCGGAGAAATGCTCTCATCCATCTCCTGGCCGTAAAGATTCATGCCCGCTTCCAGACGCAGCGTATCGCGCGCGCCCAGTCCACAAGGCTTCACTCCGGTTTCCACCAGCGCATGCCAGAAATCAGCGGCCTTTTCTTTTGGCAGAGCAATTTCATAGCCCGCTTCACCGGTATAACCAGTAGTAGCGATGAACAAGTCGCCCGCCTGCACGCCAAAGAACGGTTTCATGCCTTCTACCGCTTTACGCTGCTCTTCGCTGAACAGGCTTTGGGCTTTCGCCTGCGCGTCCGGACCCTGCACCGCAATCAGCGCCAGGTCATCACGCACGGTAATTTCAACGCCGTAAGGTTCCGCATGCTGGCTAATCCAGGCGAGATCTTTTTCACGGGTGGCGGAGTTAACAACGAGGCGGAAATAGTCTTCAGTGAGGAAATAAACAATCAGATCATCGATGACCCCGGCGGAGGCATTCAGCATGCCGGTATAAAGTGCTTTACCAGGTTTAGTCAGTTTGGCGACGTCGTTCGCCAGCAGATAACGCAGGAATTCGCGGGTGCGGCTGCCGTGTAAATCGACGATGGTCATGTGGGAAACATCGAACATGCCAGCGCCGGTACGGACGGCGTGATGCTCATCGATTTGCGAGCCGTAGTGCAGCGGCATCATCCAACCATGGAAATCCACCATGCGCGCGCCACACAGCGTGTGTTGTTCGTATAAAGGCGTCTGTTGAGCCATCTTGTCCTCGTTGAGTCAGCGGGGCCAGTTGCTGCCTTGTGGGTCAGAAAACCGCACAAAGCCCGGCGTCGACGCCACGATTGGGCACCGACGCAAACGTTCTCTTTTGCCTGACGTTACCACCGAAAACGACGGTAAACCATAAGGCAAAGCGAACCATCAGATTAGCTTATGACCAAAATGCGATGAAAACTCTACAGAACGATCGACTGGCTTACTGCGACAAATGCCACATAAAATTAACATCGATATTCATTAATCAGCTCAATGTGACATTTCATGCGGAAAATCGGGCCGATTTTTCGCAGGTGTATTTTTGATGGATAAATAAAACTAATGCGAAAAAGAGGGTGAAATTAGATTATTTCAAACGAGGGAAAACCACCCGGCACAGAGGCCGGGTCGGGAAGTGTGATCGACTTAACGTAACCAGGCAGGAAGATCGTTGAGGCCCATTGCCTGACGAATCAGCTGCGGTTTAACACCGGGCAGCGTGTCCGCAAGCTTCAGACCAATATCGCGCAGCAGCTTTTTCGCAGGGTTTGCCCCAGAGAACAGCTCACGGAAACCCTGCATTCCTGCCAGCATCAGCGCGGCGCTGTGTTTGCGACTGCGCTCGTAGCGACGCAGATAGAAATGCTGACCAAAATCTTTGCCCTGCGAATGCAGGCGGCGGATTTCATCAATCAGTTCAGCGGCATCCATAAAGCCCAGGTTGACGCCCTGCCCCGCCAGCGGGTGAATGGTATGCGCAGCGTCACCGACCAGCGCTAATCGATGAGCGGCAAACTGGCGGGCGTAGCGGCCGGTTAATGGAAACACCTGGCGCTCGCTTTCCACCTGGCACAACCCCAGACGGTTATCAAACGCCACGCTGAGCGCCTGATTAAACGCGGCTTCATCGACCTGCTGCATTTTTGCCGCCTCTTCCGGTGACAAAGACCAGACGATAGAACAAAGATGCGGATCGCTTAGCGGCAGGAATGCCAGAATGCCTTCGCCGTGAAACGCCTGACGGGCGATGGCCTGATGCGGCTCGGCCGTGCGGATCGTCGCCACCAGCGCGTGATGGCGATAGTCCCACGAGGTCAGCGGAATATCGGCCTTGTTACGCAGCCAGGAGTTCGCGCCATCCGCACCAATCACCAGCCTTGCGGTCAACATGCTGCCGTCTTTCAGGCTGAGGAAAGCTTCGTTTTCGCCCCACGCTACCTGCGCCAGCTCCGCGTTGGCCATCAGGGTCACGTCGGCGCAGCGCTGGGCTTTACGCCAAAGGGCATGGTTAATCACGCTGTTTTCTACGATGTGTCCAAGATGGGTGAACCCCAGGCTTTGATCGTCAAAGGTGATACGACCAAAGCTGTCCTGATCCCACACCTCCATGCCGTGATAGCGGCTGGCGCGTGCAGCAATGATGTCCGGCCAGACGTCGAGACGCGTCAGCAGTTTTTCACTGGCGGCATTGATGGCCGACACGCGAAGCTGCGGCGCTGAATCTGCGGCCACCGGCTGCGGCTCGTGCTGCTCGATGAGTGCCACACGCAGGCCGCTGCCCTGTAATCCACAGGCCACGGACAGTCCTACCATTCCACCACCAACGATAGCGATATCAACACTTTGCACTCAGTAACTCCTTATCTCGCTACCCTGCCGAGGGTTCGCTGCGCCAGCGCATCACGCGCCGGGGTAAATAATTCCATCGCCATCAGCCCGACGTTACGCCCGGCGACCAGAGGCGCCCAGCGGTTAGCAAACAGATGCACCAGCCCGTCCGTCACGCCAATGGTTGCGCTTTTATCGCTTTCGCGGCGCTGCTGATAGCTGTCTAAAAGAGCGTAATCACCTGCATCGTCGGCCTTTGCGACCATTTCCGCCAGCGACATCACGTCGCGCAGGCCGAGATTAAAGCCTTGCCCCGCAATCGGATGCAGCGTTTGCGCTGCATTTCCCACCAGAGCAACACGGTGTGACACGGCGCGAGTGGCGGTGGTCAATGAGAGAGGGTAAACAGCGCGGCTCCCCGCCTGGGTAATACGCCCAAGCCGCCAGCCAAAGGCCTGCTGCAACTCTTCGCAGAATCGGGCATCGGACCAGCTCAGCACTTCGTCACGATTTTCCAGCGCATGACACCACACCAGCGAGCAGCGCCCGTCGGACATAGGCAGCATCGCCAGCGGGCCATGCTGAGTAAAACGCTCAAACGCCCGACCTTCATGCGACAAAGCCGTGGTGACGTTGGCAATGACCGCCAGCTGCTCATAGGATTGCTGCTGCCAGGCGATACCGCACTGTTCGCCTAATGCAGAGCGAGAACCATCTGCCGCCACCAGAAGTTTGCCGGTCAGCGTTGTGCCGTTATCAAGGCTGACGTTGACGCTATCCTGAGTGCGGGAAAATTCCGCCACGCGAGCAGGGCAATGCAGCGTCACACCGGGCGCTTTACGTAATAAACCAAACAATCGCTGACCGACATCGTGTAATTCCACCACCTGCCCCAACGCAGGCAAATGGTAATCTTCAGCCTCGAGCGTCACAAAACCAGCGTGACCACGGTCGCTGACGTGAACCGTGCGGATAGCCGTTGCACAGTCTTTGATCGCCTGCCAGATGCCCACGCGGGCCAGCTGTTGACAGGTTCCGGCCGCCAGCGCAATGGCCCGGCCATCAAATCCGGGATGCTTTTGCGACTCCGGAGCAACGGCTTCAATCAGATGAACCGGAACCTTCCCGTGGCTGAGCTGTGAAATGGCCAGCGCCAGCGTGGCCCCGGTCATCCCGCCGCCAACGATAATCACGCTCATGACTTCGCCGCCGCCATCAGCGCCTCAATGTCATCGGCTTTTTTCACCACGCTGGCGGTCAGGTTTTCATTGCCGCTTGCGGTGATCACAATGTCATCTTCGATACGAATGCCAATGCCGCGATACGCTTCAGGCACGTCGGCATCCGGGGCGATATACAGTCCCGGCTCAACCGTCAGCACCATTCCTGGCTCCAGCACGCGGGAGCGATCAGGACCGTAGTGGCCAACGTCATGCACGTCCATGCCCAGCCAGTGGCTAAGGCCATGCATAAAGAATTTGCGATGCGCGTTGTCGGTAATCAGCTGATCAATCTCGCCGTGCAGAATGCCAAGCTCAACCAGCCCGGTCACCATGATGCGTACCACTTCCCCCGTCACTTCCTGCATAGTCGTGCCCGGACGATAAAGCTTCAGCGCCGTTTCCAGCGACTCCAGCACGATGTCGTAAATCTCGCGCTGCGCCGGGGTGAATTTGCCGTTAACCGGGAAGGTACGCGTGATATCACCCGCATACCCCTGATATTCACAGCCGGCATCAATCAGCACCAAATCGCCATCGCGCAATGCGGATTCATTTTCGGTGTAGTGCAGAATACAGCCGTTATCACCGCCGCCCACGATGGTGTTGTAAGACGGGTAGCGCGCGCCGTGGCGGGTGAATTCGTGGAGAATTTCGCCTTCAAGCTGATATTCGAACATGCCCGGCTGACATTTTTCCATCGCGCGGGTATGGGCCAGCGCGGAGATTTCTCCGGCTCGGCGCATTACGGCAATTTCTTCAGCCGATTTAAACAGACGCATTTCGTGCACCAGCGGACGCCAGTCCACCATCGCCGATGGCGCTTTCAGATTCTGGCGTGAGCCCTTACGCAGTTTGTCGAGCGCGCTGAAGACAATCGTGTCAGCGTAGTCATATTCACCCTGCGCGTGGTACACCGCATCGAGGCCGTTTAACAGCTGATACAGCTGTTCATCGATTTCATCAAAGGCCAGCGCGCGATCCACTCCCAGCTTCGCAGGGGCAGCCTCTTGCCCCAGGCGACGTCCAAACCAGATTTCCGCCGTCAGGTCGCGAACACGATTAAAAAGAACGCTGTGATTATGGGTATCATCACTTTTGATCAGCACCAGCAGCGCTTCCGGTTCATGAAAACCGGTGAAATAGCTGAAGTCACTGCTTTGGCGGTACGGATACTCTGTGTCCGCACTGCGGATCGCTTCCGGGGCGGCGAAAATCAGTGCCGCGCTGCCCGATGGCATTTGCGCCAGCAGCTTCTGCCGACGCTGAAGGTATTCCTGCTGAGTCATGATCCCCTCCAGAGCATTCTTATTTTTAGTGTAAGGTTGGTTTGCGAATTTCCGGTGCGGTTGGCTGCGGACGCCCAAAAGATTCGTGGCACAGCAGAGCCGCAACGCGGACGTACTCGACGATCTCTTCCAGCGACATCTCCAGCTCTTCCTGATCTTCATCTTCGTCGTAGCCAAGCTGGGCAATATTACGCAGATCGTCAATCGCTTCGCCGGTTTCGCCTTTCACTTTATCCAGCTTCGGCTGAGTCACGCCCAGGCCCAGCAGGAAGTGATTCACCCAGCCTGCAAGCGCGTCGGCGCGGTCAAACACGCTGACGTCATCACCGTCAGGCATGTACAGCTGGAACTGGAAACCTTCATCTTCCAGAGCGTCACTGGTGGTGGCGTGAATTTTACGTAGCACTTCGGCAAGTTCGTGACCAAAAGCCATGCCTTCGTTGGTGAGGTCATGGATCAGCGGTAGCCAGCTGCTGTCTTTGTTGCCGCCGCACAGTATGCCGCTGATCAGGCCGTGCATTTCTGCCGCCGTTAAGCCCACTCCCTGCTGATTAAGTAACTGGTTCACATCGTTGTAACCAGGCATTTCGTTCTGTATAGACATGCGCATTCGTCGTCGTTGGAGGGAAGTTCATGTTATGCTACCACTTTGGACCCTGGTGAACCAGAAAAGGGCTTGTATGTTCACACCGGGGTAGCTATAGTGTCGCCCCTTCGCGGGCCCCGGTGCGGGCGGTGGAGGTAGCGCAGTCAAACAGCAGGAAGGTGGCATGTCTGCAGAACCCGTCGATATCCAAATTTTTGGCCGTTCACTGCGAGTGAATTGCCCGCCTGAACAAAGGGATGCCCTTAATCAGGCTGCGGACGATCTGAATCAGCGGTTGCAAGATCTGAAAGAACGCACTAGAGTCACAAATACCGAGCAGCTGGTGTTTATCGCCGCCCTCAATATCAGCTACGAGCTGACGCAGGAACGAGCGAAAACGCGTGATTACGCTGCCAGTATGGAAACCCGAATTCGGATGCTCCAGCAGACCATTGAACAGGCTTTACTTGATCAGGGTCGCATCTCCGATAAAACAGGTTCCACGTTTGAATAACACTTCATGGTTAACTATGGTAGAGTGACCCTGAAGACAAAATTTCTCTGAGATGTTCGCAAGCGGGCCAGTCCCCTGAGCCGATATTTCATACCAACAGAATGTGGCGCTCCACGGTTGGTGAGCATGCTCGGTTCGTCCGAGAAGCCTTAAAACCATGACGACACATTCACCTTGAACCAAGGGTTCAAGGGTTACAGCCTGCGGCGGCATCTCGGAGATTCCCTACCTTTCTTCCTCTATCATGACAATACCTTCGGCAACATCCTCAGCCAGACAACAGATTCGCCAGAGCATCCGGCAACAGCGTCGTGCATTAAGACCAGAACAGCAAATTCAGTCAGCCGAACAGGCCGCAGCCCGCATGATGGCGTACGCCCCGGTGGTGATGGCGCGAAGCGTGGCATTGTTTCTTTCTTTTGATGGCGAGCTGGATACACAACCGCTAATCGACCAGCTCTGGCAGAGCGGAAAACAGGTATACTTGCCCGTACTCCATCCGTTCAGCCCCGGCAATTTGCTGTTCCTGCGCTACCATCCGCAGTCGCAGCTGGTGACCAATCGCCTGAAAATTCAGGAGCCAAAGCTTGATGTGCGTGAAGTGTTACCGCTCAGCGAACTGGACGTGCTGATTACCCCGTTAGTAGCTTTTGACACTCAGGGCCAGCGGCTTGGCATGGGCGGTGGGTTTTATGATCGGACGCTACAAAACTGGCAGCAGTATGATCTGCATCCGGTGGGCTATGCTCACGACTGTCAGCAGGTGGAGCAGCTCCCGGTCGAGAAGTGGGATATTCCGTTGCCTGCGGTGGTGACGCCTTCGAAAATCTGGAGCTGGTGAAGGGAGAGTTTGTTGGGGACCTTTCCCCCTCTCCCTAACCCTCTCCCTCAAGGGAGAGGGAATTGTCCGGAGCAGCGAGCAATCAGTAAAGCAAGCGAGCGCGGATAGTCCCCGGAATCGCCTTCATGCTCAGCAGCGCTTTTTCAGCCACATCGTCTTCCGCTTCAATATCGATAACCACGTAGCCCATCTGCGGGGTGGTTTGCAGATACTGTGCGGCGATGTTCACGCCCTGCTCGGCGAAAATCTGGTTAATCGCCGTCAGCACACCTGGACGGTTCTCATGGATATGCAGCAGACGACGACCGCCGTGCAGCGGCAAAGACACTTCCGGGAAGTTCACCGCAGAGAGCGTTGAGCCGTTGTCGGAGTATTTCGCCAGCTTGCCCGCCACTTCCAGACCGATGTTTTCCTGCGCTTCCTGAGTGGAGCCGCCAATGTGCGGCGTCAGGATCACGTTGTCGAATTCGCACAGCGGCGAGGTAAACGGATCGCTGTTGGTTGCTGGCTCCGTCGGGAACACGTCAATTGCCGCGCCAGCAAGATGCTTACGCGCCAGCGCATCACACAGCGCCGGGATATCGACCACGGTACCGCGCGCGGCGTTGATTAGCAGTGAGCCAGGTTTCATCAGCGACAGCTCTTCTGCGCCCATCATGTTCTTCGTGGAGGCATTTTCTGGCACGTGCAGGCTGACCACATCGCTCATGTTTAGCAGGTCAGAAAGATGCTGGATCTGGGTAGCGTTGCCCAGCGGCAGTTTGTTTTCGATGTCGTAGAAGTAAACGTGCATCCCCAGCGATTCCGCCAGAATGCCCAGCTGAGTCCCGATATGACCGTAGCCAATGATCCCCAGCTTTTTACCACGAGCTTCATAGCTCCCGGCAGCAAGCTTGTTCCAGATCCCACGGTGCGCTTTGGCGTTCGCTTCCGGGATGCCGCGCAGCAGCAGCAGCAGCTCGCCGATCACCAGCTCCGCTACGGAACGGGTATTGGAAAACGGTGCGTTAAAGACCGGCACACCGCGTCTGGCCGCAGCGTCCAGATCGACCTGATTGGTACCGATACAGAAGCAGCCGATAGCAACCAGCTTTTCCGCCGCCTGGATGATCTCTTCCGTCAGGTGGGTGCGGGATCGCAGGCCGATGAAATGGGCATCACGGATCGACTCTTTCAGCTGCTCAGCGTCGAGCGCGCCTTTGTGAAATTCAATATTGCTGTAGCCTGCTGCACGCAGATTATCGACGGCTTTCTGATGCACGCCTTCCACCAGCAGAAACTTAATCTTGTCTTTTTCCAGTGATACCTTAGTCATTTCCCCGCCCTGTCTGTCTTGTATCGATGTTGTGGTGAACTAACGTCCACTCCAGCAACATATCAAAAAATACTGTTGCAGCAATATGAACGTTTGCGTCGGCGTCCTGAGGAAAACTCATACAACGGGAAATAACAGCATAAAATGCTGGGCGGCAGGAAGTGAGTAGCGAGTAAATCAGATGTGACCGCATTGTGTGACACAAGTCACCAAATTTGGCCTGGTGAAAATTTTTTACGGGGGCAGGAACCGCCCCCGGGGAATTATTTGACGATGGTTTTCACGCCGTCGGCGGTGCCAATCAGCGCCACATCCGCGCCACGATTGGCGAACAGCCCAACGGTCACTACACCTGGAATACCGTTGATTGTGTTTTCCAGCGCGATCGCATCGAGAATTTCCAGACCGTGCACGTCGAGGATCACGTTCCCGTTATCCGTCACCACGTTCTGGCGATATTCAGGACGTCCGCCCAGCTTCACCAGTTCACGGGCTACAGCGCTGCGAGCCATCGGGATCACTTCCACCGGCAGCGGGAATTTGCCGAGGATAGGAACCTGCTTGGAAGCATCGGCGATACAAATGAATTTGTCTGCGACTGAAGCGATGATCTTTTCGCGGGTCAGTGCCGCACCGCCGCCTTTGATCATCTGCATGTGATCGTTAATCTCATCAGCACCGTCCACGTAAATCCCCAGACGATCCACTTCATTCAGATCAAACACGTGAATGCCTAAGCTTTTGAGCTTCTCGGTCGAAGCATCTGAACTGGACACCGCTCCTTCAATCTGACCTTTCATGGTCCCCAGCGCATCAATAAAGTGAGCGGCGGTCGAACCGGTACCCACGCCAACGATAGTGCCTGGTTGTACATACTGAAGTGCTGCCCAACCCACTGCTTTTTTCAGTTCATCCTGCGTCATGGTTTTTTGCCTGTGATGTGATGAGATGCCGCGCATTATAGACCATTCACGCCAGAAATGTCCTTGTCACACCTGGGTCGAATGCGCCAATTTGACCCTGTATCAAACGTAAATTTATGTCATAGTGCGGGTTAACAAAGATGAGGAGCCAGTCAGAACACATGAAACGTCCGGACTACAGAACACTCCAGGCACTGGATGCGGTCATTCGGGAACGCGGGTTTGAACGCGCCGCACAAAAGCTGTGTATTACCCAGTCCGCCGTCTCTCAGCGTATTAAACAGCTGGAAAATATGTTCGGCCAGCCGCTGCTGGTGCGCACCGTGCCGCCTCGCCCTACTGAACAAGGGCAGAAACTGCTGGCGCTGCTGCGTCAGGTGGAACTGCTGGAAGAAGAGTGGCTGGGCGATGAGCAAACCGGCTCCACGCCGCTGCTGCTGTCGCTGGCGGTCAACGCCGACAGTCTGGCAACCTGGCTGTTACCAGCGCTTTCCACGGTGCTTTCTGACTCCCCTATTCGCCTGAATCTTCAGGTGGAAGATGAAACCCGAACTCAGGAACGTCTGCGTCGCGGTGAAGTGGTGGGCGCAGTGAGTATCCAGCCTCAGGCCCTGCCAAGCTGCCTCGTCGATCAGCTAGGCGCACTCGATTACCTGTTTGTCGCCTCGAAGTCGTTTGCGCAACGCTACTTCCCTAACGGCGTCACCCGCTCAGCGCTGCTGAAAGCGCCGGTGGTGGCGTTCGATCATCTGGACGATATGCATCAGGCGTTTTTACAGCAGAACTTTGATCTGCCGCCGGGCAGCGTGCCCTGCCACATCGTTAACTCGTCAGAAGCCTTCGTGCAGCTGGCGCGTCAGGGAACCACCTGCTGTATGATCCCTCATCTGCAAATTGAGCGCGAGCTGGCAAGCGGTGAGCTGATTGACCTGACGCCGGGTCTGTTCCAGCGCCGGATGCTCTACTGGCACCGCTTTGCGCCGGAAAGCCGGATGATGCGCCGGGTCACCGATGCGCTGCTGGAATACGGGCATAAGGTGTTGAGGCAGGATTAAAAAAGAAAAGCCCCGAATCGTCGGGGCTTTTTTGTGCCTGCGGTTTACTCCGCTTTTTTCTCAGGCTGGGCCGGAGCTGCCGGTTGAGACTGGCTCTGAGTCGGCTCAAGCTGGAAGACCACGTCAACCTGATCGTCAAACTGAATGGTCGGCTGCTCATAGGTTTCCTGAGCGGAGTCGGCGGCCGGAGCGGCGGCTTTCATCATCCGTACCATTGGGCTCGGCTGATAGTTCGACACGTGATAACGCACGCTGTAAACCGGACCCAGTTTGGCATTAAAGCCTGCAGCCAGCTCTTTGGCCTGATGCACGGCATCATCGATGGCCGCTTTACGGGCTTTATCCTTATACTGATCCGGTTGCGCAACGCCCAGGGAAACGGAACGCACTTCGTTCAGACCCGCCTTCAGCGCGCCGTCCAGCAGTGAGTTCAGTTTGTCGAGCTGACGCAGAGTAACCTGAACGGTACGCACTGCGCGGTAGCCTTTCAGGATGCTTTTGCCATCCTTATAGTCATAGTCCGGCTGGGTGCGCAGGTTGGCGGAGGCGATATCTTTCTTGGCAACGCCGTTCTGCTCCAGGAAAGAGAGGTATTGCGCAACGCGATCGTCAGCCTGTTTCTTGGCTGATGCAGCATCTTTCGCCGCCACGTTCACTTCAATCGCCAGGGTAGCGATATCAGGAACCGCATCCACGCTCGCCATACCTGAGGTGACAATGTGCGGACCATCCGGCAATTCGTTTGCCTGTACCGACACCGTGCCAAATCCTACTAATGCCGCCAGGGCCATCACTTTAAATTTCACCGTCGTTCCTCCTTGTTACGTATTCACCCGAAACAGGGCGCATGCCTGCAAGCTTAGACTCTGAGCGCTAAATGTCCATAAGATAAGACTTAGTTGAACAAGGCGTGAACGTGGGAGATGCCCTCTTTCGCCAGCTGGAACGCGATAAACCACATCACCAGCCCTACCAGCAAATTGATGATCCGCTGAGCGCGAGCGGTACGCAGACGCGGGGCAAGCCAGGCGGCCAGCAGCGCCAGACCAAAGAACCACAGGAACGAGGCGCTGATGGTTCCAAGAGCAAACCAGCGTTTCGGTTCAACGTCCAACTGCCCGCCAAGGCTGCCCAGCACCACAAAAGTATCGAGATAAACATGGGGGTTAAGCCAGGTCACCGCCAGCATGGTGACGATGATCTTCCAGCGCCCCTGCTTCATCACCTCAGCGCTGGCAAGTTCCAGATTGCTGCCCATCGCCGTTTTCAGCGCACCAAATCCGTACCACAGCAGGAAGGCGACACCACCCCAGGTAACCGCGGCCATCAGCCACGGTGACTGCATCAGCAGCGCGCTGCCGCCAAAGACACCGGCGCAGATAAGCACCATATCGCTGAGCGCACAGAGAAAAGCGATCATGATGTGATACTGGCGGCGAATGCCCTGGTTCATCACGAATGCGTTTTGCGGACCGAGCGGCAGGATCATCGCCGCACCAAGAGCAAGCCCTTGAAAATAATAAGATAACACGATTTATATCTCGCTAAAGGTCTGTTAATGGCGAGACTATAGCGCGGGCGCGTCATTAGCGGAAATGGATAATATTAATCCCATATTAAAACAGCTAATAATGATAAAAACCGTAGCAACAAAAAAGGCCTGCGCATGGCAGGCCTTTGTTAAGCAATGACAGTTACGCAGATTGCGAAGCAGAGTTCGCGCGCTTGAAGTTCACATCCATCTGCGGGTGTGGGAAGCCGATACCGTTGGCATCGAAATCACGCTTAACGCGTTCCAGCACATCCCAGTAAACGTTCTGCAGGTCGCTGCTTTTGCTCCAGGTACGCACCACGAAATTCACGCAGGAAGGTGTCAGCTCGTTCAGACGCACGGTCATTTCACGATCTTTGATGATGCGCTCATCGGATTCGATGATAGTTGTCAGCAGCTGTTTCACCTGATCAATATCGGCATCGTAAGCCACGCTGATGATAAATTCGTTACGGCGTACGGGTTCACGGGAGAAGTTAATGATATTCCCGGCGATGATTTTACCGTTCGGCACGACCACAATTTTGCCATCCGCCGTGCGCATGGTAGTGGAGAAAATTTGCACGCTGAGCACTGTCCCGGCAACGCCGCCCAGGTCAACGTATTCACCGGCACGGAACGGGCGGAACATCACCAGCAGCACACCGGCCGCAAGGTTAGACAGTGACCCTTGCAGAGCCAGACCAACGGCCAGACCGGCGGCACCGAGAACGGCAATCACCGATGCGGTCTGCACGCCGACGCGACCCAGCGCGGCAATCAGGGTAAAAGCGATAATCGCATAGCGCAGCATCGCAGACAGAAAATCTGCCACCGTGGCATCCAGCTGACGCGCACGCATCAGGCGATTCACCGTGTTGGATACCACACGGGCAATAATCATCCCGATAATAACAATGGCGATGGCGGCGACGATATTCACCGCATAGCTCAGCAGCAGCGCCTGGTTGCGCACCAGCCATGAGCCCGCATGATTAATACTGTCGACAACGTTCAAATCTTCCATCTGTTAATCCTTTTAGCAACCCAAATGGGAACACAAAATTCGATCATTCTGCGTAAGCGCAGTGTGTTAAGGGTAAACAAGAAACGTCCGTAATGCCAAACAGATCACAGAATTAAACAAATTAGCCTGTTGAAAAGGCAATAAAAAAGCCCGCTGTTAAGCGGGCTTCAGGCAGAACTCAGCTTCAGAGATTACAGAACGTCAACCGCGTTCAGTTCTTTGAATGCCTGCTCCAGACGTACGATCATGCTGCTCTGTGCAGCACGCAGCCATACGCGTGGATCGTAGTATTTCTTGTTCGGCTGGTCTTCGCCTTTCGGGTTGCCCAGCTGGCCTTGCAGGTAAGCTTCGTTGGTTTTGTAGTAGTTCAGGATGCCGTCCCAGGTTGCCCATTGGGTATCGGTATCGATGTTCATTTTCACTACGCCGTAGCTTACGGAATCTTTGATTTCCTGAGCAGAAGAACCGGAACCGCCGTGGAAGACGAAGTTCAGGCTGTTGTGCGGCAGGTTGTGTTTCTTGGAAACGAATTCCTGAGAATCACGCAGGATGGTCGGGGTCAGAACCACGTTACCTGGCTTGTAAACACCGTGTACGTTACCGAAGGAAGCAGCGATGGTGAAGCGTGGGCTGATTGCGTTCAGTTTGGTGTAAGCGTAGTCAACGTCTTCTGGCTGAGTGTACAGAGCAGAAGCGTCCATGTGGCTGTTGTCCACACCGTCTTCTTCGCCGCCGGTGCAACCCAGTTCGATTTCCAGAGTCATGCCCATTTTGGCCATACGAGCCAGGTATTTGGAGCAGATCTCGATGTTCTCTTCCAGAGACTCTTCAGACAGGTCGATCATGTGAGAAGAGAACAGTGGTTTACCGGTAGCAGCGAAGTGTTTTTCGCCAGCGTCCAGCAGGCCGTCGATCCACGGCAGCAGTTTCTTCGCGCAGTGGTCAGTGTGCAGGATAACCGGAACACCGTAGTGCTCAGCCATCTGATGAACGTGGTGTGCACCAGAGATTGCGCCCAGGATAGCCGCGCCCTGAGGAACGTCAGTTTTCACGCCTTTACCAGCGATGAATGCAGCGCCACCGTTAGAGAACTGAACGATAACCGGAGCTTTAACTTTGGCAGCAGTTTCCAGAACGGCGTTGATGGAGTCGGTACCGACGCAGTTTACTGCTGGCAGAGCGAAGTTGTTTTCTTTAGCTACCTGGAAAACTTTCTGTACGTCGTCGCCAGTGATGACGCCTGGTTTTACGAAATCAAAAATTTTAGACATGTTACGTAGTCCTGTATCTTCAGCCGAAAAAAAGGTGCGTGCCTGAAAGCGCGCTGAAAAAGGGGCAGGTTTCCCTGCCCTCAATGTCTTACTTCTTAGCGCGCTCTTCGAGCATCGCTACTGCCGGCAGAACTTTGCCTTCCACGAATTCGAGGAATGCGCCGCCGCCAGTGGAGATGTAGGAGATCTTGTCAGCAATACCGAACAGATCGATAGCAGCCAGAGTGTCGCCGCCGCCTGCGATGGAGAACGCTTCGCTGTCTGCGATAGCGTTAGCCACGATTTCAGTCCCTTTACGGAAGTTAGGGAACTCAAATACGCCAACCGGACCATTCCACAGAATAGTTTTGGCGTTTTTCAGGATTTCAGCCAGTTTCTGTGCAGAAACGTCGCCCAGGTCCAGGATCTGCTCTTCATCTTTGATGTCGTTAACAGATTTCAGGGTAGCGGCAGCAGTTTCAGAGAACTCGGTCGCTACGCGAACGTCAGTTGGGACTGGGATATCGCAAGTAGTCAGCAGACGCTTAGCTTCGTCAACCAGGTCAGCTTCGTACAGCGATTTGCCCACGTTGTGGCCCTGAGCGGCAACGAAGGTGTTAGCGATGCCGCCACCGACGATCAGCTGGTCAGCGATTTTGGACAGAGAATCCAGAACGGTCAGCTTAGTGGAAACTTTAGAACCACCAACGATTGCCACCATTGGGCGAGCAGGATTACCCAGCGCTTTGCCCAGTGCGTCCAGCTCAGCGGCCAGCAGAGGACCAGCACAAGCTACGTCAGCGAATTTACCGATACCGTGGGTGGAAGCCTGCGCACGGTGTGCAGTACCGAAAGCATCCATCACGAACACGTCGCACAGCGCCGCGTATTTTTTGGACAGTGCTTCGTCGTCTTTCTTCTCGCCTTTGTTAAAGCGAACGTTTTCCAGAACCACCAGCTCACCGGCAGCCACTTCAACGCCGTCCAGGTAATCTTTGACCAGGCGAACCGGGTTAGACAGTTTGTCTTTCAGATAGTTAACAACTGGCAGCAGAGAGAATTCTTCGTTGTATTCACCTTCAGTCGGACGACCCAGGTGAGAAGTCACCATCACTTTCGCACCCTGTTTCAGGGCCAGCTCGATGGTTGGCAGGGAAGCACGGATACGCGCGTCGCTGGTTACTTTACCGTCTTTTACCGGAACGTTCAGATCGGCACGGATGAAAACGCGTTTACCAGCCAGATCCAGATCGGTCATCTTAATTACAGACATGGTGAATCCTCTCATTGATTCATAAAGTTTTGCAGACGCAGTTGCGCCTTACCTGAAACCTGTAGTGGCCATCGCTAACGTGGTGTCGAGCATTCTGTTAGCGAAACCCCATTCATTATCACACCAGACCAGCGTTTTGATCAGGTGCGCACCGCTGACCCGCGTCTGCGTACCATCAACAATGGCACTGTGCGGATCGTGGTTAAAATCGATTGAGACTAACGGTAATTCCGTATAGTCAACTATACCATGAAATGCCCCCAGTGCCGCTTTTTGCAGCAACTGGTTGACTTCACAGGCTTTTACTGGATTTTTCACCGTCACGCTGAGATCAATCGCCGTGACGTTAATTGTCGGCACTCGTACTGCAATCGCTTCAAAACGGTCATTAAACTGCGGAAAAATTCGGGTAATGCCTGCCGCCAGTTTGGTATCCACCGGAATGATCGACTGGCTGGCCGCCCGGGTGCGACGCAGATCGGAATGATAGGCGTCAATCACCTGCTGATCGTGCATCGCAGAGTGAATCGTCGTCACCGTTCCGGATTCAATGCCCCAGGCATCGTCTAACAGTTTAATGACGGGAATAATGCAGTTGGTGGTGCAGGAAGCGTTCGAAACAATGCGGTGTGTGCTTTGCAGCTCGTGATGATTCACGCCGTACACCACGGTGGCGTCGAGATCGTTGCTGCCAGGATGTGAAAAGAGCACTTTTTTCGCGCCAGCCGCCAGATGAGCTTCACCGTCGGCTCGCGTTCCGTAAACGCCGGTACAGTCGAGTACCACATCCACGCCCAGTTCGCGCCACGGCAGAGCATCAATTGAAGGCTCATGCAGCAGGCGGATGGCATCATCGCCGACAAACAGCTGTTCCCGCTCCTGGCGAACATCCCAGGCAAAGCGTCCGTGGCTGGTGTCGTATTTCAACAAATGCGCGATGCCCGCAGCATCCGCCAGTTCGTTGATTGCCACCACGGTGATTTCTGCGCGACGCCCGGATTCATACAAAGCACGAACCACGTTACGTCCAATGCGACCGAAACCATTAATCGCTACGCGTACGGTCATAAGTCTCCTGCAAAGCTTTCCCTGGATTTGAGTGCTGAAAGCGTAATGCAGCCTCATCAGGAAGGGAATCTTTGCTGTCACAAACTGCGACTGATTGATTATTTGTCGAACATTTAATCGACTGAAACGCTTCAGCTAGAATAAGCGAAGCGCGGAATAAAAGGAATGGTTGTCCAGCGTGAGTCGCCCGCTATATGACACACATCACATTTTAAGTGGAATAATTCACACTGATTTCACATCGTGCAGGAATAACGGATACAAAAAAGCCGGGTTAAACTTGCGCTTACCCGGCCTGTATTTAGTGCCTTTCGTCAGCCCGGTAAGCGTGAACGCCACCGGGCAGAGAGGCGATTACAGCAGTTCTTTCGCTTTCGCCACAACGTTCGCCACGGTGAAGCCGAACTCTTCGAACAGCAGCTCTGCCGGAGCAGATTCGCCGAAGGTGGTCATGCCCACGATTGCGCCGTTCAGGCCTACGTATTTGAACCAGTAGTCCGCGATACCCGCTTCTACTGCCACGCGTGCAGAAACAGCTTTTGGCAGTACGGATTCACGGTACGCGGCATCCTGCTTGTCGAACGCGTCAGTAGACGGCATGGAAACCACCCGCGCTTTAACGCCTTCTGCAGAGAGCTGATCCCACGCTGTCACAGCCAGTTCGACTTCGGAACCGGTAGCGATGAAGATCACCTGCGGCTGACCGGCACAATCTTTCAGCACGTAGCCACCGCGAGCGATGTCTTTCAGCTGCTGCTCGGTACGGTCCTGCTGCGCCAGGTTCTGACGGGAGAGGATCAGAGCGGTTGGGCCGTCATGACGCTCAACGCCGTATTTCCACGCCACTGCGGATTCAACCTGGTCACATGGACGCCATGTGCTCATGTTTGGCGTTACGCGCAGGGAAGCCACCTGCTCTACTGGCTGGTGAGTAGGGCCATCTTCGCCCAGACCGATGGAGTCGTGGGTGTAGACCAGCACCTGACGCTGTTTCATCAGCGCAGCCATACGCACGGCGTTACGCGCATATTCCACGAACATCAGGAAGGTAGAAGTGTACGGCAGGAAACCACCGTGCAGAGAGATACCGTTGGCGATTGCGGTCATACCGAATTCGCGCACACCGTAATGGATGTAGTTACCCGCGGTGTCTTCGTTGATCGCTTTAGAACCAGACCACAGAGTCAGGTTAGAAGGCGCCAGGTCAGCGGAACCGCCGAGGAACTCTGGCAGCAGCGGACCAAACGCTTCGATAGCGTTCTGGGAAGCTTTACGGCTGGCGATTTTCGCCGGATTAGCCTGCAGCTTAGCGATGAATTCGTTCGCTTTAGCGTCGAAATCAGACGGCATGTCGCCTTTCATACGGCGGGTATATTCAGCAGCTTCCTGTGGGAAGGCTTTCGCGTAGGCAGCAAACTTCTCGTTCCACGCGGCTTCTTTCGCCTGACCTGCTTCTTTCGCATCCCACTGAGCATAGATTTCAGACGGGATTTCGAACGGACCGTATTTCCAGCCAAGCTGCTCACGAGTCAGTGCAATTTCTGCATCACCCAGCGGGGCGCCGTGGGAATCGTGGGTACCGGCTTTGTTCGGAGAACCGAAACCGATGATGGTTTTGCACATCAGCAGGGACGGTTTGTCGGTAACTTTACGTGCTTCTTCAACTGCGCGTTTGATCGCGTCCGCATCGTGACCGTCTACGCCACGCACCACGTGCCAGCCGTAGGCTTCAAAGCGTTTCGCGGTGTCATCAGTGAACCAACCTTCAACGTGACCGTCGATGGAGATACCGTTGTCGTCATAGAACGCCACCAGTTTGCCCAGCTTCAGGGTACCCGCCAGGGAGCACACTTCGTGGGAGATGCCTTCCATCATGCAGCCGTCACCCATAAAGGCATAGGTGAAGTGATCGACGATGTCGTGACCTGGACGGTTGAACTGCGCAGCCAGCGTTTTCTCAGCGATAGCCATGCCCACAGCGTTTGCAATGCCCTGACCCAGCGGACCGGTGGTGGTTTCTACACCAGCGGTATAACCCACTTCCGGGTGACCTGGGGTTTTGGAGTGCAGCTGACGGAAGTTCATCAGCTCAGACATTGGCAGATCGTAGCCGGTGAGGTGCAGCAGGCTATAGATCAGCATAGAACCGTGGCCGTTGGACAGCACGAAGCGGTCGCGGTCAGCCCAGGATGGGTTCTGCGGGTTGTGGTTCAGGAAATCACGCCACAGGACTTCGGCAATGTCAGCCATACCCATAGGCGCACCCGGGTGGCCGGATTTGGCTTTCTGTACTGCGTCCATGCTCAGCGCACGAATAGCATTAGCAAGCTCTTTACGTGAGGACATTTTGACTCCAGATCGGACTGTTGAAGGCCATGCACAAAACGGCTTGACGACCGCGCGTTTTGGGCTACGCCGGAAAAAGTGTGAACAATGTAACCCAAGCGGCAGGCCATGTACATGGAGCATCCGCGCGCTGCCTGGGAAATCTCTGGAATGTGCCTGGACGTTGCGCAATCCCCTCACGCCCTTCTTATTATTTTCTTTATACTTTGATTCAGCCTGGTCACTTAGCCCGGCAGCATAATTCAGATAATGGCGACAGCCTGGAAACGGAATAATAAAGATGAAACTGCACTCAGCATTGTTAGCCTTTGGGATAGCTGGCGTTCTGACTGGCTGTCAGAACATGGATTCAAACGGTCTGATGAGCTCCGGCGCCGAAGCTTTTCAGGCCTATACCCTGAGTGACGCTCAGGTGAAAGCCTTAAGCGACCAGGCCTGTAAAGACATGGACAGCAAAGCGACGATTGCTCAGCCCGGAAGCGACTACGCTAAGCGCCTGAACACCATCGCCGCCGCGCTGGGGGATAACATCAACGGCCAGCCGGTGAACTACAAGGTGTATGTCACCAAGGACGTGAACGCCTTCGCGATGGCCAACGGCTGTATTCGCGTCTACAGCGGCCTGATGGACATCATGAACGACAACGAAGTGGAAGCGGTGATCGGCCATGAAATGGGTCACGTCGCGCTGGGTCACGTGAAGAAAGGCATGCAGGTTCAGCTTGGCACCAACGCGGTTCGCGTTGCGGCGGCCTCTGCTGGCGGCATGATTGGCAGCCTGTCGCAGTCGCAGCTCGGCGATCTTGGCGAGAAACTGGTGAACGCTCAGTTCTCCCAGCGTCAGGAATCCGAAGCGGATGACTATTCTTACGATCTGTTGCGCAAACGTGGGATCAACCCGGTTGGCCTGGCGACCAGCTTTGAGAAGCTGGCGAAGCTGGAAGCGGGACGTCAAAGCTCAATGCTTGACGATCACCCTGCTTCCGACGAACGCGCTCAGCATATTCGCGATCGCATGAAAGCGGACGGGATCCAGTAAACCATGAATGCCCGGTGGCGCAGCGCTGCCGGGCAATAAAGTCGTCTTAGTACAGCGTCTTCTGCGGCGGCCCGGCAAACTTCAGAGCGCCAATCTGCCCCATCCGCACCTCCACTACCGACGGCCCCGGCATGGAAAGCGCCTCCGTCATCACCGAATCAAAATCCTCCGCCCGCTCAATGCTCCACGCCTGCAGGCCGATGGCCTGCGCCAGTTGGGTAAAGTCCGGCGTATGCAGCTCGTTATAATATTGCCGCCCGCCAAAATATTTATCCTGAATGCCGCGCATCACGCCGTAACCGCCGTCGTTCATCACCAGCAGCGTCACGTTGGCCTTCTCCTGCGCCAGCGTCGCCAGTTCACCCAAATTCAGGCTCAGGCCACCGTCCCCGACCAGCCCAACCACCTTACGCTGTGGATTCGCAATGGCGGTGCCAATCGCCATCGGCAGGCCCATACCAATCGCCCCGGCCAGAGAGTGAATGTTCATCAGCGGGCCGTTGGCGCGGAACAGTCGGCTGCCCCACAGGCTGCCGGACACGGTGATATCGCGCACCAGCAGACCATCCTTCGGCAGCGTCTTTTCGATAGCATCGTTGAGTTTCGCGTAGGCACCGCATTGTTCGCGTAGCCCCTGCTCGGCTTTGGCTACCGCCTCCTGCACCTGAGCATCCCATTGAGCATCCCCCCATTCGCGCCCCTGCGTTTTCGCCGCCAGCGCCGCTAACAGCGCAGAGCAGTCAGCAATAACGGTGTTGTCCATCATGTAGTTACGGCTCGCCGCGGCCGGGTCGATATCAATTTGCACGCGTGGATGCGGCAGCTCCAACGTCCATGAGCGGGTTTCGTTGCTGCGCAGGCGTGAACCGGCAACCAGCGTAAAATCGCACCCGGCGATAAGCGCCTCAACCGACGGCGAGTTATGAAACGCCCGAAGGCTGGCGCGATGGCTGTCCGGCAGCACGCCGCGCGCGTGGGTGCTGGAGATAACGGTCATGCCCGCATCCGCCAACCTTTTTACCGCATCCACGCTTTCCAGCGCACCGCCGCCCAGCCACAGAAGCGGTTGTTTCGCCTGTTTAAGCTGCGTCCACAGCGCATCAACAACGGCAGTATCAACGGTTGAAACCGAAGAGGGTTTCACCGGTGCCGTTACCAGCGACAGCGGAATTTTCGCGCCCTGAATATCAATCGGGATTTCCACAGAAACCGGCCCGCACGGCGGCGTTTGCGCTTCCTGAATCGCTTTGTGCAGGATGGCTATTGCCTGATGAGCATTGCTGATACGGTAGGCTCGTTTCGAACTGGCCTTCAGGAAGGTCAGCTGATCGCGGGTTTCATGGATAAAACCGGTATCAGCATCGAGCCAGGCCTTCTCTACCTGTCCGGTCAGATGCAGCAGCGGCGTGCAGGCATTCATCGCTTCGACCAGCGCCCCCACGGCGTTACCTGCGCCCGCACCGGTGCTGGTTAGCGCCACGCCCAGGCCGGAAAAACGTCCATGGGCATCCGCCATCGTGACGGAACCCGCTTCGCCGCGTGCCGGCACAAAACGGATGTTGCCGCGCTGCCCCACCGCATCCGCGATCGGCAAATTGTGAATGGAGATGACGCCGTAGATGGCCTCAACCTGATACTGTTCCAGCGTTCTGGCGATGGCGTCGCCGACGGTAATCATTTCGCTCATTGCACACCCTTTCTCAGTCGCACCAGTGGTTGACGCCGTTACCCGTCGCCAGATAAATACTCTTTTGCTGCATCCAGGCTTTCAGCCCCTGAATACCCTTTTCGCGGCCCAGACCGCTCTCTTTAAAGCCTCCGAACGGAGTCGAAATCGCAAAAACTTTGTAGGTGTTAATCCACACCGTTCCTGCTTCCAACTGTTCGCTTAAGCGCAGTGCGCGACCGGTGTCGCGAGTCCAGATCCCCGCGGCCAGCCCGTAAACCGAGTCGTTAGCCTCGCGGATAAGCGTGGCCTCATCGCTGAACGGCATCGCTACCAGCACCGGGCCGAAGATCTCTTCCTGGCAGGCTCGCGCGTTGTTGGTGAGTCCTTCAATAATCGTTGGCTGGAAGAAGCTGCCGTTTGCCAGATTTGGATCGGCGGGGCTCTCTCCACCGCACAGCACGTGGCCTCCTTCACGCTTCGCCAGCTCAACATATTCCTGCACGCTCTGACGGTGCTTATCGTTGATCAACGGCCCCATATGGGTGCCCTCGACAAACGGATGCCCGACGCGCAAACCACGCGTTAATTCCAGCAGCCGCGCCATCAGCGGAGCGTAAAGGCTCTCGTGGATAAACAGCCGCGAACCTGCGATACACGCCTGCCCCGCCGAGCTAAAAATGCCATAGCAGATCCCACGCGCTGCCTGTTCGAGGTCGGCGTCTTCCAGCACGATGGTCGGGGATTTGCCCCCCAGCTCCAGCGACGCAGGGATCAGTTTTTCCGCCGCGATGTGCGCCAGATGACGGCCCGTGGTGGTGCCCCCGGTAAAAGATATTTTGCGTACCTTAGGGTGGCGCGCCAGCGCATCGCCAATCACCGAGCCTTTGCCCGGCAGTACGCTCAGCAGACCGGCAGGCAGGCCTGCTTGTTCAAAAATACGCGCCAGTTCCAGCGCCATCAGCGGCGTGGCTTCTGCAGGTTTGAGGACCACTGCGTTACCGGCAGCAATCGCCGGGGCGACTTTTTGCATTTCGCTGGCAATCGGTGAATTCCATGGCGTGATGGCTGCCACCACGCCAAGCGGTTCATAGCGGCTCAGCGTCAGCAAATCAGGCTGGCGCGGCGTCGGCAGTTCCCCTTCCAGCAGCTCGCAGGCGGCAGCAAAGTAGCGTGCGGTTCCCGCGGCGCTCATCACCAGCCCGCGAGCTTCCGCCAGCGGCTTACCGTTATCGCGACTTTGCATCCGCGCCAGTTCATCCACGCGGGATTCAATCAGATCCGCCACCTTATGCAGGATCTTCGCGCGGGCATGCGGCAGGCTGTTGCGCCAGGTTGGATCGCGCCACGCGCGTTCTCCGGCTTCGATAGCATCCTGGAGATCATCAAGACTTGCTGCGTGCAGTGTGGCGTTAAGCGAACCGTCGGCGGGGAAAAGGCTCTGCACCAGGTTTCCGCCACCGTGTTGCCAGCGGCCGCCAATAAATATCTTTAGCTCATCCATGGTGGCTCCTTAGCGTTGTGCCAGTTCACGGCAGGCGCGTACCGCACTGAGTGCCGCAAGGGTGGAGGTTTTCGGGTTGCTGGCAAGCGGCAGGCCGCTCAGTTCCAGGTGGAATTCACCGAACACGCCTTCGACGTGCAGCGTGTGAGTGTTGCGCTTTGTCGCCGGGTCGACCATCAGTTGAACGCGCGTCTCATCCATCCCGATACCGCCGAGCGCCACGGTGGCTGCCACGTTGGCATTGGCTGGAAACAACCGCGCCGCCTCGCGAGCACTGCCTTCAAAGAAGATTTGCGCCTGGGACACTGCATTCAGATCAATGAGCTCCTCGGCGTAGCTCCCGCGCCAGCTGGCCGGGCTTTTGCGTGACTGATAGGTGACGCGCTCAAGCCCGCCCTCTTTCGCCGCCGCCAGACCATCGATACCCGCCACCGCCCCGGAGAGCAGCGTCAGTTTGCCGCCCGCGCTGTGCAGACGCTGTTCCAGCGCGCTATCTGCCAGCGCACCGGTAGAAATCACTGCCAGATGCCAGCCGCGACGTAAAACGTCTTCGCCATACTGCACAACCGCCTGCTGGCTGGCACATTCCAGCACCAGATCGGGCGTTTCTAAGCAGTCTGACGGCGAACTCAGTGCGACAACCGCATCGCCAAAGCGCTGACGAATCGCCGCATGATGCGACTCACGCGCCACAATCCAGCCAATAGCGACGCCATCTGGCAGGCGCTCAATCACCGCCTGTGCCATCGCACCAAAACCAATAAGCATGATCTTTTTCATGATGCGTCCTTACAGATGGCGGCAGAAGCCACCGGAAACGTCCAGCGCAGCCCCGGTGGTAAATGAGGCCAGCGGCGAGGCCAGAAATAACAGCGCATGCGCGGGCTCCTGCGGCTTGCCGAGGCGCGCCATAGGAATGCCGCGTTTGCGGGCGATATCTGCAGTCCACTCCGGCCAGCTCTGACGTTTGTCCGCGCGGTTCTCAAAGCGGCGCTGCCACTGTCCGGATTCCACCATGCCGAGCAAAATGGAATTCACGCGGATGCCTTTGCTCACCAGCTCTTTAGAAAGCGTGAGCGTCATATTCAACAGCGCCGCACGAGCGGCAGAGGTGGCAATCATGTGTTCCTCTGGCTGCAGCGCCAGCAGCGAGTTCACGCAGGTAATGGAGGCAATGTCGGACTGTTCCAGCAAAGGCTGAAACGCCTGCACCGGGTTAATCACACCGAAAAGCTTAAGCTCAGCTTCATGCAGCCACGCCTCGCGTGGAGTGTCCTGAAAGTGCGCCACGTAACCTTGTCCGGCGTTATTAATGAGCATGTCCGCCGCGCCGAAGCGGGCTTTCACAGCGTCCGCAAAAGCCTGCACCTCACTGGCGTTCAGCACGTCGCAGCGGTAAGAAAAAATCTCCCCGTGGGGATATTCGTTTTGCAGCGCCGAATGCGCGCTGGCTAACCGGTCCTGGTCGCGACCACAGAAAGCAACCTTCGCTCCCTCACCGAGCAGCAGGCGCAGGGTTTCAAAGCCAATGCCAGAAGAACCGCCGGTGACTACCGCTATGCGCCCTTCAATTTGTGCATTCATCGCGCACCTCTTCGTTAATGCGTAAAAGCTGTTGATTGAAAATCTTGTCGTTATCGAGATAGCTGGCGTGCCCGGCCTGCAGAATGGCAATAAAGGGCATGCCATAACGCAGCGCTAATCCCTGCACCAGCTCAGGCTGGGTAATGGCATCCTGCTCGCCGCACCAGACCTCAAAACTGCCGGAATAGCGCTTCAGCCAGCCGTGAATATCGTCATGTACCAGCATCCACGCCGCCGCGAGATAGCCTTCCGAACGCAGCTTGCGCATCCCCGATGCGACGGTAGCGATATCCTCCACCCGAGCGCCGGAGCGCAGCAGATTCGCGGCGCGGGTTTGCGCCATGATTTCGCCGCCCAGCGCCATCTGCTGCTCACGGCTGCGCCAAACCTGCTCGCGCTGCTCCGGTGTTGCCTGTCCGTAGCCCTGCGCGGCATCCGCCAGTACCAGATACAGCACGCGCTCCGGGTACTTCGCCGCAAAGGCGCTGGCAACCAGCGCCCCCAGAGAATGGCCCACCAGCACCACCTGCCAGACGCCAGTCCTGTCAAGCATCGCCGCCAGCGCATCGGCATAATCACCGGCGTTCGGTCGCTCCACTGCCAGCATCGGGCTTTCGCCATAACCGGGCATGTCCCACGCCATCACGCGAAACCCCTTCAGCGCCATCTGCTTATGCCAGGAAGCCGCGCCGGAGCTGATACCGTGCAGCAGCATCAGCGGAACGCCGCTTCCCTGTTCACGAAAACCCGTCATCGTGCCCCCTTAGTTCCGCTTCACTTTCGACAGCGGATGATCGGACGGATAGGTTGGGATTTCCGGCTTGTTGGTCCCCAGCATGACGCACATCAGCGCCTCTTCTTCGCCGTGGTTGAACAGCCCGCGATAGATCCCCGCAGGAACGGAAATCAGGTCACGCTCGCGCAGCACGGTTTCGGTGTAGCTGTCGCCGTCCTGAATCATCAGCGTGATTTGCCCTTTAAGCATAAAGAACACCTCTTCTACATCATCGTGCAGGTGAAGCGGCCCTTCGCACTTCGACGGCAGCACCATGGTGGAGAAGGTAAAGTGATCCGCCTGAACGGTGTTGGTGTCGTTCGCTACGCCCGTTGCCCCGGTGCCGATATAGCGCATCTGCGCGCGGCGGTATTTTGGGTCAAAATCAGCCTGGAACTTCAGCGCGTTCCAGTCGTATTTACGGCCTTCGAAACGCGCAATGCGCGACTCGATCCACTCTTCCATGGTCAGATGGTCAGGTTTGATGCCTGATTTAGGGGTTACGGTTGAATCAGTCATGACATTCTCCTCAGTAACGTCTCAGCAGCGGCAGTAACAGGAGGCAGCCCACCGCCGCCATCACCGCCAGAAAAATCAGCCCGGAATCCATGCTGTGGGTGAAGGCAATGAGTGCGCCCATCACCGCTGGCGACAGCGCGCCCGCAAAGTTTCCCAACCCGTTAAAAATGCCGCCCGCCGTGGCGCTCACCCTTGGATGGGTCGCTTTTGCCAGCAGCGCGAAAATGTTGGGCGCACCGGTACCCCACATGAAGGTGCTGAAGCTCATCGCCGCGATAATGGTCAGCGGAGTATCGAGGTGCATCACGGCCGTGAGCCCCATAGCCGCCCCTGCCATTGAAATAAAACAGGCAGCCGCACGCTTATCGACCCTGTCCGAGAGCCAGGCACCAATCACCTCACCCGCCAGCATGGCGATGAACGGCATCGATGACAGCCAGCCCGCATGCTCAAGATGAATACCTTTGCCTTTGATCAGGTAGCCCGGCAGCCAGCCGTTGATGCCCCACAGGTAGGTGAGAAAAGCGATGTTGAAGATGCATATGATCCAAAAGTGCGGGCTGACAAACAGCTCGCGCCGCGCCGCACGTCGTTCATCCTGAGAGGCCTGTGACGTGGCCGGTTTCGCATCGAGGCGGATCCCACGCAGGCCAATGCGCACAAACAGCAGTACCGGCACGGTGAGCATCGCCATCACAAAGAAGGTGCTCTGCCAGCCGAAGGTATTCAGCAGCCAAATGGACAGCGGAAAACCAATCGCGGCACCGACAGGTGTTCCCAATAGCCACAGCATGGTGGCGCGCGCCTGGAGATGCGCCGGGAAGTTATGACGAACAATCGCGAATGCCAACGGGAACAGCGGTCCCTCCGCCACGCCGAGCAGAATGCGCAGCACAATCATCGTCGTGTAGTTATGGGTAAAGCCCATCGCCACCATCAGCACGCACCATACCGCCATCATCCCGGTCAGCAGACGCAGCGGCGCAATTTTGTCGCCCAGACCGCTTAAAAAAACGGAGGAAAAGCCGTAGCTCAGCAGAAAAGCGCTCATCAGAATACCCAGGCGCGTGGTGTCAAAACCGATCCCCATCGCCTGCTGGAAATGGGCGTCGGAAAACAGCGCCGCTATGCTGATTTTGTCGAAAAATGCCAGCAGCACGCAGGCCAGCAGCGACAGAGGGATCGCCCAGCGCACCGCCTTTTCGGGCGTGCGGGTCCCCTCACTGCTTGCCTCAGCAGGCGCGGTGTTGGTCTCAAATGTGGTCATGTCTCCCCCTACGGGTGCGGTTTCGCTATCGCAATGACATCAGTGAAAAGGTCGGGTCGGCGAGCGGCACTTCTGATAAATCTCTCCCGGCGGCCATCCAGCGTTTCGCTAACTTGACGGTGCGCGGATCGTTGAACGCCACCAGCTGCGTCAACCTTCCGGTCGCATCCAGCGAGAAGAACAGTGAATTTTCTCGCACTACCGTTGTGCTCTCCGGCTGCGGAATGCCGAGGATCTGGATGTTATGCTGGTATTGATCCGACCATAACCACGGCGCGTCGTCGTAGCCTGGCGCATCGGAATGAAGCATCGCTTTCGCGGTAGCCACAGCCTGATTCTGGGCAAACGCCCACGACTGAATGCACAGCCCGTAATGGTGGTGCTGAGCGACATCGCCCGCAGCGAAGATAAACGGATCTGACGTGCGCCCTTGCGCATCCACCACGATCCCGCGCTCGGTTTGTAGCCCGGCGTCGCGCGCCAGTTCGAGATTAAGATCGACGCCGATCCCGACCACCACCGCATCAAAGGTTTCGCGCTTGCCGTCGCAGTGAATCACCGGAAGTCCGCCCTCATCTTCCAGCTCGAGCGCGCCGCAGCCGGTGCGGATCTCCACGCCATACTCGTGATGGATCGCCGCTAAACGCTGGGAAACTTCGCCGCTAACTGAGCGCATGCACAACGCAGGTTGCTGCTCGAACAGCGTGACCGCCACGCCGCTTTTACGTGCCGAGGCGGCAATCTCAAGGCCAATCCAGCCGCCGCCGACAATCGCCAGCTTTTTACTTTCAGCCAGACGACCTTTCAGGCGCTGCGCATCCTGCCAGTGGCGCAGGGTATAAACCTGTGGATGCTTCGCCCACGCCTCGCCCGGCAGGCGCGCCCGTCCTCCGGTAGCAAGAAGCAGGATGTTGTAACTAAGAGATTCACCGTTGCTCAAAGCGACCGTTTTCGCGCCGCGATCGATGGACTCAGCACGCAGCGGACGGTACCAGTTCAGATTCAGCGCCTGCTGTGCTTCTTCGGTAAACAGACGTGGTAACGAGGCGTCCGGTTCCAATAGCGTCGCTTTGGACAGCGGCGGGCGCTCGTAGAAATCCCACGCCTCCTCCGCCACTACGCAAATCTCGCCGTTGAAGCCTTCGTCGCGCAAGGTTTTCGCCGCCCAGCCGCCCGCCTGGCCGCCGCCGATAATCACAATGCGCGAGGTCATACCGCCTCCGGCTTTTTCTGCTGGCGGCGAGTATCGTGGTCAATACCGCCTTCCACCGCCCACTCGGTAAAGGAGACCAAAGAGTGCTCCAGCTCTCGCGGCTGCCAGTTTTCGGTCAGGTAGTCGTCGTTGGCGTAGTACTCGAACGCACCGCCGGTTGGGCTGTTGACGTACCAGAAATAGGCCGATGACACAGGATGGCGGCCCGGCCCGATAAAGGTGCTCCAGTTGTTTTTGTTCATCGCAATGCCGCCGCCGATCACCTCATGAATATCGCGCACGGTGAAAGCAACATGGTTCAGGCCGCGCTTGCGGTTAGGGAGCTGCAACAGGAAAAGGTTGTGGTGGCCGCCGCGCGCACCGCAGCGCAGGAAGACGGCGCGGTTGATGTAGCGGTCAGAAACCTGAAAACCGAGCACCTCGCGGTAGAATTTTTCCACTGCCGCCAGCTCTTCTACGAAAAACACCACGTGCCCGACGTTAATCGGCTGCGCGCGATCATAAACCGGGCTTGGGGTATCGATACGGCGAACATCACCCCATTGGTTGATGGGTTCAACGTTCAGCTCCACGGCGCTCTGCTGACTGACCTGCACGCGCAGCGTCATGCCGTTCGGATCGAGGCACTCCAGCGCGTCGCCCGCTACGCGAAAACCGGGCTGCTGTTCGAGCTTAGGACGCAGAGCATCGAGATCGGCTCTAGTAGCAACCGCCCAGGTCATACGGCGCAGCGTGTTTCCCGCTTCAAACGCTGGCGGCAGATCCGGGCTATCGATAGGGTTCAGCTCCACGCGCGCGCCGCTTAACGTGGTAAAACGCTGGCCGCTGGTATCGCCCGTCAGGCCAAAATCACGCATAAATTTGGCGCAGTGCGTCAGGTCCTCAACGCCAAATTCCAGCTTTTCAATTCCGGTTACACTCATCGTTCGTTGCCTCTTTTGGCCCAAATTGGGCGTAAAACATGCCCGACGCAGTGAAGCGCCTGACGCTAACCATCTGATTTAACTGGCCTGTGACAAATACCCTAAGAAGCCAGAAATTTTATCCGCCGCCAGACGGACGTCGTTTTGCAGACGCTCGCGGTCGGTTTGCGGGATCTCTTCTGACGGCACCAGAATGCTCACCACGGCGGCCACGCGTCCGCTGCGGTCATACACCGGATAAACGATGGAAGAGATGCCGTGGCGGAAGAAGGATTCACCGATCACATACCCACGCGCTTTGTCCTGCAGCACCATCTGCCACAGGGCTTCGCGGTCATGAAGCTGGCCCGGCGTGTTGCCCGGCAGGCGCTCGTGCGGGAACAACTGCTCAAAGTCAGCGCGGGAAATATCGGTCAACAGCATGCGGCCAAGCGAAGTGCAGTGCACCGGCAAACGCGTGCCAATGCTGACCTGGTTGATCCGCGAACCGGCGGCGCTGACGCGGGCAATGTAGATGATGTCGCGCCCGTCGCGGATCGCCAGATGGCTGCTGCACTGGCTGACATCGCGCAGTTGCTCGATAACCGGCTGGCCGACCTGAGCCACATCCAGCGAGGCGATGTACTCAAAGCCCAAACGCAGTACGTTCATCCCAAGCGAGAAGGTATTGGTGCGCGTGTTGCGCTCCAGAAAGCCCATATATTCCAACGTCTGAACCACACGATAGGCGGTGGCTTTTGGCATATCCACCAGCCGGTGTAGCTCGGCAAAGGTCAGTTCGCGGTGCTGCTCGCCAAAGGCTAAAAGCAGCTGCAGGCCGCGCTCCAGTCCCGGCACCAGGTACTTCACTTCCTGATCGTTTGCCATATTCGCTACACCCGTTAGTTAAAGACAAAACCGCCGTTGACCGGAATCAGCTGCCCGGTGATAAACCGCGACAGATCGCTTAACAGCCAGACCACGCTGCCGGTAACATCTTCCGGCTGCTGCGCGCCCGTTAATGCACGCCCGTTTTCGTATAGCTGATGGCGTTCGGCTGGAACATATTCCGTCGCCTCGACGCGGGTTAACCCCGGCGCAATCGCGTTGATACGAATGCGTTTCTCGCCCAGCTCACGCGCCATCGATCGAGTCATGGCAATCACAGCCCCCTTGCTCGCCACGTAGGCCATCAGGCGCGGCGCGCCCCACAGCGCAGTGTCGGAGGCCACGTTGACGATCCCCGCCCCTTCACGCAGCAGAGGAACCGCAGCGCGTGTCACCAGCCAGGTGCCTTTGACGTTCACGCTCATCACGCGGTCCCAGAGATCGGGATCGTAATCGAGCATGTTTTTACCACCCACGCCGGTCGCCATCGCCGCGTTGTTGACCAGCCCGTCAATCTGACCCTGCTCGCTAATATCGCTGAACACCTGCTCAATGGATTGAGGATCGGCCAGATCGATAACGTGAGATTCGATCGTAAAACCTTGTTCACTCAGACCGTGTGCGCTCTCAGCCAATTCGCCCTGAAGGATGTCGCACATCACCACTGCCGCCCCCTGTTCTGCACAGGCTCTGGCAAAGTGATAGCCCAGCCCGCGCGCGGCGCCCGTCACAACGATACGCTTTCCGCTCAGCAGCCCATTCATCAGGCGGCACCCTGCTGTTCTTCACGCGCCGCCAGCTGTTCCTTAGCGGCTTTTTGCATCATGCGGCGCAGGCGAGAAAGGCCGACGTCATGCTGATAGAGGTATTCATGTTCACGGGCATCTGGCGCCAGGCTTTCCAACACCACGCGGTCTTGCTCCAGCACTTCCCAGTGCAGCTTTTCCAGACGGTTGCGGTACATAAAGCGCCACATATCACGCTGCCAGCCCTGCACGCGGCGGATACGCCAGAAGAAGACGCGGCAGTTATCGTTATCTTCCGGCACCACCATGCCGACGATAAAGAAGTGACCGCCCGGCCCGAAGCGCTTCTTATAAGGAATGGAAAGGCGCATCCAGTAGGTGCCGCTGTTACCCAGTTCAACCCAGTCGAAGTTGACGCCGCTCTGGCCTTTTTTCTCAAAGATGAAGCCCGTTTTCGTTGGCTGTAACACCATATCGGCCTTGCGGTCGCCTTCCGCCATCGAGTGCGATGAGGAGTGCAGATAGGTGCCGTGCATCGGATCCATCACGTTTTCCAGCGCGTACTGGTAATTGCATTTCCACGCGGCGGTACAGAGGAAGTTGCTGTAGTTTTCCGTATCGGCCAGTTCTGCCGGGAAACTCAGTTCATCCGGCTGCTGGCTGGCGGTCACGCCAAACCACAGGAAAATCGCGCCGTGCGCTTCCTGCACGCTGTAGCTGCGCACACACTGCTGACCCACCAGCGGGCATTTATCCACTGCGGGAACATCTTTCACTTCACCGTTCCCCGCCACTTCCACGCCGTGATACCAGCAGGCAATACGGTCACCGAGGTTCCAGCCCATCGACAGGCGCGCGCCGCGGTGTGGGCAGCGGTCTTCCAGCGCCTGAACCTTGCCGTCTTTGTTGCGCCAAACCACAATTTGCTCGCCCAGGCGGGTAATTCCCACCGGTGCAGACTGCACTTCCCAACTGGCCAGTACCGGATACCAGAGGCCGCGCAGACCTTTATCAAGATAGTTTTGTACGGTAGTCGTCATCGCGTTGCCCTCAGTAACCGTTAACCTGTAAGAATGCCTGGAAGCTGTTCTCGCTCCACGGCTCGCCCTGTTGATCGTGCATCCGCACCGCGTTTAACCCTTTCACCAGCTCCGGCAAAGATTCCGCTCCCTGCTCAAAGAGGTCTTCCAGGGTCGCGATAAGGTTCACTTCCCAGTTTTCCGGCACGCGGCTTCGGGTCTGCCAGATCAGATTGGTGTAATCACCCGGCTTGTGGATAGCACCGTTACCGCCTTCAGCGGGCGGCGTGAATTGACGGCTTTCCGGCAGCGCCGGGTTGAAGTTCAGGGTGTCGCTCATGCCACTGTCTCCTCGACGAAAGTAATCTGGATTTGGTTTTCAAAAACCCGAACCGGGTAACGGTTGAGGTTACGACCACCGGGTCCGTGCAGACACTGGCCGGTTTTGACATCGAACACCGCCTCATGCAGCGGGCATTCCACCTTACCGTCTTCCACAAAGCCCTGGCTCAGCAGCGCATAGGCGTGCGGGCATACGTCTTCCAGCGCGTAATATTCACCGTCAATCAAATAAACGCCGATCTCTTTACCCTCGACGCTGCCGCTAAATGGGAAATCTTCCTGTACTTGCTCTGCGTCACATACGCCTATCCAGCTCATCGCGATCCTCCAGGCTTTTGTTTCATATATGAAACTCTGTTTCTTATTTAATACGGTCAATATAAAAGCGGTGAATCTTTCGTCAAGCGTCAATGTGACGAATTTGTTAACTAAAGAGCAATTAATTGAGTAAGTGTGCAAAGGATCACGAAAAAATGCAGCAATATGAAATTTTCATTTTTAAGGCATAGAGGAATACGTTTTATAGATGGACCATCAACTTTAAAAAATAATATTGACTTTCTTCCTTTTCATTCCTTAAAAATAAAACAAAGAGATACAAGATAGTTTCACCTGTGAAACTAATTTTTAATTTACCTTTGATAAACAACGAGTTTCACAGGTGAACCATTTTAGCCTCGTGACTATCACTTTGATGAAAATATAAATAGATGAAACCCTAAGGCGGGCATGATGACGGCAAGATGGCAAGGTACATTAGCACTATTGCTACTAATTATTATTTCCTACGTCGACCGGGTAAATATTTCGGTCATGATTTTAAACCCGGACTTTGCCGAACATTTTCAACTAAATGAAAACAGAATGTTACAAGGAATGCTCATAACCTGCTTTCTCCTGGGTTATGGTTTTTCCGCTTTATTATTAACTCCGGTTATCGAAAGCAAACTGCATTATCGGCAGGGATTGTTAAGCAGCATTGCCATTTGGGCCGTGGTCTGCGCTGTTTCACCTCTGCTTGGCTCGCTGATGGGGATGCTCACGGCGCGCGTGATTCTGGGGATTGCCGAAGGGCCGCTGTTCTCACTGAAAACACGTTTCATCAGCGATAATTTCAGCGCGGAGGAGATCGGCAAACCCAACGCGGTGACCGCGCTGGGCGTCTCGCTCGGTCTGGCGGTGGGCTTTCCGCTGGTCACCTGGCTGATGGCACATTTCGGCTGGGCGGGATCGTTTTATGCGCTGGCGGTGATGAATCTGGTGTTTGGCGGCGGCCTTATCTGGCGCTTTCTGCCAACGCCGCGCCTGGTGACAAAGGGCAAAAAAACCGGCTTTATGCAGACGTTGACGCTGGCCTGGCAAACACCGCAGCTGGGCTGGATCCTGCTGGTTGAAATCGCCACGCTGAGCTATCTGTGGGGAAGCAGTGCATGGCTTCCGGCATGGCTTCGGGATGAACATCACTTCTCGCTTCACGCAACGGGCTGGCTCGCGGCCATTCCTTTTCTGCTGAGCCTGGGGTCTAAATTCCTCGGTGGGGTGCTGCTCGACAAAATGCGCCCGGAGCAGGCGCCGGTTCTGTTTGTGGTGGGCGGACTGCTGACGGCGCTGTCAGTGGTCGCGCTAATGCTGAGCCATCAGGCCGCCTGGCTGGCGCTGTTTATGCTCTCGGCGAATATTTTCTGGGGATTACAGGGAGCGGCTATTCCGGCAGTGGTACAGCATCACGCCGCGCGGGAAGCGGTGGGAAGTGCCTATGGAATTATTAACGGCATCGGGAATATCTGCGCAGCTTTCATTCCGCTGCTAATGGGAATGGTGATGAAATCGATGGGTTCGGTCAGCTCCGGCTTTTCGGTGCTGGTTGTGTCACAGGTCGTGACTTTGATGGCCGGAGGAATGTTGCTGCTGCGCATGCGTCGCGCAGCAGCAATCAGCGCGTAAGACTTACTCGCCTTTTTTCGCCGCCTGGATGTACAGCATTTCCAGCGCCAGCGTCGCCGCGGCCAGAGCGGTGATCTCGGACTGATCGTAGGCCGGAGCCACTTCCACCACGTCCATGCCGACGATGTTCA
This sequence comes from Enterobacteriaceae bacterium 89, assembly GCA_014156375.1. Taxonomy (GTDB): domain Bacteria; phylum Pseudomonadota; class Gammaproteobacteria; order Enterobacterales; family Enterobacteriaceae; genus Scandinavium. The sequence continues at coordinate 372,723 of RQJH01000005.1, read as the reverse complement.
GATCCTTCAGACCGCGCACCAGTTTAATGGCGCGGTCAGACGTCAGGCCGCCAATGACCGGCGTACCGGTACCCGGAGCAAACGCCGGATCCAGACAGTCGATGTCGAAGGTCAGATAGACTGGCATATCGCCAACAATCTTCTTCACCTGCGCCAGAATGTCATCCACGCCGCGGTCGTTAACCTGCCCCGCGTCCAGCACGGTGAAGCCGTTGTCTTTATCGAACTCAGTACGAATACCGATCTGCACGGAGTGATTTGGATCGATCAGACCTTCCTTCGGCGCGGTGAAGAACATCGTGCCGTGGTCAAACTCGCAGCCGTTAGCGTAGGTATCGGTGTGCGCATCGAAATGCACCAGCGCCATTTTGCCGAAGTGCTTAGCGTGTGCACGCAGCAGCGGCAGAGTCACAAAGTGGTCACCGCCGAAAGAGAGCATGCGCTTACCGGCAGCCAGCAGTTTTTCCGCATGCGCCTGCAGCTTTTCGCTCATTTCGCGGGCATCGCCAAAGGCATACACCAGGTCACCACAGTCCACCACGTTCAGGCGCTCGCGCATGTCGAAATTCCATGGGAAGCGGTTGTGCTCCCACGCGAGGTTGGTGGAAACCTGACGGATAGCCGCCGGGCCATGACGGCCGCCGGCACGACCGGAAGTAGCTGCATCAAACGGCACACCGGTGATAACCCAGTCGGCATCGCTGTCGTATGGCTGGAAGTTAAGCGGCAGACGCAGGAAGCCAAAGGCGTTTGATACCAGAGAGTTGTCGTACTGATGACCCAAAGTGCTCATAAAGATAACCTCACAGACAGTCGGTAATTTATGACAGATGAAAAAAAATCCCCTCCGCGTCGTTAGGCCCGACGAGGAAGGGATTAGGTTCGTGTGTACAGCTTGTTAAAGCGATTATCGCCATAAAAACGCGGGGGTTCAATAGCCGGGCAGCGGAAATCTGCATGCTCATGCTGAGAGATGAAAAACGGTACTTTGCTACCCATATCGCGTTATTTTTGAGCGTAAAGGGTAGAATACTCCCTGTTATTCAGCGTTATCACACACCTTTAAAAAAGGTACTATACTACCTAAATAAAGCAAAAATGACGCATTAAAGGTAAAATACTACCCATGAAAGAGTTCAGTAAAGCCATGACCGACGGCGCGCTGGCGGAAACGCTGTTCGAAAGAGTGGAGAGCCAGCGTAAGGCGATGAAACTCACCCAGCTGGCGCTGGCAGAACGCATCGGGGTCACCGCAAAAACCTATCGCTCGCTCAAAACGGGCTCATGCAGCGTACTGATCCTGATTGCGGTTTTGCGTGAATTACAGCTCGTCGACAACCTGAATATGCTGCTCCCCGCGCAGCCCGTCCGGCCAACGGAGATCTGGTCGCAGCTCGTGGGGAAATCCCCACGGCGTAAAAAAGCCACCCCGAATCAGCTGGCTGAAATCAGGCTGATGAAGCAAAACCGTAAAAAGCTGAAAACGGAGGAGTAACCGGTGATTGCGCAGGCATGTAAGGTTCAGTTTTCGCAGATTGATGTCGGCACGCTGGCCGTGACGGGCGATTCCCCCTGGGCCACGTTCGAGTACGATCCCGCCTGGGTCGCGGAGGGGTTTTCACTCTCCCCTATTCATATGCCGCTCAGCAACGCGCTCTGGCAGTTTCCGGCGCTGTCGCAGGAGACCTGGCGTGGACTGCCTGCGGTGTTTGCCGACTCGCTGCCCGATGACTTTGGTAACGCGCTGATCAACAGCTGGCTGGCCCGTCAGGGGCTCGATAACCGGCAGTTCGGCGCGCTGGACAGGCTGCTGTATACCGGTACGCGCGGCATGGGCGCGCTGGAATATCAGGATGCAATCGAACTTCCGGCCAGACACGCCGATGAGCTACAGCTCTCCGCGCTGGTTGAACTGGCGCAGAAAGTGCTGAATGACCGCAGCCATGTAGAAATTGAAGCCAGCGAACAGGATGCGATGGCGCACCTGCTGCAGGTGGGCACCTCTGCGGGCGGCGCACGGCCTAAAGCGGTGATCGCGGTAAATAAAGATCGCTCGCGGATCCTCTCCGGACAGGTCAACGTCCCGAAAGGCTACGAGCACTACCTGCTGAAATTTGACGGCGTGGTGGAGCATCACGCCGACGAAGAAACCTTCGGCGATCCCAAAGGCTTTGGTCTGATGGAGTACAGCTACTACCAGATGGCAACCGACTGCGGGGTGATCATGTCACCAAGCGAGATCCTGCAGGAGAATGGCCGCAGCCACTTCATGACCCGGCGTTTCGACAGGGAAGGCAACCAGAAATACCATGTGCTGACGCTGTGCGGAATGGATCACGCAGACTTCCGTAAACCCGGCCACTACAGCTATGAAGAGCTGCTGGCGGTCTGCCGTCAACTGGGGCTTTCAGTGAAAGAGCATGAGCAGATTTTCCGCCGCATGGTATTCAACGTGGTGGCCCGCAACCATGACGATCACACCAAAAACACGGCTTTCTACGTCGACGACAGCTTCCGCTGGGCACTGGCCCCGGCTTACGATATTGCCTATAGCTACAAACCAGGTTCACCGTGGGTCGATCAGCATCAGATGACCATTAACGGCAAACGGGATGGATTTACCCGCAGCGATCTGCTGGCGGTGAGCGCGCTGATAAGCCGTCTGAGCGTAAAAAAAGCGAATCAGATCATTGATGAGACTATCGGGGTCGTCAAAGCGTGGCCGCAGTATGCGGAGCAGAACGGGGTTTTTGCAGGATTGCGGGACGAAATCACGCGCAATCTGGTGCTGGATATTTGATAAAAAAATGGGCGCCGGAGCGCCCACTGTGATTACTCGTCTTCCAGATAGGTGTAGCCGTAAAGGCCCGCCTCAAACTCTTCGAGGAACTGCTGCTGCAGCGCATCGTCGAGCCCTGTGTTTTTCACCTGATCGCGGAACTGGGTCAGCAATGTTGCCGGATCCAACTGCACGTACTGCAGCATATCCGCCACGGTATCGCCTTCGTCGGACAGCTCCACTTCCACGCTGCCATCAGGGAAGACAAACACGTCCACCGCTTCGGTATCACCGAACAGGTTGTGCATGTTGCCCAGAATTTCCTGATAGGCACCGACCATAAAGAAGCCCAGCATCGGCGGGTTCTCCGGATCGTATTCCGGCATTGGCATGGTGGTGGCGATGCCGTCACCGTCAATGTAGTGATCGATAGCACCGTCGGAATCGCAGGTGATATCCAGCAGCACCGCGCGGCGTTCAGGGATCTGGTTCAGCCCTTCCAGCGGCAACACCGGGAACAGCTGATCGATACCCCATGCGTCCGGCATCGACTGGAACAGTGAGAAGTTGACGTACATTTTGTCCGCCATACGTTCCTGCAGCTCATCGATAATCGGGCGATGCGCACGGTTGCTTGGATCCAGCTGTTTCTGCACTTCATGACACATGTTCAGATACAGCTCTTCCGCCCACGCACGCTGCTGGAGCGTATAAGAACCCGCGGAGTAGCCGATGTGGATATCATGCAGATCCATCTGGCTGTCGTGCAGCCATTCACGCAGCGAACGGCGTCCGCCCGGTTCGTGCAGCTCGTTCCAGGTTTCCCACATGTTTTGCAGTGTACGCGGCGCATCTTCCGCAGGAGCTGACGGCGTGGTGTATTCGTTGCGCTCAACGCCGATGATGTTGGACACCAGCACGGTATGGTGCGCGGTGACCGCACGGCCAGATTCGGTGATCACCGTCGGGTGCGGCAGGCCATTTTCTTCACAGGCGTCGCCGATAGCCCAGATGATGTTGTTAGCGTATTCGTTCAGGCCGTAGTTCACCGAGCAGTCAGACTGCGAGCGGGTCCCTTCATAGTCCACGCCTAAACCGCCGCCGACGTCGAAGCACTGAATATTTACGCCCAGCTTGTGCAGCTCAACGTAGAAACGGGCGGATTCACGCACGCCGGTGGCGATATCGCGAATGTTGGCCATCTGCGAACCGAGGTGGAAGTGCAGCAGCTGAATGCTGTCCAGACGACCGTGCTCACGCAGAATTTCGACCAGTTGCAGTACCTGAGTCGCCGCCAGACCGAATTTGGATTTTTCACCGCCGGAAGACTGCCATTTGCCGGAGCCCTGCGAAGCCAGACGCGCACGCACGCCCAGACGTGGCACAACGTTAAGACGTTCGGCCTCTTCCAGCACGATGGCCACTTCGGACATCTTCTCGATCACCAGATAGACCTTATGGCCCATCTTCTCGCCGATCAGCGCCAGGCGGATATACTCGCGGTCTTTATAGCCGTTACAGACGATCACGCTGCGGGTCATGCCCGCATGCGCCAGCACCGCCATCAGCTCGGCTTTTGAACCAGCTTCCAGACCCAGCGGCTCGCCAGAGTGGATCAGGGATTCAATCACGCGACGATGCTGGTTCACCTTGATCGGGTAAACGAGGAAATAGTCGCCTTTATAGCCGTAAGATTCACGCGCGCGTTTGAACGCGGCGTTAATGGAACGTAAGCGATGCTGCAGGATCTGCGGGAAGCAGAATAATGCCGGGAGTCGCTGTCCTTGCGCTTCACGAGCTTTAACCAGCTTCGCCAGATCGACGCGCGCTTCAGGCACATCTGGATCCGGGCAAACGCTGATATGACCCAGCTCGTTGACGTCGTAGTAGTTATTGCCCCACCAGGCAATATTGTATGTACGCAGCATCTTGCTGGCTTCCTGAGAGCTCATTGCCACCTCCTGCATGGAACGTAGTACACCCTGCTCGCCGGCTGACGAAGGGGAAGATAAAGACATGTCGTCAGACATAGCGAACCTCAAATGTTGTCGAAAGTGTAAAACAGTTGACTACTATCGCAATGAAACTTTGCGATAACAACCCATAAACAGTCTTGTGTTCCAGCGGAGTATGCTGAAAACTCGCCTGCGCGACCGGTTTCTTGTTCATAACATTGTAAAACACTGAACCGGGATCTAAATGACAGCCCGGAGAAACCACGAGAAAACCCCTTTAAAAAGGAGCGCCCTTGTTCAGTTATCGCAGCGCCCTACCGGCTCTGGAGTCCTGAGATGTGCCCGAATGGCAATAACTTCGGCAGGTATTGATCGAAGAGAGAAGAGTTGAAGGGGTTAAGCGCACGCCTGAGCGGCATGACTGAGTCTGCAAAAAACGCTGGTTCATTATATCGTATCACCTCCACGCTAACCCATCTGAGCCAGCGACAAGCCAAAGCCAAATATACGGGGCAAAAGCCCACTGCTTAACCCGGCTGGAAGTGGCGTCACGAAAGCGATTTTCGTGCGCTTTTTTGTATGAGCCGCGCGCGGCGTTTTATACCGACAACCGGGGTAAAATGCAAAATAAAAATGTGCACTCTTCCACCAGTGTCAGGAAAAATTTCCACGCGCTTCTGGCCACAGATGAGAGGTATCTCAAAAAAAACTGGCGCTCAGACGATTATCTGACCTAAAATAGCCATCCAGATGTTAATCCATCTATACCGATTAACACCCAGACTGCGTGTGTGTTTAACCTGCAGCCTTTGGTCGAAACGTCTATCAAAGTCTTTATCCACAACAGTTTGAGCTAACCAAATTCTTTCCAGGTGAAATAAAACATGGCAAAACACCTCTTTACGTCCGAGTCCGTATCTGAAGGGCATCCAGACAAAATTGCTGACCAAATCTCCGACGCCGTCCTTGATGCGATCCTCGAACAGGATCCTAAAGCTCGCGTTGCTTGCGAAACTTACGTCAAAACCGGGATGGTTTTAGTTGGCGGTGAAATCACCACCAGCGCCTGGGTTGATATCGAAGAGATCACCCGCAACACGGTTCGCGAAATTGGCTATGTGCATTCTGATATGGGCTTTGATGCCAACTCTTGTGCCGTGCTGAGCGCCATTGGTAAACAGTCTCCGGACATCAACCAGGGCGTTGACCGTGCCGATCCGCTGGAACAGGGTGCGGGCGACCAGGGCCTGATGTTTGGCTATGCCACCAATGAAACCGACGTGCTGATGCCAGCACCAATCACCTACGCCCACCGTCTGGTGCAGCGTCAGGCTGAAGTGCGTAAAAACGGCAGCCTGCCATGGCTGCGCCCGGACGCAAAAAGCCAGGTCACTTTCCAGTACGATGACGGTAAAATCGTCGGCATCGATGCGGTAGTCCTGTCCACTCAGCACTCCGAAGACATCGATCAGAAATCCCTGCAGGAAGCAGTGATGGAAGAGATCATCAAGCCAGTTCTGCCAACCGAATGGCTGAACAGCGCGACTAAATTCTTCATCAACCCAACCGGACGCTTTGTTATCGGCGGCCCAATGGGCGACTGCGGCCTGACCGGTCGTAAAATCATCGTTGATACCTACGGCGGCATGGCTCGTCACGGCGGTGGCGCGTTCTCCGGTAAAGATCCGTCTAAAGTTGACCGTTCTGCGGCGTACGCGGCGCGTTATGTGGCGAAAAACATCGTTGCTGCGGGCCTGGCTGACCGTTGTGAAATCCAGGTTTCCTACGCTATCGGCGTGGCAGAACCGACTTCCATCATGGTCGAAACCTTCGGTACCGAGAAAGTCTCTACCGAACAGCTGACTCTGCTGGTTCGTGAGTTCTTCGACCTGCGTCCGTACGGCCTGATCCAGATGCTGGATCTGCTGCACCCAATCTACAAAGACACCGCTGCGTACGGTCACTTTGGTCGTGAATCTTTCCCATGGGAAAAAACCGACAAAGCCGCACAGCTGCGCGAAGCCGCCGGTCTGAAATAAGCCGCCGCGTTTCTGATGTCAAAGGCCAGCCTTGCGCTGGCCTTTTCTGTTTCTGCAACTCAACAACCCTCACATCCCTTCACTTTCTACCACCACTCTATGAAAACGCTTACATCGATGCTTAAAGGCCCAATTTCAGAGTAATCGCTTTGCAAGATTGCTGATGGCTTGTTGTTACACAAAATTTCAGTTAACTCCTAAATCTGTTTATTTCAGGCTCCGCATTACCCAGTATCTCAATGATAATTAATATTTTTTAGCAATTACGTAACTTGACACTTGTGTAACCGATTACACTAATGTGATTTGCCTCTCACATTTTTGCTGTCGCCTGACCTACCCTTTGTATTGATAAAACTTATTACCCAATTGGAGGGCATAATGCCTGTCAATAAAAAAGCGGGACGTTCCAACAAGGCAATTACGTTCTTTGTCTGCTTCCTCGCCGCCCTGGCGGGATTGCTTTTCGGCCTTGATATCGGCGTGATTGCAGGAGCTCTGCCCTTCATCACCCACGAATTCCAGATTGATTCCCACACCCAGGAATGGGTGGTCAGCTCAATGATGTTCGGCGCCGCCGTGGGGGCTGTCGGCAGCGGCTGGCTCTCCTACCGCCTTGGCCGTAAAAAAAGCCTGATGATCGGTGCAGTGCTGTTTGTGCTCGGCTCGCTGTGCTCTGCCGCCGCACCTAACGTCGAAGTGCTGCTGGTCTCCCGCGTACTGCTGGGCCTGGCGGTTGGTGTGGCTTCGTATACCGCGCCGCTGTACCTGTCTGAAATCGCCCCGGAAAAAATTCGCGGCAGTATGATTTCGATGTACCAGCTGATGATCACCATCGGTATTCTGGCGGCCTATCTTTCCGATACCGCCTTCAGCTACAGCGGCTCCTGGCGCTGGATGCTGGGCGTTATCATCATTCCGGCCATCCTGCTGCTGATTGGCGTGTTCTTCCTGCCGGACAGCCCACGCTGGTATGCTGCGAAGCGCCGCTTCAACGACGCCGAACGCGTACTGCAACGTCTGCGTGATACCAGTGCGGAAGCGAAGCGCGAACTGGATGAAATCCGCGAAAGCCTGAAGGTGAAACAGTCCGGCTGGGCGCTGTTTAAAGAGAACAGCAACTTCCGTCGCGCGGTGTTTCTTGGCGTGCTGCTGCAGGTCATGCAGCAGTTCACCGGGATGAACGTCATCATGTATTACGCACCGAAAATCTTCGAACTGGCGGGCTACGCCAACACCACTGAACAGATGTGGGGCACGGTGATCGTGGGTCTGACCAACGTGCTGGCGACCTTTATCGCCATTGGTCTGGTGGACCGCTGGGGCCGTAAACCAACGCTGGTTCTGGGCTTCCTCGTGATGGCCGTCGGCATGGGCGTGCTGGGTACCATGATGCACAACGGCATTCACAGCCCATCCGCACAGTACTTTGCGGTGGCGATGCTGCTGATGTTTATCGTCGGTTTCGCGATGAGCGCCGGTCCGCTGATTTGGGTACTGTGTTCCGAAATCCAGCCGCTGAAAGGGCGTGACTTTGGTATCACCTGCTCAACGGCAACCAACTGGATTGCCAACATGATCGTCGGTGCGACCTTCCTGACCATGCTGAACTCGCTCGGCAACGCCAACACCTTCTGGGTCTACGGCGGGCTGAACCTGTTCTTCATCATCCTGACGCTGTGGCTGGTGCCGGAAACCAAACACGTTTCGCTGGAGCACATCGAACGTAATCTGATGAAAGGCCGTCCGCTGCGTGAGATTGGGGCACAGAATTAAGGCATAACATCTTTGCCCGGCGGCGCAAGCTTGCCGGACCTACGCCAGGTGTTGTAGGTCCGCGCAAGCGAAGCGCCGCCGGGCATTTACATCTGCTCCGCTTGCACTCCTCTCGGCATCCTCCTATCCTTTCGCCCCATGAAAACCCCAAGACTCCCCATTGCCGTTCAGCAGGCCGTTATGCGCAGCCTGCGGGAAAAGCTCGCCCAGGCTAACCAGAAACTCGGGCGCGACTATCCGGAACCGAAACTGACGTGGCAGCAGCGCGGCACGGCAGCGGGAACCGCATGGCTGGAAAACTACGAAATCCGCCTCAACCCGGTTTTACTGCTCGAAAACCAGCAGGCGTTTATTGAAGAAGTCGTGCCGCACGAGCTGGCTCATCTGCTGGTGTGGAAACGCTTCGGTCGCGTAGCGCCGCACGGCAAAGAGTGGAAGTGGATGATGGAGAGCGTGCTGGGCGTCCCGGCTCGCCGCACCCACCAGTTTGAGCTCGAATCGGTTCGCAAAAATACCTTCCCCTATCGCTGCGGCTGCCAGCAGCATCAACTCACCGTTCGCCGCCATAACCGGGTCATCCGGGGCGAAGCCACCTACCGCTGCGTTCACTGCGGCGATCCTCTGATCGCTGAGAAGTAACCTTCGGAAATAACTGGAACTTTCCTGATCTGACTGATTGCATCTGACAACGGCATTCGCTACGTTGCGGGCTCGTTTTGACACGGAGTTCGTGATGTCCCGTAAATCTTTTATCGCCCTGGCTCTGTTGGCCGGTGCATTTTCAGGCCAGGCTCTGGCCGATGGAATCAATACTTTTGTTCAGGCTAAAGCCGCTGGCGTGAAGGTCAACGCCGACGTGCCCGGCGACTTTTACTGCGGTTGCAAGATTAACTGGCAGGGCAAAAAAGGTGTTATCGATCTGGAGTCTTGTGGTTACAAAGTGCGGAAAAATGAAACCCGCGCCAGCCGAGTAGAGTGGGAACACGTGGTCCCCGCCTGGCAATTCGGCCACCAGCGCCAGTGCTGGCAGGACGGCGGACGTAAAAACTGCGTCAAAGACCCGGTTTATCGCCAGATGGAAAGCGACATGCACAACCTGCAACCGGCAGTCGGTGAGGTGAACGGAGACCGCAACAACTTCATGTACAGCCAGTGGAACGGCGGCGAAGGACAGTACGGCCAGTGCAGCATGAAGGTTGATTTCAAGGATAAAATTGCCGAACCACCGGAGCGCGCCCGCGGAGCGATTGCCCGCACCTACTTCTATATGCGTGACCGCTATCAGCTGACTCTTTCCCGCCAGCAGACCCAGCTTTTTACCGCCTGGGACAAGCAGTATCCGGTCAGCGCCTGGGAATGCACCCGGGATTCGCGCATCGCGGAAATTCAGGGCAATCATAACCCTTATGTCCAGCAGGCTTGCCAGGCACAAAAGAGCTACCCTACACTAGCGTCAAATGTTAACTGATATCCGGAAACCCTGAGACTATGCGCATTCCCCGCATCTATCACCCTGAACTGATCACCGCAGGCCAGCAGATGGCCCTGAGCGATGATGCCGCCAACCACGTAGGACGCGTGCTGCGTATGGGCGCAGGCCAGGCCATTCAGCTGTTCGACGGCAGCAATCAGGTTTTTGAAGCTGAAATCATTCAGGCCGATAAAAAAAGCGTGCGGGTGAATGTGTTAAGCGCCCAGACCGACGACCGGGAATCTCCGCTGCATATCCACCTGGGCCAGGTGATGTCACGCGGCGAGAAAATGGAGTTCACTATCCAGAAGTCGATCGAGCTGGGAGTAAGCCTCATTACGCCACTCTTTTCCGAACGCTGCGGCGTTAAACTGGATGCTGAACGTCTGAACAAGAAGACGCAGCAGTGGCAGAAGATTGCGATTGCAGCCTGCGAGCAGTCAGGACGCAACGTGGTGCCGGAGATCCGCCCGGCGATGGATCTGGAACAGTGGTGTGCGGAAGAAGACAGCGGCCTGAAGCTGAATCTTCACCCTCGCGCCAGCGCCAGCATCAACACGCTGCCGCTACCGGTGGAGCGCGTACGCCTGCTGATTGGCCCGGAAGGCGGCTTATCAGCAGATGAAATCGCCATGACTGCCCGCTATGCGTTTACTGATATTCTGTTAGGACCGCGCGTTCTGCGTACTGAGACCACAGCGCTCACCGCGATTACCGCACTGCAGGTGCGTTTTGGCGATCTGGGCTAACACTCGCGTTACAGGAGAAGAGTAATGATCAAGCTCGGCATCGTGATGGACCCCATCGCGAAGATCAACATCAAGAAAGATTCCAGCTTCGCTATGCTGCTGGAAGCGCAGCGTCGTGGTTACGAACTCCACTATATGGAGATGAACGATCTCTACCTGATCAACGGCGAAGCGCGTGCGCAAACCCGCTTGCTAAGCGTTGAGCAGAATTACGACGGCTGGTACAGCTTCAACGGCGAACAGGATCTGGCACTGGCCGACCTGGACGTGATCCTGATGCGTAAGGATCCGCCGTTCGATACCGAGTTCATCTACGCGACCTACATCCTTGAGCGCGCAGAAGAGAAAGGCACGCTGATTGTTAACAAACCGCAGAGCCTGCGCGACTGTAACGAAAAACTGTTCACCGCCTGGTTCTCTGACCTGACGCCGGAAACCCTGGTGACCCGCAACAAGGCGCAGCTGAAAGCCTTCTGGGAAAAACACGGCGATATCATCATGAAGCCGCTGGACGGCATGGGCGGCGCGTCCATTTTCCGCGTACAGAAAGGCGACCCGAACCTCGGCGTTATTGCCGAAACCCTGACCGAGCTCGGCTCCCGCTACTGCATGGCGCAGAACTATCTGCCGGCCATCAAAGACGGTGACAAGCGCGTGTTGGTCGTTGACGGCGAACCTGTGCCGTACTGCCTGGCGCGTATTCCACAGGGTGGCGAAACCCGTGGCAACCTGGCCGCCGGTGGGCGCGGTGAACCTCGCCCGCTGTCTGAAAGCGACTGGGAAATCGCGCGCAAAGTCGCCCCAACGCTGAAAGAAAAAGGGCTGATTTTCGTCGGCCTCGACATCATCGGCGACCGCCTGACGGAAATTAACGTCACCAGCCCTACCTGCATCCGCGAAATCGAAGCGGAATTCCCGGTCTCCATCACCGGGATGCTGATGGACGCGATTGAAAAACGTCTGGGCAAATAATCCTCACCCTGAGGCGGGAGCATTCCCGCCTTCTCTCGACAGCGCCGCACTTTCCCCGCATACTGACCGTTGTTGTTTTTTAAACCAGGACACAGTAGCTCTGACAATGAATTTACAGCACCACTTTCTGATTGCCATGCCTGCTCTCCAGGACCCAATGTTCCGCCGCGCCGTTGTCTATATCTGCGAATATAATGACGATGGCGCAATGGGGATCATTATCAATAAACCGATGGAAAATCTGAAGGTTGAAGGGATTCTGGAAAAGCTGAAAATTACCCCCGATCCGCGCGATCCGGACATTCGCCTCGATAAACCAGTCATGTCAGGAGGACCGCTGGCGGAAGATCGCGGCTTTATTCTGCATACGCCACCTTCGTCTTTTTCCTCCAGTATTCGTATCTCTGATAACACGGTGATCACCACCTCGCGTGACGTGCTGGAGACGCTCGGTACAGAGAAACAGCCGTCAGAAGTGCTGGTCGCACTTGGCTATTCCTCCTGGGAAAAAGGCCAGCTTGAGCAGGAGATCCTCGATAACGCCTGGCTCACCGCGCCTGCCGATATGAATATTCTGTTCAAAACCCCGATTGCCGATCGCTGGCGTGAAGCCGCCCGTTTAATCGGTATCGATATCCACACCATGCCAGCCGTCGCGGGACATGCCTGATGAGCGGCACGCTATTAGGTTTTGATTTTGGCACCCGCAGCATCGGTGTGGCCGTCGGACAGCGCATTACCGGTACGGCCCGCCCGCTCGGCGCGCTGAAAGCCCAGGACGGCACGCCGGACTGGAACGCGATTGAAAAGCTGATTAAAGAGTGGCAGCCCGAAGCGGTGATCGTCGGTTTACCGTTGAATATGGACGGAACCGAACAGCCGTTAACCGCGCGGGCGCGCAAGTTTGGCAACAAGATCCACGGCCGTTTTGGCGTGCAGGTGATCCTGCATGATGAACGTCTGAGCACCGTTGAAGCACGCGCAGGCCTGTTCGAGCACGGGGGCTACCGGGCTTTGAACAAAGGAAAAGTGGATTCCGCCTCAGCGGTGGTGATCCTTGAGAGCTTTTTCGAACAAGGGTTCTGACAACCCCTCCCGGGCGGGAGGGGCTATGAGGCAGAATCAGTGACGCAGATTCTCATTGGCCCAACTTACCGCCTGGGTTCTGTTTTTCACGCTGAGCTTGCGAAAAACGTTATACAGGTGCGTCCGTACGGTATTCTCACTAATGAACAGCGCGCGTGCGATATCCATATTGGTTGCGCCACAGCGCAATTCATTGAGGATTTCGCATTCACGTTCAGTTAATGGAACATTATCTGAATCGCTGGATGTGTGAACCGCTGCATACATTGCAGGGTGCATCACGCTCAATTCAGCCGTCTGCTCGCCGTTAAGCACCGCTTTGACGCCCTCAATTAAGCGCGATTCATCATCGTCATGGCGAAAAACACCATACAGCGCTGGCCATTTCGCCATTTCGTAGAGCTCATACTTTTGTGCGCTGTTGATAATAAGCAAACGCGGGCTGTCACCCTGCGATTGAATAATATCTCGCCAGATCCCGTTCAGTTTCTTATTCGATACTGCAATATCAAACAGGATCACCGTCCCACGCGGCAGGCGCTGGGTCAGAGGCTTGTTGATATTATGAACATCGACATAAACAGACAGCAGATCGGACAAATAACCCGCAAAAGCATTCGCCTGAACGGAAGGATGGGTGATAAGAAGAAGCTGACGTGATTTGCCTGCACACTCTGATACATCAAGCATTTAAAAACTCTCCATAGTTGAACCTCACCATCATGGTGATTAAATGGGTCAAATAGACACAAGCAACGTGATTAATATTTAAAAATGTAACTAACAAGCCAAAACACTATTTGCTGAGAAAAATCCTATTCCTCATAAATAGAATAGAACGAATGCCTGATAGGTGTCAAAAGATTATCATCCTTTTTTCCTGTTTAAGACGATATAATCTCATGCAGCATACGGGTTTATCTCATACATATTTGGGATGGCTCATTTTTAAAACACATATACGAGCAGTCACTCATTCTGCCTATATCGCCAATTACATTAGCAAGTCTTAATATCAACATCAGCATAACATTAGTATTAGTTAATTCCAGGTATCACTAACAGTTCTTTTAATTTCTCTACCTTTTAATAATTAAGTTTAATCATTAAACAATTTCCGGCTGTTATCCGCCAATATATGTGACGAACATCACAGTTCATCGTAATCAGGCCAGACTCACGGCAACAATGCACATTAAAGATCAAACATTCTTTAAAATATTTCCGTTATTCATCCGGACCGTTCAATGCTGAGACTAATACTTTTGTATTAAGCCATGACCTCAGTAATTGGTCTGATAACTCAGCTTCACACTCTTCCAGCCGCCAGCCGCTGCTGATAGCTTTGGCTAAAAGTCAGCATGCCGCTCTGCTGACCGGTCTGCATAACGCCAGCAAGCTGATGGGTTTTGCCTTCACGAATGAGGCTGCCCACCGCCGGGGTGTTAATCAGCAGTTCATACAGCGCCACCCTGCCCCCCTGCCTGTCCGGCAGCAGTTTCTGCGCCAGTACCGCGCACAAACTTCCCGCCAGCTGGCTGCGGACCTGATCCTTTTCACCCGCCGGAAAGACATCCACCAGCCGTTCCACCGCCTGTGCAGCCCCGCGGGTGTGCAGCGTTGCCAGCACCAGATGGCCGGTTTCTGCCGCCGTTAGCGCCAGGCTGATGGTTTCCTTATCGCGTAACTCGCCAAGCAGAATGACGTCCGGATCCTGGCGCAGCGCCACCCGCAGCGCGCTGCTGAATGATGCGCAGTGCGTGCCGACTTCCCGCTGATGGATCAGACAGCGCTCGCTGCCATGGACGAACTCCACCGGGTCTTCCAACGTCAGAATATGGCCGTCGTGCGTCTGGTTCAGCGTGTCGACCATCGCTGCCAGCGTCGTTGACTTTCCGCTGCCGGTTGAACCGGTCACCAGAATCAGCCCGCTCTCTTCATTCAGCAGCTCGGCTAATGCGGGTGGGGTTCCAAGTTCCGCCAGCTGCGGGCAGGTTTCTGGTAGCAGGCGTAATACCAGCGAAACGCCCGCTGAATGGCGAAATGCGCTGACGCGAAGACGCAGGCCTGTATCGGTTTGTACCGCAAAATCACAGTGATTTTCACGCTGCCACTGGCTAAACGCCTCTTCAGCCAGCCACTGCCGCAGCAGCATTTCCAGGTCGGGCGCACTCACCGGGGCGGGTTCCAGCCTACCCTGCCTTCGCCAGCGCACGGCACCGCTGCTGCACAGGTGTAGATCTGAGACATTATGCTTTACACTAAGGGCCACAATTTCCTGAATATCCATACCATCATCCTGAACATGAACGACATTGCGCATAACCTGGCACAGGTCAGGAACAAAATCTCAGCCGCAGCGGGCCTTTGCGGCCGTGCTCCAGAAGAAATTACGTTACTTGCAGTCAGCAAAACCAAACCTGCGAGCGCGATCGAAGAAGCCATCGCCGCGGGCCAGAGTGCGTTTGGTGAAAACTACGTTCAGGAAGGCGTGGACAAGATCCGCCACTTTCAGGAAACCGGACACACCAGTCTGCAATGGCACTTTATTGGTCCGCTACAGTCGAACAAAAGCCGCCTGGTGGCCGAGCACTTTGACTGGTGCCATACCGTGGATCGCCTGAAGATAGCCACCAGACTGAACGAGCAGCGCCCTGCGCATTTGTCGCCGCTGAACGTGCTCATTCAGGTCAATATCAGCGATGAATCCAGTAAGTCAGGGATCGCCGTCGAAGAAGTGGAAGCGCTGGCGGCAGAGATTGCCGCTCTGCCAAACCTTCGCCTGCGTGGGCTGATGGCGATCCCGGCTCCAGAGTCAGAATATGTAAGGCAGTTTGCGGTCGCCCAACAAATGGCGGTAGCATTTGCCCGGCTTAAAACGCGCTATCCCGGCGTGGACACGCTCTCTCTGGGCATGTCCGACGATATGGATGCCGCCATTGCGGCGGGTAGCACAATGGTGCGCATCGGTACCGCCATTTTTGGCGCGCGCGATTACACAAAACAATAAATAAGGAAAACTGAGGAACGCCATGAAGACGTTGACTTTCCTGCTCTCGACGGTGATTGAGCTGTACACGATGATAGTGCTGCTGCGCGTCTGGATGCAGTGGGCCCGCTGTGATTTTTACAACCCTTTCTCGCAGTTCGTGGTGAAGGCCACGCAGCCGATTGTCGGGCCGTTGCGCCGCGTGATCCCGGCAATGGGACCGATTGACAGCTCATCCCTGCTGGTCGCATTTGTGCTGTGTATTCTGAAGGCTATCGTGCTGTTTATGGTCATTACCTTCGAGCCGATTATCTGGATTTCGGCAGTGCTGATTCTGCTGAAAACCATCGGCCTGCTGATTTTCTGGGTGCTGATGCTGATGGCGATCATGAGCTGGGTCAGCCGCGGTCGTAGCCCGGTCGAGTTCGTACTGATGCAGCTGGCCGACCCGCTGTTGCGTCCGATTCGCCGTATGCTGCCTTCCATGGGCGGGATTGATTTCTCCCCAATGATCCTCGTGCTGCTGCTGTATGTCATCAATATGGGCATTACCGAGGTCTTACAGGCCACCGGAAACATGCTGCTGCCGGGGCTGTGGATGGCGCTATGAGTGCCGTTGAGCACTGCGAAGACGGGCTGGTTTTGCGGCTGTATATTCAGCCTAAAGCCAGCCGGGACAGTATCGTGGGGCTGCATGGCGACGAACTGAAAGTCGCCATCACCGCGCCTCCGGTTGACGGTCAGGCCAATGCCCATCTGGTTAAATTTCTCGCTAAACAGTTCCGCGTGGCGAAAAGCCAGGTGATAATTGAGAAAGGCGAACTTGGCCGCCACAAGCAGATAAAAATCATTCATCCGCAACAACTCCCTTCGGGCGTGGAAGCGCTCGCCAATCAGGACATCCCATGCAGAAAGTAGTTCTGGCTACCGGTAACGCCGGTAAAGTGCGCGAGCTGGCCTCGCTGCTGAGCGATTTTGGTCTGGACGTGGTCGCACAGACCGAGCTCAACGTTGAGTCGGTGGAAGAGACCGGCCTGACCTTTATTGAAAATGCGATCCTCAAAGCCCGCCATGCGGCCAAAGTGACCGGCCTGCCGGCCATTGCCGATGATTCCGGTCTGGCTGTTGATGTGCTTGGCGGTGCGCCGGGCATTTACTCCGCGCGCTATGCGGGCGAAGACGCCAGCGACCAGCAGAATCTGGAAAAGCTGCTTGTCGCGCTGAAAGATGTGCCCGACGAACAGCGTCAGGCGCAGTTCCACTGCGTGCTGGTGTATATGCGTCACGCTGAAGATCCAACGCCGCTGGTGTGCCACGGCAGCTGGCCTGGTCGCATCACCCGCGAAGCGGCTGGTAACGGCGGCTTTGGCTATGATCCTATCTTCTTCGTGCCGGATGCCGGTAAAACCGCCGCCGAACTGAGCCGCGAAGAAAAAATTGCCGTGTCCCACCGTGGACAGGCGCTGAAACTGTTACTGGAAGCCCTGCGTTAATGACCGTGTTGCCCCCGCTGAGTCTGTATATTCATATTCCCTGGTGCGTGCAGAAATGCCCGTACTGCGATTTCAACTCGCACGCGCTGAAGGGCGAAGTGCCGCACGACGATTACGTCCAGCATCTGCTTGCCGATCTGGATGCCGATGTGGCGTATGCGCAAGGGCGTGAAGTGAAGACGATTTTCATCGGCGGCGGCACCCCAAGCCTGCTTTCCGGCCCGGCGATGCAGACGCTGCTCGACGGCGTGCGTGAGCGACTAAATCTGGCGGCGGATGCGGAAATCACCATGGAAGCCAACCCGGGAACGGTAGAAGCGGATCGCTTTGTGGAGTATCAGCGTGCTGGGGTCAACCGTATCTCCATCGGCGTGCAGAGCTTCAGCGAGCCGAAGCTAAAGCGCCTGGGGCGTATTCATGACTCAGGTGAAGCCAAACGGGCAGCGCATCTGGCGACGGGCCTTGGGCTGCGTAGCTTCAACCTCGATCTGATGCACGGTCTGCCGGACCAGACCCTGGAAGAAGCACTGGACGATTTACGCCAGGCGATTGAGCTCAATCCGCCGCATCTGTCGTGGTATCAGCTGACCATCGAACCCAATACCCTATTCGGCTCCCGTCCGCCAAAACTGCCGGACGACGACGCACTGTGGGATATCTTCGAGCAGGGCCACCAACTGCTTACCGCAGCAGGCTACCAGCAGTATGAAACCTCGGCCTACGCTAAACCGGGCTATCAGTGTCAGCACAATCTGAACTACTGGCGCTTTGGCGATTACCTCGGTATTGGCTGTGGCGCACACGGTAAAGTCACCTTCCCGGATGGGCGCATTCTGCGCACCGCCAAAACCCGCCATCCGCGCGGCTTTATGGAAGGACGCTATCTTGAGCGCCAGCATGATGTGGAAGCCGCAGATAAGCCATTTGAGTTCTTCATGAACCGCTTCCGCCTGCTTGAAGCCGCACCACGAGCAGAGTTTACGGCCTTTACCGGATTGCCGGAGTCGGCCATCCGCGCGCAGATCGACGAGGCGCTGGCTCAGGGTTATCTCACTGAATCGGCAACCGAGTGGCAAATTACTGAACACGGTAAATTGTTTTTAAACTCCTTACTTGAGCTGTTCCTTGCCGAATAACAGCACCACCGGCCTTCGGGCCGGATATTCATTTCGCAAATAACGAATTAACCCATCGATATTACCTGCAAATTCCCTTCGTTATATTTCCACTTTAAATAATATTCACTCCACTTATTTGCAATAAGTTTAACCCAGCGCACAAAAACGCACGGAAATAAGCTCACCGGAATAAAAGTGTGACGCAGATTACGCGTAGATGTCTGACAACAAGGATAAGATGTCATACAGAAATACGCTTTCCTCTTGCAGTTATATACCAACTATTTGGTCTTCTGAGCATGGAGCTTACGATGAAAATGACCTCTGCTACCCGTACCCTGATTGGCGCATCCCTGTTGGCGCTGGCTGTTGGCAGCGCCAGCGCGGCCGAGAAAGTCACCTTAAAACTGGCACATAACCTTGAACGCAGCCATGTCGTTCATCAGGCCTATGAGCAAATGGCCAAAGAAGTAAAAGAACTTTCTGGCGGCAGTATGACGATTCGAATTTATCCCAGCAGCCAAATGGGCAGCGCCAGAGAAACCATGGAATTATTACAAAATGGTGCGCTGGATATGACAAAAGGTTCAGCCAGCGATCTTGAATCTTTTGATAATACTTACGCTATTTATAATCTGCCTTATTTATTTAAAGACCAGGCGCACTTTAATAAAGTGGTGTTTGGCAAAGTCGGCAAAGAAATAATGGAGTCGAGCAAAGATAAAGGATTCTTTGCCCTTTCCGCTTATGTTGCCGGAACCCGTAGTTTCTATGCCAAAAAACCTATTACCACTCCGGAAGATTTAAAAGGTCTGAAAATTCGCGTACAGGCAAGTCCAACAACCCTGAAAATGATTGAGCTGATGGGCGGTTCACCAACGCCGATTTCCTTCGGTGAAGTTTACACAGCCATGCAGCAGGGCGTGGTGGACGGTGCCGAAAACAACGTGCCGTCGTGGGTGCAGACGCGCCATATCGAAATCGCCAAAGTGTTCTCTGAGGATGAGCACGCCTCCATCCCTGACTTCCTGGTGATCTCAACCAAAACCTGGAACAAGCTGGCACCTGAACAGCAGCAGATTCTGGCGAAAGCGGCAAAAGATTCCGAATCCTGGCAGCAGAAAGCCTGGGATAAGGTCGAAGCCGATACCCGCGCGGAAGCCATCAAAATGGGCGGTCAGTTCGTTAAAGTCGATAAAGCCCCTTTCCGCGCCGCCGTTCAGCCGCTGTATGACGACTTCAAAAAAGACCCAACTCAGGCCGCTCTGCTGGCTAAGTTCGAAGCAGCCGCACAATAACGCTTCTCTACCCGGGCCTGCCAGCAGGCCCTTTTTCTCCGGGGTAAATCATGATTTTTAACCGAATTAAACTGCTGGTTGACCGGATCATTGCGGCCTTTTCCGTGGTTGTGATGGTCTCACTGGTCTTCTGCGTAGTCTGGCAGGTGTTCAGCCGCTACGTGCTGAATACGCCAAGCACCATGACCGACGAACTGGCCCGTTTTCTGATGATCTGGGTAGGTCTGCTGGGCGCCGCCTATACCGTCGGTGCGCAGCGCCATCTGGCGATTGATCTGCTGGCAATGTCGATCAACGCCCATAAAAAGGCGCTACTGAGCATCGTTATCAACGTACTGATTTTCGCCTTCTCCGGGCTGGTGATCGTCACCGGCGGCATCAAGCTGATTGAGAAGACGCTCGCCACCGCGCAGGTCTCTGCCGCGATGCAGATCCCGATGGGCTACATCTACTTCATCCTGCCGCTGAGCGGCGCCATCATGATGTTCTACGCCCTCTACTATGTGGTGCAGGGTGCCGGACGGTTGAAGCATCCGCAGGAGGTCGCTTAATCATGGACAGCTATATCGCACTCACCCTGTTCGGGAGCTTCTTCGTTCTGGTGTTTATCGGCGTGCCCGTGTCGTTTTCCATCGGCATCGCCACCTTTGCCTCAATGCTGCTGATGTTCCCGTGGGACATCGCGGTGATCACCGTGTCACAACGCCTCGCCAACGGGCTGGATAACTTTGCCCTGCTGGCGATCCCGTTCTTCATCTTCGCCGGTACGCTGATGAACAGCGGCGGGATAGCCATCCGATTGATTAACCTCGCGCAGGTGATGGTGGGCCGGGTGCCTGGTTCCCTTGGCCACGTGAACGTGCTGGCGAATATGATGTTCGGCTCCATTTCCGGTTCTGCGGTTGCCGCAGCGGCGGCCGTTGGCGGAACGCTGAATCCGATTCAAACGAAGAAAGGTTACGATCCGGCCTTTTCCACCGCGGTGAACGTTTCATCCTGTATCACAGGGCTGTTAATCCCACCGTCGAACGTGCTGATTGTGTTCTCGCTGACCGCGGGCGGGGTCTCGGTGGCCTCACTGTTTATGGCGGGTTATTTGCCAGGCCTGCTGATGGGGCTGGCGATCATGGTGGTGTGTGCGATTATCGCCAAACGCCGCAACTACCCGCTTTCTGAACGTCCGACCTGTGCCCAGGCGGCAAAAGCGCTGGTCGAAGCGCTGCCAAGCCTGCTGCTGGTAGTGATTGTGATGGGCGGGATTCTGGGCGGCGTATTCACTGCGACTGAAGCCTCGGCCATCGCCGTGGTCTACACCTTCATTCTTTCGGTGCTGATTTACCGCCAGGTCAAATGGCGCGATCTGCCGAAGCTGATCCTTGAATCGGTGGTGACAACTTCGATTGTCCTGCTGCTGATCGGTTTTTCCGTCGGCATGTCGTGGGCGATGACCAACGCCGATATTCCCTACATGATCAGCGACACCCTGATGGGGATCTCCGAGAACCCGATAGTGATCCTGCTGCTGATCAACATCGTGCTGCTGATTGTGGGGATCTTTATGGACATGACGCCAGCGGTGCTGATCTTCACGCCTATCTTCCTGCCGATGGCGGAGGAGCTGGGCATGAATCCAGTGCATTTCGGCATCATGATGGTAGCCAACCTCTGCATCGGCCTGCTGACCCCGCCGGTAGGCAGCGCACTGTTCGTTGGCTGCTCCATTTCAGGCGTGAAGATCCAGAATCTGATCAAACCACTGCTGCCGTTCTACTTCGCGCTGTTGGTGGCGCTGATGATGATCACCTATATCCCGCAGATTTCCCTGTTCATTCCACAGGTGCTGGGGCTGATGTAAAAACCCTGGAATCACGGTTCCAGATTTTGCCCTCCACTCTGACGGAAGTTCTATTCGCTGGCAGGGTGGAGGGGTGGAAAATAACAAGTATCTGCGCAGCCACCAAACGCCAGAGGAGCAACGCCTCTGGTATTTCCTGCGAGCCAAACGCTTCTATGGTTTTAAGTTCAAACGGCAAATGCCGCTCGGCAATTACATTGTTGATTTTGCGTGTTTTCAGGCAAGGCTGATCGTCGAGCTTGATGGCGGTCAGCATATGGAAAACGCTGAAGCTGATATTCAGAGAACGATATGGCTGAAGGCGCGTGGCTGGCGAGTGATTCGCTTCTGGAACAATGAGTTCAGGGAGAATGAAGAGGAGGTTTTGCTGAGTATTCTGGAGCATCTCAGAGCGTTTTCCCCCTCTCCCTAACCCTCTCCCCAAGGAGAGGGAACCAATCGGCGCATCTAACTCCCTCTCCTCAGGAAGAGGGAACCGATCGGCGTGTTTAACTCCCTCTCCCTTTGGGAGAGGGAACAGACGGGCACAGGCTTCAACGGGTGGTTTTCTCCCTCTCCCTTTGGGAGAGGGTTGGGGAGAGGGGGAACAACAGAACTTACTTCAGCGACCCCACCAAAGCCTTACGGCTCTCTTCCAGGGAAACCACGCGGCCGCAAACGTCTTTACCGAACTGCTGGAAATCCGCTTCCTGGTTTTTCCATTCGTTCTGCACGGCGGTCTGCAATCCGCCCATGCTGCCTAAAATGCCCTGTAGCGGGTTACCGCCGCCTTTGATGACCGCTTTGGCACCCATCTCGTTGATGCTGTCCTGCAGCAGACCACCCATCGCCTGATTCACCAGATTCTGGCCATCGGCGCGCACCTGATCGATTCCTTTATAGTGGAAAGTCAGACCGTCGGAGCGATGCTCAATAATGCGGTTCATCTGCTCTTTCAGCTGCGCATCCAGCTTGGTCAGGCGATTGTGCATACTGCTGCTGGCACCCACCTGCTCGGTGATGATTTTATCGAGCGCGGCGCGGCTTTTATCTACCCGCGAGCGAGCGCCTTCGTCAATCCACGGCAGCGCGCTGCGCAGTTCGGTTTGATAGTCTTTCGCCTGCTCGCGCTGTGCGGCGCTGAGCTGATATTGCTTACCGTTGAACATCACGTTGCCATCCGGTGTAATCACCAGATTGCCGTTTTCACCTTTTACCTGCACGGTCTGTGGGTTAAGGATCACGTCGTCCTTTGGCGTCACGCTGCACTGGTAGTCCGCCTGTGCGGCAAATGCCGTAACCGAAAGAGCCGCTGCCAGCAGCGTTTTGCGCATCATATTCATCCCTCAATACAAAACGGGCCGGCAAGTGCCGGCCCTTTCATTGACTTAGTCCCACCAGACGTCAAAAAGTTCGCTGGTGCGCACCTCTTCAAACTTGCGCCCTTCCAGCCATTTACGCACGATGGCCTGATGCTCTTCGGTGCATTTGCCGACTTCCTGCATGCAGATAAGCCCTTCCCATGCCAGATAGCCGCTGCCGTCGAAGGCCAGTTTGTTCGGCTCGATAACCTCGTTGATGAACTCATCAACGGTGCTATCAATCTGCTCTTCGGTACTGCCTTCCGGGAAACGCCAGGCAACGGAAAATCCTAATTCCTGAAATTCGTCGATGTGCATTTTCTTACGCAGACGACGGCTACGGTTCTTCGCCATTATTTCACCCTCTCGAACATTAAGTCCCATACGCCGTGACCAAGACGATGGCCACGCTGTTCAAATTTGGTTACCGGACGTGATTCCGGACGCGGTACATAGTCGTTGCTCGCGGAAACGTTCTTGTATCCGTCGAGCGACGACATCACTTCCAGCATATGCTCCGCATAAGGCTGCCAGTCGGTCGCCATATGGAATACGCCACCGAGCTTGAGCTTAGCTTTTACCAGCTCGGCAAATTCTGCCTGAACGATACGGCGTTTATTATGGCGCGCTTTATGCCATGGGTCAGGGAAAAACAGCTGCACCATGTTCAGAGAATTGTCAGGAATCATTTTGTGCAGCACTTCCACCGCGTCGTGACACATCACGCGCAGGTTTTCCACGCCCTCTTCATGAGCGGTCGCCAGACATGCGCCCACGCCCGGGGAGTGTACTTCGATGCCGAGGAAATTTTGCTCTGGTTTGGCTTTTGCCATGGTCACAAGCGATGCGCCCATACCAAAACCGATTTCCAGCGTGGTTGGCGCTTCACGGCCAAACAGTTCGACAAAATCGACCGGGCTTTCGCTGAACTCCACGCCCATCACCGGCCAAAAGTTATCCAGCGCGTGCTGCTGCCCTTTAGTCAGGCGGCCCTGGCGGCGGACAAAGCTGCGAATACGGCGCAGTGGGCGGCCGTTTTCATCAAATTCCGGTGAAATGACGTCGTTGTTCATAAAAATTCAGTCTACCTGATGAGTATTCGGGAAACGGGCATTATCCAAACTCAGACGAAGTATGCAAGCATGGGAAAGATCCGGTTTACAGCCGGGAGCCGCTATGCTGCAATCTGCCTCCCTGATACAGCGAATCGATAGCCATGCAAGCCTCTCAATTTTCAGCCCAGGTGCTGGACTGGTACGATAAATATGGGCGCAAGACCCTGCCCTGGCAAACAGAAAAAACACCGTACAAAGTATGGCTCTCTGAGGTGATGCTGCAACAAACGCAGGTCGCCACCGTCATTCCTTATTTTGAGCGTTTTATGGCGCGCTTCCCGACGGTGACCGACCTGGCGAATGCCCCGCTCGATGAAGTGCTGCATCTGTGGACGGGCCTTGGCTACTACGCTCGTGCGCGTAACCTGCATAAAGCCGCTCAGCAGGTGGCTACTCAACATAACGGGAAATTCCCGGAAACCTTTGAAGAGGTTGAAGCGCTGCCGGGCGTGGGACGTTCCACCGCAGGAGCCGTTCTTTCACTTTCATTAGGCAAGCATTTCCCGATCCTCGACGGCAACGTCAAACGCGTGCTGGCCCGCTGCTATGCCGTCAGCGGCTGGCCGGGTAAAAAAGATGTGGAAAAACGCCTGTGGCAAATCAGTGAAGACGTCACGCCCGCCAAAGGCGTGGAGCGCTTTAATCAGGCGATGATGGATTTGGGCGCGATGGTCTGCACACGTTCCAGGCCCAAATGCGAACTCTGCCCGTTGAGCAACGGCTGCGTGGCCTACGCGAATCACAGCTGGGCGGAGTATCCGGGCAAAAAGCCCAAGCAGACAATCCCCGAACGAGAAGGCTATTTCCTGCTGATGCAGCAGGATAATGAAGTGCTGTTACTTCAGCGTCCTCCTGTCGGCCTGTGGGGCGGGCTGTTCTGCTTCCCGCAGTTCGCCAGCGAAGATGAGTTACGCCACTGGCTGGCGCAGCGCCAGATTCCGGCCGCTTCTCTGACCCAAATGACCGCCTTCCGCCACACCTTCAGCCATTTCCATCTGGATATTGTTCCTATGTGGCTCAACGTGCACTCTGTTGGCGCATCCATGGATGAAGGCAACGCTCTCTGGTATAACTTAGCCCAGCCACCGTCAGTGGGGCTTGCGGCACCCGTGGAGCGCCTGTTACAGCAGTTACGCGCCGGCGCTCTGGTTTGAGCGACGGCCTTAAAGAGGAATAGTTATGAGCAGAACCATTTTTTGTACCTTCCTGCAGCGCGAAGCTGAGGGCCAGGACTTCCAGCTTTACCCGGGCGATCTCGGCAAGCGCATCTACAACGAAATCTCCAAAGAAGCCTGGGCTCAATGGCAGCAAAAGCAGACCATGCTCATCAACGAGAAAAAGCTCAACATGATGAACGTGGAGCACCGCAAGCTGCTGGAGCAGGAGATGATCAACTTCCTGTTCGAAGGCAAAGACGTGCATATCGAAGGCTATACGCCGGAAGAGAAAAAATAAGCACTCATTGTCGGGTGGCGCTGGCCGCCATCCGCTTTTACGCATCGCCCACAACTGACGCACTCCCGGAATGATGAAAAAATATTTAGCGCTGGTCCTGATTGCGCCGTTGCTCATTTCGTGTTCAGGCTCAAAAAAAGACACCTATAACGAAGCCTGGGTAAAGGACACCAACGGTTTTGACATTCTGATGGGGCAGTTCGCCCACAATATCGAAAACATCTGGGGATACAACGAAGTCCTGGTCGCCGGACCGAAGGACTACGTGAAGTATTCCGATCAGTATTACACCCGCAGCCATATCAATTTTGATGCGGGGACCATCACCTTTGAAACCATCGCCGGGACCGATCCGACGGGTCGCCTGCGCCAGACCATTATCAAAACCCTGCTGATGGGCGACGATCCGGGCTCCGTGGATCTCTATTCTGATGCCGATGACATCCAAATCTCCAAAGAGCCGTTCCTTTACGGCCAGGTGGTGGATAACACCGGGCAGCCGATTCGCTGGCAGGGCCGGGCTTCAAACTACGCCGACTGGCTGCTGCAAAACCGTCTGCAAAGCCGTAAAAGCGGGCTGCATATCATCTACACCGTCACCATCAATCTGGTGCCAAACCACCTCGATAAGCGCGCGCATAAATATCTCGGCATGGTGCGCCAGGCGTCGCGGAAATACGGCGTAGATGAATCACTGATCCTCGCCATCATGCAGACAGAATCCTCCTTCAACCCGTATGCGGTCAGTAACTCCGACGCGCTGGGACTGATGCAGGTGGTTCAGCACACCGCCGGGAAAGATGTCTACAAGTCACAGGGGAAATCCGGTACGCCGAGCCGCAGCTTCCTGTTCGACCCGGCCAGCAACATTGATACCGGCACCGCCTATCTGGCGATGCTGAGCAACGTGTATCTGGGCGGCATTGATAACCCGACCTCACGGCGCTATGCGGTGATCACCGCCTATAACGGCGGCGCGGGCAGCGTGCTGCGGGTGTTCTCCAGCGATAAAGTGCAGGCGGCAAACATCATCAACACGATGGCACCGGGTGATGTCTACCAGACGCTGACCACCCGCCATCCGTCTGCCGAATCTCGTCGCTATCTTTATAAGGTGAATACCGCGCAGAAGAGCTATCGCCGTAAGTAAGTGTTTTCTTAAAAGGCCCGGCTCCGGGCCTTTTCTCTTTCCTTTCCTACGTCGTACTCATACGAAAATGTTATTTGCGTCACTAAACCGCTCTGCAAAAGAATGAATATTGCATTTTTTTGCGGGAGGTAACAAAACGTCGCCGTGCTGGACGATAGAATCGCATCAAATTGCCGACTCAGATGTTTTCATAACAACACAGCTCCCGACATTTTGTGAGGAAAGTAACATGAACATGAAGCTGCAGCTTAAAATCTTGTCGTTCCTGCAGTTCTGCCTTTGGGGGAGCTGGCTGACGACGCTAGGCTCTTATATGTTTGTCACCCTGAAGTTTGACGGGGCCTCTATCGGCGCCGTTTACAGCTCTCTGGGGATTGCCGCCGTCTTTATGCCGACCCTGCTAGGGATCGTCGCTGATAAGTGGATTAGTGCCAAATGGGTCTACGCCCTGTGCCACCTGGTGGGTGCCGGTACGCTGTTTATGGCGGCGGAAGTCACGACGCCGGGCGCGATGTTTATGGTGATCCTGCTTAACTCGCTGGCCTATATGCCAACGCTGGGGCTTATCAACACCATCTCTTACTATCGCCTGAAATCCGAAGGTATGGATATCGTGACCGATTTCCCACCGATTCGTATCTGGGGCACCATCGGTTTTATCGTGGCGATGTGGGCCGTCAGCTTCGCCGGTTTCGAACTGAGCCATATGCAGCTGTATATCGGGGCTACGCTCTCTTTGGTGCTGGCGCTGTTTACTCTGACCCTGCCGCACATCCCGGTGTCTAACCAGCAGGCAAAACAGAGCTGGAGCAGCATGCTGGGCCTGGACGCGTTCGCACTGTTTAAAAACAAGCGCATGGCGATCTTCTTCATCTTCTCGATGATGCTGGGCGCCGAGCTGCAAATTACCAACATGTTCGGCAACACCTTCCTGCACAGCTTCGATAAAGATCCGCTGTTCGCCAGCAGCTTTATCGTGCAGCACGCGTCGGTGATGATGTCGATTTCTCAGATTTCTGAAACCCTGTTCATCCTGACTATCCCGTTCTTCCTGAGCCGCTACGGCATTAAGAACGTGATGCTGATTAGTATCTTCGCGTGGATGCTGCGCTTTGGGCTGTTCGCCTACGGTGACCCGTCAGCATTCGGTACCGTACTGCTGGTGCTGTCGATGATCGTCTACGGCTGTGCGTTCGACTTCTTCAACATCTCTGGTTCGGTGTTTGTGGAAAAAGAAGTGAAGCCTGAAATTCGCGCCAGTGCGCAGGGTATGTTCCTGATGATGACCAACGGCTTCGGCTGTATCCTCGGCGGCATCGTCAGCGGGAAAGTGGTGGAGATGTTTACCGTCAACGACATCACCGACTGGAAGAGCGTGTGGCTGATTTTCGCCGCCTACTCTCTGGTACTGGCGTTCGCCTTCGTTGCGCTGTTCAAATACAAGCATGTTCGCACCCCTGCTGGCGCTCAGCAGAGCGTGGCTCACTAATCCTCCTGTATAAAAACTGCCCGGTGGCGCTTTCGCTTACCGGGCCTACGACTTCATCATAACGCTCTGATTTTGTAGGTCCGGTAAGCCTGCGCCACCGGGCAGTTTGCTTTATCAAGCTTTCAACACGTACCCGTACAACCGCTTAATCCCGTCCGCGTCCTTTTCGCTGTACACGCCCTGTAGCTCCGGCGAGAAGCCAGGCAGCAGGTTGACGCCCTCTTCCAGCGCGAGGAAATAACGCTGCACCGCCCCGCCCCAGATTTCGCCCGGTACCACACACAAAACGCCCGGCGGATAGGGTAGCGCTCCTTCGGCGGCGATTCGACCTTCGGCTTCACTCAGCCGTATCAGCTCGACGTTACCGCGAATGAACTCGATGTTGGCATCCTGGGGATTCATCACCACCGCAGGCAGGCTGGCTTTGCGGAACATCTCTTTTTGCAGATCCTTAACGTCAAAGCTGACATATAAATCGTGCATTTCCTGGCACAGCTGGCGCAGCGTGTAGTCACGATAGCGAACCGGGTATTTCTCACAGATAGTCGGCAAGACGTCAGCCAGCGGCGTGTCGTCTTCAATATGCTGCTCAAACTGGCCCAGCATCGCCACCAGCCGAGCGAGTTTCTCCGTGCTCTCCGCAGGCGTCAGCAGGAACAAAATCGAGTTGAGGTCGCACTTCTCCGGCACGATGCCGTTTTCGCGCAGATAGTGCGCCAGAATGGTGGCCGGAACGCCAAACTCCGTGTATTCGCCGGTATCGGCGTCAATACCCGGTGTGGTCAGCAGCAGCTTGCACGGGTCGACGAAATACTGATCCTGCGCGTAGCCTTCAAAGCCGTGCCAGCTTTCGCCTGGGCCGAAGCTGAAGAAGCGCAGCTCGCGGGCGATAGTTTCCGTAGCATGATCCTGCCACGGACGCCCCGCCACCACTGGCGGAACAAACGGCCTTATCATCTTACAATTGGCGATAATTGCCTTACGCGCCTCAATGCCCACCGCCACGCAGTCTGCCCACAGGCGGCGTCCGCTCTCCCCTTCATGGATTTTGGCGTTAACGTCGAGTGCGGCAAACAGCGGATAGAACGGGCTGGTTGAAGCGTGCAGCATGTAGGCGTTGTTCAGGCGCTTATACGGGCAAAAACGAGCCTGGCCGCGAATATGATCGTCTTTCTTGTGGATCTGCGACGTCTGCGAGAACCCGGCCTGCTGCTTGTGGACCGACTGAGTGACAAATATCCCCGGATCGTTTTCGTTCAGATCGAGCAGCAGCGGCGAGCAGTCGGCCATCATCGGGATAAACTGCTCATAGCCGACCCACGCGGAATCAAACAGAATGTAATCGCAAAGATGACCAATCTTGTCGATAACCTGACGGGCGTTGTAGATCGTGCCGTCGTAGGTGCCGAGTTGGATCACCGCCAGGCGGAACGGACGAGCCTCATCAGCCCGATCCGGCGCAACTTCACGGATCAATTCACGCAGATACCCATCATCAAAGCAGTGCGCATCAATGCCGCCGATAAAACCAAACGGGTTACGTGCCGCTTCCAGATATACTGGCGTGGCTCCCGCCTGGAACAGCGCACCGTGGTGGTTCGACTTATGGTTGTTGCGGTCGAACAGCACCAGGTCACCGCGCGTCAGCAGCGCATTCGTCACCACTTTATTCGCCGCCGAGGTGCCGTTCAGCACAAACCAGGTTTTATCCGCGTTGAAGACCTTCGCAGCAAACTTCTGCGCACGCTTGGCCGCCCCTTCGTGGATCAGCAGATCGCCAAGCTTAACGTCGGCATTGCACATATCCGCACGAAAAATGTTTTCGCCGAAGAAATCAAAAAACTGCCGCCCCGCAGGATGTTTTTTGAAAAACTCACCGTGCTGATGGCCCGGACAGGCAAAGGTGCTGTTGCCCATTTCGACGTACTGCGTCAGCGTGTCGAAAAAAGGCGGCAGCAGATTTTCTTCGTAGCGTGATGCCGCTGCTTCCAGCTCCAGCCACTGCTGAACGGTGCCGCTAATCACCGCATCCACGCCCTCTGGCGCATCAACAGCCTCATCAGAAAACAGAAACACCGGCAGATGAAAACCGGTGCGTTTCAGCAGGGAAAGAATACCGCTACGGCTGTCTGCCGGGGTGATCACCACCGCCGCCACATCGGTAAAATCGGTGCTGTCCAGCGTCACAATGCGACGATGAGTGGACAGACGGGAAGCCAGCTCAAGGCTTGCGGCAATGTGCAAAGATTTCATAAGCGCGAATACCCAAATCGGGAGAGTAAAAGGCCTGGCCGCGGTAACTCGCGTGCCCATAAATTATCCGGCGGTGCAACGTGCAGCCGCCGGGCATCAGTAAAAGCATATCCCCTGGTTAACATCAAGCAGACTGACGGTGTTTTACGTCATAATCATGCTTTGGCTCTGAATAAATTCCAGGAGGACAGGATGGTAATTGGACCTTTTATTAACGCGGGAGCCGTGCTGTTGGGTGGCGTGCTGGGAGCATTACTTAGCCAGCGCCTGCCTGAACGTATCCGCGTGTCCATGACCTCTATCTTTGGTCTGGCTTCGATGGGCATTGGTATTCTGCTGGTGATGAAATGCGCCAACCTGCCAGTGATGGTTCTGGCAACGCTGATAGGTGCGCTTATCGGCGAGATTTGCCTGCTGGAGAAAGGTATTAACGGTGCCGTCGCCAGCGCCCAGAAGCTGATGTCCCGCAGCAAACCTAACCGCCCTGGCGGGCACGATGGTTACATTCAGAGCTTTGTGGCGATCATTGTGTTGTTCTGCGCCAGCGGCACGGGGATTTTCGGGGCGATGCGCGAAGGGATGACCGGCGACCCGAGCATTTTGATCGCCAAAGCTTTTCTCGATTTCTTCACCGCCACCATTTTTGCCTGTACCCTCGGCATCGCGGTGGCAGCGATTAGTATCCCGATGTTGTTGATTCAGTTAGCCCTGGCAGCCTGTGCCGCGATGATCCTGCCGATGACCACGCCGGCAATGATGGCTGATTTTACCGCCGTCGGCGGCCTGCTGCTGCTGGCAACCGGTCTCAGGATTTGCGGGATTAAAATGTTTGCGGTGGTCAATATGCTGCCTGCGCTGGTGCTGGCAATGCCACTTTCCGCAGCCTGGACGCAGTTTTTTGCCTGAAATGCGCAGACTTTGCGCAGTCTGTAGTGAAACAGACAAATTTCGTTGACGAGAACAGCCGAATCTAGTTTAATGCGCCCCGTTGCCCGGATAGCTCAGTCGGTAGAGCAGGGGATTGAAAATCCCCGTGTCCTTGGTTCGATTCCGAGTCCGGGCACCACTTATTCAGAAAACCCAGTCTATGGCTGGGTTTTTGCTTTTATACACCCCACTCACTTAAACAGACGGGTCTGATTCCTGAAAAGCTCAGGATCGGAGCGAATGCCCAGTTTTCTCATCCCTGCCCTTTTATGCGAACTCACCGTTTTACGGCTGCGTTTAAGCTTTTCAGCGATTTCCATTACCGTCATACCGTTGAGAAAAAAGCGAAGTACTTCGCTTTCCCGGCTCGTCAGCACCCCGCCAATATCACCCCTCTCAATCTCCGGGTTGCCTGGATACCTATTCTGGCGTTTACGCTCTGGCAGCTGCGATAACGCAATCGAAATATTCTCCGGGATCCACAATTTGTTGGTGGCGAGCACACGAATGGCATCGAACAGCGCAGCCATTTCCACACGTTTATTGATGTAGCCTTTCACCCCCAGTAAGAGTGCTGAGCGGATCACAGCAACGCTTTCCATCGAGGAACACAACAGAATATTAAGGGCGGGATAACGAGCACGAAGCTGGCGTATCAGCGACAGACCATCCAGATCGCCATCTGCCAGCATATAGTCCAGTACCAGCACATCCGCATGGTGGAAACTCAGCCAATACATCAGTTCGCGGCTATGAGAAAAACTAGCCACGCAGGCCACATCATGGCGCTTATTAGCTGCGACTTCAAAGGAGTAGCGGATCATCGGGTGGTCATCCAGCAGAACCACCGAAAAGTCAGGTTGAGCACGAGTTTGCATGATTGTTCTCCATCTTCAGCAGCGCTCAACTTACTTACCGGCAAGATAATTCTTAATCAGCCTTCACTTATCCCGCTGTCAGTATCTGCTTACGTTACGGGTTACAGGCAAAACCGGGACCGGTCCTGGCTATTTTTCAGCGTCACTCAGGCATCATCGGAAAATATTCTGGCGTTGCTGAAGGGAACTGGCGCGTAGCTAATGAAACTTCTTTCCATATTCACTACCACCATATTGATGCTGCTCGCTTTTCCACTTGAGCAGTCTGTCGGGCAAAGCGATAACCAGGCGGGTCAAAGGTCCCCAGTCAGCGTCCAGGAGCGGGAAAATTCTTCACTGATGCTATCCCCCCTTCAGCGAGACTGGCTAAAGTATCACACTCAAATCAATGTGATACTGGATGCCCGCCGCGCCCCTTTCGCCTTTATTAATCAATACGGAGAACCGGACGGTCTGGCCGTCGCCATCCTGACCCTTTTCAGCCAGCGCTACGGTCTGAAGTTCAGGTATCTGATAGCCCATAATGATGACGAACTGAGGAAGCTGAAGGCCCAACATCCGGCGGCCATTATGTCTGACACGCTAACCATTCCCCATGAGCAGGCAGCTGAATATCCCCAGCCCCCACTCAGCCTGCCCTGGCTCACATCCCCGGTGGTATTGCTGATGCTCCGTGGAAACGGACGTCCTGCAAACCTGCATGAGCTTACCGGGGAGAGGATCGCAGTGCTGGGTCGCAGCACGCTTCTTCCTTGGCTGGATACGTGGCTCCCTACGCTGCAAATTGAACAAGCCGGGGATTTGCGACAGGCCATCGGGTGGTTAAAAGCAGGCAAAGTGCGGGGCATCATCATCAGCCAGTTCGCCGCCGAATACGCTTTGCTCCACAAAGGGGAAAACAGACTCTGTTCAGCTCTGCCGCTGCCGGTGCCCCCTCTGATTGCTAGTTTTAGCGCGGCGAGCAACTCTTCAGTGGCGTTAACCATCCTGAATCAGGCTTTACAAAAGACGCCCCCCCAGCAGCTTCTGGTGCTTACCAACCACTGGCTAACCCCGTTGTCTTCGCCGTTACCTCATCAGCATCGCAGTACAACGTGGCGACTGATACTACTCGGACTGAGCACTTTACTCATGATGGCTGGGGTCATGGTGCTGTCCTGCCGTAGCGCATTCCTCTGATACCCCCTGGAGAACAATAACGATGAAAGTGATTATTTATGACAGCTACCCACTGGTGCGTGAGGGACTAACGCATCTGCTCAGTGCACAGCATTATGAGATCCTGTTAGCCACCTCCTCCCCCGAAGCGTTGCTGCACGCCGCGCACACGCTGAGTCCACAGATGGTTATTCTGGATCCGATTACCATCCCGACCTCTGTTCTCGACAGGCTGGGGCACAGCCGACACTGCGATCGGGAATTACCTTGCCTTATTTTGAGCGACAGCCGCAGCGCCCGCACACTATTGAGCGGCGAAAATGTGGTTATTAAAGGTCAGCTTAGCCGCCGTCGCAGCGAGTGCCAGACTCTGCTGGATACCCTTGAAGTCCTTGCGAACGGGACGCAGTTGCCGACGGCAGCAATCCATCGCGGCGAGAAGGATTTACGCCTGCTGCGCCAACTGACCCGTCGTGAGCTGCAAATTCTGCGAGCTCTGGGGGCAGGAAAATCCAATAACGAGATTGCCGCCGAGATGCACTTAAGCTGCAAAACGATCAGCACTTACAAGCGCAGCCTGATGATGAAAATGCAAACCAACGCGCTTCAGGAGGTGATCAATTTTGCTAAAGACTATGGTTTCTGACACCGGGCATCACGGTTCCGTCGTCATCAAATCCAGCGTTGGCAGCTTGTGTAACTGCTGCAAATAGTGCTCCAGGTTTTCCAGTAAATCATTAAGCGCAGGGATCAGTTGCTCCGGGGAATTATCCTGGTCACGGCACTGCGCTTCCATTTGCAGGCAGGCTTCCGCCAGTTCAGGTTGCCGGGCAATACGTAAGCTGCCTACCAGCCTGTGGGCCAAATCCGCTATCTCTCTGCGTTGCTTCGGCAGATGCAACTGCCGGAGACGATTCAGGTCATCCTCAAGGGTGCTTATCAGCAGTCGCAGCAGTGTTTCTTCTAAAGGCTTATCCAATACGTCCTGAAACGAGTTTTTCTCGCTCTGAACGCCCTCACCGCGCAGCGCCTCAGCCAGGCTCGCCAGGCTGCAAGGTTTAAACAGCGAGCTGTTCATGCCAGCCTCCAGACAAAGATTCATCACTTCATGCGTCGCGCTGGCCGTAAAGCCAATGATCCATGCGGGTGCTCGTTCCTGCTCCTCTTCCGACTCACGGATAATCTGCGTCAGCTGATAACCGCTTAGCCCGGGCATATTGCAATCGGTGATAATGATGTCAAAACGCTGCTGCTGCCAAAGTTTAAGCGCCTCGTAACCATCGGCGGCGAGCACCGCCTGCTGCCCAAGCCAGTTAAGTTGCCGCGACAGCAGCATGCGGTTGGCAGCGTTATCATCCACCACCAGCACATTCAGCGTAGGCAGGGGTGTCTCTTCGGACTCAACGTAAGCCTCCACGTTCACTTCATCGCCCACCGCGGGCAACGTTAATGTGGCGCAAACGCGGGTGCCCACGCCTTTCTCTGACGTCAGGGTCAGCATGCCGCCCATGTCTTCACAGATATTACGGCTGATGTATAAGCCAAGACCGGTTCCGGAACGGCGATTCTCCGCCTGACCGAAAGGATGAAAAAGCGCCGCCTGCTGAGCAGCGTCGATGCCTATCCCGCTGTCCTGCACCTCAATTTGAAAACCAACTTTGCCTGTTTCGTTGGTCTGCGTCTGTTGCAGGGTCAAGGTCACCCCTCCCCGATCGGTAAATTTAATGGCATTGCTGAGGAGATTGGACAGCACCTGCTTAATACGCAACGGGTCAGCTATCACCCGTGGCAGGCCGGTCGCAGGAAGGTGATGGCTCAGAGTGATGTTTTTGTCTATCGCCAGCCCCTGAAAGACCTTCATCAGGTTGTCAATAAGCCGTCCCAGGCACACCGGCTCAGGGTGATAGTCCAGCTGACCGCCTTCAATACGAGATAAATCAAGAATATCGCCAATCAATCCGACCAGGCTTTCGGCAGACTCAGAAGCCACTTCCAGCGCCTTCAAATCGTGTTCACCGCGCTGCCCTTTCTTCAGCGCCATATCCAGCATGCCGATAATGGCATTCATCGGCGTGCGAATTTCATGGCTCATTGTCGAGAGGAAGACCGATTTGGCACGGTTAGAATCCTCTGCGCGGCGCTTGGCTTCGCGCAGCTCCTCAAACAACGCTTCCCGCTCAGAGATATCCAGCCAGCCGCCAATGATCCCGGCGACGTTGCCATCGCTGTCGTGATAAGGCTGCATCCACTGGAACACCGTGATACCAATCGAGCTGTTCGGATTATCCCAAAGCTCGTAGCGCCGGTCCTCCATAATGGCATTGCCGGTGGCAATCACCTCCAGCACCTGACGATGATAAAAAGCTGCCTGATCGGGATGGCGCAGACCGGGCAGCTCGACCATCGTTTTTCCCAATGCGTCTTCCCAGCTCACGCCGGTTTCAATCAGATAGCGCTGGTTACAGTAAGTCAGACGCCCTTCCCGATCGCGCAGGGAAACCGGAAACGGCATGCTCGTAACCAGCGTGCGCAGCTGCGCGAGCTGATCGTTAAGCTGGCGACGCAAAAGCGCTTTGCGGCGAATTTCACGGCGCAGCAAAAGCGCCCAGATAATCAGGCTCACCACCAGCAACAGGACAAAAAAAGCGCTGGTGATCACCACCGGGCGCTGGCGCAGCCAGGCGTTATCCACCACCACCAGATCGTTGGGCCGCCAACGGTTAGCCATGTTTTCCATCTCAACGGGCGGAATAGAGAGCAGCACTTTATCGAGAATATCGCGCAGTATCGGTTCAGACTTGCCCACGCCAAAGGAGAGCCAGGCGGGCTGCTCACCCATCGTGGTGACTATTTTCAGCTTGCCCAGGAAATGGGTGTTTATCTGATAATCGGCCATCAGCAGAATACCTACCGCCGCATCGGCTTGGCCACGCACCACGCTGCTGAGGAGCTGATGCTGGTTTTCTACCTGAAGGATACGAACGTTGTTCTGGCGCGCCCACGCCTCAAGCCAGTTATTTTTAATAATTGCGAGCGTCTTGCCGCGCAAATCGGGCAGAGCCTGAATATCGCTGCGATGGCTGTTCACGACCAGAGCAAAGGCATTACGCAAATAGGGCCGGGTAAACAACAATGTCATCATCCGTTCCGGGCTGGGCGTCAATGAGGCGAGCATGTCGGCCTCGCCTGACTTCACCATTAGCAGCATCTCACTGGTCGTTTTCACGGTCGAAAAACTAAAGTGCAGCCCGGTTTTCAGAGCCGCAATCGCCAGCAGATCTCCCACCATTCCGCGTAACATGCCGTTTTCATCGAGAAAGGCGACCGGGGCTGCATTACCCCGGCTAAAGATAATTACGTTGATGGTCGAATGTGCTTTCATCCAACGCTTTTCATCCTCACTGAACTCCGGTGACGTCTGCGACTGGTCGAGGCTGACAAGGCCAGGCTGCCACTGACGCATAATATCCACCCGTTCCTCTTGAGGAATTTTGCTCAACGCGAGGTTAAACAGAGCCAACAGCTGAGGGTCGCGCCGACTCAGTGCAAAACCAATGTCCTTTGCCGGAAAAGGGCTGTAGTTCGCTACCCGCAAGTTGTTCAGCAAATTGTGGCTCACTGAATAGCTGTTTCCGACATAAGCCCGCGCGTGCCCAAACGAAACGGCGCTGAGCGCATCCTGGTAATTGTCATAAAACTGGAACTTCGCTTTTGGGCAATAGCGCTTCAACTCCGTCAATGAGCGGTACTCGCGAACCATCGCCACCCGAACTTTGTCCATATCTGGCGGCAGTGGCTGTTTGTCGTTGCTATCAACCACCAGCACTGGTTTTTCGCTGGCATAGGGCACGGAGAAGACGAGACGGCTGTCGTCTCTGATGACGTTGACCGAAGGGATAAAATCAATATCACCACTGGCTAAAGCAGCACTGGCGGCCTCGGGGGAATCAAACTGGCTTACGCGCACCGGCAGCCCAAGCTGATGAGCGACCAGCCAGGCATAATCGGCGCTCATCCCTTCATACTCATGACGTAAATTGAGCATGCCATAAGGAGGGGAGTCGTAACGCAGTATCCCCATTCGCATCTCTTTTTTGTGCGCGATCCAACTTCGCTCGCTGACGGAAAGGGATAGCGGCGGCAGGTCGTGCACGGAGACGCGGGGCAGAAGCTGATACTCCTCTGCCCACACGGAAGGAACCAGCAGCAGGAGAGCCAGCGCCAGCAGGAATTTCTTCATCAGAGGGCCTAAATTAATTGGTTGCGGCGGGCAAAATCGATAAGTTCAATTAACGTTTGCGCGTTGAGTTTCTGCTTTAAACGATGCTTATAGGTACTGATTGTTTTTTCACTGAGCAGCAAATGATCGCCAATTTGTTTATTTCCCATCCCTTTGGCAATCAGGATCAGCACGCTTAATTCCCTGTCGGAAAGATCACTCAGCAGTTTACTGTCATCACCATACCCGCTTCCCAGGGAGTGAACTTCACGGGTGAAAAAACTGTAGCCGCGCATCACTATACGGATCGCTTCCATTAATTCGCTAAGGTCATCGGTTTTCGTCACAAAGCCATCGGCCCCGGCCTGGCGACAGCGTTCAGCGAAGTGGGCGCTGGCCTGCGACGTTAACACCAGAATCTTTTGCGGTCGTGCCAGCGCCCGCAGGCGCTCAAGCACCTGAAAACCATCAATCTTTGGCAAGCCAATATCCAGCAGGACCAAATCGGGAGCCAGGTCACGGGTTTTCTGCACCGCATCCACGCCGTTATCAGTTTCGGCCACGACAATCATATTTGAACGTTCTAACAGGGTTTTCACAGCAAAACGAATAACAGGGTGATCGTCAACAATAAGCACTTTTTTCATAATGTTCCGATCTCCTGAAAACATCGATAACAGGTCTTACCAGGGCAGGATGGATTAAGTTTGTTCAAGATAGCGTTTCGATTTGCAGGGCGTCTGTAGGAGATTACTTACAGTCTAACTGCTTTCTATTTCTGGAAACAGATAAGACCTTAATAAAACTAGGATTTATTTGCTTAAATAGTCATTACACTAAATATAATCCGACGAATTATTTAGAATAAATGAAGAATTATTAATTAGTGGCTCAGAAAGAATAAGCATCATTCTGGAATATTCTTTCCAGAAAAGTGGAGCCGGTTAAACCGGCTCCTGTTATTACCAGCTCCAGCGCACACCCGCGGCGGCATGCCACGGCATTTCGATGTGACGTCCGGCACCGCTTCCCGCTTCTGCATACAGCTGAGTATCGGCATTCACCTGCGCCGCCAGACCCAGAGTGGCCTCGCCACGGGTTCCCGCCAGATCGTTGTTAAACGCATACCCGTTGATCTTCATCTGATTGTTCTTCTCCATTTCCTCAATCGCGGAAACACGCAGCCACGGCTGAAGCAGCATGCCGTTCGCCAGAGTGACGTTTTTACCTATTACGCCATGAATGGCGGCCTGTTTCGAACGGGCGCTGCCGCTTTCAGCCTGCAGGCCGTTATCGAAGGAGAAGCGATCGTTCTTGCTCCACATCGCGGCGAGCTGTACGGAAGGTTCGATAAACCAGTCGTTGGCAAACTCAATGTGGCGACCGCCCTCCAGCGACACGCCCAGCGACGGCACGCTGTAACCACCACGTGAACGAGAGCCATCTGACATTCGTGCATCGGCCGTGCTGTTGAAGTTGTTAAGCTTCAGCACCGCATCGCTGAACCAGCCCTCGTCGCTGAGCCAGCTGGCGTAGCTGCCGATGAAGAAGCTGTTCACGCGTCCGCTGCTGCCGCTGGCAAAGTGCAGGTCGCTGTTGCCAATCCCGCTGAACAGCCCGGCGATGACCCGGCCATTTTCCACCTCATGGGAAGAGTCGACACCGACGTTAACCCCTTCA
Source organism: Enterobacteriaceae bacterium 89 (assembly GCA_014156375.1). Lineage (GTDB taxonomy): Bacteria > Pseudomonadota > Gammaproteobacteria > Enterobacterales > Enterobacteriaceae > Scandinavium. Next base: position 333,479 of record RQJH01000005.1, on the reverse strand, counting down.
TGCTGTTGGCGATAGGCTACGCCCGCGTGGTTATCCACCTGAGTCGCGCCGCCGATCGTTTGCGCCCACACGCCGCCATCCCGATTGCCTTTACGCAGTTCACCCATACGACTACGCAGCGTGCTGAGTTCACTGTACCAGGCGGTTGGCAGAGCATTAACAATCCCGAGTGCGGTCGCCGCCGTTGGCGACGGCAGATATGGACCTTTGCCGCCAGCACCATTATCAGAGCCATTGCCGCCTGCATCGCCACCGCTGTTGTCACCACCGCTGTTATCACCGCCGTCACCCACACGTTTCGCCGCCAGCACCCACTCATCGCCACGCTGCTCAAGGTGATAGGTGAACGCCCCGGCATCTACGGCACCGCCCGCCAGTTGGAACTGCGAACTGCTGTTTTTACTGGTGGTCACCAGCGGCAGCACGTTATCCGGGTTGGTCGGATCTTTGCCGTGGTTACCGTAGCTCAGCAAATGATTGCCGCTGTCTTGATCGGTAATCGTGATGTGGTCAGCGCGCAGAGCGGCGATATCACCCTGCATACTTACGCTGCCATCGCCGTCGAAAGCCTTCAGCGTCAGGGTTTTGAAGTTATTGCCCGCAGGCTGGAACACCACGTCGCCGTCGCTATGAAGGGCGTTGAACTGCGAGTTGCCGGTTACCAGCCAGCGGCTGCTGTTGTCGAGGCTCAGCTGATTCAGCCCATTGACCGCCCCTGCCAGCGATGAGTTGCTGCTGAGCGCCAGAATCGCGCGGCTGCTGGTGTCAGAACGCACATCTCCACTGAGATGGCTGTTGTTGCTGACGTCAATGCCCGCCAGCACGTTGCTGTTAATCTGAACCACCGGCCCATTTGTCGCATTCACCAGGGTGTTATCCAGCGTGATCACACTCGGCTTCCCGGAGGCTGAGGAGTCGCTAATCAGCAGCCCGGCCCCGCTCTCACCGCTCGCGCTGAGATGGCTGTTTTTCAGATCAAGTCGACCTTCGCTGACCCACGCCGCAGGGCTGCTGTCACCGCTGGCGCTCACGTTCAGGTTATCGCCACTGATGACTGAATCCACATACGACAGCAGCGCCGCCGTCCCTTTACCTTCGGTGGTCACACTCGTGTCGCTAAGATTGATTTTCCCGCCACGAGCCGCGAAAACACCAAAGCCACTGTCGCCTTTGGTGACGATGGTGTTACCGCTGCCGCTGACTTCGTTTTCCGTGTACAGGCCGTAGCTGCCCTGCCCGCTGGTGCTGAGCTTGCTGTTGTTGAGCGTTGCCTTGCCGTACTGGGCATTGAACGCGTGCGCAGTGTCGCCGGTAGTCGCAAAGCTGCTGTTATTCACCGCCGCGTTGGACTGATCCATTGCCAGCCACAGTCCATCGGCGTATTGCCCGTTGGTGGTGACATGGGTATTCAGAAGGTCGGCGTTGGAGTAGTTATTGATGTTGATACCCTTGCCGCCGGTATCGATATTCACATCAGTGAGGTTTGCCGTGCCGCTCAGCAGGTAAATAGCATCACCGTTTTCACTGCTAACGTTGCCGCTGCTCAGCGTGATACTGCCATGCCCGCTGCGATCGGGGTTATAGACCTCAATGGCACGTTCGCTGCCATGAGTCACAACATCGACGCCCGACAGCGTCTGGTCCTGATTGCCAATGACAACCCCGCCGATCTGCACATTGGCCAGTGCAGGGACAGAGCCTGCCGCCATCGCCAGCAGGCAGCATTGAGTCAGAAACGAAGGTTTCAGTGCCATAGAAAAGTCCTTTCATACAAGAGAAGTTACGAAAGCAACAATAAGGAATCAGGCGGGGAGGACTCTGTCAGCGGGCAATTACCCGGGTGTAGGAAATTACGTATTGGCGGAGAGAAAAAGCACCCTGGCTAAACGGGGAGCCAGGGTGAAAAAGGACATTCAGTTGATCACATCCAGTGAAAATCGGGACTGAAATTCGGTTGAGCGATTCACCGTCGCCTCTTCCATAGAGAGTTCAGGCAAAAGCTCCAGCTGTGCGGTCAGGGTTTTACCGCTCACCGGCAGCCCGTTTTGCGTGACTTCAATTCTGCTGTCAGCCTTCAGAGGCAGCACAGACTGCGACGGCGGCTGACCGTGGGAGATATCCCGAAGTTCAACGGGATGGCCATCCAGCTGCGCATCCCGGATCCGCACGCGTAATCTGCCGTTCTCGCCGTAGCTGAGACTGCCGTCGCGGGCGCGCTCGCCCTGCACCGCCAGGGTCATCACCCGCGGTGCCGGGCAGATAACGCTCAGCAGCATCACCCGTTTGCCGGGTGAGTAAGTGCTGCCGCTAAGCTGAAGCTGCCCTCGCGACTGACGACCGTAGTCAATTTCGCTGTTTCCAACGGAAAGCGTACAGCGCGGATCGACGGGCAGCGTCGGTTGATCGGGCATCGCCGCCCACAGCGGGCGGGTCACAACAAATATCACTAATGCCAGTAACGTTTTCATCTTTCACTCCGGTCAGCGACAGACGGCATTTGCCGTTTCAAACAGTTCATTGGTCGGGGCCTGCTCAGGCAGATCCAGCGCCACACTACAAATCGTCTTACCGGAACTTTGCACATCCAGTTTTCCGGCGTTGTCCGCATCGGTAATAAACGCCCGCCCTTTTTCATCGACCACGGTGACGAACTGCCCGGCGCTGTTAAACACTGCCGCGCTGTATGGCACAGGCTTGCCCTGCGCATCCGTCATAGTGACCAGCACGCGGCGATTACGAACCACGGCAAAATTAAGATGGCTTACGGCACCGCGAGCGGCTTCGGTTTCCCCCCAGCCGTTAGCGATATCGACATTTTTCGGCAGCGTGCGGGTGTCCACCTGAATGGTCGATTTCTGGAAGCCGCCGATGGATGGGATCACCGCATAGCCGCTGCCGTCAGTCCAGGTTGGGCCGCCGGGCGTTTCAAGACGAATCCCTCTTTCCTTGCCTACTTTGGCGATACCGAAGGTATCACTCACCGCATAAGGTGAAGACGTGATCCCCCCGCCGTGCGCCACCAGCGAGCCACTCGCACGCCCGTAGTAGCTGGTGTAATGGTTTGAATCACTGCTGACGCTGCCGCTCAGTTGGCTGACGGGCGTGACCTGATCGACTGTCGCCGTCGCCGAGCTGCTGTGACCACGGAAATCGCGGTCGGCGGCAATCGACCAGCCGCGATCCTGACTGCTGCGGCTGCTGTAACGCACCCCGCCGCGCGCGCTGTGCTCGCTGGTGCTGAGATAGCTGCTGATATTGCTGCCATCGCCAAACGGCACGCTCACCGACAGATAGGCCCGTTTATCGCCCTGGGAATGCCGTCCGCCGCTGTCTTTCTCAAGACTCAGCCCCACATAGCTGCGGCCAAAGGCTTTGCTCCAGCTGGCGCGCAGATAGGTGATCGCATCGCCATCAAAGGTGCGGCTTTGTGCCCAGGAAAGCGTCTGGCTACCCGTTTGCATCAGTGACCATCCAAGGCCGAGTCCATACTGATCTCGGGTACGCCCGTACATTCCCTGCGAGTCGTGGGTCAGCGCATCATTCAGTTCGCGGTAGCCGTAGGTCTGACGCAGGGCGTTGAAGCTCGCGGTGACCGTATCGGTCAGCGGCTGGCTGAACGTCAGGTTCCCCTGGATGCCCTGGCTTGAATGACGGGTATCCTGCGAACCAATCATCTGCACGTTGAGCTGACTTTGCTGCCACAGCTGGGCATTGAGCTCACTGCCTAATGCCCGCCACGGATCGGAGGCGAACGCCCCGCCGCTCAGCACCGCACCGGGAGCCAGCGCCCAGCCGCTCGCCATCGTCGCCACCATCGGCGAATCCTCGCTGCCGTTTTGATCCATCTTACCAACGCCAAACGACAGGCCCGGTGCCACGGCGGAACCGTTCAGCAGCAGCGCGGAGGCAGGCACAATAAACTGGCGTTTACTGCCGTTACTGCCGGTCAATGTCACCTGTAAATCGGTGCGGGTATTCAGCAGCGGAAAGCCCTGCAGACGGAACGGCCCGGCGGGCACCGTGGTGCTGTAGACCAGCGCACCGGACTGACGCACTTCCACTACCGACTGGCTGTCGGCCACGCCTTCCACCAGCCCCGGCCCGCCGCTGGTGCCGGTCAGCGCCTGCTCGGGGAACATCTGCATGCCCAGCACCTGGCCTGCGCCAAACAGAGAGTTGCTGAGGTTAATTTGCCCGGCCTGGAAAACCTTCTTCGGCCCGACAAAGGTGCGCTGAGCGTAGGCTGCATCGTGACGAAAATCGTCCACGCCGTTAAAGCGGCTGAACGTCTGGCGGCTGCGAAAAATCCAGTCTCCGGCGTTGAAGCCTGCCTCGCTGCCGACCTGTATAAACTCAAGCCCGGCAGAAGTCCCCGTCGAACCGCTGTACTGCGCATCGTAATTCAGCAGTCCCGCCACCCCGCCGTGCTGCCACTGGGTTTCGGTGTCGGCTTCTTTGTCGATGGCCTCCTGCGGCACCACCAGCTCCACGCGCGAGTCGGCGGGCTCAAGGTTCCACTCCGCCTGCGGCCACGCTTTTTTCAGGTCAAAACAGCTGTCCGGCTTGATGCCACGCGGTTTCAGCAACCCGGCAGCGGCGATCAGCGCCTCATTGACGCAGGGCTGCCCTTGCTTATCGAAGGTGATGTCGTAGCGACCCCGGCTGTCACCGTTCACCTTCAGTTCAACGGTGGCGGAACCGGGCAGAAAGCGCGGGGCGGTGGCGAACTGCTTTGCCAGCGCCACCGGCAGCCCCTGTGCTTTCAGCGTTTCGCTATCAAACTCGGTGCTCTCCTCCGCCAGCGCCTGCGGAGTACCGCACAGCAGGCTGACCGACAGGCCAACGGGAACAAAAATCTTCATGGCGATTACCGCGCAACCTGCGCGTCATAGCTCTTCTCGCTGAAGCCCCAGGTATTGGTTGGAATAATGCGCACCTGAGTCGCCGCGCCGGAGGTTTTCCCCTTGGTCAGAGAAAACGTCGCCGTTTTGCCCGGCAGAATGTAAGTTTCCGGCATCGACCAGGTGGCGTTATCCGGCAGCGTCGTCACTTCGGGGCTAAAGCGCACCACGTACGGAGAATCGTTTTGCGCCGTCAGCTGGCTGCCGTTCATTTTCCAGCTCAGGTGTGTCCACGGCGTGGCGTCTTTCACCAGGCCCGCCGGGCGAATGAGCACCGGCAGATTCTGGCGAATCGACATGCGCACCACGTTTTCGCCTTTGTTCTGCGGCGGGATCCCTTCAAAGGTCACGCGGCCCAGATGCTCGGTTTTCAGCGGGGTTTTCTCGGTCATGATAAAACGCACCAGCTGTTTCTTACCCGGCTCGACGCGCGCCGCAGGAGGCGTCACGGAAACAAGCTTGGTGATGTTGTCGTTATCGATATTCAGCAGGTTGGTGACCAGCAGCAGCGGTGTGCCGTCGGTGTTCAGCACGTTCATTGAGCCTTCGCCGTCGGCCTGATCGATAATCGCCACCGGGCTTTCCGGCACCATGCCGGAAGCGAGAGCAGCAGAAGAGCTGAAACAAAGGGCAACCGCCCCGAAAGCAAACAGGGAAGAACGTTTCATAGTCAGATTCCGTTAAGTCTTGCCGCGCGGATGGCGGAGTTGCGGAAAGTATGAGGATTTAGCGGGGCGCACTACAGACGTAAAGGATTACGTCGGTGTCAGTAAATGCTTATGGTTTAACAGGTTAGCGGAAATAAAAACGCCCCGGTGTGAGCCGGGGCGTGAGTATAAGCACGAAGAAATACTATGGCAGGTAAACCAGTTCCAGCGTGGTCAAACCGTCCAACTGGATCGTGTTGGTCAGATCGAGCTGTGATTTGTCGTTGATATAGGCCTGTACGTCCAGTTTGCCGGTCAGGTTGGTGAAAGCGACAGGACTGGTAGTACCTGAGGCTCCCCATGACGCATAACGCTGTTGACCCCCGTTAAAGATATTGCCAATAACTGATTTGACCCAGCTTGAACCACTGTTATCAGAAATCAGGCCATCAACAGCCACCGAATCCGCCTGGAAAGAGTTTGGGGTGATCCGTAATCCATAGCCACCAATGTTCGCATTTCCAGCTTTACCCAGACCTGCAACATCAAGTGCATTAGCGCTCCCAAAAATGGTTGTTCCATTTGGCTGCGGGGCAAAGCCATAACTTCCTTCTGAAGCACCAGCTACTGTCCCAGGGCGGCCATTCAACGCCTTCAGTGCCACCTTGCTTGGCGCAGTACAAGCGATAGATACATCAACCTGCTTTTGAGGAAGAAGGGTATAGCCCGTTGCCGCCAGAATTGACGGGCTCATGGTGCCGTAATCCACGACACCACCACCACTCAGGGTCGGGGTACAGGTACCCGGATCGATACGGCCGATAACTTTAACGTCGACGTTGGAAGCCGCCTGAGCGGATACCGCTGTTACTGCCAGCACCGCCAGCGCGCAGAGGGATTTATTCATCATTTTCATCATTTTTCTCTCGCGGTAAATTAAGGCAGGTAAACCAGTTCAAGAGTGGTCAGACCGTCCAGTTGGATGGTGTTAGTCAGATCCAACGTGGATTTATCGGCGATATAGGCCTGGACACTCAGTTTTCCGGTCAGGTTGGTGAAGGCTTCTGGGGTTGTGTTACCTTTAGCAGCCCAAGATACGTATCGAAGGACATTGTTGTTGAATGGAGTACCAAAGGCGCCAGCCTTCCAGCTTGAGCCAGAGTTTTCTGAATACACCCCGTCGACGGAAGCTGAGTCTGCTTTGACTGTTGTTGGATCAATACGCAGAGCATAGCCACCAATATTTGCATTCCCAGCTTTCCCCAGGCCTGCAACACTCGTGTTTGTTTGGCCCATCAGGGTAGTTCCTGCTGGTTGGGAACCTAAATTATTTACGCCTTCAGCTGATCCCGCTACGGTTCCAGGACGACCGCTTACGGCCAGTAGCGCCACCTTACTCGGTGCAGTACAGGAAATAGCAAAGTCGAGCTGTTTTTCTGGCAATACGGTGTAACCCGTTGCAGCCAGAATCGACGGGCTCATGGTGCCGTAATCAACGGTACCACCACCGCTCAGGGTCGGAGTACAGGTGCCCGGATCGATACGGCCGATAACTTTAACGTCGACGTTGGAAGCCGCCTGAGCGGAAACGGCTGTTGCTGCCAGCACCGCCAGCGCGCAGATGGATTTCTGAATAGTTTTCATGATTTTTATCTCGCAGTGAATATTGTCTATAACTCACCACGTTCGGCCCTGAAATAAGGCGATGCCGTGGTATAGCTGAATTATCACTAAGCAAAGATGTCGCCTGTAGCAGAGAAGGCTTACCGGCTTGTCAGTAATTACTGAAGGGAGGGATTCTTTGATCGCAGAAATAAAAACGCCCCGAAACCGGGGCGTCAATCATGAAAAAACTAAGGCAGGTAGACCAGTTCCAGAGTGGTAGAACCATCCAAAAGAACGGTGTTAGACAGATCCAACTGGCTACGCTGGTTGAGGAACGCCTGCACGCCAAGGGTGCCGGTCAGCGTGGTAAAGGCTACGGGAGTGGATTGCCCGGAGGTGGCAAAACTTTCCTGCGTCGGTTCATAAACGCCGGTAAACATGCCCACATAGCTGTCACCATTTCGCACCGCCCAGCTATCGGATGTGGAGTATCTTAAAAGCTGATCGACTTTTACGCCGTCAGCCTTAAGTGACGAACTTTTCAGCCCTAATGTATATCCACCCACTCTGGAATTTCCTGAAATGCCCAGACCCGCCGAGCGCGGATGTGAGCCATTCAGCAGCGTCACCGACGCTGGAATATCAGAGCCGCCACCGGAGAAGTAGTCTGGATTATCCGGCACGGTATTTGGTCGGTTGTTAACTGCGTAAATGGCGACTTTGCTCGGTGCAGTACAGCTAACGGAAAACGGCACTTCTTTCAGCGGCAGTACGGTATAACCGGTTGCAGCAACAACAGAAGGTGACATGGTGCCGTAATCCACCACGCCGCCGCCGGTCAGGCTTGGCGTACAGGTGCCCGGATCGATACGACCGATAACTTTGACTTCTACGTTGGAAGCGGCCTGAACGGACAGCGCAGTGGTGGCGAGCACCGCCAGCGCACACAGCGAGAGTTGTATTTTTTTCATTTTGTTTTCCTTGCAGGTGAATAAAAATCATCGCCAGCATTCTTTGATGCTGCGGTGCTTTAAATCATCACCCGCAGGGAAAACGGGCTCCAGAGGAGAAGGATTATCGGGATGTCAGGATGTACTTATGGATTCAGAGCAGCGAAAATCACGGCCCTGGACCAAAAGCCGAACTTTCAAGCGCATGTTGCCCCACCCGCAGGCACATCCGGCGATAAAGCCACGGCTCCCGCTGGATTTCCAGTTTGCGCGTCAGCAGATCCCTGTCCTTGTAGATAAGCTTGTCGCTGACGTTGAGCTTCTGCGAAATCTCTTTCACCGTTCTTCCCGCCAGCATATGAAACATAATCTGCTGCTCGCGTAGCGTGAACCAGAAGCTGGAGCACTGGCTTTTCTTATCCCGCGTCACAACGGAGGCGCAGTGGCCCATAAACACATCCAGCTTTTTACCGAGCGTGGTGAAGGTATCATTCTGGCTGACAGACAAAAACGACGTGCGGCCAGGGTTGTACATATCCACAAAAAACAGGATGTTGCTAAACGGGATCCGCTTCACGTCCAGGCGCTTGGCGGGAAGAATGATGTCCTGTTCAAAATCGCAGGAATGATCCGCCCAGGCGCTCTCAAACCGCAGGGAAAAAGGAATAAAGTTGATGTATTTGTCTATCAGATAAAACGGCACGTCAGCGTCACAAACCTGTTGCAGCACCGAGGCCTGCAGCGACTCCTGAAAAAGCGCATGGATGGCGATGCCGTGATAAATATTTTTGGTCAGATAAATAAACTTGTAACGCAGGGAAGCAGAATTAAATCCTAACATCGCAAGATCCTTTTGGTCAGAAGTGGTAGACATGAGCGACGCCGTAGTCATCAATCCAGGTGACAGCCGACGGCTCAGCGTAGGGTTCATGAACCTCCATGTGACTAAAAGGTGCAATCATCCCGTCGTCGGGAAGCGCAGTCAGCGTTTTACCGTTCGCCAGAGTGAGGCTCAGCAGTGAAATATGCAGCGGCGAAGGGTTCTCAAGCTGGAGCCCCTGTGCCGTCTTCGTGGCACGCAGCTGCTTCACGGCTCCCTCTGAGGTAGCCCCGGCAATCGCCGCCGGGCGGTAGAAGAGCTTAATCCGGGTGCGGAAAGCCATCTGCAACAGGTTGCTCCCGGCCTTAGCCTGAGGCTTTGGCGGCACTTCCAGCGCGTTTAACCAAAACAGTGACTCCCTGTCGGCAGGCAGTTCCCGGTTATCCCCCAGCAGCTGTAAGCGCACGGCACGGCTCTTTTGCCCTTCCAGACGAAACACCGGCGGGGTAATCACGAACGGCATTTTGATCGTCTCCGGGCGCGCCAGCACGGTATCTCTGTCGCTCCACAGCTGCATCAGCACCGGCGTATCACCTTCGTTAACGACTGAAAAACTCACTTCCCGGGCCTTATCCGTAACAATCAGCCGCGTCTGGTTCAGGTAGGTGGCTGCCAGCCCCTGCTGGCAAAGCAACAGGCCACCGAGCAGCATCACGACAAGGTGAAAACCCAAAGCACATGTTTTCAAATAATGCCTCACTGTCTGATTACTTGTAGCTAAGGGTAAAGGTGACCGCCCCGCTGAGGCTGCCAGACGAAACATCGTTAGCCGTCTGATAAATCCCCGCCCGCAGCGGCACGCTGTAATTGGCATTGTTTTTCGTCGGGTCGTAGGCGCTGAGCAGATAAGCGGTATTGAACGTGATGGGAACGTCCTGGTCCGTCAGCAGCTGCAGCGCGACGCCGCTGGCGGTGGAGCTGCTGTCCAGCGCAAACAGGCCGTTGGCGTTGTTCACAATGCTTGTCGTCGGGGTGAACAAATAGCTAATACTCTCCAGGCCCGCCGGGCATTTGGTGAAGTTGAGATTGAAATCCGTCCGGGCCGCGGTGAAACCCACGCCCGTAAAGTCGCTGCGCCCTACTGCCGGTAAATTAACGCTGACGTCTGAAGTGGTGCAGGTGCCGCCGGTCGTCGAGATATTCAGCCCGCCGGCCAGAAACTCAGCAATCATATAGGTGCCGGATCCCACCGAATTGCTGCTGTTGTAAACCTGGTAGTGGCGCATATACATCGGGTCAAACACCGAGGTACTGCCTGCCGTCAGAGAGGTCGACGTTTTGACAAAGCGGATCTGCACGTCCACGCCGATATTCCAGCTGGCGCTGTTGTCATAGCTGACGTTAAACAGCTGCGACGGCGTCTGGTATACCCCGTTGGCGACGGTCAGCGGATACCAGTCGCTGGTTTGCCCTTTCACCGTGTAGCGCCAGCGAGCGATATACCCCAGACCCGCCTTCACCGCCGTGTTGTAGACGTTATAACTTTGCCCGTCCACGGAGGTGGTGCCCCAGATGGTGTAAGGCGGATACCCCTGCACCGCCATCGGCACGGTGTAGCTCTGGTAGTTGGTACGATGCGTACAGTTCCAGGCCGTTGGGTTAGATGACGTCAGCCAGGTGCCGAGCATATCCCCGACCGCCGCGTCCTTACCAACCTGCACCGTCGTGCTGTCAAAATATTGGTAGTAGCCGTTGTTACGCTCACAGTTAACCCAGGTGCCGTCGGCCCGGGCGCTGCCGCAAAGACCCATAAATGCCAGCAGGGCGATGGAAATGATGTGTTTCATGATGCGTCTCTCCTGTTACTGACACACAACGGTGCTTTGACGCAGTGCGGTATTATCGCCTGCAGGCATAGAAGGCAGGCGGTAGCTGAAGCTGCATTGCTTACGCTGTGAATCGCCCCACTGAACGCGCAGGGTTCCCTGCTCGTTTTTCACTCGGGCAAAGCTCTGGCCGCCCTGGGCGATATAGCCCACGATATTGTCGTTTTCATCAACCAGCGCTGCCCCAAACGGCAATTCACTGCTGTGCTGAACAGTAAACAGCACCGAATGGCCGACATCCGTTTTGTATTTCAGCAGGACGACCGCCCCGGCTGTCGGCACGCTGTTCTGGCTGGTAATGTCCAGCGAGACGTCGTTCGATAACCCTTTAGGATCCAGCTCGATAGTATTCTGGCGATAAGGCGTCAGGTACGGCACGGCGGCTTTACCGCTGCCGTCCAGACTCAGACTGTTGTTGTTGGTGATTCTGGCCCCCGCCGCGTGTTCGGCCTCCACCACCGCCATGGTGTCCCCCATAATCGGGGTAAAGACCACGCCATCGCCGTAGGCAATCGCCCCGCCGGAAAGGTTCATCCCGTACTGCTGATAGCCATTGCCCGCGGAGAGACTTCCCCCCACGCTGGTCCACGGCGCGGTCCAGTTGCCGTTCACCCCACCGGTGGTTTTAGTCCCGTTATTGCTGTACTTGTCGAGGTTGGCAAACGCGCTGTAGTTGTACTGCCGATTTTCCCCGGCCGTTCCCGCCACAGAGTTCTGGACCCCGTGGTGATCGCGCTCCTGAACGTAAGTCGAGTTGAGATACATCGCCTGGGCGCTGTTCCCGAGCGGCAGCGAAATGCCGATGGCAATTTTGTTATCCCATTGATCTCTTACCAGATCCCTGGTGCGACTGGCGTTAATGTTCAGGTTAAAACGCTTAAAGGCATTGGTGTAACCCAGCTGGTATTCAGTGTCTCGCCCGCTGCGGTTCCAGTAATCCTGCGTGCTGGCGCTGATATTAAAGCTGCCCAGGGTATCGGAAATCGTCTGACTGGCGCTTAGCTGAATACGGTTTTTACGGTTAATACTGGAGGCGTAGCCGTTGCTGTCCCACGCCTGACCGGCGCGCAGCAGCATCGCGTCATCAATGTCGTAATATCCCGAGCTGGAATAGCGGTAGCTCGCCAGCGTCACGTTGGTATCGACAACCGGTAAAATTTTGGCGAATGAGAAACGCAGGCTTTGCCCTTCGCGCTGAACATCATCCCGCAGCGTGGTACGCGCATGAGTGATGTCACTCGAAATGGCCCCCACGGCCGTATTCAGCGCGATACCGCCGGAAACGGACTGATAATCCTGCCCGCCGAGCACGCCCGTATACCCCGTGATCAGATTGTTGATGCCATGGCGCAGCGTCCCCATCACGATTTCAGGTTTTTCATTGACGGAGCTGTTGTGGTAGCGTCCGCCCATCAGGGTGTAGCGCGTGGTGCCCGGTCGCAGCAGTTCAGCAATAGACGCATAGGTCACCGTGAAACTGTGTTCGCTGCCGTCCGCTTCTTTAATCGTGACCAGCAGATCGCCGCCCGTACCGGTTGGATAAAGATCGTCAATCACGAACGGTCCCGGCGGTACGGTGGTTTCGTAGATGCGTACGCCGCGCTGGCTGACCCGAACCAGGGCGTTGGTGTTGGCAATCCCATTAATGACAGGCGCATAGCCGCGCTGTGAATCCTCATACATCCGATCGTCAGACGTCAGCATTACGCCGCGAAAACCGACGCTGTCAAAGACCTGCCCGTCGGTGGTGGATTCACCCAGCACCATTTTGCTGCGCAGAGGCACTATCGCCCGCTCAAGATAGGTGCTGGTGTTGTCATAGTTCCAGCCCTGGCCGTTGCTCCAGTTAAACGTACCGCGATAGCGTAGACGCCATACGTCCCAGTTAATGCCTCCGCGGAGTCCCAGGTATTGGGTTGAAGAGGTGTCGGAGCCAGACATTTCGGCGCGCCACGCGTTGTAATCGTATTGCAGCGTGGCGGCCGGGATCCCGTTATCCCACAGTGCCGGGCTGACGTAGCCGCGCGCCTGGCGCTGCAGCCAGATTTGCGGCGCCTGAACGTTAAGCTGCTGTGTTCCTACGTCGTAGCGGGCATCGAGGCCAGGATCGACAGTTGCCATGCGCACGCAGGTACGGCCATCTTTCAATTCCTGCAGGACAGAGGCGGGGATTTTGTCGCTGTTGATGCCGAGCAGTGAAATCAGCTTCAGATCAAAACAAGGCTCCGCCACGCTCGATTCAGGCGAGCTTTTCTCGAATTTAACTTCCGCGCGGCCTTTCCAGCGTTCATTAACGTATAAATCGACCGAATAGATCCCCTGCGGTACAGGGTTTCCCTGAGAAAAGGCGCTGGCATCAATATCCGAGCGCAAAAATTGACTATTAAACTGCACGCTGTCGTTATTGTCCGCCAGCGCCGCACGTGAAAGAGATAAAAAGATGAAAACCAGCTGAGCAATATGCGTTTTACGAACGAGAACGTTTTTTTCTTTACGGCTTATTTTGTAATACCTGCTCATTGGTTGTCTCTCCTCCATAATCATTGATTACGCTGTAAAATAACGTCGCACCGTTGAGTCCTGTTTTTTTAACGGCAAGCGGATACGTTATTTCTCCTTTTGGCTCAACCATGCGCTGACCAAATTTCTCGACCGACGCCAGCAGCGGCGCCCCTTTTGACTCACGAACTTCCAGCTTGCTAAAAGTGATGTAATACGGTGAGGTATTTTTTACCTTCAGGCTGTTTCCCTGCAGACTAATATTCAAATCTTTATAAGCTTGTAGCGGAGTCGGTTGCAGATTGTCCGGTCGATAAAAGAGTTTGACCCTGGTTCGAAACGCCAACTGCAAAAGGTTATTGCCGTTATTCAATTGCGTCGTGGGTTTCGGCGGTACTTCCAGCATGTTGAACCAGAATATCGACTCACGATCTTTCGGCAGCCCTGTCGCGGTGGACATAATGCGCACCGCCTGCCCCTTATTGGAATCAATTCGGATCACCGGTGGGTTAATAACGAAGGGAACTTTTACCTCCCCTGGCCGGGCCTTGGGGTTGCCATCGTCAATCCACAACTGCAAAAGAAAAGGATTTTTCCCGTTATTTTTTAGTTGTACCACTGACTCTTTATCTTTGGCATTAAATACAATTCGGGTGCCGTTAATAACGACTTCAGCGAATACTGACGCCGAGGTGCTGACTGATACAATTAAAACAATGGCGGAAAATACTTTTTTGAACATCGGATAACCTCACTGATAAAAGGCGTAAAGGCCGAAGCCTTTACGCCCGGGGTATTACTCGTAAACCATGGTGTAATCAACCTGGGTGGTCACGGAGCCCGCGGTTGACGCACCGGTCGCGTAGTATTGTGCGAAATAATTCAGGGTGCCATTGCCACCGCTGATATCGACCGGAATATCGTTCTGGCCGTTCGCCACAGAAGCACCCGCAACGATGGCGTTTCTGTCAGCGTTCAACAGCTGAACCTGAACGTTGGTTGCCGCGTCGGCAGCGGTGCTGTCGATGTTCAGACGACCGGTCACGCTGTCAACGTATGCACCCGGCTCAAAGTAAGTGCTCGCGGTGTTCAGCGAGGTGCCAGAGCAGCTGCTGAGGGAGATATTGAACGGCGTCGCACCGGCAGTTTGACCGCTTGCACCCAGCGTGCTGGCAGAAACGGTTGGCAGCGTTACCGTTGCATCGTTGCTTCCGCCGTCAACGGAAATGGTGCAGGTGGTGTCGGTGATTTGGCCATTAATAGTAATGGTGCCATCCACTGCAAACGCCGAAGCGGTTAAAGCAGAAGTCATCACCATCGCTAATGCAGAAAGAGCATATTTGTAATTACGCATAATAATTCCCTGTATTGGTTTGAGTTAAACGAACATGCAGTGGCGACTATATTCAGAAAAAAGTTTCCCGCCTCTCATTTAATAAGAGGTGAATAGTTGTCGCCGTATTACTGTCGCTATGATATGCAGTGGGAAATTAATCCACAATACCAGGAATTTTCCACCTTATTTCATTGCTCGCCTGAACATAATAAAAGATCGTTGTTTGATCCCTCCCTATCACTTCGTTGCAATTACCTTAGCGATTCGTAGCTGTTTATAAGCTCGTTTTGCTTAAAAAAAGATAAAATTTTATAAATCACTAAAATTGATCTGAATCAATACACGCAATAACAGGCATCGCACAGCAACCAAAAGCATCAAAAAAAGAAACAAAATCACAACAAATGAGATTCATATTTCAACAATATCTGATCAGTTAGTACGCTATTTGAGGCTTGTCGATGTGAAGGAGAATTCTCTGGAGTTATCAACGTATCTATAAAATAAAAGTTCATGTTAATCATGACGTTACTGAGAATATCTGTATTTACGTAAAAAGTGCCAGGAAAATTCTTAAGGCGATGAGTGATTATTAGTTTTTGAATTTTTGTTAACAGTTATCATTGATATGTCTTTATTTGTAAGATCAACTCTTTTCTTTGTATTTAAACGATTCCTCAACAGAAAATTCTATACATAAGCTTCGTTTTTCCGCTGAAAAAACACATTCCACTAAAAAGCTGACAAACCGAACGGTGGATTGTCAGGCTCTGATGAGGGAATGTGTGGAATTGTCCTGGACGATGTTGCAGACAGGGCTGCTAAGGAGGAGGTTTTTCAACAAATCGCGGGGCAGAAACCCGGCAACGCCGCCGGGCGACCTGCGTTAAAAGGAGAAACTGACTCTGAAGCTATCAGCCAGGAGTGGCGACGGAATTACTGCGCAACGTGAATGCGCTGCTTAATATCCTTAAGGAACAGCGTGATGGTAAAGGTCATCATCACCAACATCGACCACGCGCCCCATTTGCCGACATGGACGGTGGCCCAGGCACCAATCTGGTTCGGATACTGCCAGACGCCGAAAAACGTGCCGAGATTTTCCGCCAGCCAGATGAAAAAGCCGATCAGCATGAACGCCACCAGCAGGGGCATTCGCCGGGTTTTGTCGTATGGGGTAAAAATCACCGTGGAGCGGGCGTACAGACCGAGGGCCACACAGGCAATGTACCAGCGATAGTCGCCGATGAAGTGATGAGTAAAGAAATTGGCATAAATAGCCAGAGACAGGAGAACGGCACAGAGAATGGGAGGATGATGACGTATTTTTAAATCAAACAGCCGCCAGCACTGGATAATGTAGCTGCCAACCGCGGCATACATAAACCCGCTGAACAGCGGTACGCCGCCAATTTTGCTCCATCCCACTTCCGGATAGTGCCACGAGCCAATCGCCGATGAGGTTTTGAACAACTCAAGGCCAAACCCCAGAATGTGAAATAGCGTAATCGCCTTCAGCTCGTCCCATGTCTCCAGCCTGCTGGCCACCATAATCAGCTGGATAGCTATCGCGATCAGCAGCAATAAATCGTAGCGGGCAATGCCTGACAGGCCTGCCCGCGGCACCGTGAAAATAGCGATAAAAAACAAACCCGCAAACAGGCAGGCCCGTAACTCCTTAATGCCGAACCAGACAAACTCCAGCCCGAAACGACGAAACCCTCGCCATTGCGTCGCCGGAGGATGAATTAAAAACCGATCGATACGATTGTCCACGCGAAATTCCCTCATCACCGCGAATTTTGTGCAGCGTGCAAAATAGCATTAACGGGCATGTTGTTATCACTGAAAAGTGTGAAAGCGGACGGAGGGAACTGGCTTAAGGCAAGAAAAGCCGGGCAGTTTTCTGCCCGGCTCTGGAGGGAAATTAGCGGTTTTTCTCAACGATCAGCGGTTCGATGTCGCTCTCTTTCTTAATCACCAGCGAGTCATCGCCGCGCAGGCAGGTGCCGCCGTAGTTACCGCCGACGGTAAAGGTACAAACCTGAATGTACTTGCCATCAACGTTAGGCAGGCACCACAGCTGCTGATAGATGTTTTTGCGGTCGACAAACTTACCGGAGCTCTGATCCAGCAGCTCTTCATCGTGGCTCACCAAATCGATGTTGCTGCCGCAGCGCCCGGAGATGGGCTTAACGGCATAGCCCGTTTTCGCCAGCTCTTCGTTGACCACAAAATCTGTGTCCAGCAGATAGCGATGATGCGGGAACAGTTGCCACAGCACAGGCAGAATGGCTTTGTTGCCCGGCACCACGGTCCACAGCGGTTCAAACACCATCACTTCCGGACGCAGCAGCACGTCAATCAGACGCACCTCGTTGTTCGGATGCCCGGTGCGGATCGGCACGGCGGCGTATTCTGTTTCGCTGACTTCGCGCACCTGTTCGATGGCGGTTTCCCATGCCCAGGTTTTCCACACGCAGTTGACCGGACGACCGTCGCCGTCGATCAGCTGCCCGGCGCTGTCCCAGTGCAGTTCATCAAGACCGTGCAGAATTTTGCTGTCGAATCCGGCTTTTCTCAGCGCCTGCTGCATAAAGCGGGCGTGATAGTTCTCTTCCAGATCCTTGTCCTGCATGATGTGCACAAACGGCCGCGCGCTGCTGTGTTTCCACGCCCCGGTCAGCTCGCTGATCAGATCTTCCGCCGGGTTATGGCCTTCGCCTTTGTAGCCGGTTTTGGCCCACTGCTCGAGGATCAGCCCGCCTTCGGTATGGCACGACGCGGAATCCGCGTTGTACTCGTAGACCTTCAGCCCGCGCTCATCCATGCAGAAATCCATCCGCCCGGTGATCATGTCGTGGCGGCGACGCTGCCAGGAAAGACGCAGACGCGGCCAGAGGATTTTCGGGATATCGAACAACGCCAGCAGGTTGTCATCTTTCATCACCTTATCGGTGGCGTGCAGATACATCAGATGCAGTTCGTTGGTGGCCTTAATCAGCTCCTGCTCGGCATCTTCGGTAATGGTGAAATACTGGCACGGATCTTTATTGATGAAATGACCGTTGGCGCGCACGTAGGCGGCCTGTAGCGGATCCTGTTCGTTCAGCCATTTACCTGAAAACTGGCCGTTATCTTCCAGGCGTGCGCCGTGAATATTCAGCTCTTCGCCCGGCAGCGCTGGCTGCGGTAGGCTGTGTTCGGTGTCGTCGGTCTGGATCATCCAGCCCAGAATGGTGGTGTCGTCAAAGGTATCTTCAATGACATAACCGCCGTCTTTCTCCACCAGCGTCAGCTCGCGGGTCCATTGCTGGCCCTGCGGCAGCGGATGGTGAATGACGTTCTGTTCAGCCACGCGTACTTTATTGCCCACCAGTTGGGTGATGACGGCAACGTGCCCGGTTTCATTAAACTCGCCGCCTTTTTCCCAAATCAGCAGCGCGCCAGCGGTTGGCTTACGCTTTGAACCGTTGGCAAACGCCTGTAGCGGCAGCAGATTGTCGTTCACTACCTGACGCAGAAAGCGCAGCGAGAAAATTTCGTAGGCCATGCCCACGTCGGTAAAGACAAAGCCATAGGTCAGGAACAGGAAACGGCGCGCGAACTCCACGCACTGCCATTTGTGGCCCATGTATTCGTTATCGATATAGCTGCGGAAAGAGACATCATCGTGGGAAAAGCGGGGATCGAGACTGCCGTAGTTCGAGGAGTACATTGCCACGCCGCCTGGCGCATAACCTAACAACGTTCCAAAAGGGGCATCACTGCCAGAGATTCCAGTACTCATTAACCTGACCTTCACTATGTATGGCGATGTGCTCATGATAGCACCGCTGCGCTTGGTGGGGGTCCGGGTTTACAGAGCGATTTGTGCGGATTTGTTCCCCTCACCCCGGCCCTCTCCCCAAAGGGGCGAGGGAGAGGGAACTAGACGGAGCTGGCATGAAGTTCTCCCTCTCCCTTTGGGAGAGGGTCGGGGAGAGGGGAAGCTTCGTGCTCAACCCACCATCAAAGTCTTAGGTTCCAGATAAGCCTGTAATCCCCATTTCCCCATCTCGCGACCGAGGCCAGATTGTTTAAATCCACCGAACGGTGCTTTCGGTTCGTAAGCCAGCGTATTGACCATCACCCGGCCAGATTCGATACGTTGAGCGACGCTAATCCCGCGCTCGCGATCGCCGCTCAGCACCAGCGCGCTCAGGCCGTAGGCGGTGTCGTTGGCAATTGCCAGCGCTTCGGCTTCGTTGTCATAGGGGATGATCACCAGCACCGGGCCAAAGATTTCTTCCCGCGCGATGCGCATCTGGTTATGCCCGACAAACACCGTCGGCTTCACGCACCAGCCTTTCGCCATCCCGTCAGGACGGCCAGCGCCGCCTACCAGCAGTTTTGCCCCCTCTTCCACACCAAGGCGGATATAGTCCTGCACTCGCTGCCACTGTTTGCGGCTGACCATCGGCCCGATTTCGGTATTTTCATCGCGCGGATCGCCGGACTGAATCTGTGCAACAGCATCCGCAACCGCCTGTTCGAACTCAGCCTGACGGCTGCGTGGAACCAGAATACGCGTTCCGGCCACGCACGCCTGCCCACTGTTCATAAAGCCCGCCGCCAGCGCCAACGGTACGGCCTGCGCCACATCGGCATCATCAAGGATCAATGTTGGAGATTTACCGCCAAGCTCCAGCGTCACGCGCTTCAGCGACTGCGCACCGGTGGCCACAATGTGCTTGCCCACCGCCGTCGAACCAGTAAACGAAATTTTGGCGATACCCGCCGAGTGATTAATCACGTCGCCCACCACCTCACCGCGCCCGGTAACGATGTTGAACACGCCAGCCGGAATGTCCGCCGCGTGCAGCGCTTCGGTAATCACCTGCGTCTGGATCGCGCTCATCTCGCTCGGTTTGATCACCGCCGTGCAGCCCGCCGCCATCGCCGTCGCCAGCTTGTTGCAGATAAACCCGGCGTCGCTGTTCCACGGCGTGATCAGGCCCGCCACGCCCACAGGCGTCATGATCACCTGCGCGCTTCCGGCCTGTTCCACAAACTCAAAGTTTTCCAGCGCTTCAATCGCCGAGGCGATCACATCCGCCGGATACTGCGCCATCCAGCGCGAACGGCTCTGCGGCGCGCCATATTCGGTCACAATCGCTTCCAGCAGATCGTTCTCACGCGCTTTCACCGCCTGGTGCATTCTTTGCAGCACCGCAATACGCTGTTCTTTGGTCGTCAGCGACCAGCTGGCAAACGCCGCTTTCGCCGCCGCAATCGCCCGTTCGGCATCTACTTCATCCGCCAGACGCACGGTGCCAATCACTTCTTCGGTCGCGGGGTTAAACAGCTCAAAACGCTCTTCGCCGTGCGGGGTCACGAATTCGCCGTTGATGTAAATCTTGTCGATCTGCTGCATGTTCTGCTCCACCTGTTCAGTTGATGCAGCGAGTATAGAAACGGATGACCGCTACGATAAGAGGGTCTATCCTGTACGGACTGTACTGAAAATCGGGATAATCTATGCACCGCAGCGGCTTAACCGAACTGGAAGTGATCCTCGCTGTTGCCCATCGTCAGAGCTTTCGCGCCGCCGCGCGTGAACTGGGGATGTCAGCCACCGCCGTCAGCAACGCCGTGGCCGGGCTGGAAAGCCGTCTGAAGGTGCGGCTGTTCAACCGTTCCACCCGCAGCGTGGCGCTGACGCCCGCCGGGGAACGCTACGTCGAGCGCATTGCCCCTGCGCTTGAGGAAATTCAGCGCGCTTCTGAAGAAATCACCGCCATACCCGACACGCCCACCGGCACGCTGCGCATCAACGTGCCTCAGGAGTGCGTTTCTCTGCTTTACGATCCGCTGATTAGCGAATTCCTCAGCCGTTACCCGCAGATGCGCCTTGAGATGACCAGCGAAGCGCGGATGGTGGATATCGTCGCAGAAGGTTATGACGCGGGCATTCGTCTGGCAGAATCCGTGCCGCAGGACATGATCGCCGTGCCATTGACCGGCGATGTACAAATGCTGATTGTTGCCACGCCGGAGTATTTCGCCCGCTACGGCAAACCGCAGAGCCCGGATGATTTGCTTCAGCATCAGAGCGTGGGAATGCGCATGTCGCACGGCGGCGTGTATCACTGGGAGCTGGAGCGTCATCAGCAGAAATTCAACGTCAACGTCCCTCCGCGCATCGTGCTCACCGAAATGCGCGCTATTCACCGCGCGGCGCTTAGCGGCATCGGGCTGGCGTTCATTTCCGCGTGGTTTGTGCAGGAGGATATTGCGGCGGGTCGTCTGGTCAGCGTGATGGAAGAGTGGTGCCAGCCGTTTGGCGGTTTACGTCTGTATTACCCCGGCAGACGTCACGTGCCGCCGGGGCTGAAGGCGTTTATCGATTTAGTGCATGAGATTCGCGATCGCTAAACCTTAAATAACCAGCAGGCGGCAAAGTGGCGCGGGGCAATCTCCTGCATCGGCGGCTCCTGCTGCTGGCAAACTGGCATCGCGTGTGGGCAACGGCTGCAAAAACGACAGCCGCTGATTTCCGCCGTCGGGCTCGGGATCTCCCCTTTCAGTCCACCATGATCAAGATGACGCACGCGCGGGTCCGGCTGCGGCACGGAGGCCAGCAGGGCTTTGGTGTAGGGATGAGCCGGATGCTGATACAGTTCGCCCGCGGGAGCCACTTCTACCAGCTTGCCGAGGTACATCACCCCGATACGGCTGGAGATATGACGCACCATCGACAGATCGTGAGCGATGAACAGGTAGGTCAGCCCCAGATCCTGCTGCAAATCCTGCAATATATTCACCACCTGCGCCTGCACGGAGACGTCGAGCGCCGACAACGGTTCATCGCACAGCACGAACTCAGGATCCACCGACAGCGCCCGGGCAATGCTGATGCGCTGACGCTGGCCGCCGCTGAACTCGTGCGGAAAGCGTTGCAGGTGTTCCTGCTTAAGACCGACTTTGTACAACAACTCTTCCGCCCGCTGGCGCTGGGTTTCCGCGCTGTAGCCGTGAATTTTCATCGGCTCGGACACCAGCTGCTGAACCGTCATGCCCGGATTGAGCGACGAATACGGATCCTGAAAAATCGCCTGCATCCGCCGACGCAATGGCTTGAGGGTTTTCTCAGAAGCGTGGGCGATCTCCTGCCCGGCAAAAGAAATCTCGCCAGAGGTGATATCGAACAGGCGCAGAATAGCGCGTCCGAGCGTCGATTTGCCGCAGCCGGATTCGCCCACCAGCCCGAACGTTTCGCCCGGCAGAATATCGAAGCTAACGCCGTCGACCGCCCTCACGGTTTTACCCTTCCGAAGCAGGCCGCCGCCCAGGGCGTAGTGTTTGCGCAGGTCGCGCACGCTGATTAAAGGTTGCTGGCTCATGCCTGTTTCTCCTTGTCCTGCCACAGCCAGCAGGCGGCGCGATGGCCTTCACCCGGCTGATAAAACGGCGGCAGCTTGTCACACTGCGCCATCCGCTGCGGGCAGCGTTCTGCAAACGGGCAGCCCGCTGGCGGGTTCAGCAGTCCCGGTGGGGAGCCTTCGATAGGCGACAGGCGATGGTCCGGCTCGTCGGCGCGCGGCAGCGAAGCCAGCAGGCCACGAGTGTAAGGATGAGCAGGCCGCCAGAAAATGTCCTCGACGCTGCCCTCCTCCATCACCAACCCGCCGTACATCACCACCACGCGGCTGCACGTCTGCGCCACTACACCGAGATCGTGGGTAACAAGCATGATGGCCGTGCCGGTTTCCTGCTGCAGTGATTTCAGCAGACGTAAGATTTGCGCCTGAATGGTGACGTCCAGCGCCGTCGTGGGTTCGTCAGCGATCAGCAACTGCGGATCGCAGGAGAGCGCAATGGCGATCATCACCCGCTGGCGCATGCCGCCGCTGAACTCATGAGGATATTGATCGAAGCGGCGTTCCGCATCGGCGATCCCCACGCGATCGAGCATTTCCAGCGCTTTGGCTTTCGCCTCACGCTTCAACAGACCTTTGTTGCGCACCAGGATCTCGGTCATCTGCCGCCCGATGGTCAGCACCGGGTTCAGCGCGGTCATTGGATCCTGGAAAATCATCGCGATCTCGTTGCCGCGAATGCGCCGCATCTGCTCCGGCGTTTTACGCGCCAGATCTTCACCGTGAAAACGCACGTTGCCGCCGGTGATTTTGCCGTTGTTGCCAAGCAGCTGGATCACCGATTTACAGGTGACGCTTTTGCCGCAGCCGGATTCACCAACGATGCCGACAATTTCCCCCTGCTGAAGCGCAAAGCTGACGCCGCGTACCGAATGCACTTCGCCGTCGCGGGTGAAGAACGAGGTTTTGAGGTTATCGAGTTCAAGTAAGTTACGCATCGCGGTTCGCCCCCGGTTCAAAGGCGGTACGGAACACGTCGCCCAGCACGTTAAAACTGAACACCGTCAGCAGGATCAGAATGCCCGGGAACATCGCCAGCCAAGACGCTTCGCCAATGTAGGACTGCGCGTTGTTAAGCATACTGCCCCACGACGCGGCAGGCTGCTGCACCCCAAGCCCAAGGAAGCTCAGCGTCGATTCCATCAGGATTGCCGAGGCGATATTCAGCGTGGCGGCCACAATGATCGTCGGCAGCACGCCGGGAATGATGTGACGGATAATGATTTTAAGCGGATGCTCACCGGAAGCGCGCGCATACAGCACATATTCGCGCTCTTTCACCGACAGCGTTTCAGCCCGCACCAGCCGCGACATGTTCATCCACGTCAGCAGGCTGATGATCATGATGATACTGTCCACGCCCGGCTTGAGATAGGCGTTCAGCACCAGCAGCAGGAAGAACGCCGGGATCGCCATCAGGATTTCGACCAGCCGCATCATCAGGTTGTCGATCCAGCCGCCGAAATAGCCGCTGATGGTGCCGACCACCGTGCCAATCAGGGTGGAGAAAATCATCACCAGGAAGCCGACCATCAGGGAGATTTGCCCGCCGTACAACGCGCGGGTCAGATAGTCGCGCCCGTACTCATCAGTGCCGAACCAGTGTGCGGCATCCGGCGCTAACAGGCGCGCGCCCGGTGACATCTGATCCGGATCGTAAGGGCTTAACCCCGCAGACAGCGCCGCGAGAACAAAAATAATCAGTACCACCAGAGAGAACTGTGCCGGACGATTGCGGCGCAGCTGGTGACGAACGTTTTGCCAGCGTCTGCTCATCGTGATTACCTCAGCGTCCGGATGCGGGGATCGGCGAAGCGATACAGCAGATCCGCCAGCAGGTTGCCGACGATCAGCATCAGCGACGACAACATGATGATCGCCATGATCAGCGGATAGTCGAGCGAGGTGATTGCCTGGATCCCCAGCAGCCCCATCCCCGGCCAAGAGAAGACGCTTTCAGTGACGTAAGCGCCGACGATCAGCTCGCCAAACGACAGACCGAACAGAGTGATCACCGGCAACAGCACATTCTTCAGCACGTGACGAAACAGGATCGAACGGTACGTTGCGCCGTAGGCCAGCTGCGTCTGCACGTAGTCCGCCGACAGCTGGCTGATGGTGTTGGAACGCACGTAGCGCACGTAGTTAGAGAGGTTGTAAAACGTCAGCGCAATACAGGGCAGAATGCCGTGGCGCACCACGTCGAGCCAGTTATCTTCCACGCCGATGGTGCGCATCCCCATGCTCGGCAGCCAGTTGAGCTGCACCGCGAAAACGGTGATCAGCAGGATGCCAAACCAGAAGATCGGCACTGAAATGCCGATATAGGCGAACAGATTGAGGAAGTGATCGAGCCAGCGGTGTTTGAACGCGCCAGCCAGCAGGCCGAGCGGGACAGCAAGAATAATCGCGAGGATCAGCGAAGCGCCCATCAGCCCAAGCGTGGCCGGAATGCGTTCGACGATCATCTCCAGCACCGGGCGGTGGTAGATCAGCGAGAAGCCCAGATCGCCGTGGAGGACGTTTTTCAGCCACAGGAAATATTGCGTGGTGAGCGGCTGATCGAGCCCAAGACTGTGGCGGATACGCTCAATATCCTCCGGCGCCATCCGCGGCGTGACGTACGCCTGCACCGGATCCCCCGGTGCGAGTTTCACCAGCAGAAATGCCACCAGTGAAATAAAGAAAAGCATCGGCAGCAGTTGCAGCAGCCGACGCGTCAGCAGTGTGTTCACGACATTCCCTTAAAATACGGCAGTTGGTGCATGCTTTTCCCCCTCTCCCTAACCCTCTCCCCAGGGAGAGGGAACCGTACGGAGCAGCCCTCTCCTTTCGGGAGAGGGCACAGTACAGAGTCGGGTTTGATTTTCTCCCTCTCCCTTTGGGAGAGGGCCGGGGAGAGGGGAAACCACGTTCTATTTCTGATAAATCTTCGACAAATCCTGGAACATATAAACCGGCTTAGGCTCAGCTTCCGTCGTTCCGCCGAAGCGCTTATCCACCGCCACCGTCGCGTTGGTGTAGGCAATCGGGTAATAGGTCATGTCGTTGGCGACAACCTGCTGAATTTGCTTGTAGATAGCGCCACGCTTCGTCGCGTCGGTTTCGATTGCGCCCTGATCCCATAGCGCATCGAACTGCGGATTTTTATAGTGCGCGTAGTTATAAGCCTCGTTGCTCATAAACAGCGACTTATAGCCATCCGGCTCGGAGCCCATGATGTAACCGCCAAGATTCAGCTCCCAGCCGGTGTTGTTCATGTCGAGGCTGCGTTGCGACATGGCGTTGGCATCCAGCGGCATCAGCTCAACGTTGATCCCCACGGCTTTGAGCTGCTGCTGAATAAACAGGCTCATGCTTTCCTGGGTTTTGTTGGTGTTGACGTAGGCCAGGCGCAGCTTCAGATCTGCCGGTGCACCGGAGGCTTTCAGCAGGTCTTTGGCTTTTTGCAGATCGAATTTGTACTGCTCAACGTCGTCGGAGTGGTAGAGCGTGTCCGGCGTCAGGAACGAAGTGGCAGGTTTGGCATAGTCCTGCGAGGTGAACGCGGTGGTCACCAGATCGTCTTTGTTGATGGCGTAAGCAATGGCCTGACGCAGCTCTTTGCTCTTCATCACCGGCACGTTCTGGTTAAAGGTCATGTAAGCCAGACGCCCTTCCGGATAGACCACGAAATCAAACTTGCCGGTGTTTTTCAGGCGCGGAACGTCCTGCGGATCGACCATCTTCAGGTTGATCTCGCCGTTTTGCAGCGCCAGGTTGGCGGAGTTGCTGTCTTTGGCGAAACGATAGGTCACGGAGTCCAGCTTCGGCTTACCGTTCCAGTAATCGTCGAAGCGCGTCAGCGAGTAATACTGCCCGGCGCGATACTCTTTAAATTTGAACGGCCCGGAACCCACCGGCGCGTCGTTTTTGCTGCTCTTTTCCAGATCGGATTCGTTTGCAAAGACGTGCTGCGGGATCGGGTAGATCTGCACCAGCGTGCCAACAAACGCGGCGCTGACCTGCGGCAGGGTGAATTTCACCGTCAGATCGTCAACTTTGCTGACGGCAACCGGCTTGCCGCCAAACATAAACATGCTGCGGAAGAAGCTGTGCTGTTTTTCATCCAGCAGCTTGTTGAAGGTAAACACCACGTCGTCGGCGGTAATTGGCTGGCCGTCCTGCCATTTCAGATTCGGTTTCAGCTTGAGGGTGTAGCTCAGGTTATCGGCTGATGGCGTCAGGCTTTCCGCCAGGCCCCACTCGATTTTGCCGTCGTTGTAGCTATACAGCGGCGCATACAGCGCCTGCATGATGGTCAGCGTGGTGCGGTCGCTGGCGTAAATCGGGTTCACTGCCAGCGGATCGCCGGAGGTAATGCCAATAATCAGCGAGCCGCCCTCCTTCGGGGCCGCGTTTTCATTCGCCGCCGGAGCGTTAACCGTTTCTTTATTTTTAGCGTCATCACAGCCCACGAGGGCCAGTGCCAGCGACATCATCGCCGCGGAGAAAACCAACTTGCGCATACCTTGCTAACCCCTTGCCATCACATCATTATTATTTTTTACGCTGCCAGGCAGCGCGGAATGTTGAGCAGTGTGGAGAGTTTCCCACACAAACTGAAATGCGATTTTCGATTAAGCTTATAACCGTTCTGATATATATAAGATGCTTTTACAATAAGCCGTTACCCGCATCACGCCTCTGAATGTTAAAGCTCACCGCCGTCACCTGCTACACTCGGTCATTACCTCAACGAAGAAGGTGGTTCTTATGTCTGACAGCAATTATCAACCTCCGAAAGTCTGGGAGTGGAAGCAAAACAACGGCGGCGCATTCGCCAACATCAACCGTCCGGTATCCGGGCCGACGCATGACAAAGTGCTGCCGGTCGGCGTTCACCCGCTACAGCTTTATTCGCTGGGCACGCCAAACGGCCAGAAAGTGACGATCATGCTGGAAGAGCTGCTGGCGCTCGGCGTGACCGGCGCGGAGTATGACGCGTGGATGATCCGCATTGGCGACGGCGATCAGTTCTCAAGCGGATTTGTGGAAGTGAACCCGAACTCAAAAATTCCGGCGCTGAGCGACCATTCCGTCAACCCGCCGCTGCGCGTGTTTGAGTCCGGTTCCATTCTTCTGTATCTGGCAGAGAAATTCGGCCACTTCCTGCCGAAAGAGCTGGCGGCACGCACCGAGACCATGAACTGGTTGTTCTGGCTGCAGGGCTCTGCCCCGTTCCTCGGCGGCGGCTTCGGCCATTTCTATAACTATGCGCCGGTCAAAATTGAGTACGCGATTGACCGCTTCACCATGGAAGCCAAACGCCAGCTCGACGTACTGGATAAACAGCTGGCAAAAAACCGCTATGTCGCAGGCGAGGAATATACGATTGCCGATATGGCGATTTGGCCTTGGTACGGCAACGTGGTGCTCGGCAATGTGTATAACGCCGCCGAATTCCTCGATGCCGGGATCTACAAAAATGTGCTGCGCTGGGCGCAGGACGTGGGCAACCGCCCGGCAGTGAAACGCGGCCGCATCGTGAACCGTGCTCAGGGGCCGCTGGAAGAGCAGCTCCACGAGCGCCATAACGCGAGTGATTTCGACACCAATACTGAAGATAAGCGCCAGAAATAAACCCCTGCCTGCCGACCGGGCGTCATCGACCGGTCACTTTTTTCTCACACCATGTTTACACTTCAATTCATTGTTAGTATGAATATGGTTCCTGTTCGCATTTGGCTTATAAATGTCTGAAATTTCGCTTAAGTTGCAGATCCAGAATCTGAAAAAGCACAACGCCCGCCTGCTGCGCATCGCCCGTGATGCGAAAAGCAAGCTCAGCGCTGCGCTGGACGGAACCGGACTCTGTTTATGGCAACTGGATATTCCAAGCGGAAAACTGATCATTTTTAATCGCCGCTGGGGCGCGATGCTGGGCTATCAGCCGAAGGCGCTAAGTGCGAACTTTGAGGTCTGGCGCGAGCACCTGCATCCGGACGATAAAGAGCGGGTTTTAGACGCCTTTTACAGTCATCTGGAAGGCAAAGCGCCCTATTACGAAGCGCTGCACCGGATGCTGCACAGCAACGGCACCATCACCTGGGTGCTGGACCGGGGCCGCGTGAGTGAGTGGGATGCTGACGGTAAGCCGCTGAAGGTCACCGGCACCCATATCGACATGACCAAAGAGAAGCAGTACGAAGAACAACTTTCCCTGCTGGCGAATCACGATCCGCTAACCGGGCTGGCAAACCGTCATGCGCTGCTGAGCCACTTCGCCCAAATGCAGCAAGGTGAAGCGATGTGCGTGGCGTTTATCGACCTGGACGATTTCAAAGCGGTGAATGACCGTTTCGGCCATCGCTGCGGTGACGAACTGCTGATCCAGCTTAGCCAGCGCCTGCGTGATGCGTGCCCACCAGGCAGTGTGGTCGGGCGTTTAGGCGGCGATGAATTTGTGCTGCTGCTGCCCTTCTCGCTCAACAGTTTGTTAGTGTGGAGCACCGCCCACAACTGCCTGCGAGCCGCTCTCACGCCGTTTGAACTGGCGAGCGGCACGGCGGCGGTGGGCGCATCGATTGGCATTAACGAAGTGGAAGCGCAGGATGATTTTCCCGGAGCGCTGCTGCGGGCCGATATGGCGATGTATCAGATTAAGCATACCGGGAAAAACGGCGCAGCAATTGGCTCGACGTTGATTTCGCTTTCTCACGAACAGGCGGCTGTCTGAGTCGTCTGAATTGCCCGGTGGCGCTTCGCTTACCGGACCTACAAAAAACCAGGCATTCTGAGAACCCGTAGGCCCGGTAAGCCTGCGCCACCGGGCATTTTTGCCTGAACTAATACTTAATTTTACGCGCCTGCTGACGACCATCCTGCTTGGTATTGCGCTTATCCTGCCGACAGTCGTGATTGCTTTTACTATCAGACTGATAGCACTGCTGTTTGGTATCTCGTGCACCGCTGCGGGTGTCCTGCCGCACGTCTCGCGCCTGGTGGCGCTGATCGGACTGCTCGGTGGCGTGGGCGGCAAAACCGCTGGAAAGGGCGAGGAGAGCGGCGGCGGTCAATGCCATTAACGAAGAAGAACTCTTCATAATATTCCTTATCAGAACGGGAGAAAGCTGACGATTGTTAGTGTACTGGCTGCGCTAAGCACTTCGCGGCCGGGGAAATAGTAGATTATCTGTCAGCTTCGTACATGCTCCGGCTGTTCCAAAAATGGATCCTGTCACCCCGCCAGACGCCAGCCCGCCATAAAATAGCGTACTGCCGCCTCGGAATTGGATTCCCGGAAGAAGTCCATCACCATTTCCCGATCCAGCCCGTAGCGGCGCGTCAGAACGCCCGCTTCCCAGGCGCTAAGCTGCCTGTCGCCGGTTTGCTCGAACATCCGCTGGCTGAACCCCAGTACAAAACCCCGTTTATAGTCCGGACAAAACTGGCCCACGCTCGCCGCCGCAGCGGCCTGCGCAGCATTCAGCCCGGCCATCAGCCCTTTGCCAAAATGGTTTTCCATCTCATCACCTCAAGTCGTTATATATAAAATTATATAGCGATATTTTGAGCGCAGGCCAGCAGTTTTTGCCTGATTAACTCTTAAGGAGAATGTCGTCTCCCGGCATCTCAGCAGTGTGATCCGACGAACTTACCGGAACCCTTTCAGACGTTAAGATAGAAACGATGTTTCAAATTTCTATCAGAAGGAGTGAACATGTCCTGGCTCGCGAGTCCTGAGCGTTATCAACAGATGCAGTATCGCCATTGCGGCAACAGCGGCTTGCAGCTGCCTGCCCTGTCATTAGGCCTGTGGCACAGCTTTGGCCACGTACAGGCGCTGGAGTCTCAGCGTGCGCTGCTGCGTAAAGCCTTCGATCTTGGCATCACCCATTTTGATCTTGCCAATAACTACGGGCCACCGCCGGGCAGCGCGGAGGAAAATTTTGGCCGCCTGCTGCGCGAAGATTTTGCCGCTTATCGCGATGAGCTGATTATCTCCACCAAGGCCGGATACGATATGTGGCCGGGTCCGTACGGCTCCGGCGGC
This sequence comes from Enterobacteriaceae bacterium 89, assembly GCA_014156375.1. Lineage (GTDB taxonomy): Bacteria > Pseudomonadota > Gammaproteobacteria > Enterobacterales > Enterobacteriaceae > Scandinavium. The sequence continues at coordinate 303,379 of RQJH01000005.1, read as the reverse complement.
TCACGTAAATATCTGCTGGCAAGTCTGGATCAGAGCCTGAAGCGAATGGGGCTGGATTACGTCGATATTTTCTATTCCCACCGCGTGGATGAGAAGACGCCGATGGAAGAAACGGCATCCGCACTGGCCCAGGCTGTGCAGAGTGGCAAAGCGCTGTATGTCGGCATCTCCTCCTATTCCACTGAACGTACTCAGCAGATGGTGGCGCTATTACGTGAATGGAAAATCCCGCTGCTAATCCATCAACCTTCGTACAATCTGCTGAACCGCTGGGTGGATAAAACCGGGCTGCTGGATACGCTGGCGGATAACGGCGTCGGCTGTATCGCCTTCACCCCGCTGGCGCAGGGCCTGCTGACGGGCAAATACCTGAACGGTATTCCGGACGGTTCGCGCATGCAAACTGAAGGGAAGAAAGCGCGTGGGCTGACGGAGAATATGCTTAGCGACAGCAATCTCAAGAGTCTGCGTTTGCTGCATGAAATGGCGCAAAGCCGTGGGCAGACCATGGCGCAGATGGCGCTGAGCTGGCTGCTGAAGGATGAGCGAGTGACTTCGGTGCTGATTGGTGCCAGTCGTCCGGAGCAGCTGGAAGAGAACGTGCAGGCGCTGAAAAACCTGAGCTTCAGTCAGCAGGAGCTTGCGCAGATTGACCAGCATGTGGCGGACGGGCAGCTGAATCTTTGGCAGGCTTCTTCTGATAAGTAAATTCTGGCATTTGTGCGGCTGTATCCCCTCTCCCCGACCCTCTCCCAAGGGAGAGGGAGAAAATAAGGTTCTTCTTCGCTGGAAAGAGGGAGAAGACAAGGGTTAGCTCGATCGATTCCCTCTCCCTCCGGGAGAGGGTTAGGGAGAGGGCAAGCAACGACTCAAACCTCCTGAGGATCCACCACCGGACGCTGATACTCAGGCCACACCAGCACCACCAGCTCAGGATAAGCGTTCAGGCTGAACTCACGAAAACACTGCTGCAGGTTCAGCACGTCAAGATCTCCCCTCGGCACCTTCTCGCCGTTCAGGCAGCGCTTTTTAATATTGTCGTAATATTTATACACCGCCGAATTGAGATCGCTGCAGCGACGCTGGGCTTCAAACAGCCCATCGGTAGCGTTTAATTCCGCAATGCTCATGCGTTTCACGGTGGCATGCAGAAAATCAATATATTCATGATTGACCCGCCAGTACCACACCGGGGTGATCGCATTCATCAGCAGCGAAAAGTGATCTTCCCCCTCCTCTTTACTCAGAGGCTTCACCGGCGCAGGCTGAGGTTTCTCTTCCACTACTTCATTTTTAAAAAAACCAGAGATGACTAAAATAATAACAGCAGTAAGCAATAGCAGTGCTATCACAAAATAGATAATACTGTTCATGGTTGGCTCCATTTTTTTTGATTTTAAATTTACGCCATGATATTGTCAACGAACCTCACATCTTTACTCTCCTTATCCTGTTGAAACTAAAAGGACATCAGCCATGATACCTGAAACGCTGATCCCGGCCCGCTTTCATATTTCTGGTACAGAGCCTGATTCCCCGGCCGCAGAAAATGACGCCAATTTAGCTCAGGGCAAGATAACGCTCGAAAATTATGAGCAAGAAATATTAGCCGCTACCGCCAATCACGGTCGTTCGCGCAATATGCTGCTGGAAGAGCGCGATCGCCATATTAAAGACCGCTTGTTTCGCGTGGCAAAAATTGAAGCCTTCGCGCGGGTTCTCAACGACCTGCAAATGGAGGGCGAAATCGATATACAGGAATTAAGTCAAATTATCGCTGAGCAAACGGATAAAATTAATGAAGCCGGTAATGAAATTTGGCTTAATTTGATTACGCGTGAAAAAGCAGCATCTCTATTTTATGACTTTCAGGCCGATTAAAAATGAAAGAGCCTGATGATAATAAACCAAATTTGACTTTAGACGGCAAAAATAGCGATGCCGTGATTTTGTCGCATAATCTTGAAGCGCTAAAAAAAGAAAAAAATCTGTTCATCGAAGAGACCGCCAGAGCCCTGGTGTCGATTCCCGCCGCCCTGGTGCGGATGAAATGGCAGTACCGACGCGAAATTTATACCTATCAGGTTAAGGAAGAGATCTACGGCGCGACGATTGCCGAGGTCATCAACCGCAACCCGCAGCTGAAAGAGAAAATACTCGCTCATATTGAAGCGAGCTACCAGCACGTACTGGCCCGCGAAGTGGCCACGCTACGCCTTTCACGCAAGCTGTGTGACGGCAATTGCCACACGGCCAACGTCAACATCGTAGCGCGGGCTGAAACCCTGCCCGCGCCGGACGAACAGGATTAATCAGACCAGCCTGAAGACCGAAATGGCGGTCTTCAGCTCCCCGGTTTGCTTCTGCTGCTGTTGGGCCACCTGCATGGTTTGCGCCACGTGCTGGAGATTTTCCTGCACGCTGGCGTCAATACTCGCAATGCTGGCGTTAATCTGCAAAATGCTCGCCCGCTGCTGCTCACTCATCTGCGATAAATCCTCTACCAGCTTCAGCAGGCTTTCGATACGGCCAATCATCACCTGCATGGTCTTCCCGGCCTGTCCAACCTGATCCGCGCCCTGCTGAGTGCTCTCAACAGAGGTGGCAATCAGCTGGCGGATCTCTTTTGCCGCACTTTCACTGCGCAGGGCCAGCGTTCGAACCTCCGCTGCAACCACAGCAAAGCCTTTGCCCTGTTCTCCGGCCCGGGCTGCTTCCACCGAAGCATTGAGAGAAAGAATGTTGGTCTGAAACGCGATGCTGTCGATAAGTTCCAGAATGCCGTTCACCCGCAGGGATTCGTCGCGGATATGGGTCATCGACGCCATCGCCGCGCTCACGCTCTTGCCCCCTTCCTGAGCAACGTGGCTAGCCTCCAGCGCCAGTCCGCGAGCCTCGCTGGCTTTTTCGCTGGTCAGAGCCGCAGCACCTGCCAGCTGTTCCATCGCACTGGCCGCGACGGCCAGCGAGCGTGCCTGATTATCCGTTCGTTCCGAAAGCGACGAGTTACGCTGCAACAGCGTCTGAGCATCCTCGATCAGCAGTGAAACGCTGTGACTGACCTGCACCAGCGTGTTACGCATGGTGCCGAGCGTCAGGCTGAAGGTTCTGGCGAAGGAAGAGTGACTGGCCTGACTGTCGTCCGTCAGCGTCACGCAGCCCGGCTCGCGGTTGATGACCGACGCCAGCTTCGCGACTTCGCTCGCCGAGCGAGCATCCTGCTCCATGCGGATAGCCATCAGCACCAGAATGAGAGTCTGCACCACCACAAAAACGGCGTGCATGATAACCATATGCAGCCCGGGCCCCATCTCAAACACCACAATGTTGAACAGGCCGTACTGTTGCAGATAGTTAAAAGTAAGATGGTGCACGGCAATGACAGCGGCTCCCACCAGCAACGGTTTCCAGTCGCGCCAGGCCAGCAGCGCCGACAGCAGAACGAATACGGAAAAGTGGTATTCCGTTTCGCCATCCCCAAGCTGGATCAGCAGCGCAGACCAGGCCATCAGCACAAAGGCAAAAATAAGCCGGGTCAGCAGTTTTCCAGGCAGTACCAGACAGCTTATCGTCGATATTGCGGTAAGCAACGCACCGGCCACCAGAGCCAACAGCCACTGGCCTTTCAGCAGCCCGAGCGCCAGCGAAACCAGCCACAGGAGCCACACCAGCATCAGAATCAGCCTGTCGGCCCGGCGGCGGATAGCGGAGAGAGAAATTAAGTCACGTGCAGGTGCAGCTGTGCTGAATAAAGTAGTGAGAGTCATGTCAGATTCCCATGCTGTTCAGAGCGATGTGCGCCGTTTTTCACGGCACTTTTTTATAAGGTACCTGTGTAAGCGTAGAGAGGTTTACGGCACGCGCCAGCGCGGAGCAGAGAAAAAATGAAGGAGTAAAAGCAGGATATATCAGGAAGTTAGCGATTTTATTTTAGGCAATTCATGCCTCGTTTAAACGGTGTTTTAGTAGCGGATTGTGTGGCATAAAAAAACCGGCTGGAAGCCGGTTTTTCACAGATAACAGCGCTATTTCTTCGCCGCGTGCTCTTCGCCGACCAGGCCTATCTTCAGATAGCCCGCCTGATGCAACGTATCCATCACCTTCATCATCGTTTCGTAGTTCACGGTTTTATCCGCACGGAAGAAGATGGTGGTGTCCTTGTTGCCTTCAGTCTGAGCGTTGATAGCATTCACCATGCTGTCATCCGTCACCGGGTCATTACCAAGGAACATGGTGTTATCGGCTTTGACCGTCAGGTACACCGGTTTATCCGGGCGCGGCTGCGGCTGGCTGGAAGAAGCAGGCAGGTTAACCTTCACGTCAACGGTCGCCAGCGGCGCGGCCACCATGAAGATGATCAGCAGAACCAGCATGACGTCGATAAACGGCGTCACGTTGATTTCATGCATTTCGCCGTTGTCGTCCAGATTTTCGTTAAGACGCATTGCCATGGCTTATCACCCTACCCGTAATTTCTGGGCGGTGCGCACCGGCGGAGTCTGAGTGGCGTTAAGGTCGAGGTCACGGCTTTGCAGCAGCAGAACCTGAGCGGCAACATCGCCTAACAGCGCTTTGTGGCTGCCAATCATACGGGCGAACACGTTGTAGATAACTACCGCAGGAATTGCCGCAAACAGACCGATGGCCGTTGCCAGCAGCGCTTCAGCGATACCTGGAGCCACCACCGCGAGGTTAGTGGTCTGGGTCTGAGCGATGCCGATGAAGCTGTTCATGATGCCCCAGACGGTGCCGAACAAACCAACAAACGGGGAGATAGCGCCGATAGTGGCCAGATAACCGTTACCGCGGCCCATATGACGACCTACGGCAGCAACGCGACGTTCCAGACGGAATCCGGTACGTTCTTTAATGCCTTCGTTGTCTTCGGCCCCGGCAGAGAGTTCCAGCTCGTTCTGCGCTTCGTTGATAAGCATGGTGCTCAGGCTTTTTGCCTGGAAAGCGGAGGCGATGTCGGACGCCTGGTTCAGCGAGCGGGCTTCGCCTAACAGCTGCTGTTCGCGCTTGAGGCGACGCTTCTGCGTTAACAGTTCAGTGCTTTTGCTGAAGAAGATGGCCCAGGTAACGACCGATGCCAGAATCAGGCCGATCATGACCACCTTTACTACGATGTCGGCATGATGATACATACCCCAAACGGAGAGATCCGCCTGCATCAAATTATTACCCACTCTGTATCTCCAGGATCCAAATCACAAAATCTGAGCATAATGATATCAAAAAGTCGTCGAATTGATAGTCGTTCTCATTACTATTTACATATTGACGCATTCAGCGCTTATTTTCATTGCGCTCACGCAGTAAAAAAGGGCCTTTGTCGACGAAAGACAATATTTTGTGCTTAATCACGGCAGGTCGGGTACATCAGTACTGAATCATGTTAGTTTAGACGTCCAGATGGATGAAAACAGGCAAGGCGAATATGTCCGAAAAGCAACTTGATACTGTGCTGGTCAATGCCGGGCGCAGCAAAAAATACACGCAGGGTTCGGTGAACAGCGTCATTCAACGCGCTTCATCCCTCGTTTTTGACACCGTAGAAGCCAAGAAACACGCCACGCGCAATCGCGCTAAGGGCGAGCTGTTTTATGGCCGCCGCGGTACGCTGACCCATTTCTCGCTGCAGGAAGCTATGTGCGAGCTGGAGGGTGGCGCAGGCTGTGCCCTATTCCCCTGCGGCGCGGCAGCGGTAGCTAACACCATTCTGGCCTTCGTCGAGCAGGGCGATCACGTGCTGATGACCAACACGGCCTATGAACCCAGCCAGGATTTCTGTACCAAAATTCTCGCCAAACTGGGCGTCTCCACCGGCTGGTTCGATCCGCTAATTGGTGCGGATATCGCAAAGCTGATTCAGCCCAACACCAAAGTGGTGTTTCTGGAATCTCCTGGCTCGATCACGATGGAAGTGCACGACGTTCCGGCAATTGTCGCCGCTGTACGCAGCGTCGCTCCCGAAGCCATCATCATGATCGACAATACCTGGGCGGCGGGCGTGCTGTTTAAAGCGCTGGATTTTGACATCGATATTTCGATTCAGGCCGCCACCAAGTATCTGATCGGCCACTCTGACGGGATGATTGGCACCGCGGTCTCCAACGCCCGCTGCTGGGATCAGCTGCGTGAGAACGCCTATCTGATGGGCCAGATGGTCGACGCTGATACCGCTTATATGACCAGCCGTGGCCTGCGCACGCTGGGCGTGCGTCTACGTCAGCATCACGAAAGCAGTCTGAAAATTGCCGAATGGCTGGCACAGCATCCACAGGTTGACCGGGTGAATCATCCGGCACTGCCGGGCAGCAAAGGACATGAGTTCTGGAAACGAGACTTTACAGGCAGCAGCGGTCTTTTCTCATTCGTGCTGAAAAAACATCTGACCGACAGCGAGCTGGCGGCGTATCTGGATAATTTCAGCCTGTTCAGCATGGCCTATTCCTGGGGCGGCTATGAATCCCTGATCCTTGCCAATCAGCCTGAACAGCTGGCGTCTATCCGGCCGGGTGCTGAGCTGGACTTCAGCGGCACGCTGGTGCGTCTGCACATCGGTTTAGAAAATGTTGACGATCTGATTCAGGATTTATCGGCAGGTTTTGAGCGTATCGTGTAGAGTGACAGGCCAATGGACACAATTTCAGACAGTCCCGGTGAAAACTGCCTGAATTGTTGCGCCTGGGATCAAGGCATCCCAGGCGATTCAGGAGTACAATACTCAGAAAATGTTGATCCACAGGAAAGTCCATGGTTGTTATCCAGGAAATTGTTGCCGCGCTCTGGCATCATGATTTCGCCGCACTGGCTGATCCCCACATCGTGGGCGTTGTTTATCTGGTCATGTTTGCGACCCTGTTTTTAGAAAATGGCCTGTTGCCTGCGGCATTTTTGCCTGGCGACAGCCTGCTGCTGCTCGCGGGAGCCCTGATCGCCAAAGGGGTGATGGATTTTGTACCGACCCTGGTGATCCTTACTGCCGCCGCCAGTCTTGGCTACTGGCTGAGCTACATTCAGGGCCGCTGGCTCGGCAATACCCGTATCGTTAAAAAATGGCTGGCACAGCTGCCGGTGAAATATCACGAACGCGCGACCTATATGTTCGATCAGCACGGCCTGCTGGCCCTGCTGTCCGGGCGTTTTCTGGCGTTTGTACGTACGCTGCTGCCGGTGATGGCGGGCATTTCCGGTCTGCCAAACCGTCGCTTCCAGTTTGTAAACTGGTTGAGCGGCCTGCTGTGGGTAGCGGTAGTCACGGGCTTTGGCTATGCGCTGAGCATGATCCCGTTCATTAAGCATCATGAAGATCAGGTGATGACCTTCCTGATTATCCTGCCGATTTTCCTGCTGGTTTGTGGTCTGCTGGGCACCGTGTTTATGGTGCTGAAGAAGAAGTATTCTAACGCTTAAGTTAGTGCCTTCATGTTCCCCCTCTCCCCAACCCTCTCCCCAGGGAGAGGGAGTAAAACCAGCCCGCACCGTACCATTCCCTCTCCCCAAGGAAAGTGAGTACTAAACAGTTCCCTCTCCCCCTGGGAGAGGGTTAGGGAGAGGGCCATCACTGAACTTAAGCCCCCTGCATCCCCCGAATACGAGCAGCATCCTCGCCCGGCGTTAAACCAAAGTAGCGCTTAAACTCCCGACTGAACTGCGACGCACTTTCGTATCCCACCTTCATCGCCGCGGTGCTGGCCTTCAGGCCGTCGTGCACCATCATCATCCGCGCTTTGTGCAGCCGGTAGGTTTTCAGATACTGCAGCGGCGAGGTGCTGGTGACGGATTTAAAGTTATGGTGGAACGCCGACACGCTCATGTTGGCTTCGGCCGCCAGCTGATCGACGCTCAGGTTCTCCGTGTACTGGCTCTCGATGCGCTTCAGCACCCGGCTAATCAGGCTGAAGTGCGTCTGACGGCTGACCAGCGCCAGCAGAGCGCCGCCGCAGGGCCCCATCAGCACGTAGTAAAGCATTTCGCGGATGATTTGCTTGCCCAGAATTCTCGCATCCAGCGGGCGTTCCATCACGTCCAGCAGACGCTCAGCCGCGCACAGAATGTCATCGGATAAAACGGCGGAATTGATGCCGCTGGCCGCCATCGCCGGATGGAACAGCTCGTCTTCGCCAATATCCATCAGCAGTTCCTGCAGTTGCAGGATATCGACATTCAGGCGTAAGCCTGCCAGCGGCACTTCCGGTGTGGCAAAGGTTTCGCACTCAAACGGCAGCGGTACCGTCAGCAGCAGATACTCCGTGGCGTCATAGCGAAAAGTGCGTTCATTGATGTGACCAATTTTATGCCCCGAAAAGAGAAATACGATGCCAGGCTGGTACATCACCGGTGTGCGAGTCCCCGGCTGGGTGCCATAAAGCAGACGAATGTCAGGCAGCACAGCATTCAGTCTTTCTTCGTTATTTTTCAAAAATTTAATTTTATCTGTCAGCTGAAGGCAGATGGCTTCACGGTTCATGGCGGCACTCTTCCACGGCAGTTTCTGATGACAGCATTGTGGCGGGATTTAGCCATTTCCTCCAGCACTGCGGAGAAATGGGCAAGACATTGGCAGAAATGTGCATTGAGGCAATCCCCGCACAGGACCACAATACGCTCCATCAGGCAGCACCGCATCTGCCCTCTTTTTCACCCTAAACAAAGGGATTAAGCCATGTTTAATTTTGACCTGCACACTCCAACCCGCATTTTGTTTGGCAAAGGCGCGCTCTCCGATCTGCGTGCCCAGATCCCGGCCAATGCCCGCGTTCTGGTCACCTACGGCGGCGGCAGCGTGAAAAAAACTGGCGTGCTGGACCAGGTGCTGAGCGCCCTCAACGGTCTGGACGTACTGGAGTTTGGCGGTATTGAGCCAAACCCATCTTATGAAACGCTGATGAACGCAGTGAAAATCGCCCGTGAGCAAAAAGTCACCTTCCTGCTGGCAGTCGGCGGCGGTTCGGTGCTGGATGGCACCAAATTTATCGCCGCAGCCACTCATTACGCTGAAGGCGTCGATCCGTGGGAAATCCTGCAAACCGGCGGCAGCAAAATCACCAGCGCGATTCCGATGGGCTCCGTGCTGACGCTGCCAGCCACCGGTTCTGAATCCAACATGGGTGCTGTCGTTTCCCGTAAAACCACCGGCGACAAACAGGCATTTATGAACCCGCTGGTGCGCCCGGTGTTCGCAGTACTGGATCCGGTTTACACCTACACCCTGCCGCCGCGTCAGGTCGCTAATGGCGTGGTCGATGCCTTCGTGCATACCATTGAACAGTATGTGACCTATCCGGTTAATGCCAAAATTCAGGACCGTTTCGCGGAAGGTATTTTGCTGACGCTGATTGAAGAAGGTCCGAAGGCGCTGAAAGAGCCGGAAAACTACGACGTGCGTGCCAACGTCATGTGGGCCGCCACTCAGGCGCTGAATGGCCTGATCGGCGCCGGCGTGCCGCAGGACTGGGCAACACACATGCTCGGCCACGAACTGACCGCCATGCACGGCCTCGACCACGCGCAGACCCTGGCGATCGTCCTGCCAGCGCTGTGGAATGAAAAACGTGATACCAAACGCGCCAAACTGCTTCAGTATGCTGAACGCGTGTGGAACATCACCGAAGGCTCCGACGACGCGCGTATCGACGCCGCCATCGCCGCTACCCGCAGCTTCTTTGAAGCGATGGGCGTGCCGACTCGTCTGTCTGACTACGGTCTCGACGGCAGCACTATCCCGGCTCTGCTGAAAAAACTCGAAGAGCACGGCATGACGAAAATCGGCGAGAATCAGGATATTACCCTGGACGTGAGCCGCCGCATTTACGAAGCGGCACGCTAAGGCTTTTCCGCTTAACCTTTCGTTTTCCCGTATTTCGTCCAGACTTAATGCTACTGCTTCACCGGAGTGTGCTCTGCACTTCGGTGAATTTTATCTAAGGAGGACCGATCGCATGACACATCCAACCGTAATCAAACTTCAGGACGGCAACGTCATGCCGCAGCTGGGGCTCGGCGTGTGGAAAGCAGGCAATGAGGAAGTCGTTTCCGCCATTCATAAAGCGCTGGAGGTAGGTTATCGTTCGATTGATACCGCCGCGGCGTACAAAAACGAAGATGGCGTCGGTAATGCGCTCAGCAGTGCGGGGATCGCCCGCGATGAGCTGTTCATCACCACCAAACTGTGGAACGACGACCAAAAACGGCCCGCTCAGGCACTGCAGGAAAGTCTTGATAAGCTTCAGCTGGATTTTGTCGATCTGTATCTGATGCACTGGCCCGTTCCGGCTATCGATCACTATGTCGAAGCCTGGAAAGGAATGATCGAGTTACAGCAGCAGGGGCTGGTGAAAAGCATCGGCGTCTGTAATTTCCAGATCCATCACCTGCAACGGCTGATTGACGAAACCGGAGTGACGCCGGTGATCAACCAGATTGAGCTCCACCCGCTGATGCAGCAGCGCCAGCTGCATGCCTGGAACGCCACCCACAAAATCCAGACCGAATCCTGGAGCCCGCTGGCGCAGGGCGGAGAAGGCGTGTTTGATCAGGCCATTATCCGCACTCTGGCCGACAAATACGGCAAAACCCCCGCGCAGATTGTCATTCGCTGGCACCTCGACAGCGGACTGGTGGTGATCCCGAAATCCGTCACCCCGGCACGCATTGCCGAGAACTTCGACGTCTGGGACTTCCGTCTTGATAAAGATGAGCTGAGCGAAATCGCTAAGCTGGATCAAGGGAAACGGCTGGGTCCTGACCCGGATCAGTTTGGCGGCTAACCTGTCCCGTTAACCATCTGTTGATGTGCTATCGCCCTGCCGGTGGTATTCTTGCGCTTTCGCTCACGGAGAGATGCAATGAATAGCGCTGGCAGGTGTTTTTTCGCCCTCTTATTGGCTTTAGGTTTTCCGTTCCTGGCCCATGCCCAGCTTTTTTCCGTTGAGCAAACCCTTCAGCAAATCTACAAACCCTATACCGAAAACAGCAATCCTCCCCCTTTTGATGCCACTGGCGCTGCCGCCATTGTCTCGGCAAGAATGGCCTCAGCCCTGCACACAGACAGTTCGCTGACTGCGCCTGGCGACAGCGGCGCGCTGGACTGGGATCCGCGCTGCGGCTGCCAGGATTTCGATCATCTGGTGGTAGAGAACATTGCGGTTTCTTCTCAGACGGAGAACCGCGCCACCGCGCTGGTCAGCGTCCGTCCGATGCAAAGCTCAGATACGGTTTCCACCATGGAGTACCGGCTGGTAAAAGAGCGCGATCGCTGGCTTATCGACGACATTATTGAGAATAACCAGAGCACCTGGCAGGTCCTGACCGACAGCAACCAGGCGCAGCAGAAAAAGCTCGCCGACCTGCAGCGTCCACAGGCCGCCGCCTTTGTGCGTGAAATCTACACCAGCCGCGAGTTTGACGCCCTCTCCTGGCCGCTGCTGCTGACGCCTTCGTCACTCAGAGTGATGGAAGATTTCCACATCCTTACCTGGCAGATGTCGGAGAAAGAGCAGGAGCGCAAAAAGATCCCGGATATCTGGGGGACGACGCCTCTTTGCGGCTGTACCGACCCCAGTACCCTCACGCTGGAAAGCGTGAAGGCTGAGCCAGAAGTGGCCGGAAAAACGCTGGTAAAAGTTCACTTCAGAAAGTCTGACGGCCTGGCGGACTCGAGAGAGATCCTCCTGCGACAAACCCATAATAAGTGGCAGATAGACGATATTATCGATTCGAAAGAAGGGAGCCTGATGCAGCAGCTTGAGCGTGTTTTACGCGCTGAGGCTGTAAAGCCTTAGGAACTGCCCGGTGGCGCTTCGCTTACCGGACCTACAAAAGCAAACAATTGCGATGTTTTCGTAGGCCCGGTAAGCCTGCGCCACCGGGCAATTTCAATCTATCCGCGCTTGCTGGCAGGTTTAGCAGCAGGCTTGGCTGCCGCTTTTACCGCTGGCTTCGCCGCCGGTTTGATCTTCGGCTTACCCGGACTGCGCTGATGCGAAACCGGGGTGTGTTTGGTCAGTGCAGGCTGGCTACGACGGCTCTGGCGACGTGCTTCCCGCATTTCATCCAGCGTCGGCGCTGGCACCAAACATTCACGACGTCCACCAATCAGATGCTTTTTGCCCATCGCTTCCAGCGCCTGGCGGATCATCGGCCAGCCAGCCGGATCGTGATAGCGCAGCAGCGCTTTATGCAGACGGCGCTGCTTATCCCCTTTCGGAATAAAGACATCTTCACTCTTGTAGCCAATCTTACTCAGCGGGTTTTTCCCGGTGTAATACATGGTCGTCGAGTTCGCCAGTGGTGACGGGTAGAAGTTCTGCACCTGATCGAGGCGGAAGCGATGGCGTTTCAGCCACAGCGCCAGGTTGACCATATCTTCATCCGTGGTCCCCGGATGCGCGGAGATGAAATACGGGATCAGATACTGCTCTTTACCGGCCTGTTTAGAGAAGGTGTCGAACAGCTCTTTAAAGCGATCGTAGCTGCCCATGCCCGGCTTCATCATTTTTGACAGCGGACCCTGTTCGGTATGCTCCGGGGCGATCTTCAGATAGCCGCCAACGTGGTGCGTTGCCAGCTCTTTGATATAACGCGGATCTTCCACCGCAATGTCATAACGCACGCCGGAAGCTATCAGGATCTTTTTGATGCCTTTCAGATCGCGCGCACGGCGATACAGGTCGATCGTCGGCTGATGGTTGGTGTCCATGTGCTGGCAAATATCCGGGTACACGCACGACAGACGACGACAGGTTTGCTCTGCACGCGGGGACTTACAGCGCAGCATATACATGTTCGCCGTTGGACCACCAAGATCGGAGATAATACCGGTAAAGCCCGGAACGGTGTCGCGAATGGCTTCGATCTCGTTGATGATGGAGTCTTCAGAGCGGCTCTGGATAATGCGGCCTTCGTGCTCGGTAATCGAGCAGAAGGAACAGCCGCCAAAGCAGCCGCGCATAATGTTGATCGAGAAGCGGATCATCTCATACGCAGGAATACGGCTGTTGCCATACGAAGGATGCGGTATTCGCTGATACGGCAGGGCGAAAACGCTGTCCATCTCTTCTGTCGAAAGCGGGATTGCCGGTGGGTTCACCCAGATATAACGCTCGCCGTGCTTTTGCATCAGCGCACGCGCACAGCCAGGGTTGGTTTCATGGTGCAGAATGCGGGAAGCATGCGCATAAAGCACTTTGTCACTTTTCACTTTCTCAAAGGACGGCAGCAGAACGTAGGTCTTTTCCCATGGCTTTGGACGCGGGGGCTGGACGACAACGGCTTTCGCTTCCGCTTTTTTCGGCTCAACCGGCTTATTGTCCGCACACGGCAGATCGTCACCGTAAGGATGCGGGATCGGATCGATTTTGCCCGGCATATCAATGATGCGGGAATCCACCCCACTCCAGCCCGGCAGAGCTTCTTTGACCATGAACGCGGTGTTACGCACGTCGCGGATAGAGGCGATATGTTCGCCCTGCGACAGACGGTGCGCCACTTCCACCAGCGGGCGTTCGCCGTTGCCGAAAATCAGCATATCGGCTTTGGAATCCACCAGCACCGAACGGCGTACGGTATCCGACCAGTAATCATAATGCGCAGTACGGCGTAGGCTCGCTTCGATACCGCCGAGGATCACCGGCACATCTTTCCAGGCTTCTTTACAGCGCTGGGTGTAAACCAGCGTTGCGCGATCCGGGCGTTTTCCTGCCACGTTATCTGCCGTGTAGGCGTCGTCATGGCGCAGCTTACGATCGGCGGTATAGCGGTTGATCATCGAGTCCATGTTGCCGGCAGTTACGCCGAAGAACAGGTTCGGTTTCCCCAGACGCATAAAGTCGTCTTTGCTGTTCCAGTCCGGCTGGGAGATGATCCCCACGCGGAAGCCCTGCGCTTCCAGCATACGGCCGCAGATCGCCATACCAAAGCTCGGATGGTCGACGTAGGCATCGCCCGTCACCAGAATGATATCGCAGCTGTCCCAGCCCAGTTGGTCCATTTCTTCCCGGGACATCGGTAAAAACGGTGCCGGGCCAAAACAGGCAGCCCAGTACTGCGGCCAGGAGAAGAGATCGCGATCCGGCTGGATCAGGGAAATTGCGCTCATAGTGCTTCCGGGTGGTTAAAAAAGAGACATCAAAGGGGCGGGATTATACGCTGGTTTTGTGGGGGAATTGAAGGGTAAGGTGCTATTTTTCCCCTCTCCCTGACCCTCTCCCCTGCCCTCTCCCAAAGGAAGAGGGAGAAAGACAAGGTGCCCCCTCTACAAAAGGGAGACGCAGAAAGACAGGCACAATCCAGTTCCCTCTCCCAAAGGGAGAAGGAGAAAACAGAAGAGCAGGCGGTGACACACTAATTCCCTCTCCCAGGGGAGAGGGTTAGGGAGAGGGGGAAATCAAGGCGCCGGATTCACCAACATCTGCCCAATCGATCCCCGATCGGCCAATTCCAGCGTCTGGCTGGAGAACTGGAACGGGAAGTGCGGCCACGACGGCTGCCCGTAGTACACCAGCAGCTCAACCTGTCCGTCGATCCATACGGTGTCTTTCCAGCCGCGATCTTCCGGGAACGGCATCGCACCGTTGACGTTGCGGATCTGGAACATCACCCCTTCAATGTGGAACGACTGCGGATAGTCAGCGCGCAGCGTCCAGCGCTCCCAGGTTCCCTGCTGTGCGGTCACGTCAATACGCTGCGGATCCCACAGATGCCCGTTAATACCCGGATCGTCACCCAGCGTGAAATCACGGCTGCGGATCGGCGTGCCGGTCAGGATCTCTTCCGGCAGTAAGCGCATCGGCAGGCTATCTGTCACCAGCGGCAGCAGCCCGGTTGGACGCAGGGTCAACACCAGGGTTGAAATCAGAATGCTTGAAGGTTCAAAGAAGCCGCGAATACGGTCGACAATGCTCGCCGCTTCACCGCAGGTAATCGACACTTCATCACCGTTGGTCATATCGACCAGAATTTCACGACGCTCGCCCGGTGCCAGCGAAAGCTGTTTGACGGAGACCGGAGCCGGCAGGAAACCCTGATCGCCTGAAATAACGTGCAGCGCGCGGCCATCGCTCATCTGCAGCTGATAGCGGCGGGAGTTCGAGGCATTCAGCAGACGCAGGCGCACCCAGCCGCGTGAAACTTCCACGTAGGGGCTCTGCGCACCGTTGACCAGCAGCGTATCACCAACAAAGCCGCCGCTGCCCGGCTCGCTGTATTCCGGCGCGCCAAAGTTATCCAGGCGCTTGTCCTGAATGATCACCGGGAAGTCATCCACCCCGTAATGATTCGGCACAGGTAAGGATTTGCTGACGTCATCTTCCACCAGCCACATGCCCGCCAGACCGCTGTAAACCTGCTGTGCCATATGGTTTGGCGTATTCGCCTGATACCACAGCGTCGCAGCGCCCTGGCGAATCGGCAGCACCGGCGCCCAGTCCGCATTCGGCGACATCATCCGTGCCGCGCCGCCAATCAGCGGTCCTGGAACCTGAAGACCACGAATGGTCATGGCCACGTTTTCCGTCAGGCGGTTGCTGTAGATAAGCTTAACGTCATCCCCGCTCCAGACGCGGATAGTCGGCCCGAGATAGCGTCCGTTAACGCCCCACACCGGCGCGCGAGTGCCCTGGGTGAATGACCAGTGCGTGCGTTGTAAGGTGAGAAACAGCGGCTGCCCGCGGCGGGATTCCAGCAGCGGTGGGATTGGCAGTGCAGGCTGTTGGCCTGCGGCATTTGCCCTCAGCGGCACCGCTCCTGCACAAAGTGCAACTCCTGATGCCTGGATAAACTGACGCCGACTGAGTGACATATAAACTCCATGATACTGACAACGAAACTGAGGGAAACCATTCCCAACACTAAGCTCGCGGGCCGCGCTCTGTGAGGCCGCCCGCGATAGCCGTTATTTTTTCTTATTTGCTGCTTCGCGCTGAGCCACTTCTGCATCAAGCTCGGCGATTTTGGCACTCATCACTTCACGGCAGTGTGCCGCCAGTTCACGCACCTGATCTTTACCCCAGTTGCTGATATCGATCGGTGGCAGCATCTCGACAATCACCAGGCCGTTATCGAGGCGGTTAAGATTAATTTTATTCGAGGTATTGGAAACACACACCGGAATAATTGGGACGCCTGCCGCAATGGCAGCATGAAATGCGCCGGTTTTGAACGGCAGCAGGCCACGACCACGGCTGCGGGTGCCTTCCGGGAACATCCAGAAGGAGATTTTGCGTTCTTTAAAAGCGTTGACCACGCCGGAGATCGTACCGTGCGCTTTAGCGCGGTTATTGCGGTCGATGAGCAGGTTGCCCGTCAGCCAGTACAGCTGGCCAAAGAACGGGATCCACAGCAGGCTTTTCTTGCCGACGGTGACCGTTGGCGGCAGCACGATGTTGGAGGCCGTCACCATGTCGTAGTTGTTCTGATGGTTGGCGATATAGATGGCGTTGCCAAAATTTTCATGCCCGGCAGGGAGGCGCTTTTCGACTTTCAGGCCGAAAACCGGCGACAGGCGGCCAAACATATGCCCGAACGTTGCCACGTGCTTCGGATTACGTGGGCTGAACAGACAATAAATACAGCCAAACACACACACCAGGATGCAGTAAATGACAACGATAATCGCGCGAAAAATCAATAGCATAGCTACCTCTGAGAACCTGCCCGCTTAGAATTATGTATCGGCCAGGGGATGTGACTTGCAGAACCCATATCGGGTTATTGTTATTCGCAACGCACGAATTAACAACGGTTTTACCGCAAATATTACAGCCCCTTCCGGGCGGAAGGGGCTACGGGATCACTCTTCGCTGTCGCCCGGACTTGCGCGCAGCGGTGAATCGATGTCGATCCGGTCGATTTTTTGCAGGCCGCGCATCAGCGTGCCGCGACGACCGCGTTCACCGGTGACTTTCTGCAGCTCTTCCGGACGCAGCTTGATTTTACGTTTTCCGACGTGAATGGTCAGCGTGCTCTGCGGCGGCAGGAGATACAGATGAGCCAGGCCATCAACGCCTTTCGCGGCATCGGCCGAAGGAATACCGATGATCTTGTTGCCTTTGCCTTTTGACAGCTGCGGCAGA
This sequence comes from Enterobacteriaceae bacterium 89, assembly GCA_014156375.1. Taxonomy (GTDB): domain Bacteria; phylum Pseudomonadota; class Gammaproteobacteria; order Enterobacterales; family Enterobacteriaceae; genus Scandinavium. The sequence goes on along the minus strand of RQJH01000005.1, from coordinate 286,301 downwards.
TCGCTGACCGGGAACATCAGCATACGACCGGCCTGCGTGATGGCCAGCAGCATATCGCTTTCATCCTCAATCACCACCGGCGGCATCACCTGGGCGTTTTCCGGCAGCGTAATCAGCGCCTTACCGGCACGGTTGCGCGCCACCAGATCGTTGAAGGTACAGACAAAACCGTAGCCCGCATCGGAAGCCATCAGCAGTTTGCGATCTTCATTTTCCATCAGCATGTGGTTGACGGTAGCACCCGGCGGCAGCGTCAGCTTGCCGGTCAGCGGCTCGCCCTGCCCGCGTGCCGACGGCAGCGTGATCGGGTCAATGGCGTAGCTGCGCCCGGTGGTATCGATAAACACCACCGGCTGGTTGCTCTTGCCTTTCACCGAAGCCTGCCAGCTGTCGCCCGCTTTGTAGCTCAGCCCTTTAGCATCGATGTCATGACCTTTGGCGCTGCGCACCCAGCCCATCTGCGACAGTACAATAGTCACCGGCTCAGACGGCAGCATGTCGTGCTCGTTCATCGCCTTCGCTTCTTCGCGCTCGCGTAGCGGAGAACGACGGTCGTCGCCGAACGCATCGGCGTCAGCCTGCAGTTCTTTTTTCAGCAGGTTATTCATCTTGCGCTCAGAAGCGAGGATCGCCTGAATCTGATCGCGCTCTTTTTCCAGGTCGTTCTGCTCACCGCGAATTTTCGTCTCTTCCAGTTTGGCAAGGTGACGTAATTTCAGCTCGAGGATCGCTTCGGCTTGGGTATCGCTGATACCGAAGCGCGACATCAGCACCGGCTTCGGCTCATCTTCGGTACGGATGATATGAATAACTTCGTCAATATTGAGGAACGCCACCAGCAAACCTTCGAGGATATGCAGGCGTTTCAGCACTTTCTCCAGACGATAGTTCAGGCGGCGGCTGACGGTGTCGCGACGGAACGCCAGCCATTCGGTGAGGATCTCCAGCAGGTTTTTCACCTGCGGGCGGTTATCCAGACCGATCATGTTCAGGTTGATGCGATAGCTTTTTTCCAGGTCGGTGGTGGCGAACAGGTGATTCATCACTGGCTCCATGTCCACGCGGTTAGAGCGCGGGACAATCACCAGACGGGTCGGGTTTTCGTGATCGGATTCATCACGCAGATCGTCGACCATCGGCAGCTTCTTGTTGCGCATCTGGCTGGCGATTTGCTCCAGCACGCGAGCGCCGGAAACCTGGTGCGGCAGCGCGGTGATCACCACTGCGCCGTCTTCTTTTTTCCACACCGCACGCATGCGCACGGAGCCACGACCGCTCTGGTAGATCTTGCGGATGTCCGCGCGGGAGGTGATGATTTCGGCTTCGGTCGGATAGTCCGGCCCCTGCACGATATCCAGCACTTCATCCAGCGTGGTATTCGGCTTTTCAATCAGAGTGATGGCGGCTTTTGCCACTTCGCGCACGTTATGCGGCGGAATATCCGTCGCCATCCCAACGGCGATACCCGTGGTGCCGTTCAGCAGAATGTTTGGCAGACGTGCAGGCAGCATACGCGGCTCCTGCATCGTGCCGTCAAAGTTCGGCTGCCAGTCCACGGTGCCCTGGCCCAGCTCGCCCAGCAGCACTTCGGCATATTTGGAAAGACGGGATTCGGTGTAACGCATCGCGGCGAAAGATTTCGGATCGTCCGGCGCACCCCAGTTCCCCTGCCCGTCCACCAGCGGGTAGCGGTAGGAGAACGGCTGCGCCATCAGCACCATTGCTTCATAACAGGCGCTGTCGCCGTGCGGGTGATATTTACCCAGCACGTCACCGACCGTACGGGCGGATTTTTTGAATTTGGCGCTGGCGCTGAGGCCCAGCTCGGACATTGCGTAAACAATACGACGCTGAACGGGCTTCAGCCCGTCGCCGATAAACGGCAGCGCTCGGTCCATGATGACGTACATGGAGTAATCGAGATAAGCCTTTTCCGTGAACTCATGTAGCGCAAGGCGCTCAGCCATATCGCTCATTAATGTGTATTCCTCAATCTTTACGCCGGGCTGGGGTACAGACGGCAAGCATCGGGCGATAATACCCTATCTGAGGTGAGGAGTCACAGGGGGCCGCCGGAGGCCCGGCGGCTGTTTCTATTTGAGGGGTAAATAGATGTCCGTCTGCAGCTGGTGCTCCGGCACATCGTTGACAAAGTTCAGATAATGAAAGAATACCGGGGCATCGCGCAGCGTTTCGCCGCTGCCGGGCAGCCAGTCGCGGAACATCGCCCACACGCTGGTGGAGAGATTATCCAGTGAGCCCAAATGACGGCCAACGGCATAGCGGCCTCCCGCCATTTCACCGTTAATCACCCCGAAATCATTTTCGGGGATGGTTTCCGTCACGCTGCCGCAAATGTCATGACGAAAGGCTTCCGGCGGAGTGGTAGCCGGATCGTCCCAGGCAATGCCAAAGGTGTTGCTACTGTACACCGGCGACAGACTAGTGCTTTTTCGCCAGCCAATAAATTTTGCCACGCTGTCGTTCAACAGATCCGGGCTGCCGCGATGCTGCAGCATCGCCACTTTGGTTTGTGGAAAATCGACAATCTTCACTTCCATCGTTTGTTGCTCCTGTGAGGCCATTTTCGGGACGCGCTGGTGCCAGTCCAGCCAGTCCGGCTCGAGGCGAAACTGACGCGGGCTTTTGCCGAACGCGGTTCTGAAGGCGCGGGTGAACGACTCCGGATTCTGAAACCCGGCATCAAGAGCAATATCAATGATCTTATCCTGCGGATTAAACGCCAGCCGCCATGAAGCCTGGCGCAGGCGCAACCACTGAATGTAGCGATACAGCGGCAACCCGCTGAACGCCGCAAACTGACGGTGAAAATGGTAAGGCGAACAGCAGGCCAGGCTGCTGAGCTTTTCAAGCCGCAGCGGTTCATCCAGATGGCGGGCGATATATTCGCAAACCATGGAGAACCGCTCGCGATAAGCCGTTGTCATTGCATTGTTCATCGCATCCTCCTGATGACCCACTTTGCCGCAACGACAACGACCTTTCCTGACCGATCTTGCGCAACGGCTTTATTTCGTGACTTTATTAATCTGCTTAACGTCGATTTCTACCGAGTTCCAGTCTTTATCAACTTTACCCTGAATCTCTACCAGGTCCTGCGGGGTGATGGTCACACCGTTCCAGCGCTTACTGCTGATTTCAACGTTGATAGTGCCAGAGGCGTCCTTAAACAGATACTGGTCGTGAGAGATACGCTCAACCAGCGTGCCGCGCAGCGTCACCCAGGTATCGTCGCTCATGGTTTTCGCGCGTTCAACCGTCATCGCGCTGCTGTTCGGGCCACTGAACCCTCCAGTTTGCGTCTGGGTGGAACCAGGGCCGGAGAAGCCACCGGCGGTGTTGGTGTTAGCGGCGTACAGCGGGGCTGACATTAAGGCCACAATGGCGGCAATAGCTAAAGTCTTTTTCATCATTACTTTCTCCCTTTGATGGTGTTTCGCCTTCATTAAAACGGGCAAAACTTAACAACTTCTTAAGGCGTAAAAAGATTATTTTTTGCTGTACAGCGGGCTTGTGCAGGGCGTTTACTGAGCGCATTCACGGGCGCGCGGAGGGCGAAAGGATGCGAATTTTACTGGTCGAAGACGACAAACTGATTGGCGACGGCTTAAAGGCCGGGCTGATGAAAATGGGGTTTACTCTCGACTGGTTTACCGGTGGAAAAGAAGGAAAAGCCGCGCTTTATACCGCCCCTTACGATGCCGCGATCCTCGACCTGACGTTGCCAGATGTGGACGGTCTGGAAATCCTGCGCGAATGGCGCAGCGACGGTCGCAAAGAGCCGGTGCTGATCCTCACTGCGCGGGATGCGCTGGCGCAGCGGGTGGAAGGGTTGCGCCTTGGCGCGGATGATTATCTGTGTAAACCCTTCGCGCTGATTGAAGTCGCCGCCCGGCTGGAAGCGCTGATCCGCCGCACCCACGGTCAGGCCAGCAACGCCCTGCGTCATGGCGATGTCACTCTGAATCCCGATGGCCTGACCGCCTTTCTTGCCGGTGAACCTTTGCAGCTTAAGCCTAAGGAGTTCGCCCTGCTGGAGCTGCTAATGCGCAACGCCGGACGCGTGCTGCCGCGCAAGCTGATTGAGGAAAAGCTGTATAGCTGGGATGACGACGTTTCCAGCAACGCCGTGGAGGTCCACGTTCATCATCTGCGCCGCAAGCTCGGCAGCCAGTTTATTCGCACGGTACACGGTATCGGCTACACCCTGGGTGACCAATGAAATTCCTGCGCCATCTGAGCCTGCGCTTACGCCTGACGCTGCTGTTTATTCTGCTGACTGGCGTCGCCTGGAGCTGCGCCAGCTTTATTGCCTGGCAGCAGACCACCCATAAGCTCGACAAGCTGTTTGATACCCAGCAAATGCTGTTTGCCAAACGCCTGAGCGTGATGGATTTCAACGAGCTGCGCATCCCCACGCCGCAGCTGCACACTAAGAAGAAATACAAACACGGACATCTCGATGATGACGCGCTGGCCTTCGCCATTTACACCGCCGACGGCAGGATGGTGCTGAACGATGGCGAAAACGGAGCAGACATTCCTTATCACTATCGTCGTGAAGGCTTTGACGATGGCTATCTGCGCGATGACAACGACGAGTGGCGCTTTTTATGGATCACTACCGCCGACGGCAAGTACCGCATCGTCGTGGGCCAGGAGTGGGATTACCGTCAGGAGATGGCGCTGGATATCGTCACATCTCAACTGACGCCGTGGCTGGTGGCGCTGCCGCTGATGGTACTGCTGCTGATTGTTCTGTTAAGCCGCGAACTGGCCCCGCTGAAAAAAATGGCGCGCGCCCTGCGCCAAAGAACGCCGGGTTCCGATGAGCAGCTCAGCACCACGGATCTTCCCGGTGAAGTGCGCCCTCTGGTGGAAGCGCTGAATCAGCTGTTCGTCCGTTCTCACGAAATGATGATCCGCGAGCGGCGCTTTACCTCCGATGCCGCCCACGAGCTGCGCAGCCCGCTCACGGCCCTGAAGGTACAAACCGAAGTGGCGCAGCTTTCCGCTGACGATCCCGAAAGTCGCGATAAAGCGCTGTCACAGCTGCACGCGGGTATCGACAGAGCCAGCCGCCTGGTCGATCAGCTGCTGACGCTTTCCAGGCTGGACTCTCTCGCACAGTTGGATGACGTAGAGCAAATCCCCCTCGCCGATTTATTACAGTCCTCGGTGATGGACAGCTATCACGCAGCGCAGCAGGCCGGAATCGAGCTGCGGTTGCACCTCAACGCCCAGGTCAGCAAAACCGGTCAGCCGCTGCTGTTAAGCCTGCTGGTACGTAATCTGCTGGATAACGCCGTGCGCTATAGCCCGCGTGGCAGCACGGTGGACGTTACGCTCGATGAGCATCAGTTCACCGTTCGCGATAATGGTCCGGGAATAAGTGCCGAAGCCCTTTCCCGCATCGGCGAGCGCTTTTATCGCCCGCCGGGACAGGATCAGCCCGGCAGCGGCCTTGGTTTATCCATCGTCCAGCGCATTGCCACGCTGCACCAGATGAACGCCACGTTTGGCAACGGCGAAGACGGCGGCTTTGTGGCCTGCGTTCGCTGGTAGCCTGATTATTGCTCAATAAGCAAAAGACTTTGCACATTTTGCGAATTTCAACGCTCTGCCGCCGGGGTTACACTAAGGGCAAACGTAATTCTTGAGGAACAACCATGAGCAAGATCCTGATTATCAACGGCGGTAAAAAATTTGGTCACTCCAACGGCCAGCTGAACGACACCATGACCGAGGTCGCGGACGGTTTCCTGCGCGACGCCGGGCATGAAGTCCGTGTTGTGCGTGCTGACAGCGACTATGACGTGAAGGCGGAAGTGCAGAACTTCCTGTGGGCCGACGCGGTTATCTGGCAGATGCCAGGCTGGTGGATGGGCGCACCGTGGACCGTGAAAAAATACATCGACGATGTGTTCACCGAAGGCCACGGCTCGCTGTACGCCAGCGACGGTCGTACCCGCTCTGACGCCAGCAAAAAATATGGCTCCGGCGGCCTGATTCAGGGCAAAAAATACATGCTTTCCCTGACCTGGAACGCGCCGATGGAAGCCTTCACCGAAAAAGACCAGTTCTTCCACGGCGTGGGCGTTGACGGCGTGTATCTGCCGTTCCATAAAGCGAACCAGTTCCTGGGAATGGAAGCGCTGCCAACCTTTATCGCTAACGATGTGATCAAAATGCCTGACGTGCCGCGCTATATCGCAGAATATCACAAGCATCTTGCTGAGATTTTTGGTTAACTGAAGGTCTTGATACAAGGAGCGATTGAACTATGTTAACTGTGATTGCTGAGATCCGTACCCGCCCAGGCCAGCACCATCGCCAGGCCGTACTGGACCAATTTGCGAAAATTATCCCGACCGTTCTGAAGGAAGAAGGCTGCCACGGCTACGCGCCAATGGTTGACCACGCAGCGGGCGTGAGCTTCCAGACCACCGCCCCGGACTCCATCGTGATGGTGGAACAGTGGGAAACCGTCGCGCATCTTGAAGCGCATCTGCAAACCGCGCACATGAAAGCGTGGAGCGAAGCGGTAAAAGGCGACGTACTGGAAAGCCAGATCCGCATTCTCGAACAGGGCGTGTAATTTCCCCTGCATCAGTCAGCCCGGCCATGAAAATGCGTCGGGCTTTTTAATCTTTTTTACAAACTGCGCAGATATTATTAAGCCTGCATAATTAGCACTCACCTTTTCCTTTCAGTATTTATTCATCCTTATTTCGCAGCCATCGCTCGCTATTGAAAATAGTTGGTAAACAGAGTTTCCTCCGCCAGTAACCTGAGATAATGCGGCTACGCTTAACAGCAGAACTACATTCGCAATGGAATAAAAAGGAGAAAGCGATGGAACGGCGTTTTTACAGGAGTTTATTATCTCTGGCGATTGCCGCCAGCTTATTACCTCTACGTGGATTAGCTAACCCGACAATTATTGGCGACACCTCTTATTGGCAGGGTGACGGACAGGAATACAACGGTGTGCTGGTAGAAAAAGTCTACGACCCTGATGTACATGTAATGGAAGTCAAAGATTATAAGATTGTCGGTTCCCCAAACCTCTCGGGTTATAATCAACTCGCTATCCGCAGCATAATCAGCTTTGGCGGAGGAAATGGCGCTCATGCCAGCGATGACTCCACTCAGTTTTATGGCGATCTACACCTTAAGTTCATTGACTCATCAATTACGGCGCACCTTAAAGACTGGCAATGGAAAGGACTATATGTGCGCAGCGATACGGCAGACGCCATCGTCACAGCACAGAGCAACTCCGCCATCAATATCACGGCTTCTTCCGGTGACTGGATCGAAGGTTCTGCCTTTTATGTTGAAGCTAAGGGTGAAAAAACCAAAGCTCAGGTTCTGCTTGACGCAGGTTCCAATATAAACTTATCCATCGATACCTCTGGTTCTCCCTTGGAGGCAAATTCAGCCGCGCAGGTCTATTCTGAAAAAGGTTCAGCTGTGGTGCTTGCTGAGAAAGGAACCACAATAACCACCAATGGATATGGCGTAGCTGGAATAAAAACCAAGGCCAGAGATGACAGTCTGGTTGTTCATGAAGGCACGATAGTAAATAACAGTGAAAGCGGTCGCGGAATAGTTTCTCACGACTTCGAAGGCAGTAGGGGAAAAATAACTATAAGAAATGAAGCAGACGGCATTATAGAAATGACAGGCATCAATGCGATGGGGATAAAAGCCTACGGCGCAGGCTCCAGCGGCATTGATCTCTATAATGCTGGGGAGATTACCCTCACCCAAGGCTGGGATGGCATTATTCAATATTCCACTTCCAGCGGTATGTATATGCAGACACATACCGACTCTCAGTACAGCGCTGAAAACGTCATTATGCGGGCGCTGAACGATGGGACAATTACCACCTCTGGCGATACCTCCGAAGGAATGAGAGCGGAAAGTCATATTGATTCCGGCTTAGTCTCTCTCGCCAATAACGGCACGATTGAAATCAACGGCACTAACTCCACGGGCATGATGGCAATGAGTTCTCAGCGCGATGGCCCCGCCCCGGGTACGGCAGAAATTCAGATCCTGAACAGTGGAACCATCACGCTCAGCGAGACCGCCGGAAACTCAACGGGCATCAAAAGCAACAACGCGGCTGAACTCGGAACCGTTGCGATTCAGAATGACGGGGAAATTATCGCTGCAGGGAGCAACTCCACGGGTATTTCTGCTTTTGCCACTCAGAACACGGAGGTCCTGAATACAGGCTCTATCGTCATCGCTGACGGCAGCGGAATTACTGCCCAAAGCCGTGATGGCGCAGCCGTCGTCCGCAATAGCGGTAAGATCAGCGTCAGCGGCGCAGGTGTAGGGATTGCCGTCGGGAGTAACGGTACTCAAATAATTGTGCTTGATAGCAATACTCACGTTGATGCAGCAAAAGGCCTCGGCGGGCTGCTGGTTTCCGGCGGCGGAAACGGACAAATCGCTATTAACCAGGGCGCTTCCGTTACCGGCGGCAGCGCTGACGGCTATGCGATCAAATATTCCGGGCCAGGCGTCACCAGCCGCGATGCCACTGCGCCTGGCTTTACGCTGGATAACCTGGGCAGCGTGAATGCCATGAGCGATCTGCTGTTTGTCGCAGAAAACGCCACCGGTAGCCAAATCACCCTCAACAACTTTGGCGATATGACCGGCTACCTTCGTGCGGACGGCGGCAACATCAGCGTCGCCAACCACAATACCCTCAATCTGCGCAGCTTTACCGACAGCGACGGTGACCAGCAGCGCGATACCAAACAGGTCGCCATGATGCAGTTTGGTGACGGAGAAAACAGCGTTAGCAACCTGCAAGGCGCCTTAATTCAGCTTGCCGACGTGCAGGGTGAAAGCCAGGTTGATACCACGGGTGAGTTCACTACTCAGGGCAGCAAAAGTATCGTCAATGCGGGCATTAATCAGGGCCAAATGCTGAACGTGAACCAGTTCAGCAACGCGGGTACGCTGAACCTGGCGGTCAATCAGCTGGCAGGAGATATCCTGGCTATTACCGGCAACGCCAGTCTGGCGGGCCACTCCGTACATGACGGCGGGACTGTCACCTCCGGCGGTGGCAACTTTTCCTCCGAAGGCGGATGGCTGATCCTTGATACGGTGATGAACGAAGGCGGCAGCGCTACGCAAAGCGACGTTCTGGTGGTGGATAACGCCAGCAAAGGCAGCGAGGCCACAACTATCGTCATCAACAGAGTCGGCGGCAACGGCGCGCTCACCGAACAGGACGGTATTCAGGTGGTCAACGTGCTGGGTGAAGCCAGTAAAGATGCCTTTACCCTTGCCGATAGCCCACTGAAAGCCGGGGCGTATGAATATACGCTGGAACAAGGCTCGCTCAGCAATCCGGCCAATCAGAGTTTTTATCTGCGCACCAACAGCCAGCAAATCAACCCGGACATCGGGGGCTATCTGGCGAACCAGGCCATGGCGACGGGGCTGTTTATGCACTCGCTGCACGACCGACTTGGCGAGCCGCAGTATACCCAGCGCTATAAAGGCGACGAACGCACGGTTCCGGGTTTATGGCTGCGCGGGGTAGCCAGCAACACCAAAGGTGATGCCGCAGGCCGGGCGCTCAGCCAGGATATCAACAGCCGCGTTCTGCATCTCGGTGGTGATGTGACTCGCTGGGATAGCGACAACGGCGATCGCTACCATCTCGGCCTGATGGGCGCATGGGGCAAAGCCGATGCCACCAGCCGCAGTAAAGCCACCGGCTCATCTTCCCGCAGCAAAGTGGACGGTTACGGCGTGGGGGCTTATCTGACCTGGTACAATAAAGCCGAACAGCAGGAAGGCTGGTACGGCGACCTGTGGGGGATGTACAACTGGTTTAATAACACCGCCGACAGCGCGAAGGATTACGACAGCCGCTCCTGGGTCGTGTCACTCGAATCCGGCCACGCCAGCACGCTGAAGCCTTTTGAACAGTGGCGCTGGATGATGGAGCCGCAGGCGCAGGTCAGCTATGCACATTACAGCACCGACAGCTTTACGGATAAGAATGGACTGAAGGTCGGTAATGACGATGCCAACGGCGTGGCAACACGACTCGGCGTGCGGACTTACCTGCAGCCGACGGTTCCGAATGACAAGGCAAAATTCCAGCCGTTCCTGACCGTCAACTGGCTGTGGTCCGACGCCAGCAACAGCATGGATTTCAACGGCGCAACCTTCTCCAGCGATATGCCGAAAAATCGCTTTGAAGCCAAGCTGGGGCTGCAGGCGGAAGTGCGTAAAGACTTCCACGTCTACGGCCAGATTTCGGGCCAGGTCGGGGAGAATAACTACAGCCATAAAGCCGGGCAGTTGGGCGTGCGTTATAACTTCTGACGGTAAGATTGCCTGATGGCGCTTCGCTTATCAGGTCTACAAAATCAATGAATTATCGTGAATTTGTAGGCCCGGTAAGCCTGCGCCACCGGGCAATTTAACACCCTCTAAACTATCGGAATGTGGTCGGAAGCCAGAGTGACAGCATCGGGAAATATGTCACCGCCAGCAGCACCAGGAACAGCGCCAGATAGAATGGCATCATCGATTTCACTACCTGCTCCACCTTCAGACCACTGACCGCGCTGGCGACAAACAGCACCGATCCCACCGGCGGGGTGATAAGACCTATCCCCAGATTGGTCATCATGATGATGCCAAAGTGCACCGGATCGATCCCCACTTTGGTGACCACCGGCAGCAGAATCGGCGTCAGGATCAGGATCAGCGGCGCCATGTCCATCAGCAGCCCCAGCGCCAACAGCATGCCGTTAATGATCAGCAGGATCACATACTTGTTATCCGACAGCGACAGCAGCGCCGAGGTGATCTCCTGTGGGATCCCAACCAGCATCATCACCGAACCAAACGCCGCCGCGAAGGCAATCAGCACCATCACCATGGTGACCGTTTTGATCGTCCGGTGAATCAGCTTTGGAAAATCACGCAGCTTGTATTCACGGTAGACGAAAAAGGTCACGAACATTGCCCAGACGCAGGCAATGGCCCCGGACTCCGTCGGCGTGAAGAAACCAGACAGGATCCCGCCAGAGATAATCACGATGGTGATAAGCCCCCAGATGGCATCGGTGGCGATTTTCAGCTTGCGACGAAACTCAACCTGCTCTTCTTTGGGGTAGTTGTTTTTCCGCGCTGCGATCAGGCACAGCACAATCAGCGTACCGCACAGCACCAGAGTCGGAATGATCCCCGCCAGGAACATGGCCGGAATGGTCACCGCCGCCGTGTTGGCCACAATTGCAAACAGCACGGAGTTATGGCTCGGAGGCACCAGAATGGCCTGCACGGAAGAGCTGGCCGTCAGCACCGCGCCGAATGTGCGCGGGTAACCTTTACGCTCCATTTCAGGGATCAGCACGGATCCAATCGAGGCCGTATCGGCCACCGAAGAGCCGGAGATCGCCCCAAACAGCGTCGAGGCCAGAATATTGACCAGCGCCAGCCCGCCGCGAATCCAGCCAACAAACAGCCCGGCGAAATCCACCAGCCGTCGCGCCATGCCCCCTTCGGCCATGATCGCCCCGGCAAATACGAAGAACGGAATGGTCAGCAGGTTGACGTTATCCGTGCTGTGAAAAATCGTGATAATCAGGCCATCGAGCGAAAAATCCGCAAACGCGGTGACAATCACCGCCGTCAGCCCTACCGCGTAGGCTACCGGCATGCCCACGGCCATCAGCACCACAAAGGTCACGACGAAAACAATCAGCGTCATATCCATCGAATCTTCCTCTTAGTGACCGGCTTTCGCGGAGCCAAACTGCACCAGCTCGCGGTGCGACTGAGAACCGAAAAAGAGCTTCTCAATCACAAACAGCAGCGTGAAGAAGGCCCCCAGCGGAACGGGTAAATGCGTGATCCCTGAGGTCAGCAGCGGCAGAGAAGGCACCACGTCATCCCAGGCGTCCATACAGCCGAGGATCCCCCAGTGAATGATGAACAGGCAGGTGGCCAGCATCGCCAGATCGACAAACAGCTGGATAGCTTTCTTCGCCGCCGGGCGCACGTTATCCACCAGCATGGTGATGGCGATATGGCTGCCGGCACGATAGGCCGCTGCCGCACCGACAAAAGAGAAAGTGATCATGCAGATCTGCGACAGCGGCTCGGGCCAGCTCGTCGAGCCGTAGGGTAAGAAACTCAGCCAGCCGGGAAAATCAGGGCGGAAACGGGCATAAATACCAATCAAATAGATCAGCGTCATAAATAGCAGGCTTGCACCTGACAGCCAGATACAAATCCGGTACACCCCATCCATCGCCAGGATATAGACGTTTTTCATGGTTCACTCCTGAAAATAGCGGGCTCTGAGCCAGAACCCGCTACGGGAATCATTATTGGGTATCCTGGATGGCTTTCATTAACGGACCGAACTGCTGACCGTATTTTTCACGAACCGGAGCGGTGGCATCGATAAACGGTTTTTTATCCACTTTAATAAACTTCACGCCCTGCGATTGCAGTTTGGCAATGGATTTATCAACGTATTGCGCCCACAGCACGCGCTCTTCCGCCTGCGCTTCTTTTGAAAGTTTAAGAATTAACGCCTGATCGTCGGCAGACAGCTTGTTCCATTTCTTTTTCGAGAACGCGAAGACTTCCGGGATCATAAAGTGTTCGGTCTGATCGAAATATTTGGTGCCGGCTACCGCGTAGTTTTCGGTATCGAAGGTCGGCTCGTTATTTTCCGCCGCATCAATCACCCCGGTTTGCAGGCTGGCAAAGACATCACCGACAGGCAGCACCACCGGATTCGCTCCCATCGCTTTAAAGGAATCCAGGCCGATGGGGTTGTTCTGCAAACGGATTTTCACGCCGGAAAGCTCGGCAATCGAGGTGACCGGCTTTTTGGTGATCAGGCTGCGCGAGCCCGCATCCATCCAGCCCAGGAACACCAGACCGAGGTTGCTGTCGCTGATTTTCTGCCCCAGCTCTTCACCAATTTTGCCATCCAGCACGTGATGCTGATGTTCGGTATCGCGGAAAACAAACGGCATATTGAGTACGCTGACCTCCGGCAAAATACCGCCGACCGGTGCCATGGAAACACGCAGAATATCTATCGCTCCGGCGCGAGTTTTTTCGAGCGTGGTACTTTCATCACCCATTTGTCCGCTCGGGAACATTTTAATCGACAGTCGTCCGTCGGTTTGCTGACTGAGTTTTTCACCCATATGAATAACCGCAGCCGTTGTAGGGTAATCGGCAGGGTGAACATCAGAGGCAATAAACACGGTTTTCGCCATCGCCGTGGCGGAACCCATTAATAAAGACAGCGAGACCAGACTTAATACCAGTTTTTTCCTCAACATAAACCACTCCAGTTATAGGTGTTATATTCATGGGGTTATATTTTTGAAGTCTTAATAGCTGCCGTAACGTGCATCACGGCATCTCTTGCAGCGGAGAATATGACGGAAAAAATCCTGGCTAACTGTGAGATAAAACATAAAAACGAAAAGGCGTTTCAATATTTATATTGAGAAATTAAAATAAAATGACATCACGGTTTGGAAGTAAAAAATGCGGGCGTACAGAGCAGAAAAGAAAAAGGGGATCGCGATGATCCCCTTAGTGTATGAATATGATGAAAAAACCGATCAGGACTCCAGATCCGCCAAATCGCCTTTTTCCTGCAGCCAGTTGCGGCGGTCTTCGGAACGTTTTTTGGCGAGCAGCATGTCCATCACCGCATCGGTACGCTGGTCGTCTTCGTCGTCGATAGCGAGCTGAACCAGACGGCGGGTGTTAGGATCGAGCGTGGTTTCGCGCAGCTGTAGCGGGTTCATCTCGCCCAGCCCTTTAAAGCGCTGTACGTTCGGTTTACCCTTCTTACGTTTGAGCTGGTCGAGCACGCCTTCTTTTTCCTGCTCGTCCAGCGCGTAATAGACTTCTTTGCCCAGATCGATTCGATACAGCGGTGGCATAGCGACATAGACGTGTCCGGCTTTCACCACGTGGCGGAAATGCTTCACAAACAGCGCACACAGCAACGTGGCGATGTGCAGACCATCCGAGTCCGCATCCGCCAGGATGCAGATCTTGCCGTAGCGCAGTTGGCTCAGATCGTCGCTGTCCGGATCGATGCCGATCGCCACGGAAATGTCGTGCACTTCCTGCGAGGCCAGCACTTCGTCAGAGGAAACTTCCCAGGTATTGAGGATCTTACCCTTCAGCGGCATGATCGCCTGATATTCACGATCGCGCGCCTGTTTGGCTGAGCCGCCTGCGGAGTCCCCTTCCACCAGGAATAGCTCGGTGCGAGCGAGATCCTGTGCGGTACAGTCCGCCAGTTTACCCGGCAGCGCAGGGCCGCTGGTGAGTTTCTTACGCACCACTTTCTTGGCGGCGCGCAGACGACGCTGAGCGCTGGAGATCGCCATTTCGGCCAGCATTTCTGCGGCCTGGACGTTCTGGTTAAGCCACAGGCTGAAGGCATCTTTCACTACGCCAGACACGAATGCCGCACACTGACGGGAAGAGAGGCGCTCTTTGGTCTGTCCGGCAAACTGCGGATCCTGCATTTTGACCGACAGCACGTAGGCGCAGCGGTCCCAGATATCTTCCGCCGACAGCTTCACGCCGCGCGGCAGAATATTGCGGTATTCGCAGAATTCGCGCATCGCGTCGAGCAGGCCCTGACGCAGGCCGTTGACGTGCGTACCGCCCTGCATGGTCGGGATCAGGTTGACGTAGCTTTCGGTCAGCAGCTCGCCGCCTTCCGGCAGCCACAGCAGCGCCCAGTCCACCGCTTCGGTGTCGCCAGAGAAGCTACCCACAAACGGTTTTTCCGGCAGCAGCGGCAGGCCGTTAACGGCTTCGCACAGGTAATCGTTCAGACCGTCGGCGTAGCACCAGCGCTGTTCGCTGTTGTTAACCAGATCTTTAAAGACGATTTCGACGCCAGGGCACAGTACCGCTTTGGCTTTCAGTAGGTGCGTCAGACGGGAAACGGAAAAGCGTGGGCTGTCGAAGAAGCTTTCATCCGGCCAGAAATGGACGCTGGTCCCGGTGTTGCGTTTACCCACGGTACCGCTGACGTGCAGATCTTCAACCTTCTCGCCGTTTTCAAAAGCGATGCTGTAGATTTGTCCGTCGCGACGCACGTTCACTTCCACGCGTTTCGACAGGGCGTTGACAACAGAGATCCCCACGCCGTGCAGGCCGCCGGAGAACTGGTAGTTTTTGTTGGAGAACTTGCCACCCGCATGCAGGCGACAGAGGATCAACTCGACCGCCGGAACGCCCTCTTCGGGGTGGATATCCACCGGCATGCCGCGGCCATCGTCGATGACCTCGAGCGACTGGTCAGCATGAAGGATCACCTCCACGCGCTTTGCGTGGCCCGCCAGTGCTTCATCCACACTGTTATCAATCACTTCCTGGCCCAGATGGTTCGGGCGTGTGGTATCGGTGTACATCCCCGGGCGGCGGCGAACCGGCTCAAGCCCGGTGAGTACCTCAATGGCATCAGCGTTATAAGAAGATTGCGTCATGGTCTGTTCACGAGTAGTACGGGCTGTTTAACGCAGCCCGAGAAAATCGATAATCTGTGTGAAATGATCTTCAAAGCCGGTAAATGCGTGATTACCGCCCTCCTCGACCGTTTGACGGCAGGAGGCGAAATAGTCCACAGCCTGGCGGTAATCAAGCACTTCATCGCCCGTCTGCTGCAGTAGCCAGAGTAAATCCGGCGCTTCGAGCGGGTCGATTTGCATCACTTTCAGATCGTAAATATGGCGTGACTCTAGCACATATTGCTGCCCGGTGTAGGGATTCTCATTGAGACCGAGGTAGCCGGTGAGGAGCTCAAACGGGCGTACCGCCGGGTTCACCACCACCGCAGGCAGCGTGAAACATTGCGACAGCCAGGTGGCGTAAAAGCCGCCGAGCGACGAGCCGACAATCCCCAGCGGCGCACCACCGTGCTGCATCACCAGTTTCTCCAGCATTTCAGCGGCTTCCGCAGGAAAAGCTGGCAACTGAGGCACAATCATCTCTATGTCAGGATGATTTTCGGCAAGCCATGCTTTCATCTGCGTAGCCTTGGCGGAACGCGGCGAGCTGTTAAAGCCGTGGAGATAAAGAAGCGTAGACATCAGTATCCTTCTGAAGCGGTATCTGGGCGGAACTGCGCGCTTTCCAGGCGGCACACTTCGGTGGTCAGGGTTCCGTCAGCGTTGAGTTCAAGCCAACGCCAGCCAGGGGCGATGGTATCGAGCGTAAAGTTGGCGCAGTGGGGTTTGAACTGCACGCAGGTGGAAGGCGTAGCCATCATCCGACGACCGTTCCAGTCAACGTCCATCTCCTGATGGATGTGGCCGCACAGCAAATATTTCACCCGTGGATAGCGCATCAGCACGCTGTCCAGCGCTCCGGCGTTACGCAGGCTGTGCTGATCGAGCCAGCTACATCCGGCAGGCAGAGGATGATGATGTAACAGCAGTAGCGTGTAGCGCTCTGTTGACTCCGCCAGGCGCTGTTCCAGCCAGTCGAGCTGGAATTCACTGAGTTCACCGTGGGGGACGCCAAAGACCTGGCTGTCGAGCATCAGAATTTGCCAGTTATCCCCGGCATAAACGCGTTTAGCCGGAGAGATGCCCGCGTCCTGAAGCGCGCTGTACATGGCTGGCTGGAAGTCGTGGTTTCCCGGTAACCAGACGCAGGGCGCGGCAAAGCCCGCGATGCCTTCAGCAAAATGCTGATAAGCCGCGGATGAGTGATCCTGTGCTAAATCCCCTGTGGCAACAATGAGATCGCACTCACGCTGTGAGGCACGAATAGCCGCAAGTACGGCCTGGTAGCTTTCCCAGGTGTTCACACCCAGCAGCGTTTCATGTTTTTCAGCAAACAGGTGAGTATCAGTAATTTGTAAGATCCTGACCCTGGCCCCACCAGCCAGAGAGAGGTTTAACAGGCTTTCCAAATGGTGTCCTTAGGTTTCACGACGCTAACAAACCGGAATCGCCATCGCTCCATGTGCTAAACAGTACCTCAGCCAGTCGGCTAAAAACTGGTTAATTTGATGCTTTTCGTCGCGTTGATGCAACTTTTTATTAGGATAATCATAACGTGCCTTGAAGCGAAAGATCTGCTGACTCGAACACACTTCAGCGACCATCGCATCATGATAGAGCCTGACCGACATTGACGGCAGGCTCCAGTAGCTGACGGCAGGCGCCGTCTGCTCAATCTCCACCAGTGTAGTGTAGCGGGTCGACTCACTGATCGTTAACCGGTATTGCGCACTGCCCACCTGATAGCTCACTGTTTCGCCGGGTGCGTCAGTGTGAGGCAGCAGGCGTCGTAACTGGGCGAAATTGGTTTCGCACAGTCTCATCATTTCAGGGAAGTCAGGTGTATAGCGCTTCATTTTGTCCACTCGTTTCGTAATGCCTGATAATGCAATTGCAGCCATTGCAGGGCGATGACAGAGGCTGCGTTATCGATTTTCCCCTCTTCTACCCAAAGGTATGCCTGTTCCCTGCTTACCACATGAACCCGAATGTCTTCGTTTTCATCTGCCAGACCGTGAATGCCCTTTGCGGTCGTGGCGTCCACTTCGCCGACGAAGACGGTCGAGCGCTCGGTCGCACCGCCCGGGCTTGCCAGGTAGCTCAGCACTTTTTGCACTCGCCCCACGTTCAGCCCGGCTTCCTCTTGCGCTTCACGGCGAGCCACCTCTTCCGGCGTTTCCCCTTCTTCAATCATACCCGCGACCATTTCCAGCAGCCACGGGGTGTCGCTGGTCTCCCAGGCGGGGATGCGAATCTGTTCGATCAGCACAACTTCATCACGCACTGGGTCAAAGGGTAGCAAGACTGCGGCGTGCCCGCGCTCAAAAATTTCACGGCGCACAACACCGCTCATTTCACCATTAAACAGGCGGTGGCGGAAACGCAGTTCATCGATTGAAAAAAAACCGCGATAAAGCGTATCTCGTGCAATAATTTCTACATCATTTTTGCCGTACGTTACGACTGACTGTGTTTTTTTACTCATCGTCCATTTCCTGGTGAGATAGTGATGTAATTATGGATTTCCAGCCCGTATGGCTACTGTTTTGATGATGCTGTGGTAGATTGGTGCAAATTAACGCCAGATGGCACGATACGCCAACTTTTTAAGCGGCTAGACTCTGGTACAATCGACAAATCTTTTTGAATTAGATCAGCGCTAAATGCTTCACAACAAGGAATGCAAATGAAGAAATTGCTCCCCATCCTTATCGGCTTGAGCCTGACGGGTTTCAGCGCAGTAAGCCATGCGGAAAACCTGATGCAGGTTTATCAGCAGGCACGTTTAAGCAACCCGGACCTGCGTAAGTCCGCGGCCGATCGTGATGCTGCATTCGAAAAAATCAACGAAGCACGCAGCCCACTGCTGCCGCAGCTCGGTTTAGGTGCTGATTATACCTACACCAACGGTTTCAAAGACAATAACGGCATTAACTCCAACGCCACCAGCGCTTCTCTGACGTTAACTCAGACCATTTTTGATATGTCAAAATGGCGCGCACTGACGCTGCAGGAAAAAACGGCCGGTATTCAGGACGTCACCTATCAGACCGATCAGCAAACGCTGATCCTGAACACCGCGACGGCCTACTTCAACGTGCTGAGCGCGATTGACACGCTCTCCTTCACTGAAGCCAACAAACAGGCGGTTTACCGTCAGTTGGATCAAACCACTCAGCGTTTTAACGTAGGTCTGGTTGCCATCACCGACGTGCAGAACGCCCGTTCACAGTACGACACCGTGCTGGCGAACGAAGTGACCGCACGTAACAACCTCGACAACGCCGTTGAGCAACTGCGTCAGGTCACCGGTAACTACTATCCGGAGCTGGCTTCTCTGAATGTCGGCAGCTTCAAAACGGATAAACCGCAGGCGGTGAATTCACTGCTGAAAGAAGCGGAAAACCGCAACCTGGCCCTGTTGCAGGCTCGTCTGAGCCAGGACCTGGCCCGCGAGCAGATTCGCTACGCTGAAACTGGCCACATGCCAACCGTTGGCCTGACTGCATCAACTGGTGTTTCCGACACCAAATACGATGGCAGCAACGCCACCAGCAGCCAGTATACCGATCGCAACATCGGTCAGAATCAGATTGGCCTGAACTTTAGCCTGCCACTGTACAGCGGCGGCTCCGTGACCTCTCAGGTTAAACAAGCTCAGTACAACTTTGTTGGCGCGAGCGAACAGCTGGAAAGCGCGCACCGCACCGTAGTGCAGACCGTGCGTTCTTCCTTTAATAACATCAATGCATCCATCAGCAGCATCAACGCCTACAAACAGGCCGTCGTCTCTGCACAAAGCTCGTTGGATGCGATGGAAGCCGGTTACCAGGTCGGTACCCGTACCATTGTTGATGTGTTGGATGCGACCACCACTCTGTACAACGCTAAGCAGCAGCTCTCCAGCGCGCGTTACAGCTACCTGATCAACCAGCTGAACATCAAGTCAGCGCTGGGTACGCTGAACGAAAACGACCTGCTGGCGCTGAACGGCACCCTGGGTAAAGCGGTTTCCACCACCGCAGATACCGTTGCGCCTGAAAACGCGCAGCAGGACGCCAACGCGGACGGCTACAGCAACACGGCACCAGCGGCTCAGCCTGCTGCCGCACGTACTACGACGTCCAGCAGCAAAGGTACCAACCCGTTCAAAAACTGATGCGGGCTAACCCGGCGAACGCTTTCGCCGGGTTCCACTTCCCCATTCTCTGTAAGGCAACGTAAAGATCCTCCCTCGCTCCCCTTCATCGCTTCAATTTCAACCACTCATCCACTATCCTGAGCGCACTACTGGGTCCAGGATGAAACAAAATGAAACGGACAAAAACAATTAATCACGCTTCGTTCCGCAAGAACTGGGGCGCACGCCATTTAACGCCGGTTGCTCTGGCGATCACCGCCGTGTTTATGCTTTCCGGCTGTGAAAAAACTGACGAAACGGTTTCTCTGTATCAGAACGCTGACGACTGCTCCGCCGCCAATCCAGGCAAGAGCGCAGAGTGCACCACGGCCTTCAACAATGCTCAGCAGGAAGCCGTGCGTACCGCACCGAAATACGCCAGCCGTGAAGACTGCGTAGCGGAATTCGGTGAAGGTCAGTGCCAGCAGGCTCCGGCTCAGGCCGGAATGGCACCAGAAAACCAGGCTCAGGCACAAAGCAGCGGCAGCTTCTGGATGCCGCTGATGGCGGGCTACATGATGGGCCGAATGATGAGCGGCGGGATGCAGCAGCAGCCGTTGTTCAGTTCGAAAAACCCGGCAAGCCCGGCCTACGGTCAGTACACCGATGCCAGCGGTAAAGGCTACGGTGCAGCACAGCCTGGCCGTACCATGAACGTGCCGAAAACCGCCATGGCGCCAAAACCAGCCACCACCAGCACCGTGACCCGCGGCGGCTTTGGTGAGTCTGTCGCCAAGCAATCGACCATGTCCCGCAGCTCCGCTGGCACTACCACCCGCTCGATGGGTGGCTGATTGCCATGGAAAGAGTCAGCATTGTCGAACGCCCGGACTGGCGCGAAAAAGCCACCGAATACGGCTTCAACTTCCACACTATGTATGGCGAGCCGTACTGGTGTGAGGACGCCTATTACCAGCTGACGCTGGCCCAGGTTGAAAAGCTGGAAGACGTGACGGCCGAACTGCATCAGATGTGCCTGAAGGTGGTCGAGCGCGTGGTCGCCAGCGACGAGCTGATGGCTAAATTCCGCATTCCAAAACACACCTGGGGCTTTGTCCGCCAGTCGTGGGCCAGCCGTCAGCCTTCGCTCTACTCTCGCCTCGATCTGGCGTGGGATGGCAAGGGTGAACCGAAGCTGTTAGAGAACAACGCCGACACGCCAACTTCACTGTATGAAGCTGCATTCTTCCAGTGGATCTGGCTGGAAGATCAGCAGAACGCCGGCAAGCTGCCCGCCAACAGCGATCAGTTCAACAGCCTGCAGGAAAAGCTGATTGAGCGCTTCGCCGAACTGCGCGAACAGCACGGCTTTAACCTGCTGCACTTCGCCTGCTGTCGTGACACAGAGGAAGATCGCGGTACCGTGCAATATCTGCAGGACTGCGCCAACGAAGCCGGTGTGGCGAGCGAGTTTCTCTACATCGAGGACATCGGGCTTGGCGAAAAGGGGCAGTTTACCGATTTGCAGGATCAGGTGATCAGCAACCTGTTCAAGCTCTATCCATGGGAGTACATGCTGCGCGAGATCTTCTCCACCAAGCTGGAAGATGCCGGTGTTCGCTGGCTGGAGCCTGCCTGGAAGAGCATCATCTCTAACAAGGCGCTGCTACCGATGCTGTGGGAAATGTTCCCGGACCATCCGAACCTGCTGCCTGCGTACTTTGCCGAAGACAGCTACCCGGAGATGACGAAATACGTCATGAAGCCGATTTTCTCTCGTGAAGGCGCGAACGTGTCGATCGTGGAAAATGGCAAAGTGCTGGAAGCCGTCGAAGGGCCGTACGGTGAAGAAGGGATGATCGTCCAGCAGTTTTATGAGCTGCCAAAATTTGGCGACAGCTATACCCTGATTGGCAGCTGGCTTATCAACGACCAGCCGGCCGGGATTGGCATTCGCGAAGATCGTGCCCTGATCACTCAGGATCTGTCACGCTTCTATCCGCATATTTTTGTGGAATAAGAAATTGCCCGGTGGCGCTAACGCTTACCGGACCTACAAATGAGCATTTATGTAGGTCCGGCAAACGTAGTGCCGCCGGGCGCTGTTTACCCAATCTGAACCGAAAGCATACTCAAACTACCCATCTCAATCCCATCAACCGGGATCGTAATCGGCTCTTTGCCATCCCATGCGCCCAGCACATATAGCAGCGGCAGATAGTGATCGGCCGTTGGGTTTGAGAGCGACCCACCTTCGTGATCCAGATAGTTCACCAGCGGATGCTCTTCCGTTGGCCCCTGCCACTCCAGATTCGCTTTTACAAATTCATTGAATGACGTTGCCCACGGATACGGCGTGTTTTCGCCATGCCAGCGTGCGGTGCGCAGGTTGTGCACCACGTTACCACTCGCCACCAGCATAATGCCCTCTTCACGCAGCTTGGCCAGCTTACGTCCCATCTCCAGATGCCAGGCCGCTGGTTTGGTGCTGTCGATACTGAGCTGCACCATCGGGATATCCGCATTCGGGTACATCTTAATCAGCACGCCCCACGAACCGTGGTCAAAGCCCCAGGCTTCCTTATCCAGCGCAACCGGAACCGGAGCCAGCAGCTCAACCAGACGCTGCGCCAGTTCAGGCGAACCGGGTGCCGGGTAATGGGTGTCGTACAGCGCCTGCGGAAAACCACCAAAGTCATGGATAGTTTTAGGTGCTTCCATCGCCGTGACGCCAGTCCCACGCGTAAACCAGTGCGCGGAAATCGCCACAATCGCTTTCGGGCGCGGCAGGGTTTCACCCAGATGCTGCCACGTGCGGGTATAGACGTTATCTTCGAGCACGTTCATTGGGCTACCGTGGCCTAAAAACAGTGCTGGCATACGGGAAGAAGACATGATGTTATCCTTACAGGAGTAATCGTTTTGATGGTTCTACATTACGCGCTTTCCAGGAGAGAAGAACTCAGATAAGCGTGATGATGATCATCAGGAAATTTGAATGTAAGGACACGTAAAAGCGCAATCGCAGACTCGCTTTCATCGCGGTTGATCTTTACTATAAATGATAATCATTATCATAAAGGAGTTTGTATGTCAGTCCCGTTGATCCTGACGCTGCTGGCAGGAGGAGCCACCTTTATCGGGGCATTCCTGGGCGTTATTGGCCAGAAACCTTCTAACCGCGTACTGGCTTTTTCCCTCGGCTTTGCTGCCGGGATCATGCTGCTGATCTCTCTGATGGAGATGCTTCCCGCCGCACTCGGCACCGAAGGGATGTCGCCGATGCTCGGTTACGGCATGTTTGTGATCGGCCTGCTGGGCTACTTTGGGCTGGATAAACTGCTGCCGCATGCCCATCCTCAGGATTTGATGCAGGGTGATAAGGCCACCATGCCGCGCAACATCAAGCGCACCGCCATTCTGCTGACGCTGGGCATCAGCCTGCACAACTTCCCGGAGGGCGTGGCAACCTATGTCACCGCCAGCAGTAATCTGGAGCTGGGGCTGGGTATCGCCTTCGCCGTCGCCCTGCATAATATTCCTGAAGGTCTGGCTGTGGCCGGGCCGGTGTATGCCGCTACGGGCTCGAAACGCAAAGCCGTATTCTGGGCAGGCATTTCCGGAATGGCTGAAATTCTCGGCGGCGTGCTGGCCTGGCTGATACTGGGATCGCTGGTATCACCGGTGTTGATGGCAGCCATTATGGCAGCCGTGGCTGGCATCATGGTGGCGCTGTCAGTGGATGAACTGATGCCGCTGGCGAAAGAGATCGACCCGCATAATAACCCAAGTTACGGCGTGCTGTGCGGCATGTCGGTAATGGGTCTGAGCCTGGTACTCCTCCAGACGTTAGATTTCGCATAGCAAAACGCCGGGATTATCCCGGCGTTGTTCTTTTCGCGTCATTACCGCTTAGCTGGCTTTACGCTCATGCTTTTGACGGTATTCCACTAAATCTTCGATCGTTACGACCGGCATGTTGTGTTCGCCTGCAAACTTGATGCACTCTGGCGCGCGCGCCATGGTGCCATCATCGTTAGTCAGTTCACAAAGTACGCCCGCAGGTTTGAAACCAGCCAGCGTCACCAGATCGATAGTCGCTTCAGTGTGACCACCACGGGTCAGCACGCCACCTGCCTGCGCACGCAGTGGGAACACATGGCCCGGACGGTGCAGGTCGGAAGGTTTTGCGCCATCGGCAATGGCCGCACGCACGGTGGTAACACGGTCTGCCGCAGAGACACCCGTGGTCACGCCATGCGCAGCTTCGATGGTAACGGTGAAACCGGTGCCGAAGGCGCTGGTGTTATCTTCCACCATCATCGGCAGGTCGAGCTGCTTACGACGTTCTTCGTTGATACACAGGCAAACAATACCGCTGCCGTGACGAATGGTCAGCGCCATCTGTTCAACGGTCATGGTTTCGGCGGCAAAAATCATGTCGCCTTCGTTTTCGCGGTTTTCGTCGTCGAGCACCATCACACCGCGGCCTTCGCGCAGCGCAGCTAACGCGTGTTCCACACGTTCAAGAGAAGTGCCAAAAGAGGAAAGTAGCGTCTGATTCATGGTAAAAGACCTCATTAAAATTATGGTTACCAGAATCAGGGCAGTCTTAGGAGCGCCGGGTAAGCGGCAAAAAAATAACGTGAGCGGGCCTTGCCCGTGGATCGTTACTCTCTCCCATCCGGACTCTAACCGTCGGCCCCGGAATTACACCGGATCTGCTGACCTTCAGGCCGAAACCTGAAGCGCTCGCGGGCTTTCAACCTGAGTTGATTTACCGCCGGTGGGGAATTTCGCCCCGCCCTGAGAATAAGCGAAGTAACTATAACGCTAATGATTATTGGCGGCAATGGATAAGCTTCAAACATTTCTGGTTTATAGCGCGGACTATAGACACTACAATACTCAACAAACCGTCCAGATCAGGGAACCCCAAATGATTGATCCGAAAAAAATTGAACAGATTGCCCGCCAGGTGCACGAGTCCATGCCAAAAGGTCTGCGCGATCTGGGTGATGATGTTGAGAAGAAAGTCCGTCAGGTGCTGCAATCCCAGCTGACCCGTCTGGATCTGGTCAGCCGTGAAGAGTTCGATGTGCAGACTCAGGTGCTGCTGCGCACCCGTGAAAAGCTCGCCCTGCTGGAGCAGCGTCTCAGCGAGCTGGAGAATCGCTCTGCTACCGCTACACCAGGCAAAACGACTGACGAGTAATTTTCAATCGGCGCAGGCCATCAGGTCTGCGCTGAACATCAACATCGGGTCCATGACCTGATTCATCTGTGTCTCTCTCCTGGTGCCCTCTGCAGATGTTCTATTAAGTCTGCCAGATTCATTGCGCTCAAGTTATCGACAACCTCATTTGAGTGATAACCATCACAATAAGTGAACACCTGCTTATTGTGTGTGCAATCAAATTTCTCTATATATTATAAGCACAACGTCGCGATATTAACCAAATAATAAGATTAATACCCAGGACTTTTGTTTAACCCCCTGTCATTGATAAATAATAAATATCGTTTATTTTTATATTCACTATATTCATGCATCAATAATGAAAATTAAAATCGCCCAGGTAAATAAATTTACAAAACTGACAAAAACATGCTTTACCTGACAATATGGAATCAGCTTGCAATAAGGATAACCCTCATGATCTTTATCATCAGCAAAGATTCATTCTTTTCACAAGGCATTGCGAATCTAAAAAAAGAAGAAGAGGTTGTTAAGCTGAACCACCTGTCACACATCAATCACAAACTCATTAATGACACCACAAAAATAATAATAGATACCTGGCATAACAACATCCTTGATGATGTTTCGGCAGAGATCCTGAAAAAAATTGACGTCGGAAGGATCATCATTTGCTCGCCGTTCCGCATCAGCAAGCTCAACACGCTATCGCCGATTTACTTTATCAACAGAAAAGAACAGGTTTTGTCATTATGTTCGTTGATCCATGACGAAAAAATTACCTATGAAAAACCAGCCATCTCGCTTTCACACAATCAACTTAAACTGGCTAATTCACTGATTAACCAACAAAAAACCAGTGACATCACTCGTTCCCTAAAAATATCCGAGCAAACATTACGCATCCAAAAATTCAATATCATGCTCAAGCTAAAGCTACGAAGAATGAGCGACATTACCACTTTAAAAATATCCCCCTACTTTTAGATGTCTTTACGGCAGAAATGCATAAATAGAAAAAAGTTCCCCAACCACCAATGACAGTTAAAACAAGAGGTAGCCTGTATGAAAAATACGTTAAGCATTCTCGTCGGTAGTTTACTTATGATCCCTGCACTGAGTCAGGCAGCTGAAAATCATAAACCAGTCAGCCAGTGGACCTGTGAAGATTTTCTGGCAACTGATGCCACCTATCAGCCCACGGCGGTAGGCTTTGTTGAAGCGTTAAATAAAAAAGGTCACCCGAAAGATGCCGTGCTGGATGTACAAGGTATTGAAACCGTGACACCGGCGGTCGTTCAGGCCTGCGCTGAGGATAAACAGGCAAACTTTAAGAAGAAAACAGAAAGCGAATGGGAGAAAATCAAAAAGGATCTTTAATCCAAAGCCATAATCACCGCAATTGAATGTACTGAAGCGAGACCTGTCGTACTGCAGGTCTCGTTTCAGTAACCTGTTAAATTATTATGGAAGATGATAGATGAAGAAAATATTTCCGCTTGCTACAATGTTACTGACACTGGTCACATTGAATATCCCATTTGCACAAGCTTCAGAAAATATGCCGGAAAAAATGACATGCCTGGAGTTTATCAACTTAAATCCCAAAGCCATGCTACCCGTCGCATGGTGGATGTTAAATGAAAAAACCGTTTATAAAGGAGGAGATTCAGTTTCTCTCAATGAAAGCGAACTGACCAGCATCCCACAGGTTCTTGAATATTGTAAACGTAACCCGAAGATGAAGCTCTACTCTTTCAAAGATCAACAAAATCAGAAGGAATGATGGGTTAGCGAAAAACCTGTCAGCCCGAAGGCTGACAGGTTTGGGATTTTCTATCGATAAGTTATTAAGGTCTGAACAAGTTAAACCCAAGATCTTTTGCCACAGAGGCAACCATCTGCTTTCCTCTGACGCTATTTCCCTCTTCATCCAGAGGCGGTGAAAAGGCCGCAATGCCCATCACGCCAGGAACTACCGCAACTACGCCACCTCCTACTCCGCTTTTACCTGGTAAACCAACGGTATAAGCCCAATCCCCTGAGCTACCATAAAGGCCTTCCATCATCATTTCGGCCAGTATGCAGGGGACATTATCAGCCTGAAGCACACGTAAACGGGTTAACGGATTGACTCCTCCCGACGCCAGGGTGGCACCGAGAGTAGCCAGCTCAACGGTGTCGATTAACGTTGAGCACTGGCGGGTATAAACGTCGCAGGCATCCATGGGATCGCCGTAAAGGGTGCCGGAGGAGTACAGCAGCCAGGCAATAGCACGATTATGAAAATTTGTGCTCTGTTCAGATTGATTAACCTCATCAGAAAGCCCGATTTTCTCACCCGCCAGATCCTGCTGCATCTTAAGTATTCGCTGCCAACGCAGCTCTTTATTCTCTGCCTTGACCAGGCTGACGGTAGCTATCGCTCCTGCATTAACTAACGGTGACAATGGCTTTCCGTTATGCAGCTCTAATGCCATTACCGAATTAAACGGAAGACCGGTGGGATCGGCGCCTACTTTTTCATGCAGGCAGTCGGCACTATTATCCTCCAGCGCCAGCGCGAGGCTGCAAACCTTTGAGACAGACTCAATCGCAAAACGATAATCACTGTCGCCGCAATGGAATATCTTTCCTTCGTTCGTCACGACGCACACTGCTGCTAACTCTGAAGGGACTTCAGCCAGGTAAGGAATATAATCCGCATTCTTGCCCCCCTCCTGGAGGGCATATTTAGAATGAGCCTCTGTTACCACCTGCATAATCTTCTGTGCATTAAGTACCATCGTTAAATTTCCTGTAGTCAGTATTTAGCGTGGCTATGATGGATTGCTCACGACATCACTGGTATGCGCTGAAGAATTCGTGGGAATTCCCGGATGTCCACCCTCTGCCTGCCAGGTGAAAGGGGCAAAATCGCTATTTTCATCTTTCCAGTGGGGTTTACGCAGGTGATAAATCAACAATGGCAAAGCGCAGAAAAACAGCGTCAGCACCACCAGAATGGAAACATAGGCTTCCGGACTGCCCACTGAAACCTGAGAAGGAGGGATAAAACTGAAGACAAAAGCCAGCAGCGAACCAATCAGTCCCGCGCCGCCAATAATCCACATTCCAATATCCCCACCGGGGATCCGGTAAGGGCGAGGACGTAAAGGCTGGCTGAAGCGCAGATAAATCGCCGCACTAAACATCAGGATGTACATGATCAGATAAAGAATGACGGTTAGCTGGCTCATGATCTGATAAGCCGCCTGGACAGACGGTAGCACGACAAACAAAACAGCGAGGAAAGAAACAATCACCGCCTGAAGCAACAGAATATGCGTCGCCATATCGTTTTTATTGGTGTGCTGCCACCAGCGCGGCAGATACCCGGCTCTTGCCACCACGAGTAAACCAGAACTTGGACCACCGACCCAGGTCACTACACCGGCGAGCACGCCTATTGCCAGCGCACCAGCCAGAACAGGTCCCAGCCACTCCACATGCGCCCAACGGAACATCACGTCGAAGGCAACTAATAAGCTTTGCGTCAGGCTAATGTCAGGCTGGGGGATCACAAACGCGATGGCCAGAGTCCCGAACACGAAAATAACAACCGTCCCTAACGCAGCCAGCATGATGGCAATCGGGTAGTTTCGTTTTGGGTTATCCACTTCTTTCACGTGGATGGCATTCATTTCCATACCGGCATAAAACAAGAAAATGCTGGCGGCCAGTACAATATTGTCAAAGTGGGAGAAATCAGGAATAACGCTGGCCCATGAAAGCTTAATTTGTGGTGCCTCACCCCAGATTAAATAAGCGAATCCTAAGACAATTAATATGATGGCCGGAATAATCGTGCCGATGATCCCTCCCCAACGCGAAACTTTAGCAAACGTACCAACGCCTTTGAAGGCGATGAACGTTGCCAGCCAGTAAACACATAACACCACGGTGAGCACAAAATATTTATTGGTGGATAAGGCCTGATCCCAGGTTTGATCCGGGCCAACAAAGGCCAGTGAAACCGCCGCAAATGTCAGCGCCGTTGGAAACCATACGGTCACTTCGATCCACAGCATAAACATGGCAAGAAATGCCCAGCGCGGCCCAAAAGCTTCACCCACCCAGCGAAAAACGCCCCCTTTTTCTGGCCATCCTGTCGCCAGTTCAGCGGCAACCAGAGAAACAGGAATAAGGAAAAATACAGCAGCAAACAGGTAATAAAAAATGGAGCTTAGGCCATACAGCGCTTCAGCAGGCAAGCCTCGTAAACTCACTACCGCAACGATATTCATTACCGCCAGCGTCAGGATCCCCAGCTTCTTTACCTGCCCGGAAGAACTACGCGTTGTTACATCAGTCATGATGGTATTTCCCTTTTAGCAGAGATCGGCGATCAGGAGTGATTAAAACTGTTCTGAGAAGGGAGCCCTGTGGCCTGAGGGGTGGACTGCAGCCAGTTCAGTGCATGACGAAAATCTTCCAGCATCAGCTGTGCAAAATCCATTTCGAATCCACGACGGCACATAATCCGCATTACGACGACATCCGACATATTACCGCTCAGGGCAAATGCCGGAATTTGCCAACCGCGCAGGCGAAGCCGTTCTGACAACGAGTACAGGTTATATTCCTGCTCATGACCTTCAGCGACGCGGAAACAGACGGCTGGAATGCCCTGCTGCGGATCGCCCTGGCAAATAAATTCAAAAGGCCCAAGCTTGCCAATTTCGTTCGCCAGATACTGAGCGACCTGATAGCTGGCGGTATGAACCTTGGTATAGCCTTCGCGACCAAGTCGGAGGAATTCATAATATTGCGCAATCACCTGACCTGCCGGGCGGGAAAAATTGATCGCAAACGTACCGACCTGTCCACCCAGGTAATCCACGTTAAAGACCAAATCCTTTGGCAATGCGTCTGCATCCCGCCAGATAACCCATCCGCAGCCTAACGGTGCCAGACCAAATTTATGTCCGGAGGTGCTGATAGATTTCACTCTCGGTAAACGAAAATCCCAGACAAGTTCAGGTGCACAGAATGGAGCAAGGAAGCCACCGCTGGCCGCATCAACATGGATATCGATATTCAGACCTGTACGGGCCTGCAGTTCATCCAGCGCACGGCTCAGTTTGTCCGGCATCTCATAATTTCCGGTATAGGTCACACCAAAGGTTGGAACCACACCGATGGTATTCTCATCGCAGGCGTCGGCCATGCGCTGCGGATCCATAAACAAATTGCCTGGCTCCATAGGGATTTCACGGAGTTCCACATCCCAGTAGCAGGCAAATTTATGCCAGCAAACCTGCACAGGACCGCAGACAAGATTCGGTTTATCAATCGACTTTCCTTCCGCTATTCTCCTGGTCCGCCAGCGCCACTTCATGGCCATTCCACCCAGCATGCAGGCTTCTGAAGAGCCAATGGTGTTCGTCCCCGTGGCCTTGCCATCAGCGGCCGTTGGGGCATTCCACAGATCCGCCATCATATTGACACATCGCATATCAATGGCGGCGGACTGTGGATACTCCTCTTTATCGATCCAGTTCTTGTTAATACAAATGTCCATCAACCGATGCACATACTCATCGTCCCAGGTCTGACAAAATGTGGCTAAGTTCTGCCGGGCATTCCCGTCCAGCAGCAATTCGTCGTTGATGATCTGAAAGGCGATATCCTCCCGGATTTCTTGTTCAGGAAAGTGATGGGCTTCGGCAACCATCCGGATAGACGCAGAACCGAATCGTGAATCAAGATACGCTTCGCTGTTATGTTCATTTTTTTTCATAATAAACTCTGATATAGGTTGGATTCGTTTGATTCACGGTCAGTGAAATATAAACAAACCATCCCTTACTGAAGAAGACATCAGGATGATTTAATTACGCAGCTTTGCGTTTATATTTCAATAACACGTGAATTTCAGGTTAATCGATGAAAATATGACGTGCAAGAATCAGAGGGACAGGCCTGAATAGCTGTGAGCAGCTCAATCATCTGTTTTAACTGAATTTAAAATCACAACAGGAATTAATTATAAGAATCTATTATTTATAATCTCATCATTAATTTAATTACCTTAATAAGCTTCCGGTGATGGACCTCATGATAAAAATCAAGCCATTTTCTTATAACAAAAAAACACCCGATGAATTTCACCGGGTGTTTCAATTTGCGAAATGGCCGTTCAGCTTAGCGACTAAATTTACTTGCCGCTGTCTTTCTGAATGCGTTTGATGATGTTAGTGGTGGAAACGCCGTCTTCAAAGTTCAGCACCATCACCTCACCACCGTTAGCCCACACCTCTTCGCTTCCTGCGATTTGTTCTGGCTTGTAGTCACCGCCTTTCACCAGCAGATCCGGCAGAATTCCGGCAATCAGACGCTGCGGCGTGTCTTCTTCAAACGACACCACCCAGTCGACGGACTCCAGCGCGCCCAGCACAATCATGCGCTGCTCAAGCGGGTTCACCGGACGGGTTTCGCCTTTCAGACGTTTGGTCGACGCGTCGCTGTTCACCGCCACAATCAGGCGATCGCCAAGCTTACGGGCATTGGCCAGATAGGAAACGTGGCCCGCGTGCAGAATGTCGAACACGCCGTTGGTCATCACCACTTTCTCACCGCGCTTACGTGCCGCCGCGACGGCCTGTTTCAGCTCTGCTTCGCTCATCACGCCGAAGCCGGTATCCGCACGACCGCGCACGGCGTTTTCCAGCTCAATTGGCGACACGGTTGAAGTCCCGAGTTTGCCGACCACTACGCCCGCAGCTGCGTTCGCGAAGTAGCACGCCTCTTCCAGAGAGTTACCTGCCGCCAGCGTTGCCGCCAGCACGCCGATCACCGTGTCACCGGCACCGGTCACGTCATACACTTCCTGCGCCTGAGTCGGCATATGCAGCGGCGCTTTGCCCGGCTGCAGCAGCGTCATGCCCTGCTCGGAACGCGTGACCAGCAGCGCAGAGAGCTCGAAATCGGCAATCAGTTTCATGCCGCGCTCAACGATCTGCGATTCGTCTTTACATTTGCCAACCACGGCCTCAAATTCAGACAGGTTTGGCGTCAGCAGCGTCGCCCCGCGATAGCGCTCAAACTCAGAACCTTTCGGGTCGATGAGCACCGGCACGCCTGCTTTGCGCGCCAGCTGGATCATGGCCTGCACGCTTTCCAGCGCGCCTTTCGCGTAGTCGGACAGCACCAGCGCGCCGATGTGGCCCAGCGCCTGCTGGATACGCTCGTGCATCGGCTGCGGATCCACGCCCGCGAAGCCTTCTTCGAAGTCCAGACGGATCAGCTGCTGGTTGCGTGACAATACGCGCAGCTTGGTAATGGTCGGGTGCGTCGGAACGGAGACGAAATCGCATTTTACATTCACATCCGCCAGCGCTTTGCTGAGCGCGCGTGCGGCATCATCGATACCGGTCAGCCCCACCAGACGAGAATTTGCGCCCAGCGAAGCGATGTTCATCGCCACGTTTGCCGCGCCGCCAGGACGTTCCTCAATGGTATCCACCTTCACCACCGGCACCGGGGCTTCCGGGGAGATGCGGCTCGTCGGGCCGTACCAGTAGCGGTCCAGCATCACATCCCCAACCACCATCACACCTGCACGTTCAAACTCTGGCAGCGTTACTTTCATTCCAGACTCCTGAAAGATTCATCAAATTGCGCGCGATAATAGCATAATTCATGGCATCACCAGCCACTTCCGCCAGCTGGCGGTGACTAAGGCGCGTTCTTCACTAAATTGATCCATCGCCACATGTCCGGCCTCTTCCTGCAGGGCCAGATGATGCAGCGCATCGCGCAGCGTGGTGTAGGCGCGGCTCAGCGCCAGCGCTTCCTGCTCATCCATAATGTCGTTCTGCGCAAGCAGTTCGAGGATGCGCACATTGTCCGACCAGCGGGTCAGCTTCGGCTTATCGTGGGCATAGCGCAGCACCAGATACTGAGTGATAAACTCGATATCGGTAATCCCGCCCTCATCCACTTTGATGTCAAAGCGTTCGCGATGCTTGCCACCCAAATGGGAGCGCATTTTCTCACGCATTTCCCGCACTTCGGTTTGCAGCTTCTCGCCTTCACGGGCAGTGACAAGGATATCCTTGCGTATCGCATCAAACTGCGTTTGCAGCTGTGGATCGCCATACACCACCCGCGCACGAACCAGCGCCTGATGTTCCCAGGTCCAGGCTTCGTTACGCTGATAGTCGGCAAAGGAATCCGTTGTGGTGACCAGCATGCCCGCCGCGCCGGAAGGACGTAAGCGAGCGTCCACTTCGTACAGAATGCCCGAGGACGTTCGGGTGCTGAAAAGGTGCATGATGCGCTGGGCCAGACGCAGATAGAACTGACGACCGTCGATTTCACGCTCGCCGTCGGTCATCACTTCTGCCGGGCAGTCGTGCAGGAACACCAGATCGAGATCGGAACTGTAGCCCAGTTCCCAGCCGCCAAGCTTGCCATAGCCGACCACCGCAAAGCCGCGTCCGGGACGTTCTGAAAGATGCGTTGGCTGACCGTAGCGCGCCACCATTTGCGTCCATGCCTGCTGCACAACGGCGTCGATCATCGCCTCTGCCAGCCAGGTTAAGTGATCGCTCACTTTCATCACCGGTAGCGTTCCAGCGATATCCGCCGCCGCCACGCGCAGCAGCTGCGCCTGTTTGAACTGGCGCAGCGCTTCGAGCTGTTGTTCTTCGTCTTCTTCCGGCACACGCAGCAGATACTGACGCAGTTCGTCGCGATACGCGTCCGTCGCCGTCGGCTGATAAAGCGTGTTCGGATCGAGCAGTTCATCCAGCAGCAGCGGATAGCGCGCCAGCTGGCTTGCCACCATTGGCGAGGCGGCGCAAAGGCGAATCAGATGCTTCAGCGCACCGGGGAACTCACTCAGCAGTTCAAGGTAGGTGGTTCGCGTCACAATGCCCGTCAGCAGCGGCATAATACGCCCGAGCGGAACGGGCGCGTCTTCACGGCTGCACACTTCGCTCAGCAAATGTGGCATCAGCGAATCGAGCACCTGTCGCCCGCGCGGGCCGATGGTGCGCTTATCCAGTTCTTTGCGGAAATCCGCAATCTGCGCCAGCACCTGATGACGGGCGGTATCGCTAAGATGCGCGAGAACCGGAGTGGTGTCGTCTTCCTGCAATGCGTCCTGCCACAGTTCGCGCCAGTGTTCAGAAAGCTGCTCGTCGGCGGAAGACTCTTCGTCATCACCAATCAGCTCGTTAAAGATCTGCCGCACCTGTGCCATATGCTCATCGAGCGTGGCAGAAAGCGCTTCCCAGTCGGCAGCGCCCATTCCCCAGGCCAGACGGGCCCGGTTGAGTTCATCGGCAGGCAGGGTCTGAGTTTGTTCGTCATTGATACTTTGCAGCAGGTTTTCCAGCCGACGCAGGAAAAGGTAGGCCTCACGCAGCTGCGCTGCTTCGCCTTCCGGCAGCAGATGCAGGGCATCAATGGCTTCCAGCGTTGGCAGCAGCGAACGGCCCTGCAAAGAAGGCTCGCGCCCGCCGCGAATCAGTTGGAATACCTGAACAATAAATTCAATTTCGCGAATACCGCCCGCGCCGAGTTTGATGTTGTCCTTCAGGCCACGGCGGCGCACCTCACGGGAGATCATCCCTTTCATGTTGCGCAGCGACTGGATCACGCTGAAATCGATGTAGCGACGGAACACAAACGGGCGCAGCATGGCGCGCAGTTCTTCCACATATACGCCTTCACGATCGCCCATGATGCGGGCTTTCACCATCGCGTAGCGCTCCCAGTCCCGCCCCTGCTCCTGATAGTAATCTTCGAGGGCCGCAAAGCTCAAAACCAGCGGACCGCTGTCGCCAAACGGTCGCAGACGCATGTCAACGCGATAGACAAATCCATCCATCGTTGGCTGATCCAGTGCTTTAATCAGTCGTTGCCCCATGCGGGTAAAGAACTGGGCGTTATCCAGCTCGCGACGCCCGCCCTGGGTAGAACCGTGCTCCGGCCAGGCAAAAATCAGGTCGATATCGGAGGAGAAGTTCAGTTCGCCGCCGCCGAGCTTGCCCATGCCTAAAATCAGCAGCGGCTGCGGCTTGCCTTCGGCGTTGCACGGAGTGCCCCATTCGCGGCAGCAGGCGTCGTAAATCCAGTCACGCGCGGCGACGATTAACGTCTCAGCAAGATGGCTAAGCTGCTGCAAACTGCTTTCGGTGGAGATCAGCGACAGCGCCTGCGACCACGCAATGCGCACCATCACCCGGCGACGAAACAGGCGCAGTTCGCGCATCAGGCTGTTTTCATCGCTGACGCCGCTGAGCGCGCTCTGGATCCACTCAGCATACTGCTGCCACTCGTCGGCCTGCGGCGGTGAGTTTTCCAGTTCGCTGAGCCACTCCGGGCGAGCGCACAGGCTTTCGCAGATAAAATCACTGAAAGTCAGCGCCGCCTGAGCCTGCGGGCTTAGCGACTCTGGCGGGAGTTCCTGCGGCAGTCTGTCGACCACCGTCTGCCACTGCTGCTGTAACTGCGTCGAAAACGGCGTCATGACTGCCCTCGCTGTGAATTATCGTCCGGTGACCAGAAAGGCCGTCAGCATTAATTTGGCTTTCGCAATTTGTGGTTTGAAGGCTACTTCGCTGGCCTCAGCCGAGGCGGCGATGGTTTTACCAATCTGCGCCATCTGTTCTGCGGCCATTTCGTGTTCGCGGGCAAGCGCTGCGCGAATAAACTCAACCGCCTTCAGCACTTCAGCCTTGGCCTTCACATTACCGCGCAGCCACAGTTCTTCATGATACTGCCAGTGAGCCAGCGCCGCTTCCAGCGCAGCGTTGTCCTCAGCAGCGAACTCCGCCGTTTTCAGCTTGCGCTCCGGGTTGCCCTGCGCCAGATGATAACCGCGTGCAGCTTTACTGAGGCTTCCCTGACGCAGCACGCCTGTGGAAAGCAGCTGTTCGGCTAAATCCAGAATATCCTCAACGTTGCCGTGCAGCAGTTCCAGCTCCAGCTCACAAATCGGTTCGCGGTGATCTCCGGCTTTGACTTCGCCCTGATCCAGCGCCAGCTCGATGCGACTCTGGTTGTGATCCACCAGCCATTTTTCACGATAAAAATCCGTACTGAACAGCGGATGAACCTGGGAGGCGAGATCGGCGGGCAGCTTGCCTTCCGGCCACACTTCAGCGGGCAGCTTTTCCAGCGCCAGCTCAGGTTTTTGCAGGTCGATATTGTATTCAGGACGCTGATGCAAACCGCCGACCACGCGCCCGGCGATTTTCATCGTCATCTCGTAGCGACCGTTGTGACCGCGAATGCGCAGCCCCATGTCGTGACGGCGCAGCCAGTTGTCGGCCGTTTCGTAATAAATATTGAGCAATTGCGCGGCAGGAACGTGCTCCGCAGAGAGGGTATTGAGCTGCTGGCGGAGAGTTTCCACGCCCTGCGACTCAACGATGAACTTCAATTCGATTTCCTGATCCATGACTGATTTCTTATGGTTGCATTGCCTGGATTGAACATCACGCCGAACTAATGCGCATCTTTTTTGTCAGTAGAGTGTATTTCGCGGTACTTTGCCATGCAATCTCCTCCTGGAGGATTCTGATTGCCGCAGAATGCCTGGCATCGTCAGACTGATGCCATTACTATCGATTCACTTTATGACAATAACGACGACCCGATGCCTAAATTACGCCTGATTGGATTAACTTTACTCGCGCTTAGCGCAACTGCCGCCGTTCACGCTGAAGAAACACGCTATGTTTCTGATGAACTGAACACCTGGGTCCGCAGCGGCCCGGGCGATAACTATCGCCTTGCCGGCACCGTTTCCGCTGGTGAAGCGGTCACTTTGCTGCAAACCAACGATGCCACTCAGTATGCCCAGGTGCGCGACAGCAATGGCCGTACCGCATGGATCCCGCTGAAAGAGCTGAAAAGTGAGCCGAGCTTCAAAAGCCGCGTGCCGGACCTGGAAAACCAGGTGAAGACCCTCACCGACAAGCTGAACAATATTGATGCCACCTGGAACACCCGCACTGCAGACATGCAGAAGAAGGTTTCAGGCAGCGACAGCGCCATTAACGGGCTGAAAGAAGAAAACCAGAAGCTGAAAAACGAGCTGATCGTCGCGCAGAAAAAGGTGAATGCCGCCAATCTGCAGCTCGATGACAAACAGCGCACCATCATCATGCAGTGGTTTATGTACGGTGGCGGCGTGCTGGGCGTAGGTCTGATCCTCGGTCTGCTGCTGCCGCGTCTGGTGCCAAGCCGCAAGAAAGATCGCTGGATGAACTGATTACGCCTTCTGCCTGATTAGCCAACGCCTCTACACTTACGTATTATCAGCAGATAATCAAAGTGAGAGGAGTTGGCGTGAAGACATATCTGGTCGGTGGTGCAGTACGCGATAAGTTGTTAGGCCTGCCGGTCAAAGACAAAGATTGGGTCGTTGTCGGCGCCACACCGCAGCAAATGCTCGACGCGGGCTACCAGCAGGTAGGCCGCGATTTTCCTGTTTTTCTCCACCCTAAAACTCACGAAGAGTACGCTCTCGCCCGCACCGAGCGAAAATCAGGTTCCGGCTATACCGGTTTCACCTGCTATGCCGCCCCGGACGTCACGCTTGAGCAGGATTTACTGCGCCGCGATCTGACCGTTAACGCCCTCGCGCAGGACGAAAACGGTGAGATTATCGATCCGTACAACGGACAGGCCGATTTGCGGGACCGACTGCTGCGCCATGTTTCCCCTGCTTTTAGCGAAGATCCGTTACGCGTCCTGCGCGTGGCGCGGTTTGCTGCGCGCTATGCCCATTTAAGTTTCCGCATTGCCGATGAAACAATGACGCTGATGCGGGAAATGACCGAAGCCGGTGAGCTTGAGCATCTCACGCCGGAGCGCGTGTGGAAGGAAACCGAAAACGCGCTCGGCACCCGTAATCCTCAGGTCTTTTTCCAGACGCTGCGTGACTGCGGCGCGCTGAAGGTGCTGTTCCCTGAAATCGACGCGCTGTATGGCGTGCCTGCCCCGGCAAAATGGCACCCGGAAATTGACACCGGCGTGCATACGCTGATGACGCTGACGATGGCGGCGATGCTGTCTCCTGCTCTTGATGTGCGCTTTGCCACACTGTGTCACGATTTGGGTAAGGGGCTGACGCCAAAAGAGTTCTGGCCGCGTCATCACGGACACGGTCCGGCGGGAGTTAAGCTGGTCGAGCAGCTCTGCGCTCGTCTGCGGGTTCCCAACGAAATGCGCGACCTGGCAAAACTGGTGGCTGAATTTCACGACCTGATCCACACCATGCCGATCCTCAAACCGGCGACCATCGTGAAGCTGTTTGATTCCATCGATGCCTGGCGCAAGCCGCAGCGCGTGGAGCAAATTGCGCTGACCAGCGAAGCCGACGTGCGTGGACGTACTACGTTTGAAGCCTGTGATTATCCGCAGGGGCGTTTGCTGCGTGAAGCGTGGGAAGTGGCTAAAGAGGTGCCGACGAAGCCAGTGATTGACGCGGGATTTAAAGGACCGGAAGTCAGGGAAGAACTGACGCGACGCCGAATCGAGGCCGTCGCGCAGTGGAAAGAAAAACGCTGCCCGCAGGTTACATGAACACCGCGTACACCGCTGCCGCCACGATAAAGCGATAGATGGCGAACGGAATAAAGGTGATGCGCTTGATGATGTGCAGGAAGGTTTTGATCGCGAACAGCGCCACGATAAACGCCGTAATAAAGCCCACTGCAAACATCGGAATATCAGAAGTGGTCAGGAAGCCGATGCTTTTGTAGAGATCGAGCGCCGTGGCCCCCATCATCATCGGCACAGCCAGCAGGAATGAGAACTCGGCTGCCGCATAACGGCTCACGCCAATCAGCATCCCACCCGCAATGGTTGAACCTG
Source organism: Enterobacteriaceae bacterium 89 (assembly GCA_014156375.1). Lineage (GTDB taxonomy): Bacteria > Pseudomonadota > Gammaproteobacteria > Enterobacterales > Enterobacteriaceae > Scandinavium. Next base: position 247,510 of record RQJH01000005.1, on the reverse strand, counting down.
AGCGGGAGAAGCCCGGCCACAGCGCCAGACACTGGAAGCAGCCAATCAGAAACGCCTGCAGATAAGTCATGTCATCCACGCCTTCAGCGCGCGGCTTTTTCGGCTTGAAGATTTCAGCCGCGATCAGCAGCACACCGCCCACAACTAGCGCATACATCACGTTTATCGGGTTGAACAGCGCTTTGATGGCATCGTGCAGCACCAGCCCCAGCACCACCGCAGGGATCATCGCCAGCAATACGTGGCCCAGCGTTAAACGCCCGGTACCCGTACCTTCATGCACCGGCGGGCGACCAAAGTTGATGCCAATCAGCCCGAACAGACGGCGCCAGAACATCACCACCACCGCGAGGATCGACCCCAGCTGAATGACGACCTCAAACGTCTTTGCCGTTTCGCCTTCAAAGCCCAGCAAATGGCCGACGATAATCATATGGCCGGTACTGGATACCGGTAAAAATTCGGTCAACCCTTCAACGACGCCCAGAATGGCCGCCACCAGCAGCGAGTGCATATCACCCATTTAATAAACCCTTAAGTAATGAAAATTGCTAAGAAAAAGTACAGGTACGGACCTGCATTAAGACATAACTATCAGCGTTTCGTTTAACTACGATGAATTATTCTCAGGCTTTCGGATTTGTGCCACGCTCGATGATCACCCCGACGTTCGCTGCACGCGCCACCGCGCCGGGTTTACTCAGTTTGATGCGCACCCACGGTGAGTTAAAACGCGCTAACAGCAGCTGAGCCACCTCTTCCGCCACGCGTTCCACCAGCGCAAAGCGCCCGCCTTCGACGTGAGCAATCACCGTTTCACTGATATCGGCATAGCTCAGACAATCTTCAACGTTGTCGCTGGCGGCAGATTTGCGGTTGTCCCACGCCATTTCGATATCGAACACCAGCTTCTGCTCGATGGTCTGTTCCCAGTCGTAAACACCAATGGTGGTGATTACCGTAAGTTGCTCTATAAATACAATATCCATCGCGCCCTGCCTGCTTTTTGCTCGTGCCGGATACCACTTCCGACAAAATATGCGTATTATCCACAGATGAAGAGAATACCGATACATTTTCAAAACGGAACAGCGTTATGAGTGCAATCGCGCCTGGAATGGTTATCCTCGCCTACCTTTGCGGCTCAATATCCAGCGCCATTCTGGTCTGTCGCATCGCGGGTCTGCCTGACCCACGCGAAAGCGGCTCCGGTAATCCCGGAGCGACCAACGTTTTACGAATTGGCGGCAAAGGAGCAGCCGTAGCAGTACTGATCTTCGACATCCTCAAAGGCATGTTGCCGACCTGGGGTGCCTGGGCTTTGGGCTTTACGCCCTTCTGGCTCGGGATGGTGGCGATTGCTGCCTGCCTCGGTCATATCTGGCCTATCTTCTTTGGTTTTCGCGGCGGAAAAGGCGTGGCCACGGCGTTTGGCGCCATCGCCCCCATCGGCTGGGATCTCACCGGCGTAATGGCCGGAACCTGGCTGCTGACGATTCTGCTGAGCGGGTACTCGTCGCTGGGCGCGATTGTCAGCGCGCTGGTCGCCCCGTTCTACGTCTGGTGGTTTATGCCGCAGTACACCTTCCCGGTGTCGATGCTGTCCTGCCTGATTTTGCTGCGTCATCACGACAACATTCAGCGCCTTTGGCGACGTCAGGAAACTAAAATCTGGACTAAGCTGAAGCGGAAGAAGAAAGAGCCGAAGTAAAAACGATGCCGACCTTAGGGTCGGCATTTTGTTACTGGTAGGTGATGGTGTAGGTTAACGAGGCGGAGACTGCGCCTGGTGTTATCACATCGGCGGTTTTAATCATCCTTGCAGCCAATGGAAAACTCACCGCACTGGAGCCCAAAGCAGGGTTAAAGACTATATTATTTGCCAGGTTTATCGGCGTGTAAGTACTGCCAGATTGTGTCGCCATCTGAACCCCAACGCCACTGGCAAAACCATCCCCCGTTTGATTGGCTAAAATTCCTTGCGAAGCGTTTGTGGGTGTAGCTATGGGACTCAACACCATCGTCACACTGTTTTTAGCGAAGGTACCGGTTTGAGTAGCCGCAGTTGGCGTTGTCTGTGCAGCCGAGTACTGAGCAATAGACTGATAACTATTGAAATCCGACGAGTTTCCATAAAAAGCTGAGCATCCGGTTAATGTCACCACCGTATTAACCCAATTACTGGTGGTGATGCTGTTGGATATGACAGTGCTGCCCAGATTAAAGTTAAAGTCAGGGGTGGTACAAGTTGGCGTATTTACAGTAAAGCCATTGGCCACCCAGGTATTAGTGTACGCTAATCGGCTTAACGTCCCAGAGTCATCCGTCACGTCCCAGTGAACCTGTGGGAACTGACCTGAACTTGCCATTCCCGCCGTGATGGGCCCAATTTTAACAGCAGTCACAAAAAATGATATTTGTGCAAGAGTTGCTGAGCCGGACGCTGAACCAAGGGGAACCGATACCTGTCCCCCGGCTGAAATAGGAGTTCCACTATCATTGGTACCTGGATAGATCCTAATCCCTATCCCGGGGATACCGGACAGATAGGTATTTGTCGAACCTGAAACCAATGTTCCACCAACAACCGAAAAAACTAATCGGGGATTAGCAGCCGAGCAGTTATAGGACGAAGCATAAAATCCGGGCACCAGCTGCCGATATATCGTTGTGCCTGTTGCGGTATCAGGACCAGCGCTGTAATTAGCTGCAGCCAGGTTGGTCGAGCCAGTATACTGATAGTTCGTAGTACATGTTGCATGTGCTAATTGTGAAAAAAGCAGGATGGGAAGTAGTAACAGACCTTCCGTGATTAATTTATTCATATCTGTCATTCCTTTTTACCCTGCTGGCAAGAATACGTTGTTCTTTGCAATGCCTGTTTCATCTCAGAAAGACGGTATGGGATAATGCACGTTTGGGGTTTGTCGTTATTGTTCGTCGTCGCAAAAAGTTTTCCGGTTTTGTCCGTTACCCTGACATACAGCATTCCCCCCTGGCCCGTGATACCCACATTATTACCAGCGCTGTCAGTCACGTTTGTACCAAAGGGTAATGCCTGAGCCTCATCTGACGGCATCAACAACATTGCCTGCCCCTCGCGAGTAGTATATTCAGCGACAACAACCGATCCCGCGCGCGGAACCACGCTTTGTGTAGTGCTTTGCAACTCCACATCATCCGGTAGCTTTTTCGGGTCAATATTCACCACGTTACGTTGATACGTTGACGGAGCAGGTAGTACTGCATTCCCCCAATGATCGAGCTTCAGCCCTGGGTAGCTTGTGACATCGGCACCTGCCGCTCCCGGCGCATGGACCACCACCCAGGTATCGCTGGTGTAAGGCGTGAGCGTCACACCATGCGGATGAGCAACGACGGATCCAGTCAGCCCCGCTGAGAACGTATTGGTATCTCTTCCTGTGGCAAACGAGCCATTCACCGAGGTCCACGGAGATAAGTACTGCCCACTTACGCTTCCCGTGCTTCCGGTCTGCCCTTCCTGCGTTCCCGACAGCCCCCAGCTTAGCTGTTGCTGTTCACCGGCAGTGCCTGAAAGTGAAGCCTGCCGCCCCATGTTTCCATTGGCATCGCGGCTGAAGCCGCTGCTAAATGTTAAAGGACGCCGTTCTCCCAGCGGCATACTGAAGCTAAGCTGCCAGCTAGTTTCCATTTCACCTTTTAAGGATCTGTTGCGGTTCGCTGCAATGGAATATGTCAGCGATCTCCAGTTGTTGGAATAGCCAAGCTGATACTGCATATCGCTTCCGCTGCGGTTCCAGTAGCTTTGCGATAAGCCGCTGGTGTAAAGCGTTCCCCATCCTTCCGGTAATCCCTGACTTAACGTCAGGCTATAGCGGTTTTTCGCACGGTAAAGCAGCCCGGCAAACACGGGATCGCTGCTTTGATAGTTCTGATACTGCATGGCCTGACTGAAATCGAGGTAATCCTTCGTTGAGAAGCGGTAAGCAGCGAGAGCGATATTGCTCTGGGTGTCAGAAATCAATTTGTTATAGGTCATCTTGTAACTCTGACCGCTAAGCCTATCGTTTACCGTCCTGGTGTCGGCCTGGGTGACATCAAATGCAAGTGCCCCCAGCGGGGTAGAGACAGCACTGCCAAGCTGATACGCCTGATAGCCTTCACTAAACTGCACGCCACCATAAAGTGACAAAATATTGGTGAGTCCCTGCTGCCAGGATGCCTGATAAAAAGGCTGACCGTCTTTGCCGTGCTGCGCGCGATATTTTCCCGCAACGGCCTCATAGCGATGGGCGCCTGGACGCAGTAAATCCACCACCGAGGCATAAGGCACCAGAAAGGCTTTCTCACTCCCGTCAGCTTCACGCACGGTCACATTCAGATCGCCACCATAGCCCGTAGGGTAGAGATCGTTGATGACGAATGCCCCGGCAGGTACGGTAGTTTCATAGATAATACTCTCACCCTGGCGTACCGTTACGCGAGCATTACTGCGTGCAATACCGCGAATTTCCGGGGCGTAGCCACGTTGAGATTCCGGCAACATTTTATCGTCACTAAACACGGACACACCGGTATAGGGCACTGTGTCAAAAAGGCGCCCTAAGGTATTGGCTTGCCCGGCAAGGAATCGGCCGCGAATAGCAGAAATGTCATGCTGAACGTAGCTGTTCAGGTTTTGATAGGTACCCTTCTGCTCGGTCTGCCGAGTCAAAGAACCATTGTGGCGAAAATACCATTCACCCACGTTCACACCCGTATTCAGACTCAGATACTGTGACTCGAACGTCTTCCCCTGCGTGCGGGTTTGGTAGGTGTTGGCGTTATAGGAAGTGAAAGCGGCGGCGCTCCCACTTTGCCATAGTGTCGGTGATACCGAGCCACGGGCGGTTGTTTGCATGTCCTGCTGCGGTACACCGATGAGTAATGCCTGTCGGCCGCTGTCAAATTTTACTCGCGCCGAGGGAATAACCTTTTCGACCGGTGTGCACTTTTCGGCACTTAACGCCCCGGGAATGCTCAATGCCTCAGGTTTAACGTTAAGCTGAGCCAATAACTCAGGGAACAGACAGGCGGCAACCATGCCGTTATCCAGTTTACTGAAGGTTATTTTCTCTGAAGCAACGAGAACATCATTCAGATAAACATCCGCTAAATATTGCCCTGCCAGCATACCGCCGCCCTGGCTAAACTGTTTTAAATCGACGTGACCGGTATAGCCCGTATCAAGAAAAGAGGTGTTAAACTCAACGTCCTTACCATCGCTTTTCTCAGAGGCAAATACGTTCATTGGGAATAATGCTGGTGTAGTTAAAACAAAAGCATAAATCCAGGATGCAGAGCGTGCTGCCGTTATGATTTCAGCAAGATATTTTTTTTGCATGTTCATTATCCGAATGACATTTACTGCTCAATCGACTGCGACGTCACTGCCCCATAGTCGTTGATAAATTCGACAGAAAGCTCCGAAATTTGACTCACAGTCTCTGCCGCAGGTAATTCAAATGATTTATCACTTTTAGGTGCGATCATATCCGCAGGAATGGTTACTTTTTTACCACTAGCCTGTAGGCTAATTGCCAGCAGGGAGATATAAAATGGTGTGGGGTTGTGCAGCATTATCTGTTTCCCCTGCTGTTTCCAACTCAGCGTTTTTGCCGCTGACAGCGCCTCTTTATCCTCTAACCCCACCGGGCGATAGAACACTTTTATTCGCGAGCGAAAAGCCACCTGAATCTGATTACTGGCCTTATCCGCGACCGGCGGGATCTCAAGCACATTAAGCCAGTAAACTCTCTCACGATCGGCAGGCTCGTTTGTGCCAATAAAAGACAGGCGCAGAGTTTGACCTTCCCCTGCATTAACCCGTGTTAACGGCGGCGTTAATATAAAAGGAGAGCGAATATTCTCAGGCTTAATTTCAGAATTACCTTCATCGATCCAGCTTTGCAGCAGGACCGGTCCTTTCCCTGGATTATTTACCTGAACGGAAACATCCTTTTCAGCTCCCCGGTAGATTACTCGGGTGGAATTTAGCTGAATGCTAGCTTCGGCTGGCAGAATGAAAAACATAACGCCGAAAATTAAACTCGCGGCAGCGCTGCGCATCAATAACATTTTCGAGTACCTGTAAGCAGGAAGCTCAAAGAGCTTCCTGTCGGGATATTACTGATATATCAGAGAGTAAGTGACGCTGGAGGTGACAGCACCCGCGGTGGCAGCACCCGTTGCGTAGTAGCGAACAGCGTATGGAAGAGTGGCCGCAGAACCAGTGATAGTGGCGTAACCCCCGGTAGTCTGCGAAGCATCACCTACATTGATTGCAGCATTGCTGCTGCCATCGATCAGTTGAAGTACCACGTTGCTTGCTCCACCTGCGGTTTGGTTGGTGAGGCGACCATTGGCGTCAACAGTTGTTCCTTTTTCAAATAATGCTTTAACAGTTCCGGCACCTGCCGGGTTTGCAGCCGCACATCCAGCGACAGCAACATTAAAACTCGTTTGTCCAGCCGTAACGCCAGCGGCACTTAACACGCCAGCCTGCACTGCTGGCAGGGTAACCGTACCTGCCGTAGTACCGGTATTACCAGCTCCACCCACAGAGGCATTACAGGTCTGGCTTGTGACAGTACCGGTAAAGTTAATTATCCCATAACCAGCAGCCTGAACGCCCGCTGCGAATAAGGTGCTCATCGCAGCGATAATAGCGATTTTTTTCATTTTACATTTCCTGAGAAAGATTTGTTGTGGTAGATGCGCCTCTCAGTAAGGGAGTCCTTGCGAAAAGCCGAATGAATATTGCCAAATAATAAAACCTGCGCAACTTAATTTACTATTCACCTTAATGAAAAGTTATTGAGTATTTGTGAATACATTTTCCCAAAAAGCATATCAGATTGAATTTCAAGGGTAATTAAAAAATACACAATAATGCCAATTATTTTATAAAAATGAACCTCAGAGCGATAGCAATAAATATTAAACCAACTTATAGAAATTAACTGGAGTCATTAACTGGCATCCATGATAAACCTAAGTTTTAAAATTCGAGAAATTTTTTGGATAACAATTAGGATTTTATTGTATAAATACCCCATATAATCAAGATGGCTTTTCGCATCCATAATGAAACTTTAAGCCATAAGAAAGCAAAAGCAGTAGTCTTCAGCCAGAGTGCCTTAAACCAACAACCAGTACTATTAAACAAATAGTATTACAAATATGTTATTTAAAGGATGAAATAGAGCAGCAGGAATGCAGTTTAAGAAGTGATACAGAGCATTGTCAAAACAGGGAGCTTATACGGAAAGAGATAAAAATACTGGCCTGTCGCTAAACAGGCCGGTCAGAACAGGGATTAGAGATCTTCTGCCAGATCGGGTCTGGCCGAGGCAAGATAGTTTTTCGGTGCCGTTCCTGTGACCCGCTTGAAGGCACGGTAGAATCCGGTTAACGATTCATAGCCAACGTCGCTGTAGATAGCTTCGGCTTTGCAGCCGCGACGGAGCAGATTAACCGCTTTACAGATCCGCAGCTTACTCAGCATATGATTGGGCGTGTACTGCGTCAGCCTCATCACCCGACGAATAAAGGTTGAGCGTGACATGTACACCCGAGCAGCCATGTCTTCAAGCGACCATCGCCTGGCCGGATATTCGAGGATCTCCACCATCAGGTTAGCCAGCAATTTATCTTCAGCGACTCTCAACAGATTGACGTCAATTTCGTGTTCCAGCACATCACGACCCACCACATAGTAGAGAATCGCTTCAGACAAATGATTAACGATAGCCTCATTATTCCCCTGCTGCGACTGGCACTCTCTCTTCAACAGTTCAAACAGCAAATGAAGCTTGCTGCCGACGTCGTCGTTTTTCCTGACCAGCAAAAAATCGGGCAGCAGCGCAAATAACAGCTGGCTTCCCATCGATTCTGGCTTCAGAAACCCGCACAATAAATCCGTCCCTTCTTCTGCGGCATCCAGTGGCAGCATCGTTTTAAAAGGAAGCTCGCTGGCCTGCTTATCTGGTGATGATGTGAGATAAAAAGGAATATTCTTAAAGAAAAACAGAATATCACCTTCTTCAAGAAAAACCCGTTCATCATGCCCGACTATATCCAGCCAGCACTCGCCGCCAAACACGAAATGAAAGCTGGGTTCACCTTTCGGATAGGTAGAAGCTTTCCAGTCGCCACAATACTTTCCAAGGTGGTGAATCGTGGTCTTAGCACGATTTTCCGATAACAACCAGTCCGTAACACTCATCAACGACTCCAATAATGTCGCCAAAGTAAACATATTTGGTACTTTGCGTAATGGTTGAACCCGCAGGGCAATTATAAGATGCCGGTTCGACTCTATTCTGACAGGTGGCCATGTGATTCTGATCCTCACTAAAGACGCATATTTTTTAAATGCGTTAAAACATTTACTGAGAAGACATGACGTTATTCATATAACTTCAGCAAACCAACTGTCTGAGACAGAGCACAAGGGGGCGTGGATCATCATCGACACCTTGAATAACAACATCTTTCATTCTGAGTTGGGATACAAAATCAGATTTCTCTCACCCAAAATGGTTTATGTAATCTCACCCTTCATGGTCAAAAGATGCCTGGGGACTATTCCTACCGTGTTTGTTGACCGCAATATTGGAATTCTCCATTTTGTTGCCGTGCTGCAACGTCGGTACATCCTGTCCAGACCTGATATGCTTTCCCTTTCACACAAGCAGCATCAAATTCTGACGCTGGTCATGCAGCAGAATTCCGGAGAACAAATCGCGGAAAAACTGGGCATATCCTTAAAAACGTATTACAGCCATAAATACAACATTATGCTGCTGCTGAAGTTGCGAAAAATGAGCGAAGTGGTTCGACTCAATATTGCTCAGTATCTTGTCTGAACAAGCTAGTCGCCGAATGGTTCGAGATATAAAGGCAGTTTTTTAAAATGTTCAATATCAACACTCTCAAACAAATAACCCTGTAACCAGCATTGAGAATAAGATGCCAGCAGTTTCACCTGCTCCGGTTTCTCAATACCTTCGACAATCACACTTCCGGCAAAGCGTGTTAAATCCCTGATAATTTTTCCCAGGAATTCCACGCCATCATGTTGGTGTTTCCAAAAAAACGTCTTATCAATCTTTGCAGCCTCAAACAACCCTTTGGTCAGGCAATTAAAGTTGTTCTTACTCCCCGAGCCCACATCATCAAGCCACAGATGGGTATAAGCACGTAAATGATGCAATGGAGAGCTGGTATCGCAAAAACGACACTGAGGGAAATCCTCACTCACTTCCAGGCGGATGTAAGGCGCTTCCGATAATATCTTCAAAAAACTCTGACTCGCCATCAGCCGAACAGCAATATCGGCATCGATGTTGAGCGAAACAAGAACCTGGTGTTGGCCAATGTAGTCCTGAAAAAGTTGCACACTTCTTAATTGCAGCTGAAAGTTCAGCCACTTATCTTCTGCACTTAATAAACCATGAACTTCTAAGAAACTTTTCACTTCACCGTAATCATCGTGAAAACGCGTAAGGATCTCAACGGCCTTAAGATGCCCCTGCATATTATAGACAGGTTCGCAAACAAAACGGGACTTCAACCCCTTAAGCATAATGAACAGCCTCTTGCGTTCGAAAGTGATACTAAGTCAAAAAATAACCATGTTCAATAATTTTCACCTGCTTGTTCAAAAAAAATGGTGATAAATGCATCTTAAAAAGACATATAATGAACAAAAACAATTAGATAAATCAAACATGAGAATTACTCACTTAGGAGTACCAAAATAATAACAAATAACCAATGTTACTATTTTCACATTCAGTATAAACAGCCTTACCATCTATCAAATAAACATAAATAAACACAAAAATAGCAAGGTAATTAAAAAAATGCCGATCAATGACCGGCATGAAATGAGCGGGTGAAACTGTCATTCTTTTTGTTATCACCGAGTATAACCGGGGCATCATAAAAACAACCACACGATGCCCAATTTTCAGAATTTTGTGTATTTTCAGGAAGGTAGGATTTTTATTTAGGAAATAGAAGGTCATACTTATTGCTGATAGCAGTAAACATTATTCTGATTCTTCTCCTACTGACTTTACGTTCGCGGGATTGATCGCTAAGGTCATTAATGCATACATCAAAAGGTGGCTCCTGATGATAAATGCGTTAGCCGGTTCAGTGATGAACCGGCTTTTTTCCATAACGATCAATCCTTTCTGTCAGACAGCATGCTTCAGTTAACTATTCAACAAACAACGCATCTGGTTATCTATTATTTTATATAACGCCTGATGTGCCGGAAATATTCCTTCCCTTGCGCTGTACCCGGCTAAGTGAAAAACTAAAGACGCCGCTAACTACAGCGAGAAGGCATTCAGCAATATAAAAGCAGGACAGACCAGAGGAGATGATGGGCACTTCAGGAAGATAAGGAAGATAAGGAAGAAAGGAAGAAAGGAAGAAAGGAAGAAAGGAAGAAAGGAAGAAAGGAAGAAAGGAAGAAAGGAAGAAAGGATAACACGGTGACAAAGCCGGAGAAGGAGGCCCTTTTCCGGCATGCTTTTATTATGCAGCTGGCAGCTCAGCCAACGGCCAGCGAGGACGAACGGTGACGCCGAGATCGGCCGTTGCGCCCGCTTTAAAACGCACCATTCCGGCATAGGCGATCATCGCGCCGTTATCGGTACAAAACTCTGGACGAGCATAGAACACTTCGCCTTTACGCTTGTGCATCATTTCCGCGAGCTTCGTGCGCAGCGTACGGTTTGCGCTCACACCACCCGCCATGACCAGGCGTTTAAAACCCGTTTGATCGAGCGCACGACGGCATTTGATCATCAGCGTATCCACCACTGCATCTTCAAACGCACGCGCGATATCGGCACGGGTTTGATCGTCGTTACCGTTTGAACGAATGGTGTTAGCGGCGAAGGTTTTCAGACCGGAGAAGCTAAAGTCCAGCCCCGGACGATCCGTCATCGGACGTGGGAAGACAAAGCGCCCTTCCGTGCCCTGTGAAGCCAGTTTCGACAACATCGGACCACCTGGGTAGTCGAGCCCCAGCAGTTTGGCGGTTTTGTCGAAAGCTTCACCGGCGGCGTCGTCAATGGATTCACCGAGCAGCTCATATTCACCAATCCCGGTGACGCTAATCAGCTGAGTGTGACCACCGGAAACCAGCAGCGCGACAAAAGGATATTCCGGCGGATTATCTTCCAACATAGGTGCCAGCAGATGGCCTTCCATATGGTGAACCGGGATGGCAGGAACATTCCATGCGAACGCCAGAGATCGTCCAACGGTTGCCCCAACCAGCAGTGCGCCAACCAGGCCTGGACCTGCGGTATAGGCCACAGCATCGATATCTTTTGCCGTCAGATTGGCTTCTTTCAGCGCTGCCTGAATCAATGGCACTGTTTTGCGCACATGATCGCGGGAGGCCAGCTCCGGCACCACACCGCCGTAGTCGGCGTGCAGTTTTACCTGACTATACAATTGGTTGGCTAACAATCCGTTTACATCGTCATAAATGGCGATGCCGGTTTCATCACAGGATGTTTCGATTCCCAGTACACGCATGGTTGGTTTTACCTCTTTCACAATACCGCGCAGTGTAGGGCGAATGCGGGTCGATGTATACCCTGAGGGGTGACTTCGTGTATACTCTTCCCCCTTACAAAAGTCCCGTTCAAAAACGGCATTGGTGCTTTACAAAGCAGCGACAGTTGCAGTAAAATTCCGCACCATTTTGAAATAAGCTGGCGTTGATGCCAGCGGCAAACCGAATTTATAAAGGTGAGAGTTACATGCCGGTAATTAAAGTACGTGAAAACGAGCCGTTCGACGTAGCACTGCGTCGCTTCAAGCGTTCCTGCGAGAAAGCAGGTGTTCTGGCGGAAGTTCGTCGTCGTGAGTTCTATGAAAAACCAACGACCGAACGTAAGCGCGCTAAAGCTTCTGCTGTGAAACGTCACGCGAAGAAACTGGCTCGCGAAAACGCACGCCGCACTCGTCTGTACTAATCTGTTGGGAGCGTAAGCTCTCACTTCAGACCGAGTTCAAGCTGTAAAGGCCGTGCTTCCGGAAGGAATGCGCGGCTTATTTTCGTTTATAGTCATCAAATGTTGTCATCATAAAACAGGGGCTTATGGCTGGACGAATTCCTCGCGTTTTTATCAATGACCTGCTGGCAAGAACCGACATCGTCGATCTGATCGACGCGCGGGTAAAGCTGAAAAAGCAGGGCAAGAATTTTCACGCGTGCTGTCCGTTCCATAACGAAAAAACCCCCTCTTTCACCGTCAACGGTGAAAAGCAGTTTTACCATTGCTTCGGCTGTGGTGCGCACGGTAACGCCGTCGACTTTCTGATGAACTACGACAAGCTCGAGTTCGTGGAAACCGTCGAAGAACTGGCGGCCATGCACAACCTGGAAGTCCCGTACGAAGCTGGCTCCGGCCCGACCCAGATAGAACGCCATCAGCGGCAAAGTCTCTATCAGTTAATGGATGGCCTGAGCGCGTTTTATCAGCAATCCCTGAATCAACCCATTGCCGAACCTGCGCGTCAGTATCTGACGAAGCGCGGTTTAAGTAGCGAAGTCATCGCCAGATTTGCCATTGGCTATGCTCCGCCCGGCTGGGATAACGTCTTAAAGCGTTTTGGCAACAACCGCGAGAATCAGCAATCGCTGACCGACGCGGGCATGTTAGTCACTAACGATCAGGGACGCAGCTATGACCGCTTCCGCGAACGGGTGATGTTCCCGATCCGCGACAAGCGTGGCCGGGTAATTGGTTTTGGTGGACGCGTGCTGGGTGACGGCATGCCGAAATACCTTAACTCCCCGGAAACCGATATTTTCCATAAGGGCCGCCAGCTGTATGGCCTTTATGAAGCGCAGCAAACCGAGGCGGAACCACCGCGACTGCTGGTAGTCGAAGGCTATATGGACGTGGTGGCGCTGGCGCAGTACGACATTAACTACGCCGTTGCGTCGCTCGGCACCTCGACAACAGCGGACCATATCCAGCTGTTGTTCAGAGTGACCAACAACGTCATCTGCTGTTACGACGGCGACCGCGCTGGCCGCGATGCCGCATGGCGTGCGCTGGAAACCGCGCTGCCGTATATGACCGACGGTCGCCAGCTGCGCTTTATGTTCCTGCCTGACGGCGAAGACCCGGATACGCTGGTGCGTAAAGAAGGGAAAGCGGCTTTCGAAGCGAGGATGGATGAGGCACAGCCCCTTTCCACGTTTCTGTTTAACAGCCTGCTTCCGCAGGTCGATTTGAGTACCCCGGACGGGCGCGCGCAGTTAAGCACGCTGGCGCTGCCGCTGATCACTCAGGTACCCGGGGAAACGCTGCGCATCTATTTGCGTCAGGAGTTAGGGAAAAAGCTGGGGATTCTGGATGACGCCCAGCTTGAACGTTTAATGCCGAAACACGCAGAAAGTGGCACGGCCCGCCCTGCTCCACAGCTAAAACGCACGACCATGCGTATACTGATAGGGTTACTGGTACAAAACCCAGAGCTGGCCAGTCAGGTGCCGCCACTGACCGGGTTGGATGCGAAAAAGCTCCCCGGACTTGGCTTATTTTCTGAACTGGTCAACACTTGTTTGTCTCAGCCAGGACTGACAACCGGCCAGCTGCTGGAACAGTATCGCGGCACAAATGAGGCCGCAACCCTTGAAAAACTGTCGATGTGGGACGATATAGCAGATAAGGAAATTGCTGAGAAAACGTTCACCGACTCGCTCAATCATATGTTTGATTCACTGCTGGTCCAGCGGCAAGAAGAGTTGATAGCTCGCGACCGCACACACGGGTTAAGCAGTGAAGAACGCCGGGAGCTCTGGACGCTGAACCAGGAACTGGCAAAAAAATGAATTCAACGGCTTAAGTGCCGAATATCAGTCGGGAAGATCCCGAAGGCCGCCCGAGGCGCAGCGGCATTAATATAAGCAGGCCCTCGCTTTAAAAGTCGGTAATGTGTTTCGCCGACCGACACCAATCAATGAATTAAGTGTGGATACCGTCTTATGGAGCAAAACCCGCAGTCACAGCTTAAGCTTCTTGTCCAACGTGGTAAGGAGCAAGGCTATCTGACCTATGCCGAGGTCAATGACCATCTGCCGGAAGATATCGTCGACTCCGATCAGATCGAAGACATCATCCAAATGATCAATGACATGGGCATTCAGGTGATGGAAGAAGCACCTGATGCCGATGATCTGCTGCTTGCTGAAAACTCAAACAACACCGACGAAGACGCTGAAGAAGCGGCCGCTCAGGTGCTGTCCAGCGTTGAATCTGAAATCGGCCGTACGACCGATCCAGTGCGCATGTACATGCGTGAAATGGGTACCGTTGAACTGCTGACCCGCGAAGGCGAAATCGACATCGCTAAACGCATCGAAGACGGGATCAACCAGGTTCAGTGCTCCGTTGCCGAGTATCCGGAAGCGATCACCTATCTGCTCGAGCAGTACGATCGCGTCGAAGCGGCTGAAGCCCGCCTGTCTGATTTGATCACCGGTTTCGTCGATCCTAACGCAGAAGAAGATCTGGCCCCTACGGCGACTCACGTCGGTTCTGAGCTTTCCCAGGAAGAGCAGGAAGAAGACGATGATGAAGACGAAGACGAAGACGACGATTCCAGCGACGATGACAACAGCATCGACCCGGAACTGGCGCGTGAGAAATTCGGCGAACTGCGCACTCAGTACGAGCTGGCGCGCGACACCATCAAAGCGAAAGGCCGCAGCCATGCCGCCGCTCAGGAAGAGATCCTGAAACTGTCTGAAGTGTTCAAACAGTTCCGCCTGGTGCCAAAACAGTTCGATTATCTGGTCAACAGCATGCGTGTGATGATGGAGCGCGTTCGTACTCAGGAACGTATCATCATGAAGCTGTGCGTTGAACAGTGCAAAATGCCGAAGAAAAACTTCATCACCCTGTTCACCGGTAACGAAACCAGCGAAACCTGGTTCAACGCTGCCGTGGCGATGAACAAACCGTGGTCTGAAAAACTGAACGACGTGAAAGAAGACGTTCAGCGCGGTCTGCAGAAACTGCAGCAGATTGAAGAAGAGACCGGCCTGACCATCGAGCAGGTCAAAGACATCAACCGTCGCATGTCCATCGGTGAAGCGAAAGCCCGCCGTGCGAAGAAAGAGATGGTAGAAGCAAACTTACGTCTGGTGATTTCTATCGCGAAGAAATACACCAACCGTGGTCTGCAGTTCCTCGACCTGATTCAGGAAGGCAACATCGGCCTGATGAAAGCGGTTGATAAGTTTGAATACCGTCGCGGTTACAAGTTCTCCACCTATGCAACCTGGTGGATCCGTCAGGCGATCACCCGTTCTATCGCAGACCAGGCGCGCACCATCCGTATTCCGGTGCATATGATTGAGACCATCAACAAGCTCAACCGTATCTCCCGCCAGATGCTGCAGGAAATGGGTCGCGAGCCGACGCCGGAAGAGCTGGCCGAACGCATGCTGATGCCGGAAGACAAGATCCGCAAAGTGCTGAAAATTGCCAAAGAGCCAATCTCCATGGAAACCCCGATCGGTGACGATGAAGATTCACATCTTGGCGATTTTATCGAGGATACCACCCTCGAGCTGCCGCTGGATTCTGCCACCACCGAGAGCCTGCGTGCCGCAACGCACGACGTTCTGGCTGGCCTGACCGCGCGTGAAGCGAAAGTCCTGCGTATGCGTTTCGGTATCGACATGAACACCGACCACACGCTGGAAGAAGTGGGTAAACAGTTCGACGTAACCCGCGAACGTATCCGTCAGATCGAAGCTAAAGCGCTGCGTAAACTGCGCCACCCTAGCCGTTCTGAAGTGCTGCGTAGCTTCCTCGACGACTAATCTGTCCTGGCCTGAAAACAAAAAGCTCCCTTTCGGGGGCTTTTTTTATTTCTTTTGCTCCCTCTCCCTCTGGGAGAGGGCCGGGGTGAGGGAATCAGGCCGCATACTATTTTCTCCCTCTCTCCATAGGAAGGTTGCCCGGTTTCTCCCTCTCCCCGTGAGAAAGAGCCGGAGTGAGGGCATAAGATTTTCTCCCTCTCCCCGTGGGAGAGGGCCGGGGAGAGGGCACCAGACCGCAGAGAACTATCTCCCCTGCCCCTTCAGCGCCACATTCAGCTCACCCCAGGCCTCAGCCAGTCCGTCGGTCGTGATCCGGCTCAACCCGCTAGGATTCGGCAACACCCAAATCTGCGTATCGCCCACCATCAGCTTCTGCTTCCCCCAGGAACTTTTCCGCTGACCAAACCCCAGTTCGAACGCCTGCTTGCCCAACACCGCCAGCGCCACCGGCTTATAGCGCTCAATTTTATCTTTCAGCAGCACGCCACCATCTCGCATCTCCTGACGCGAAACTTCACTCGCCTGCACCGTCGGCCTCTCCACCAGCTTAGTCACACCGATACCATACTCCAGCAGCAGCTGCGCCTCTTCAGGCTTCAACTGCCTGTCGGTAAATCCGGCAAGATGCAGCACCTTCCAGAAACGATTTGCAGGATGGGCAAAAGGCAACCCCAGATGCGCCGAAGACTGTCCAGGATTGATCCCGCAGAACACCACCCGCAGCCCGGGTGCCAGAATGTCTTGAACCATTACATATCCACCAGTAATGAATGAAGCACTCAGTATAAAGGATTGATAATACGTTGTTTATAAAAACAGCAACCATGCGGATGATGCTGGATTGCGCGCGACAGTTCCTTTATAATTCCCCGCCACGGCCCCTTAGCTCAGTGGTTAGAGCAGGCGACTCATAATCGCTTGGTCGCTGGTTCAAGTCCAGCAGGGGCCACCAAATTTTAGTTTTAAATTCATAAAGATAGATAGATTTTACAGGTATTTCTTTTGTTGTACGCAAGATAGCTGCCCCCTTTTGTCCCCTGAACAACAAGGCTACGCCAACAAGAGAGCTAAAAGGCAGCTAAAAATTCTGAACGAGGGTGCAAACCCGGCTAGTCCCACAAAATGAAAACAGGGGTTACGTGAGAGCGTAACCCCTTTTCAATGCTTAGTGTCCATATCGAGTCCATCAAGACCGTGGACTTGGCGAACAGCAGGCAGGAGATTTAAGTGAACATTGTCGAAAATGTGATTGTAGTGCTCAATTACTTTATCAGATTTAGGTTTGCTGTTATTGCTCTACTAGCTTGTGTATTATCCCTGATATTTATTCCATTTCTTACACCAATCATTAGCCCATACATTGAACCGCAACTACAAGCGGCAACAGAGCATTATAAGTTAGTAATGTTGATATTTATTATCTTCTTTTCTTTTCTGTGTAGCGTAGTTTTCACAAATCTAATTGAGTGTTTATTAGGTCCTCTAAAGATGCTCAACACAATTATTAAAGACAAGTATAACAAACACAGAGATCTTAAAATAGACTTAGCTATTGCCGAACATCTTCAAAATAACATCCTTGATGAGTTCATGAAAGCGCAGCCGCATTTATCTCAAGAAATTACGGAAATACTGCGCTCTTTTGTCACAAGTAACTCATTGAAATTCAGAAGGGATAGTGAAGACATAAAATTTCTCCTCAAATGTAACTGGATAAAGAAAGTCGCTTCTGCGAGTAGTGATTTTGATGTTTATGAACTCAATAATCGTATAAAAGAATCCGTCGATGCATTCTGGAATATTGAAGTGGAGGAAAACATGCATTTCCTTATAAGTCGTGATTCTGATGTCCTGGATAAAGTAACATCGGCATTTACTCCTATGAAGACTCATCCTGCAAGCGAGCATTTAACAAATCATGAACATCAGGCAAATGAAAAGCTATTTAATCAGATTTTTTTCATATCAATTATAATCGAAAAAAGCATATTTATTTTTAGATTTAAACCTCGTTATAAAGAATATTTTGAACAATACATGGAAAAGACATTTATGGATTCAGCATTCATTCAAATAAAAAAACATAATATCTGAGCTGAATATATTAAACATTTGGCTCTTTCACTGAGCCAAATAAATTTTAGTTTTAAGGCACAGTCTGCTTTCTGCTGTCCTGTTATGCTCCAGAGCGTCGTCCAGTGCCTGCTGTTCAGTCTTGTAAGCCTCACCACGCAGTTTATTCCATGACCCAGTTATTTTGATTGCGGCGTGCCATCCCTCTGGCAACTCAACGGTGTAAGCCAACACAGACAAGCTGCGGATCGCGTCACGAGCACGATCAAGGATTTGAGTTCTTCGGGCGGAGGTCATGCTCTCAGTTGATACGGCTTGCCCAGCTATCGCGCCAATACCTGCGGTGGCGTTCAGGGCACACAACTGCATATTGCCCGGCGTTGCGTTATTCACCGGGACAGATGGGAGACAGTTAATCTGGCTCAACAGACCATCAAGCAGTCTCGCATCTTCGGTGTAGTCAGTGATGGCCAGCAGCTCATTGCAGTTAAGCTGATGCGGCTGCTCCGGGTTCAGCTTATTGCGGAGAACCTGCGGACGCATACCTGTGGCAACAGCAACAGCCTCCAGGTTGTGAGCCAACGCAAACGCTCGGCAAGCCGCATCAAAATGAGCATGTTTAGAGGTTTCATAATCAAACATTGTTCGCCCCTTCCGAATCCGCAGGATGAATTATGCATTAAGCGCAATGTTGCATTCGATTAATGCTTGAACGGTCAGGGCGGCCATGTTGATTTCAACACGAGCGCGGGGCTTGTCGCCTTTGCCGCGAATAGGCAAACGACCATCGCGGACCATGTCACGGGCTGTGCCCATAGGCGTTCCGGTGATACGGCAGCACTCATCAATAGGCAGGTAAGGCGTTGGGATGGTGATTGTAATATTTGGACGCATAGGGCAAACTCCTCTTTTCGTCTGAGTGCGTCAACACTCAGTAACATTCACTAAAAACTACAGATTGGATAATATTTTAGATCCGATCTATAAATCAAGAGAAATTAGCGTGAGTCTACAAATTAATTTTGACTCAGGTAGTCCTGAGGTTCTGGACAGAGTTATCGAAGTCTACGGGTTCAAGACAAAACTAGCCTTAGCCGACCATCTCGGCATCGCAAGCAGCAGCTTAGCTATGCGCTACAAAAGAGGTTTTTTTCCCTCGGATATAGTTGTGCGATGTATGGCCGAAACTGGGGCCTCTTTGGAATGGCTGGCAACAGGTAAGGGCAAAAAGTTTGATAATGAGGCTTTAGACATCCTCAACCTCCCCAGAAAGAAGCTGATAGACGGCCAAATGTTCGAAAGCGGATATGCGATGCTTGATAAAGTTTTCTTTCGTGCTGGCGTTCCTCTCCCTTCAGACCCTTTTTGCCTCTTGGATGAGAAATCACAGTACATCGTTGATAGGTCATTCTCAGAGGTATATGACGGTGAATGGTTAGTAGATATTGAAGGTAAGATCAGTATCCGGACATTAACTCGAATTCCGATAGGCAAAGTGCGTGTAAGCGGGGTGGGCATGGCATTTGATTGTGCTATCCAAGATATACAAATTCTGGGACGTGTGGTCCTTAAAATTTCATCTGATTAAACTACCATTAACTAACAGGAGAGGAAGAATGAAAATTAGTGTCAAACTTGAAGATCAAAATGATTCCTCCTTAAAAAAATCATTACTTGAGGAACAGATCTTTACACATTTTTTCTCAAGCAGGCTCCATGAGATGGCATTCTATTTCAAAGTCAACAATGCCAATTTTGATAAGTACTTGGGAATAAAACCATTACACAAAACCGATCCATTAAAAGCTGCGAAATTAAAAAAGATTTACTTGAAGATATTTCACCCGGATGCAAGCCTTAACAAGAAGGATAGTGACAAACTTAAAACGCTAGATCTTGATGAAATATGTCAGGATATTGAATCTTATTTTTATCGTGTTTCTGGTGGGAAAGTCAAATGACAAATCTTCCATCTACAAATGTTTACAGTATTTCAGATCTGAATATTAACCTGGATAAACGTACCGTAGGTTTAAGTGCCTTTGTAATAGACCGACTATATGCACGAACATTGAATGGGATTATTACCGCACTAAAGGCAGGTATAATAATCAATAGCAATGGTGCGCTTTTCATAAATATATCTTACCTGCATACATTGTTACGTACCAACCCAGGGGCAGCGAACACCATATGGCAAGATGGTATCCCAGGTTATGTATCAGGAGTAGATAGCAGGAATATTCAAGGCGATTTATATATAACTGGTTCAGATTTTATTGGTTTACTAGATGCACGCTTACAAACAGCAATTGGACAAAGTAAAATCTACCTGCAATTCATTCAGGCCGCATACAGTACCATTTCTACCCATCCGCAGATCAGCGATGTACGAACTGCATTCATTAAAACAATCGACAGGATGCGTTCAACACTTAAGAAGAAAAAAATCCAAGATAAAAACATCACGTGCTGCGAGTTTACAGGTTTTGAATTTGAAAGAGATAGTCAGGTGGAATTCGCGCACATAAATAGCATTATTACTGACCCAGAAAACGCCCTTAATATTAATAATGGAGTCATTATAATGAAAAAAATACATGCAGTACTAACCCAACTTCAAGTTCAAAATTTTTCTGGAATGTACGAATTTTGTCAAAAAAATGATTATTCTACAGCTTGGGCTGAGGACTATTCTTCAGAATGAGTATAAGAAAACAGCCTGAGGGGAAATGGCTACTGGACTTCTATCCTGAAGGCAAGCCGAAGGGAAAACCAGCAAAGCGAATTCGTAAGACGTTCTCTACTAAGGGAGAAGCATTAGCCTATGAAACACACATCATGGAGAACGTTCATGTAAAACCCTGGCTGGACGGCAAGGAAGATCGGCGCAAATTGCGGGACCTGGTAAACCAATGGTTTAATGAGCACGGCGTAACCCTCGATGACGGCGAGAAACGAAAAGGCGCTATGGAATTCGCATGTGAAAGCATGGGAGATCCGATGGCGCATGAGTTTGATGCCACTATGTTTTCTCTGTACCGCAAAAAACGTCTATCCGGTGAGATTTCCCGTACGTCCCGAGTTAAACAAGTTTCGCCTCGGACAATGAATCTTGAGCTGGCGTATTTTCGTGCAGTGTTTAATGAGCTGAAGCGGCTTGGCCATTGGAAGCAGGAAAACCCACTTGCTAGCGTTCGTGCTTTTAAATCAGAGGAAGCAGAGCTGGCATTTCTCGAAGATGAAGAAATTCAGCGACTATTGGAAGAATGCTCCAAGAGCCGGAATGAAAGCACGTATTGGGTTGCCTGTCTTTGCCTAGTAACTGGGGCCCGCTGGGATGAAGCAGAATCTGTAACAACCAAACAAATCAGAAATCTCAAAGTCACCTTTTCTAAAACAAAGGGGAACAGAAACAGGACGGTGCCGATTAGTAAGGATTTCTTTGATGCGCTGCCAAAGCCTGCAAAGCCAGGGCGTTTTTTCAGCTCTTGTTATTCTGCGTTTCGAAAAGCCGTTGAACGTGCTGAACTGGATTTGCCAGATGGGCAGCTATCCCATGTATTACGTCATACTTTCGCCAGTCACTTTATGATGAACGGAGGAAATATACTTGTGCTGAAAAATATCTTGGGGCACACAGATATTAAAATGACAATGCGTTACGCGCACTTTTCTCCTAACCATCTTGAAGATGCTGCGAGACTCAATCCCTTAGGAAAAAAACATGAATTCCACCCGTAGAAAATACTTTGTTTATTTTACTTACTTTATTTATGCAATACTTGCATTGCTCTTGATTACTGCCGTTTGTTATCCAGCTTATAAGTTTTATGTCACATTCAACACATATGGTTTCTCCGAAAACAACCAAGATTGGGCTAACGCTGGTTCATTTTTTGGAGGGGTATATAGCGCTATATTTTCATTTGCCAGTTTATTCATTTTATCATTAACATTAATACTCACTAAAAAATACAACAATCAGCAACTTGAAATACTACTGACATCACAAAAAAGAACAGTTTTTTGCTCGCTTTTTGATAAGCTAACACAAAAAATGGATTCAATTAATTACTTTGACATGGGGTTAGAACATGAAGAACATTTCTTCATGATTTGCGAAGAAGAACTTTTTAAAGATTTGAACAGCCTTAAGTCAAATAATAAAGATTGGGATGCTGGTGATGTATTGGATCTAAGCATAAACTTGCTTTCTGGAGATTGGTTTATTACTAATAAACCCTACTACGATGTAATTCTGATAACAGAGGAATTGTTAAACATTCTGGATGAAGCCCCAGAAGATGATAAGCGATTTTTCTTAGCCTATATGGAAGCTAATGCCTCGACACGCCGTCTTTACTGGCTGTTTTGTTTTATGTACGGATACAGCGAAAAGGATTCGGACATTCTGATACGCAATACGAGAGCTTTACGCGTACCCAAAGGCTATGTGTAGTGTCCCTTTTTTGCCCCCTCAGGACACAAATCCTCAATAAAGTATGATAATATTCGTTTTATAACTTCATGATTTTATTGTAAGTGTTTGATTTGTAAAGATGATACAGCGTTCTCATAATCGCTTGGTCGCTGGTTCAAGTCCAGCAGGGGCCACCAAATTTCAAGGACTTGCGAGAAATCGCAGGTCCTTTTTTTTATTTAGCTCCCAGTATCCAGACATTCTTTTCATTATATCCGGTTAAGTACCAAATCCAGGATTGCTGTCCCCCTCGTTTATGTTGTACACATTGACAACAAGATAGTTTGTTGTCATTATTTACAACACGCAAGGAGAGCGGCCAATGCCATCAGCATTGTTTAAGAAATTCACCCGTTACCTGGATGAAAACGAGTTTATTCAGGTATTGATTTGGGAAGTCGATCCGGCAGTACCCGGCAGCAGCCACGGCTATAAGTACAGCCTGGCCTACATAGTCTCCGGTGTGTGTGTAATGCGGTACGACAACGAACGCGGCAAGGGTGACCACAAGCACGTCGGGGATCAGGAGATAAGTACCAACTTTGCCAGCATCGATCAGCTGTTCGCAGATTTCCTGGCAAACGTTGAAATTATTCGGAATGAGCGGGGGGTAATATGAAAACCGTAACGATTAAGATTGAAACAATGAAAGATTTCGCCGACAACGTTATGTCGTCGATGAATGCAGCCGCAACCGGCGAACGCGGCGCGGGCGATGGTGTGATCTCGTTCCCTTCCTGGGCGGTGATGCACAAAGTAATGGCCCCAAACCGAATGGCGGTGATTCAGGCGATGGCCGGGCGCGGTGAGTTAACGATCCGCGAGATTGCGGCGCTGGTCGGTCGTGATGTGAAAGGGGTGCACACTGATGTTACAGCCCTGATTAACGCAGGACTGCTAGAGCGTGGGGAAAGCGGCACTCAGTTTCCGTATGACGCGATCCATTTTGATTTTACTATCAGCGCAGCAGCATAAACAAAGCCGGTCATTGACCGGTGTAATCTCATTGATTGACTACTTGTTCAAAAGACGTCAACGATCATGGTTTAACACCAAATAGTAGAAGATTTTTTCACTAGCAGTTTCACTACTAACGGTTTCAGCTTACTTCAGATTTTTTTATGAATAGCCAGAAGATATTCATCCGTTATTCAACAAGTTAGAATGATTAGATTCAGACATACAACAACACTCTAGCCAAGGTTTAATTCAAAAATGCAATAACCTACCGACCAAAAATACACATAACAAATCACAGTAACAGCCCAGAAAAATAAAAATACACTTTGTTATATTTTAAGAGAGTAATGTCATCGATATTCACTCAACAATATGGGGTTTATATCATGCCAATACCTGCTCATTTATTTCTGAAAGACGATGGCGGTGCAGCAATTATGGGTTCCTGCGATGTACAAGATCGTGAGGGGAGTATTGAGGTTTTTAGTTTCAGCCATGGCCTGCATATCCCGGTAGATGGAAGCACTGGCAGGCAAACCGGAACTCGGGTACACGGATCTTTTACTATCGGTAAGGAGTTCGACAGTTCTTCAACCTATCTGTACAAAGCAGTATCTACTGGTCAGTTGCTGAAATCAGCTGAGCTAAAATGGTACCGTATCAACGATGCGGGACAGGAAGTAGAATACTTCAATATGTTGCTTGAAAACGTAAAAGTCGTATCAGTGACTCCCGTGATGGCTAATTGCAAAGATCCCAATAGCAAACACCTCAACCATATGGAAATGGTTGAGCTTCGTTATGAAAAAATCACCTGGAAGTATCTCGATGGAAATTTAATTCATTCTGATGCCTGGAATGAACGAGCCACAGCATAAGGAAATCTATGTCTACGCTATCTTTTGATGGTTGTGCCCATACGCTTTCCTTAATGGGGAATGATGGCTCTGCCATTGGCACTTGGGCTGCCTACAATAATGTGGATCGCAGAGCATCGTTTACACATGTGAGCAATGGAACTTATCTGATACAGGACAAAAATAAACCCCATCTTCATCCCGGTGATAACGAGGATGGTTCGTACGGTACATATGGGATTATCCGCTTCAACTATCCAGGACATTCCGGAGTCGGTGTTCACTCAGGACAGGCCCACCACCGCTATAAACCTGGGCCTGAACACCCGACAATGGGTTGTATCCGTACAAGTGATGAGGCGATGAAAAAAATCAAAGAACATATGGCTATCTCTTCACTTTCAACAATTACAGTCTCGAACAATAGCGGCTGTGATGCGCTAAGTGCAACTCAGAAATATGAGGGCATTTACATCCCACCAGGAATGAGTCTGATATGAAAATAATTCTGTCGTTTGCAGCCATACTGCTTTTCTCCGGCAATATTTATGCGGCTGATTGCTCCACCATTGAAAAAATGGATGCAGCCGATACAGCTGCTAGCTCAATCAAAAACTGGAACGATACTTATTCATTCTTTCACAACTTTAAGCAGTGCGACAACGGATATATAGCGGAGGGTTTATCTGCAACGTTAACCCACATGCTGGCGAACAGATGGCACATGGCCCCGCAGCTTGATGCCATGTTCAAAAAGGATAAAGCTTTTGAATCGTGGGTTCTTAATCACATGGATACGACGGTTGACGACAGAGACTTAGCAACCATCGTCACAAACGCTGAAGAAAAATGTCCGGATGGAGGAAAGCCATTCTGCTCAAAGGTGAAGGCCGCAGCCAGCCAGGCTTTGCAGGAACTCGCAGAATGAGTCCCCGCATGCTACTGTCCGCAAAACTTACGGGCACTCTGGACTCCGGGAGAGGTGCGGACAGCAGTTGTGGAAGAAAGATTTCAGGATCAGAACATAAAGCACCAGGAACCATTACCATGAGTAAACTCCTTAAGGTTAAGTTTTCTCCGGTAGCTTTTTGCAGGTTCCTACGCCTGGCTGCGGAATGTGCCGCAGCGGAACGATTCTCTGCCTGACCGACTAAAATAAATAGTCTGTTTACGCACTTACTTCAGCCCTGCTGGAATTTTGCGAGGCGCTTTCCAGATTTTTGTTATGCGCTGCAAACCGCGTCATCCCTGACGCGTGTTTCACTCAAATCCCGGCCCACCAAAGCCGCAGCTTCATCCCCCAGCCGCTGGTAAATCCGGTGGTGACGGATTTCACTTCGCCTTTGTAAACCACTACCAGCGTCGGGGTGACCTGGATTTGCCACAGCCGCGAGAGCTGCCCCTGTTCATCATTGACTATGGGCATTTCGTATTTTTTCTTTGCCAGCCAACGCGATAGCGTTGCGTCATCCCCCGAACGCAACGCGACCGTCACGACGTTGCCGCCCTCTTCCGCGATGTTCGCCACGGAAGGTGATGTATAGCGGCAGACCGCGCACCAGGTGGCCCAGACGTAAACCAGCAGCGGACGTGTTGCGCTGAGCGCGTTAAGATCGACGCTTTGCCCGTCGATGGTATGCAGCTGTTCGCTGATAAAGGTCGGCGGCAGCGCCGGTTTGCGGAACTGATCCATCACCAACATCACCGCCCCGGCAATCAGCAGCAGCACAATCGCTTCGCGCAGCCAGCGCCGCAGCTTAGCTCGCATCGGCCTTCGCCAGCTCTTCTTTCACCAGCGCCTCCAGTTCGTCATAGGGAATAGCACCCGGCACCATGGTTTTGCCCACCAGCGTCGCCGGAGTGCCCTGCACGCCCAGCACCTGCGAGAGGATCAGGTTCATCTGCAGCGTTTCACCGCTTTGCCCATCGGCTTTAATCGCTTCGGTGCCCGTTTTTTGCTGCGCGCTCAGAATCGAAGCATCATCGTGATAGCCCTTTTTCGCCATCAGCCGCTGATGCAGCGCCCAGAACTGGTCCGGCTGCTGTCGCCATGCCGTCAGAGCGATGCGTGCAGAGTTGGCCGAACTCTCGCTGCGGAACGGCAGCAGTTTCACCACCAGCCGCACTTCCGGGTATTTGTGGACGATTTTCTCCAGCTCCGGATCAAACTGTTTGCAGTACGGGCAGTTGTAGTCGGTGAAGGAGACCAGCGTCAGGCGCGGATTTTTCGCCCCCATCGCCGGGGTATTTGGATCGTTAAACAGCAGGTCCTGCAACTGCGGCTGCGGCTCTGCCGCCATGCTGAAGGTGGAAACACAGAACAGAAAAATCAGGGTTAAAATACGCATCGTTATTGTCCTTTGGCTTTGTCGAGGGTTTGCAGCACATGATCGCGGCTGAGCAGAGGTGGCTGAATCTGCCCCTGCTTCATCCCCGGGCCATAAATCTGATTGAACGGCACTGCCACGCTGTTGCGGGCGCGCAGGAACTGGCTGATGGTGTCGGAGGGCTGCGTCCAGTCGCCGCGCAGGGCGACAATATCCGGTGCAGTGAGCGCCTGTTGCACCTCTTCGCGCAGCAGAACGTTGTATTTATTGGCTTTACAGGTCACACACCAGTCGGCAGTGACATCCACGAACACCCGTTTGTTCTCCGCCAGCGCGGCGGCAATGGCCTGCTCGCTCAGCGGCTGCCAGTTCACCCGGTCAGCGGTCAGTCCGTTGCTCTGCGGACGCATCAGCTGGAATGCCGTCGCCAACAGCGCCACCGCCAGCAAAGCACTGAGCGCACCGGCACGCCGGCCGAAACGCCAGAACGTGGCAGCCAGCATCAGCACGGTCACCAGGGATATCAGCGCGAAGGTCAGCGTCTGCCCGACATGCACCGCCAGCAGGCTGCCGAGCCACAGCGCCGAGCCAAGCATCATCAGCCCCAGCGCCACTTTCACCGTGTTCATCCAGCGGCCCGGACGCGGTAAGCGCAGCGCCAGCCCCGGCCAGATGGCAATTAACAGCCACGGCAGGCTCATGCCAATACCCATCACGAAGAACAATCCCCACAGCAATGGCAACGGAGCCACCAGCGCCACGGAAACGGCGGTTCCCAGGAACGGTGCAGTACAAGGCGTGGCGAGCAGCGTTGCGAGTGCCCCCTGCCAGAAATGCCCGGCCAGGCCGTTGCCGCCACGCGTCGCCAGGAAGGTGGATGCACCGGAAGAGAGACGGAATTCAAACAGGCCGAGCAGGCTGGCACCGAACAGCACCATCACCAGCGTCATCCCGCCGATAAACCACGGGTTCTGGAACTGAATGCCCCAGCCGAGCGCCTGATTGCTGAGGCGCAGCAGCGTCATCATCAGCGCCAGCGCGAGGAACGAGGTGATAATGCCGACAGCCGAAGCAATAAACTGCTGGCGCACGCGGCGGCGATCTGCCGACTGAAGCTGCACCACGCTGCCGAGCTTCATCGCCAGCACCGGCAGCACGCACGGCATCACATTGAGGATCAGCCCGCCAGCCAGCGCCATCAGCAGTACCCACCACAGAGAGAAAGCCTGCGGGCTGTCAATTGCCTGCCCGACGGTCACCTGGCTTTCCTGCGCCTGACCGCCGTCGCTCAGCAGCAGCGAGAGCGTTTTGCCGCGCAGATCCGGCGCGGTTTCGCCCCAGCCGTCGCTGACGGGCAGCGTGGCAGTCAGCGTTGCGCCGTCAATCTTGTAGCTGGGTTTGCCAAAGTCGGTATCTGGGAAAGTATCGATAAACAGTTCCGGCTGCTGCCAGCCCGCTTCACGCGTGGCGCTGACCATCAGTTTGCCGTTGCTGTAGCCCGCGGTAAGCTCAGAGGTCAGGCCGTCTTTCAGCGGCAGGGTGCCCATCGCGCGGGTGAAGTCGTAGCTGAAGTTGTTGTCCGCTGGGGCGTTCAAATCCAGGGTAAAGGGATAATCGGTAAGGATGCAGACGTTGCTGCACGTCGACAGCGTCAGCACGCCCGTCAGCTTATCCGGCATTGTGCCGTGCAAAGTAATCGGGAAGGTAACGTTGCCGTGATAGCCCTGAGTTGAAATACCCGCTACGTCGAAACGCTGCGGCGCAGGCCAGCGCCAGTCCATCTCCAGCGGCGTCTGCCACTTAATGGCAGGCGCAATGCCGCCTTCACCCGGCGAGCGCCAGTAGGTTTTCCAGCCCTTTTCCAGCGCCACATCCAACAGCACCCGGGTTTCCCCATTTTGCTGCGGTGCGGCACGCAGGCGCACGCTGGCATGGTCGTTATCGGCGGATCGCAGCCAGCCGCTGTCAGCGGCCTGAGCGAAAGGCAGCCATAGCCAAAGCAGGCAGAGCACAAGCTGCCTGAATAAAATACGCATAAATTTTCTCCATAAATGATTGATTAACCTGAACAGACAGGCGAGCAATCACTCACGGAATACGCAAAGCCTCAGATGCACCCGCAATCGGGGAGGAGAAATCACGCGCGGCGGCCAGTGGCGCTCCGGACGTTGGGGAACGGCGGCGAGAACAGCCATCAACAGCGTGATGGCAAACAGCGCCCCTTCAAACATCACCGGAGGCGATGCGGCAAGGGATTTGGCGCTGAGTTCGCAGGGGGTGACAGGCGCATCGCCATCAACATCCTGATGGGCGGCCTGCGTAACAGCGGGGGCATTCATGACCAGCGCGTGCAGCCCCGCCATGCGCTGCGCGGTGCAAACAAACACCACCAGACATGCCAGAGCAACCAGAAGTATGGCGTTACGCTGTCGTTTAATCATGAAGGCCTCGGGAATTTCAGAGGCTTATCTTAGCGGCTGAGAAAGGGAAATGCTGTAAAGAAGTGTCTGGATAGCAATAAATCACTGCCCGGCGGCGCTCCGCTTGCCGGACCTACAGGATTTGTAGGCCTGATAAGCGAAGCGCATCAGGCAGGGATCAGTTATTCACCGGAATAACAGCGCCTTTATATTTGGTACGGATCCAGTCCTGAATCTCTTTCGAGTGCAGCGCATCCACCAGCGCGACGATATCTTTCTTCTTCTCGTCGCCGCGATGCACGGTAATGATGTTGGCATACGGGTTGTTCTCACCGCTTTCCACCGCAATCGGGTCGTGAACCGGATCCAGGCCCGCGTCGATGGCGTAGTTGGCGTTAATCACCACCGCATCACCTTCGTCGTTGTTATACATCTGCGGCAGCAGAGAGGCTTCGACGTTCGGCAGGAACTTCAGCTTTTTCGGGTTCTCAACGATATCGCTGATGCGCGCGGTCACTTTATCAATGCCCGGCTTCAGCTTGATCACACCCTCTTTCTCGAAGATAGAGAGAATACGCCCTTCTTCCGACACCGCATCACGCATGATGATTTTGCCGCCTTCCGGCAGATCCTTCAGCGATTTGTATTTCTTGGAGTAGATACCAATCGGCTCGATATGGATCGCCCCGGCGCTGACGAAGTCATAGTCTTTATCGCCCGCGTGGTCTTTCAGCACGCTGTTCAGGTACGGAATGTGCTGGAAGTAGTTAGCGTCAATCTCACGTCCGGCAAGCGCGGTGTTCGGCAGGATGTAGTCCTGGAAGCGTTTGATTTCGAGGTCGATGCCCTCTTTCTTCAGAATTGGTTTCGCCTGCTCCAGAATTTCTGCATGCGGCACGTTGGAGGCGCCCACGGTCAGCGTATCGGCCCAGGCGGAAAGGCTCAGGGCACTCAGAGTGGCGGCGGCGATCAGCGTCAGTGTTTTTTTCATGATGTGTGTCCCAAAGAGTTATCGTTTGTCTAAAAGTGAAGTCACGAGGTCGCCGCAGAACTGGATGATGAAGACGATGACAAGAATGGTCACCGTCGCCACCAGCGTGACGTCGTTGTGGTTACGCTGGAATCCTTCCAGATACGCCAGGTTGCCTAAGCCGCCTGCGCCAATCACCCCTGCCATTGCGCTGTAGCTCACCAGCGCAATCAGCGTGACCGTAATGCCCGAGACCAGCGCCGGGGAAGACTCCGGCAGCAGGACCCGAAAAATCAGCGTCGACAGGCGCGCGCCCATCGAACGCGTTGCTTCAATCACCCCTTTGTCCACTTCGCGCAGAGCGATTTCGACCAGCCTCGCGTAGAACGGCGCAGCTCCGACAATCAGCGCGGGCAGAGCGGCGTTAGCCCCAAGGATGGTGCCAACAATGGTCTTAGTGAACGGGATCAGCAGTACAATCAGGATAATGAACGGGATAGAGCGGAACACGTTCACCACCACGGAAATCACGCTGTACACCGTACGGTTATGGAACAAACCGCCCTTCGCGGTCAGAAACAGCGCCAGACCCAAAACGATGCCGAAGACAAAGGTGGCAACGCCGGAGAGCGCGGTCATGTACAGCGTTTCCTGGGTGGCCGCCCAGAGCGAATCCAGATCCAGATGCGGGAACCATTGGGTTAAATCAGCCATGTTGAATCACCTCGCCTTCGATATCGCTGTGCTGCAAATCCGCGAGGATGTTGTCCAGCTGTTCCTGAGTGGCCACTACGTGCAGCCACAGTTGCCCGAATACGCCGTTGGCGGTCTGGGTCATTTTGCCGTGCAGAATGTTGAACGGCAGGCCATAGCGCAGAGTCAGTTCCCCCACGACGGGCTGATGCGTGCTGTGCCCGGTGAAGGTCAGTTTAATTACGCTGCCCTGAAGATCTTTCGCCAGCTGCGGGTCAAAGGCTTCGTCCTCGGTATACTGACTCACCTGACGCACAAACTGCCGGGTGATCGGCTGCTGCGGATGGGTAAAGACCTGAATCACTTCACCTTCTTCCACCACGCGGCCATTTTCCATCACCGCCACGCGGTCGCAGATTTTGCGCACCACGTGCATTTCATGGGTGATCAGCACGATAGTCAGGCCAAAACGGCGGTTGATATCGAGCAACAAATCGAGGATCTGGTCAGTTGTCTGCGGGTCCAGCGCCGACGTTGCTTCATCGCACAGCAGCACATCCGGGCTGTTTGCCAGCGCTCGTGCAATTCCCACGCGCTGTTTCTGCCCGCCGGAAAGCTGTGACGGATAGGCATTCTCACGCCCCGTCAGGCCCACTAATTCAATCAGCTCCGCCACCCGCGCTTTGATTTTTGCTTTCGGCGCACCGGCAATCTGCATCGAAAACGCGATGTTTTCGCTGACGGTCCGCGACCACAGCAGATTAAAGTGCTGGAACACCATGCTGATTTTCAGGCGTGCCTGGCGCAGCGCTTCGCCGCGAGCGGCAGCAATATCCTGCCCGTTAATCACCACGCTGCCGGAAGTCGGTTTTTCCAGGCCGTTGAGCAGACGGATCAGCGTGCTTTTTCCCGCGCCGCTGTAGCCGATGATGCCGTAAATCTGGCCCTGTTCGACGGTCAGCGACACGTCATCCACCGCCGTGATGGGCGTTTTGCCGTGGTCAAAAATCTTTTTAATCTGCTTGAGTACAATCATTATTTTTAGATGTTTAGAGCTATAGACGTCCAGACGGTAACATTAGTCACGCTAAAACCACAACAAAAAATTTTTCATATGCTTATGCCGCATCGTGATAACGCGACGACGGATGATTTTTCACTACTGGTTGCGGTTAAGTCTTCAGATAATAGTGAAAACTAAGATGATGAAAATGCAGGAGTTATAATCGTATTTATCCGCTGACAGCCGCCGTGCGCCAGTGGTAATCTGCCTGCCACCGCGCAGTCCCGGAAGCGAAGCTAAGGCGTCATGAGCAAACCGATTAAACGGCTGGAAATCATCAAAAATGCCATCGAACTGGAGGATGAGGAGATCATCCACGGTCAGCTACTGCACCTGAAAAACGAGGCGCAGGACGAAGGGCTGATGCTGATTGTTCAGGCGCTGGAGCAAAAACAGTACGCCAGAGCGATGACGGCGATTGTCAGCTGGCTGCAAAACCAGCGGGCGTTAACCACCTGGCAGGATCCGCGCATTTCCGCCAGCAAGCTGGAGCTGAAAGCGCTGGAAGCCGAACTGCGCGAGCTTATCGATAAACGCAATTCCCGCATTCAGCGGCTCGATGAATTTAACGATCTCTACATGACGCGCCTCGGCCCGCTGATGACCGAGATCCTGCGCCTGCGTAAAGTGCTGGCGGAGAAAATGCTGCGCCGGCAGCTGCGCGACCATGACGACAGCGAACCGGAGACCGCGGAATCCGCCCGTCAGGCCGATACAGCAAGTCAGGATTACGAGTCCTATCGCAAACGCCATCAGGAGGCTCAGCGCCATCAGGAAGCCCAGCAGCGGCTGGCGGCGTCCGAACGTCAGGAGCTGAAAAAGCTATGGCGACAGGCCAGCAAGCTTTGCCATCCGGATCTGGTGGATGACGAACTGAAAGCCGAAGCTACGTCGTTAATGGTGCAGCTCAACCAGGCGCGCCAGCGCAGCGATCTGGCAACCATCCGCATGATCCTCGGCAAACTGATGCAGGGCCAGCAGCCGATGATGGCAAGCGAACGGCTGAATGATCTGCAGCGCTTACAGCGGCGGATCGCCGAAATTCGCCAGCAGATCCAGGCGTTGAATGAAGAGTTGCAAGGGCTGGAAAAAGAGGGTTCATGGCAGCTGGTCACCACGCTGCGCGATCCGGAGGGCTATTTCCGGCAGCAGGAAAAGGCGATGAGCAATACCATTCAAACGCTGGAAAGGCAGATTTTTGATGCGGGGTTTGATGAGGTGGCTTGAGTTCAGGCCATCCCCTCTCCCCAACCCTCTCCCAAAAGGAGAGGGAGTAAATCGTAGGCCCGGTAAACGCAGTGCCACCGGGCAATTTCTCAAAGATTACTTCTGATGCCAGTAAGCCTGAGAGCGCAGCAGCTGCGGATCGACAGACCCAGGAACGGAGTGATCCAGCAAAGATTTCACCACCGCGCCTTCGCCGGTTAGCCACAGGAAATAATCCTGATCCGGCACCTGCAGCGCCGCCAGCTTGTCAGCAACGGCCTGCGCGCTGTGTCCCACCACCCAGTCGATCTCAAAACCGCAGTCGGCCAGGTAATCCTGATATTCCGCTTTGGCGACCGTGACAATGGCTTTGACTTCAGGCTTCTGTGGCAGCTCACGCAGCGCGGCAAAACGGCGCATCAGCGCAGGCATGCCTGACTCATCACACACGTAAAGCTGCCAGGCGTAATCTTCCGGCACCACCAGCGAACCGCGCGGGCCGCCGATGGTCAGCTTATCGCCCACTTTGGCGTTCATCGCCCATTGGCTGGCAACACCGCCGTCGTGAATAAAGAAGTCATAGGCCAGTTCGTTGTTTTGCGCGTCGAACAGCGGCGAGTAATCGCGGGACAGCGGACGCACGCCTTCGGCCCAGACAATCCCTTCGTCGGTGATTTGCGGTGGAGAAAAAGGCGCGCCCGGCTCCGGGAAAAAGAGTTTGGTGTGATCGTCAAAACCAGGGGAAGTGAAACCTTCGAGCGCTTCGCCGCCCAGCACCACGCGCTGGAAGGCGTGACTGATACGCTCCACGCGCAGCACGGTCAGTTCACGAAAACGCAGTTCGTTACGCACGCGCTGCGGATATTTTTTCTCGGGGGTCAGAGTGGTCATCGGCAAGTCTCTCAGAATTGTTATCGTCATTTATCGTAAATGATAATGATTTACAACAAAACCAAAAGTGCAGGATGTGCTCTGCCCCGTTGATCGTCATCAATTAATGCAGCACGGTTACCGCGTCCTGTAGCCTTCCGGCGCGATGTTTCACCATCGCCGACACGTGTGCACTCTCTTCCACCAGCCCGGCATTCTTCTGGGTGATGGCATCCAGCTCCGCCACTGCGCGGGTCAAATCGGACAGACCGGCGGCCTGCTCGGAGGTGGAATGGCTGATCTGCGCAATCAGCCCGGTGACGTTACGTACCTGCTCAACGATGTCATCCATGGTTTTCCCGGCGGCGTGAACCTGGTCGGAGCCGGACTGCACTTTGCTGGCGCTGGCATCAATCAGCTTGCGGATATCATTGGCCGCGCTGGCACTGCGGCTTGCCAGATGGCGCACTTCACCTGCCACCACCGCAAAGCCTTTCCCTTGCTCCCCGGCGCGTGCCGCTTCAACTGCCGCATTCAGCGCCAGAATATTCGTCTGGAAAGCGATATCGTTAATCAGCTTGGTGATGGAGCCGATCCGCTGGGTGCTGTCGGCAATCTCGTCCATGGTTTTCACCACGGTTTCCATCGCCTGGCCGCCGTGGGTGGCCGCCGCACTCGCCGCCGTGGAAAGTTTATCCGCCGCCGTGGCCGTCTGCGCATTGTTCTGCACCGAGACCGCCATCTGGTTCATGGTGGTCACCGTCTGCTGAACGTTATCCACTGTCTGGCGTGTACGTTCGCTCAGATCATTGCTGCCTCTGGCCAGCGTTTCACTGCCCTGACGCACGCTCGCCACCTGCCCGGAAACGTCATGGATCAGCCAGCGGCACATCAGCCCCAATTGGCCGACGGAGCGCAGGATCAGCCCCAGCTCATCGCTGCGGTTCAGCTGCGTCACGCTGTTGCGATCGCCCGTCGCCACGCTCAGCGCCTGACGCGCCACATTTTCTACCGGGCGCACCAGCTGCCATTCAAGAAATGCCGTCACCGCCAGCAGCATCAGCGTTCCTGTGGTGATGCCAAACCAGTGTGAATGAGTCACCAGCAACGCCGCCATCAGCGCAAGCCAGGTTAATGCCATCGCTCCACGCAGCCGCCAGCGCAGCGGCATTCCCGGCAGTTTTCCCCACCAGCGTTTGCTGACCACCAGCCCTTTCTGCACCCGTTTGTTGCAGCGCCCTTCATTCAGCGCCTGGTACAGCGGCGTAACGGCAGCTATTTCTTCCGCTTTGGCTTTGGTGCGAATCGACATATAGCCGGTGATCTTGCCGTCGCGCACCATCGGCACCGCGTTGGCGCGCACCCAATAATGATCGCCATTTTTACGGCGGTTTTTCACGATGCCGGTCCAGGGTTCCCCCTGCTGAAGGGTTGACCACATATCGGCGAAGGCGGCTTTCGGCATATCCGGATGGCGCACCAGATTGTGCGGCTGTCCGCTCAGCTCCTCGAGTCGGTATCCGCTGACTTTAACAAACGTATCGTTGGCGTGGGTGATATGGCTTTGCAGGTCGGTGGTGGACATCAGAGTGGTGTCATCATCCAGCGAATAATCACACTGAGTGACTGTCAGTTGAGGTGACATTTATGCGTCCTATGCAGGTTTACTGGTTATTAATTTTTCTCTTAATTGTTATTTCGGCGATAACCACTTTATCTTTAGTTGTTAAAATTGACGCAGATCGCAATTTGCGTTTAAACCCTGATTTTCGTGCGCCATCCGCTTTCAGAGGGTGCAACCAGCGCACCAACATGGTGCAACCGTTCAATATAATGACCGCGTTTATGCTGAGAGCTCAGGAGTAAAAACCGCATAAATGTTATAGAAATGATTAAATTTTGTAACATTCAGTCCTCCACAGCCGTTTATCTTGATTTTCTCGCTCCGCTACCGGGTGGCGTAAAGCCTGCAATACTTAAATCAGTATCATGTGATACGCGATTGCCAGGAGCATATTTTGAACAGGTTACCTTCCAGCGCCTCAGCATTAGCCTGCAGCGCGCACGCACTGAATCTCATTGAAAAGCGCACGCTTGATCATGAGGAAATGAAAGCACTCAACCACGAAGTACGGGAATACTTTAAAGAGCACGTGAATCCGGGGTTTCTCGAGTATCGGAAATCTGTCACAGCAGGCGGGGATTACGGAGCCGTAGAGTGGCAAGCGGGTGGTCTGAATACGCTTGTCGACACCCAGGGACAGGAATTTATCGATTGTCTGGGTGGCTTTGGCATTTTCAACGTAGGGCACCGTAATCCAAGAGTGGTTTCCGCCGTACAGAATCAGCTCGCCAAACAACCGCTTCACAGCCAGGAGCTGCTCGATCCGCTTCGCGCAATGCTGGCCAAAACGCTCGCCGCGCTGACGCCTGGCAAACTCAAGTACAGCTTCTTCTGCAACAGCGGAACCGAATCTGTCGAAGCCGCGATCAAACTCGCCAAAGCGTATCAGTCGCCGCGCGGGAAATTTACCTTCATCGCCACCAGCGGTGCTTTCCACGGGAAATCCCTGGGTGCGCTGTCGGCCACGGCGAAGGCCAACTTCCGCAAACCGTTTATGCCGCTGCTGCCGGGCTTCCGCCACGTGCCGTTCGGTGACATCAACGCGATGCGCACCGTGCTGAGCGAATGCAAGAAAACCGGTGACGACGTGGCAGCCGTGATCCTTGAGCCGATTCAGGGCGAAGGTGGCGTTATTCTGCCGCCGCAGGGTTATCTGCCAGCCGTGCGTAAGCTGTGCGATGAGTTTGGTGCGCTGCTGATCCTCGACGAAGTGCAAACCGGCATGGGCCGTACCGGTAAAATGTTCGCCTGCGAGCATGAGAACGTACAGCCAGACATTCTGTGTCTTGCCAAAGCACTGGGCGGTGGCGTGATGCCGATTGGCGCCACGGTCGCGACCGAAGAAGTGTTCTCCGTGCTGTTCGAGAACCCGTTCCTGCACACCACCACCTTTGGCGGTAACCCGCTCGCCTGTGCGGCGGCGCTGGCGACCATCAACGTGCTGCTGGAGCAGAATCTGCCGGCTCAGGCCGAACAGAAAGGGGACATGCTGCTGGACGGCTTCCGTCTGCTGGCGCGTGACTACCCGGATCTGGTGCAGGAAGCGCGCGGGAAAGGGATGCTGATCGCTATTGAGTTTGTCGATAACGAAATCGGCTACAGCTTTGCGAGCGAAATGTTCCGCCAGAAAATCCTGGTGGCCGGGACGCTCAACAACGCCAAAACCATCCGCATCGAGCCACCGTTGACGCTGACCGTTGAGCAGTGTGAGCAGGTGCTGAAAGCGACGGGTAAAGCGCTGGCTGCCCTCCGCGTTTCCGTGGAGCAGGCCTGAAGATAGTCAAACAAGCCCGATGTCAGTCGATTCTGCCATCGGGTTTTGTTTACACAATCCGCACACCGGCGGGCATCGCGCGTTCGGTAGTCAGCAGCACGCTTTCACTTTCATCGTCCGTTTCCGCACACAGCAGCATACATTCCGACACTTCCCCGCGCATTTTGGCTTTCGCCAGATTACACAGCACCACCACAGATTTCCCCATCAGCTCTTCTTCGCTGTAGTAAGGCACCAGGCTGGTGACGGTCTGTAACCGGCGCTCGCCGATATCAATTTGCACGATGTACAGCTTGTCGGCGTTTTCGTGACGTTTCACTTCGACAATCGTTCCGGTGCGGATTTCCAGACGCGCAAAATCACCGTAGGCTACCGTTTCCATGCTGCTCTCCTTTTGGTAAATGTTTACTAAAATAATCACACCATATGGCGCCAGAGGGATCAACGGATTTTTACTAAATACGCGAGATTCATTACACTGTCGGCAGACTTTATTTTTGTCCGCGCAAAGGGGATGTATGGCCACACTGAAAGATATAGCAAAGGAAGCGGGCGTGTCGCAGGCCACCGTGTCACGCATTCTGAACGATGACCCCACGTTGAACGTCAAGGAAGAGACGCGCCACCGCATTCTGGAAATCGCCGAAAAGCTGGAGTATCGCGGCAGCAGTGCGCGTAAAAGCCTGATTCATCCCGATGCCTGCCACCACATTCTGGCGCTGTACAGCTACCGCCAGGAGCTGGAAATTAACGATCCCTACTACCTCGCCATTCGCCACGGCATTGAAACCCAGTGCGAAAAGCTGAATATCGGCCTGAGCAACTGTTACCAGAATCAGGGCCTGCCGGACGTCAATAAGGTCAGCGGCATTCTGATCGTCGGCAAACCAACTGCGCAGACTCGCGAGGCCGCCCGTGCGCTGAGCGACAACATCTGCTTTATCGACTTCAACGAACCCGGTTCTGACTACGACTCGGTGGACATCGACCTGGTGCGCATCAGCAAAGAAGTGGTCGACTTCTTCGTCGAACAGGGCGCAAAACGTATTGGCTTTATCGGCGGTGAAGATGAGCCAGGCAAAGCCGATATTCGCGAAATGGCGTTCGTCGAATACGGACGGCTGAAGGGCGTGGTGTCCGAAAAGGACATCTGGCGCGGCGGGTTTTCCAGCTCGTCCGGCTATGAGCTGGCAACCAAAATGCTGGCACAGAGCGAGCATCCGCAAGCGCTGTTCGTGGCCTCTGACTCTATCGCCATCGGCGTACTGCGGGCAATCCATGAGAAAGGACTCACCATTCCGCAGGACATTTCACTGATCAGCGTTAACGATATTCCTACCGCGCGCTTTACCTTCCCACCGCTGTCCACCGTACGCATTCATTCAGAGATGATGGGCAGTCAGGGCGTGAACCTGCTGCTGGAAAAAGCCCGCGACGGCCGCGCTCTGCCTTTGCAGGTGTTTGTGCCTAGCAAGCTTAAGCTTCGCGGGACGACTCGGTAGCTTCTCTGCGGCCTGATGCCCTCTCCCCGGCCCTCTCCCACAGGGAGAGGGCGAAAACACACAATCTCACAGCCTGCTCGATCGGTTCCCTCGCCCCTCCGGGGAGAGGGTTAGGGAGAGGGGCATTCTCCTCATCCAAACAATCCACCTCATTTTCGTGATCCGCTTAAAGCATTTCAGTTTTACTGATTTTATTTAGTAAATATTTTACTAAACTCCTCAGCAATGATGTTGACACCCACAGGGAGATAACATGAATCGCTGGGAGAATATTCAGCTGACGCACGAAAACCGGCTACCGCCGCGGTCGTATTTTTTTGCTTATGACACCACGGAAACCGCCCGCAGCTTTGCCCGCGAGACCAGCAGCCATTTCCAGCTGCTGAGCGGGCAGTGGACGTTCCGCTATTTCGATCATCCGCTGGAAGTACCGGAAACCTTTACCCATCAGCCGATGAGCGACTGGGGCAAAATCACCGTTCCCGCCATGTGGCAGCTCGAAGGCCACGGTAAATTGCAGTACACCGACGAAGGCTTTCCTTTCCCGATTGACGTGCCGTTCGTGCCGTCGGCCAACCCGACGGGCGCTTACCAGCGCGTGTTTACGCTGGGCGAAAGCTGGAGCAAGCGCCAGACGATTATCAAATTCGACGGCGTGGAAACCTACTTCGAAGTTTACGTGAACGGCCATTACGTCGGTTTCAGCAAGGGCAGCCGCCTGACCGCCGAATTCGACATTTCCGCTTATGCTCATTCAGGTGACAACCTGCTGTGCGTACGCGTGATGCAGTGGGCAGACTCCACCTACGTGGAAGATCAGGACATGTGGTGGACGGCGGGCATTTTCCGCGATGTTTACCTGGTGGGCCGTTCGCTCACGCACATTGAAGATCTCACGGTGCGTACGGAATTCAACGACGACTACCGCGATGCCACCCTCTCCTGTCAGCTGCTGCTGGAAAATCTGGATCTGCAGCCGGAAAACGTCACCGTGGATTATCAGTTGTTCGACGGTGCTCGCCTGCTGCATCAGGGCAGTACGGGCTGTCAGCTGGACTGGCGACAGACGCTGGATTTCAGCATTGACGTGAAGCAGCCGCAGCAGTGGACTGCCGAATCCCCTTATCTCTATCAGCTTCTGTTGACCCTGAAAAATGCGGCGGGTGAGATCCTCGAAGTCGTGCCGCAGCGCGTTGGCTTCCGCGATATTCAGGTGCGCGACGGCCTGATGCTGGTCAACAACCAGTATCTGATGCTGCACGGCGTGAACCGCCACGATAACGATCATCTGAAAGGCCGCGCGGTGGGGATGAATCGGGTCGAGAAAGATCTGATCCTGATGAAACAGCACAACATCAACTCCGTGCGCACCGCCCACTATCCGAACGATCCTCGCTTTTACGAACTTTGCGACATCTACGGACTGTTCGTGATGGCGGAAACCGACGTGGAATCCCACGGTTTTGCCAACGTCGGCGATCTGAGCCGTATCACCGACGATCCTGAGTGGGAAGACGTGTACGTGGAACGCATCGTGCGTCATGTACACGCGCAGAAAAACCATCCTTCAATCATCATCTGGTCGCTGGGCAACGAATCCGGCTACGGCTGCAACATCCGCGCGATGGCAAAAGCCTGCAAAGCGCTCGACCCGACCCGCCTGGTGCATTACGAAGAAGATCGCGATGGCGAAGTGGTGGACATCATCTCCACCATGTACACCC
Source organism: Enterobacteriaceae bacterium 89 (assembly GCA_014156375.1). GTDB lineage: Bacteria > Pseudomonadota > Gammaproteobacteria > Enterobacterales > Enterobacteriaceae > Scandinavium. The sequence goes on along the minus strand of RQJH01000005.1, from coordinate 207,063 downwards.
GCGTGCCGCTGATGAATGAGTTTGGCGAGTTCCCGCATCCGAAGCCGCGCATTATCTGCGAATACGCCCACGCGATGGGCAACGGCCCCGGCGGCCTGAGCGAATATCAGAACGTAATGTATCGCCACGACTGCCTTCAGGGGCATTACGTCTGGGAATGGTGCGATCACGGTATTCAGGCGGTGGATGGCAAAGGCAGCGCATTCATTCAGTACGGCGGCGATTTCGGCGACTACCCGAACAACGCCAACTTCTGCCTCGACGGACTGATCTATTCCGACCAGACCCCAGGACCGGGCCTGAAGGAATACAAACAGGTCATCGCCCCGGTGAAAGTGCAGGCCGTCGATCTTGCCAACGGCGAGCTGCGGGTTGAAAACAAACTGTGGTTCAGCACGCTCGACGACTACAGCCTGCGGGTAGAAATCAAAGCTGAAGGGGAACTGCTCAGCAGCCAGACGCTGAAAGTTCTGGAGCTGGCACCAGACAGCGGTCGCACGCTGAAAATCGACCTGCCAGCAATCGACGGGCGTGAAAGCTGGGTCAACGTGCACATCAGCAAAGACAGCGCCACGCGCTACAGCGAAGCCAATCATCCTGTTGCGCAGTATCAGTTTTTACTGGCCCCGCGCCGCGTGCAGCCTGCGCCATTGAGCGGCGACAGCGCCACGCCGCTGGTCATCCACGACGAGCGAACCCGCTGCACCATCAGCGGTTTTAACTTCCGCATGACCTTCTCGCGCCTGAGCGGCAAGCTCAGTGCCTGGCTGGTCGATGGTGAAGAGCTGATTGCCGACGAAGGCAAAATCAACTTCTTCAAGCCGATGATTGATAACCACAAGCAGGAATACGAAGGCCTGTGGCAGCCGAATCATCTGCAAATCATGCAGGAGCATTTGCGGGAGCTGAACGTCACCCGCGAAGGCGACGACGTGGTGATTGAAACCAAAACCACCATTGCGCCGCCGGTGTTTGATTTCGGCATGCGCTGCACCTATCGCTGGCGTATCTCGCCTGCCGGAGCGCTGAGCGTTGAGCTTTCGGGCCAGCCATATGGCAACTATTCGCACATCATTCCGTGTATCGGCTTCAGCATCGGGCTGAACGAGCAGTTAGATCAGGTGACGTATTACGGCCGTGGCCCAGGCGAAAACTACCCGGACAGCCAACAGGCCAGTCTGATTGACGTCTGGCGCAGCAACGTCGACGCCATGTTCGAAAACTACCCGTTCCCACAGAACAACGGCAACCGCCAGCAGGTGCGCTGGGCAGCGCTGACCAACCGCAGCGGCGCAGGCCTGCTGGTGATGGCTGAACAGCCGCTGCACTTCAGCGCGTGGCCGTATACCGGTGAGGCCATCCACGCCGCCCGTCACTGCAACGAGCTGGAACGCAGCGGGTTTATCACTCTGAATCTGGATCACCAGCTGCTGGGCCTTGGTTCCAACTCCTGGGGCAGCGAAGTACTGGACAGCTGGCGCGTGTGGTTCCGCGATTTCCGCTACGGCTTCACCCTGCTGCCCACCAGCGGCAACGTGCAGAACCAGGCGTTTTCCCTTCTTCCGTCCGCTCCAGAATGCGAGGCCGAATAATGCAGATTTTTAACAGCCTTGAGCAGTTTATCCACTCCAGCTATCGCGGCCGCAAATGGCAGCGCTGCGTGGAGGCCATCAACAATCTCGACAACATTCGCCCCGGCGTGGCGCACTCCATCGGTGACTCGCTGAGCTATCGCATCACCACCGATACCAGCACCGATGCGCTGTTCGTCGGCCATCGTCGCTATTTCGACGTCCATTACTACCTGCAGGGCACGCAGAAAATTGAGTTTGCCCACCGCGAGGAGCTGCAGGTGGTGGAGTGCTATCGCGATGAAACCGACCGCGAATTCCTCAAAGGCTGCGGCGACACTGTGCAGGTGCACGAGGGGCAGATGGTGATTTGCGATATTGACGAAGCCTGTCGCTTTATCAGCGACGGGGCAGTGAAAAAGGTCGTGCTGCGCGTGACCGTTGAAGACGGCTATTTCCATAACAAATAAAACAATCCGGCGGCACCGAAGTAGTGCCGCTACACTCCCTGTACCCGGAGAACGTTATGTCTGATACCAAGCGTAATACCATTGGCAAGTTTGGCCTGCTGTCGCTGACCTTTGCCGCCGTGTTCAGTTTTAACAACGTCATCAATAACAATATCGAGCTGGGGCTGGCGTCGGCGCCGATGTTCTTCCTCGCCACCCTGTTCTACTTTATTCCGTTCTGCCTGATTATCGCCGAGTTTGTGTCACTGAATAAAAATTCTGAGGCAGGCGTGTACGCCTGGGTGAAAAGCTCGCTCGGCGGGCGCTGGGCGTTTATTACCGCCTACACCTACTGGTTCGTAAACCTGTTCTTCTTCACCTCGCTGCTGCCGCGCGTCATTGCCTATGCTTCCTACGCGTTCCTCGGCTACGAATACATTCTGACGCCGTTCGCCACCACGGTGCTGAGCATGGTGCTGTTCGCCTTCTCCACCTGGGTGTCGACCAACGGTGCGAAAATGCTGGGGCCAATTACCTCCGTCACCTCCACGCTGATGCTGTTGCTGACGCTCTCCTACATTTTGCTGGCGGGCGCAGCGCTGCTCGGCGGCGTGCAGCCTGTAGATCCGATTACCGTCGATGCGATGATCCCGAACTTCAACTGGGCATTCCTCGGTATCACCACGTGGATCTTCATGGCGGCGGGCGGCGCGGAGTCGGTAGCCGTGTACGTTAACGACGTGAAAGGCGGCTCAAAATCCTTCGTCAAAGTGATCATCCTCGCCGGGATTTTCATCGGCGTGCTGTACTCAATCTCTTCCGTGCTGATTAACGTGTTTATCAGCAGCAAAGATCTGAAATTCACCGGCGGCTCAGTACAGGTGTTCCACGGTCTGGCGGTGCATTTTGGCCTGCCGGAAGTGCTGATGAACCGCTTCGTCGGGCTGGTGTCCTTTACCGCCATGTTTGGCTCGCTGCTGATGTGGACCGCAACGCCAGTGAAAATCTTCTTCTCTGAAATTCCGACCGGGATCTTCGGGCCAAAAACCGTGGCGCTCAATGAAAACGGCGTTCCGGCGCGCGCGGCGTGGATCCAGTATCTGATTGTTATTCCACTGATGATCATCCCGACCATGGGCTCGAACACCGCGCAGGATCTGATGAACACGGTGATCAACATGACTGCCGCCGCCTCAATGCTGCCGCCGCTGTTTATCATGCTGGCCTACCTCAACCTGCGTCGTAAGCTCGACCATCTGCCGCGCGACTTTAAGATGGGCTCGCGCACGACCGGAATGGTGGTGGTGTCGATGCTGATTGTGATTTTCGCCATCGGATTTGTCGCCTCCACCTTCCCGACGGGCGGCAATATCATCACCATTATTTTCTACAACGTGGGTGGGATTGTGATTTTCCTCGGGTTCGCCTGGTGGAAATACAGCAAATATGTCAAAGGACTGTCGCGAAAGGAGCAGGAAACTGAAGCCGCTCCCGCCCAGGCCGCCCAATAACCGCAGGAAGACAGGGATAAGACGGGATGAGACTCAGCACCACAATAACACCGCTGGCCTGGGCACTGCTGCTCAGCGCCAGCGCGCAGGCAGCCACGGCCGATCATTATAAAAACATCATCAACCGCACCGGCGCACCGCAGTACATGCAGGATTTCGACAGCGACGATCATCAGCGCTTCAGCCCGTTCTTCGACCTGGGCGCGTGGCATGGGCATTTGCTGCCGGACGGCCCGGCCACCGCAGGCGGTTTTCCCGGCCCGGCGCTGCTGACCGAAGAGTACATCAACTTTATGGCGACGAATTTTGACCGCCTGACGGTGTACCGCGACGGTAAAAAAGTCGATATGACTATGCAAGCCTGGAGTATCCCCGGCGCGCTGGTGCAAACCCTGTCTGGCGACGGCGTGAAAATTGTGATGACATTGCGTTTCGCCAGCCCGCGCACTTCCCTGCTGGAAACCCAAATCACCAGCAGCACGCCGCTGGAACTGCAGTGGGACGGCGCGCTGCTGGAAAAACTGCAGGCTAAAGACGGGAAAGCGGTATCGGATAAAACCATCGATGCTGCTTACCCGGACTACCAGCGCAAGCTGATCCCCACACGCGATGGCGTGACCGTCACCTTTGGCAAAGTTCGTTCTACGTGGGATTTACTGACCTCCGGCGAATCACAATATCAGGTGCATAAATCGATCCCGGTGCATACCACGGTCGACGGACACAGCTTTATCAGTACCGCTAAAATCAACGGTTCCACCTCACTCTGGACGACGTATTCGCATTTACTCACCGCCGATGAAGTGAGCCATGAGAAAGCGCAGATCCGCGATATTCTCGCTCGCCCGGCGCACTTTATGCAGGCTTCGGAAAAACGTTGGGAAGGCTACTTACAGCATGGTCTGAGCAACCCGGATGCCACCACCGAACAAACGCGCGTGGCGGTCAAAGCGATTGAAACCCTCAACGGCAACTGGCGCTCGCCGGGCGGCGCGGTGAAGTTCAACACCGTCACGCCATCCGTCACCGGCCGCTGGTTCTCCGGCAACCAGACCTGGCCGTGGGACACCTGGAAACAGGCGTTCGCGATGGCGCACTTCAACCCGGAAATCGCCAAAGATAACATTCGCGCGGTGTTCTCCTGGCAGGTGAAAGCGGATGATAAAGTGCGTCCGCAGGATGCCGGATTTGTGCCAGATCTCATCGCCTGGAACCTGAGCCCGGAGCGCGGCGGTGACGGCGGCAACTGGAACGAACGCAATACCAAGCCGAGCCTGGCGGCGTGGTCGGTGATGGAGGTTTATAACGTCACCAGGGACAAGAGCTGGCTGCAGGAGATGTACCCGAAGCTGGTGGCCTATCATGACTGGTGGCTGCACAACCGCGATCACAACCATAACGGCGTGCCGGAGTATGGCGCAACCCGTGATAAAGCCCACAACACCGACGCAGGTGAAATGCTGTTCACGGTGAAAAAAGGCGACAAAGAACAGACGCTTTCCGGTCTCAATGACTATGCCGCCACGGTGAGCAACGGCCAGTACGACAGCCTGCAAATTCCGGCGCAGGTGGCCGCCTCCTGGGAATCCGGGCGCGACGATGCCGCGGTGTTTGGCTTTATCGACAAAGAGCAGCTAGATAAGTACGTGGCAAGCGGTGGAAAACGCAGTGACTGGGCAGTGAACTTCGCCGAAAACCGCGATAAAAACGGCACGCTGCTGGGTTACTCGTTGATGCAGGAGTCCGTCGATCAGGCCAGCTACATGTACAGCGATAACCGCTATCTGGCGCAAATGGCGACGATCCTCGGCAAAAATGAAGACGCCAGCCGCTACAACGCACTGGCGGACAAACTGGCGAGCTACATCAACACCTGCATGTTCGATGCGGGAACCGGGTTCTATTACGACATCCGCATCGAAGACAAACCGCTGGCGAACGGCTGCGCGGGCAAACCGATCGTCGAGCGCGGCAAAGGGCCGGAAGGTTGGTCGCCGCTGTTTAACGGTGCCGCCACGCAGCAGCACGCCGATGCCGTGGTCGCGGTGATGCTCGACCCGAAAGAGTTCAATACATTCGTGCCGCTCGGCACCGCCGCCTTAACCAACCCGGCCTTCGGCGCAGACATCTACTGGCGCGGCCGCGTGTGGGTCGACCAGTTCTGGTTCGGTCTCAAAGGCATGGAACGCTACGGCCACCGAGATGCGGCACTGAAGCTTGCGGATACCTTCTTCCGCCACGCCAAAGGGCTGACCGGCGACGGTCCAATTCAGGAGAACTACAATCCCCTGACCGGAGCCCAACAGGGTGCGCCGAATTTCTCCTGGAGTTCGGCTCATCTTTATATGCTGTATAACGATTTTTTCAGGAAGCAGTGATTTCCCCTCACCCCGGCCCTCTCCCCAAAGGGGCGAGGGTGACAACCGGTTAGCTTCAGAGTCGCAATTCCCCCTCTCCCCGCCCCTCTCCCAAGGGAGAGGGAGAAAACCAGCCAGCTCCGGACAGTTCTTTCGCCAATTTAGGGTGAGAGAACACCAGCATGCTCCGAACGGTCCCCTCGCCCCTTAGGGGAGAGGGTTAGGGTGAGGGGCTTCACAACGCTTCAGCCCCGTAGGCCCGATAAGTGCAGCGCATTGGGCAATTATTTTTGTCGGCCAATCCCCTTTTACATTTACTTTTGCGTAGCCAATTCCAGTTTCGGAAAGAAGATAATTTGAGTGAGGAAAACCCCTTGCCGTCTTATATCGATAGCAGTATTGTGCCTCCGCACCTGCAAAATCAGGCGCCGGGATTGGAACCCTGAATACTTGTTACAGGCGACACAAGACGCGCCAGCGTCTTTTTTGTGTCGTGCGTTTAGCTACATCTCAATGGTGGGCTGGACGGGGGCACCGAAAGGTGCGCCGGTTACCTGTAACGCCGGTAGTTCCAACCTCGTTCAGTTCACCACCATGAGATTGGAACCTCGGGTGGTGGGTTTAAAAACCTGTTACAGGAGGCTGCCACTATGGCGACAACCCTCATTTCTGATTCTGAATTACTCGATATTCCTTTTAACGCCGCCACGGACTTTACCGACCTGGCTGACTACTGCGACCGCTTCGCTGAATCCCTAATTGAATGCCGTGATCCAGCGATGAAAATGGCGCTGCTGGGCAGAATTAACGCCTGCCTTGCGTTGCTTCGCCCGACGCTCGGTGAACCCATTCCACCGCATCTGCTGGATCGTTTTGTGGTTGACTCCTTGCCTGATAGCGTTCAGAGCTTCGAACCCGATGCTGAAGTGCTGTGTGACTACTGCCTGACGCTGACTCAGCTTTTACGTGAACATTCGCTGTTGCCGGACGCCCAGACCACGCTCACAGGACTGCTCTGCGAACTGGTATGGTTTTTCGCAGCAGATTTAAAAGCGCCTCGCTGGGCTGATGGGTTGAAACATTGATGTGAAGAGGGACAAGGGAGAAAACGCGCTGGCTTCAGGGTAACTATTTCCCCTCACCCCGCCCCTCTCCCCAAAGGGGCGAGGGAGAAAACCATCCTGCTCCGGGCTGGTCCTTTGCCACATTAAGTGACGGAGAAAACCAGCCAGCTCCGGACGGTTCCCTCGCCCCTTTGGGGAGAGGGTTAGGGAGAGGGGTTCCCGTTCCAGTTAAACCTCAGGCAACAGCCCCAAAAAACTGCGTTTCTTGCGAGGCTCGGACATCATCTCGTCGAGCTTTTCCACGCAGGCGAGATAGTGCGGGGTTTTCTTGTGCGCCAGCACGGCATCGTCGTCTGTGTAGGCTTCGTAAATAAAGAAGCGTGTGCCAACTTCAGGATCCTGGAGCACGTCGAAGCGCAGGTTTCCCGGCTCCTGTAGTGCCCCTTCGTGGTTGGCGCGAAACACCTCCAGAAACTCGTCGACCCGTTCAGGTTTGATGTTGATCTCCACCAACGTCACGTTCATTGCGCTTCTCCCTGTTTTTCTTCCTGCCAGAACTGGTACGCCTCGCGGGCATTCATATTTTCATGCACCACTTTTTTCACCGCTTTCAGCATCGCAAGCGGCGCGCTGGACTGGAAGATGTTACGCCCCATATCCACACCGGATGCGCCCTGGTCGATGGCGCGCCAGCACATCTCCAGCGCTTCGTGTTCCGGCAGCTTCTTCCCGCCCGCAATCACAATCGGCACCGGGCAGCTGGCGGTGACTTTTTCAAAGCCCTCTTCCACGAAATAGGTTTTGACGAAGGTCGCTCCCATTTCCGCGGCGATACGGCTGGCGAGCGAGAAATAGCGGGCATCGCGCGTCATCTCTTTGCCCACGCCCGTCACTGCCAGAACCGGCATGCCATAACGGTTACCTGCGTCCACCAGCTTAATGATATTGCTGATCGACTGGTGCTCATATTCGCTGCCGATATACACCTGCGCCGCCACGGCGCTGACGTTGAGGCGCAGCGCATCCTCCATGGTCACCGCCACGCACTCGTTGGAGAGTTCGCTCAAAATCGAGTTCCCCCCGGAGGCTCGCAGCACCACGGGTTTATTGGTCGCGGCGGGTACCGTGCTGCGCAGAATGCCGCGGGTACACATCAGCACGTCGGTTTCGCCAAACAGCGGCGCTATCGACAGGTCGATACGCTCCAGCCCGGTGGTCGGCCCCTGAAAATAGCCGTGATCGAACGCCAACATCACCGTGCGGTTGCTCTGCGGGTTGAAGATGCGCGCCAGCCGCGACTGCATCCCCCACTCCAGCGAGCCGCAGCCCTTCAGGGTATACAGCGCGTTCTTCTGCGGGCGATCGAGCCCGAAGTCCTTCCCGTCTTTGATATCGTCTAAGTCAGCCATCGTTCCCTCCCTCAGAAATCGTATTTGCCAATGTTATCTTTGGTGAAGATCACGCGCTCCGGCAGCAGCACGATGCCGTTGCCCTTCGCTTCATACTGGTAGCCCTGCACGCTGTTCGGTTCGACTTTCAGGTCGCCGATGTCTTTCACCGTAACGCTGTCGCCGACGTTAAGATCGCCTTTTTTCAGCAGATGATCGGCGACGTTAACCGCAATTTTGCCTTGCTCCACCACGTCCCACAGGCCGAAGGCTTTCACCGTGCCGCGCTCGACGTAGGGACGCATCACGTTCGGCGTACTGAAACCGACAATCGCCACACCTTCACGCTTCAGGTTTTCCGCTGCCTGGGCTGCCGCTGGCAGCGCGTTGGCATCCGGGGCGATAATCGCATCCAGATCCGGATAGGCTTTCAGAATGCTTTCTGCGGTCTGCAGGGATTTGGTGGCATCGTTATAGCCAAACTGCGTGGTGACAACTTGCCACTGCGGATGATCTTTGGCGATTTTCGCCTTCGCTTCTTTCACCCACTGGTTCTGGTCGGTAACGGTCGGGCTGGAATAGAAGAACGCCACTTTGGCATCCGGTTTGGTGACCTGTTTCCCCGCCATATCCACCAGCAGGCCGCCAAGCTGTTCCGGCGTCCCCTGGTTGATGTAGATGCTGCGGCACTCCGGCTTGGTGTCTGAATCCCAGGTCAGCACCTTCACCCCGCGCTGCATCGCCCGCTTCAGCGCCGGGCACAGGCCATCCGGCGATACCGCAGAAACGATAATCGCGTTATAGCCCTGGTTGACGAAGTTGTTGATCAGCTGCACCTGGCCGGAAACGCTCGGCTCGGTCGGGCCATCATAGGTAACGTCCGCCCCCAGCTGCTTACCGGCCTCTTTCGCGCCGTTGCCGCCGCTGGTGAAGAAGCCCACGCCCACCAGTTTCGGGATAAACGCGATCCTGTCCGCGGCCTGCACGGCAGCGACGCTCATTGCCAGCGCCAGGGCGCTCAGTTGCACACACAGTTTTGCTTTCATCTTATGCTCCGATTGATTTGCGCATCACAAGCCTCCGCCATACCGTGCGCACCCCTTCACGATGCAGGCTCAGCGAGCGACCCATTACCACCACCACCAGCAGCGCTCCAGAAAGCGCGCTTGAGACCTGATTGGGGATGCCGACCATCTGCAACCCCTGTTGTAAATAACCGACCAGCAGTGCCGCCAGCGCGGTGCCGAGCACCGAACCGGAACCGCCGTAGATATTGGCTCCGCCGAGCACCGCCGCCGTCAGCGCGGGCATCAGCAAATCGCGGCCTAAATCCGAGCGTGCAGAGCCGAAGTAAGAAACCAGCACCAACGCCGCTACTGCGGAAGCCAGCCCGACCAGACCGTACAGCACGTAAGGCATCCCATTGACGGAAAGCGCCGCATATCGCGCCGCGCGGGGGTTTTGCCCAAGCAAAAAGAGATGACGGCCGAAGCGCCCGCGATGGGCCAGCAGCCAGAAGAAGAACGTAATAACGATAAACAACACCAGCGGCACAGGCAGGCCGAACAGCGTCAGGTTGGCGAAGGCGGTGAAGCTATCAGGGAATCCACCGATGCCCTCATAGCCCGTCGCCCCTGCCATGCCGGACAGCAGCAGTGCGCCACCGCCGTAGAGATAAAGCGTGCCGAGCGTGATAACCAGCGGGCTGATCCCTGTGTAGTGGATCAACGCGGCGTTGATCACTCCGCACAGCAAGCCCAGCGCCAGAGTGAGCGGCACGGCAAGCCACATCGGCCAGCCCGCCTGCATCATCACGCCCAGCGCGATGGCGCACAGGCCAATGGTTGAGCCGAGAGAAATATCGATACCGCCGCTGATAATCACCAGCGTCAGCGGCAGCGCCACAATGCCGATGCAGATGAAATCGCTGGTGCTGAACAGCAGCATATTCACGTCCAGCATCCGCGGATTGATCGCCCCGAACAGCAGGATCTCCAGCACCAGTAAAATCAGCAGCGCGCTTTCCCAGTTAAACTTCATTTACGCCACCTCTTTGTTTTTACGTTTCGGAAACGGGGTGACGTGCTTTCCCCCTTTGTTGCCAGGCTGAAAACGGCTGTATTTTAACATTCGTTGGTGACGGGCCAGCGCCTGACGCAGGCGTCCGTCGAGCACCAGCACGCCCAGCAGCACCATCCCGGCGATAAAGTCATTCCACCAGGCGGGCAGCTTGAACAGCACCAGCACGGTGTCGATTTGGGTGAGGAAGAACGCGCCGAGGAAGGCGCCAATCAGCGTGCCCGTGCCGCCGAGCAGCGACACACCGCCTAGCACGCAGGCGGCGATGGCCTTCATCTCCAGCCCGCTGCCGGTCTGGTTCGGCACAAAGCCAATCTGTGCGGCGAAGACGATGCCGCCGCAGGCCGCCAGCATGCCGTTGAGGGTGAAAGCCAGCATCCTGGTGCGATTCACGCCCACGCCAAGCTGACGGGCGGCGGCAAGGTTGTCGCCCACCGCGTAAAAATCGCGGCCAAAAGTGGTACGAGCCAGCAGCCACGCGCCTGCCAGCAGCAGCACCAGCGTGAACCAGCCCAGCGAAGAGATGCCTAAAAATACCGGTTCGGACAGCGCTTTCAGGCTGTCAGGCAGCCCTTCAATCCATTTTCCGCCGGTCCACAGCAGCATCACGCCGCGATACAGCCCCAGCGTGCCGAGCGTGGCAACAATCGCCGGAATGCGAAAACCGACCACCAGCAGCCCGTTGAAGGCTCCCGCCAGCGCACCAATCAGCAGCGCAAAGCCCATCGCCACCGGCAGCCCGTAGCCGCTGTTCAGCGCCACGCCCACCGCAATGGCGCACAGCCCGACGGTCGATCCCACCGACACATCAATATTTCGCGTCAGCATCACCAACGCCGCCCCCAGCGCCAGCAGGCAGAGGATTTGCGCGCTGGAAAAAATCATCGCCAGGGTTTGCAGGCTGAAATAGGCCGGGTTGAGCGCCACCAGCACCGCGAACAGCGCCACGATGGCGAGAAATGCACTCAGTTCGCGGTTCTTCAGTAACGTTTTCATGCCTGCCCTCCGAAGGCCAGAGTCATCATTCGCTCGACGCTGACCGCCTGGCTTGCCAGTTCGCCGCTCAGCCGCCCCTGGTGCATCACCAGCACCCGGTCGGCCAGCCCGGGAAATTCATCCAGATCGCTGGAGATCATCAGCACCGCGACGTTTTGCGCCGCCACGCTTTTCAGCAGCTGATAGATATCCGCACGCGCCGAAACATCCACACCGCGCGTCGGCTCATCGACGATCAATAACAGCGGATTGGCCTCCAGGCAGCGCGCCAGAAGAACCTTTTGCTGGTTGCCGCCGGAGAGCGTGCGCACCGGCTGATCCGCATCATTCAGTTTGATGCCCAGCGCGCGGTGATAGCGTTCCACCACGGCGGCCTCGCGTTTGTTGTCCTGCCACAGCGAAGGCTGGTTGAACATCACCGTGTTCCAGCGCACCGACGCATCCAGAAATAGTCCGGATACCTGACGGTCTTCCGGCAGATACACCAGCCCATTGGCCAGCCGGGTGCTGGTGCTGTCGTTGCTGATATCGCGATTTTCCAGCCAGATCCGCCCGGCGCGCGGTGGACGCAGGCCATACAGCGTTTCGGCAAACTCCGTGCGCCCGGATCCGACTAATCCCGCCAGGCCGACGATCTCCCCGGCGCGGATCTCCAGGCTGAGATCGATAAACCCTTCCCCGGTCAGATCCTCGACCCGCAGCACCGGAAAATCCTGCGCCTGGGTGCGACGGTTGCCGGGAAGCGCCAGCCACAGCTTTTGCGTGTCGCTGAGATCTTTATCGCGGCTGGCAGGCGTCATCGCGGCGATCAGCTCTGCATCGGAGTGATCTGCCGTCGCCCCGCTCAGCACCACGGCGCCGTCACGCATCACTAAGACGTGGCTCGCCAACGCGCGGATCTCCGGCAGCTTGTGAGAGATAAAAACAATGCCAACACCCAGCGCCTGCAATGCGCGGATCTGTTTAAAGAGTCGATCCGTTTCCCCTGGCGTCAGCGAGGCCGTCGGTTCATCCAGGATCAGGATCTGCGCCTCGCGCATTAAGCCACGCAGGATCTCCACCATCTGCTGATCCGCCACTTCCAGCGTGCTGGCCGTGGCCTGCAAATTGATCTGGCAGTTCAGCTGCTGAAGCTTTTCCGCCAGACGGGTTTCGGTATCCGCCTGGCGCGGCAGGCGAAAGAGGATGTTTTCGCGCACCGTCAGATTCGGAAACAACATCGGTTCCTGCGGCACTAAATAGATGCCCAGCTGATGAGCCTGATTCGGTCTGAGGCGCGCAAAAGGTTTGCCGTTAACGATCAGTTCACCCTCGTCGGGCGTTTCCACCCCGGCAACAATCTTCATCAGCGTGGATTTTCCCGCCCCGTTGCCGCCCATCAGCGCGTGTACCTGACCGGAAAGCAGAGTGAAATCAATGCCCTTCAGCACGGCGATGCCGGAGAACTGCTTGCGGATATTGCGGGCCTCAATCAGTGACTTCATCATCACGCCTCAATTGAACAAATGATTTTTAGAATTAATAATGTTCAAAAGAGTAGACGGTGAACTATATTTACAACCGTGCAAAGATCACAGTTTTATGCTTTCGATCGCCTTATACAGGCTGTGAGCAATGAAAGATCGGTTTTGCCAGTGGCTTCACATTTTCGGGCCGCGCAACCGCGAACATATGATCTAGATTTTTATAAGAGTTCACTTTATGAGCGAAAAACGCATTGAAGACAGCCGCTACGCCGGACTGGCGCTGGCGGAAGAGGAGCTGGTGGCAAGAGTGGCGTGGTGTTACTACCACGACGGGCTGACGCAGAACGATATTGGCGAGCGTCTGGGCCTGCCGAGGCTGAAGATTTCCCGCCTGCTGGAAAAAGGCAGGCAGTCGGGGGTGATCCGCGTGCAGATCAACTCCCGCTATGAAGGCTGTCTGGCGCTGGAAACCGAACTGCAGCAGCGCTTCGGCCTGAAGATTGCCCGCGTACTGCCTGCGCTGAATACCCCGCCGATGAACGTGCGGCTGGGGATTGGTGCAGCACAGTCGCTGATGGGCGTGCTGGAGCCAGGTCAGCTTTTGGCGGTCGGGTTTGGTGAAACCACCATGAGCTGCCTGCAACATCTGAGCGGATTTATCGGTTCGCAGCAAATCCGCCTGGTCACGCTTTCCGGCGGAGTCGGGCCTTATATGACAGGCATCGGTCAGTTAGATGCGGCGTGCAGCGTCAGCATGATCCCCGCGCCGCTGCGCGTGTCGTCGCCGGAAGTGGCGGAGATCCTGCGCCGTGAATCCAGCGTCCGCGACGTGATCCTCGCGGCAGGCGCTGCCGATGCGGCAGTGGTCGGCATTGGTGCTATCGATCAGCGGCGTGATGCCACGATCCTGCGCTCGGGCTATATCAGCGAAGGCGAACAGCTGATGTACGCACGCAAAGGCGCAGTCGGCGACATTCTTGGTTATTTCCTGCAGGCCGACGGCCAGCGGGTGGAAGGACTGGAGATTCATCGTGAACTGCTCGGCGTGACCCTTGATGAGCTGGCGCAGCTGCCCACCATCATCGGCGTGGCCGGGGGTGAAGAGAAAGCGCAGGCCATTTTCGCGGCCCTGATCGGCAAGCGGATCAACGGCCTGGTAACGGAAGAGACAACAGCACGCGCGGTGCTGTCGCTGGCGGGGTAACCGCCGGGTGCCGCGCGATAACAGCGAGGCGCACGTCATGAGTTACCTTTTAGCGTTAGACGCAGGAACGGGCAGCATCCGGGCGGTGATTTTCGATCTGGCAGGCAGGCAAATCGCCGTCGGCCAGGCCGAATGGAAACACCTGAGCGTCGAAGGTGTACCCGGCTCGATGGAGTTCGATCTTCACACCAACTGGCAGCTGGCCTGTCAGTGCATCCGCCAGGCGCTGGGGAGCGCGCACCTCAGCGCCGCTGACATCAAGTCCGTTTCCTGCTGTTCGATGCGCGAAGGGATCGTGCTGTACGACCGCAACGGCGAGGCCATCTGGGCCTGCGCCAACGTCGATGCCCGCGCCAGCCGCGAGGTGGCAGAGCTGAAAGAGATCCACGATTATCACTTTGAATCTGAAGTGTATGAGGTTTCCGGGCAGACGCTGGCGCTCTCCGCCATGCCGCGCCTGCTATGGCTGGCGCATCATCGCCCGGATATTTATCGCAAGGCCGCCACCATCACCATGATCAGCGACTGGCTGGCGGCGAAGCTTTCCGGCGAGCTGGCGGTGGATCCGTCCAACGCCGGGACTACCGGGATGCTTGATCTGTTCAGCCGCGACTGGCGGCCTGCGCTGCTGGATATGGCCGGTCTGCGCGCCGATATTCTCTCCCCGGTGAAAGAGACGGGAACGCTGCTCGGGTCAGTGACCAAAGAGGCGGCACAGCAGAGCGGCCTGCGCGTGGGAACGCCGGTGGTGATGGGCGGCGGTGATGTGCAACTGGGCTGCCTGGGACTGGGCGTGGTGCGTCCGGGGCAAACCGCCGTGCTGGGCGGTACGTTCTGGCAGCAGGTGGTGAACCTGCCGGAGGTGCGCACCGATCCGGAGGTGAATATTCGCGTCAATCCGCACGTAATTCCCGGCATGGTGCAGGCCGAATCGATCAGCTTCTTTACCGGGCTGACCATGCGCTGGTTCCGCGATGCATTCTGCGCCGAAGAAAAACTGATTGCCGAACGTCTCGGCACCGACACCTACGCCCTGCTTGAAGAGATGGCGAGCCGCGTTCCGGCTGGCTCCCACGGCGTAATGCCCATCTTTTCCGACGCCATGCACTTTAAGCAGTGGTACCACGCCGCGCCGTCGTTTATTAACCTCTCCATCGACCCGGAAAAATGCAACAAAGCCACGCTGTTCCGCGCTCTCGAGGAAAATGCGGCGATTGTCTCCGCCTGTAATCTGGCGCAAATCTCGCAGTTTTCCGGAGTGACGTTCGACAGCCTGGTATTTGCCGGCGGCGGCTCGAAGGGTGCGCTATGGAGCCAGATTTTAAGCGACGTCACCGGCTTGCCCGTACGCGTGCCGGAAGTGAAAGAAGCCACCGCGCTGGGCTGCGCGATTGCCGCAGGAGCGGGCGCTGGACTCTATCCGGACATGGCAAGCGCGGGCGAAAAACTGGTGAGCTGGAGCCGGGTATTTACCCCAAACCGCGAACATCGCGAGCTTTATCAGGGAATGAAAGAGAAGTGGCAGAAGGTGTATGCCGACCAGCTCGGCCTGGTCGACAGCGGGCTGACGACTTCGATGTGGCAGGCTCCGGGGCTTGGCCTTTCATCCAGCGCACGCCCCTCTCCCTGACCCTCTCCCCATAGGGGCGAGGGAATCGATCGTGCAGGAATGCCACTTCAGAACCAGATTTTCTCCCTCTCCCCAGCCCTCTCCCCAAAGGGGCGAGGGAATCGAGCGTGCAGGAATGTCACTTCAGAAGCAGATTTTCCCTCTCTCCCTTCCAGGGAGAGGGCCGGGGTGAGGGTCCTGCTCCTCGTTTCCCCAATCTTTGAATCCCATCACATTCACCGCACTCGCTCTTTCCCCTTTTGTTCCGCGAAAGCTAAATTAACAACTCATCCGACCACATAACAATAAATTAACCTGGAAGCGATTATGAGCCACTACCCGTCCCTCTTCGCCCCGTTAGATCTGGGCTTTACCACGCTCAAGAACCGCGTTCTGATGGGCTCGATGCACACCGGGCTGGAGGAGCGCCCCGACGGTACTGAACGGTTAGCCGCATTCTATGCCGAGCGTGCCCGTCACGGGGTGGCGCTGATTGTGACCGGCGGCGTAGCTCCGGCACTTTCCGGCGTGGGTATGGAGGGCGGCGCGGTGCTTAACGACGCCAGCCAGCTGGCGCACCATCGCCCGGTGACCGATGCGGTGCACAAAGAAGGCGGCAAAATCGCCCTGCAAATTCTGCATACCGGACGCTACAGCTATCAGCCGCGCCCGGTGGCCCCTTCCGCCATTCAGGCGCCCATCAACCGCTTCAAACCTCATGAGCTGACGCACGATGAAATTCTGGTGCTGATCGACGACTTCGCCCAGTGCGCACTGCTGGCGCGGGAAGCGGGCTACGACGGCGTGGAGGTGATGGGTTCGGAAGGCTATCTGATCAACGAATTCCTGGCGGTGCGCACCAACCAGCGCGAAGACGAATGGGGCGGCGACTGGGCAAAACGGATGCGCTTTGCCGTCGAAGTGGTGCGCGCAGTGCGTGAACGCGTGGGCGACGACTTCATCATTATCTACCGCCTGTCGATGCTGGATTTGGTGGAAGGCGGCGGTAATTTCGATGAAACCGTGCAGCTCGCCCAGGCCATTGAGGCCGCTGGCGCGACAATTATCAACACGGGGATCGGCTGGCATGAAGCGCGGATCCCAACTATCGCGACGCCTGTTCCGCGCGGTGCATTTACGTGGGTGACGCGCAAACTAAAAGGCAAAGTCTCGATCCCGTTGATTACCACCAACCGCATTAACGATCCTCAGGTTGCCGATGAGATCTTAGCGCGCGGCGATGCGGATATGGTATCGATGGCGCGGCCTTTTCTTGCAGACTCTGAGCTGCTGTCCAAAGCGCAGAGCGGGCGTGCCGATGAGATCAACACCTGTATCGGCTGTAACCAGGCGTGCCTCGATCAGATCTTCGTTGGCAAAGTGACGTCCTGCCTGGTGAACCCACGCGCCTGCCACGAAACGCGGATGCCGGTGATCCCTGCTCAGCAGAAGAAGAATCTGGCGGTGGTCGGCGCAGGCCCTGCCGGGCTGGCTTTTGCGGTCAACGCGGCGGCTCGCGGACATCAGGTCACGCTGTTTGACGCAGCCAGCGAAATTGGCGGCCAGTTCAATATCGCCAAGCAGATCCCCGGCAAAGAGGAGTTTTACGAAACCCTGCGCTACTACCGCCGGATGATCGAACTGCACAGCGTGAAGCTGGAGCTAAACCGATTTGTCAGCGCTGACGATCTGGCAGAGTTTGACGAAACGATCCTCGCCACGGGGATTGAACCGCGCCTGCCAGCAATTGAGGGGATCACACATCCCAAGGTGCTGAATTATCTCGACGTACTTCGCGATAAAACCCCGGTCGGGCAGAATGTGGCGATTATCGGCTGCGGCGGTATTGGCTTCGATACCGCGATGTATTTAAGCCAGCCAGGTGTTGCCACCAGCCAGAACATCGCCGAGTTTTGCGTGGAATGGGGCATCGACACCAGCCTGCAGCAGCACGGTGGCCTGCGCCCGGAAGGCCCGCAGCTGCACAAAAGCCCGCGCCAGATTGTGATGCTACAGCGGAAAGCCAGCAAACCAGGTGAAGGGCTTGGCAAAACCACCGGCTGGATCCATCGCGCCACCCTGCTCGCTCGAGGCGTGAAGATGATCCCAGCGGTGAGCTACGAGAAGATCGACGATGAAGGGCTGCATGTGACAATCGGCAGCGAACCGCAGCTGCTGGCTGTGGATCAGGTGATTATCTGCGCCGGTCAGGAGCCGCGCCGTACTCTGGCCGAACCACTGCGCGCTGGGGGCAAGCCTGTACATCTGATTGGCGGCTGCGATGTGGCGATGGAATTAGACGCCCGTCGCGCTATTGCTCAGGGTACAAAGCTGGCGCTGGAGATTTAATCGATAAACATTGCCGGGGAGATGCCAAATCGCTTTGACAGCTTTTTGGCATGCTCCAGCGTTAGTTTGCGTTTGCCATTCAGCACACGGGAAACCATCGACTTGCTGCCAATTTCCGGGAAGTCGGATTGGGTGAGTCCGTACTGGTCCATGAGGGTGTGGAGAACGGCGACGCCCACTGGAATTGAACGCTGAAGCGCCATGAACTCAGCGAATGCGGGGGCTGTGTTTTCGTAAGCGGTGATGTGGTTACAGGTTACATCCAACAAAGGGTTAGTGGGATCGTTCAGCAGCAAATACTCCACAAACTCAAGCGCATCATCATACTGTTGAGGCGTATGGATCCCTGCCAGAAATGGGGCTGCGGCAGTTAACTCTTCACCCGCTTTCAAAATATCAGCAATCACCATCGGTTTTTCCCCTTGGTCCGGTGCATCACGGTAAACGCATCGTACTCTTTATGTGTAAGCACATGGCGGATATAAAATTTCTGACTCTCAAAAAAGATCAGCGCCACCAGCCTTAATTCATTGTGTCCGACATCGATTACATAGTGTTTATCTAGGTACTTAAAATTATCCAGCGAGGGAAACTGAGCCCTCAGTTTTTCCGGCGTTTTGAAATAACCTTTTGCCAGAGTTGTTCCGAGAGCCGCCAGTTCCAGGCGATGCTCCGGAAAACGTTCTCCCGCCACAAGCAATGCTTTCTGTGCGATCACATGCATTCTTCATCATATCCCTGACGAATTGGTCACAGAATAGGCTTAAGTTGCCATAATGGCAACTTAAATCCCACCAAAGTACAGGGACAAATTAGAATCAGGCGAAGACATTAAACCAGTGATTTCGGCGAAGAATGGCCGAAAAACTGCAATTTTGCGTACAGGATTCCAGAGATTGATTGCGGGAGATTTTAGGAATAGTGCCCGAGATGCTTATCGAGTCTGCATGAACTGAATGCTGGCTGCGGGGCTTATTTTCCCCCTCACCCCAACCCTCTCTCCCTCCGGGAGAGGGAGAAAAGCAAAAACCGCACGGTCAGTTCCCTCTCCCTATGGGAGAGGGTCAGGGCAAGTGCTGAAACCTAGCGGTTACGGCCCAGCTTCACCGCTTTGAGGATCACAAACTTCTTGTTGGTGGCGACGGTGGTGCAGTTGCCGAAAATCTTCTTCAGTTTGTGGTAATAATCGAGATGGCGGTTAGCAACGATCACCAGTTCACCGTTGATCTTCAGGCAGCGGCGGGCGTGATGGAACATCTCCCAGGCCACGGCGTCCGTCAGCGCGTGCTGTTGGTGGAACGGCGGGTTGCACAGCACCGCGTTAAAGCGGAACGGCTCCACGCCTGACAACGCGTTGTTGATCATGAACTCGCAGCGATCCAGCGCTTCCGGCATGTTGGTTTCCACGTTCAGACGGCTTGAAGAGACCGCCATCGGCGATTCATCGACAAACACCACGTTAGCCTGCGGATTGCTCTCCAGCAGTTTCAGGCCAATCACACCGTTACCACAGCCCAGATCGACAATTTCCCCTTCCAGATCTTTCGGCAGATGCTCCATAAAGAAGCGCGCGCCGATATCCAGCCCGGTGCGGGAGAAGACGTTGGCGTGGTTATGAATGGTCCACGGCGTGCCTTCCAGCGGCCAACTGGTGGTCTGCGGAACGTCTTTCAGCTCAGGTTTGGTGAAAGTACAGTTGATCAGGCGCGCTTTTTTCCACGCCAGCGTGGTGGTGGTGGTGCCGAGAATCTTTTCGAACAGTTCCAGCGTGGAGTTGTGTACGTCACGCGCTTTGGCGCCGCCAATAATGCGGGTTTCCGGCGTCACCACTTCGCGCAGGGCGCGCAGCTGCTGCTCCAGCAAGGCCAGCGTTTTCGGGATTTTGATCAGCACGACCGCCGGCTCTTGCGGATATTCGCCGGTGCTGTCGCGGAAGATGACGCTGTTCTCGGCGATATCGTTGTGACGCAGGTTTTCACGCGTCGCCAGCTCGCTCAGGTACGAGTCGCCGATGCTGTACGGCTGGTGTTCTGCCAGCGCACAGGCCAGCGCGCCGAAAGTATCGTTAAAAATCAGGACCGGGCCGCTGATGTCGGTGCCGTCCAGCTGTTGCAGCAGATAGTCGTCTGCCGCTTCCCACGCCTGAAGTGGGCTGACTTCATCCGTTTCCGGGAAACGTTTTAGTGTCAGTGAACGGAAACCGTTGTCTGATTGGCTCATCGGCCCTCCTGGATGGTAAAATTCGGTGGTATCCCCTTTGGGGGCCGTGAGTATACCCTTTTTTCCAGTAATTCGAGACAGGCATGAGCGAACTGACATACTTAAATGGTTATCCCGAGCATCTGCTCGCCCAGGTTCGCACGCTGATTGCCGAACAGCGGCTGGGAGAAGTGCTGAAAAAACGCTATCCGGAAGCTCATGATATTACTAACGATAAAGCGCTGTGGGCCTACACCCAGGAGCTGAAAAACCGCTACATGCGCAGCGCCCCGCCGATCAACAAAGTGATGTTCGACAATAAAATCCACGTGCTGAAAAATGCGCTTGGCCTGCACACCGCCATCTCCCGCGTGCAGGGCGGAAAGCTGAAGGCAAAGGCTGAAATTCGCGTCGCCACGGTATTTCGCGATTCTCCGGAGGCCTTCCTGCGGATGATAGTGGTGCACGAACTCGCACATCTGAAAGAGAAAGACCACAACAAAGCGTTCTATCAGCTCTGCTGTCATATGGAGCCACAGTATCACCAGCTGGAATTTGATACCCGCCTGTGGCTGACGCAGCTTTCACTGCCCGGTTCTGCGTAAGGGCGCACTGGTTTTGTCATGATGGCGTGCTAAAGTGGCGAAAGGTCCCTTTTTCGGAGTACGTCAATCCTCATGATACGTTTCGCAGTCGTTGGTACCAACTGGATCACCCGCCAGTTTGTCGATGCCGCCCATGAAACGGGCAACTATAAGTTAACCGCCGTTTATTCCCGCAGCCTTGAGCAGGCACAGACCTTCGCCAGCGACTATCTGGTGGAGCATCTGTTCACTTCGCTTGAGGAAATGGCCAACAGCGATGTGATTGATGCGGTGTATATCGCCAGCCCGAACTCGCTGCACTCCCCGCAGACGAAGCTGTTCCTGAGCCATAAAAAGCACGTGATTTGCGAGAAGCCTTTTGCCTCCAATATTGCCGAAGCGGAAGAGGCCATCGCACTGGCGCGTGAAAATCAGGTGGTGCTTTTTGAGGCCTTCAAAACCGCCAGCCTGCCGAATTTCCTGCAGCTGCAGCAGTCGCTGGGGAAAGTGGGCAAAATGCGTAAGGCGTTTATCAACTACTGCCAGTACTCCTCGCGCTATCAGCGCTATCTTGACGGCGAAAACCCGAACACCTTTAATCCGGCGTTCTCTAACGGCTCAATCATGGATATCGGCTTCTATTGCCTGGCTTCCGCTGTGGCGCTGTGGGGCGAACCGCAGAGCGTGAAAGCGACGGCCACGCTGCTGGACAGCGGCGTTGATGCGCACGGCGTTGCGGTGCTGGATTACGGCGATTTCAGCGTCACGCTTCAGCATTCAAAAGTGAGCGATTCCGTGCTGCCAAGCGAAATCCAGGGTGAAGAAGGCTCACTGGTGATCGAGAAGATTTCCGAATGCCAGAAAGTGTCGTTCGTCCCGCGCGGAGCAAAACACCAGGATCTGACGCAGCCGCAGCACATCAACACCATGCTGTATGAAGCGGAGCGCTTTGCTCGTCTGGTGGAAAACAATGAAGTGAACCATCCAGGCCTGGAAGTCAGCCGTATCACCGCAAAACTGTCCACGGAAATTCGTCGCCAGACCGGTGTGGTGTTCCCGGCAGACAGCTTGCCTGCGTAAAACAATGTAAAACCCCTGTTACAGACCATTGACGCGATCAATGGTCTGTCATATTTTGTCACACGCAAAGGGGAGTAACTTGTTTGCCGGTGGATCGTCATGACGATGCGAAAGCATCCGGTCGCCGGGCAATAGCAAAGCTATCTGGGAACAGATATCTTTTCTGTTGTAAGTGAGACCTTGCCGAAAGGCGAGGTCCGTGCAAAAAATCCTGCTACGGCTATCGTCTTTTGGACGTTAGCCGTTTTTTTTTGCATAAAGGATAGATTATGAATACTGTCGGCACGCCGTTACTGTGGGGCGGATTTGCTGTTGTGGTGGTGATTATGTTGGCCATCGACCTGCTGTTACAGGGGCGACGCGGCGCACATACCATGACGATGAGACAGGCCGCGAGCTGGTCGCTGATCTGGGTGACGCTCTCCCTGCTGTTTAACCTCGCTTTCTGGTATTACCTGACCGTCACGCAGGGCCGTGCGGTGGCCGACCCGCAGGCACTGGCATTCCTGACCGGCTACCTGATTGAAAAATCGCTGGCCGTCGATAACGTCTTCGTCTGGCTGATGCTGTTCAGCTACTTTGCCGTGCCAGCTGCGTTGCAGCGTCGGGTGCTGATCTACGGCGTACTGGGCGCGATCGTGCTGCGTACTATCATGATCTTCACCGGCAGCTGGCTGATTTCTCAGTTCGAGTGGCTGCTGTATGTGTTCGGCGCGTTCCTGCTGTTTACCGGCGTGAAGATGGCGCTGGCGAAAGATGACGATTCCGGGATTGGTGATAAGCCGCTGGTGCGCTGGATCCGCAGCCATCTGCGCATGACCGATAAAATCGAAAACGAGCGCTTCTTTGTGCGCCAGAACGGCCTGCTGTTCGCGACCCCGCTGTTGCTGGTGCTGATTCTGGTGGAACTGAGCGACGTGATTTTCGCGGTCGACAGCATCCCGGCTATCTTTGCGGTGACCACCGACCCGTTCATCGTGCTGACGTCGAATCTGTTCGCGATCCTCGGCCTGCGTGCGATGTACTTCCTGCTGGCGGGAGTGGCGGAGCGCTTCTCGATGCTGAAATACGGTCTGTCGGTGATCCTGGTGTTTATCGGTATCAAGATGCTGATTGTTGATTTCTACCACATCCCGATTGCCATCTCGCTCGGCGTAGTGTTTGGCATCCTGACGCTGACCCTGATTATCAACGCCTGGGTTAACCACCAGAACGATAAAAAGCAGCGCATAGAATAAATAGAATAATCTGAGCGGCCCGGTATATCCGGGCCCTTTTTTTACGTTTTATGTTAATAAATTATTTATGAATAGTTAAAAAATTAGATCTGTGCGAAATAATCAGCACTTTCCCCTTCCCCACTCCCTCAACATCCTTATACTCGGCTATGCAAACATTTGTTACATCCTGTTAAACGTGACCAAAGAGTCGCCGGGATGGAACGGCACAATAATCAAAGGAAGATGTTATGACTACGCAACGCCCTTCAGGCCTGCTGCAGCGTCTCGCTGCCGGTAGCCTGGTAAAACAAATTCTGGTCGGCCTGATACTCGGTATTTTGCTCGCCTGGATCTCCAAACCCGCCGCGGAGGCTGTTGGCCTGCTCGGCACCCTGTTCGTCGGCGCGCTGAAAGCCGTGGCCCCGGTGTTGGTGCTGATGCTGGTAATGGCCTCGATTGCCAACCACCAGCACGGGCAAAAAACCAGTATTCGCCCGATCCTGTTCCTCTATCTGCTCGGTACTTTTTCTGCCGCCCTGACGGCCGTCCTGTTCAGCTTCCTGTTTCCGTCCACACTGCATCTCAGCACCGGAGCAGGTGACATCACCCCGCCGTCCGGCATTGTGGAAGTGCTGCGCGGGTTGCTGATGAGCATGGTGGCGAACCCGATTGATGCGCTGCTGAACGCCAACTACATCGGTATTCTGGTGTGGGCAGTGGGTCTGGGCTTCGCGCTGCGTCACGGTAATGAAACCACCAAAAATCTGATCAACGACGTCTCTGACGCCGTGACATTTATGGTCAGGATGGTTATTCGCTTTGCGCCTGTCGGGATCTTCGGCCTCGTGTCGTCTACCCTGGCGACCACCGGCTTTGAAACGCTGTTCGGCTACGCGCAGCTGTTAGTGGTGTTAATTGGCTGCATGCTGCTGGTGGCGCTGGTGATCAACCCGCTGCTGGTGTTCTGGAAAATTCGCCGTAACCCTTACCCGCTGGTGCTGCAATGCCTGCGCGAAAGCGGCGTGTACGCGTTCTTTACCCGCAGCTCAGCGGCAAACATTCCGGTGAATATGGCGCTGGCAGAGAAGCTGAACCTGGACAGAGACACATACTCCGTGTCGATCCCACTGGGTGCGACCATCAATATGGCGGGTGCGGCAATCACCATCACCGTACTGACGCTGGCAGCGGTGACAACGCTGGGTATTCCGGTCGATGTGCCAACCGCGCTGTTGCTGAGCGTAGTGGCTGCTCTGTGTGCCTGCGGTGCTTCCGGCGTAGCGGGCGGTTCGCTGCTGCTGATCCCACTGGCGTGCAATATGTTTGGTATTCCGAATGACGTTGCGATGCAGGTGGTGGCGGTAGGCTTTATTATCGGCGTATTGCAGGATTCTTGCGAGACAGCGCTCAACTCCTCTACCGACGTGCTGTTCACCGCCGCGGCGTGTATGGCTGAGGATGAGCGTCTGGAGAAGAATGCGCTTCGTGGTTAAGGGTATCTGACAGTTTCATCACTGTTTGTTCCCCCCTCTCCCTAACCCTCTCCCGCAAGGGGAGAGGGAACTGTACGGAGCCGGTCTTTCTCCCTTTAGCACAAGGGGAGAGGGTCGGGGAGAGGGCATCAAACCGCAGAGGTGTTACAGAGTCACTCCAGACTTAAACAGCGCCAGCTCGCGGAAATCATTTTTCTCGTTGCAGGTCTGTTTGCCGTTAGCAAAAGCCACTATCGCATCGACAAACTCGTTCAGCACGTCCGGCATCAGCTTGCCGTGAATCAGCTGCCCGGCATCGAAATCAATCCAGTGTTTTTTCTTCGCCGCTAGCTCGCTGTTGGTGGCAATTTTCACCGTTGGCACAAAGCCGCCGTATGGCGTGCCGCGTCCGGTGCTGAACAGCACCATGTGACAGCCCGCCCCGGCCAGCGCGCTGGTCGCGACCGCATCGTTCCCCGGTGC
This sequence comes from Enterobacteriaceae bacterium 89, assembly GCA_014156375.1. Taxonomy (GTDB): domain Bacteria; phylum Pseudomonadota; class Gammaproteobacteria; order Enterobacterales; family Enterobacteriaceae; genus Scandinavium. The sequence goes on along the minus strand of RQJH01000005.1, from coordinate 181,982 downwards.
GCTTAATAAATTCAGCCCGTGTGTTTTAAGACGCTCACCATAGCGCAGTACGTCCACCACCTGGCTTGCACCCGCTTTCTGCGTGCAGCCCAGCGATTTCTCTTCCAGCGTAGTGATGCCACCAGCTTTGTTACCCGGCGACGGATTCTCGTAAATCGGCTGGTTGTGGGCAATGAAGTACTGTTTGAAGTCGTTGACCATGGTGACGGTCTTTTCAAACGTCGCTTCGTCGCGGCAGTGGCTCATCAGGATCTGCTCGGCGCCGAACATTTCCGGCACTTCAGTTAGCACCGTGGTGCCGCCGTTGCCAATCACATAGTCGGAGAAACGCCCCAGCATTGGGTTAGCGGTGATCCCGGACAGACCGTCCGAGCCGCCGCACTCCAGACCGAACTTCAGCTCGCTGAGTTTACCCGGCTCGCGCTTGTCGTGGCGCATCGCTTCGTACAGCTGGTGCAGATGCTCAAGCCCGGCTTCCACTTCATCGTCCTGCTTCTGGCAGATCATGAAGTGCACGCGCTCAGAGTCGAACTCGCCCAGCGTTTCGCGGAACGCATCCACCTGGTTGTTTTCGCAGCCCAGGCCAATCACCAGCACCGCCCCGGCGTTCGGGTGACGGACCATGTTCTGCAACATGGTGCGGGTGTTGATGTGATCGTCGCCGAGCTGGGAGCAGCCGTAGGTGTGGCTGAACAGGAACACACCGTCGGTGCCTTCCGCTTCGTTCGTCTCTTTCAGAAAGCGAGTCTGGATCTGGCGGGCGATACCGTTGACGCAGCCCACCGTCGGCAGGATCCACAGCTCGTTTCGTACCCCAACTTCACCGTTAGCCCGGCGGTAGATCTCAACGTCGCGATCCCCCGCCTGGCTCTGTGCGGCATGAAGGTCAGGTTGATAGCTATACTCGTCCAGATCGCTCAGATTCGTACGCGTGTTGTGGGAGTGAATATGTTCCCCGGGCGCAATGTCCGTTAGCGCGTGACCAATAGGCAGACCATATTTAATGACGTTTTCACCCTTCGCTATCGTGCGCAGGGCAAATTTATGCCCACGAGCGATGTCGGACTGCAAGCGCACGGTCTGGCCTTCCACGGTCACTTCCTGACCCGCAGTCAAATCAGCCAGCGCGACAACCACGTTGTCCAGCGAATGGATCTTGATGTATTGCATATCAACCAACCTCAGGGCTTAGTTCAGTTCAATGCCGAAATAATCGCGTGCATTGTTAAAGCAGATATTTCTCACCATCTCGCCCAGCAGTTGAATATCCGCCGGCGCTTCACCCGCAGTCACCCAGCGGCCAATCATCTGGCAAAGGATGCGACGGAAATATTCATGACGGGTATAAGACAGGAAGCTGCGGCTGTCGGTCAGCATGCCAACAAAGCGACTCAGCAGGCCAAGCTGCGCCAGCTGTGTCATCTGACGCTCCATGCCGTCTTTCTGATCGTTGAACCACCAGCCGGAGCCAAACTGCATCTTGCCCGGCATCCCTTCGCCCTGGAAGTTGCCAACCATAGTACCCAGCACTTCGTTATCACGCGGGTTCAGGCAGTACAGAATGGTTTTCGGCAGCAGATTTTCTTCATTCTGCTTGCTGAGCAGTTTGGACAGCTCTTCCGCCAGAGGACGGTCGTTGATGGAGTCGAAGCCAACGTCCGCGCCCAGCAGTTTGAACTGACGCTGGTTGTTATTTCGCAGCGCGCCAATGTGGTACTGCTGCACCCAGCCGCGACGAGCGTATTCACCGCCCAGCCACACCAGCACGGCAGTTTTGAACTGCGCCACTTCGTGTTCGTTCAGCGTTTCGCCAGACAGACGGCGCGCCAGAATGGCGTCGAGTTCTGCTTCGCTGGATTCAGCAAACAGCACCACGTCCAGCGCATGGTCAGACACTTTACAGCCGTGAGCGGCAAAGTGGTCCAGACGACGGCCCAGCGCGGTTTGCAGGTCGCTGAAGCGGCGAATGTCGGTATCGGACACTTCACCCAGCTTCGTCATGTACTCCTGGAAGGTCGCCTGCTCAATGTTGAAGGCTTTATCCGGACGCCAGCTCGGCAGCACTTTGACTTTAAAGCTGCTGTCTTTGGCGATGGTGGCGTGATGCTCCAGAGAATCGATCGGATCGTCGGTGGTTCCTGCCATTTTCACGTTCATCTGCTGCATGATGCCGCGAGCAGAGAAGCTGTCCTGGGTCAGCAAATCGTTGCACTGGTTCCAGATCTCATCGGCGGTAGCCGGTGAAAGTACTTTGCCGGTGATGCCAAACGGGCGACGCAGCTCGAGGTGCGTCCAGTGGAACAGCGGGTTACCAATGGTGTGCGGCACGGTAGCGGCAAAGGCGTCAAACTTCTCGCGGTCGCTGGCATCGCCAGTGCACAGGCGTTCTGCCACGCCGTTGGTGCGCATAGCACGCCATTTGTAGTGATCGCCTTTCAGCCAGATGTCATACAGGTTTTTAAAACGATAATTTTCGGCAACCTGCTGCGGCGGCAGATGGCAGTGGTAGTCGAAAATTGGCTGGTCTTTGGCGTAATCATGGTACAGACGGCGGGCAAATTCGGTATCAAGCAGGAAATCTTCGGTCATAAACGGGGTCATTATCGTCTTCCTCTCAACGAGTGCGTCAGATGCTTAGTGCTAATGGTGACAAAGTTATCACACCAATTTCCAGCCACCGAAGAATATTTCGTGAGTGAGATCAATAAATGCCAACAAAAAAAGTACTTACTTCGAGGTAAACCTTGCCGCAGGCCGCGCCGGGACTGGCTTCATCATCTTAGCAGAAAGACCCTACGACTATTCCTGCTTTTGTGACGGTTCTCACCTTTTAAAGTTGTATGACAAGTTATCTTTTGCCCCGTCGCAACATATAAGCCGACTCAATAAATTACCGGTGCTTTAGACGCCGGAATTATCGGTACGGATACCGAATTCACACGCTTACTAATGGCAAGGTTCGGGCCGTATCAGTTAATCCTGTTACGCCCCCCGTTACTTAAACATCCTCCCTTTCTCCGGGAAGATGACCGCGTACGCCGCGGATAAAACAAAACGACGAGGTTTTACATGCGTAAAATTAAAGGGTTACGTTGGTATATGATCGGTCTGGTGACGCTTGGCACCGTGCTGGGCTATCTCACTCGTAATACCGTGGCAGTGGCCGCGCCGACGCTGATGCAAGAGCTGCATATTTCCACACAGCAATATTCCTACATTATTGCGGCCTACTCCGCCGCGTACACCATCATGCAGCCTGTGGCAGGCTATGTGCTCGACCTGCTGGGAACCAAAATTGGTTACGCCATGTTCGCCGTGCTGTGGGCCGTGTTCTGCGGCGCAACCGCGCTGGCGGGCAGCTGGGGCGGATTAGCCATTGCCCGTGGTGCCGTCGGTGCTGCTGAAGCGGCGATGATCCCGGCTGGCCTGAAAGCCAGCTCCGAGTGGTTCCCGGCGAAAGAGCGTTCCGTTGCGGTCGGCTACTTTAACGTCGGCTCTTCCATCGGCGCGATGATTGCTCCGCCATTGGTAGTCTGGGCGATCATGGTACACAGCTGGGAAATGGCCTTCATTCTGACCGGTGTGCTGAGCTTTATCTGGTCGATGCTGTGGCTGTGGCTGTATAAGCATCCGAAAAACCAGAAACACCTGACGGATGAAGAACGTGACTACATCATCAGCGGCCAGGAAGCTCAGCACCAGACCAACAACGCGAAGAAAATGTCTGCCTGGCAGATCGTTCGCAACCGCCAGTTCTGGGGCATTGCGCTGCCGCGCTTCCTGGCAGAACCGGCCTGGGGCACCTTTAACGCCTGGATCCCGCTGTTCATGTTTAAAGTCTACGGCTTTGACCTGAAGCACATCGCGATGTTTGCCTGGATGCCAATGCTGTTCGCGGACCTGGGCTGTATCGTCGGCGGCTATCTGCCACCGCTATTCCAGCGCTGGTTCGGCGTCAACCTGATCGTCTCCCGTAAGATGGTGGTCACCATGGGCGCACTGCTGATGATTGGCCCGGGCACCATCGGTCTGTTCACCAGCCCGTACATTGCGATTGCCCTGCTGTGCGTCGGTGGTTTTGCTCACCAGTCACTGTCCGGCGCGCTGATCACTCTGTCCTCTGACGTCTTCGGTCGTAACGAAGTGGCGACCGCTAACGGTCTGACCGGGATGGCTGCCTGGACCGCAAGCACCCTGTTTGCGCTGGTCGTTGGCGCACTGGCTGACACCCTGGGCTTCAGCCCGCTGTTCGCCGTGCTGGCTATCTTTGACCTGATCGGTGCCGTGGTTATCTGGACCGTGTTGCAGAACAAACCGGCGTCCGAACAGTCCGCTACTCTGGGTAAACCTGCGACGCAGAACTAAGCGTCCGCAGCCCTCTAAAAGCCGCCTCCAGGGCGGCTTTTTGCGCTTTCAGACTGGTGAGTTTTCGGTGAAAGTGGTATAACAAATCTATCATGCCGTACCCTTCCTGGAGCGTATATGGAAATCACCGAATCACGCCGTTTGTACCAACAGCTTGCTGCTGAACTGAAAGATCGCATCGAGCAGGGCGTCTATCTTGTGGGCGATAAACTCCCCGCAGAACGCTTTATTGCCGATGAGAAAAACGTCAGCCGTACGGTGGTTCGTGAAGCCATCATCATGCTGGAAGTCGAAGGCTACGTTGAGGTGCGCAAAGGCTCCGGGATCCACGTGATGTCCAACACCTCCCGGCACTACCAGGCGCCGGACGAATCGCTCGAGTTTGCCAACTACGGTCCTTTCGAACTGCTGCAGGCTCGCCAGCTGATTGAAAGCAACATCGCGGAGTTTGCCGCTACTCAGGTCACCAAGCAGGACATCATGAAGCTGATGGAGATCCAGGAGAAAGCGCGTAAAGAGAAATGCTTCCGTGATTCCGAATGGGACCTGCAGTTCCACGTCCAGGTCGCGCTGGCAACGCAAAACACCGCGCTGGCGGCCATCGTGGAAAAAATGTGGACTCAGCGCGTGCACAACCCGTACTGGAAAAAACTGCACGATCACATCGATTCACGCACCGTGGATAACTGGTGTGACGATCACGATCAAATCCTTAAAGCCCTGATTCGTAAAGATCCGCACGCGGCTAAAGTGGCCATGTGGCAGCACCTGGAAAACACCAAGCAGATGCTGTTTAACGAAACCAGCGATGATTTTGAATTCAACGCCGACCGTTACTTATTTGCGGAAAATCCGGTGGTTCATCTCGACACCGCCGCTAACGGTTCTAAATAAGGATTTTCTTACCCTCAGACTCAGCCTGAGGGTAAGTTAACCAGTTATAGTGTCAGCCTGTGTAAAGTCCCTCGCCCTTCCCGCCTGCAATAAGCAAAATCAATCTGCAACAAGCTGCAAATTCTGTGACGTGAAACCGGTAGCTTTGTTACACTTAGATGCAATTAGACGCTCAGGGATCGGTAATACCGATTCGTGAAAAACATGGAAAAGTTCGGAACGCGTTGCCCAAGATCCTGATGATAAAAATAGCTAATACAGCAGGCAAAGCGCTCAGGCGTGACATTAATCGATGTACCAGGAATCGTGAATGGAACTGTTAACCCAATTACTTAATGCTTTGTGGAGCCAGGATTTCGAAACGCTGGCAAATCCCTCCATGATCGGCATGCTCTATTTCGTGTTGTTTATGATCCTGTTCCTTGAGAACGGGTTGCTACCTGCTGCCTTCTTGCCAGGAGACAGCCTGCTGGTCCTGGTAGGCGTGCTGATCGCCAAAGGCGCGATGGGTTTCCCGCAAACTGTGCTGCTGCTCACCACGGCGGCAAGCCTCGGCTGCTGGCTTAGCTATATTCAGGGTCGCTGGCTCGGTAATACCCGTACGGTGCAAAACTGGCTTTCGCACCTGCCCGCGCACTACCATCAGCGCGCTCATCATCTGTTCCATAAACATGGGCTTTCTGCCCTGCTGGTGGGTCGCTTCATCGCCTTTGTGCGCACGCTTCTGCCGACCATTGCAGGCCTGTCCGGCCTGAGCAGCGCCCGTTTTCAGTTCTTCAACTGGATGAGCGGCCTGCTGTGGGTGCTTATCCTGACGACTCTGGGCTATCTGCTCGGCAAAACGCCGGTGTTCCTGAAGTATGAAGACGCGCTCATGTCCTGCCTGATGCTGCTGCCGGTGGTGCTGTTAGTGATAGGCCTGATTGGCTCCCTGGTTGTGCTGTGGAAGAAAAAACACGGTAGCCGGAGCTAACCATGGGCTTTCGAAATATGACTTTTCGCCGCTTTAGTCTCAGCCTCGGCGGATTGCTCCTGCTTTGTGCGCTGCTGTGGATGTGGGCGGCGCTGCAACAGCGTGAATCCAGCCTGGCCATTCGTCCGGTAAGTTCTAATGTCAGCATGCCGGACGGTTTTTCCGTCTGGCACCATCTTGATGCCAACGGTATCCGCTTCAAAAGCATTACGCCGCAAAACGACGGTTTAGTGATCAAATTTGAATCCAGCGATCAAAGCGCTGCGGCCAAGGAAGTGCTCGATCGCACGCTTCCTCACGGTTATATCATCGCCCTGCAGGACGATGAAGAAACGCTGGCACCGCAGTGGCTTTCCCGTCTGCGGGACTCGCCTCACCGTCTCGGCTAACCCCTTCAAAGATTCTGAATCTTTTCACAGGCTTTGGTGATTTCCCTCTGAGTGACTATCATTGAACAGGCGGAAGTCATCATTCTGACTTTATCGACTGGGTTGGGTAATGCCTGAAATTACCCACGACACAATGGAAGGTTCCACCTATGAAACACCGCATCATTCTGGCTTTCGGTCTCCTTGCTATCAGCTCTGCCGCGTTCGCCTCCAGCCCTTGCCAGGAGAAAGAACAGAGCATTCAGCGTGAAATTAAGTACGCCGAAAAGCACAACAATCAAAGCCGCATTGATGGCCTTAACAAAGCATTGCGCGAAGTGAAAGACCACTGCAGCGACAGTCAGGTTCGTGCCGACCATCAAAAGAAAATTGCTGAGCAAAAGGAAGAGGTAGCCGAACGTCGCCACGACCTTGAGGAAGCGAAAGCCAAAGGCGATGCGGGCAAAATCAGTAAACGTGAACACAAGCTCACTGAAGCGCAGGACGAACTGAAAGCGCTGGAGTCTCGTGACTATTGAGTTATCGGAAAACCAAACGTCTTAACTGGAGATCATCATGTCAAAAGATACCACCTCAGACCAACTGCGTGCCGAACTGAAATCCCTGACTGACACTCTGGAAGAGGTCCTGAACTCTTCTTCCGACAAATCGAAAGAAGAGCTGAGCAAACTGCGCAGCAAGGCAGAGCGCGCACTGAAAGACAGCCGCTACCGCCTGGGCGAAACCAGCGATGCTATCGCCAAACAAACCCGTGAAGCGGCAGCCAAAGCGGACGAATACGTGCGTGACAACCCGTGGACCGGCGTTGGCATTGGCGCAGCCGTCGGGCTGGTGCTGGGTGTGCTGCTGACGCGTCGTTAATCATGGCAGATCCTCATCACTCCCAGGGGCCGGGAAAAAGCGTATTTGGCGTTGGCCAGCGTATCGTCACTATTCTCGTTGAGATGGTGGAAACCCGCCTGCGGCTGGCCGTGGTCGAACTGGAGGAGGAGAAAGCTAACCTCTTCCAGATGCTGCTGATGCTCGGCCTGACGATGCTGTTCGCCGCGTTCGGGCTGATGAGCCTGATGGTGCTGATTATCTGGGCCATTGATCCGCAGTATCGCCTGAACGCAATGATCGCCACCACCGTAGTCCTGTTGGCGCTGGCGCTCATCGGCGGACTCTGGACGCTGCGCAAGGCTCGTCGCTCAACGTTTATGCGTCATACCCGCAATGAGCTGGCGAACGACCGGGCACTGCTTGAGGACCATGAACGTGAGTAGCAAGCTGGAGCTGCAAAAGCGTAAGGCCTTCCTGCTGAGTCAGATCCAACAGCAGCGTCTGGATCTGGCTGCCAGCCATCGCGACTGGAGCGAAACCACGGCCATCTACGATCGCGGCTGGAAAACGCTGCTCAATCTGCGCTCATGGGCGCTGGTTGGCAGCAGCATTTTGGCTATCCGGATGGTACGTCACCCGAACGCTATTATTCGCTGGGGACGCCGTGGGTTCAGTCTCTGGAGCGCTTACCGTCTGGTGAAAAGCACGCTGCGCCAGCAGTCTCGCGGTTAACTCCTCTGCCCGGTGATGCTCCGTTACCGGGCCTACTCTTCCTCACCCAAGATTACTCTGAACAACCCTCAATATCTTTGAAGAACATAGACAGTTTTCCTAGCTAACAATCGACAGCCGTCACGTTTACACTTCTCTCCATCGACAGCAACGAAGCGGTATCACCGTGAAATTGCACAATAAATCAATAGAGCCGCCTGCGTGCTTAGATGGAGAGTAAAATGAAAAAATTAGAAGATGTTGGTGTACTGGTCGCACGTATCCTGATGCCAATCCTGTTTATCACCGCTGGCTGGGGCAAAATCACCGGTTACGCAGGCACTCAGCAGTACATGGAAGCGATGGGTGTCCCGGGCGCGCTGCTGCCACTGACCATCCTGCTTGAGTTTGGCGGCGGTCTGGCAATCCTGTTCGGTTTCCTGACTCGTACCACCGCGCTGTTCACCGCAGGCTTTACTCTGCTGACCGCATTCATTTTCCACAGCAACTTTGCTGAAGGCGTGAACTCGCTGATGTTCATGAAAAACCTGACCATCGCCGGCGGTTTCCTGCTGGTCGCTATCACCGGCCCGGGCGCGTTCAGCATCGACCGCGTACTGAACAAAAAGTGGTAACGCATCTATACTGAATGCAGTTCAAAAAGCGAGGAGATATCCTCGCTTTTTCATTTGAAGGAGAAAAATCATGGGACAACTGATTGACGGCGTCTGGCACGACACCTGGTATGACACCGCGTCAACCGGAGGCCGCTTTAAGCGTTCTGTTTCGGCGTTTCGCAACTGGCTTACCGCCGACGGCGCACCCGGCCCCTCCGGAGAAGGCGGCTTTGCCGCAGAAAAAGACAGATATCACCTGTATGTCTCCCTGGCCTGTCCGTGGGCCCATCGCACGTTGATTATGCGCGCCCTTAAGGGACTCGAATCCTTTATCGACGTGTCGGTCGTTAACCCGCTGATGTTTGAAAACGGCTGGACCTTTGACGACAGTTTCCCCGGCGCCACCGGCGACAGCCTCTATCAGAATGAATTTCTCTATCAGCTCTATCTGCATGCCGATCCGCACTACAGCGGCCGCGTCACCGTGCCGGTACTGTGGGATAAGAAGAATCACACCATCGTCAGCAATGAGTCAGCGGAAATTATCCGCATGCTGAACACCGCCTTTGACGCTCTTGGCGCACGCGCCGGGGATTATTACCCGCCCGCACTGCGTGAAAAGATTGATGAGCTGAACGGCTGGATCTACGACACCATCAACAACGGCGTGTACAAAGCCGGGTTTGCCACCAGTCAGGAAGCCTACGATGAAGCGGTCGGCAAGGTGTTTGAATCCCTGGCGCGCGTAGAGCAAATTCTCGGCCAGCACCGCTATCTGACCGGCAACCAGCTCACCGAGGCCGATATCCGCCTGTGGACCACACTGGTGCGCTTTGATCCGGTGTATGTCACCCACTTCAAATGCGATAAACACCGCATCAGCGATTACCTGAACCTGTACGGTTTCCTGCGCGATATTTATCAGCTGCCGGGCGTGGCGGAAACGGTCAACTTTGACCATATTCGCAACCACTATTACCGCAGTCATAAGACGATTAACCCGACGGGGATTATCTCTATTGGGCCGTGGCAGGATCTGGATGAACCGCACGGGCGCGATGTGCGCTTTCGCTAAATGTTAACCCCATTGCCGGGGCTACAAACTAAATATTCAGGGCATCAATTGATGCCCTTTTTTATTTTCCAAAACCCATCTACGCTTACTTTGATCGCTTAAAAAACAAGTGATTGACTGACTATCGGGGTAAGGAAAATGGACTGGTATCTAAAAGTTCTTAAAAATTACATCGGATTCGGTGGCCGCGCGCGGCGGAAAGAATATTGGATGTTCTTCCTGGTGAGCCTGGTGCTCGCTGGTGTACTCAGTATTGTTGATAAAATTCTGGGCTGGCAGCGGGCCAGCGGTGAAGGCGTGCTGTCGAGTATTTATGGGCTGCTGGTGCTGCTGCCGACGCTGGCAGTCCAGTTCCGTCGTCTGCATGATACCGACCGTTCGGCGTGGTGGCTGTTAATCTGGCTCATCCCGGTTATCGGCTGGCTGGTGCTGCTGGTCTTCTACTGCCAGAACGGGACCCAGGGCGAAAACCGCTTTGGGCCGGACCCTAAGCAACTCCCCTAAAAAAACGCTCCTCAATTGAGGAGCGTTTTTGCTTTTCCGCTTCGATCATTTACCCATAAAAAGCTTCGGGATCTCGCGCAGGCACCAGGCTTTAGCCTCGCCCATGCTGTCGCGCCGCCAGGCCATGATGATGTCGATTTCATTGGTGTACTCCGGGCTCACCACCCGCAGTCTGCCTTCCGCGATATCCTGCTCCACCAGCGGATAAGGCATGGTCGCCACGCCCAGTCCGGCTAACAGCGCCTGGCGCTTATCTTCGATGGTACTGACCGTCAGACGCGGCTGTTTGTCCAGCAGCTGCACCGTCAGCACCGGGCGCTCACGGGCAGTATCCGCCACCGCCACGCCGCGATATTTCACGCGTGTCACTTCAGACAGTGGTTCCGGCTCCTGATGAATCGGGTGATCCGGTGCGGCCACGTACACGCTCATGATCGAGTACAGCTTGCGGGAGTTAATCTCTGACGATGAGCGAAAATGCATATCCGGGGCGATGACGATATCGGCACGCCCCTGCTCCAGACGCTCCCACGCGCCTGCCAGAACTTCGGTAATGATCGACAGCTGGGTGTTCGCCTTCGGCGCGAGCTTTTCAATCAGCGGGAACAGCTCCGGCGTGGGCACCAGCGCTTCGGTGACGATGGTCAGATGGGTTTCCCAGCCGCGCGCCAGCGCTTCAGCATCGGTCGTCAGCTTGTCTGCTGCTTCCAGCAGCACTCGCCCACGTTCGAGCAGCATGCGCCCGACGTTGGTGAATTTTGTCCGGTGACCGGAACGGTCAAACAGCACCACGTCCAGCTCTTCTTCCAGCTTCTGCATGGTGTAACTCAGCGCCGACGGCACGCGTCCCAGCTCATCTGCCGCCGCGGCAAAACTGCCACGCCTGTCGATAGCATCCATTACTCTTAACGCTTCCAGCGTCAATGCTCTCTCTTTAGCCATGACGTTCTCATTCAGGAAATTTGAACATAGCAGGCAGAATATCTGGCTAACAATGCAGCGTCCATAGCTTTACCATTGTTTTAGTGTAAAGAGAGGTCAAGAAACATGATTACTACCCGAACAGCCAAACAATGTGGACAAGCAGACTTCGGCTGGCTGCAGGCCCGATACACCTTCTCCTTCGGACACTACTTCGACCCGAAGCTGCTGGGCTACGCCTCGCTGCGCGTCCTGAATCAGGAAGTGCTCGGCCCCGGCGCGTCGTTTCAGCCGCGCACGTACCCGAAAGTCGACATTCTGAATATTATCCTCGAAGGTGAAGCCGAGTATCGCGACAGCGAAGGGAATCACATCCAGGCGAAAGCCGGTGAAGCGCTGCTGATTGCCACCCAACCGGGCATCAGCTACAGCGAGCATAACCTGAGTAAAGAGAAGTCACTGACGCGGATGCAGCTGTGGCTGGACGCCTGTCCGGAGCGGGAAAACCCGGCGGTGCAGAAACTGACGCTGAGCAACGGCGCGCGGGAGCTGATTGCTTCCCCTGACGGCAGCCATCAAAGCCTGCAGCTGCGCCAGCAGGTGTGGATCCACCACATTCAGCTGGAGAAAGGCGAGCGCCTGAGCTTCCAGCTGCATGGGCCACGGGCGTATCTGCAATCGATTCACGGAACGGTGCATGCGATCACCCCCGAGGAAGAGAAAGAAGGGCTGACCTGCGGCGACGGCGCTTTTATTCGTGACGAGGCTAACATTACGCTGGTCGCCGACACGCCGCTGCGCGCTTTGCTGATAGATTTACCTGTATAGCACTGAATTCAGGTGGTCTTTGTGAGCAAGAAGCAGCAGAAAAAGGCGGTGGTGAAAACAGCCGCCGCCAAACCGGAAAAGTCCGCTATCGCCGAAGCGGCAACGTCTCTGGCTTTCGGTTTTGACGAGATGTTAGGTGAACTGGAAGCGATTATCGTTGAAGCAGAAGTGCGGCTGGAGCAGGAAGCACGATTGGCTTAAAACCGGTGCCCGGTGGCGCTACGCTTACCGGACCTACAAAATCAAAAGCCCGGTAAGCTTGCACCACCGGGCATTCGCAACTTATTCGGTCACAGACTGGATCAGGTCGTCCTGAACCTGCTTACGCTGTTCAGGCGTCAGCACCTGGTTCACGTCAAAGTAGTACTTCACGCGATAGTAGCGGGTCTGCTGTTCCACTTTGCTGAACGCTTCAAGCTGGTTTTTCACCGCTTTTTCATTCCACTTACCTGAGCTAATCACGTCGATGATCGCGCCATCTTTCACGTCTTTGGTGGAGACTTTTTCAACGTTTTTCACCATGTCGTCGTGCAGGCTTTTGATTTTAGCCACCTGGTCGTTGCTCAGCTTCAGATGCTGAACGATAGGATCCTGGGACGGAGCCGGAGCGACGTTAGTCGTGGCGGCCTGAGCGACGCCGGTAAAGCCAATCAGAGAAGCTGTCAGTAAAGCAATGCGAGTCAGTTTGTTCATCGTTTTATCCTGTTTGAAAAATACCGTTAACACACGGCATTATTTTTCACCCTCAGATGAATGTATGTAATGAATTATTCATACATTTTTGTATTTAAAAGGGATTGCAGCGCACGTCTTTTTCGCCGTGCGCTGAGGATAAATTTGCAGGATCAGGCACAGACGACTTTTATCGCCAGCCCGCCGCGCGAGGTTTCGCGGTATTTGGTGTTCATATCTTTTCCGGTTTCATACATGGTCTCGATGACTTTATCGAGTGATACCCGGGGTTCCGAGGTGCGATGCAGCGCCATTCTGGCGGCATTCACCGCTTTGACGGCGTTAATAGCGTTCCGCTCGATGCACGGAATTTGCACCTGGCCGGCTACCGGATCGCACGTCAGCCCTAAGTTATGCTCCATGGCAATTTCTGCCGCGATGCACACCTGCGCCGGACTGCCGCCGAGCAGTTCCGTCAATCCTGCCGCCGCCATTGAGCAGGCCACGCCGATTTCGCCCTGACAGCCTACCTCCGCGCCGGAAATAGAGGCATTCATCTTATACAGCGCGCCAATAGCACTGGCGGCAAGCAGATAACGGGCTATCGAGTTGGCGTTCACCGGGCGGCGGAATTTATCGTAGTACGCCAGCACGGCCGGGATTATGCCGCACGCGCCGTTGGTCGGAGCGGTCACCACTCTGCCGCCCGCCGCATTTTCCTCGCTGACCGCCAGCGCAAACATATTGATCCAGTCGATGACGTTCATCGGGTCATTCGACAGGCTGTCGCTCGCCACCAGCATTCTGCGTAGCGCCACCGCGCGGCGCGGCACGTTGAGCGGACCCGGCAGCACGCCTTCGGTATTCATCCCGCGTTCGATTCCCGCGAGCATCACCGCCCACAGGCTGGCAAAACCGGCGTCGATTTCCTCTTTGCTGCGCAGCGCCAGTTCGTTCTGCATCATTAGTCCGGAAACGGATAGCCCGTTGCGCTGGCAGAGCGTCAACAATTCGCTGGCGGAACGGAAGGCGAACGGCACTGGAGTTTCGACCTCATGCGCCTGACCGAATTGCTCCTCGTCGACGATAAACCCACCGCCGATGGAGTAGTAGGTTTTGCTCAGCAGCACCTCCTGCGCTTTCCATGCCGTTATTCGCATCGCGTTTTCATGGCGCGGCAGCGCTTCGTCGTGGAACGTCATGTCAGGATTGAGGGAGAAATTCACCGTGCGCGTGCCCTGCGCAACGGCTAAAAGACCGCTGTCGGCCACGTTCTGCATAAATCCGGGGATGCTGTCGATGTCCACATTCTGCGGCGTATTGCCTGCCAGCCCCATCACTATCGCCACGTCCGTGGCGTGCCCTTTGCCGGTCAGGGAAAGTGAACCATAGAGATCGACGCTGAGACGATCCATCTGGCTGAATTGTGCTGAACCTGCCAGCCGATCGATAAAGCTTTTGCCTGCGTTCATCGGCCCGACGGTGTGGGAGCTGGAGGGGCCAATGCCAATCTTGAAAATATCGAATGCGCTAATCATATCTGCTCCTCAGAGAGCGCCCGGACAGGGGCGCTCTCTCCATAGCTTCGTGGTTACAACGCGTGGGTGAAGGTGCGTGAGATCACGTCCTGCTGCTGCTCGCGGGTGAGCGCGTTAAAGCGCACCGCGTAACCGGAAACGCGAATGGTGAGATTCGGGTATTTTTCCGGATGTTCAATCGCATCCAGCAGCATGTCGCGGTTCATCACGTTAACGTTCAGGTGCTGACCGCCCTCGATGGCTTCTTCATGATGGAAGTAACCATCCAGCAGCCCAACGAGGTTGGTTTTGCGGGTACCGTCCTCTTTGCCGAGTGCCGCCGGAACAATCGAGAAGGTGTAGGAAATCCCATCTTTGGCGTAGGCAAACGGCAGCTTCGCCACGGAAGTCAGCGAGGCGACGGCACCTTTGCGGTCGCGTCCATGCATCGGGTTTGCACCCGGTGCGAAAGGCATGCCTGCGCGACGTCCGTCAGGCGTGTTCCCGGTTTTCTGCCCGTAAACCACGTTAGAGGTGATGGTCAGAATCGACTGCGTTGGCACCGCGTTGCGGTAGGTTGGCAGCGCGCTGATTTTCCGCATAAAGCGTTCCACCAGGTCGCAGGCGATGCTGTCCACGCGCTCGTCGTTGTTGCCGTACTGCGGGTATTCGCCATCGATAACGAAATCCACCGCCAGCCCGGTATGGTCGCGCACAGGCTGCACTTTGGCGTACTTGATTGCCGACAGGGAATCCACCGCTACCGACAATCCGGCAATGCCGCAGGCCATGGTGCGATGCACATCGCGGTCGTGCAGCGCCATCAGCGAGGCTTCATAGCTGTATTTATCGTGCATGTAGTGGATAAGGTTCAGCGCGCTGATGTACTGCACCGCCAGCCAGTCCATGAAGTGGTCGAGGCTCGCCATCACGGTGTCGTAATCCAGCACGTCATCCATCAGCGGCGCAGTCTTCGGCCCGACCTGGATTTTCAGCTTTTCATCCACCCCGCCGTTGATCGCGTACAGCAGCGTTTTGGCGAGGTTGGCGCGCGCGCCGAAGAACTGCATCTGTTTGCCGATCACCATCGGGCTGACGCAGCAGGCAATAGCGTAATCGTCGCTGTTGAAATCGGCACGCATCAGATCGTCGTTTTCGTACTGCAATGAAGACGTGGCAATCGACATCTGCGCGGCATATTTTTTGAAGGCAATCGGCAGCGCTTCCGACCACAGAATGGTCAGGTTTGGCTCCGGCGCAGGCCCCATGGTGTGCAGCGTGTGCAGATAGCGGAACGAGCTTTTCGTCACCAGCGTACGGCCATCGAGCCCCATGCCGCCAATCACTTCGGTGGCCCAAATCGGGTCGCCCGAGAACAGCGAATCGAACTCCGGCGTGCGCAGGAAGCGCACCATGCGGATCTTCATGATGAAGTGATCGACCAGCTCCTGCGCCTGCACTTCATTCAGGCGACCGGCACGCATATCGCGCTCAATATAAATATCGAGGAACGATGCCGTACGACCGAGCGACATCGCCCCTCCGTTTTGCGATTTCACCGCCGCCAGATAGGCGAAATAGAGCCACTGAATGGCTTCCTGCGCGGTTTGCGCCGGGCGGGAAATATCGTAGCCGTAGCTCGCGGCCATCTGCTGGATTTCCAGCAGCGCGCGGCGGTGCTCTGCCAGCTCTTCACGCAGGCGAATGGTGGCTTCCAGATCTTCACCGCGCTCAAGACGAGATTGCAGATCGGCAAACTGGAGTTCGCGCTCGCGCACCAGATACGTAATACCGTACAGCGCCACGCGGCGATAGTCGCCGATGATGCGCCCGCGTCCGTAGCCATCCGGTAAGCCCGTCAGCACGCCGGATTTACGGCAGCGCAGCATGTCCGGCGAATAGACATCAAACACGCCCTGGTTGTGAGTTTTACGCAGATGAGTAAACAGATACTCGAACTGCGGATCCATCTCGCGGCCGTAGGCATCGAAGGAGCTTTTGATCATGTTGACGCCGCCGTACGGGTGCAGCGCACGCTTCAGCGGTTTGTCCGTTTGCAGGCCGACGATGGTTTCCAGCTCTTGCTCAATATAACCCGGCCCGTGGGCAGTAATGGTGGTGGCGACATTGGTGTCGAAATCCACCGGCGCGTGGGTGGCATTCTCAATCCGAATGCCCTGCATCACGCTTTCCCACAGAGCGGTGGTGGCGGAAGTGGCCTCAGCTAAAAAAGATTCGTCCCCTTCATACGGGGTGTAGTTATGCTGAATAAAGTCGCGAACGTTAATTTCGCTTTTCCAGTCGCTGCCGTTAAATCCCTGCCAGGCGTCGGTATACTGCATATCGCTGATATCGATATTGACCTTCATGAAATGACTCTCTCTTAATCAATCACGCGTATTCGGTTGCGGGCTGAAGATGACCTAAATGGATGGCATCCAGCGCAATCATCTTCTCTTCATTGGTAGGAATAACGGCACAGGCCACTTTCGATTCCGCACGGGAAATCAGCCGCTCGCCGCTTTTGCCCGGTAATTTATTTTTCTCAGGATCCAGTTCAATGCCTAATACCTGCAGATGCTCAACCACCAGCTGACGAATCAGCGTGGAGTTTTCACCAATACCGCCGGTAAAAATAAGGCCGTCGAGGCGCTTTAACGCCATCGCGTGGCCACCAATATGGCGGGCGATACGGTGCACAAAGGTCTGGATCGCCAGCCGTGCGTGGTAATGGCCTTCATGCCAGGCTTTTTCCAGCACGCGTAAATCGGAGGACAAACCGGAAATGCCGAGCAGGCCAGACTCTTTATTCACTACGCGCTCAAGGTCGCTCAGGCTTTGTCCGGTCTGGCTGGCAATCCAGCTCATCGCGCCAAAATCGACATCCCCCGAGCGGGTGCCCATCATCAGGCCTTCCAGCGGCGTCATCCCCATCGAGGTATCCACGCTTTTGCCATCGCGCACCGCGCAAATGGAGGCGCCGTTGCCTAAGTGAGCAATCACCAACCCTGAATCCTGCTCATCCAGCCCGAGCAGCGAATAAGCCTGCTGAGCCACATAGCGATGCGATGTGCCGTGGAAACCATAGCGACGCACGCCATGCTCTTCGAAGTAGCGCCACGGCAGACCGTAGAGATACGCCTCCGGAGCCAGCGTCTGGTGGAAGCTGGTATCAAACACCGCAACCTGAGTGACCCCAGGAAACAGATGCTGCGCCGATTCCACGCCGCTTAAATTGGCGTAATTATGCAATGGTGCCAGCGGTGAAACCTGACGAATTAATTCGATCACTTCATCGGTAATAATCACCGACTCGTTAAATATGCTGCCGCCGTGAGCAATACGGTGGCCTATTAACGCCACGCACTGCATCAGATTACGTTTCTCCAGTTCAGCCGTAATGGCTTTCAGAGCATATTCATAATTTTGCTGCGCCAGCGTAACCGGCTCACTTTCATTAATTTTCAGCGTTGCTGAATCGGTATTAATGCCTTCCGCAATTCCAGTCAGTAATACTTCCTGAGAATCGACATCCATTACGGAAAATTTAATTGAAGATGAACCACAGTTAATAACCAACACCACAGGAAACTCAATCATTTGAATTCTCCGCTCATCCTTAATTTGAGTTTATCCCTTCAGGCTGCCGGACGGCAGCCTGAATATAAGTCCCTTTCAGAGATTAAAACAGTTTGTAGACGATATTCAGAATGGTCAGCAGGCCAATGGCGGTAACGAAGATATTTTCCGTTTTGCCTCTGTATTTCGCCAACGCCGGCACTTTACGGATGGCAAACATCGGCAGCAGACACAGCAGGGAGGCAATAATCGGCGCGCCCATGGCTTCAATCAGGTCCAGAATGTTCGGGTTAGCATACGCCACCACCCAGGTGGAGCCCATGATGAACACCATGCTGATGGTATTCAATTTGCCCGCTGAGACTTTGGTTTTATCGCCCTTGTAGCCAAACTTCAGCACCAGACCGTTCAGCCCTTCCAGGGTACCGAGATAGTGACCGAAGAAGGATTTGAAAATAGCGACCAGCGCGATGATGGAAGCGCCAAATTCCAGGATGGTGGCGAAGGTGGATTTGGTCCCGGTCATGCTGGCGAAGTGGTTAGCCAGATAAGAGAGCACCGGAATGTTCTGCGCTTTCGCTTCCGCCATGTTCTGTGGAGACAGCGTAAACAGGCAACTGAAGGCAAAGAACATCACCACGGCGACCATCAGCATGCTGGCGCGGGAGATAATCTGCGAGCATTTCTGTTCGGTGTACTGCGCGCCGAAATCCTTTTCATACTCTTCGCGCTTGGACACCACGAAAGAGGAGACAATCGGCGAGAAGTTAAAGGAGAACACCATGATGGAAATCCCCAGCCACACGGTAACCAGAATACCGTCATGCCCGGTGAAGGAGATATCGCTGAGGCTTACCTGGTCGATAACCGCGGAGTTCCAGTAAGGGATCAGCGACAGGGAAATCAGCACCAGGCTTGCGATGAACGGGAACACCAGCCAGCTCATCACCTTCACCATCAGGTCTTTACCAAACCAGATAACGAACGCCATCAGCAGCAGCAGGAACAACGCCACCACGCCGCGGTTCAGCGCCGCGTAGCCCAACTGGTTTTCCCAGAAGGTCATAAAGGTGTTGGTGATGGTGACGCCGTAAATCCACAGCAGCGGACAGATGGCGAAGAAGTACAGGAAGGTGATCACCACGCCGCCGGTTTTGCCGAAGTGCTCTTCCACCGTTTCGGTGATGTTGCCGGAAGGATTTTTCCCCGACAGGCACAGACGCGCCAGCGCGCGGTGGCAGTAGAAGGCTATTGGATAGGCCAGCACCAGCATAATGAGAATGGGGATCAGCCCGCCGTAGCCTGCACGGATTGGGAAGAACAGCACGCCCGCACCAATCGCGGTGCCGAACAGGCCCAGTGTCCAGGTGGTATCCGATTTACGCCATGCCGATGTTTTTGCCTGGCTGGCCACCAGGGTTTCAGTGTTACTCATATCGTGTCCTTAGCGAAAATGTTCCGAAACCAGTTCGGGGGGGCATTATGCCCCAACAAAGCCAGTAATTTGTGAAACGCGTGAAAGATCGATATTGCCGCCTGAGATAATGCTGACGGTTTTACGGTTCTGGATGTAATCATCTAGCTTGCCGCTGAGCAGCGCGGCGGAGGCCAGCGCACCGGCACCTTCGGTGATCACCTTGTTGCGCTGAATCAGGGCGATCATGCTGTCGCGGATTTCATCTTCGGTGACCAGCACGATGTCATCGACCAGCTCGCTGACAATTTCAAAGGTCAGATTCCCCGGACGCGCCACGTCACAGCCGTCGGCGAGCGTGGTGCTGTTGCGATGATTGGTGATAGCGCCCGCCTGCCACGAAGCCGCCATGCCGTGCACGTTCTCGGACTGCACGCCGATGATCTTAATAGTCGGGTTGATGGATTTGATTGCCGTAGCGATACCGGCAATTAAGCCGCCGCCACCGATTGGCACAATCACGTTGTCGACGTCATAGAGATCCTGAAGAATTTCCAGACCGATGGTGCCCTGCCCGGCAATCACCTGCGCGTCATCGTACGGAGGAATAAAAATGCGCCCTTCCATTTCAACGATTTCGCTGACTTTGGCGATGGTGTCATTAAAGTTATCGCCGTGCAGGATCACTTCCGCTGAATAATCCTGAGTGGCGGCCACTTTGGATTTTGGCGCACCGCGCGGCATCACAACTTTGCCGTCAATGCCGAGCATGGCGCAGGAGAGCGAAACGCCCTGAGCATGGTTACCCGCCGAGCAGGCCACCACGCCTTTGCGGCGCTCTTCCAGGGTTAATGAGCTCAGTTTGTTGAACGCACCACGAATTTTAAAAGAGCCGGTACGCTGCATATTTTCAAATTTGAGGAATATTTCGCCTTTGCAGCGCTCGCTCAGATAATTAGAACGAGGCATACCTGTTTTATATATTTTTCCGGCCAGGCGCTGTTTCGCCAGTTGAATATCGTCAAGAGTCACCGGCAGATCGTAAGTAATGTGCATATAATCCTCTTTTCAGGAATTATTCTGATTTCAGGTAATATCAGGGTATGGCGCTCTGCTGGCAGAACACCGTTAATTTCACACTAAGAAAAAATTAGCTATTTTCGGCCTGCGGCCTTCGTCTTTTGCAATTCTGTGCTGAGTTATATTTCGCTAAATCGACTAATACCGACGCTGATTTTTTAATTCGATAATTTTTGGACCAGATGGCAGCATAGCGCGCCAGCGGTAATGTCTCTTTAACGGGTAAAATTTTAAACTTGTCTGAGCCAAAAGGCGTGGTCATATCGCAAGGGATCACCGTTAAAAATCCGGCATTCAGCACCAGGTTATATATGGTGACCACCGAGTCGGTTTTGACGATGTTTTCCGGTTTGATGTGGTGTTGCTGGAGGATGGCGAGCAGTTCTTTGTAGTAGCCCATTTCGGTATGCGGGAGGACCCACTGTTCGTTTTTCAACGAAGCCAGCGCGGTCTCTCCCTTGCATGTTCGGGACTGACTCGCCACCACCACAAACTCTGAATCAAACAGGGGTTCTACGTGCAGGTCCTGCAGCTGCATCTCATCGTCCAGGGTGCCGATGGCAAAATCTAAGCGTCCATCGCGCAGCGCAGGAAGGAACGAAGAGAGCTGAGCTTCAAACATCGACACCTGCGCCCCAGGGAACACGTCCTTAAACGTTTTCATCATTTCTGGCAAAAAGGTGAAGCCGATAAGCGAAGGGAAGCCGAATGATACGTCCACCACACAGCCGGAATGCAGGCTGTTCATCTCGCTGACCATATTCTTCATTTCACGGGTGATGGATTCTGCGTAGGCCAGCAGCACCTGGCCTGAGCTGGTTAGCGTCACACCGGTGTTTTTGCGTACCATCAATTCAGTACCGAAATAGGTTTCGATATCGCTGATGATTTTGCTGACCGCCGGTTGCGTGAGCTTTAACTGCTTCGCTGCCGAGCCAATAGACCCACATCTAATGACCTCCTGAAAAACAACGAGGTGTTGTGTCTTTGGCAGAAGAACATTATCCATAGCACCCTTTCCATATTCCATTTTTCGCTGAGGATTCTAGTAAATTAACAGTGCAACGGTATGTGCGATCACTCACAATTTATATTAAGCCATTACGAACGCAGGTCACAAAAATCAATATAAGCATTATATTTCAAATAGATACAAGAGAATTAATCAGACAACTACCTGACATTAGTCAATAAAACTAAGAGTAATAAATTTATTTTATGGCGATAAATTGAGCATTTAAATTCATGAAAAATAAGTTTAGCCCATCTTTTATACGATTTAGTATTAATTCTCATGAATTATATATGCGATATAATTTTAAAAAATAAAATGATTTTAATGACCACACCAAAAAGTCAATTATAAATACGATTGCTGTCACATAAGTTGTTATCTCCGCGCCGGGAAACAGCATCCAATTATCATTGATATGAATAATTATTAACACTCAACACCAAGCATCAACAACCACGCAACATTCAGAATTTTTGCCATAAAAAAGCCCCACCAAAGTGGGGCTCCAGAAGTACTGAGAGGCAAAAGCGATCCACTCAGCAGCTTATTTGTACAGAATAGCCGAGCCATCCCACAGGCTGGAGTCAGATGGATTCCCCAGCGCAATAATTTGATAATGTCCAGCGTTGTCCTGCATCGCTTTTTGTTTCAGGGCGTGCACGGCGTCATCTGACGAACCAGCAATACCTGACACGTCAACAGTGCCCATTTCCTGCAAACCGCTCGCCTGCGCGGCATCGACCTGTTTGGGACCCGCAGCCATCGCAGCCCCGGAAAGCACCATCAATAGAGCACCTGTCAGCAGAGAAGTCGTTTTCATTTTTTAACCCTCTCAGAAGGAATGTAGAAGCGTTTACGATTTAAGTATGTCGCCCGCTCCGTCATTCGATATAGGACAAGTGCAAAGTCAGTTAATCATTGTGACGGGATTGTGGAGAAGGAGTTTCATTCGATTTCGCGTTCCGCTTATTCGCCCCTTATTCTTCTTCTTCTCCCCTTTCGGAGATATGGCGGTTGCCGAGGGCGATGAATTCTTCCAGCAGCGTGGTCAGCTGCTGCATTTTTTCCG
Organism: Enterobacteriaceae bacterium 89; assembly: GCA_014156375.1. Lineage (GTDB taxonomy): Bacteria > Pseudomonadota > Gammaproteobacteria > Enterobacterales > Enterobacteriaceae > Scandinavium. Next base: position 159,537 of record RQJH01000005.1, on the reverse strand, counting down.
GCGTGTACTCCGCTTCAATCTGTTGATAGGCCTCTTCAACCAGCGCCTGCGCATGTTCATACAGCGCGTAGCCCTGTTTGGTCAGTGACACGTACAGCTTACGCTGATCGTTGACCGGCTTTAATCGCAGCACCAGACCGTCGCGCTCCATGCGGGTCAGTATGCCGGTCAGGCTCGGGCGCAGAATGCAGGTGCGAAACGCCAGCTCGTGGAAATCCATCGACGGATGCTCCGCCAGCACGCGCACAATGCGCCACTGCTGTTCGGTCAGATTATGCTGCTTCACAATCGGCCGGAAGTAACCCATCGCCGTTTCTCTCGCCTGCAACAGCGCAATGGTTAACGAATCATGCATCACAACACTCCAGCTCATCTTTCAACATCATTAATACATGAATAATCAACCATCCCCGCTACTTTCCGCAACCGGTTTCTGAGCAATAAAGCCTTTAAAAAACAGCATAAAAACATAATTTATTGATAATAAAAGATAATTTTAAACAAATGTAAATTATACGTTAATTAGATCACAAAACATTCACTTTGATTTGCCAACCCCAGCTCGGTGGCATAAAGATAATCGTTAATATATTAATGAAATGCACTAACCGTAAAAAACGGGACCTGAGGAGTGGTTCATGAAAGGCACAGTTTTCGCCGTCGCACTCAACCATCAAAGCCAGATTGACGCCTGGCACGAGGCGTTCAACGCCGCACCCTACAACACCCCGCCAAAAACCGCCGTGTGGTTTATCAAGCCGCGCAATACGGTGATCCGCAGCGGTGAGCCAATCCCTTATCCGGCTCATCAGCAGGTCCTGAGCGGCGCCACTATTGCACTGGTGGTCGGTAAAACAGCCAGCAAAGTTAAAGTGGCGGATGCGCATCGCTACATCGCAGGCTACGCGCTGGCGAACGAAGTCAGCCTGCCGGAAGAGAGCTTCTACCGCCCGGCTATCAAAGCAAAATGCCGCGATGGCTTTTGCCCGTTGGGCGAGATGGTCAGCCTCAGCAATGTCGATGCCATCAGCGTGATCACCGAAATCAACGGTCGCCAGGCCGATTGCTGGAACACCGCCGATCTGGTGCGCAGCGCCGCTGAGCTGCTGAGCGCCCTGAGCGAGTTCGCGACCCTGAATCCGGGAGACGCCATTCTGCTCGGCACGCCGCAGCACCGCGTCGCGCTGCAACCCGGCGATCGCGTACGCGTGCTGGCAGAAGGTTTTCCGCCGCTGGAAAACCCGGTTGTCGATGAGCGTGACCTCCCTGCGCCGCGCACAATCCCGGCGCTGCCTCATCCCAACGGCACTCTGTTTGCGCTGGGGCTGAACTACGCCGACCACGCCAGCGAGCTGGACTTCAAACCACCGGAAGAGCCGCTGGTGTTTATCAAAGCCGCCAATACTTTCAACGGTGACAATCAGACTTCGGTGCGTCCGAATAACGTGGAATACATGCACTACGAGGCCGAACTGGTGGTGGTCATCGGCAAAACCGCGCGTCACGTAACCGAAGCGGAGGCGATGGATTACGTCGCGGGCTATACGGTGTGTAACGACTATGCGATCCGTGACTATCTGGAAAACTACTATCGCCCCAACCTGCGGGTGAAAAGCCGCGACGGACTGACGCCCATTTCGCCTGTGATTGTGCCGAAAGAGGCCATTCCCGATCCGCACAACTTAACCCTGAGAACCTTCGTCAACGGCGAGCTGCGCCAGCAGGGCACCACGGCCGATCTGATCTTCAGCGTTCCCTACCTGATCGCTTATTTAAGCGAATTTATGACCCTGCAACCGGGCGACATGATCGCCACCGGCACGCCGAAAGGCCTGTCCGACGTGGTGCCGGGGGACGAAGTGGTGGTGGAAGTGGAAGGCGTTGGTCGCCTGGTGAACCGGATTGTCAGTGAGGAAACAGCGTAATGAAAAAGATTAACCATTGGATCAACGGCAAAAACGTTCCGGGTAACGACTACTTCCACACCACCAACCCGGCTACCGGCGAAGTGCTGGCCGAAGTGGCCTCCGGCGGCGAAACCGAGGTGAATCAGGCAGTGGCCGCAGCGAAAGAGGCGTTCCCGAAATGGGCTAACCTGCCGATGAAAGAGCGCGCGCGCCTGATGCGTCGGCTGGGGGATCTTATCGATCAGAACGTGCCTGAGATCGCCGCCATGGAAACCGCCGATACCGGTTTGCCGATCCACCAGACTAAAAACGTGCTGATCCCACGCGCCTCGCACAACTTCGAGTTTTTCGCCGAAGTGTGCCAACAGATGAACGGCAAAACCTACCCGGTCGACGACAAGATGCTCAACTACACGCTGGTGCAGCCGGTGGGTGTATGTGCGCTGGTGTCGCCATGGAACGTGCCGTTTATGACCGCCACCTGGAAGGTTGCGCCGTGCCTGGCGCTCGGCAACACCGCGGTGCTGAAGATGTCCGAACTGTCACCGCTGACCGCCGACCGTCTGGGTGAGCTGGCGCTGGAAGCCGGTATTCCGGCAGGTGTGCTGAACGTGGTGCAAGGCTATGGCGCAACGGCAGGCGATGCGCTGGTGCGCCATCACGACGTGCGCGCCGTGTCATTCACCGGCGGCACAGCCACCGGGCGCAACATCATGAAAAACGCCGGACTGAAAAAGTACTCGATGGAGCTCGGCGGCAAATCACCGGTGCTGATTTTTGAAGATGCCGATATCGAGCGCGCCCTCGACGCCGCGCTGTTCACCATCTTCTCGATCAACGGCGAACGCTGCACCGCTGGCTCGCGCATTTTTATTCAGCAGAGCATCTATCCGGAGTTCGTGAAGCGCTTTGCCGAGCGCGCTAACCGCCTGCGCGTGGGCGACCCGGCCGATCCGAATACTCAGGTTGGAGCGCTTATCAGCCAGCAGCACTGGGAGAAAGTCTCCGGCTATATCCGCATCGGCATTGAAGAAGGCGCAACCCTGCTGGCGGGCGGCCCGGATAAACCGACCGACCTGCCAGCGCACCTGAAAAACGGCAACTTCCTGCGCCCGACGGTGCTGGCAGACGTCGACAACAGAATGCGCGTGGCCCAGGAAGAGATCTTCGGGCCCGTCGCCTGCCTGCTGCCGTTTAAAGATGAAGCCGAAGGGCTGCGTCTGGCTAACGACGTGGAGTACGGCCTGGCTTCCTACATCTGGACCCAGGATGTCAGCAAAGTGCTGCGTCTGGCACGCGGTATCGAAGCCGGAATGGTGTTCGTTAACACCCAGAACGTGCGCGACCTGCGCCAGCCGTTCGGCGGCGTGAAAGCCTCCGGTACCGGCCGCGAGGGCGGGGAATACAGCTTTGAAGTCTTCGCGGAGATGAAGAACGTCTGCATTTCCATGGGCGACCATCCGATCCCAAAATGGGGAGTCTGATATGGGCAAGTTAGCATTAGCAGCAAAAATCACCCACGTGCCGTCGATGTACCTGTCTGAGATACCGGGGAAAAACTTCGGCTGCCGTCAGTCCGCTATCGACGGACACAAAGAAATTGGCAAGCGCTGTCGCGAAATGGGCGTCGATACCATTATCGTTTTCGATACCCACTGGCTGGTGAACAGCGCCTACCACATCAACTGCGCCGACCATTTTTCCGGGGTCTACACCAGCAACGAGCTGCCGCATTTTATTCGCGACATGACCTACGACTACAGCGGCAACCCTGAACTCGGCCAGCTGATTGCCGATGAGGCCGTGAAGCTCGGCGTGCGCGCCAAAGCGCACAACATTCCAAGCCTGAAGCTGGAGTACGGCACGCTGGTGCCGATGCGCTACATGAACGCCGACAAACACTTCAAAGTGGTGTCGATTTCCGCCTTCTGTACCGTCCACGATTTTGCCGACAGCCGCAGGCTCGGCGAAGCCATTCTCAAAGCGATTGAGCAGTACGACGGCACCGTGGCGGTGCTCGCCAGCGGTTCGCTGTCGCATCGCTTTATTGACGATCAGCGTGCGGAAGAAGGCATGAACAGCTATACCCGCGAGTTTGACCGCCAGATGGACGAGCGCGTGGTGAAGCTGTGGCGCGAAGGCCAGTTCAAAGAGTTTTGCAGCATGCTGCCGGAGTACGCCGACTACTGCTACGGCGAAGGCAACATGCACGACACCGTGATGCTGCTCGGCATGCTCGGCTGGGATAACTACGACGGCAAGGTGGAGTTTATCACCGACCTGTTCGCCAGCTCCGGCACCGGTCAGGTCAACGCCGTGTTCCCGCTGCCCGCATAAGGACGCCTGATGCCACATTTTATCGCTGAATGTACTGACAACATCCGTGAGCAGGCCGACCTGCCGGGCCTGTTCGCCAAAGTTAACGACGCGCTCGCCGCCACCGGAATTTTTCCCCTCGGCGGGATCCGCAGCCGCGCGCACTGGCTGGATACCTGGCAGATGGCCGACGGTCAGCACGATTACGCCTTCGTGCACATGACGCTGAAAATCGGCAGCGGCCGCAATCTGGAAAGCCGCCAGCAGGTGGGCGAAATGCTGTTTGAGCTGATTAAAACCCATTTCGCCGCGCTGATGGACAGCCGCTATCTGGCGCTGTCATTTGAGATTGAAGAGCTGCACCCAACTCTGAATTACAAGCAGAACAACGTGCATGCCCTCTTTAAATAATGAGCAAATTGCCCGGTGCGCTTTGCTTACCGGGCCTACAAAGGCCTCAAACCGTAGGCCGGATAAGCGAAGCGCATCCGGCAACGCACCGCACAGGAATCAACATGCTTGATAAACAAACCCGAACCCTGATAGCCCAGCGGCTGAATCAGGCTGAAAAGCAGCGCGAGCAGATCCGCGCCATTTCGCTCGATTACCCGGCCATCACTATCGAAGACGCCTACGCGGTGCAGCGCGAATGGGTTGAGCTGAAAATTGCCGAGGGGCGCACGCTGAAAGGCCATAAAATCGGCCTCACCTCAAAAGCGATGCAGGCCAGCTCGCAGATCAGCGAACCCGATTACGGCGCGCTGCTGGACGATATGTTTTTCCACGACGGCAGCGATATCCCGACCGATCGCTTTATCGTGCCGCGCATAGAAGTGGAACTGGCTTTCGTGCTGGCAAAACCGCTGCGTGGCCCGAACTGCACGCTGTTCGACGTCTATAACGCCACGGATTATGTTATTCCGGCTCTGGAGCTGATCGACGCCCGCTGCCACAACATCGATCCGGAAACTCAGCGTCCGCGCAAAGTGTTCGACACCATTTCCGATAACGCCGCCAACGCAGGCGTGATCCTTGGCGGTCGGCCGATCAAACCCGACGAGCTGGATCTGCGCTGGATCTCCGCCCTGCTGTATCGCAACGGCGTGATTGAAGAGAGCGGCGTGGCGGCGGGCGTGCTTAATCATCCGGCCAACGGCGTGGCATGGCTGGCTAATAAGCTGGCACCGTACGACGTACAGCTGGAACCCGGGCAAATCATCCTTGGCGGCTCCTTCACTCGTCCGGTACCGGCACGTAAGGGCGACACCTTCCATGTTGATTACGGCAACATGGGCTCCATCAGCTGCCACTTTGTGTAAGGAAAACACGATGCATAACGCTTTTAAAGACGCCCTGCGCGCCGGAAAACCACAGATTGGCCTATGGCTGGGGCTTGCCAACAGCTACAGCGCAGAGCTGCTGGCAGGAGCTGGCTTCGACTGGCTGCTGATCGACGGCGAACATGCGCCGAACAACGTGCAGACCGTGCTGACCCAGCTGCAGGCCATCGCGCCCTACGCCAGCCAGCCGGTGGTGCGGCCATCGTGGAACGATCCGGTGCAAATCAAACAGCTACTGGACGTGGGTGCACAAACGCTGCTGGTGCCGATGGTACAAAACGCCGAAGAAGCGCGGCTGGCGGTGAAAGCAACCCGCTACCCACCGCAGGGCATTCGGGGCGTGGGAAGTGCGCTGGCCCGTGCTTCACGCTGGAACCGCATTCCTGACTACCTGCATGAAGCCAACGATGTGATGTGCGTGCTGGTGCAAATTGAAACCCGGGAGGCGCTGAAAAAACTGCCGCAGATCCTTGAAGTTGAAGGCGTTGACGGCGTGTTTATCGGTCCGGCGGATCTCAGTGCGGATATGGGCTTCGCTGGCAACCCGCAGCACCCTGAAGTTCAGGCCGCGATTGAAGATGCCATCGCGCAGATCCGCAACGCCGGTAAAGCGCCGGGGATTTTGATGGCCAACCAACAGCTGGCAAAACGTTATCTGGAACTCGGCGCGCTGTTTGTCGCCGTCGGTGTGGACACCACCCTGCTCGCCCGAGCCGCAGAGGCATTAGCCAGAGAATTTGGCGCCAGCGCGAACGATCGTCTCACCGGGCCTGGCGTGTACTGACGCCGGGCAAAACAGCCGTCTCACCCTACAAAATTCCCATCAGAGGAAAAAGATAATGAGCGACACATCATCTGCACTACCGGACCAGCTCGACCCCGCAAATCAGCATAAGCAGCTGACGGCGCGGCAGCAGTCGGTGATCAACAAGCTGTTCCGCCGCCTGATCGTGTTTTTGTTCGTGCTGTTTATTTTTTCGTTTCTCGACCGTATTAACATCGGCTTCGCCGGGCTGACGATGGGCCAGGATCTGGGGCTGAATGCCACCATGTTTGGCCTGGCAACAACCCTGTTTTATGTCGCCTACGTGATTTTTGGTATTCCAAGCAACATCATGCTCAGCATCGTCGGGGCGCGGCGCTGGATCGCCACCATCATGGTGCTGTGGGGAATTGCCTCTACCGCCACCATGTTCGCCACCGGCCCAACCAGCCTGTACGTGCTGCGTATTTTGGTGGGGATCACCGAAGCCGGTTTTCTTCCCGGCATTCTGCTCTATTTAACCTTCTGGTTTCCTGCCTTTTTTCGCGCCCGTGCCAACGCGCTTTTTATGATTGCCATGCCGGTCACCACCGCGCTCGGCTCGATCGTTTCCGGCTATATTCTGTCGCTCGACGGGATCATGAGCCTGCACGGCTGGCAGTGGCTGTTCCTGCTGGAAGGCTTCCCGTCCGTGCTGTTGGGGGTGATGGTCTGGTTTTATCTCGACGATAAGCCCGGCAACGCCCGCTGGCTGACGGACGACGATAAACAATGTTTGCAGGAGATGATGGAGAACGACAGACTGTCGCTGGTGCAGCCGGAGGGCGCTATCAGCCACCACGCCATGCAGCAGCGCAGCCTGTCGCGCGAGGTGTTTACCCCTGTGGTTCTGATGTATACGCTGGCCTATTTCTGCCTGACCAATACGCTCAGCGCCATCAGCATCTGGACGCCGCAGATCCTCAAAAGCTTCAACGAGGGCAGCAGCAATATCACCATCGGCCTTCTGGCGGCGATCCCACAGATTTGCACCATTCTCGGGATGATTTACTGGAGCCGACACTCCGATAAATACCAGGAGCGTCGACACCATACCGCTTTGCCGTATCTGTTTGCCGCTGCGGGCTGGCTGCTGGCTTCCGCCACCGATCACAGCCTTATCCAACTGCTGGGGATCATCATGGCTTCCACCGGATCGTTCAGCGCGATGGCGATTTTCTGGACCACACCGGATCAGTCGCTCAGCCTGCGCGCACGGGCCATCGGTATCGCAACGATCAACGCCACCGGCAACATCGGATCCGCGCTAAGCCCGTTTATGATCGGCTGGCTGAAAGATATCACCGGCAGCTTTAACAGCGGACTGTGGTTTGTTGCTGCCCTGCTGGTGGTCGGCGCGGTGATTGTCTGGATTATCCCGATGAAAGCCTCGCGCCCGCGCGCCACGCCGTAACCGAAGGAGCCGCCATGTGTCAGAGTCCGATTGCCAACATCGATATCAGCAAAGAGTACGATGAAAGCCTGGGTTCCGAAGACGTGCATTATCAGTCCTTTGCGCGCATGGCGGATTTTTTTGGCCGCGATATGCAGGCACACCGCCACGACCAGTTTTTTCAGATGCACTTTCTCGATACCGGGCAAATCGAGCTGCAGCTCGACGACCACCGTTATTCGGTGCAGGCACCGCTGTTTGTCCTCACGCCGCCTTCAGTGCCGCACGCGTTTATTACCGAATCGGACAGTGACGGTCATGTGCTGACGGTGCGTGAAGACCTGATCTGGCCGCTACTGGAGGTGCTCTACCCCGGCACGCGGGAGACGTTTGGCCTGCCGGGCATTTGTTTGTCGATGGCGGATAAACCAGAAGAGCTGGCGGCGCTGGCCCACTACTGGCAGCTTATCGAGCGGGAGTCGACCGAACAGCTGCCGGGCTGCGAGCACACGCTGTTGCTGCTGGCCCAGGCAGTGTTCACTCTGCTGCTGCGTAATGCGACGCTCGATGACCACGCTGCCAACGGTATGCGTGGCGAGCTTCGTCTGTTCCAGCGCTTCACCCAGTCGATCGACAGCCACTACCATCTGCACCGGACGGTGCCGGAGTACGCCAGCGAGCTGCACCTGACCGAATCACGTCTGACCGATATCTGCCGCCGCTTCGCGAACCGTTCGCCCAAACGACTGATTTTCGACCGGCAAATGCGCGAAGCCAAGCGGCTACTGCTGTTTTCTGACAGCGCGGTTAGCGACATAGCCTGGCAGCTGGGATTTAAAGACCCGGCCTACTTCGCCCGCTTTTTTAACCGTCTGGTCGGGTGTTCCCCCAGTGCTTATCGCGCGCGGAAAGTACCGGTGTCTTGATTCCCCTCACCCTAACCCTCTCCCCAGAGGGGAGAGGGAACTGCTCCGTGCGGTCTTTTCCCCCTCGCCCCTTTGAGGAGAGGGAACTGCTCAGTGCGGCCTTTTCCCCCTCGCCCCTTTGGGGAGAGGGCCGGGGTGAGGGGACCCCGTTCACAGATCTCAACCCCGCCCGAAAAGTACCCGCCGTTGACCCAATCGTCCCTTCACGTAACGCCTCTCTCACGCTTCAATTAACAAACAAAAACAAAACATAAATTTAACAATTACATTCCGAATACGAGTGAAGAGGTGAACATGAAACCAGAAGATTTCCGTGCCGATACCAAGCGTCCGTTAACCGGCGAAGAGTACCTGAAGAGCCTGCAGGACGGGCGTGAGATTTATATCTACGGCGAGCGCGTGAAGGATGTCACCACTCATCCGGCGTTCCGCAATGCGGCCGCCTCTGTAGCACAGCTGTACGATGCGCTGCACAAACCAGAGCTGCAGGACAGCCTGTGCTGGAACACCGATACCGGCAGCGGCGGCTATACCCACAAGTTCTTCCGCGTGGCAAAAAGCGCCGATGACCTGCGCCAGCAGCGTGACGCCATCGCCGAATGGTCACGCCTGAGCTACGGCTGGATGGGCCGTACACCGGATTACAAAGCCGCATTCGGCAGCGCGCTGGGCGCCAATCCTGCATTCTACGGTCAGTTCGAGCAGAACGCCCGCAACTGGTACAGCCGCATTCAGGAAACCGGCCTGTACTTCAACCATGCCATCGTCAACCCGCCTATCGACCGCCACAAGCCAGCGGATGAAGTGAAAGACGTCTATATCAAGCTGGAAAAAGAGACCGACGCCGGGATTATTGTCAGCGGCGCGAAAGTGGTCGCCACCAACTCAGCGCTGACCCACTACAACATGATTGGCTTCGGCTCCGCTCAGGTGATGGGCGAAAACCCGGATTTCGCGCTGATGTTCGTCGCGCCAATGGACGCCGAGGGCGTGAAGCTGATTTCCCGCGCCTCGTATGAAATGGTAGCCGGAGCGACCGGATCGCCTTACGACTACCCGCTCTCCAGCCGCTTCGATGAAAATGATGCGATCCTGGTGATGGATAAAGTGCTGATCCCGTGGGAAAACGTGCTGATCTACCGCGATTTCGACCGCTGCCGTCGCTGGACGATGGAAGGCGGTTTTGCCCGCATGTATCCGCTGCAGGCCTGCGTGCGCCTGGCAGTGAAACTCGACTTCATCACCGGCCTGCTGAAAAAATCGCTGGAATGTACCGGCACCTCTGAGTTCCGCGGCGTGCAGGCAGATCTCGGCGAAGTGGTCGCCTGGCGCAACATGTTCTGGGCGCTGAGCGACTCCATGTGCTCCGAAGCGACGCCGTGGGTCAACGGCGCTTATCTGCCGGATCACGCGGCTCTGCAAACCTATCGCGTGATGGCTCCGATGGCCTACGCGAAGATCAAAAATATCATCGAGCGCAACGTCACCAGCGGCCTGATCTATCTGCCGTCCAGCGCCCGCGATCTGAATAACCCGCAGATCAACGAATACCTGGCGAAATATGTGCGTGGCTCCAACGGCATGGACCACGTCGAACGCATTAAGATCCTCAAGCTGATGTGGGACGCCATCGGCAGCGAGTTCGGCGGCCGCCACGAGCTGTACGAAATTAACTATTCCGGCAGCCAGGATGAGATTCGCCTGCAATGCCTGCGCCAGGCACAGACCTCAGGCAACATGGACAAAATGATGGCGATGGTCGACCGCTGCCTGTCCGAATACGACCAGCATGGCTGGACCGTGCCGCACCTGCACAACAACACTGATATCAACCTGTTGGATAAGCTGCTGAAGTAACAGCAGCGGGAGAGTTATATGCACTCAGATGAACAACGTCTGCGCTTTCGTGATGCGATGTCCAGCCTGTCCGCCGCGGTGAATGTGGTCACCACCGCCGGTGAGGCCGGACGCTGCGGGATCACCGCCACGGCGGTTTGCTCGGTCACCGACACGCCCCCGTCGGTGATGGTTTGCATCAACGCCAACAGCGCCATGAACCCGGTGTTTCAGGGCAACGGCAAGCTTTGTATCAACGTGCTGAACCACGAGCAGGAGCTGATGGCGCGCCACTTCGCCGGGATGACCGATATGGCTATGGAAGACCGTTTTAGCCTCTCCTGCTGGCAGCAGGGTCCGCTGATGCAGCCGATGCTCAAAGGCGCGCTGGCCAATCTCGAAGGCGAAATCAGCCAGGTGCAGAGTATCGGCACCCATCTGGTTTATCTGGTGGAGATCAAAAACATCACCCTCAGCGAGGACGGCCACGGTCTGATCTACTTTAAGCGCCGTTTCCATCCGGTGATGATGGAGATGGAAGCCATCGCCTGATGAGCTTTCATCAGGATTGAGGCTTCTTCATCGTTGCCATTGCCCGGTGGCGGCTTCGCCTTACCGGGCCTACAAACCCGCTCACCATCTGTACCGTAGGTCCGGTAAGCGCAGCGCCACCGGGCATTTTGCCTCTGTTCAGAAAAGCAAAAACCCCGCCGAAGCGGGGTTTTCTATAAGAAGTTGAAGCTGACCGATAAGCCGCTTTCGTTTGGGTATAGCGTCGTGGACAGTCATTCATCTTTTAGTCGCTTAGAAAGCAAAAACCCCGCCGAGGCGGGGTTTTCTATAGAAGTTGAAGCTGACCGATAAGCCGCTTTCGTTTGGGTATAGCGTCGTGGACAGTCATTCATCTTTGAGTTGCTCAATAAGCAAAAACCCCGCCGAGGCGGGGTTTTCTATAGAAGTTGAAGCTGACCGATAAGCCGCTTTCTTTTGGGTATGGCGTCGTGGACAGTCATTCATCTTTTAGTCGCTTAGAAAGCAAAAACCCCGCCGAGGCGGGGTTTTCTGTAGAAGTTGAAGCTGACCGATAAGCCGGGTTCTGTCGTGGACAGTCATTCATCTAGGCCAGCAATCGCTCACTGGCTCAAGCAGCCTACCCGGGTTCAGTACGGGCCGTACCATGTGAACCCCTATTTGGCCTTGCTCCGGGTGGAGTTTACCGTGCCACGGACTGTTGCCAGCCGCGCGGTGCGCTCTTACCGCACCCTTTCACCCTTACCTGATCCCGCTTGCGCGGGCCATCGGCGGTTTGCTCTCTGTTGCACTGGTCGTGGGTTTCCCCCCCAGGCGTTACCTGGCACCCTGCCCTATGGAGCCCGGACTTTCCTCCCCTGCGCCCGTCTCCCCGAAGGGACGACGACTCAGCGGCGACTGTCTGGTCAGCTTCGGCGCGAAGTATAGAGGGTTTGCCAGCGAATGTCACCCTTCACCATCGCGGGCTCCGCCACAGCCTTACTCTGGCTTACTCTTTAACCAGGATAACGTCGATGCTCAGGCGCTGAAGCTCGCGCAGGCTGTCAGCCGGGATCCCTTCATCGGTGATCACCATGTCGATGCGTGGTGTATCGATGATTTTATGCAGGCTTGAGCGGTTAAATTTCGTGGAATCCGTTACCACGATAATGCGCTCCGCCACTTCGCACATCCGGCGGTTCAGACGCGCTTCATCTTCATTGTGCGTGCTGACACCGCGTTCGGTATCAATGGCATCGACACCGAGAAACAGCATGTCAAAGTGGTAATTCTGCAAGGATTGCTCTGCCTGGTCGCCGTAAAAAGATTGCGACTGGCGACGCAGGTGCCCTCCCGTCATTAACAGCTCCACGCCTTCTGCATCCAGCAGCGCATTTGCCACGTTCATGCCGTTGGTCATCACGATAACGTCATGATGCTCGCGCATCATGCGGGCCACTTCGAAGGTCGTGGTACCGGAGTCGAGGATCACCCGATGCCCCGGTTTAATCATCCCTGCCGCCACGCTGGCAATCTCACGTTTCAGTGAAGTATTAAGCGAGCTTTTGGTCTCAACGGAAGGCTCCGTCGCTGGCGTGTTACCGTCGCAGATCAGCGCGCCGCCGTAAGCACGGACCGCAATGCCCTGCTTTTCGAGAAACGCCAAATCGTTGCGGATGGTCACCGTTGAAACGCCAAAATGAGCAGACAGATCGTTGACCTGCACGCTTCCCTGCTGCCGCAACCGCTGGATAATCTGTTCCCGCCTTTCACTGGTACCGGAAACACGCTTATCTGCGGACATTTCACCGCTACTCATAACAGATCCTTAGTTCGTTTCTTTCATTTCATTTCGATTGCTCTATTAACACCTTTCTTTTGCGGGAATGCAAGTCCTGAACCCGGCTTCAGGAGACGATTGTCTTTTGCTGACACCTTTCATTATGTTTCTTTTGTGAAACAGATCGGAAAACTATTATCTTTCGTTTTATTTTTACGCTGCACTAATGCAGGATTAAATGAAACAAAACGAAAGAACACTGATGAATAACCAGGCATTGGAGAGGAAAGTGAAACATCTAACAGAAATGGTTGCGCGACATAAACAAGGCATACCCGTCGGGATCTACGCCGTCTGCTCAGCGCATCCTCTGGTACTGGAAGCCGCCATCCGTTTTGCCCACCAGCAGCAGAGTTGCTTACTGATCGAGGCCACGTCCAATCAGGTCGATCAGTTTGGTGGCTATACCGGCATGACCCCCGCCGATTTTCACGGTTTTGTCTGCCAGATGGCAGAACGCCTGAACTTTCCACGCGAGGATCTGATCCTTGGCGGAGACCATCTGGGGCCAAACCGCTGGCAGTCTTTACCCTCCGATCAGGCAATGAACAACGCTGACGACCTGATCAGAAGCTATGTTGCCGCCGGATTCAAAAAGATCCACCTCGACTGCAGTATGTCCTGCGCTGACGATCCTGTTCCGCTGACGGACGCCATCGTGGCCGCCCGCGCCGCGCGGCTGGCCAAAATAGCGGAAGAGACCTGCGTGGCCCACTTTGGTGATTCCGATCTGGTGTATGTCATTGGCACCGAAGTGCCGGTTCCGGGCGGAGCGCATGAAACGCTGAGCGAACTGGCAGTCACAACGCCTGAAGCCGCGCAGGCCACCCTGCGGGCGCATTATCAGGCTTTCGAAGCGGAAGGCCTGAGTGCACTGTGGCCAAGGATTATCGGCCTGGTGGTGCAGCCCGGCGTGGAGTTCGACCATACCCACGTCATCGACTATCGACCAGAAAAAGCCGTGACACTGAGCAAAATGGTGGAAGATTACGACACTCTGATCTTTGAGGCCCACTCCACCGATTATCAGACTACGCAATCCCTGCGCCAGCTGGTTGTCGACCACTTTGCGATCCTGAAAGTCGGCCCAGCGCTCACCTTTGCCCTGCGGGAAGCCCTGTTCTCGCTGGCTGCCATTGAGGAAGAGCTGCTGGCGGCGAAAGCCTGTTCCGGCCTGCGCCAGGTGCTGGACGATGTGATGCTGGATAAGCCGGAATACTGGCAGAGCCATTATCACGGCGACAGCAATGCCCGCCGTCTTGCGCGCGGCTATAGCTACTCCGACCGGGTGCGCTATTACTGGCCAGACGCGCAAATCGATGAGGCTTTTGCCCGCCTGGTTCGTCACCTCGCCGATACTCCAATTCCCCTGCCGCTGATCAGCCAGTATCTGCCGTTGCAGTATCCGTCAGTTCGCGCAGGCAAGCTTGCTGCCACGCCGCAGGCGCTGATCATCGATCATATCCAGGACGTGCTGCGCCAGTACCACGCAGCCTGCACCTGCTAATAAGGAAAAGAACTATGCCAAATATCGTACTTAGCCGCATTGATGAACGCCTGATCCACGGTCAGGTCGGGGTGCAGTGGGTCGGTTTTGCCGGGGCCAACCTGGTGCTGGTTGCCAATGATGAGGTTGCCGAAGATACGGTGCAGCAAAACCTGATGGAGATGGTGCTGGCGGAAGGTATCGCCGTGCGCTTCTGGACGATCCAAAAGGTGATCGACAACATCCACCGCGCCGCCGACCGGCAAAAAATCCTGCTGGTTTGCCGCTCTCCTGCGGACTTCCTCCGCCTGGTTGAGGGCGGCGTACCGGTGGATCGAATTAACGTGGGCAACATGCACTTTGCCAACGGTAAGCAACAGATTGCCAAAACGGTTTCCGTCGATGCTCAGGACATCTCGGCTTTTCAGGGCCTGAAATCGGCAGGCGTCGCCTGCTTCGTGCAGGGTGTGCCAACGGAACCGGCTTTGGATCTCTATAAACTTCTCTGAGGGATTCACAATGGAAATCAGTCTGCTACAGGCTTTCGCATTAGGCATACTCGCCTTTATTGCTGGCCTGGATATGTTCAACGGGTTAACCCACATGCACCGTCCGGTGGTGCTGGGGCCGCTGGTCGGCCTGATCCTCGGTGATTTGCATACCGGGATCCTCACCGGCGGGACGCTGGAACTGGTGTGGATGGGTCTGGCACCTCTGGCGGGCGCACAGCCGCCGAACGTAATCATCGGTACCATTGTCGGCACGGCCTTTGCTATCTCCACGGGCGTGAAGCCGGAAGTGGCGGTCGGCGTTGCGGTACCTTTCGCAGTGGCAGTACAGATGGGGATCACTTTCCTGTTCTCGGTGATGTCCGGAGTGATGTCCCGCTGCGATCGCATGGCGGCGAACGCCGACACTCGCGGCATCGAGCGCGTGAACTATCTGGCGCTGCTGGCGTTAGGCGTTTTCTACTTCCTCTGCGCTTTCCTGCCAATTTACTTCGGCGCGGAGCACGCCAAAACGGCAATCGACGTCCTGCCTGCGCGTCTGATTGACGGCCTCGGCGTCGCTGGCGGCATCATGCCAGCTATCGGTTTCGCCGTGCTGCTGAAAATCATGATGAAGAATGTCTACATCCCTTATTTCATCGTCGGCTTTGTCGCCGCGGCCTGGCTGAAACTGCCGGTGCTGGCGATTGCCGCCGCCGCGCTGGCGATGGCGCTGATTGACCTGATGCGTAAAGACCCGGAAGCGAAAGCCCCTCAGTCACCGAAAGAGGAATTTGAAGATGGCATCTGACCAGACCACTCTGCCCGCTGCAAACAGCGAAGAGACGTCGCTGCTGAGCGGCGTGAATGAAAACATTTATGAAGACCAAAAGCTCGGCGCGGAGCTGACGAAAAAAGATATCAACCGCGTGGCCTGGCGTTCCATGCTGTTACAGGCTTCCTTCAACTACGAGCGTATGCAGGCTTCCGGCTGGCTGTATGGACTGCTGCCCGCGCTGAAGAAAATTCACACCAATAAACGCGATCTCGCTCGCGCCATGAAAGGACATATGGGCTTTTTCAACACCCATCCATTCCTGGTGACCTTCGTGATTGGCATCATTCTGGCGATGGAGCGCTCGAAGCAGGACGTTAACAGCATTCAGAGCACCAAAATTGCCGTTGGTGCGCCGCTGGGCGGCATCGGTGATGCGATGTTCTGGCTCACCCTGCTGCCAATCTGCGGCGGGATTGGTGCCAGCCTGGCGCTACAGGGCTCAATTCTTGGCGCGGTGGTGTTCCTGCTGTTGTTCAACGTGGTGCATCTCGGTCTGCGTTTCGGGCTGGCGCACTATGCTTACCGGATGGGTGTCGCCGCCATTCCGCTGATTAAAGCCAACACCAAAAAGGTCGGACATGCCGCATCGATTGTCGGGATGACAGTGATCGGCGCGCTGGTTGCCACTTATGTCCGCCTGAACACCACGCTGGAAATCAAAGCCGGGGATGCGGTCGTCAAGCTGCAGGCTGACGTGATTGACAAGCTGATGCCAGCCTTCCTGCCGTTGGTCTACACCCTGAGCATGTACTGGCTGGTCCGCCGGGGCTGGAGCCCACTGCGTCTGATTGCGCTGACCGTCGTGCTGGGCATCGTCGGTAAATTTGCCCACTTCCTGTAAACACGAGGATATTTCATGTTAGGCATTATTCTGAGCGGCCACGGCGGCTTTGCCAGCGGTCTGGAACGGGCGATGAAGCAGATCCTGGGCGATCAGCCCCAGTTTGTCGCGATTGATTTTCCGGAGACATCGAGCACCGCGCTGCTGACCTCGCAAATGGAACAGGCGATTAGCCAGCTTGATCCGCAATACGACATTATTTTTCTGACCGATCTGCTCGGCGGCACGCCGTTCCGCGTCGCCTCTACGCTGGCTATGCAGCAGCCCGGACGGGAAGTGATCACCGGAACGAACCTACAGCTTCTGCTGGAGATGGTGCTGGATCGTGATGGTCTCAGCAGCGAGGCTTTCCGCGTGCAGGCGCTGGAGTGCGGGCATCGCGGCCTGACCAGCCTTGTCGATGAGCTGGGACGCTGTAAAGAAGAAAAGGCCGTTGAGGAAGGGATATGAGCGACTGGATCCGCGCCAGAAGAGTGCTCACCGAAGAGGGCTGGCGGGAAAATCTTCAGCTGCGCATTGAGAATGGCATCATCACCGCTGTTGAACCGATCCCGGCAGGGATGATGGCATATGATGCAGAGCTGTTATGCCCGGCCTATATTGATCTGCACGTTCACGGCGGTGCCGGCGTTGATGTGATGGATGAAGACCCACAAGCGCTGGATAAACTAGCGATGCACAAAGCGCGTGAAGGTGTGGGGGCGTGGTTGCCGACAACCGTCACCGCGCCGCGTCCGGCAATCGAAGCCGCTCTGATGCGTATTGCCCGCCGCCAGCAGTGGGGCGGACCGGGTGCCGAAGTGCTGGGCAGCTATCTGGAAGGACCGTATTTCACGCCGCAGAACAAAGGCGCCCATCCGCCAGAGCTGTTTCGCGAGCTGAACACGGAAGAGCTGGACGATCTGATTGCCTGTTCGCAGCAAACGCTGCGCGTGGTGGCGTTAGCACCGGAGAAACCCGGTGCGCTGGCCGCGATACGGCATCTGAAGGAGCGCGGTGTGAAAGTTATGCTCGGGCACAGTGCGGCAACCTACGCCCAAACTCAGGCCGCTCTCGACGCCGGGGCGGACGGTCTGGTGCACTGCTTTAACGGTATGACCGGATTGCATCACCGGGAGCCAGGCATGGTGGGAGCCGGGCTGACCGACTCGCGCGCGTGGCTGGAACTGATTGCCGATGGTCATCATGTTCACCCCGCCGCGATGCGCCTGTGTTGTAGCTGTGCCAAAGAGCGAACGGTGCTGATTACCGATGCCATGCGGGCCGCCGGCATGCCGGATGGAAAGTATGACATTTGCGGGTATGACGTTGAAATGCGTGATGGCGTAGTCCGCACGGCCAGCGGAGGTCTGGCTGGAAGCACCCTTTCGCTGGATGTTGCGGTGCGAAATATGGTTGAACTGGCTGGCGT
This sequence comes from Enterobacteriaceae bacterium 89, assembly GCA_014156375.1. Taxonomy (GTDB): domain Bacteria; phylum Pseudomonadota; class Gammaproteobacteria; order Enterobacterales; family Enterobacteriaceae; genus Scandinavium. Next base: position 141,603 of record RQJH01000005.1, on the reverse strand, counting down.
CAGCCCCGAAAACGCGATTCAGATGGCTTCACTGCATCCTGCCCGGCTTCTCGGCGTCGACAATCGCTTAGGTACGATCCGCAGCGGAAAACAGGCCAGCCTGATCGCACTGGATACTGGCCTTCACCTGCAACACATCTGGGTGAAAGGTCAGGCCATTTCTCTGTAAACCATTCCCTTTAAGGCCTCTGTCATTCCGCGCAGAGGCCTTTTCTTTCGTTTTCTTTCTTTAAAACGCCTTTCGATAACTAACATTTCATTAAGTCACGTAGATCACAGTTTGCGTTTTATTTCATTTTCACACATTGATGTTTCGATTTCTTTTCTGTAGATTTCATTTAACGACTTATCTGATCAAGTGAAACGAAACGAAAGGCAAAAGTCGAAAGCGATGACCGCCAGCCGTGGATTTCACCTCACTCAAGGAATGCGTCATGCCCGAAATCTATACCCCTGCCCCCGCCAGAACCGGCACCTGGACTGAAGAAGAGATCCGCCAGCAGCCTGGCAGCTGGATGCGATCGTTAAACCATATCGACAGTGTTCGTCAGGCACTCGACAACTTTCTTGCTCCCCTGCTGCGCAAAGACAATTTACGGATCGTCCTGACCGGCGCAGGCACTTCGGCGTTTATCGGCGATATTATTGCTCCCTGGCTTTCGCGCCACACCGGAAAAGACTTTACCGCCGTCGCCACCACCGATCTGGTCACCAACCCGATGGACTACCTGAGCAGTGACCGTCCGCTGCTGCTGATCTCCTTTGGTCGCTCCGGCAACAGCCCGGAAAGCGTAGCAGCCGTAACGCTTGCCAATCAGTTCGTCAGCGAATGCTATCACCTGGCGATCACCTGTAACGAAGCCGGATCGCTGTATCAGGATGCGCTTGCAAGCGACAACGCTTTCGCCCTGCTGATGCCTGCGGAAACCCACGATCGCGGTTTCGCGATGACCAGCAGCATCACCACGATGATGGCGAGCTGCCTGGCTGTTTTTGCCCCGGAAACGATCAACAGCCGCTCCTTCCGCGACGTAGCCGATCGCTGCCAGACGATCCTGAACGGCCTGCCAGATTTCAGCGGCAGCGTGTTCGGCCGCGAACCGTGGAAACGCGTGGTGTATCTCGGCAGCGGTGGCCTGCAGGCTGCGGCACGCGAATCAGCGCTGAAGGTGTTAGAGCTCACCGCCGGGAAAGTGGCGGCCTTCCACGATTCACCAACCGGCTTCCGCCATGGGCCGAAGTCGCTGGTCGACGGTGAAACCCTGATTGTCGTGTTTGTCTCCAGCCATCCTTACACCCGTCAGTACGATCTGGATCTGTTAAACGAGCTGCGCCGCGATGATCTGGCGATGCGGGTCGTGGCTATCAGCGCTGAAAACGATCCGGCTATCGCTGCCGGTCCACACATTCTGCTGCCTGCTGCCCGTCATTTTGCCGACGTTGAACAGGCTTTCTGTTTCCTGATGTACGCCCAGGCTTTCGCCCTCAGCGAGTCGCTGCACTGCGGAAATACCCCTGATAGCCCTTCTGCCAGCGGTACCGTTAACCGTGTGGTGCAAGGCGTCGTTATTCACCCCTGGACAGCCTGAGAGGAACGCACCATGAGCATTATCTCCACTAAATATCTTCTGCAGGATGCCCAGGCCAAAGGCTACGCGGTGCCTGCCTTCAACATTCATAACGCCGAGACGATCCAGGCGATCCTTGAAGTGTGCAGCGAACTGCGATCGCCGGTGATCCTCGCCGGAACGCCAGGCACTTTTAAGCACATCGCCTTTGATGAGATCTACGCGCTGTGTTCCGCCTACTCCGAAACCTACGACATGCCGCTGGCGCTGCATCTGGATCATCATGAATCGCTGGCGGATATTCGCCGCAAGGTCGAAGGCGGGGTACGCAGCGCCATGATCGACGGCAGCCACTTCCCCTTCGCCGACAACGTGGCGCTGGTGAAATCCGTGGTGGATTACTGCCATCTCAACGACTGCAGCGTGGAAGCTGAACTGGGCCGTCTGGGCGGCGTGGAAGACGATATGGACGTTGATGAAGAGAGCGCCTTCCTCACCGATCCCCAGGAAGCGAAACGCTTCGTAGAGCTGACCGGTGTCGACAGCCTGGCCGTTGCCATCGGCACCGCCCACGGCCTGTACACCAAGCGCCCGAAAATTGATTTCCAGCGCCTGGCGGAAATCCGTGAAGTGGTACAGGTGCCGCTGGTTCTGCACGGCGCGAGCGACGTTCCGGATGATTTCGTTCGCCGCACCATCGAGCTGGGCGTCTGCAAAGTCAACGTGGCGACCGAGCTGAAAATTGCCTTCGCCGCCGCCGTCAAAAAATGGTTTGCCGATAACCCAGACGGCAACGATCCCCGCTTTTACATGCGCGTCGGTATGGATGCGATGAAAGAAGTGGTGAGAAGCAAAATCGCGGTCTGCGGCTCGGCCAACCGCCTGCTGCTGCCCGCTGAAGCCTGATTCACATAAAACAAAATAACTATAAGCCTCGCAAAAACGAAGGTGCGTTCTTAAGCCAGAACGCGCCTTCCTTTAAAATTAATAATTCCGAGGAGTACCCGATGACACAGGAAAAGTCGTTTAAATCGAGAGCCTGGGCGTTCTTTCAAAGTCTGGGAAAGACCTTCATGTTTCCCGTCTCTCTGCTGGCTTTTATGGGCCTTCTGTTGGGGATTGGTAGCTCAGTCACCAGCCCTTCAACAATCAAAAGTTTTCCCTTTCTGGGGGGCGAACTCACCCAGCTGACCTTTGGTTTTATCGCGATGGTGGGCGGATTCGCCTTCACCTATCTGCCGATTATGTTCGCCATGGCCATCCCGATGGGGCTGGCGACCCGCAATAAAGCGGTTGGCGCTTTTGCCGGTTTCGTCGGCTATATGCTGATGAACATGAGTATCAATTTCTATCTGACGGCAACCCACCAGCTTGCCGATCCCGCTACCATGAAGCAGGTGGGACAGTCCATTGTACTGGGGATCCAGACTCTGGAAATGGGCGTGCTGGGCGGTATCGTGGTTGGGGTTATCACTTACTTCCTGCATGAGCGCTTTCAGGACACGGTCCTGCACGATGCCTTTGCGTTCTTTAGCGGTATCCGTTTTGTTCCTATCATCACCGCGCTGACCCTGTCGCTGGTTGGTCTGGCGATCCCACTGCTTTGGGAATACGTGGCGTTGGGCATCGCCGGAATTGGTCATCTGATCCAGAGCACCAGCGTCTTCGGGCCGTTCCTGTACGGCGTGGGCGTGCTGTTGCTTAAACCCTTTGGTCTGCATCACATCCTGCTGGCGATGGTGCGTTTTACCCCGGCAGGTGGCATTGAGATGGTCAACGGCCATGAGGTGGCCGGGGCGCTGAACATCTTCTATGCCGAGCTGAAAGCGGGCCTGCCGTTCAGCCCACACGTGACGGCGTTCCTGTCACAGGGCTTCATGCCAACCTTCATTTTCGGCCTGCCTGCGGTGGCCTATGCCATTTACCGCACCGCGCGCCCGGAAAATCGTCCAATCATTAAAGGGCTGCTGCTCTCCGGCGTGCTGGTCTCCGTGGTGACAGGGATTTCTGAGCCGATTGAGTTCCTGTTCCTGTTTATTGCGCCGGCGCTGTATGCCTTCCACATCGTGATGTCTGGCCTGGCGCTGATGGTGATGGCGTTACTGGGCGTCACCATCGGCAACACCGACGGCGGGATCCTCGATCTGCTGATCTTCGGCGTGATGCAGGGGCTGTCGACGAAATGGTATCTGGTGCTGCCGGTTGGCGTAGTGTGGTTTGCCATCTACTTCTTCGTTTTCCGCTGGTACATCCTCAAGCACGACATCAAAACGCCGGGCCGTGAAGAGGATCCGCAGGCCGCCACTCAGGCTGTCGCCGCTAACGGTAAAGCCCGTGGTAAATCAAAATACGATCACGGTCTGATCCTGCGTGCGCTCGGTGGCAAAGAGAATATCGACTCCCTGGACAACTGCATTACCCGCCTGCGCCTGGTAGTGAAAGAGATGGATAAGGTCGACAAACAGGCGCTGAAAGACGCCGGGGCGCTGTCGGTGGTGGTGCTGGACGCGCACAGCGTGCAGGTGATTATCGGTCCGCAGGTACAAAGCGTAAAAACAGGCATTGAAGCCTTAATTTAACAGGGGATTACCGTGTTTGATTTTGACCAGATTATCGAACGTAAGAGCGACAAATGCCGCAAGTGGGACCACGATTTTGTCTGCTCCCGCTTTGGTGACGTGCCGGAAGATTTCATCCCGCTGTGGATCGCCGACATGGATTTCACCTCGCCACCGGCGGTGATTGAAGGTTTCCAGCGTATCGTGGCGCACGGCACTTTTGGCTATACCTGGTGCTTCGAAGATTTTTACGCTGCGGTCGTGGGCTTCCAGCAGCAGCGCCATCAAGTCAGCGTAGATCCATCGTGGATCACGCTGACCTACGGCACCGTTTCAACCCTGCACTACACGGTGCAGGCTTTCTGCCAGCCAGGTGACTGGGTGATGATGAACACCCCGGTTTACGATCCGTTCGCCATGGCGGCTGAACGTCAGGGTGTCCGCGTACTGGCGAATCCTCTGCGAGCGGAAAATAATCGCTACCAGCTCGATTTCACCCTGATGGAGGAGCAGCTACGCACTCATCGGCCTAAGCTCTATTTTTTCTGTTCGCCGCATAACCCATCCGGGCGTATCTGGCGCGCAGAGGAAATTCGTCAGGTGTCGGAATTGTGCCAGCGCTACGGTGTGATCCTGATGATTGACGAAGTGCATGCAGAGCACATTCTGGAAGGCACTTTCGTCAGCAGTCTGGCTTCCGGCTGCGCCGCCCATGACAACCTGATTTTACTGACTTCCCCTAATAAGGCTTTCAATCTCGGTGGGCTGAAAACCTCTTACTCCATTATTCCGGACGCGCGTTTACGCCAGCGCTTCCGCCAGCAGCTGGAGAAGAACTCCATCACCTCACCGAACATTTTTGGCGTCTGGGGGATCATTCTCGCCTATCAGCAGGGCCTGCCTTGGCTGGATGCACTCAACCAGTACCTGCGCGGCAACGCCCTGTGGTTAACGGATGCCATCAGCACGCATTTTCCCCAGTGGCAGATGATGAACCCGGAGTCCTCCTATCTGGCCTGGGTTGACGTCAGTCGCGATCCTCGCAGCGCCACTGAATTAACCCAGCACTTTGCCCGCCAGGCAGGCGTGGTGATTGAGGATGGCAGTCACTACGTGCAAAACGGCGAAAACTATTTACGTATTAACTTTGGAACCCAGCGCGTTTGGCTGGAGCAGGCAATACAACGGATGGTGAAACACTACTGATATTTATCGGGAGCAGGCTTCTGCTCCCCCTGACTTTGACGACAGGAGTATCTATGAGCAATCCCAATATTTTATTGACGCGTATTGATAACCGACTGGTCCACGGACAGGTCGGCGTCACCTGGACCTCCGCGATTGGCGCGAATTTATTGATCGTGGTGGATGACGAGGTGGCGAAAGATGAACTGCAGCAAAAGCTGATGGGTATTACCGCAGAGACTTATGGCTTCGGGATCCGTTTTTTCTCGGTGGCTAAAACGACCGAAATTATCAGCAAGGCAGCTCCTCATCAGAAAATATTCCTTATCTGTCGCACACCGCAGACCGTCAGACAGCTGGTTGAAGGTGGCGTGCCGCTGAAAGATGTCAACGTCGGCAACATGCATTTTTCCGAAGGGAAAAAACAGATCAGCAGCAAGGTTTATGTCGACGACAACGATTTGGCCGATCTGCGTTTTATTCAAAGCCAGGGCATTAAAGTCTTTATTCAGGATGTCCCCGGGGATAGCAAAGAAAATATTCCACAATAATTGCAGTCTCTTTAATTACTATAATTACGAGGCAGATCATGCATGAAATAACATTAATCCAGGGCTTGTCCCTGGCAGCACTTGTTTTTGTGCTGGGGATAGATTTTTGGCTGGAAGCTCTCTTTCTTTTTCGTCCGATTATTGTCTGTACGCTGACCGGCGCCATTCTTGGTGATATTCACATTGGTTTAATCACCGGCGGCCTGACCGAGCTGGCGTTTGCCGGGCTAACTCCGGCCGGGGGCGTGCAGCCACCGAACCCTATCATGGCGGGCGTGATGACCACGGTTATCGCCTGGTCAACGGGTGTAGATGCCAAAACGGCCATCGGGCTGGGCCTGCCTTTCAGCCTGCTGATGCAGTACGTGATCCTCTTTTTCTACTCGGCTTTCTCCTTGTTTATGAGCAAGGCCGACAGGTACGCCAAAGAAGCCAATACCGGCGCTTTCGCCCGCCTGAACTGGACCACCATGTTGATTGTCGCACTGGCCTACGCCGCCATTGCGTTTCTGTGTACCTATCTGGCTCAGGGTGCCATGCAGGCGCTGGTCAAAGCGATGCCCGGCTGGCTGACTCACGGTTTTGAAGTGGCGGGTGGGATCCTGCCTGCCGTCGGCTTTGGCCTTTTGCTGCGGGTGATGTTCAAAGCTCAGTACATTCCTTATCTGATCGCGGGCTTCCTGTTCGTTTGCTACATCCAGGTCAGCAACCTGCTGCCTGTCGCCGTTCTGGGTGCAGGTTTTGCCGTCTACGAATTTTTCAATGCGAAAGCGAAGCTGGCTGCTCAGCCGCCGGTAGAAACCCGTAAAAATGAAGAAGAGGACTACAGCAATGGCATCTGAAGTCACTAAAAAAGACATCACCCGTCTGGGATTTCGTTCTTCGCTTTTGCAGGCGAGTTTCAACTACGAGCGCATGCAGGCCGGGGGATTCACCTGGGCCATGCTGCCCCTGCTGAAGAAGATTTATAAAAACGATAAAGCCGGTCTCAGCGCCGCGATGAAGGACAATCTGGAGTTTATTAACACCCACCCTAATCTGGTCGGTTTCCTGATGGGACTGCTGATCTCAATGGAAGAAAAAGGGGAGGACAGAAACACCATCAAAGGCCTGAAGGTAGCGCTGTTCGGCCCGATAGCCGGGATAGGTGATGCCATATTCTGGTTCACGCTGCTGCCGATTATGGCCGGGATTTGCTCCTCTTTTGCCAGCCAGGGAAATTTGCTTGGGCCAATTTTATTCTTCGCCGTCTATCTCGCGATTTTCTTTTTACGCGTGGGCTGGACGCATATTGGCTATTCCGTCGGCGTTAAGGCTATCGATAAGGTGCGAGAGAACTCGCAGATGATAGCCCGCTCCGCCACGATCCTCGGTATTACGGTTATCGGCGGGCTGATCGCATCTTATGTCCATATTAACGTGGTGACCTCTTTCGCCATCGACGCGACGCATAAAGTTGCGCTGCAACAGGACTTCTTTGACAAAGTCTTCCCGAATATTTTGCCGATGGGTTACACGCTGCTGATGTATTACCTGTTACGGGCCAAAAAAGCGCATCCCGTATTACTTATCGCCGTAACTTTTGTTCTTGCCATTCTGGGGTCAGCCCTCGGGATCCTGTAAAACATAAAAAGGAATTCTGACCGATGAAGAAAATATTGAATGTGTCATTACTCGCCCTGCTGGTTTCCAATGCTGCGTGCGCCGCCAGCTATTCGCTGAATAACGACAATATAGCCATCACTTTTGACGATGCCAGTTCAGCCACCGTCATTAAGGACAGCCATTCCAGCCACCAGCTGTCGCCGCTGTCGCTGTTTTTCCTTACCCTGCCCGACGAGACGGTCATCAAATCATCGGACTTTAAAATCAAGCACGTTGAAAAACAGGACGATGCAATAAGGATTGATTACACCCATCCTGATTTTAATGTCACCGTCACCCTCAATCTGCTGAAAGGAAAATACGCCAGCATCGATTACTCCATTGCCTCCGTGGGCAAGGCGCGTGACGTTGCAAAAATTACCTTCTTCCCGACGAAGGGACAGGCGCAGGCACCGTACGTTGACGGAGCGATTAACAGCTCGCCGATTGTCGCAGATTCATTCTTTATTCTGCCCAACAAGCCCATCGTCAATACCTACGCCTATGAGGCCACCACTAACCTCAACGTCGAACTGAAAACCCCTATTCAGCCGGAATCACCTGTCAGCTATAGCGTGATGTTCGGCACCTTTCCGGAAACCAACCAGCTGCGCCGCAGCGTGAACCAGTTTGTTGAAGCCGTGCGTCCTCGCGCCTATAAGCCTTATCTGCATTACAACAGCTGGATGGATATCGGGTTCTTCACGACCTACACCGAACAGGAAGTGCTGGGCCGAATGGATGAGTGGAATAAGGAGTTCATCACAGGTCGCGGCGTGAAGCTGGACGCGTTCCTGTTAGATGACGGCTGGGACGATCGCACCGGTCGCTGGCTGTTCGGCCCGGCCTTCAGCCACGGCTTCGGCACAGTGCGCGAGAAAGCCGACAGTCTGCACAGCTCGGTTGGATTGTGGCTATCACCGTGGGGCGGCTACAACAAGCCGCGCGATATCCGCGTGTCGCATGCCAAAGAGTACGGTTTTGAAACCGTCGACGGCAAACTGGCGCTCTCCGGCCCGAATTACTACAAAAACTTCAGCACGCAAATCCTGAAGCTGATTAAAGATGAGCACATCAGTTCGTTCAAACTCGACGGAATGGGTAACGCCAATTCCCATATCAAAGGCAGCCAGTTTGCCTCCGACTTTGATGCCTCGGTCGATTTACTCGAAAACATGCGTAAGGCCAACCACAATCTGTTTATCAACCTGACCACCGGCACAGACGCCAGTCCATCCTGGCTGCTTTACGCCGATTCCATCTGGCGCCAGGGCGATGACATCAACCTTTACGGTGTGGGTTCTCCTGTCCAGCAATGGATGACCTATCGCGATGCGGAAACCTACCGCTCCATCGTGCGTAAGGGCCCGCTGTTCCCGTTGAACTCGCTGATGTATCACGGCATCGTCAGTGCGGAACACGCCTATTACGGGCTGGAAAAAGTGCAGACCGACAGCGATTTTGCCGATCAGGTCTGGAGCTACTTTGCGACAGGAACCCAGTTGCAGGAGCTGTACATCACCCCATCCATGCTCAACAAAGCTAAATGGGACACGCTGGCCCAGGCCGCGAAATGGTCACGCGATAACGCCGACGTGCTGGTGGATACTCACTGGGTGGGCGGTGACCCGACGGCGCTGGAAGTTTATGGTTGGGCATCGTGGAGTAAAGAAAAAGCCGTTCTGGGCCTGCGTAACCCGTCCGACAAGCCGCAGAGCTTCTACCTGGATTTGAACAAGGCGTTTGAAATTCCACAGGGCGAAGCGGGCAAGTTCACGTTGAAGCCTGTTTACGGCAGCAACAGCAGCGTGCCAGAGCATTACAGCGCCGCAGTGGTGATCACTTTGAAACCGCTGGAAACGCTGGTATTTGAGGCCAGCCCGGAGAAGTAAATCTGAAATGGCCCGGCTGAATGCCGGGCCAAAATGATTTGGATACTCAACTTTTACAAAACCTGCCAGTGGCCATTTTTTGTCGCGCCAATACGACAGATGGCTTTTTTTTCCTGTAACTTTTTCAGGTGCCGTTCGACCGTACGGGGTGACATTTCAAGTTCTGCCGCCAGTTCGTTAGCCGTCAGGCTGGCATTTTGTTGCAGAAGCTTGCGGATTAGCGACTCAGTTTTCGTCAGATAAAATGCGATTTGTTCCGACACTTCTCCCGACATTTCTTCCGACACGTTGCCAGCAGCAGAACGACTCTGAATGTTTTCCTGCAAAGCAGCCACGATATTCTTCAGGATAAATTCCACAAAGGCTGTGCAATCGCTGACTCTGTCGCATGCGCCTAAAACCTGGTAATAACTTTCCTGCTGATGATGAATAAGCGTTTCGACCGGCAGCCAGGCCAATTCCGCTCGCCATTCGCTCAGTATCAACGTCTGCCACAAGCGGCCCATTCTTCCATTACCATCGGTAAAAGGATGAATAAATTCAAACTCGTAATGAAAAACAGAACTGGCAACCAGAGGGTGAAGATCGGTTTCACTTCGCCACGCCAACAGCTCGTTCATCAGCCGCGAAACCTGGGAGGCCGGAGGTGCCATGTGGACGAGTTTTGTTCCCCGATAAACACCAACATCGCCGCTACGCAGCACGCCAGGATTATCCACCAGCCCCCTCATCAACAGAGAATGGCCCTTTAACAAATCATTCAGAGAATGACTTTTCCAGCCGGGAAGCGCTTCATAGGCCAGAATGGCGTTTCTGACTTCCTGAATATCTTTTGCCGGAGCCAGGACCCGCTTCCCTTCCATAATGGCCGTCACTTGTTCAGTGCTCAGGCTGTTGTGTTCAATGGCCAGGGAGGCCTGGATAGTTCGAATACGATTCTCTTTGCGAAGCAAAGGGGAAGAGTAGCCTGATGTAGCCGCCCAATGACCTAACAGCTCGCCGACCTCAATCACAAGATTAAGGATGGCTGGCGTGATAGAAAAAGGCGGCTGATATCGGCTCATTGTCTTTAACCCTGCTGCTCCAGAGCATACTTATAAAGCGCATTCTTTTTCACGCCGTGAATTTCGGCGGCCAGCGCAGCGGCTTTCTTCAGCGGCAGTTCGGCCTGCAACAGTGCCAGAGTACGCAGCGCTTCAGCCGGGAGCTCATCTTCCTGCGCCTTATGGCCCTCGATGATCAGCACCATTTCGCCCTTACGGCGGTTTTCATCCTCTTTCACCCACGCCAGTAGTTCTCCTACGGGCGCGCCGGTGATGGTTTCCCATGTTTTGGTGATTTCACGGGCCAGCACCACGTAGCGGGATTCGCCCAATACGGCGGTGATATCTTCCAGGCTTTCCAGCAAACGATGAGTAGATTCGTAGAAGATAAGCGTGCGAGGTTCGTTTTCCAGCGCGCGCAGCGCATCGCGGCGGCCTTTGGATTTCGCAGGCAGAAAACCTTCATAGCAGAACTTATCGGACGGCAGCCCCGCGGCACTCAGTGCTGCTATGGCCGCACAAGGCCCAGGAAGCGGAACAACCTGAATGCCCGCTTCACGGCAGGTACGCACCAGATGATAGCCAGGATCGTTGATCAGCGGCGTGCCGGCGTCAGAGACCAGGGCAATGTTCTGCCCTTCTTTCAGCTTCGCCACCAGCGTTTCTGCTTTCTGCTGCTCGTTGTGGTCGTGCAGCGCAAACATGCGGGCGCTGATCGCGAAGTGCTGTAACAGTAAACCGGTATGACGGGTGTCCTCAGCGGCAATCAGATCGACAGCCTTGAGCACATCCAGCGCGCGCTGCGTGATGTCGCCAAGATTGCCGATAGGAGTGGGTACGATAAAAAGTTTACCCTGAGAATTGTCCGCTGATTCGCGTTGTTTCATTGTTTAGTCCGTATTGCCGATTTAATATTGAGCATTGAGCAAAAAAAATATCACTGGATACTTATGGTACCGTCAACATTTCTTCGTTCTAAAGCCGCGCGCTGTCTGCCTGTAGTGCTGGCCGCGTTTCTTTTCGCCGGCTGTGGCACCCAGCAAAGCGCTGACCAAAGCACCACGCATCTTGAAGGCAGTGCGCAGGCAGATTCTGGTTACTACCTGCAGCAGATGCAGCAAAGTTCAGATGATAGCAAGACCAACTGGCAATTACTCGCCATTCGTGCACTGCTGAAAGAGGGCAAGAACCAGCAGGCGCTGGAACTCTACGGCCAGCTGCCGCAGGATCTGAATGCCGCTCAGCGTCAGGAGCAGTCTCTGCTGGCGGTCGAAATTAAGCTTTCGCAGAAAGATTTTGCCGGTGCGCAGGCGCTGCTGGCGAAGATCGATCCGGGCAGCCTTGAGGGCAATCAGCAGCCTCGCTTCTGGCAGGACGTGATTGTCTCGCAGCAGGGTAAACCTTCCCTGCCGTTGCTGCGTGCGCTGATTGCTCAGCAGCCGCTGCTGAGTTCCCCGCAGGATAAGCAAAAGAATATCGATGCCACCTGGCAGGCGCTCTCTTCGATGACCAAAGATCAGGCCAATGCGCTGGTGATCAACGCCGATGAAAACGTGCTGCAGGGCTGGCTGGATCTTCAGCGCGTGTGGTTCGACAACCGCAACGATCCGGACATGATGAAAGCCGGGATCCAGGACTGGAAAACCCGCTATCCGCAGAACCCTGGCGCGACGATGCTGCCAACCCAGCTCACCAACGTGCAGAATTTCAAACCAGCCTCTACGGCGAAAATCGCCCTTCTGCTGCCGTTAAACGGCCAGGCGGCGGTGTTTGGACGCACTATCCAGCAGGGCTTTGAAGCCGCGAAGAATGGCACTGCGGGTAGCGTCAGCGGCAGCGCCGTACCGGAGCAATCCGCTCAGGCTGCTAACGTGCAGGATAATGCCGTCGTTAGCCCTTCCCAGGCTGAAGTAACCGATTTGACCAACAGCCCTTCAGCAGTGGGCACCAAAGCGCAGCCGGTACAGGCACCAGGCACTGGTACCGCCCCGGCAGCAGCTCCACAGACCACAGCACCTGCTGCTGCGCCTCAGCAGCCAGCGCCTGTCGTTGCACCTGTCGCAGCGCCTCAGCCTGCTGTTAATACGGCAACACCAGCTGCGCCAGCCAGCTCTGACGGCACCGTTCAGCCTGTTGCCCAGCCTGCCGTAGCCGCTACGCCAGCTAATCCATCCACAGAAATTAAAGTGTACGACACCACCGCCGCACCGCTGGATCAGATCCTCAATCAGGTTCAGCAGGACGGCGCTTCTCTGGTCGTCGGCCCACTGCTGAAAAACGACGTTGATTCCGTGATTAAGAGCAACACCAGCCTCAACGTGCTGGCGCTGAATCAGCCTGAAACTGTCGATAACCGCGCTAATATCTGCTATTTCGCGCTCTCTCCGGAAGATGAAGCCCGCGATGCGGCGCGTCATATCCACGATCAGGGCAAGCAGGCTCCTCTGCTGCTAATCCCACGCAGCGCGCTGGGTGACCGCGTGGCTAACGCGTTTGCTCAGGAGTGGCAGAAGCTGGGCGGCGGTGTCGTTCTGCAGCAGAAGTTTGGTTCTCTGAATGAGCTGCGCGGCAGCGTGAATGGCGGCGGTGGTATCGCTCTGAGCGGCAGTCCGGTCAGCGCCAGCCTGCCACAGCAGCAGGGCGTCACCATTGGTGGCCTGACTATCCCGGCACCACCAAGCGATGCGCAAATCAGCAGCGGTGGCAAAGTGGATGCGGCGTATATTGTCGCCACACCGGATGAAATCGCCTATATCAAGCCGATGATCGCCATGCGCAACGGCAGCCAGAGTGGCGCAACCCTGTACGCCAGCTCCCGCAGCGCGCAGGGCACCGCAGGCCCGGATTTCCGTCTGGAAATGGACGGATTGCAGTACAGCGAAATCCCGATGCTGGCAGGCAGCAACCCGGCGCTGATGCAGCAGGCTCTGGGAGCGGTGCATAATGACTATTCACTGGCTCGTCTGTATGCCATGGGCGTCGATGCCTGGGCGCTGGCGAATCACTTCTCGCAGATGCGTCAGGTGCCGGGCTTTGAGCTCAACGGCAACACCGGCGATCTGACGGCGACTCAGGATTGTGTGATCAACAGGAAGTTGTCATGGCTCAAATACCAGCAGGGACAGGTGGTAGCAGCAAACTAAACAGTAAACAGACCGGCGACGCGTGGGAATTAACCGCGCGCCGCTGGCTGGAAGGCAAAGGACTGCGTTTTATCGCCGCTAACGCCCGCGAGCGCGGCGGCGAAATTGACCTCATCATGAAGGACGGAGCCACCACCGTGTTTGTTGAAGTGCGCTTTCGGACCTCCGGAGGCTACGGCGGCGCGGCTTCCAGTGTGACACGCAGCAAACAAACGAAATTATTACAGACCGCCCGCTTGTGGCTTGCCCGCCACAATGGGAGTTTTGAAATTACGGATTGCCGGTTCGATGTGGTAGCCTTCACCGGAAATCATCTCGAATGGTTTAAAAACGCTTTTGGCGCATAGCCTCATTGAAAGAATTAAGGGACACCGTGCTCGACAGAATTAAAGCCTGCTTTACGGAAAGCATTCAGACTCAAATCGCAGCAGCCGAAGCGCTTCCGGACGCCATTTCCCGGGCCGCAATGACGCTGGTGCAATCCCTTCTTAACGGCAACAAAATCCTCTGTTGTGGCAATGGCACCTCTGCCGCCAATGCACAGCATTTTGCTGCCTGCATGATCAATCGCTTCGAAACAGAGCGCCCTGGTTTACCTGCGATTGCACTTAATACCGATAATGTGGTCTTAACCGCGATTGCTAACGATCGTCTTCACGATGAAGTCTATGCAAAACAGGTACGTGCACTCGGCCATGCCGGTGACGTGCTGCTGGCGATTTCCACCAAAGGAAACAGCCGTGACATCGTGAAGGCCGTTGAAGCCGCCGTGACGCGTGACATGACCATCGTTGCGCTGACCGGCTACGACGGTGGGGAGCTGGCTGGCCTGTTAGGGCCACAGGATGTGGAAATCCGTATCCCCTCGCACCGTGGCTCGCGCATCCAGGAGATGCACATGCTGACGGTCAACTGTCTGTGCGATCTGATTGATAATACGCTCTTCCCACACCAGGACGATTAAGGAGTACACATGAAGGCATTCTCGCCCCTCGCAGTCCTTATTTCTGCACTGCTGCTTCAGGGATGTGTCGCAGCGGCCGTTGTAGGAACCGCTGCGGTAGGCACTAAAGCCGCCACCGACCCGCGCACCGTGGGGACTCAGGTGGATGACAGCACGCTGGAACTGCGCGTCAACAGCGCCCTGAATAAAGATGAACAACTGAAGAAAGAAGCCCGCGTCAACGTGATGGCGTGGCAGGGCAAAGTCCTGCTGACCGGCCAGTCACCGTCGACCGATTTAGCTTCCCGTGCCAAGCAGATTGCCATGGGTGTGGATGGTACCACCGAGGTGTTTAACGAAATCCGCCAGGGCCAGCCGATTGGCCTGGGAACCGCCTCTTCGGATACCTGGATCACCACTAAAGTTCGTTCCCAGCTGTTGGGCAGCGATCAGGTGAAATCTTCTGCGGTGAAAGTCACTACCGAAAATGCCGAAGTGTTCCTGATGGGCTCACTGACCGCGCGTGAAGGTAAAGCCGCTGCGGATATCGCCAGCCGCGTCAGCGGCGTGAAGCACGTCACTACGGCGTTTACTTACATCAACTAAGCAGTTGAGCGCCGGATGCGGCTTCGCCTTATCCGGCTTACGAAAAACGTGAACTGTAGGCTGGATAAGCGTAGCACATCCGGCAAAAAGGCCCGATTTCAATCGGGCTTTCTTACATCTGGCTCCGGGCCGCTATCTCTCGTAACGTTGCCGATGACAGAATAGTTACGCCCTCATTCCCTTCTGAAAACGCTTCATGCAGCAGCGCTTTCGCCACGTCCCGCGCTTCAATGGCTTTCCAGTTGCCTGGCAGAAGGCTGAATAGCGGCGCCAGCATAGATTCATTCGTCCGCCGAACATGGCGTTCGCCGATCAGCATAGATGGGCGGGCAATGGTCAACGACGGCCAGTTCTGCGCAATCAGCGCTTCTTCCATTTGCCCTTTCACGCGGTTGTAGAAAAAAGGCGATTGCGCGTTTGCTCCCATCGCACTGACCACCAGCATCTGCTTCGCTCCCAGCCTGAGTCCTGCCAGAGCGGTATCCACCACCAGCGTGTAATCCGCGTGGATAAAGGCTTCTTTACTGCCCGCTTCACGACGGGTTGTCCCCAGGCAACAGAACACTTTATCAACGGGTTCATTAACCATTGCCAGCGCATCGGTCAGCTGCGGATCGCAGGGATTGATGACATCTATCGGCGGATCCTGAAGCGGTCGTCGGGTGGCAGCTATAATCCGGGTGATGCGTGGTTCCTGGGTCAAAAGACGAAGTAAGTGTCCGCCCACTAACCCGGTCGCTCCGGTGATCAGTACTGTTGCCATGGTTTATCCCTGCCGTAACCAGTGGAATTTTTTACCAAAACCCAAAGTATTGTCGGTGAATTTCAGTTCATCAATGCGGATTTGCCAGACGGGCGCAGGCATCATTCTTGCGACAGGAAAGCGGCGGTTGTAGCGTTCACGTACCGTCGCGCTTTCTTCGCCCTCGAGCAGGCGAATTTCACCACGGAACTGAACCCCGCGGATCAGAGCCACGGTTTTGGGCTGGCCGTTGACCGTTCCGGCAACGGGCGCGCTCCTGCCACTCATTTGAGCATGGCGGGTCTTTTCTTCACTGAGGAGATAAAACGAGACGCTTTCCCGGTCGAAGAGGTAAAACGCGCTGGCGGCCCACAGCTCGCCGTCCTTGGCCACACTCCAGCTGACAACGTGCTGTTTTTCAAGCCATCGGCTGATGGTCGTCAGTGACTCCATTTTTTCTCTCCCGCGTGCTATGGTGCGCTCACCTTAACACAGGAGCAGGAACGTGTGCTGGTTCGTCTATTTGATTCGCACCGCGGATAATCGCCTTTATACCGGCATCACCAAAGACGTGATGCGTCGCTTTGCTCAACATCAGTGTGGCAAAGGCGCAAAGGCGCTGCGAGGAAAGGGAGAACTGGCGCTGGCTTTTAGCCATGAGGTTGGCGAACACTCACTGGCTTTGCGTGTGGAATTCCGGATTAAGCAGCTGACGAAGCCTCAGAAAGAGCGCCTCGTCAGCGGTGAGATGGCGTTTGAAGCGCTGCTTGAACGCCTCAGAAACGATTGAAGTGGTCGCAGTACTCAACGAGGCCATGCACGCCATTCAGCGCATCATCGGCCAGCGGGCGGACCTGGAATGCGGCTTCCGTTCCCGGCCAGCGGCAGCGTAAGTCGAAACGCGCTGCCGGTTCAAAGCCCAGCTTACCGTAGAGCACCGGATCGCCGAGCGTGACGACAGCGGCATAACCAAACTCATTCAGCGAGTCCAGCCCTTCATACACCAGCTGACGGCCAATACCCTGGCCCTGATACTCTTTTGCCACAGCCAGCGGCGCCATGCCGACCCACTGCAGCTCTTCACCTTCAACGCTGACCGGGCTGAAGGCCACATAGCCAACAACCTGCCCTTCGTCGTCCGTGGCCACCAGGCCCAGCGTGATCAGTCCATCTTCCCGCAGGGAATGCACCAAATCCGCTTCGCCGCTGCCTTCAAATTCGCGACGCAGCAGGGCGTCTATCCCCGGTGCATCAATCCCAATTTCAACTCGAATCAGCATGGCTCACCTACCGATGTCTGTCTGGTTTGCGGCGGAGTCTGCAGTCCCGCCTCGACAAAGTCCGCCAGCTGCAGCAGCATTATGCGCAGCGCTTTCGGCATCTGCTCAAGCTCAATGGCGTCCATCAGATTTTTAACGTACAGCCCCAGTTCCGTGTCGCCTTCAATGACCAGACGGCGCTGGAAGAAGAGCGTATCGGGATCCTGTTTACGTGCGGCGATCATCAGCAGATCGCTGGCGTTGGCGCTAAAACTGACATCGGCTTCAGCATTATTGCTGACGATCAGACGATCGTTCTCAACCGAGGTAAACCAGCGCAGACCAATATCACGCACTTCAATACTCAACCAGCGGCCTTCGAGGAACTCCAGCTCACCGTCTGCCAGCGCCTGGCGGAACTGCCAGCTTAGCATCTGTTCCAGCACCTGACGTTTCAAAGCAAAAGGCGTTGCCTTCACCGGGACACTCATCAGAGTCGGGCCCAGCTGTACCAGGCGTGAACGCAGTTTATCCAACACGAGCTTTACTCCCTCAATGCAATAGTCAGGATATTCTGCCACATCCGTGAAATCACATAGCGGCATAAATCAACAATTTGGTATGGCAGAGGCGGCATTATTGGCAACATCAATGCGCTTTTAACTGCCTTAAATCAAAAATTGTCGACGATGGGTTATCTAAAATCCCAGTTCGTTAACAATTCTGCGGCCCTGCGGGTCGCTGTCTTCAGGAAACATTATGGAACTGCTCTGCCCTGCCGGAAACCTCCCGGCGCTTAAGGCGGCCATCGAAAACGGCGCCGACGCGGTCTATATCGGCCTGAAAGATGACACCAACGCCCGCCATTTTGCCGGCCTGAACTTCACCGAGAAAAAGCTGCAGGAGGCGGTGAGCTTTGTGCACCAGCACCGTCGCAAGCTGCACATTGCCATTAACACCTTTCCGCATCCCGACGGTTATTCCCGCTGGCAGCGTGCGGTGGACATGGCGGCGCAGCTGGGCGCCGATGCGCTGATCCTCGCCGATATCGCCATGCTGGAGTACGCCGCCGAGCGCTACCCGCATATTGAGCGTCACGTTTCGGTGCAGGCTTCAGCGACCAATGAAGAGGCGATTCGCTTCTATCACCGTCACTTTGACGTCGCCCGCGTGGTGCTACCGCGTGTGCTTTCTATTCATCAGGTTAAGCAACTCGCGCGCGTCACGCCAGTTCCATTGGAAGTTTTTGCTTTCGGCAGCCTGTGCATTATGGCTGAAGGGCGCTGTTATCTCTCCTCCTATTTAACGGGGGAGTCGCCTAACACGGTGGGTGCATGCTCTCCGGCAAAATACGTTCGCTGGCAGCAAACGCCTCAGGGTCTGGAATCTCGTCTGAATGATGTGCTGATCGACCGCTATGACGAAGGCGAGAATGCAGGCTATCCAACGCTGTGCAAAGGCCGCTATCTGGTAGACGGGGCGCGATATCACGCACTGGAAGAACCGACCAGCCTGAATACCCTGGAACTGCTGCCGGAGCTGCTGGCGGCGAATATTGCCTCGGTGAAAATTGAAGGTCGTCAGCGTAGCCCGGCGTATGTCAGCCAGGTAGCGAAAGTGTGGCGTCAGGCGATCGACCGCTGTATGGCCGATCCGCAAAACTTTGTGCCGCAGGCTGCCTGGATGGACACGCTCGGCTCAATGTCCGAAGGCACCCAGACCACGCTTGGCGCTTATCACCGTAAATGGCAGTAAGGAAGACGATGAAATATTCATTAGGGCCAGTCCTCTATTACTGGCCGAAAGAGACGCTGGAAGATTTTTACCAGCAGGCTGCCAACAGCAGCGCCGATACTATTTATCTGGGCGAAGCCGTGTGCAGCAAGCGCCGCGCAACGAAAGTGGGTGACTGGCTCGACATGGCGAAAACTCTCGCCGGCAGCGGTAAGCAGGTTGTGCTGTCCACGCTAGCGCTGGTTCAGGCGTCTTCTGAGCTTAACGAGCTTAAACGCTATGTCGACAACGGCGACTTCCTGATTGAAGCCAGCGACCTTGGCGTGGTGAATCTCTGCGCCGAACGCAATCTGCCGTTTGTCGCCGGGCATGCACTGAACTGCTATAACGCGGTAACGCTGCGCCTGCTGCTAAAACAGGGCATGGTGCGCTGGTGTATGCCTGTGGAGCTGTCCCGCGACTGGCTGGTGAATCTGCTCACCCAGTGTGACGAGCTAGGGATCCGCGATAAATTTGAAGTGGAAGTGCTGAGCTACGGACATCTGCCATTGGCTTATTCCGCACGCTGCTTTACCGCACGTTCGGAAGACTTGCCTAAGGATGAATGCGAAACCTGCTGCATCAAATACCCAAACGGGCGCAGCATGTTGTCGCAGGAAAATCAGCAGGTGTTTGTGCTGAACGGCATTCAGACCATGAGCGGCTATGTTTATAACCTCGGTAACGATCTGAACTCAATGCACAATCTCGTTGATATGGTTCGTCTCTCACCTCTGGGCACAGAAACATTAGCCATGATCGATGCCTTCCGCGCGAATGAAAACGGTTCCTCCCCGCTGCAGCTTGAAGCTAACAGTGACTGTAACGGCTACTGGCGTCGTCTGGCCGGGCTGGAGCTTCAGGCATAAGTAAAAAAGCTCACTTTGTTAACCATGGTTATCATTTTTTAATGCACTATTAACAAATGTACCGATGACAAAGTGAGCTGTTATGACTGACAAATCGATCCCCTTTTCGCTGCTGGATCTCGCCCCGATCCCTCAGGGTTCAGCCGCCAAAGACGCTTTTGCCCATTCGCTCGATCTTGCCCGCCTTGCTGAAAAGCGTGGTTACCACCGCTACTGGCTGGCTGAACATCACAATATGACCGGCATCGCCAGCGCGGCGACGTCTGTTTTAATTGGTTATCTGGCTGCTAACACCACCACGCTGCATCTTGGCTCCGGCGGCGTGATGCTACCTAATCATTCGCCGCTGGTGATTGCCGAACAGTTTGGCACGCTCAATACGCTGTATCCCGGTCGTATCGATCTGGGACTCGGACGTGCACCGGGCAGCGATCAGCCGACCATGCGAGCACTGCGCCGTCATATGGGCGGTGATATCGATAACTTCCCGCGCGATGTAGCCGAACTGGTGGACTGGTTTGATGCCCGCGATCCGAATCCGCAGGTGCGTCCGGTTCCGGGCTACGGCGAGAAGATTCCGGTGTGGCTGCTTGGTTCGAGTCTTTACAGCGCACAGCTCGCCGCGCAGATGGGTCTGCCGTTCGCGTTTGCCTCACATTTCGCTCCCGATATGTTGTTCCAGGCCCTCCAGCTCTATCGCACCAACTTCCAACCGTCTGAGCGGCTGGAAAAGCCGTATGCGATGGTTTGCATCAACATCATTGCCGCAGACAGCAACCGCGACGCTGAATTCCTGTTTACCTCCATGCAGCAGGCGTTTGTGAAACTGCGCAGAGGCGAAACCGGACAGCTGCCACCACCGATCCAGAATATGGATCAGTTCTGGTCACCGGCAGAGAAATACGGCGTCGATCGGGCGCTGGGAATGTCTGTTGTTGGTGATAAGGCCAAAGTGCGCCACGGGCTGGAGTCTGTGCTGCGGGAAACCCAGGCGGATGAGATTATGGTTAACGGCCAGATTTTCGATCACCAGGCTCGTTTGCATTCGTTTGATTTGGCGATGGATGTGAAGCGGGAGTTGTTGGGGTAAGAGCAATACAGGCAGTTCCCCCTCTCCCTAACCCTCTCCCTAACCCTCTCCCCAGGGAGAGGGGATAGATCGGTTTCTCCCTCTCCTTGGGGAGAGGGCCGGGGAGAGGGGAACAGGTAGCACCGTTACTGATAAACCGGCAGCAAATTAAAGCTCGAAAGG
The DNA here is from genome assembly GCA_014156375.1 of Enterobacteriaceae bacterium 89. GTDB lineage: Bacteria > Pseudomonadota > Gammaproteobacteria > Enterobacterales > Enterobacteriaceae > Scandinavium. The sequence goes on along the minus strand of RQJH01000005.1, from coordinate 120,575 downwards.
AAATGCACTACCACGTTGCCCACGCCGAACAGCAGAATCAGGGCAATCATCGGTTTGCCACCCCATACGCGGAACTGCGGGCTACCAAAACGCTTACGGGATTTACGCGCCAGCAGCGCCGGAACAATCGCAGCCCAGATGGTTGCCGCTAATCCTGCATAGCCAATCGCATACAGGAAACCATTCGGCCACAGCAGACCACCCACTACCGGTGGCACAAAGGTCAGCAGCGCGGTCTTAAAACGTCCCTTCCCGGAATCATCAAACTTAAACAGATCTGCCAGATAGTCGAACAGGCCGAGCGTCACGCCGAGGAAAGAGCTCGCCACCGCGAAGTTAGAAAACACCACCAGCAGCAGATCCAGACTGCGGCTGTTCAGCACGCCGCTCAGCGCCTGCACCAGCACATCAATGTTACCGCCCTTCTGCGCGATACCGATAAATTCAGGACGCGGGATATTACCCATCGTCCCCAGCAGCCAGATGACGTACAGGCCCAGCGCCAGCAGCGTGCCGTAGACCAGACATTTTACGATGGTCTGCGGATCTTTGCCGTAGTACTTCATCAGGCTCGGTACGTTACCGTGATAGCCAAACGAAGCCAGGCAGAACGGCAGCGTCATCAGCAGATAAGGCAGGTACGAGGCGTTCTGCTGAGCCACGTTAAACAGCGTTGGCGCTTCCACGTGTCCCAGCAGGCTGCCGAAAGTCAGGAAGAAGGTGATAACCTTCGCACCCAGTACAATCGCCGTCATGCGGCTGACCGCTTTGGTACTTAACCACACCACAAACGCCACCAGCAGCGCGAAACCCAGCCCAGCAAGGCGCGGCGGAACGTTGAGTGACATTTCACTGAACGTGTGATGCAGAATCGAGCCGCTCGCCGAAATATAGGCGTAGGTCAGGATGTAGAGCACAAAGGCAATCGACAGGCCGTTAATCAGATTCCAGCCTTTGCCCAGCAGATCTTTAGTAATAGTGTCGAAACTGGAGCCGATGCGATAGTTGAGGTTGGCTTCCAGGATCATCAGCCCGGAATGCAGCATGCAGAACCAGGTGAAGACCAGCGCCGCCAGCGACCAGAAGAACCACGCACCGGACATCACCACCGGCAGTGAAAACATGCCCGCTCCGATAATCGTTCCGCCGATAATCACCACCCCGCCAAACAGTGACGGCCGGGTTGCTGTGGTGGTTAATGTCGCCATAGCGCCTGCTCTCCAGAATAAAAACAATGTTGTGTCAGTTTACGCGAAGCACTGTACCAGTACACGAGTACGATTGAAATAAAAAAAGCCCCGATAATCATTACCGGGGCTGTATCGTTTACTTTACGTACTTAAACGTAGATTTTTCGTCGGCAATTACGCTTCGGTAGGACGACGACGCACTGGGCCATCTTCACGACGTGGTGCACGACCACCTTCGCGACGCTCACCGCTGAAACGGCCTGCACCGCCTTCGCGACGTTCACCGCTGAAGCGACGACCTTCGCCACGACCGCCTTCACGACGCTCGCCACCGAAACCACGGCCACCGCCACGACGCTCACCACCGGTGTGCGGCTGTGCATCACCCAGCAGCTGCATGTTCATCGGCTTGTTCAGGATGCGGGTACGTGTAAAGTGCTGCAGCACTTCACCCGGCATGCCTTTCGGCAGCTCGATGGTGGAGTGAGTACCGAACAGCTTGATGTTACCGATGTAACGGCTGCTGATGTCGCCTTCGTTAGCGATAGCACCAACGATGTGACGAACTTCAACGCCGTCATCGCGGCCCACTTCAATGCGGTACAGCTGCATGTCGCCAACGTCACGACGCTCGCGACGTGGACGGTCTTCACCACCACGCTCTGGACGATCAGCGCGTGGACCACGATCGTTACGGTCACCGCGACGTTCGAAACGATCGTCACGCTCACGGAATTCACGCTTAGGACGCATTGGTGCATCTGGTGGCAGGATCAGTGGACGTTCGCCCTGAGCCATTTTCAGCAGAGCTGCGGCCAGAGTTTCCATATCCAGTTCACCTTCAGTACCTTCCGGCTGCATTTTCGTCAGCAGGTTGCGGTACTGATCCAGATCGCTGCTTTCCAGCTGCTGCTGAACTTTAGCAGCAAATTTTTCCAGACGGCGTTTGCCCAGCAGTTCTGCGTTTGGCAGTTCGACTTCTGGAATGGTCAGCTTCATCAGACGTTCGATGTTGCGCAGCAGACGACGCTCGCGGTTCTCAACGAACAGCAGCGCACGACCAGCACGACCCGCACGACCGGTACGGCCGATACGGTGAACGTAAGACTCGGTATCCATTGGGATATCGTAGTTAACGACCAGGCTGATACGTTCTACGTCCAGACCACGAGCCGCAACGTCGGTAGCGATCAGAATATCCAGACGACCGTCTTTCAGACGATCCAGAGTCTGCTCACGCAGGGACTGGTTCATGTCACCGTTCAGCGCGGCGCTGTTGTAACCGCTACGCTCCAGCGCTTCTGCCACTTCCAGGGTCGCGTTTTTGGTACGAACGAAGATAATCGCCGCGTCAAAATCTTCCGCTTCCAGGAAACGCACCAGCGCTTCGTTTTTACGCATGCCCCAGACGGTCCAGTAGCTCTGGCTGATGTCAGGGCGAGTGGTCACGCTGGACTGGATACGTACTTCCTGCGGCTCTTTCATAAAGCGGCGGGTAATACGACGGATTGCTTCCGGCATGGTTGCAGAGAACAGCGCGGTCTGATGACCGTCCGGGATCTCCGCCATAATAGTTTCTACGTCTTCGATGAAGCCCATGCGCAGCATTTCGTCAGCTTCATCCAGTACCAGACCGCTCAGGCGAGACAGGTCCAGAGTACCGCGCTTCAGGTGATCCAGCAGACGGCCCGGCGTACCGACGACAATCTGTGGACCCTGGCGCAGGGCACGTAACTGCACGTCATAACGCTGGCCGCCGTACAGGGCAACCACGCTTACGCCGCGCATGTGTTTAGAGAAATCCGTCATTGCTTCAGCAACCTGAACCGCCAGTTCGCGGGTCGGTGCCAGCACCAGGATCTGAGGTGCTTTCAGGTCCGGATCGATGTTGTTCAGCAGCGGCAGAGAGAACGCCGCAGTTTTCCCGCTACCGGTCTGGGCCATACCCAGAACGTCGCGGCCACCCAGCAGGTGAGGAATACACTCAGCCTGGATTGGAGATGGTTTTTCGTAACCCAGATCGGTAAGGGCTTCAAGGATAGGAGCCTTCAGGCCCAGATCTGCAAAAGTGGTTTCGAATTCAGCCATGTAGTACGTGTGCCTCAAAATCAATGGCGGCCAGTCTACATAACTCATCGTGAAAATTAGGGACTATTTTCATTGAAAAGTGTGAACCGGCTCAAATTAGGTGAATTAACGAACAATAAAGCCCTCACCCGCGAAGGTGATGGCAATCAAAAAGATTATGGGCTGATTTGTTCGTCAGCTATTGCTGGTCCGATTCTGCCAGGTCGTCTTGCTCCTGGCCCAAGAGCGCTAATTCCAACAATGCGTATCGGTGCTCAACAAAGTTATGAACGTTGTTAGCAACCGCCAGTTTGAACAGTGCCGTAGCGCTGTCCCTGTCCCCCAGACTTAGGTAGTACTTACCTAAATAGAAGTTGGTTTCACTGAGATGCTCAGCGAGCGAGGTGTTATCCGTTGCGTCTGCCTTCAGTCTGTCCATCAGCGTTGCTTCGCTAATGTTACCGAGGTAGAACTCGACAATGTTCCATCCCCATTGCTCTTTGTCCGATTTTTCATAGCGCTGCTTGAGTGCTACGACAGCCTGCTTCTCATCGAGCTTCCGCTCAACGATGTAAAGCCACAAACTGCGGAAAGGATCATTGGGATCGTCTTGATAAAACGCCAGCAGATCATCTTGCGCTAACTTATCACGACCACCGTAGTACAACGCGATGCCGCGATTTAAGTATGCGTAATTGTAAGTTGGATCAAGCTCAAGTACAGAATCAAACGCTTCATAGGCAGCATCAAAATTGCCTGCCTGCGTTAAATAAATGCCTAAGTAATTGAATACTTCAGGCATATCGGGTCTGATTGCCAGCGCTTGCGAGAAATCGTTACGCGCTAATGCCCTCAAACCGAGACTATCATACAACACTCCGCGCTCATATAAAAGCTGTGCGCGTTCATCATCGGTTAAAGCCCGACTGGCAAGAATTTGTTCCATACGTGCCAGAATCACTTCTTGCTGCAATGTCGGTTGCAGTGGCACCGCCAGGACTTCGCTCTTTCGCCAGGCAGAGTTGCTGCATCCTGCCAGCGTGAGTGCTGTCGCAACGAAACACCAGCGCAAAAAAGGCTTCATTTCCCACTCCCGAAGACAACAATTGGATGAACGTCCTGTTCCCCGGCGCAAACAAGCTTCCTGCCTGGAACAACGCCCCCCGCAAATGCGGAGGGCAAATGGCAACCTTACTCGCCCTGTTCCGCTGCCGGAGCTTCCGGCGCGGCGGCAGGCTGAGACTGCTCGGTCGCTTCTTTAATGCTTAAACGTACGCGGCCCTGGCGATCGACTTCCAGAACTTTCACCGGTACTTCCTGACCCATCTGCAGGTAGTCAGTCACTTTCTCAACACGCTTGTCAGCGATCTGAGAGATGTGAACCAGACCTTCTTTACCGCCACCGATAGCCACGAACGCACCGAAGTCAACGATACGAGTGACTTTACCGTTGTAGATACGACCGACTTCGATTTCCGCGGTGATCTCTTCGATACGACGGATAGCGAACTGCGCTTTGTCGCCATCGGTTGCTGCGATCTTCACGGTACCGTCATCTTCGATTTCGATGGTGGTGCCGGTTTCTTCGGTCAGAGCACGGATAACAGAACCGCCTTTACCGATAACGTCTTTGATCTTGTCTGGATTGATCTTGATGGTGTGAATACGCGGAGCGAATTCAGAGATATCACCGCGCGGTGCGTTGATAGCCTGTTCCATCACGCCCAGGATGTGCAGACGAGCACCTTTAGCCTGGTTCAGAGCAACCTGCATGATCTCTTTGGTGATGCCTTCAATTTTGATATCCATCTGCAGCGCAGAGATACCGTCGCGGGAACCCGCAACTTTGAAGTCCATATCGCCAAGGTGGTCTTCGTCACCGAGGATGTCAGACAGAACGACGAAGTTGTCGCCTTCTTTCACCAGGCCCATTGCGATACCTGCTACTGCAGATTTCACCGGTACGCCTGCATCCATCAGTGCCAGAGAAGCACCACAGACGGAAGCCATGGAGGAAGAACCGTTAGATTCGGTGATTTCAGAAACCACACGTACGGTGTACGGGAATTCGTCGGTGGTTGGCATCACTGCCAGCACGCCGCGCTTCGCCAGACGACCGTGACCAATTTCACGACGCTTCGGTGAGCCAACCATACCGGTTTCGCCCACGGAGTACGGAGGGAAGTTGTAGTGGAACAGGAAGCTGTCGGTACGCTCGCCCATCAGTTCGTCGATGTTCTGTGCATCACGTGCGGTACCCAGAGTCGCGGTAACCAGCGCCTGAGTTTCACCACGGGTGAACAGAGCGGAACCGTGAGTACGTGGCAGTACGCCAGTGCGCACGTCCAGGCCACGGATCATGTCTTTTTCACGGCCATCGATACGCGGCTCGCCTGCCAGAACGCGGCTACGAACGGTGTTTTTCTCGATGTCGTGCAGGATGTCGCCCAGTTCGTTAGCGTCCAGGGATTCATCTTCTGCCACCAGGGTCGCGATCACTTCAGATTTGATTGCATCAACCTGAGCGTAACGTTCCTGTTTGTCGGTGATGCGGTAAGCATCGCTCAGACGAGCCTGTGCCAGCCCAGCAACGCGCGCGTTCAGCGCTTCGTTGACGGCTTCTGGCTGCCAGTCCCAGCGTGGTTTACCGGCTTGTTTCACCAGCTCGTTGATTTCATTGATAACAACCTGCTGCTGCTCGTGGCCAAAGACCACCGCGCCCAGCATCTGGTCTTCGCTCAGCAGTTCGGCTTCAGATTCAACCATCAGCACGGCTGCCTGAGTACCGGCAACCACCAGATCCAGTTTGCTGGTTTTCAGCTCTTCCTGGGTTGGGTTCAGTACGTACTGGTCGTTGATGTAACCCACGCGCGCAGAGCCGATAGGGCCATTGAATGGGATACCGGACAGAGCCAGTGCAGCGGAAGCACCGATCATTGCCACGATGTCCGGGTTAACCTGTGGGTTAACGGAAACAACGGTAGCGATAACCTGTACTTCGTTCACGAAACCTTCCGGGAACAGTGGACGCAGCGGACGGTCAATCAGACGCGCGGTCAGGGTTTCGCCTTCGCTTGGACGGCCTTCACGACGGAAGAAGCCACCAGGGATTTTACCAGCAGCGTAAGTACGCTCCTGATAGTTAATGGTCAGTGGGAAGAAGTCCTGGCCTGGTTTCGCTTTTTTCTGACCCACAACGGTAACGAATACCGCAGTGTCATCCATGCTAACCATCACAGCAGCCGTTGCCTGGCGTGCCATCATGCCGGTTTCCAGAGTGACGGTATGCTGGCCGTACTGGAATTTACGAACGATCGGATTTAACAAAATTTTATCCTTTCAGGGTAAGTGACGGCCTGCCATAGGGCATTCCGTCCTGAGAACCGATCTTCATGCATCCTCGCGACTAATGACAATCCTAACCACAAAGGGGTTAAGCCTCTCATTAGCCGCGCGAAACGCTGCAATAAAGATCATTTACAGAAGCAATACAAACAATACATGAGTTTCTGGCGAATTGCTGCCATCTGGTTGAAAAAAGGGGCCGTAAAGGCCCCTCTTTCTGAAACTCGCCAGAATTAGCGACGCAGACCCAGACGCTCGATCAGCGCGGTGTAGCGTGCTACATCTTTACGTTTCAGGTAGTCGAGCAGTTTACGACGCTGAGAAACCATGCGCAGCAGACCACGACGGCTGTGGTGATCTTTTTTGTGCTCAGAGAAGTGACCCTGCAGGTGGTTGATCTGAGCAGTCAGCAGTGCAACCTGAACTTCGGTAGAACCGCTGTCGTTAGAACCACGACCAAACTCGGAAACGATTTTTGCTTTAGCTTCAACGCTTAGAGACATTTTAAACTCCAAAATTTAAATGTAAAAAGGGTGCCGATCTCTAATTCAGCGACCCCAGGATTAACGCTTAAACGCAGGCGGACCTTTGTTCAGGCGTTAAGCGGCAATATTCTACTCGTAGCGACCTGTTATCGCAAGACGGGTGATTATTGCGGGTACTCAACGACCAGACGACGCGGAGCGACTCGCCCTTCATCATCCATTTCGCCCATACCGATAAACTTGTTTTCTTCGCCTTCCGTCACGCGCACCAGCCCACTCGCCGGGCCGCCTGCAGTACGCACCGGATTGCCGTTTTTAAAGTAAACTGAGGACGACAGCGGCAAATTCACCAGCGGGAAGTCAGAAGCCGGACTGTCCATTGGCATCAGCAGCGGATCGAGCAGCTGTGCCGCCGGAATATCTTTAGCTTCTGCTTCAGCCACCAGCGCCTGCAGCTGTTCCAGCGTCACCATCCGGTCAACGGGATAGCGGCTGACGGCCAGGCGACGCAGCATGATCACATGCGCACCGCATCCCAGTTTCTCACCGAGATCGTCGATAATCGTGCGGATGTAGGTGCCTTTCGAACAGTGAATTTCCAGCTCCAGCTCATCCCCTTCATGGCGGATGAACAGCAGCTCATACACCGTAATCGGACGTGCTTCGCGTGGAACATCAATGCCCTGACGGGCGTACTCGTACAGCTTCTTACCCTGATACTTCAGCGCCGAATACATCGACGGCACCTGCATCGTATCACCGCGGAAACTGTCCAGTGCCGCAGCAAGCTCCGTCGCGCTGAACGCCATTGGACGCTCTTCAACGATTTGCCCATCGGCATCAGAGGTATCGGTACGCTGACCCAGCTTCGCGATAACGCGATAGCGCTTGTCGGAATCCAGCAGATACTGAGAAAACTTGGTCGCTTCCCCCAGGCAAACCGGCAGCATCCCGGTCGCCAGCGGATCCAGCGCCCCGGTATGCCCTGCGCGGTTAGCGTTATAGAGACGCTTTACCTTTTGCAGCACGTCATTGCTGGATGCGCCCTGAGGTTTATCCAGCAGCAGTACGCCATGAATGTCGCGACCACGACGACGAGGACGACTCATCAGTCCTCCTTGCTGTCGTCCGGATTCACACGACGCTCATCGTCATGTTTCACCACGCTGGTCACGAGGTTAGACATGCGCATGCCTTCAACCAGTGAGTTGTCGTAGAAGAAGGTCAGTTCCGGCACGATACGCAGACGCATCGCTTTACCCAGCAGGGTGCGGATATAGCCAGATGCGTCGCCGAGCGCTCGCAGACCTTGTTTAATCGCTTCTTCGTCTTTGTCGTTCAGGAACGTCACGAACACTTTGGCATAGGCCAGATCGCGGGACATCTCGACGCCGGAAACGGTGGTCATCATGCCCAGACGAGGATCTTTAATTTCGCGCTGCAGGATGATAGCAATCTCTTTCTGCATCTCCTGGCCTACGCGCTGCGGGCGACCAAATTCTTTCGCCATAATAAATTCTCCAGATAAATCAGACAAAAAGGGGGCCATTAGCCCCCTTTTGATATTTCTGCCGGGTGGCGCTTCGCTTACCCGGCCTACCATCAGCAATTAAGCGATAGTACGTTGGATCTCGATGATTTCGAACACTTCGATCATGTCGCCAACGCGAACGTCGTTGTAGTTCTTCACGCCGATACCACATTCCATGCCGTTACGGACTTCGTTAACGTCATCTTTGAAGCGGCGCAGGGACTCCAGCTCGCCTTCGTAGATAACCACGTTGTCACGCAGAACGCGGATTGGGTTGTGACGTTTGATGTTACCTTCAGTCACCATACAGCCTGCGATAGCGCCGAATTTCGGTGATTTGAACACGTCACGAACTTCAGCCAGACCGATGATCTGCTGTTTCAGTTCCGGAGACAGCATGCCGCTCATCGCTGCTTTCACTTCGTCGATCAGATGGTAGATGACGGAGTAGTAACGCAGATCCAGGCTCTCAGCTTCGATCACTTTACGCGCGGAAGCATCAGCACGGACGTTGAAGCCAACCAGAATCGCGTTGGAAGCTGCAGCCAGCGTTGCGTCGGTTTCGGTGATACCACCTACGCCAGAACCGATGATCTTCACTTTCACTTCGTCGGTAGACAGTTTCAGCAGAGAATCGGCAATCGCTTCGACAGAACCCTGTACGTCGGCTTTCAGGACGATGTTCACTTCGTGAACTTCGCCTTCGGTCATGTTGGCAAACATGTTCTCCAGCTTGGACTTCTGCTGACGAGCCAGTTTGACTTCACGGAATTTGCCCTGACGATACAGCGCAACTTCACGCGCTTTTTTCTCGTCACGAACGACGGTCACTTCGTCACCCGCAGCAGGAACACCGGACAGGCCGAGGATTTCCACAGGGATAGACGGACCCGCTTCCAGCACTTCACGACCCAGTTCGTCGCGCATTGCACGAACACGACCGTATTCGAAGCCACACAGAACGATATCGCCCTTGTGCAGAGTACCTTCACGAACCAGAACGGTAGCAACCGGACCACGACCTTTATCCAGGAAGGATTCGATAACTGCACCGCTTGCCATGCCGTTACGTACCGCTTTCAGTTCCAGAACTTCGGACTGCAGCAGGATAGCGTTCAGCAGCTCGTCAACGCCGGTACCGACTTTCGCAGAAACGTGGACGAACTGGTTTTCACCGCCCCACTCTTCCGCGATGATGCCGTACTGAGACAGTTCGTTTTTAACACGATCTGGATCGGCATCTGGCTTATCAATTTTGTTCACCGCAACAACCACTGGCACCTGCGCTGCTTTCGCGTGCTGGATTGCTTCAATGGTCTGTGGCATCACGCCATCGTCTGCGGCAACAACCAGAACAACGATATCCGTTGCCTGAGCACCACGAGCACGCATAGAGGTGAACGCGGCGTGACCTGGGGTATCCAGGAAGGTGATCATGCCGTTTTCGGTTTCTACGTGGTAAGCACCGATGTGCTGGGTAATACCACCCGCTTCGCCGGACGCAACTTTCGTAGAACGAATGTAGTCGAGGAGAGACGTTTTACCGTGGTCAACGTGACCCATGATGGTCACAACCGGAGCACGTGGCTCAGCGGCAGCACCGGTATCACGGTCGCTCATTACCGCTTCTTCCAGCTCGTTTTCACGACGCAGGATAACTTTGTGGCCCATCTCTTCGGCAACCAGCTGTGCGGTTTCCTGGTCGATGACCTGGTTGATGGTGGCCATTGCGCCCAGCTTCATCATCGCTTTGATGACCTGAGAGCCTTTTACCGCCATCTTGTTAGCCAGATCGCCAACGGTGATGGTTTCGCCGATCACAACGTCACGGTTAACGGCCTGAGCTGGCTTCTGGAAGCCCTGCTGCAGGGTAGAACCTTTACGCTTGCCGCCTTTACCGCCGCGAACCGCTGCACGAGCTTCTTCACGGTCAGCTTTGGATTCAGCGTGTTTGTTGCCTTTTTTCGCTGGGCGCGCGGCTTTAGCATTACGGCCACGGCTACGACCCGCTTCGCTTTCACGGTCGTTTTCATCTTCAGCCTGACGAGCATGCTGAGAAGTGGTGACGTGATAGTCGCTGGTGTCTTCAGTCGGCTCTGCGTTGGCATTGCCGTTCTTTTCGTTTTCTTCTGCCATGCGGCGTGCTTCTTCCGCAACGCGACGCGCATCTTCTTCAAGCTTGCGGCGCGCTTCTTCTTCCGATTTACGCTTCAGCTCAGCAGCTTCTGCTTCACGGCGGGCTTTCTCAGCCTGGGCGGTTTTGGTCATATCGTCTGTCTGTTGATTGCTCACTGTGTCTTTTTCCGCAACTTCACGCTTCGCTTTATCAGCGGATTCACGTTTAGCTTTTTCTGCGGCCTCACGTTCAGCTTTTGCCTGTGCCTCACGTTTAGCAGTTTCTTCTGCTTCACGACGGGCTTGTTCTTCCGCTTCACGCTTCGCTTCTTCTTCAGCCAGACGTTCGGCTTCCTGCGGATCACGCTTTACAAAGGTACGCGTTTTGCGGACTTCAATCTGCACCGATTTGCTTTTACCACCGGTACCCTGAACGCTCAGGGTACTGCGGGTTTTACGCTGCAGGGTCAGCTTGTCAGGCGCGGAACCGTGTTCACGGTTCAGGTGCGCTAACAAGGTCTGTTTTTCTTGCGCGGTCACAGAATCATCAGCCTGCTTTGGGATACCTGCGTCAGCGAATTGCTGTACCAGGCGGTCCACGGAGGTCTGAATTTCTGCGGCCAGCGTTTTTACGGTTACATCTGTCATGCTGTTCCTTCCTGCTACAGTTTATTACGCTTCGTCGCCGAACCAGCAAATATTGCGTGCGGCCATGATGAGCTCACCAGCTTTCTCGTCGGTTAAACCTTCGATATCAGCCAGGTCATCGATGCCCTGATCGGCCAGATCTTCCAGCGTACAAACACCGCGGGCAGCCAGCTTGAATGCCATTGCACGATCCAGACCTTCAAGGTTGAGCAGATCGTCAGCCGGTTTTTTATCACCGAGGCTTTCTTCCTGAGCCAGCGCCAGCGTAGTCAGTGCGTTTTTCGCACGTTCACGAAGTGCTTCAACGGTCTGTTCATCCAGGCCGTCGATTTCCAGCAGTTCTTTCATTGGCACGTAGGCCAGTTCTTCCAGGCTTGAGAAGCCTTCTTCAACCAGAACGGTCGCGAAATCTTCATCAATATCGAGATATTTGGTGAAGGTATCGATAGCCGCGTGGGCTTCCGCCTGGTGTTTAGCCTGCAGATCGTCAACGGTCATCACGTTGAGATCCCAGCCGCTCAGCTGTGAAGCCAGACGCACGTTCTGACCGTTACGGCCAATCGCCTGCGCCAGGTTGCCAGCTTCGACCGCGATATCCATGGTGTGCTTGTCTTCGTCAACCACGATAGACGCAACGTCTGCCGGAGCCATCGCGTTAATCACGAACTGCGCCGGGTTATCATCCCACAGGACGATATCGATACGCTCGCCGCCCAGTTCGGTGGAAACCGCCTGAACGCGCGCGCCACGCATACCTACGCAAGCACCGACCGGATCGATACGCTTGTCGTTGGTTTTCACAGCGATTTTCGCACGTGAACCCGGATCGCGAGCGGCTGCTTTGATTTCAATAACTTCTTCGCCAATTTCCGGCACTTCAATGCGGAACAGTTCAACCAGCATTTCTGGTTTAGAACGAGTGACGAACAGCTGAGCGCCGCGCGCTTCAGGACGTACAGAGTACAGCACGCCACGAATACGGTCGCCCGGACGGAAGTTTTCACGCGGCAGCATGTCTTCACGCAGGATAACGGCTTCAGCATTGTTACCGAGATCCAGAGAGATGTTGTCGCGGTTCACTTTCTTGACCACGCCGGTGATGATCTCACCTTCGTGCTCACGGAACTGGTCAACAACCATCGCACGTTCTGCTTCGCGAACTTTCTGGACGATAACCTGTTTTGCGGTTTGGGTGGTGATACGGTCGAAGGTGACAGATTCAATCTGATCTTCAACATATTCGCCCACGTTCAGGCTTTCGTCTTCAAAACGCGCCGCTTCGAGAGTGATTTCTTTCGTCGGCTGGGTGACTTCTTCGACGATGACCCAACGGCGGAAGGTGTCGAAATCACCGCTTTTGCGGTCGATCTCTACGCGAACGTCAATTTCCTGCTCGTATTTTTTCTTGGTCGCCGTAGCCAGCGCACTTTCCAGCGCTTCGAAAATCTTCTCGCGCGGCAGCGACTTTTCATTGGAAACGGCTTCAACAACAGCCAAAATTTCTTTGTTCATCGGGGCCTTTCACCTCAATCCAGACTGTTAAAAGTGGGGAACCAGGTTCGCCTTCTGGATGTTACTCAGCGCGAACACTTCATCTTTGCCTTCGACTGTAACAGTGATCATCTCACCATCTACCGCTTTGATAATGCCCTGCCATTTGCGACGGTTCTGAACCGCCATACGCAGGACAACCGTAACCTCTTCACCGAGGAAACGTGTGTAATGTTCAGCGGTGAACATAGGCCGGTCGAGCCCTGGTGAGGAAACTTCCAGGTTGTAAGCGACGGTTATAGGATCTTCGACATCCATGACGGCACTGACCTGGTGGCTCACCTCAGCACAGTCATCAACATTGATGCCATCTTCACTATCAATATAGATGCGCAGCGTGGATGTGCGACCGCGAATGAATTCGATGCCGACCAGCTCGAAGCCCAAAGCCTCAACCGGCGCAGTAAGCATCTCTGTTAATTTCTGTTCTAAAGTGGACAAGCCCACCCCCAAGACGTAAAAAAAGGGCATAAAGCCCAGTTATTCTTTAGTCAGATAACAAAAAACCCCGATAAATCGGGGCTTTAGATAACTGAACCCTAAGACCGCAACTGCGATCTGGAGTACTTTCCGAGAGAATTTTTTCAAATCCAGACGACTACGAAGAGTATATTTGAAAAAAAACTCAAAGGGAAAGTGGTTGCGGGGGCCGGATTTGAACCGACGACCTTCGGGTTATGAGCCCGACGAGCTACCAGGCTGCTCCACCCCGCGCCTGAAACGTGGCATATTTTACTCAAACTGAGCAAAAAACGCAAATACTGCTGGGATTTGGTACCGAAGACGGGACGTAAAACCGACCTGCAGTATATTGAGAAATCAGCGGTTATGTCAACCCGCCCAACCTGATTATTGCCATGAGCAATGAAAAGCTGTTGTTATGCATAACGTTGGCGATGTGTGACAGGATTTTTTCGCGGAAAGAAGATGAATAGCTTCCCGTTTATCCAAAAAGATGATTAAATGAAAACTCACTTATTTTGCATAAACATGCAGTGAGAGCTTAAGCTTTTACCTCATCACAGTCTGGCAAGCAGGGTTTTACTTTATGACGACGATTCTCAAGCATCTTCCATCTGGTCAACGTATTGGTATCGCTTTCTCCGGTGGTCTGGACACCAGCGCCGCACTGCTGTGGATGCGAAAAAAAGGCGCTGTCCCTTACGCGTACACCGCTAACCTCGGTCAGCCGGATGAAGAGGACTATGATGCTATTCCCCGCCGCGCGATGGAATACGGCGCAGAAAACGCCCGTCTGGTCGACTGCCGTAAACAGCTGGTTGCCGAAGGCATTGCCGCCATTCAGTGTGGCGCATTCCACAATACCACCGGCGGGCTGACCTACTTCAACACCACGCCGTTGGGTCGTGCTGTGACCGGCACCATGCTGGTTGCCGCGATGAAAGAAGACGGTGTGAATATCTGGGGCGACGGTAGCACCTATAAAGGCAACGATATCGAGCGTTTCTACCGCTACGGCCTGCTGACCAACGCCGAGCTCAAAATTTACAAACCGTGGCTCGATACCGACTTTATCGACGAACTCGGCGGCCGTCAGGAAATGTCTGAGTTTATGATCGCCTGCGGTTTCGACTACAAAATGTCGGTGGAAAAAGCTTACTCCACGGACTCCAACATGCTGGGTGCGACTCACGAAGCAAAAGACCTGGAATTCCTCAACTCCAGCGTCAAAATCGTTAACCCAATCATGGGCGTTAAATTCTGGGACGAAAGTGTCAAAATCCCGGCTGAAGAAGTCACCGTTCGTTTCGAAAACGGTCATCCGGTAGCGCTGAATGGCAAAACGTTCAGCGACGATGTAGAAATGATGCTGGAAGCCAACCGCATCGGCGGCCGTCACGGTCTGGGCATGAGCGACCAGATTGAAAACCGTATTATTGAAGCCAAAAGCCGCGGCATTTACGAAGCCCCGGGCATGGCGCTGCTGCACATTGCCTATGAGCGCCTGCTGACGGGTATTCATAACGAAGACACTATTGAGCAGTATCATGCTCATGGTCGTCAGCTGGGCCGTCTGCTGTACCAGGGCCGTTGGTTCGACTCGCAGGCGCTGATGCTGCGTGACGGTCTGCAGCGTTGGGTCGCAAGCCAGATTACCGGCGAGGTCACGCTGGAGCTGCGTCGCGGTAATGATTATTCAATCCTTAACACCGTGTCTGACAACCTGACTTATAAAGCAGAACGTCTGACCATGGAAAAAGGCGAATCTGTTTTCTCTCCGGACGATCGTATCGGTCAGTTGACCATGCGTAACCTGGATATTACCGATACCCGCGAAAAACTGTTCGGCTATGCAAAGACTGGCCTGCTTTCAGCTTCTGCGGTCAACGGTTTGCCACAGGTTGAACAGCTGGAGCAAGCCAACAAGAAGTAACGCCTCCTTTTATCAGGCCGGACTTTCCGGCCTTTTTTATTTTTATATCGGAAAAGAGTTGCCAGACTCGCAGTTTTTTAAGCTCAATTTACCTATCCGCCCCTCGCGTTGTACATTAATATGCTGGCTATAACTTCTGATCAAAGAAATCATCATTACCCATGAGGATCTCTATGCATATTACGCAACCTGTCCGCCCGCAAGAAGCTATCGAACGTTTACTGGCTGCGCTTGAACCGCATGCGGTCCCACTAAACGCCATCGCCAGAAAAAAAATAAGCTGGGATTTTAAAGGCAAGCCGCAGCTCTATCTGTTTAAAGCCGGCGAAATTTCTATTCTGCGTAATTCTGATGGGCTGCTGATGGTCACCGTGTACGAAGCCCACCTGTTTGGCATCGCCGAAATACTCCAGCCCATGCGCACTCATGGTTTGCGGGCGGAAATCGACTGTACGCTCCTGCGTATCGATGCCGATGACGCCCTCCCTATCCTGAGGGAGCAGAACCTGTGGGAAGATGTAACCCGTCTGCTGTCCTATCATACAGCCTATATGACCTATCGTGACGAGCTGGTTGTCCAGCAGCGTACCTATTCAGTGATCCGTAATCATCTGCTGGAAATGATCCTGCTACCGGAAGAAACCCGGATGCGGACGTCAATGCTGGATTATATTCAGGACCGAACGCATCTATCCCGCAGCAGTATTTTGAACGTGCTCTCTGCGCTGAAGAAAGGGAAATATATTCAGTTTATCCGCGGTGGCTATCTGCAGCACATTGAATCACTACCCGAAAAATTTTAAACACATCCCCACCCCCGCTGTGAATTCCCACAGCGGAGGTTAATTACATTTTAATACACTCCCATACACTCAGAAAAACCAGCGAATAAAAATCACGCCAGATTTAAAATTAAACTGAATTGAATTAACAATAAGCAACAATCATCGATATCTTAACCGCCTGCGCTATTTAGCATTCATTAATTCGCTTTAATAACAGGATCAAGGTTCAAGATGAAAAAGACGCTTGTCGCTCTGATGGTTTTAAACGCGTGCGCTGTGTCCACCGCTTTTGCTGCCGGTGATGCAGGTACCTGGTACGGCGGTGCAAAATTCGGCTGGTCTCATTACGCTGACGTTAACGCCAGCAAGGGTTTCAATCGCGACCTCGCTCCCTCTAACGATTTCAACGTTGATCACGACAACGTCGGCGGTGGCGTATTCGGTGGTTATCAGATCAATAACTGGCTGGCTGTAGAAGCTGGTTACGACTACCTCGGCAACGCCCAGTACAACGGCAATAACGGTGCTTCTGGCGCGAAACTGAAAAGCCAGGGTCTGCAGATGTCCCTGAAGACCAGCTACGGTCTGACCGACGACTGGGACCTGTATGGCCGTTTCGGCGCAATGGGCTACCGTGCTGAAACCGACGTTGCCGGGCACAACAAATTCGACACTGGCGTGCGTCCGGTGGTTGCCGTCGGTACCGAATACGCCTTTACCAAAGACTGGGCTGGCCGCCTGGAATACCAGTGGGTGAGCAACGTTGGTAACTCTAACCAGATCGGCCTGAGCTCTGACGTTCACTCCGTTACCGCTGGTATCGTCTACCGTTTCGGCCAGGCTGAAGATGCTGCACCAGTCGTTGCTGCAGCGCCTGTTGCCGCTCCGGAAGTGAAAACATTCAATCTGAAATCTGACGTGATGTTCGGTTATGACTCTGCGACTCTGACTGACCAGGGCAAAGCCGCTATCTCTCAGCTTTACAACTCTCCGGACATGCAAGCTACTAAAGGCCAGTCTACAACCGTCATCGGCTACAGCGACCGTACCGGTAAAGCGGAATACAACCAGCAGCTGTCGGCTAAACGTGCTCAGGCCGTTGCCGACGAGCTGGTAAGCCTGGGTATGCCTGCGGCTAACATCCAGACCGAAGGCCGTGGCGCCAGCGATTCTGTGACCGGCAACAGCTGTGACAACCAGACTGGAAATGCCCTGATTTCCTGCCTGGCACCGGATCGTCGCGTTGTTGTGCAGATTTCCGGCCAGTAATTTATTCGCGATAGCAAACACCTGATTTATTTGCCCGATCCTCCGATCGGGCTTTTTTCTATCTGAGGGACTAACAGATGCGTAAATTCAATTTGAAAACGGCGGTGCTGATTACCACTCTCGGCGCTGCCGCCACGGCAAACGCCTCCGTCAATCTGCACGGGGAAGCGGGCACTGAATTCACTAACCTGTCCGCCAGTTTTGGGGCTGACAACCCAGGTCTGACGTTCAACGGTAACTGGGCACACAGCGACGATGACGGCGATATTGCAGGCCTGGGCATGGGTTTAAATCTGCCTTTAGGCCCGGTGTTGTTTACCGTAGGCGGCAAAGCGCTTTACCTGAATCCAAATGATGGTGATGAAGGCTACGCGGTAGCGGTAGGCGGCGGCGCTCAGATCCCACTGGGCGATTTTATCACTGTGTTTGGCGAAGGCTATTACTCGCCAGATTCGCTCTCCAGCGGCGTAGAGGACTACGTTGAAGCCAATGCTGGCGTGCGTGTGAAGATTATTAAATCGATGAGTATTGAGGCTGGATATCGCTATATGGATATGGCCGGCAAGCATGACCATCGTGACAATAAACTGGCCGATGGCGCCTATGCGGGTTTTAACTTTACCTTCTGATACTGCTTCTTAAGATTGCCGGACACCCGGCAATCTTGCATTTCCGTCAGGCGGCCACTTTCAGAGGTTGAAGCACCTGGTTAATGGCTTTCAGGCCAGCCACATTCCCTTCTTTATGATAACTTTCGTTCATCGCTGAGATCTGTTCAAGCTTTGACAGCGCCGCAAATACACGGTGAGCATCGCTGTGGGTATCCAGCACTTCAGCCGGTTTAACGCCCTGCAGCATATTAGATTTCAAAGTAAACTCCAGCTCGCTAATACGCCGCGCGTTCTCTTTATAGCAGGACGTCAGCGTTGCACTGTCTGCTGCTGCCGTATTTTGTGGCTGTACCACAGGGATTGGCATCGTCTGTATCTGATTAACAGCGGTTGAAGAGGACGAGCTGCAACCTGCCAGCAGCAATATTCCCGTCAGGGTCACAATAGTAGATATTCTCACGGCGTCGCGGTTCCTGCAGTGGATTCAAAAATAGACGCCGATGACTTTATCGATTAATAGCGGGAGCAGACAGAACAGTTTTATTTATAAAAAAACTGCGGGCTAGAATGGGAAAGACAAAAACAAAAAAAGACGTCTTTCGACGTCTCTTTTCTGGAATATTGGTACCGAGGATGGGACTCGAACCCACAAGCCCGTTAGGGCACTACCACCTCAAGGTAGCGTGTCTACCAATTCCACCACCTCGGTACTGAAAACTTAGTGCGGGATATCGCTGCTCGGTGCTGCTGGTGCAGCAGGTTGAGTCTGTTCTGACTTCGGTGCAGTCAGGTTATCCCACTCGCTTCCTTTGCTGGTCTTGTTGGTATTCAGGTTACCCAGAACCAGACTGATGATGAAGAACAGCGTCGCCAGAATTGCGGTCATGCGGGTCATAAAGTTACCTGAACCACTTGAACCAAACAATGTAGCGGATGCGCCTGCTCCGAAGGAGGCTCCCATATCAGCGCCTTTACCCTGCTGCAGCATGATCAGACCAACGAGGCCAATCGCAACAAGAAGGAAAACGACCAGAAGAGCTTCGTACATAATCAACCTGTTCCTTGCGGGATTACCGCATACCAATTGCTTCAACCATTAAAGCGGGATTTATTAACGTTTCCCACTGAAGCGGGTGTGAATACTAACCAAAGCGAATGGCCTTCGCAAGGGCAATTTTGAGCCATTGTATCAAGTGCGGAAAAAAACAGCAAAAAGCGGTTCCTGACGCACTTAAAAGGCGACAAGCGTCGCCTTTTTAAACAGTTAAAGCAATCAGACTGCTTTCACCGCGTCCGCGATACGATGCGCAAAAGCGGTCACCTGTGCTTCGTCTTCGCCTTCAACCATGACGCGAATAAGAGGCTCGGTTCCAGATTTACGCAGCAGCACGCGTCCACGACTACCCAACGCCGCCTCAACTTCAGCCGTCGCGCTTTTCACACTCTCGTGATCGAGCGGGTTTTCGCCGCCGTCGGTGTAGCGCACATTGACCAGCACCTGAGGGAACATTTTCATTCCGCTGCACAGATCCTGCAATGTCATATGATTACGCGCCATCGCCGCCACGACCTGAAGTGCCGCGACAATGCCGTCACCCGTGGTGGTCTTATCCAGCAGAATCACATGCCCGGAGTTCTCCGCGCCAATGCGCCAGCCTTTCTCCTGCAGTTTTTCCAGCACGTAACGATCGCCCACTTTTGCACGAGTGAACGGAATGCCCAGCTGCTTGAGCGCCACTTCCAGCCCCATGTTGCTCATCAGCGTACCCACGGCACCGCCGCGCAGCTGGCCCTGACGCAGACCTTCACGGGCAATGATGTAAAGGATCTGATCGCCATCGACCTTATTGCCTTCGTGGTCAACCATGATGACGCGGTCGCCGTCGCCGTCAAAAGCGATGCCCAGATGAGCTTTTTCGGCCAGTACGCGCGCCTGCAGCGCACGCACATCGGTCGCACCAACTTCTTCGTTGATATTCAGGCCGTTCGGCTCGCAGCCGATAGTAATGACTTTTGCGCCAAGTTCGCGGAAGACGTTCGGCGCGATGTGATAGGTTGCGCCATTCGCACAGTCCACCACAATTTTCAGTTCATTCAGGTTCAGCTCGTTCGGGAACGTAGCTTTACAGAATTCGATATACCGGCCGGCGGCATCCACGATCCGGCTGGCTTTCCCCAGTTCAGCAGAATCTACGCAGGTGATCTCTTTTTCCAGCTCCGCTTCAATCGCTTCTTCTACTGCGTCCGGTAGTTTTGTCCCGTCGATGGAGAAGAATTTGATGCCGTTGTCATAGAACGGATTGTGGGATGCGGAAATAACAATCCCGGCCTCAGCGCGGAAAGTGCGGGTCAGGTAAGCCACCGCAGGGGTCGGCATCGGTCCGGTAAAGGAAGCGGACAGCCCTGCTGCCGCCAGCCCGGCTTCCAGGGCAGATTCGAGCATGTAGCCAGAAATACGGGTGTCTTTGCCGATGATCACTTTTCGTGAGCCATGGCGAGCCAGCACTTTGCCTGCGGCGAAGCCCAGCTTGAGAACGAAATCAGGGGTGATCGGTGCGTCGCCTACACGGCCGCGGATACCGTCGGTGCCAAAATATTTACGGTTACTCATAGTATTTATTTTTCCTTGCAGACAGAGTGGCTTCCACCACGCGCATTGCTTCTACTGTTTCTTTAACATCATGCACACGGAGGATATGCGCACCCTGCATGGCGGCAATCGCGGCACATGCCAGACTGCCGCTCAGGCGCTCAGATGGCCCTACGTTCAGCAGCTGTCCGACCATCGACTTGCGCGACATGCCGACCAATAGCGGCAGTTCAAAACGATGGAATTCCGACAAACGTGCGAGTAATGCATAGTTGTGCTGGAGATTTTTACCGAAACCAAAGCCCGGGTCGAGCAACAATTTGTTTTTTGCGATACCAGCCGCTTCGCAGCGCGCAATGTGCTCAATAAAGAAGCGATTCACATCGGCAAAAACATCATCGTATTTTGGCGCTTCCTGCATGGTGGTCGGTTGCCCTTGCATGTGCATCAGACAAACGGGAAGGCCCGTTTCTGCCGCCGCCTCCAGCGCCCCGGGCTCCGTCAAAGAACGAATATCGTTAATGATATGCGCCCCCACGCGGGCCGATTCCCTGATGACTTCTGGCTTTGAGGTATCCACCGAAATCCAGACTTCAAAGCGCTGGGCTATCGCCTCAACCACCGGGATCACGCGCTCCAGCTCTTCCTCAACGCTGACTTCCGCAGCACCGGGGCGCGTAGATTCTCCGCCGACATCCACAATCGTCGCCCCGGCATTGATCATCAGATTGGCGTGCTTCAGCGCATCAATCAGCTGGTTATGAGTGCCACCATCAGAAAATGAATCGGGAGTAACGTTAAGGATCCCCATCACATGCGGATGGGAGAGATCGAGCGTGCTGCCCTGGGCGTAGAGTTTCATGGCTGAGTCCCTGGTCTTACGGTGAAGAACTGAAAAAGAAAAACCCCGGGGCAAGCCCCAGGGTTTCAAGCATAAACGACCTGTTCCGTGACGGAAACTTACTTGTCGCCGAGCTGCTCTGACATGGTATTGCCCGGGTTAGGCGTGCGCGGTTCGTCGACCGGACGCGGAGCCTGCGGGGTGCCATTATTGCCAGAGTTGTTAGACGAACCTGGATCTTCCCAACCCGCTGGCGGGCGCACATCACGGCGAGCCATCAGGTCGTCGATCTGCGGTGCATCGATGGTCTCATATTTCATGAGCGCGTCTTTCATCGAATGCAGGATATCCATGTTGTCGTTCAGGATCTGACGAGCGCGAGCGTAGTTACGTTCGATCAGCGCTTTCACTTCCTGGTCGATGATACGAGCCGTTTCATCGGACATGTGCTTGGCTTTCGCTACGCTGCGGCCCAGGAACACTTCACCCTCTTCTTCTGCATACAGCAGAGGACCGAGTTTGTCGGAGAAGCCCCACTGAGTGACCATGTTACGTGCCAGGTTGGTCGCGACTTTAATGTCGTTAGACGCACCGGTAGAAACATGTTCCACACCGTAGATAATTTCTTCAGCCAGACGACCACCGTACAGCGTGGAGATTTGGCTCTCCAGCTTCTGACGGCTGGCACTGATAGCATCGCCTTCTGGCAGGAAGAAGGTCACACCCAGAGCACGTCCGCGAGGAATAATCGTCACTTTGTGCACCGGATCGTGTTCCGGTACCAGACGACCAATAATCGCATGACCTGCCTCGTGATAAGCGGTGGACTCTTTCTGCGCTTCGGTCATCACCATGGAGCGACGTTCCGCACCCATCATGATCTTGTCTTTTGCTTTCTCGAACTCAACCATGGAGACGACGCGCTTGTTACCGCGAGCGGCGAACAGAGCAGCTTCGTTGACAAGGTTGGCGAGGTCCGCACCGGAGAAGCCTGGAGTACCACGGGCAATGATTGCCGCGTCAATATCGGGTGCCAGAGGCACACGACGCATGTGGACTTTCAGGATCTGCTCACGACCGCGAACATCCGGCAGACCAACCACAACCTGACGGTCAAAACGGCCTGGACGCAGCAGCGCCGGGTCGAGAACGTCCGGACGGTTAGTCGCGGCGATAACGATGATACCTTCGTTACCTTCGAAGCCATCCATTTCAACCAGCATCTGGTTCAGAGTTTGCTCACGCTCATCGTGACCGCCGCCCAGGCCTGCGCCACGCTGGCGGCCTACGGCGTCGATTTCATCGATGAAGATGATGCAAGGTGCAGCTTTTTTCGCTTGTTCGAACATGTCACGGACACGGGACGCACCCACACCGACGAACATTTCTACGAAGTCAGAGCCTGAAATGGTAAAGAAAGGCACCTTAGCTTCACCGGCGATAGCTTTCGCCAGCAGCGTTTTACCGGTACCCGGTGGGCCCACCATCAGGACGCCTTTTGGAATTTTACCGCCCAGCTTCTGGAAACGGCTTGGCTCACGCAGGTATTCAACCAGCTCGCCTACTTCCTCTTTCGCTTCGTCACAGCCTGCAACGTCGGCAAAAGTGGTTTTGATCTGATCTTCCGTCAGCATGCGCGCTTTGCTTTTGCCGAACGACATAGCGCCTTTACCGCCGCCGCCCTGCATCTGGCGCATGAAGAAGATCCAGACACCAATCAGCAGAAGCATTGGGAACCAGGAAATGAAGATAGAAGCCAGCAGGCTTGGTTCTTCAGGCGGTTCACCAACCACTTTCACGTTTTTGGTCAGCAGGTTATCAAGCAGTTTAGGATCGTTAACCGGAATATAAGTCGTGTAACGGTTACTATCTTTCTTGGTAACGTTGATCTCACGTCCGTTGATACGCGCTTCGCGAACCTGGTCCTGATTGACCTCTTGCAGGAAGGTAGAGTAATCCACCTTACGGCCATTTGACTCGCTGGGCCCAAAGCTCTGGAACACGGACATCAGCACTACTGCGATGACCAGCCAGAGTATTAGGTTTTTCGCCATGTCACTCAAGGGATTAACCTCTTATTACAACTATGTTAATAACAGCGTCAGGTTACTCTATATCCGTTTCAATTCCTACCATCGCCATCAAGGCATTGGTGCAAAATTGTCAGGTTATGGTTTTCGCCCGGTCGCTACAATGTACACTTCACGCGAACGGGCGCGGGAAGAGTCCGGCTTACGAACTTTAACTTTCGTAAACAGGGAGCGAATTTCCTTAAGGTACTCCTCGAAACCTTCGCCCTGAAACACCTTCACTAAAAAACTGCCGCCCGGTGCCAAAACATCACGACACATTTCAAGCGCCAGCTCTACCAGATACATGCCGCGGGGAATATCCACCGCCGGTGTTCCGCACATGTTTGGAGCCATATCGGACATCACAACCTGGACTTTACTGTCGCCTACGCGTTCCAGTAACGCTTTCAGCACTAATTCATCACGAAAATCGCCCTGAAGGAAGTCCACACCAACGATTGGATCCATCGGTAAAAGATCGCAAGCGATGATGCGACCGCCGCTGCCAATCTGCGTCACCGCATATTGCGACCATCCGCCGGGCGCTGCACCGAGGTCGACCACCGTCATCCCCGGTCTGAAAAGTTTGTCACTTTGCTGTATTTCATCAAGTTTAAACCAGGCACGGGAACGCAACCCCTTTTTCTGTGCCTGCAAAACATATTTATCGCTAAAGTGTTCCTGGAGCCAGCGGCTGGAGCTGGCAGAACGCTTTTTACCTGTCATTTAACATTCCCGTTGGGGCAGTTCATCGTACCCGGCTGAGTAAATTTTAACGGCCGATTTGGCGATAGTTGAGAGATGGCGGTAGAATGAACCGTTTTCAATCCCAACCTAAGCAAAAATATACGATGAATCTGAGTACTAAACAAAAACAGCACCTGAAAGGTCTGGCACATCCGCTCAAGCCGGTAGTTATGCTTGGCAACAATGGTTTGACCGAAGGGGTACTGGCCGAGATTGAACAAGCGTTAGGCCACCACGAGCTGATCAAGGTGAAAATCGCCTCGGAAGATCGCGAGACTAAGAATCTGATCGTGGAAGCTATCGTTCGCGAAACCGGCGCCTGTAATGTACAGGTCATCGGTAAAACGCTGGTTCTGTATCGCCCAACAGCAGAGCGTAAAATCTCGCTGCCACGTTAAGAGTAACCTGAATTGAACACATTTGATGTGTAAAACGAGGGGTTTCTGCGGGCAGGTGAGCAAAATGCCACGCTCTTAACGTTGATAAAAGGCCGCTATGCGGCCTTTTTCTTATCTTTACATTGCGACAACATCCGCGGATTACAGGTAATCCACCTTGATGATTTCGTATTCCACTTCGCCGCCAGGCGTTTGGATGGTGACGACGTCGTCCTGCTCTTTGCCAATCAGGCCACGAGCAATCGGGGAGTTCACAGAAATCAGGTTCTGCTTAAAGTCCGCCTCATCGTCACCCACGATACGCCAGCTGGTTTCTTCGTCGTTATCCAGATTCAGCACCTGCACGGTGGCACCGAAAATCACACGACCGGTGTTTGGCATTTTGGTGATGTCGATAACCTGAGCGTTGGAAAGCTTGGCTTCAATATCCTTGATGCGGCCTTCACAGAAGCCCTGCTGCTCACGAGCGGCGTGGTATTCGGCGTTCTCTTTCAGATCGCCGTGTTCGCGGGCTTCCGCAATCGACGCAATGATTTCAGGACGGCGAACGGATTTCAGGTACTCCAGTTCTTCGCGCAGTTTATCAGCACCACGTAAGGTCATCGGAATAGCTTGCATGAGTTATACCTCTTCTATCATTCCTTCAGGCCAGCTTGCGCTACAGCCCAACGCTTTCCTTTGGCAGCCACCCTGGCTGTCCGGAGAAAAGCAAAAAGAATACTGACCCGGAACAAATTTCCAGGCCAGCGGCAATTTTTCTGTTTGATAGGCATTTTACCCTGAAGTTCACTATGGGTCATCGTTTACTTTACAGGGCTTTGCGCCGTAGTATGACGGCTTGTTTCCAGGTTGTTAGCGCGAGATTATGCGATTTTCCAGATTTATCATCGGATTGACTGCCAGTTTAGCTTTTAGCGTCCAGGCCGCGAACGTGGAAGAGTACGTCACTCAGCTTCCTGCGGGCGCCAATCTGGCTCTCATGGTTCAGAAAATTGGCGCAACGACGCCAGAGATTGACTATCACAGCCAGCAGATGGCGCTGCCGGCCAGTACCCAGAAGGTCATCACGGCCCTTGCCGCGTTGCTACAGCTGGGGCCAGACTTCCGCTTTACCACCACACTGGAAACGAAAGGTAGCGTGGATAGCGGGATCCTGAAAGGCGATCTTATTGCACGATTTGGCGGCGATCCGACGCTAAAACGCCAGGATATTCGCAATATGGTGGCGGTTCTTAAAAAATCTGGCGTGCAGCAAATTGAAGGCAATCTGCTGATCGACACCTCAGTTTTTGCGAGCCATGACAAAGCGCCTGGCTGGCCGTGGAACGATCTCACGCAATGTTTTAGCGCGCCGCCAGCCGCCGCTATCGTCGACCGTAACTGTTTTTCCATTTCACTCTACAGCGCCCAAAAACCCGGTGACCTGGCGTTCATTCGTGTGGCTTCCTACTATCCGGTGACCATGTTTAGCCAGGTTCGCACGCTGCAACGCGGCTCCAGCGAAGCGCAGTATTGCGAACTCGATGTGGTGCCGGGCGATTTGAACCGCTACACCCTGACCGGCTGTTTGCCACAGCGTTCAGAACCACTACCGCTGGCTTTCGCTATTCAGGACGGAGCGGCCTATGCCGGAGCGATCCTGAAAGATGAGCTGAAGCAGGCAGGGATTACCTACACAGGCACACTGCTGCGCCAGACGTTAGCAAATGAACCGGGAACGGTACTCGCCAGCAAACAGTCCGCGCCGCTGCACGATCTGCTGAAGATCATGCTGAAAAAATCCGACAACATGATCGCCGACACCGTGTTCCGTACTATCGGACACGCACGTTTTGGCGTGCCCGGTACGTGGCGAGCAGGATCCGATGCCGTCCGCCAGATCCTGCGCCAGCAGGCGGGTGTCGATTTCGGCAACACGATTATTGCCGATGGCTCAGGCTTATCACGCCACAACCTGATCGCCCCTGCGACCATGATGCAGGTGCTTCAGTACATCGCCCAGCATGACAAAGAGCTGGACTTTATTTCGATGCTGCCTTTAGCCGGTTATGATGGCTCACTGCAATACCGCGCGGGTCTGCACCAGGCTGGTGTGGATGGGAAAGTATCGGCAAAAACAGGCTCGCTGCAGGGCGTTTATAACCTGGCAGGCTTCATCACCACCGCCAGCGGTCAGCGTATGGCGTTTGTGCAGTATCTGTCTGGTTACGCCGTCGAACCTGCGGACCAGAAAAACCGTCGCATTCCGCTTGTGCGCTTCGAGAGCCGGTTGTACAAGGATATCTACCAGAACAACTGACAGCAAAAAGGCTCCCGATGGGAGCCTTTTCTTATTGGGCGAACAGTAGCTTAGTGCTTGTAGATAAACTCGACGCCTTCTTCGTCGTCTTCATCCCAGTCGTCGTCCCAGTCTTCATCGTCTTCAGCTTCCACTTCTTCCAGCTGCTGGCGATGGTAGTCATCCCACATGAACTCGACTTTCTCAGGCTGTTTCTCTTCTTCCGCTTTCGCGATTGGGTTTTCGATGATGAAGGTCATCACGTCCCAGCAGAGATCTTTCACGCCCTGCTGGCTTGCCGCAGAGATCAGATAGAACTTATCTTCCCAGCCCAGCGCTTCCGCGATCGCTTTAGCTTTGGCTTCCGCTTCGGCTTTGTCCATCAGGTCAATTTTGTTGAACACCAGCCAGCGTGGCTTCTCAGCCAGTTTTTCGCTGTATTTCTCCAGCTCGCCGATGATGATGCGGGCGTTTTCAACCGGATCGGAACCATCAATAGGATCGATGTCGATCAGGTGCAGCAGTACGCGGCAGCGCTCCAGATGCTTCAGGAAGCGGATACCCAGACCAGCCCCTTCCGCTGCGCCTTCAATCAGGCCCGGAATATCGGCCACGACGAAGCTTTTCTCGTGATCCATACGCACCACGCCCAGGCTTGGCACCAGGGTAGTAAACGGATAATCAGCGACTTTTGGCTTCGCAGCAGAGACGGCGCGGATAAAGGTCGACTTACCGGCATTCGGCATCCCCAGCATACCCACATCGGCCAGCAGCATCAGTTCCAGCTGCAGATCGCGGGTATCACCAGGTGTCCCCATGGTCTTCTGACGCGGAGAACGGTTAACAGAGGATTTAAAACGGGTGTTACCCAGACCGTGCCAGCCGCCTTTAGCAACCATCAGGCGCTGACCGTGCTTGGTCATATCACCCATAGTCTCGCCGGTGCCCTGGTCGATAACACGAGTACCCACAGGTACTTTTACCGTGACATCTTTACCGCGTTTACCGGTGCAATCACGGCTCTGACCATTCTGACCACGCTCGGCGCGGAAAGATTTCTCGAAACGATAGTCGATCAGGGTGTTGAGGTTTTCGTCAGCTTCAAGCCAGACATCGCCACCGTCACCACCGTCACCACCGTCCGGGCCGCCTCGCGGAATATATTTTTCGCGACGGAAACTGACGCAGCCATTGCCGCCATCACCTGCCACGACCAGGATCGTTGCTTCATCAACAAACTTCATTTTACTCTCCGTAAATCATTCGCCTGAGCGGGGGAGCGGCAGAGCCACTTCACGCTGACGCCATCGTCCCCATAGACGATGACCAATGGCGGAATACATCGCGCCCGCAACCACGACAAACGCACCGAGATAACCCAACAGGTTTAACATCGGTCTGGCGAAGAAATCGGGCCAGGCCATAGATAACAAATCTGAAAATAGCAGCGTAAACAGCGGGGTAAGCGTGATTAACGCACTCACCTGCGCCGCCTGCCAGCGCGCCATGGCCTCAGCCAGCGCTCCGTAGCCTACCAGGGTGTTCAATCCACAGAAAACCAGACAGGCAAGCTGCCAGTCGCTTAGCTGGGAAATCACGCCAGGTTTTGCCAGCGGCAGTAACGCTAACGTACATAAAGTGTACAGCAAAAACAGGATCTGCTGTGACGCCAGCTGGCGTAATAACACCTTTTGTGCGACGCCGTAGCTGACCCACACCGTCGCCGCCCCGACGCCAAAAATGACGCCCCAGGTGTAGTCCGTCAGCCGGGTAAAAATCTCCACCAGGCTGGTATTAAAAAACATCACCAGTCCACAGAGCAGCATGATGGCGCCAATAATCTGCGTGCCGCGCATCTTCTCTTTCAGAATGAAGACGCTGGCAATCATCATGCCTACCGGTGAAAGTTGACCTATCACCTGTGAAGCCGTTGGGCTCAGATACTGCAGGGACGAGCTGAACAGGATGAAGTTGCCAAATAATCCACCGGTGGCGATGGCTAGCAGCACCAGCCAGCGAGGATTACGGAACAGCGTCAGCGGCGGCAGCTTGCCTTTAATCGCCAGGATTGATCCCAGGCCGATGCTGGCCATCAGGAAGCGATAAAACACCACCGTGGGCGGCTCCATCACTTCCAGCACCTGCTTCATGGCAATGGGTAATGCGCCCCAACACATTGCGGTGGTAAGGGCCAGAACGATGCCAATGCCCGCCTGCTGCTTCATGCCCGTTATCCCTGTCAGAATTTTTCCGGACTTCTAATGTAAAAAGCCCCGCAACACGTTGCGGGGCTTTCATCCGTTACCGGACCGAAAAACTTACTCAGCAACGATGCTGATGAATTTACGGTTGTTCGGACCTTTAACTTCGAATTTCACTTTACCGTCTGCTTTAGCAAACAGAGTGTGGTCACGGCCGCAACCAACGTTGTTGCCAGCGTGGAATTTAGTACCACGTTGACGAACGATGATGCTACCTGCCAGAACAGTTTCGCCACCGAAACGTTTTACACCCAGACGTTTAGCTTCTGAGTCGCGACCGTTACGAGTTGAGCCGCCAGCCTTTTTATGTGCCATTTAATCTACTCCTCAGGTCTTAGGCGCTGATGCCAGTAATTTTCACATCAGTGAACCACTGACGATGGCCCTGCTGCTTACGATAGTGTTTACGACGACGAAACTTAACGATTTTAACTTTCTCGCCACGACCGTGAGCAACAACTTCAGCTTTGATAACGCCGCCATCAACGAAAGGAACGCCGATTTTGACTTCTTCACCGTTTGCGATCATCAGAACTTCAGCGAATTCAACAGATTCGCCAGTTGCGATGTCCAGCTTTTCCAGGCGAACGGTCTGACCTTCGCTTACTCGGTGTTGTTTACCACCACTTTGGAAAACCGCGTACATATAAAACTCCGCTTCCGCGCACAACTTTATGTGATTCAGAGTGCGCTATAAATATTCACAATAGGGCGCGAATATTACGCAAAACGAGAGCCTTTGACAAGAGCGATCATCAATCCATGCAGAAAAAAAACACAACCCGCACGGTAACGTTTATCTGCGCCGTTTTTTCAGTACAATCGGGTCTACAATGATAACCCAAACTCTTCGTTATCCCTTATGATAAGCGGTAAACAGGACATTAAGCCCGGCTTTTGCGATGAATTTAGAAAAAATCAATGAGTTAACCGCGCAAGATATGGCGGGTGTCAATGCGGCAATCCTTGAGCAACTCAACTCTGACGTCCAGCTGATTAACCAGCTTGGGTATTATATTGTCAGCGGCGGTGGCAAACGCATTCGCCCTATGATCGCCGTTCTGGCCGCACGTGCTGTTGGCTATGAGGGTAACGCACACGTCACTATTGCTGCGCTGATTGAGTTTATCCATACCGCTACCCTGCTCCATGACGACGTTGTGGATGAATCAGATATGCGTCGCGGAAAGGCTACGGCCAACGCCGCTTTTGGCAATGCCGCAAGCGTACTGGTCGGTGACTTCATCTACACCCGCGCGTTTCAGATGATGACGAGCCTGGGTTCCCTGAAAATCCTCGAAGTCATGTCCGAAGCCGTTAACGTGATTGCCGAAGGCGAAGTGCTTCAGCTGATGAACGTCAACGACCCGAACATTACTGAAGAAAGCTACATGCGCGTTATCTACAGCAAAACAGCCCGTCTGTTTGAAGCTGCCGCGCAGTGTTCAGGCATGCTTGCCGGATGTACAGCAGAACAAGAGAAAGGGCTGCAGGACTACGGCCGCTATCTCGGTACCGCCTTCCAACTGATTGACGACCTGCTTGATTACAGCGCCGATGGTGAAACGCTGGGCAAAAATGTGGGTGACG
This sequence comes from Enterobacteriaceae bacterium 89, assembly GCA_014156375.1. Taxonomy (GTDB): domain Bacteria; phylum Pseudomonadota; class Gammaproteobacteria; order Enterobacterales; family Enterobacteriaceae; genus Scandinavium. The sequence goes on along the minus strand of RQJH01000005.1, from coordinate 89,806 downwards.
ACCTGAATGAGGGCAAGCCTACGCTTCCTCTGCTTCATGCAATGCGCAATGGTACCGCTGAACAATCGGCCATGATCCGCAAGGCAATTGAAGAAGGCAACGGGCGACATTTACTTGAACCCGTCCTGGAGACAATGGCCGCCTGTGGCTCCCTGGAATGGACCCGTCAACGCGCCGAAGAAGAAGCAGATAAAGCGATCGCTGCCCTGCATTCCCTCCCAGACACTCCTTCACGCGAAGCGCTGATAGCGCTGGCTCATATCGCCGTTCAACGCGATCACTAATCGTCTCCCGCGCTATGCGGGAGCTTTTGCTCCCCTGATTTTGCCGACCTTAATGTAATCCGAATATTGCCTGCTTTTACTTGAACTTTTTAGAACATACTTGAATTCGGCGTATAGTAGACGCGTCACCTTAGCGTGACGGTTTACTCATCATCAGGGAGAAAGTATGGATAAATTTATCGACTGGCATCCTGCCGATATCATTGCCGGATTGCGTAAGAAAGGAACGTCGCTGGCCGCAGAATCACGTAATAATGGCCTGAGTTCATCAACGCTTGCCAATGCCCTCACCCGCCCATGGCCAAAGGGGGAAGTGATTATTGCCACAGCATTGGGCACTAAGCCCTGGATCATCTGGCCTTCACGTTATCACGATCCCGTGACGCACGAGTTTATTGACCGGACGCTGCACATCAGAAATCCGAAGGAAGAAGAGAAAGACGAGTAAATCAGATAAGCAGCCCCCGCGTCATCAAAGACGGGGGGATGCCTGAAGACGCGAAGTTATTCGCCTTTGACACGCTCGATGTTTGCACCCAGCGCACGCAGTTTATCTTCGATACGCTCATAGCCACGATCGATGTGATAAATACGTTCAACAACCGTTGTTCCTTCCGCGATACAACCCGCCAGCACCAGGCTTGCAGAGGCACGCAAATCGGTCGCCATCACCTGAGCACCAGACAATTTCGCCACGCCGTGACAAATGGCCGTATTGCTCTCGATTTCAGCATGCGCGCCCATACGGATAAGCTCCGGCAGGTGCATGAAGCGGTTTTCGAAGATAGTTTCGGTGACCACACCGGTGCCCTCAGCCACAAGGTTCAGCAAGGTAAACTGAGCCTGCATGTCCGTCGGGAAGCCAGGGTGCGGAGCGGTACGCACGTTCACCGCTTTAGGGCGCTTACCGTGCATGTCCAGACTGATCCAGTCTTCACCGACTTCAATATCTGCCCCGGCTTCACGCAGCTTGGCCAGCACTGCATCCAGAGTGTCTGGCTGGGCGTGACGACAAACAATTTTGCCACCGGAGATAGCCGCAGCCACCAGGAAAGTCCCGGTTTCGATGCGATCCGGCAGCACGCGGTAGACGCCGCCGCCCAGACGCTGCACGCCTTCGATGGTGATACGGTCAGTACCCTGGCCGGTGATTTTCGCACCCAGCGCGTTCAGGAAGTTGGCGGTATCAACGATTTCAGGCTCACGCGCGGCGTTCTCAATGATCGTCGTGCCTTCGGCCAGCGTCGCTGCGCTCATGATGGTCACAGTCGCGCCTACGCTGACTTTGTCCATCACGATATGCGCGCCTTTCAGACGACCGTTAACGGACGCTTTAACATAGCCTTCTTCCAGTTTGATTTCGGCACCCAGCTGCTCAAGACCCGTAATATGCAGATCCACAGGACGAGCGCCGATGGCGCAGCCGCCTGGCAGTGACACCTGGCCCTGACCAAAACGAGCTACCAGCGGACCCAGGGCCCAGATGGAAGCACGCATGGTTTTCACCAGTTCATAGGGTGCACAGAAGATGTTGACGTTGCTGGCATCGATCCATACTGAACCGTTACGTTCAACTTTGGTACCCAGCTGGCTCAGCAGCTTCATGGTGGTATCGATATCTTTCAGCTTCGGTACGTTCTGAATTTCGACCGGCTCTTCTGCCAGCAGGGCAGCAAACAGGATTGGCAGTGCAGCATTCTTGGCGCCAGAAATACTCACTTCGCCCTGGAGACGAGTTGGCCCCTGTACACGAAATTTATCCATTCGTTCAAATCTCTTTTAAAATTCACCTGTGCCACGGACGGAGTCCGCAGCTTAAAAACCGTTGAGTTTGCGATCGCGTGCCCACTCTTGCGGGGTAAACGCCTTGATCGACAGGGCATGAATGCGGTTATCAGCAATGTATTCCATTAACGGCGCGTAGACGGCCTGCTGTTTCTTTACCCGACTCATCCCATCAAACTGTTCGCCCACGGCAATAACCTGAAAGTGACTGCCATCGCCAGAGACGTGGACTTCCTGAAGGGAGAGTGCGTTCATCAGCACTGTCTGAATTTCATGATTTTCCATGGGGTAATTTCATCTGATAGTGAGTTAGCCCGACATCTTAGAGGAAAGTGGCGCAGTCTTAAACAGGCAAAAAGCCCCTACGCACAAAACGTAGAGGCTTTTTCGGAGTAATGCACTGAATGATTACGGGATCAGGTCAGGCGGCAGATTGTAAAGCTGAACCAGGGTATTCATTTTTTCACTCACCCCCACCAGCTTCACCTGGCGACCCTGGCGGCGAATATGGGCTATCAGATGGACAAGCAGGGCAACGCCTGCCGAATCCACTCTGCTCACCGCACTAAGGTCGATGGTGTCCACCTGTTGCGTAGCTTCTTCACGCGCATCCCAGAGAGGCACCAGAAAATCCTGATCCAGTTCCCCTTCCAGCCGGAGTAAGCCATTTTCACGCGTCCAGCGCAGCGATCCTGACATTATTTTTTCTGTTCCAGAGTAATAGGCTGTTTTGAAATGGACTGCAGCTCTGCGGTAAGACCATCAATGCCTTTCGTACGCAGCAGGTCGCTCCACTCGTTTTGTTTGGTGGTGATCATGCTGACGCCTTCCGCAATCATGTCAAACGCCTGCCAGTTGCCGGTTTGGGTATTTTTACGCCACTGGAAGTCAAGACGCACAGGCGGGCGACCGTTCGGATCCATGATGGTTACGCGGATTGGCACAATTGTCGCATCGCCCAGTGGCTTCTCAGGAGCAATCTGGTAGGTCTGACCGTGGTACATCGCCAGCGCCTGGCCGTAGGCCTGCTTCAGGTATTCATGAAACGCGGCGAAGTACGCATCACGCTGAGCCGGCGTTGCATCACGATAGTAACGACCCAGAACCAGCGCACCGGCATATTTCACCTGCACATACGGCAGCAGTTCCTGGTCCACAACCTGACGCAGGTAATCCGGATTGGCCCGAATTTTTGGCTGCTCGTTTTTGAGACGGTCGAAGGTCTTCTGCGCCGCTTCATTCATCAGGGTGTAAGGGTTGGACTGGTCGACCGCCCATGCCGATGTCAGCGGGGCAATGACCAGCATAGCTACCATAAGTAAGCGTTTAAACATGGTTTCATTCTCCTGAAATTAGTGCGTCGTTCCTGCCGGCGCTGCAGTGTCAGTATGGTCCGCTGCCGGGGTTTGTGCATCGCCGGTTGTCTTATTGTCGCCACCTTTACTGCTGTAAAGGAACTGACCAATCAGATCTTCAAGAACCATGGCTGACTTCGTATCCTGGATGGTGCTGCCTTCCTTAAGCATAGACGTCCCCATTTCCGGATCGTCAAAGCCCACGTTCAGCGCCAGATACTGTTCTCCCAGCAGGCCGGAAGTGCGGATCGCAAGCGAGCTGGTGTCCGGGATCTGGTTGTACTTCTCTTCGATATCCAGCGTTACTTTTGGCAGATAGGTTTTCGGATCCAGCGTGATGTCCGCCACCCGGCCAATCACTACGCCACCGATGCGCACAGGCGAGCTGGCTTTCAGGCCACCGATGTTATCGAAGGTGGCGTAAACCTGGTAAGTCGGTTCGGTACGCAGGGAAGTGACATCGGCTGCTTTCAGGCAGATAAACAGCGCCGCCAGAAATGCCACCAACAGAAAAACACCTACCCAGATTTCACTTTTTTTCGTTTGCATGAACTCAATTCCCAAACATCAGTGCTGTCAGCACAAAATCCAGCCCCAGAACCGCCAGCGACGAATGCACCACGGTACGTGTCGTTGCGCGGCTAATCCCTGCGGAAGTAGGGATTGCGTCATAACCGTTGAATAACGCAATCCAGGTTACGGTAATGGCGAACACCACGCTTTTGATCACGCAGTTCACCAGATCCATTCGCAGATCGACGGCATTCTGCATCGCCGACCAGAAGAAGCCTGCATCAATGCCTTTCCAGCTTACGCCTACCAGTGAACCGCCCCAGATGCCGACGGCGACGAAGATAATCGTCAGCAGCGGCAGCGAGATGACGCCGGCCCAAAAACGCGGCGCGATCACCCGGCGCAGCGGATCGACGGCCATCATTTCCATACTGGAAAGCTGTTCGGTCGCGCGCATCAGACCAATTTCAGCGGTAAGCGCTGAACCGGCTCGTCCGGCGAACAGTAACGCCGCCACCACAGGCCCCAGCTCACGCAGCAGCGACAGCGCCACCAGCATGCCGAGGCTGGTTTCAGCACTGTAGGTCGTCAGCACCAGGTAACCCTGTAAACCGAGAACCATGCCGATAAACACCCCGGACACGATGATAATCAGCAGCGACAGGACGCCCACGTTGTAGAGCTGGCGCACCAGCAGCGGCGCATGCTTGCGAAATTCAGGTTTGCCGATGATGGCATTGAACAACATTAACCCGGCACGGCCAAAGGTCGAGAGAGTCTTGATCCCCCGATGTCCCAGCGATGCCAGTGCATTTAACAACATGGGTAACTTAACTCCCTGTTCCAAGAAGATCTTGTTGGTAGCTGCCGGCCGGATAACGGAATGGCACCGGGCCGTCGGCGATACCGTCAAGGAACTGACGTACGCGCGGATCGCTGTTTTCCTGCAACGCCTGAGCGCTGCCGTGGGCAACAATTTTTTTGTCCGCCACGATGTAGGCGTAGTCAGCGATACTCAGCACTTCCGGTACGTCGTGTGAAACCACGATACAGGTGACGCCCAGCGCGCTGTTGAGCTCTGAAATCAGCTTCACCAGCACCCCCATGGTGATGGGATCCTGGCCGACAAAAGGTTCATCAAACATGATGAGATCCGGCTCAAGGGCTATTGCACGAGCCAGAGCAGCACGACGCGCCATCCCGCCTGAAAGCTCTGAAGGCATCAGTTTAGCCGCACCGCGAAGCCCTACCGCTTCCAGCTTCATCATCACGGTGCTTTTCAGCAGCGGAGGAGGCAAACGCGTGTGCTCGCGCAGCGGATAAGCGACGTTATCGAAGACATTCATATCCGTAAAGAGCGCGCCGGACTGAAAGAGCATGCTCATCCTCTTACGGACGTCATACAGATGTGAACGAGACATTTGCGGCACGTTCTCACCATCAAACAGGATCTCGCCGCAGTCTGGCGGGATTTGGCCACCGATCAAGCGCAGCAGCGTCGTTTTGCCAATCCCTGACGGTCCCATGATGGCTGTGATTTTACCACGCGGCACGGACAGCGAGATGTTATCGAAGATAACCCGTGAGCTGCGGGTAAAACTCACGCCGCGAACTTCGACTAAATTATCCGGTGTCTGATTCATAGGTTTGTCCCTGGGAAGCCTCTTCAGGTTAAGCATGGCGTGTTCTGACGCCAACAACCCATCATTTTTACAGAATCTTACCCGTGGCGGTTAGCGAAAGCAGGCATTTGTTTTACTTTTTCAGCTCTTAAAGTCAAAATTAGGAATTCGCTAACGCCAGGCATGGGGTGCAATGGGTTGGCGATTATACCTGAAGAAAGGACTTTAGATGCTTTTAGCGACGGCTCTGTTAATAATTGGTTTACTTCTGGTGGTCTACAGTGCCGATCGTCTGGTTTTTGCCGCATCAATGCTGTGCCGCAGCATGAATATTCCTCCGCTGATCGTCGGGATGACTGTCGTCAGCGTCGGCACCTCTCTCCCTGAAATCATTGTCTCGGTCAGCGCCTCGCTGCACGGGCAAACCGAACTTGCTATCGGGACAGCCATCGGCTCCAACATCGTCAATATTTTACTGATCCTTGGCCTTGGCGCGCTGCTTCATTCATTTACCGTGCATTCTGATATCCTGCGTCGCGAGTTGCCGTTAATGTTAGTCGTCAGCCTGTTGGCTGGCTTTGTGCTGTATGATGGGCAACTGACCAGGATAGATGGCTTCTTTTTATTAGCCCTCGCCGTGCTGTGGCTGTTTTATATTGTTAAGATCGCCCGCCTGGCAGAGCGCCAGGGTAACGACAGCCTCACGCGAGAACAACTGGCTGAATTACCCCGCGAAAGCTCACTTTCCGTGGCCTGCCTGTGGCTTGGGGTGGCGGTGATTATTATGCCGATGGCAACGCGTATGGTGGTCGATAACGCCACCGTGCTGGCAAACTACTTCGCCATGAGCGAATTAACCGTCGGTTTAACGGTGATTGCCATTGGTACCAGCCTACCTGAACTGGCCACCGCCATTGCCGGTGCACGCAAAGGTGAGGATGATATTGCGATTGGCAATATCATTGGTTCCAACATCATGAATATCGCTATCGTGATGGGCATTCCGGCGCTAATCGCCCCTGGCCCCTTCAATCCGTTAGCGTTTAGCCGTGATTACAGCGTGATGCTGCTGGTCAGCGTGATCTTTGCCCTACTGTGCTGGCGACGTAAGCCGCAAATTGGTAAAGGCGCAGGCGCGCTGTTGATTGGCGGCTTTCTTATTTGGCTGGCGTTCCTTTGGTGGGGAACGCCGTTTTTCACAGAGTGAATCGGGATAACATTATGTCGCAAATAGATTTGCAGCCGGATTTTGACTTTCAGCAGGCAGGACTTGAGGTTCTGGAAATTGAACGTGAAGGTCTGGCCCAGCTCGATCAGTACATTAATAAGGATTTTGCCCGCGCCTGTGAAAAGATGTTCTGGTGCGGCGGCAAAGTCGTAGTGATGGGGATGGGCAAATCAGGGCATATCGGGCGGAAAATGGCGGCGACCTTCGCCAGCACCGGTACCTCTTCCTTCTTTGTACATCCTGGTGAAGCCGCGCACGGCGATCTGGGCATGGTCACTCCGCAGGATATCGTTATTGCGCTGTCTAACTCTGGTGAATCCAATGAGATTCTGGCGCTGATCCCTGTGCTTAAACGCCTGCAGGTGCCTTTGATCTGTGTGACCAGTCGTCCGGAAAGCAGCATGGCCAAAGCCGCAGATATCCACCTTTGCGTCAGCGTCCCTAAAGAAGCCTGTCCGTTAGGTCTGGCACCAACCTCCAGTACCACCGCCGCGCTGGTAATGGGCGATGCGCTGGCCGTAGCGCTGTTAAAAGCACGCGGTTTCACCGCTGAAGATTTTGCGCTTTCCCATCCGGGTGGCGCACTGGGCCGCAAGCTCCTGCTGCGCGTTAACGATATCATGCACACCGGTGACGAAATCCCACACGTCAGCAAAGATGCCTCGCTGCGCGATGCTCTGCTGGAAATTACCCGTAAAAATCTGGGCATGACGGTGGTCTGTGACGACCAGATGCAAATTGAAGGCATCTTCACCGATGGTGACCTGCGCCGGGTGTTTGATATGGGCGTTGACGTCCGCAAACTGAGCATCGCCGACGTCATGACCCCTGGCGGCATCCGTGTCCGTCCGGGGCTTCTCGCCGTCGACGCGCTGAACCTTATGCAGTCCCGCCATATCACCTGCGTGATGGTTGCCGATGGCGACCATCTGCTGGGTGTGATACATATGCACGATCTGCTGCGCGCTGGCGTAGTGTAAGTAAGGATAAAATAATGAGTAATGCTGGCGCGTCGGTAACGACCTGCTATGGACCAGTCAGTTCTCAGGTCATCGCGAAGGCGGAGAAAATCCGCCTGCTGATTCTGGACGTAGACGGCGTACTGTCTGATGGTCTGATCTACATGGGCAACAACGGCGAAGAGCTGAAGGCATTTAACGTGCGTGACGGCTACGGCATTCGCTGCGCGCTGACTTCTGGCATAGAAGTTGCCATTATCACCGGACGAAAAGCTAAACTGGTAGAAGACCGTTGCAAAACGCTGGGGATCACCCATCTGTGGCAGGGCCAGTCCGATAAGCTGATTGCCTACCGGGAGTTGCTCAACACCCTGTCGTTGAGCCCGGAAGAAGTGGCCTATGTTGGCGACGATCTGATTGACTGGCCGGTGATGGCTGACGTGGGTTTAAGCGTCGCCGTGGCTGACGCTCATCCTCTTCTGCCACCGCGGGCGGATTATGTTACCCGCATCGACGGTGGTCGGGGCGCGGTGCGTGAAGTTTGTGATTTATTGCTGCTGGCTCAGGGCAAGCTGGATGAAGCCAAAGGGCAATCAATATGAGTAAAACCAGGCGTTGGGTTATCATCCTGCTGTCTTTGCTGGCATTAGTGCTTATCGGCTTCAATCTGGTCGATAAAGACAACACGCCGCAGGCAGTGGTTAACAACAACGATCCAACCTATAAAAGTGAGCACACCGATACCGTGGTGTACAACCCGGAAGGCGCGCTGAACTACAGGTTGATTGCAGAACACGTCGAGTATTTTTCTGACCAGGCGATTTCCTGGTTTACCCGACCGTTCCTGACGACTTTTGATGTGAATAAAGTGCCGACGTGGTCCATTCGGGCAGATAAAGCCAAGCTGACCAATGACCGTATGCTGTATCTTTACGGACACGTTGAAATCAACGCATTAACGCCAGATTCCCAGCTTCGTAAAGTCACGACGGACAACGCGGTTGTTAACCTGGTGACTCAGGACGTGAGCTCTGACGATCTCGTGACCCTGTACGGGACAACATTTAATTCCAGCGGCCTCAAAATGCGCGGCAACTTACGCAGCAAAAATGCCGAGCTGATTGAAAAGGTGAGAACCTCTTATGAAATCCAGAACAAATAAATTCAGCTTCAAACTTGCTCTCGCCAGCGTGTTGCTGGCCGCCAGCCTGCCTGCGCTGGCCTTAACGGGCGATACCGATCAGCCTATTCATATCGAGTCCGATCAGCAGTCGCTCGATATGCAGGGTAACGTCGCCACCTTTACCGGCAACGTGATCGTGACTCAGGGCAGTATCAAAATTAACGCTGACAAAGTCGTTGTGACCCGTCCTGCCGGTGAAAAAGGCAAGGAAACCATCGATGGCTATGGTAATCCGGCCACCTTCTACCAGATGCAGGACAGCGGCAAACCGGTGAAAGGCCACGCGTCGAAAATGCACTACGAAGTGGCAAGCGATCTGGTGGTGCTGACCGGCAAAGCCTATCTGGAACAGCTCGACAGCAACATCACCGGTGACAAAATTACTTACCTGGTGAAAGAGCAGAAAATGCAGGCGTTTAGCGATAAAGGTAAACGTGTGACCACCGTGCTGGTACCGTCACAGCTGCAGGATAAGAGCGGCGCCGCTAAACCCGCAGAGCAAAAGAAGAGTAACTAAACCGTTATGGCAACATTAACTGCAAAGAATCTTGCGAAAGCCTATAAAGGGCGCCGGGTCGTTGAAGACGTCAGTCTGACGGTCAAATCTGGCGAAATCGTGGGTCTGCTTGGCCCTAACGGTGCGGGCAAAACCACCACCTTCTACATGGTGGTGGGGATCGTCTCTCGCGACGCGGGCAATATCATCATTGATGATGAAGATATCAGCCTGCTGCCTCTGCATGCTCGTGCGCGCCGTGGCATTGGCTATTTGCCGCAGGAAGCCTCCATTTTCCGTCGTCTGAGCGTGTTCGATAACCTGATGGCCGTGCTGCAAATTCGCGACGACCTCAGCAACGAGCAGCGCGTAGACCGCGCCAACGAGCTGATGGAAGAGTTCCACATCGATCACCTGCGCGACAGCCTCGGACAGGCGCTGTCCGGCGGCGAACGTCGTCGTGTGGAAATCGCCCGCGCGCTGGCCGCAAATCCGAAATTTATCCTGCTCGATGAACCCTTTGCCGGCGTTGACCCGATCTCGGTTATCGACATCAAACGCATCATCGAACACCTGCGCGACAGCGGGCTTGGCGTCTTGATCACCGACCATAACGTGCGTGAAACCCTGGCGGTTTGCGAGCGCGCTTATATCGTCAGCCAGGGGCATCTCATCGCTCACGGTACCCCAGAACAGATCCTGCAAGATGAGCACGTGAAGCGCGTGTATCTTGGGGAAGACTTCAGACTCTGATAGGGTAGTAGTCACAGACATTTCTGGCCGGAGAAAAACGCCCTGATTATGAAGCAAGGTTTGCAACTAAGGCTCAGCCAACAGCTTGCCATGACGCCACAACTGCAACAGGCCATCCGTCTGTTGCAGCTTTCTACGCTTGAGCTTCAGCAAGAGCTCACGCAGGCGCTGGAGAGCAACCCGCTGCTTGAGCAAACCGATCTTCACGAGGAAGTGGACTCTCAGGAGCAGGCCGACAGCGAAACCTTCGACACCGTCGATGCGCTTGAGCAAAAGGATATGCCGGAAGAGTTGCCGCTGGATGCCAGCTGGGATGAAATCTACACCGCAGGCACGCCATCAGGCACGGGCACCGACTATCAGGACGATGAGCTGCCGGTTTATCAGGGCGAAACCACCCAGACACTGCAGGATTACCTGATGTGGCAGGTGGAGCTGACGCCGTTCTCGGACACCGATCGCGCCATTGCCACTTCGATTGTCGACGCCGTTGATGAGATGGGCTATCTCACCGCTTCGGTGGAGGAGATCCTGGAAAGCATCGGTAACGATGAGCTGGAGCTGGATGAAGTCGAAGCGGTCCTGAAGCGTATCCAGCGTTTCGATCCAATCGGCGTGGCGGCAAAAGATCTGCGCGATTGCCTGCTGATCCAGCTTTCTCAGTTTTCCAAAGACACGCCCTGGATCGACGAAGCCAGAACGATCATCAGCGATCATCTTGAACTGCTGGCCAATCATGACTTCCGAACCCTGATGCGCGTCACGCGTCTGAAAGAAGAGGTTCTGAAAGAAGCCGTGGCGTTGATTCAATCACTGGATCCTCGTCCGGGTCAGTCGATCCAGACCGGCGAGCCGGAGTATGTCATTCCGGACGTACTGGTACGCAAGATTAACGGCCGCTGGGCCGTCGAACTCAATTCCGATAGCCTGCCGCGTTTGCAGATTAACCAGCACTACGCCGGGATGTGCAACAATGCACGTAACGACGCCGACAGCCAGTTTATTCGCAGCAATCTTCAGGAAGCGAAATGGCTGATTAAGAGTCTGGAAAGCCGCAACGATACGCTGCTGCGCGTCAGTCGCTGCATTGTGGAACAGCAGCAGGCGTTCTTCGAGCAGGGTGAAGAATTCATGAAACCAATGGTGCTGGCCGATATTGCCCAGGCCGTTGAGATGCATGAATCGACGATCTCACGCGTCACCACGCAGAAATATCTGCACAGCCCACGAGGCATTTTTGAGCTTAAATATTTCTTCTCCAGCCATGTTAATACTGAAGGGGGCGGCGAAGCGTCCTCCACGGCGATCCGTGCATTGGTGAAGAAGTTAATTGCCGCGGAAAATCCCGCGAAACCACTGAGTGACAGTAAGCTGACCACCCTGTTGTCCGATCAGGGTATCATGGTGGCTCGCCGCACCGTTGCAAAGTACCGAGAGTCTTTATCCATCCCGCCGTCCAACCAGCGTAAACAGCTGGTCTGACATAACCGATAAGGAAGACACTATGCAGCTCAATATCACAGGACACAATGTCGAAATTACTGACGCCCTGCGAGAATTTGTTAACGCAAAATTCGCCAAGCTGGAACAGTTTTTCGAACGGATCAATCAGGTCTATATTGTGTTAAAAGTGGAAAAGGTGACTCATATCTCGGATGCCACCCTGCATGTTAACGGGGGCGAAATTCACGCCAGTGCGGAAGGGCAGGATATGTATGCCGCTATCGATAGTCTTATCGATAAGCTGGCAAGACAGCTGACCAAGCATAAAGATAAACTAAAACAACACTAATTAATCGTCCGGGCGTACGCCTGAACCGGTTAGCCGGGTCAGGCGGCACGCAGGTGAAATTATGATGAACAACGATTCGGCTCTGCAACTGAGCAATGTCCTTAACCAGGAATGTACCCGCAGTGCAGTTCACTGCCAGAGTAAAAAACGCGCGCTGGAAATCATCAGTGAACTGGCCGCAAAACAGCTGAGCCTGCCGCCACAGGTGGTATTTGAGGCGATCCTGACCCGTGAAAAAATGGGCAGTACAGGCATTGGCAATGGAATTGCGATTCCACACGGCAAGCTGGAAGAAGACACGCTGCGCGCCGTAGGCGTGTTCGTGCAGCTGGAAACGCCCATTGCCTTTGACGCGATTGATAACCAGCCGGTCGATCTGCTGTTCGCCCTGCTGGTGCCTGCGGATCAAACCAAAACGCATCTGCACACGCTGTCTCTGGTCGCCAAGCGCCTGGCGGACAAAACTATTTGCCGTCGTCTGCGTTCTGCTCAAAGCGATCAGGAGCTGTACGAAATCATCACTGGCGAAGAGGTCAATGATGAGGATGCGTGATGGGGACTGCGCTGTGGTAAGGAGAAACAGCTGATGGTGCTGATGATCGTCAGTGGCCGCTCAGGCTCAGGTAAATCCGTGGCACTGCGTGCGCTGGAAGATATGGGCTTTTACTGCGTGGATAACCTGCCGGTAGTGCTGCTGCCGGAGCTGGCAAAAAGCCTGGCCGACAGGCAGATTTCCGCCGCCGTCAGTATCGACGTGCGTAACATGCCGGAATCGCCAGAAATCTTCGAACAGGCCATGCAGAATCTGCCGGAGGCCTTTTCGCCTCAGCTTCTGTTCCTTGACGCCGACCGTAATACGCTGATCCGCCGCTACAGCGACACCCGTCGTCTGCATCCCCTTTCCAGCAAAAATCTGTCGCTGGAAAGCGCTATCGATCAGGAAAGCGATTTGCTGGAGCCGCTGCGCTCCCGCGCCGACCTGATCGTCGACACCTCTGAAATGTCCGTTCACGAGCTGGCAGAAATGCTGCGTACACGCCTGCTGGGCAAACGCGAGCGCGAACTGACGATGGTGTTTGAATCCTTTGGCTTCAAGCACGGCATTCCGATTGATGCCGACTATGTTTTCGACGTTCGCTTCCTGCCAAACCCGCACTGGGATCCAAAGCTGCGCCCAATGACCGGGTTAGATAAGCCGGTGGCGGCGTTCCTCGATCGCCATACAGAAGTTCACAATTTTATTTATCAGACCCGCAGCTATCTTGAGCTATGGTTACCGATGCTGGAAACCAATAACCGCAGCTATCTGACGGTCGCTATTGGTTGTACCGGCGGTAAACACCGTTCGGTTTATATTGCCGAACAGCTGGCTGACTACTTCCGCTCGCGCGGTAAAAACGTGCAGTCGCGTCACAGAACGCTGGAAAAACGTAAAACATGAGCGTAAAGCAATCTGTCGAAATCACCAATAAGCTGGGCATGCACGCCCGCCCGGCGATGAAGCTATTTGAGCTGGTTCAGACTTTTGATGCGGAAGTGTTGTTGCGTAACGATGAAGGCACGGAAGCAGAAGCCAGCAGCGTTATTGCCCTGCTGATGCTCGATTCTGCCAAGGGTCGTCAAATCGAAGTTGAGGCCAGCGGCCCGCAAGAAGAAGAAGCGCTGGCGGCAGTGATTGCGCTGTTTAACGCCGGGTTTGATGAGGACTGATTTGCTGCTTTAGAGCCGTCTGCTCCCCCTCACCCCGACCCTCTCCCTCAGGGAGAGGGAGAAAATCAAAACCGCACCGTTTAGTCCCCTCGCCCCTTTGGGGAGAGGGTTAGGGAGAGGGGAAAAATCCTCTCTAATACAACTTATTCTCCTGCATAAACCCTTCCCCACCAAGCTGCTGCATCTGTCGTAAAATCCAGGCCTGGCGGCTGCGGACATACCCGGACGGAGCATCGGCACGGAATTTAACAGGGTTTGGCAACACCGCCGCAAGTAGTGCTGCTTCCGACATCGTCAGCCTGCTGGCGGGTTTATGGAAATAGCGCTGCGAGGCGGCTTCAACGCCGAAAGTTCCTTCGCCAAATTCAGCGATATTCAGATAGACCGTCAGAATACGTTTCTTACTCCAGACCGTTTCTATTCCCAGCGTCAGGCCGGCTTCCAGGCCTTTGCGCAGCCAGCTGCGTCCATCCCATAAGAAAAGGTTTTTTGCGGTCTGCTGAGAAAGCGTGGAGGCGCCGCGAATACGGCTTTCATTGCGCTCGTTATGCGCCAGCGCCTTTTCAATTGCAGAAACATCGAACCCCCAATGATCGGGGAATTTCTGGTCTTCAGCGGCAATCACCGCCAGCCCCATCCAGGGCGCAATCTTATCCATGCCGACCCAGTCCGAATGGGCAAGATAGTGAAAATTGCCTTCCATCATCGCGCCCAGCTGGCGCTCGACCATAACGGCTGAAAAAGGCACCGGAAGAATGCTAAACAGTGCGATCCCTCCGCCCCAAAATACGGCCAGCACCACGACTATCCGCAAGAGGATCTTTTTCAGCCAGGCAACCGGAGAGCGCCGTGCGCTCATGAGTCATGCCCTTTTACAACGCTCATTTTATTCTTCCTGCATTATTGTTAAGCGCAACTTACTGATAGCGATTAAAAATTCTGATTTAATCGCCATGCTTCACACATTTAACTGATTTACGTAACAAATATTATAAGCTCTGCTATCTTAATCAGCGTGCAATCCGAACATCCAGGTTGCGTCTGTTCACTTCTTAAAACTATCAAGGCGCAGCCACGTTTTCCCTGGTGTTGGCGCAGTATTCGCGCACCCCGGCTTGACCGGGGTCATTTTTTTAGCGGCTGGCAACCCAGGCTTTTAAGGTCGCGACATCCTGCTGCCACTCGGATTTCATCTCTTCGACCCATTCACCTACGTTATCCCACCAGGCAGGTAAATCCGGCGTCTGAATTTGCTGACCAAGCTGTTGAATATGACGCAGGCCAATAGAGCCCGCTGCCCCTTTAATTTTGTGACCCTCTTCGACAATGCCTTTTTGATCGCGCGCGGTCAGGTTCGACTCCAACACCGCCAGATAGCCCGGCATCATTTTTTCGAATACGGCAAGTCCGTCGGTGATAAGCTTCGGCCCAACCAGTTCGATGTACTGCTCAAGCATGTCAGTATCCAGCACGTTCTGTGATTTGCTGCTGTCGGTCGTTGTCACTTTCGCTTCCTCGTCGTCGGTAGTGTCCCAAAACTTCTGGATCATGGCAGTTAATGCCGGTACGGAAAGTGGCTTACTGAGCACGTCATCCATTCCGGCATCCAGATACTCTTTTTTGTCTTTCAGCACGTTGGCGGTCAGCGCCACCAGCGGCGGCAGATCGTCGGCGTGATAGCGCTGCTTCAGCTCGCGGGAGATATCCAGCCCGGTCATATCAGGCAGCTGAATATCCAGCAGCACCAGGTCATATTCGGCCGGAGAGAACATCTCCAGCGCCGCCTGCCCGGTCATTGCCACATCCACGCTGTTGCCCAGTTTTTCCAATACTGAGCGAGCAACAATCACGTTCAGCTCGATATCTTCCACCAGCAGAACGTGCAGCGCAGGCAGCGGCATATCGTCTTCATCCAGCTCGCTCTCGACCTCTTCCGCCACCGCCGGGGCATGCACCGTCAGGGTAAAGGTGGAGCCGTGGCCCGGCTGACTCGCAACCGTAATATCGCCGCCCATGTTTTTCGCCAGACGGCGTGACACCGCCAGGCCAATCCCCGTCCCCGTTGCCGGTTTCCCGCCCTGGCTGTCTTTCACCTGATAGTACATGGCGAAAATCTTGTCCTGCTCTTCCTGCGGGATACCAATGCCGGAATCCTCAACCTCGAAGTGCAGAATGCTGCCCTCGTCGTAGCGCACGCGAACGGTCACATTGCCCTGCTGGGTGAATTTCACCGCATTGCTGATCAGATTCCACAGGATTTGCCGCAGACGGGTGCCGTCGGTGATGACTTTGTGCGGTAGCGGCAGCGTCGGATCCATCACGAAGCGCAACCCTTTTTGTTGCGCCTGCAGCCCGGAGAGGTTTTCCAGGTCCGCCAGGAAGCCGGTAAAATCGACAGGCTGGTTATCCAGCTGGACTTTACGCCGCTCCATCTTATCCATATCAATGATGTCATTGAAAATATTCCCCAGCGTCACCGCCGAGACATGGATAGTTTTCAGGTATTTCTCCTGCTCTGACGTCAGTTCGGTATCCAGCAGGATGCGGCTCAGCCCCACGATGCCGTTGAGAGGAGTACGCAGCTCGTGGCTGATGGTGGAAATAAAGGTGGTCTTATCGCGGCTGGCGCGCTCCAGCGCATCCTGATAGCGCTTGCGTTCGGTGATATCACGACCAAAGCCCATCAGACCGTGGCGTTTCCCGACGCGGTCGTAATACGGCACTTTACGGATTTCGAAGCAGGCTTTGCGTCCGTCCGGATAATCCAGCCACTGTTCGTAGGTCAGCGAGACGTTGTGGCGGAAGACCTTCTCGTCGGTTTCGATAACCTTGGCGGCGGCTTCCGGCGAGTAAACATCCAGCGGCTTCAGGTGGATCAGCTGCTTTTCGCTTTTTCCGGTCAGCAGCTCCATCGCGCGGTTGCAGCCGGAAAACTCTTTATCTTCGTTGCGGTAGAAAACCAGATCCGGTGAGGCATCAAGGAAGGAGCGCAGGAAAGAAGATTGCTGCTCGAGCTGAATTTGCGTCTCTTCACGCTCCTGCATCTCGACTTTCAGCTGTTCCAGCGTGCTCTGACGCTCTGCTTCCGCTTTAACACGGTCGCTGATTTCCTGATTGAGCTGGGCAATATTATCTTTCAGCTGGACGTTGAGCTTAAGGTCGCGATCGCGCATCTCCTCCAGCTTTTCCACTACTCGAGTCAGGCGCTGGCGGGACTCTTCCAGCTGTTCCACGACCACCGAGAGGAAATAGACCGCCCAGGGGGTGATCAGCAATCCAAAGAAGATTGAGCGGATAACATCAATACTTTCGACCTGGCCGTGCAGCACCATGGTCACGGCCATCTGCACAACAATCGCCAGCACCACCAGCGCCAGCGCCAACAGCATCGAGAAGCGCACCAGGCCGAGCTTCATCATCAGGTCGACATAGTACTGCGCAAGCATTCGGATTTGCTTCATAGGGATTTCCTTCACCACAACGTCGCTCAATAATACCCAATTCTGAGCAACGCGTTGAAGGTTGTGCGAAAAATGCGGGTGTTATTCTGGTTTAATCCACGGAAGACCCAATGCCGAGCCCTGCACGCCGTGCTCGTTAAGGTATTTGTCGAGTTCAACCATGCCCGTCCAGCGGTTCTCACACCACAGCGGAGCCAGCAGCGTTGGGCGACGAGCGCTGGCAGAAATGCGGTGATAAATCACCTCCGGCGGCGTGTGACGGATCATCTCTCCCGCCGTCACGGTGTACTCTTCAAGCCCGATGCCGTTCAGTCGCCCGGCTTCCCAGGCTTTAGCCATAATGCTGCCGGTAACGATATGCAGCGGATGCAGCTTGATGCCGTCAACGCCGGTCTCCACCACTTTATGCAGCGTATCGAGGCATTCGGCGTGCCCTTCTCCCGGCAAACCGACAATCAGATGCGAACAGACTTTCAGACCGCGTTCGCGGGCCAGGCGCGTAGTTGTCTGGTAGCAGGCAAAATCATGCCCGCGGTTGATGCGATGCAGGGTTTTATCCTGCGCGCTCTGCAGTCCCAGCTCCAGCCACACTTCGTAACCCTGATCTTTATATTCACAGAGTAAATCAAGCACCGCTTCCGGCACGCAGTCCGGGCGCGTCCCCACGCATAGCCCGACGATATTCGCCTGGCTCACGGCCTGTTGATACATAGAGCGCAGCACCTGAACTTCGGCAAAGGTGCTGGTATAGGCCTGAAAATAAGCGAGATAGCGTTTTGCCCGATTGACCAGATGGGCCTGATGCGACAGCTGTTCGGCAATCGAGTGATGCTGCTGGGCTTCGTCGGCAAAGGACGCCACGTTACAGAAGGTGCAGCCTCCGCGCCCGATGGTGCCGTCGCGATTCGGACAGCTAAACCCACCGTGAAGCGTCAGTTTATGGACCTTTTCGCCATAGCGACGCGAAAGATCCCCACCAAACATATTGACTAATTTCTGTAACTGCATAATCTGATAGACCGCACCTTTTAAAGAGGTGCAAAGCCTGCCATTTTTTGTCTCTTGCAGCGATGACCTCGATCAAGCGCTCCGGAGATCTCACACCTATTGCATAATAAATCAAAATTACCGCAATTAAATTCACATCCCGGGTGATGACTTTTGCTTATGCCTGCCTGTGAATTTTGCCGATCGCCGTCACAGATAAAAAACAGTGTCATGCTGGGGATTCGCCCCCTACAGCAGAATATTATTCTGGCCTGAAAACAGCTTTCAGCACAGATCGACAATAATAGCGCCCACAGATAGTGAGAGAGATCACATTCAATTACGCCATCCGGCTTACTTAAGGAAGGCTAAAATAGTCTTAATTTCCTTATTTATCATATCGATAACCATCCTGTAGCACATTTTCATATCAATAAGATTGCCATTTGACCTGTGTGCGGATTCCCGATAAGTTGAGGATCCGCTGGAAGCTTTCTCGATGAGCGGTCTGCTCATCATATTTATGCAGTTATTGAGATTCCCTCTGAAGCAAGTCCGCAATACTTGTTTACCGATGCGAAAGGATGTTGAGAGGGCGAATGCGTGGCCTTAAGCCCCGCCGCCTTGCTCTTTCTGCGCCTGCGCGCAATCGGTGTCGGAGCGACTCCGTAGAGCCTGGGGAGGTTCACTGATATGTTGTACGATAAATCCCTTGAGAGGGATAACTGTGGTTTCGGCCTGATCGCCCACATAGAAGGCGAACCTAGCCACAAGGTAGTGCGAACCGCCATTCATGCGCTGGCGCGCATGCAGCACCGTGGCGCGATCCTTGCCGATGGTAAAACCGGTGACGGTTGCGGCCTGCTGCTGCAAAAACCGGATCGCTTTTTCCGCCTGGTGGCCGAAGAGCACGGCTGGCGCTTAGCCAAAAACTATGCGGTCGGGATGCTGTTCCTGAATAAAGATCCGGAACTCGCTGCCGCTGCACGTCGCGTGGTTGAAGAAGAACTTCAGCGCGAAACGCTGTCTATCGTCGGCTGGCGTGAAGTGCCGACCAACGAAGGCGTACTCGGTGAAATTGCCCTTTCCTCCCTGCCACGTATCGAACAGATTTTCGTTAACGCCCCGGCTGGCTGGCGCCCGCGCGATATGGAGCGTCGTCTGTTTATCGCCCGTCGCCGTATCGAAAAGCGTCTTCAGGAAGACAAAGACTTCTACGTCTGTAGCCTGTCGAACCTGATCAATATCTATAAAGGTCTGTGTATGCCGGCGGATCTGCCGCGCTTCTACCTGGACCTGGCGGACCTGCGTCTGGAATCGGCCATTTGCCTGTTCCACCAGCGCTTCTCCACCAACACCGTCCCGCGCTGGCCATTGGCGCAGCCGTTCCGCTATCTGGCGCACAACGGTGAAATCAACACCATCACCGGTAACCGTCAGTGGGCGCGCGCTCGTACCTATAAGTTCCAGACCCCGCTGATCCCGGATCTGCACGACGCCGCGCCGTTCGTTAACGAAACCGGCTCTGACTCCAGCTCGATGGATAACATGCTCGAACTGCTGCTGGCAGGCGGGATGGACATCGTGCGTGCCATGCGATTGCTCGTTCCGCCAGCCTGGCAGAACAACCCGGACATGGACACCGATCTGCGTGCGTTCTTCGACTTTAACTCCATGCACATGGAGCCGTGGGATGGCCCGGCGGGCATCGTCATGTCCGACGGTCGCTACGCGGCCTGTAACCTGGACCGTAACGGCCTGCGTCCGGCGCGATACGTAATCACCAAAGACAAGCTCATCACCTGCGCTTCTGAAGTCGGGATCTGGGATTACCAGCCTGATGAAGTGGTTGAGAAAGGCCGCGTTGGCCCGGGCGAGCTGATGGTTATCGACACCCGTGCGGGTCGCATTCTGCACTCGGCGGAAACCGATCACGACCTCAAAATCCGCCACCCTTACAAAGAGTGGATGGAGAAAAACGTCCGTCGTCTGGTGCCATTTGAAGACCTGCCGGATGAAGACGTAGGCAGCCGCGAGCTGGACGACGACATGCTCGCCAGCTACCAGAAACAATTTAACTACAGCGCCGAAGAGCTGGATTCCGTTATCCGCGTGCTGGGCGAAAACGGCCAGGAAGCGGTCGGCTCCATGGGGGATGATACCCCGTTTGCCGTGCTCTCCAGCCAGCCGCGCATCATTTATGACTACTTCCGTCAGCAGTTTGCGCAGGTGACCAACCCGCCAATCGATCCGCTGCGTGAAGCGCACGTGATGTCGCTCGCCACCAGCATTGGCCGCGAGATGAACGTCTTCTGCGAAGCCGAAGGCCAGGCGCACCGTCTGAGCTTCAAATCGCCGATCCTGCTGTACTCCGATTTCACACAGCTGACCACCATTCAGGAAGAGTATTATCGCGCGGACACGCTCGATATTACCTTCGATGTGACGGAAGCAAGTCTGGAAGAAACGGTCAATGCGCTGTGCGATAAAGCCGAGCAGATGGTCCGCGACGGTACCGTTCTGCTGGTACTGTCGGACCGTAATATTGCTAAAAATCGCCTGCCGGTGCCTGCACCGATGGCCGTTGGCGCGATCCAGACTCGTCTGGTCGATAAGAGCCTGCGCTGCGACGCCAACATCATCGTTGAAACCGCCAGCGCCCGCGATCCGCACCACTTTGCGGTACTGCTGGGCTTCGGTGCGACGGCGATTTATCCATACCTCGCCTACGAAACCCTGGCGAAGCTGGTCGACAGCAAGGCGATTGAAAAAGATTACCGCCACGTGATGCTGAACTACCGTAATGGCATCAACAAAGGCCTGTACAAAATCATGTCCAAAATGGGCATCTCGACTATCGCCTCTTACCGCTGCTCGAAGCTGTTTGAAGCGGTTGGCCTGCACGACAGCGTGGCGAATACCTGCTTCCAGGGCGTGGTCAGCCGTATCGGCGGTGCCGGGTTTGAAGACTTCCAGCAGGATCTGCTGAATCTCTCCAAGCGCGCATGGCTGGCGCGTAAACCTCTGGATCAGGGCGGGCTGCTGAAATACGTGCACGGCGGCGAATATCACGCCTATAACCCGGACGTGGTGCGCACCCTGCAACAGGCGGTACAGAGCGGCGAATACCGTGACTATCAGGAATACTCGAAGCTTGTCAACGAGCGCCCGGCGGCTACGCTGCGCGATCTGCTGGCGCTCAATCCAGGCGATCAGGCTGTCAGCCTCAGCGAAGTGGAACCGGCAAAAGAGCTGTTCAAACGCTTTGACACTGCGGCGATGTCCATCGGCGCACTGAGCCCGGAAGCCCACGAAGCGCTGGCGGAAGCCATGAACAGCATCGGCGGTAACTCCAACTCCGGCGAAGGCGGTGAAGATCCGGCTCGCTATGGCACCAACAAAGTGTCACGCATCAAGCAGGTGGCCTCCGGTCGCTTTGGCGTTACTCCGGCGTACCTGGTTAACGCCGACGTTATCCAGATTAAAGTGGCCCAGGGCGCGAAGCCAGGTGAAGGCGGTCAGCTACCGGGTGATAAAGTCACCCCTTACATCGCCAAACTGCGCTATTCCGTGCCGGGCGTGACGCTGATTTCCCCACCGCCGCACCACGATATTTACTCTATCGAGGATCTGGCACAGCTGATTTTCGACCTCAAGCAGGTCAACCCGAAAGCGATGATCTCCGTGAAGCTGGTTTCCGAACCGGGCGTCGGCACCATCGCGACCGGCGTGGCAAAAGCCTATGCGGATCTGATCACCATCGCTGGCTATGACGGCGGTACTGGCGCAAGCCCACTTTCCTCGGTGAAATACGCGGGCTGTCCGTGGGAGCTCGGCCTGGTGGAAACCCAGCAGGCGCTGGTTGCCAACGGTCTGCGCCACAAAATTCGTCTGCAGGTGGACGGCGGCCTGAAAACTGGCCTCGACATCATTAAAGCGGCGATCCTTGGTGCGGAAAGCTTCGGCTTCGGCACCGGTCCGATGGTCGCACTGGGCTGTAAATATCTGCGTATCTGTCACCTGAACAACTGCGCAACGGGCGTGGCAACTCAGGACGACAAACTGCGTAAGAACCACTACCACGGTCTGCCGTTCAAAGTGACCAACTACTTTGAATTCATCGCCCGCGAAACCCGCGAGCTGATGGCACAGCTGGGCGTGAAACGTCTGGTGGACCTGATTGGCCGCACCGACCTGCTGAAAGAGCTGGATGGTTTCACCGCCAAGCAGCAGAAGCTGGATCTGGCCAAACTGCTGGAAACCGCCGAGCCGCATCCGGGCAAAGCGCTGTACTGCACCGAGAAAAACCCACCGTTTGATAACGGGGTGCTGAACGCGCAGCTGCTGCAGCAGGCGAAACCGTTTGTCGATGACAAGCAGAGCAAAACGTTCTGGTTCGATATTCGCAACACCGACCGTTCCGTTGGCGCGTCGCTGTCTGGCTATATCGCCGAGACGCACGGCGATCAGGGTCTGGCAGCAGATCCGATTAAAGCGCACTTCAGCGGCACTGCAGGCCAGAGCTTCGGCGTGTGGAACGCAGGCGGCGTGGAACTGCACCTGACCGGCGATGCCAACGACTACGTGGGCAAAGGCATGGCGGGCGGTTTACTGGCGATTCGTCCTCCGGTCGGTTCTGCCTTCCGCAGCCACGAAGCGAGCATCATCGGCAACACCTGCCTGTACGGCGCAACCGGTGGCCGTCTGTACGCCGCAGGCCGCGCGGGTGAGCGTTTCGCAGTGCGCAACTCCGGTGCCATCACCGTGGTGGAAGGCATTGGCGATAACGGCTGTGAATATATGACCGGCGGCATCGTCTGCGTGCTCGGTAAAACCGGCGTCAACTTTGGCGCGGGCATGACCGGTGGCTTCGCCTACGTGCTGGACGAAGACGGCGACTTCCGCAAACGCGTGAACCCGGAACTGGTGGAAGTGCTGGACGTCGACACGCTGGCTATCCACGAAGAGCATCTGCGCGGCCTGATCACTGAACACGTTCAGCTGACCGGCTCGTCTCGCGGCGAAGAGATCCTGGCTAACTGGCCAGCATTCTCCGCGAAATTTGCTCTGGTTAAACCGAAGTCCAGCGATGTCAAAGCACTGTTGGGTCACCGTAGTCGTAGCGCAGCTGAGCTGCGTGTGCAGGCGCAGTAAGGGGTCATCATGAGTCAGAACGTTTATCAATTTATCGACCTCCAGCGCGTGGATCCACCGAAGAAACCGCTGAAGATCCGTAAGATCGAGTTTGTTGAGATCTACGAAACCTTCTCCGAAGGCCAGGCCAAAGCGCAGGCAGACCGCTGCCTGTCCTGCGGCAACCCTTACTGCGAGTGGAAATGCCCGGTTCATAACTACATTCCGAACTGGCTGAAGCTTGCCAACGAAGGGCGTATTTTTGAAGCCGCCGAACTGTCGCATCAGACCAACACCCTGCCGGAAGTCTGCGGCCGAGTGTGCCCACAGGACCGTCTTTGTGAAGGTTCCTGCACCCTGAACGACGAGTTTGGCGCGGTGACCATCGGCAACATCGAGCGCTACATCAACGATAAAGCGTTCGAGATGGGCTGGCGTCCGGACCTGACCGGAGTGAAGCAAACCGGCAAGCGCGTGGCGATTATTGGTGCGGGCCCGGCGGGCCTCGCCTGCGCCGACGTGCTGACCCGCAGCGGCGTGAAAGCCGTGGTGTTTGACCGTCACCCGGAAATCGGCGGCCTGCTGACCTTCGGCATTCCGGCTTTCAAGCTGGAGAAAGAAGTGATGACCCGCCGTCGCGAAATCTTCACCGACATGGGCATTGAGTTCAAACTCAATACCGAAGTGGGCCGCGACGTGCAAATCGACGATCTGCTGAGCGACTACGATGCTGTGTTCCTTGGCGTGGGCACCTACCAGTCGATGCGCGGTGGTCTGGAAAATGAAGAAGCGGAAGGCGTATTCGACGCCCTGCCGTTCCTGATTGCCAACACCAAACAGCTGATGGGCTACGGCGAATCAAAAGACGAGCCGTATGTCAGCATGGAAGGCAAACGCGTGGTGGTGCTGGGCGGTGGTGATACCGCGATGGACTGCGTGCGTACTTCTGTTCGTCAGGGCGCAACGCACGTGACCTGTGCCTATCGTCGTGACGAAGAGAACATGCCGGGCTCTAAACGTGAAGTGAAAAACGCGCGTGAAGAAGGCGTGGAATTCCAGTTCAACGTACAGCCGCTGGGTGTGGAAGTGAATGCCAACGGCCGCGTGTGCGGCGTGAAAATGGCGCGTACCGAAATGGGTGCACCAGATGCCAAAGGCCGTCGTCGTGCGGAAATCGTGGCAGGCTCCGAGCACATCGTTCCGGCCGATGCCGTGGTGATGGCGTTCGGTTTCCGTCCACACAGCATGGAGTGGCTGGCGAAGCACAGCGTCGAGCTTGATTCTCAGGGCCGCGTGATTGCGCCGGAAGGCAACGAGAACGCCTTCCAGACCAGCAACCCGAAAATTTTCGCCGGTGGCGATATCGTTCGCGGTTCTGATTTGGTGGTGACCGCCATCGCCGAAGGCCGTAAAGCGGCTGACGGGATCATGAACTGGCTGGAAGTGTAAGACAAACCGGCCTGCAAATGTCTTTGCAGGCCGGGTAAAACAATCCTTAATCAGGCGTTCAGCAAACTGGCACGCACTTTTACCACCACTTTCTTAATTTCCCTTGGCAAATCCACAACACATCCCGGCTTGTGCGGTTCACCTGGCATAAACACGGCGAACATCCCGGGTTTTAAGGTGATGGCCTGTTGGTTGGCTATCCGGCTGGAGAGCTGATAATCCTCCTGCGCATGAAAGTCTTCACATCCCAGCGCGGTGCCTCGTACGCCAAACAACACCTGCTCCTCACCCTCTAACAAAAGCTGAATATCAATATACTGCTGATGCAGCTCCGCTTTTTTCTGTGCCGGAGCCTGAGTGACAAATTGCATCACGTTCATGAAGATATCATCTCCGCGCAGGGTATAGCTTCCTGGAGCTTTATGCTGCGGATCTTCAGCAACAGCCAGGCTAAGTGCATCCCACAAAGCGGCAGGTAAACCATCACAAGCCGATGAATGCCATTGACCGAGTATCATTGTAAACCTCCTTGTGCCAGAAGCGCGGCACCCAATAATCCAGCATCGTGCCGGTAATGTGCCGGGCGTAATGAAGCCCGATAAATTTCCGGCTCCTGAGCTAAATATTCCGCCACCAGCGGCAGATATCCCTCCGCAAGCCCTACGCTGCCGCCAACGACGATGGTTCCGCAATCCGTTACAGCTCTGACATCAGCAATCAAACTGGCTATGGCCTTCGCTGAACGCGCCACCAGTTCATGCGCCTGACTATCTCCTCGTGCCGCTTTGGCAAAAATCACTTTCGCTTCCAGTCCGACTAAATCTCCTTTAGCCTGCGCCGCAATCGCCCGACCGGAAGCAATGGCCTCAATACAGCCGCGCCGTCCACAGCCGCAGACGGGTCCGTTTGGATCGGCAAGCGTATGGCCAAAATGTCCGGCTAACCCACCGCTGCCTGTCAGCAATTTTCCGTCCTGCACAACGCCACCACCCACGCCGGTTGAAACCGTCAGAAAGACCATATCACCACCGTCAGGTAATACCTGAAATTCGGCCCATGCAGCCGCCTGAGCATCATTGACTGCCGTCACGGGCAAACCACTTTCCTCAGCCAGAAACTCCACCAGCGGGAAGTGCGCAAGCCCCCCAAGATTCGCCGGATTGATCGCCGTGAGCACCCCGTTATGGATGATCCCCGTTGATGCCACGGCTATCCGCTGCGCCTGATCAACAAGCGGTGAAAGAAGATCGCGTAATGCTTCCTGCAATGCCTGCGGCGTTTTGCTGGCGGGGGTGGGTAGTTCACGACGAGCCGTCATGCTCTGTCCGTCCACCAGCGCGGCAGCAAGCTTGGTGCCGCCAATATCAATCGCGAGCGTCGACATCACCTTATCCTTTGCTTTTCATCAGGTTGCTTTTGGGACCACCAAACGGCACCGCGCCGCTGAATGGTTTACCATCTATAGCGTCATGGGTACGTAGAGCTTCAGGACGGATCCAACGCTGTACGCGCGAGGGCATGTCCAGGCCGATCAGCAGGATCACCACGAAAGTCAGACCGAAAGAGAGCGATCCCAGAGCCGTTCCCAGCTCCATCTTCTGTGCCAGCAGCGCGCCAATAATCGGGGCAATCGCACCGCCAAGCGCCCCAACGTTGTAGGTAAAGCCCAGTCCCGCAGCACGCTGATCGGTGTCGAAGTATCCGCCGATCAGCTTTGGCAGGATCCCGGAAATTCCCTGCCCCAGCATCTGCTGGAAGAAGAGCAGAAAACCGAGGATCCAGATACTGGATCCGCCGATAGCGAAGACCGGAACGATCAGCACCTGAGAAGCCAGCAGGCTACAGACGTAGGCTTTACGGGTGCCGAGCCAGTCGCCGAGGAAACCACCAACAATACAGCCTGCCGCTGCACCAAAGCCGCTGAAGAACAGGACCCGCGCCACCGTGTAAGGATCGTAAGCCAGTTCGGTTTTGAGATAAGTTGGCAGCAGAGCCTGAATCGGCCATGAATAGAGGAAGGCAAACAGCACCACCACCATCAGCATCACCCCCGTCGGCCAGCGTTTACCGCTGCTTTGCACCATAAAGCTGATAAAGACTACGGCGCACAGTAAACCAAGGATCAGCACCAGCCCGGCGTTGTTCAGCTCACCTGCAAAGCAGAACCACAGTGCCGTTCCGGCAAACAGCGTCATCAGAATGTTGATAACGCGATGCTTACCGCGATAGAGAATATCGATCATGGTGCGAACAGGAGCCTGGCCTTCATGCTTCGCTTTCCAGTCTTCGGCTTCAGGGATGTTTTTACGCAGCCACAGGGCGAAGACAATCGGCAGAATGCCGATAAAAAACAGCGCCCGCCAGCCCCAGACCGGCACCACCAGGCTATAAACCTGGGCTGCCACCACTGCCCCAACAGAAAAGCCGGAAATCAAAAAGCCGCTCGCTTTGTTACGCAGGTGCTTCGGCCAGCTTTCAATCACATAGGTGGCGCTGGAGCCATACTCTCCGGCCATTCCCATGCCGATCACCATCCGGGCGATAAACAGGGTGATGTAACCCGGTGCAAAACCACAGGCCAGCGTCCCGCAGGAAAACAGGACAATGCTGGTGATCATCGCCAGCTTTCGGCCATAGCGGTCGCCCATGGCACCCAGCAATAGTCCACCAAACCAGCGAGAGATAAACGCCGCGGAAATCAGGCTGGCGGCTTCAACGGTCGTCGAGCCAAACTCGGCTTTAATCTCGGTCAGGACTAACGCTATTAATACAAAATCGAAGCCATCCAGCAGATAACCCAGCCAGGCGGCAGAGAAGGCACGCCACTGTGGACGGCTGAGATGGCGGTACCACGGAATGCTTTGGGCAGAAGGACTCATGAGACTCTCCCGACGACGTTTGTTGCCGTGTTGCCGGATGCGGCTTCGCCTTATCCGGCCTACGTATCTTTTTTGTAGGCCGAATAAGCAAAGTGTATCCGGCAGTGCGTTAGCGTTTTTCCGCCATTAACTGCTGTGCCAGGGCCTTCAGCTCGGGCAGGAATTTGTCATCCACCGGCGCAAACGGTTTGCGGCACAGCGGTACGTCCACCACGTCCATATAGTGCAGTACCGTCTTCAGCCCACGGAAAACACCCACTTTAATCAGCAGGTCGATAACCTTGTTGCATTCACTTTGCAGCCGCTGTGCGCTGGCGTTGTCCCCTTCCCGAATCGCTTTGGCAATCGCCTGATAACGCCAGCCCATGATGTTGTAGGTACTGCCGATCCCGCCGTCAGCCCCTGCCAGCAGACCAGAAGCGAAGATCTCGTCGTAGCCGTTGTAAAGCACCAGATCCGGATGCGCACGGCGGATCTGCTCCATCTGGAAAAGATCGCCAGAAGTCTGTTTCAACGCTCCAACGCCGGGCAGTTTTACCAGCGTATCGATTTGATCAAGCATCGGCTTCACGCCGCTGAGCGCCGGAATGTTGTAGACCACCATCGGCAAACCCTCAGCAGAGTCAATAATTGCACGGTAGTGATCGCAGTGTTCTTCAAAGCTGAAGGGATAGTAAAACGGTGTGACGGCGGACACAGCATCAAAGCCATAACGGGCCGCCGCCTGCGCCAGCTGTTGGCTTTCTGCCGTGCTAACGCATCCCACATGGGCGATGAGCGTGATTTTGCCTTTGGCTTCTTGCGCCACCACCTCCAGCACCTGTTCTCGCTCAGAGAGGCTTTGCACAAACGCCTCGCCGGTTGACCCGCCCACGTACAGGCCATCGATACCCTGCTGAATGTTGAACTGCACCAGACGGCGCAGGCTCTGTTTATCGAGCGCCTGCTGCTGATTGAACGGAGTTAAAAGTGCGGCCATTACGCCACGAAGCTGCTTTGCCATAGAGACCTCAGATGATCGGGTTGATTTGATATACCTTTATACCTGTTATACCAGATCATTTAAGCAGCAATACCCGTCGTTCGCTCAGTTTGCGATCGACTTCACTAAAGGATCATTATTTCTTCTTTTTGGATCCCTGGCCGAAAGCGTGCCAGGTGGCGGAGACGCTATTGAGATGGGTTTGTAATGCCCGATCGGCTTCATCCGGATCGCGACGACGGATCGCATCGACAATCGCAATATGCTGCTGATAGCTGACGTTATTGTGCTGATAAAGCTCAGCGTCAGGCACTTTCGGTCGGGCGGCGATCAACCAGTCGAGCAGTGCGACGTGGACGGCCATAAAGATCGGATTGCCGGGAATACCAGCCAGAACCCGATGGAAATCGACATCCGAGCGAATGAACAGCGTATTGTCATTCAACGACTGGCTGTTGATCTCCAGCGCTTTTGCCAGATTTTCGATCTGTTCATCCGTGGCGAATTCTGCGGCGTAGCGGACCAGGCTGGATTCAAAGAACAGGCGCAGCTGCTCGAAGTGAGTGATGCCCGCAGGCTGGGACAGGAAATCTTTCGCCATCCCGGACAGCTCGCTGATGATGGTGTCGGCGGATGGCACGGTCACCCGCGCGCGTTCCCCGTTGTTGATTTGCACCAGCCCTTTACGCTTAAGCGCCGCCAGCGCTTCACGCACCGAAGGGCGGCCAACGTTGAAAAATTCCATCAGTTCACGTTCGGACGGCAGCTGTTCACCCTGAGCGAACTCCTGACGGCGGATCATCTGCTCTAACTCTTCTTCCACCATCTCGGACAGTTTTTTGCGCGCCAGCGGACGACGTCGCAGCGTAGACGTTGAGGTTTCAGTTGATTTTTCAGCTTTGAGATCAAGGGGTTTCATAGCAATCCGGTGCCGGAAATGGAGAACAATTCATCATAGCACAGGACAGGAGAGCAGAGAAAATCCCCGACACAGGCCGGGGATTGCAGGCTAATTATTTCTTATCAGCAAAAGGCACAGGGGCATTGCTATAAGCCTTGAGCTTATTTCGTACCCAGCTGCTGGTATCACCTACAGCGCTGACAACACCAGTAGTTGCGCCACCGCCCAGCTGGACGTGGAAAATACCCATGGAAGGGAAATCTACGTAGCGAGGACGAGTCATATCCCATTGGTGACGGCTGAACAGCTCGCGTGGAGTCGCCCCCATCATGCCAGCGAAGGAAGGATTGAAGCTCATATCCAGCAGCTTTTCGTTGATGGCTTCAGGATCGCTGCCAATTTCCGCATGACCAAGAATGTAGCTGCCACCTGTTCCCCAATGATCGTTATCAAATTCATTGGCGACGGTATCCTGCTCAGTTGCCAGGTGACTTGCCGGGAACTGCCATGGCAGAACAGGTTGCTTCAGATGACGGCTGACTGCTGCTGCAAACTCGAAGGTGCGGTCCCATTCAAATGGTGAATAGCAATAACCGTTGGCCCAGGAGCGGATGGTATAATCATCGGCCTCGTAGCGGTCGATAGCCATAAAATCAGCCCCCTTCGCTACCGCAGCCAGACCATCCGCCTGCTGATAGTCGATGTCATCGAAGACCCCAACCAGCAGCGCATACTCGGCTGTTTTCTGGCCCGCAACGGCTGGCGTAAAGGTCATGTGCTCCATTTTCTGCGTTGCCGGGTTGTAAGCATTTTCATAGGTGAAATCGTTATACACCCACTGAGAGCCGCCAACGCCCCACAGGTTGACCTGCCAGCCCAGCACGACATCCGGCGCGACCACTCGGGTCAGCCAGTTTACCGCGCGGATGTAGCCTTTCAGGGTATTGGTGATGCCAGCAGGGATCGCCTTTTCAACGTTGTGATGAGCCATAGCTTCCGCCAGCGGCTCGCGTACCGGAATGGCATAGTCTGGACTCAGTCCTGTTTTCTGGCATTCACCAAGGTAATCAGGGTTAACAATAAAGCCAGCCGGGACCGGATGTTCCGCGTCCTTCATGCTTTGCGCCATCTTCAGTGCCTGAATGTAGTTAGCAAAGCTGAACTTATGACGCACAGGATCGGCGATGATGTGCTCAACGTCACCGAGAGACAGATTACAGGTGTAGGAGACCATCATCGGCAATACGCTTTGGCCAGCCAGCTTAGCGGAAACGTCACGAGCCATGCGGATGACCTGCGAAGTCGGCTCTTTTGCAGGATCCAGCCAGGCCCCCGCATCCCCCATTCCATCATCGCCGGAATATTTGAAAATGGAGGAGACACGGGCGGTGGCAAAGTCGTCGACGTTGGAAGGTGACATATTGGCGCAGCCCCCGAAGGTCAGGAATTCCGGGAACCCTTTCACGCGCAGATCGGCACCTTCTTCAACGTTAACGTTTAATTCCGTCGCATCTCCCTGACGGAGGGTCAGTTCGGCCTGGGGCTCCACGTAATGCACCGTACAGTCGTTAATAAACGTCTGCGGCTGGGGCTGATACACGCCTGGCGCTACCGCAATAGCGGGTATGAAAGTCCCTGATTTGACCGGTACGGCATCTAAGCGATACTGGCGTGGCACGGTGGTAGTGCGGTCGATCAAGCGCAGAGAGAGTAGCCTGTCTGCCACCGTCTTCCCGGTATTAATCACCAGCGGCAGGAATACTGCGCCTGTCACATCATCCTGGCTGGCGGAGACATTCTGCTGATTGAAAATAGCGGTATGCAGCTGCCCGTCCAGCGAACCGCTGATAGCCGTTGCTTTGTACTGCTGATTATTCAGACGAAGCGCTGTCATGGTCAGGGTGAAATTGCCCTTTACCGGAAGGCCTTCCAGCCGCTGGCTGCCGCCGGCGCTCAGGATGAAGCGTTGTTTCTCCGCGCTATTCTCCGCGTAGCTAAATTCAAGCTCTTCGTTCTCCAGCTCGGGGAATGCGCTTAAATCCAGCATGATATCGAGCGTAGAACTCTCAACAACGGCGCCAAAAGTGACCTGCAGACGAGAGGATTCCCCCTGCTTAATATCAATCTGCTGAACGTTGAGATGGGCTACCGCCCGGCGGGTTCCGTCGGCGGTCACAAGGTCGTTGACCGTCAGTTGGTAGTTCCCCAGCGCTAAGTCATAGCGGGTGGACTGACCCGGGATCGCAGCCAGACGATAGCCGCTGTCGCCGTGGCTGAACACGACCTCCAGGGGCCCACTTTCCATACCTGCCGGAACGGAAGCGCATTCGATTATCACGCTACCGTTGATATCCGGCATGTCGTCAGCAGCGGCAACAAACGTCTCTTCGAAGGTCGACCATTCCGGGACCAGATCGGACGTTTTGTTCAGGCCGATATGAATCTTCTGAATCACCGCGCCAATCTGCTCACTCTCAGGCGCAGTCACAGTGAGGCGGGTGTCGAATTCCCCGCTGCCCACTTCGGTTTGCTCTACCTCAACAGAGAAATCGATCCACGGAGAGCTTTCAATCGAGACATCTCCTGCGCTGACCTTACCGGGACCAGTGAAGAAAACGGTCACAAATTTATTGATTTCAGCAGTGCTCCCGGTGACCGGGGTAAGGTGGGTTAACTCCGCCGTTGGATACCAGGCATCGTCGTGAATCGCGAGGGTAAAATCGAGTTGCATAATCATCTCCAGATACGAGTTTCGGGCCGTGGCCCAGGAGACGCCAGGCTACCCGGTAACTGGAAGATTGATTAATCACAAGACCTCATCCACAGGGAAGGTGAGAGTTTGTGAGAGAAAGGCAGAAAACAAAACAGGCCCTAAAGGGCCTGTTCAGATTACTTCACTACACGAAGCGCCGGACGTCCACCGCGAGGTGGCGGCGTATCATCAGGATCGTTGTCATCATCATGATCTGGCTTATCGCCGTCGATCACTGACATGACCGTTTCACCTTCAGTGACGGACTCTTCATCGTCGTTGACGTGAGTCGCGTCTTCATCGTAGGCCCCTTCCGGCTCGAACATGGTCCCTGCGCCGTTTTCACGAGCGTAGATGGCCAGAACGGCTGCCAGCGGAACTTCAACCTGGCGTGGCACGCCGCCGAAGCGCGCATTGAAGCGCACTTCGTCGTTTGCCAGCTCCAGATTGCCCACGGCGCGCGGAGCAATGTTCAGGACTATCTGACCGTCACGCGCGTACTCCATGGGTACACGAACACCGGGCAGCGTGACGTCCACCACCAGATGCGGCGTCAGTTGGTTATCCAGCAGCCATTCGTAGAACGCCCGCAGCAGATAAGGGCGACGCGGTGTCAGCTGTGATACATCCATTCAATTAGCCCCGGCCAAGGCGCATTTCACGCTCTGGTTCAGTTAAGGAAGCGAGGAAAGAATCACGTTCGAACACGCGAGTCATATACGCTTTCATCTCTTTGGAACCTGCACCGACGAGTTCGATACCCATCACCGGCAGGCGCCACAGCAGCGGAGCCAGGTAGCAATCGACCAGGCTGAACTCATCGCTCAGGAAGTACGGCTTCTGAGTGAACACCGGCGCAATCGCCAGCAGCTCTTCACGCAGTTGCTTACGAGCGGTTTCAGCCTGTGCAGCAGAACCGTTCATCACAGTATTCATCAGGGAATACCAGTCTTTTTCGATGCGCTGCATGTAAAGACGGCTTTCACCACGCGCAACCGGATAAACCGGCATCAGCGGCGGATGAGGGAAACGCTCATCCAGGTATTCCATAATGATGCGAGATTCCCACAGGGTCAGCTCGCGATCCACCAGTGTCGGGACGCTTTGATTCGGGTTGAGGTCAATCAGATCCTGAGGTGGATTATCTTTCTCCACGTGCTCAATCTCAAAGCTGACACCCTTTTCGGCCAGCACGATGCGAACCTGATGGCTATAGATGTCAGTAGGACCAGAAAACAGCGTCATTACCGAACGTTTGTTGGCAGCGACAGCCATGAAAACCTCCAGGTATATTCAGAATTTGTACTGCTACCAGCCACAAATGTGACCAGCCAGTTGTTAAGCCCCGTAAGCGTCGAACGACATTCCTGTTCACGATCTAAACAAAAAATGAACAATCACCAGCATTTGGGCAGAAAATTGGATGATAGTTTACCAGATTTTGCAGGCTTTGTGGTGAGGGGATTCTGGAAATGCTGAAAAAGGCTGGAAAAGCGTGGAGAGGACTGTGGATAACGCCCGTTTTATCCATAAAAAAACCCGCCGAAGCGGGTTTTTTGGCCAATTGTTCTGCCGGAGCAGAAAACAATTAACGCTTGGAGAACTGTGGACGACGACGTGCTTTACGCAGGCCGACTTTCTTACGTTCAACCTGACGAGCATCACGAGTAACGAAGCCAGCTTTACGCAGTTCGCCACGCAGGGACTCATCGTACTCCATCAGAGCGCGGGTGATACCGTGACGGATCGCACCAGCCTGACCAGAGATACCACCACCTTTAACGGTGATGTACAGATCCAGTTTCTCAACCATGTCGACCAGTTCCAGCGGCTGACGAACTACCATGCGGGCAGTTTCACGACCGAAGTACTGTTCCAGAGAACGTTGGTTGATAACGATTTTGCCGTTGCCCGGTTTGATAAACACGCGAGCTGCGGAACTTTTGCGGCGACCAGTGCCGTAGTATTGATTTTCAGCCATTGCCTATAATCCCGATTAGATGTCAAGAACTTGCGGTTGCTGTGCCGCGTGGTTGTGCTCGTTACCCGCGTAAACTTTCAGTTTACGGAACATTGCACGACCCAGCGGGCCTTTTGGCAGCATGCCTTTAACCGCGATTTCAATTACGCGTTCAGGACGACGGGCAATCATCTCTTCAAAGGTCGCTTCTTTGATACCACCGATGTGGCCGGTGTGATGGTAATACACTTTGTCTTCGCGCTTGTTGCCGGTTACAGCAACTTTTTCTGCGTTCAGAACGATGATGTAATCACCAGTATCTACGTGCGGAGTGTATTCCGCTTTGTGCTTACCGCGCAGGCGACGAGCCAGTTCGGAAGCCAGACGGCCCAGAGTCTTGCCGTCTGCGTCAACTACATACCAGTCGCGCTGTACGGTTTCTGGTTTAGCTGTAAAAGTTTTCATTAAAAGCTTACCCAAATAAATTAGTTACACGTTGGTGAACACCCAAACGTTTAAAAGTTGAGGCTCACACGACAAAGTCCGGCAAACCTACCCCTTCGAATAGCACATGCCGACACATAGAAAGTTTTGGGAAAAAAACCTTCTCGTAACGTGGGGTCGCAAGAGTATAGAGAAGTCGGGGTCAAAGATCGACCCCTTTTTGAGGTTTGGCGAGGGGTTTTTCGGTTGGATTACGTGCTGTCTGATGCCCTCTCCCCAACCCTCTCCCACGGGGAGAGGGAGCAAACACTAAAAAACAGCTGCAATCGGTTCCCTCGCCCCTTTGGGGAGAGGGTTAGGGAGAGGGGCGAACCCTCAAGGCATATGCTCGCGCTTGAGATACTCTTCGCTCTGCATCTCCTGCAGACGCGACAGGCAGCGCTGGAACTCAAACTTCAGACGCTCGCCTTTGTAGATGTCATATAAAGGTGCTTCTGCGCTAACCACCAGCTTCACATGGCGTTCGTAGAATTCATCCACCAGAGCGATAAAGCGGCGCGCTTCACTCTCCATCAGCGTCGTCATGACGGGCACATCAAACAGCATCACCGTATGGAACAGGCGCGAAAGTGCGACGTAATCATGCTGGCTACGGGCATCCACGCACAGCGTGGTGAAAGACGCAGCCAGAGTTTGATTTTCTGCCCCAAGAGTCGCCAAAGGACGGTGGTTAATCTCCAGCTCCGGCCCCGCTTCACGTTTGGTTCCTGCCAGCGCCAGCCAGAGTTTGTCCATCTGCTGGCTGGTTTCATCGTTCAGCGGTGACAGCCACAGATGAGCCTGGGTCAGCGTGCGAAGCCGGTAATCAACGCCTGCATCAACGTTCATGATGTCGCAATGCTCTTTGATTGCCTCAATGGCGGGCAGAAAACGCGCGCGCTGCAGGCCATTACGATATAGTTCATCAGGCGGGATGTTAGAGGTCGCCACCAGAGTGATACCACGCGCAAACAGGGCTTTCATCAGGCCACCGAGCAGCATAGCATCCGTGATATCTGAAACAAAAAACTCATCAAAACAGAGAACATCGGCCTGCGCCTTGAAGCGGTCAGCCACAATCTCCAGCGGATCGCTGTGTCCCTGCAGCTGCGTTAACTCTTCATGAACCCGCAGCATAAAGCGGTGAAAGTGCAGACGCTGCTTACGCTCGCCCGGCAGACTTTGGTAGAACATATCCATCAGCCAGGTTTTACCACGCCCCACGCCGCCCCACATGTACAAGCCACGAACCGGCTCCGCCGACGTCGACTCTCGCTTCCCGAGCAGCTTTCCGAATTTAGCTCGCAGTCCACCAGCTGTGGGAGCTACTGCTGCGGGTCTCGAAATCAATTCATGATAGATAGAATCCAGCCTGGAAACGGCTTCACGCTGAACATTATCGGGTTGATGGCTGCCCTCGTTGAGGGCCTGAGTGTAACGCGATGTGGGGGTCATGCTTTGCATAAGTTGTTGTTATTTCCTGAAAAGCAACGTGCCGCAGTTCACGGTTGTCGAAAAAAAGGCCGTTCTACACTACGCGATGATACGCCAGGATTCCACTTCTAAGGGAATAGCGGTTATAGTGGCACTATCGGGCGCTGGCGAGGAGCCTTTTTGCCACCCTACGGAACCACAATACAACGGGAGAAGTTCATGACCTGGGAATATGCGCTAATTGGTTTAGTCGTCGGTATCATCATTGGCGCCGTCGCAATGCGTTTTGGAAATCGCAAGTTACGTCAGCAGCAAGCTCTGCAATACGAACTGGAAAAGAACAAAGCAGAGCTGGATGAGTATCGTGAAGAGCTGGTCAGCCACTTTGCCCGCAGCGCCGAGCTGCTCGATAACATGGCACATGATTACCGCCAGCTTTATCAGCACATGGCCAAAAGCTCCAGCAATCTGCTGCCGGAAATGAGCGCGGAAGAAAATCCATTCCGCAACCGTCTGGCCGAATCCGAAGCGGGCAACGATCAGGCGCCGGTACAAATGCCGCGCGACTACTCTGACGGTGCTTCCGGTCTGCTGCGCAACGGCGCTAAACGCGACTGATCTTCCAGCTTTAACATTTATTTTACGGGCGCAGCCCCTGCGCCCGTCCCTTCCTGACCTTCCCAGCTATTATTTACTCATCACCTCATTGTTAGGCGTCCGAAAATTCAATAACATCGGACCGTTATGGGCGATTTTATTCCTTACATTCCTCAGGTTATGAGAGCCAGCATCAATGAAGAAAAAAACTCTATTATTTAGTGCATTAGCGTTAAGCGTTGGGCTGTCTCTTGGGGCCACTGCGCCTGTTTATGCCTCTTTACCGACTCAGGTACCCGGCCAGGGCCAGTTGCCTAGCCTGGCGCCGATGCTGGAAAAAGTGCTGCCTGCGGTGGTTAGCGTGCAGGTGGAAGGAACGGCATCACCCGGACAGCTTGGGCAAGTCCCTGACGATCTTAAAAAATATCTCGGTGAAGATGCGCCAAACGATCAGCCGCAGCCTTTTGAAGGGCTGGGCTCCGGCGTCATCATTGATGCGGCGAAAGGCTACGTGCTGACCAACAATCACGTGGTCAGCGAAGCCCAGAAGATCAGCGTCCAGCTGAACGACGGGCGTGAATTCGATGCCAAACTGATCGGCAGCGACGATCAAACCGATATCGCCCTGCTGCAGCTGCAAAAAGCCGATCACTTGACGCAAATCGCCATCGCAGACTCCGATAAGCTGCGCGTCGGTGACTTTGCCGTCGCGGTGGGCAACCCCTTCGGCCTGGGCCAGACGGCTACTTCCGGCATCGTTTCCGCACTCGGCCGCAGCGGCCTGAATCTTGAAGGGTTAGAGAACTTCATCCAGACCGATGCCTCCATTAACCGCGGCAACTCCGGCGGCGCCCTGTTAAACCTTAACGGCGAGCTGATTGGCATTAACACCGCCATCCTTGCCCCGGCAGGCGGCAGCGTCGGCATTGGTTTTGCGATCCCCAGCAATATGGCGATGACCATGGCCACCCAGCTGATCCAGTACGGCGAGATCAAGCGCGGGCTGCTGGGTATTCGCGGTATGGAAATGAACGCCGATATTGCCAAAGCCTTTAATCTGAACATTCAGCGCGGCGCATTCGTCAGCGAAGTCTTAGCGAATTCAGGCTCAGCAAAAGCGGGCATTAAGGCGGGCGATGTGATCGTCAGTCTCAACGGCAAGCCACTCACCAGCTTTGCTGAGCTGCGCTCCCGTATTGCCACCACCGCGCCGGGCACTAAGGTCAAATTAGGCTTACTGCGCGACGGTAAACCTGTTGACGTGGAAGTGACGCTGGATAAAAGCACCTCTTCCACCGCCAGCGCAGAGTTGATCACCCCAGCTTTACAGGGCGCCACCTTGAGCGACGGGCAGATGAAAGACGGCACCAAAGGGATTGTGCTGGGTGATGTTGAAAAAGGCAGCACGGCGGCACAGGCTGGCCTGCATAAAGATGATGTGATCATCGGCATCAACCGCGAACGCGTTCAGTCGATAGCTGAAATGCGTAAAATCCTTGAAACCAAGCCGGCGATCATCGCACTGAACGTGATGCGCGGTAACGAGAACCTTTATTTGCTGCTGCGTTAAACCGTTGGCCGTGGGCATCGCTCTGATGTGATGTCCACGGCACTCGTGATATGCTGCGCCTGTTTCCCTACCAGTGATAATGGCATCATGCTTGCAAAGCTCTTACGTTCAGTCGCAATAGGTTGTGTAGTCGGTGGCATTTTGCTTGCTGCGATGCCGTCGTTGCGCCAGTTTACCTCTCCTTCCTCAGCGTCTTATGACAGCACGGATGAATCTCCGGCCAGCTACAACCCGGCCGTGAAACGGGCTGCTCCAGCCGTGGTTAACATCTATAACCGTGCATTGAACAACACCAGCCACAACATGCTGACGCTGGGCTCGGGTGTGATTATGGACGAGCGTGGCTACATCATTACCAACAAGCACGTCATTAATGATGCCGACCAAATTATCGTGGCCCTGCAGGACGGACGCGTTTTTGAAGCGTTACTGGTGGGATCCGATAGCCTGACCGATCTGGCGGTGCTGAAAATCAATGCCGCTGGCAGCCTGCCGACCATCCCGCTGAATCCAAAGCGTATCCCTCACATCGGGGATGTGGTGCTGGCGATTGGCAACCCGTATAACCTGGGGCAGACCATTACTCAGGGGATCATCAGCGCCACGGGGCGTATCGGCCTGAACCCATCAGGACGTCAGAATTTCCTGCAAACGGATGCCTCTATCAACCACGGCAACTCCGGTGGTGCCCTGGTTAACTCACTCGGGGAGCTGATGGGAATTAACACCCTCTCATTCGATAAGAGCAATGACGGTGAAACGCCAGAAGGGATTGGCTTTGCGATCCCGTTCCAGTTGGCGACCAAGATTATGGATAAGCTGATTCGTGACGGTCGCGTGATCCGTGGTTATATCGGCATCAGCGGCCGCGAAATCGCCCCACTGCATACTCAGGGCGGCGCGCTGGATCAGATTCAGGGAATTGTGGTGAATGATGTGGCGCAGGGCGGTCCGGCGGCGCAGGCCGGGATTCTGGTCAACGACGTTATCGTCTCCGTGAATGACAAACCCGCCGTTTCGGCACTGGAAACGATGGATCAGGTTGCCGAAATTCGTCCGGGCTCAGTGATCCCGGTGGTGGTGATGCGTGACGACAAGAAGCTCACGCTGCAGGTCACCATTCAGGAATATCCGGCGACCAACTGACAGACATAAAAAAACCGGAGCTAAGGCTCCGGTTCTTCTTTCAGGCGACGTTCTTATTTGTTAACGAACTCTTCGCCCAGCACGATATCTTTTTTCAGCGTGTCCAGCATACCTTCCAGCGCCTGCTGTTCATAGGCACTCAGTTTGCCAATAGACTGGCGCTCTTCAACTCCATTTTTACCCAGCAGCAGCGGCTGAGAGAAGAAGCGCGCATACTGGCCGTCGCCTTCCACATATGCACACTCAACCACGCCTTTTTCGCCCTGCTGTGCACGCACCAGAGACAGACCAAAGCGCGCCGCAGCCTGGCCCATAGACAGAGTTGCTGAACCGCCACCGGCCTTGGCTTCCACCACTTCGGTACCGGCATTCTGAATACGTTTGGTCAGGTCAACCACTTCCTGCTCGGTGAAGCTGACGCCAGGGATCTGCGACAGCAGAGGCAGAATGGTCACGCCTGAGTGGCCGCCAATCACCGGGACTTCGATTTCAGTTGGCTGCTTGCCTTTCAGCTCAGCCACGAAGGTGTTGGAGCGGATAATGTCCAGCGTGGTCACGCCAAACAGTTTGTTCTTGTCGTACACACCGGCTTTTTT
Organism: Enterobacteriaceae bacterium 89; assembly: GCA_014156375.1. GTDB lineage: Bacteria > Pseudomonadota > Gammaproteobacteria > Enterobacterales > Enterobacteriaceae > Scandinavium. Next base: position 49,796 of record RQJH01000005.1, on the reverse strand, counting down.
CAACACTTCAGCAGCAATCGCCACGGTGGTGTTGACCGGGTTGGTGATAATCCCAATGCACGCTTTCGGGCAGGTTTTAGCAACCTGCTGCACCAGATTTCTTACGATACCGGCGTTCACGTTAAACAGATCGGAGCGATCCATTCCGGGTTTACGCGCGACGCCTGCAGAGATGAGAACCACATCCGCCCCTTCCAGCGCAGGGGTGGCATCTTCGCCGGAGAAACCTTTGATGTTGACGGCCGTAGGGATATGGCTGAGATCCACCGCCACGCCAGGCGTGACCGGAGCGATATCATACAGAGAGAGATCTGAGCCTGAAGGCAGTTGGGTCTTAAGTAGTAGGGCAAGCGCCTGACCGATACCGCCAGCTGCGCCGAGGACTGCGACTTTCATCCTAAACTCCTTATTATGGTTAGTTTCATCTACCGAAACTCCGTTGCGGCAACCTTAATTCACCCGATAAACAATAACAACATGGGTCATTAAAGAATGCGGCATTCCCCGCAGCATTGTGCTGTTATTGTTCACTAAACCGCCGGTGAACGGCTGTTCGCGACGGCGTAACCAGTCGACTACTGGTTACAATACACCCAGCAACCTGGACAAAACAACATCATCTTTATAACAATTCATTTACTTTTGCCGTTATTTTCGACTCGTGACGAAAGCATGTTTCTTGATAACGATTTTTGATAAAATCCCCGCCTTTCATAACATTATTTCAGCCTAATTCGCGGCAGATAATTTGCATAAAAATTCACTTATGTGCATAATAATGTTGTTTTTACCACCATGATATGGGTGACTTATGCGAAGCTCAGCGAAGCAAGACGAACTAGTCAAAGCGTTTAAAGCGCTGCTTAAAGAAGAAAAATTCAGTTCTCAGGGGGAAATCGTCCAGGCATTGCAGGAGGAGGGCTTTGATAATATCAATCAGTCCAAAGTCTCCCGCATGCTGACAAAATTTGGCGCGGTGCGTACCCGCAACGCCAAAATGGAGATGGTTTACTGCCTGCCTGCCGAACTGGGCGTGCCAACCACCTCCAGCCCACTGAAGAATCTGGTGCTTGATATCGATTACAACGATGCCGTCGTGGTGATCCACACAAGTCCTGGTGCAGCACAGCTTATCGCTCGCCTGCTGGATTCCTTAGGCAAAGCGGAAGGTATTCTCGGCAGTATCGCCGGGGACGACACCATCTTTACGACCCCGGCGCGTGGTTTTAGCGTGAAAGAGCTCTACGAAGCGATCCTGGTTCTGTTCGAACAGGAGCTTTGAGTTCCCCCTCTCCGGCTTCCTGTCGGAGAGTCTCCCTCCCCCCAATCGCTACAAAGCGCTACATAAAACCACCTTTCCTTTAACATTAAGTGCCATTCACTGCCGAAATACATTCATCCAGTCAATTCGATTGTCAAAATCGCACAAAAAATCAAATTCTAATATCACCATGATTTTATTGAGTTTATTTTGATGATGTTGCCGCTTAATCACATTTTTAATGCTTTTTTGTTATTAAAATGCGGTTTCTTGACAATTAATTACCTCGGAAACCATTAGTCTGGTATTAATTTTTTCAGTGACTAGTGTATACTTGATTTTGTGATGAGGGTCACGAAACAAAAGACCCTGATAAAAAATTCGACGAGGTGAATATTATGAAAATCAAAACAACTGTAGCGACTCTGGCCATCCTGTCTGCCCTTTCTTTCGGTGCTTTCGCCGCTGATTCCATCAATGCGGATCAGGCAGCAAGCCGCCAGGCGATCGGTACCGTTTCCGTAGGTGCTGTGGGTTCTTCCCCAATGGATATGCATGAAATGCTGAACCAGAAAGCCCAGGAACAAGGTGCTTCTTCTTACCGTGTTATCGAAGCACGTACCGGTGACCACTGGCACGCAACGGCTGAGCTGTACAAATAAGTTTGAGTTTTAGTCAGAAATTAAAGAATTGAAACCCGCGGCACCAGGCATAAAAAAAGCAGTTCAACCTTCTCGCCGCGCAGCAAACCAAATTATTGAGGTAAAGATTATGAAAAGCGCAATGATTATCGCAACACTGGGTCTGGCATCTGTTCTTTCATTCAGCGCAGGCGCTGCCGTTCATCAGGTTAGTGCAGAACAGGCTCAAAACCTGCAATCCATGGGTACCGTCTCTGTTTCTCAGGTTGGCAGTGCGCCAATGGATATGCGTCACGAATTAGCCGCTAAAGCTGAAAAAGAAGGCGCCAGCAGCTACCGCATTATTGAAGCTCGCTCCGGTGACAACTGGCACGCGACAGCAGAGCTCTATAAATAAACCCTCGTCGTCTCTCTGACGACTTGCCCCCGCCTGTCGGGGGCTTTTTTATGTGTGATGAACGTTAAAACGCAGCATCCCTTCCAGCTCCTCCTCGGCTTCATCAAACAGCAATATCAACGCGCCATAGCGCCGGCGCTGCGCCTCGTCGAGATGGACAAATTCAATCTCCAGCGGGAGCGGCAGCTGGCTGTTGGTAACCACACTCCACAGTGAATCCAGATCGCGGATTTGCGTAGCGCCAAGAGAAAAGACCCGGGAGAATTCCCGATAAAAATCATTCTGACTGCCGATTTCATCAAAATCGAAGGTATAGGTTTTCATTACCGCCCTGCCTCCCAAAAGGGCGGCGAGTGCCGCCCAACGTTGCCGCTTACAATCCCCCCAGATGCAGGGTTTTGACTTCAAGGAACTCATCGAGGCCCAGCACTGACCCCTCGCGCCCAAGCCCGGACTCTTTGACACCGCCAAAAGGCCCCAGCTCCGTTGAAACCGAACACTCATTGATGCCGATCATGCCGCTTTCCAGCGCCTGTGAGACCCGAAAAACGCGCTGTAGGTTTTGCGTATAGAAATAGGCCGCCAGACCAAACGGAGTGTTATTGGCCCGCTGGATCACTTCCTCTTCGTTTTTAAAACGGAAGCAGGCAGCGACAGGGCCAAATGTCTCCTCTTGAGCCAGCTGCATCGTCTCTTCACAGTCGCCTAAAACAGTGGGCTGCCAGAAATTACCGCCAAGGGCGTGCGGTTTGCCTCCTGCCAGAACGCTGGCCCCTTTGGAAACCGCGTCTTCAACATGCTCGCGCACTTTTTTTACCGCCGATGGTTCAATCATTGGCCCAACGATGACACCTTCCTCCATGCCATTGCCCACCTTCAGGGCTTTCACGGCTTCAGCCAGTCTGTGGGTAAAATCGTCATAGACCTTTTCATGGATATAGAAGCGGTTAACGCTGACGCAGACCTGCCCGGCGTTACGGAATTTATTGGCAATTGCCCCTTTAACCGCCGCTTCAATATCAGCGTCTTCAAAGACGATATAAGGCGCGTTGCCGCCAAGCTCCATCGACACTTTTTTCATTGTTTCTGCGGCGTTGCGAACCAGCGTTTTCCCCACGGCCGTTGAGCCCGTGAAAGAGATTTTACGCACCTCGTGGCTGGCCATAATTGCATCGCTGATTTCCTGAGTATTGCCCGCCACGGCGTTCAGCACGCCGTCGGGGACACCCGCTTTTTTCGCCAGCTGCAACAGAGCGAAGGCACTGAGTGGCGTGTTATTGGCAGGTTTAATGATCCCCGTGCAGCCCGCCGCCAGCGCCGGGCCCAGTTTGCGGGTCAGCATCGCCATCGGGAAATTCCACGGAGTAATGGCCGCTACCACGCCAACGGGTTCGCGCGTCGCCAGAATACGTGATCCAGGCTTAACCGGCGGGATAATCTCCCCGTTCGCGCGTTTCCCCTGCTCGGCAAACCACTGAATAAAGCTGGCGGCGTATTCCACTTCCCCTTCCGCCTCTTTGAGAGGTTTTCCCTGTTCAGCGGTCATCAGCCTGCCCAGCCAGCCCTTATTCTCAATGATGAGCTGATACCAGCGATAGAGGATTTCCGAGCGCTCTTTTGCCGTTTTGGCCCGCCATAAAGGAAAGGCTTTGTATGCTGCAGCAATGGCCGCTTCGGTTTCTTTCTTCCCGGCTTTCGCCACGTTAGCGATTGTCTCGCCCGTAGCCGGGTTCAGTACCTCAAACGTGGCGTCTGCCGTTTTCCATACGCCATCAACCAGATAGCCAGTCTGAAACAGTTCATTATCCTGCAATGCCTGGGTTGTCATGATTCCTCCGACGGTGATGTCCTGCGATAAAAGTTAAGTATAGACATCCCGGGCAACGCGCAACGGCCCGCCCGCGCCAACTCTGGTGGTATATCACTATCAGCCATGAAAATACGTTGAATGAGCACTTTTCCCGCCCTCAGGAGACGCAAAAACACTAGTAACCAGTTGTTTTATAAAATTAATTACATCCACTCATTTGATTTGAGGTGATTTGAATTCCTCATCTGCCGGGCGTACAACGTTGTTACCGCAACACGGAGTAACGTGTTGATCAGGATACTGAAAATCATTAACCCGGTGGGTAAAATCAATGAAAGTATTAATTGTTGAAAGTGAATTCTCCGAGAGTAAAACCTGGATTGGTACAGCTATCGAACGCCTTGTCAGCGAAATGAAACAACAGGATGTTGACGTCATTCGCTCCACCAGCTTTGACGACGCTTGTTCTGTCCTCGCCGCCAACGTTGCCGTTGACTGCCTGATGTTCAGCTATCTCATGGAGCAGCAAAACGAACATCATGCCGTGCGGCAGATGCTGAAGAAACTGCGTGAACGTCAGCAAAACGTGCCCGTCTTTTTATTGGGTGAACGCGAACAAACCACCGCAAAAATCTCGACTGAACTGCTGGAAAGCGTCGATGAGTTTGTGTGGATCCTCGAAGATAGCGCGGAATTTATTGCCGGTCGTGCCGTTGCAGCGATGACCCGCTATCACGAGCAGCTCCTGCCGCCGCTGTTTTCCGCACTGCAGAAGTACAGTGCGGTCCATGAATACTCATGGGCAGCGCCAGGGCATCAGGGCGGCGTCGGCTTTACTAAAACACCGGTCGGCCGCTGCTACCATGATTTCTACGGCGAAAACCTGTTCCGTACCGACATGGGGATCGAACGCACCTCACTCGGATCCCTGCTCGATCACACCGGGGCCTTCGGCGAAAGCGAAAAAAATGCCGCTCGCGTTTTTGGTGCGGATCGCTCCTGGTCGGTGGTCGTCGGGACTTCCGGATCTAACCGCACGATCATGCAGGCCTGCATGACCGACAGCGACGTGGTCGTCATCGACCGAAACTGCCATAAGTCTATTGAGCAGGGGCTGATTCTGACCGGCGCGAAGCCGGTTTACATGGTTCCCAGCCGCAATCGCTACGGTATTATCGGGCCAATCTATCCGCAGGAGATGCAGCCCGAAGAAGTGGCGAAAAAGATCAGCAGCAGCCCGCTGACCGCCGATAAGTCAGGACAGCGTCCAGCCTATACTGTCGTCACTAACTGCACCTATGACGGCGTATGCTACAACGCTAAAAATGCTCAGGCGTTACTGGAACAAAGCAGCGATCGTCTGCACTTCGATGAAGCCTGGTACGGGTACGCCCGCTTTAACCCGATTTACGCCGATCACTTCGCCATGCGCGGCGAACCAGGCGATCATTCTGGCCCAACGGTGTTTGCCACCCACTCCACGCACAAGCTGCTGAATGCCCTGTCCCAGGCATCCTACATTCATGTGCGCGAAGGTCGCGGGGCGATTAATTTCCCTCGCTTCAACCAGGCGTACATGATGCACGCCACCACCTCTCCGCTGTATGCCATCTGCGCCTCCAACGACGTAGCGGTCTCCATGATGGACGGAAATGGTGGCCTGTCGCTAACGCGTGAAGTCATTGATGAAGCGGTTGATTTCCGCCAGGCGATGGGACGCTTGTACAAAACCTTTGCTCAGGAGGGAGAGTGGTTCTTCAAACCATGGAATAAGGAAACCATCACCTGCCCTGAAACCGGTCGTGAGCTTCCGTTTGAAGAGGCTCCTGCTGATTTACTGGCTACCGATCAATCCTTCTGGGTCATGCACCCAGGCGACAGCTGGCACGGTTTTGAGGATCTACCGGATAACTGGAGCATGCTTGACCCGATAAAAGTCAGCATTCTGGCACCAGGCATGGGCGATGATGGTAATTTGTTGGAGCACGGTGTCCCGGCCGCGCTGGTCACCGCCTGGCTCAACCGCCACGGCATAGTGCCAACCCGCACTACCGATTTCCAGATCATGTTCCTGTTCTCAATGGGCGTAACTCGCGGAAAATGGGGCACGCTGGTCAACACTTTGTGTTCCTTCAAACGCCACTATGATGCAAACACCCTGCTCAGCGAAGTGATGCCAGAGCTGGTCCAGGCGCATCCTGAAATCTACAGCGGAATGGGCGTACACGATCTTGGCGATACCATGTTCGGCTGGCTACGGGAAAATAATCCAGGGGAAAAACTGAACAGTGCTTACTCGAGTCTGCCGGAAGCGGACATGACTCCTCGTGATGCCTATCAGGCCATTGTCAAAGACAATGTGGAACTGGTCGCGCTTGATGGCCTGAGCCACCGAACTTCCGCGAATTCAGTTATTCCTTATCCACCAGGCATTCCAATGCTGTTATCCGGTGAAAATTTTGGTGACGCGCAGAGCCCACAAATTGGATATTTGCGAGCCCTACAGTCATGGGATCATCAATTCCCTGGATTTGAACATGAAACGGAAGGTGCTGAAATTATCGACGGTAATTATTACGTCATGTGTGTCAAAAAATAGCTTTTATTGATATTCCTGAGACTTTGCGCGGGAACAAATCCCGCGCCTTTTTTCATTCATTCCCTTCACTCGCCCTCAGGTTTACAACCACGTAAAACCTTATTTACAGCGCCAGTTGTTGCGCAACTCTTGAATATACAGCACAAAATGGTATTTTTGTCCCGTTTCGATTATTCGCCTAACTTATTGAATAATCGCCCTTCCCCAGCATGGTAGTTATGTTTTTCAGGAGTCAGTCCATGAGACTTTGCAGTAGCAAAGCATGTGTTGTTGTATTAACAGAATCAAACACCTGGTTAAGTATAAATAATAGTGAACCGGTAAAAATCCCCGCCAATCATATGTTCCTGAGCATTGCCGAAGGAAATAAGATTGATCTTTCATCATTAAACCGGACCTTAATTGCACATATTGACCGGGAAACCATTCAAGCTTATTTACGTTTTATTGAAAAGAAAACAGCGTGCATCATGCCGCTGCATCGCGATGAACCTCCTTTTATCCATCGCCCTTGCCGGACACCAGACATTTTTAAGCAAGCGGCCCTGCACAGCGTCATGCAGCCTTCCGATGTATGTGAAATCGAGCGCACCCGCTCTCTTATATTTACTGTTCTTTCCATATTTTTGGATGATGAAAAGCTATTACCACTCTTAATTAAAATACTGTCACCAACGACCAGCGATCGTGTTCGAAGTATTATTGACAGTAATATTCAAAAAGAATGGTATCTTGACGATGTGGCCAGTTGTTTATTCATGAGTTCAAGTTTGTTAAAGAAAAAGCTCAAAAGCGAAAACACCAACTACAGCCATATTGTTATGGAGTGTCGGATGCGCTATGCGGCAGAACAGCTTGCCAGCCGCAATAAAAATATTAATGTTGTTTCACAATGCTGTGGCTACCATAGCTCGTCACATTTCATCTCGGTATTTAAATCTTTCTACGGCGTGACACCCCTAAACTACGTCAGTCATCTGCAACAGGGTAATCCTCCTCCAGCGTTAACTCAGTTGTAGTTTTAGCTACATTTATATCAGCCACAGGGATAAACCCCGCCAAAATCGGTGCTGCAATACCCATCAGGTTATTATCCATAACGAAAATCAAATCGTTATTTAAGGAGATAACAGAATGTCGAGTGATGCTGAAGCACACAAAGTGGGATTAATTCCTGTGACCCTGATGGTGTCCGGGAATATTATGGGGTCGGGAGTATTCTTATTACCTGCAAACCTGGCGGCAACGGGCGGCATTGCCATTTATGGCTGGGCAGTGACCATTTTAGGTGCGCTGGCACTGTCGATGGTTTATGCGAAAATGTCTTCACTGGATCCTAGCCCTGGTGGTTCATACGCCTATGCCCGCCGCTGCTTTGGCCCCTTCCTCGGCTATCAGACAAACGTGCTTTACTGGCTGGCCTGCTGGATCGGCAATATCGCCATGGTGGTGATCGGGGTCGGCTACCTGAGCTACTTCTTCCCCATTCTGAAAGATCCACTGGTACTGACGCTCACCTGCGTGGCCGTACTGTGGATCTTCGTCCTGCTCAACATCGTCGGTCCAACGATGATCACCCGCGTGCAGGCCGTTGCCACCGTGCTGGCGCTAGTCCCGATTGTCGGCATCGCTGTTTTCGGCTGGTTCTGGTTCCATAAAGAAACTTATATGGCTGCCTGGAATGTCAGCGGGCTGGACACTTTTGGCGCGATCCAGAGCACGCTGAACGTTACGCTGTGGTCGTTTATTGGCGTTGAAAGTGCCTCCGTTGCGGCGGGCGTTGTGAAAAACCCGAAACGCAATGTGCCGATTGCCACTATCGGCGGCGTGCTGATCGCTGCGGTTTGTTATGTCCTCTCCACCACGGCCATTATGGGGATGATCCCGAATGCCGCTCTGCGAGTCTCTGCCTCACCGTTTGGCGATGCAGCTCGTCTGGCGCTGGGCGATACCGCCGGGGCTATCGTCTCCTTCTGCGCCGCCGCAGGTTGTCTTGGTTCGTTGGGCGGCTGGACGTTGCTGGCGGGCCAGACAGCAAAAGCCGCTGCGGACGATGGTCTCTTCCCGAAAATTTTCGCCCGTGTGAATAAAGCCGGGACGCCGGTTGCCGGCCTGCTTATCGTCGGCGTGCTGATGACCATCTTCCAGTTCAGCAGCATTTCGCCTAATGCCGCCAAAGAATTCGGTCTGGTGTCCTCGATTTCGGTGATCTTCACCCTTGTGCCTTATCTTTACACCTGCGCGGCACTGCTGCTGCTCGGCCATGGACACTTTGGTAAAAACCGTCCGCTCTACCTGGCGCTGACGACCATTGCGTTTCTTTACTGCATCTGGGCAGTGGTCGGTTCCGGTGCTCAGGAAGTGATGTGGTCGTTTGTCACCCTGATGGTGATTACGGCAATGTATGCAATTAACTACAACCGTATTCATAAAAATCCATTCCCACTCGACGCACCAAAAGCACAGTAAACGTCAGACAAAAAAATGGGCCGTTTATGCGGCCCTTTTTTTCATCTGAAAGAAAGATCAAAGTGCTTTCTTTATTTCCTGCTTAACTTCATCTTTGAAATCTTTGATTTTTGACTGTGGCTTATCTTTGCACAATTTTAAAGTCAGAGGGACTGCGATGGTGTCCGTTTCCTGAAGTGAAACATAATCACCGCCTTTAAACTGTTCATCATCGTTATAAACCCAATAAGCAACGGGTGACATGAGCTGTGGGTTAAGGCTGATAAATTCCTGACAGGTCATATCTTTAGGTGTTTTATCTGCCGCGATGGCGCTCAGCGCGCAGGTGCTCAGTAGCGCGCCAACAACGATGGACAGGTTGGCGGTAAAATATTTATTTAGCATTTTTAACTCCGTGATATTCGACAGTGAAACACATTGATTTCGGGGTTAAAATACTCCTCAAAAAATGCTTTTCAACTGACATCCCGGTTAGTAGCTAATAGTGCTATTAATATATCCAATCCCGCCAGAGAACAAAAAAGCCGACGGTATAAGCGTCGGCTTTTTATTATTTCACCGTCAGCGCATGCTGATATTTTCGCAGCATCCCGGTCAGTCGTTGCACCGGCTCAGTGACTTGCAATGGCGCTTCCCATACGGCCAGTTTTTGCTGGTAGACCTCAAGTTCTTCAAGCAGGCGGTCGAAGTAGAGCCTGCGCTTGTCATCACTACCGGCAGAGATAACCTTGTCCGCCGTCCGTCGCAGCTGGCGATGGAACTGTGAGAGGTCGTCATTAACCGGCACCGGAGCATCGCGCAGCCGCTGGTGCGCGATGATCAGCGTCAGCGCCAGGCGGTACTTGTCGAGATCGCCCGGGAATTTGTTCAGCAGCATAAACAGCTGTTGGTACAGCGCAGGCAGATGGTTCTCTTTACGACGGGCGCTGTTGGTGGTCAGCGATGAAATGGCAGCAGAAACAAACTGGTTCAACAGCACGCGACCGGTTCGGGCCTGAGAGTTATCGCGCACCAACAGGATCACCATCAGCGCGAGGAAACAGCCCACCAGCTGGCCAAGAGCACTGTCGAGGAACTGGCTGAAATGAAACTGCATCGGGTTATCCAGCACCAGAATGTTGATGGTACTGGCGAGTGCACCGAGCGAACCCAGACGGCGCTTCTGCACTTCTATCCCCAGGAAGAAGGCCATCACCGCCAGGCTGATACACAGCAGCAGCATGCTTTGCTGGGTGGATGGGATCACCACCAGGAAATAAAACGCCCCAAGGGGAAGTGCGGCAATCGTGCCATACAGGAAGTCAATCGCCACCATTTTCGGGTTCGGCAGGCGCATAGCAAGCGAAGTGACAACGGCGATCATGACCATCGCACCGCTGCCCGAAGTCCAGCCGGTCCACAGCCAGAACAGCGTGCCGAGCGCACAGGCAAGCGTGGTGCGCCAGAAGTTAACCATCGCATGGTGACGTTCAGCGGATTCAACTTTCACCACCACTTCACCCTGCAAAATCTCTTCTTCGCGGGCGCTGATTTTGGCGTTGCCTACCACGCCTCGTTTCAGCAGCTGGTAGCGACTTGCGGCTCCGACCCAGCTGTAAAGCGTGATTGGCGTATCATGTTGCCCGGTCCAGCCGAGCACGCGGCGCATATGTTTGAGCTGTTTGTGCACGTCCTGCACGCTTTCAACTTCCACCTCAAACATCTCACGCCATTCAGGGGTAATGTATTCCGGGCGGGTATTCTGGATTAGGTACGTTTCACAGGCCTGAGTGATTAAGGTTAAAGAGAGCGTATTCAGCGCTTTCAAACGCCGATTGGCACGAGCCCAGCGGGAAGACTCCATGTGCAGATTGCTGCGCATTCCCTCCAGCGCCTGCGTTCTGCGCACCAGCGCGCCCCAGGCGTTATCCACCTCTACGCTGTCGCCATGGCGGATACAGAGCTGCATCAGCTGATATTGCGCGACTAACAGCGCATCCAGCTCGCGGTCAATTTCCTGTTTGATTGAACGAGGTGAAAACAGCAGATCCGCCACGATGGCGCAGACAATCCCGAGGACAATCTCGCTGCAGCGTTCTACCGCAAACTGCGGTGACAGCAGGGGTTCATTCTGAATGGTGACGACGATGATCAGCGCGGTGTAGCCCGACAGGCCCCACGCATAAGAGTTTTCGACTTTAACCAGCGAAGAGATCCAGGTACAGAAACCGGCCCACAGACAGCAAACCATGACCATCAGCAGAGGCGCGCGGATCATCGTAATGATGATCACCAGCGCCGCGATACAGCCGATAAACGTCCCGCAGATACGCAGCATCCCGCGATAGCGGATCGCTCCGGAATAGGGTTCACCACCCGCAGCAAAGGCCGGACCCGCCGCGACGATGGCCGCCGTCAGGACTGCCCAGCGCGGCGTCTCAAGCTGAAAATGAAAGCCGACAAACAGCGCCAGCACTATCGCGCAGGCCAGCTTGATCGCAAAGCGCAGGTGCTGATTGGCAATAGAAAAAATGCCCATAGCGATTAACCGAACTCACGCAGACGCATACCCAGTTTCCGGAAGAAGGACACATTCTTCGTGTCTCTGTCTTTGGGTCCGGTGATGATAACCGTCGCGGTTGTCCCGGCAGGCCACAGGTTGCCCTGCTGATTATCAAGATGGATACGCACCGGCACGCGCTGTGCCAGACGAACCCACTCAAGCTGGGAATCGATGGTCGCCATGCCTTTAGCATCGCTGCTGCTGCTGGCGTTGGTCACCCCGGCGGCTACGCTGTCGACGGTGCCTTTGAACACGCGATTACTACCCAGAGGAGTAATTTCAGCACGATAGCCCGGACGCACGCCTTCAAGCTTGGTCTCTTCCATGTAGGCCATCACATAGAAGCTGTCCTTTTTCACCAGCGCCACTGCGGTAGAGCCACGGGTAATAAATTCGCCGCTGTAAACGCTGAGGTTAGTTACCCAGCCGTCGGCAGGCGCGCGGATAACAGTGCGTTCCAGGTCAAGACGCGCCAGATCGCGGGTCGCCTGCGATTTGGCCAGCTGATGTTCAACGGTCTGCAACAGGTTGTTGGCCTGATCGATTTCTTCACGCGACATCGCCTGCACGCCGAGCTGATTACGGCGACCGGCTTCGCGACGTTTCTCTGAGGCCAGCGCCTGGAAATAAGCCACATCCGCATCGGCCTCTTCCAGCGCCTTCTGATAGCGCGGCTGGTCGATGGTAAACAACACCTGGTTTTTCTTAACCAGTTGGTTATCCTTGACGTTCACTTCCGTGATCAGTCCCGCTACGTCCGGGGCGATGGCCACCACGTCGGCGCTAAAGCGCGCATCGCGGGTCCACGGCGATTCAGTGTAATAAACCCAGGCGTGGAAAATTGCGGTAAACGCCAGGATGACCAGAATCAGCGTGATGGCTGTACGGGTGATTTTTCTTGTTAGTGTTTTCACAGCGACCTCAAACGAACAAGCGCGATATCAGATAAAAAAGACAGCAATACAGCGCGGTGTTAAACAGCGCAGGGTGCCAGACAAAATCATAGATCCCGGTTGGGACAAGCACCCGGCGCAGCAGCCAAAAAACGGCCAGCGACAATAGCAACTCGAAGAAGATCGGTGGAAACGAGAGACCGAAAATCACGATGACGGGAAACAGACTCATGTTGACCTTGATGTAGAGAGTGCAGGTGAGGGTGGTGAAGCTTTAATTATTCAACTAACAGTATATTAACGTAACTGTTATCGCGTGATCTATATTATGTGATCTAAATCACTTTTAAGTCAGAGTGAACAATGGAACGATTAAAACGCATGTCGGTCTTCGCCAAAGTGGTGGAGCTGGGCTCTTTTACCGCGGCTGCACGGCAGCTGGAAATGAGCGTTTCCTCCATCAGCCAGACGGTGTCAAAGCTGGAAGATGAGCTGCAGGTCAAGCTGCTGAACCGCAGTACGCGCAGCATTGGGCTGACTGAAGCCGGAAAAATTTACTACCAGGGCTGTCGGCGAATGCTGCATGAAGCGCAGGACGTTCATGAGCAACTTTACGCCTTCAACAACACGCCTATCGGTACGCTGCGAGTTGGCTGTTCTTCAACCATGGCACAAAATGTGCTGGCAAGGATCACCGCAGACATGCTCAAAGAGTATCCGGAACTCTCCGTCAATCTGGTCACCGGTATCCCGGCTCCGGACTTGATCGCTGATGGTCTGGATCTGGTGATCCGCGTTGGTGCACTTCAGGATTCCGGTCTTTTTTCCCGCCGCCTGGGCTCCATGCCAATGGTGCTGTGCGCCGCGAAAAGCTATCTGCAACAGGCCGGGACGCCGGAGAAACCCGCCGACCTAGCGACCCACTCATGGCTTGAGTATAGCATTCGCCCCCACAATGAATTTGAGCTGATCGCCCCTGAGGGGATCACCACCCGGCTGATGCCGCAGGGACGCTTCGTCACTAACGACCCGATGACCATCAACCGCTGGCTGACGGCCGGATCCGGGATCGCTTTCGTCCCGCTGATGTGGGTGATCGATGAGATCAACAGCGGCGTGCTGGAGATCCTGCTGCCGCGCTATCAGTCCGATCCTCGCCCGGTTTACGCGGTGTATACCGAAAAGGACAAACTGCCGCTGAAGGTTCAGGTTTGTATTAACTATCTGACTGACTATTTCGCCGACGTGGCGAACCGCTTTCAGGGAATCAACGGGCGAGGAAAAAGCTAGAGCGCCGGTTCTGCCTGCAGATCGGAGATCAGATGCGTCACCTCATCAACCGTGCCGATGCGCACTTCGCTTGAGCGATTGAACTTACTTTTATCCAGCAGCAGCAGCGACTGCGATGCCCGCTTCAGCAGCAGCGATTTATAGCTGGCATTGTGGTCGCTGGAATCCCACATTACGCCCTGGCTGTCCACGCCTTCGCAGGAAAAGATAAACAGATCGATGTCCAGCGGCCTGAGCTGCGAAAGCAGCGCCGGGTTTACGTAATAACCAAACTCGCGCTGAAGCTCACCGCCGGAGCTGATCAGCCTGACCTGTTCACGTTTACTCAATTCTACGCAGGCGAGATGGCTGTTGGTAAAAAGGGTGATGCTGATATCCGGCAGCTGCCGCGCCAGAAGCCAGCAGGTTGAGCTGGCGTCCAGGGCAATGGTCATGCCCTCTTCTATCCACGCCAGCGCATGGCGGGCAATATCCGATTTATGAGCGTAATGGCTTTTGAGTCGGGTCTGAAACGGGGATTCATTCCCGTGGCGATCGCGGCGGATCAAACGGGCTCGCCCGTGGCTGCGTTGAATTTTTCCCTGCAGCTGAAGTGCGCTGAGATCGCGGCGAACCGTCTCTTTACTGACGGACAGTGAAACAGCCAGCTCGTCCGTGGACAAGCTTTGTGTTTGCTCAAGCAGGGTGAGGATTTGGTTATGGCGAGCGACCTTCATTCGCGGTCTCCGTCAAAAAAAGAAAATCCACGTGCAGTTGCAACAGAATTGCCCGGTGGCGGCTTCGCCTTACCGGACCTACAGCATCTAATCGCAGGCCCGGTAAGAAGAGGGTTCAGGCAGTGCCGCCGACCGTCAGGCTGTCTACCTTCAGCGTTGGCTGACCGACGCCCACCGGCAGGCTCTGGCCTTCTTTGCCACAAACGCCCACGCCCTGATCCAGTTTCAGATCGTTGCCGACCATCGAGATCTGCTGCATGGCTTCAATCCCGGAGCCAATCAGCGTCGCGCCTTTCACCGCTTTGGTCACTTTCCCTTTCTCAATCAGGTAAGCCTCAGAGGTGGAGAACACGAACTTACCGGAGGTAATGTCCACCTGGCCGCCGCCGAAGTTCGGCGCGAAGATCCCGTAATCGACGGATTCGATAATCTCCTGCGGGGTGGATTTTCCGGCCAGCATGTAGGTGTTGGTCATACGCGGCATCGGCAGATGCGCATAGGATTCACGACGCCCGTTACCGGTTGGGTTCACGCCCATCAGACGCGCGTTCAGTTTGTCCTGCATGTAGCCTTTCAGTACGCCATTTTCGATCAGCACGTTGTACTGGCCCGGCGTCCCTTCATCATCGATCGATACGGATCCGCGACGGTCGGTCATAGTGCCGTCATCAACCACGGTGCAGAGTTCTGAAGCAACCAGTTGGCCCATCTGGCCGCTAAAAACTGAGGTGCCGCGACGGTTAAAGTCGCCTTCCAGACCGTGTCCTACCGCTTCATGAAGCAGTACGCCAGGCCAGCCTGCGCCCAGCACCACCGGCAGGGTTCCCGCAGGAGCCGCAACGGCAGAGAGATTCACCAGCGCCATGCGCACAGCTTCTTTTGCCCAGGCATCCGCACGGACGTCACCGTCGACATCGCCAAGGAAGAAGTCGTAACCGAAACGACCGCCGCCGCCGCTAGAGCCGCGCTCGCGCTTGCCGTCCTCTTCCACCAGCACGCTGACGGACAGACGCACCAGCGGACGAACGTCCGCCGCCAGGGTACCGTCGGTTGCCGCGACCAGGATCAGTTCGTAGACGCCGGTCAGGCTGGCGGACACTTCCTGCACGCGTTTATCAGCCGCACGGGCTGCTTTGTCGACGCGACGCAGGATGTCGAGTTTCTCTTCACGGCTCATGCTTTGCAGCGGATCGATGCTGCTGTAAAGCGAGGTGTGCTCTTTCGCGCCAAGAGTCTGCACTTTGCCGTCGCCGCTTTCACGGACGATGGTTCGTGCCGCCTGTGCGCTTTGCTCCAGCGCCAGCAGGCTTATCTGATCGGCATAGGCGAAACCGGTTTTCTCGCCGCTAACGGCGCGCACGCCCACACCCTGATCGATGTTGTACGAACCGTCTTTGATAATGCTGTCTTCTAACACCCAGGATTCGTGATAGCTCGACTGGAAGTAGAGATCGCCGTAGTCGAGTCGGCGTTCAGTCAGTTGCCCAAGGATGGCAAACAGGTCCTGATGTTTCAGGCCATTCGCCGCCAGCAGATGTTCACTTACCAGGTTAAGACTCATCGTTTTGCTACTCATTAGTTGCCGCGAAAGCCGCGGAAAATCGATTCTCTCTATTGAGAGTGAGGTAAATTATAACGTCCGTCAAATCATTGCTTTTTATCACTGCGCGCCTGGCGCAGGACTTCATTGATTTGAGGCTGATCGATTGGGCCGCTGATGTGGTAGCGGAGGATAGAGACTTTGCTCCACAGTGGGCCAAGGACTTTACTGGCCGCAAACACGGCGGCCCCGACAATCGGGTTGATAGCGAAAGCTGTGGCCACGCCCACCGTTGCAGAGATTTCCGGGGCAACCACCGCTTCCATGTCCAGCTCACGGCGCACCAGGTTAACCGAACCTTTCATCGCGATATCGGCTTCCAGCCCGTCGACCAGCGTATCGTCGGTATGCAGCGTGCCGTCTTTGATCCACGCCGTGCTGCGGATCGAATCAAAGTAGAAGCCTTCGCTGAAGGTATCGCTAAAGTCGAAACGAAGTTTACGCAGCAAGGCATCGACGCTTAACAGACGCAGAAGCTGGCCCGCGTGCCCGGTGCTGATATCAGTAAACTCGCCTTTGCCAAGTTTGGATTTCAGGATCCCATTCAGCGTAGCCACGTCCGGTTTCCACGGTTCTGCGCGCCAGTGCAGGTCATAATCGATATCAAAGGACGAGCCGCGAACCGGCGTAGCGACGCCGAAGAAGCCCAGCGCAGCATCCACTTTGCTGCCGCGAATTTTGCCTTTCAGCGAGGTACGTTCGCCGCCCGGAGCGTTGACCCATTCTCCGTCCAGCGTGAGCCGGCCAAATCCTGTATCCAGCAGACCGTTGCTCACCGCGAGCGTATTGCCTTTAATCGCGAAATCAGCATCGATACGGCCATATTTTTGCCCCCACAGCCAGCACTCCGCGCAGCGCAGCTGCAAATCCGGCCAGCTCTGGAAGTCGATGCGATTGTTGCTGAGCAGGCTATTGCCCGTCGGCTCGCCGGTACCAGTACCAGCGGAAGGATTGTAATAGAGATAGCGAATATCGGCCTGCCATGGCGCATGGTCACGCAGCGTCAGGCCACCGTTAATTTCGCGGCCCTGAGCCTCAATCTTCGTCCCGCCCTGAACCGGCTGGGAAACGATGCTCAGGTTATTCCAGCGCTGGCCCGCCATGGTCAGCGCTGGCGTGCGCAGCGTCACTCGTTCCGGGAAGACTGCGGCGCTGCCCACGCTGTCGGCAGCCCCCT
This sequence comes from Enterobacteriaceae bacterium 89, assembly GCA_014156375.1. Lineage (GTDB taxonomy): Bacteria > Pseudomonadota > Gammaproteobacteria > Enterobacterales > Enterobacteriaceae > Scandinavium. The sequence continues at coordinate 32,401 of RQJH01000005.1, read as the reverse complement.
GGCGGAACAGCGCCAGCCATTCAGCACCATCCATTGGCGGCAGGTTCAGCTCCACGCCGGACGTATCAGGAAGCGGCGGCACGCTGCGGCTGTCCGAAGCCCAGATGGCGCGATCGAGCGTCAGCTTCTTGTTCAGCAGCCAGCGGCTGTTGATATGGTCGTTGGCCCCAACGTTACCGGTCAGATCAAAGTGGTTGAGACCGCCTTCGACATTGAATTTCACTGGCAGAGACTGCCCTGCTTTTTTGTCGGCAGGCGCTGGCAGCTGGCTGCTGATATTTTTCAGATCGCCAGTCAGTTCAACCTTGTAGCCCGCGCTGCCTTTGTAGGGCAGATCGATAGCCACTTTGCCCTGCCACGGAATGCTGCCGCTAACGGCATCATTCAGCTGTTTTGGCAGCACGCCCATTTTCGTCGGCTGCCAGTTAGCATCCATATTGACGGCAACCTGATAGGCCTTCGGCCCTTCGGTGGTGGTGAAATCCACCTTCAGCGGCTGATTAAACCAGTTTGCCGTCAGCGGCCCGCTTTTCAGATCGCCATTCTCAAAGCTGAATTCGCCATTGAGGTTTTTCAGCGTGCTGTTGAGCGGCTTGATAAACAGGCTGTTGTTATTCAGCTTTACGTCACCTTTCGCCAGCACCAGCTGGCCATTCAGCGGAATATCCAGATGTAAGCGAGCATTCACATCGCCATCCAGCTGCAGCTCATCAAGCGTTGCGCCGAGCGAATCTTTCAGCGGCGTCTCTTCAAAATAAGGCCCGACCGCTTTTCCCGGCCCGGAAATTCCGGAATCGATGATCAGCTTCTCTTTGGCGTAGTCCGGGATGGCGGCATTCAGGTTGTAAGCCGTCACTCCGCCCAGAGCCACTTTATCGGCCTGCATCCACAGTCCGTCATTAAGGAAGTTGAGGTCGATGTTCAGATTGGTGAGCGCAGGCCAGTCGGGCTGGAAAGCAAAAGTGGCGTTATGCAGGGGAACCCAGACCTGGAACTGGCCTTCGTTATGCTTATACGGGAACAGATGCGGGTTGCCGCTGTAGACCAGGGTTGAATTATCGGACTGACCGCCTTTAATCGCCGAGCTGAGGTAATCCACCAGCTCTTTGCCCATCAGGTTCTCCGGGAAGTAGCGCCAGGCCTCGCCGCCGTCGTTAGTGCTGATCCCGGCCAGAATGCCGAGCCATGGCTCGTCACCCTCTGGCTGAAGCCAGCGGAAACCGCCGTGAGCGTGAACGGCTTTGGCCTGTACGTCGATATCGCGACCGTCCAGCATAAAGCCTTTGTCGTTCTTCACCCACGAAAGCGATGCCACCCCTTTAGCGATTTCCAGCGGCGCGCGGAATACCGTCTCATAAGGCATTTTGGCATTTTCCATGCTGACGCTCAGCGCGCCATTTTCAACGCTACCCGTCGCCTTACCGGAAAAGTGTTCTGCTCCTGGCAGCAGTTCCCACTGCTTCCAGCTCAGATTGCTCCATGCCGCCTGAAAACGCGTTTTTTCGGTAGCCTGCAGAGGAATATCGAGCGCCAGGGAATTAATCTGTCCGGCGGGTTGAGTGGTTTGCCAGATTTCGCCCAGTGAAGGCGACAGCTTATCCGCAATCGGCTTCAGCCCGTCGAGACCGCCGAGTTCAAGATTGCTGGCGCGAATGCGCAGTTCGTCGCTGCGCACGTTATCTTTACCGCCAACATCCTGATCCGGGATCCAGGCCATCGCCAGCGCGCCCTGCGGCCAGCGTTTACCGTCAATCGCGATGCGGGTATCAGGGATATAGAACGACCAGCCGTTTTTTTCGCGCGCAATGTGCGCCGTCAGGTTGTCCACGGAGAGGTCATGCGGCTGATTTTTGCCTGCCCAGCTTGCACCGCCTTTCTTCAGCCACACGTCGCCGCTGGTCACGTCGCCCTTATCGAGCGTCATCCAGCCTTCAAGACTGAAACGCGCAGAGGTCAGCGCGATATTGTCCTGCATCCAGCGTCCAAGCCATGGCTTCACGTCGATGTCATCGGCCTGCACCCACAGTCGGCCTTCGTTCAGCAGACCGTTTTCATCGCGCAGATCCATCCGAACTTTCATCACCCCGTGCTGCCCTGTCAGGCTCGAAAGGCTAAGTTCGCCCTCAGCGCGGTGGCGGTTTTTGCCGTTCAGCCAGGTCAGCTGAGGGACTGCCAGCTCGGCGCGCTGTCCGGAAAGTGTCAGGAAGCTGAGGTGGCTGTCACGAAGGGTAAACTGATCGAACTGACGCAGAAACAGATCGCCGATGCGGTCCGTTTTCAGCGTGTCGGAACCGTCATTGTGCTGTAGCGGGGTATTAGTACGGATTTGCAGCTGCCAGAAGGTCAGCTCACGAAACTGCCAGCGAAAATGCAGCAGGCTTTGCCAGATATCCAGGGCAAGGGTGACACGCTTGATTGAGAGCTGGCCGTCATCTTTCAGACCCGCCTTCACATCGCGAACTTCAAGCGTAGGGCCGAAGTTTTCCCAGCTGGCTTTCAGCGAGGAGGCTTCGACCGGATGGCCCGTGGACTCCGCTATTTTTTCAAGCAGCTGCGGACGCCATTTATCAAGCTGTGGCAAAGCAAGACGCAGGCCACTGACCAGTAGCGCGACGATGACAACCAATGTTGCTACCGTGATCAGTAGGATTCCAGGCAAGCGCCTCAAGCTTCTCTCCTTGTCGCAGACAGCAAACTACATCATTACCACGTCAAATTGTTCCTGATTGTAGAGCGGCTCAATCTGAACTTTCACCTGCTTGCCGACGAAGATCTCCACTTCCGCCAGCGCGTGCGACTCTTCTCCCTTCAGCGTTTCTGCGACAGCGGCAGATGCGTAAACCAGGAAGCGATCAGAGTCGTAGGCATGATGGACGCGGACAATTTCGCGCATGATTTCATAGCACACCGTTTCGACCGTTTTTACCGTGCCGCGACCGTGACAGGTTGGACATTCATTACACAGCACATGCTCCACGCTTTCACGCGTGCGTTTGCGGGTCATCTCTACCAGGCCAAGCTGGGAGAAGCCATTAATGCTGGTTTTAACGCGATCTTTGCTCAGCGCCTGCTCCAGCGAATGCAGAACGCGACGACGGTGATCTTCATTATTCATATCGATAAAGTCGATAATGATAATGCCGCCAAGGTTGCGCAGGCGCAGCTGGCGGGCAATCGCCTGAGTGGCTTCAATATTGGTGTTGAAGATGGTGTCGTCAAGATTACGGTGGCCGACGAACGCCCCGGTGTTGATGTCCACCGTGGTCATGGCTTCAGTCTGATCGATGACGAGATAGCCGCCGGATTTGAGCTCGACTTTGCGTTCCAGCGCGCGCTGAATTTCATTTTCAACGTCAAAGAGATCGAAAATCGGCTGACGTCCGCTGTAATGCTCAAGCTTGCTGGTCATTTCCGGCATGTATTCAGCGGTAAATTCCATCAGCGATTCGAAGGTCAGACGGGAGTCCACGCGGATCCTGTCGAGCTGGGCATCGGCAAAGTCACGCAGCACGCGCTGCGCCAGCGCCAGCTCGCCGTACATCTGATAGCGGGTCTGTGGGCGTTTTTTACGCTCCATCACCTTTGTCCAGACACGTTTCAGGTACGCGGCATCAGAGGCTAAATCCTCTTCACAGACGCCTTCCGCGGCGGTGCGAATGATGAAACCACCCTGCTCATCGCAATATTCGGTGACCACGTTTTTCAGGCGCTCGCGCTCCGCTTCGCTCTCTATACGTTGCGAAACGCCTACGTGTGAAGCACCTGGCATAAACACCAGATAGCGGGAAGGAAGGGTAATATCCGTCGTCAGACGCGCGCCTTTGGTGCCCAGCGGATCTTTGACCACCTGCACCATCAGATCCTGGCCCTGACGCACCAGCTCAGAGATGTCGCGAACGGTGAACTGCTTTTGCTCTTCGCCCGCTACGCACTCCGTGTGGGGCATGATGTCTGAAGCGTGAAGAAACGCGGCCTTGTCCAGGCCAATATCTACAAATGCCGCCTGCATACCCGGCAGTACGCGACTCACCCGACCTTTGTAGATATTGCCTACTATTCCGCGTCGTGCTTCACGCTCAATATGGATCTCCTGAAGGATCCCACCGTCAATATAGGCCACACGGGTTTCCGAGGGCGTTACGTTCACTAATAATTCAGCTGTCATGTGTATCCCTTTGCTCACGCAGTGAGTTAAAATTACTCAGCAACTCATACGTTTCCACCAGCGGTAAGCCGACTACGGCGTGATAGCTGCCATTAATCTTCCTGACAAAACAGCCACCCAGCCCCTGAATACCGTATGCACCTGCCTTATCCATGGGTTCACCGCTGGCGATGTAACCCTGAATATCCTCTTCTGATAATACTCTGAACGTCACTTCGGTCATGACCAGACAGTCGATAGTCTGCTGGCGATCGGCCAGCGCCACTGCGGTCATCACCTGATGGGTTTGCCCGGAAAGCTGACGCAGCATCACTGCGGCATGCTCAGCATCACGCGGTTTTTCCAGTACTTCGCCCTCAAGCACCACAATGGTGTCCGACCCGAGAACGGGCATATCTTGAGGGGCAATCGCCACACCCGCCTGCGCTTTCTCGCGTGCGAGGCGAGAAACGTAATGCTGTGCACTTTCATCAGGCTGACGCTGCTCTTCTATGCCTGGCAGCAGCCGCTCGAAGCAAACACCTAACTGAGTCAGGAGCTCCTGACGACGCGGAGAACCGGAGGCAAGATAAAGCATTGTCATAAAAACCTTTATTGTACAGCGAATTGCTGACGGATTTTACGCATCAGCAGGAATATCCAGGGCCAGAGTACACCGTTAACGACGCTACTCCAGAACACTTCCGGTCGGAAAGAGACGTTGATCACTAAAAACTCGGACCAGAACACCACGATATCGACGGCCAGTGACAACATCACCACCACCAGCGCCTGTTGCCAGAGCGCCAGATTGCGGAACAGCTGATATTTCAGCGCTACCAGATAGGCAATGATACTGAGAGATAAGGCACGAACGCCCAGCGTGGAACCGCTAATCAGATCCAGTATGGCACCCATAATGAATCCTGTGCCGACATTCACCCGGTGTGGCAAGGCAAGGATCCAGTAGAGCAGGATCAGCAGCACCCAGTTAGGTCGATAGACCAGCAGGTTATCCGGCCACGGCATCACCTGTAATAACAGGGCCACCAGAAACGAAAGCCAGATAACCCAGCGTCCCTGACTTCGATAGCTGGCCACTACTGCCCTCCTGTTGAAGGAGCAGGAGTTGGTGCTGCCGGAGTCATCCCCGTAGCAGGAGCAGGCAATGGTGCCGGTGGGCCCATAGAGTTAGCAGCAGGCAGCACCTGCGGCATCATCTGCATCAGACGTTCGTTCGCCACGCGATGCACTTCTTCCGGCGTCATTGGGTTGGAACCATTACGGTCCGCGCCCCACAGCAGCAGCAGATAGCGCAGGCGCTGCAATCCGGCGGTTGGACGCGCCTGAATCACCGTGTATGCACGCTGAGTGTCAAGTTTGACCGACGAGACGACCGCCACCGGATAGCCCTCAGGGAAGCGACCGCCAAGACCGGAAGTCACCAGTACGTCACCCACGCGGATATCGGTATTAGCCGGCAGATGTTCCAGCTGGAGATCGTCTGAGCAGCCGTTACCAGCGGCGATAACGCGAATATCGTTACGCAGTACCTGAATCGGCAGGGCATGAGTGGCATCGCAAATCAGCAGCACGCGGCTGGTGAGTTTGGCGACAGCGACGACCTGACCGACCACGCCTTTATCGCTGATCACCGGCTGACCTTCGTAGACGCCGTTGACGCTACCTTTGTCGATAACCACCTGATCGCTGTACGGATCGTTGACGGTCGAGATCACCTGGGTGACCATCTTCTGCTCATCCTGACGCAGCGGAGAGCCCAGCAGTTCACGCAGACGTGCGTTTTCCTGCTTGTACTGCCCCATCATCAGCAAATCACTGTTTTTCAGCAGCAGTTCCTGGCGCAATGCACGGTTTTCCAGCTCAAGCTGATCGCGTGAGGCCAGAGTCTGGGAGATGCTGTCCAGTAATTCGCGGGGACCGTTGGAAACAAAATAGAAAGGACTGACGGCAGTATCCATGTACGTTCTGATTTGGCTGAACGTACCGAGGCGGCTGTCGGCAATAATGATACCAAGCGCCACCAGAACCGCCAGGATGAGGCGAATCTGAAGCGAAGGGCCACGGCTAAAAATGGGCTTCATAGGCTATGCGTACTCTCGTGTCAGGGAAATCAAAGGGTGGCAAATGGCCACCCCAGACTTCTGGCTGACTACTCTTCGCTGAACAAGTCGCCGCCGTGCATGTCGATCATTTCCAGCGCCTTGCCGCCGCCACGGGCAACACAGGTCAGTGGATCTTCTGCAACTACGACAGGAATTCCTGTCTCTTCCATTAACAGGCGGTCGAGGTTACGCAGCAGCGCACCACCACCGGTCAGAACCATACCGCGCTCGGAGATGTCGGATGCCAGCTCTGGCGGACACTGTTCCAGCGCAACCATCACTGCGCTCACGATGCCGGTCAGCGGTTCCTGCAGTGCTTCGAGGATTTCATTGGAGTTCAGGGTGAAGCCACGCGGCACACCTTCAGCCAGGTTACGGCCACGAACTTCGATCTCACGCACTTCATCGCCCGGGTAAGCAGAGCCGATTTCGTGCTTGATACGCTCAGCGGTTGCTTCACCGATCAGAGAACCGTAGTTACGGCGAACGTAGTTAATGATGGCTTCATCGAAGCGGTCACCACCGATACGGACGGAAGAGGAATACACCACGCCGTTCAGGGAGATGACGGCAACTTCAGTGGTACCACCACCGATATCAACCACCATGGAACCGGTTGCTTCAGAAACTGGCAGACCTGCACCGATAGCCGCAGCCATTGGCTCTTCAATCAGGAACACTTCACGAGCGCCAGCGCCCTGAGCGGATTCACGGATAGCACGACGCTCAACCTGAGTCGCACCGACCGGTACGCACACCAGTACGCGCGGGCTTGGGCGCATAAAGCTGTTGCTGTGAACCTGCTTAATGAAGTGTTGCAGCATCTTCTCAGTCACGAAGAAGTCAGCGATAACGCCGTCTTTCATCGGACGAATGGCTGCGATGTTGCCAGGCGTACGACCCAGCATCTGCTTTGCATCATGACCGACGGCAGCCACACTCTTCGGTGAACCGGCACGATCCTGGCGAATGGCCACAACGGAAGGCTCATTCAGTACGATGCCTTGTCCTTTTACGTAAATCAGGGTATTCGCAGTACCCAGGTCAATGGACAGGTCATTGGAAAACATGCCACGAAATTTTTTCAACATACTAAGGGATAATCCTGAAAGCTGGGGCGGAAAACAAAATCCGCTTACTTTACCAACCACACGCAGCAGCGACAAGGCGCAAAAATCATCTGCTACGGTGAAAATTAGTGCAGTTCGTTTCCTTTGTTACATTTTCGACCTGACACCGTCAGGAAGTGGCGCTCCTCGCCTGCATTGCAACCTGTCAAAGGACGATCACTGGCTTGTTGTCTGTGACTTTACCGTGGGCAGCACGCACACCATCGGAGAAACAGCGCGCGTTATTCTACGTGAATTCGCGGCAAACGGCAGATCAAACCGAGTATCTTTGAGAATATTTTTTTACGCTAGTGTCAAGTGGTTGTGACGAGGCAAAAAAATCGCCCTGCCCACCTAAAACACCGCATTCTCTCAATACCTGCCATTCGCTTCGACTGCGCAGCCCGGTGGCAAAGACCTGAGTCGTTGTTCCTTTACAGGCTTCGACCAGACTTTGCACCAGCAGCTGGTTCTCGCTGCGTTTTTCAATGTTACGCACCAGGCCCGGGTGCAGCTTCACCAGCTCCACCGACAGCTCTTTGATCCAGCTGGTACTGACTAATGTCAGACCGGCCTGAATCACGACCACTCTGACCCCTAACGCGTTAATTAAACGCATAACGGGCTGTAAACGGCTGATATGTTGACAGACATCTGCCTCTGCAAGTTCAAAAATAATCCGTTTTCGCTGCGATTTTTCGCACTGCATCAACGTGTCACGCAGCCAGCGCTGGAATCTCGGGCGGATCAGCGATTCGACGGTGACCTGCAAAGCCAGATTTTCCTCAGGCCAGAAAGAGAGGAAAGGCAGGATGCGGGTGATTTGCAGGCGGTCATACTCTTCCGCCAGACCAAACTCCAGCACCATCGGCATGTATTCCGCCGCAATAACTTCCTCTTTGCCGTCATAAATTCGGCACATCAGTTCGCGGTGATGCACGCGGCCATCGTAGTGGACGGCCGGTTTCTGGTAGAAGCGCGGGCCGCCGCGATTCAGCATCTGTTCAATCAGCGTGCGCCAGCGAACGTTACCACGGCCTTTCTCCGGCAACGAGTCATCATAAACGGCCCAGCTGTTGCTGCCCTGAAGCACGGCGTTGCGAACAGCCGCATCGGCATGATCCATCACCTGCTCGGTGCTTTGCCCGCTGCGCCAGGCACAGATGCCGATGTGCATCATGTCGTCCTGATCGAGGATTTTGGTTTGCGGCAAAGCATCCAGCGCTTTTAGCAGCTGGCCCGCGATGCTGTCGGCTTCTTTCAGCGTCCTGTGTGGCAGCAGCACGGCAAAATCACTGCGCTGATAGCGCGCCAGCAGCGCACCGGGATAGCGCATCATGTAGGTTGACAGCATATTAATGAGCGTGAAGAAGTGCTCTTCCGCCGCGCCGCGTCCCCACTGATCCCGCACCAGGTTGAACTCCGGCAAACGGATCAACATCACAATGCCGTGTGCCCCCACCTTTTCCTGATCTTCAAGCAACGTCGCCAGCTGGCTGTCAAAAAACAGCCGGTTGCTGAGGCCGGTTTTGGTGTCCTGCGCGGCATAGGAACGAATTAAGGTATCCATCCGGCTGCGCTGCTCGCTGGCAAACTGCAGTTCGGAAAGTAGCATATCCAGCGCACTGCTGGTGCGCGCAGGCCATTCATGCACCGAACCCCGCACCAGTGGGCCTCGCTCGCCGTTGAGAATTTTGGTGGAGCGGATCTCAAGCAGCTCTTGTCCCGCCAGTTGATTTCGCAGCCAGCGTACGGAAAAGAAGATCACAACCACCATAAAGGCTATCGCGATGGTTAGCGGCGCTGTTGTCAGCAGCGAATGGAAGTAGTTAACCATCGGATCAAGGTAGACCATGTGAATGGTCATCCCCGGATGCTTTACGGATTCGACGCTGAGCTCGCGGTACTGATAGCTGCTGCCCATCGGTCGATAGCTGCTTTTGCGCGAATGGCTGAAAATGGTTTTGTTATCAACAATCAGGTCGACGCGCACCACATCCACGGGTACCAGAATTTCGTCGAGTTCGTTGTCGAGCTGAGAGAAAGGGGTTGTCACCAGACGAGAATCGATCACCGTCGCCACCGAGCGGGCGCGGTAATCCACTTTATACTGAATACCGTTGTAGAAACTTAGCGAACAGCCGATGAGAGTGACGAAGATAGTCAGGCCCGTCAGCAGCGTCACAAATGCTGAAAATTTCGTCGTTAATCGCATCCCTGTATTAACTCCGTTAATGAAAAAAAGCCCGACGTAACCGGACACCCGCTGCGACGCTCAAAATGAGTGAGTGCTAACTAGCACCGCAAAAGACTCTGCATACTACCAGAGTGAGTCAATCTGGCAATTTATTGCGATAAGTCGGCATAGTGTTTCAGTTAGCGAGTATAGTCATCAGAAAATTTTTGCCAACCAGAGAACTACTGAGGAAAGATTATGCAGGCGTTAATCTTAGAACAGCGCGACGGTAAAACCTTCGCATCGGTGCAGTCCATTGAGGAAAATCAGCTGCCTGAAGGCGAGGTTACAGTAGATATCCAGTGGTCCAGTCTGAACTATAAAGACGCTCTGGCCATCACTGGCAAGGGTAAAATTATTCGTAATTTTCCGATGATTCCCGGAATCGACTTCGCGGGAATTGTCCACAGCAGTGAAGATCCACGTTTTCACGCAGGGCAGCAGGTTCTGCTCACCGGATGGGGCGTGGGGGAAAACCACTGGGGTGGTCTGTCACAGCGCGCTCGCGTGAAAGGCGACTGGCTGGTCGCGCAACCGCAGGGTCTGGATGCCCGTCAGGCGATGATCCTCGGCACCGCAGGTTTTACCGCGATGCTGTGCGTTATGGCGCTGGAAGACGCTGGCGTTCGTCCGCAGGACGGTGAAATTCTCGTTACCGGTGCCAGCGGCGGCGTGGGCAGCGCGGCTATCGCTCTGCTGCATAAGCTGGGCTATCAGGTCGCTGCGGTTTCCGGTCGCGAAAGCACTCATGACTATCTGCGTACGCTTGGCGCAAGCCGTATCCTCAGTCGCGATGAGTTCGCCGAAACCCGCCCGCTGGAAAAACAGCTGTGGGCAGGCGCTGTCGATACCGTTGGCGATAAAGTGCTGGCGAAAGTGCTGGCGCAAATGAACTACGGCGGCTGCGTGGCAGCCTGCGGTCTGGCTGGCGGTTTTGCTCTGCCAACCACGGTGATGCCGTTCATTCTGCGTAACGTACGCCTGCAGGGCGTGGATTCTGTGATGACCCCGGCCTCTCGCCGTGCAGAAGCCTGGAGACGTCTGGCGTTGGATCTGCCTTCTTCCTTCTATAGCCAGAGCGCGACTGAAATCTCACTTGAGCAGGCACCAGAGTTCGCCGACAAGATCATGAACAACCAGATCCAGGGCCGCACCCTGGTGAAGATTGCCTAATCTTCAAATTTTCGTGACATATTCGCGCTAATCGCCCGCCTCCGTCATGCTTAGAAAAACGCATGATGGAGGATGCCATGAAGTCGAAGAAATTAACGGAAGCCGACGTTACGGCAGAATCCGTATTTATGTTGAAGCGCCGCCAGGTGCTGAAAATGTTAGGCATTGGCGCTACGGCGCTGACCCTGCCTCGTGCCGCCGAAGCCGATCTCCTGAGCTGGTTTAAAGGCAACGATCGTCCACCGGCCCCGTCCGGCAAACCGCTGGATTTCTCCCGCCCGGCTGAATGGCAAAATAATCTGACGCTAACCCCGGAAGATAAAGTCACCGGTTACAATAACTTCTATGAGTTTGGGCTGGATAAAGCCGATCCCGCAGCCAATGCGGGCAGTCTGGTAACCGACCCGTGGAAGCTGACTATCGACGGCGAAGTCGCCAAACCTCTGACCCTCGATCATGACGATTTGACCAAACGTTTTCCGCTCGAACAGCGGATCTACCGCATGCGCTGCGTGGAAGCCTGGTCAATGGTGGTGCCGTGGATTGGTTTTCCTCTGCATAAGCTACTTGAACTGGTCGAGCCCACCAGCGAGGCAAAATTCGTCGCCTTCAAAACGATTTATGCACCAGAACAAATGCCTGGCCAGAAAGACCGCTTTATTGGCGGCGGGCTGGCTTATCCCTACGTTGAAGGGCTGCGTATCGATGAAGCAATGCACCCACTCACGCTGCTGACCACCGGCGTTTATGGTAAAGCGCTGCCGCCGCAAAACGGTGCGCCCATCCGTCTGACCGTACCGTGGAAATACGGCTTCAAAGGCATTAAATCGATTGTCAGCATTAAGTTGATGCGCGAACAGCCGCCCTGCACCTGGAACCTGGCCGCCCCGGACGAATATGGCTTTTATGCCAACGTCAATCCACATGTCGATCATCCCCGCTGGTCGCAGGCTTCAGAGCGTTTTATCGGCCCGGGCGGCGTGCTGGATGTGAAACGCCAACCGACACTGCTGTTTAACGGTTATGCCGATCAGGTGGCTTCGCTCTATCGCGGCCTTAATTTACGGGAGTATTTCTGAGTGCGTTTAACGGCAAAACAAATCACCTGGCTCAAAGTGCTGCTGCACCTGGCGGCATTTTTACCTTTCATCTGGCTGTTCTGGGCCGGTTCTCAGGGCTACTTTAGCGCCGACCCGGCGAAGGATATTCAACACTTTACAGGTAGGATGGCTCTGAAACTGCTGCTGGCTACCTTGCTGGTTTCCCCTCTTGCGCGCTACGCTAAACAGCCATTATTGATACGCACCCGCCGCATGTTGGGTTTATGGTGTTTTGCGTGGGCGACTTTGCACCTCACCAGCTATGCGCTGCTGGAGTTAGGTATTAACAATCTGGCGCTGCTTGGGCAGGAAGTGGTGAATCGTCCGTATCTGACGCTGGGGTTGATAAGCTGGGTTATTCTGCTGGCATTAGCGGCCACTTCGTTTCAGAAGGCGCAGCGAAAACTGGGCCCGTGCTGGCAGAAATTACACAACTTCGTCTATCTTGTGGCGATCCTCGCACCGATACATTACCTGTGGTCGGTGAAGATCCTCTCACCGCAGCCGATCCTGTACGCTATTGCCGCTTTAGCGCTTTTAGCATGGCGTTATAAGAAGTTCCGCCAGTGGTGGCGATAATTCATGAATCTGTGCGGTTTCCCGCAGAACGCCGCACTACCTCTGCCTTTTTAGCCCCTGAGGTTGATAATCTTCCCTGATAAGACCAGTATTTAGCTGCCAAATGCTACGAAATAGTTATAATGTGCGACTTTGGTTTTCCTGACAGGGGTTTTTAGCCTCTGAAAAGGTGACAAGCGCGCATCGAAGGTATATTTTGTTTTTTACCGGAGAATGGCAGGAGATAGCAGCACAATGGCCAACAAGTTACGCATTTTGCTTTTGAACGGACCGAACCTGAACATGCTCGGCACCCGTGAGCCGGAGAAGTACGGCACCCTGACGCTGGCGGAAATTGTTAACCGTCTGACCGAAGAAGCCGACGCTCTGAATGTGTCGCTGGACCATCTGCAATCTAACGCTGAGTACGAGATTATCGACCGTATTCATCAGGCTAAAGACAGCATTGACTATATCCTGATCAATCCGGCCGCATTCACGCACACCAGCGTGGCCATTCGCGATGCGCTGTTGGCGGTCAGTATCCCGTTTATCGAGATTCATCTGAGCAACGTGCACGCTCGCGAGCCGTTCCGCCATCATTCATATCTCTCTGATATCGCTGCCGGCGTCATCTGCGGATTAGGCGCTGACGGCTATTCATACGCTTTACAGACGGCGGTTAAACGCCTGTCACAATCACACTAAACAAAGAGTACGGAACCCACTCATGGATATTCGTAAGATTAAAAAACTGATCGAGCTGGTTGAAGAATCAGGCATCTCCGAACTGGAAATTTCTGAAGGCGAAGAGTCTGTACGCATCAGCCGTAGCGCGCCAAACGCGGGCTTCCCGGTTATGCAGCAGGCCTATGCCGCACCAATGATGCAGCCGCAGGTTGCACCAGCTGCCCCTGTTGCCGCCGCCGCAGAAGCACCGGCCGCGAAAGCAGAAATCAGTGGTCACATCGTACGCTCCCCGATGGTTGGTACCTTCTACCGCACCCCAAGCCCGGACGCTAAAGCGTTCATCGAAATCGGCCAGAAGGTGAACGTGGGTGATACCCTGTGCATCGTTGAAGCCATGAAAATGATGAACCAGATCGAAGCTGACAAAGCGGGTACCGTGAAGGCTATCCTGATCGAAAGTGGTCAACCGGTAGAATTTGACGAGCCGCTGGTCGTCATCGAGTAACGAGGCGAACATGCTGGATAAAATTGTCATCGCCAACCGTGGCGAAATTGCATTGCGTATTCTTCGTGCCTGCAAAGAGCTGGGCATCAAGACCGTCGCTGTGCACTCCACGGCGGATCGCGATTTAAAACACGTACTGTTAGCGGATGAGACGGTCTGTATCGGCCCGGCTCCGTCCGTAAAAAGCTATCTGAACATCCCGGCGATCATCAGCGCAGCTGAGATCACCGGCGCAGTAGCGATTCACCCGGGTTACGGCTTCCTGTCTGAGAACGCGAACTTCGCAGAGCAGGTTGAGCGCTCTGGCTTTATCTTCATCGGCCCGAAAGCTGACACCATCCGCCTGATGGGCGACAAAGTGTCTGCGATCACCGCGATGAAGAAAGCAGGCGTACCAACCGTACCAGGCTCCGACGGCCCACTGGGCGACGATATGGATGCTAACCGTGCTCATGCCAAGCGCATCGGCTACCCGGTTATCATCAAAGCGTCCGGCGGCGGCGGCGGTCGCGGTATGCGCGTTGTGCGCAGCGATGCCGAGCTGGCTCAGTCCATCTCCATGACCAAAGCGGAAGCGAAAGCGGCTTTCAGCAACGACATGGTGTACATGGAAAAATACCTGGAAAATCCTCGTCACATCGAGATCCAGGTTCTGGCTGACGGTCAGGGTAACGCTATCTATCTGGCAGAACGTGACTGCTCCATGCAGCGTCGTCACCAGAAAGTCGTTGAAGAAGCACCAGCGCCGGGCATTACCCCGGAACTGCGTCGCTACATCGGCGAGCGCTGCTCTAAAGCCTGTGTCGATATCGGCTACCGTGGTGCAGGTACTTTCGAGTTCCTGTTCGAAAACGGCGAGTTCTACTTCATTGAAATGAACACCCGTATCCAGGTTGAGCATCCGGTTACCGAGATGATCACCGGCGTGGACCTGATCAAAGAGCAGCTGCGTATCGCTGCCGGTCAGCCACTGTCCATCAAACAGGAAGAAGTACAGGTTCGCGGTCATGCGGTGGAATGCCGTATCAACGCCGAAGACCCGAACACCTTCCTGCCGAGCCCAGGTAAAATCACCCGTTTCCACGCGCCAGGCGGTTTTGGTGTGCGTTGGGAATCTCATATCTACGCCGGTTACACCGTACCGCCGTACTATGACTCAATGATCGGTAAGCTCATCTGCTACGGCGAAACCCGTGATGTGGCGATTTCTCGTATGAAGAACGCCCTGCAGGAGCTGATCATCGACGGCATCAAAACCAACGTTGATCTGCAGATGCGCATTATGAGCGACGAGAACTTCCAGCATGGTGGAACCAACATCCACTATCTGGAGAAAAAACTCGGTATGTACGAGAAGTAATTCTCCGTACTCGCGACAAAAGGCCGGATCTTCCGGCCTTTTTTCTTTTTCTCTCGCCTGCTCTGCCCCATAAGGTACAATCCCCGCTTTACTTTGACCCTGGGAGCCTTATGGACGCGCGTTTTGTTCAGGCCCACAAAGAAGCCCGCTGGGCGTTGTGGCTAACCCTCCTCTATCTTGCTGCATGGTTGGCAAGTGCTTACATACCAAATTCATTACAGGGCTTCACCGGCCTGCCGCACTGGTTTGAAATGGCCTGTCTGCTGACGCCACTGATTTTCGTGCTGCTGTGCTGGGCGATGGTGCGCTTTATCTTCCGCGATATTCCTCTGGAGGACGACGATGCAGCTTGAAGTGATCCTCCCGCTTGTCGCCTATCTTCTGGTGGTTTTTGGCCTGTCAGTGTATGCAATGCGCAAACGCACGACCGGCACCTTCCTCAACGAATACTTCCTCGGCAGCCGTTCGATGGGCGGATTCGTGCTGGCAATGACCTTAACGGCCACTTACATCAGCGCCAGCTCGTTTATTGGCGGACCGGGTGCAGCCTATAAATATGGCCTGGGCTGGGTGCTGCTGGCGATGATCCAGCTACCTGCTGTCTGGCTGTCGTTGGGGGTTCTGGGGAAAAAGTTTGCCATTCTGGCGCGTCGTTACAATGCGGTGACACTTAACGATATGCTGCTTGCCCGCTATCAGAGCCGCCTGCTGGTGTGGCTGGCCAGTCTCAGCCTGTTGGTGGCCTTTGTGGGCGCCATGACCGTGCAGTTTATCGGCGGTGCACGGCTTCTGGAAACGGCAGCCGGTATTCCTTACGAAACGGGCCTGCTAATTTTCGGTATCAGCATTGCGTTGTACACGGCGTTTGGTGGCTTCCGCGCCAGCGTGTTGAATGATGCCATGCAGGGGCTGGTGATGCTGATTGGCACCATCGTTCTGCTGGTCGGCATTGTTCACGCAGCCGGTGGTCTCCATCATGCCGTGCAGACGCTGGAACAAATCGATCCTAAGCTGGTTTCCCCGCAGGGGGCAGATGACATTCTTTCCCCGACTTTTATGACCTCTTTCTGGGTGCTGGTCTGCTTTGGTGTGATTGGCCTGCCACATACTGCGGTACGCTGTATCTCCTATAAGGACAGCAAAGCCGTTCACCATGGCATCATTATCGGGACAATCGTTGTCGCTATTCTGATGTTTGGCATGCACCTGGCCGGAGCGCTGGGTCGTGCGGTTCTCCCGGATCTGAACGTTCCGGACCTGGTTATCCCAACGCTGATGGTGAAAGTCCTCCCGCCGTTCGCCGCGGGGATCTTCCTTGCTGCGCCGATGGCGGCGATTATGTCGACCATCAACGCGCAGTTACTGCAGAGTTCCGCTACGATCATTAAAGATCTCTACCTCAGCCTGCACCCTGAACAGCTCCATAATGAAAAGCGGCTGAAACGCATGTCTGCCCTGATCACTCTGATATTGGGTGCATTACTGCTGCTCGCCGCCTGGCGTCCGCCGGAAATGATCATCTGGCTGAACCTGCTGGCCTTCGGCGGGCTGGAAGCCGTGTTCCTGTGGCCGCTGGTGCTGGGTTTGTATTGGGAACGCGCTAACGCCGCTGGTGCGTTAAGCGGGATGATTGTCGGCGGCGTGCTGTACGCCGTACTTGCGACCCTGAAAATTCAGTATCTGGGCTTTCACCCGATTGTCCCATCGTTACTGTTGAGCTTACTGGCTTTCGTGATCGGCAACCGTTTTGGTCGCCCCGTCACGCAGGCCCCAAATCTTACTGTTAATCATTAAAAGAGTATTGCCATGCCTTGGATCCAACTGAAACTGAACACCACCGGCGCGAACGCTGAAGAGCTGAGCGATGCGCTGATGGAAGCGGGCTCCGTGTCCATCACCTTCCAGGACACGCACGATACTCCGGTGTTTGAGCCGCTGCCGGGTGAAACTCGCCTGTGGGGCGATACCGACGTGATTGGCCTGTTCGATGCAGAAACTGACATGAAAGAAGTGGTGGCGATCCTCGAACATCACCCGCTTCTCGGCGCCGGCTTTGTGCATAAAATCGAACAGCTGGAAGATAAAGACTGGGAACGCGAGTGGATGGATAACTTCCACCCAATGCAGTTTGGCAAACGTCTGTGGATCTGCCCGAGCTGGCGTGAAGTGCCAGATGAAAATGCGGTGAACGTGATGCTCGATCCGGGCCTGGCGTTTGGCACCGGGACTCACCCAACCACCTCGCTGTGCCTGCAGTGGCTGGACGGTCTGGATCTGGAAGGCAAAACCGTGATCGACTTCGGCTGTGGTTCCGGGATCCTCGCCATTGCCGCTCTGAAACTGGGTGCAGCAAAAGCGATCGGGATCGACATCGATCCGCAGGCGATCCAGGCCAGCCGCGACAACGCTGAGCGCAACGGCGTTTCCGAGCGCCTGGAGCTGTATCTGCCGCAGGACCAGCCAGAAGCGATGAAAGCCGACGTGGTGGTCGCCAACATTCTGGCAGGCCCACTGCGTGAGCTGGCACCGTTAATCAGCGTGCTGCCCGTAGAAGGCGGCCTGCTGGGCCTGTCCGGCATCCTCGCCAGCCAGGCAGACAGCGTTTGTGAAGCCTACGCCGACATCTTCACTCTCGACCCGGTGGTTGAGAAAGAAGAGTGGTGCCGAATTACCGGCCGAAAAGGCTGATTGCCCTCTTAGGCGCAGTCGAACGATTGCGCTTTAATCCCCCCAATTTCTGGGTGATTAAATGAGATCATGCTCGCAATAATTGGCATAATCTGCTGATAATTCCAGCAGGTTATGCCTTTTGTGCTCCGCGCTGCGGAGGAAAAAACGATAAGTTACGCAAAATTGCATCTGTAGATAAAATCTTCGATTTCATCTAACACAATGATTTAGCTAATTATTAATTTACAGGCTTTTGACCGAGTGGCGATTCCTTGATCTACGACAGAGGATTGCTCAAAGTTTGGCCTTTCATCTCGTGCAAAAAATGCGTAATATACGCCGCCTTGCAGTCACAGTATGGTCATTTCTTAACTCATGCGCATCGGACACCACCAGCTCAGAAATCGCCTGATCGCAGCGCCCATGGCTGGCATTACTGACAGACCATTCCGGACGCTGTGCTACGAGATGGGAGCAGGTTTAACCGTTTCTGAGATGATGTCCTCCAACCCGCAGGTTTGGGAGAGCGACAAGTCCCGTTTACGGATGGTGCACATTGACGAGCCCGGGATCCGCACCGTGCAAATTGCCGGATGCGTTCCTGAAGAAATGGCGGAAGCCGCGCGTATTAACGTTGAAAGTGGCGCCCAGATTATTGATATCAATATGGGCTGTCCGGCGAAAAAAGTGAATCGCAAGCTTGCAGGTTCAGCCCTTCTGCAACACCCGGATCTGGTGAAGTCGATCCTGACCGAGGTCGTTAAGGCAGTGGACGTTCCTGTCACTCTCAAGATTCGCACTGGCTGGGCACCGGAACACCGTAACTGTGTAGAGATTGCCAAACTGGCTGAAGATTGTGGCATTCAGGCTCTGACTATTCACGGACGCACTCGCGCCTGCTTGTTTAACGGAGAAGCTGAGTACGACAGTATTCGGGCAGTTAAGCAGACGGTTTCCATTCCGATTATCGCGAATGGTGACATTACTGACCCGCTTAAAGCCAGAGCTGTGCTCGACTATACGGGGGCGGATGCCCTGATGATAGGCCGTGCAGCTCAGGGAAGACCCTGGATCTTTCGGGAAATCCAGCACTATCTGGACACTGGGGAGATGCTCGCTCCGCTGCCTCTGGCAGAGGTGAAGCGCTTACTTTGTGCGCATGTTCGGGAACTGCATGACTTTTACGGTCAGGCAAAGGGGTACCGAATCGCGCGCAAACATGTTTCCTGGTACCTTCAGGAACACGCTCCAGATGACCAGTTTCGGCGCTCATTCAACGCCATAGAGGATGCCAGCGTACAGCTGGAGGCGTTGGAAGCATACTTCGAAAATTTTGCGTAAACAGAAATAAAGAGCTGACAGAACTATGTTCGAACAACGCGTAAATTCTGACGTACTGACCGTTTCTACCGTTAACTCTCAGGA
This sequence comes from Enterobacteriaceae bacterium 89, assembly GCA_014156375.1. Classification (GTDB taxonomy): domain Bacteria; phylum Pseudomonadota; class Gammaproteobacteria; order Enterobacterales; family Enterobacteriaceae; genus Scandinavium. The sequence continues at coordinate 13,305 of RQJH01000005.1, read as the reverse complement.
TCAGGTAACTCAGAAGCCTCTCCGTGACTCGGTTAAACAGGCACTGAAGAACTATTTTGCTCAACTGAACGGTCAGGATGTTAATGACCTGTATGAGCTGGTACTGGCTGAAGTAGAACAGCCCCTGTTGGACATGGTGATGCAATACACCCGTGGTAACCAGACCCGCGCTGCCCTGATGATGGGCATCAACCGTGGTACTCTGCGTAAGAAACTGAAAAAATACGGCATGAACTAAGTCTCGTTTATGACGGTTAAAAAGGCGCTCTTCGGCATGGGGAAGCGCCTTTTTTAATGCCTGAAATCTGTTGTTTCTCCCCCTTTCGCATTCCGACTTTTCGTGTATATTGCCAGCCATTCACGCAATCAATTCTCAGGTGCAGTTATGCTTCGTAAGTACGGATGGCTCGTGGTTTTTGCGCTGTTTATGTTTTTGTTCGACGGTTTGATCATGCAGTGGATTGAGCTGATCACTACCGAAAGCGACAAGTGTCGCAATATGAACTCCGTGAATCCGCTGAAGCTGGTGAACTGCTCCGATCTGGATTAAAAAGTTCGCCGATAACGTCGGCGAACATGCTGAAATTCCACGATAAAATCAGGGTTTTAAATCCCTTTGAGTCCCTTCTGGACGATGGTAATGTCACAGCCCTCGCATTCCGTGAACGAGTTGATGACACCATGCTGTCTGGCCATTACGACCCCATTCTGGTCGCTATCTCCTTTATCATTGCCATTCTGGCGGCCTGGACGGCGCTGAATATGGCAGCCCGCGTCTCCACCAGCGAGGGGCGTGCCGCATGGCTGTGGCTAAGTGGCGGCGGCATCGCAATGGGGATTGGCGTATGGGCGATGCACTTCATCGGTATGCTGGCGATGGACAGCGGGATGGGCGTCAGCTATAGCCCCGGCCTGACAGCATTGTCGATGGCGATTGCCATGGCTTCATCGCTGTTTGCCCTGTGGTTAGTCAGCGTCGACAGGCTAAGGCTGCGTCGTTTGGCCCCAGGCGCAGCGGTGATGGGAATGGGCGTGGTGCTGATGCACTACACCGGAATGGCAGCCATGGAGGTTAATCCTGCGATAGTCTGGGATTATCGCTGGGTGGCCGCGTCCATTGTGATTGCCCTGTTGGCCTCTTTTGCCGCCCTGTGGCTCACTTTTCGTTTGCGTCATGAAGCCGCTCAGGTGGCGTTAATGCGCTTTGGTGCGGCGGTCCTGATGGGGATTGCCATTGCCGGCATGCACTACAGCGGCATGAAGGCCGCTCATTTTCCACACCAGATGGCGATGCACCACCAGGGCATGGACGGGAACTGGCTAGCCGTGCTGGTCAGCGTGGTGACGCTGTTTATCCTCGGGATCACGCTGCTTATCTCGATGCTGGACGCTCGCCTTCAGGCCCGTACCTCTCTGCTTGCCTCATCGCTTGCCGAAGCAAATAAAGAACTCGCACAGCTTGCCCTACAGGACACGCTGACAAGATTACCCAACCGGGTACTTTTCGAAGACCGGCTGGACCAGGCCATCAGCAAAGCCAATCGGGAAGATCGCCCCTTCGCGCTGATGTTCATGGATCTGGATGGCTTTAAGGCGGTCAATGATGCCTTCGGTCATGATGTTGGGGATAAGCTGCTTGTCGCGGTGACAGAGCGTTTGCTGCTTCCTCTGGAAGGGCAATTTACGCTGGCACGCATTGGTGGAGATGAGTTTGTTCTGCTGGCCGATATTGCCGCTCCGGACGATGCGGCGCGCCTTGCCAACGCGCTGGTGCAGAGCATCGATAAGCCCTTCACCCTCGACCCGTATGAACTGGTTGTGACCCTGAGCGTCGGCATCGCCCTTTATCCGCACGATGGACGAAACGATCGTGAGCTGATGTTTAATGCTGATGCCGCTATGTATCACACCAAACACACCGGGCGAAACGGCTATCACTTCTTCCAGCCCTCAATGAATACCTTCGCCCAGCAGCAATTGCAGCTGATGAACGACCTGTGGATGGCCGTGGAACGTGAAGAGCTATGCCTTCACTATCAGCCCAAAATTCAGGCGGACACCGGAGACGTTTTGGGATTTGAGGCGCTGGTTCGCTGGAATCATCCCACCAAAGGACTGCTATCTCCGGATCTGTTCCTGCCCTTAGCCGAAAAAACCGGCATCATCATCCCGATGGGCAACTGGGTCATTAATGAGGCTTGCCGTCAGCTTGGTGAATGGCGCTCGCAGGGCCAAACGCAATGGTCGATGGCCGTCAATCTGTCTGCCTTACAGTTCGAACAGCCGCTGCTGATTGAGACAGTGATGCACTGCCTTTTGCGCCACGGCATTCCGCCTGAGATGCTGATCCTGGAAGTGACTGAAACGACGGCGATGAACAATCCTGAGCAAAGCGTCGCGGTGCTGACTCGCCTCGCAGAACTGGGGGTGAAAGCCTCCATCGACGATTTTGGCACCGGCTACTCGAGCCTGCTGTATCTGAAGCGTTTGCCCGCCTGCGAACTGAAAATCGATCGCGCCTTTGTTCAGGAGCTGAATGGCGAGGGTGAAGATGCGACTATTGTTTCAGCCATTGTCGCGCTGGCAAAGACCCTAAACCTGAGAGTGGTGGCTGAAGGTGTGGAAACGCCTGAACAGCGCGATTTCCTGACCCGGTTAGGATGCAGCACTTTGCAGGGCTATCTGCTGGGCAAACCGGTGAGTGCCGATGCCATTGGTGTCCAACAATCAGTAAGCCGGCTGCCAGACCGCGAGATGGCTGCAAGCCAGGGGTAATGGCGAAAGCTGAGGATGAAGCGCGGTCATAATACTGTCGACTAATTCAGGAGCATGATGATAAAGATCGAATTGATTTGGGTTCAGCAGCCAGTTTCTTAACAGACCTGAAAAGAAACTCTGCAAGATAAGCAACGCCAGTTCGATATTTGTCTGTGCCGGCAAACTGCCATTGCGAATGCAGGCACTGAGCAAGTGGCGCATTTTTTCGTAGCCAAAACAGAGACGATGACGAATGTCTGACTCTGACATCATTTCTTTATGAAATTCACATTTATGATACAAAACCTGCATTAGGGCACGCTGCTTTGGTGTTTGTGAAATATACTGCAGTGACACAATAAGTATTTCTCGCATGAATGCTAAAGGATTATCTTTTTCGTTTTGTGTCAGTTGGTGTTGAATAATTTCACGCAGCGGAAGTTGCTGATTCCATATTTCGTTAAAAACTTCTGTCTTACTTTTAAAATGCCAGTATACGGCACCACGGGTGACACCTGCTGCGTCTGCGATATCCGTCAGGGTGGTCTCAGCCACGCCCCGCTCGGCAAACTGCTCGATGGCAGCGTTGATTAGCTGCTGACGCGTCATCAACGCCTCTGCTTTGGTTTTTCTGACCATACGTTCCCCGACACCGCACCCAATATAAAAACGCACTAATATATTTCTTGTGCGTTTATTTACATAGCTATTTGTATTCCAAACCTGGACTGACCCGGCTTATTGACATTAGATCATATTTATAATTAGCCTGCATTCATTGACCAAATGAATGATTCAAGCATTATCCTAATACGATCTTTTTTAATCAAAGGTAATCCTGTTTTGTTTATGCGTGCTGTTGCTCGCATTCCAGGAATTCTACCAGCTGACATTGCCAGTTTTTTATTTCACTATAGCGCGCTGCATTTTTACTTATTCACCGGACTCCGGCGAATTTGCCCTATTTGTTATTTAAGGAACTGCAATGACGACTCACGCCAGGGTAACACTTTTATCCAGTTTGCTAGCTTCCGCATTATTGCTGAGCGGTTGCGATAACGCCGGAAACCAACCAGCACAAGGCCAGGTACCGCACGTTCTGGTCCACGTGGTTTCCAGTGCTCCGCTTTCGGTCACCACGGAGCTTCCCGGCAGAACATCGGCGTATCGCATTGCAGAAGTTCGCCCACAGGTCAGCGGCATCATCCTGCATCGTAACTTTACTGAAGGCACAGATATTCAGGCCGGCGAATCGCTGTATCAGATAGATCCGGCAACCTACCAGGCCGCCTGGGACAGCGCCAAAGGCGATGAGGCGAAAGCCAGCGCCGCTGCCACCATTGCGCACCTGACGGTCAAACGTTACCTGCCGCTGCTGGGCACCCAGTATGTCAGCCGTCAGGATTACGACCAGGCCGTGGCCAACGCCCAGCAGGCAGATGCCAGCGTGACAGCAGCCAAAGCCGAAGTCGAAAGTGCGCGCATTAACCTGGCGTACACCAAAGTCTCCTCCCCGATTAGCGGACGTATTGGCAAATCCAACGTCACCGAAGGGGCGCTGGTCACCAACGGCCAGGCGCAGGCGCTGGCAACGGTGCAGCAGCTCGACCCGATTTACGTCGACGTTACGCAATCCAGCAGCGACTTTATGCGTCTGAAGCAGGAAAGCCTTGAACGCGGCAGCGACACCAAAAGCGTGGAACTCACCATGGAAAATGGCCAGCCGTATAGCCTGAAAGGCATACTGCAATTTTCCGACGTGACGGTGGATGAAAGCACCGGCTCCATTACCCTGCGCGCCATTTTCCCTAACCCTAACCACGTTTTACTGCCGGGGATGTTCGTTCGCGCAAGCATTGAGGAAGGCGTGCAGCCGGATGCGCTGTTAGTGCCACAACAGGGCGTTACGCGTACCCCGCGGGGTGACGCCACGGTGATGATCGTCAATGACAAAAACCAGGTCGAAGTGCGCAGTATTACCGCCACTCAGGCTATCGGCGATAAATGGCTGGTCACTGAAGGCTTGAAACCCGGCGATAAAGTCATTGTCAGCGGCCTGCAGAAAGTGCGTCCTGGCGTTCCGGTGAATGCCGAGCCCGATACCGGCAAAGCGAAATAATCAGGGGCCTCCATGTCTAAATTCTTTATTGAGCGCCCGATTTTCGCCTGGGTGCTGGCCATTATCATGATGATGGCGGGCGGGCTGGCGATCCTCCAGCTGCCGATCGCGCAATATCCGACCATCGCGCCACCAGCAGTGGCCGTTTCTGCGACTTATCCAGGAGCAGATGCGCAAACCGTGCAGGACACCGTCACTCAGGTTATCGAACAGAACATGAACGGTATCGATAACCTGATGTACATGTCGTCCACCAGCGATTCAGCAGGCGGTGTCACCATCACCCTGACCTTCCAGTCTGGTACCGATCCGGATATCGCGCAGGTTCAGGTTCAGAACAAACTCCAGCTGGCAACGCCGCTGCTGCCTCAGGAAGTACAGCAGCAGGGTATTAGCGTCGAGAAATCCAGCAGCAGCTACCTGCTGGTTGCCGGTTTTATTTCGGATAACAAAGCCCTGACTCAGGATGACATCTCCGACTACGTAGCTTCAAACGTCAAGGATGCCATCAGTCGCGTTAACGGCGTCGGGGATACGCAGCTGTTTGGCGCGCAGTATGCGATGCGCGTCTGGCTGGATGCCAATCTGCTGAACAAGTACCAGCTGACGCCGGTAGATGTGATTAACCAGCTAAAAATCCAGAATAACCAGATTGCCGCTGGGCAGTTGGGTGGAACACCTGCGGTCGGAAATCAGCAGCTTAACGCCTCAATCATTGCGCAAACCCGTCTGAAGGATCCGCAAGAATTCGGTAATGTCACGCTTCGTGTTAACCAGGACGGCTCCGTGGTTCGGCTACGCGATGTGGCGCATATCGAACTAGGCGGAGAAAACTATAACGTCGTCGCCAAAATCAATGGACAGCCTGCCTCTGGATTGGGGATCAAACTAGCGACCGGGGCTAATGCATTAAATACCGCCGCCGCCATCAAAGCCAAACTGGCTGAGCTGCAGCCTTTCTTCCCGCAGGGGATGAAAGTGGTTTATCCGTACGACACCACTCCGTTCGTAAAGATTTCCATCCATGAAGTGGTGAAGACGCTGTTTGAAGCGATCGTTCTCGTGTTCCTGGTGATGTATCTGTTCCTGCAAAATATCCGGGCCACGCTGATCCCAACGATTGCCGTGCCGGTCGTTTTGCTGGGTACGTTCGCCGTGCTAGCCGCCTTCGGCTACTCCATCAACACTCTGACGATGTTCGGGATGGTATTAGCCATCGGCTTGCTGGTTGATGACGCGATAGTCGTGGTGGAAAACGTCGAGCGCGTGATGGCTGAAGATCTGTTGCCGCCCAAAGAGGCGACGGAAAAATCGATGGAGCAAATTCAGGGCGCGCTGGTCGGCATCGCCATGGTGCTCTCGGCTGTGTTTATCCCGATGGCCTTCTTCGGTGGCTCAACGGGCGCCATTTATCGCCAGTTCTCGATCACTATTGTTTCCGCCATGGCGCTTTCAGTGCTGGTTGCGCTAATCCTGACACCAGCGCTCTGTGCCACCTTGCTTAAACCAGTGCAGGGCGAACACCACGAAGCGAAAAAAGGAATTTTCGGCTGGTTCAACACCCGTTTCGAGCAAAGCACAGAGCACTATACCAACAGCGTAAGTCGGATCCTGCGGGGTACCGGTCGCTATCTGCTTATCTACATAGCTATCGTCGTCGGCATGGCGCTTCTGTTCCTGCGTCTGCCAACCTCCTTCCTGCCGGATGAAGACCAGGGCGTCTTCATGACCATGGTGCAGCTCCCGTCAGGTGCAACACAGGAACGCACGCAAAAGGTGCTGGATACCGTCACGAACTTCTATCTGAACGACGAAAAAGCTAACGTGGAGAGCGTATTCACCGTTAATGGTTTCAGCTTTAGCGGACAGGGACAAAACTCCGGTCTGGCCTTTATCAGCCTGAAGCCGTGGGAAGAACGCAGCGGTGAGGAAAATCATGTCGAAGCCATTATCAAACGGGCAACGCTCAGCTTCAGCCAGATTAAAGACGCGATGGTTTTCCCGTTCAACCTTCCGGCCATCATTGAGCTGGGAACGGCAACGGGCTTTGACTTTGAGCTTATCGATCAGGGAGGCTTAGGGCATGATGCCCTGACTCAGGCCCGCAATCAGCTGTTTGGCATGATAAAACAGCACCCGGATATGCTGGTACGAGTGCGTCCAAACGGGTTGGAAGATACCCCGCAATACAAGCTGGATGTCGATCAGGAAAAAGCGCAGGCGCTGGGTGTATCGCTTTCCGATATTAACCAGACTATCTCTACAGCGCTAGGCGGAACTTACGTGAACGATTTCATCGATCGCGGTCGCGTGAAGAAAGTGTACGTTCAGGCCGATGCGCATTTCCGCATGCTGCCAAACGACGTGAATAACCTTTACGTTCGTAGCGCGAATGGTGAGATGGTGCCGTTCTCCGCCTTTACCACCTCCCGCTGGATTTACGGCTCACCGCGCCTGGAACGCTACAACGGTCTGCCTTCGATGGAAATTCTGGGTGAAGCAGCCGCAGGAAAAAGTACCGGTGAAGCAATGATCCTGATGGAGCAACTGGCCAGCAAACTGCCTTCCGGTATTGGCTACGACTGGACGGGCATGTCCTATCAGGAAAGACTTTCCGGTAACCAGGCTCCGGCGCTGTATGCCATTTCGCTGATCGTCGTGTTCCTGTGTCTGGCGGCGCTTTATGAAAGCTGGTCAATTCCGTTCTCGGTGATGCTGGTTGTCCCGTTGGGCGTTATCGGCGCCCTGCTGGCGGCATCTTTGCGCGGGCTGAATAACGACGTCTACTTCCAGGTTGGGCTACTCACGACCATTGGCCTGTCGGCCAAGAACGCCATTCTGATTGTTGAGTTTGCCAAAGACCTGATGGACAAAGAAGGCAAAGGCATTATTGAGTCGACAATTGAGGCGGCGCGTATGCGTTTGCGCCCTATCCTGATGACCTCACTGGCATTCATCCTCGGGGTGATGCCTTTGGTTATCAGCAATGGCGCAGGCAGCGGGGCGCAAAATGCCGTGGGTACCGGCGTCATGGGCGGCATGCTCACCGCTACGCTGCTGGCCATCTTCTTCGTACCGGTATTCTTTGTCGTAGTGCGAAGTCGCTTCGGCGGTAAAAAGTCTTAAAACGATAAAGGCGCTTTTAGCGCCTTTTTTCTTCAGCTCAGTTCTTAGCATCGGGCCCCTATTAAAAATTAGAATTTTCTCCTGCGTAATTTCTACATAATTAGCGTGTTATTCGAGAAAACCTCCATGATGTTTACAGAGCAAATAAATTGAGATTATTCGCGTCTCTGATCCTGCAGGTGCCAGTGGTAAAATAACCCTATTCCGCAGTACCGGTGTTTACCACCCGTGCGGCATTATCGAGGTAATATTATGAAAAGATTGATTTCGGTAGCATTGCTGACGGCTTTGCTCGCGGGCTGCGCACATGATTCACCGTGCGTTCCTGTTTATGACGATCAGGGCAGACTCGTGCATACCAATACCTGTGTGAAAGGCACAACTCAGGATAACTGGGAAACTGCAGGGGCCATCGCCGGCGGCGCAGCCGCTCTGGCAGGCCTGACGCTGGGGATTGTGGCTCTGACCAAATAGCTTATCAAAGCGCGGGCCAGCCCGCGCTTTTGCTGCATAACGGTGCAGCAATAACCAGCAATGTAAATATTCTGCCCTGCCGCAGAAATCCACAAAAATCATTTCGTGTGTTAAATCACATGCTCATCACCACGATTAATGACCGTTCCAATTCTACGTGAGCAATTTCACATTATATTGTGATTCGTTCTCAGGCCAATATTAACTCACGAAATCAATTCTTTTCTTTATCTCACAACAAGCCCTTTTTCGCTCTGATTTGTGGCACAGGCTTCAATTTTGCACCATCGCAGAGCGCGTATTTTTTTCTTTCCTGTCTACACTCACTTTATTGCCTCCCCGTGACCCGAAATCAGGCGGTTGCAATTCTGGCATTCCCTTTGCTTTACAGGAAATGGCCATAGCCACAGACAGGTTTCGACGTTCTCCCGAGCGTCTCATTAATAACGATAATTTTACGCCACACAGGATGCTTTATGAAAAAGACGATCATCGCCAGCCTCGCTGCGGCGGGTGTGCTGTTTGCCATTTCTAATCAGGCACACGCTGGTGCCACTTTCGATGCAATAAAAAAGAAAGGATTCGTGCAGTGCGGTATCAGTGACGGATTACCTGGCTTCTCTTATGCAGATGCGGACGGCAAATTTACCGGCATCGATGTGGATGTCTGTCGTGGCGTAGCCGCAGCCGTGTTTGGCGATGCAAGCAAAGTAAAATATACCCCGCTGACGGCTAAAGAGCGCTTCACGGCTCTGCAGTCCGGTGAGGTGGACCTGCTGTCGCGTAATACAACCTGGACCTCTTCCCGCGATGCCGGTATGGGGCTTTCATTTACGGGCGTAACCTATTACGACGGGATCGGCTTCCTGACTCATGACAAAGCCGGGCTGAAAAGCGCGAAAGAGCTGGATGGCGCGACGGTGTGTATTCAGGCCGGTACGGATACAGAGCTGAACGTCGCGGATTATTTCAAAGCCAACAATATGAAATATACGCCAGTCACCTTCGACCGCTCTGACGAATCCGCCAAAGCGCTGGAATCAGGACGCTGCGATACCCTGGCCTCCGACCAGTCCCAGCTGTATGCCCTGCGCATCAAACTGAGCAAACCGGATGACTGGGTTGTTCTGCCAGAGGTTATCTCGAAAGAGCCACTGGGTCCGGTCGTTCGTCGTGGTGACGATGAATGGTTCGCCATCGTGCGCTGGACGCTGTTTGCCATGCTGAACGCTGAAGAGATGGGTATCAACTCCAAAAACGTGGATGAGAAGTTTGCCAATCCGTCCAACCCGGATATGTCCCACCTGCTCGGCAAAGAAGGCGATTTTGGTAAAGACCTGAAGCTGGATAACAAATGGGCTTACAACATTGTTAAACAGGTCGGGAACTACGCCGAAATCTTTGACCGTAACGTCGGTGAAGGCAGCGCGCTGAAAATCAAACGTGGTCAGAACAACCTCTGGAATAACGGCGGGATCCAGTACGCACCGCCGGTGCGCTAATTGTTGAGCTGTAACGGGCATCGCGTAAGCGATGCCCAGTCCAGAGTCCTGGTTATTGAGGTTTACTATGTCCCGTCGCCGCCCAGCCGTAAAAGGATCGCTGTCCTTTTCCAATCCCACGGTTCGTGCCTGGCTGTTTCAGATAATCGCAGTGCTGGCGGTTGCTGTTATTGCTATCTATTTAATTCACAACACCATTAATAACCTGAATAATCGCGGGATTACCTCCGGCTTTGCCTTTCTCGACCGCAGCGCTGGTTTTGGTATTGTGCAGCATCTTATTGATTACCAGGAAGGAGACACCTACGGCCGTGTGTTCATCGTTGGATTGCTGAATACCCTGCTGGTTTCCGCATTGTGCATCGTCTTTGCGTCAATTATTGGCTTTTTCCTTGGGCTGGCTCGCCTGTCGGAAAACTGGTTATTGCGTAAACTCTCAACCCTGTATATCGAGATCTTCCGTAATATTCCGCCGCTGTTGCAGATCTTCTTTTGGTATTTCGCCGTCCTGCGCAATCTTCCGGGTCCCCGTCAGGCCGTCGATGCCTTCGACCTGGTTTTCCTTAGCAACCGGGGTTTATATATTCCGGCCCCTCAGTTAGGTGAAGGTCTTTTTGCCTTTGCCGGTGCGGTTTTGCTGGCTGTTGTCATTTCGGTGGGGCTTTACCGCTATAACAAAAATCTGCAGATCAAGACCGGGCAGCTGCGCCGCACCTGGCCTGTGGCTGTGGGTTTGCTTATTGGCCTTCCGCTCATCGCGCACTGGATTTTCGGTGCAGCGATCCACTGGGATGTGCCGGTACTGCGCGGGTTTAACTTCCGTGGCGGAATGGCATTAATTCCTGAGCTGGCCTCGTTAACGCTCGCACTGTCCGTATACACCTCCGCCTTTATTGCCGAAATTATCCGTTCCGGTATTCAGGCCGTACCATACGGTCAGCATGAAGCGGCGCGTTCGTTGGGATTACCAAATCCCGTCACGCTGCGTCAGGTCATTATTCCTCAGGCGCTACGAGTCATCATTCCCCCGCTGACCAGCCAGTATCTGAATATTGTCAAAAACTCATCACTGGCCGCGGCGATTGGCTATCCGGATATGGTGTCTCTGTTCGCCGGGACGGTGCTGAACCAGACCGGACAAGCCATTGAAACTATCGCTATCACCATGTCGGTGTACCTCATTATCAGCCTGACGATCTCGCTGCTAATGAACATCTATAACCGCCGTATGGCTCTGATTGAGCGCTAAGGAGTCGTGATGACAAAAGCCCTTCTGTCACACCCTGGCCGCCCCGCCAGTGCCGCATCAGGCAGAACATTCGCCTGGATCCGCAAGAATCTGTTTTCCAGCTGGTCAAACAGCCTGCTTACCCTGTTCTGCCTCTGGGTGCTCTGGCAGGTGATCCCTCCGCTGATCAACTGGGCATTCCTGCAGGCTAACTGGGTTGGTACTACGCGCGCCGACTGTACCAAAGCGGGTGCCTGCTGGGTCTTTATCCATCAGCGCTTCGGGCAGTTCATGTATGGCCTTTATCCGCATGACCAGCGCTGGCGCATTAATTTGGCACTGGTTATCGGGCTGGCAAGTATTGTTCCTATGTTCTGGAATGCTATGCCGCGGCGAGGCCGCTATATCGCCTGTTGGGCCGTTGTCTATCCCATCGTGGTCTGGTTCCTGCTGTACGGGGGATTCCTGGGTCTTGATCGGGTTGAAACCAGGCAATGGGGCGGGCTGACGCTGACGCTAATAATCGCATCGGTGGGGATTGCAGGCGCACTGCCGTTAGGGATTTTGCTGGCGCTGGGCCGTCGTTCCACGATGCCAGTGGTCCGCATACTGTCGGTGATCTTCATCGAATTCTGGCGCGGCGTACCGCTTATCACCGTGCTGTTTATGTCGTCCGTCATGCTTCCGTTGTTTATGGCTGAAGGCACGACCATCGATAAGCTCATCCGCGCGCTGGTTGGAGTCATTCTTTTCCAGTCTGCATATGTGGCCGAGGTGGTTCGCGGTGGCCTGCAGGCTTTGCCTAAAGGGCAGTATGAAGCGGCGGAATCACTGGCGTTGGGCTACTGGAAAACGCAGGGACTGGTGATCCTGCCTCAGGCCTTGAAGCTGGTGATCCCGGGGCTCGTCAATACCATCATTGCGCTGTTCAAGGATACCAGTCTGGTGATCATCATCGGCCTGTTTGATCTTTTCAGCAGCGTTCAGCAGGCGACCGTCGATCCGGCCTGGCTTGGAATGTCGACGGAAGGCTACGTTTTTGCCGCTCTGATCTATTGGATCTTCTGTTTTAGCATGTCGCGCTATAGCCAGCATCTGGAGAAGCGCTTTAACACCGGGCGTACACCGCACTGAGGACACTATGAGTCAAACATTATTACAGCCGGCTGATGCGATGATTACGCTGGAAAACGTCAACAAGTGGTTCGGGCAGTTTCATGTGCTGAAAAATATCAATCTGGACGTGAAGCAGGGCGAACGTATCGTACTTTGTGGGCCATCCGGCTCAGGTAAATCAACAACGATCCGCTGCATCAATCACCTGGAAGAACATCAGCAGGGACGAATTGTGGTGGACGGGATCGAGCTGAATGAGGACATCCGCAACATTGAAAGAGTGCGCCAGGAAGTGGGGATGGTGTTCCAGCACTTCAATCTATTCCCGCATCTGACGGTCCTGCAAAACTGCACACTGGCGCCGATTTGGGTAAGAAAGATGCCGAAAAAGGAAGCCGAAGCCCTGGCGATGCACTATCTGGAACGAGTACGTATTGCCGAGCATGCCCAGAAATTCCCAGGACAGATCTCCGGTGGACAGCAGCAGCGCGTGGCTATCGCGCGGTCGCTGTGTATGAAACCGAAGATCATGTTATTTGATGAGCCCACTTCAGCTCTAGACCCGGAAATGGTGAAAGAAGTTTTGGATACCATGATTGGTCTGGCGCAGTCGGGAATGACAATGCTGTGCGTGACGCACGAAATGGGTTTTGCCAGAACGGTGGCTGACCGGGTGATCTTTATGGACAGGGGCGAGATTGTTGAACAAGCTCCTCCGCAGGAGTTCTTTGCGAACCCTAAATCTGAACGTACCCGGGCATTCCTTTCTCAGGTGATCCACTAAAGATTGCCTGATGCGCTTCGCTTATCAGGCCTACAGTGCGGGAGATGTTGTAGGCCTGATAAGACGCAGCCGCATCCGGCAATTTACTGTTCATTTCAGAAGGTTTAAAACGCAAAAAACCCCAACCTTACGGTTGGGGTTCTTGCTTAATTGATGTCTGGCAGTTCCCTACTCTCACATGGGGAGACCCCACACTACC
>RQJH01000004.1 GCA_014156375.1 Enterobacteriaceae bacterium 89 | reverse complement strand
TGCCAGAAGGCGTAGAGATGGTAATGCCAGGCGACAACATCAAAATGGTTGTTACCCTGATCCACCCAATCGCGATGGATGACGGTCTGCGTTTCGCAATCCGTGAAGGCGGCCGTACTGTTGGTGCGGGCGTTGTTGCTAAAGTTCTGGGCTAATTATTTATCCCTGAATAAAAAGGGCGCTTCGGCGCCCTTTTTGCTGCCTGTAATTTATCACCGACACATTTCCTCGCATTTTCTTTGCCTTCTCCCGCATCGGTTGCTTACTTGTGCTATTGTAATCATAACTATTCTCATTTACACTTTGCGCATTAATTAAGCGGGAGCAGTTATGTACGTTTGTTTGTGTAATGGTGTAAGCGATAAAAAAATTCGTCAGGCCGTGCGTCAGTTTCATCCACAATCATTCCAGCAGCTGCGGAAGTTTATTCCCGTGGGAAATCAATGTGGTAAATGTATTCGTGCTGCTCGCGAGATCATGCAGGATGAATTAACTCAGATGCCAGAGTTCAAAGAGATCGCCTGACACCCTTCTTTCTTTTTGACATCCCCGTAGCCCGATCTACGCTTCAATGAGTGGAAGCGGAGGGACTACATAATGAAAGGTGATGTTAAAATCATAAGTTATCTCAATAAATTATTGGGAAATGAGCTTGTCGCAATTAACCAGTACTTTCTCCATGCGAGAATGTTCAAAAACTGGGGCCTGACTCGCCTCAACGACGTTGAATACCACGAATCCATCGATGAGATGAAACACGCCGATAAATACATCGAGCGTATTCTTTTCCTCGAAGGTATTCCCAATCTGCAGGATCTCGGCAAACTTGGCATTGGTGAAGATGTTGAGGAAATGCTTCAGTCCGATCTTCGTCTTGAGCTTGAAGGTGCCAAAGATCTGCGTGAGGCGATTGCCTATGCCGACAAGGTTCATGACTACGTCAGCCGTGACATGATGATTGAAATACTGGCCGACGAAGAAGGGCATATCGACTGGCTTGAGACGGAGCTGGAGCTTATCGGCAAACTTGGGATCCAGAATTACCTGCAATCACAGATCAAAGTGACTGACTAAGCCACTGCTGCCAGCCGACGATAAAACCCGCCGCACCCAGAAATGGGCCAAAACGCAGCGGGTTTTTTATTGCCTGCCAATCGCGCATAAACAGAACCCGACAACTAAGAAACAGCAGTGCTAACACACAGGCAATCAGAGCTAAAGCGGGAAGTCGCTGCCAGTTATGCCAGGCGCCGAGTGCGGCAATAAATTTAATATCTCCACACCCTAATCCTTCTTTCCCCATGCATCCGCGATAAATCCAATACAGCAAAGCAGAGAAGCCATAACCAACTGCTGCCCCAAGCACAGCGTCATCAATCGAGTCAGGAAAGAATGAGACGGAAAAAAGCAGGCCGACCCAGAGCAAGGGACAGGTAAACCTGTCTGGCAACAGGCCTGTTTTAGCGTCGATCCAGCCGAGTGCCAGCGTGAGTGATACATAAATGATGAGAAAGGGGAGGGCATAAATTGTCATAGCAATTCTCCTGTCGCGGTCCGGCTTGCAGTGTCGACAAGCGAAGGGTTAGCCACAATCGGCAATGATCAGCGTTACGATCTGCCTTCCAATGAAAGGGTGCTGCTTGCAGAGTTTCACTGAGGACTGGGAGGGCGTACGCAAGACAAGATGACGCATTTATAAACACTACTTGCTTCAGCTATGTATTTGCGTATAATACGCGGGCTGTCAATCTGATGGCAGGTTCGATATGAACCATGGCGGTGTCCTTTAGCTGCCATACAATGTTCCCAATTGGGGAACTCTGTAAGAACGGTTACACTCTCCCATCAATCGTAATGGGTTTGAGGAGTAACTATTTCGTCTATAAAATAATTGGAGCTCTGGTCTCATGCAGAACCAAAGAATCCGTATCCGCCTGAAAGCGTTTGATCATCGTCTGATCGATCAATCAACCGCGGAAATCGTCGAGACTGCTAAGCGCACTGGTGCGCAAGTCCGTGGTCCGATCCCGCTGCCGACCCGCAAAGAGCGCTTTACCGTTCTGATCTCCCCGCACGTCAACAAAGACGCGCGTGATCAGTACGAGATTCGCACTCACAAGCGTCTGGTTGACATCGTTGAGCCAACCGAGAAAACCGTTGATGCTCTGATGCGTCTGGACCTGGCTGCCGGTGTAGACGTGCAGATCAGCCTGGGTTAATCAGGTCATCGAGCGATTGAGAGGTTGAAACAATGATTGGTTTAGTCGGTAAAAAAGTGGGCATGACCCGCATCTTCACTGAAGATGGCGTTTCTATCCCAGTAACCGTAATCGAAGTTGAAGCAAACCGCGTTACTCAGGTTAAAGATCTGGCTAACGATGGCTACCGCGCTATTCAGGTAACTACCGGTGCTAAAAAAGCAAACCGTGTAACTAAGCCTGAAGCGGGTCACTTCGCTAAAGCTGGCGTTGAAGCTGGCCGTGGTCTGTGGGAATTCCGTCTTGCTGAAGGCGAAGAGTTCACCGTAGGTCAGGACATTAGCGTTGAGCTGTTTGCTGAAGTTAAAAAAGTTGACGTAACCGGTACCTCTAAAGGTAAAGGTTTCGCCGGTACCGTTAAGCGCTGGAACTTCCGTACCCAGGACGCGACTCACGGTAACTCCTTGTCTCACCGCGTTCCGGGTTCTATCGGTCAGAACCAGACTCCGGGCAAAGTGTTCAAAGGCAAGAAAATGGCAGGTCAGCTGGGTAATGAGCGTGTAACCGTTCAGAGCCTGGACGTAGTACGTGTTGACGCTGAGCGCAACCTGCTGCTGGTTAAAGGTGCTGTCCCGGGTGCAACCGGTAGCGACCTGATCGTTAAACCAGCTGTGAAGGCGTAAGGGGATAGCAATGGAATTAGTATTGAAAGACGCGCAGAGCGCGCTGACTGTTTCCGAAACTACCTTCGGTCGTGATTTCAACGAAGCGCTGGTTCACCAGGTTGTTGTTGCTTATGCAGCTGGTGCTCGTCAGGGTACTCGTGCTCAGAAGACTCGTGCTGAAGTAACTGGTTCAGGCAAAAAGCCATGGCGCCAGAAAGGTACCGGCCGTGCGCGTTCAGGTTCTATCAAGAGCCCGATCTGGCGTTCAGGTGGCGTGACCTTCGCTGCTCGTCCACAGGACCACAGTCAAAAAGTTAACAAAAAGATGTACCGCGGCGCGCTGAAAAGCATCCTGTCCGAACTGGTACGTCAGGATCGTCTGATCGTTGTCGAGAAGTTCTCTGTAGAAGCGCCTAAAACTAAGCTGCTGGCACAGAAACTGAAAGACATGGCTCTGGAAGATGTGCTGATCATCACCGGTGAGCTGGACGAAAACCTGTTCCTGGCCGCACGTAACCTGCACAAGGTTGACGTACGTGACGCGACTGGTATCGACCCGGTTAGCCTGATCGCCTTCGACAAAGTCGTAATGACTGCTGATGCTGTTAAGCAAGTTGAGGAGATGCTGGCATGATTCGTGAAGAACGTCTGCTGAAGGTGCTGCGTGCACCGCACGTTTCTGAAAAAGCGTCTACCGCGATGGAAAAAACCAATACCATCGTTCTCAAAGTTGCTAAAGACGCGACTAAAGCAGAAATCAAAGCTGCTGTGCAGAAACTGTTTGAAGTCAAAGTTGATACCGTTCGCACCCTCGTTGTAAAAGGCAAGGTTAAGCGTCACGGACAGCGTGTCGGTCGTCGTAGCGACTGGAAAAAAGCTTACGTCACCCTGGAAGAAGGCCAGAATCTGGACTTCGTTGGCGGCGCTGAGTAAGTCGGAGGAGTAATACAATGGCAGTTGTTAAATGTAAACCGACATCTCCGGGTCGTCGCCACGTAGTTAAAGTGGTTAACCCAGAGCTGCACAAGGGCAAACCATTTGCTCCATTGCTGGAAAAAAACAGCAAATCCGGTGGTCGTAACAACAATGGCCGTATCACCACTCGTCACATTGGTGGTGGCCACAAGCAGGCTTATCGTATTGTTGACTTTAAACGCAACAAAGACGGTATCCCAGCAGTTGTTGAGCGTCTTGAGTACGATCCGAACCGTTCCGCGAACATCGCGCTGGTTCTGTACAAAGATGGCGAACGCCGTTACATCCTGGCCCCTAAAGGCCTGAAAGCTGGCGACCAGATTCAGTCTGGCGTTGATGCTGCAATCAAAGCAGGTAACACCCTGCCGATGCGCAATATCCCGGTTGGTTCTACCGTTCATAACGTAGAAATGAAACCAGGTAAAGGCGGTCAGCTGGCACGTTCCGCTGGTACTTACGTTCAGATCGTTGCTCGCGATGGTGCTTATGTCACCCTGCGTCTGCGTTCTGGTGAAATGCGTAAAGTCGAAGCAGACTGCCGTGCAACCCTGGGCGAAGTTGGCAATGCTGAGCATATGCTGCGCGTTCTGGGTAAAGCAGGTGCTGCACGCTGGCGTGGTGTTCGTCCTACCGTTCGCGGTACTGCGATGAACCCAGTCGACCACCCACATGGTGGTGGTGAAGGTCGTAACTTTGGTAAGCACCCGGTATCCCCGTGGGGCCTGCAGACCAAAGGTAAGAAGACCCGCAGCAACAAGCGTACTGATAAATTTATCGTACGTCGCCGTAGCAAATAATTTTAGAGGATAAGCCATGCCACGTTCTCTCAAGAAAGGTCCTTTTATTGACCTGCACTTGCTGAAGAAGGTAGAGAAAGCGGTGGAAAGCGGAGACAAGAAGCCCCTGCGCACTTGGTCCCGTCGTTCAACGATCTTTCCTAACATGATCGGTTTGACCATCGCTGTCCATAATGGTCGTCAGCACGTTCCAGTCTTTGTTTCCGACGAAATGGTTGGTCACAAACTGGGTGAATTCGCACCGACTCGTACTTATCGCGGCCACGCTGCTGATAAAAAAGCGAAGAAGAAATAAGGTAGGAGGAAGAGATGGAAACTTTAGCTCAACATCGCCATGCTCGTTCTTCTGCTCAGAAGGTTCGCCTTGTTGCTGACCTGATTCGCGGTAAGAAAGTGTCGCAGGCTCTGGATATTCTGACCTACACCAATAAGAAAGCGGCTGTACTGGTCAAGAAGGTCCTGGAATCTGCCATTGCTAACGCTGAACACAACGATGGCGCTGACATCGACGATCTGAAAGTTGCGAAAATTTTCGTAGACGAAGGCCCAAGCATGAAGCGCATTATGCCTCGTGCAAAAGGTCGTGCAGATCGCATCCTGAAGCGCACCAGCCACATCACTGTGGTTGTGTCCGATCGCTGAGACTCTGGAGACTAGCAATGGGTCAGAAAGTACATCCTAATGGTATTCGCCTGGGTATTGTAAAACCATGGAACTCTACTTGGTTTGCGAACACCAAAGAATTCGCTGACAACCTGGACAGCGACTTTAAAGTACGTCAGTACCTGACTAAGGAACTGGCAAAAGCGTCCGTATCTCGTATCGTAATCGAGCGTCCGGCTAAGAGCATCCGTGTGACCATTCACACTGCTCGCCCGGGTATCGTTATCGGTAAGAAAGGCGAAGACGTAGAAAAACTGCGCAAGGTCGTAGCGGATATCGCTGGCGTTCCTGCTCAGATCAATATCGCTGAAGTTCGTAAGCCTGAACTGGACGCAAAATTGGTTGCTGACAGCATCACTTCTCAGCTGGAACGTCGCGTTATGTTCCGTCGTGCTATGAAGCGTGCTGTACAGAACGCAATGCGTCTGGGCGCTAAAGGTATCAAAGTTGAAGTTAGCGGCCGTCTGGGCGGCGCGGAAATCGCACGTACCGAATGGTACCGCGAAGGTCGCGTACCGCTGCACACTCTGCGTGCTGACATTGACTACAACACCTCTGAAGCGCACACCACTTACGGTGTAATCGGCGTTAAGGTATGGATCTTCAAAGGTGAGATCCTGGGTGGTATGGCTGCTGTTGAACAACCGGAACCGGCTGCTCAACCTAAAAAGCAGCAGCGTAAAGGCCGTAAATAAGGAGCGTCGCTGATGTTACAACCAAAGCGTACAAAATTCCGTAAAGTGCACAAAGGCCGCAACCGTGGTCTGGCGCAGGGTACGGATGTTAGCTTCGGCACTTTCGGTCTGAAAGCTGTTGGCCGTGGTCGTCTGACTGCACGTCAGATCGAAGCAGCACGTCGTGCTATGACCCGTGCAGTTAAGCGTCAAGGTAAAATTTGGATCCGTGTATTCCCGGACAAACCAATTACCGAGAAGCCACTGGAAGTTCGTATGGGTAAAGGTAAAGGTAACGTGGAGTACTGGGTTGCCTTGATCCAACCGGGCAAAGTCCTGTATGAAATGGACGGTGTTCCGGAAGAGCTGGCCCGTGAAGCCTTCGGCCTGGCAGCAGCGAAACTGCCTATCAAAACCACCTTTGTAACTAAGACGGTGATGTAATGAAAGCAAATGAGCTGCGTGAAAAGAGCGTTGAAGAGCTGAACACCGAGCTGCTTAACCTGCTGCGCGAGCAATTCAACCTGCGTATGCAGGCTGCAAGCGGCCAGCTGCAACAGACTCACCTGCTGAAGCAGGTTCGTCGTGATGTTGCACGCGTTAAGACTTTACTGACTCAGAAGGCGGGTGCGTAATGACCGATAAAATCCGTACTCTGCAAGGTCGCGTTGTCAGCGACAAAATGGAGAAATCCATTGTTGTTGCCATCGAACGTGTTGTGAAGCACCCGATCTACGGGAAATTCATCAAGCGTACGACCAAACTGCACGTACATGACGAGAACAACGAATGTGGTATCGGCGACAAGGTTGAAATCCGTGAATGCCGTCCACTGTCCAAGACTAAGTCCTGGACGCTGGTTCGCGTTGTAGAGAAAGCGGTTCTGTAATACAGTACGCAATCTCGATACGAATAGACGGCTCAGCAATGAGCCGTTTATTTTTTCTACCCATATCTTGTAAGCGGTGTTATAATGCCGCGCCCTCGATATGGGGCTTTTTAACGACCCTGATTTTTGGGTCTCAGTAGTAGTTGACATTAGCGGAGCACTAAAATGATCCAAGAACAGACTATGCTGAACGTCGCCGACAACTCCGGTGCACGTCGCGTAATGTGTATCAAGGTTCTGGGTGGCTCGCACCGTCGCTACGCAGGCGTCGGCGACATCATCAAGATTACCATCAAGGAAGCAATTCCACGTGGTAAGGTGAAGAAAGGCGATGTGCTGAAAGCGGTAGTGGTGCGCACCAAGAAGGGTGTTCGTCGCCCGGACGGTTCTGTCATTCGCTTCGATGGTAATGCATGCGTTATTTTAAACAATAACAGCGAGCAGCCAATCGGCACGCGTATTTTTGGGCCGGTAACTCGTGAACTTCGCAACGAGAAGTTCATGAAAATTATCTCTCTGGCACCAGAAGTACTCTAAGGAGCGAATCATGGCAGCTAAAATCCGTCGTGATGACGAAGTTATCGTGTTAACCGGTAAAGATAAAGGTAAGCGCGGTAAAGTTAAGAATGTTCTGTCTTCCGGCAAACTCGTCGTTGAAGGTATCAACCTGGTTAAGAAACATCAGAAGCCGGTTCCGGCCCTGAACCAACCAGGTGGCATCGTTGAAAAAGAAGCTGCAATTCAGGTTTCCAACGTTGCAATCTTCAATGCGGCAACCGGCAAGGCTGACCGTGTAGGCTTTAGATTCGAAGACGGCAAAAAAGTCCGTTTCTTCAAGTCTAACAGCGAAACTATCAAGTAATTTGGAGTAGTACGATGGCGAAACTGCATGATTACTACAAAGACGAAGTAGTTAAGAAACTCATGACTGAGTTTAACTACAATTCTGTCATGCAAGTCCCTCGGGTCGAGAAGATCACCCTGAACATGGGTGTTGGTGAAGCGATCGCTGACAAGAAACTGCTGGATAACGCAGCAGCTGACCTGGCAGCAATCACCGGTCAAAAGCCGCTGATCACCAAAGCACGCAAATCAGTTGCAGGCTTCAAAATCCGTCAGGGCTATCCGATCGGCTGTAAAGTAACTCTGCGTGGCGAACGCATGTGGGAGTTCTTTGAGCGCCTGATCACTATTGCTGTACCTCGTATCCGTGACTTCCGTGGCCTGTCCGCTAAGTCATTCGACGGTCGTGGTAACTACAGCATGGGTGTCCGTGAGCAGATCATCTTCCCAGAAATCGACTATGACAAAGTCGACCGTGTACGTGGTTTGGATATTACCATCACCACTACTGCGAATTCTGACGAAGAAGGCCGTGCTCTGCTGGCTGCCTTTGACTTCCCGTTCCGCAAGTAAGGTAGGGTTACTTAATGGCTAAGCAATCAATGAAAGCACGCGAAGTTAAACGCGTAGCTTTAGCTGAAAAATACTTCGCGAAACGCGCTGAACTGAAAGCGATCATCTCTGATGTGAACGCTTCTGACGAAGATCGTTGGAACGCAGTTCTCAAGCTGCAGACTCTGCCGCGTGATTCCAGCCCGTCCCGTCAGCGTAACCGCTGCCGCCAGACTGGTCGTCCACATGGTTATGTGGGCAAGTTCGGGTTGAGCCGTATCAAGCTGCGTGAAGCCGCCATGCGCGGTGAAGTGCCTGGCTTGAAAAAGGCTAGCTGGTAATTGTCACCAATTGAATCACGGGAGTAAAGACAGATGAGCATGCAAGATCCGATCGCGGATATGCTGACCCGTATCCGTAACGGTCAGGCCGCGAACAAAGTTGCGGTCACCATGCCTTCCTCCAAGCTGAAAGTGGCAATTGCCAACGTGCTGAAGGAAGAAGGTTTTATTGAAGAATTTAAAGTTGAAGGCGACACCAAGCCGGAACTGGAACTTACTCTCAAGTATTTCCAGGGTAAAGCTGTTGTAGAAAGCATTCAGCGTGTCAGCCGCCCAGGCCTGCGCATCTATAAGAAAAAAGATGAGCTGCCAAAAGTTATGGCTGGTCTGGGTATCGCAGTTGTTTCTACCTCTAAAGGTGTTATGACTGATCGTGCAGCGCGCCAAGCTGGTCTTGGTGGCGAAATTATCTGCTACGTAGCCTAATCGGAGGAATATAATGTCTCGTGTTGCTAAAGCACCGGTCGTTGTTCCTGCCGGCGTTGATGTAAAAATCAACGGTCAGGTTATTACGATCAAAGGTAAAAACGGCGAGCTGACTCGTACTCTCAACGATGCTGTTGAAGTTAAGCATGCTGATAATGCACTGACCTTCGGTCCGCGTGATGGTTACGTGGATGGTTGGGCTCAGGCTGGTACCGCGCGTGCCCTGCTGAACTCAATGGTTATCGGTGTTACCGAAGGCTTCACTAAGAAGCTGCAGCTGGTTGGTGTAGGTTATCGTGCAGCGGTCAAAGGGAATTCTGTGAGTCTGGCTTTAGGCTTCTCACACCCAGTTGACCATCAGCTGCCTGCGGGTATCACTGCAGAATGTCCGACTCAAACTGAAATCGTGCTGAAAGGCGCTGATAAGCAGGTGATCGGTCAGGTTGCAGCAGATCTGCGCGCCTACCGTCGTCCTGAGCCTTACAAAGGCAAGGGTGTTCGTTACGCCGACGAAGTCGTGCGTACCAAAGAGGCTAAGAAGAAGTAAGGTAACACTATGGATAAGAAATCTGCTCGTATCCGTCGTGCGACCCGCGCACGCCGCAAGCTCAAAGAGCTGGGTGCAACTCGCCTGGTGGTACATCGTACCCCGCGTCATATTTACGCACAGGTAATTGCTCCGAATGGTTCTGAAGTTCTGGTAGCTGCTTCTACTGTAGAAAAAGCTATTTGTGAACAACTGAAGTACACCGGTAACAAAGACGCCGCTGCAGCTGTAGGTAAAGCTGTTGCTGAACGCGCTCTGGAAAAAGGCATCAAAAATGTTTCCTTTGACCGTTCCGGGTTCCAATATCATGGTCGTGTCCAGGCACTGGCAGATGCTGCCCGTGAAGCTGGCCTTCAGTTCTAAGGTAGAGGTGTAAGATGGCTCACATCGAAAAACAAGCTGGCGAACTGCAGGAAAAGCTGATCGCGGTTAACCGCGTATCTAAAACCGTTAAAGGTGGTCGTATTTTCTCCTTCACAGCTCTGACTGTTGTTGGTGATGGTAATGGCCGCGTAGGTTTTGGTTACGGTAAAGCGCGTGAAGTTCCAGCAGCGATCCAGAAAGCGATGGAAAAAGCCCGTCGCAATATGATTAACGTCGCGCTGAACCACGGCACCCTGCAACACCCTGTAAAAGGTGTTCACACGGGTTCTCGTGTCTTCATGCAGCCGGCTTCTGAAGGTACCGGTATCATCGCCGGTGGTGCAATGCGCGCCGTCCTGGAAGTCGCTGGAGTTCATAACGTTCTGGCTAAAGCGTATGGTTCCACCAACCCGATTAACGTGGTTCGTGCAACTATCGATGGCCTGGAAAATATGAATTCTCCAGAAATGGTCGCTGCCAAGCGTGGTAAATCCGTTGAAGAAATTCTGGGGTAATTGACCATGGCAAAGACTATTAAAATTACTCAAACCCGCAGTGCAATCGGTCGTCTGCCGAAACATAAGGCAACGCTGCTTGGCCTGGGTCTGCGTCGTATTGGCCACACCGTAGAGCGTGAGGATACTCCCGCTGTTCGTGGTATGGTCAACGCGGTTTCCTACATGGTTAAAGTTGAGGAGTAAGAGATGCGTTTAAATACTCTGTCTCCGGCCGAAGGCTCTAAAAAGGCGGGTAAACGCCTGGGTCGTGGTATCGGTTCTGGCCTCGGTAAAACCGGTGGTCGTGGTCACAAAGGTCAGAACTCTCGTTCTGGCGGTGGCGTACGTCGCGGTTTCGAGGGTGGTCAGATGCCTCTGTACCGTCGTCTGCCGAAGTTCGGTTTCACTTCACGTAAAGCAATGATCACAGCCGAAGTTCGTCTGTCCGATCTGGCTAAAGTAGAAGGCGACGTAGTTGACCTGAACACGCTGAAAGCGGCTAACATTATCGGTATCCAGATTGAATTCGCGAAAGTGATTCTGGCTGGTGAAGTCACTACTCCGGTAACTGTTAAAGGCCTGCGCGTGTCTAAAGGCGCTCGTGCTGCTATCGAAGCTGCTGGCGGTAAAATTGAGGAATAAGTAGCAGATGGCTAAGCAACCGGGATTAGATTTTCAAAGTGCCAAGGGTGGGTTCGGCGAACTGAAACGCAGACTTCTGTTTGTGATTGGTGCGCTGATTGTGTTCCGTATTGGCTCTTTTATTCCAATCCCTGGTATCGATGCCGCTGTACTTGCCAAACTGCTTGAGCAACAGCGAGGCACCATCATTGAAATGTTTAACATGTTCTCTGGTGGTGCTCTCAGCCGTGCTTCTATCTTTGCTCTGGGTATCATGCCGTACATTTCGGCATCGATTATTATCCAGCTGCTGACGGTGGTTCACCCGACGCTGGCAGAGATTAAGAAGGAAGGGGAATCTGGCCGTCGTAAGATTAGCCAGTACACCCGCTACGGCACTCTGGTGCTGGCAATATTCCAGGCAACCGGTATTGCTACCGGTTTGCCGAATATGCCTGGTATGCAAGGCCTGGTGATTAATCCTGGCTTTGCATTCTACTTCACCGCTGTTGTAAGTCTGGTCACAGGAACTATGTTCCTGATGTGGCTCGGCGAACAGATTACTGAACGTGGTATCGGTAACGGTATCTCAATCATTATCTTCGCCGGTATCGTTGCGGGTCTCCCGCCGGCCATCGCCCATACTATCGAGCAAGCGCGTCAAGGCGACCTGCACTTCCTCCTGTTGCTGTTGGTTGCAGTATTAGTATTTGCAGTGACTTTCTTTGTTGTATTCGTTGAACGTGGTCAACGCCGCATTGTGGTAAACTACGCGAAGCGTCAGCAAGGTCGTCGTGTCTATGCTGCACAGAGCACACATTTGCCGCTGAAAGTGAATATGGCGGGGGTTATCCCGGCAATTTTCGCTTCCAGTATTATTCTGTTCCCGGCAACCATCGCGTCATGGTTCGGGGGCGGTACTGGTTGGAACTGGCTGACAACAATTTCGCTGTATTTGCAGCCTGGGCAACCGCTTTATGTGTTACTCTATGCGTCTGCAATCATCTTCTTCTGTTTCTTCTACACGGCGTTGGTTTTCAACCCGCGTGAAACAGCAGATAACCTGAAGAAGTCCGGTGCATTCGTACCAGGAATTCGTCCGGGAGAACAAACGGCGAAGTATATCGATAAAGTAATGACCCGCCTGACTCTGATCGGTGCGTTGTACATCACTTTTATCTGCCTGATCCCGGAGTTCATGCGTGATGCAATGAAAGTGCCGTTCTACTTCGGTGGGACCTCACTGTTAATCGTTGTTGTCGTGATTATGGACTTTATGGCTCAAGTGCAAACTCTGATGATGTCAAGTCAGTACGAGTCTGCATTGAAGAAGGCGAACCTGAAAGGCTACGGCCGCTAACTGGTCGCCTGAGAAGTTACGGAGAGTAAAAATGAAAGTTCGTGCTTCCGTCAAGAAATTATGCCGTAACTGCAAAATCGTTAAGCGTGATGGTGTCATCCGTGTGATTTGCAGTGCCGAGCCGAAGCATAAACAGCGCCAAGGCTGATTATTTCGCATATTTTTCTTGCAAAGTTGGGTTGAGCTGGCTAGATTAGCCAGCCAATCTTTTTGTATGTCTGTACATATCCATTTGAGTATCCTGAAAACGGGCTTTTCAGCATGGTGTGTACATATTAAATAGTAGGAGTGCATAGTGGCCCGTATAGCAGGCATTAACATTCCTGATCATAAGCATGCCGTGATCGCATTAACTTCGATCTTCGGCGTCGGTAAAACCCGCTCTAAAGCCATTCTGGCTGCAGCTGGTTTCGCTGAAAATGTTAAGATCAGTGAGCTGTCTGAAGAACAAATCGACACGCTGCGTGACGAAGTTGCCAAATTTGTCGTTGAAGGTGATCTGCGCCGTGAAATCAGCATGAGCATCAAGCGCCTGATGGATCTTGGTTGCTATCGCGGTTTGCGTCATCGTCGTGGTCTCCCGGTTCGCGGTCAGCGTACCAAGACCAACGCACGTACCCGTAAGGGTCCGCGCAAACCGATCAAGAAATAATCGGGGTGATTGAATAATGGCAAAGGCACCAGTTCGTGCACGTAAGCGTGTAAGAAAACAAGTCTCTGACGGCGTGGCTCATATCCATGCTTCTTTCAACAACACCATCGTTACCATCTCTGATCGTCAGGGTAACGCACTGGGTTGGGCAACAGCCGGTGGTTCCGGTTTCCGTGGTTCTCGCAAATCCACTCCGTTTGCAGCTCAGGTTGCAGCAGAGCGTTGCGCTGAAGCCGTAAAAGATTACGGTATCAAGAATCTGGAAGTTATGGTCAAAGGTCCGGGTCCGGGTCGCGAATCTACTATTCGTGCTCTGAACGCCGCTGGTTTCCGCATCACTAACATTACTGATGTGACTCCGATCCCTCATAACGGTTGTCGTCCGCCGAAAAAACGTCGCGTATAACGCTTCGTTTCTAGGATTGTTGGAGAAAGAAAATGGCAAGATATTTGGGTCCTAAGCTCAAGCTGAGCCGTCGTGAGGGCACCGACTTATTCCTTAAGTCTGGCGTTCGCGCGATCGATACCAAGTGTAAAATTGAACAAGCTCCTGGCCAGCACGGTGCGCGTAAACCGCGTCTGTCTGACTATGGTGTGCAGTTGCGTGAAAAGCAAAAAGTTCGCCGTATCTACGGTGTGCTGGAGCGTCAGTTCCGTAACTATTACAAAGAAGCAGCGCGTCTGAAAGGCAACACCGGTGCAAACCTGTTGGCTCTGCTGGAAGGTCGTCTGGACAACGTAGTATACCGTATGGGCTTCGGCGCAACTCGTGCTGAATCTCGTCAGCTGGTTAGCCACAAAGCTATCATGGTAAACGGTCGCGTTGTTAACATCGCTTCTTATCAGGTTAAAGCGAATGACGTTGTCAGCGTTCGTGAGAAAGCCAAAAAGCAGTCTCGCGTGAAAGCCGCTCTTGAGCTGGCTGAACAGCGTGAGAAGCCAACCTGGCTGGAAGTTGATGCTGGCAAGATGGAAGGTACGTTCAAGCGTCAGCCAGAGCGTTCTGATCTGTCTGCGGACATTAACGAACACCTGATCGTCGAGCTTTACTCCAAGTAAAGCTTAGCACCAAAGAGAGGACACAATGCAGGGTTCTGTGACAGAGTTTCTAAAACCGCGCCTGGTCGATATCGAGCAAGTGAGTTCGACGCACGCCAAGGTGACCCTTGAGCCTTTAGAGCGTGGCTTCGGCCATACTCTGGGTAACGCACTGCGCCGTATTCTGCTCTCATCGATGCCGGGTTGCGCGGTGACCGAGGTTGAGATTGATGGTGTACTTCATGAGTACAGCACCAAAGAAGGCGTTCAGGAAGATATCCTTGAAATCCTGCTCAACCTGAAAGGGCTGGCGGTGAGAGTTCAGGGTAAAGATGAAGTTATTCTTACTCTGAATAAATCTGGCATTGGCCCTGTGACCGCAGCCGATATCACCCACGACGGTGATGTCGAAATCGTCAAGCCGCAGCATGTTATCTGCCACCTGACTGACGAGAACGCAGCTATTAGCATGCGTATCAAAGTTCAGCGCGGTCGCGGTTATGTGCCGGCTTCTGCCCGAATTCATTCGGAAGAAGATGAGCGCCCAATCGGCCGTCTGCTGGTCGACGCTTGCTACAGCCCTGTAGAGCGTATTGCCTACAATGTTGAAGCAGCGCGCGTAGAGCAGCGTACCGACCTGGACAAGCTGGTCATCGAAATGGAAACCAACGGCACAATCGATCCTGAAGAGGCGATTCGTCGTGCGGCAACCATCCTGGCAGAACAACTGGAAGCTTTCGTTGACTTACGTGATGTACGTCAGCCGGAAGTGAAAGAAGAGAAACCAGAATTCGATCCGATCCTGCTGCGCCCTGTTGACGATCTGGAATTGACTGTCCGCTCTGCTAACTGCCTCAAGGCAGAAGCTATCCACTATATCGGTGATCTGGTACAGCGTACCGAGGTTGAGTTGCTGAAAACGCCTAACCTGGGTAAAAAATCTCTTACTGAGATTAAAGACGTGCTGGCCTCTCGTGGTCTGTCTCTGGGCATGCGCCTGGAAAACTGGCCACCGGCAAGCATTGCTGACGAGTAACCGGATCACAGGTTAAGGTTTTACTGAGAAGGATAAGGTCATGCGCCATCGTAAGAGTGGTCGTCAACTGAACCGCAACAGCAGCCATCGCCAGGCTATGTTCCGCAACATGGCAGGTTCACTGGTTCGTCATGAAATCATCAAGACGACCCTGCCTAAAGCGAAAGAGCTGCGTCGCGTAGTTGAGCCGCTGATTACTCTTGCCAAGACTGATAGCGTTGCTAATCGTCGTCTGGCATTCGCCCGTACTCGTGATAACGAGATCGTGGCAAAACTGTTTAACGAGCTGGGCCCGCGTTTCGCGAGCCGTGCCGGTGGTTACACTCGCATTCTGAAGTGTGGCTTCCGTGCAGGCGACAACGCGCCGATGGCATACATCGAGCTGGTTGATCGTTCAGAGAAAGCAGAAGCAGCTGCAGAGTAATTTGCAGTGAATTAAAAAAACCCGCCTCGGCGGGTTTTTTTATACCCTCATTCCCCCCATTATTCTCTGTAGTTGTCCTCTTGTTGCTCTCCCGGGGGTTATCATGTGGTTATTGGACCAGTGGGCTGAACGTCATATTCTTGATGCGCAAAAACAGGGCGAGTTCGAATCTCTTAACGGTAGCGGCAAACCGCTGCAGCTGGATGACGATTCGCATGTGCCACCTGAACTGCGAGCTGCATTCAGGCTGCTGAAAAATGCAGGCTGCCTTCCTCCTGAACTTCAGCAGCGAAAGCAGGCTGTCGAACTGGCAGATTTACTGAAAACCGTCCGTGAAGACGATCCTCGCTTTCATGCCCTGCACAAGCAGCTAACATTGCTGGAGCTCAAACTGCAGCAGGCCGGGCAAAGCACCGATTTTCTGCGCGGCGATTACGCTGACAAACTGCTCGATAAAATTAAGGAGTCATGATGTTTCGCATTGGTGAACTGGCTAAGCTGGCTGGCGTGACGCCTGATACGATCCGCTATTACGAAAAACAACAGATGATGGATCATGATGTGCGCACTCAAGGCGGATTTCGGCTCTACTCAGACAGCGACCTTCAGCGATTGCGTTTTATCCGGCATGGCCGTCAATTAGGGTTTACGCTTGAGGCTATCCGTGAGCTGCTGTCGATCCGAATCGATCCTGAGCATCACACCTGTCAGGAATCAAAAGGGATCGTTCAGGCAAGACTTAGTGAAGTAGAAGCCCGGATTGCTGAACTTGAAACCATGCGCCGCTCGTTACAGCGACTAAATGACGCCTGTTGTGGTACTGCGCACAGCAGCGTTTATTGTTCGATCCTTGAGGCTCTGGAGCAGGGGGCTGAAGCGGAAAATGCGGATCGTTGATTTATTTATCAGGCAGGACTACACTCCTGCCGTCTTAACCAACAACTGGAGATTTTATGAGCCGCTATCAGCATACGAAGGGGCAAATCAAAGACAACGCCCTTGAGGCATTGTTACATGACCCACTGTTTCGTCAGCGTGTCGAAAAGAATAAAAAAGGAAAAGGAAGTTTTGAGCGTAAAGGAAAACACGGTAACCGGGGGGAACTGGGAGGCCAGTGGCAAGGAAGTGAAGCACTTTTTTACCACTGGCCTTTTAATTTCAGCCGCTTAATTATGAGCGATTATTTTGCTCTTTCAGCAGGTCGCGAATTTCAGTCAGCAGAACTTCTTCTTTAGTTGGCGCCGGTGGAGCGGCATCCGGTGCAGGCTCTTTGCGGTTCAGCTTATTAATCAGCTTGATCGCCATGAAAATAGCAAAGGCTACAATAACGAAGTCAAAGATATTCTGTATGAACACGCCGTAGTGCATGACTACCGCCGGCACGTCACCCTGCGCATCACGTAATGTCACCGCGAATTGCTTAAAATCGATCCCCCCAATCAGCAGTCCCAGCGGTGGCATAATGATATCGGCGACCAGCGACGATACGATTTTGCCAAACGCTGCACCAATGATGACACCCACTGCCAAATCAACTACGTTCCCGCGCATCGCGAATTCGCGAAACTCTTTAATAATGCTCATGTTATTCTCCTGGAGCTAACTGTCATTTATAAGTTTAACAAATGTTTAGTCGATTTCCATTACAGAGCGAATGTCAGATGGAATAAATAGCCCATAAATAATAAAGGGTTAATAAAAAAAGGGCGCTCTGTTGAGCGCCCCGAAGTCTTTATAAGAAGAATGGACTTGGCTGGAAAAGTCTCTCGACGTCGGTAATAAACTTTTTATCCGTCAGGAACATAATGACGTGGTCGCCCTGCTCAATGCGCAAATTATCATTGGCAATCAGGACTTCATTTCCACGGACGACGGCGCCAATAATAGTGCCTGGCGGCAGTTTAATATCGTCAATCACCCGGCCGACCACGCGAGAGGTGCTTTCATCACCATGAGCCACAGCCTCGATGGCTTCTGCAACACCGCGTCTCAGCGATGAAACTCCTACAATATCTGCTTTTCGTACATGACTCAGCAGCGCAGATATTGTGGCCTGTTGCGGAGAGATAGCGATATCAATGACGCTTCCCTGAACCAGGTCCACGTAGGCTTTACGCTGGATAAGCACCATCACTTTGCGGGCCCCCATCCGTTTAGCCAGCATCGCGGACATGATGTTAGCTTCGTCATCGTTGGTCACGGCAATAAAGAGATCAACCTGATCGATATGCTCTTCAGCCAGCAGCTCCTGATCCGACGCATCGCCATAAAACACGATAGTGTTCTGCAGTTTTTCTGCCAGCTCCGCCGCTCTTTGCTGATCGCGTTCGATCAATTTAACGCTGTAGTCTTTCTCCAGGCGGTGCGCGAGGCCTGCACCAATATTGCCGCCGCCGACCAGCATGATCCGCTTGTATGGTTTTTCAAGACGCTGGAGTTCACTCATCACTGCGCGAATATGTTGTGATGCGGCGATAAAGAAGACCTCATCACCGGCTTCGACAATGGTGGAGCCCTGCGGCCGGATAGGACGATCGTGACGGAAAATAGCCGCAACGCGGGTGTCAATATGAGGCATATGCTCGCGCATAGTTGAGAGCGCGTTCCCGACTAAAGGGCCACCGTAGTAAGCTTTTACTACCGCCAGGCTCACTTTACCTTCGGCAAAGTTCACTACCTGAAGTGCCCCAG
Source organism: Enterobacteriaceae bacterium 89 (assembly GCA_014156375.1). GTDB lineage: Bacteria > Pseudomonadota > Gammaproteobacteria > Enterobacterales > Enterobacteriaceae > Scandinavium. Next base: position 8,100 of record RQJH01000004.1, on the reverse strand, counting down.
GATATTCGATCAAACGGTAAATATTGTCGATCACAAGCTGTTCTGGTGCGATCAAGTGATCGATTGGTACAGCTTCCGAGTGGAACAGCTTTTCAGCATCCCGGACGTAGTCTGGTGCCCGGATACGCGCAATTCGGTTTGGGGTATTAAAGAGTGAGTATGCGACCTGACAGGCCACCATATTGGTTTCGTCTGAACTGGTGACTGCAACCAGCATATCAGCATCATCGGCACCTGCTTCGCGAAGCACGCGGGGATGAGAGCCATGCCCCTGCACAACCCGAAGATCGAATTTATCCTGCAGGCTGCGCAGACGATCGCCGCTGGTATCCACAACGGTAATATCGTTGTTCTCGCCTACCAGGTTTTCGGCCAGCGTCCCACCGACTTGCCCTGCACCCAAAATGATAATTTTCATCTGTCGCGATCCGTTATTTCATCACTGTTTGGTTAGCTTAGCGTAAAAGAAACCGTCGCCTTCTTCGGCTGCAGGCAGGTTTTGTTTCCCAGGCTGTTCCTGAGTTCCTGTTTCGCTTAGCACTGCTGACGGCGTGCGTTTGAGGAACGCGGCGATCTGTTCGCTATTCTCTTCGGGTAGAATGGAGCAGGTTGCATAAACCAGAGTGCCACCAGGTTTGAGGTGCTCCCAGGTCGCATCCAGAATTTCAGACTGGAGCTGTGCAAGTTCTGCAATATCACGATCGCGACGCAGCCATTTGATATCAGGATGGCGGCGGATCACGCCGGTTGCCGAGCAGGGCGCATCCAGCAGGATGCGATCAAAACGTTGTTCACCGCACCACTGTGCCGGGTAGCGTCCATCGCCCTGTTTGACCTGAGCTTTCATGCCCAGGCGCTTCAGGTTCTCATAGACGCGGGACAGACGCTGTTCGTCCACATCGACGGCCAGAACATTAGCTTCAGGAGCAACTTCGAGAATATGAGTGGTCTTACCGCCAGGCGCTGCGCAGAGATCGAGAATTGACTCACCGTTATTTGGGGTGAGGAAGGTCACACAGCCCTGAGCTGAAGCATCCTGCACTGTCACCCAGCCTTCAGCAAATCCTGGTAGGGCCAGAACCGGGGCAGGGGTTTCGAGGCGCACCGCATCCGGATAATCAGGATGGGTAAATCCTTTCATACCGGCTTCTTCCAGCAGGGTCAGCCATTCATCCCGCGTATGGTGGTTACGATTGACGCGTAGCCACATTGGTGGCCTCTGGTTGTTGGCTTCCAGGATCTGCTGCCACTGCTGCGGCCAGGCTTGTTTGATGCGTTTTACCAGCCAGGAAGGGTGCAGGAAGCGCATTTCTGTTGCCGCAAACTCCTCGAGCAATTCATCCTGATTACGCTGGAACTGGCGCAACACGCCGTTAATCAGCCCTTTCAACTGCGGGCGCTTTAAGACAACGGCACCTTCAACGGTTTCCGCCAGAGCGGCGTGGGCTGGAATTCGGGTATGCATCAGCTGATAGAGGCCAACCATAATCAGAAAATGCAGGCTGCGCTGTTTGCCCTTCATTGGGCGTTCCATCAGCTTGTTGATCAGCCATTCCAGCTGTGGAAGCGTGCGCAGTACGCCAAAGCAAAGCTCCTGCAGGAGTGCTTTGTCTTTGTCGCCGACCTTTTGCTGCATGGCAGGCAGGATATTGCTGAGCGACTGGCCCTGTTCGACGACCTGTTCAACGGCAAGAGCGGCCATACTGCGTAAATTTGTATTCTTTTTCATAAGCCTAAAAATGAAAAGGCCCGGAATGACCGGGCTCAGACGATAAGACCGTCAGGCAAGACGGTTACCGGGAATAAACCATTCCCGACGTGAATTTAACAAATCCTGGGCGCTCATCGCTTTTTTACCCGCGGGCTGCAGCGACAGCAGATTCAGGACTCCGTCTCCGGTGGCTACCTGAATGCCCTGCTTGTTGGCATCGATAATTGTGCCCGGCTGGGCGCTGGTTTTCTCATTGATAACCGATGCCTGCCACACTTTTACCGGCTGCCCGTCGATTTCCAGCCAGCTCATTGGCCACGGATTAAAGGCCCGAATGCAGCGCTCAAGCTGTTCTGCGGACAGTGACCAGTCGACGCGAGCTTCTTCTTTGCTCAGCTTCTCTGCATGGGTTACCAGCGCTTCATCCTGAACCTCTGGTTTCGCCGTGCCGTTGGCCAGCTGCTTAAGTGTTTCGATCAGTCCCTGCGGGCCAAGATCTGCCAGCTTGTCATACAGTGAGCCACTGGTGTCTTGCGCAGTAATAGGGCAGGAAAGTTTATGCAGCATATCGCCGGTATCAAGACCGACATCCATCTGCATGATCGTCACGCCCGTTTCGGCATCGCCAGCCCAGAGTGAACGCTGAATTGGTGCCGCTCCGCGCCAACGAGGAAGCAGAGAACCGTGCACGTTAATGCAGCCAAGACGCGGCATATCGAGGACGGCTTTCGGTAAAATCAGGCCATAGGCAACGACGACCATCACGTCGGCATTGAGATCGGCAACGAGCTGCTGGTTTTCCTGCGGGCGAAGTGATGCAGGCTGGAAAACCGGCAGACCTTTTTCTTCCGCCAGGACCTTAACCGGGCTTGGCATCAGCTTTTTACCCCGTCCAGCCGGACGATCTGGTTGGGTGAAGACGCCAACCACCTGGTGCCCAGACGACAACAGCGCGTCAAGATGACGCGCTGCAAAGTCAGGAGTACCTGCGAAAATAATGCGAAGTGATTCTGACACGTTAATTCTTATCCTTAAGCACGGGCGTTCAGGCGGTCCAGCTTTTCAACTTTCTGACGGATGCGCTGCTGTTTCAGCGGAGACAGATAGTCAATGAACAGTTTGCCGACCAAGTGATCCATTTCGTGCTGAATACAAATTGCCAGCAGGCCATCGGCTTCTAATTCGAAGGTTTTGCCTTCGCGGTCGAGTGCGCGGATTTTTACTTTCTCGGCACGTGGCACCAGGGCACGCTGTTCAGGAATAGACAGGCAACCTTCTTCAATACCGGTTTCGCCTTCTTTTTCCAGCAGTTCCGGGTTGATCAGCACCAGCTGCTCGTCGCGATTTTCGGACACATCGATAACGATGATGCGCTGATGAATATCAACCTGAGTGGCGGCCAGCCCAATACCTTCTTCAGCGTACATGGTGTCGAACATATCATCGACGATACGCTGGATTTCTGCATTCACTTCTTTTACCGGTTCAGCGACTTTGCGAAGACGCTCGTCCGGAATATGTAACACTTGCAAAACTGACATAATTATCCAGAGTTGTGTTCAGGAGTTGGAAAGATTATTACCTCTATTCTAGACAAATCCCCTGCTGATTGACAGCATCACTGACCAATCACAAAGATTGTCAGAGCTGCTTGTGGCAAGGGGATAGGGATGACATCCACAGAAATTACGCTCCGCCTGATGGCGGTCAATGGGTTATATGGCGATACGCTGGCGAAACTGAGGGAGCATCTCACGGCGGCCGGAACGATTAGCCCCGAAACGCTTAAGCTCACAGGGCTTTCCCCTCAGCAGATCCGGCTTTTTTTTTCTGTCTCTTCGCAAACGCTGGCAGAAACGCTTGCCTGGCTGGAAGCGCCCGACCATAACCTTCTCACCTTTGATAGCCCTGATTTCCCCAAGCCACTGCTGGCCACGGCTGACTACCCTGTGGCTCTGTTTGTCGCCGGTGATGTCAAACTGCTCTCTTCGCCTCAAATTGCGGTTGTCGGTAGCCGCAGCCATTCCTGGTATGGTGAGCGTTGGGGGGCAATCTTCAGCCATGACCTGGCTCGCAAAGGGATCACCGTGACCAGTGGCCTGGCTTTGGGGATTGACGGTGTAGCTCATCGGGCCGCGCTGGATGCCGGAGGCAAAACAGTCGCGGTGTTAGGCAATGGCCTTTTTCATACCTACCCGCGGCGTCATGCTGCATTAGCCCGCCGTATAGTCGAAAGCGGGGGCGCATTGGTCAGTGAATTCCCTCTGGCACAGCCGCCGTGGCCTGCAAATTTCCCTCGTCGAAACCGAATTATCAGTGGCCTGAGTTGCGGTGTGCTGGTGGTAGAGGCGGCGTTGAAAAGCGGTTCGCTGGTGACGGCCCGCACTGCATTAGAGCAAGGGAGAGAGGTCTTCGCGCTGCCAGGCCCGTTGGGCAGCCCCGGATCAGAGGGTCCGCACTGGTTAATCAAACAAGGAGCGGTAGCGGTCACCTCTATAGAAGACATTCTGGAAAATGTGCAATCCGCTGTGTCAGCGTTGCCAGAGGAGACTGAAATATCAAATTATTCTCCGGATACGACCCTTGCAGCATTGCCATTTCCAGAGCTCCTGGCTAACGTAGGAGATGAGGTAACACCTGTTGACGTTGTCGCTGAACGTGCCGGCCAACCTGTGCCAGTGACGGTAGGTCAACTACTCGAGCTGGAGTTAGCAGGGTGGATCGCAGCTGTACCCGGCGGCTATGTCCGATTAAGGAGGGCATGCCATGTTCGACGTACTGATGTATTTGTTTGAGACTTACATCCATAACGAAGCAGAAATGCGGGTGGACCAGGACAAACTGACGCGGGATCTTACCGACGCCGGTTTTGATCGTGAAGATATCTACAACGCGCTACTTTGGTTGGAAAAGCTGGCTGACTATCAGGAAGGGCTCGCCGAGCCGATGCAGCTGGCTTCCGATCCGCTCTCTGTCCGTATTTATACGGCTGACGAGTGCCAAAGGCTGGATGCCAGTTGCCGGGGATTCTTGTTATTCCTGGAGCAGATTCAGGTGCTAAACCTCGAAACGCGTGAAATGGTGATCGAACGCGTCATGGCGCTGGATGCCACAGAGTTTGAACTGGAAGATCTGAAATGGGTCATTCTGATGGTGCTGTTTAACATTCCAGGCTGTGAAAATGCCTATCAGCAAATGGAAGAATTACTCTTCGAAGTAAATGACGGTATGCTGCACTGATTCTAATGTGTCGCGACAAGAGTTGTTATGGCTAAATCAGCACTGTTCTCGGTGCCTAAAAACGAGCCCTGCCCACAGTGCGGGGCTCAGCTTGTTATCCGGTCCGGTAAGCATGGGCCATTTCTTGGCTGTTCCCATTATCCGGAATGTGACTATGTTCGTCCCCTGAAAAGCCAGGCGGATGGACACATTGTCAAAGTACTGGAAGGGCAGCAGTGCCCTGTCTGCGGTGCTGAGCTGGTGTTGCGCCAGGGGCGTTTCGGTATGTTTATCGGATGCAGCCAATATCCCGCCTGTGAGCATACAGAGCTTATCGATAAACCAGACGATACTTCTATTGCCTGCCCGCAATGCCATGAGGGCCACCTGGTCCAGCGTCGTTCACGCTATGGCAAAACCTTTCACTCCTGCGATCGCTATCCGGAGTGTCAGTTTGTTCTGAACTTCAAACCTGTAGCCGGGGAGTGTCCAGAGTGCCACTACCCGCTGCTTATCGAAAAGAAAACGGCCCAGGGCATCAAGCTGTACTGTGCCAGTAAACAATGTGGAAAGCCGGTCCCGGCGGAAAATCAGTGAACAGTAACCTGCAAACAGAAAGCGTGGCCAAAGCTCTTGCCGCGCTAAATAATAAAGAAGTCATCGCTTATCCAACCGAAGCTGTGTTTGGTGTCGGTTGCGACCCGGACAGTGAAATCGCCGTTATGCGCCTGCTGGAGCTGAAGCAGCGCCCGGTAGAAAAAGGCCTCATTCTGATCGCCGCTGACTATGAGCAGCTCAAACCTTATATAGATGATTCGGCGCTGAGTGAAAGTCAGCGTGCAGCTGTCTTCTCTAAATGGCCCGGGCCGGTGACTTTCGTTTTCCCGGCTCGCGCGTCAACGCCACGCTGGCTGACAGGGCGATTTGATTCGCTGGCCGTGCGAGTCACCGATCATCCGCTGGTGGCTTCTTTATGTCAGACCTACGGCAAGCCATTAGTTTCAACCAGCGCAAACCTGACCGGACAGCCTCCTTGCCGTACCACCGAAGAAGTCATCGCTCAGTTTGGCGAAGCCTTTCCCGTGGTGATGGGTGAAACGGGCGGTCGTCTGAATCCTTCTGAAATTCGCGATGCCCTGACGGGTGAGCTTTTCCGCCAGGGGTAAACATATGGAACAGTACGCGGTATTCGGCAATCCCATTGCGCACAGCAAATCTCCTTTTATTCATCAGCAGTTTGCTCTGCAGCTGGGGATTACACATCCCTATGGTCGCGTGCTTGCTCCGCTGGATGCGTTTATCGATACGCTGAATGCTTTTATGGCGGCGGGTGGTAAAGGCTGCAACGTCACCGTTCCTTTCAAGGAAGAGGCATTCGCCAGAGCTGATGAACTGACTGAGCGTGCGGCGCTTGCCGGTGCGGTGAATACCGTTAAGCATCTCGCTGACGGGCGCCTGCTGGGCGATAACACCGATGGCATCGGCTTATTAAGCGATCTTGAGCGTCTGAAATTTATCAAACCAGGCTATCGTATCCTGCTTATTGGTGCGGGCGGGGCTGCGCGAGGTGTATTGCTGCCGCTATTGTCTCTGGACTGCGCGGTGACAATCACTAACAGGACGTTTGCCCGAGCCCAGGAGCTGGCAACTGTCTTTGCGCACACCGGCAGCGTTCAGGCGTTGGCGATGGACAAGCTGGCTGGTCATGAGTTTGATCTGATCGTTAACGCAACCTCAAGCGGTATCGGGGGCGAAGTTCCTGCTATACCCGCATCGCTCATTAACCATCAGGTTCACTGTTATGACATGTTCTACCAGAAAGGGAACACACCATTCCTCAACTGGTGCGAACAGCATGGCGCGAAAAACTGTGCTGATGGCCTGGGCATGCTGGTGGCACAGGCGGCTCATGCTTTCTTACTTTGGCATGGCGTTATGCCAGAAATTGCCCCGGTCATTGATTCGCTGAAACAAGAGCTGGCGCTGTGAATCAGGCCATCCTGTTTCCGGATCGCGAATCGTGGGATGAGGCACATCAGTGCCTCTGCTTCCCGGCGCTGGTCGGCGGATTTCAGGTGAACTGTGCTATTTCCGCCGGATCGCTGGCGCATCGCTTTGGTGGCGAGACGCCAGCGGTCTGGATTGACAGCTTCCGCCAGCATCGATGGGATCTGGAAGAAGAAGCTGAGCAGGCGATCAATCAACAAAGAGAAGACGATCAGGGTTGGATCTGGCTTTCCTGATCCAGATACTCATCTTTCCATTTCACATAGTTATTGGCGGAATACTTCAGACCTTCAAGTTCCGCCTCCTTCAGCGGGCGGATCTGCTTGACCGGACTGCCCAGATAAAGAAAGCCACTTTCCAGACGTTTGTTTTGCGGCACCAGACTGCCCGCTCCGATCATCACGTCATCTTCTATTACAGCTCCATCCAGCAGAATCGACCCCATCCCGACCAAAACACGATCGCCAATGGTGCAGCCGTGCAGCATCACTTTATGCCCGACCGTCACATCTTCTCCTACGATGAGCGGGTTGCCCTCTGGGTTGTAAGACGATTTATGAGTGACATGCAGAACGCTACCATCCTGAATGTTGCTGCGGGCGCCTACAGAAACGTGGTTTACGTCACCACGGATCACGACTAATGGCCAGATACCTACATCGTCAGCAAGGCGGACATCACCGATCACCACGCTGGTGGTATCGATCATCACGCGCTGGCCAAGAGTAGGACGGAGAGATTTATAAGGGCGAAGAGATGAAAACATGAAAACCTCTATACAAAGGATCGCAGGGTGTTTTGCCCATTATCGGCCTTTTATGGGGCTTTCACATCTCAAAAAAGCAGCAGATCGTATGGGATCTCGACAAAAAGAATGAAAAAACAGCTATCAGAAAAAAGATCGCAAAAAAGGGTTGTGCAAAAAACTCAGCTCCCTATAATGCGCCTCCATCGACACGGCGGATGTGAATCACTTCACACAAACAGCCGGTTCGGTTGAAGAGAAAAATCCTGAAATTAAGGGTTGACTCTGAAAGAGGAAAGCGTAATATACGCCACCTCGCGACAGAGCGCTAAAGCGCGTCGCAACTGCTCTTTAACAATTTATCAGACAATCTGTGTGGGCACTCAAAGTGACATGGATTCTTAACGTCGCAAGACGA
>RQJH01000003.1:1535798-2029508 GCA_014156375.1 Enterobacteriaceae bacterium 89 | reverse complement strand
AATTAAACTTCGTAATGAATTACGTATGTTCACTCAGAGACTTGGTATTCATTTTTCGTCTTGCGACGTTAAGAATCCATGTCACTTTGAGTGCCCACACAGATTGTCTGATAAATTGTTAAAGAGCGTTGAAACGCGGCTTTCGCTCACCGTTTCGAGGTCCCGTATAATACGTTTTCCTCATTCAGAGTCAAGCATTTATTTTCGCTTTTCTCTGTCAGAATTTCCGGAGAAACCCTGCTGACCCGGCGGCTTGTTTGCCGTTGTTCCGTGTCAGTGGAGGCGCATTATAGGGAGTTATTCTGAGGTGACAAGAGGAAATTTGAAATAATTTGCCGTTCGCACTTTTTTTCACCAAAACAGCCATAAAAACGCCATTCTTTGCGCTATCTGCTGAATTTACCGCCGCATTTTGTCACTGAGTGGCATACTAGAACAGAGAACAGATAGAAGGAAAGACAGCTTATGTCCTTAAGCGCACAGCAGCTGGCGGCTCAAAAGAACATCTCGTGGGTTCTTGCTGAGAAATTGGCGCAAAAGATATTAACCGGGGAATATCCTCCGGAATGCATCCTGCCAGGAGAGATGGAGCTGGGGGAACAGTTTGGCGTCAGCAGAACAGCCGTTCGTGAAGCCGTAAAGACATTGGCCGCAAAAGGGATGCTTTTACCCCGCCCGCGTATAGGCACCAGAGTCATGCCGCGCAGCAGCTGGAACTTCCTGGATAAAGAGCTACTTTCCTGGTGGCTTACCGAAAACAATTTTACTGAAGTTGTCGAACACTTCCTGGTAATGCGTAGCAGCCTCGAACCTCAGGCCTGCATGCTGGCCGCCACGCAAAGCACTGCGGAACAGAAAGCTCAGCTCAATACATTAATGGAAGAGATGGTGCATCTGAAGCGCCACTTTAACCGCCAGCGCTGGATTGAAGTCGATATGGCCTGGCACGAACAAATCTACACCATGAGCGCCAATCCGTTCCTGACCTCTTTCGCTTCTTTATTCCATTCCGTCTACCGGACCTACTTCGCAGCCATTACCCACAATGAAGTGGTGAAACTCGATCTCCATCAGGCCATTGTCGATGCCATTCAGGACAGTGACGGCACAGGAGCACTTCAGGCCTGTCAGGCATTGCTGACTGAGCCAAATAAGCAGGCAAACAGATAGATGACAGAAAAAAAAGCTCGCAGTATGGCCGGATTGCCGTGGATTGCGGCAATGGCTTTCTTTATGCAGGCACTGGATGCCACCATTCTGAACACCGCGCTACCGGCTATTGCCCACAGCCTTAATCGCTCGCCGCTGGCGATGCAGTCCGCCATTATCAGCTACACCCTTACAGTCGCAATGCTCATCCCGGTGAGCGGCTGGCTGGCAGACCGTTTTGGTACCCGCCGCGTCTTTATGCTCGCCGTCAGCCTGTTTACCCTCGGCTCTTTAGCCTGCGCGCTGTCAGGCTCTTTATTACAGCTGGTTATCTTCCGCGTCATTCAGGGGATTGGCGGTGCGATGATGATGCCGGTTGCCCGCCTTGCATTATTACGCGCCTATCCCCGTAGCGAATTGCTCCCCGTGCTGAACTTCGTGACCATGCCGGGTCTGGTCGGCCCGATACTGGGGCCAGTGCTCGGCGGTGTGCTGGTCACCTGGGCGAGCTGGCACTGGATTTTCCTGATCAACATTCCGATTGGCATCGCCGGCCTATTGTATGCCCGTAAATATATGCCGAACTTCACCACGCCGCGACGCAGCTTCGATATGACCGGCTTTCTGCTGTTTGGTCTGAGCCTGGTGCTGTTCTCCAGCGGGATGGAGTTATTTGGTGAGAAAATTGTCGCCAGCTGGATTGCCCTGGCAATTGTCATAGTCAGCCTGGTGCTGCTGTTTGCCTACGTTCAGCATGCCCGCCGCCATCCTTCACCGCTGATCTCGCTGCCAATGTTCAGGACACGCACCTTTTCCGTTGGCATCGCCGGTAACCTGGCAACCCGGCTGGGAACCGGCTGCGTTCCGTTCCTGATGCCACTGATGTTGCAGGTAGGATTTGGCTATCCGGCGCTCATCGCCGGCTGCATGATGGCCCCGACGGCAATGGGCTCCATTCTGGCGAAATCGACGGTAACCCAGGTGTTGCGCTGGTTGGGATATCGTAAAACGCTGGTCGGCATCACGCTGTTTATTGGCGTGATGATTGCACAGTTTGCTTTTCAGTCTCCGACCATGCCGGTATGGATGCTGATCCTGCCGCTGTTTGTGCTGGGGATGGCGATGTCCACCCAGTTCACCTCGATGAACACCATCACGCTTGCGGATCTGACCGATGAGAACGCCAGCAGCGGTAACAGCGTGCTGGCCGTCACACAGCAGCTTTCTATCAGCCTTGGGGTGGCGATTAGCGCCGCGGTGCTGCGCTTTTATGAAGGATTCGACAGCGCCAGCACCGTCGAGCAGTTCCACTATACCTTTATCACCATGGGCGCGATCACCGTGGTTTCAGCGCTGGTCTTTATGCTGTTGAAGCCGAAAGATGGCCGCAACCTGATTAAAGAGCGACACAAGAAGGCTTAAGCCGAGCCGCGCACCACCAGCTCGGGCGTTAACTGCACACGCTGCTGTTTCTGCCCGGGCTGCGCCATTCGATGAATAAGAACGTCGATAGCCAGCTCACCCAGCTCATCTTTTGGCTGATGGATTGTGGTCAACGGCGGTGCCATAAAGGCTGCAAGTTCGATATCGTCATAGCCGATCACCGCCATGTCGCGCGGGATCTGCATTCTGGCCTGATACAGCGCCTGATAAACGCCGACCGCCATCGCATCATTGCCGACAAACACGGCCTGCGGTGGCTGCGGCAGCGCCAGCAGCGACTGCATCGCCGTTAATCCACCGCCAAACTCAAAATCACTGGTAATGATGTAACCATCCTCGATTGTCAGACCGCTGCGCTGCATTGCGGCCTGATAACCTTCCAGGCGCAGTCGTGCGGGGGTTTTATCGAGCGGTCCGGCAATACAGGCAATGCGCGTATAGCCTTTGTCGATCAGATACTGCGTGGCCATGTCGCCGCCAAGCAGGGAGTTATCCTGAATCAGATCGCTGTCGCCGTCGAACGGCGCCCAGTCCATCATCACCGTCGGCACAGAGGGATAGCGCTGCAAAATTTCCTGTGAAGGCTGGTGCGTTTCGGTGCAAAGCAGCAGCAGACCATCCACGCGCTTTTGCATCAGCGTTTCAAGATTGCGGTTCATCCGCTGTTCGTCGCCTTCGGTGTTGCACAGCACCAGGCTGTAGCCGCGCTCAAAGCAGCTGCGCTCCACGCCACGCACCAGTTCCGAATAAAACGGGTTGGTACTCGCCGTGATCAGCATACCGATTGTGCGGGTTTGGTTGAGTTTGAGGCTGCGCGCCAGCGCGGAAGGGGCGTAGTTGAGGCTTTTGATCGCTGCGTCGACTTTGGCCGTCACGGCTTCGCTGACGAAGCGATCTTTATTAATGACGTGCGACACCGTCGACGTGGAAACGCCCGCGACGCGGGCAACATCCTTCATGGTAGCCAAGCGTTACCTCTGCTGACTTAAAAAGTCATCTATCTCTTTACGCCACGGAACGGAAGGCTGCGCACCTTTACGGGTAACGGCAATGGCCGCCGCAGCATGAGCAAAACGCAGAGCTTCAGCTAAGGGTTTCGCTTCCAGCAGCGCAGTCATCAGCGCGCCGTTAAAGGTATCCCCTGCGGCAATGGTGTCGATGGCCTGGACCTTAAAGCCCGGAACGCGTTCACCTTTACCCTGCTGGCTGGCCCATACTCCACGGCTACCAAGGGTGATGATCACGGTATCGATACCTTTGCTGTGCAGCACCTGAGCTGCCTTTGCCGCATCTTCATCATTTTCAACCCGCACGCCGGTCAGCTTTTCCGCTTCCGTTTCATTTGGCGTGATGATGTCCACCAGCGCCAGCAGCTCGTCCGAAAGTTCGCGAGCCGGGGCCGGGTTAAGCACCACCTGAGTATCGTTTTGATGAGCAATCTTCGCAGCGGCGAGAACGCTTTCCAGCGGAGATTCCAGCTGCATCAGCAGCGCGTCAGCGTCGGCAATGCGCTGTGCCTGCGTTTCCACAAGCTTAGTGGACAATGCCGCGTTTGCTCCTGCGTGAATACCGATGACATTCTCACCTTCACCGTTGACGAAAATCAGCGCCACGCCGGTGGACTCTCCGCTGATGACCGTGACCGGCTCAACGTCAATATTGTCGTTTTCCAGCTGTTTGCGAACGCTTTCTCCAGTGGAGTCGTCGCCGGTACAGGCTATAAACGCGATATTAGCCCCGCTGCGCCCGGCAGCTACCGCCTGGTTAGCCCCTTTGCCGCCGAAGGCGACCTGATAGTGGCTACCCGTTACGGTTTCACCCGGACGAGGAAAGGATTCAAGGTTAAGAATGTGATCGGCATTGATACTGCCAAGGACGACGAGGTTGCCTGCGTTATTCATGTTCATGAGTGTCCGGTAAAGAGCGCCACCGGGATCCCGGTGGCGCATGCCACGCTTTTCTTTTTACGTTGTCCCCTCAGGCTCTTTGGCGGCCTGAATCGGTATGACTTATTGCTTGATGACCAGCTTCAGGTCTACTGGATACTTAGCCTGAACCTTCTCACCTTTCAGCACCTTATCAGCAACCTCAACGCCCTGGGCGCCGATTTGCTCCGGCAGCTGTGCAATGGTCGCTGCCAGTTTGCCATCATTTACTGCCTTTTCGCCATCCGGAGTGCCGTCAAAACCGACAACCATCACATCTGACTTACCAGCAGTCTGCAAAGCACGCAGTGCGCCCAGCGCCATTTCATCGTTCTGTGCGAAGACAGCCTGCACGTCCGGATGCGCGGTCAGCAGGTTCTGCATCACGTTCAGACCCTTGGTACGGTCGAAGTCAGCAGGCTGGCTCGCCAGGACGTTAAATTTGTGAGCAGCCACGGCCTGCTGGAAACCTTCACCACGCTCACGCGCTGCGGAAGTCCCGGCAATGCCCTGCAGTTCGATAACTTTCGCGCCTTCGCCTGCTTTCTTAGCGATGTAGTCACCCGCGATTTTGCCGCCCAGCACGTTGTCGGAAGCAATATGGCTGACCACTTCACCTTTAGCCGCCTGGCGGTCGAGGGTGATGACAGGGATCTTCGCCTGGTTCGCCATCTTCACAGCGTTGCCCACAGCATCGGAATCAGTTGGGTTGATCAGCAGGATTTTGGTGCCACGCACGGTCAGATCCTGCACGTTCGCCAGCTCTTTAGCCGGGTTGTTCTGGGAATCCAGCACCACCAGGTTATAGCCCAGTTTATCCGCTTCTTTCTGCGCACCGTCTTTCAGGGAAACAAAGAACGGGTTGTTCAGGGTGGAGATAACCAGCGCGATGGTGTCTTTTGCCATTGCGTTAGCGCTTACGGTGGCGCTCAGTGCCACAGCGGAAACCAGGGTAGCCAGTTTTTTCATGTTCATATCTGAGAGGTCCTGTAGGGTCAGTTATTACTGCTTTTTGTTGTCTACCAGTACCGCCAGCAATATCACCACCGCTTTGACGATCATCTGGTAATAGGAGGAAACACCTAACAAATTCAAACCATTATTAAGGAAACCGAGAATTAATGCGCCGATCAACGTCCCAACAATGCGACCTTTACCGCCCGCCAGGCTCGTGCCACCCAGCACCACCGCCGCGATGGCATCCAGTTCATAGCCAGTACCTGCCGTCGGCTGCGCTGAAGAAAGGCGCGCGACTTCGATAATCCCCGCCAGTGAAGCCAGCAGGCCGCACAGCGAATAGACGATAATTTTGACTTTATTCACGCTGATGCCGGACAGACGCGTCGCCGCTTCGTTACCGCCCAGCGCGTAGATATAACGGCCCAGGCGAGTGTGATGCAGCATGTACCAGGCGGCGATAAACACGATAGCCATGATCCATACCGGCGTCGGAATGCCCAATGGACGGCCGATACCAAACCAGCCAAACACGTCGGCATTATCCGTAAAGCCAGTGTTCACCGGACTGCCGTTGGTGTACACCATCGTTACCCCGCGCAGCAGCAGCATCATCACCAGCGTGGCGATAAACGCCTGCACGCGGCCTTTCGCTACGATCACACCGGTCACGGCACCGATTGCAGTGCCAGCGGCCAGCGCCGCGGCAACGGCCACCAGCGCATTGACTTCAATCCCGACAAGAGATGCGGCGATGGCACCCGTCAGCGCCAGCAGAGAACCGACGGACAGATCGATTCCGGAAGTCAGAATGACCAGCGTCATGCCCACCGCCATAATGGCGTTCACCGAAGTCTGCTGCAGGATGTTGAACAGGTTATTAACGGTAAAAAAGTTTGGACTCATGGTCGAAACGATCGCTATCAGCACCAGCAGGGCAATCAGCGATTTTTGTTCCAAAAGCCACGCTTTGGTGAAATAACGGCGACCAGCAACAGCCTGGGTAGTCATCTTTTTTACTCCTGATTCACACGATTAAGCTTGCCCACAGCGGCAGCCATCAATACTTCCTGAGTGGCCTGCTCGCGTGTGAATTCACCGCCGAGACGCCCTTCGTGCATCACCATGATGTGATCGCTCATTCCCAGCACTTCCGGCATCTCCGACGAGACGAGGATGATGCTCAGGCCATCGGCTTTAAACTGGTTGATTAACTGATAAATCTCTTTTTTCGCACCGACGTCGACGCCGCGCGTTGGCTCATCGAGTATCAGCACTTTTGGTCGCGTCATCAGCCCACGGGCAATCGCCACTTTTTGCTGATTACCGCCGGACAGCAGGCCAATCGCCTGTTCCATAGACGGCGTTTTGACGTTGAACAGACGGATAAAATCGCTCACCGCCTGCTGTTCATCTTTATGCTTCAGCCCGCCGCCCGCACGACTGAAATAGCTCAGCGCGGTCAGGGACATGTTCTCTTTGACCGACATACCGAGCACCAGGCCATCGCGCTTACGGTCCTCGGAGATATAAACGATGCCGTTGGCCAGGCCATCCTGCGGGGATTTGGTCACCACCTCATGGCCGTCCAGCGTCACGTAACCGCTGGTACGCGGCAGAGCACCGTACAGCACTTTCATCAGCTCAGTACGTCCGGCACCCATCAGGCCAGCCACGCCGAGGATTTCCCCTTTGCGCAGCGTGAAGCTGACGTTATCCACACCCGGACCGCAAAGGCTGTCGACCTTCAGACGCACGTCGCCCAGTGCTTTATCCAGATGCGGATACTGATCTTCGAGCTTACGCCCGACCATCATTTCAATCAGGGAATCTTCGGTGAGGCTTGAGACTTCGCGCTCGGCGATAAACTGCCCGTCGCGGAACACGGTCACGTCATCGCAAATCTCAAAGATCTCTTTCATGCGATGCGAGATATAAACAATGCCGCGCCCCTGCGCTTTCAGCTCGCGGATCACGCGGAACAGAGATTCGGTTTCGGTATCGGTTAAGGCATCCGTCGGTTCATCCATAATGATGACCTTCGACTCGAAGCTGAGCACTTTGGCAATTTCAACCATCTGCTGGTCGCCAATCGACAGTTCGCCCACCAGCCTGTCGCTCTTAAAGCGCAGGTTGAGCTTCGCCAGCAGCTTGTCCGCTTCGGCGTACATGGTTTTCCAGTCGATTTTGCCGAAACGATTAACAAACTCACGGCCTAAGAAGATGTTTTCCGCGATGGTCAGTTGCGGGATCAGGTTCAGTTCCTGATGGATAATGCCGATCCCGGCTTCCTGGGAGGATTTCGGCCCGGTGAAGGTGGTCTCTTTACCCAACCATGAGAGTGAACCGGCATCTTTGGTGTAGATCCCGGTCAGCACTTTCATCATCGTGGATTTACCCGCGCCGTTTTCGCCCACCAGCGCCATCACGCGCCCGGCATAGACGTTCAGCGCCGCACCGGAGAGGGCCTTCACGCCCGGGAAGGATTTATCGATCCCTTTGAGTTGCAGTAATGCGTCCATGTTGGCCTCAGAAGGTGACGCCAGCACAGAGAATAACATTCGCATACGGGGAACACTCCCCGCTGCGAATCACCGCCTGGCTGTCTGCGGTTTGTTGTTTGAACTGTTCATGCGTGGTGTAACGAACTTCAATGGTGTTTCCCTGGTGTTGCTGCAGCTGCTCCAGGTGACGGAGCAACGTTTCGTGGAGCTGCGGGTTATGCGTTTTGATTTCCGCGGCGAGAATTGCCGTCTCAACCTGCATTTCCGTCGTGACCACTTCTAGCACCTGCATAAATGAAGGCACGCCCTGGGTGAGAGCCATATCAATGCGCTGGGTGCTGCGTGGAACAGGCAAGCCTGCGTCACACACGACCAGCGTATCGGTATGCCCAAGACGGGAAATGACCGAGGAGATGTCAGCGTTGAGTACCGTACCTTTCTTCATCTTATTCTCCAGTAGCGAAACGTTTCGCTGGAGAGAAGTTTACGCTGACTGACGGTCAGAAAACCATCATCAGGTTATAGAAATGTGATCACGGTCGAAACGTTTCGAGGAAAATAGCAAAGCCTCTCCAGGAGAGGCTTTTAGTGTTTGCACCCTCTCCCCGTGGGAGAGGGTTGGGGAGAGGGCATCAGACAGCAGAGGACACGATCACGTTTTGCAGGCCGGATGAACACAGCATCATCCGGCATTTTATGAAGGCTTAAATCTCTACCTGAGTCCCAAGCTCAATCACGCGGTTAGGCGGGATCTCAAACTGGTCAGGCGCACGCAGGGCGTTGCGTTGCAGCAGCAGATAGAGCTTGCCGCGCAGACGCAGATACCATGGTCTGTCGTTGCCGATAATCAGCGACTCGTGCGACATAAAGAACGAGGTTTCCATCATCCGGCAGCTCAGACCTTCCAGACCGCAGCGGTGGAACACTTCTTCCACGTTCGGCGTTTCACGCCAGCCGTAGCTTGCCACCACGCGCCAGAATGACGGTGACAGCTGCTCGATCTGCACGCGACGCACGTTGTGAACATACGGCGCATCTTCGGTGCGTAAGGTCAGCAGGATCACACGCTCGTGCAGCACTTTGTTGTGCTTGAGGTTATGCAGCATCGCAAACGGAATGACGTTCAGCGCACGGGACATATACACAGCGGTACCAGGCACGCGCACCGGTGGGGATTTCTCCAGCGACGCAATCATCGCCTCCAGAGAATTGCCATGTTCGTGCATACGGCGCAGCAGGCGGAAACGTTCGCTCTTCCAGGTAGTCATCACCATAAACATCACCAGACCGAGCGTCAGCGGCAGCCAGCCGCCGGACATCAGTTTGTCAAGGTTAGCGGAGAACAGCGGAACATCGACGCACAGGAAGGCAATCAGGATCAGGCCGACCAGATACTTGTTCCAGTGCCAGTTCTTACGCGCCACGGTAGTCGCCAGAATCGAAGTCAGCACCATCGTACCGGTTACCGCGATACCGTAAGCCGCCGCCAGGTTGCTGGAGTGTTCGAAGCTGATGATCACCAGAACCACGGACACGTACAGCAGCCAGTTGATGAACGGGATATAAATCTGCCCGGATTCCATCTCTGAGGTGTGGATGATGCGCATTGGTGACAGATAGCCAAGTCGCACAGCCTGGCGGGTCAGAGAGAACACGCCTGAAATCACCGCCTGAGAGGCAATAACGGTCGCCAGCGCGGCGATAATTAGCAGAGGGATCAGAGCCCAGTCAGGCGCTAACAGGAAGAACGGGTTCTTAATCGCTTCCGGGTGTTTCAGCAACAGCGCGCCCTGGCCGAAGTAGTTCAGCACCAGCGATGGCAGAACGACGGTAAACCAGGCGATGCGGATCGGCAGTTTACCGAAATGGCCCATATCGGCATACAGCGCTTCCACGCCGGTAATCGACAGTACCACTGCGCCAAGCGCAACAAACGAAACGGTTTTGTATTCGAGGAAGAAATGCACGGCCCAGTATGGATTCAGAGCCTGTAAGACTTCAGGATTGTCAAAAATGCTTCTTGCACCCAGGCACGCCAGCAGCAGGAACCAAATCAGCATGATTGGGGCAAACAGCTTTCCGACCATCGCGGTACCGTGCTTTTGAATCACGAACAGCAGCGTCAGCACGCCGATTGATATGGGGACAATCCAGGAATCCAGCTGCGGGGCGATGATTTCAAGACCTTCAATCGCCGACATCACCGAAATGGCCGGGGTGATCACCACCTCGCCATAGAAGAAGCTGCCGCCAATTAATCCGAGGATCACCAGAACTGACGTCATCCTCGCCGAGGTATTGCGCCCGGCCAGCGACATCAGCGTCAGGATCCCACCCTCACCGGCGTTATCAGCCCGCATGACGAAGGTGATGTACTTGAGGGAAACGGTGAAGATTAACAGCCAGAAAATCAATGACAGGAAACCGAATACGGCATCACGCTCTACGCCAAATCCAAACTGGCCTGAGAGACATTCTCTCAGTGTATAAAGAGGGCTGGTACCAATGTCACCGTATACCACGCCAATTGCCGCAAGGGTGATTGCCGGCAACGATTGCTTATTATCAGTGCTCATAGACTCGTCTTTCGTTTAATAAGACAAATGTGTACCGAAATCCCTGGCTCACAAACGGCGCACAGTATGCACGATTAATCGCAAAATCGTACTCCAAAATGCATCCTCTTTAGCCTCGCGCAAAGAAATATCAGCGGTTTCTTGCGCAGTTTCCTGTTAGCCTCAAACGGCTATAATCGCTTGATAGCTGGATAAATGGCGGAGGGACACCACTCTATTATGGCGCAATCACACTTATTAGCAGAAAGAATTTCCCGGCTGAGCACGGCGCTGGAAAAGGGACTTTTTGAACGCAGCCACGCCATCCGGCTGTGCCTGCTTGCCGCCCTGAGCGGCGAAAGCGTATTCCTTTTGGGCCCGCCCGGGATCGCCAAAAGCCTGATTGCCAGACGGCTGAAATTCGCTTTTCGCCATGCGCGCGCTTTTGAATATCTGATGACCCGCTTCTCGACGCCGGAGGAAGTTTTTGGCCCCCTGTCGATTCAGGCGCTGAAAGATGAAGGACGCTATGAGCGTCTGACCAGCGGCTATCTGCCAGAAGCCGAAATCGTGTTTCTGGATGAAATCTGGAAAGCCGGCCCCGCCATTCTGAACACCCTGCTGACCGCCATTAACGAACGCCATTTCCGCAATGGAGCCAATGAGGGAAAAATCCCGATGCGTCTGCTGGTGGCCGCCTCCAACGAACTGCCGGAAGCCGACAGCAGCCTCGAAGCCCTGTATGACCGCATGCTTATCCGCCTGTGGCTGGATAAGGTGCAGGAGAAGAGTAATTTCCGTTCTCTGCTGATTAACCAGCAGGACGAGAACACTAACCCGGTGCCGGAAAGCCTGCAGGTCAGCGACGAAGAGTTTGTGCAGTGGCAAACGGACATTGGCAGCGTAAAACTTCCGGATAGCGTTTTTGAGCTAATTTACCTGCTGCGCCAGCAGCTCGATACGCTCCCTAACGCGCCTTATGTTTCCGACCGTCGCTGGAAAAAAG
Organism: Enterobacteriaceae bacterium 89; assembly: GCA_014156375.1. GTDB lineage: Bacteria > Pseudomonadota > Gammaproteobacteria > Enterobacterales > Enterobacteriaceae > Scandinavium. Next base: position 2,017,969 of record RQJH01000003.1, on the reverse strand, counting down.
CCGTTCGCCTGCTGCAGGCTTGCGCCTTCTTCAGCGGTCGCGATGCCATCGCGCCTATCGATCTAATCCTGCTGAAAGACTGTCTGTGGCACGACGCAGAAAGCCGTCATCTGATGAAGCAGCAGCTGGACAATTTGATGACCGGGCAGGCATGGCAGCAGCAAACCATGCTGACCAAACTGGGCACCATCACCCAGCGTCGTCTGCAAATTCAGCAGCAGCAAAGTGACAAAACGGCCCTGAAGGTGACGCGTCTCGGCGGGATGTTCAGCCGTAAGCCGCACTATGAGCTGCCCGGCGCGCTACAGGGCGCAACGCTGACCCTGCTTTTACAGCAGCCGTTAAAGCTGCACGATATGAACGTGGTGCACATCACCATTGAGCGCCCGGCGTTAGAAAACTGGCTGGAGAAAGGCGGGGAGATTCGCGGCAAACTTAACGGCATTGGCTTTGCGCAGGTGCTGAATATGGAAGTGGATACCAGCCTGCATCTGCTGATCCGCGACGTCAGCCTTCAGGGATCGCGGCTTGCGCTGCCTGGTAATGCGACACCAGAATCCATGCCCGGTGAGATCAAACAGCAGTTGGATGCCTTAGAAGAAGAGTGGCACCAGCAGCACACCCGCTTTAGCGAACAGCAAAAATGCCTGTTTGTGCCTGGCGAATGGCTAGGCCGGATTGAAGCCAGCCTGCAGGACGTTGGCGAACAGATCAAACAGGCGCGCCAGTAATGTTAACCCTCGACACACTGAACGTGATGCTGGCAGTCAGCGAAGAAGGCTTGATCGAAGAGATGATCCTTGCCCTGCTGGCTTCACCTCAGTTGGCGATCTTTTTTGAAAAATTTCCACGGCTGAAAAACGCGCTGACGGAAGATATTCCCCGCTGGCGGGAAGCGCTCAAAAGCAGAATGAAAGAGGCTACGGTTCCTCAGGATCTCAGCGATGAAGTGGAGTGCTACCAGCGCAGTCAGACGCTCTCCACGCCGCAGTTTATCGTCCAGCTCCCGCAGATCCTGGCTCTGTTGCAGAAAGTCCATTCGCCGTTTGCCAGCCAGGCGCAGCAGCTGGTGGAGAACAACGCGACTTTCACTGCCGCCCTGCACACGCTGTTTCTGCAACGCTGGCGGCTAAGCCTGGTGGTGCAGGCTACAACCCTCAATCAGCAGCTGCTGGAAGACGAACGCGAACAGCTGCTGAGTGAAGTGCAGGAAAAGATGACCCTCAGCGGCCAGCTTGAACCTATTCTGGTGGAAAACGACACCGCAGCGGGACGGCTGTGGGACATGAGTGAGGGAAAACTCAGGCGCGGCGACTGGCAGCTCATCGTGCGCTACGGTGATTTTCTCAGCGAGCAGCCTGAACTGCTGCAACTGGCAGAGCAGCTTGGGCGCTCCAGGGAAGCCAAATCCGTCCCCCGTAAAGATGCCCCGATGGAAACCTTCCGCACGCTGGTCCGGGAGCCCGCAACGGTACCGGAGCAGGTTGATGGCCTGCAGCAGAGCGATGACATCCTGCGCCTGCTTCCACCGGAACTGGCCACGCTGGGCATCACCGAGCTGGAGTACGAATTCTACAGACGGCTGGTGGAAAAACAGCTACTGACCTATCGTCTGCACGGCGATGCCTGGCACGAAAAAATCAGCGAGCGCCCGGTCGTGCATCAGGATTTTGACGAACAGCCTCGCGGTCCGTTTATCGTCTGCGTGGACACGTCCGGTTCAATGGGCGGGTTTAACGAACAGTGCGCCAAAGCCTTCTGTCTGGCCCTGATGCGCGTGGCGCTGGCCGACAGGCGCCGTTGCTACATTATGCTGTTTGCAAGCGAAGTCGTGCGCTATGAGCTGACCGGGCCAAACGGCCTTGAACAGGCGATCCGATTTTTAAGTCAGCGCTTTCGCGGAGGCACGGATATGGCGAGCTGTTTTCGCGCCATTATTGAAAGGATGCAGGGCCCGGAATGGGCAGATGCCGATGCGGTAGTGATATCCGATTTTATCGCCCAGCGGCTGCCGGACGACGTGGTAAACAAAGTCAGCGAACTCCAGCGCAAACATCAACACCGCTTTCACGCGGTGGCAATGTCTCAACACGGTAAACCCGGCATCATGCGCATCTTCGATCATATCTGGCGCTTTGATACCGGATTGCGCAGCCGCCTGCTGCGCCGCTGGAAACGCTAATTAAAGAAGAGAACTGACGCTTTCACGAACCTGCTGAGGCCACACACCGCACTGCACCTGGCCGATATGCGGCAACTGCAGCAGCAGCATGGTCAGGCGTGACTGGCCAATCCCACCGCCAACGGTCTGCGGCATTTCGCCACGCAGCAGCGCCTGATGCCACTCCAGCTGCAGACGATCCTCATCCCCAGTGAGCGCTAACTGACGCTGCAGCGCCTCAGCATCCACGCGGATCCCCATTGAAGAGAGCTCAAACGCGTCTTCCAGTACCGGGTTCCACACCAGAATATCGCCGTTCAGGCCAGCGAATTCGCTCTCGCCCTGGGTGCTCCAGTCGTCATAGTCCGGAGCGCGAACGTCATGACGTTCACCGTGTGAAAGCTTGCCACCGATCCCAATCAGGAAAACGGCTCCGAGCTCTTTGGCGATCGCGCGCTCACGGCCTTTGGCATCAAGATCCGGGAAACGGCTGAGTAATTCCTGACTGTGTACAAAGTGGATCTGCTCTGGCAGGAACGGTGCCAGACCAAATTCTTTGCTGACCGCCGCCTCTGTGGCTTTGATCCCGGCGTAAATCGCTTCAACGGTCGCTTTCAGCGTTCCTGTATGGCGTTCACCGTCGCCCATCACGCGTTCCCAGTCCCACTGGTCAACGTAAACGGAGTGGATCGGTGAGAGGCGGTCTTCATCGGGGCGAAGGGCTTTCATGTGCGTGTAGAGCCCTTCGCCCGCGCTGAAGTCGTGTTGTCCGAGCGTCTGACGTTTCCACTTCGCGAGGGAATGCACCACCTCGAACTGGGCGTCAGGCAAGTTCTTCACTTTTACCTGTACCGCTTTTTCGCAACCAGAAAGGTTGTCCTGAGTCCCGTCCCCTACGCGGCTTAAGATCGGCGCCTGAACTTCAATGAGTCCAAGTCTGTCTTCGAGCTCACGGGAAAAGTGGGACTTAACGAAACTGATCTGGCGTTGTTTTGCGATGTAAGCGGTTTTCATAGTTTTTCTCCTGCGTCCTGTGCCATTGATTAAGCAACAGAAAGAGGCATGAATTCAATAATCAACAAGCAAAAAGCCACGTTCAGTTTTGATTCATTAATATGAAGCGCTAAAATAGAAATATTCATCAATCTTCATAAGAAAATACTATGGAAAATTATCAGATCGACAATCTCGACCGCGGCATCCTCGAAGCGCTGATGGCCAATGCGCGTACCGCTTATGCCGAACTGGCCAAACAGTTTGGCGTGAGCCCCGGTACTATTCACGTTCGCGTAGAGAAAATGAAGCAGGCGGGCATCATTACCGGCGCACGCATTGATGTGAACCCGAAACAGCTCGGCTATGACGTCTGCTGCTTTATCGGCATCATTTTGAAGAGCGCCAAAGATTATCCTTCCGCGCTGGCTCGCCTGGAAAGCCTGGACGAAGTGACCGAAGCCTATTACACCACCGGCCACTACAGCATCTTTATTAAAGTGATGTGCCGATCGATCGACGCCCTTCAGCAGGTACTTATCAACAAGATCCAAACAATCGATGAAATTCAGTCCACCGAGACGCTGATCTCCCTTCAGAACCCGATCATGCGTACCATCCGGCCGTGATCGGCCTTTTTAATCCCACATCTTTCCACAGGTAGATCCCAGCTCACACACAGCGTACAATGTGCCACTCAGAACTATGGGTGGATTTCATGGCAGACATTACACTGATCAGTGGCAGCACGCTCGGCGGCGCTGAATACGTAGCGGAACATCTGGCAGAAAAGCTGGAAGAAGCCGGTTTTTCAACAGAGACGCTGCACGGTCCTCTGCTGGAAGATCTGACCGCAGACGGGATCTGGCTGGTGGTGAGCTCCACGCATGGTGCGGGCGACATTCCCGATAACCTTCTTCCTTTATATGAAGCGTTGCAGGAGCAAAAACCCGATCTGAGCGGCGTACGCTTTGGTGCAGTCGGGATTGGCAGTCGTGAATACGACACTTTCTGTGGCGCCATTGAGAAAATCGACAGCGAACTGATCGCCTGCGGAGCCAAACAGCTTGGTGAAACGCTGAAGATCAACATCCTCGATCATGACATTCCGGAAGATCCGGCTGAAATTTGGCTCGGATCCTGGACAAAATTGATCGGAGATTTGTAAAGATCGGCTTTTTTTATGTGGATAACTCTGGTTAAAAGCACTGATCAACCGGTAGTTATCCAAAGAATAAGGTTTGGCTAGTTTTTGTCTTGTGTATAACCCTTCATTCTGATCCCAGCTTATACGGACCAGGATCACCGATCATTCACAGCTAGTGATCCTTCTTAAGCGTTTGATCTTAAAACCAGGATCCGCCTTATCCACAGAGAAGGTCGATCCTAATAAGAGATCACAGTAAAACAGATCTCTAAATAAAAGATCTTCTTTTTAATAGTCCGGATCCCGGAGGCTTTCTCCAACCCACAAAGTTGAGTAGAATCCACGGCCCGGGCACCAATCACTTTTCATACCGCTTTCAAGCGAGGCAGAACACCATGTTTTATCAGGATCCTTTTGACGTCATCATCATTGGCGGGGGTCATGCAGGCACTGAGGCCGCGATGGCCGCAGCGCGTATGGGTCAGCAAACCCTGCTGTTGACACACAATATCGACACTCTGGGGCAGATGAGCTGCAACCCGGCGATTGGCGGCATTGGGAAAGGACACCTGGTAAAAGAAGTGGATGCGCTTGGCGGCTTAATGGCGAAGGCGATCGATCAGGCAGGTATCCAGTTTAGGATACTAAACGCCAGCAAAGGTCCGGCGGTGCGCGCCACTCGTGCTCAGGCCGATCGCGTGCGGTATCGTCAGGCTGTGCGCACCGCGCTGGAGAACCAGCCGAACCTGATGATCTTCCAGCAGGCGGTTGAAGATCTGATCGTCGAGAACGATCGCGTCGTCGGTGCCGTCACTCAGATGGGCCTGAAGTTCCGTGCTAAAGCGGTCGTGCTGACCGTCGGGACTTTCCTTGATGGCAAAATTCATATCGGCCTGGATAACTACAGCGGCGGTCGTGCCGGTGATCCACCAGCCATTTCGCTTTCACGCCGTCTGCGTGAACTACCGCTGCGCGTTAGCCGCCTGAAAACCGGGACGCCGCCGCGTATTGACGCTCGTACCATCGATTTCAGCGTTCTTGCCCAGCAGCATGGCGATAACCCAATGCCGGTGTTCTCGTTTATGGGCAATGCCGCACAGCATCCACGTCAGGTTCCTTGCTACATCACGCATACTAACGAAAAAACGCATGATGTGATCCGCAATAACCTCGACCGCAGTCCGATGTATGCGGGCGTGATTGAAGGGATTGGCCCGCGCTACTGCCCGTCGATTGAAGACAAAGTGATGCGCTTTGCCGATCGCAATCAGCATCAGATTTTCCTCGAGCCGGAAGGACTGACTTCCAACGAGATTTACCCGAACGGGATCTCCACCAGTTTGCCGTTTGACGTGCAGATGCAGATCGTTCGCTCAATGGAAGGGATGGAAAACGCGAAGATCGTTCGTCCTGGCTACGCCATTGAGTACGACTTCTTCGATCCTCGCGATCTGAAGCCGACGCTGGAAAGCAAATTTATCGAAGGTCTGTTCTTTGCCGGACAGATCAACGGCACCACCGGTTACGAAGAAGCAGCCGCTCAGGGCCTGCTGGCCGGGCTTAATGCCGCGCGCTTCTCCGCCGAGAAAGAAGGCTGGGCTCCGGCTCGCTCTCAGGCTTACCTTGGGGTACTGGTCGACGATCTGTGCACTCTGGGTACCAAAGAGCCGTACCGCATGTTCACCTCCCGTGCCGAATATCGCCTGATGCTGCGTGAAGACAACGCCGATCTGCGTCTGACCGAGCAGGGTCGCGAACTGGGTCTGGTCGATGACGAGCGCTGGGCGCGTTTCAACGAGAAGCTGGAAAGTATCGAGCTGGAACGTCAGCGTCTGAAATCCACCTGGGTTAATCCGACTTCAGAAGCCATTGCTGAAGTGAACGCTCAGCTGGACGCGCCTCTGTCGCGTGAAGCAAGCGGTGAAGATCTGCTGCGCCGTCCTGGCGTCACCTACGAACAGCTGGTTCAGCTGTCGCCGTTTGCGCCGGGCCTTGCCGATCCTCAGGCTGCCGAGCAGGTTGAGATCCAGGTGAAATACGAAGGCTATATTGCCCGTCAGCAGGATGAGATCGACCGCCACCAGCGTAACGAAAACACTCTGCTGCCGGCCACGCTGGACTACCGCCAGGTTTCTGGTCTGTCCAACGAAGTGATCGCTAAGCTTAACGATCACAAACCGTCTTCTATCGGTCAGGCTTCGCGTATTTCCGGTGTGACTCCTGCGGCCATCTCCATTCTGCTGGTGTGGTTGAAAAAACAGGGTATGCTGCGCCGTAGCGCTTAATCAGCTTTCAGGTATCAATCCATTTGTCTGCCCGGTCAGCGTTCGCGCCACCGGGCAATTTATTTAAACAGGGTCTCGCCGTGCTCAATAAACTCTCTCGTCTGCTTGCCGAAGCAGGTATTTCGCTCACCGATCACCAGAAAAATCAGCTGGTGGCCTATGTCGATATGCTGCACAAATGGAACAAGGCGTACAACCTGACTTCCGTGCGCGATCCTAATGAGATGCTGGTGCGCCATATTCTGGATAGCGTTGTTGTTGCTCCGCATCTGCAGGGCGAGCGCTTTATTGACGTCGGAACCGGCCCTGGTTTGCCAGGGATCCCACTGGCAATCGTTATGCCACAGGCGCAGTTCACTCTGCTGGATAGCCTCGGTAAGCGCGTGCGCTTCCTGCGTCAGGTCCAGCACGAGCTGAAGCTTGATAACGTCACGTCGGTACAGAGCCGCGTTGAAGAGTTCCCGGCGGAGCCGCCTTTTGACGGGGTGATCAGCCGTGCGTTTGCTTCTCTGACGGACATGGTGAGCTGGTGTCAGCACCTGCCGGGCGAGCAGGGACGTTTCTATGCGCTGAAGGGGCTGGTGCCTGAAGATGAGATTGCTCAGCTCCCTGAACAATTCACGTTGGAAGAGACAGTTAAGCTCCGCGTTCCGCAGCTCGATGGCGAGCGACATTTGGTCATAATTAAGCCAACTAAAATTTAATTTTTATCAAAAAATGTGAACTTTAAGCACCCGGTAAAGTGTTAAAATCGGGTACAGAAAGCAGTGATACGTTCAGTTACATTTAACGCGGCGTTTACTGCTTTTTTTCTTTTTTGCAACCATGCCCGGTTTGGTTCACTTAAGAGATAGTCAAGCGTAAAAATATTAGCCTGCTAAAAATCGGCATCGTGAATACCTTTCTAATGTTAAATATTTATTATGAATGTCAATGGAAGGTTTTAGCTGTGTATGGGGCTGTTTTAAAAAGAGTCTGAATAAATTGTTATTAATTTCAGAAAGATGAATTCCTTGAATTATCTCTATGTGTGATTTCGATAAACATGAAAATGTTTTTTTTGTGATCGAATGCACGCTTTATTGCGCTGTTTCAGCGGTCGTTTGCAGTTTTAGCGCAATGTCAGTCGTTTTTCCAAAAGTGGAAAAAGAGAACTGCCGAAAAATATTTAAACATTTATTCACCTTTTCGCTACTTATTGTTTGAAATCACGGGGCGTCACCGTATAATTTGTCCGCTTTTTGAAGCTTGACTCAGAGCGCCAAAGAACGTTTTATACGATACGCGGCATACCTCAAAGGGAGCAGGAGTCTAAACGTGGTGTCTGTGTCGCTCTTGAGTAAAAACGTTGCTCGTAAGCTTCTGTTCATTCAACTTCTGGCAGTGATAGCAAGTGGATTGCTGTTTTGCCTCAAAGACCCCTGGTGGGGCATCTCCGCGGTCAGTGGAGGTTTGGCGGTTGTCGTGCCAAACGCATTGTTTATGATTTTTGCCTGGCGTCATCAGGCGCATACACCAGCCAAAGGCCGAATGGCCTGGTCTTTCGCCCTCGGCGAAGTGTTTAAGGTGTTGCTGACCTTTGCCCTCCTGGTGATGGCGCTGGCGGTCTTTAAGGTGGCATTTTTGCCGCTGATAGTGACGTGGGTTTTGGTGCTGGTGGTACAAATTCTGGCTCCAGCTGTAATCAACAACAAAGGGTAAAAGGCATCATGGCTTCAGAAAATATGACGCCGCAGGAATACATAGGTCACCATCTGAATAACCTTCAGATCGACCTGCGTACTTTCTCGCTGGTGGATCCGCATAACCCCCCGGCCACCTTCTGGACGCTCAACATTGACTCCATGTTTTTCTCGGTGGTATTGGGTCTGTTGTTCCTGGCCATGTTCCGCAGCGTTGCGAAAAAAGCGACCAGCGGTGTTCCAGGGAAATTCCAGACGGCTATTGAGCTTATCATTGGCTTCGTCAATGACAGCGTCAAAGACATGTATCACGGCAAGAGCAAACTTATCGCTCCGCTGGCGCTGACCGTGTTCGTTTGGGTGTTCCTGATGAACCTGATGGACCTGCTGCCAATCGATCTGATTCCTTACATCGGCGAGCATGTTCTGGGTCTGCCAGCTCTGCGCGTGGTGCCGTCTGCGGACGTGAACATCACCCTGTCGATGGCGCTTGGCGTATTTATCCTGATTCTTTTCTACAGCATCAAAATGAAAGGCGTTGGCGGCTTTGTTAAAGAGCTTACCCTGCAGCCGTTCAATCACTGGGCGTTCATTCCGGTCAACCTGATCCTGGAAGGCGTCAGCCTGCTGTCCAAACCGATTTCCCTCGGTCTGCGACTGTTCGGCAACATGTATGCGGGTGAGCTGATTTTCATTCTGATAGCTGGTCTGTTGCCGTGGTGGTCACAGTGGATCCTGAATGTGCCGTGGGCCATTTTCCACATCCTGATTATCACACTGCAAGCCTTCATCTTCATGGTTCTGACGATCGTCTATCTGTCGATGGCGTCTGAAGAGCACTGATTTTTTACCAACACTACTACGTTTTAACTGAAACAAACTGGAGACTGTCATGGAAAACCTGAATATGGATCTGCTGTACATGGCTGCCGCTGTGATGATGGGTCTGGCGGCAATCGGTGCTGCGATCGGTATCGGCATCCTCGGGGGTAAATTCCTGGAAGGCGCAGCGCGTCAGCCGGATCTGATTCCTCTGCTGCGTACTCAGTTCTTTATCGTTATGGGTCTGGTGGATGCTATCCCAATGATCGCGGTAGGTCTGGGTCTGTACGTGATGTTTGCTGTCGCGTAGTAAGTAGCCGTTTAATTTTAAGAGGTATTGTGCTGTGAACATGAACGCAACAATCCTCGGCCAGGCCATCGCGTTTATTATCTTTGTCTGGTTCTGCATGAAGTACGTATGGCCGCCGTTAATGGCTGCCATCGAGAAACGTCAGAAAGAAATTTCTGACGGTCTGGCTTCCGCAGAACGTGCAAAGACAGATTTGAGCCTTGCACAGGCCAACGCGACCGACCAGCTGAAAAAAGCCAAAGCGGAAGCCCAGGTGATCATCGAGCAGGCGAACAAGCGTCGCGCTCAGATCATGGACGAAGCTAAAGCTGAAGCAGAGCAGGAACGTAGCAAAATCGTTGCCCAGGCTCAGGCTGAGATCGACGCCGAGCGTAAACGTGCTCGCGAAGAACTTCGCAAGCAGGTGGCGATTCTGGCTGTTGCTGGTGCCGAGAAGATCATCGAACGTTCCGTGGATGAAGCTGCTAACAGCGACATCGTGGATAAACTTGTCGCTGAACTGTAAGGAGGGAGGGGCTGATGTCTGAATTTGTAACGGTAGCTCGCCCCTACGCCAAAGCAGCTTTTGACTTTGCGGTCGAAAACCAGAGCGTAGATCGCTGGCAGGATATGCTGGCGTTTGCCGCCGAGGTCACGAAAAACGACCAAATCGCGGAGTTAATTTCTGGCGCTCTGGCGCCGGAAACCCTCGCAGATGCGTTTATCGCTATTTGCGGCGAGCAGCTCGACGCCAACGGCCAGAACCTGATTCGGGTGATGGCAGAAAACGGTCGTCTGATTGCGCTCCCGGATGTTCTCGAGCAGTTTGCGCACTTACGTGCCCTGAGTGAAGCCACCGCAGAAGTCGAAGTGACTTCCGCCTCCGCCCTCAGTGACGAACAGCTTGCGAAAATCTCTGCCGCGATGGAAAAACGTCTGTCACGCAAAGTTAAGCTGAATTGCAATATCGATAAGTCTGTAATGGCAGGCGTTATCATCCGTTCGGGTGATACCGTCATTGATGGCAGCGTACGCGGCCGTCTTGAGCGCCTTGCAGACGTCTTGCAGTCTTAAGGGGACTGGAGCATGCAACTGAATTCCACCGAAATCAGCGAACTGATCAAGCAGCGCATTGCTCAGTTCAATGTTGTGAGTGAAGCTCACAACGAAGGTACTATCGTTTCCGTAAGCGACGGTGTTATCCGCATCCACGGTCTTGCTGACTGTATGCAGGGTGAGATGATCTCCCTGCCGGGTAACCGTTACGCTATCGCACTGAACCTCGAGCGTGACTCTGTAGGTGCAGTGGTGATGGGTCCGTACGCTGACCTCGCCGAAGGCATGAAGGTCAAATGTACTGGCCGTATCCTTGAAGTTCCAGTTGGCCGTGGCCTGCTGGGCCGCGTAGTGAACACCCTGGGTGCACCTATCGACGGTAAAGGTCCGGTTGAGCACGATGGCTTCTCGCCAATCGAAGTGATCGCTCCGGGCGTTATCGATCGTCAGTCCGTAGACCAACCTGTTCAGACCGGCTATAAGTCTGTTGATGCCATGATCCCAATCGGCCGTGGCCAGCGTGAGCTGATCATCGGTGACCGTCAGACCGGTAAAACCGCGATGGCAATCGATGCGATCATCAACCAGCGTGATTCCGGTATCAAATGTGTGTACGTGGCTATCGGCCAGAAAGCGTCCACCATTTCTAACGTGGTTCGCAAACTGGAAGAGCACAACGCGCTGGCTAACACCATCGTGGTTGTGGCTACCGCTTCTGAATCTGCTGCACTGCAATACCTGGCGCCATACGCCGGTTGCGCAATGGGCGAATACTTCCGTGACCGCGGCGAAGACGCGCTGATCGTATACGATGACCTGTCCAAGCAGGCAGTCGCTTATCGTCAGGTGTCCCTGCTGCTCCGTCGTCCACCAGGACGTGAAGCATTCCCGGGCGACGTGTTCTACCTCCACTCCCGTCTGCTGGAGCGCGCATCCCGCGTTAACGCGGAATACGTTGAGAACTTCACCAAAGGTGAAGTGAAAGGTAAAACCGGCTCCCTGACCGCGCTGCCGATTATCGAAACGCAGGCAGGCGACGTTTCCGCGTTCGTTCCGACTAACGTAATTTCCATTACCGATGGTCAGATCTTCCTGGAAACCAACCTGTTCAACTCCGGTATTCGTCCGGCGGTTAACCCAGGGATCTCCGTATCCCGTGTGGGTGGTGCTGCTCAGACCAAAATCATCAAGAAACTGTCCGGTGGTATCCGTACCGCTCTGGCACAGTATCGTGAACTGGCAGCGTTCTCTCAGTTTGCATCCGATCTTGACGAAGCAACCCGTAAACAGCTGAGCCACGGTCAGAAAGTGACCGAGCTGCTGAAACAGAAACAGTATGCGCCAATGTCTGTTGCACAGCAGGGCCTGGTACTGTTCGCTGCTGAACGCGGTTACCTCGAAGATGTGGAACTGGCGAAAATCGGTAGCTTCGAAGCCGCTCTGCTGGCTTACGTCGACCGTGACCACGCTCCGCTGATGCAAGAAATCAACCAGTCTGGTAACTACAACGACGAAATCGAAGGCAAGCTGAAAGGCATCCTCGATTCCTTCAAAGCAACCCAGTCCTGGTAACGTCTGGCGGCTTGCCTTAGGGCAGGCCGCGAGATATTGAGGAGAAGCTCATGGCCGGCGCAAAAGAGATACGTAGTAAGATCGCAAGCGTCCAGAACACGCAGAAGATCACTAAAGCGATGGAAATGGTCGCCGCGTCCAAAATGCGTAAATCGCAGGATCGCATGGCAGCCAGCCGTCCTTATGCTGATACCATGCGCAAAGTGATTGGTCACCTTGCCACCGGTAATCTGGAATATAAGCACCCATACCTGGAAGAACGCGAAGTCAAACGCGTGGGCTACCTGGTGGTGTCCACTGACCGTGGTCTGTGCGGCGGCTTGAACATTAACCTGTTCAAAAAGCTGCTGGCAGATATGAAAGTCTGGTCCGATAAAGGCGTTCAGAGCGACCTCGCGATGATCGGCTCCAAGGGCGTGTCTTTCTTTAATTCCGTTGGCGGTAACGTGGTTGCTCAGGTCACAGGCATGGGGGATAACCCTTCCCTGTCCGAACTGATCGGCCCGGTAAAAGTGATGTTGCAGGCCTACGATGAAGGCCGTCTGGACAAGCTTTACGTTGTCAGCAACAAATTTATTAACACCATGTCTCAGGTTCCGACCATCACTCAGCTGCTGCCGCTGCCGGCATCAGAAGATGAGGAACTGAAGCGTAAATCCTGGGACTACCTGTACGAACCCGATCCGAAAGCGCTGCTGGACACCCTGCTGCGTCGTTATGTCGAATCTCAGGTTTATCAGGGCGTTGTAGAAAACCTGGCCAGCGAGCAGGCCGCCCGTATGGTGGCGATGAAAGCCGCGACCGATAATGGCGGCAGCCTGATTAAAGAGCTGCAGTTGGTATACAACAAAGCTCGTCAGGCCAGCATTACTCAGGAACTCACCGAGATCGTCTCGGGGGCCGCCGCGGTTTAACCAGGTTTACGAATTACGTAGAGGATTCAAGATGGCTACTGGAAAGATTGTCCAGGTAATCGGCGCCGTGGTGGACGTCGAGTTCCCTCAGGACGCCGTACCACGCGTATATGATGCGCTTGAGGTACAGAATGGTAACGAGAGCCTGGTGCTGGAAGTTCAGCAGCAGCTCGGTGGTGGTATCGTGCGTACCATCGCAATGGGTTCTTCCGACGGTCTGCGTCGTGGTCTGGAAGTCAAAGACCTCGAGCACCCGATCGAAGTCCCGGTAGGTAAAGCAACCCTCGGCCGTATCATGAACGTATTGGGTCAGCCAATCGACATGAAAGGCGACATCGGTGAAGAAGAGCGTTGGGCTATCCACCGCGCGGCACCTTCCTACGAAGAGCTCTCCAGCTCTCAGGAACTGCTGGAAACCGGTATCAAGGTTATGGACCTGATTTGTCCGTTCGCTAAGGGCGGTAAAGTTGGTCTGTTCGGTGGTGCGGGTGTAGGTAAAACCGTAAACATGATGGAGCTGATCCGTAACATCGCGATCGAGCACTCCGGTTACTCCGTGTTTGCGGGCGTAGGTGAACGTACTCGTGAGGGTAACGACTTCTACCACGAAATGACCGACTCCAACGTACTGGATAAAGTATCCCTGGTTTACGGCCAGATGAACGAGCCACCAGGAAACCGTCTGCGCGTTGCGCTGACCGGTCTGACCATGGCTGAGAAATTCCGTGACGAAGGTCGTGACGTACTGCTGTTCGTCGATAACATCTATCGTTACACCCTGGCCGGTACTGAAGTATCAGCACTGCTGGGTCGTATGCCTTCAGCGGTAGGTTACCAGCCGACTCTGGCGGAAGAGATGGGCGTTCTGCAGGAACGTATCACCTCCACCAAAACTGGTTCTATCACCTCCGTTCAGGCGGTATACGTACCTGCGGATGACTTGACTGACCCATCCCCAGCCACCACCTTTGCTCACTTAGATGCAACCGTGGTACTGAGCCGTCAGATCGCGTCTCTGGGTATCTACCCGGCCGTTGACCCGCTGGATTCCACCAGCCGTCAGCTGGATCCACTGGTGGTTGGTCAGGAACACTACGACACCGCTCGTGGCGTTCAGTCCATCCTGCAGCGTTACCAGGAACTGAAAGACATCATCGCGATCCTGGGTATGGACGAACTGTCTGAAGAAGACAAACTGGTGGTAGCACGCGCTCGTAAAATTCAGCGCTTCCTGTCCCAGCCGTTCTTCGTGGCAGAAGTCTTTACCGGTTCCCCAGGTAAGTTCGTTTCGCTGAAAGATACCATCCGTGGCTTTAAAGGCATCATGGACGGCGAATACGATCACCTGCCGGAGCAGGCGTTTTATATGGTTGGCACCATCGAAGAAGCTGTCGAGAAAGCCAAAAAACTTTAACGCCTTAATCGGAGGGTGATATGGCAATGACTTACCACCTGGACGTCGTCAGCGCAGAGCAACAAATGTTCTCTGGTCTGGTCGAGAAAATCCAGGTAACGGGTAGCGAAGGTGAACTGGGGATTTACCCGGGTCACGCCCCGCTGCTCACCGCCATTAAGCCTGGTATGATCCGCATTGTGAAGCAGCACGGACATGAAGAGTTTATCTATCTGTCCGGCGGCGTACTTGAAGTGCAGCCTGGTACGGTGACCGTACTGGCTGATACCGCGATTCGCGGCCAGGACCTCGACGAAGCTCGGGCGATGGAAGCGAAACGTAAAGCGGAAGAGCACATCAAGAACTCTCACGGTGACGTGGATTACGCTCAGGCGTCTGCGGAACTGGCCAAAGCGATCGCCAAACTGCGCGTTATCGAGTTGACCAAAAAAGCGATGTAACACCGGCTTGAAAGCACAAAAGCCAGTCTGGTTTCAGGCTGGCTTTTTTCTTGGATGTAACCCTTAAGTGTGATGTATGTCACATAAATGTTGTGCGGGTCAAAAAACCGGCGTAGACTCTTTTTTGTGAATTAGATCACAAATCAATTGTGCTATGCAGGAATAACAATGAAACGCTTTCATAAAATCATCGCGCTGTTCAGCAACCTGAGCTTCTAAGCTCCGGAGTGCTAAATACACTGAGAAGGTCGCCAACAGGCGGCCTTTTTGTTTTTCAGCACCGGAAGAATCTTGATTCAGGGTTCAAAAGAACAGCCAAAGCAGCAAGATAGCGGCTAATCTTCGGTTAACGGGTCTTTTTTTCGAGACAAAGCACGCTACGATGGCTGAAAATAGCGCCATAAACCCGATTTTGACTTTCCCGTTGAGCGTTTTCTCTGCATTCCATTTCATGATGAAAAATATGTAGAAATTTCAATGTGAAAGGTTTTAACTTCTCACTCAAACTACTGTCAGGATGCGTATGTCAAACAGTGCGATGAGCGTAGTAATCCTTGCTGCAGGCAAAGGTACTCGCATGTATTCCGATCTCCCGAAGGTGTTGCATACCCTTGCCGGGAAGCCAATGGTTCAGCATGTTATTGATGCAGCTGATGATTTAGGCGCGTCCCAGGTTCATCTGGTGTACGGCCACGGCGGTGATTTGCTGAAAAAGACGCTGACTGAAGGCAAGCTGAACTGGGTGCTTCAGGCGGAGCAGCTGGGCACTGGTCATGCCATGCAGCAGGTTGCACCGTTCTTCGCTGATGATGAAGACATCATGATGCTGTACGGCGACGTGCCGCTGATCTCCGTTGAAACTCTTGAGCGTCTGCGCAAAGCGAAGCCGCAGGGCGGCATTGGTCTGCTGACCGTTAAGCTGGATGACCCTACTGGCTATGGCCGTATCACCCGCGATAACGGCAAAGTGACAGGCATTGTCGAGCACAAAGATGCCACCGACGAGCAGCGTCAGATTCAGGAAATCAATACCGGGATCCTGATCGCCGGTGGTGCAGATCTGAAACGCTGGCTCGGCAAGCTGGACAATAACAACGCCCAGGGCGAGTTCTACATCACCGATATCATCGCGATGGCCTATAACGAAGGGCGTGAAATTGCCGCAGTTCATCCAGATCGTCTGAGCGAAGTGGAAGGCGTGAATAACCGCCTGCAGCTTTCTCGTCTGGAACGCGTGTATCAGAGCGAGCAGGCAGAAAAACTGCTGCTGGCAGGCGTGATGCTGCGCGATCCGGCTCGTTTCGATCTGCGCGGTAGCCTGACTCACGGGCGCGACGTGGAAATTGATACTAACGTTATCCTTGAAGGCAACGTTACGCTCGGCAACCGCGTAAAGATTGGCGCGGGCTGCGTCATTAAAAACAGCGTGATTGGCGATGACTGTGAAATCAGTCCGTACAGCGTTGTCGAAGATGCTCATCTGGAAGCGGCTTGTACGATTGGTCCGTTCGCGCGTCTGCGCCCTGGTGCTGAACTGCTGGAAGGGGCGCACGTCGGCAACTTCGTCGAGATGAAGAAAGCGCGTCTGGGCAAGGGTTCCAAGGCGGGTCATCTGAGCTATCTGGGCGACGCTGAGATTGGCGATAACGTGAATATCGGCGCGGGCACCATCACCTGTAACTACGATGGTGCGAATAAATTTAAAACCATCATCGGTGATGATGTATTTGTCGGTTCCGACAGCCAGCTGGTGGCCCCGGTCACGATCGGTAAAGGCGTAACAATTGCCGCAGGCACCACCGTCACGCGCGATGTGGCGGATAACGAACTGGTATTAAGCCGCGTGCCGCAGGTCCACAAGCAGGGCTGGCAGCGTCCGGTGAAGAAGAAGTAATTTCTGTAATACCCCTCACCCTAACCCTCTCCCCAAAGGGGAGAGGGAACAGAAATGTGCGGGCTGAAAAATTTGCACTGGTTTTCTCCTTCGCCCCTTTGGGGAGAAGGTCGGGATGAGGGGATAACATAATCCCCCACCCACATAGCAGCACCCATAAAAATAACCCCACTATCTACAAGGCTCGGGGCTCCGGTCAATCCGGAAAATACAGGTCAGCGACAACGCATGGCACTATGCCATTTCAGGAAATCTAACTATGTGTGGAATTGTTGGCGCAGTCGCGCAGCGTGATATTGCTGAAATCCTTCTCGAAGGGCTTCGTCGTCTGGAATACCGTGGCTACGACTCTGCCGGTCTGGCGGTCGTGGATGCAGAAGGGAAAATGACCCGTCTGCGTCGCCTTGGTAAAGTACAAATGCTGGCGCAGGCTGCGGAAGAACATCCGCTGCACGGCGGTACCGGTATTGCTCACACCCGCTGGGCAACGCACGGCGAACCGTCGGAAGGCAACGCGCATCCTCATATTTCTGACCACATTGTGGTGGTGCATAACGGCATCATCGAAAACCACGAGCCGCTGCGCGAACTGCTGCAGTCCCGTGGCTATGTGTTTGCCTCCGAAACCGATACCGAAGTTATCGCGCACCTCGTTCACTGGGAGCTGGAGCAGGGCGGCACGCTGCGTGAAGCCGTACTGCGCGCCATTCCACAGCTTCGCGGTGCTTACGGCACGGTAGTGATGGATACCCGTCATCCGGATACCCTGCTGGCCGCTCGTTCCGGCAGCCCGCTGGTGATTGGCCTCGGTATGGGTGAAAACTTTATCGCTTCCGATCAGCTGGCGCTGCTGCCGGTGACCCGTCGTTTCATCTTCCTTGAAGAGGGTGATATTGCGGAAGTGACCCGCCGCAGGGTGACCGTGTTTGCCAAATCCGGTGAGCAGGTTAAGCGCCCGGACATCGAATCTAATTTGCAGTATGACGCGGGTGATAAAGGTATCTACCGCCACTACATGCAAAAAGAGATCTACGAACAGCCGAACGCCATCAAGAACACGCTGACCGGACGCATCAGCCACGGTCAGGTGGATCTGAGCGAGCTGGGTGCACAGGCCAACGAACTGCTCTCTAAAGTCGAGCACATTCAGATTGTAGCCTGCGGAACGTCCTACAACTCCGGGATGGTGTCGCGCTACTGGTTTGAATCGCTGGCTGGCGTGCCGTGCGATGTGGAAATTGCCTCTGAATTCCGCTACCGCAAATCAGCAGTGCGTCGTAACAGCCTGATGATCACCCTTTCCCAGTCCGGCGAGACGGCGGATACGCTGGCGGCGCTGCGTCTGTCGAAAGAGCTGGGCTACCTCGGTTCTCTGGCTATTTGCAACGTGCCGGGCTCTTCGCTGGTGCGCGAGTCCGATCTGGCGCTGATGACCAAAGCGGGCACGGAAATCGGCGTGGCGTCTACCAAAGCGTTCACCACTCAGTTAACCGTTCTACTGATGCTGGTGGCGAAACTGGCCAATCTGAAAGGCCAGGACGCGCAGATTGAGCACGATATTGTGCACGGCCTGCAAACGCTGCCGAGCCGCATTGAGCAGATGCTTTCACAGGACAAACGCATTGAAGCGCTGGCGGAAGACTTCTCCGACAAGCGTCACGCGCTGTTCCTCGGTCGCGGCGATCAGTATCCGATTGCCCTCGAAGGTGCGCTGAAGCTTAAAGAGATCTCCTACATCCACGCCGAAGCGTATGCCGCAGGCGAGCTGAAGCATGGCCCGCTGGCGCTGATTGATGCGGATATGCCGGTGATCGTCGTTGCACCCAACAACGAACTGCTGGAGAAACTGAAATCCAACATCGAAGAAGTGCGCGCCCGCGGCGGCGTGCTGTATGTCTTCGCCGATCAGGATGCCGGATTCAACAGCAGCGATAACATGCACATCATCGAGATGCCGCATGTAGAAGAGGTGATTGCGCCAATCTTCTACACCGTGCCGCTGCAGCTGCTGGCGTACCACGTGGCGCTGATTAAAGGCACCGACGTTGACCAGCCGCGAAATCTCGCGAAATCAGTGACGGTTGAGTAACTTCTGACCGCCTCATCCTCCTGGATGGGGCGTTTTTCTCCCCCCTTCGTTTATGACAATCTGTCATCTTCAGCTAACTTTTATCGTGTCATAAAAATAAAATTTCCCTGAAAACTTAGCGTCATAATCATCATTAACTTATTGATAGATATAGTTATTAATGAAAATATTAAACTTAAATTTTCTGTGTCATTCAACTGTCACATTAAAGACATATAACTGTCACCGAACTGCCCTATTTTGCTCATCGTAGCCACTTAAACAACGATTTACGAAATCCTGCAGGAGACATTATGAAAGTTATGCGTACCACTGTCGCAACTGTTGTCGCCGCGACCTTATCTATGAGCGCTTTCTCTGCATTCGCAGCAGCAAGCCTGACTGGTGCTGGCGCAACCTTCCCGGCGCCGGTGTATGCCAAATGGGCAGATACCTACCAGAAAGAGACCGGCAACAAGGTCAACTATCAGGGTATCGGTTCCTCCGGTGGTGTTAAGCAGATCACTGCGAACACTGTGGATTTCGGCGCTTCTGATGCTCCGCTGTCTGACGACAAGCTGGTGCAGGAAGGTCTGTTCCAGTTCCCAACCGTTATCGGTGGCGTAGTACTGGCGGTGAACCTGCCGGGCTTCAAATCCGGTGAGCTGGTGCTGGATGGCAAAACCCTGGGCGACATCTATCTGGGCAACATCAAAAAGTGGAACGATCCAGCGATTGCTAAGCTGAACCCGGGCCACAAACTGCCAGACCAGAACATCGCGGTTGTTCGCCGTGCTGACGGTTCCGGTACTTCCTTCGTGTTCACCAGCTACCTGTCTAAAGTGAACGACGAGTGGAAATCTAAAATCGGTGCAGGTTCTACTGTGAACTGGCCAACCGGTCTGGGCGGTAAAGGTAACGACGGTATCGCCGCGTTCGTACAGCGTCTGCCAGGCTCTATCGGCTACGTTGAATACGCTTACGCTAAGCAGAACAACCTGGCTTACACCAAGCTGGTTTCTGCTGACGGTAAAGCCGTTAGCCCGACCGAAGAAAGCTTCGCTAACGCAGCTAAAGGCGCTGACTGGAGCAAATCCTTCGCTCAGGACCTGACCAACCAGAAAGGCGAAAGCGTGTGGCCAATCACCTCCACCACTTTCATCCTGGTTCACAAAGCGCAGAACAAACCTGAGCAGGGCGCAGAAGTGCTGAAGTTCTTCGACTGGGCCTACAAAAATGGCGCCAAAGAAGCGAACGCACTGGATTACGCTTCACTGCCAGACAGCGTGGTTGAGCAGGTTCGTGCAGCATGGAAGACCAACGTGAAAGACAGCAGCGGTAAAGCGCTGTACTAACACGGTATTTTTGACGAAGACGGTGGGTGGCGCTACGCTGCCCACCTGATTTAACTGAAGAGTAAATTATGGCTGCAACCAAGCCGGCATTTAATCCACCGAGTAAGAAGGGTGACCTCATTTTCAGCGCGCTGGTAAGACTGGCTGCGCTGATTGTGCTATTGATGCTGGGTGGCATCATCGTTTCCCTGATTTTCTCCTCCTGGCCGAGCATTCAGAAGTTTGGTTTCTCCTTCCTCTGGACCAAAGAGTGGGATGCGCCGAACGACATCTACGGTGCGCTGGTGCCGATTTACGGCACGCTCGTGACCTCCTTTATCGCCCTGCTGATTGCGGTTCCCGTCAGTTTTGGTATCGCCCTGTTCCTGACGGAACTGGCGCCAAAC
This sequence comes from Enterobacteriaceae bacterium 89, assembly GCA_014156375.1. Classification (GTDB taxonomy): domain Bacteria; phylum Pseudomonadota; class Gammaproteobacteria; order Enterobacterales; family Enterobacteriaceae; genus Scandinavium. The sequence goes on along the minus strand of RQJH01000003.1, from coordinate 1,997,491 downwards.
TGGCTGAAGCGTCCGCTGGGTATCGCCATTGAACTGCTGGCGGCAATCCCGAGTATCGTGTACGGCATGTGGGGCCTGTTTATCTTTGCTCCGCTGTTCGCCACCTACTTCCAGGAGCCGGTCGGCAACGTGCTGTCCGCCATTCCGTTTGTCGGCGCGCTGTTCTCTGGCCCGGCGTTTGGTATCGGTCTGCTGGCCGCAGGCGTGATCCTCGCCATCATGATTATTCCTTACATCGCCGCCGTCATGCGCGATGTGTTCGAACAAACCCCGGTGATGATGAAAGAGTCGGCCTATGGCATTGGCTGCACCACCTGGGAAGTTATCTGGCGTATCGTTTTACCGTTCACCAAAAATGGGGTGATTGGCGGCGTGATGCTGGGCTTAGGTCGCGCGCTGGGTGAAACCATGGCGGTGACCTTTATCATTGGTAACACCTACCAGCTCGACAGCGCCTCGCTCTACATGCCGGGTAACAGCATCACTTCTGCACTGGCTAACGAATTCGCCGAAGCGGAATCTGGCCTGCACGTGGCTGCGCTGATGGAACTGGGCCTGATCCTGTTTGTGATCACCTTTATCGTTCTGGCCATCTCCAAGCTGATGATCAAACGCCTCGCTAAAAACGAGGGGGCACGCTAATGGCGACTCTTGAAATGCAAACCACTCCGGAGCTCCTGGAATCGCGCCGTAAAATGCAGGCGCGTCGCCGCACCAAGAACCGCATCGCCCTGACGCTGTCGATGGCGACCATGGCGTTTGGCCTGTTCTGGCTGGTGTGGATCCTGCTTTCGACCATTACCCGCGGTATCGATGGTATGTCGCTGGCGCTGTTCACTGAAATGACGCCGCCGCCAAATACCGCAGGCGGTGGTCTGGCGAACGCCCTGGCGGGCAGTGGCCTGCTGATCCTTTGGTCTACCGTTATCGGTACACCTATGGGCATTCTGGCAGGCATCTACCTGGCGGAGTATGGCCGTAAATCCTGGCTTGCTGAGGTGATTCGCTTCATCAACGACATTCTGCTTTCCGCACCGTCTATCGTCGTGGGCCTGTTCGTTTACACCATCGTGGTGGCGAAAATGCAGCACTTCTCCGGTTGGGCTGGTGTGATTGCGCTGGCGCTGCTGCAGGTGCCTATCGTCATTCGTACCACAGAGAACATGCTGAAGCTGGTGCCGGATAACCTGCGCGAAGCGGCTTATGCGCTGGGTACACCGAAGTGGAAGATGATTTCCGCCATTACGCTGAAAGCCTCCATTTCCGGGATTATGACCGGTGTGCTGCTGGCCGTAGCGCGTATTGCCGGTGAAACTGCACCGCTGCTGTTTACCGCGCTCTCCAACCAGTTCTGGAGCACCGACATGATGCAGCCAATTGCTAACCTGCCGGTGACCATTTTCAAATTCGCCATGAGCCCGTTTGCCGAATGGCAACAACTGGCCTGGGCCGGGGTGCTGATCATTACCCTGTGCGTACTGTTGCTGAACGTTCTGGCGCGAGTCATTTTCGCCAAGAAAAAACACAGTTAATTTTTACCAGCGCGGCGGAATGCGGCGCTGAATGAGGAAGAGATTGAGATGAGTATGGTTGATACTGCCCCGGGTAAGATTGCAGTTCGCGATTTGAACTTCTACTACGGCAAATTCCATGCCCTGAAAAACATCAACCTGGATATTGCCAAAAACCAGGTCACGGCGTTTATCGGCCCGTCCGGCTGTGGTAAATCCACTCTGCTGCGTACGTTCAACAAAATGTTCGAACTGTACCCGGATCAGCGTGCGGAAGGTGAAATTCTGCTGGATGGCGACAACATTCTGACTAACACTCAGGATATCGCCCTGCTGCGTGCCAAAGTCGGCATGGTGTTCCAGAAGCCAACGCCGTTCCCGATGTCGATTTATGACAACATCGCCTTTGGCGTGCGTCTGTTTGAAAAGCTGTCCCGCGCCGATATGGATGAGCGCGTGCAGTGGGCTTTGACCAAAGCCGCATTATGGAATGAAACCAAAGATAAGCTGCATCAGAGCGGGTATTCTCTCTCTGGTGGTCAGCAGCAGCGTCTGTGCATCGCGCGCGGTATCGCCATTCGTCCGGAAGTGCTGCTGCTTGATGAGCCGTGTTCAGCGCTGGACCCGATTTCTACGGGCCGTATTGAAGAGCTGATCACTGAGCTGAAGCAGGATTACACCGTGGTGATCGTGACCCACAACATGCAGCAGGCGGCACGTTGCTCTGACCATACTGCGTTTATGTATCTTGGCGAGCTTATTGAGTTCAGCAACACGGACGATCTGTTCACCAAGCCTGCGAAGAAGCAAACTGAAGACTACATTACTGGCCGCTACGGTTGATCGGGAGTTAACCATGGACAATCTTAACCTCAACAAACACATTTCTGGCCAGTTCAACGCAGAGCTTGAACATATCCGCACTCAGGTCATGACCATGGGCGGACTGGTGGAGCAGCAGCTGTCTGATGCGATCACCGCGATGCACAACCAGGATCAGGATCTGGCGAAGCGCGTTATCGACGGTGACAAACAGGTCAACATGATGGAAGTTGCCATCGACGAAGCCTGCGTGCGCATCATCGCCAAGCGTCAGCCGACCGCCAGCGATCTGCGTCTGGTGATGGCGATTATCAAAACTATCGCCGAGCTGGAACGCATTGGCGACGTTGCGGATAAAATCTGCCGTACCGCGCTGGAGAAGTTCTCTCAGCAGCACCAGCCGTTGCTGGTGAGCCTGGAGTCGCTGGGTCGCCACACCGTGCAGATGCTGCACGACGTGCTGGATGCGTTTGCGCGCATGGATCTCGATGAAGCGGTGCGTATTTATCGTGAAGATAAAAAAGTGGATCAGGAATACGAAGGCATTGTGCGTCAGCTGATGACCTACATGATGGAAGATTCCCGCACCATTCCAAGCGTTCTGACGGCTCTGTTCTGCGCGCGCTCTATCGAGCGTATCGGTGACCGCTGCCAGAACATCTGTGAATACATCTTCTATTTCGTGAAGGGTCAGGACTTCCGTCACGTCGGCGGCGACGAGCTGGATAAGCTGCTGGCGGGCAAAGATCCGAAAGAGTAATAAATCTTTATCCCCTCTCCCCGGCCCTCTCCCAAAGGGAGAGGGAGGACAACCCGCGGAGCAGAAGTTTGCTTGATCGGTTCCCTCTCCCTTTGGGAGAGGGTTAGGGAGAGGGTATTAAATTACGCTGTAATCTCCCAACCCCGAGCCTGCCAAAGCCCTGGCAACTCACTCAGCGACGTAAACGTCGTCACTTTAGGATGGTCGATCGGCTGATTATGCGGATCGGCGCAGAAGTAAAACACTTCCATCCCCGCTGCCACGCCTGACATCGCTCCGGCGGTCGAATCATCCACCAGCACGCAATGCTCCGCGTTCACGTTCATCGCTTTGGCCGCGTGGAACATCAGGGCCGGATCGGGCTTCCAGCGCTGAATATCGTAGCCGCTGAACAGTTTTTCCGGGAAATGGTGCAACATGCCGGTTTTTCCCAGCGAGTGCTGCATTTTGCTGACGGGGCCGTTGGACACCACGCACATTGGCACCGTCACCGCGTCCAGTAGCGCCTTCGCGCCATCAATGACTTCCAGCTCGCTGTCGAACAGTCGCGCCACTTCGGCACGATAGACCGGCTCCAGCGCTGCTTGTTTCAGTTCTACGCCGTACTCCCCGCTGATGGTCTCGATGATTTCGTTAAGCTTTACGCCTTTAAAACGCTTAAAAATCTCCTCCAGCTCCAGCGTAATGCCAAACTCCCGGAACATATGCACATACGCCCGGGAACAGATAACTTCACTGTCGACCAGCGTGCCGTCGCAGTCGAAAAATACCGCCTCAATAGTGGACATGCCGTTTCCTGTAGTTACAGATAAAAAGTCACAAGTTTAACGTTTACTTAATACAATTCGGTGGACGCAATCGTTGCCGTATAAGCAAAATCAATGAAAAAAAATGTGTCGCATCCACCCCTATTGTCGCATTTTGGTATAGGATAGCGACGAATTTTCCCCTCCTTTGTTTGGAACCAGAAGATGAGCCAACAACAAACCACCCAGACGTCTGGTCAGGGTCTGCTTGAGCGCGTGTTTAAACTGCGCGATCACGGAACAACGGCACGCACGGAAGTGATTGCCGGATTTACGACTTTCCTGACGATGGTGTACATCGTTTTTGTGAACCCGCAGATTCTGGGCTTTGCTGGCATGGATACCAGTGCAGTCTTCGTCACCACCTGTCTGATTGCCGCCTTCGGTAGCATCATGATGGGCCTGTTTGCCAACCTGCCGGTAGCTCTTGCCCCGGCAATGGGCCTGAATGCGTTCTTCGCCTTTGTGGTCGTTGGCGCGATGGGTCTGCCGTGGCAGATTGGGATGGGTGCCATCTTCTGGGGTGCAGTTGGCCTGCTGCTGCTGACCATCTTCCGCGTTCGCTACTGGATGATTGCCAATATCCCAATGGGCCTGCGCGTGGGCATCACCAGCGGTATCGGTCTGTTTATCGGCATGATGGGCCTGAAGAATGCAGGCGTGATCGTTGCCAACAAAGAGACGCTGGTGAGTATCGGTAACCTGACTTCTCACAGCGTACTGCTGGGGATTTTGGGCTTCTTTATCATCGCTATTCTGGCTTCCCGTAATATCCATGCTGCGGTGCTGGTATCTATCGTTGTTACCACGCTGCTGGGCTGGATGCTGGGTGATGTTCACTACGCGGGTATTGTTTCTACGCCACCGGACGTGACTTCCGTTATTGGTCACGTGGATCTGGCTGGTTCATTCAATCTGGGCCTGGCGGGCGTGATTTTCTCCTTCATGCTGGTTAACCTGTTTGACTCCTCCGGTACCCTGATTGGCGTAACCGATAAAGCAGGCCTGACCGATGCAAACGGCAAATTCCCACGCATGAAGCAGGCGCTGTTCGTGGACAGTATCTCGTCGGTAGCCGGTTCCTTTATCGGTACTTCCTCAGTCACTGCGTACATCGAATCTTCTTCCGGTGTTTCCGTCGGTGGTCGTACAGGTCTGACTGCGGTTGTCGTCGGTCTGCTGTTCCTGGTGGTGATTTTCCTGTCGCCGCTGGCGGGCATGGTGCCTCCGTACGCCGCTGCTGGTGCGCTGATTTACGTGGGCGTGCTGATGACCTCAAGCCTGGCGCGCGTGAAGTGGGATGACCTGACTGAAGCCGTTCCTGCGTTTATTACCGCGGTGATGATGCCGTTCAGCTTCTCGATTACCGAAGGTATCGCGCTGGGCTTTATCTCTTACTGCGTGATGAAGATCGGCACTGGTCGTTTCCGCGACCTCAGCCCTTGCGTGATCGTAGTGGCGCTGCTGTTCGTGCTGAAGATTGTGTTTATCGACGCGCACTAATTTTCCCCTCACCCTAACCCTCTCCCCAAAGGGGCGAGGGAATGGTTTGCTCCCTCTCCCTTTCAGGGAGAGGGCCGGGGTGAGGGTAAATGGATTAAGCTTTAACCCGCACAATATAATCTCTGAACGCGGTCAGTTGGCCGGTCAGGTGATCGAGCGTACTCTGATCCACCACTTCACCCGACTGCGGGTCGACCTTGTTCTGAATCACTCCGCCCATAAACTCCGGCTTGTTCATCACCATCGCATCCAGGAACACCAGGATCTGGCGCAGGTGATACTGGCAGCGTGCGCCACCGATAGCGCCCATTGAGCTGGTCTGGATCAGCACCGGCTTACCTGCCAGCGGCTGTTCAGGAAGACGAGAAAGCCAGTCGATGGCGTTTTTCAGGCCACCCGGCACGGAATAGTTATATTCCGGGGTAACAATCACCACGCCGTCTGCGGCGCGGATCTGCGCGGCGATAGCTTCGACGCTTTGCGGGAATCCTTCTTCCTGTTGGACATCCGCATCGTACAGCGGGATATCGCCAATCGAAGGCAGGGCAGAGATTTCCATTCCTGACGGGGCGATGTTTGGCAGGGTACGCGCAACCATACCGTTAAATGAACCTTTGCGCAGGCTTCCCAGTAACGTAACAACTTTCAACGCTTCAGACATGATTACTCCTTAAGTTTTCATCATGATGGGTCAGTTCAATATAAGGGCTTTTTCCGCAGGCAGGCTGGTAAAACGCATCACGCGGGCGGCGGGCTCGCTGGCGCGCAGCTGAATATCCGGCAGGCTCCGCCAGCCACTTTTGCTGTCGAACTCCCAGACTTTGAGACGCTCGATCGCGGGAGTAGCGGCAATCGACCAGACCAGCACGTCTTCCGCATCGCACAGCGCTTCAATCTGCATCACCCTGGCGGCTCGCAAACGGCCAGAGCCCGGCAGCAGCTGGAGCTGCTTTTGTGAGTCAGAATGGGTATCGCCTGTCAGCTTCAGCACGCTCTGGCGCAGTACCAGCAGCTGAGAACGCGCTTCATTGGGGTCGTTCTGATTTTTGATCCACAGATTTTCGTTGCTGCTGAAAGACCAGCTGTCCGGTGTGCTGGGGCTGTGAAAGCCTCTGGTGGCGCGCTGTAGCTCCATATCCAGGCCACATTCCCCTTCGGTGCAGAGCGCCACGCCGACGATATTACCGGCATAGGCGATGGAAAACCGGGGCTGGTGGCTGTCGCGGAAAACGGGTTTGCCGTCCGGGCGGGTGATGATTTCGGGGAGTTCGCTGATGCCGTACAGCATAAACAGCAGCTCAGCCAGCAGCGAGCGCGAGGCGAGAAACCGTGCCCGGCGGTGTTGTGGAAGTTGACGTGCCTCTTCGTGGCAGGACGGTGAGAGCCGCCCGGAGTGCAGATGTCCGTCGTTAAGGATCCCTCTTGCAAAATGCGTTGCCATTATGTCGCTCCGTGATTAATGGTCCGTGGGTGAAAAACGATATATCAATTATCGTCTAATTCCTTGAGGTTTTAATGTGGAAAAGTCGTGTTGAACAGAGCTGGGGCAGAACATTTACATTTCCTTAGCCACAATAGCCTGTATGTTCACGAAATTAGCGCGTCAGCGTCTGCAAAGTCTCAGCGAAAAGCGCCTTTAAGACAGACTTCAGCCAGATAAGCTTTGGGTTATGGCCATTGCGCTTATGCCAGAGCAGGGTAAACGGCACCGCCAGCTTTTGCAGCTGCGCCTCGTCCAGCGGAATGGGTCTGGAGACCAGCTTCAGCCCATGTTGTTGATTGTAGTGCTGGCAGTAGAAAGGAGCGGTGGCCATAAGAGAATGATTTGGCTGAGCGGCCATAAACATCGAGGCTTCGAATCCCGGCAGGATGAGCGCAACCTGGCGCTCCAGACCGGTTTCCTTGAGCACTTCATCCAGCGCCCAGGTATCTTTGTTTTCCCAACAGATGCTGATGTGTGGATAGCGCAGAAAGGTCTCAAGGTTCCACTCTTCCTGAAGCGCCGGGTGATCCTCACGCAGATAAACCCGGGGTAAATCGCTGAACAGCACCTCAAAATCAATAAACCACGGCAGAAGGCTTAGCTGCTCCCGCGAGCGCGGGTGGCTTTCGCGCCCGACAAACCCCAAATCCACTTCGCCACGAATAATGGCATCGAGAGAGTCGTAATCCCAGTTACGCAGGCGCACGGTGGCCTGAGGGTAGCGCTGATAGATTTGCTGCGACAGTGAGTTCAGGGCAATCATCATCAGCGGTGATTCCGCCGCCAGCTCAAAGGTCAGCCCGCGCGGCGTGTCATAATGAGGCTTATCCAGCAGCTGGTGGCTCATCTGCATCCAGTCGGCCAGATCCTGCTCCATGCTGACCGCCAGCGGCGTGGGGTGTAGCCCGGTTGGCGTTTTGACAAACAGCGGATCGTTAAACCAGTCCCTGAGTTTGGCCAGTGACTTGCTGATTGCCGACGGCGTCACGTTCATTCGCTTCGCCGTCTTGCTGACGCTGCGCTCCTGCAACAGCAGCTGCAGGCAAAAGAGTAAATTAAGATCGAGACTGGCCAGGGGTTTTTTCATATTTCTCTGCATCCGTTTGCGCGGACACCATGGCAATCAACAGGATGCAGACCATGCTACAGCTAATCAGGATCCCGATCAGCATATTCAGCGCACTCAGCCCCGAGACCGCCGCCAGCCAGATATAAAAAGAGGATCCGCAGACCTGGGCGATCCCCAGCACAGAGCTGGCAATGCCGGCGCGTAAGGAGAAAGGCGTCAGCGCCTGGCTCATCGCAACGCCAAACCCGAGAGAGAAACCGGCGCAAATGAGCATCAGGCCAAACAGCGTCATAGCGTTTGACGTGGCCGTAGCCAGCACCAGCGCGGCGCAGAAAAACAGGCTCTGAGCCACCAACATCAGCGTACGCTGGCGAAACTTTGCCAGCGCGAAAGGCGTGGTGAAGGAGACAATCATGCTGACCAGAGCCATCAGCGCCATGATGCCGGAGTACTCCCCGCGATCGTAATGCAGCACTTCCATCAGCAGCACAGGCGAGATATTCACATACGTCAGGATCGTCGTGACGCTCAACGTGGTAATGACCACCCGGCTGATAAAAAAACGGCTTCTGAGTGATTCAGTCTGTCCGGAGGAAAGCTGTACGGCCGGGACAGGCGGACGAGACTCTCTTAGCACCAGCGTGGAGAGCAAACCAACGATAACACCCATTCCCGTCATCACCCAGAACAGGCTCTGCCACGGGAATCTGAGCATAATCAGATGGCCGATCACCGGTGCCAGCACGGGCACAATGCAGGTGATGCCATTGAGCAACGACAGCACTTTGGCACGGCGTCTGTTGTCCAGCGTATCGCGAAGAATGGCAAAGGCGACCACATAACAGCTGCCAGCCCCCAGACCCTGAATAAACCGGCCTACCAGGAACATTGTGCTGCTGGTGGCGTTTGCGCAAAGCGCCGAAGCGATAACAAAGATAATTGCGCCGCAGATGGCAACGGGCCGACGCCCGGCTTTATCCGCCGCCCGTCCGGCTACCAGCATGGCAGCGGCCATCCCCGCAAGATAGACAGAAAAGGCGATGTGAAGCTGGGCTTCGCTGGCGGCCAGATCCGCGGCAATGCGCGGAAGCCCAACGAGATACATATCGATGCCGGAAGGATAAAGTAAAACGAGGGCAAAACTGCAAAACAGGAAACGTGCCATGAAAACCTCTCTGAAAAGTGCCGCTCAGCATACGGGGCTTTTATCAGAGACACGAGTTTCCATCTGGACAACAGTGATTTCCTGAATGGAAAAACCCTCTCGCAGTGGAGAGGGTTGTCATTTATTTTCCGATACAGAAACTCGAGAAAATCCGCCCGAGCAGGTCGTCGGAGGTGAATTCCCCGGTGATCTCACTTAATGCCTGCTGTGCCAGACGCAGTTCTTCGGCCAGCAGCTCTCCGGCCCATGCGCCAAGCAGCTGCGCTTTGCCCTGCTGCAGATGGGTTGCCGCCAGCTCCAGCGCCTGCAGGTGACGACGACGGGCAAGGAAGCCGCCTTCCATGTTGGTGTCGAAGCCCATGCTCTGCTTGAGGTGGTTACGCAGGATATCAACGCCCTCACCCTGACGGGCAGAAAGGCGAATCAGTGAGTGACCGTTCACATCGCTCAGGCCCGCTTCTTCGCCGGTAATATCCGCTTTATTGCGCACCACGGTGATCGGCAGATTAGCCGGTAAACGGGCAATAAAGTCTGGCCAGATTTCTGCCGGATCGACGGCGCTGGTGGTGGTGCTGTCGACCATAAACAGCACGCGGTCGGCCTGCTCGATTTCCTGCCAGGCGCGCTCAATGCCGATGCGCTCCACTTCGTCGCTGGCGTCGCGCAGCCCGGCGGTGTCGATGATATGCAGCGGCATACCGTCGATGTGAATATGTTCGCGCAGCACGTCGCGAGTGGTGCCAGCGATGTCGGTGACGATGGCGGCTTCACGACCCGCCAGCGCGTTCAGCAGGCTCGATTTCCCAGCGTTAGGACGCCCGGCGATAACTACCTTCATCCCTTCACGCAGCAGGCTGCCCTGACGCGCTTCGGCACGAACGGCGTCTAAATCGCTCATCACGTCATTCAGCTGCGCTTCGATTTTGCCGTCTGAGAGGAAATCGATCTCCTCGTCCGGGAAGTCGATAGCGGCTTCCACGTAGATGCGCAGGTGAGTGAGTGCTTCCACAAGATGATTCACACGGGAGGAAAACGCACCCTGCAACGAGTTCATCGCTGAGCGAGCGGCCTGCTCGGAGCTGGCGTCGATCAGATCGGCAATGGCCTCGGCCTGTGCCAGATCCAGTTTATCGTTGAGGAACGCGCGTTCGGAGAACTCACCTGGGTTAGCAATACGCAACCCTGGCAGCGTCAGAATACGCTTCAGCAACAGGTCGAGGATCACCGGGCCGCCGTGGCCCTGAAGCTCCAGCACGTCTTCCCCGGTAAAGGAGTTCGGGCCGGGGAACCACAGCGCAATGCCCTGATCCAGCGTATTGCCTTCAGCATCACGAAACGGCAGATAATCGGCATAGCGAGGCTTCGGCAGCTTGCCGAGAACCGCCTGCGCCACGTCGCGAGCCTTCAGGCCAGAAATGCGCAAAATACCCACGCCGCCTCGGCCTGGAGGAGTGGCCTGGGCGACTATCGTGTCGTTCGAGTTCATGATTCTTCTCTTACTGTTGCAATAAAAAAGGCGGTCAATCGACCGCCTTCCATTTTAGCGAATGCTTATCCGGATCAGGATTTTTTCTTCTCGCGGCTATGCAGGCCACGTTTTTCCAGACCGCGGTAAATCAGCTGCTGCTGGATAATGGTCACCAGGTTGCTGACGATATAGTAAACCACCAGACCAGACGGGAACCACAGGAAGAACACCGTAAAGATGACCGGCATAAAGGTCATGATCTTCTGCTGCATTGGGTCAGTCACGGTCGTTGGCGACATCTTCTGAATGAAGAACATCGTGGCGCCCATGATGATTGGCAGAATGTAGTACGGGTCCTGCGCTGACAGATCGTGGATCCACAGGATGAACGGCGCATGACGCAGCTCAACGGAAGCACTCAGCATGTAGTACAGCGCAAGGAAGATTGGCATCTGAATAATCAGCGGGAAGCAGCCACCCAGTGGGTTCACTTTTTCCGCTTTATACAGGGCCATCATTTCCTGGCTCTGACGCTGTTTGTCATCGCCCAGACGCTCACGCATCGCCGCAATCTTCGGCTGCAGCATACGCATCTTCGCCATGGAGGTGTACTGCGCTTTGGTCAGCGGGTACATGATGCCACGAACGATGAAGGTGATAACGATAATGGAGAAGCCCCAGTTACCGAGGAAACCGTGGATGAACTTCAGCAGTTTAAACAGCGGCTGAGAGATGAACCACAGCCAGCCGTAGTCGACGGTCAGATCCAGGTGTGGCGCAACGGCAGCCATTTTGTCCTGAAGAGCCGGGCCGACCCACAGAATGCTTTCCAGCTTGTCTGCCTGACCTGGCTGAACCAGAGTTGGCTGAGATTTGTAGCCGATAGCCACAACGCCGTTACCCAGGTTAGAGGTATAGAAGTTGTTGGTACCGTTGTTCTTTGGAACCCATGCAGTCGTAAAGTACTGCTGCAGCATCGCCACCCAACCGTTTTTGGTGTTGGTGTTCAGGTTCTCGTTATCGGTGATGGTATCGAATTTGTATTTTTCGTATTTCGAATCAGACGTCGAGTACGCTGCACCACGGAAGGTGTGCATGGTAGACAGGCCACCAGTCTGCGTATCGCGGCTGGTTGGCAGCGCAGCAGTCTGTTTCAGCTGACCGAAAGTCGACACTTCCAGCGGCTTCTCACCGGCGTTTTTCACGTCATAACCAACATTCACCGCATAGTCACCGCGTTTCAGGGTGAAGGTTTTGGTGAAGACGTTACCTGCTTTGTCGGTATAGGTCAGCGGAATGACGATTTCGTTCTGGCCATCAGCCAGCACAAATGCATCTTTATCGACGTTATACAGCGGACGTGGGCCGTTAGCTGGGTTATCCGGGCCATCACGACCGGTTAAGCCGCTTTGCGCCTGATAGATAAACTGTGGGGTGGTTTCCAGTAACTGGAACGGTTCGTCAGACTTCAGCGTTTTTGGATACGCCGGAAGCAGCGCCTGCTCAATATCACCACCGCGAGTGTTGATAGTCAGCTCAAGTACGTCGGTTTTAACCGTAATCAGTTTGCCCTGGCCACTGGCCGGTACGCCCTGGTCGGCGGCGCTACCCGCTGCTGTGGTCGTTGTCTGCGTGGTCTGCTGCTGAGCATGAGGATTGTGGTCCTGCTCCCAGGCTTGCCAGATCATGAAAGACACGAACAACAAAGCGATGATAAGGAGATTGCGTTGCGAATCCATCGTTAGTGTTCTCTGGTATCAAATGGTCCAGGCGGGACGGGATCGTCACCACCAGGGTGTAAAGGGTGGCATTTTAATACGCGTTTCACCGTCAACCAACTGCCTTTTATCACTCCAAACCTGCGCAATGCCTCAATTCCGTAGCTTGAGCAGGTGGGGGTGAAACGGCAATGCGGCCCGAGTAGCGGACTAATCAGGCGTTGATAGACCCTGATAAGGGCTATCAGGAGCCGGGAGCCAGGCGACAGTGACGGCGCCATAATTTTTCCAACGCTTCCGTGAGTGCCCGGTTGTCGAGGTCTGCAACCCCTTTTTTCGCCACCACCACGAAATCCATTGGCGGGAGTTCGTGTTGACGCAAACGGAAACTCTCACGCGTCAGACGTTTAATCCGATTGCGTTCATGAGCGCGTTTAACGTTTTTCTTGGCGACGGTAAGACCGATGCGGGGATGCCCCAGCGAATTCAGGCGGCCGAGGATGGTGATTTGCGGCGTGCCAGCCCGTTGTGGCTGCTGGAAGACGAATGTGAAATGAGTGGGAGTTAACAAACGTAACTCCCTGGGAAAAGCTAGCTTAACCACTCAGGGGTTAGCTTTATTACTTGGAAACGGTCAGACGAGCGCGGCCTTTAGCACGACGACGTGCCAGAACCTGACGACCATTTTTAGTAGCCATACGAGCACGGAAGCCGTGAGAACGGTTGCGCTTCAGTACAGACGGTTGAAAAGTGCGTTTCATGGCGATTTCTACCTAAACTTGAATAAATTCACTGACTTTTGCGAGTACCCGAACGAGTTTCGAACGACTTCCGCTTCAGTGTGGGTGATTAAAGAGGCCGGATTGTAATAATTGTACACTCCGGAGTCAATTCTCTTTACCTTGTTTCCCGCCAATTTCCGCACGATTTCGCATGCAAAATGACCGGAGAACGGTACCTGTTAGCGAGTAGCACGCACCGGGTGGGGGATTATAAAGCCTGCCTGTGAAAGCGCAAGGATCCGCCGGGATCTTTATTAGATCGTTTAAGCAAAAAATTGTCGTGACTCATTAATTTTTCCAATATGCGGGAGAAATCGCCCCTCACCTCTGCCAGGATCGTTTACACTTAGCCGGTCTCGATCCTTCCTGTGGATAAATCGGGAAGAATCTGTGAGAAACAGAAGATCTCTGGCTCAGTTTAGGCTATGATCCGCGGTCCCGATCGTGATCCCGGATCCTGAACGGAGTAAAACCGCAGATAGCGGTTCGCACGTCCCCTTTGTGGTGTCTGAGGGCTTTTCTGGCGTGCGCCAACAATCATTAATTTTTCAGTTTCACCCTTTTTGTTCGAGTGGAGTCCGCCGTGTCACTTTCGCTTTGGCAGCAGTGTCTTGCCCGATTGCAGGATGAGTTACCAGCCACAGAATTCAGCATGTGGATCCGCCCGTTGCAGGCGGAACTGAGCGATAATACGCTGGCTTTGTATGCGCCAAACCGTTTCGTGCTCGATTGGGTCAGGGACAAGTACCTCAATAATATCAACGGACTGCTCAACGATTTCTGCGGCACCGATGCGCCACGCCTGCGCTTTGAAGTCGGCGCTCGCCCTGTCACGCAGGTCGTAAAAGAAACCGCTCAGGTGGCTGCCGTTCAGGCCCATACTCAGCAGGTGCACATGCCGCGTGCTGCTATTCCACCTGCTCGCGCCGGATGGGATAACGTGCCAGCCCCGGCGGAACCGTCCTACCGTTCTAACGTCAACGTTAAGCACACCTTTGATAACTTCGTTGAAGGTAAGTCGAACCAGCTGGCCCGCGCTGCGGCTCGCCAGGTGGCTGATAACCCTGGCGGTGCCTATAACCCTCTGTTCCTTTATGGCGGCACGGGTCTGGGTAAAACACACCTTTTACATGCGGTTGGCAACGGCATTATCGCCCGCAAACCGAATGCCAAAGTGGTGTACATGCACTCTGAGCGTTTTGTGCAGGACATGGTGAAAGCGTTGCAGAACAACGCCATTGAAGAGTTCAAGCGCTACTACCGTTCCGTTGACGCGCTGCTTATCGATGACATCCAGTTCTTTGCTAATAAAGAACGATCCCAGGAAGAGTTTTTCCACACCTTTAATGCCCTGCTTGAAGGCAATCAGCAAATCATTCTGACGTCGGATCGCTATCCAAAAGAGATCAACGGCGTGGAAGATCGTCTGAAATCGCGCTTTGGCTGGGGATTAACCGTTGCGATCGAGCCGCCGGAGTTAGAAACTCGCGTGGCGATCCTGATGAAGAAGGCCGACGAGAACGACATCCGTCTGCCTGGCGAAGTGGCGTTCTTTATTGCCAAGCGTCTGCGCTCCAACGTGCGTGAGCTGGAAGGCGCACTGAACCGTGTGATCGCCAATGCCAACTTTACCGGCCGTGCCATTACTATCGATTTCGTGCGCGAAGCGCTGCGCGATCTGCTGGCGCTGCAGGAAAAGCTGGTCACCATCGACAATATTCAGAAGACGGTGGCGGAATACTACAAGATCAAAGTGGCCGATTTGCTGTCCAAACGTCGTTCCCGCTCCGTGGCTCGTCCACGTCAGATGGCGATGGCGCTGGCGAAAGAACTCACCAACCACAGCCTGCCGGAAATCGGCGATGCGTTTGGTGGCCGCGACCACACGACCGTGCTGCATGCGTGCCGCAAGATCGAGCAGTTGCGTGAAGAAAGCCATGACATCAAAGAAGATTTCTCAAACTTAATCAGAACATTATCTTCGTGACGCTATGAAATTTACCGTTGAACGTGAACATTTATTAAAACCGTTGCAGCAGGTGAGTGGTCCGTTAGGGGGCCGTCCAACGTTGCCTATTCTGGGTAACCTGCTGCTTCAGGTCGCCGACGGATCCCTGTCATTGACCGGGACCGACCTTGAAATGGAAATGGTCGCACGCGTCGCGCTGATTCAGCCACACGAGGCTGGTGCCACCACCGTGCCTGCGCGCAAGTTCTTTGATATTTGCCGTGGTCTGCCTGAAGGGGCGGAAATTGCCGTGCAGCTCGAGGGTGACCGCATGCTGGTTCGCTCTGGCCGCAGCCGTTTCTCGCTTTCCACGCTCCCTGCCGCCGACTTCCCGAATCTGGATGACTGGCAGAGCGAGGTGGAATTCACTGTCGCGCAGGCCACCATGAAACGCCTGATCGAAGCCACGCAGTTCTCCATGGCGCATCAGGACGTTCGCTACTACTTAAACGGCATGCTGTTCGAAACCGAAGGGGAAGAACTGCGTACCGTGGCGACAGACGGACACCGCCTGGCGGTATGTTCCATGCCGATTGGCGAATCTCTGCCGAACCATTCGGTGATCGTGCCGCGTAAAGGCGTGATTGAGCTGATGCGTATGCTCGACGGTGGTGAAAACCCACTGCGCGTGCAAATTGGCAGCAACAACATCCGTGCCCATGTCGGCGACTTTATCTTTACTTCGAAGCTGGTTGACGGTCGTTTCCCGGATTATCGCCGCGTATTGCCGAAGAATCCTGACAAGCATCTCGATGCGGGCTGTGACATTCTCAAGCAGGCATTCGCCCGTGCGGCTATTCTCTCTAACGAGAAATTCCGCGGCGTGCGTCTGTATGTCAGCGAAAATCAGCTGAAAATCACCGCCAACAACCCGGAGCAGGAAGAAGCAGAAGAAATTCTGGACGTCACCTACGCCGGCACTGAAATGGAAATCGGCTTTAACGTCAGCTACGTGCTGGATGTGCTCAACGCGCTGAAGTGTGAAAACGTACGTATCCTGCTGACCGACTCCGTCTCCAGCGTGCAGATTGAAGATGCAGCCAGCCAAAGTGCGGCTTACGTTGTGATGCCAATGCGGCTCTGACAGATTGAACGAATAAAAAGGGCAGATTAATTCTGCCTTTTTTTATGTCTGTATAAAAACATTTCTTTAGCCGCCGCCAGCCAGGGACATCCATTCAGCCTCTTTCCCGATTCATAAACATCACGCATAGAAATATATTAAGTAAAATTAATCAACCCAACGTTATCCACATTAGCCTTATTTATGCACAATAACCGCCTGTTCTTACCAGAAACAGCGTTGAGTGACTCAGTGTTTTTATTATTTCTTAATGTCAAATTAAGAATAATTAAGTAGGCGAAAGAAAGGGATTTGATAGCATGTTCGCGTGTTTAAGCTAATTTAATTTAAGGGATGAATATTATGAAAGGGCTAGTTAAAAGTGTTTCAATTGCTTGCGTATTTGCTGCCTGTGCTGCACATGCTACGGATGGAACTGTAAGATTTACCGGTGAAATTGTTGACTCACCTTGTGTTGTTTCTGCAGATTCACTGTCTCAGGAAGTAAATTTAGGTCAGGTGAAAACCTCAGTATTTTCTGCAAAAGGCGATCGCTCACCGGAAAAACCGTTTGAAATTAAACTGGAAGAGTGTGATGTCAGTAAGTACAAAACTGCGCATGTTTCTTTTACCGGTAATGAAAGCGATGCGGATAACACCCTGCTCTCAATTAATAATGAAGCAGGCAGTGCAACAGGTGTTGGCATCGGCATTTACGATAAAACAGGCGAGATGATCGACATGAATACGGGTGAAGCCTCAGACGATCTGAAAGAGGGCGAAACCGTACTGTACTACAGCGCTAGCTATGTTCAGGAAAGTGACAATGCCGTTACCGCAGGTTTAGGTAACTCTCAGGTTGATTTTAATATCACCTACGAATAATTCATTATTCTAATGGCCGCAAAGTGCGGCCATTGTCGCCCACACAGGAAATAACATGTTTCGCCAATTAATATTGACTCTGCTGATAAGCAGTTTTTCTTTACCCTGTTTTGCTGCTGGGGTAGCCGTAGGAGCGACTCGGGTTATTTATAATGCTTCCAAAAAAGAAGCTTCTATAACGGTTCAGAATAAAAGCCAGAAAGAGGATTTTCTTGTTCAGACGTGGATTGACGACGCGAATGGCAACAAGAAAACCCCCTTTATTATGACGCCCCCGCTGTTTGAGCTGGATGCAGGGAAGAATAATATCCTTCGCATTGTGAAAGTGAAAGAGACTCTGCCTCAGGACAGGGAGTCAGTCTATTGGGTGAACATCAAATCCATTCCCCCACATAATGAAGAGAACACAGGCAACGTATTGCAAATCGCGGTACGTACCCGCCTGAAGCTTTTTTATCGCCCGGCGGGATTGCAGGGTGATCCGGTGAGCGATGCTAAACAGATGCTGTTTTCCTGTCAGGGCAATCAATTAAAAATCACCAATCCTTCGGTGTTTAATATTTCTTTCCAGGAGCTATGGCTGGACGGTAAAGAGATCTCTCATCCCGGAATGGTGCCTGCTAAAGGTGAGCATCTGCTGCCGCTCTCCTCCAGCTGCAAAAGCGCTGCCAAAGTCAAATATGTTGTCATTACTGATTATGGTTCTGCCAGTGAGGCAATGACGCAATCTGTTCGTTAACCACTTATCAAGGGCTGCTCGGATGCAAAGTTTACTATCGGGGAGATATAAGTGGTCGGTAATGGCACTAGCTATTGCCGCCAGCATTCCGGCATGGGCTGGGAAATTTAACCCGCTGTTCCTGGAAAATGTTGAGGGTATCGATCAGCATGCCGATCTCTCCATTTATGACACTAAGTCACAACAGTTACCCGGTGACTATCGCGTCAACGTACTTGTTAACGATGTGCTTCGTGAGCCTCGTACCCTGTCGTTTCATAAAGCCACGGCGGCGCAGTCTAAACAAACCGGAGACTCCCTCTTCCCCTGTTTGAGCGCGGTGCAGCTGGCGGATATGGGGGTGCGTACCGACAGTTTTCCAGCCCTAAAGCAATCACCGGCGGAAGCCTGCGTCGCCTTTGATGAGATCATTCCAGGCGCTACCAGCCACTTTGATTTCAACGAACAGAAATTAATCTTGAGCTTCCCACAGGCGGCTATGCAGCAGACTCCTCGCGGAACTGTCCCTCCTTCTCGCTGGGATGAAGGGATCACTGCGCTGTTTATGGATTACAGCTTCAGCGGCAGTAACAGTAAATATGATGGGGAAACACAGACCGTTCATTACGTTGATGAAAATGGAATTGGTAAAACCCGAACGCAAAACGGAGATTCGGCGGACAATAACTATTATCTCAACATGCGCAGCGGATTTAACCTTGGCCCGTGGCGTTTACGCAATAACAGCGTATGGAATCGCCAGGACGGTGAAAATCACTGGGACACCATTGGCACCTGGCTGACGCGAGACATTGTCGCGCTGAAGTCACAGCTGACGATGGGCGATACCTCCACCGCCAGCGATATTTTTGACAGTGTGAACATGCGCGGCGTCACTTTGGCCTCTGATGATGAAATGCTGCCGGACAGCCAGCGTGGTTTTGCACCGGTGGTCAGGGGCATTGCGAAGACCAACGCCGAAGTGGTGATCGAACAAAGCGGCTACGTGATTTACCGACGTTTTGTTCAGCCTGGTGCATTTGAGATCAACGATCTCTATCCCACCTCAAACAGCGGCGATTTGACGGTGACCGTCAAAGAAAACGATGGAACAGAGCAGAAGTTTGTTCAACCTTATTCTTCGGTTGCCATTTTTCAGCGTGAAGGACATCTGAAATACAGCGTGGCGGCGGGTGAATATCGTGCGGGTAATTACTCCAGCGGAAGTCCAACATTCGGGCAGATCAACACCCTTTATGGCCTGCCGTGGGGCATGACGCTATACGGCGGTACATTGCTCTCCGATCACTACCGTTCCTATGCCGCAGGCTTAGGGAAAAACTTTGGCTATCTGGGGGCGATTTCTGTCGATCTGACTCAGGCCAATAGCGATCTGCAGAATGATGAAACCTCTCAGGGGCAATCCTGGCGTTTTCTGTACGCAAAAAGTTTTGCTGGTAGCGGAACGGATGTTCGCCTGGCCGGATATCGCTATTCCACCAGCGGGTTTTACACCTTTCAGGAAGCGACCGATTCCCGCTACGACTCCGATAGCGACTATGCGCGTTACCACAAGCGCAGCCAGGTGCAGGCAAACCTGACGCAGCAAATGGGAAGCCTGGGCTCGGTTTATCTCAATGTTAGCCAACAGGATTACTGGCAGCAGAGTGAAAAAAATCGGACTTACACCATGGGTTACAACGGTCGCCTGGGGCGCGTCAGCTACAGTCTGGCCTACTCCTGGAATGAATATCCAGAACAGGATGAAACCGATCGCATGTGGTCTCTGAGTTTTTCCATTCCGTTGGGAAGCGCCTGGGGAAATTACCGCATGACGCAAGATCAGGACGGGCATGCTGTTCATCAGCTTGGGCTGAGCGGCGTGGCATTGGATGACAAAAACCTGACCTATAACATTCAGCAGGGCTATACCAGCGAAGACAAGTCCAACAGCGGTAGCGCCTCGCTCTCCTATCAGGGAGCATCGGGCAATATGGATGTCGGTTACAACTACAGTAAAGATAATCAGCAGGTGAACTACAGCCTGCGAGGTGGAGTGATTGTTCACGGCGACGGGGTCACGCTATCTCAGCCGCTGAATGAGACCATGATCCTCGTTTCTGCACCCGGTGCAAACGGTGCCAGCGTTCAGAATAACGTCGGGATCAAAGTCGACCGCTTCGGGCATGCCGTTGTTCCTTACGCCAGCCCATACCGTGAAACAGAGGTAGCGCTGCGCAGCGATACCCTGGCTGAAAACGTAGATTTAGATGGCGCCTTCGTGAATGTTGTGCCAACACGCGGCGCTATTGTTAAAGCCCAATTTGCCACCCGAGTGGGGAAACGGGTACTGATGACCCTCACTCGCCTGGACGGTGGCGTTGTTCCCTTTGGTGCAACGGCGATTCTGGCAGACGATCGGACAGACCCGCTAAGCGGCATTGTGGGCGAACAGGGTGAGCTGTATCTGAGCGGTTTACCGGACAGTGGAAAACTCAACGTTAGCTGGGGCAAAACGCCAGATAAACAGTGTCGGGTGAATTATCAACTTCCAGAAAAAGCTGAAAAGGCCTCAGTGCTTGAGTTACAAGCCCGCTGTCAATAAGACGGGGCTTCCAGGATTAAATATGAAATATCTGTATGTGATTTTAATGTTCAGCTCATTCGCTCAGGCCGCAGCATCCTATAGTGATTATGGTGCGTGTCATCCAGTGAATAACACGCCTTATGCCTATTCATTTTCCATTGATGAAACAATCACGACACCTGAGAAAAATCACTCAGGATCGCTATTCGATAACTTTTATCACTGGAGTAGCGGCGAATCCTATATGGCATGGTGTGAATGCCCGGACGACTCAAGTGGTGCGGCAACCTTATTCAAGGCGGAGTCACCGTTACCTCTGGGCCATAACGATGGTCATCAGTTTTATGTCGTGAATGATAACCTTGAGTTTTCTGCCCAGGTAAGTATTTTAAACCACGGATATGTTTATATTCCTTTTACCGATGTCTCTAATGAATCCGTGCATAATACCGGATGCGGTGAAGATACCCCTGCCGTATGGGGATCCGGAGGGGAAGGTTATGTTTCTCTCTAT
This sequence comes from Enterobacteriaceae bacterium 89, assembly GCA_014156375.1. Lineage (GTDB taxonomy): Bacteria > Pseudomonadota > Gammaproteobacteria > Enterobacterales > Enterobacteriaceae > Scandinavium. The sequence goes on along the minus strand of RQJH01000003.1, from coordinate 1,976,629 downwards.
ATCAGACACCCTTTTGTGGGGACGGTACTGATTCCACAAATAACACTGGCTTCTATTTACGGTACTAAAAAAGCCGGAGTTTACTCCCCGGTGCCTATCAGTAATATCACCTTTTCAGGGCGTATTACTGTCCCCCAGGGGTGTGAAATGGATGCAGGCTCCGTGCTTGAAATTCCGTTTGGTGAGTTTAACGGTCGTGACTTTAAAGACAAAAAAGGCGCATTGCCCGAAGGTGCAACAAAGCAAGAGCACGAAGTTAAACTTAAGTGCACCAATATCTCAGACGGGGTGAGTATTTTTTTAAGAATAGAGGGCAATACCAACCCCAACGATGATACCTCGATTGCGATGGGCAACGACAATATTGGCGCGCGCATTGAGGCAGGCGGCAAGGTACTGATCCCTAATGATTCGAGCAGTACGGTTGAAATGAACACAGGCTCTCTCTACGACGAAACAAAGCGTGATGCCAGCACGACGCTCACCACCTATCCGGTCAGTACCACAGGCAAAGTTCCGGCGGGGGGAAGCTATGAGGGTATCGCTACCTTACGCGTTGAAGTGGAATAATGTAATGAAACATACTACTCAGTTCGCACTGCTTATCTCCCTTTTCTCTTACTCTTACATGAGTTCGGCCAGTTCCTACAGCGATTATGGCCCATGCCACCCCGCAAACAATATTCCGTATCTTTACTCATTTGAAGTTAACCAGACGATAGAAGAACCTGATAAGAACCATTCAGGTGCACTATTTCCTGATTTTTACAAATGGAGCAGCGGAGAGACATATAAGGCCTGGTGTGAGTGCCCGACAGATCCTACTGGCGCTGAAACATTATTTAAAGCGACTTCAGATTTGCCATTAGGACATAATGATGGAAACCAGTTTTATATTGTTAATGAAAACCTCGAGTTTTCTGCCGCAGTATCAATATTAAACGAAGGTTATGTCAGCGTGCCATTTGCCGATAAATCTAACAAAGATCCTTATAAAGAGTGTGATGAAGATAATCCGTCAACCTGGGGGTCCGGCGGCCAGGGAAATGTTTCTCTCTATATTCGTCATCCGTTTGTTGGCACGGTTATCATTCCAAAAACGACTTTGCTTTCAGTCTATGCCACTAAGAAAGCAGGAGTGTACAATTTAGGTATTCCTCTCAATCATATTGAGTTCTCTGGCTACATTACCGTTCCTCAAGGCTGTGAAATGGACGCGGGTTCGGTGCTTGAAATTCCGTTTGGTGAGTTTAACGGCCGTGACTTTAAAGACAAAAAAGGCGCATTGCCCGAAGGTGCAACAAAGCAAGAGCACGATATCAAACTTAAATGCACCAATATCTCTGACGGGGTGAAAATTTATTTGAGAATTGAAGGGAATACTAACCCCAACGACAATACCTCGATTGCGATGGGCAACGACAATATTGGTGCGCGCATTGAGGCGGGCGGCAAAGTGCTGATTCCTAACGACGCAAGCAGCATGGTTGAAATGGAAGCCGGTTCTCTTTACGACGAAACAAAACGGGATGCCAGTACCAGTCTCACGACTTATCCGGTCAGTACCACAGGCAAAGTTCCGGCGGGGGGAAGTTATGAAGGTATCGCCACCTTACGCGTTGAAGTGGAGTAATGCGATGAAGCCAACCATTCTGCTGTTATTGAGCCTCTGTGCCTCATCTGTCAGTGCCATGACGGATCTCGGTTCTCCGGGGGATATCCATTTTACCATCAGTATTAGAGAGTCAGCCTGCGAGCTAACGCAGAAGTCCATTGAGGTAGAGATGGGGTCCGTTCTCCTGCCAAGACCCGTGACAGCGGGAAGAGAGCTAAATCAGGAACCTTTCACGATAGGGCTGGAAAACTGCAGCAACGTGGTACGGGCTTACGTCAGCTTTGACGGAACGCCGGATGCCGACGACAGCTCGCTGTTTGCGCTGGAAGAAGGAGGAGCCACAGGCGTGGGGATTAAGATCACGGATGAGACTGGGGTACAACTGCTCCCTGCCGCAGCTGGCGCCGCGCCGCAGGAAATCCCCGTCAGCAGCGAAGATGGCAAAGTTGAGATTAAGTATCTGTCTGCCTACAAAGTGACGTCATCGCAGGCGAAAAGCGGGAAAGCCAACGCGCTGGTTAACTTTTCAATCGTCTACGAATAGCTTAACGGCGTTTAAAAATTGTCTAAAATCTGGCATAATAAGCGGCTGTGAAGCTCTAAAAACTGCGGACGATGCCACTAACTCGCCTACTTATTCGCGACTTTCGCAATATCGAAAGCGCGGATCTCGCTTTATCCCCCGGCTTTAATTTCCTGGTTGGCGCTAACGGCAGCGGCAAGACCAGCGTGCTGGAGGCTATCTATACGCTCGGCCATGGCCGGGCGTTTCGCAGTTTGCAGATTGGCCGTGTGATCCGCCACGAGCAGGAATCGTTCGTTTTACACGGCCGACTGCAGGGGCAGGAGCGCGAGACGTCCATTGGCCTCACCAAAGACAAGCTCGGTGACAGCAAGGTTCGTATTGACGGTACCGACGGCCATAAAGTGGCGGAGCTGGCGCTGTTAATGCCCATGCAGCTGATCACGCCCGAGGGGTTTACTTTACTCAACGGCGGCCCCAAATACAGAAGAGCGTTCCTCGACTGGGGATGCTTTCACAACGAAGCCGGATTCTTTACCGCCTGGAGCAATCTCAAACGCTTGCTGAAGCAGCGTAATGCCGCTTTGCGCCAGGTGACCCGCTACGCGCAGCTGCGTCCGTGGGACACTGAACTCATCCCGCTGGCAGAACAAATCAGCCGCTGGCGCGCGGAATACAGCGCCGGTATCGCGGAAGATATGGCAGATACCTGCAAACAGTTCCTGCCGGAGTTCAGTCTGAGTTTCTCTTTCCAGCGCGGCTGGGAAAAAGAAACCGACTATTCTGAGGTGCTTGAACGGAGTTTTGAGCGCGACAGAATGCTGACCTACACCGCGCACGGCCCGCACAAAGCGGATTTCCGCATTCGTGCAGACAGTGCGCCGGTGGAAGACACGCTGTCACGAGGGCAGCTGAAGCTGCTGATGTGCGCCCTACGTTTGGCGCAAGGCGAGTTTCTGACTCGCGAAAGCGGCAGACGCTGTCTGTACCTCATCGATGATTTTGCCTCGGAACTTGATGACGAACGTCGTGGTCTTTTAGCCAGCAGGCTGAAAGCGACGGAATCACAGGTTTTCGTCAGCGCCATCAGCGCTGAACACGTTCTGGACATGTCGGATGAAAATTCGAAGATGTTTACCGTGGAAAAAGGTAAAATAACGGATTAACCCAAGTTTAAATGAGCGAGAAACGTTGATGTCGAATTCTTATGACTCCTCCAGTATCAAAGTCCTGAAAGGGCTGGATGCGGTGCGTAAGCGCCCGGGTATGTATATCGGCGACACGGATGACGGCACCGGTCTGCACCACATGGTATTCGAGGTTGTGGATAACGCTATCGACGAAGCGCTCGCGGGTCACTGTAAAGACATCGTCGTGACGATCCACGCGGATAACTCCGTTTCCGTACAGGATGACGGGCGTGGCATTCCAACGGGTATCCACCCGGAAGAAGGTGTCTCGGCGGCGGAAGTGATCATGACCGTCCTGCACGCAGGCGGTAAATTTGACGATAACTCTTATAAAGTCTCCGGTGGTCTGCACGGCGTAGGCGTTTCTGTTGTTAACGCCCTGTCGCAGAAGCTGGAGCTGGTTATCCACAATCAGGGTAAAATTCACCGTCAGTTCTACACCCACGGTGTGCCTGATGCGCCTCTGGCTGCCACTGGTGATTCCGATAAAACCGGGACCATGGTCCGTTTCTGGCCAAGCCTGGAAACCTTCACCAATGTCACCGAATTCGAATACGACATTCTGGCAAAACGTCTGCGTGAGCTCTCCTTCCTGAACTCCGGCGTTTCCATTCGCCTGAAGGACAAACGCGACAATCGCGAAGATCACTTCCACTATGAAGGCGGCATCAAGGCGTTCGTGGAATATCTGAACAAGAACAAAACCCCGATTCACCCGAACGTGTTCTATTTCTCTACCGAGAAAGACGGTATCGGCGTGGAAGTGGCGCTGCAGTGGAACGACGGTTTCCAGGAAAACATCTACTGTTTCACCAACAACATTCCACAGCGCGACGGCGGTACTCACCTGGCAGGCTTCCGTGCGGCGATGACCCGTACCCTGAACGCCTACATGGACAAAGAAGGCTACAGCAAAAAAGCGAAAGTCAGCGCCACCGGTGACGATGCCCGTGAAGGTCTGATCGCTGTGGTTTCCGTGAAGGTGCCGGATCCTAAATTCTCCTCACAGACCAAAGACAAGCTGGTTTCTTCTGAGGTGAAATCCGCGGTTGAACAGCAGATGAACGAACTGCTGAGCGAATATCTGCTGGAAAACCCGTCCGACGCGAAAATCGTGGTTGGCAAAATTATCGATGCGGCGCGTGCGCGTGAAGCAGCACGTCGTGCACGTGAAATGACCCGTCGTAAAGGCGCGCTGGACCTGGCAGGCCTGCCGGGCAAACTGGCTGACTGCCAGGAACGCGACCCGGCGATGTCCGAACTGTACCTCGTGGAAGGGGACTCAGCGGGCGGTTCTGCGAAGCAGGGCCGTAACCGTAAGAACCAGGCGATCCTGCCGCTGAAGGGTAAAATCCTCAACGTTGAGAAAGCCCGCTTCGACAAAATGCTCTCTTCCCAGGAAGTGGCAACGCTTATCACCGCGCTGGGCTGCGGCATCGGCCGCGACGAGTACAACCCGGACAAACTGCGCTATCACAGCATCATCATCATGACCGATGCGGACGTCGATGGTTCACACATCCGTACGCTGCTGCTGACCTTCTTCTACCGTCAGATGCCGGAAATCGTTGAGCGTGGTCATGTCTACATTGCTCAGCCGCCGCTGTACAAAGTGAAAAAAGGCAAGCAGGAACAGTACATTAAAGACGATGAAGCGATGGACCAGTACCAGATCGCTATCGCGCTTGATGGCGCAACGCTGCACACCAACGCCAGCGCACCAGCGCTTGCCGGTGAACCGCTGGAAAAACTGGTAGCCGAGTTCAACGCGGCGCAGAAAATGATTGGCCGTATGGAACGTCGCTTCCCGCGCACTCTGCTGAAAGAGCTGGTTTATCAGCCAACGCTGAATGAAGCTGATCTGAGCAACGAGCAGACCGTAACCCGCTGGGTGAACGCGCTGGTGACGACTCTCAACGAAAACGAGCAGCATGGCAGCATGTGGCAGCTCGACGTTCGCGAGAACGCGGAACTGGGCCTGTTCGAGCCGATTATTCGCGTACGTACTCACGGCGTGGATACTGACTACCCGCTGGATCAGGAATTCATCACCGGTGGCGAATACCGTCGTCTGTGCACCCTTGGCGAGAAGCTGCGCGGTCTGATTGAAGAAGACGCGTTCATTGAGCGTGGCGAACGTCGTCAGCCGGTGGCCAGCTTCGAGCAGGCGCTGGAATGGCTGGTGAAAGAGTCCCGCCGTGGCCTGTCTATCCAGCGTTATAAAGGTCTGGGTGAGATGAACCCGGAACAGCTGTGGGAAACCACCATGGATCCGGACAGCCGTCGCATGCTGCGCGTGACCGTGAAAGACGCCATCGCCGCTGACCAGCTGTTCACCACTCTGATGGGTGATGCCGTTGAGCCGCGTCGTGCGTTTATCGAAGAGAACGCCCTGAAAGCTGCGAATATCGATATTTAAGTTCAGAAATTCCCTCTCCCCGGCCCTCTCCCAAAAGGAGAGGGAGAAAACCGCACAGACAAGTTCCCTCTCCCTCCGGGAGAGGGTTAGGGAGAGGGGAACTGCCTCTAAAAGAGGATTCCCGCCCCAAACTTCCATCCCCCTTTTCTCCAGACTCTTTTGCTGTTTTTTGAGCTAAATCGCGTTAGCATGAGTGAGAACTCACTTATCCCGGGGACCTTATGGCTATCAAACTCATTGCAATCGACATGGACGGAACATTGCTGCTGCCAGACCACACGATTTCTCCTGCGGTCAAGAAGGCTATTGCTGCGGCGCGTGAGCGCGGCGTGAAGGTGGTGCTGACCACCGGACGCCCGTACGCCGGCGTTCACAGCTACCTGAAAGAACTGCATATGGAGCAGGAAGGTGATTACTGTATCACCTACAACGGTGCGCTGGTGCAGAAAGCCAGCGATGGCAGCACCGTGGCGCAAACGGCGCTGAGTTATGATGACTACCGCTATCTGGAACAGCTTTCCCGTGACGTCGGCTCACACTTCCACGCGCTGGATCGCAACACGCTTTACACCGCCAATCGCGACGTCAGCTACTACACCGTGCACGAATCCTTCGTGGCGACCATTCCGCTGGTGTTTTGCGAAGCAGAAAACATGGCGCGGGATATTCAGCTGCTGAAAGTGATGATGATCGACGAACCGGAGATCCTCGATAAGGCGATTGCCCGCATCCCGGCGGAAGTGAAGGAAAAATACACCGTGCTGAAAAGTGCGCCGTACTTCCTCGAAATCCTCGATAAACGCGTCAATAAAGGCACGGGCGTGAAGTCTCTGGCCGACGCGCTGGGGATTCAGGCGGAAGAAGTGATGACGCTTGGCGATCAGGAAAACGACATTGCGATGATTGAATACGCCGGAATGGGCGTGGCGATGGAAAACGCTATCCCTTCAGTGAAAGAAGTCGCCAACTTTGTCACCAAATCTAACCTTGAAGATGGCGTTGCCTACGCGATCGAGAAGTTTGTGCTGAACTGATTCATCCCTTCTTTCAACAAAAGCCCGTTGCCTTGTGCGCGGGCTTTTTTGTTATCTGACGATGACCTGACTGAACAATTTTGTGACGAGCTGCCTGTTTTGCGATCTAAATTGTAGTACAACTAAGTGTTATTGTACTACCATCTTGTCATTGATACGAAATTAGCGACACGGTTTGTAGTGCAATGATGAGGAAAATTGCGCCGCAGGCGGTAAAGTAATGGCTGTGAAATCGCAAAAGGACGCGTTTATGACCATTAACAAAACCGACCGCATCGTCATCGCTCTTGGGCAGCAAATTGTTGGCGGCAAATATGTTCCGGGTGCCGCACTGCCCGCCGAGGCTGAGCTCTGCGAAGAGTTTGAAACCTCGCGCAATATCATCCGTGAAGTGTTCCGCTCGCTGATGGCGAAGCGGCTTATCGAGATGAAGCGCTATCGCGGCGCGTTTGTGGCGCCGCGCAATCAGTGGAATTACCTCGATACCGAGGTCTTGCAGTGGGTGCTGGAAAACGACTACGACCCACGGCTGATTCTGGCGATGAGCGAAGTGCGAAACCTGGTGGAGCCAGCCATCGCGCGCTGGGCGGCAGAACGTGCGACTTCAGGCGATCTGGCGCAAATCGAGGCGGCGCTGAACGACATGATTGCCAACAACCAGGATCGAGATGCTTTCAATGAGGCGGATATCCGCTATCACGAAGCGGTGCTGGCTTCAGTACACAACCCGGTGTTGCAGCAGTTAAGCATTGCGATCAGCTCGCTACAGCGGGCGGTATTTGAACGCACCTGGATGGGCGATGAGGCCAACATGCCGCAAACGCTCCAGGAGCACAAAACGCTGTTCGACGCCATCCGGCATCAGGACAGCCATGCGGCAGAGCAGGCGGCGCTTTCGATGATCGCCAGCTCCACACGAAGGCTAAAGGAAAGCACATGACATCACGCTACATCGCTATCGACTGGGGATCGACCAACCTGCGCGCCTGGCTTTATCAGGACGACGAATGCCTGGAAAGCCGGCAGTCAGAAGCAGGAGTGACCCGACTCAACGGGCGTTCCCCGGAAGCGGTGTTAGCGGAAATCACGGCGGGCTGGCGCGAAGCTGAAACGCCGGTAGTGATGGCCGGAATGGTGGGCAGCAACGTCGGCTGGAAAATCGCCCCTTATCTGCCAGTTCCTGTGTATTTCTCCGCAATTGGCCAGCAGTTAACGCCAGTTGCCGACAAAGTCTGGATAATTCCGGGCCTGTCTGTTTCTCGTGATGATAACCATAACGTGATGCGCGGCGAGGAAACCCAGCTTTTAGGGGCCCGTCACCTGGCGCCTGCCCCGCTTTACGTCATGCCGGGCACCCACTGCAAATGGGTGCTGGCCGACAACCAACAAGTTTTTGATTTCCGGACCGTGATGACCGGTGAGCTTCACCACCTGCTGCTGAACCACTCGCTGGTGGGCGCAGGGCTGCCAGAGCAGGAAGCCTCGGCGCAAGCCTTCACCACCGGTCTGGAAAAAGGGCTCTGCGAGCCTGCACTGCTGCCACAACTCTTCGAAATTCGCGCCTCTCATGTGTTAGGCACGCTGCCGCGTGAGCAGGTGAGCGAGTTTTTATCAGGCCTGTTGATTGGAGCGGAAGTCGCCAATATGTGCGAGCGCTTCCCCGGTGAGCAGGAGATTACGATCGTTGCAGGAAAATCCCTCGCCGACCGCTACCAGCAGGCGTTTCGCGCCACTGGTCGTCGCGCGACCTGGGTTTCCGGCGATAAGGCATTTCAGGCAGGCATAAGGAGCATCGCCCATGCAGTGGCAAACTAAACTTCCGCTGATCGCCATTTTACGTGGCATCCAACCAGAAGAAGCGCGCGATCACGTCGCTGCACTTCTCGACGCGGGCTTTGACGCGGTTGAAATTCCCCTGAACTCACCGCAGTGGGAAGTCAGCATCGCGGCGATGGTCGCCGAATTTGGCGATAAAGCGCTGATTGGTGCCGGAACCGTGCTGAAAGCGGAGCAGGTAGAAACCCTCGCTGCAATGGGCAGCAAACTGGTGGTGACCCCGAACACCAATCCTGAGGTTATCCGTCGTTCCGTTGCCCACGGGATGACCGTTTGCGCCGGATGCGCCACCGCAACCGAAGCGTTTAGCGCACTGGAAGCAGGCGCGCAGACGCTGAAAATTTTCCCTTCTTCAGCTTTTGGCCCGGACTACGTCAAAGCGCTGAAAGCCGTGCTGCCGAAAGAGATTCCCGTCTTTGCCGTCGGCGGCGTGACGCCAGAGAATCTGCACGTCTGGCTGAAGGCTGGCTGTGCCGGTGCTGGTCTGGGCAGCGATCTGTATCGCGCCGGACAATCCGTTGAACAAACTGCGAAACAGGCTGCTGCCTTCGTGAAGGCTTACCAGGAGGCCGCGCAATGAAAATCACTAAACTGACGACTTATCGCCTGCCGCCGCGCTGGATGTTCCTGAAAATCGAAACGGATGAAGGCGTTGTCGGCTGGGGCGAACCGGTTATTGAAGGTAAAGCGCGCACGGTGGAAGCCGCCGTGCACGAGCTGAGCGAATACCTGATTGGTCAGGATCCGGCTCGCATCAACGACCTGTGGCAGGTGATGTATCGCGGCGGTTTCTATCGCGGCGGCCCAATCATGATGAGCGCCATCGCTGGTATCGACCAGGCGCTGTGGGATATCAAAGGCAAAGTGCTCAACGCACCGGTCTGGCAGCTGATGGGCGGCCTGGTCCGCGACAAAATCAAAGCCTACAGCTGGGTCGGCGGCGACCGTCCGGCAGAAGTCATCGACGGCATTAAATCGCTGCGTAATATCGGCTTCGACACCTTCAAGCTCAACGGCTGTGAAGAGATGGGCATTATCGAAAACTCCCGCGGCGTGGATGCAGCCGTACAGACCGTCGCGCAAATTCGTGAAGCCTTCGGTAATGAAATTGAGTTTGGTCTGGATTTCCACGGCCGCGTCAGCGCGCCAATGGCGAAAGTGCTGATCAAAGAGCTGGAGCCGTATCGCCCGCTGTTTATCGAAGAGCCGGTGCTGGCAGAGCAGGCGGAGTACTATCCGAAGCTGGCCGAACAAACCCATATTCCGATTGCTGCCGGTGAGCGCATGTTCTCACGCTTTGAGTTCAAACGCGTGCTGGAAGCGGGCGGTATCGCCATCCTGCAACCCGATCTCTCGCACGCAGGCGGGATCACCGAGTGCTTCAAAATTGCCGGTATGGCAGAGGCGTACGACGTGGCGATTGCGCCGCATTGTCCTCTGGGGCCAATCGCGCTGGCAGCCTGTCTGCATCTGGACTTTGTTTCCCGTAATGCCGTTCTGCAGGAGCAGAGCATGGGCATTCACTACAACAAAGGCGCAGAGCTGCTCGATTTTGTGAAGAACAAAGAAGACTTCAGCATGGAAGGCGGTTTCTTCAAACCGTTAATGAAGCCGGGCCTGGGCGTGGAGATTGACGAAGAGAAAGTCATCGAAATGAGCAAGCAGGCGCCGGACTGGCGTAACCCGTTATGGCGTTATCCGGATGGTAGCGTAGCCGAGTGGTAATTTCCGCTTCGTAAGCCCGGTAAGCCAGGCGCACCGGGCAAAAATATTAAATACAAAAAATATAACCCTCTGTATATAACAGGGCATAGGGACAGGCTTCGCTATGCCCAAAATCTGGAGACAGATTAATGGATATTTCTGTGACTACCGCACAAAAAACTGGCCGCCGTCGCTATCTGACGCTGCTGATGATCTTTATTACCGTAGTTATCTGCTACGTTGACCGCGCCAACCTGGCCGTGGCTTCCGCGCATATTCAGGAAGAATTTGGCATCACCAAAACCCAGATGGGCTATATCTTCTCGGCGTTTGCCTGGATGTATACCCTGTGTCAGATCCCCGGTGGCCGCGTGCTTGACCGCCTGGGTTCACGCATGACCTATACCATCGCCATTTTTGGCTGGTCCGTTGCGACCCTGTTCCAGGGATTTGCTACCGGCCTGCTGTCGCTGATTGGTCTGCGTGCTATCACCGGGATTTTTGAAGCTCCGGCTTTCCCGACGAATAACCGTATGGTCACCAGCTGGTTCCCGGAGCACGAGCGTGCTTCCGCGGTCGGCTTCTATACTTCCGGGCAGTTTGTTGGCCTGGCATTCCTCACGCCGCTGCTGATCTGGATCCAGGAAGCGCTGAGCTGGCACTGGGTGTTTATTGTCACCGGCGGTATCGGGATTATCTGGTCAATCATCTGGTTCAAGGTTTATCAGTCTCCGCGTAAAACCAAAGGCATCACCCAGGCTGAGGTGGATTACATTCAGCAGGGCGGCGGTCTGGTGGACGGCGATGCGCCGGTTGAAAATAAAAAGAGCGAGCCGTTGACCAAAGCGGACTGGAAGCTGGTGTTCCACCGTAAGCTGATTGGCGTGTATCTCGGCCAGTTTGCGATTGCCTCTACCCTGTGGTTCTTCCTGACCTGGTTCCCGAACTACCTGACCCAGGAGAAAGGCGTCACCGCGTTAAATGCAGGATTCATGACCACCGTGCCGTTCCTGGCCGCGTTCGTGGGCGTGCTGCTGTCCGGCTGGATTGCCGACAAGCTGGTGCAGAAAGGCTTCTCGATTGGCTTCGCACGTAAGCTGCCGATCATCTGCGGCCTGCTGATTTCCACCTGCATTATGGGTGCGAACTACACCAACGACCCGGTGTGGATCACCGTGCTAATGGCGGTGGCGTTCTTCGGTAACGGCTTTGCGTCCATCACCTGGTCGCTGGTGTCCTCTCTGGCTCCGATGCGTCTGATTGGCCTGACCGGGGGCGTATTCAACTTCGCCGGTGGCCTGGGCGGGATCACCGTTCCGCTGGTGATTGGCTACCTGGCACAGGCCCACGGCTTTGCTCCGGCGCTGAGCTATATCTCGGCTATCACCCTGGTCGGCGCGCTTTCCTACATCCTGCTGGTCGGCGATGTGAAACGTGTAGGCTAATTTCCTGCCTTGCTATACCCTGATGCGAAGTCTGCGCATCAGGGTACTTCCATGAAACAAATCACTTTTGCTCCCCGCCATCATCAACTGACCAACACCCAAACCTGGACTCCGGACAGCCAGTGGCTGGTGTTTGACGTCCGTCCTTCCGGCGCCTCATTCACCGGGGAAACCATCGAACGGGTGAATGTACAAACGGGCGAAGTCGATGTCGTTTATCGTGCGGGCGAAGGGGCACACGTTGGCGTGGTGACTACGCATCCCACAGAAGAGCGTTACGTGTTTATTCACGGGCCGGAAAACCCCGATGCAGGCTGGCAGTACGATTTCCATCACCGTCGCGGCGTGGTGACGTTTCAGGGCGAAACTCACAACCTGGATGCGATGGATATCACCCCACCTTTCACCCCCGGCGCGCTGCGCGGCGGTAGCCACGTCCATGTCTACAGCCCAAATGGACAGGCCGTGAGCTTCACCTATAACGACCATGTGCTGCATGAACTCAATCCGGCTCTCGACCTGCGCAACGTTGGCGTGGCTGTGCCTTACGGGCCGGTGAAGCCCGCTGGCCATCATCCTCGTGAATATTCTGGCAGCCACTGGTGCGTGCTCATCAGCAGCACAACGCCTGCGCCAAAACCTGGTAGCGATGAGATAAACCGTGCCTACGAGGAAGGCTGGGTGGGCAATGCGCAGCTGGCGTTTATCGGCGATACCGTTTCTGAAAGCGGCGAGAAAGTACCTGAGCTGTTTATCGTGGATTTACCGCAGGATGAAGCTGGCTGGAAAGCTGTGGGCGAAATGCCTCTGTGCGGGAGCGAAAGTACGATGCCCGCACCGCCAGCAGGCGTAAAGCAGCGCCGATTGACGTTCACTCACGAGAATGCGTTTCCAGGCCTGGTAAACGCACCGCGCCACTGGGTGCGCAGCAACCCGCAGGCTGAGCAAATCGCATTTCTGATGCGTGATGATGCTGGCGTGGTTCAGATCTGGCTGATTTCACCGAATGGCAGCGGATTACGTCAGTTGACGAAGTGCAGCGGCATTCAGTCGGCCTTTAACTGGCATCCATCAGGGAAAGAGCTGGGGTTTGTGCTGGAAAATCGTATTGCGATGTGTGATGCGAAAACGGGCGAGATTCGCTTTTTAACGGCCGCTCATGAAAACCCACCGTCGGCCGACGCGGTGGTCTTTTCCCCGGATGGCAAGAAGATTGCCTGGATGCAGGAAGCCCGGGGTTTCCGGCAGCTGTGGATGACGGAAACAGCGTGCTGAATCAGTTAGACGGCATCGGCGCAGGCGGGATCACGGCGTTCATCGCCTGATTCTGCTGCTCGCTCTTTTCTACGCGGGATCTGACCGACGTATCTTTGCGGAACAGGTCCCATGGTAGCAGCAGCGTATCAGCCACGGCGGTGAAGGGCATATCAAGGACGACCAGGGATTTGGTTCCCCAGTTGGTGGTGTCATCGCCAAGCAGTTCGGCGCTGGCTCGCGTGCCGGGATAGGTCCCTTCTTTGCCACCGGTATGGCTCATCACGCTGGAACACCCCGCCAGCAGCATCCCTGAATATAAAACCGGTATCAGAATAATTTTTTTCATCATGCGTTCGTCGTTGTCGGCGCTTCAGGCACCTGCCTCTCGGGTTATAACGGCCCGTGGCAAAAATGAATAGTCCGGAAACGGTGCTCTGTGGCTCCTGTCTCACTTTCTCTTTCCGTGCTGTATCCAGTCTAAGCCTTATGGATGAAAGTGCAAAAAAGTCAGACCCCCAGCCTTGATAAATGTTCCGGAGAGCCCACTTAAAGAATGTGGCCCGATAACGAATACGCCTGATGGGTATTTGGGGCATTCAGGACCTGTCCATTGTGGAAGGTCAGTAAATTCTCGCTGATTTCAGGAGCTGTTAGCTATGCGTAACTTCGATCTTTCTCCGCTGTATCGTTCCGCCATTGGTTTCGACCGACTGTTCAACCTGCTTGAAAATAATCAAAGCCAAAGCAACGGCGGTTATCCTCCGTACAACGTTGAACTGGTTGATGAAAATAACTATCGCATTGCCATTGCGGTCGCCGGTTTTGCCGAAAGCGAGCTGGAAATTACCGCCCAGGACAATTTGCTGGTAGTGAAAGGCTCTCATCCGACCGAGCAAAAAGAGCGTACCTATCTGTATCAGGGCATTGCCGAGCGCAACTTCGAGCGTAAATTCCAGATTGCCGAAAACGTGCATATTAAAGGTGCCAATCTGGTCAACGGCCTGCTGTACATCGATTTAGAACGCATTATTCCTGAAGCGAATAAACCGCGTCGTATCGAAATTAACTAATTTTACTCAGGCGGTGTTCGCCGCCTGAAAATACCGCCCAACGCTTGCCGACAGGGAGCAATGGTGAGTTTCAACTCGCCGGGCCAAACTCGCTTCTCAGAAGGAGAAATACCATGCGTAATTACGATTTAACCCCAATGCTGCGTCAGTGGATCGGTTTCGACAAACTGGCTAACACCCTGCTCAATTCCGGCGAAGCTCAAGGCTTCCCGCCCTATAACATCGAAAAGAGCGACGATAACCACTACCGCATTACGCTGGCACTGGCAGGATTCCGTCAGGAAGATCTGGACGTGCAGCTCGAAGGCACCCGCCTGAGCGTCAAAGGCACGCCGGTGAAACCAGAAACTGAAACCAAATGGCTGCATCAGGGGCTGGTCACTCAGCCGTTTAGCCTGAGCTTCACCCTGGCAGAGCATATGGAAGTCAGCGGCGCGACCTTCACTAACGGGTTGCTGCATATCGATTTAACCCGCAACGAGCCAGAGGCCATCGCCCCGCAGCGTATCGCCATTAGCGAACGTCCTGCTTTGAATAGCTAAGACCTAAATGCCCGGTGGCGCAGGCTTACCGGGCCTACGATTCCAATATCGTTTGTTGGTTTTGTAGGTCTGATAAGCGAAGCGCCATCAGGCAAAAAGACTTTTATCCCTCTAAGGCCCTTTATCAAGGGCCTTTTTGTGCGCCTCGATCAATACATTTTCCCGCCGCTCTGCCAGAATCCCCTTAATCAGTAATGTTATTCACAGGGAAAATAAAATGAGTGAGATAGCATTAACCGTCAGCGTACTGGCGCTGGTGGCAGTGGTGGGACTGTGGATCGGTAATATCAAAATCCGCGGCGTAGGGTTTGGCATCGGAGGCGTGCTGTTTGGCGGCATCATCGTAGGCCATTTTGTTGAGCAGGCAGGGATCACGCTTAGCAGCCCGATGCTGCACTTCATTCAGGAATTTGGCCTGATCCTGTTTGTGTATACCATCGGCATTCAGGTTGGCCCGGGCTTCTTTGCCTCGCTGCGCGTATCTGGCTTGCGGCTCAATTTGTTCGCCATTCTGATCGTTGTGCTTGGCGGCGTGGTGACCGCGCTGCTGCACAAGCTGTTTGCCATTCCGCTGCCCGTCATTCTTGGTATCTTCTCGGGTGCGGTCACCAACACCCCCGCGCTGGGGGCCGGGCAGCAGATTTTGCGCGATCTCGGCGTTCCGTTTGAGGTGGTTGATCAGATGGGCATGAGCTACGCCATGGCCTATCCGTTCGGCATCTGTGGCATTTTGCTGACCATGTGGCTGGTGCGGCTGTTTTTCCGGATTAACGTCGAAAAAGAGGCTCAGCAGTTCGACGCCAGCAGCGGCAGCGGCCAAAGCCATCTGCATACCATCAATATTCGGGTGGAAAACCCCAATCTGCACAACCTGGCGATTCAGGACGTGCCCATCCTCAACAGCGATAAAATCATCTGTTCGCGCCTGAAGCGTGACGAGATGCTGATGGTTCCTGCGCCTGCCACGCTGATTCAGTCCGGAGATTTGCTGCACCTGGTCGGCTTACCTGCCGATCTGCAAAACGCCCGGCTGGTGATCGGCAAAGAGGTTGAAACGTCGCTGTCCACGCGGGGAACGGATTTACGCGTTGAGCGCGTGGTGGTCACCAACGAGAAGGTATTGGGCAAGAAAATCCGCGATCTGCACTTTAAACAGCGCTATGACGTGGTTATCTCCCGTTTAAATCGTGCGGGCGTTGAGCTGGTCGCCAGCAGCAATGCCAGCCTGCAGTTTGGTGATATTCTCAACCTGGTCGGGCGACAGGCCTCGATTGATGCCGTGGCGGCAGAAGTGGGCAACGCACAGCAAAAACTCCAGCAGGTGCAAATGCTGCCGGTGTTTATCGGCATCGGGCTTGGGGTGCTGCTGGGCTCCGTGCCGCTGTTTATTCCGGGCTTCCCGGTTGCGCTGAAGCTCGGCCTGGCGGGCGGCCCGCTGATTATGGCGCTGATCCTCGGGCGTATCGGCAGTATTGGCAAGCTGTACTGGTTTATGCCGCCGAGCGCTAACCTGGCGCTGCGCGAGCTGGGAATAGTGCTGTTCCTGGCGGTCGTCGGGCTGAAATCTGGCGGCGATTTTGTTCGCACGCTGACCGAAGGCGATGGGCTGAGCTGGATTGGCTACGGCATTTTCATTACCGCCGTGCCGCTGCTGACTGTCGGGATTCTGGCGCGAATATTCGCGAAGATGAACTACCTGACGATTTGCGGGATGCTGGCGGGCTCGATGACCGATCCCCCGGCGCTGGCTTTTGCCAATAACCTCCACGCGACCAGCGGTGCGGCGGCGCTCTCTTATGCCACGGTCTATCCGCTGGTGATGTTCCTGCGCATCATCACCCCGCAGCTGCTGGCGGTGCTATTTTGGGGAATGGGCTAACGGGTTATCCGGGTGGATGCGCCGCAGATGGTAGTCCACCTGATAGTCCCTGGCATTTCTGAACATCACCGAATAATTGAGAAACTCCCCGCTGTCGCTGTAGGACAGCGAAGTAATTCGCAGCAGCGGGGTTTGTTCCGCCACGTTCATCGCCAGCGCCAGTTGTTTATCAGCCAGCACTGGTGCCAGACTCTCGTAGTTGCCGCTAATCGTTATTCCGCATTCATTCTCGATGTACTCAAACTTTGACCCCTCCAGATGCGCCACCGACAGCGTACGAAACAGCTTCACCGGCATATAGCTGTCTTCCAGCATCAGCGGCTTTCCCTCAACGTAGCGGATACGGCGCGAGAAGTAGATTTGCGTGTGCAGCGGAATGCGCAACTGGCTGGCGATAGCCGGTGGCGCGGGCATCATTTCAAAAATCAGCACTTTGCTGACCACCGTTTTCCCCTGCTGGCGTAGCACTTCGACAAAACCCGTCAGATTGGTGGTTTCATGATGCACATCTTTGCGCGCCACGTAGGTGCCGCTGCCGTGCCTGCGCTCTACCAGGCCCCATGCCACCAGTAAATCCGTCGCTTTGCGGATGGTCATCCTCGCTACGCCAAACTCCTGAGCCAGCACTTTTTCCGCCGGAAGCGGGCTGCCGACGCTGTAGTCCGACGAATTGAGCCGAAGTCGCAGTTTGTCCGCAATAGATTTGTAGATCACGAGTAGACCTCTTTTGCCTTATCAGCGGGATATCGGGGGATAAACATGTCTAAGTTTCCCTCAAAAAGTAGACCTGATGGTGAAGATTTAAACCATGAACGCGGTCACGAATCGCAGCGGCGCGCTCTGTGGCTCACGCAGAAAATTCTTATGCTCGATTCAGGCCAGCACATAAACCCAATAAGGCCGCTCCCCTACAGGCTTCCGTGAGGATGTGAAAATGCTCAGTCAGATACAACGCTTTGGTGGTGCGATGTTCACCCCGGTGCTGCTCTTCCCGTTTGCAGGCATGGTTGTCGGTATCGCCATCATGCTGCAAAACCCAATGTTTATGGGCGAAGGGCTGACGCGTCCGGATAGTGTCTTTTTCCAGCTAATAAAAATCATCGAAGAGGGCGGCTGGGCCGTCTTTCGTAATATGCCGCTGATTTTCGCCGTGGGTTTACCGCTTGGGCTGGCAAAACATGCGCACGGTCGCGCCTGTCTGGCGGTGTTAATCAGCTTCCTCACCTGGAACTATTTCATCAACGCGATGGGCACCGTCTGGGGCGATTTCTTCCACGTCAATTTTGCCAGCGAACCCGTTGCCGGAAGTGGTCTGGCGATGGTAGCGGGCATCAAGACGCTGGATACCAGCATCATCGGCGCGATCGCTATATCCGGCATCGTCACCGCTCTGCATAACCGGTTTTACGAAAAGCAGCTCCCGGTCTTTCTCGGCATTTTTCAGGGCACCTCCTTTGTGGTGATTGTGGCGTTCTTCCTGATGCTGCCCTGCGCGTGGTTGACGCTGCTGTGCTGGCCGAAAGTGCAGCTCTCCATTCAGTCATTGCAAACCTTTTTAAGCGGCGCGGGTGCGCTGGGCGTGTGGATCTACACCTTCCTTGAACGCATTTTGATCCCGACCGGATTACACCACTTTGTTTATGGCCCGTTTGTCTTTGGTCCGGCGGTGGTGGAAGGCGGGTTGCAGCCGTACTGGATCCAGCATATGAACGAATTCAGCCACAGCACGCAGCCGCTGAAAGACCTGTTCCCGGCGGGTGGATTCTCGATGCACGGCAACTCAAAAGTATTCGGCGCACCGGGCGTGGCGCTGGCGATTTACTTTACCGCCGCGCCGCAGAACCGCGCGAAAGTGGCGGGCCTGCTGATCCCCGCCACCCTGACGGCGATTCTGGTGGGAATCACCGAACCGCTGGAATTCACCTTCCTGTTTATTGCGCCGTTCCTGTTTGTCATTCACTCGATTCTTGCCGCCACTATGACCGCCGTGATGTACATGGCGGGCGTGGTAGGAATGTTTGGCGGAGGCATGCTCAACGAATTCCTGCCGCTGAACTGGATCCCAATGTTCCACAACCATGCGGCAAACATGTTTATCCAGATTGGGATCGGCCTGACGTTTACCGGCATCTGGTTCGTGGTATTCCGCGCGCTGATCCTGAAGTTCAATCTCAAAACGCCGGGCCGCGAAGAGAGTGAAATTAAGCTCTACAGCAAAGCCGATTATCAGGCCTCACGCGGCAAAGTTGCCGCCAATGAACCTACACCGTTAGCCGGACAGGCCGCTGGTTTCCTGCAAGCGCTCGGCGGCGCGGCAAATATCGAAAGCGTCAACAACTGCGCCACCCGCCTGCGAATTGCACTGGTGGATATGGCGAAAACGGAAAGCGACGAAGTCTTTAAAGCCCTCGGCGCGCACGGCGTGGTGCGGCGCGGCAACGGCATTCAGGTGATTGTTGGTCTGCACGTCCCGCAGGTGCGCGATCAGCTGGAAAGCCTGATGAAAACCCCTTTATCGAACGAACAAATCCCCATGACGGAGGCTGTATCATGAAAAAATTCTCAGTAGTTATCGCAGGCGGTGGCAGCACATTCACACCCGGTATCGTCCTGATGCTGCTGCAAAACCGGGATCGTTTCCCGCTTCGCGCACTCAAGTTCTATGACAACGACGGCGCGCGTCAGGAAGTCATCGCAGAGGCCTGCAAAATCATCCTCAAAGAGCAGGCTCCGGACATCGAATTTAGCTACACCACCGATCCAAAAGTGGCCTTTACCGATGTCGATTTCGTGATGGCGCATATCCGCGTAGGCAAATATCCAATGCGCGAACAGGATGAGAAAATCCCGCTGCGTCACGGCGTTCTCGGCCAGGAAACCTGCGGACCTGGCGGCATGGCCTACGGCATGCGTTCTATTGGCGGCGTGCTGGAGCTGGTCGACTACATGGAGCAGTACTCGCCGAACGCGTGGATGCTGAACTACTCCAACCCGGCGGCGATTGTCGCTGAAGCCACGCGGCGTCTGCGTCCGAATGCGAAAATCCTGAATATCTGCGATATGCCGATTGGCATTGAAGGGCGGATGGCGCAAATCGTCGGCCTGAAAGACAGAAAGCAGATGCGCGTGCGCTATTACGGGCTGAATCACTTTGGCTGGTGGACATCAATTGAAGATCTGAATGGCAACGATTTGATGCCGAAGCTGCGCGAACATGTGGCTAAAAACGGCTATGTTCCGCCTTCTAACGATCCGCATACGGAAGCCAGCTGGAATGACACTTTTGCAAAAGCGAAAGATGTACAGGCGCTGGATCCGGATACCATGCCGAACACCTATCTGAAGTATTACCTGTTCCCGGATTACGTGGTTGAGCATTCCAACCCGGCGCGAACCCGCGCCAACGAAGTGATGGATCACCGTGAAAAACACGTGTTCGGTGCCTGTCGGGCCATTATCGAAGCAGGGAAGTCTTCCGCCGGTGAGCTGGAAATTGACGAACATGCGTCGTACATCGTCGATCTGGCGACGGCTATCGCCTTCAACACCCAGGAACGTATGCTGCTGATTGTGCCGAACAATGGTGCTATCCATAACTTTGATGCGGATGCGATGGTGGAAATTCCGTGCCTGGTGGGCAAAAACGGGCCGGAGCCGCTGACGGTGGGCGATATCCCGCACTTCCAGAAAGGCCTGATGAGCCAGCAGGTGGCGGTGGAAAAACTGGTGGTGGATGCCTGGGAACAGCGCTCTTATCAGAAACTGTGGCAGGCGCTTACGCTGTCGAAAACCGTGCCAAGCGCCAAAGTGGCGAAAGCGATCCTCGATGATTTAATTGAGGCGAACAAAGCCTTCTGGCCGGAACTGCATTAATTTAACCCTACCTTGTTTGCGCCTTCAGAACCTCTGAGGGCGCAAAGTTAAAGCGCTTCCTGAAGGCTTTGCTGAAGTGGAAAGAATCAAAGAAATTCAGCATATCGGCCACTTTCCCCACCGTTTGCCCTTCTTGTCTCAGCAGCGAATGGGCCAGATCCAACCTGGCATCCAGGTAATACTCTTTCGGCGTCTTACCGGTGTAGCGCAAAAACAGGCGGCGTAAATACTGCTCGCTGCACTGCATTTTTACCGCCATCTCCTGAACGCTCCAGTTGTGTTGTAAATCGCTATGTAATACAGACAGGAGTTTCTCAATCTTAATCAGCCAGGCGTCCTTTTTCCCATTTTCAGAAATAAGGATTATCCACTGATAAATCAGTTTTATCAGAAAAGCGACCGCCAGTTTGTTTTTCAGAGGGTCTTTAGAAGAAATTAATGAAGCCACTTCTGCCAGCTCGCGATTAAATTCTTCTCCGTTATAGATTATGCCCATTTGTAATAGCGGAATTTCCATTACGCTGGTGGGGATAAACTCCATCCAGAATTGTTCCCACAGCAAACCGACGCAGTGATAAGCCTGAATATCCGTGGGCTTAAGAAAAATGATGCAGTTACCGTTAAGGGTAATTTTGCTGCCGTCGCGCAGCAGCAGCTCCCCGCAGCCCTGCAGGGTATAGATAGCAACCCATGAATTGGGGATCAGCGGTTTCTTTTTATCACGCGGCCAGATCACCTGATAACTTTCATCGGCCAGGGTGTGCCAAAGCGATATTAATGAAATGCCGCTGGAGATCACATTTTCGTCAAGAACCAGCGGAATATTGTAGGTGGTTTCGTTTTTTACATGCGAAAACCCGCTTTTTCCATTCATTTTATTTCACCCGCGTCCAATTATCAGCGCAATACCGAACGGGGATCATAACCCTGGCATAATAAACCGTGAAAGGGCTGCAAGATGAACACTCTACAGATTGTGAGCTTTATAGCATTTACCTTACTGGTCGCGCTGATTACCTGGTGGAAAGTCCGTAAACAGGATACCGCCTCGCAACAGGGCTATTTTCTGGCCGGGCGCTCGCTAAAAGCGCCGGTGATTGCCGCATCGCTGATGCTGACCAACCTTTCCACCGAGCAGCTGGTGGGCCTGTCCGGCCAGGCCTACCGCAGCGGGATGTCGGTGATGGGTTGGGAAGTCACTTCGGCGGTCACGCTGATCTTTCTGGCGCTGATTTTCCTGCCGCGCTATCTGCAGCGCGGCATCGCCACCATTCCCGACTTTCTTGAAGAGCGCTATGACAAAACCACGCGCATCATCATCGACCTCTGCTTTCTGATTGCCACCGGCATCTGCTTCCTGCCGATTGTCCTTTACTCCGGCGCGCTGGCGCTGAACAGCCTGTTCCACGTGGGTGACTCGCTGGGGCTGTCGCAGGGCGCGGCTATCTGGCTGTTGGTGATCCTGCTGGGCTTTGCCGGCATTCTCTACGCCGTGGTGGGCGGCATGCGCGCGATGGCGATTGCCGACTCCATAAACGGCATCGGGCTGGTGATTGGCGGGTTGATGGTCCCGGTGTTCGGTCTGGTGGTGATGGGCGGCGGCAGCTTCTTTCAGGGGCTGGAGCGTCTCACCACCGTGCATGCGGAAAAGCTCAACTCCATTGGCGGCAGTGGCGATCCGCTGCCGATTGGCGCAGCATTTACCGGGCTTATCCTCGTTAACACCTTTTACTGGTGTACCAATCAGGGCATCGTTCAGCGCACGCTGGCATCAAAAAGCCTGGCGGAAGGGCAGAAAGGCGCGCTGCTGACGGCGGTGCTGAAGATGCTCGACCCGCTGATTCTGGTGCTGCCGGGCCTCATCGCCTTCCACCTGTTTCAGGATTTACCGAGTGCCGACATGGCTTACCCGGCGCTGGTCAGCAAAGTGTTGCCCGTTCCGCTGGTGGGCTTCTTCGGCGCGGTGCTGTTTGGCGCGGTGATCAGCACCTTCAATGGTTTTCTTAACAGTGCCAGCACGCTGTTCAGCATGGGTATCTATCGCCGCATCCTCAATGAAAACGCTCAGCCGGAGCAGCTGGTGCGAGTCGGGCGTAAGTTTGGGCTGTTTATCGCGGTGATCTCCATTCTTGTCGCCCCGTGGATAGCCAACGCGCCGCAGGGGCTCTACAGCTGGATGAAACAGCTGAATGGCATCTACAACGTGCCGCTGGTCACTATCATCATCATGGGCTTTTTCTTCCCGCGTATTCCGGCGCTGGCCGCGAAGGTCGCGATGTTCCTCGGCATTTGCAGCTATATCACCATCAACTACCTGGTGAAATTCGATATCCATTTCCTCTACGTGCTGGCCTGCACCTTCTGCATCAACGTGGTGGTGATGCTGGTGATTGGCGCTATCAAACCGCGCGCAACACCGTTTAAATTCCATGACGCCTTTGCCGTCGACATGAAGCCGTGGAAAAACGCGAAGATCGCCTCGGTGGGCATTCTGTTTGCGATGATCGGCGTTTACTCCGGGCTGGCGCAGTTCGGCGGCTACAACGTGCAGTGGCTGACCATTCTGAGCTACGGCATCACCGCCGCCGTGGTGCTGTACCTCCTTTTTTCCCGCAGGCAGGCCCGAACGGATGAGCCTGCAGTTTTCGCTACCGACTTAAAGGAAAAGCCATGACCCGTCCAAATTTCCTGTTCATCATGACCGATACCCAGGCCACCAACATGGTGGGCTGCTACAGCGGTCAGCCGCTGAATACCAACCACATCGATAAACTGGCCGATGAGGGGATCCGCTTTAATTCGGCCTACACCTGCTCGCCGGTTTGCACCCCCGCGCGCGCCGGGTTGTTTACCGGGATCTACGCCAACCAGTCCGGGCCGTGGACCAACAACGTCGCGCCGGGAAAAAACATCTCGACCATGGGGCGTTATTTCCAGGATGCGGGCTATCACACCTGTTACATCGGCAAGTGGCATCTCGACGGGCACGACTATTTTGGCACCGGCGTTTGTCCACCAGAGTGGGATGCGGAGTACTGGTTTGACGGCGCGAACTATCTGGCGGAACTGACGGATGAGCAAATCAGCCTGTGGCGCAATGGGCTGAACAGCGTTGAGGATTTGCAGGAGCATCAGATTGACGAGACCTTTACCTGGGCGCACCGCATCAGCAACCGGGCCGTAGACTTCCTCGGTCAGCCTCACGATGAGCCATTTCTGATGGTGATTTCCTACGATGAGCCGCACCACCCGTTTACCTGTCCGGTGGAGTATCTCGAGAAATATCAGGACTTTTACTACGAGCTGGGGGCCAAAGGGCGCGACAGCCTTGAAGGCAAGCCGGAGCATCACCGGCTGTGGGCGCAGGCGATGCCGTCCCCGGTGGGCGAAGATGCGCGCTACCATCACCCGATGTACTTTGCCTGCAACGATTTTGTCGACGACCAGATTGGCCGGGTGATCGACGCGCTAACGCCGGAACAGCGGGAAAATACCTGGGTGATTTACACCTCCGATCACGGCGAGATGATGGGCGCGCACAGTCTGATCAGCAAAGGAGCGGCGATGTATGACGATATCACCCGCATTCCGCTGATTATGCGTCCGCCACAGGGCACGCCAAAACAGGTGGATACGCCGGTCAGCCATATCGACCTGCTGCCAACGATGATGGCGCTGGCAGGCATTCACAAGCCCGACATCTTGCCCGGCGAGAATATCCTTCAGGCAAACCCGGAGCGGGGCGTGATGGTGGAGTTCAACCGCTACGAGATTGAGCACGACAGTTTTGGCGGTTTTATCCCGGTGCGCTGCTGGGTGGAAGACCGCTGGAAGTTGGTGCTAAACCTGTTTACCAGCGATGAGCTGTACGACCGGCATAGCGACCCGGACGAACTGCACAATCTGATTGAAAATGCGGATTACGCAAAAGTTCGCGACGAAATGCACGACAAACTACTCGATTACATGGATAAAATCCGCGATCCGTTCCGGACCTATCAGTGGAGTCTGCGTCCGTGGCGTGTGCAGGCACAACCGCGCTGGATGGGAGCGTTTCGCCCTCGCCCGGAGGACGGTTACTCACCCGTAGTACGGGATTACGATACCGGCCTGCCGACTCAGGGTGTTAAAGTGGAAGATAAAACGCAGAAGTTTTGATGACCGGCCCCCTCTCCCTAACCCTCTCCCCAGGGAGAGGGAACTGTACGGTGCGGTCTGGATTTCTCCCTCTCCCTTTGGCAGAGGGAACTGTATGGAGTGGTTTGAATTTCTCCCTCTCCCTTTGGGAGAGGGCCGGGGAGAGGGGAAACTTCCGCTATAAAACTAACAACAAGGACCTGAAATGAAAATATCCCGCCTCGGCGAAGCGCCGGACTACCGCTTCTCGCTGGCAAACGAACGTACTTTTCTGGCGTGGATCCGCACCGCGCTGGGCTTTCTGGCCGCAGGAGTCGGGCTGGATCAGCTGGCGCCGGATTTCGCCACGCCGTTTATCCGTGAACTGCTCGCGCTGCTGCTGTGCCTTTTCGCCGGAGCGCTGGCGATTTACGGCTATCTGCGCTGGCTGAACAATGAAAAGGCGATGCGCCTGAAAGAGGATTTACCCTACACGCGCGGTCTGCTGATCATCAGCGTTGCGCTGGTGGCCGTCGCGGTAGTGGTGATCGCGCTGGTGTTCTATGGTTGAAAATCGCAAAGCCCGCCGTGAAAACGACCCGGGATTGCAGCCTGAACGCACCTCGCTGGCCTGGTTTCGCACGCTGCTCGGCTATGGCGCGCTGATGGCGCTGGCCATTAAACACAACTGGCACCGGGCCGGGACACCGTTCTGGCTTTCAGTCGCGGTGCTGATGGTGGTGGGGTTTATCCTGTGGACCTACACCCGCAGCCGCAAACTAATGGATGTCTCCAGACAAGATTTTTCTCAAAGTCGCGCGGTGCGTGACAAATTTTTGATCGCCCTCGCGGTCCTGTCGCTGGCTTTATTGTTTGCTATAACCCACTTACAAAACCTCATTAGCAGACTATAAGGGACTGAAATGACAGGATGTCACGTCATGGCCAAACCGGCCAGCTCGCGCTGTAACCTCAACTGCCGCTACTGCTTCTATCTCGATAAAACTCAACAATCGGTGATGAATGACGACACCCTTGAGGTGTTTATTCGTCAGCATATCGAAGCTCAACCGGGTGATGATGTGCAGTTCGCCTGGCAGGGCGGCGAACCCACGCTGTGCGGGCTGGATTTCTTCCGTCGGGTAGCCGCATTGCAACAGCGTTACGCTGGAGAAAAACGCATCTACAACGCTTTCCAGACCAATGGCATCTTGCTGAACGATGAATGGTGCCAGTTCTTCAAAGAACACGGCTGGCTGGTGGGCATCTCAATCGACGGGCCGCCGGAGCTGCACGATACCTTCCGTGTCAGCCGTAGCGGCAAGCCGACACACCACAAAGTGTTGCAGGCCATTGAGTGCCTGAAAGCCCATCAGGTAGAGTTTAATCTGCTGGTGGTGGTGAATCGCCTGAACAGCCAGCATCCCCGGCAGCTGTACCGCTATCTGCGCGGGCTCGGCACGCCTTTCCTGCAGTTTATCCCTCTGCTGGAGATGAACGATCATCATCAGCCGGACGAATACTCGGTGCCTGCTGAACAGTGGGGAGCCTTCTTATGTGAGGTGTTTGACGTCTGGGTGCGTGAAGATGTGGGCCGGATTTTTGTGCAGCTGTTTGATTCTGCGCTTGGCGTGTGGAACGGCTTTTCCTCGCAGATGTGTTCGCTAAGCGAAACCTGCGGGCATGCGTTCGCGCTGGAAAGCAATGGAGATGTCTACCAGTGCGATCACTTCGTTTACCCGTCGTTCCGGCTGGGCAATATTCACCACGCTACGCTCAGCGAGATTAACGCCAGCGCCGAAGTGGTCGCCTTTGGGCAGCATAAGAAGCGGTCATTGCCGGAAGAGTGTAAGGCCTGTTCAGCGCTGAAATTGTGCAACGGTGACTGCCCGAAACATCGCGATGCCAGCGGAAAAAGCGCCCTGTGCGAGGGGTATCAGCAGTTTTTCACCTATACCGCCCCGCACATGAAAGTGATGCGCGATCTGATTCGCCAGCGCCGCTCACCGATGGAGCTGATGGTGATGCTGCGCCAGCAGAGTGTCAGATCGTTTGCTGATGCTGGTTAAAGCGTGAGGCCAGCGGCAGCCAGCACAGCAGAATAAGCAGGCCCATCAGCGTCATCAGCAGGCCAAGGCTGCTCTGCCCGTGCTGAGGCATCATGGCAGACAGCCACGCCAGCACGCCGGAGCCGATATTCTGTAAACCGCCAACCAGTGCGCCAGCCGTTCCGGCGAGGAACGGGAACGGCTCCATCGCGCCGCTGGTGGCGAGCGGGAACAGCATCCCTGCGCCGAAGAAGAACACGGCAGCGGGCACCAGCAGCGTCCAGACGTTCATCACGCCCAGCAGGCCTGGGATCCACATCATCAGCCCAGCCAGCAGGCAGCTAATCACCGATTGCCACATCAGGCTCGAGAAGCGTTTGTTCTGACGCCCGGCAAACCACGCGCCGAAAAACGCCGCCGGAATAGGCAGAATAAACAGAATACTGACCACCATGCTGCTCAGGCCCAGACCTGCGCCTAACAGCACGCCTGAGCTGGCTTCGAACACCGCAATCCCGGCCAGGCCGCCAATCAGCATCAGCAGATAGCAGTTAAACGCGCCATTGCCGAACAGCGTTTTGTAGCTGGTCATCAGGCGGGTTGGCGGCGCATTTTGCGGACGCGTTTCCGGCATCCAGCGCGCCATGCTGAAGGTGACGATAACGCACAGCACCAACAGGAAGCCGTAGCACGCGCGCCAGCCCCACAGCGTGTCGAGCACACCGCCAATCAGCGGAGCCAGCAGCGGACTCACCAGAATCCCCATATTCAGCAGGCTGTTGGCATGACGCAGCTGCGTGCCTTCGTACAAATCGCGCGGCAGAGTTCGCGCCATCACGCCGCCGACGCCGGTTCCCATGCCCTGCAAGGCGCTGGCGACAATCAGCATAGTCAGGCTGTGGGTGGTGATGGCGATAAGCGTGGCGACCATAAAGATGGACATGCCGACGAGGATCACCGGACGGCGGCCGACCCGGTCCGACAGCGGGCCATAGAACAGCTGCGAAACGCCGTAGGTCAGCAGATAAGCAGCCATTACGCTTTGCACGGCGCCTTCACGGACGTTCAGTGACTGCGCCATATTGGCAATAGCCGGAATATAAATGGTTTGTGCCATCTGTCCGACGGCAACCAGCAGGACGAGCATCAACAGCAGACTGACGTTCTTATGCCTTTTCATTGCGATGATTTTATTATGAAGAGTTAAAAAGAAAGAATATGTGACTGGCACATCCCGGAAACGCGGGAGGAATCTATCACAGTAAAATGACAGAACAACCATTGAGCAGGGATTGTTTAAGCGCAGCGAGGCAGGATTTGTAAACGATTCTCGGCAACTATTGTTGCCAGCACGTAAGCTTGCGGAATGCGTATTCGCTGGATTTCTGTGCTTTTGCAGTGAAGTGTGATCGGTGGCGCATTTTATCGCCAGTCGCGATAAAGCCCTTGCTGGCGAATAAAAGCTGTGCTTGTATAAATCCAGTCAATAACACAACGTCATGGTCCCTAATGAACATCACCCTGAACGCAATCAACCTACTACCAACTGCGCAACCTGCCGCAGTGGTCGTCGTGCGTGTGGTGGTGGTCGTCGGCAATGCGCCGTAGGGTCCGGAACACACGATTCCAAAACCCCGCCGGCGCAAACCGGGCGGGGTTTTTCGTTTAAGCCCCCCTGGAAAGTCGGCCCAGAATAAGAAGGACTGGAGCATGGCAACTTCGGGCACAGGGTCACAGAGCAAGTCACAGGCTAAGCGCTTTACCGGCGCACAGTTAATCGTTCATCTGCTGGAGCGCCAGGGGATCACCACTGTCACGGGGATCCCGGGCGGTACCGTGCTGCCGCTGTACGATGCGCTGAGTCAGAGCAAACAAATCCGTCACGTACTGGCCCGTCATGAGCAGGGCGCGGGCTTTATCGCTCAAGGCATGGCGCGCACCCAGGGTAAACCGGCGGTCTGCATGGCCTGCAGCGGTCCGGGTGCCACCAACCTGGTGACGGCGATTGCCGATGCGCGCCTGGATTCAATCCCGCTGGTCTGCATCACCGGTCAGGTTCCGGCCTCGATGATCGGCACCGACGCGTTCCAGGAAGTGGACACCTACGGCATCTCTATCCCCATCACCAAGCATAACTACTTAGTGCGCGACATTAGCGAACTGCCGCAGGTGATCAGCGATGCGTTTCGCATTGCCCAGTCTGGCCGTCCTGGCCCGGTGTGGGTGGATATTCCGAAGGATGTTCAGACCGCTGAAATCGATATCGACGATCTGCCAATGCCGGGCTGCAAAGCGCCTGCCCCGGTCTTCAATCTGGCCGACGTGCGTGAAGCCGCCGCGATGATTAACGCCGCTAAACGCCCGGTGCTGTATCTGGGCGGCGGGGTGATTAACGTGCCGGAACAAATCCGCAAGCTGGCGGAAAAATCCAACCTGCCAACGACTATGACCCTGATGGCGCTCGGGATGCTGCCGAAAGCCCACCCGTTGTCGCTGGGGATGCTCGGGATGCACGGCGCGCGCAGCACCAACTTTATCCTGCAAGAATCTGATTTACTGATTGTTTTAGGCGCGCGTTTTGATGACCGGGCGATTGGTAAAACCGAACAGTTCTGCCCGAATGCCAAAATCATTCACGTCGATATCGACCGTGCTGAGCTGGGTAAAATCAAGCAGGCGCACGTGGCGATGCAGGCTGACGTTGGCGAAGTGCTCGATCAGCTGATCCCGCTGATTGAAGCGAAGCCGCGCTCCGAGTGGCGTCAGCTGGTGGCCGATCTGCAGCAAGAGTTCCCATCAACAATTCCGGAAGCGGGCGATCCGCTGACTCATTACGGGCTGATAAACGCCGTGGCGGCCTGCGTGGACGACGAAGCGATTGTCACCACCGACGTGGGCCAGCACCAGATGTGGACGGCGCAGGCTTATCCGCTGAACCGTCCTCGCCAGTGGCTGACTTCAGGCGGCCTTGGCACCATGGGCTTTGGTCTGCCTGCGGCGATTGGCGCGGCGCTGGCGAACCCGCATCGCAAAGTGCTGTGCTTCTCCGGCGACGGCAGCCTGATGATGAACATTCAGGAAATGGCGACCGCCGCGGAAAACCAGCTCGACGTAAAAATCATCCTGATGAACAACGAAGCGCTGGGGCTGGTGCATCAGCAGCAGAGCCTGTTCTACAAGCAGGGCGTGTTCGCGGCGACCTATCCGGGGATGATTAACTTTATGCAGATTGCCGCCGGATTTGGCCTGCAAACCTGCGATTTGAACGCAGCGGAAGATCCGCAGGCGGCATTGCAGGAAATCATCGCCCGTCCGGGTCCGGCGCTGATCCACGTACGCATCGACCCTGAACAAAAAGTCTGGCCGATGGTGCCGCCGGGTGCCGCAAATACTGAAATGGTGGGGGAATAAGCCATGCAAAACGCAATTCATGACAACGTGATTCTGGAACTCACCGTGCGCAACCACCCTGGCGTCATGACCCACGTCTGCGGCCTGTTTGCCCGTCGCGCGTTTAACGTCGAAGGCATTCTCTGTCTGCCGATCCAGAACAGCGATAAAAGCCGCATCTGGCTACTGGTCAACAACGACCAGCGGCTCGAGCAGATGATTAGCCAGATAGATAAGCTGGAGGATGTCACTCAGGTGATCCGCCATCAGAGCGATCCGGGCGTTTTCAACAAGCTAGGCCTGTTTTTTGAGTGATAGCTGACTGGTTTCCAGCAGCAGATTGCGCAGCCACTGTTGAGCCGGATCGCGGTGGCTGCGTTCATGCCAGGCCATACTCTTGGTAAAGCCGGGGATCGGCAGCGGCGGCTCCAGCAGGCAAAAACCTGAAGTCGCTTCCGCCAGCCGTCGCGGTACCACGCTAATCATATCGCTCACCGCCAACACTTCCGGAACTACCAGAAAACTGCTGACCGAAAGCCCGACCCGCCGTTTGCGGCCCAGCGCCGCCAGCGCCTCGTCGGTTATCCCCCGGAAACTGTCGCCATGCCAGGAAACCAGGATATGTTCGAGCTGACAGAAACGGTCGAGCGTGAGCGGAGATTGCGCATCCGGATGGTCGGCCCGCAGCAGGCAAACAAAACTTTCCTCGTAAAGCGCCCGCCCATGTAGCTCATCCGGCGTGGAATAAGGGGTCATCAGCGCCACGTCAATTTCGCCCCGTTCGGCCTGAGTTAATAGCTTTTCTGCTTCCACCGCGACCACGCGAATGCGAATCCCAGGCGCCTGCTGTTTCAGCGCGGCCATAAAGGGCACGACCACCGCTTTTAGCGCGTAATCGGTGGCGGCAATAGTCCAGGTGAGTGCGGCAGTTTGTGGATCGAAGCTTTCGGGCTGGAGCAGAGTGTCGATATCCGCCAGCACCTGCTTAACCGGGGCAGCCAAAGCCTGAGCCCGCAGCGTGGGTACCATACCGTGCGGTGCGCGGACAAACAGCGGATCGTTGAAGGCGTCACGCAGACGCGTCAACATGCCGCTTACGGCGGGCTGGGTCAGTGCCAGACGCGCCGCAGCTCGCGTAACGCTGCGTTCATCCAGCAGAGCATCCAGCGCGCGCAGCAGGTTTAAATCCAGATTCCTGATATCAGCATTCATGATGGCATTCCAATCCGGCGATAAATCACATTATGGCATGTCTGGCTGTCGACTTAACGGTGGATGTCATTATCATGTCGGGGCTGAGATAAGCTGAGAGGACGCATGATCTGGTTGATGTTAGCCACCCTTGTGGTGGTATTTGTGGTGGGATTTCGGGTACTGACCTCGGACTCCCGCCGGGCGATCAAGCGCCTGAGTGAACGTCTTGGCGTGACGCCAATGCCGGTAGAATCGATGATTGACCAGATGGGAAAAAAGGCGGGAGACGAGTTCCTGCACTATCTGGAGCGCCCTAATGAAGCGCACTTGCAGAATGCGGCGCAGGTACTGCTGATCTGGCAGGTGGCGGTGGTCGACGGTAGTGAAACCAACCTGCTGTACTGGCATCGCCTGATGCAGAAGGCGCGGCTGGCGGCTCCGGTCACGGATGCGCAAATCCGCCTGGCGCTCGGCTTTCTGCGTGAGCTTGAGCCCGATAACGCGGAGTTCAATGCCTTTCAGTATCGCTATAATCAGCTGTTTATGCCGGAAGACGGCGTCACCTGGCTGCATTGATATAGCAATGAGTGATGATCGCTATCAGCGATCGTCATTCGAATTATATCACTCTCCGCGGCACACTTTTCCTCGTTAACTTAATCGACTGACGAGGTGCAAAATGACCCAATCAACAACCCAAAGCGCGATTGTCTGGCCGGAAGATTACCTGCCTGGCACCACGGATAACTTTGCCTCTAATGAAATCATCGTTGCCGGACTGACCGCCCGTGAGATCTGGGCACAGCTCAATGACACCCGGCTTTGGCCCAGCTATTACAGCAACGCAGAAGACATTCGTTTTCACGACGGCAGCGGTCCGGAACTCAGTGCGAATGCCCGCTTCCGCTTCACCACCTTTGGCTTCCCGGTCGAGGCGCAGGTCACGGAATACGTGCCGCCAGCTGCCGGGCAGCCCGCTCGCATTGCCTGGCACGGCTGGGTGGAGGGCGATGAAAATACCCGCCTCGATGTGATCCACGCCTGGCTGTTTGAGGATTTACCGGGCGGCCGCGTGCGCATTCTGACCCAGGAGTCGCAAAAGGGCATTCCGGCGCAGCAGCTGGCCGCGACTACGCCGAATCCGATGATTAACGGGCACCAGGAGTGGATTGACGGGCTGGCTTTGGCGGCTCGTAAGGCTCGGTAATGCTGTTTCCCCTCTCCCCGGCCCTCTCCCAAAGGGAGAGGGGGAAAATCAAGACCGGCTCCGTACAGTTTTCTCTCCCTGGTGAGAGGGGGAGGACCATGCACCGTACAATTCCCTCTCCCTTTGGGAGAGGGTTAGGGAGAGGGGGAAAAGCGGCACAGCTGTCTGCATAGTTGCTAAAACGTTAAATCCGTCACACTTAAAATGCTACACTGCGTAACTATCTCACCAAAATGCGCAGGTCATCATGAGCGAATGCACAGCCACTCTCCCCAACAGCGAAACGCTAACGCGGCCTAACTGGTCGGCGGTTTTTGCCGTGGCCTTCTGCGTGGCCTGTCTTATCACCGTGGAATTTCTGCCGGTTAGCCTGCTGACGCCGATGGCCCAGGAGCTGGGCATTACCGAAGGCGTGGCGGGGCAGTCCGTGACCACCACCGCTTTTGTGGCGATGTTCGCCAGCCTGTTTGTTACCCATGTCATAGGCAAAACGGACAGGCGCTATATCGTTATCCTGTTTGCCGTCCTGCTGACGCTCTCCTGCCTGCTGGTGTCGTTCGCGACAAGTTTTAGCATGCTGCTGCTGGGTCGCGCCTGTCTGGGCCTGGCGCTGGGCGGCTTCTGGGCGATGTCCGCGTCCCTGACGATGCGCCTTGTTCCGGCTCGCGTCGTACCCAAAGCGCTGTCGGTCATCTTTGGCGCAGTCTCTATCGCGCTGGTGATTGCCGCGCCGCTGGGCAGTTTCCTGGGCGGGATTATCGGCTGGCGTAACGTCTTTAACGGTGCGGCGATCATGGGCCTGCTTTGCGTGGTTTGGGTGTGGAAAGCGCTGCCTTCTTTGCCTGGAGAAACCGGGCATCAGACCAACATGTTCGGCCTGCTGAAGCGCCCTGGCGTACTGGCGGGGATGACCGCTATTTTCCTGGCCTTTGCCGGACAGTTTGCCTTTTTCACCTACATTCGCCCGGTGTTCATGACCCTGGCGGGCTTTGACGTCGACGGCCTGACGCTGGTGCTGCTGAGCTTTGGTATTGCCAGTTTTGTGGGCACGTCGCTGTCTGCGCCGATCCTCAAGCGTTCCGTGAAGGGTGCGCTGGCCTGCGCACCGCTTATTCTCGCGATCAGTGCAGCGGTGTTAGTGCTGTGGGGCAGTGAGAAAATCGTGGCAGCTACGGTAGCTATTATCTGGGGCTTCGCTTTTGCGCTGGTGCCGGTAGGCTGGTCGACGTGGATCACCCGCTCGCTCTCCGATCAGGCGGAAAAGGCCGGGTCTATTCAGGTGGCGGTGATCCAGTTGGCGAATACCTGCGGTGCGGCGGTGGGCGGCGTGGCGCTCGACCATTTCGGCCTGCTTTCGCCGCTGATGCTTTCCGGCACCCTGATGCTGCTTACCGCGCTGTTGGTGGCGAGCAAAGTGCGTATCAAATAACCGAAGCCCGGATTACATATCCGGGCACTGGATCTGCCCGATCGCATCCCAGTAATACTTCTGATTATTTCGCTCAAGAGCAACCGTAGCGTCCTGAACGTGGCGCTTGTTGTCCTCAGACGACAGGATCTTGTTGGCGAAGTCGTTGTCGCTCATGTTCTTGCTGGGCGTACAGGTTTTCTTGATGTCTTTCAGCACCTGCTGCTTTTGCTGCTCAAACTGCAGGCCCTGAAGCGGTGTGCTGGCGAAAGCGGCCGGGACAGCGAGGCAGGCCAGCAGACAGAACAAAGGAACTGTTTTCATGGTAAGTCTCTTCTGTTGCAACATCATCGTATAACTCTATACGCAGGCCCGCTTTTTCGCAAATCTGGAGCGGATAATTTATTTTTAAATCAGTAGATTATGAAAATTATCGCGCAAAGGCATGATTGACATTTTTGACCCTCAGCTGAGCTTCGCATGACGCCGGGAATCCAGGGAAATCAGGATCACCGAAGAGAGGATCAGCAGTGTTCCCAGCCAGTCTGGCAGCGCAAAGCTGACCCCAAGCAGCAGCACCGACAGCAGCGCGCTGCTGAGTGGCTCCGCACAGCTCAGAATGCTGGCCTTCGGGCCGCCAATCATCTGCGCGCCTTTCAGGTACAGGCTGAAGGTCAGCGAAGTGCCAATCACCACCAGATAGAAAAACGCCAGCAGCAGACTGCCGTTAATCGTAAAGCTCATCCCCTGCCCGGCGTAAAACGGCAGCAGGAACGCGCCGCCGAGCAGCATACTCCAGCCGACGATCGGCAGCGTGCCATAGCGCGCAATCAGCGTGGAAGGGTAAGTGGTGTAGAACGCTGCCGCAAAAGCGGAGGCAATTCCCCAGAACACCGCTGCCGGAGAAACGGAAAGCGAAGTGGGGTTACCATGCGTCACCAGCAAAAACGTGCCGATGAGCGAAGTGAAAATGGCGGCGAACACCAGACCCCCGGGGCGGGATTTCTTCGCTATCGCAAACCACGCCACGATAATGGTTGGCGACAGGAACTGTAAGACCGTCGCCGTAGCGGCGTTCGATTTTTCGATGGTCATCAGGAAGGTCAGCTGCACAGTCAGCGCACCGACAAGTGAAAACAACAGCAGGCTCAGCGCGTCTTTGCGGTTCTTCAGAATGCGGAAAATGCCATCACCGTGCACAAAGCCGAGCATCAGCAGGATGAGGCCCGCAAACAGCAAACGCACCATAGTTAAAAACTGAGATGACATCTGGCTCTGCTGCATGATGTATTGCGCGCATACGCCCGAACTGCCCCATAGCACGGCGGCGATCAGCACGTTCAGCATCCCTTTGCGGGTGGCTCCCATTTTTTCCTCAACAACCTGATTTATTTGCCCGAATGATAGCATACGGCGGATTGCTGGTTGTTCGCGACGAGTGATATAAAAAAGGTCTACGCACAGGGGGAAAAGATGAGAATTGATGTAACGGAAGTGGTGACGGCGGAAGATCAGGAAGAGTTACTGACCGGTCTGCGGGAATACAACAGCCAGTTTATCGATATCAGCGACTGGCACAGCCTGGGCGTTTACGCCCGCGACGAGAGCGGAAAAATGCGCGGCGGGCTGATTGGAAAACGCAAGGGCGACTGGCTGTGTATCGATTTTCTCTGGGTCTGTAAGACCACGCGCGGCACCGGGCTCGGCAGCCAGATTATCCGCGATGCCGAAGCTCGCGCCAAAGAGTGGGGCTGCAGCCACATGCTGGTGGACACCGCCAGTTTTCAGGCGCTGCCGTTCTACCAGAAATGCGGCTTTACGCTGAAGCTGTCGCTGGATGATTTTCCTTATGCGGGCATGCAGCGCCATTATCTGAGCAAAGAGATTTAAATTTTGCCCGGCGGCGCTGCGCTTGCGCGGACCTGCAAACCGTAGGCCTGGCAAGCATAGCGCCGCCGGGCAATCCTAACCGCCAATCCCCTGGCCCATTATCGTCAGAGCATGACGCACGATGGTGTCGGGGGTAACACTTTTCAGCCGTTCGTCGGTACGCAGGCGGGAGAACGGTACCAGCACCAGGCTTATCAGCGTGGTGATCAGCAGCTCCGGCGACAGTTCGCGGTTCAGTTTTCCCTCTTCCTGCCAGCGGGCAAGGGTTTCCAGCATTTTATGGTGCTTATCATGGCCAAAGCGGGCGTGCATATGCTGGCGCAGGATCGGCATTTCCCCAATCATTTCCTGCATCCACAGCGGCGCAAACCACGCGTGCCGATCGGCCAGTTCGGCCAGCACTTTCACCATCAGCGTGAATGAGATCAGCGGATCGTCCGGATGCTCACTAAATGCGGTCGCGATGCGGTTACGCAGCGGCATAAAGCGCTCTTCGAGGATCTGATCGACCAGCGCTTCCCTGGAATTGAAGTAGTAGTGCAGCATCGCAGGCGTCACGCCAGCCTCTTTGGCGATCGCGTTCAGAGACACGCGGGCGATCCCCTGCTGAGAAAACAGCTTCAGGGCGATATCCATCAGCTGTTCGCGATTGTCAGCTCCCGCTGCTTTTCCGCGCGGGCGGCCGGGGCGACGTGATTTCTCAGATTGTTCTTTGTCTTTCTGTGCGGGCATAGGCTGACGATCTCTTGACCAAAAGGATAATCTACACAAATATTAATTATGCAATTAATTAATTTCAAGTGAGCCCGTTATGGAGTCGCACACAATGACTCAGACCCAGCACGTTTCGGCAACGAGCGTGAAGTCCATTCGTCTGCTGTTCAGCGCGCTGCTGCTGGTGATGCTGCTGTCCGCGCTGGACCAGACCATTGTTTCAACCGCTCTGCCAACCATTGTTGGCGAACTTGGCGGGCTGGATAAGCTCTCCTGGGTGGTGACGGCCTATATTCTGACTTCCACCATCGTGGTGCCATTGTACGGCAAATTCGGCGATCTGTTCGGCCGCAAGCGGGTACTGCAAATCGCGATAGTGCTGTTTCTTGCCGGATCGGCACTGTGCGGTCTGGCGCAGAACATGACGCAGCTGGTGATCATGCGAGCCCTGCAAGGCCTGGGCGGTGGCGGGCTGATGGTGATCAGCATGGCTGCCGTGGCGGATGTGATCCCACCTGCGGAACGCGGACGCTATCAGGGTTTGTTCGGCGGCGTGTTTGGCCTGGCAACGGTGATTGGCCCGCTGATCGGTGGTTTTATCGTGCAGCACACCTCCTGGCGCTGGATTTTTTACATCAACCTGCCGCTCGGCCTGTTCGCCCTGCTGGTGATCGGCGCGGTGTTCCACAGCACCAATAAACGCAGCCAGCATCAGATCGACTGGCTGGGCGCGCTGTATCTCAGCATGGCGCTGCTGTGCATCACGCTGTTTACTACCGAAGGCGGCACGGTGCGCGAATGGAGCGACCCGCAGCTGTGGTGCATTCTGGCGTTTGGACTGGTGGGGATTGCCGGGTTTATCTATGAAGAGCGGCTGGCGTATGAACCCATTATCCCGCTGTCGCTGTTCCGCGACCGCAGCTTTCTGCTGTGCAGCCTGATCGGTTTTATTATCGGGATGTCGCTGTTCGGTTCCGTGACCTTTCTGCCGCTCTATTTGCAGGTGGTGAAGGATGCTACGCCAACCGAGGCTGGTTTACAGCTGATCCCGCTGATGGGTGGCCTGCTGGTGACCTCGATCATCAGCGGACGCGTTATCAGTCATACGGGGAAATACCGTCTGTTCCCAATCCTCGGTACTCTTCTGGGCTTCTGCGGCATGTTGCTGTTGACCCGTATTACTATTACCTCGCCGACGTGGCATCTGTATCTGTTCACCGGCGTGCTGGGGATGGGTCTCGGCCTTGTGATGCAGGTGCTGGTACTGGCGGTGCAGAACTCTGTGCCGACGAATCTGTACGGTGTGGCGACCTCCGGCGTGACGCTGTTCCGCTCGATTGGTGGTTCTATCGGCGTGGCGCTGTTTGGCGCGATATTCACTCACGTTCTGCAATCCAATCTGAGCCGTTTGCTGCCGGAAGGTGCGGAAATGCCTCGCGGTATGAATCCCGTCGCTATCCATCATCTGCCGGACGCCCTGCGCGGGGATTATCTCGACGCTTTCGGCGCCGCCATCCACGCCGCATTCCTGACCGCGGCCTGCATTATGGTGCTGGCTTTCGCGCTTTCCTGGTTCCTGCGTGAAGCGCCGCTGAAGAAATCACATCAGTAGTACTCTGCTCTTGTGGGGGATTTTCCCCCACTCACTGACTACAGGTCGTCTGAACAGATGGCCTACAGTGGTTCCCGACATCAAGAACTCCAACGATGAAGGGAAAGTTTATGCGCAACAATCTTCAACTGAGCCTGCTCGTTCTGTGCCTCGGCGTGTCGCTGCAGGTGAGTGCCGCCACTGATACCCATGCCTGCGGCGTGCCGCAGCTGACAGCTTGTCCTGCTCCGGTGGATGCCAAATTACCTGATGTAAAAAATATGCTGACCTGGAACCAGCAGGATCGCGTGGTGGGTTTCCGTAACGACTATCGCTCCTATGCGGGCGATGTGTTTAAGGCAGGAACCGCCCAGCCGATCCCGGTGGCAGAACGCTCGCTGGCGGCTGCGCACTATCAGTTCCACGGCAAAAGCTACAGCCTGCAGGATTACCTGAAGCGTAACGACGTAACCGGGATGATGGTCATCAAAGATGGCAAAGTGGCCTACCAGTATTACGGCAAGGGAAACACACCAACCACGCTTTGGACCTCGCGCTCGGTGGGGAAATCCGTGGTTTCCACGCTGGTGGGCGCTGCCGTTAAGGATGGAAAGATCGCTTCGCTGGACGACGAAATCGTCAAATATAACCCGGACGTCAAAGGTACCGCGTGGGAGCATGTCACCGTACGCCAGCTGACGCAGCACACCTCGGGCGTGAAGTGGAACGAAGACTACACCAATCCGCAGTCTGACTTTGCGAAGCTCACTCAGTGCGAAGCCAATAAAGACACCTATGCCTGCGTGAACGCGCTGGTTAAAGATCCGAAGCGCGCGGCGTATGCGAAACCGGGAGCGGCATGGTCGTACTCATCCGGCGGCGCGTGGCTGCTCGGCGATACCCTGGAAAAAGCGACCGGAAAATCTCTGGCGCAGAACCTGCAGGAAAAAATCTGGCAGCCGGACGGCATGGTGCATGACGGTGTGTGGCACAGCTACGAGCAGGGTAAGCACGATGTCGGCGCGCATGGCTTCAACGCCACGCTTGAAGACTGGGGTAAATTCGGCCTGTTTATCATGAACAACGGCGTGCTGAAAGATGGCACCAAAGTGCTGCCGGACAACTGGGTCCAGGACGCGCGCAGCTGGAATCATGCTGATAAATCCGTTTCCGCCGCGCATCCGGACGGCACCTACGGCTATCAGTGGTGGAACAACAGCGTACCGGTGAATGCTCCGCAGGATGTCGGGCCGAAACAGGGTCTGACGAGCCAGGACACGATGTGGGCGCTCGGGATTTACGGGCAGATTATTGTGGTCAATCAGAAAGAAAATCTGGTGATCGTGCAGTGGTCCGCATGGCCGAAGGCCGAGCCTTCATTCAGCGCGCAGCCGCTGGAGGCTTCGCTGATGTTTAACGCTATTGCTAATACGCTGGCGAAATAAAATACCGATTGCCCGATGCGCTTCGCTTATCGTGCCTACAAAACCGTAGGTCCGGTAAGCAACGCGCCACCGGGCAATTTAAACAAGGAGTTACGGACGCTCGCCCTTCGCCAGGCGGGCGTTAATTTCATTGATTACCGCTGGTAAATCCGCCAGAGAATCCACCACGTAGTGCGCGCCAGCGGCATATAATTTGGCGGCGGCAAGCTCGTGGCGGGTGGCAATCTCATCCACCGACATCGCCTGATACTCTTCCCACGTTGCGCCAAACTCGTTGCCCGACAGCGCCAGCCCGACGCTCCACATCCCGGCACGTAAACCTTCTTCAATGCCCGGTGCTGCGTCGTCCACCTTCACGCAGTGGCCCACGTCGTCGATACCCAGCGTGATGACGTTTTGCAGCGCCATCCACGGCCCCGGACGTCCACCGACAGCTAAATCATCAGTTGCGACCCAATGATCGGGCGCATAACCCAGCGCCGCTGCCGCAGGAACCAGTTTTTCCATTACCGCTCGCGGATAACCAGAGCAGGAACCAATTTTGATCCCGTTAGCGCGAAATGCTGCGATAGTGTCGACAACACCTTCAATGGGTGCGGCAAAATCGACGACTTTGGCGATTTGCAGCGGCATAAAGGTGGCATAAATGGTGTCGATATCGTCAGAGGACATCGGGCGGCCAAACTTCGCCTGCCAGCGAGCATCCACCGACGGCAGCTTGCCCAGCGCTTCAATGTGCTGCCATTTGCCCAGCCCCATCGGCACGCGGGCTTCGGCAAGGGTAATCTCAATATCAAACGCCTTGCGGAAGGCTTCGACGAAGATCTGCGTCGGCGCGAAGGAGCCAAAATCGACGGTGGTGCCCGCCCAGTCGAGGATCACAGCGGTAATACGGTTCATGATGGCTCCTTAATTTTTCCAGTACATGGCGTGGTCAATGGCGGTCAGCAGGGCGGTGATATCGGCGTCGTACACTTCACCGATGTTGCCAATGCGGAAACAGTCGCTCTGCGAGACTTTGCCGGGATAGATGACAAAGCCCTGCTCTTTCAGGCGCTGATAAAACTCTTTAAAACGGTACTGCGGCGTATCCGGTGAGTAAAACGCGGTGATGATCGGCGAGTGCAGCTCGTCATTCAACAGCGGCTGGAAGCCCAGCGCGCGCATTCCGGCCACCAGGCGACGCTGGTTGTTGCGGTAACGAGAGAATCGCGCCTCAACGCCGCCTTCTTCTGCCAGCTCCTGCAACGCCTGCGCGAAGGCCAGCACGGTATGAGTCGGCGAGGTAAAACGCCACTTGCCGTGGTTGTCTTCCATGCAGCGCCACTGGGCGTACAAATCCAGCGACAGCGAACGCGAGCGACCTTTACAGCCTTCCAGCGCCTCTTCGCGGGCAATCACAAAGGCAAAGCCCGGTACGCCCTGAATGCACTTGTTGGCGGAGCTGATCAGGAAATCGATGTTCAGCGCTGCTACGTCCAGCGGGATGCCGCCAAAGCTGCTCATTGCATCAACGATATACAACTTCTGATAGCGACGGGCCAGCTCAGCCACTTCTGCGATCGGGTTCAGCATTCCGGTGGTGGTTTCACAATGGACCATCGCAATATGAGTGATCGCGCCGTCCTGTTGCAGGATCTGCTCGATCGCCTGCACGTCCGGACGCGCCACTTCGCCGCAGTCATAGGCGTGATGCGCGATGCCCATCAGCGCGGCCATTTCAATCATGCGTGCGCCGTACGCGCCGTTGCTGACAATCAGCACTTTGCCCTGCGGGCCGATGGCGGAGCCGAGTACGGCTTCCACCGCGTAGCTGCCGCTGCCCTGGAGCAGCACCGAGGTGTAGCCGCTGGCAGGCGTGGCAAGCTGTACCAGCTGCTGGCGAATGGTCTGGACCACGCCCAGATTGTAGTCGTCGTCCCAGGTGCAGCTGTCGGCCAGCATCGCCTCTTTCACGGTGCGGGAAGTGGTTAACGGGCCGGGGGTCAGCAGCAGGTAATTGCGAGAAGTCATCGAATTTCACCTTTTGGTCTATACCAGATTTGTTATTATCATGGAGAAAAAAGCGGCGAAGGGTCAACGGAGATCTGCGTCTGCAACAAAAAATTCATCTGGAGCTGTATAATGTCGGCACTGAAAAAAGAGTGAAAACAAGATGAAATCACCTTCTGGCGAAATTCCGCAGTACCTGTTGATTAAGGCTCAGCTGCACGCACGCATTCAAAACGGCGCGCTAAAAAGCGGCGATAAGCTGCCGTCCGAGCGCGAGCTGTGCGCAATTTTTAATACCACCCGCGTGACCATTCGCGAGAGCCTGGCGCAGCTGGAAGCCAGCGGGGTTATCTGGCGTGCGGATCGCCGTGGCTGGTTTGTCACTCCCGAGCGCCTGCTGCTCGACCCGACGCAGAACACTAACTTTCACAAGATGTGCATCGAGCAGGGTCGCGAACCCAAAACGGTGCTGCTGGATGGGCGCGTCACCACCGTACCGCTGGACGTGATGACGCCGCTGGCGCTGCAGCCGTTTGACCAGATCTATCTGCTTTCGCGCCTGCGTCACGCCGACGGTCGCGCGATTTGCTACAGCGAAAACCACTGTCTGCCTGCCCGCGTGCCGGAGCTGTTGAGCCACGATCTCAACGGTAGCCTGACGGAGGTTTATCAGCAGAATTATGACCTGATATATACCAGCATGCACTTAACCTTCTATCCGACCGCCATGCCGCCGCAGGCCGCAGAAGCTTTAGGGGTTATGGAGGGGCGTCCGGCGCTGTTGCTGCGGCGTCTCAACTACGATCAGCACGGCCGCATTCTGGACTACGACATTGAATACTGGCGGCACGACAGCCTGCGCATCGAAGTTAATATCGCCTGATCTCCTCACCGAATCCCGGTTTGTCGCCGGGATGACATCAATCTTTCATCCTTCTGTCACAAAGCCGCGTTAGCGTGATAGCAAATCTGGTGTAGACCAGAACTCTCTCAACCTGACAAGGCTAACATGATGAAACTCACCCGACTTGCTCTGTTGTCTGCTCTTGCCGTCGCCAGCCTGCCTGCGCTGGCGGACTCCGTTGTCACCGTTTACTCCGCCGATGGCCTGCACGACGGCAACAACAGCTGGTATCAGACCGAGTTTGATGCCTTCACCAAAGCGACCGGTATTAAAGTTCAGTACGTGGAAAGCGGCGGCGGCGCGATTGTTGAGCGTTTGTCGAAAGAGCGCACCAACCCGCAGGCCGACGTGCTGGTCACCATGCCTCCGTTTATTCAGCGCGCCGCGTCTGAAAAGCTGCTGGCTGAGTTCAAACCAGATGCCGCAGCACAAATTCCTGGCGCTACCGCTCGCTACGCGCCGCTGGTGAACAACTACCTGAGCTTCATCTATAACGACAAAGCGCTGAAAGCCACGCCGACCAGCTGGCACGATCTGCTGGACAGCCGCTTCAAGAGCAAACTCCAGTACTCCACTCCTGGCCAGGCCGGTGACGGTACGGCGGTGATGCTGCAGACCTTCCACAGCTTCGGCGGGAAAGATGCCGGTTTTGACTATCTCGGCAAACTTCAGGCTAACAACGTTGGCCCGTCTGCCTCCACCGGTAAGCTGACCGCGCTGGTCAACAAAGGCGAACTGCACGTGGCGAACGGCGACCTGCAGATGAACCTGTCGCAGATGGCGCAGAACCCGA
Source organism: Enterobacteriaceae bacterium 89 (assembly GCA_014156375.1). GTDB lineage: Bacteria > Pseudomonadota > Gammaproteobacteria > Enterobacterales > Enterobacteriaceae > Scandinavium. Next base: position 1,933,550 of record RQJH01000003.1, on the reverse strand, counting down.
ACGTGAAAATCTTCTGGCCAGCGGATGCCAAAGGCGAGCGCAGCGCGCTGGAACTGCCTTACGCGATCGGCCTGGTGCAGGGCGGCCCGCAGACCGAAAACGGCAAAAAGCTGATTAACTTCCTGCTGGCGAAAGAAGCGCAGAACAGCGTCAGCGCCCTTTCCTGGGGGATGCCGGTGCGCAGCGACGTGACGCCAACCGATGCCAACTATCAGGCCGCCAAAACCGCAATGAACGGCGTGAAAACCTGGTCGCCGAACTGGGATGACGTGGCCTCTTCCTTACAGGCGGATATTGGCCGCTGGCACAAAGTGACGGACAGCGAGTAAGCAGCATGTTGATGAAAAATACGACCGTCCAGAGCGCCGTCAGCGCGGGCTCCTCGGGGATCACCCTGGATTCACTGCGCGTTTCCTACCACGGCAACGTGGTGTTGAAACCGCTGTCACTGACCATCGAGCCGGGCGAAGTGCTGGCACTGATTGGCCCGTCCGGATCGGGAAAAACCACCGTCCTGCGCGCCATTGCGGGCTTCGTACAACCGGCTGGCGGACGTATTTTAATTGGTGACACGGACGTCACCCAGCTTCCGCCGTACAAGCGCGGACTGGGGATGGTGGTGCAAAACTACGCCCTGTTCCCGCATATGAAGGTGGAAGATAACGTGGCGTTTGGCCTGCGCGCGCAGAAACAGCCAAAGCCGCTGATTGCCGACCGCGTCAAAGAGGCGCTGAAGATTGTCGGCATGTCTGACTATGCTACCCGCTACCCGCATCAGCTTTCCGGCGGACAGCAGCAGCGCGTGGCGATTGCCCGTGCGATTGCCGTGCGTCCACGGGTATTACTTCTGGATGAACCGCTTTCGGCGCTGGATGCGCAGATCCGCCACAACATGGTGGAAGAGATTGCCCGTCTGCACCGCGAGCTGCCGGAGCTGACCATTCTCTATGTTACTCACGATCAGACCGAAGCCCTGACCCTGGCCGACAAAATCGGCATCATGAAGGATGGCTCGATGATCGCCCACGGCGAGACGCATAAGCTGTATCACCATCCGCCGAACCGCTTTGCCGCCGAGTTTTTGGGGCGCGCCAATATTCTGCACGCCACTGCGCTGAACCACTCACCGTCTGCCGGGCTGGTAAACGTCAGCTGCGGCGGAGCGATTATCAGCGCCTGGAGCGAAGGCGTGCACCACGGGCACAACAAGCTGCTCTGCATTCGCCCGCAGCATATGAGCCTGACCCAGCGCTCTCCGCACAGCAATCGCCTGAACGCCACGCTGACTTCGGTGCACTGGCAGGGCGATCTGACCCATCTGCTGTGCGATGTAAACGGCGAAGCGGTGCGTATCGTGCTGACGCAGGTCAATCCGATGCCGCGCGCGGGAGACCGACTGGCGCTGTATTTCGAACCTGACGATGCCGTGCTGATTGAGGTGTGACATGTCGATGACCCTAACGCTCAATGCAACCCGCAACGCCAGGCGCGGACTATGGATTGCCGCTCCGCTGCTGGTACTGGCAACCCTGTTTTTCTACCCGTTGCTGCTGATTGCCGAACAGGCGCTGCGCGACACCAGCGGGCACTGGAGCCTGGATACTTTCTGGCAGGTGCTCGATTCCCGTCGCTTTAACAGCGCGCTGATCAACACTCTGCAAATCGCGGTGCTGGCGACCTTCGGCTGCCTGTTGCTCGGCAGCGTGCTGGCGCTGATCCTGGTGTTTATCCCCTTCCCCGGCAGCCAGCTGATGGGCCGCGTGATCGACACCTTTATCGCTCTGCCGACGTTTCTGATCACCCTGGCCTTCACCTTCATTTATGGCTCCGCCGGGCTGCTGAATGGCACCCTGATGGACCTTTTTCACCTCGAACTGCCGCCAGTCGATTTTCTCTACTCGATGCAGGGCGTGATCCTCGCTGAAATCACCGTTTTCACTCCGCTGGTGATGCGTCCGTTGATGGCGGCGCTGCGTCAGATTGATAAAAGCCAGCTGGAGGCCGCGAGCATTCTCGGCGCACACCCGTGGCGGGTGATTGCGCAAGTGATTTTCCCGGCAGCGCTGCCTGCGCTGTTGGCGGGGGGAAGCCTGTGTTTACTGCTGACCACCAACGAGTTTGGCATCGTGCTGTTTATCGGCGCAAAGGGCGTTAATACCCTGCCGATGATGGTCTACAGCAAAGCCATTCTGGAGTCTGACTACGGCGTGGCCTGCATGATTGCGCTGATTAATATTCTGCTGTCGCTGGGGCTGTTCCTGCTCTACCGCCTGGCCGCAGCCCGCACCGGTGCGAGGAACGCATAATGCTGATCTGGTCATCCAAAGGACGCGTGGCGGCGGGAGCGCTCGCCGTCACGCTGTTCACCGTTTTCTTCTTCCTGCCTCTGGCGGTGATTTTGATGTCGAGCCTGAGCCAGCAGTGGAACGGCGTGCTGCCGTCGGGCTTTACGCTGACGCACTTCGTCAACGCCTTTCGCGGCGCGGCCTGGGATTCTCTGTTCGCAAGCCTGGTGATTGGCTTCTGCGCCAGCCTGTTTGCCCTGCTGTGCGGGGCGTGGGCTGCGCTGGCTTTGCGTGAGTACAGTGCAAAAATTCAAAAGTACCTCGGGCTGGTTTTTTACCTGCCGAGCGCTATTCCTTCGGTGTCCGTCGGGCTGGGCATTCTGGTGGCCTTCAGCCAGGGGCCGCTGCAGATGAACGGCACGTTCTGGATTGTGCTGGTGGCACATTTCGTCCTGATTTCCGCCTTCACCTTCAGCAACCTTTCCACGGGTTTAACGCGCATCTCGGCGGATATTGAGAGCGTGGCTTCAAGTCTTGGTGCTTCGCCGTGGTATCGCCTGCGCTACGTTACGCTGCCGCTGCTGATGCCGTGGATGCTCTCCGCGCTGGCGCTGAGCCTGTCGCTGTCGATGGGCGAACTGGGCGCGACGGTAATGATTTATCCGCCGGGCTGGACCACGCTGCCGGTGACGATTTTCAGCCTCACCGACCGTGGCAACGTGGCCGACGGTGCCGCCCTGACCATTGTTCTGGTGGGCATTACGCTGCTGTTAATGATGAAGCTCGAGCGCCTCGCGCAACGGCTGCAAAAATAAATCTGCTAAAGAGAATTTGCGATGACCGCCAACGCCTCACATCTTCGTACCGAAGGTGACATTAACACCACCGCCGCGCGTCAGGCGTGGAATGCTTCCCTCAGCGATGAGCGCACCCAGTCGCTGTTGCAGCGCGATGCGAACGTCTTTCTGCATCAGGCGATGTCCACGCCGTGCCTGGATACGCTGGAAGCCGCTGAAGGCATTTTTATCCAGGACGCGACCGGCAAAAAATACATGGATTTTCATGGTAATAACGTCCATCAGCTCGGCTACGGTCACCCGCATGTGGTGAAGCGCATTACTGAACAGATGGCGACGCTGCCCTTTTCACCGCGCCGTTTTACCAACCCGGTAGCGATTGAGTGTGCTGAAAAGCTGACGCAGATTTGCGGCGGCGAGCTGACCCGTGTGCTGTTTGCGCCGGGCGGTACGTCGGTCATCGGCATGGCGCTGAAGCTGGCAAGATTTATCACTGGCAACAGCAAAGTGGTGTCGCTGTGGGATTCGTTCCACGGCGCGTCGCTGGATGCGATTTCTGTCGGCGGAGAAGCCTGCTTCCGCGAAGGGATGGGGCCGCTGATGGCGGGCGTTGAACGCATTCCTCCGGCGGTTTCTTATCGCGGTGCGCTGCACTCCCCGGACGGCAGCGATGTGCACTATGCAGACTATCTCGAATATGTGATCCAGAAAGAGGGCGGTATCGGCGCGTTTATCGCCGAAGCGGTGCGTAACACCGACGTGCAGGTACCCAGCAAGGCCTACTGGAAGCGCATCCGCGAAATCTGTGACAAGCACAACGTAATGCTGATTATCGATGACATTCCCAACGGCATGGGCCGCAGCGGCGAATGGTTCACCCATCAGGCGTTCGATATCGAACCGGATATTCTGTGTATCGGCAAAGGGCTGGGCGGCGGACTGGTGCCGATTGCGGCGATGATCACTAAAGAGAAGTACAACGTGGCGACGGAGATTTCACTCGGTCACTACACCCACGAGAAAAGCCCGCTCGGCTGTGCCGCTGCGCTGGCGACGATGGAAGTGATCGAACAGCAAAATCTGCTGGCGAAAGTGAAGCAAGACAGCGATCTGGTGCGTGAGAAACTGCTGGCGATGAAAGAGAAATATCCGCTGATCGGCGACGTACGCGGCATTGGCCTGCTGTGGGGCGTAGAGCTGGTGACCGATCGCACCACAAAAACCCGCGCCTACGATGAAGCCGAAGCGGTGCTTTACCGCTGCCTGAACAATGGCCTGAGCTTTAAAATTTCGCAGGGCAACGTGATCCAACTCAGCCCGCCGCTGATTATCAGCGAGGCTCAGCTGCTGGAAGCGCTGGCGATATTTGAGCGCGCCCTGGCGGAGGTTTGCGGGGAGTTTGGGTATTAATTGATTGCCCTTCCTGATTTCGGGAAGGGTAACTTCGTTATTTCCGTCTTATCGCTTTTTCTTCTGACTCATTCCTTTTCGTTTTTATCGCCGCTCTGCCAAACTCGCTATAGTCATTTTCATTCAGGCAATTCTTGTTTAACGGACTGTTTAAAAAGGAACTCTGGCGTGAAAAGAACTCTTCCTCATCTTAGCGCACTGTTGCTCGCCGGGCTGCTGCTGGCTGGCTGCGATCAGAAAAGTGACACCAGCAAGCATATCAAAGTGGGCGTGATTAACGGCGCAGAACAGGACGTGGCCGAAGTGGCGAAGCAGGTCGCGAAAGAGAAATATGGCCTGGATGTCGAGCTGGTAGGGTTCAGCGGCTCTCTGCTGCCGAACGATGCCACTAACGCCGGAGAGCTGGATGCCAACGTGTTCCAGCATCGCCCGTTCCTCGAACAGGATAACAAAGCGCATGGCTACCATCTGGTGGCAGTCGGCAATACCTTCGTCTTCCCGATGGCGGGCTATTCGCGCAAGGTAAAATCCGTTGCTGATTTGCCGGATGGCGCAACGATCGCCATTCCAAACGATCCGACCAATCTGGGCCGTGCGCTGTTGCTGTTGCAAAAAGAGAAGCTGATTACCCTGAAGTCGGGCAAAGGCCTGCTGCCGACGTCGCTTGATATCAGCGAAAACCCGCACAGGTTGAACATTATGGAGATGGAAGGCGCGCAACTGCCGCGCGTGCTGGACGATCCGAAGGTCGATGTCGCCATCATCAGCACCACCTATATTCAACAAATCGGGCTGTCGCCTGTGCATGACGGTATCTTTATCGAAGACAAAAACTCGCCTTACGTGAATATCATCGTCACACGCGAAGACAATAAAGACGCGGAAAACGTGAAGGAGTTTATTCAGTCTTATCAGTCACCGGAAGTCGCGAAAGCGGCGGAGAAAATCTTTAACGGCGGGGCGGTGCCCGGCTGGGATTGAGTGAGTCACCTGTAGCATAAGGGCCAGCGGGATGCTGGCCCGATTTGTTTGGGGATCAGGAACACATATAGCTGTAGGGTCCCTGAGGGCAAGGCCGCAGCCAAATGTGCATTTTGTCATTCCTGAACGTATACATCCCGCCAAAGAAAGGATCGACTATCAGCCAGCCCGGCACGCCAAAGAAAATGATATTACCGAAGGTGTACCAGCGGCTGAGGCGATATTCGAGTGGGATGCCTTCTGAGTTATAGCCGTCCTGCATGACCGACAGCGTATAGCTAATTCTGCCAAAATAGCTGCCATCCGATTTTTTCAACTGCACGGTTTGTGGCGTGGTGCCCTTAGCCACAATGTTCCCGTGATTGTCGGTAATGATAAATTTGGCCTGTTCCGGCGTGCTCTCAATGCTCACCGTTTCCGAGCTGCTGCCGACAATGGCAGAGCAACCGCTCAGGAAAAATGGCAATACCAACAGCAACAGAAATTTCTTCATCGCAACGCTCCCTCTGAATATGAACATGCAAAGCGACACAGGGATGAAGAAACTTGAATCGGGTTGGCTGGGGCTGGCAGTTTTTTATGAATGAATAGTATTGGGAAGGCTGAAGGGAAAGCATTTTGGCGGAAAGTCACAGGAGTCGAACCTGCCCGGGGCCGCTGGCGGTCCCAACTGGAGTTGAAGTCCAGCCGCCTCACCGGAGACGACGACCTTCCGCGCCTCGATTGCTACATGGAGGCGGGGCGCATTATAGCTACTTTCAGTCAGTTACCCCACTGTTTGATGTAAATATTTGAAGCCAACTGTGTGAGAAAACATCGTTTTTTACATAAACCCTTACTAAATCCGCAAGTTACATTTTTAAACATTCTTCTCTGAACCACGATCACAGAAAACAAAAATCGTAATCCGCTTATGCGAAAGCAGAATTTCATCAGCTCTGGCGATGGGTTAAAACCTGTAACCGGTTACCTGTTTCTGCTGCCGCCCTGGAAACGACCTGTCACGGTGCTCCTGGTGGCGAACATAAGAGGACATAAACATGAAAATCAGTGATGGAAACTGGCTTATTCAACCAGGGTTGAATCTGACTCACCCGATACAGGTGTTTGACGTGGAGCAGCAGGGCAACGAGATGGTGGTGTACGCCGCGCCGCGAGATGTGCGGGAACGCACCTGGCAGTTGGATACTCCGCTGTTCACCATCCGCTTTTTCTCGCCGCAGGAAGGCGTGGTAGGCGTACGTATCGAGCATTTCCAGGGGGCATTGAATAACGGGCCACATTATCCGCTCAACGTGCTTAAGGACGTGCAGGTGGAGATGCAGAACACCGCCGAATTTGCCGAGCTGAAAAGCGGCAACCTTAGCGTGCGCGTGACTAAAGGTGAGTTCTGGGCGCTGGATTTTCTGCGCAATGGCGTGCGTATTACCGGTAGCCAGGTGAAGAACAACGGCTACGTGCAGGACGCAAACACCGATCGCAATTATATGTTTGAGCGCCTGGATTTGGGCGTGGGTGAAACCGTCTACGGCCTCGGTGAGCGTTTTACCGCACTGGTGCGCAACGGACAAACAGTCGATACCTGGAACCGCGACGGTGGCACCAGTACCGAACAGTCCTACAAAAACATTCCGTTCTACATCACCAACCGCGGCTACGGCGTTCTGGTGAACCATCCGGAGTGCGTGTCGTTTGAAATCGGCTCGGAGAAAGTGTCGAAGGTGCAGTTCAGCGTTGAAGGCGAATACCTGGAGTATTTTGTGATCGACGGGCCGACGCCGAAAGAGGTGCTGAACCGCTATACGCAGTTTACCGGCCGCCCGGCGCTGCCGCCTGCGTGGTCGTTCGGTCTGTGGCTCACCACCTCATTCACGACCAATTACGACGAAGCGACGGTCAACAGCTTTATCGACGGCATGGCGGAGCGCAAGCTGCCGCTGCATGTGTTCCATTTTGACTGTTTCTGGATGAAGGCCTTCCAGTGGTGCGACTTCGAGTGGGACCCGGTGACCTTCCCCGATCCTGAAGGGATGATTCGCCGCCTGAAGGCGAAAGGGCTGAAGATCTGCGTGTGGATCAACCCGTACATCGGGCAAAAATCGCCGGTGTTTAAAGAGTTGAAAGAGAAAGGTTATCTGCTCAAGCGCGAGAACGGCTCGCTGTGGCAGTGGGATAAATGGCAGCCGGGGCTGGCGATCTATGACTTCACCAATCCGGAAGCCTGCCAGTGGTATGCGGATAAGCTGAAGGGCCTGGTGGATATCGGCGTCGACTGCTTCAAAACCGACTTCGGCGAGCGCATCCCGACGGATGTGAAATGGCACGACGGCTCCGATCCGCAGAAAATGCACAACCATTATGCGTTCATCTACAACGAACTGGTGTGGAACGTGCTGAAACAGACGGTCGGCGAGCAGGACGCGGTGCTGTTTGCTCGTTCAGCGTCTGTTGGCGCACAACAGTTCCCGGTTCACTGGGGCGGCGACTGCTATGCCAACTATGAATCGATGGCGGAAAGCCTGCGCGGCGGTCTGTCTATCGGCATGTCCGGCTTTGGCTTCTGGAGTCATGATATTGGCGGCTTCGAAAACACAGCGCCTGCGCATGTGTATAAACGCTGGTGTGCGTTCGGGCTGCTCTCCAGCCACAGTCGTCTGCACGGCAGCAAATCCTATCGCGTGCCGTGGGCGTACGATGATGAGTCCTGCGATGTAGTGCGTCACTTTACCGAACTGAAATGTCGGATGATGCCGTACCTCTATCGCCAGGCCGCTATTGCGCATGAGACTGGCACACCGGTACTGCGTTCGATGATGCTGGAGTTCCCGGACGATCCGACGTGCGATTATCTCGACCGCCAGTACATGCTGGGGGATTCGGTGCTGGTTGCGCCGGTGTTCAGCGAAGCGGGCGAGGTTCAGTTTTATCTGCCGGGAGGCCGCTGGACGCACCTGTGGCACAACGACGAAGCCCAGGGTAGCCGCTGGCATAAACAGCAGCATGATGCGCTTAGCCTGCCGGTGTATGTTCGCGATAACACGCTGCTGGCACTGGGGAATAATACCCAGAAGCCGGACTACGCCTGGCATGAGGGCACTGCGTTCCAGCTATTCCAGCTTGAAGACGGGCGCGAGGCTAGCTGTCAGGTTCCTGCGGCGGATGGTTCTACCGTCTTCACGCTGACGGCGAAACGCCAGGGCAACACCATCACGGTGAAAGGTTCTGGCACGGCTACTGAGTGGACGTTATGTCTGCGCAATATTCAGCAGGTTGCCGGTGTACAGGGCGGTGCGGCTTCCGGCAGCGAATGGGGCACAGTGGTTGCGGCCCAGGGGAATGAGGTGGTGATTAGCCTCTGAGTTGTGGGTTCCCCTCTCCCTAACCCTCTCCCCAAAGGGGCGAGGGAACCGATCGGCGCGGTTTTCTCCCTCTCCAGATTGGCGTTGGATTGAGCCGGATGCAGTATTTTTCTCCCTCTCCCTTGGGAGAGGGCCGGGGAGAGGGGAAACCGCCACGACGTTCAAACAGATAATGGCAAAATACTCCGCCCTTTCTGCCGCAAAAAGCTCATTCCCCACGCGGCCAGCATCAGATACATTCCCAGCGGTAGCAGGAAGCTGAAGCGGAGATCCAGCACATCAATCATCATCGCCTGAACCCAGGGGAAAATGGCCCCGCCAATGCCTGCCATCACCATCGCTCCGGCAATCATGTTCGCTTTTGAAGGCTGTTGACCAATGGCGTGGGCAAAGATCACCGGATACATCACCGAATTTCCCACACCCGCCAGCAGCAACAGCCAGCCGCCAGCGGCATTATTCAGCACCATTGCCAGCGCAACCAGCAGTGAACAGCTGAGGGTGGCGCAGCGGAAAACAGCGGCGCTGTGCTCCTGGCGGCCAAAAAGCCCGAACAGCAGACGTCCGACGAGTGCGCCGCCCCAGTAGAGGGTAATCAGGGATACCGCGGTATCGGCAGGCCAGCCCGCGCTGAGCGTCAGATACTTGAGAAGGCTGGTGGCCACGGCCACTTCAACGCCAACATAGATAAAAATAGCGATGATGCTGCTGACAATCTGCGGATGTCGCCGCAGCCTGAATGTATCGGTTTTGCCTGAAACAGCCACGCTAACATCCGGCAGACGAATGAGCTTAGCACCCAGCAACAGCAGCAGAGAAAGCAGCGCCAGCGCCAGCCACAGGGCACTCATCGGTTCCTGATGCAGCGTTGGTTGAGCGGGAAAGAGCTTCAGCAGCAGCGCAATACAAAGCGGGGCCAGAGTGGTGCCCAGCGAATTGACTGCCGAGGCCAGACTCAGGTTGCTAACGCGCCTTTCTGGCGGACTCAGCAGGGCGAGATAAGGATTGGCAACGACCTGCATGGCGGCAACGCCAATTGCTGCGACAAATACGCCGACCAGAGCCCCCACAAAAGTCCCCTGGCGGATTGCGACGGTAAGCAGCAGGCAGCCGCTGGCACTCAACAGCAGCGATCCTTCCAGCATCCGGCGGTAGCCGTAACGGGTGATAAGCCATGAGCACGGAATGCAGCTGATAAAGGGTGCGAGGTAAAACAGCACGGTGACCAGCATCGCTTGCTGCCAGCTAATCTGGAAATAGTCGGAGAAAAACAAAATAATGACGCTATTAATCGCAGTGATATTTCCCCACAGAAAGAAAACTACCGCCAACAGAGTAAAATTTCGTTTCATTCGTGAGATCCTTTTATCATTATCGTGAATGAGTGACTGGCGGCACAGACTAATTCCAACATATCTGATAGCGTCCTTGTTATAAATTGAGAGGACAGAATGGAACTGGAAAATATTTTTCGTGACGTTAAATTAAGTAAAACGGAAATCACGGTCCTTCGCTGTATTCAAAGCGATCCGGAAAAATGTATCCGGGAAGGTATTCGCGCAGTGGCGGAACAGTGTTACAGCAACCCGTCATCAATAATCCGCCTTGCGAAGAAACTAAAATTCAGCGGCTGGCTGGAACTGGTCTATTTCATTAAGTTTAATATTACGATGCCCAAGCTGGACGTAACCAACGATGTGGATTTTATGAAAATCCAACCGCCGGAACGATTATCGGCTGTGCTTAATGGCTTACAGCACCAGCGTATTCTTATTCACGGCAGCGGGTTTTCACAGCTGATTGCTCAATATATTTATAATAAATTCCTGGTGACTGGCGTGAATGCCAGCCTGGCACTGTGGCCAGACTATGAAATTCTGGAACAAAAAAGTGCGACAAAGTTCGATGCCATCTGGATTATCTCCAAATCCGGTCGCAGCAGCTCGTCGTTAAACTGGGTGAAGGCGCTGGAAGGTAAAGCGACCGATCTGATCTGCTTCACCGGTGATTACCAGAGCCCGCTGGCGCAGGCGGCGGATACGGCTTTTATCATCCACGACCCGCAAAAATATGACGACGATATTTACTGGAGCAATCCTTTCTTCGGCTACTGCATCTTAGGCTTTGAGCATTTGCTGAAACTGTGGTTCCGGCAAATGGGCGTGGGGGCACCCGCAGAGGCCCCCAATACCTGATTACCAGCCTTCGCAGTGTCCGTCGCTCAGGTACGCATTGACTAGCTTATTCGCCAGTGACCAGGAGCCTACCAGCGGATGCGCCATTAATGCCCGCACGGCCAGTTCGCGATCCTTGTTGAGGATCGCCGCCACTGCCAGCCGCTCGTACTCTTTCACGCAGGAAATCATGTTCTTCTGGGCCAGCGGCACATGCTTTGGTGTGACTGGCTTTAGCCCCGATTTGCTGAGATCGCAGCTGATTTCGATAACGTCGTCCGGTAACAGGAAATCCAGCGTGCCGTTATTGGAAAGCGAAACCACAATGCGCTTGGTGGTGTCACTGTTAACTGCCTCGAGAATATCCAGCGCCACCCCGGCATAGCCGCCGGTATCCGGTTCTTCGATGAACTGCTGTAGCGTCAGCGGTTCACGGGTATTGAATTTCTCCTGCTGCGACTCGCTCTGCATGTAGCTGTTTTCGCGCTTCAGGTAGTGCTTCATCCAGATATCAAACGCTGCCGCCGGGTTGGCTTTCACATCGATGGTTGCCAGTTCGTCACGCATATCGCGGTTGATGCGGGCAATTTGTTCGCCACGAGTTTCTGGTGCGTTCTGGATAGCCTGCAGCGCCTCTTCCCGATAGTAGTAATAATAAAGATATTCATTGAGCAACTGCTTATCGCACTGCTTCACTAGCTCCGGCGAGAAATACTGCATGCAGGTGTGGCTGTACAGCGCCGGGCTGTTGATGAGCTTATCGGTCACGTCCTCGCCGCGCACGGTAAAGTGGGTGAACCAAGAGAAGTGGTTCAGGCCATAGCACTCCACCTGCAGGTCGCGCTCGTCGCAGTCGAGAATGGACGGCAGCTCGCGGATCAGTTCAGAAGGAGCATCGCAAATCCCGTACACCCGACGCTGGAAGCCGGATTTGATGATGGCCTCGGTCACCAGTCCTGAAGGATTGGTGAAGTTGAACAGAATCGCGTCCGGGGCGGCATGCTCTTCTATCAGACGGCAGTAATTGAGGATCGCCGGGATGGAACGCATCGCCATCGCAAAGCCGCCCGCTCCGGTGGTTTCCTGCCCGAGCGTGTTGTGCTCCAGCGCCACGCGTTCGTCGTGAATTCGGCTCTCATCGCCGCCGACGCGCAGAGTGGTAATCACAAAGCCTGCACCTTTCAGCGCCGCGACAGGGTCGGTCGTCAGGCTGAAGTGAATATCCGGACGAATAGTATTGAACACATAGCGGGCAATTTCGCCGAAAACAGCAAGATTGTCGGCAGAACTGTCGAGAAAAACGACTTCCTTCAGGCCAATTCTGTGGGCGTTGTAGGCCAGGGATTTAGCCAGAAAGGCCGAGCGAACCCCGCCGCCACCTAATACGGTTAATTTCATGATTTCTCCTGATTAATGCGTTGCCAGCCAGCTGTCTACGTGGGTACGGACCTGTCCGACTCTGACGCCATAAATGACCTGGACTTCATTGCGATTGCGCACCACGCCGTTGGCGCCCGTGCTTTTTAACAGTGCGTCGTCCACCTGCTCCATATCGCGCACTGCAACGCGCAGACGGGTGAAACAGTTGTCGACGGAAACGATATTTTCTTTGCCGCCCAGCCCTCTGATGATGTCGTCGGTGACAGATCCGCTGGCATGGGTCTGGTTTTTAATTTTTTCCCGGTAGTCGGCTTTGTTGTACAGCTTCACTCCGTCATCATCTTCCCGGCCCGGGGTTTTCAGGTTCATCTTCACCACCAGGGTGTGGAAAATCACGTAGTAGGCGGCGAACTGGCCGATACCAATCACGATGTACATCGGCCAGCGGGTTAGCGATACCGGCAGCGGGAGGTTGTAGATCAGGAACTCAATCAGCCCGGAAGCTCCCCAGGGGCGCACGGTGAAGATGTCGCATATAGCCTGTGAGGTTGCGGTCAGCGTGGCGTGGATCACCCACAGCAGCGGGGAGATAAACAGGAACGTAAACTCAATGGGTTCGGTGATGCCGGTCAGCATTGAGGTGATAATCGCAGGCAGCAGAATAGCTTTCGCCAGCATTTTCTTCTCAGGCTTCGCCGTGTGATAGAACGCGAGTGACGCGCCCGCCAGGCCGAAAATAGTGGTCATGCCCTGCTGTGAGAAGCGCAGCGCGTCGTTCATCACCGGGGTTAAATCCGGGTGACGCATATAGGCGAGGAAGATGGCCTGGGTTCCGGAAACGGTTTGCCCGTCCACGCTCAGCGTGCCACCAATCTGCGTCAGCTGGAACGGCGACCAGACAAAGTGGTGCAGGCCGGTTGGGATGAGGAATTTTTCAAAGAATCCGTAGACGAACACACCCGCCACGCCGGCGTTTTTCATAAACCCGGTCAGGGCGGTGATGCCGTGAGTCATAAACGGCCAGATCCATGTAAAGGCAATGGCATAGAGGATCACTACCGGCGTCATGGCGATAAGCGTCAGTTTAGCCCCGCCGTACATTGACAGCGCGCCGGGTAATTCGACGCCCGCGACTTTATTGTGGACCCAGGCAATGGTGCAGCCGAGAATAATGCCCAGAAAAACACCCATGTCGACAACCACAAAACCTAATAATTGGGTTTGTCCGGTACCGTAATATTCGCCATTTATTTTTTCAGCTATCTGGTGAGTGAATTCAAGCCAGGAGTGATTAGCGCCGAGAAACATAATAAAGCACATCACGGAAACCAGAGCGACTTCTGTTTTACGATCTTTCGCCAGCCCGTAGCTGATACCGATACAAAATAATAACCCGAGGTTGCCAAATAATGGCCAGAAGGTGTCACCTAATAGCTGGCCGAGATTGTGCAGAAAACTGGTTTCAGAAATAAGCGTGGGGTTGGTTAATACTGAGCTTAAAGCCAGAATTAATCCGATAACGGGCAAAAACAGAACTGCGCCGATCATTGCTCTGGAGAACGTTTGCATATTCTCCAGAATACGTTGACGTATTCCAGACATAGTGGCTGTTCCTTTCTTGTAGGGCGTTTTAATTATTGGTTTGCACTTCCAGTACGAAAGTTATAACAAGCTGGCGAAGAAAGCGGAACAGGTTGCGGGAAATAGGTACAAACAGCCACAAAATGAGAACAGGTTTCGGGGATTGGGGTTGCCCCTCTCCCTGACCCTCTCCCAAGGGAGAGGGAATTGCCCGGTGCCGGAATTGTGATTGGTGCGGTGGGTTTCCCCTCACCCTAACCCTCTCCCCAGAGGGGCGAGGGGACCGATCGGCGCTAGTGTTGAATAAGTGGAGGGTTTTGATTTTCTCCCTCTCCCTTGAGGGAGAGGGCCGGGGAGAGGGGGAATAGCAATGAAGAAGCTTCCGACTTACTGCACTGGTGGCACCGGAGCAGGAGCCGGAACAGCCTCCGTTGGTGCAGGAACCACAGGCTGCGCGGTACTGACTTCTCCCGCTGTCATCGTCTGAGTCACTTCCTGCTTATTCATGTTCACCGCATGCAGCTGGCCGTTAACCGTCGGCTTAAGCGGCGCGCTGGCCTGAATATTTCCGCTCGCTTTCAACTGCAGATTGCCGTCGCCGTCAATGGGCAGCACCGGCCAGCCCCACTGTTGCAGAATATTCAGCGGCACGCCGCGTCCGTTCAGGCTGATGGCCGCCAGCCTTTGCGGCTGCTGTGACACGCCCGCAGAGGCTTCCAGAATGCCTTTCTCGGTAAAGGCGCTCAGTTCGGTGATATTCACCTGTGAATCATTGGCGGCCAGTTTTATTGAAGGACGGCGGACGTCCACGCGATTGAACGTTGCCGCTGCTGCATTCAGCGCGGCATTACCGCGCCATACGCCCCAGATGCCGTTCTTCGCCAGCTGCAGATTATCGCCGTAGCCGTCCAGTGAGGTTATCTGCCACGGGAAATCCGGGTCGATGTCGATCACCAGATTCCGGCTGGCGGTGAATTTACTGAGGGTGACGCTTTGCAGCCATTCGGGCAGCGGATCCATCCACAGCTGTTTCCAGTTTTGCGGCAGCGTGTATTCCAGCCCGGCGATAGCGGCGTCATCCAGCACCAGCGCTTTACCGTTGCGTAACCAGTTGCCCGAAGTGCGCACCATGCCGCCCTCCCAGCGCGAAGTAAACTGGCGCAGCGCTATGCCCTGTGGAGAAAATTCAGTGCTGACGATAGGGTCGAGCAGATGCAGTGAGCCATAAATAAACTCGTCGGCGTTCATCGACAAACGACCGCCGTCGCTGGCCCAGTCGCCGTTGCTGAGCGTCAGGTCTCGCAGGCTTAAATCGAGATCGGCAATGGCCCAATCCGGCCCCTGCAGGCGCGCGTCGGTCACCTCAAGGCTGCCAATCGCCAGCGAAGGTACGGTAGTCAGCGGGACAAAGAAATCGTGGAGTGATTTGTCGCTCTGATAGCGAATATCCGTCAGGCGCAGGCTGTCGATTTGCCAGCTGCCGTCGGCGCTGCGTTTGGCGCTTCCGGTCAGCGAGCCGCGGGCGATATCGGCCCCAATCGTGCTCAGCGTGACGACGCCGTTATCAATACCACCCTGAATCAGCACGTTGTTGGCTGCTATGCCGTTCAGCGTCATTGAGCCTGCGCTCATCTGGATTTGCGCTTGTTTGCCCAGCACATTGCCCGCCTGCGGAAGCCACGGCGACACACCGCCGGTTACGCGCTGTGCGCTGAGATCCCAGCCGGTTTCCGGGCTGTTAAACGCCATATTGCTGAGCTGCAGAGTGTCTGCCTCAAACGGGAATGGCGCGGCAGACGGCATCAGATTTAGCGTCCCGTCACGAAGCGTGATGGTGTCTGCGTGCAGTGGGTCAGTCAGCTGGCGGCTGCTCAGGCCGATATCCACCGTTTTTGCCACCAGAGTGGCAGGTTTGCCATCGCGGCCAAAGGTGACGTTTCTCAGGACGATGTGTGAGGGGGAGGAGAAGCGATGATCCATCGCGTCGAAGACGATGTGGTAATCGGTATTGGCCGAAATCCAACTGCTTATCTGGCGCGCACCCCAGCGGGTTTGCAGCAAAAAGTAGAACGCCAGCGCAACCAGCAGCGCGGCAATCAGCAGCCAGACCAACAGCTTCCCGATAAATTTCATCGTCTTCCATCCAGTGAAGGGCACATAAAGGAGTTATGCACGATTTGTGCGCAATCCTCAAGGATGGATTCGTTTAATAAGATTACACGGAGGCCATTGCGCTGGCCTCCGCGAGGGGGATCAGTTCTTTTCCGGTGGGAACACCAGGTTCAGAACGATAGCGGTGATACCGCCAGCGGCGATACCGGAGGAGAGCAGGTTTTTCAGCCAGTCCGGAGCGAATTGCAGGATCAGCGGCTGCTGGGAGACGCCCATACCGACCGCCAGCGACAGGGCGATGATCATGATGGCGCGGCGGTTTAGCGGCTCGCGGGATACGATACGCACGCCGGAAGCAGCGATAGTGCCGAACATCACCAGCGTTGCGCCGCCAAGTACCGGCTCAGGAATGTGCTGGACAAAACCACTCACCGCCGGGAACAGGCCGAGCACGATTAGCATCAGCGCCACCACAAAACCCACGTAGCGGCTGGCGACACCAGTCAGCTGGATCACGCCGTTGTTTTGTCCGAAACAGGAGTTTGGGAAGGTGTTGAAGATGGCCGACACGCAGGAGTTCAGACCGTTTGCCAGCACGCCACCCTTCAGGCGCTTCATATACAGCGGGCCGGAAACGGGCTGCTCGGAAACGTCAGAAGTCGCGGTGATATCGCCGATAGTTTCCAGCGAGGTGATCATGAAGACCAGCATCAGCGGCAGCAGCAGGTTCCAGTCGATGCCGAGGCCGTAATAGAGCGGAGTTGGCACGGTGATAATCGCCTGATTCATCGGCTCAGTGCTGGCAGGCAGCATGTCCAGCGCCCAGGCCAGCAGGTAGCCCGCCGCCATCGCAATCACCAGCGAAGCAATGCGCAGGTAAGGATTACGCTGGCGGTTCAACAGGATAATCAGCGCCAGCACCACGCCAGCGAGCAGCAGATTTTTCGGTGCGCCGAAGGTGTGGTCTGCCATCGCGGCATAGCCACCGCCGATGGACGTCAGGCCAACCTGAATCAGCGACAGGCCGATAATCATTACCACCACGCCGGAGACCAGCGGAGTAATGATACGACGCGCCAGATGCAGCACGCGAGAGAGCGCCATCTCGGTAAAGCTTGCCAGCATCAGCGTGCCGAAAAGTGCCGCCATCATCGTTGGCACATCTGCACCGCCGGTTTTCAGCGCCGTACCGCCCATAATCAGCGGCGCAACAAAGTTAAAGCTGGTGCCCTGAATCGACAGCAGACCAGAGCCCACCGGGCCCCACGCCTTGATCTGAATAATAGAGGCCACGCCCGAAGCGAACAGCGACATGCTGATGATGTGCTGGGTGTCCTGCGCCGGTAAGCCGAGCGCCTGACAAATCAGCAGCGCCGGGGTGATCACCGCAACAAACATCGCCAGCAGATGCTGGAAAGCGGCAAACAGGGTTTGCGGCAGCGGTGGGCGGTCTTCGAGGCGGTAGATGAGTTCGCTGTTAGCTGTCTGCGCAATCGGTTGCGCATTTTCAGCATCGAGGGTATTCACTGACATATTCAGAGCAATCTCGTGATGGGAAAGGGCGCATTTTAGCGGACGGTCAGAGAAAAGCAAACGGTTGCGGGCAATATATTAAGGATGAATAAGCGAGCAGTTTTTTATGCTGTTTATGCTTGTTTTGTCGCAAAATCGTCCAGAAAAGTGAATTTTTCCTATCAATAAGCCCTGTCTTTTACGTAAAATTCGACTCCTCACGTTTAACAATGAGAATTTCCTATTACGAAACAGACGCTGAACGTCATTGGATCATGCGCTAACAAGGAGCCTTCATGTTTCATCTCGATACCCTATCGACGCTTGTTGCGGCAACGCTGGTGTTGCTGTTAGGACGCAAACTGGTCCACACCGTCCCCCTCTTTAAGAAATACACCATTCCCGAACCCGTCGCGGGCGGTCTGCTGGTAGCGCTGGCGCTGCTGGTGCTGAAAAAAAGCCTCGGCTGGGAAATCGACTTTGATATGAGCCTCAAAGATCCGCTGATGCTGGCCTTCTTTGCGACCATTGGCCTGAACGCCAATCTCGCCAGCCTGCGCTCTGGCGGTAAAGTGCTGGGCACTTTCCTGATTGTGGTGGTAGGTCTGCTGATGATGCAGAACGCTATCGGCATCGGAATGGCGAAAATGCTCGGCCTCGATCCGCTGATGGGTCTGCTCGCGGGCTCAATCACTCTGTCCGGCGGTCACGGAACCGGAGCGGCGTGGAGCAAACTGTTCGTTGAACGCTATGGTTTCCAGAATGCGACAGAAGTGGCGATGGCCTGTGCGACCTTTGGTCTGGTACTGGGCGGCCTGATTGGTGGGCCAGTTGCGCGCTATCTGGTGAAACACTCCTCCACGCCAGAAGGTACGCCGGACGATCAGGAAGTGCCGACCGCTTTCGAAAAGCCGGACGTGGGCCGCATGATCACTTCGCTGGTGCTGATTGAAACCATCGCGCTGATAGCCATTTGTATCACGCTGGGCAAAATCGTTGGGCAACTGCTGGTGGGCAGTGCGCTGGAGCTGCCAACGTTCGTCTGCGTACTGTTTATCGGCGTGATCCTGAGTAACGGCCTGGCGCTGATTGGCTTCTATCGTGTCTTCGAGCGCGCGGTGTCCATTCTCGGCAACGTGTCGCTGTCGCTGTTCCTGGCCATGGCGCTGATGAGTCTGAAGTTGTGGGAGCTGGCGTCGCTGGCGCTACCGATGATTGCGATTCTGGCGGTGCAAACGGTGGCGATGGGTCTGTATGCTATTTTCGTCACCTACCGGATGATGGGTAAAAACTACGACGCGGCGGTGCTGGCGGCGGGTCACTGCGGATTTGGCCTGGGTGCCACGCCAACGGCGATTGCCAATATGCAGGCGATCACTGAGCGTTTTGGTCCATCGCACATGGCATTCCTGGTGGTGCCGATGGTCGGTGCGTTCTTCATCGATATCGTGAATGCGCTGGTGATTAAGCTGTATCTGATGCTGCCGATGTTCGGCTAAGCAATAAAAATGCCCGGCGGCGCTAGCGCTTGCACGGACCTACGGGTTCTCACTTGTAGGTCCGGTAAACGCAGTGCCACCGGGCAATTTCAGTCACTTACTCGCCGTGTTCTTCCCACGCCAGTGCGCGTTTCACCGCTTTCTTCCAGCCGCTGTAGCGGTAGTTACGTTCGGTGGTTTCGATACCCGGACGGAATTCACGCTCAATCACCGCTTTCTCCTGAAGCTCGTCCAGGTTCTGCCAGAAGCCGACCGCCAGACCTGCCAGATAGGCCGCGCCTAAAGCTGTCACTTCACGCACTTCCGGGCGCTCCACGCGGGTGCCAAGAATGTCGGACTGGAACTGCATCAGGAAGTTGTTCGCCACCGCGCCACCGTCCACGCGCAGGGCGTGCAGACGAATGCCTGAGTCAGCCTGCATCGCTTCCAGCACGTCACGCGTCTGGTAGGCAATGGACTCCAGCGTTGCGCGAATGATGTGGTTGGAGTTGACGCCACGGGTCAGACCGAAAATCGCGCCGCGGGCATACGGATCCCAGTACGGTGCGCCAAGGCCGGTAAAGGCTGGCACCACGTACACGCCGTTGGTGTCGTTCACTTTGGTGGCAAAATATTCGGAATCGAACGCGTCGTTGATCAGCTTCATTTCGTCACGCAGCCACTGAATGGATGCACCCGCCATGAACACCGCACCTTCCAGCGCGTAGTTCACTTCCCCTTTCGGGCCGCAGGCGATAGTGGTTAGCAGTCCGTTTTCGGATTTCACCGCCGTTTCACCGGTGTTCATCAGCATAAAGCAGCCGGTGCCGTAGGTGTTTTTCGCCATCCCTTCCTTCACGCACAGCTGGCCGAACAGCGCCGCCTGCTGGTCACCGGCGATCCCGGCGATTGGAATACGCGTGCCGCCTTTACCACCGATGTTGGTCTGGCCGTACACCTCAGAAGATTTGCGTACTTCTGGCAGCATAGCGCGCGGAACATCCAGCGCGTCGAGCATTTTGTCGTCCCAGTCCAGGTCGTGGATGTTGAACAGCATGGTACGCGAGGCGTTGGTGTAATCCGTTACGTGAACGCGGCCCTGCGTCATACGCCAGATAAGCCAGGTATCAACGGTACCGAACAGCAGTTCGCCTTTTTTCGCTCTTTCACGCGCGCCTTCCACGTGGTCGAGGATCCATTTTACTTTGGTGCCCGAGAAGTACGGGTCGATCACCAGCCCGGTGGCGTTGCGCACGTACTCTTCCATGCCGTCGCGCTTGAGCTGTTCGCAGATATCCGCAGTACGGCGGCACTGCCAGACGATGGCGTTGTAAATTGGCTTACCTGTTTCGCGCTCCCACACCACGGTTGTTTCACGCTGGTTGGTGATGCCGATGGCCGCCACCTGGTCAGAGCTGATGTCCGCTTTCGCCAGCACTTCAATCAGCGTGGAGCTCTGGGTTGCCCAGATTTCCATTGGATCGTGCTCAACCCAGCCTGGCTTAGGATAAATTTGTTCGAATTCGCGCTGTGAAACGCTGACGATGTTGGCGTCGTGATCCATAACGACGGCGCGGGAGCTGGTGGTTCCCTGGTCCAGCGCAACGATATATTTTTTGTCAGTCATATGCTTAAGTCCCGTAGTCAGATTACAGCGAAGCTTTTTGCTGCGCGGTGTTTGAGGTGGCGTCTTTCTGCTCCTCGACGCACACGTCGCACGGTAAATTGCGGCCAATCAGCTTGCGATAGCCGAAAGCACCCAGCGAGGCTCCGACAATCGGCGCAAACAGCGGCACCAGGAAATAGGGGATATCTTTACCGCCGGTAAAGGCGATGTCGCCCCAGCCCGCCAGCCAGGCGAACGTTTTTGGACCGAGGTCACGCGCCGGGTTCATCGCAAAGCCGGTCAGTGGGCCCATAGAGGCGCCGATCACCGCAATGAGTAAACCAATCAGCAGCGGAGCCATTGGGCCACGCGGTACGCCGTTGCCATCGTCCGTCAGCGCAAGGATAACGCCCATCAGGATAGCGGTAATCACCAGCTCTACCGCGAAGGCCTGCACAAAATTGATATGTGGGTTTGGATAGGTGGAGAAAATGCCTGCCAGATCGAGGCTTTCCACGCTGCCGCGCACCATATTGTGTGTATGTTCAAAGTCGATGAAAAGATTGTAATAAAGCCCGTAGACCAACGCCGCTGCGCAAAACGCGCCGGCAAACTGAGAAATGATGTAGGGAACAACTTTGCGCCCGTCGAAACAGGCAAACAGCCAGAGTGCAATTGTCACCGCCGGGTTGAGATGTGCGCCGGAAACCCCTGCGGTCAGGTAAATGGCCATCGCCACGCCCAGACCCCAGATAATACTGATTTCCCATTGGCCGAAGGTTGCGCCTGCAACTTTCAGCGCTGCCACGCATCCAACACCGAAGAAGATCAACAACCCGGTACCAAGGAACTCGGCAATGCACTGGCCTTTTAAGGTTGATGTTTGACTCATGATCGGATCCTGAAGACTAATTGATGATTATTGTGAACACGGCGGTCGAAGACAACCATGCTGCCATGTAGGCATAGTGTTAATTTATCGTTAACGAACAAAAACGAGAAATATCGAACTTTAAATCTGTGTACTGCGTCAATAAAATGAGCGTTTTCGCGCGATGAAGTGCGCATTTTGCCCCTTGTCAACCAGACACAAGATTCATTTTTTTAACCGATGAGTTAACAACTGGCAGGAAACGGCAGCGATCGCTTTAGGCATAGGCTGAAAAGTGTTGCAAACCGCAATCTGCGCGCCCTGGCGCTGGACAGGGCGAGCGCGGCTCCATACAATCGAAAGCAGAGTAGTGCGCTTATTTTCGTTAAGGCGTCGCCGGGGTTCCGGGATGGGTCCAACGCCTTGCAAATTTCAGAAGAGGTATGACGATGTCATTAGAAGTGTTTGAGAAACTCGAATCTAAAGTACAGCAGGCCATTGATACTATCACCCTGCTGCAGATGGAAATTGAAGAGCTGAAAGAGAAAAACAACTCTCTGGCGCAGGAAGTGCAGAATGCCGCGCACAGCCGTGAAGATCTGGAGCGCGAAAACAACCAGCTGAAAGAACAGCAGCAAGGTTGGCAGGATCGTCTGCATGCGCTGCTGGGCCGCATGGAAGAAGTCTGAATTCCTACATCACCCCTCTTCTGAGGGGTGATAGTTTTCCCCGTCTTTATATCCGCACGTTATAGCCAATCTTTTTTTATTCTTTAATCATCAGTTCCGTTTCTGGCACGCTGGCCCTCTACAACACAACAATTGAGAGTGGGCGATGAACAAACTGGCTCTGGGGTTTACGCTGCTGCTGGCTTCCGCCGGCGTTCTGGCAAAGGATATTCAACTGCTGAACGTGTCGTACGATCCGACGCGTGAACTGTACGACAACTACAACAAAGCCTTCAGCGCCTACTGGCAGCAGAAAACCGGCGATAAAGTGGTGATTCGCCAGTCGCACGGCGGCTCTGGCAAACAGGCGACCTCGGTGATCAACGGTATCGAAGCTGACGTTGTGACGCTGGCGCTGGCGTATGACGTAGATGCGATTGCCGAGCGTGGGCGCATCGACAAAAACTGGATTAAGCGCCTGCCGGACAACTCTGCGCCTTATACTTCGACCATCGTCTTCCTGGTGCGCAAAGGCAATCCGAAACAAATCCATGACTGGAATGATTTGATTAAACCTGGCGTGTCGGTGATCACCCCGAACCCGAAAAGCTCCGGCGGCGCGCGCTGGAACTACCTGGCAGCCTGGGGTTACGCTCTGCATCACAACAACAACGATCCGGCGAAAGCTCAGGAGTTCGTGAAGGCGCTGTATAAAAACGTGGAAGTGCTGGATTCCGGCGCTCGCGGTTCAACCAACACCTTCGTGGAGCGCGGGATTGGCGATGTGCTGATCGCGTGGGAAAACGAAGCGCTGCTGGCCACCAACGAACTGGGGAAAGACAAGTTTGAAATCGTCACCCCAAGCGAGTCAATTCTGGCGGAGCCAACGGTTTCCGTTGTCGATAAAGTGGTGGATAAGAAAGGCACTCGCGACGTTGCCGAAGCCTATCTGAAGTACCTGTACTCGCCGGAAGGCCAGGATATTGTAGCGAAAAACTACTATCGTCCTCGCGATGCCGAAGTGGCGAAGAAATATGAGAACACCTTCCCGAAACTGAAGCTGTTCACCATCGACCAGGAGTTTGGCGGCTGGACGAAAGCGCAGAAAGAGCATTTCTCTAACGGCGGCACCTTCGATCAGATCAGCCAGCGTTAACCATAGTCTGTTTAAAACGCCCGTGGAGTGAAAACCGCGGGCGTTTTTTATTCCCATGAAGTTTGTCATGTTTTAGGCGATGAGTGATTGTTTATTAATCGTAAATTACGGTTAATACGTATGCATCGCTTCATTACGGAACTTCAAGGAATGAAACATGGACAGATTAACTCCGGTTCGTCTCTGGCCTGCGACCCTTGCAGCGGCCATCACCCTCGTCATCTGGTTTATCCTTCCCGTCCCCTCTGGCGTCACCCCTGAAGCCTGGCATTTGCTGGCGCTGTTTATCGGCACCATCGCGGCGATTATCGGCAAAGCGATGCCGATTGGCGCCATTGCGGTGGTGGCCATCATGCTGGTGGCGATGACCGGCGTGACCAATCCCGGCAAGCCCGCTGCGGCGCTGAATGACGCGCTGAGTGGATTTTCGAATTCGCTCATCTGGCTGATTGGTTTGTCGATCATGCTGTCGCAAAGCCTGCTGAAAACCGGGCTTGGTTCGCGAATTGGCTATGGATTTATTGCCCTGTTTGGCAAGAAGACGCTGGGCATTGCCTGGGCGCTGACGATGGCGGAAACGCTGATTGCGCCCGTCACGCCAAGCAATACCGCACGCGGCGGCGGAATTATCCACCCGGTGATGCGCGCGATTGCGGACAGTTTAGGCTCCGAACCGGGCAATCCTGAAAATGGCTCCACCGGGCGTTACCTGGCGCTGGTGAACTACAACATCAACCCGATAACCTCCGCGATGTTTATTACCGCCACTGCGCCAAACCCGCTGATTGTCAGCTTTTTATTAAAAGGGACTGACGGCGTACTGGAGATGACGTGGGGAATGTGGGCGATTGCCGCTCTGCTGCCTGCGGTGGTGTCGCTGGTGCTGATGCCGATGGTGATCCTCTGGCTCTATCCGCCGGCGGTCACGAAGACGCCAGACGCACCGAAATTCGCCAGGGCGAAGCTTAACGAACTGGGGCCGCTGCTGCTGGCGGAGAAAATCACCATCGGCGTGTTTGTGCTGCTGCTGTGCCTGTGGGCCGGTGTCCCGGAGCTCATTATGGGCAAAGGCTGGGCGGTGAACCCGACCAGCGCGGCGCTGATTGGGCTTTCGGTTCTTCTGCTGACCGGCGTACTGCACTGGGACGATATCCTTAAATGCCGCGGCGCGTGGGATACCATCGTCTGGTTTGCGGCGCTGGTGATGATGGCAGAATTTCTCAGCAAGCTGGGCCTGGTGGGCTGGCTGGCGACCAGCATCGGCAATACTATCGATCATCTTGGCCTGCACTGGAGCGTGGCTACGCTATTGCTGGTTCTGCTTTACGTCTATTCGCATTACTTCTTTGCCAGCACCACGGCGCACATCACCGCCATGTTTGCCGCCTTTTTTGCGGCGGGTCTGGCATTAGGCGCACCGCCTGCGCTGTTAGGCCTGATGCTTGCCTTTTCTTCGTCGCTGATGATGTCGCTGACCCACTACGGAACAGGCACCGCGCCGATTATCTTTGGCTCCGGCTATGTGACTCTTGCCGAATGGTGGCGAACCGGGCTGGTGATGAGCGTGGTGAACCTGCTTATCTGGGGGATCACCGGATCCCTGTGGTGGCACTGGCTGGGTTACTGGTGATAAATAATTCATAAAGTTACGCTATAGTGACCGTTTTCGTCTTTGTTAAGGATGAGGTATGAAACGGGCAAGCCGAGTTGTTCTGGCGCTAATTATTGTATTGCTGCTGGCGGGCGTTGCCGTCTGGAAGCTGTTTTTTTCCGGCAATCCGGACGCGCTGCGCCATTTTGTGATCGACCAGTGTGTGCCAAATCAGCAGCAGCACCAGTCGCCAGCGCCCTGTGCGTCAGTCAATCTGAAGGGCGGCTATGTGCTGTTTAAAGACCGCAACGGCCCGCTTCAGTATCTGCTGATGCCGACTTACCGCATCAACGGCACGGAAAGCCCGCTGCTGCTGAAAAGCCAGACGCCAAACTTTTTCTGGCAGGCCTGGCAGAATCGTCAGGTGATGAGTGAACGCCGCGGTTCCGCCGTGCCGGATTCAGCCGTTTCGCTGACCATCAACTCCCGCACGGGGCGCACGCAAAACCATTTCCATATCCATATTTCCTGCCTGCGTCCGGACGTGCGTCAGCAGCTCAATGAAGAGGCCGGTTCGATCAGCAGCCGCTGGCTTCCTTTGCCGGATGGGCTGCGCGGTAATCAGTATCTGGCGCGTCGGGTAACGGAAACCGAGCTGGCGCAGAACAGCCCGTTCCTGATGCTGGCGGAAGAGGTGCCGGAAGCGCGTGAACATATGGGGCGTTTCGCGCTGGCGATGGTGCAGCAGAATGATGGTTCGTTCGTGCTGCTGGCAACCGAACGTAATTTATTGACCCTCAATCGCGCTTCGGCAGAGGAAATTCAGGATCATCGCTGCGAAATTCTGCAATAACCCCACCAGATCTGGCGTTTACCTGCTTCTCCTGTCGTCGTAGACTTGCTGAAAAAAACGACAGGAGACAGGAATGTCGCTCTGGTTTTCTCATCCTCTCTTTTTACCCTCGCTGATTGTTGGCCTGACTATCCTCCTCTGGGCCACTTCGCTGCTGCCGGAATTTATCACCGCGCTGCTGTTTTTCACCGTGGCGATGGCGGCCAAAATCGCGCCTCCGGAGGTCATTTTTGGCGGCTTTGCCTCCTCGGCTTTCTGGCTGGTGTTCAGTGGCTTCGTGCTGGGGATCGCCATTCGTAAAACGGGGTTGGCAGACCGCGCCGCTCTGGCGCTGTCCGGCCGACTGACGGACTCCTGGCCGTTGATGGTGGCAAGCGTGGTGTTGCTCAGCTACGCGCTGGCTTTCGTGATGCCATCCAACATGGGGCGTATTGCCCTGCTGATGCCGATAGTGGCCGCTATGGCGGCGCGAGCGGGGATCCACGAAGGCACTCGTGGCTGGTATGGGCTGGCGCTGGCGGTCGGTTTTGGTACCTTCCAGCTTTCAGCGACCATTTTGCCCGCGAATGTGCCAAACCTGGTGATGAGCGGTGCGGCGGAAGGCGCTTACGGTATTCATCTCAATTACTTACCCTATCTGTTCTTGCATACCCCGGTGCTTGGCTGGTTAAAAGGGCTGTTGCTGATCGGCCTGATTTGTTGGCTTTTCCCCGGCAGGCCGAAGCGGCCCGCTCAGATAGCGGCCGCACAGCCAATGAGCCGTGACGAAAAAAGGCTGGCCTGGCTACTGGCGGTAGTCCTTACGCTTTGGGTCACGGAGAGCTGGCACGGAATTGGTCCGGCATGGACAGGACTTGCTGCCGCCTGCATAACGCTGCTGCCGCGCGTGGGGTTTATCTCTGGTGATGAATTTGCGACAGGCGTGAACATACGGACCTGTATTTACGTTGCGGGGATCCTTGGACTTGCCATTACGGTGACCCAAACCGGGATTGGCGATGCGGTCGGGCAGGCGCTGTTGCGCGTTATGCCACTGGATCCTGAACGGCCGTTTACCAGCTTCCTGGCACTGACCGGCATCACGACGGCGCTGAATTTTATTATGACCGCCAATGGGGTTCCGGCGCTCTATACCACCTTTGCCCAGAGTTTTTCCGATGCCACCGGCTTCCCGCTGCTCAGCGTGATCATGATTCAGGTGTTGGGATACTCCACGCCGCTGCTGCCGTATCAGGCGTCGCCGATTGTGGTGGCAATGGCATTGGGCAAAGTGCCTGCGAGGGCGGGGATGCTGCTGTGTCTGGCACTGGCGCTGGCGAGCTATCTGCTGCTGTTGCCGCTGGACTATCTCTGGTATCAGGCGCTGGGGAAACTGTAGGGCGGGAAATGCGCCCCTCTCCGTGAGAGAGGGGCGAAGGCGATTATGCCTGTTTAGCTGCTTCTGCTGCTTTAACGATCACCGCGAAAGCGTCAGCTTTCAGGGATGCACCGCCAACCAGCGCGCCGTCGATGTCCGGCTGGGTGAACAGCTCAGCGGCGTTCGCTGCGTTTACAGAGCCGCCGTACTGGATGATGACCTGCTGAGCGATTTTCGCGTCAGCTTTAGCAATGTGGTCACGGATGAATTTGTGAACGGCCTGAGCCTGAGCAGGGGTAGCAGATTTGCCAGTACCGATTGCCCAAACTGGTTCGTAAGCGATAACCACGCCTTCGAATGCAGCAGCGCCCTGAGTTTTCAGCACCGCGTCGATCTGACGTGCGCAAACTTCTTCAGTTTTGCCAGCTTCGTTTTCTGCTTCGGTTTCACCGATGCACAGAACCGGGATCAGACCCTGCTCTTTCAGCACGGCGAATTTCTTAGCGATCAGCTCATCGGATTCTTTGTGGTAGGTACGACGCTCAGAGTGACCGATGATGATGTATTTCGCACCGATATCCTTCAGCATTTCCGCAGAGGTTTCACCGGTGAATGCGCCGGACAGGTTCAGGTCAACGTTCTGCGCGCCCAGGTTGATGTGGCTGCCGCCAGCGGCCTGTTTTGCCAGGTCGATGTACATTTCCGGTGGGGCAATCGCCACGTCACAACCGGTTACGCCAGTCAGCTCTTTACGCAGGTTAGCAACCAGCTCGTTCACCATGTGGCGGCTGCCGTTCAGTTTCCAGTTACCCATCACTAAAGGATGTCGCATTTGAATTCTCCACGCTACAGAAAGCGAATTAAGGAAGATGGCCGCACGGAAGGCGCGGCATGGTCTGTGAAACAGTATAGAGATTCGGCGCTGGAAAGGCTTTGCTTTTTGTCATTTATTATTGCCTTCAAGCGGTTCAGATAGCGCCAGCTTAATCGGTTCAACGGCGAAGGTCAGTCCCTTTTCGCCGTTGTCCGCGACAACATAGCGAATCGCTCCTTCGGTGGTGCTGTAGTAGCGTTTGCTTTTGCCAGCGCTGAGAAGTTTTTGCAGTTTTTGCAGGCTTTGCGGTTTGGTGATGGACGGCGTAAACAGCCGAATCACGGCGCTCATGTAATCCTGCGCTTTTGCTTTCGCGGCCTTTTGCTCCGGGCCCTGAATCGGCAGCCAGGTTATCTGCATCGATTTTATCTTCAGCGTGCCGCGTTCCAGAGCCGTTGAGGCATACAGATTTTCGTTAATTTTGCTGGCGGCGCGGGTCAGATTCAGCTGGTCGCGGCTGGTGGTGATTGAGCGAAATTCATTGAGTGGCAGCGTAGGGTTATCGGCGTTGAACTGCTCGCGAAACTGGCTGATCGAGAGATCGAAGGTGGGCGAACCCGGCTGCAAATAGGGGGCGGTGGTGCTATCGGCAGGCTCAGCCGACAGCGCGCCAGGCCCGGCAGCCAGCGCCGCAAGCCCGATTAAACACAGAGTCAGCCATCTCGTCATGTACACCACCCAGGAAATTTCATCGTGTTGATTAAAACGGGAAACGGCCCTGCTTGTCAAAAAGAGACGACTTCAGGGTAAACTACGCGCCATGTCGATCATCAGGAATTTTCCATGACCCTACAGCAGTGGTTATTTTCAGGTAAAGGACGCATCGGGCGTCGTGATTTTTGGATCTGGATAGGTATCTGGGTGCTGTCGATGGTGGTGTTATTCACCCTGGCCGGGAGCGGCTGGCTGAATCTGCAATCAGCGGCCTTTGCGCTGGTTTGCCTGCTGTGGCCAACGGCGGCGGTGACCATTAAACGTCTGCACGATCGCGGTAAATCCGGGATTTGGGCGCTGCTGATGATTCTGGCGTGGATGCTGCTGGCCGGTAACTGGACGATGCTGTCAGGCGTCTGGCAGTGGGGCGTTGGGCGCTTTATCCCGATCCTGATTATGGTGATGATGCTTATCGATCTGGGCGCGTTTGTCGGCACCCAGGGCGAAAACAAATACGGTAAAGAGACGCAGGAAGTGAAATACCGCTGATTCAAATTGCCCGGTGGCGCTGGCTTACCAAATCGTAGGTTTGATAAGCAAAGCGCCATCAGGCAAAAATGCCCATCACCAGTAGTGTTCAGCGGTCATGTGACCCGGACGGCGGCGCAAATGTTTGGTCATCTGCCGGGAGTCCTTCAGCAACTGTTGGGTATCTCGCACCATCTGTGGGTTGCCGCACAGCATCACGTGGCTGTTCTCTGCGGTCATGGTCAGTCCGGTGGCGCTTTCCAGCGCACCGCTTTCAATCAGCGCCGGAACGCGTCCGGTCAACGATCCAGCAATGTTTTCACGGCTGACAACCGTCTGGATGCGCAGCTTTCCTTCATAGCGTTTTTGCAGTTCCAGCATCAGCGGCAGATAGCTTAAATCTGCGGCATAGCGCACGGCGTGGACCAGCACCAGGTTCTTAAACCGTTCGAGGTCTTTGCCTTCCTGCAAAATCGACAGATACGGCCCCAGCGCTGTCCCGGTCGCCAGCATCCACAGCGTCTCGCAATCGGGCACTTCATCCAGCACGAAAAAGCCAGCTGCTTCGCTCACTAGCTGAACTTCATCACCGGGCTTCAGCGCGGCCAGGCGCGGGCTGAGTTTGCCTTCCGGGACGGTGACCAGATAAAACTCGAGGTCGGGATTATTAGGCGCGTTAACATAGGAATAGGCGCGCTGAACGCGTTCGCCGTCGATTTCTAACCCAAGCTTGGTGAACTGGCCGGCCGTGAAGGGGTGAACGGGGGCATGGACGGTGAGACTGAATAGCGTTTCTGTCCAGTATTCGACTTTGCTGACTTTTCCGGTAACCCACTCCGCCATGATTTTTTCCTCGCTGCGTTGATAGCTCTATCTTCGTCAGTTGGGGGAAAGATTTCCAGCCCTTTGCGGGCCGGAAAGCTCAATCAGACAAATGATTTACAGGATATGGCGCTGGATCTCGACGTCTTTGCGATCCAGATAATGAATGGACTGAATACGGCGGATGGTGCGCGATTTGCCACGGATCAGTAGCGTTTCGGTGGTGGCAATGTTGCCTTTGCGGGTAATGCCGTCCAGCAAATCGCCTTTGGTGATCCCGGTGGCGGAGAAAATGACGTTATCGCTGCGCGCCATTTCGTCCAGACGCAGGACTTTGCCCGCTTCGATACCCATCGCGGCACAGCGCTCAAGTTCGTTTTCGCCAATGCGGCGGTTTTCCGCAGTGTCGCCTTTCACATCGTGGCGGGCCAGCAGACGACCGTGCATATCGCCGTCCAGCGCGCGGATCACTGCCGCGGACACCACGCCTTCCGGAGCGCCGCCAATGCCATACAGCACGTCGACTTCGCTGTCCGGCATGCAGGTCAGAATAGAGGCCGCCACATCACCGTCAGGAATGGCAAACACGCGCACGCCAAGTTTCTGCATCTCAGCAATCACTGCGTCATGACGAGGTTTAGCAAGAATGGTGACCGTCAGCTCTTCCAGAGGCTTGTTCAGTGCCTTTGCCACGTTACGCAGGTTTTGTTCCAGCGGCAGGTTGAGGTCGATAGCGCCTTTTGCGCCCGGGCCGACAATCAGCTTTTCCATATACATATCTGGCGCGTTCAGGAAGCAGCCTTTATCGCCGACGGCCAGTACGGCCAGCGCATTAGCCTGGCCCATCGCCGTCATGCGGGTGCCCTCAATCGGGTCAACCGCAATATCAACCGCGTCGCCGTTGCCGGTGCCAACCTGCTCGCCGATAAACAGCATTGGCGCTTCGTCGATCTCGCCTTCGCCAATCACGATGGTCCCATCGATATTGACCTTGTTGAGCATGATGCGCATCGCGTTGACGGCGGCGCCGTCTGCGGTATTTTTGTCACCGCGGCCCAGCCATTTATACCCGGCCAGTGCCGCGGCCTCGGTCACGCGCGAAAATTCGATGGCAAGTTCTCGTCTCATTACACAGTCGTCCAGATAGTAAAATTGAGCGAAGTTTAGCACAGTCGCTTCTGTTATTCTTCGCTGCTGAATTTTTTGAGACGATATTGCAGCGCCTGGCGATGTAGCCCAAGATATTTAGCGGCCATGGAAATGTTACCGTTACACTTATTTAAAGTATTTTCAATAATCTCTGATTCTATATTGTCCAGCATCGCCCGTAGGCTTGTCGTACAAGGGCCGATACTTTTACGAAAATCAGGTTGTTCCACAGGCGTTGAAGAACTGCTGTTGGCGGTATACTTTTTGTATAAATAAGCAGGAATAGATTTCTTAGATAAAAAAACAGAGTTGGACAGTAAAATGCAGGAGTCAATGTCGTGTTTAAGTTCCCGCACATTACCCGGCCAGTTATATTTATGGTAGATATCCAGGAGCTCTGGCTCAATGTCAGCCACATTGGTATGGTAATGTTTATTGGCATCCTGAATAAACATCTGAATCAGGCTCTCGAGATCGTCAATGCGATTGCGCAGCGGCGGAATATGGATAATAACGGTTGATAATCGGTAATACAGATCGCTACGCACCGTTTTGCTGGACAGCAGCTCCTGAGGATCAATGTTTGTCGAGCAGATGAACCGGCAGTTGATTCTTATATCCTGTGAACCTCCGAGCCTCCGGCAGGTGCGCATTTCAATAGCGCGCAGGATTTTAGCCTGCAGCGATAAGGGCATCGAATTAAGCTCATCAAGGAAAAAGGTGCCGTTTTCTGCTTGCTCCAGCAGTCCTTTTTGCAAAACTGCACCGGAAAAGCTTCCCTTTTCTGTTCCGAACAGCAGACTCTCCAGCAAGGTATCGGGAATGGCAGCACAGTTGATAGCGACAAATGGCCCCTGAGCGTGCGGACTGGCATTATGAATACTTTGTGCAAAGAGTTCTTTACCCACGCCAGTTTCACCATAGAGCATAATATTAGCGCTGGTATGAGCAACTTTCCTGGCATATTCAATACAGTTGGCCATCGTTTTGCTGGAGTGAACAATATCTTCGAAGATATAATATCTTTCTGATTTGTCGTCATTAACGGGTAAATTATGTTGGCCTTTCTGTTTCAGTAAGTTGATATCTTCAAGATAATTTTTGGTCGGTGCTGCTTCACGAAGGATAGAAAAAACGCCTTTTAGCTCATTGCTGATCTCAAATGACCAGGTAGATGAAAAAACCTCTGTCAGTTTTTTATTGGTGTTGTAACGGTTATAGACATTAATAGCCGGAACACCCGTTCGCCAGACGACCCGATGCAAAGTATTATCTTTGGTATAGCTGGTTTTAGAGTAGACCTCTTTAAGCGATTTACCCAGGCACTCTTCACGTGAGATACCCTCAATTTTTTCACAGGCCGAATTATAATACAGCATGCTCTCTTCCGCAGAAGAGACCTGAATGCCTTCGCTAACATGATCGAGAATAATTCTGAAGAGTTTATTTTCATTTTTGAGCTTCAGGTTCTCTTTTTTTAAGCGTTCAACTTCACCAACGTCACATTCATACGGCATGCAGCACTCCAGGTTGTCGCAGGGCGGAAAATAATGGCGAAAAGCAAAGCTGATAACCATGATAAATATCAAGCGGCAGCAGCATAAATGCTCAAAGAAGGATATGCGTAATATACGCATATCCTTATAGAACAATTACCAGACTACTGCCTGTTTAATTTCATACTTTTTCAGCGCTTCCGGATCAAGTTCGAAACCTAAGCCAGGGCGATCGTTAAGGATGAAATAGCCATCTTTATCGACACGAGTCCAGGTTTCCGGGGTTTGCAGGAAGTCGCGGCGTTCAATACTCCAGTTTGGCGCATCGTAAGGATATTCAAGGTAAGTTGCACAATCCAGGCCAGCGGCAACATGGAGGTTGGCCAACAAAGAAATACCGTTACCCCAGGTATGCGGGCTGAACACACCGCCGCTGGCGCGGATCACTTCAGCATAGTTGCGCGCTTTGGTGATCCCGCCGCAGTAGCAGACGTCCATTTGATAAACGTCCAGGCTACCTTTCTCACACAGGTCGCGTACGTCGTGCCAGCGACGGTTCATCTCACCGCCTGCAATACGCAGCGAGGTCATCTGGCGCAGACGCGCCATATTGTCGTAGTCGTAGTGTGGCAGCGGCTCTTCCAGCCAGTACACATTGAGTTTTTCCAGCTCTTTCGCGACCTGCAGGGCTTTCTTGAGATCCCAGGGTTTTTCGATATCGTGTGGCATACGCCAGCCCTGGTTTGCGTCGACCATAATTTCAAGCTTATCGCCAACGGCGGCACGCACCGCTTCGACCACTTTAATATCATCGCGCACGTCAGCGTGGTGGAAGCGAATTTTGACGGCTTTGAAACCCTCTTCAACAAGGCGAATAGCACGCTCTGCGCGTACTTCTGCCGCAGCAACCTCACCCCAGGAAACGTAGGCGCGAACTTTCTCTGTTTTTCCGCCTAACAGTTTATGTACCGGCTTGCCCGTTGCTTTACCCATTAAATCCCACAGGGCTAAATCAAGCGGCCAACAGCGACCGTAGTGAAAATCAATGTTATCCATCAGCTGATTATGGCGCTCAATATCAAAGGGATCGTGCCCTTTAAAGAGATATTCATGCCCCTGGAATCCCAGCATTAAATCGCCTGAGCCAATACCCGTAATGCCTTCGTCAGTATGTACGGTCACTACCGTAGAACAGAACTGCTTACGGGGTTTAAAATCCCAGGCCGCATTGAAAGGAGGATCCAAAGGCAACAAGTAGCTTTTAATCTCAATATCTGTGATTTTCATATAAACTCCATTTATGTTTATTTTAAGGGTACAGGGTAAACACCGTTATTCTTTTTGAGATAACGGATAAGGATGGTGGAAATAACAACGCCAAGTGCGCTAAAGGCAACCATATAGGCGAACATATAATGATATCCCGTTCCACCAGGATATTTATCAAGCCAGTAGCCAATCAGCGTGTAGAGAAACGCATCTGGCATATAGCCTACAAATGAGATAAAGCCAGAAACCGCGCCAATCAGAGTGGCTGGCGTTTTTCCTTCTTTAATCGTTGAGAAATAAATACCGCGAAGGGCATACACCAGCCCGGCCAGCAGCATCATATTAGCGACCATTAAAAACAAGAAGTTGGCGTGTACCGGCATCACCATAAAAACAATCAGAGACAGCGTCATGGCCATACAGCCCCAGCGAATGACCCGCGTGGCAGAGTTGAATTTTTGTGACAACAGTCCACCAATCGGACCGCCAACGGCCTTAAGCACCTGGGTTCTGATGGTGCCCAACACCCCCGCTGCCGCGATGCTCAGCCCATACATTTCCGTCATGTAAGGTGTGGTAAAGCTCAGCGCTGCATAACAGGTATAGATACAGAAAATGATACCGGCGATCATCCAGGCCGCAGGCATTTTTAACACCATGAGAATATCGCGAATAATATCTCCGGATTTTATTTCTGCCGGATTGTCATCCAGCAGGAACCAGCATAAAACGCCGGACAGTAAAATCAGCACCGAATAGATGTTAATAATGATACTGAAATCCGATGTTTTACCTCCCATCCAGGTAAATAATGCGATGGTGGAAAAGGCAACCAACGAGGCGGAAAGTCCTCGTCCGCCTTCGATAAAACCAAATATTTTTCCCTGTTCCTCTTCACGAGTGATACGTGAAATTACTTTCACCAGCGCTGACCAGAAAGTCAGGATAGAAGTCACTCCCCAAATAGCATGGATGGCGATGCAAATGGCATAGGACGGAAACGTGGAAAGCCAGACTCCCCCTAATGCCGTGGTGACTAATGAAAATGTCAGCAGCTTTCGGCTGGAAATACGATCGGCAATCCAGCCACCAGGCCAATACATGAACATCGCGACGAAGCCATATACGCTCATTAAATTACCAAACGAGGTATGGTCAAGCCCCAGCGCTTTTTGTAATGGATCATAATAAGTAAAACGCAGATACGGGAGCTGATAAATTAACCCTGCACCTAAACTTAGCGTGAAGATAATTAACCATTTTTGCCCCGCAGAAATCTCTTCCTGCTCATTTTTCGACATACAGATTCCCTCTGAGAATTAAACTGTTCACAGAGTAAATAGCAAAAGGTATGCCAAAAATTCCGTGATTGTAATTCACTGATTTTAATGGTTTTTATTCGAAAGAAAAAAGGAGAATGAAGGAATTTATTGCGCAATAAAATATTGCATGCAATGAATTATTGCGGAAAAACATGATCTGTATCGAGGAGAGGACAGGTCTTTGCTAGGCGTTGGAATAACGTTCGGTTTCCGGCATCCAGCGCTCAATCAGGGCGATGGCCTGTTGTGGATATTTTTCATGAATGTGGCGGGCAATGCGCTGAACGTCCGGGATAATAGCCTGATCGCGCAGTAAATCGGCCACTTTAAATTCGGCATTC
This sequence comes from Enterobacteriaceae bacterium 89, assembly GCA_014156375.1. GTDB lineage: Bacteria > Pseudomonadota > Gammaproteobacteria > Enterobacterales > Enterobacteriaceae > Scandinavium. The sequence continues at coordinate 1,897,924 of RQJH01000003.1, read as the reverse complement.
CCTGTCTGGCGAGTACCGAGTAGCTCACCGGGGCCGCGGATCTCCAGGTCTTTTTGCGCAATCACAAAGCCGTCGTTGCTGTCACGCAGCACCTGCAGGCGTTTTTGCGCAGTTTTGGACAGCGGGGATTTATAGAGCAGCACGCAGTGCGAGGCGACCGCACCGCGCCCAACGCGACCGCGCAGCTGGTGCAATTGCGCAAGGCCGAGACGTTCCGGGTTTTCGATAATCATCAGGCTGGCGTTGGGGACGTCGACGCCGACTTCAATCACCGTGGTGGCAATCAGCAGGTGCAGCTCACCCTGTTTGAATGCCTGCATCACCGCCTGCTTTTCCGCAGGCTTCATGCGCCCGTGAACCAGACCGATATTCAGCTCCGGCAGCGCGATTTTCAGCTCTTCCCAGGTGGCTTCTGCCGCCTGTGCTTCCAGTAAATCCGACTCTTCAATCAGCGTACAGACCCAGTAAGCCTGACGGCCTTCGTGAGTACAGGCATTGCGCACCCGGTCGATGATTTCATGACGACGGGTATCGGCGATGGCGACGGTGGTGACAGGCGTGCGACCCGGCGGCAGCTCGTCGATAACTGAGGTATCCAGGTCGGCATAGGCCGTCATCGCCAGGGTTCGTGGAATTGGCGTGGCGGTCATGATCAGCTGATGAGGATGGAAACCCTGCTGCTGACCCTTCTCCCACAGCGCCAGACGCTGATGGACACCAAAACGATGCTGTTCGTCGATGATCACCAGCGCAAGGCCGTTAAACTGCACCTGTTCCTGGAAGATCGCGTGTGTTCCCACCACCATCTGTACCTGACCGCTGGCAATGGCTTCCTGTTGCGCCAGACGCGCTTTGCCTTTTTGCTTCCCGGCAAGCCAGCCCACTTCAATACCCAGCGGGGCAAACCAGCTGCGGAAATTGTTAGCGTGCTGTTCTGCCAGCAGCTCGGTCGGTGCCATCAGCCCGACCTGTTTACCGTGGGCAATAGCGCGAAGCGCGGCCAGTGCGGCGACCAGGGTCTTACCGGAGCCAACGTCGCCCTGTACCAGGCGCATCATTGGCATATCCTTCGCCATGTCTTTTTCGATTTCAGCGACTACCCGGGCCTGTGCGCCCGTGGGTTTAAACGGCAGAGCGGCCAGCAGGCCATTTTTCAGATCGTCTTTCACGCTGAGCGGTTCGGCGTGATAGCGCTGTGCACCGGCTCTGAGGGCCAGCATGCTCAGGTTGTGCGCCAGCAGCTCTTCCATAATCAGGCGACGTTGGGCAGGATGCTGCCCGCTTTCTAAATCGCTCAGCTGTAAGGACGGCGGTGGACGATGCAGCGTGCGCAGGGCTTCCGGCAGGCTCATCAATCCCTGTGCCAGCTCCGGCGGCAGCAGTTCGGCAATGGCGCAGGTGTCGAGCAGATCCAGCGCCTGGTCGGTCAGTTTGCGTAGCGTGGCCTGACGCACGCCTTCGGTGGTTGGGTAAACCGGGGTCAGCGTTTCCTGAAGCTCCGGCTCGCTCAAATCCCCCTGAATGCGATATTCTGGGTGGATCATCTCGGCACCGTATTTTCCGCGCTTTGCTTCCCCGTAGGCCAGCACGCGGCGGCCCGTGGCGAGACTGTTTTTCATCGCCGCGTTGAAGTTGAAAAAGCGCATGGTGAGGATGCCAGTGCCGTCGCTAATCTGGCAGGTCAGCATCCGGCGACCGCCGAAGGTGATGGTGCTATTGAGGACTTCGCCTTCTACCGTGGCGTAAATGCCGGGCAAAAGGTCATTGATAGGATAAAGATGGGTGCGATCTTCGTAGCGTAACGGCAGGTGCAACAGCAAATCCTGCACGTTATGCAGACCAATTTTTGCCAGCTTACTGGTTTGCGCCGCACCAACGCCGGTCAGAGCACTGAGCGGCACAGCATCCAGCAGACGGCCTTTCATGGCTTACTTCGCCGCCTGCATGGTGGCCCACCAGGCTTCATCGGCCTCGATTTCACCACTGTTGTTCACGTGTGGGTAAGGCAGCTTTTTACGCTTTGCCACGTGCGCCAGTACCGGGTAACCGCCTTCGAACAGCAGGCGCTGCTGTTCATCTTCCGGCAGCGTGCTGTTGGCGCGTTCATACATACCGGCATTTTGCCGCTGGCGCTGCGCTTCGTAGAGGATCAACGCCGAGGCGACGGAAACGTTCAGCGACTGCACCATGCCGATCATCGGAATGATGATGTCCTGGTCTGCGAGATCTAAAGCTTTCTGAGTGATGCCGGTTTTTTCCTGACCCATCAGGATACAGGTTGGGCGCGTGTAATCGATTTCGCGGAAATCGACGGATTTGTCAGAGAGATGAGTTGCCAGGATCTGCATACCGCGCCCTTTGAGGGTGGCTACAGCTTCAGCAATAGTGGGGTGAGTTTTCACCTTCACCCAGCTGTTGCTTCCGGCGGCGGTGGACGCCATGGTGCGGATCTTGCCAGCCGGCCACACGGCATGAACTTCATGAACACCCACAGCATCAGCGGTACGGACAATTGCAGAGACGTTATGAGGCTTATGGACCTCTTCCATGCAGACCGTCAGGTCAGGCTGACGCCTGGCGAGCATCTCACAGATACGTGCATAACGCTGTGAATTCATAAAGCTAGTTTCGGTTACGGGTGACTTTAATCACATCCGGCATGACGCGAATTTTTCGCATAATGTTGGCCAGATGGACGCGATCTCGTGCCGTCAGACGAATAAAGGCGCTATAGACACGACCATCTTTCTCTTCGGTATTCAGGCTCTGAATATTGGAAGAGGCGGTGTTGATCGCGGCGGTCAGATTCGCCAGCGCACCCTGATGATTGAACATATCCACCTTAATTTCGGTGATAAATTCCTGTTCGGTCTCTTTATCCCACTCTACCGCCATGAATTTTTCCGGCTCTTTCTGGTAGCCGCGAATGTTTCGACAAGACTCATGGTGGATAACCAGCCCTTTGCCCGGGCTGACGTGGGCGATGATCGGGTCACCTGGAATAGGACGACAGCATTTTGCGAAGGTGATCAGCACGCCATCTGCGCCTTTGATTGGCAGATGACCGTGGCCCGTTGGCGCAGACTGCGGTGCAGTGCCTGATTCGCCCTGCTGCAGGTTTTTCGCAACCACCACGCTCATGGCGTTGCCGAGGCCAATTTCGGCCAGCAGATCGTCAAGCGTGGCGAGCTTCATGCGCACCAGTTCGCGATGAATGTTTTCCTGTGGAATTTCAGCCAGCTTACGGCTGCCGCCCAGAGCGTGGTTCAGCAGACGACGGCCCAGGCTGACGGAGTCATCACGTTTCAGGTTTTTCAGCAGCTGGCGAATTCTGGCGCGAGCTTTGGAACTGACCACAAAGTTCAGCCATGCTGCATTCGGGCGTGCGCCAGGCGCGGTGATAATTTCCACGGTCTGACCGCTGGTCAAAGGCTGCGACAGCGGATACGGCTGTCTGTCGACGCGTGCACCCACGCAGGCATGGCCGATATCGGTATGCACGGCGTAGGCGAAGTCGACCGGTGTGGCTCCCGCAGGAAGCTCGACAATGCGGCCTTCCGGGGTGAAAACATAAATCTCATCCGGGAAGAGATCAGATTTTACGCTCTCGATAAATTCAAACGAGCTACCGGCGCTCTGCTGTAGTTCCAGCAGGCTCTGCATCCAGCGCTGGGCGCGGATTTGTGCGGTAGTACTGCTTTCGCCGTTCTCTTTGTAGGCCCAGTGAGCGGCAACACCCATCTCCGCCATCACGTCCATATCTTCGGTACGGATCTGCACTTCAACCGGCACGCCGTGCGGGCCAATCATTGAAGTATGCAGCGACTGATAGCCGTTCGCCTTTGGAATGGCGATATAGTCTTTTACCCGGCCCGGACGCGGCTTATACAGGCTGTGCATCTGGCCAAGTACGCGATAGCAGGTGTCGACATCATGAACGATCACGCGAAACGCGTAGATATCCATGATTGAGTGAAAACGCTGCTCTTTGAGCACCATTTTGCAGTAAATGGAGTAAAGATGTTTTTCCCGACCGCTGACGCGACAGGGGATTCCCGCTTCCTGTAACCGTCCGTCGATTTCAGAAAGGATCTTCTGAATCATCTCTTTACGGTTGCCTCGTGCCGCCTTAACGACCTCTTTAATCACGCGATAGCGGTTCGGGTACAGCGCCTCAAAACCCAGCTCTTCAAGCTCGGTTTTAATGTGGTGAATACCTAAACGGTGCGCCAGCGGGCTATAGATTTCCAGTGTTTCACGGGCAATGCGGCGACGTTTATCCGGGCGAAGGGAGCCCAGCGTGCGCATGTTGTGGGTACGGTCGGCGAGTTTGATGAGAATAACGCGGATGTCTTGCACCATCGCCATAATCATCTTGCGGAAGTTTTCGGCCTGAGCCTCTTTCTTGTCGCGGAACTTGAGCTTATCAAGTTTGGACACCCCTTCCACCAGTTCGGCAACGCTTTTGCCAAACAGCTGTTCCATATCCTGGTAGGTGGCGGGGGTATCTTCAATCACGTCATGCAGAAGCGCGGCCATCAGCGTTTCGTAGTCGAGTTTCATCTCGGCCAGAATGCAGGCAACGGCTACCGGATGGGTGATGTAGGGTTCACCGCTTGAGCGTGACTGTCCCTCGTGGGCATCACGTGCAACGAGATACGCCTGCCGAAGACGTTTGATCTGATCTTCTGGCAGGTAGGTTTGAATCAGCTGATTCAGGCTCTCAAACAGATACAAGGGCGACCCGCTAACTTATTAACGACGACCTTCAGCAATGGCGGTGACGGCCTGCAGTTCTGCGGCTTCCTGCTCTTGCTGCTCCTGGCGCTCACGTACGTCGAGGATCTGGTTGTTGATCAGACCTTCTTCGATTTCGCGCAGCGCGATAACGGTAGTTTTATCGTTTTCTTCCGCTACCAGCGGATCTTTACCGCCCACCTGCATCTGACGAGCGCGACGCGCGGCGACCAGTACCAGGTCAAAACGGTTACCAATTTTCTCTACAGCGTCCTGAACAGTTACGCGTGCCATAATTAAAAGCTCCACAGGTGAAGAAATGACTGGGCATGATACTGAATGTGGGTTCAGTCTGCCAATAGTTTGCTGATTAAACCGTCATGACGCTGCTTTTGACGGCTCATGCGCAGACGTTCAGCGCGAATGATGGTTTTCAAATCGCCAAGGGCGGTATCGAAATCATCGTTCACAATCAGGTAGTTATACTCTGCGTAGTGGCTCATTTCCGCTACGGCCTGCGCCATACGTTTGGCAATGACTTCTTCGCTGTCCTGGCCGCGGCCACGCAGGCGACGGTCGAGCTCATCTTTGGACGGCGGTAAAATGAAGATGCTGCGCGCATCCGGCATGGCTTTGCGAATTTGCTGCGCGCCCTGCCAGTCAATGTCCAGAAACACGTCAACGCCGGTTTTCAGAACCTGCTCGATGGTTTCACGCGACGTACCATAGTAATTGCCAAAGACTTCTGCGTGTTCAAGAAACGCCTCTCTGCCAATCATCGCTTTGAACTCTTCGTGATCGACAAAGAAATAGTGTTCACCGTGCACTTCACCCGGACGCGGCTGGCGCGTGGTGTGTGAAACAGAAACCTGGGTGTCATACAACGGTTGGGTTTTCAGTAATGCCTGAATCAGGCTGGATTTACCCGCGCCACTTGGGGCAGAAACAATATAAAGCGTGCCTTGAGCCATGAGAGTCTTGTGTATGTGAGTCGAAAGAAAGTCTACATACGAGCCTATTATACACGTCGTGGCACAGTGACGTAGGTCTTTGTCACGCTTTTTACCTCACGCTCTTGCATTTTGCGTACCGTTTCCCCGATTTCTCCGCCCGTTGCAGCAACATCACTTATTTCTCTGGACCGTCCGCGCAAGTTGTAACAATGAGCCTCGCAACCTGTTTTTGTCCACGTTACAACCACCTGCAATCAGGCAGGAGGACAAAATGGCAGGGATTACACGATGGATTGCAGGGCTCTTTCTTCTCTTCGCAGGAGTCACCGCCAATGCGGCATGCCCTGAATGGTCAGAGAGTCGGGCTGAGCAGGAGATTTCGCGGCTGCGCGAGCAGTTAGCCCAGTGGAGTGAGGCCTATTGGCAGACAGGGAGAAGTGAAGTGAGCGATGACCAGTATGACCAGTTCAGCGTCCAGTTGAAGCATTGGGAGCACTGTTTCAACAAAGAAGCGCAGGAAGAGCCCGCAATTCCGCTTCTGAAAGGCAATGTCGCCCATCCGGTGGCCCATACCGGGGTGCGTAAGCTTAAAGATAGCTCTGCGATGTCGGAATGGATGAAAGGCCGGCGCGATCTCTGGGCTCAGCCTAAAGTCGACGGCGTTGCGGTGACGCTGGAATATCGCGATGGAAAACTCATCAGGGCCATTAGTCGCGGTAACGGAATTGCAGGAGAAGACTGGACGCCAAAAGTCGCCCTTATCCCGGCCGTGCCCAAAACCGTAACTGGCGTTCTGGCAAACAGCGTATTGCAGGGAGAGATCTTTTTGCTGCGTGAAGGCCACGTGCAGCAGCAGATGGGGGGAATGAACGCGCGGGCGAAGGTGGCGGGAACCCTGATGCGTAAAACCGATGCGAAGCGGCTCGATGGGCTTTCGCTGTTTATCTGGGCCTGGCCGGATGGCCCGGCGCAGATGCCAGACCGGCTGGCGTTACTGCATGAAAGCGGTTTTCCGTTTGTGGCGGAGTATTCCCAGCCGATAAACAGCATTGCCGAGGTCACTGCTCTGCGTGACAGGTGGTACACCACGCCGCTCCCATTTGTCACCGATGGCATTGTGGTGCGTGCCGCGAAGGAACCGGCGGCGAGGCTGTGGTTACCGGGTGATGGAAATTGGGTGGCTGCCTGGAAATATTCCCCGGCCACGCAGCTTGCTGAAGTTAAAGCGATTGAGTTCAGCGTAGGACGCACAGGAAAAGTGGCGGTCGTCGCACTGCTTGAGCCGGTGAAGCTGGATGATAAATCCGTACACCGGGTTAATGTGGGTTCGCTCAAACGCTGGCGTGAATTGGATATTGCACCGGGAGATCACCTCAATATCAGCCTTGCGGGGCAGGGGATCCCCAGAATTGATAACGTTGCCTGGCGTGGACTGGAGCGCAAGAAGCCCGTACCACCGGAGACAAAGTTTACCCCTATGAGTTGCTACTGGGCTTCTGAAGTCTGTTTGCCTCAGTTTGAGGCCCGGCTTATCTGGGCTGGTAAACAGCTGCAAATCGAGGGGATGGGAGAAGCGTGGTGGCGACAGGTCAACCGGACGTATCACCTGGAACATCAGTTCTCGTGGCTTGGGCTAAGCGAAGCCCAACTGCAACAAACTCCAGGGATAACGCTGAATAAAGCGCAACAGCTTTGGCATCAGTTTAATCTGGCCCGGCGGCAGCCATTTACCCTCTGGCTTATAGCTATGGGGATCCCATTGAATCAAAAAGCAGTCTTCGCGCTGCGCAACCGAAGCTGGCAGCAGTTAGGGGAAATGCAGGTCTCCGACTGGCAAAACATCTCCCGGGTGGGAGCCGTCAAAGCCAGCCAGATGGTGCGCTGGCTGGCAGAGCCGGGCGTGAAGTCACTGGCGCAATGGCTGGCAGAACAGGGAATCGCCGGGTTTAAAACTCAATGAGCGCTGTGCTTATAGTGAAAGACCGGCAGGCCGAGCTTCAGGCGCAGTGCCAGCAGGCGCAGCGTAAAGCCAAACAGCAGAGTGGCGATCACCACGATGTCATGGCTGCTGATGTAGTGCTGAAGCGCGATGTAAAGCACCGCAGAGGCAAAAGAAACACCGGCATACAGCTCTTTCTGGAAAACCAGTGGGATGCGTTTGCAGAACATATCACGCAGCACGCCACCGAAAACACCGGTCACGACGGCGGCAATACAGGCAATCACCGGACCTTCACCCATATCGAGGGCAATTTGCGCGCCGATAATAGAAAAAACGACCAGTCCCAGGGCATCCAGAACCAGGAACAGGCGGCGCAGATGCGGCATCACCGGTGCCACGATGGTGGTCAGAACCGCAGCGCAGGCAACAATGACCACGTATTCCGGGTTCTTCACCCAGCCAAGCGGATAGTGGCCCAGCAGAATATCGCGAACAGATCCGCCGCCGAGGGCGGTAGCGGTGGCAATGATGATCACGCCAAAGGTATCCATGCGGCGACGTCCGGCAGCCAGCGCACCCGTCATCGCTTCTGCGGTAATACCAATTAAATAAAGAATATGAAGCAGCATGTTTACCCCCGGTGACTGAGGGCGAAAGAGTAACGATTTGTGCTGTAGATCACGATTGAGATTTTCTAAGGCAAACTGAAATGGATTAGTTTTATTGTGGAATGAATGCTGTATTAGCAGTGTTTGTAATGGATTGTGTTGTTTTATTGATTAGAAAAACTAACGCGTTTATCGATTGTTGATGGAGCAAATGATGATGACTATCTCTGCAACCCTGAAAGCACTGGCGAATGGGATCAATCCTGAAACCGGCGAATGCCTCTCTTCCTGTTCGGTGGCCAATAAACCAGAGGCTATCCGGCTGCTGTTTATGCTGTCGCAGGAGCTGGCAGAGGAGCCTGAAAAACAGAAAAAAGCCAAACTGACGGCGGAAGAACGCCAGCAGAAGAACCTTGCCGAAGGCAGGCCTGCAAAATCTTACTTCCCATGGACTGAAGAGGAGCGCGGACTGTTAGAGCAGTGTCACAGTGCTGGACATTCCGTAGAGCAACTAAGTGTGAAGTTCGAGCGCTCGGTTCGCGCCGTGGCGATCCAGTTGGAGAAAATGGGGCTGATAAGCGCTGAGCAGCTATTGGCTTATACCCAATAGAACAAGGAGCTGACGGGAAACTTCTGCATCTTAGCTTTTGCCTGATGGCGCTTCGCTTATCAGACCTACAAAATCAACACGTTATGCTGAGTTCGTAGGTCAGATAAGCCTGCGACACCGGGGTTTATGATTACTCGATATTCTGAATCTGCTCGCGCATCTGCTCAATCAGCACTTTCAGCTCGATAGCAGAAGCGGTGACTTCAGCGTTGATCGATTTTGATGCCAGCGTGTTCGACTCGCGGTTGAACTCCTGCATCATGAAGTCAAGACGACGGCCGACGGCTTCTTTCTTCTTCAGGATGTTCCACGTCTCTTTAACGTGAGCTTCAAGGCGATCCAGCTCTTCAGCCACGTCGATGCGCTGTGCCATCATCACCAGCTCTTGCTCGAGACGGTTATTTTCAAGTTGTACCTGGGCTTCTTCGAGCTTCGACGTCAGACGCTCACGCTGCCATTGAAGGATTTCCGGCATATGGGCACGCACTTTAACCACTTCAGCGCTGACGCCATCAAGACGCTGCTCAATCAGCGATTTCAGGGCCTGGCCTTCGGTTTCACGGGCAACGATAAAGTCGTCGAGCGCGCCATCAAGCGCGGTCAGGATTTCAGCGGTAATCGCGTCCAGATCCTGCTCCTGAGCGGCCATCACGCCAGGCCAGCGCAGAATATCAACCGGGTTAATTTCGCCTTCGTCGCTCTGCATTTTCACCCAGTTTGCGGCGTTGACCAGCTGACGAGCCAGGTTTTCATTCAGGATCAGCTCGCCCTGCGCGCTGGCGTCTTGCTCGAAACGCAGCGTACATTCTACTTTTCCGCGAGTCAGACGTGTGCGGATACGCTCACGCACGACTGGCTCCAGGCTACGGAACTGCTCCGGCATACGGAAATAAGTTTCGAGATAACGCTGGTTTACCGAGCGCAGCTCCCACGCGGCACTGCCCCATGTGCCCTTAATTTCACGGCGGGCGTAGGCGGTCATACTGCGGATCATAGACGTTCCTGTTTTTAAAGGAGAGATGGGGGGATTATAGCTAGCGGGGCTTTGTCATGATAGGAATAAGCGCGTTTAATCCGTATAATGCGCAGCCACGTCGTTTTTAGCCGGAGATTTCATCATGCGTCCAGCAGGCCGTAGCGCTCATCAGGTGCGTCCCGTAATCCTGACCCGTAACTACACCATACACGCTGAAGGCTCCGTGCTGGTTGAATTTGGCAACACCAAAGTGCTGTGCACAGCCTCTATTGATGAAGGTGTGCCTCGCTTCCTGAAAGGTCAGGGCCAGGGTTGGATCACGGCGGAATATGGCATGCTGCCGCGTGCGACTCACACCCGTAATGCTCGTGAAGCGGCAAAAGGCAAGCAGGGCGGGCGCACCATGGAAATCCAGCGTCTGATTGCCCGCGCGCTGCGTGCGGCGGTTGATCTCAAAGCTTTGGGTGAATTCACCATTACTCTCGACTGTGATGTGATTCAGGCCGATGGCGGTACCCGTACTGCTTCTATTACCGGTGCGTGCGTAGCGCTGGCAGATGCCCTGAACAAACTGGTTGCCGCCGGTAAACTGAAAACCAACCCGATGAAAGGCATGGTTGCGGCAGTATCTGTAGGCATCGTGAACGGCGAAGCGCTTTGCGATCTGGAATATGTTGAAGATTCTGCAGCGGAAACCGACATGAACGTGGTGATGACTGAAGACGGTCGAATCATCGAAGTTCAGGGTACGGCGGAAGGCGAACCGTTCACCCATGAAGAACTGCTCACCCTGCTGGCGCTAGCCCGAGGGGGAATCGAATCCATTGTAGCGACGCAGAAAGCGGCGTTAGAAAATTGATTTTAAAGGCGACTGATGAGTCGCCTTTTTTTTGTCCGTAAAAAAGTAAGATGAGGAGCGAATCCATGAAACCGTATCAGCGCCAGTTTATTGAGTTTGCGCTTAACAAGCAGGTACTAAAGTTTGGCGAATTTACGCTGAAATCCGGGCGCAAGAGCCCCTATTTCTTTAACGCTGGGCTGTTTAATACCGGGCGCGATCTGGCACTGTTAGGCCGTTTCTACGCAGAGGCTTTGGTGGATTCTAAGATTGATTTCGATCTGCTGTTTGGCCCGGCGTACAAAGGCATTCCGATTGCCACCACTACCGCCGTTGCGCTGGCTGAGCACCATGAGCGTGATGTGCCGTACTGCTTTAACCGCAAAGAAGCTAAAGATCACGGTGAAGGCGGGAATCTGGTCGGCAGCGCGCTGGAAGGCCGCGTCATGCTGGTTGATGATGTCATCACCGCTGGTACTGCGATTCGCGAGTCGATGGAGATTATTCAGGCGAATGGCGCAACGCTGGCTGGCGTGCTGATTTCACTGGACCGTCAGGAACGTGGTCGCGCGGATATTTCTGCCATTCAGGAAGTCGAGCGCGATTACGGCTGTAAGGTGATTTCTATCATCACGCTTAAGGATTTGATCGCTTATCTGGAAGAAAAGCCGGAGATGGCAGACCATCTGGCGTCAGTCCGCGCATATCGCGAAGAATTTGGCGTATAAAAACAAAACCGGGCGATTTCGCCCGGTTTTCTTACTGCAGCTGTGAGGCCACTAACGGCCAGCGAGCGTCAAAATCGTCCGTCGGACGGTATTTAAATTCACTGCGAACAAAGCGCGAGAGCATCCCTTCGCAAAATGCCAGCAGCTGGCTTGCCAGAAGAGTTTCATCTACGGTAAACCCTTCGCCTTCACGCATCTTCTTTTCCCGCAATACCTGGCGGATTTGCGCTTCGATACGTTCAAACAGCTGGTTGATGCGACCCTGCAGTCTGTCCTGTTCAAACATCAGCGCATGGCCGGTAAGAATACGGGTCAGTCCGGGATTACGCTCACCAAAGCCCAGGATCAGCAGCACAATCAGACGTAAACGGGCACCGGTATCTTTCTCGTCTTTTAAAATCAGATTGATACGGGTGATCAGGCTGTCTTCGATAAACTCGATCAGGCTGTCAAACATCCGGGTTTTGCTGGGGAAATGGCGATACAGAGCCGCTTCTGAAACGCCAACTGACGCCGCCAGCTTAGCGGTCGTAATACGCTGGCTGCCATCGCTGGATTCCAGCATCAACGCCAGAGACTGAAGTATTTCTTCGCGACGATTCCGTTTCGCGGTTTGTTTTTCTGCCATGTCGTAAAATACCCATGAAAATAAAGAGTGACCAGGCAGCATCCACACAGTGACCGCACACCAGCGCTGCGGTCATGTTATTGCGTTTATTCTCTGCAGGATGCCGCTTCAGAGCGGTTTATTTGCGCCCTGAATGGCCGAAGCCACCTTCGCCGCGATCGGTGGCGTCAAAGTCTTCCACCAGGTTGAATTCTGCCTGGACGACAGGCACAAAGACCATCTGAGCAATGCGCTCACCGGGTTCGATGGTGAAGCTCTGCTGGCCGCGGTTCCAGACGGAAACCATCAGCTGACCCTGATAATCGGAGTCAATCAGACCGACCAGGTTGCCCAGCACGACGCCGTGCTTATGGCCGAGGCCTGAACGAGGCAGAATAACGGCTGCCAGGGACGAGTCTGCGATATGGATGGCAAGACCCGTTGGCAGCAACGTGGTTGCGCCTGGAGCCAGCTCAACGGCGTCATCAAGGCAGGCTCGCAGGTCAAGTCCGGCGGAGCCGGAGGTGGCGTAAGTTGGCAGCGGGAATTGCTCGCCAACGCGCGAGTCCAGAATCTTAACGTCGATTTTTTTCATCATAACGGGTCACGATCTCGTCCAGTAGTAGTTGGCCCAGGAGTTCCTTTCGCGCAAGCGGTAAGACTTTATCTCCATCCTGCCAGAAAAGGTGCAGCGCATTACTGTCACTGTTAAAGCCTTGATTTTCCTTGGATACGTCGTTTGCACATATCAGATCAAGGTTTTTACGGGCGCGCTTTTGCTGCGCGTATTGTTCCACATTATTTGTTTCTGCGGCAAACCCTACGACAAAAGGACGAGCGTTTTTCAGCGCGGCGACGCCAGCAACGATATCCGGGTTTTTCACCATTTTTATCGTTAATTCATCACCTTGCTTTTTGATTTTCTCTTCCGCAATGTCGGCTGCACGATAGTCAGCGACCGCGGCACAGCCGATAAAAATCTGCTGTTGCTGCGCGTGGGCCTGCACGGCGGCTTCCATCTCTAAGGCTGTTGTCACGTCAATACGCTGCACGAATGGCGGAGTGGCAAGCGCCACCGGTCCACTGACCAGGGTGACGTTTGCGCCTCGGGCAGCAGCAGCCGCAGCAATGGCAAAGCCCATTTTCCCCGAGCTGTGGTTCGTAATGTAGCGAACCGGATCTAACAACTCGCGGGTGGGGCCTGCGGTAATCATGATATTGAGATGTTGCAGATCTTTGACAGGCGAAAAATGCGCAGCGGCCATCTCCACGATGGTCAATGGATCCAGCATTCGTCCTGGGCCGACGTCTCCGCATGCCTGACTGCCGCTGTCCGGACCCCAAAGCAGCAAACCGCGAGAGGCCAGGGTTTCAAGGTTGTGTTGGGTTGCAGCGGCGCGATACATCTGCTGGTTCATTGCCGGAACGACAGCCACCGGCGACGGTGTGGCCAGGCAGATCGTTGAGACCAAATCGTTGGCCATTCCTGCGGCAACTCTGGCGATCAGGTCAGCCGTGGCTGGCGCAAGGATCACCAAATCCGCCCATTTTCCCAGTTCGATATGGCCCATTGCGGCTTCGGCTGCCGGGTCCAGCAGACTGTCCGAGACCGGATAGCCGGAAACGGCCTGCAGGCTCAGGGGGGTGATGAAGGCTTTTGCTGCCTCAGTCATTACGACGCGAACGTCTGCGCCACGCTCACGCAGGCGGCGGACCAATTCAGGTGTTTTGTAGGCAGCGATGCCGCCGCTGACGCCAAGAACGATTTTTTTACCGGCCAGGCTCATCATGATGCTTTCCAGTTGAGTAAATCGGAATCCGGACATTTTATCACAATCCCTGCAGCCTCGTGCTGCAAAGGAATGCTCCCTTTGCGAGGCACTACGCAAGTGCGAAATCAGGCGCTCGTGGCGGTTTAAAAGCGTATGGCATGATGGCGACAGTCAGAAGGAGAAGGCCGATGGAGTGGATTGAGCAGCAATTGCCGCGTGAAAAAATGCAGGTTGATGGTATTGAGTCGCTGACCGATGTTGAGCTGCTGGCCATCTTTTTACGAACCGGAAATCAGCGTCGGGACGTTTTGTCCTTCGCTCGCTATCTGCTGGATTATTTTGGTTCGCTCAGCAATTTGCTCTCCGCGCCGGAGCTGGAGCTGCTGCGAATGGAGGGCATCGGGATTGCCAAATATGCCCAGCTAAAGGGAATTGCAGAGCTTGCCAGGCGCTATTTTAACGTGCAGCTACTGATGGAGAATTTGCTGGAAAGCCCTGATGCAACGCGAGATTTTCTGAATAGTGAGCTTGCCTACGAGGAGCGCGAGATCTTTATGGTGATCTTTCTCGATAGCCATAACCGGGTCAAAAAACATTGCCGGATGTTTACCGGCACGCTTAGCCACGTCGAAGTTCATCCCCGGGAAATTGTCAGGGAAGCCATCAAGGTTAACGCCGCGGGGCTGATCCTTGCCCACAATCATCCTTCAGGAAATGCTGAACCGAGCAAAGCGGATAGAATCATTACCGATAGAGTGGTAAAATGTTGCAACTTCATGGATATAAGTGTTCTCGACCACCTCGTCGTTGGCCGTGGAAACATCGTTTCCTTTGCCGAACGAGGCTGGATTTAGCGATCCTTTGGGATCTTTGTCTGTTCGGGACTTGAGCACACCGCGGAGTCAGCGTATACTACGCCACCTTTGAGAATCTCGGGTTTGGCATTTGGGCCTGGCTGCACGAGTTCACTAAGAACCGTCAAACCGGGCTGTAGCAGCCTGACGAGGCGCCAATACCCTATACGAAGCTCGAGCTAATTTGATTTTTGGAGAATAGACATGTCCCGAGTCTGCCAAGTAACTGGCAAGCGTCCGGTGACCGGTAACAACCGTTCCCACGCACTGAACGCGACTAAGCGCCGTTTCCTGCCGAACCTGCACTCTCACCGTTTCTGGGTTGAGAGCGAGAAGCGCTTTGTCACCCTGCGTGTATCTGCTAAAGGTATGCGTGTTATTGACAAGAAAGGCATCGATACAGTTCTGTCCGAACTGCGTGCCCGTGGCGAAAAGTACTAAGTACTAAGAGGAATTAAATCATGGCTAAAGGTATTCGTGAGAAAATCAAGCTGGTTTCTTCTGCTGGTACAGGTCACTTCTACACCACCACGAAGAACAAACGTACTAAGCCGGAAAAACTGGAACTGAAAAAGTTCGATCCAGTTGTCCGTCAGCACGTTCTTTACAAAGAAGCTAAAATTAAATAATTTTAGTCTCTCTGTACAAAAACCCCGCTCTCGCGGGGTTTTTTGTTTTCTGCGCGTCCCCATAATAGAAAGCATCCTGAATTGTCTACGGAGACGTCATGCCTGAGTTACCTGAGGTCGAAACCAGCCGCCGTGGTATTGAGCCACACCTGGTTGGCGAGACTATCCTGCACGCCATTGTTCGCAACGACCGCCTGCGCTGGCCGGTTTCTGCGGAAATCCATAGCCTCAGCGACAAGCCCGTTCTTAGCGTCCAGCGACGCGCCAAATATCTGCTGCTTGAGCTGCCAGACGGCTGGATTATTATCCATCTGGGCATGTCTGGGAGCCTGCGCATCCTGTCCGAAGAGCGTCCGCCGGAGAAACACGACCACGTTGATTTAGTGATGAGCAACGGCAAGGTGCTGCGCTACACCGATCCCCGTCGCTTTGGCGCGTGGCTGTGGACCAAAGAGCTTGCAGGCCACAACGTGTTGGCTCATCTGGGGCCAGAGCCGCTGAGTGAAGCGTTTAACGCCGAATACTTCCGCGAGAAGTGTGCAAAGAAGAAAACGCCGATCAAACCCTGGCTAATGGACAACAAACTGGTGGTGGGCGTGGGGAATATCTATGCCAGCGAATCGCTGTTCGCAGCAGGGATCCATCCCGATCGGCTGGCGTCATCGCTGTCGGCCCAGGAGTGTGAACTGCTGGTTCGGGTGATTAAGGCGGTTCTGCTGCGCTCGATTGAGCAGGGTGGGACAACGCTGAAAGATTTTCTGCAAAGCGATGGCAAGCCGGGATACTTCGCGCAGGAGTTGCAGGTATACGGTCGTAAGGATGAGCCGTGTCGGGTATGCGGTACGCCGATTATCGCCACCAAACATGCGCAGCGGGCGACGTTTTACTGTCGGAAGTGTCAGAAGTAATGCACAGGCCCGGTTGGTCGGGCCACAGTTTTACTTCAGCTTATCCATCAGCGCCTGATGAACGGCAGGCGGCAGGAAATGCGCAACATCACCGTCGTGACGCGCCACCTCTTTCACCAGTGATGAAGAGATAAACGACCACTCTTTTGACGGCATCAGAAACACGCTTTCCAGCTCTGGCATCAGATGGCGATTCATGTGTGCCAGCTGCATTTCATATTCAAAATCCGCCACCGCGCGTAGCCCACGGATCAGGATATTCGCCTGCTGCGCGCGGGCAAAATTAGCCATCAGATCGCTAAAACCCACCACTTCTACGTTTGGTAAATGTGAGATAGCCTGCTGTGCCATTGCCACTCGCTCATCCAGAGAGAACATTGGCTTTTTGCTTGGGCTGGCGGCTATGGCCAACAGCACTTTGTCGAACATCGCGCTGGCGCGGGTGACGATATCAATGTGACCGTTGGTGATGGGATCGAACGTACCGGGATAGATGGCTTTTGTGCTCATAACTCACGCCTTCTTGCTAAAGCCGCGGTTCAGCGCCCACAGCTCGGTGTACTTGTTGAAAGTATACTGCGCGTTAACCACCGCTAACAGCCAGCCCTGAGCGCCATCCAGCACGCCACCGCGCAGCAGCAGCGTTTTGACGAATGCACCCAAAGTGTGGCCGAATATTCCTGCCAGCGAGGCTTTCTTGCCCTTCTGGTGCCGTTCCTGAGCCCAGGCCGT
Source organism: Enterobacteriaceae bacterium 89 (assembly GCA_014156375.1). Lineage (GTDB taxonomy): Bacteria > Pseudomonadota > Gammaproteobacteria > Enterobacterales > Enterobacteriaceae > Scandinavium. The sequence continues at coordinate 1,881,030 of RQJH01000003.1, read as the reverse complement.
GGCGTATGCCAGCTGCTTTTGTTGAAAATCGGCAAAATCGCGACAGGTCAGGTGCTGCAGATCGCCTTTCAGCTCAACCACTGTGGCGCCGCGACACTCAAGGGATTCGTGCACCAGGTTGTTGTTATACTGCCAGCGTTCACGGGCATAAAGACGCAAAACCCGATCCGGATACCAGCCGCTGTGGCGCATAAAGCGGCCGAGAAAATAGTTACGGCGGGCAATGCTGTAAACGGCGTCAGGCTGCGGTGAAGCAAGAACCTGGCGAAGGGATTGCTCCAGTTCGGGCGTGACGCGCTCATCGGTATCGATCATCAAAACGTAATCACCGGTAGCGAGAGCCTGCGCGCGCTGGCGCTGAATGCCGTAGCCTTGCCAGTCAGTGTTGATATGTACCTGGGCACCCAGGCTTTTAGCCAGTCCAACGGTGTTGTCGATGCTTCCGGAATCCAGCAGGATTATCTCATCAGCCCATTTCACCGAAGCCAGACAGTCTGGCAGCAGATCGGCCGCGTTTTTGGCGATCATCACCACCGACAGACGTATTGCCATCAGTGACTCCGCTGAGGAAGGTAGGGTTGCAGTAGCTCCAGCAGACGCACCAGCGCGCCCTGGTTCTGATGAAGCACTTCGACAGCATGACGGCCATACCACAGGCGATAATCTTCATCCGTCAGCAGGGTAGAAATCTGCTGTACCAGAGAGTCTGCGCCCATCACCGTGATCAGCCCATCGGCCTGCTGGAGTTTGGCGCAGATATCTTTGAAGTTAAACGTATGCGGGCCCATCAGTACGGGAATGGCATGGGCCGCTGGCTCCAGCGGATTATGCCCGCCGCGCTCCACCAGGCTACCGCCGACAAACGCCAGGTCGGCAATGCCGTACAGCAGCATCAGTTCGCCCATGGTATCGCCTATTACCACCTGCGTGGCGGCGGAAGGAATTTCCCCGGTGCTGCGTAGTGTGAAGGTCATACCGGCTTTCTGCACCAGCTCGCGGGCATCGGCAAAACGCTCAGGATGACGCGGTACCAGGATTAGCAGTAAATCAGGGAAGCTTTCCAGCAATCTCTTATGAGCGTCGAGGATGATTTTTTCCTCGCCTTCATGAGTACTGGTGGCAATCCACACCTTGCGGCGTGGTGCCCACTGACGACGCAGAGTCACTGCGCGAGCGGCAAGCTCAGGCGTGACAGAAATATCGAATTTAAGGCTGCCGGTGATCGCGAGCTGATTACGCTTGAGGCCAAGAGCAAGGAAACGGTTACCGTCTTCTTCATTTTGCGCGGCAATCAGGGTGATCCGGCTTAACAGACGACGCATAAAGCCGCCGAGCTTACCGTAACCTTTGGCCGAACGTTCAGAAAGACGAGCGTTGGCGATGACCAGCGGAATCTGACGTTTGTGCAGCGCGTTGACCATGTTCGGCCACAGCTCAGTTTCCATCACGATAACCAGCTTCGGGCGCACGGTATTGAGGAAGCGATTCATCGCACCGGGCAGATCGTAAGGAAGATAAACGTGCTGGACGTCTTTGCCAAAAGCGGACATGGCCCGTTCAGAGCCCGTTGGCGTCATGGTAGTGACGGTGATCGGCAATGAAGGATAGCGGTGACGCAGGGCGCGAACCAGCGGGATAGCCGCCAGCGTTTCGCCAACCGAAACGGAATGTAGCAGTATGCCGTCCGGCACTACCTTGTTTTTACAAAAGCCATAGCGTTCAGCCCAGCGTTTACGGTACGCAGGCGCTTTGCGACTGCGCATCAGCAGCCGCAGCCAGACCAGTGGCTGGATCAGGTAGAGCAGGGAGGTATACAGAAATTCCAAGCGAGTTATCCGTTTTTATATTTCGGCGGGCAAATTCTAAGCATTAAACGTGCTTAAAGCTATCCCTTTGGGGGTTTTACCTTGAGATAGTGCATCGGTTTTAAGCGACGGGCACGTTGTGTTCGTTCAGACACTGTGAAGCGGCAGTATACACATCCCGTACGCTGATTCCCTGAATTCCCGATCCTTCATCGCAGCCCGCGATAATATGGTGCATATTTCGATCCTGTAGCGGTGCCGCACGGGTGGTGTACGTGGCGTTCTCAAACAAACCAATAACGGGCGTTTTGACTGCGACGGCTATGTGCAGAGGTCCTGTGTCTCCTACGACTAACGCCGTAAAACCCGCGATTTTGGCGGTAAGTTGTTTGAGGTCGGTTTTTCCCGCCATGTTTTTTACTCTTGAGCTGTAATGCGGTATCGCATCAATAATCTGCTGATTCAGCTCACGTTCAGCGGGGGCTCCGATGAATTCGAGGTTTACCGACGGATATCGTTCAAGAATTTGTGTTGCCAACTGGGCAAAACGCTCTGCGGGCCAGCGACGTTCGGGGCTTGAGGCTCCCGCGTGAATACCTATCACAGGGCACTCATTTTTCTCGGCAGTGAACGGCGCTGGGATAAACATCTCATACGATGAGGCCGGAATGCCGACCGATTCAAGCAGCCGGGTTTTTTGTTGGATGAGATGGATATCCCCGTCAGATCGTTTGTCATAATGAGCGGAAAGGAAATCGGCCAGCATAAAGCGTTTCCTCCCCTGATAATCGGTGAGGTAGACATCTTTCAGAATAATTGGCGAGCGGGCCAGGTTGGCTGCAAGGATGTCGTAGGGAGGCCGTGAATGAAGGATAAACGTTGCATCGATATGCTGCTGCCGTAGCGTGGATGCCAGGCGGGTAACACCGTTGACTTTCCCGTTCCAGAACACGATTTCGTCAAAATAGGGGCTGCCTTCGATGAGGCCGTAATTACGTTTATTCATGACTAATACGAGCCGGGCGGTTGGCCAGCGATTTTTTATCGCACGGATTGCCGGTGTGTTGAGAATAAAGTCGCCCAGCGCAGTAGTTGAAAAAATAGCAATGGTCTTTAGTTCATCTTGTTCCGTGAATTTTTTTATTTTCCGAACGCGAAAGCCTGTGTATTTCCGTAACGTAAGAAAAATGGCCGTAGCTATCTGCTTAGCGACTTTACTCATGAACCTTTATTTCTCTGCGGTTTAGCGAGCGAATAGGGACATCTTTATATCATAAGTTAACGCGAAATTTTCCGCTTTAATCGGAAAAAACGACGACCCAGGCGCCAGCGCAGACGCAGGTCCTCAGCGTTACGCCATATTAGCTGCCAAATCCCGCGATCGAAGAATTCATGTACAAGTGCTTTTTGCTTATCCAGATCCTTCATTTCATCAATAGTATGGATGATCCCGAGTCCTTCTTTCGCAATCTGCCAACGGCAGGCCGGAATATGACGAACTTTATCAGCATAGCGTAGGTTAATGGCGCTAAGCATTTCCAGGATCTTCATGTAGTGGTGCGCTGATCGAATTAACGTATCGTCATTGTCGGGTTTGTGAGATACGGATTCAGAATGAATATAGTAATCATAGAACTGTTCGCTGGTGTACTGCACGCGCTCGGCGGCCAGCAGCGCTTCCGTCGTCCAGGGAATGTCCTGATGGCGCAGCCCCGGTTCGAAGTGGAAGTGATGCTGTTTAATAAAGTCATGGCGGTAAATGTTGAGCCAGGTGACATGCAGGAATTTACGTGAATCCAGCGCCTGCTTCAGCCAGACATGGCCTGGCAATACGCCGGTGGACTGCAGGCGGTCAAGCGGGAAAATGGGATGGCTTTCTTTGTTCTTTTCGTAAACGTAGGTGCCATTGCAGGTGGCAACGTCAAGGTGCTCTTTTTCCGCCATCGCCAACAGGGTGGCATACATCCCTGGGTAGAGCTTGTCGTCAATATCCGGGAAAGCCAGATATTGACCAGTAGCGACTGCCAGGCCAGTATTGCGCGCAACGGAAACGCCCTGGTTTTCCTGTTCCAGTACTTTTACATTCTGCAAACGGTTCTGCCATTCGGTAATGACCGCAAGGCTGTTATCCGTCGAACCATCGTTCACCAGGATCAGTTCATAGCTTTCTAACTGTTGTTGCTCAAGGCATTCAAAGAACTGCGCGAGAAACTTCTCACCGTTATAGACGGCGGCCACAATGCTCAATAAAGGCGTTTGACTCATAAATCTTCGATCCTGGTTAACTAACGGTGTCAGACGCTGCGCAACTGACGGTACTGCTGACAAATCGACTCGACGCTAAATTTTTCTAGCGAGGCGGGATCGATGACAGGCGGGTTATGGTAAATGCTTTGCATCGTCTGTGCCAGCGCCGTGCTATTTAGCTCAGCCAGACCGCGGCTAAGCTCACCGGTGAGAATTTCAGTCACTCCGCCAGGGCAGCGGGTACTGGCAACTGGCGTATTGAGCAGCAGTGCTTCGACAATGACATTGCCGAATCCTTCGCTGTCTGAACTTAACACCAGCATTCTTGCGCCTTTGATCCACGGTAGTGGATTTTTCTGGAAACCTTTAAACAGTACCCGGTCACCGACCTGCTGCTGCTGTGCCAGTTGATGAAGCCGCTGCTCCTGCTCCGGCTTACCCTGGCCTAACAATACCAGCGGTGCTTTGATGCCGCTTTGGGCGTAGGCCTCAATGAGCCGGTCATGGCGCTTGCCGGGATGAAAACGCCCCACGTGAATCAGGTAGTCGCCGTCGGGACGGTCACTAACGTCGTCTGCTGCGGCGCGCAGTGCGGAGATATCAAAGGGGTTGTAGATGGTTTTTAACTGTGCGGGACAGAGGGTGAACTGTTCAACGAGGTCACGCCCAACGGCGTCAGAGACGCTGACAACATTGCGTCCCTGGTATACCCGTTTGATTTTCTGCTGCTTCATCCAGCGGTCAAAACCGGTTCGATGGCCCAGGTAGGACGTGGAGAACACGCCGTGCAGACAGAACCAGACGTTGCGTTTACGCAGGGCTCGGCTTCGGGCAACGATACGGTCGGTCTTGTGAAGATTCGAGAGCACCAGATCGAATGGTTTGTGTTTTTCAGCCTCTATCACCGCGTCATCCAACTGACGGGCGCGGCGTGAAATCTCGGTCAGCTTACGCCATGGCTTGCGGCAACGATCGACGATGACCTGATAATCGAGCCCTTCCGGCAGAGGGTAGTCACAGACGTCGCGCAGAGAAAAAAGCGAGACCTGTTCGCCCTGACGAAGAAATTGTTCTGCGAGCGTCAGAACCACTTTTTCTGCGCCGCCACCGGGTAAACCGTCAATGACAAACAGGATGCGCATCGTTATTTTACCAATTGCTGATAGAGAGAAAGGAGCTGCGTCGATAATCGTTGACTGGTGCAGTCCAGAATGCGTTCTCGGGCCAGATTCCCCTCGGATGAACCGAGCGCACGTACCGGCAGTGCCATGACCGCCTGCTGAAGCGCCGTGATATCCAGCGCATCACACACGTAGCCGTTACGGCCCTGCGTAATAAATTCTGATCCGCCGCAGCCGGTGGTAGTAATCACTGGCAGGCCGCAGGCCATCGCTTCAAGGATGACGTTGGGAAACGGATCATACAGCGTCGGTAGCAGCAGGCCGTCAGCTATCTGATAAAATGGCAGCGTTTCCGACTGCATACCCAAAAAGCGCACTCGCGATTCGCAGTTCAGCGTTTTCGCTAGCGCCTGATAACGATTTTGGTCTTTGTCTTTACCGACGACTAACAGGTGGCGGTCAGTCGGCGCAATTGCGCGGATAGCTGCGTCCAGTCCTTTTCGCTCAAAGCCGGACCCTACGTACACGAGGCAGGTCGCCTGTAGCGGCAGCTGCCATTTGGCTCGCAGCATGGCAAATGCATCTTCCGTTGGTGGCCGGAAGCGCTGATTGTCGATAGCGTTGTAGATGACGTGGATCTTGTCGGCAGGTAGACCAAAATCGTCGATAATCTCTTGTTTGATCATCTCCGCGTTGCAGATCACGCCGCGCAGGTGTGCATCCTGGTACATTTCCTTTTCGGCCTGCATCACATAGCGATGGTAGCGATCGGCAAACAGCAGGCGACTCTTCCAACCAGGAAGAATGCGGGAGCGCTGCTGCAGCCAGCGCTGATGCACGCCGTCACCCGCACGATACAGGTCGCACCCGGGGATGCGCTCGTGGCTTTGCACCAGATCAAATGACTCCTGCTGCCATAGCTGACGTGCCGCGTTGGCAAAACCACGTTCCCGGCTGATACGCCCCCACTTACGCGGATTACAGATGTGGATTAGCCAGTCGGGTTTAACCGGCCCCTGCCATTCACGGGTAATAACGTTCAGCTCGAGGTTGCTGCTATCAAGGGCTTCCAATGCACGTGAAACAAAGCGTTCTGCTCCACCGTCAGGACGGTACTTCTGGCGTACCAGTGCCAGCCTGAATTTACTCATGCCAGTGCCTTTTTTGCTGCGGTAATGACAGCATCGGTAGGAATTAAATCAAGGTAGCGTTCGTTGGTGTTGGTATTGATGTCGTCTGGATCGGGCAGTTCGCCAAAGTCACCGGCCCAGATGACTTTGCCGTTGGCCTGCCAAGGACTCCAGAAGGTCAGCTTTGACGGGCCAAACAGGGCGACAAGCGGTGTGCCAAGCGCGGCTGCCATATGCATAGGGACGGAGTCCACGCCGATGAACAGGCGAGCGTGGTCGATAACCGCAGCCAACTGACGCAGGGTAAGTTGGCCAGCAAGAGAGTGCAGGCGGGCGTCAGGGCAACCGGCGATGATATTATCTACCATCTGCCGTTCTTTGACATCGGGACCTGAGGTAAGAACAACGGCGTAGCCCGACGCGGAAAGGTCGTTAATTAACGCACTCATACGCTCTTCTCGCCAACACTTGAAGAACCAGCGTGAAGTCGGCTGGATAACAATGTAGTTATCCTGGAAACCTGCTGGCAAAAGCGTACGGCTGGTATCCCAATCCTCGACGCTATAACCCATTTTCGCCGGTGCGGAATCGATGATTAACCCTAGCGGCGCCAGAATAGAGAGATTCTGCTGTACGGTATGCAGTTTATTATGCTGTTGAGTGGACGCCAGATCCGTATGGCAGAAACGCCAGACCGGGTGGCGACGTTTTGGGAAGTCAAAACCAAGGCGGACAGGGGCACCGGTAAGCTTCGTGATAATCGCGGCAGGCCACTGATCGGCAAGGTTGAGAACCATGTCATAACGCTGTTGACGCATTGTACGGATCAACTGGAATTCCATCTTTAGCTGGTAGCGTTTGCCCTGTTTTTTCCACTTTCTGTCGATTCCGTAAATCTGGTGAATCTCTGGGTTGGCGGCGAGAATATCGCGCGTTTCTTCATAGAGCAGCACATCGATGCTGGCTTCAGGATATTGCTTTTTTAGCACCGAAATCAGCGGGGTGACTAAGAGCATATCGCCATGATGGCGGAGCTTTATGATCAGTATTCGCGACGGGGTTACGCGGCCGGATGAGCGGGTTTCAGGCGTCATACTCAGTTCTTCGTCCAATGTCAGGAGTCTGATTCTAGGGGATTAGACTGATTGAGAGAAGTAATGTATTACTCTACCATAGCTTGATTCCTAAGGTTTAAGGGCGTTTCCGTGCACAATCCCGCATTTCTCATCACGATTGATACAGAGGGCGATAACCTCTGGCAAAAGCATGACAGCATAACCACCGAAAATGCGCGTTTTCTCCCGCGTTTTCAGGAACTTTGCGAAAAGTATGATTTTAAACCTGTCTATCTCACCAACTATGAGATGGCGGTCGATCCGTTTTTTATCGAGTTTGCGCGTGACGTCATTGCCCGGGGAACTGGAGAAGTTGGTATGCATCTGCACGCCTGGAATAGTCCACCAACGACGCCGTTAACCGATGACGATTGGCGCTATAAGCCTTATCTGGTTGAGTACTCTGATGCGATAATGCGTGAGAAAGTGGAGTATATGACGCATCTGCTGGAAGATACTTTCCAGACGAAAATGGTCAGCCATCGTGCGGGGCGCTGGGCATTCGATGAGCGCTATGCGCGCCTGCTGGTAGAATATGGCTACCAGGTCGATTGCTCGGTGACGCCGCGAGTGAACTGGAAGACGGCGAAAGGTGCCCCGCATGGTGAGGGTGGCACAGACTATCGCGATTTCCCTCAGCACGCCTATTTTCTCGATGAGAACGATATTCGCCGTGAAGGGGACTCGTCACTGTTGGAAGTGCCGATGAGTATTCAGTATAAGCATTCGGCATGGATGAATAGCGTTAAGCAGGGATATGATCGTCTGCGCGGGAAGGTCCGTTCCCCTTCTGTTCATTGGCTTCGCCCCATGGGCGGTAACGTTGAGACCATGAAAAAAGTGGTGCAGCAGACGCTGGCGCAGGGTAATGATTACGTGGAGTACATGCTGCATTCATCCGAATATATGCCAGGCGGCAGCCCGACGTTTAAGAATGCACAGGATATTGAAACGCTGTATGCCGATCTCGAGGCATTCTTTAGCTGGCTGGCTCCGCAGGTTAAAGGGATGACGTTATCGGAGTACTCTCAAACGAAGCGATAGGATGAAAGATGGCCCGGTTAACGTCCCGGGCCAAGCGGTTACTGCTTTTTAGTCAGGCGGTGGCTTAGGGTCAGGCCGAGAGGAAACCAGAACAGAATCCACGTTTCTCTTGGGTTGCTGATGAGGAACATGCCTTGTGAAGACATGAAGATCAGCGCATAGACAAAGATAGCCAGAGAATAGTGGTTATCGCTCTCACGTTTGTTCCAGGCTCGAAAAAGGCCGCCGATAACAATCGCCATCAGCAGGACAAAACCAATAATTCCCCCTTTCAGTAGTGCCCCAAGATAAACGCTGTGTGTGGTGGTGATATGCTCACCGCTGTAGTTAATGAAGTCCAGACCGTAATTAAAACCATGGCCGAACCATGGGTTTTTAGCCGTTTCCGCGAGCGTATGATCCCAGATACTAATGCGAAGTCCACTTTGCCCGTCGAGTACTTCAAAGCGTGAAAGCAGCATTTCACCCACGTGTGAGAAGAAGAGCACAGCGGCAATTACAATCAGCAGGACCGCCGTGATTATGATATTGCGTGGCTTAAAGGAATGTCGATGCAGCAGGCAGCAGGCAGATAAAAACAGCGCGATAACGGGTCCACGGCTTTGTGTAAACAGCATCATGACGGCCAGAATAACCATCGGCAAGAGCAGCAAAGGGCTATATTTTTCTTTCATCAGCATACCGCTGATTAAAATGCCGATGCCACAATAGCCTGCAATATCAATAACATTGCTGGGTCCCGGGTAAGCATCCGATGTCTGGCGGATTGTTAGAATTAACTCGTGTTCGGTGATTAACGTCCAGATAGACAGCACGGTTAGGCCGGCGACAATGCTCATTAATGTCAGTCGTCGGGTTTCTGGCCTGTTAAGCATGAGGGGCAACAGCAGAAGATAAAAGGTGATATAGGTACCGTGTGTCAACGGTGAACTGATACTTCGTTCCGGGTTGCCCCAAAGATTACTTAACGCATAGTAAATAAAGAACACAATCAATAACGAGTATGTTGCTGCGTACTGACGGAGGTGGCCGATAAGAATCTGGCGGTTATCTTTGTTAAAGAGTGAAACGATCAGGAGCAGAAGTGACAGATGGAAAAGGTTGTTTGCTCTTGTCGACATGCAAAAAATAGAACTAAAAAATAAAAAAAGAGGAAAGACAATACGATAGCTTTGCTGAGCGGTATCACTTATTTTTGAAATATGCATCAAACGGAACCTTTTCGAAAATTGTTTCTGGTACAGAGCTTTCCTGAGACAAATTAATGATTCTAATGTGGTGTTGCTTCAGAACATCAGATGCATGTAGGAACGAAGGCATAACCAAGCTATCCACTTTCTTTTCAAGGTAGGAGGGGAGCTTATCCTGCTGAGTTTCGTAGAACCGAGGCTGGTGGAAGTTGTTCATATCCAGGCCGCTAATCAAAATTGTATCAAAGCCAAGCCAGGCAAGGATTTGCAGGGACCAGTAGACTACGGTTCCTGCATCAAAAATGCCGTGACGGATGTCGGTACTAAAGCAGATATCTTTGTGTTGGGCATGAAAATGGATGGCCTCAATGTGCCGGTAGGCCGCTAATTTTGCCTCATTCGGCACATTAGGTTGGTAAATTTTGTAACAACCATCTTCAATAAGTGCGAGCCGACACCGGAGATCTGCAGCATGGCGATCCATAATCTTGGCAATACCGTGCATGGTCGTAAAAAACAGAATGTTGGGTTGGCTGATAATGGCGCGAATAATGTCAGGCTTTTTATCGAAAAACTCCATATCAATAATGGTATAGAACGTGAAGTTCAGTCGGTCTGAGAGGAACCATGCACCATTGACGCCCATCACCGGGACGGTTTTCGGCAGAAGAGTGAAATCAATTTTCCGCGTCGAGGGACCGGTCGCAGTCAACAGTACCTCGCCGTGCTGGCTGTTTCGTAATGCACTAAGATCGACCAGCGGAACGTCTTTTCCTTTGTATTGCAACGTACAAACTTCGCCGCTTTCTGCACGAGTAATCCTGGTATACGGCCAAAGATTTTCATTATGGCGAAAACTGCGTGGGTGCGAATATCGATATAGTTGCTTAAATAATGATCCCATCAAATCAATCTCTGCGAGTGCAATAAGTCCATAATTTGAGATGCTGCAATATCGTTGGTGCTCAGGCTGTTCTTTGGACGCACCGTATGCTGATTTTGTCCATATCCGCCAATCAGGCCCGGATCGGTTGGGCCATAGATCGTGAAATTAGGTTTATCCAGCGCAGCGGTAAGGTGGCTCAATCCTGTATCAACCGAGACCACCGCCCGTGCGTTCGCCAATATCTGAGCGACTTTTTCGAGGCTCATTCGTGGTAACACTTCAACAAAATCATAGTGTTCAGCCAACCTTTTTGCACGGGCTTCTTCGTGTGCTGCACCCCAGGGAAGCTTAACCTTCAGACCACTGCCCTGGAGAAGCGCCAGCAGTTCACGCCAACGCGCTTCCGGCCAGTGCTTATCATCCCGAGTCGTGGCATGCAAAAAGACCAGATACGGCTCTGCAGCTTCACCGCTGGCGCTCAGGAAATGCTGCGCAATGGCGTAATCGCCCTGCACCTCTGGCTTTGTATAGCTGAGGCTTTTGGCAAACAGCTCGCGGGTGCGTTCCACCGCATGCTGTTGTTTTGCGATGTGGTGACGGCGATTGTAGAACAGGCTGGCGAGCGGCTCGCGCGCGCTGCTCCAGTCCATACCGTGTTTTGTGCCACGCGCCAGACGTGTCACCAGCGCGGCACTTTTGATCAGACCCTGCGCATCGATAATGGCGTCGTATTTCAGAGCCTGGATTTTCTGGCGAAACGCCTGACGTTCAGCTTTTATCGGCGCGGAAAACCAGGCTTTGCGCCAGCGGCGAATGGCTACCGGGAAGACGTTATCCACGCTTTCGTGCCAGGTTGGGATCTGGGCGAAACCCTCTTCAACTGCCCAGTCGAAGCGGATGCCTGGAATGGCTCGCGCTGCGTCTGTCAGAGCAGGAAGGGTATGCAATACATCACCCATGGAGGAGGTTTTTACGATCAGCACGCGCATCCGTTATGCGTCCTCGCTCAGCAGCAACTGATTGAGCTCTTCCAGCACGCGGGCCGGGGTGATGTCGATCAGGCTCTGATGATAACCTTCGTCGGCATCGCCTTTACGCACCTTATGGTAGCCGGTGATCAGTCGGATGACTTTGGCTTTGTTCGACAGCGGTGGCGTGAAATCCGGGCTGCTTGGGCCATACAGCGCCACCAGTGGGCGGTTCAGCGCCGCGGCAACGTGCATCAACCCTGAATCGTTGGTGACGACGGCTTTACAGGCGGCAAGCAGCACCACGGCCTGTTCCAGTTGCGTTTCCCCGGCGAGGTTGCGACACCAGGCCTGCTGTTCCTGGCTTAGCGTAGCGAGGATTTCATTTCCGGCTTCATTGTCTTTTGCCGAACCAAACAACACCACCTGATAGCCTTCGTCGATCAGCTGTTTTGCCAGTTCGGCGTAATGGTAGTGCGGCCAGCGCTTGGCCGGGCCGAACTCGGCGCCTGGGCAGAAACCAATCATCTGGCGCTCAGAGGAGAGCGAAAACGCGCTACAGGCCTGAGATTTTTCACCCTCGTTGACCTGAAGCTGCGGCCACAGCAGCGGCTGCGGCAGGTCTTTTGCTGAACGCATCACGCCTTTGTCATATGCCAGCGCCACATAGCGCTCAACCATCAGCGGCCAGGCGGCTTTGTCCAGCACGCGGGCGTCGTTCAGCAGGCCATAACGCATTTCTCCACGCCAGCCGGTTCGCTGCGGGATCCCCGCAAAAAATGGTACCAGCGCAGATTTGAAAGAGTTCGGCAGAACATAAGCACGATCGTAACGACGCTCGCGCAGGCTATGACCGAGCCGGCGGCGCTCGCCGATTTCCAGCTTACCGTGGCCCAAAGGCATGGCAATGGCTTCATTCACTTCTGGCATACGCGATAAAAGAGGACGGCACCACGCGGGTGCCATCACATCAATGATCGCCTGGGGATAGCGCGCCTTGAGCGTGCGATAGAGACTTTGCGACATCATCATGTCGCCCACCCATGATGGGCCGATCACCAGTATTTTCATTCGTCGTTTCTTATGCGTCGCGGTTTAGCCAGGCCATGTATTCCGCTACGCCTTCGGCGACGGTTTTAAACGGCTTGTCGTAACCCGCAGCGCGCAGATTGGTCAGGTCCGCCTGCGTGAATGCCTGATAGCGGCCTTTCAGTTTTTCCGGGAATGGAATGTACTCAAGGCTGCCCTTCTGGTGATATGCCAGCGCAGCGTCCGCTACGGCCTGGAAAGACTCTGCACGACCGGTACCCAGGTTGAAGATCCCGGATACGCCGTTTTCCCAGAACCACAGGTTTACCGCCGCCACATCGCCCACATAGACGAAATCACGCTTGAAGCCATCGCTGCCTTCGAACAGTTTCGGGCTTTCACCGTTGTTCAACTGAGTGTTGAGATGGAAAGCAACGCTCGCCATGCTGCCTTTGTGGCCTTCGCGCGGACCGTACACGTTGAAGTAGCGGAAGCCGACGATTGGGGAATCTGCTTCTGGCATGATCTGGCGAACATATTCATCGAACAGGAATTTGGAGTAGCCGTAGACGTTCAGCGGCTTTTCGTATTCGCGGGATTCGATAAAGTCAGAGGTGCGGCCGCCATAGGTGGCTGCGGAAGAGGCATACAGGAACGGAATTTCACGCTCCAGGCAGTAATGCAGCAGCTCTTTGGAGTACTGATAGTTGTTGTCCATCATGTACTTGCCATCCCACTCGGTGGTGGATGAGCAGGCACCTTCGTGGAAGACGGCTTCGATTTCGCCCATCTCTTCACCGGCCATAATCTGGATCAGGAAGTCTTCCTTATCCATGTAGTCGGCAATGTTGAGGTCCACCAGGTTAACGAACTTGGTGCCGTCTTTCAGGTTGTCCACCACCAGGATGTCGGTGATGCCTTTGTCATTCAGCGCTTTAATGATGTTGCTGCCAATGAAGCCTGCGCCGCCGGTAACGATGATCATAACGATAACCTTTGAAATGTGGATGACCGGGACTATCCCGGACGCTAATGGTTCTTATCATACCACCACTAAGCGGAGTCTTCACATTCACCGACAGGCCGCAGGGGTACACGTGATTTATGCTACAAAAATGTGCTCCTGACGCAGCGTCATCTCGTATCCACCTATAGCATTGGGTAATATGTGCCAAATTTTGCCAAATCTGGAGAGTTGCAATGCGTGGTGATTTTTACAAACAGTTAACCAGCGACCTGGAAACCGCCCGTGCGGAAGGGTTGTTTAAAGAAGAACGCATCATTACTTCTGCTCAGCAGGCTGATATCACCGTGGGCGATGGTAGCCACGTCATCAACTTCTGCGCCAATAACTATCTGGGTCTGGCAAACCATCCTGAGCTGATTGCGGCAGCAAAAGCCGGTATGGACAGCCACGGCTTCGGCATGGCTTCTGTGCGTTTCATCTGCGGAACCCAGGACAGCCACAAAGTGCTGGAGAAAAAGCTGGCCGATTTCCTTGGGATGGAAGACTCCATTCTGTATTCCTCCTGCTTCGACGCCAACGGCGGCCTGTTTGAAACGCTGCTCGGCGCTGAAGATGCGATCATCTCCGATGCGTTGAACCATGCTTCTATCATCGATGGCGTGCGTCTGTGTAAAGCAAAGCGTTTCCGCTACGCCAACAACGACATGCAGGAACTGGAAGCGCGTCTGAAAGAAGCCCGTGAAGCTGGTGCCCGCCACGTCCTGATCGCTACCGATGGCGTGTTCTCCATGGATGGCGTGATTGCCAACCTGAAGGGCGTTTGTGACTTGGCGGATAAATACGACGCGCTGGTGATGGTAGACGATTCCCACGCGGTAGGCTTTGTCGGCGAAAATGGCCGTGGCTCCCATGAATACTGTGAAGTCATGGGCCGCGTCGACATCATCACCGGTACGCTGGGTAAAGCTCTGGGCGGCGCTTCCGGCGGCTACACCGCAGCGCGTAAAGAAGTGGTGGAGTGGCTGCGTCAGCGCTCCCGTCCGTACCTGTTCTCCAACTCCCTGGCGCCAGCGATTGTGGCGGCGTCCATCAAAGTGCTGGAGATGGTTGAGGCAGGTAGCGAACTGCGCGATCGCCTGTGGTCTAACGCGCGCCTGTTCCGCGAGAAAATGAGTGCAGCGGGCTTTACGCTGGCCGGTGCCGATCATGCCATCATCCCGGTGATGCTGGGTGAAGCCACCGTCGCGCAGGACTTTGCCCGCGAGCTGCAAAAAGAAGGCATTTACGTCACCGGTTTCTTCTACCCGGTGGTACCAAAAGGCCAGGCGCGTATCCGCACTCAGATGTCTGCGGCGCATACCCCTGAGCAAATTGAACGTGCGGTGGACGCGTTTACCCGCATCGGTAAGCAACTGGGCGTGATTGCCTGAGGATGTGAGATGAAAGCATTATCGAAACTGAAAGCCGAAGAAGGCATCTGGATGACCGACGCGCCGGAGCCGGAAGTCGGTCATAACGACCTGCTGATTAAGATCCGCAAAACCGCGATTTGCGGCACCGATGTGCATATCTATAACTGGGACGAATGGTCGCAGAAAACCATTCCGGTTCCGATGGTCGTAGGCCATGAATACGTGGGTGAAGTGGTTGGCATTGGCCAGGAAGTGAAAGGCTTTAAGATTGGCGATCGCGTTTCCGGCGAAGGCCATATCACCTGTGGTCACTGCCGTAACTGCCGTGCGGGTCGTACCCATCTGTGCCGCAACACGACAGGCGTGGGCGTTAACCGTCCGGGCTGTTTCGCTGAATATCTGGTGATCCCGGCGTTCAACGCCTTCAAAATCCCGGATAACATCTCTGACGACCTGGCGTCCATCTTCGACCCATTTGGTAACGCCGTGCACACCGCGCTGTCGTTCGACCTGGTGGGTGAAGACGTGCTGGTGTCCGGTGCTGGCCCAATCGGCATTATGGCCGCAGCCGTCGCCAAACACGTCGGTGCCCGTAACGTTGTTATTACTGACGTGAATGAATACCGCCTGGGTCTGGCGCGTAAAATGGGCGTAACCCGCGCCGTTGACGTGTCTAAAGAGAATCTGAAGGACGTCATGGCTGAGCTCGGCATGACCGAAGGCTTCGACGTAGGCCTGGAAATGTCCGGCGCGCCACCGGCGTTCCGCACGATGCTCGATACCATGAATCACGGTGGACGTATTGCGATGCTCGGTATTCCGCCGTCAGATATGTCTATCGACTGGACCAAGGTTATCTTCAAGGGTCTGTTCATCAAGGGTATTTATGGCCGCGAGATGTTTGAAACCTGGTACAAGATGGCCGCGCTGATTCAGTCCGGTCTCGATCTGTCGCCAATCATCACACACCGCTTCGGTATTGATGACTTCCAGAAAGGCTTTGACGCCATGCGTTCAGGGCAGTCAGGTAAGGTTATCCTGAGCTGGGATTAATTGGGTAAAATTACGCATAAACAAGCGCCTTCGGGCGCTTTTATTGTTTTTGCAGCCACATATAATGATTAAAAGTATTTTTCCGGACTTAATTGAGAATAGCATTTTTCAGAATCTGGTTATAGATTCCGTTTAGGATTCGTTTAACTAACAAAACCCCATGTTCAAATTATCGGTATGCTTATTAACCTTTAATTCTGCCCGGCTGCTCGACGCCGTTATCCCACCTTTGCTGCAAATTGCTGATGAGATAGTGGTTGTTGATTCCGGAAGTCGTGATGCAACACTGGATATCTGTGCTCAGCATGGCTTAGCCGTTCATATCCATCCCTATGAAATGCACGGCGCACAAATGAATCATGCGATTAGCCTTTCCAGTCATGACTGGGTTCTTTGTATAGACAGTGACGAGATATTAGATGCTGAAGTTGTTGAATATATTCAGCGATTGAAAAGTGGCGAAGTGCCAGAGCCGAAAAAAGCCTGGCGTTTACCGCGTTACTGGTATGCGTTAGGCCAACAGGTACGCACTCTTTATCCAGTATCATCCCCTGATTACCCCGTGCGACTGTTTAACAGGAATCAGGCTCGATTTAACGATCGGCCTGTTGATGATAAAGTTGTGGGTGACATTGAGACCGTAAAGATGCCCGGCCACGTCAGGCACGACACCTTTTATTCACTGCATGAAGTTTTCAATAAATTGAATGGCTACACCACCAGGCTGGTGGTTCATCAGCGGATCCGTCCGTCGATATTTCGCGGTGTTGTCAGCGCGATTGGTGCTTTTTTTAAATGGTATCTCTTCAGTGGGGCCTGGCGTGAGGGTAAAGTCGGGCTGGTGACAGGGTTGTATGCCACCTTCTATAGTTTCCTGAAATATTTCAAAGCCTGGTACGCGTATCGTAAGCCCACGGCCTGAATAAGCGCTGTGGGCAGTGACCAACTGAGCTTACGCCTTTGGCTCCCAGCCTTCCCACTGCAGCTGGAAATACTGTACCAGCGTGCTGTGAGTGATGCTCTCACCCAACACTGAGAAGTAGCGGTCTGCATAAACAGGCTGCTGCGGATGCTTCGGTTTACACAGCTTCACGCCACGGAAAGGATTACGTGGAGCCGTGGGCTGTACGGGCACGGTATTATTCGGCGTTGAGGTATCGACCTGCGGCTCGTTGAGCAAATCGCTTGGGCGAACCAGGGTAATATCCGGCGGCAGGTTGTAGACCATCTGCTGCAGCACGCGGACGGTGGAAGGATGCGGATGACCGATAGCAATCGCTGAACCGCTGCGGCGGGCGACCTGGATGGCACGGTTAAACTGCACGCGAATGTCCGCTTCGTTCTGCGTATCGTCCAGGAATACCTTGCGCTTAATCACCTTCACACCCGTGCCTGCGGCGGCACGCATCGACTGGCTGTTGCCAATAGTCATGCTGTCGAGGAAATAAAGGTTGTAGTGGCTCAGCGCCTGCATGACCTTCTGCATGCCGAACAGGCTGGAGGTCATCGCGCTGCCCATGTGGTTGTTCATCCCCACGGCATAAGGCACTTTGCTGACCGCATCGCGGATGATGCGTTCAATCTCGTCGCTGCTCATGTCCGGACGCAGCGTGTCTTTCTCCAGCGGCTGTTTACTCAGCGGCGCCATTGGCATATGGATAAGGACTTCGCGTCCGCCGTTGTGGGCTTTGGTCGCCATTTCGCGGGCATGAGGGGCATTTGGCAGCACGGCGACGGAGATATTCACCGGCAGCGCCATCACCTGATTTTCCTGCTGCGGGCGGTAGCCTACATCATCAATGACAATGGCGAGTTTTCCGGCGTGGACCGGAGCCACCATCGCCAGGGCGGCGGTGATGGATAACGCTAACGTGCGAAATTGAAGCAAAACTTATCTTCCCAACCACGGCTGTGGATTGACCGCCTGACCCTGGCGGCGAATTTCGAAGTAGAGTGAAGGTCGGCCCTGACCGCCACTGCTGCCCACAAGGGCAATCGGCTGGCCGGCGCGAACCTGAGTACCGACGCTGACCAGCGCGCTCTGGTTATAGCCATAAAGGCTCATGTCGCCTTTACCGTGCTCGACAACGACAACCAGGCCGTAGCCCTGCAGCCAGTCGGCGAGGATCACCCGACCATCGGCAATGGCTTTAACTTCGGTGCCTTCAGACGCACCGATAACCATCCCCTTCCAACGTAGCTCACCCTGCAGCTGTTCGCCATAGCGATGCAGCGTCGGACCGCGAACCGGCCAGAAAGCCTGACCGCGTGGCGCACCCAGACCGCCCGTACGGGCCATCAGCGAGCGTTCACTTTCGGAAGGTTTGTAGGTGGTGCCTTTACGGGAAGCATCCTGCTGGCGGTCGCGAACGGCCTGCGCTTCTTTGGCTTCTTTGTCGGCCCTGGCGCGCGCGGCGGCTTCAGCCTGCGCAATGCGGTTCATCAGACGCGACTGGTTAGCCCGCAGTTCACTAAGTTGCTGCTGGCCTTCCTGAATGGAGGATTCGAGGCCGGAAAGGGTTTTCTTACGTTCGTTACGCGCCTGCTCGAGCTTCGCCTGCTGCGCTTTTTGCTCATACAGCAGAGTCTGCTGCTGGCTTTGCTTCTCTTCGAGCAGGGCTTTCTGCGAGGCGACTTCTTCGCGCGTTTGTTTCAGCTGGGCGATGGTTTCCTGGCGGGCCTGGTTGAGGTAGCCAAAATAGGCCTGAAGGCGCTGCCCGCGCTGGCTCTCCTCACCGCTGAGGATGAGCTGGATCCCGGTGTGTTCACCCTGACGGAATGAGGCATCAAGCTGGGCCGCAAGATTACGCTCCTGCAGCGCTTTCTGCTTTTCCAGTTTGGCGATGGAAGCATTCATGGCGTCAACCTGCTTGTTGAGGTCGGCCAGGGTGTTTTGCGTGTCGCGAAGCTTACGCGCGGCGGCGGCAATCGCCTCTTCCTGCGTTTTTAGCTGAGCGAGAAGGGCAGATCGTTGCTGCTGCTGTTGGCGCACCGCCCGCTCTTTGCTGGCGATGTCGGCCTGAATAGACTGGAGCTGAGCGCGATCGTCGGCATGAGCGGATGACGCGCACAGCAATACGCCAGCGCTGAGTGCGCTGGCGTAACAGGTGGATCGGACTACCGTCGCGATCCATGTATTTGAATAATTCGCCTTTCCCCTCATGGGGAGGGATTATTCCACGATGAACAGCGGCTTGCCAGTCATCTCTTGCGGGATTTCCATCCCCATCAGGGTCAGCATGGTTGGCGCGATATCAGAAAGTTTGCCGCCTTCCACTGCTTTCACCGCT
This sequence comes from Enterobacteriaceae bacterium 89, assembly GCA_014156375.1. GTDB lineage: Bacteria > Pseudomonadota > Gammaproteobacteria > Enterobacterales > Enterobacteriaceae > Scandinavium. The sequence goes on along the minus strand of RQJH01000003.1, from coordinate 1,861,773 downwards.
TTACCGCCCACATAGATCAGCGGAACCGGCAGGTTGGTGTGTGCGGTGTGCGCCTGACCGGTGGAAGGGTCACGCATCTGCTCTGCGTTACCGTGGTCTGCGGTGATCAGCAGCTGGCCGCCAACGGATTCAACGGCTTTGCTCACTTCGTCGATGCAGTGATCCAGCGCTTCGATAGCTTTCACTGCCGCTTCCATCACGCCGGTATGACCAACCATGTCGCCGTTCGGATAGTTACAGATGATCGCGTCGAATTTACCGCCCTTGATAGCGCCGACCAGTTTCTCAGTCAGCTCTGCAGAGCTCATTTCTGGCTGCAGATCGTAGGTGGCGACTTTCGGCGAGTTGATGAGGATACGCTCTTCGCCAGCAAACGGCTCTTCCACGCCGCCGTTGAAGAAGAAGGTGACGTGCGCGTATTTCTCAGTTTCAGAAATGCGTAACTGAGTCTTGTCGTTCTTCGCCATCCACTCGCCAAAGGTATTGGCCAGGGAAGCTGGTGGGTAAGCGCAAGGTGCTTTAATGTCTGCTGCGTATTCGGTCAGCATGATGTAGTCGAGGTTAACGACTTTCTTACGCGCAAAGCCGTCAAAGTCTTTGTTGACGAACGCGCGGGTGATTTCGCGGGCGCGGTCAGCGCGGAAGTTCATGAAGATCAGCGCATCGCCGTCTTCCATTGCGGCATCGGCCTGGCCTTCAGCGCGGATAACGGATGCTTTAACGAATTCGTCGTTTTCTTCACGTGCGTAAGCGGCTTCCAGAGCAGCAACGGCGGAATCGAACTGGAACTCGCCTTTCGCCAGGGTCATCAGGTCGTAGGCTTGTTCTACACGATCCCAACGGTTGTCGCGGTCCATAGCGAAGTAACGACCGATGATGGAAGCGACGCGGCCTTTGCCCATCGCGGCAAATTTGTCTTCAAAGGCTTGCAGAGAAGATTTTGCGCTGCGCGGTGGAGTATCGCGACCATCCAGGAAAGCGTGCAGATAGATTTTCTCTGCGCCGCGCTCTGCGGCCAGTTCTACCATCGCCATGATGTGATCTTCGTGGCTGTGAACGCCACCGGCAGACACTAGGCCCATGATGTGCACGGCTTTGCCAGCGGCAACGGCTTTATCGACAGCACCAGCCAGCACGCTGTTTTCGAAGAACGTACGCTCTTTGATTTCTACGTCCAGGCGGGTCAGGTCCTGATACACGATACGGCCAGCGCCGAGGTTAACGTGACCGACTTCGGAGTTACCCATCTGGCGGTCTGGCAGGCCCACTTCCAGACCGGAAGCGTCGATCAGCGTATGTGGACGTTTGGCCCACAGGGCGTCCATTACCGGCGTTTTCGCGTTGAAAATCGCGTTATCCTGGCTGTCTTCGCGGTAGCCATAGCCATCGAGAATCACCAGTACCATCGGTTTTTTAGTATCAGACATTGCGACAACCTCATGCTCACAAGATAAAAAATTTGCGTAATTTTACTACAGCTGAATCGATAAATCTGCCTCAGAAGATCAAAGATCGGGCCCGGTTGGCGCTGAGGCAGGTTATTTTTGGTCTGAATTTTTCGTTCCAGGCCGCAGAAAATGGATTAGCTTATGTGCGCTTGCTGTATTTGCCACCCTGCACAGGTATACTCCTTCCCTGAATTTTAATCACTGAGTCGGGAGTTATTACCCCCCATGCAAGAAATTATGCAATTTGTGAGCCGCCATCCGGTTCTGAGTATCGCCTGGATTGGTTTACTGGCCGCTGTACTGGTTACTACGTTCAAAGGGTTAACCTCGAAAGTTAAAGTGATCACCCGTGGTGAAGCGACGCGCCTTATCAACAAAGAAGAGGCCGTGGTTGTCGACCTGCGTCAGCGCGACGATTTCCGTAAAGGCCACATTGCCGGTTCCGTTAACCTGCTGCCGACAGAAATCAAAGCCAATAACCTGGGTGAGCTTGAAAAACACAAAGACAAACCCATTATCGTTGTGGATGGTTCCGGTATGCAGGCTCAGGAGCCAGCAACAGCCCTGAACAAAGCGGGCTTCGAGCGCGTGTTTGTTCTGAAAGAAGGTGTTGCCGGCTGGAGTGGTGAGAACCTGCCGCTGGTTCGTGGTAAGTAATATTCTGAGGTAACGTCATGGCCAATATTGAGATCTACACTAAAGCAACCTGTCCGTTCTGCCATCGTGCGAAAGCACTGCTGAACGAAAAAGGTGTCAGCTTCCAGGAACTGCCGATTGACGGTGATGCCGCGAAGCGTGAAGAGATGATTGAACGTAGTGGCCGTACCACGGTGCCGCAGATTTTTATTGATGCACAGCACATTGGCGGCTGTGACGACTTGTATGCACTTGACGCGCGTGGTGGACTCGATCCCCTGCTGCAATAATCCCTTTTAAGGACAAAAAGATGTCAGAACAAAACAACACAGAAATGGCTTTCCAGATCCAGCGCATCTACACCAAAGACGTTTCCTTTGAAGCGCCAAATGCGCCACACGTTTTCCAGAAAGACTGGCAGCCAGAGGTTAAACTTGATCTGGATACAGCTTCTACCCAACTGGCTGAAGGTGTATACGAAGTCGTACTGCGTGTAACCGTAACCGCTTCTCTGGGTGAAGAAACTGCCTTCCTGTGTGAAGTTCAGCAGGGCGGTATTTTCTCCATCGAAGGCATTGATGGAACTCAGATGGCGCATTGCCTGGGTGCGTACTGCCCGAACATCCTGTTCCCGTATGCTCGCGAATGCATCACCAGCCTGGTTTCCCGCGGTACATTCCCGCAACTGAACCTTGCGCCAGTGAACTTCGATGCGCTGTTCATGAACTATCTGCAGTCGCAGGCTGGCGAAGGTGCTGAACAACATCAGGATGCCTGATGAACGCACGTAATGCTGCAATGACTGTGATCGGTGCCGGCTCGTACGGCACCGCTCTTGCCATCACCCTGGCAAGAAACGGGCACAATGTTGTGCTCTGGGGCCACGATCCGAAACACCTCGCGATCCTGCAACAGGACCGCTGCAACGCGGCCTTCCTCCCCGATGTCCCTTTCCCTGATACGCTGCATTTAGAAGCCGACCTTGCCACGGCGCTGGCCGCCAGCCGCGATATTTTGGTGGTGGTGCCAAGCCATGTGTTTGGCGAAGTGCTGCGTCAGCTGAAGCCGCTGCTGCGTCCGGACGCACGTCTGGTGTGGGCAACCAAAGGGCTTGAAGCGGAAACCGGGCGTTTGCTGCAGGACGTGGCGCGTGAAGCGCTGGGTGATGCCATCCCGCTGGCGGTGATCTCCGGCCCGACTTTTGCCAAAGAGCTGGCGGCAGGCATGCCAACCGCCATCGCGCTGGCGTCTACCGACCCGCAGTTCGCTGAAGATTTGCAAAAGCTGCTGCACTGCGGCAAAAGCTTCCGCGTCTACAGCAACCCGGATTTCATTGGGGTACAGCTGGGCGGTGCAGTGAAGAACGTGATTGCCATCGGCGCAGGCATGTCCGACGGTATCGGCTTCGGCGCCAACGCGCGCACGGCGTTGATTACCCGAGGCCTTGCGGAAATGTCCCGTCTTGGCGCAGCGCTGGGTGCCGATCCTTCCACCTTTATGGGGATGGCCGGTCTTGGCGATCTGGTGCTGACCTGCACCGATAACCAGTCGCGTAACCGTCGTTTTGGCATGGCGCTTGGCAAAGGCCAGGACGTGCAAAGCGCACAGGATGAGATTGGTCAGGTGGTCGAAGGCTACCGCAATACCAAAGAGGTTCGGGCACTCGCACAGCGTTTTGGTGTCGAAATGCCAATAACCGAGGAAATTTATCAGGTATTGTATTGCGGAAAAAACGCGCGCGAGGCAGCATTGACCTTATTAGGTCGTGCCAGCAAGGAAGAGCGCAGCCACCACTAACCGCAGGGAAAGGTCGTCACCTGAATGACCCGGTCAGCGCAGAACTGGCCGGTCATTATCATCGCCTCTGGAGTTTGCAATGCCAATGCCGTGTGAAGAACTGGAAATTGTCTGGAACAATATCAAAGCTGAAGCCCGCGCGCTGGCTGACTGTGAGCCGATGCTTGCCAGTTTTTACCACGCCACGCTCCTCAAGCATGAAAATCTGGGCAGCGCGCTGAGCTATATGCTCGCCAACAAGCTTGCCTCATCGATTATGCCCGCCATCGCCATTCGCGAAGTGGTGGAAGAGGCCTACGCCGCCGACCCGGAAATGATCGCCTCCGCTGCCTGTGATATTCAGGCCGTGCGCACGCGTGACCCGGCGGTCGACAAATACTCCACGCCGCTGCTGTACCTGAAAGGTTTTCACGCCCTGCAGGCCTATCGCATCGGCCACTGGTTATGGAATCAGGGGCGTCGCGCTCTGGCTATTTTCCTGCAAAACCAGGTGTCCGTGACGTTCCAGGTGGATATTCACCCGGCTGCCAAAATTGGCCGCGGGATCATGCTCGACCACGCCACTGGTATTGTCGTCGGTGAAACGGCGGTGATTGAAAACGACGTTTCCATTCTGCAATCCGTGACGCTAGGCGGGACCGGGAAAACCAGCGGCGATCGTCATCCGAAGATCCGTGAAGGGGTGATGATTGGTGCCGGGGCGAAAATTCTTGGCAATATCGAAGTGGGTCGCGGTGCGAAGATTGGCGCGGGTTCCGTCGTCCTTCAGCCCGTACCGCCGCATACCACGGCGGCTGGCGTGCCGGCACGTATTGTCGGCAAACCCGACAGCGACAAGCCGTCAATGGATATGGATCAGCACTTCAACGGCATCCACCACACCTTTGAGTTTGGCGACGGCATCTGATTGCCCGGTGGCGCTGCGCTTACCGGACCTACGAATCACGCTCTCTCATCAACTGCGCAATACGGCGCCAGGATATCCCAGCTGGCGCCAGACTTCATACACCACCACTGACACCGCATTCGACAGGTTCATGCTGCGGCTGTCCGGCATCATTGGAATCCGAATTTTTTGCTCTGGCGGTAGCGCATCCAGAATGCTGGCCGGCAGCCCGCGCGTTTCCGGGCCAAACAGCAGAAAATCCCCATCCTGATAGCTCACCGCGCTGTGCGCTGGCGTGCCTTTGGTGGTCAGGGCAAACAGGCGCTGTGGCTGCTCAGCTTCTAAGAAAGCAGCGTAATCAGCGTGACGCTTCACGGCGGTGAATTCGTGATAATCGAGCCCCGCGCGGCGCAGGCGCTTATCGTCCCAGGCAAAACCCATCGGCTCTATGATGTGCAGACGAAAGCCAGTGTTGGCGCACAGGCGAATGATATTACCGGTATTTGGTGGGATTTCTGGTTCGAATAAGACGATGTTAAGCATGATGCCCCCTTAAAGTGCGGGGAAGCATAGCAGAATTTTCCCCTCTCCCTAACCCTCTCCCAAAGGGAGAGGGAACTCTATGGAGCTGTATCTTTCCCTTTCCCAGGGAGAGGGAACTGTACGGAGCTATTTTTCTCCCTCTCCCTGTGGGAGAGAGTCGGGGAGAGGGCATCGGACCGCAGAAGACTAAGCCGCATCTCCACGAGCCACAGGAGCCAGCGAAGCAGCCAGATGCTTAGCCTCCTGCACCAGAGAATCCCGTGAAATCTCGCTGATAGATTTCGCGCCGGTCAGCGTCATCGCCACCTTCATTTCTTTCTCAATCAGGTTTAGCAGATTGGTCACGCCGTCCCGGCCGTGGGTCGCCAGCGCATACAGATAAGCGCGGCCCAGCAGCACGCTGTCGGCGCCCAGCGCAATCATGCGCACCACGTCCAGCCCGTTGCGAATACCGCTGTCGGCCAGAATGGCAATGTCGCCTTTCACCGCATCGGCAATGGCTGGCAGCGCGCGGGCGGAGGAAAGTACGCCGTCCAGCTGACGACCGCCGTGGTTAGAGACCACAATCCCGTCCGCGCCAAAGCGTACCGCATCGCGTGCGTCTTCCGGATCGAGGATCCCCTTGATCACCATCGGGCCGTCCCAGAATTCGCGGATCCACTCCAGGTCTTTCCAGGAAATGGACGGGTCGAAGTTGTTGGCCAGCCAGCCGATATAATCCTCAAGCCCTGTTGGTTTACCGAGATACGTCGAGATATTGCCTAAATCGTGCGGACGACCGTTGAGACCGACATCCCACGCCCACAGTGGATGGGTAACGGCCTGCCAGTAGCGGCGCATCGCGGCATTTGGGCCGCTCATGCCGGAATGGGCATCGCGATAGCGTGCGCCCGGCGTTGGCATATCCACGGTAAATACCAGCGTCGAGCAGCCTGCCGCCTTCGCGCGCTCCAGCGCATTGCGCATAAAGCCACGGTCGCGCAGGACATAAAGCTGGAACCACATTGGACGCTTGATGGTTGGCGCGACTTCTTCAATCGGGCAGACGGAAACGGTCGAAAGGGTGAACGGAATGCCTTTGGCATCCGCTGCGCCTGCGGCCTGCACTTCGCCGCGGCGAGCGTACATGCCGCACAAACCGACCGGGGCTAACGCTACGGGCATCGACAGCTTTTCGTTGAACAGCGTGGTTTCAAGGCTGAGATCGCTCATGTTTTTCAGCACCCGCTGGCGCAGCGCCACCTCCGATAAATCCGCCACGTTGCGACGCAGGGTGTGCTCAGCATAGGCCCCGCCGTCGATGTAGTGGAACAGGAACGGCGGCAGGATACGCTCTGCGGCGGCTCGGTAATCGCTGGCGGCGGAAATAATCATGATTTGTTCTCCCTTGTTAAGTCGCCGGGCAGGCGGGTAATGCGCGCCTGACGAGCCCGGTCTTCGTCAAACTGCTTAATGGTGGTGTGGACGAAACCCAGATGGGCCATCATCGCCTGGCGTGCGCGCTCGGCGTCGCCGTCGACAATGGCATCGAGAATGGCCTGGTGCTGTTCGGTCAGCTTTGCGAACACCGGTGGGACGAGATACATCCGCTGGCGGCTCTGCTTAACGGAGGACTGCAGCAGGTCGAAGAAGCCGCGCATGGTCTGGAGTAAAACAACGTTATGCGAGGCCTCGGCGATGGCGAGATGGAAGCGAACGTCGGCCTGGGAGGCCAAATCCGGATCGTCACTCAGCGTAGCTTCAAAACAGAGACGGATTTTCTCTTTATCGCTTTCCGTGGCGCGTAAAGCGGCGTGCCATGCGGTGCTGGCTTCAATCGCGTGGCGGGCTTCGAGGATATCAAAGCTGTAGTCCGGGTCGTCGGCCAGCAGGCTTTTCAGCGGCTGAACGATGTTCTGTTCTGACCACGGCTCGTGCTGCCAGCGCACAAAGGTTCCGCCGCCGCGACGGCTGAGCAGCAGGCCTTCGCTCACCAGTTTTGCCAGCGCCTCCCGCAGCGAATTGCGGGAAACGCCAAGCTGGGCCGCGAGCTGGCGTTCAGCGGGGAGTCGCATCCCCGCCTCCAGCTTCTGTTCTTCAATCAGCGTCCGCACACGGGTTGCAACCTCGTCTGCCAGACGCCGGGGCATCACTATCATGGGATCATCCAGGTTAACACGTAGGCCTGCAGGGTGGTGATGACGCCAACCATGCAGGTGAAAATCAGACTGTGTTTCACAGTGAAGCGGAACAGGTCAGATTCTTTCCCCACCAGGCCAACCGCCGCACAGGCAATGGCGATAGACTGCGGAGAAATCATCTTCCCGGTCACGCCGCCGGTGGTGTTGGCTGCAACCAGCAGCACGTCCGAAACGCCAATCTGCTGCGCGGCCGTAGCCTGCAACGCGGCGAACAGCGCGTTCGAAGAAGTATCGGAACCCGTCAGGAACACGCCGAGCCAGCCGAGGAACGGCGAGAAGAACGGGAAGGCGCTACCGGTATGGGCCAGGGCTAAAGCAAGCGTAGACGACAGGCCGGAATAGTTAGAAATAAACGCGAACGCCAGCACCATCCCGATGGAATAGATCGGCAGCGCCAGGTCTTTCAGCGTATGGCCAAACGTCACCACTGCATCCTTTGGCTTCATCTTCAGCCAGACGACGGACAGCAGGGCGGCAAACAGGATCGCGGTGCCGGTTGCCGAAAACCAGTCGAACTTATACACCGCCGCATAAGGCGTGGCTTCGTGAACGACCGGCGGCATGCGAGCCACCAGCTTGTCGAGGTACGGTACGGAAATGTTGATCACCCAGTCGTACAGCGCGCCGCCCGGAGCAAACAGCGCCTTAAACGGTGGTACGCTCCACAGCGTAACGGTGGCGGTCAGGAACAGGAACGGAGACCAGGCGCGAACAATCTGCCCGGCGGTGTATTTGGTGCGGGCGAGAGTCATATCAACCTGCGACGCACCTACGTCGCCAAAGCGGAAGATGCGCACCGGCTGCCAGCGCTTCAGGAACAGAGTCAGACACACCAGTGAAACCAGCGAGGAGATGATATCCGGCAGCTCCGGGCCAATGAAGTTTGAACTGAGATACTGGGCAATAGCAAAAGATCCACCCGCGACCATCACCGCAGGCCAGGTCTCTTTCACGCCGCGCCAGCCGTCCATAATCGCCATGATCCAGAACAGCACGATGATAGTCAGGAACGGCAGCTGACGGCCCACCATCTGGCCGATTTCAAAGCTGTCGAGTCCGGTAACCTGGCCCGCGACCAGGATCGGAATACCCATTGCGCCAAACGCGACCGGCGCGGTGTTCACAATCAGGCACAGCCCGGCGGCGTAGAGCGGATTGAAGCCCAGGCCAACTAACAGCGCGGCGGTAATCGCTACCGGTGCACCGAATCCGGCGGCCCCTTCCAGAAACGCGCCGAAAGAGAACCCGACAATCAGCATCTGCAAACGCTGGTCCGGGGTGATCGAAAGAATCGACGAGCGAATGATGTCGAACTGCCCGGTCTTGACCGAGATTTTGTAGACAAAGACCGCAGCGATGATGATCCAGGCGATGGGCCACAATCCGTAGAAGAAACCGTACACCACGGAAGCCAGCGCGTGATCCACCGGCATTTTGTAGAAGAACAGGGCGACCAGCAGTGCGATGGCCACGGTGTAGCTCGCGGCGATATAGCCCTTCAGCTTGAGCTTAATCAGCGCGTAGAAGAAAAACAGAATCGGAAGTGCCGCAATCAGGCTCGACAGCCAGATATTGCCCGCGGGATCGTAGTTTTGTTGCCAGAGGTTCATGCAGGTCTCCAGAGAACCACTCGGGTACGCGCGATGAGTCTGCGCTCAGCTTCGCGTCACAGATTATGTAAAAGTGGTCCTGCCAATGTTGTGATGTGAGGGTAATGCCAATGAATGGTTAATCAGATGTTGCGTGTAAGCAATGGTTTTGTGAGTGTGAATGCGGGAAGTGTGAGACGGCGGGCGGTTGTTTGCGGAATTGGTTGGGCCAATTTTGGCTGTGCGGTGTGTTCCCCTCTCCCCAAAGGGCGAGGTGGCGACACAGAGTAAGGGGATTGAAACGTGCGGGCATTTCTCCCTCTCCCCTTTGGGGAGAGGGCCGGGGTGAGGGGGATTAAAACTCGGTCTTAGCGAACCCGGTCATTTCCTGAAGGCCCATTTCACGACCCAAAGCGGTCATCGGGTGAACCACCACCAGGCCGCGCACGCTTTTCTTCAGCTTGCCCATGTCGGCCTGTTCTTTCTTGGTGATCGCACGACGGAACGGCAGGTCAGCCAGCTTCTGCGCTTCTTTGCTGAGCTTCTGACTCTGCACGCCGCGCAGACGGGTGATTTCCGTCTCGATGGTCTCTTTCTCTTTTTCCAGTTCCGCAAATTTGTCAGCGGCGTCGACCAGCGGCAGGTCAGCCTGCTGGTGGCGGATAGCGTCCAGGCGGTCGCTCAGGCGTTTGATTTCGTTCTTTTCTACTTCTTTCATGGTCTGTGGCTTTTGCTAGTAAAAGAGGTTTGATACCCCATAGTATGCGCGCAGAGCGCTGTTCCTGATAGTTAATTATCGGTGAAGATAAAAATCTGCCGACCTTTAATGCGAACAGATTAGTGCTAATATTTTGATAAATAGAGGAAATTTAAAAAGTGTCTTACTGTTCTCATTTTTAAGCTTTGCTTCGGTAAAAAAGCACATTTTCCCCAAACAAAAGTGGATGATGTGGCCAGGCTTTAGAGAGATACCCGAAAGGAGGTGACGCGATGGCTAAAATAGGCGAAAACGTTCCGCGGATTGTCGATAAAGCGGTGGACTTCATGGCATCCAGCCAGGCTTTTATGGAGTACCTGAAAAAATCGCCGCGGATAAACCGGGTTCCAGAGCAGATCCCGGAAGATAAAGCAGAGCATTTCCTGCGCAGGCTTGAATACTATCGCGAGCTGTATAAACCGGTGTGTGAAGACCCAGAGCGAGAACAGGAAGTGGAAAGCTGAGAAGCTTATTTCTGGAAGGCTTTTTTCAGGCTGATCCTGGAAATCAGCTCTGTGAGTGAAAGCACCATGGTTGAGCGAACAACCTGCTGGTAGCGCTGTTTCTGCATAGCGAAAAGCTCTGCGTCGCTGTTATCAAACATCGGCAAAGGAGGCAGTGCCGCCACGCAGTGCAGCTCTCCGAACGGGCCGAGAATCTCGTCGTCGGTAAACGCGTATTCGCTACCGTCATGGTTCAGCTCTTCACGCAGGGCCATCAGCAGTTCGGCGTCTTCGTATTCGGCACGACTGATCACGCCCAGGCCGTAGATGAGCTTCAGGCGCACCGACAGATCGCCCAGCGGCCCTTCGCCGTCCAGCAACGGTTCCACTGCGTATTTCACCGCGTAATCGTCTTTGCGGAAGACCTGAAGCACCAGCATGTTGACCGCCTCGGTCAGCAGATCGACGGCGGCAATCAGAAAGCTTCGTACGGTTTTGCCAGCATTCAGACGCTCAAGCACACGGTTTTCAAAGGCCTGTGTTTCTTCCATTATTGCCTGCATATCTGACAATCTTTTGTTGAGGTGCTGCTCCACGAGCAGCACCGGGTCCTGCATCATTTGGTCGTGTTGTATGCGTTAACCGCCTCCAGGACCACGTCGCTGTTAGCATCCAGCCCGGATACTTGAGCCAGAGCGGCCTGCGGGCCTTTCTCTTCAATAAGCTGCGCCAGTTCCAGCGCCTGCGGATCCTGCTCGCTGCGATAGTGCATCGCACCGGCAATCCCTTTCACCAGATTGGCGTGCGGCAGGCCGTATTCCAGGGTGCCGAGCAGCGGCTTGATCAGACGATCGCCCGCGCTCAGTTTACGCAGCGGCTGACGGCCCACGCGCTCAACGTCATCTTTCAGATACGGGTTCTCGAAACGACCCAGGATTTTCTGGATATAGGCGGCGTGTTTGTCGGCATCAAAACCGTAACGCTTAATCAGCACCGCGCCGCTCTCTTCCATGGCGCCTTTCACTACCGCGCGAATGTTTGCATCGAGGATGGCGTCACGGATGGTCTGATGACCTGCCAGCTTACCGAGGTACGCGGTTATAGCATGACCGGTGTTCAGCGTGAAGAGCTTGCGTTCCACAAATGCCATCAGGTTATCAGTTAATTCCATTCCCGGAATGTTCGGCAGGGTGCCTTTGAACTGAGTCTTGTCGACGATCCACTCGCTGAAGGTTTCCACGGTCACTTCCAGCGGGTCGTTGGTGGCGGATTCTGACGGCGGGACGATGCGGTCCACGGCGGAATCAACGAAGCCCACATGTTCAGCAACCCAGGCTTTATCTTCCTGCGCCAGCGCGGCTTCCACGTGGCCTTTCAGCTGAGTAGTACCACGCACCATGTTTTCACAAGCGATGATGTTCAGCGGGCTGTTGTTGCCAGCCGCTTTGCGTTTTGCCAGACCTTTGGCGATGGCCGGTGCGATGCGCTCCAGTACCACAGGGCCAACGGCGGTGGTCACCAGATCCACTTCAGCAATCAAATCCACCACATCGTCACCGATGCTGCTGACCGCGTTGACGCCGGAGACGGTTTCTACCTGCTCGTTCTCGCCTACCACATGCACCTGATAGCTATGACGGGCATTCAGGGCATCCAGCACCACCTGATTCACATCGGCGAACGTCAGCGTGATACCCGCGTCGGCCAACAGTTTGCCGATAAAGCCACGTCCGATATTACCTGCGCCAAAATGTAATGCTTTCATAGTCTTAACCTTCATCAATGTTTTTACCCGAGAGGGCTCGGGTGAGGGACAGCAAATGTTTCCCCTCACCCGAACCCTCTCCCCGCAGGGAGAGGGAGGGAGACTTACGCGGCTTTATTGCCGGAAATCAGGGCCAGCACTTCGGCAACGCTGTTCGTCGTTGCCAGGCGCTCGATGACAGATTCGTCATCCAGAGCGTTGGTCAGGCTGGTAATCACGTGGATGTGCTCATTGTTACGCGCGGCGATACCGATCACCAGGCGGGCAATGTCGTCCGGCTCTTCGCCGAAGCGCACGCCGTCAGGGTACTGGCAGAAGACGACGCCGGTTTTCAGCACGCGATCTTTCGCTTCGATGGTGCCGTGCGGTACCGCGATGGACTCACCCAGGTAAGTTGGGGTCAGTTTCTCACGTTCCAGCATCGCTTCCACGTATTCTGGCTCAACGTAGCCGCCTTTCACCAGCTGCTCGCCCGCAAAGCGAATCGCTTCTTCTTTGCTGAACGCTTTGCAGCCGAGGAAGATGTTTTCCGCGCCGAGTTTGAACAGGTGGCTGTCGTCAGCGTCGAAGCTGTCTTTCAGGCTGTCGCGCACTTTCACTTCGTTGTCTTCGTGACGCTGTGCTGCAACCAGGCGCTCGGTCAGGCTGGTGTACAGGCCGCTGTCGAGGAAGTTGGTCAGCGAAATATGCTGTGCCTGTGGCACCTGACGCATTGCACGCTCGGTCAGGTCGCGGTGAGTGATCACCAGGTCGACGTCCGGCGGCAGGTTGTTGATCGCGCTGTTGGTCACGGAAATCTGGCTCAGACCCGCATCCTGCACTTTCTTACGCAGCACGCCTGCACCCATTGCGCTGGAACCCATACCGGCGTCGCAGGCAACGATGATTTTACGCACGTGGCTCAGGTCGTTAGTCACATCACCGGCAGTCAGCGGGGAAGCCGCGCCTTTGGATTCTGCTTTCATGTCCTGCATACGCTTGGTCGCTGCTTCGATATCGTCTTCTTCTTTCACTTTGCTGGTTTTCAGCAGGATAGCGGAAATCACGAAGGAGACGGCCATTGCGGCACAGATCGCAGCAATGTTAGCGAAGTAGGCACCTTTCGGGGTCATTGCCAGCACCGCCAGAATAGAACCAGGAGAGGCTGGAGACACCAGACCACCGTTGAGGATAGTCAGAGTGAAGACACCGGTCATACCGCCGAGGATAACGGCCAGCAGCAGACGTGGGTTCATCAGCACGTACGGGAAGTAAATTTCGTGGATACCGCCCAGGAAGTGGATGATAGCCGCACCGCCCGCAGACTGTTTAGCACTACCGCGACCGAAGAACATGTACGCCAGCAGGACGCCCATACCCGGACCCGGGTTCGCTTCAATCAGGAAGAAGATGGATTTACCCATCTCATGGGACTGCTGAATACCCAGCGGTGAGAAGATACCGTGGTTGATGGCGTTATTGAGGAACAGGATTTTCGCCGGTTCAACAAAGATAGACGCCAGCGGCAGCATGTCATGAACAACCATGAAGTTAACGCCGGCTGCCAGCACTTTAGACAGCACTTCAACCGCAGGGCCAATGCCGAGGAACGCCAGAATGGCGAGGATCATCCCGATAATACCGGCGGAGAAGTTGTTCACCAGCATTTCGAAACCGGATTTGATCTTACCGTCTACCCAGGCGTCGAATTTCTTAATGCAGTAGCCGCCCAGAGGACCGGCAATCATCGCGCCGAGGAACATCGGCATATCCGCACCGACGATAACGCCCATGGTGGTAATCGCACCCACCACGCCGCCGCGGTCGCCACCTACCAGACGCCCACCGGTGTAACCGATAAGCAGCGGCAGCAGATAAGTGATCATCGGGCCGACCAGCTTCGCCAGCGTTTCGTTTGGCAACCACCCTGTCGGAATAAATAACGCGGTGATAATACCCCACGCGATAAACGCGCCGATGTTAGGCATCACCATGTTGCTGAGGAAGCGACCAAAGCTTTGCACTTTGATCTTGATATCGGATGACATAAAAACACCCCTTCTTATGTTTGCTGTCGCGCAGGCTATCGCCCGAGGATTTATTGTTAATTGGCGGCAGAGGTAGCCGGACCCTGTTGATGATGCGAAATCTGGCACTGAATCGTTCAACTGTCCAGTTAGCGCCCTTTAGTGTGATCTGCGTCACGCCAATATAGGGTGATGAGCCGTAATTGAAGTGATCTGCGTCACAAAACACCTGTGTAAAAAAAGTACTAAGCGCAAAAAAACGCCCTGACAAGGCTGTTAATGTGATGTTAATCACATTTTGTGCTCGTGAGTTTGTTGTTAATGTGTGATGTGTATCACAAGATATTTTCATTCGGGGAAAGCTGAATGTGACCAGACGCAAATTCTGTGGCTGACGCGATCCCGCTTATGTAACTCCCTTACAGCCCTCCGTTTTTTATTCTTCGCGGTGTTGATGGCGTAATGATGACAATTTCGCTGCCAACCTCCTTTTGCCAGGTCATACTTAATGATTCTCTTTTTTGTTGGCAGAAAGGACAGAGCAATGAAACTGATCGGCAGCTATACCAGCCCGTTTGTGCGAAAGATTTCGGTGATCCTGCTGGAAAAAGGGATCGCCTTTGAGTTCATCAACGAGATGCCGTACAACGCGGTCAACGGCGTGGCGAAATACAACCCGCTGGGTAAAGTGCCCGCGCTGCTGACCGACAGCGGTGAATGCTGGTACGACTCGCCGATTATTGCTCAGTATATTGAGGAGCTGGATATCGCTCCGGCGATGGTGCCGCGCGAAAGCAAAGCCGCGCTGCGCATGCGTCAGCTCGAATCACTGGCTGACGGCGTTATGGACGCCGGGCTGGTGTCGGTACGTGAACTGGCGCGCCCGGCGGCGCAGCAGTCACCAGAAGAGCTGGTGCGTCAGCGCGAGAAAATCAGCCGCGCTTTGGATGCGCTGGAAGCCTTTGCCGCTGACGGTACGCTGAAAGCCGATGAGGTGAACCTGGCAACTATCGCCACCGCCTGCGCCGTGGGCTACCTCAATTTCCGCCACGTCTCGCCCGGCTGGTGCGCTACCCGTCCGCATCTGGTTAAACTGGTGGAGACCCTGTTCCAGCGCGACAGTTTTGCCCGTACGGAACCGCCAAAAGCGTAACGCGATCAATAACGCATTGCGCCAAATCGCAGTACAATTCCTGCACGTTGACACCCCTCTCCCGTCGGGAGGGGGCAAACCACAGGCTTATTCATGACCACCGAAAATCCTTCGCCGTTCAGCCAGATCCCTGCCACTGACCGCCTGCTGCGCGATCCGGCATTTACCCCGCTTATTGACCAATTCGGACACAGCCAGTTCGTGGATCTGCTTCGCCAGATGCAGGACGAAGCCCGCATGGCGATCCGCGAAAGTGGCGCATTGCCCGCCTGGAGCGAGAACTGGGCGCAGGCGGTGACAGAACGCTTAAAGGCGCAGGAGCAAAGCCCGCTGCGCCCGGTATTCAATCTGACCGGAACGGTGCTGCACACCAATCTTGGGCGCGCGCTGCAGTCCGAAGCGGCGGTGGAAGCGGTGGCGCAGGTGATGCGCTCGCCCGTCACGCTGGAATATTCACTCGACGGCGCGGGTCGTGGCCATCGCGACAGCGCACTGGCGGAACTGCTTTGTCGGCTGACCGGTGCGGAGGACGCCTGCATCGTGAATAACAACGCGGCGGCGGTGCTGCTGATGCTGGCGGCGACCGCCAGCGGCAAAGAGGTGGTCGTTTCGCGCGGCGAGCTGGTGGAGATCGGCGGAGCGTTCCGTATTCCGGACGTGATGCGTCAGGCGGGCTGCGGGCTGCACGAAGTCGGCACGACTAACCGCACCCACGCGCGCGATTACGTGAACGCGATTAACGAAAATACCGGCCTGCTGATGAAGGTTCACACCAGCAACTACAGCATCGAAGGCTTTACCAAAGCGGTGGAAGAAACCGAGCTGGCGGCGATTGGGCAGGAGCATGGCATTCCGGTGGTGGCGGATTTGGGCAGCGGTTCACTGGTGGATTTAAGCCAGTACGGCTTGCCGAAAGAGCCGATGCCGCAGGAGCTGATCGCCAGCGGCGTCAGCCTGGTAAGCTTCTCCGGCGATAAACTGCTCGGCGGCCCGCAGGCGGGAATTATCGTCGGCAAACGTGAACTGATTGCGAAGCTGCAACAGCATCCACTCAAGCGCGCGCTGCGTGCCGATAAAATGACGCTGGCGGCGCTGGAGGCCACGCTGCGCCTCTATCTGCATCCTGAAAAATTAACTCAGGCTTTGCCAACGCTGCGCCTGCTCACCCGCCAGGCTGAAGAGATCGGCCAGCAGGGCGAACGGCTGTTGGCACCGCTTCAGGCCCATTACCCCGATTTTACCGTGCGGCTGGAGCCTTGCTTATCGCAGATCGGCAGCGGTTCACTGCCGGTGGACCGTCTGCCTTCACATGCGCTGACGTTTGCTCCTGTTGATGGGCGCGGAAGTCAGCTCGAAGCGCTGGCCGAACGCTGGCGTCGCCTGCCGGTTCCGCTGATTGGACGCATTTATGACGGACGACTGTGGCTGGATTTACGCTGCCTTGAGGACGAAACAGGCTTTCTGGAGAATGTGCTGAAATGATTATTGCCACCGCCGGGCACGTTGACCACGGCAAAACCACGCTGTTGCAGGCTATTACCGGCGTGAACGCCTCCCGCCTGCCGGAAGAAAAAGCGCGCGGGATGACCATCGATTTGGGTTACGCCTACTGGCCGCAGCCGGACGGGCGCGTGCCGGGCTTCATTGATGTGCCGGGTCATGAAAAGTTCCTCGCCAACATGCTGGCGGGCGTGGGCGGCATAGATCATGCGCTGCTGGTGGTGGCCTGCGACGACGGCGTGATGGCGCAAACGCGCGAGCATTTAGCCATTCTGCAATTAACCGGTAAACCGACGCTGACGGTAGCGCTGACCAAAACCGATCGCGTTGATGCCGACCGTATCGCCGAAGTTCGTCAGCAGGTAGTCGCTGTTCTGCATGATTTTGGCTTTGAAGACGTTTCACTGTTCGAAACCGCCGCAACGGAAATGCGCGGTATCGACGATCTTCGCGAGCACCTGTTACAGCTGGCGGAACGTCAGCACGCCGATCACCAGCGTTTCCGCCTGGCGATTGACCGCGCATTCACCGTTAAAGGTGCCGGGCTGGTGGTCACCGGAACGGCGCTCTCAGGCGAAGTGAACGTGGGTGACACGCTGTGGCTGACGGGCGTGAACAAACCGATGCGCGTGCGCGGCCTGCACGCCCAGAATCAGCCCGTGGAGCAGGCGCGCGCCGGGCAGCGTATCGCACTAAACATTGCGGGCGATGCGCAAAAAGAAGAGCTGACCCGCGGCGACTGGCTTCTGGCACAGCAACCGCCGGAGCCTTCCGAGCGTGTGATTGTCGAGCTTCAATGCCACACGCCGCTGAGTCAGTGGCAGCCGCTGCACGTTCACCACGCGGCAAGCCATATCACCGGGCGCGTGTCGCTGCTGGAAGGCAATCTGGCCGAGCTGGTGCTGGATACCCCGCTGTGGCTGGCGGACAACGACAGGCTGGTCCTTCGTGATATTTCAGCCCGCGTGACGCTGGCGGGCGCGCGAGTGATTGCGCTCAATCCACCGCGTCGCGGCAAGCGCAAAGTCGAGTATCTGCAATGGCTGGCGAAGCTGGCCGCTGCCGAATCGGACGCTGAGGCGCTGGACGTACATTTGCAGCGTGATGCAGTGCGGCAAAGTAAGTTCGGTTGGGCACGCCAGCTTAACGACGCCGGAATGGCGGCGCTCGTTCAGCGGCCGGATTTGCTGATCGCCGGAGACTCCCTGCTGAGCGCCGAACTGGCCGCCCGCTGGCAGCAAAAACTGCTCAGCGCGCTGGCGCTGTATCACGAGCAGCATCGCGATGAGCCAGGGCCGGGCCGTGAACGCCTTCGCCGCATCGCGCTGCCGATGGAAGACGAAACGCTGGTGCTGGCGCTGATCGAGCAGCTGCGCGCCTCCGGGGTGATCCACAGCCATCACGGTTGGCTGCATCTGCCGGATCACAAAGCCGGATTTACCGACGAACAGGCGGTGCTCTGGCAAAAAGTGCAGCCGCTGTTTGGCGATGAGCCGTGGTGGGTGCGTGATTTAGCCGGGCAGGCGGGCTGCGATGAGCAGACGATGCGCATCACGCTGCGCCAGGCGGCACAGCAGGGAATGATTACCGCGATCGTCAAAGATCGTTATTACCGTAACGATCGCATCGTGCAGTTCGCCGGCCTGATCCGCGAACTGGATCAGGCGCGGGGATCGACCTGCGCGGCGGATTTCCGCGACAGCCTGAACGTCGGGCGCAAACTGGCGATCCAGATTCTGGAATACTTTGACCGCATTGGCTTTACCCGCCGTCGCGGTAACGACCATCTGCTGCGCGACGCGATGCTGTTCCCGGAAAACGACGCCTCCGGTTCGTGACACCGCTCGTAAACTGACAACCCGCTGGCGAATAAATCGCCAGCCCCGTCTACCCTTACAGAACACCCCACTGCAAGGAGACGGTCATGACCAACAATCCTCCCTCCACGGGCATCCAGCCTGGTGTTTATGGTTATCCCCTCAAGCTCAAAGCGCGTTACGACAACTTTATCGGCGGTAACTGGGTCGCTCCGGTCGACGGTGAGTATTACAAAAACCTGACGCCGGTCACCGGCCAGCTGCTGTGTGAAGTGGCTTCCTCCGGGCCTCGGGATATCGATCTGGCGCTGGACGCGGCGCACAAGATCAAAGATAAATGGGGGCAGACGTCGGTGCAGGACCGGGCCACGCTGCTGCTGAAAATCGCCGACCGCATGGAGCAGAACATCGAGCTGCTGGCGACGGCGGAAACCTGGGATAACGGCAAACCGATCCGCGAAACCACCGCTGCCGACGTGCCGCTGGCGATTGACCATTTCCGCTACTTCGCTTCCTGCATTCGCGCCCAGGAGGGCGGGATAAGCGAGGTCGACAAAGACACCGTGGCCTATCACTTCCACGAACCGCTCGGCGTGGTCGGGCAGATCATCCCGTGGAACTTCCCGTTGCTGATGGCTAGCTGGAAAATGGCTCCGGCGCTGGCGGCAGGCAACTGCGTGGTGCTGAAACCCGCACGCCTCACGCCGCTTTCCGTGCTGATGCTGATGGAAATCATCGGCGATCTGCTGCCGCCGGGTGTGGTGAACGTGGTGAACGGCGCCGGTGGGGAGATTGGGGAATATCTGGCAACGTCGAAGCGCATCGCCAAAGTGGCGTTTACCGGCTCGACGGAAGTCGGTCAGCAGATCATGCAGTACGCGACCCAGAACATCATTCCGGTGACCCTGGAGCTGGGCGGGAAATCGCCAAACATCTTCTTTGCCGATGTGATGGACGAAGAGGACGCCTTCTTTGAGAAAGCGCTGGAAGGCTTTGCGCTGTTCGCCTTCAACCAGGGCGAAGTCTGTACCTGCCCGAGCCGCGCGCTGGTGCATGAATCCATTTACGACCGCTTTATGGAGCGCGCTATCCGCCGGGTGGAAAGCATCCGCAGCGGCAACCCGCTCGACAGCGTGACGCAGATGGGCGCGCAGGTCTCCAGCGGGCAGATGGAAACCATCCTCAACTATATCGACATTGGTAAGAAAGAAGGGGCCGACGTGCTGACCGGTGGACGGCGTAAGCTGCTCGACGGCGAACTGAAAGAGGGCTACTACCTCGAACCGACCATCCTGTTTGGTAAGAACAACATGCGGGTGTTCCAGGAGGAAATCTTTGGCCCGGTGCTGTCGGTCACTACCTTCAAAACCATGGACGAAGCGCTGGCGATTGCCAACGATACCCAGTACGGCCTCGGTGCGGGCGTCTGGAGCCGCAACGGCAACCTGGCGTATAAAATGGGGCGCGGTATTCAGGCCGGACGCGTGTGGACTAACTGCTATCACGCCTATCCGGCGCATGCGGCGTTTGGCGGCTACAAACAGTCAGGGATTGGTCGCGAGACCCACAAGATGATGCTGGAGCATTATCAGCAGACCAAGTGCCTGCTGGTGAGCTATTCCGATAAACCGCTCGGGTTGTTCTGACTGTTAAGAAATTGCCCGGCGGCATTGCGTTTGCCGGACCTACAAAAACGGACATATATTGGTTTTGTAGGTCCGGTAAGCGTTAGCGCCACCGGGCACTTCTTCTAATGTGCCGCCGCAGCCGCGCCAGCCCCAGGTCCACCAGATTTTACAAACGGCGGACGGGTGAACCAGATAATGAAAATCAGCCCCATAAAGCCCCAGCCGAGGATCCAGAAGTAATCAATCGTCGACATCATGTACGCCTGCTGGGTGATGGTCTGGTCGATCATCGCGAAATGCTGCTGCGACGGGCCGCCCATCTTCGTCACGTAATCTACCGCCGCCGGATTATATTGCGACACGCTTTCCGTCAGATTAGCGTGATGGAAAATCTCACGCCGCTGCCAGATCCACGTGGTCAGCGAGGACGCAAACGAGCCGCCGAGCACGCGGAAAAACGTGGCCAGTCCGGACCCTTCCGCCACTTCATTACCGTGCAGATTCGACAGCACGATGGTGGTCAGCGGCATAAAGAAGAACGCCACGCCAATCCCCATGAACATCTGCACGCTGGCGATGGTCCAGAAATCCACGTTGGTGTTGAACTGCGCGCGCATCAGGCACGACGCGCCCATCGTCAGGAACGAGATGGAGCACAGAATACGCAGGTCAAACTTGGTGGCATAACGGCCAATAATCGGTGTCAGCAACAAGGGTAAAAAGCCCATCGGCGCGGCGGCAAGCCCCGCCCATATCGCGGTGTACCCCATCTGCGTTTGCAGCCACTGCGGCAGAATGATGTTGATGGCGAAGAACGCTGCATAGCCAAGCATCAGCGCCAGCGTGCCAATCGCGAAATTGCGGTCTTTGAACAGGCGCAGGTTCACGATGGGGTGACGGTCGCCCAGTTCCCAAATCACAAAGCTAATCAGGCTGATGGCAGAAACTATCGACATCACGATGATTGGCGTGGAAGAGAACCAGTCCTCGTCGTTGCCCTTATCGAGCACCACCTGCAACAGTCCCACGCCCAGCACCAGCAGCATGATGCCGATGTAGTCGATTGGCGAAGACTGAGTGGTCTCTTCGCGGGTGCGCAGCTGCGTCCATACCACGATGGAGGCGAAAATCCCGATGGGCACGTTGATGTAGAAAATCCACGGCCACGAGTAGTTATCGGTGATCCAGCCGCCGGTAATCGGCCCGACAATTGGCGCGACCACGGTCACCATCGACAGCAGCGCCAGCGCCATGCTTCGCTTCATCGGCGGGAAGATGACTAACAGCAGCGTCTGGCACATCGGGAACATCGGTCCGGCGAAAAAGCCCTGCAGCGCGCGGAAGATGATCAGCTCCGTCATGCTGTGGGCGAAACCGCACAGGAACGAGGTCAGGGTGAAAAACACCACCGAGCCAATGAACAGCTTTAGCTGACCAAAGCGGCGGGTAAACCAGCCGGTCAGCGGCAGGGCGATGGCGTTACACACCGCAAACGAGGTGATAACCCAGGTGCCCTGATCCGCGCTGACGCCAAGGTTGCCGGAAATGGTCGGCAGCGCCACGTTGGCGATGGTGGAGTCCAGCACCTGCATGAAGGTCGCCAGCGACAGCGCGAGCGTCGCCAGGAACAGGCTGGGCGGCGTAAAGGCCGCCTTCGGCTCTGACATAGCTTCTCTCTTAGCGCTGGGCTACAGCGCTGCTGTTGTCATGAAGGATTTTAGCCACCAGTTTGTCGGCTGCTGCCATCGGTGTTTCATACACATCGGTGGTAAATCGCGGCTGTTCGACGGTTTTTTGCGGCAGCAGGTGACCATCAAGATTGCGAATATCGACGCGGGCGTTCATCGACAGGCCAATACGCAGTGGATGTTTCTGCATGTCGTGCGGATCGAGGATGATGCGCACCGGCAGACGCTGAACAATCTTGATCCAGTTGCCGCTGGCGTTCTGCGCAGGCAGCAGCGAGAACGCGCTGCCGGTGCCGATCCCAAGGCTGGTGATGATGCCCTGATACTGCACGTCATCGCCGTACAGGTCGGCATTCAGCGTCACTTTCTGACCTAAACGCATATCCTGCATCTGACTCTCTTTGAAGTTGGCATCCACCCACACTTCGTTGAGCGGCACGATGGACAGCAATGTCGTACCAGAAGTGACGCGCATACCCAGCTGAACCGCGCGTTTCGCGACGTAGCCGCTTACAGGCGCAACGATGGTGCTACGTGAGTTATCCAGATAGCGCTGACGCAGGGTGGCGACGGCGGTTTTAATCTCCGGATGGCTGTCGATCACGGTATCATCAACCATTGCCTGATTGGTTTTCAGCGCCTGTTCGGCAGAGAGCAAATCGCTCTGGGCACTGGTGACCGCATCACGGTAATGCGCCAGATCTTCTATCGCGATAGCGCCAGAATTGGCGATTTTCACGCGTCTTGCGTAATCACTTTGCGCCGTTTGCAGCGCCACTTTTTTAGCTGCGACCTGGGCGCGATAGTTTTCAGCGGTGCTGTACAGACCACGCACCTGACGCACGGTATTCGCCAGATTCGCCTCGGCCTGCTGGAGCGCGATTTCAGTGTCGCTTGGGTCAAGCAGCACCAGCGGCTGGCCTTTCTGCACGTAATCACCCTCATCGACGGTAACCTGAGTGACCGTGCCCGCAATTTGCGGCGTCAGCGTCACCTGGTTTCCGTTGACGTAGGCATCGTCGGTGGTTTCGTAAAAGCGCGCATACAGCAGATACCAGGCCAGACAGCCGGCGGCGATCAGTATCAGAATCAGGAACAGGATCGCGAAATTACGTTTGCGTTTGCTCGGGCGCTTTTCCGGTGCCGGAGCGGTATTTTCCATAGACATAGCGAGTGGCCTTATTAGCGATGGGGGGCCGTGAATTCATCCGGCAGCATTTTGATTAGCAGTTCTGTCAGCTGGTGGGACTCTTCGGGCGTCAGGCGGGCAGTCAGCTCCGCCAGAATGCTTTTCAGCGCTTCATTCTGAAACGCGTTGCACAGCGTCTGGCCTTTGGCCGTCAGCGCCAGAATGACCTGGCGCTTATCCTGCGAATTGCGGTGTCGTTCAATCAGATCGCTTTTCACCATCCGCTCGACCATCCGGCTCATGGCACCGGTATCCATCTGCAAGCTCTTACAGATTTCCGCAGGGCTGGTGTTGCCCTTATAGATATTAATCAGCACCTTAAATTGCGCCGCGGTAATACCCGCGCCGGAAAAGTAGTGGCCGATAAGCTGGTCCTTGAACTGGTTTGCCAGATGAAACAGCAAACCGAGATGCAGGTTTTTATTGGAATCAGTGGGGGTTGTCATAATAGCTGCCTGGTCAGTAATCAGAATAATGATTACTGCCTGGGCATCAATTGTCAAATTACGTCAGCGCAAAGCACACAAATTGACAAACGGGGGGAGGAGGCAGAGTTCGGGTCAGCTTATAGGGTTAATTTTTTGCGTAGCACTCCGATGATTGCTCATGAGATGGCTGTTCGGAGGTTTTAAAGTCGATATTGTGGCTGTGGGATGCTTGCCCAGCGGCGCTACGCTTGCTGGACCTACGTTATTGTAGGCCCGCGTAAGCGAAGCGCCACCGGGCATTGATAAGGAGCGTTGCAATGTCAAATTACCGTCGAAATTACGTAAAAGGCGGCACATGGTTTTTCACCGTCAATCTGCGCAACAGGCAAAGTGCTTTGTTAGTCGAACAAATTGCGACCCTGAGAAATTCCGTAGCACAAGTGAAGCGCCGAAAACCGTTTTTTATCGATGCCTGGGTTGTTTTACCTGAACATATGCACTGCATCTGGACGTTGCCTGAAAATGACTGCGATTTTTCTGGTCGCTGGCGTGACATCAAAAAAATATTCACCCGTGATGCAGGTCTGAGCGGTATCTGGCAGCCTCATTTTTGGGAGCACACTATCCAGGATGATGAGGACTACCGACGGCATATTGATTATGTCTACATTAATCCGGTGAAGCATGGTTGGGTCATGCAGGTAAGGGAATGGCCTTTTTCAAGTTTTCACCGTGATGTTGGTACTGGGATCTATCCGTTAGATTGGGCTGGGGACGTCACTGAGTTTGCGGCTGGAGAGCGAACTTAATTGCCCGGTGGCGCTAAGCTTACCGGACCTACAAAACCAAACGTTGACTGTAGGTCCGTGCAAGCGCAGCGCCGCCGGGCATGTGTTTGGTCATTATCCCTCATTCACCCAAATACGCATTTCCCCTTCGCCGCGATTGGCCCAGCTGAACCATGGGATAAAGGTCAGCGTTTGCGATTGTTTTGTGCCAGGAGCGCAGTCGTAGTGCCACAGTGGCTGTTGTTCTGGTTTCTCTGAGGACTGGCGAACGCCATCGGCCTGAATCAGGACCTTATGGGCAAACAGACCTTTGCCTTCGAACGTGTTAAAGCTCGTGTTTTCTGGCAGCCACAGGTTATGCAGATCCTCCCCGTTATCCGCCTGTTCGAGGCAATAGACCAACGGACCGCGCTGGATCGCCACTTTTCCCGCCACATGGCGTACCAGCGGATTGCCGTAAATTCGGCGTACCGGCATCGGCAGGGTCAGCGTGAGGGTATCGCCTTCCTGCCAGCGGCGGTTGATGTGCAGATAGCCTTTGCGAATATCCTTTGCCACTTCAGCCCCGTTAAGCGTGACCTGCGGCGCAGCGCACCAGTCCGGCAGGCGCAGCGCCAGGGTATGCTGCACGGCTTTTGGTGAATCGATAGCAATGGTCACCTTTTCCTGCCACGGGAAATTGCCGCTGATACGCAGGCGCAGCGTTTCGTCGCCCACGGCCACTTCGGCGCTGTTGCCAACATACAGGTTGATGTACAGCGCGTCTTCGCGAGGGGTGTAGATGTAATGTCCGAGCGATGTCAGCACCCGAGCGATGTTCGGCGGGCAGCAGGCACAGCCGAACCACCGCTGACGCACCGGTTTAACGTGATCGTAGATGTGATTAAATTTCAGTGATTTTGGATGCACTTCCAGCGGGTTAACGTAGAAGAAGTGCTTGCCATCGAGCGCCATGCCGCCGAGCACGGTGTTGTACAGCGCGCGCTCCATCACGTCGGCGTACTGGCTATCGGCTTCCATTTCCAGCATCCGGCGGGCGAACATCATCAGGCCGATAGAGGCGCAGCTTTCAGCGTACACGGTGTCGTTTGGCAGATCGTAGTCGCTACTGAAGGCTTCGCCGCTGCTCTGTGAGCCAATTCCGCCGGTGATGTATAGCTGCCGCTGTGCCATATTGTTCCACAGTCGCAAACAGTCCTGACGCTTGCCTTCGTCGTTGCTGAGCCTTGCCAGATGCGCCACGCCGGTCATCAGATACACAAAGCGCACCGCATGGCCGATGGCCGTTTGCTGTTCTGCGATGGGCTGATGCGCCTGGCTGTAGGGTTTGTCCTGCACCATCCACGCCGGGCCGTAGGTGTTCCAGTAAGAGGTTTTGCCGCGCTTCTCGTATTCGATGTCGTAGAAGTGCGGCTGTGTGCCTCGTTCCTCAACAAAGTAATTCACCAGCGCCTGATAACGTGGCTCCTGCGTGACTTCATACAGGCGCATCAGCGCCAGCTCAATTTCCGGATGACCCGGGTAGCCGTGCAGCTGGTTTTCACCCGGACCAAAGACGCTGTCGATATGATCGGCCAGCTTGCAGACCACTTCTAACAAACGGCGTTTGCCGGCGGCCTGGAAAAACGCCACGCCCGCTTCAATCATGTGCCCGGCGCAGTAAAGCTCGTGGCATTCTGCCAGGTTAGTCCAGCGCTCCTCCGGCGCTTTGACGGTGAAATACGTGTTGAGATAGCCGTCTTCGCACTGGGCGGCGGCCACCAGTTCGATCACCTCATCGGCAGTTTTTTCCAGCTCCGCATCGGGCTTCTGACACAGCGACCAGGCAACGGCCTCCAGCCATTTCGCCACGTCGCTGTCCTGAAAGACCATGCCGTAGAACTCGCCTTCCTGTAGCCCGGCAGCAATGCGGAAATTTTCGATAGCGTGGCTCGGATCGGCTTCCGCGATGCGATCGTTAAGCGCGTCCCACTGGTAGGGAATCACCACGTCACGAACCAGCTGCTGATACTGGCCTAGGAACGGATCGCTGACTTTAAGCTTATGCAGATCGACTTCCATCACAGACATAACGTTCTCCTTAAGGCTGAACATGGCGTGCGCGCAGATCGGTGCTGATGCGCGACATCATCGGATTATTGAGTTTGCAGGCGCGAATGGTGAACGCCAGCAACAGGTGGAACAGCGCAGGCAGCAGCGTCTCCATGGCGGTCATGCCGCTAAGCGAAGCGGCGGTCTGGTTGCCCGCGCCGGGCTGATAGGCGACAAAGATAAACACCAGGCTGATGATCCCCGCGCTGGAGGCCCAGGCGAGCTTGATGCAGAACAGGTTGAAGGCGAAATTCATGCCGGAGGAGCGCACCCCGGTTTTCCACTCGCCGTAGTCATCGGCAAAGGCCATCAGCGCAAAGTGCAGCGGCAGTGTGAAGCCCAGAATAATACCGTTGCCGAGGATCACCGCCAGCCACAGGGTCTGCCACGCCGGGCCGGTCGGCAGGAACCACATCAGCACCGCCAGCGCGGCCAGCACGAGGTTGGTGTGGTAATAAAGTTTGACGGTATCAATCCTTTTTGACAGCGGATTGACGAGCACCGAACCCAGAATCGAGGCGAACGTCACCATGGTGAAGAACAGCGAAGTGTAGGCGGTGCTGCCCTTCAGCACGTAGGTGATGAAGTACATATAGCCACCGCCACGGATGTTGAAGACGTTGATTAGCAGGAATGACATCAGCAGCATCAGCAGCAGCTGATCGTTTTTACGCAACCCGGCGATGTGTTCGCGCAGGGTAAATTTCCCCATCGCATCCAACGGGACGCGTTCACGCACCCAGAAGAAGCAGCACAGGAACATTACTACCGCCACCGCGCAAAGAATGCCGACGCCCATCTGATAACCGTGGGCGGCATTGCCGTTGCCGAGCGTGGAAACCATCCACGGCAGGCCAACGGAGACCAGAAAACCAGCCAGACCGCACAGCACAAAGCGCCAGGACTGACAGGACAGAACTTCCGAATGGCGGGTGGTCATGGTGTTGATCAATGCGCAGTAGGGCACGTTGATGGCGGTGTAGCTCACGGACAGCAGCAGATAGGTGCCGAACGCCCAGACGATTTTCATGCTCATGCTGACGTCGGGTACGGTGAAAGTCAGCACGCCGATGATGCCGATGGGAACGGCAATCCACAGCTGCCACGGGCGAAAGCGCCCCCAGCGGCTCTGAGTGCGGTCGGCAATCACTCCCATGATGGGATCGGAGATGGCGTCAAAGACCCGGAGGGCGATAAACAGCGTGCCGACCAGCGCTGGCGTCAGGCCGAAGACATCGGTGTAGAAAAAGGTCAGAAAGTTCATGATCAGACAGGTGATCACCGTACCGCCGGCGTCCCCCAGTCCGTAACCGACTTTTTCCCGCAGAGACAGCGTCTCATTGGCTGCTCGTTGGGCAATATCGGTTTGCGTAATCGGTGCAGAAGTCATGGAAAACTCCTTACGTAGGTCAGAGTGCGTGACCCGCCTCGGGCGGGCTTATGAGTTTAGTGATCAGGTACCTGATTTATTCTGCCCGGCTCCTTCCGCCTGACAAGGGAAGGGAAAAGTATAAAAAAGTGACGATTCCGACCTGCGGCGTAAACTGTGATCGCGATCGGGAGATAATGCGGTTTTTAGTTAATAATCATCAACAAAGAGACGATATACAGGCACAGAAAGCGAGAAAGTGAATATCCATGCTCGAATTATCCATAGCATTTCCGATTCAGGTGCAGAACGGCGGGCTGTTCATTTCACGCGGGGTGGGTAGCCATCCGGCGCGAAGGCTCACGTCCTGGGAGCTGATCTTCGTCGAGCGCGGTGAGCTGCAAATCCGGGAGGAAGGGAAGCTGTTGACGGTTCAGGCGGGGGAAAGCCTGCTGCTGCGACCGGGGCATCAGCACGTTGGGGAAGGGATTTTCCCGGCGGATTTAAAATTCTACTGGCTGCATTTTGAATGGCTGGAGGTAAAAACGGAATCCGTCCGCCAGGCTCTGCTGAGCATTCCCCAGCAGGTCGTGGTGCGGGATCCGCAGTATATGATTTCCCTTTATCGCCAGTTTCTGCATGAGCAGGAGAATATCCATCGCAGTATCGCGCTGGAGTGTATTTTGCTGCTGATGCTGCAACAACTTTCTGCTTCCGGCTCGGAGGAGCTGGCGAAGGACAGTCCCGGCGTGGCGCTGGCCTGGAAGGCCCGGCAGATCATTCGCACTCAGTTTCATCTGCCGCTCTCTACCTCGGTGCTGGCGAAAGAGCTGCACTGCAATGCGGATTATCTCGGGCGAGTTTATCGACGCGTTTTCCGCCTGACGCTGACGGAAGCCCTGCATCGTCAGCGGATCCTGGCGGCTGAAAAATTATTGATTGGCGATGCCTTATCGCTGAAAGAAGTCACGCTTCGCTGCGGGTTCAACGATGTCGGCTACTTTCGCCAGGTTTTCCGCAAGCATACCGGGCTGACGCCAGCGGGCTGGAAGAGGCGCTACTGCAAAGAGCACATCAATTCCGGCTGATCCCGTTACTGCGAGGCAGTGCAATAGAGCCCCGGCGTGTCTTCGTATAAAAAAAGATAGCTTCCGGCGCTCTTCTGAATCACCTTCAGGCGCAGGCCACGCTCCCGCGTTGAAAAAAAGTCCGGGCTTTCATCCAGCATCGGTGGCGCTATTTTCGGCAGTTTATTGGTTTCATCCGAGATCATCACCAACGAATCTCCATCGCGCCAGAAGGTAAAATCGACTTTATTGCTGGTGGTGATAGCTTCACCGTTTTTCGGCACATATTTTCCGCGAGTCTCGATACGCCCTGATTTTCCGGAAAAGTTGAAGTGGATAATCATTTCTTCTGTCCCTTTGGCGCTGACCAGCGTCAGCTGACTGTCACAGGAAAAATGTGTTTGCTGCCAGTGTGAAGCAGCGGCGTAGGTCGCACAGGCAATGGCGGTAATTATTGGGAGACCGGCGATCAGCAGGCGGCTATTTAGCTTCATGGTTTTCATCACTGAACATAATGGAGCGGCACTGAACACCTTTCGTTCTGAATTCATCATTGCACAAAATCAGAGTGGAGCCCGTTTGCAAATGGTTGATCGTCAGATAAGCAAACTGCCTGTCGGCACAGCGAATCGGATAACGCTGGCGTAATTCGTTGAACACAGTCTGGCTGTATTCCGCACCAGACCACGAAGAATAGAGCGAGCAGTGCTCAATCATCCCGGCTGGGTAATAGTATGCGGGGATTTCTGTGTCGCTATTTTTTTGCCAGTAGAGCAGCGCACACACCATTAAAAGCGACACCATGACGCTGGCGGCAAGGCTATATTTTCGGTTTCTTGTTGGCTTTTCTGGTGCAGAAAGGGAAGCCGCTACCGGTGAAGACTTTTGTGTTATCGGGGTAGCCGGAAGAATAAAATCGCTTACATTGCCGACCTGCACCCTGGCGTTGCACTGAAATCCTTGTTTGGGCAGAGTGCGGATAATGTCTTCCTCAAGCCCCGCCATTTTTAGCCCTTTACGAATGGACGCGATACTTTGATAAAGCGTATTGGTGGAAACCACCGCGCCTTTTTTCTCCCAAACCTGGGCAAAAAGGAGTTTCTGGGTGACGGGCTGTCCGACGTGGGTCAGCAGCAGCTGCAAACATTCCGCTGCCGGAGCATGCAAAGTGACGCGGCCTGACGGCCATCCGCTTTTCGGCGTCAGGCTGCATTCCTCCGGGCTGAACAAAATTATCTCATTGATTAGATACACGGTTTTCATATTATGACTGCGCCAGATTGTGCAATATCAACTTATAAAGCCTGACAACGATCGTCTGAATCAGGAGAGATCAGCTAACTTCACTCCCCTTTTTTGGGGTTAATTGCTTAAGCTGTATCACGCCAACTCAGGGGTTCTGTCAGCAGAGGGCGCGTGAAGTGACGAATCAACAGTATAGCGCAGAGCATGCCTGACCCGCTGAGTGCGCGGAACAATATACTGCGTATTATAATTAATATGTTGTTTTGTGTTGAGGTGTTGACCTGACTAAATTTGAGGGCACGTCTCTCTTTATTAGGGCTTGTTGAGTGGTTTTTCAATCTGCATTTATGTCATTTTATGGAGCTTTATTCCATTGTTTAACCTTGGTTGTAGCGCATTGTTCATGCCCACACGGAGATTGAAAGTCTCATTGATTGAATTATATTAGACCGCACAAACTGTAATGAATTGAGCAGCGTAATGTGTTGGTGCTAGTAGTCCTTAACGTATTATAGGTAGTAAGAATGGACTATCAGTTACATGGATTTATCATCGGTAGTGAAATCCACTTTGATATTTTAAATCAAAGGCTGTACCGCTTGCCTTCGCGACATGCCGATAAAAGCATCGTGTTTGTGACCATTGGTCTGAATAAGACCATGCTGGAGCTGTTCCTGTATTTAATGAAAAATGCGCGAGAGCAGGCCGTCAGTAAAAACGAGCTGATCCAGAAAGTCTGGGAAGACAATAATTTAAGCTGTTCTTCACAGCGGTTGTGGCAGGTGCTGAATAATTTAACCAAAAAGCTTGAGCTGCTCGGCTTACCGGCTGACTTTATCAGCTATTCAAAAAATATTGGTTATCGGATCACTGATGAGAGCATTCGTCCTGTTTACTACAAAGAGAGTGAAGTGACGAACTGAAGTAAACAATTTTTAAAAATTGCGTTGGGAGAGTGATGTCTTCCTGACTCGCTTTTCCCTGGGCAATAACTGCTCAGGGAATTTTTTTATTTCTGCTATGGCAGCGTCGCGCATTCATGCTCATTTCATTCGTCATTACTGTTTTATTCGCAAGGCCAAACATGATTTTAAAAACGGGGTCAGGTAATACTATGAATATATCATCTTTTTTTCTTAATATGAAAACAGGCAACAAGCTGGCGTCGGGGTTTGTGACAATCATTGCCTTAATGATTGCGATTCTGTTGAGCAGTATTTTAGGCCTGAAGAATATTCAGGATAAGGTGGTGAAAGGTTCACTGAGCGTGCAGTTGATTAACCGGCTGTTCGATACCCGCCTGAATCGTACCTATTACCAGTATACCGGTGAAGATAAGTATCTGGTTAAGAATGGTGAAGCAGTGAATCAGATGGTTGGCGTACTGGCGGATCTGAAAAAATTTAGCTGGTCGCCGGCGGGCAGCGAATCGTTGCAGCGAACGGAGGACGCAGTGAAAAACTATCTTGCGGATCGTGAACCTTTTAACCAGGCCATGCACAAGAAGCTTGAGCAACAAAAGCGCCTGGATTCCAGTTCAATTTGCGATGATTCCAGAACGATCGCTGCGCTGGCGTTGGATAACTCGTTTTCTATCGATCAAAAATTCCAGCTGGCACAGCTGGCGTTCATCATTAATGACATTGATTCCAGACTGACTGATTTCAAGCAGCATCCAGACCCAACAACGCAGGCCAGTGCGCAGATGAGTGTGAATAACGGTATCTCCGCCGCTCAGCCAATGCTCCTCTGGCTGCCGGAAAAAGAGCGCGCGATGGTGGAAACGTCGATCGTTGCCTTTAAGCAGTATCTGGGATCGCTGGAGCCCTACCATCAGGCATGGAGTGAGTTGAATGTGGCTTCAGACCAGCTGCTTACGCGAGCCAGTGAGCTAACGAACTCGATAAACGATTTGCACGCACTTCAGGAGCAAGCCGTTGAGGCGATTATCCATCAGGTGCAGTGGATTATGCAGTTGGTGGCGGCGCTGGGGATCCTGATTGCGGTGCTGCTGGGATGGCTCATTACCCGGGCGATTACCCGTCCACTGCATGAGACGCTGACCCTGGCGGAACGCATTGCCGAAGGCGATCTGACGCATTCTGTAGAATCACAGCGTCGCGATGAACTGGGCAAACTGATGCAGGCGATGGCGCTGATGAACACCAATCTGAAGGACATCATTCATGATGTCCGTGAAGGGGTGGCCAACGTCGCCAGTTCTTCCACGGAGATTGCTCGTGGCAATATCGACCTCTCTTCCCGCACTGAACAGCAGGCGGCGGCCGTCGTGGAAACCGCAGCGAGTATGGAAGAGCTGACCTCCACCGTTGCGCTTAACGCGGAAAACGCCGCCCAGGCTCGCAGACTGTCCGAACAGGCAGCGGTGAAAGCCAGCCAGGGCTGCGAAGTGTCGCGCGCCGTGGTTGAGACCATGCGATCCGTGCAGGGCAGCGCACACAAAATTTCGGAGATCACCACCGTCATCAACGGCATCGCCTTCCAGACCAATATTCTGGCGCTGAATGCCGCGGTGGAAGCGGCGAGGGCCGGGGAGCAGGGCAAAGGGTTTGCGGTAGTGGCGGGCGAAGTCCGTAATCTGGCACAGCGCAGCGCCCAGTCAGCCAAAGAGATCGAGTCTCTGATTAAGGAGTCGGTAGGTATTGTCGATACCGGGTTCCAGTTAGTGGAGCGCGCGGGAACGGCGATGTCGGAGATTGAGCTGTCGGTCGGCCAGGTGCGGGACATCATGAACGAAATCTCCTCGGCGACGGACGAGCAGAGCCGGGGCATTTCGCAGATTGCTCAGGCGATGGCCGAAATGGACACCACCACGCAGCAGAACGCTGCGCTGGTAGTGGAGTCATCGTCGGCAGCGAACAGTCTGGAAGAGCAGGCTCACCGGCTTGAGGAGGCGGTATCCGTTTTCCGACTTGCGAATGAGTCGGCTTTTCAGGTACGGCGTAGTGCCAGCCGTCAGTTGGATAAGCCGGTAAAACCAAAGCTGACTGCTGAAGCTGAGGCGCAGAACTGGACTACGTTCTGACGGGATTGCCCGGTGGCGCTATCGCTTACCGGACCTACGGGGAGCTGAGCACGCTGATGCCCTCTCCCCGACCCTCTCCCACGGGGAGAGGGAGAAAACCGCCCGAACAGCTGACTCTGAACCAGTTCCTTCGCCCTCCGGGGAGAGGGAGAAACAGGCCGCACAAATCAGTTCCCTCGCCCCTCCGGGGAGAGGGTTAGGGAGAGGGGGCAAACACCAAAGCGGCAATTTGCGCTAACGGCGGTTATTAAAATTCCACGTAAACGTCAGGCTGTAGCGCCAGTCGCGGTTGTTGCTGTCCGTTGGCACATCGCCCACCGGTTTTGCCGCTTCGACGCTGAGGCTGTAGTGTCGATTGTCGCCAAACATCAGCCCGGCGGCGACAGAGCCGAGCCGCTGATGGCGCAGCCCCGGCTGGTTATACCAGGTTTGCGCGGTGTCAGTCAGAACGTAGGGCTGGATGGTGGCAAGCCAGGTGCTTTGCGGGCGCATATGCAAATATCGCAACTCAAGCTGACCGCCATAGCCGTAATCGCCGCTGGCTTCGCCGTCCTGATAGCCGCGACCAAAATGCTGGGCGCCAAAACTGACCCTCTCCGGTTCCGGCAAATCATTATTCGACCAGTCGCCTTCCCAGGAGGTCGACAGCTTCCATTTCTCCGCCATCATCCAGGCGGCATCCAGATAGCCTTTCCCCAGCGTGAAATTCAGGTCGGTGCCCTGCGCGGGCGCGGCGTCTGCGCCTAAACTGTCAATCCCCTGACGCAACACCAGGCGGCTGCTGATACTGGTGGTATCAAAAATCCGGGTGCCGTTAATCCCAACTTCCAGCGCCGGATAGCGGACATGCTGATGCTGCGAGTCGAGACCGTAAGTTTGTCCGGCCAGCTGCGCCTGTAAATCGTAGTCGTCCCGCCGGTCGGTGTAGTCCATTCCTCCCGTCACGTTGAGCTGTTCTTTGCGTGTCAGGATCAGCGGATAGCCAAAGCTGATGCCGCCGTTGTACTGCGTTGATTTCTGTTTGGCGTTAATAGAGATGTTATTCGGCAGATCCAGCAAAGGGGTAAAGTCCCGGGGGTCTTCGCGGTAATAGCTGCCTTTTAGCTGCATGGTCAGCCCTTCATCGTTGAGGAACTGCTGCCAGTTCATCCCGAAGTAGGTCTTGCGGGTGTCCTTATCGAGCGGGATCAGCGTTGCCACGCCAAGCTGATCGCCGTAGCTCGTCAGGTTGCTCAGCGTGCCGTTGACCAGCGCCAGATCCTGACCTTTGCGGGTATCAATGCTCGAAGAGATATCCCAGATATGCGGCTGCATCCCGGTTATCTGCATCGCCGCTGCACCATAAATATTCTTTGGCAGTTGGGCGTTGGCATCGACCGGAACGCCGGGCGTCTGGGTCATCAGCTGGCTGTAGCGGTCGAAGGTATCCTGCGTAAGCGGCTTATCCGCCATGATTTTTTCTGCCAGTCGTTGCAGGCGGGCGGCAATCTTCGGGTTGTTGCTGTTGATATCGGTATGGGCAACATAGCCTTCAACCAGCACGATTTTGATATTGCCGTTCTGAAAATTGTTGTCCGGCAGCCAGGCATAGGAAAGCGGGTAGCCGTCCGCCTTATAGCGGGCGGTGATATCGTTGACCAGAGCAACCAGGGTTTTCAGCGGCACCGTTTTCTGCGCGTACGGGCGAAAAGGCTCAAGAAGCGACTTCAGGGGATACACCGTCCCGCCAATAAACTGAATATGATTTACCCGGATAGGCGTATCCGGCGTGAGCTTTGATTCGGGTTTTTGAATCGTGACTTTCGGTGCAGGAGCCGGAGGCGTTGGCGGCGTGATATCGCGCGAGGCTTTGGCCGGGTTATTCGGATCGATCAGTGCCGGAAGAGTATCGGCACGGGCGAGGCTCAATAAAACCAGCCCGGGCACTAATAAAATAAGTGGCTGCTTCATTATGCTATCCCTGTTCTGAATCCCGTCTGCGCGGGCGATCACTGCTGTGAAATGTGCCCCCTTTGCGGGGGCACAGAAGAGAACGTATTAATGTTTCGGATTAAGAAGGCCGCCAACGAGGCTGTTCAGTCCGCCCAGCGCGTTGTTGTTGCTGGTGGTGGTGCTGCCGCTTTGGCTGGTTGTTGTGGTTGTCGTTGTGGTACCCGCGTTGGCAGTAACGCCTGCGGTCAGGGTATTAACCGTCGCGCCAACGTTGGCCACGAGGTTGTTATTGCTGGCGTTCACCGAAGCGTTGGCTGATACATTGCCACTACCGCTGCTGGTGCCCGTACCCGTCGTTGGGATAGGTTTCACCAGGCCCCCGGTGTCGGTCACGGTCTGGCCTACGTTCTGCACAACCTGGCCTACGCCGCTCAGCCCTGAGTTACTGTCGCCGACTTTAGTGCCTACGCTACTGACGGTCGTCCCCACCTGAGTCAGCAGACCGTTCACCGGAGCACCTAAGCCCGTTGCGGTACCGACTCCCTGAGTTACGCCCTGCACTCCGCCAAGGGTTTTGTTGACGACGGTGGTCGTGTCCGTGGTGACTTTGGTCACGCCGCTGCTATCAACAACGTTGGTTAAACCCGTCCCGGTATTGCTGACCAGCTGTCCTGTACTGTTAACCACATTGCCGGCTACGCCAGTCAGCCCACCCAGCGGTGTGCCTGCGGTCGTGCTGGCAAGATCTGTCCCGACTGTTGATACCGTTCCGCCTAATGAGGTCACCGTGGTAGTCACACCTTTCACGGTAGTGCCCACGCCGTTAGCATTGGCTGGATTGCCGATCCCATTGGTCACACCGGTTCCGACGGTCGATACCGCATCACCAACGCCGGTGACTGTAGTCGACACCGTTGAGGTTACCGGGTTATCTGTGGGTAGCTGACTGCCCAGGCTGTCGACTGTGGATCCAACTGCAGTAACGGTTTTACCGGTATCGCCCAGGATAGTGTTGACCGCTGCGGTCGAGGTTCCACCACCGCTTCCGGAGCCATCTCCGCCACCGCCAGTGCCTGTTCCGCCACCACCGGTTCCTGTACCGCCACCACCAGTGCCTGTGCCGCCACCGCCGGTTCCAGTACCACCACCACCGGTTCCTGTACCACCACCACCGTTATTGGCAGTTGAACCACTGCCGCTACCGTCATCAGAGCCTGAACCTGAACCCGAACCGTTGCTGCCGGTGGTTGGGTTATTTTTGGCGGTGGAATGCGATCCGCCGCCGCTGCCGCTGCATGCAGAAAGAGAAAACGCGAGCAGCACCGCCACTGCGATAACGCTTAAGTGGCTAACGTTATTAGAGGCCATAACAATACTCCACTGAATAAAACGCCGGGCGGCGTATTTAAGAGTGTATGTGGAATTAAAGCGCCTGAAGTGGCTGAAAGCTTTCTCTGAATGGAATAAATGGAATTTTTATTTTCAGGGGAGAGGAATATGAAAGGGAATTAAGATGAGTGTAGATAAAACAGTTAATTACAAAGCTATCTTTATTTAAGTTGCGCTACAATATAGGGGGGTTAATAAACATGGATTAAATGTAAAATGAAAATTAGGATTATTCCTAATGAGTTTGGGTGAGGTATTTCATGCCGGATATATCTTTATTTCTTGCCGTGGATCACGGAAAAAATAGAGCCCCGGAATTTGGGGCTCTATTTAATTAACAACCGCTTTCCTGCCACGCGATTTCAATTTCTTCAGCGAGGATTTTAACTCCGGCTTCGATTTTATCCGGCTCCGGCACATAGTTCATACGCATACATTGATGGGTATGCGGCCAGGGTTTATCCAGACCCGGGAAGAAGAAATCGCCAGGTACCATCAGCACGCCGCGCTTTTTCAGGCGCTGATACAGCACTTCAGTGGTGACAGGCAGATCCTTGAACCACAGCCACAGGAAAATCGCCCCTTCCGGTTTGTGGATCAGGCAGCGCTCTTCCGGCAGGTAGCGGCGGATAATCGCAATGGTTTCCTGCACGCGCTGATAATAGAAAGGCTTAATGATCGTTTCCGACAGGCGCAGCAGATCTTTACGCTTAATCATCTCGCACATCATCGCCGGGCCGATGCCGCCCGGAGCGAGGCTGATGATGCCGTTCATGTTGCTGATGGCGCTGATGATTTTCTCGTTGGCGATGATGATCCCGCAGCGGCTGCCCGGCAGACCCAGCTTGGAGAGGCTCATGCACAGCACGATGTTGGGATTCCACAGCGGACGAGCTTCGCTGAAGATAATGCCCGGGAAAGGCACGCCGTAGGCATTATCAATCACCAGCGGAATGCCGTGCTGATTGGCCAGCACGTCGAGCTTCAGCAGTTCTTCGTCGGTGATCACGTTGCCGGTCGGGTTGGTTGGACGGGAAACGCAGATCATCCCTGTCTCATCCGTCACGTGCAGATGTTCAAAATCAACGTGATACTTAAACTGGCCTTCCGGCAGCAGCTCAATATTCGGGCGCGCGGAGACGAACAGATCTTCTTCAAGGCCGGAATCGGCGTAGCCGATGTATTCCGGCGTCAGCGGGAACAGGACCTTGCGGACAGAACCGTCGGCGCGGCGGCCGGCAAACAGATTAAACAAGTAGAAAAACGCGCTCTGGCTGCCGTTAGTTAGTGCAATATTCTGTGGGCTGATATCCCAGCCGAGCTCCTCACGCAGCATCTCGGCGAGCACGACCAGCAGCTCGGACTTGCCCTGTGGGCCGTCGTAGTTGCACAGCGCGTCTGTGGCTTTGCCGCTTTCCAGCATCTCTGCCAGCAACTGGTGGAAGTAGTCATTCATCTGCGGGATTTGCGCAGGATTACCGCCGCCAAGCATGATAGCGCCTGGCGTGCGCAGGCCGTCATTCAGGTCTTCCATCAGGCGGGTAATGCCGGAATGGCGGGTAAATTTGTCGCCGAAAAGTGAAAATGTCATATGCAGGTGTTCTGTCGGTCTTACTGGGTAGAACCCCACCATAACCGCTGTGCCGCCGGGGTGCAAACGAAGGGCATTCCGGTGTGCTGGTGATTTATCCTGCATTTATTTTTTATCGTAGCGCATCCCTCTGTATGACTCAGAGGGATGCCAGCGGTCAGCGTTGCCCTGCCCAGACCACCATCACTTTGTCTTCTCCCAGCTCGCGAACAAATCCGTAGCCTTGCGTCAGAGTGAGCGTGGTTTGCTTGCCCGATCCCACTGACGGATGGCGTGCCCGGAACTGCCCCAGCTTCTGCCAGTGAGTAACCTCTGCGGCATTTTTACCGCTGACGTCCTGCCAGTTCATGTCTGAACGGGTGCCCTGAAGCGGATCGGAGCCTGTGGGACCAAACGGACGCGAGGATTCATCGCCATAGAAAATCTGCACGGCACCCGGGGTCAACAGCAACAGCTCTGCGGCTTTACTACCGCCCTCGCGGAACAGACGCGTATCGTGGGAAGAGAGATAGCTCAGGACGTTGAAGCCCTGCAATTTCTCCGCCATCTGCTGCCAGATTGGGTCGATATCCGCCAGGCAATCCACTGCCTTCGCGGCCTGCTCCTGATAGTCGAAGTTAATCATCGCATCGAAGCCGTGCCGGTAGTATTCACTCTCCATCACGCCATGGCCCCAGGCTTCGCCGGTCATCCAGAACGGGCTGCTGTCGGGAGATTTGCCGGGGTTGGCTTTTTTCCATTCTGCCAGCGCGGCCGTGGCCTGAGTTTTCAGCTGATCCCATGCCGGAAGCTCGACGTGTTTTGCGGTATCGACCCGGAAGCCATCAATGCCGTAATCACGGACCCATTGGCTCAGCCAGTGCGTCAGATAGTCTCGTGGAGTAAATCCGGCGATAGTTTTTGCCGCCGTATCCGGTTTATGTTGGTAAAAGACGGGCAATCCGGAGGCTTCTTTGGATTCGGTTTTCAAATCCGGAAGGAAGGCCAGTGACATCGTCAGATCGTCAAAGCCGGGGTTGTCGTAATCGCCAATATCGGTGCGGATCCATTTCTTCCCCCACCATTTTTCCCACGCGGCTTTATCGCTGAAGTTGATGTAATCATTAAAACTGTGCCAGCTCTGACCCGGGCCTGGCTTCCAGTCTGTCCAGCGCTCACCGAGCGTTTTTTTCAGTTCATCACCTTGCAGATATAACGCGCCAAACTGGTATTCCTGCATATCGGCAAGCGTGGCGTAGCCGGTGTGGTTCATCACCACGTCAAACAGAATGCGGATGCCGCGCTGATGAGCGTCGTCGACCAGATGACGTAAATCGTCCCCGGTGCCCATGTTGGCATCCAGCTTTGTCCAGTCCTGCGGATAGTAGCCATGGTAGGCGTAATGGGGGAAATCCCCCTTGGTACCGCCGCCGACCCAGCCGTGGATCTGTTCCAGCGGCGAGCTAATCCACAGAGCATTCACGCCAAGCTGCTGCAGATAGTCCAGCTTGCTGGTTAAGCCCTGCAAATCGCCGCCGTGAAAAGTGCCGATCTCCTGCAATCCATCCTTACGTCGGCCGTAGCTGTTGTCGTTTGCCGGATTACCGTTCACAAAGCGGTCTGTCAGCACGAAGTAGACCGTAGCGTTGTGCCAACTGAAGGGCGCGGGTTTGTTGGTTTCGGCCTTTTCCAGCAGCAACAGACCATTGCTGCCAGGCGCGGGTTGCAGGGTGATTTTTCCGCTGCTGACTACGGAGGTTTGCCCGCTGTAAAAATCACGAACTTTGCTGCCTTCAGCGAAAGTCTTGCTGACATCAAGCGTTAGCGGCTGACCGTCCCAGCGGGGGCACTGGCGAGTCTCTACTTTCGCGGTTGCTGTCGTGTCTGTTTCCACCGTCAGCATCAGCGTGGGCGTGCCGGAGCGGGTATCGACAGTAAGTGTGTAACGACCGTCGCGGAAAAGTCGCCATTGCGGAGCCGCGCCATGACAGGGCTCAAGCGACAGCATCTCATTGAGTTTGATGGCGGCGGCAGGCTGCCAGCACTGCTGGTCAAAATTTAATGTCAGCGGTCGGGTACCCTTCGGCAACATTTTTTGGCTGACGAAGGTCCCGCTGCCCTTAGCAGTGAAGTCCGGGAAGTCAGCGGCAGACCATTGAGCCAGTGCCAGACCAGGCAGTAACAGCGGCAGTAGAGCGACAAGTTTCATCCGGTTTACCTGTATCGATTTTTGCTCATTTTGCCAGCGGTCTGCTGTCGGCAACTCCTCCCTTCGGCGCTTTTCCAGGGAGGAAGCAAAGGGGTGAGCGATCTCGCGCAAATAGTGAAGTTATTTTCTGCAATAACCTATTGAATTTCAGGAAAGTGAGGCGAAAGGATGCAATTTATGCGTGACATAGTTTCGGAATTGGACTATTTCTTTGGGTGCGCTCTCGGGCTATTTTTGATATGATTTGTGATTCGTTTCGCAAATTCGTGAAAAATACAAGGCGTTGGAATGACAAAATCCGACCAGGAGACCTAATGATATCGACTCCCATTCGACGATATGGGGCTACGATACTCATGTTACTCACCTGTGCATTTTCAGGTGGCGTGCTGGCAAAGGCGCACACAGCAACTACGAGTCACAAAGCCCCGGTAATAAAGACCAGCAGTAATAGTAAGGTTAGCAGTAAACAAGAGTATTCTCGCAATAGTGCAAAGAGTAGTTCACTTCCTGATTTGCGAAAATACCCTTCCGGAGCGCCAAGGAAAAGTGCGTTTCTTCGGACAGTAATGCCTTACATTACCAGTCAAAATGCGGCGATCACCGCCGATCGTAACTGGCTTGTCTCCAAGCAGTATGACGGTCGCTGGTCACCGACAGAGCGCACGCGTCTGAAAAACATCACTCAGCGCTACAAAATCAGCTGGTCTGGTAACACGCGTAAGATCCCGTGGAACTCGCTGCTTGAGCGCGTAGACATCATCCCTGGCAGCATGGTTGCCACCATGGCGGCGGCTGAAAGCGGCTGGGGAACCTCGAAGCTGGCTCGTAGCAACAACAACCTGTTCGGCATGAAGTGCGGTAAGGGTAAATGCCCTTCCGAAGCGGGCAAGGTAAAAGGCTATTCACACTTCGATTCGGTGAAAGAATCTGTCGAAGCCTATGTGGTTAACCTGAATACTCACCCGGCCTACGCTTCTTTCCGTAAGTCCCGTGCGCAGCTGCGTAAAACGGACCAGGAAGTGACCGCCAGCGCGATGATCCACAAGCTGAAAGGCTACTCGACTCGTGGTTCAAGCTACAACAACTACCTGTTCAGTATGTATCAGGACAACCAGCGCCTGATTGCAGCTCATATGTAATCAGCGCCGATGAGCAAACGCCTTCCTTCCGGAAGGCGTTTTTGTTGGTAACGACCTTCAGACCAGCGCTTCCCCGTGCAGGTCGCGATACTCTTTCGGCGTGGTGTCATACTCTTTCTTAAACACCGAATAGAAATACTGCAACGACGGATAGCCGCACATCTGCGAGATTTCGTTGATCGAAAGCGAAGTGGACACCAGCAGGCTGCGGGCTTTCTCCAGTTTTTCGCTGTGGATCACCGCGTGAATGGTTTCCCCCACCTCTTCTTTAAAGCGCTTCTCCAGATTCGAGCGCGAGATCCCCACGGCATCCAGCACCTGTTCCACCTTAATGCCTTTACAGGCGTTATTGCGGATGTAGTGCATCGCCTGAATCACTGCAGGATCGTCAAGCGAACGGTAATCCGTTGAACGACGCTCGACCACGCGAACCGGCGGTACCAGCAGGCGTTGAAGCGGCGGCGTTTCGTTATCCAGCAGGCGGTGCAGCAGTTTGGCGGCCTGATAGCCCA
The DNA here is from genome assembly GCA_014156375.1 of Enterobacteriaceae bacterium 89. GTDB lineage: Bacteria > Pseudomonadota > Gammaproteobacteria > Enterobacterales > Enterobacteriaceae > Scandinavium. The sequence continues at coordinate 1,819,960 of RQJH01000003.1, read as the reverse complement.
TCTGTCGCGTGCCCTGCGCCACGGAGGAGAGTGCCACGCGCGACAGATAGCGAGTCAGCTCTTCGTTATCAATACCAATCACGCACAGCTTTTCGGGCACCGGAATATGCAGATGCTCGCAGGCCTGCAATATGTGGCGCGCTCTGGCGTCCGTGACGGCGATAATCCCGGTCTGCGGCGGCAGGGTTTGCAGCCAGTCCGCAAGACGGTTCTGCGCATGCTGCCAGTTTTCCGGGGCGGTTTGCTGGCCCTGATAGACCACGCCGCGATACTTCTCTTTTGCCACCAGTTGGCAAAAAGCATGCTCGCGCTCCACCGCCCAACGCTTGCCGCTGGAGGCTGGCAGACCGTAGAAAGCAAAACGATGAACGCCTTTTTCCTTCAGATGCAGAAACGCTTTTTCGACGAGGGCATAGTTATCCGTCGCGATATAGTGCACGGCGGGATACTGCTCCGGGCGGTGATAAGAGCCGCCCACGCCGACGATGGGGACATTCACGTCGGCCAGCAGGGCCTCGATTTCCGGATCGTCGTAATCAGCGATCACCCCGTCACCGGGGCATTCCCTGATGTTCTCGATGCGGGCGCGGAAATCTTCCTCAATAAAAATATCCCACTCCGACTGTGAGGCCTGTAAATACTCGCCGACGCCTTCCACCACCTGGCGGTCATAGGCTTTGTTGGCATTAAATAGCAGCGTTACCCGGTGGCGCTTTTCAAACATGTTCAGGTTTCCTGAAGAAACAAGGATGGCGGTGTCGGTATCAGGCCCGCCGCTTGGTGGCAGAATCCATCCACACCGCCAGCAGCAAAATGGCACCCTTGACGATATATTGCCAGAAAGTGGGCACGTCCATCATGCTCATCCCGTTATCCAGCGCGGACATGATAAACGCCCCCATCACCGCCCCGGCGACGCTGCCCACGCCTCCGGCCAGGCTGGTGCCGCCAATCACGCAGGCGGCGATGGCGTCCAGTTCGGCGATGTTCCCGGCTGATGGGGAACCGGCACCCAGCCGCGAGCTTAAAATCAGCCCGGCAATGGCAACCATCAAGCCGTTGATGGCGAACACCGCCAGCTTGGTACGCTCCACGTTGATGCCCGACAGCCGCGCGGCCTCCAGGTTGCCGCCGATGGCGTAGATACGGCGACCAAACGCCGTGCGGGTGGCCATAAACATTCCAGCCAGCAGCAGCAGCGCCAGAATTAATACCGGTGTCGGGACGCCGCGATAGTCATTGAGCATCCAGATAGCCCCTAGCGCGATGATGGCAGTCAGCGCCTGACGAGCCACCACGCCTGTAGACGCCGGATTCGCCAGACCTAACGCCTGACGCCGCATCCGTCCACGCCACTGCCAGGCCACAAAGGCCATCAGCCCGACCACGCCAATCACAAAGCCGATGCCATCAGGCAGGTAACTCTGCCCGATTTGCGACATCGCCGGGCTGGTGGGCGAAACGGTGGTGCCGTTGGTGATGCCAATCAGCACACCGCGAAAGGCCAGCATCCCGGCAAGGGTAACGATGAAAGACGGCACCTTACGGTACGCTACCCACCAACCGTTCCACGCACCCAGCACCAGCCCCAGCGCGAGAGTCACGACGATGGTCAGCGGTAAAGGCCAGCCGAGCCAGACGTCGAAAATGGCCGCCACGCCGCCCAGCAGGCCCATCATAGAGCCGACGGACAGGTCGATTTCCGCAGAGATAATCACGAACACCATGCCCACCGCCAGAATGCCGGTGATGGCGGTCTGGCGCAGCAGGTTAGAGACGTTTCGGGCGCTGAGATAGGAACCGTCGGTGGTCCAGGTAAAGAACAGCATGATGGCGATGATGGCAGCAATCATCACAAATACCTGCAGATTAAGGTTCTTAAGCCCGGCAAGGGCGACTGGCGCCTGCGCGTTCAGCTTCAGTTCAGACGGGCTGTTTTTCGACATGACGTTCACTCCTCAGGGCTGCTTCCATCACTTTCTCCTGGGTCAGGTTATGGTTGACCAGGTCTGCTTTCAGTTTGCCTTCGTGCATCACCAGCACGCGGTCGCTCAGGCCCAGCACTTCCGGCAGTTCGGAAGAGATGACGATCACCGCAATGCCCTGCTGCACCAGCTGATTAATCAGCTTGTAGATTTCATATTTCGCGCCGATATCGATACCGCGCGTGGGTTCATCAAGAATAAGGATGCGGGGGTTCAGCAGCAGACAGCGCGCCAGAATAGCCTTCTGCTGATTACCGCCGCTGAGCCTGCCAATCGCCAGTTCCGGCGACGAGGATTTCACCTTCAGGCGCTGGAGAGACTGCAAAATGCAGTGCTGCTCCTGGGCATCGTCCAGTGCGCTGAGAGGGCCGCTGAACTGACTTAGCGCTGCCAGGGTGATGTTCTTGCCGACCGCCATCACCGGCACAATGCCATCTTTTTTGCGGTCTTCCGGAACCATCGCGATGCCGTGAGCGATCGCCTGCTGGCAGTTGGCGATAGCCACCGGCTTATTGTCGATAAAAATCTGGCCTTCCCAGCGGCCTTTCCACACGCCAAACAGGCACTGCACGGCTTCCGTACGCCCGGCACCGACGAGCCCGGCAATGCCAAGAACTTCGCCGCGCCGCAGGGAAAAGGAAATGTCGTTAACGCGTTTGATATGACGGTTGACCGGATGCCAGGCCGTGAGATGTTCGACGCGCAGGATCTCTTCGCCTGGCGTATGGGGTTCGTTAGGGTAGAGTGCCGTCAGCTCGCGCCCGACCATCATGGTGATGATATCGTCCTCGCTCATCCCTTCGGCGCTGCGGGTACCGATGTGTTGTCCGTCGCGGATCACGCAAATGGTGTCGGAAATCGCCTTTACCTCATTGAGCTTGTGCGAGATATAGATGCAGGCAATGCCGTGATTTTGCAGATCGCGGATAATGTTAAGTAGCACGCCAGTTTCCTGTTCGGTGAGCGAGGCCGTGGGCTCATCGAGGATCAGCAGGCGAACCTGTTTATTCAGCGCTTTGGCTATTTCGACCAACTGCTGCTGCCCGAGGCCTAAATCGCCCACCCGGGTGTCCGGAGAAATCGCCAGGCTCACCTGAGCCAGCAGCTTTTCGCAGCGCAGGGTCATCTGGTCGTAATCGAGAATGCCGTGGCGTGAAATTTCCGCGCCGAGGAAGATATTTTCCAGCACGGTCAGATGTTTAACCAGCGCCAGCTCCTGGTGAATGATCGCAATACCCCGGCGTTCGGTGTCGCGAATATGCCCGGCCTCCAGCGGCTCCCCGGAAAAAATGATCTCCCCGTCATAGCTGCCATGCGGATAAATGCCGCACAGCACTTTCATCAGCGTGGATTTTCCCGAGCCGTTTTCGCCGCACAGCGAAACGACCTCTCCGGCATTCAGACGCAGGCTGACGTTATCAACGGCCTTAACCGCGCCAAACGCTTTGGTAATGCTCTTCATTTCAAGTAAATAAGGCATAGCGGCTCCCACTAAAGGAACAGCCCCTCGCAAGAGGGGCACTGGAATCAGAGTTCGCTTTTTTTGTGGAAACCGTCTTTAATCACGGTTTGATCGATGTTGGTCTTATTCACTTCGATTGGCGTCAGCAGGCGCGCAGGGACATCTTTCAGGCCATTATTCAGCGTGGCGTCAGATTTTGGCTGCTGCCCGTTGCCCAGTTCGACGGCGATTTCGGCGGCTGTCGTTGCCAGCTGAGTGATTGGTTTATATACGGTCATGGTCTGGGTGCCGGAAATAATGCGTTTTACACCCGCCAGGTCTGCGTCCTGCCCGGAAATAGCAACTTTCCCGGCCAGCCCCTGTGCGCTCAGCGCCTGAATGGCACCGCCCGCCGTGGCATCGTTAGAAGCTACCACCGCGTCGATTTTGTTATTGTTCGCGGTCAGCGCGTTTTCCATGATTTTCAACGCATTTTCTGGCAGCCAGCCGTCGGCCCACTGATCGCCCACCACTTTAATTTTGCCGCTGTCGATATAGGGTTTTAATACCTTCATCTGCCCGGCGCGGAACAGTTTGGCGTTGTTATCCACCGGAGAGCCGCCCATCAGGAAGTAGTTGCCCGTCGGGACTTTATCCACCAGGCTCTGGGCCTGCATTTCACCTACTTTTTCGTTATCAAAAGAAATATAGAAATCAATATCCGCATTATTAATCATACGGTCATAGGCTAATACTTTTATTCCTTCCTGTTTCGCTTCCTTAATAACGTTGCTAAGCACCTGACCGTTATAAGGAATAATAACTAAAACATCGACGCCGCGGTTAATCATATTTTCAATCTGCGCCATTTGTGTTTCTTCATTGCCGTTGGCCGATTGCACAAATACTTTGGCGCCTAAGGATTCTGCTTTACTGACAAAAATATCGCGGTCTTTCTGCCAGCGCTCAAGGCGCAGGTCATCGATAGCCATACCGATTTTCACTTCTTTGGCGATGCCCGCAAAGCTGGTCAGCAGCAGCGAGGCGCAGAGGGTCAGGCAAAGGTTCTTTATCTTCATCATCATAGGGCCTTTTGTAAGAGTAGAGGGTGTTGAGGCTGGTGATTAAAGAAACAGATACGACGGACACGCTGCAAATTTTTAGCACGTAAGTTAATTCTGGCAATTACAGATTTTTATCTTCCGATTATGATATTTGGTTTATTTCCTGAAGTATGACCGCGATCGGGTTTTAAATCGTTTCAGCTATTTGTTGCATTTTATTTTGGAAAGCAGACCGAAGAAATCTTCGCAGCAGGATATTTTGCGAGCCAGCGCACGTTTGCGCATTCTCTTAATCCCAGTGTGAAATAACGTAATTGAGCAACCGCAAAACCAGTAACAGTATTACGCCATAACCTGGTCATCGCTGAGTCTAATGGAGTTCAACTATGCAAGCTTATTTCGACCAACTCGATCGCGTTCGTTATGAAGGCCCGAAAACGCAAAACCCGCTGGCTTTCCGCCACTACAACCCGGATGAACTGGTGCTTGGCAAACGCATGGAAGATCACCTGCGCTTTGCTGCCTGCTACTGGCACACCTTCTGCTGGAACGGGGCAGACATGTTCGGCGTGGGCTCGTTTGACCGCCCGTGGCAGCAGCCGGGTGAAGCGATCGCACTGGCAAAACGCAAAGCTGACGTCGCGTTTGAATTCTTCCACAAGCTGAACGTGCCCTATTATTGCTTCCACGATGTGGACGTTTCCCCGGAAGGCGCATCGCTGAAAGAGTATCTGAACAACTTCGCTCAGATGGTTGATGTGCTGGCTGAAAAACAGCAGCAGAGCGGCGTGAAACTTCTGTGGGGCACGGCAAACTGCTTTACCAACCCGCGCTACGGTGCAGGCGCGGCCACTAACCCGGATCCGGAAGTGTTCAGCTGGGCTGCCACGCAGGTCGTGACGGCGATGAACGCCACTCATCAGCTTGGCGGTGAAAACTACGTGCTGTGGGGCGGTCGTGAAGGTTACGAAACCCTGCTGAATACCGATCTGCGCCAGGAGCGTGAGCAGATTGGCCGCTTCATGCAGATGGTGGTGGAGCACAAACATAAAATTGGTTTCCGCGGCACGCTGCTGATTGAGCCAAAACCGCAGGAGCCGACCAAGCACCAGTATGATTACGATGCGTCAACGGTGTATGGCTTCCTGAAGCAGTTCGGCCTGGAAAAAGAGATTAAGCTCAACATTGAAGCTAACCACGCGACGCTGGCGGGCCACTCTTTCCATCATGAAATTGCCACCGCCATCGCGCTTGGGCTGTTTGGCTCCGTCGATGCCAACCGTGGCGATGCACAGCTTGGCTGGGATACAGACCAGTTCCCGAACAGCGTGGAAGAAAATGCGCTGGTGATGTATGAAATTATCAAAGCGGGTGGTTTCACGACCGGTGGGTTGAATTTCGATGCCAAAGTGCGCCGTCAGAGCACCGATAAATATGACCTGTTCTACGGCCATATTGGTGCGATGGATACGATGGCGCTGTCGCTGAAAGTCGCGGCGCGGATGATTGAGGACGGTGAACTGGATAAGCGCGTAGCGCGCCGCTACGCGGGTTGGAACAGTGAGCTGGGGCAGCAAATTCTGAAAGGGCAGATGTCGCTGGCAGAGATTGCGAAGTACGCTGAACAGCAGAACCTGGCACCGCAGCACCGCAGCGGGCATCAGGAACAGCTGGAAAATCTGGTCAATCATTACCTGTTTGATAAGTAATTTAGCGAACAGCCGCCATACCACAGGCCCGGTAAGCGTATGCGCTACCGGGCATTTCTGTTCAAGGAGTCACCGTAATGTACATCGGGATAGATCTTGGCACTTCCGGGGTGAAAGCCATTCTGCTAAATGGGCAGGGTGACGTACTGGCCTCGCACACCGAGAAGCTCACCGTTTCTCGCCCGCGCCCGCTGTGGTCTGAACAGGATCCTGAGAGCTGGTGGCAGGCCACGGATGCCGCACTGAAAGCCCTGAGCCAACAGCACTCGCTCAGCGAAGTGAAAGCGCTGGGGATAGCCGGGCAAATGCACGGTGCTACGCTGATCGATAAACAGCAGCGCGTGTTGCGTCCGGCCATTTTGTGGAATGATGGGCGCTGCGGTGAAGAATGTGCATTGCTGGAAGAAGCGGTGCCGCGCTCGCGGGAAATCACCGGCAACCTGATGATGCCTGGCTTTACCGCACCAAAATTGCTGTGGGTGAAGCGTCATGAGCCAGAGGTGTTTGCGCAGGTGGATAAAGTCCTGCTTCCCAAAGATTATCTACGTCTGCGAATGACTGGTGAATTTGCCAGCGATATGTCCGATGCCGCCGGGACGATGTGGCTGAACGTAGCGAAGCGCGACTGGAGCGACGAAATGCTGCAGGCCTGCGGGTTGACTCGCGACAATATGCCCGCACTGTTTGAGGGCTGTGAAATTACCGGTTCGCTGCGGCCTGAGGTTGCGCAGGCGTGGAACATGCCAGCGGTTCCGGTAGTGGCAGGCGGTGGTGATAACGCCGCGGGCGCAGTTGGCGTGGGGATGGCCGATGCCGGGCAGGCGATGCTGTCGCTGGGAACTTCGGGGGTCTATTTTGCCGTCAGCAATGGCTTTCTTAGCAGGCCGGAAAGCGCGGTGCACAGTTTTTGCCATGCGCTGCCTGGCCGCTGGCATCTGATGTCGGTGATGCTGAGTGCTGCCTCCTGTCTCGACTGGGCTGCGAAGTTAACCGGGCTGGGCGATGTGCCTGCACTGCTGGCGGCGGCGCAAACAGCGGATAAAAATGCCGGTCCGGTCTGGTTCCTGCCTTATCTTTCCGGCGAGCGCACGCCGCACAATAACCCAAATGCCAAAGGGGTGTTCTTCGGCCTCACTCATCAGCACGGCCCGGCAGAGTTAGCGCTGGCGGTGCTGGAAGGCGTGGGCTTCGCGTTGGCGGACGGTATGGACGTGGTGCATGACTGCGGCATCGCTCCGAAAAGCGTGACGCTGATTGGCGGCGGCGCACGCAGCCCGTTCTGGCGGCAGATGCTGGCTGATATCAGCGGTATCGCGCTGGATTACCGCACCGGCGGCGATGTTGGCCCGGCACTGGGCGCAGCTCGTCTGGCACAGCTGGCGATTGAACCGAATACTGAGCTGCCGCAGCTGGCGCTGGAACAAACGCATCAGCCCGACCTGGCAAAAACGTCTGCCTATGCCCCTCGCCGTGAAACTTTCCGTCGTCTCTATGAACAGCTCAAACCGCTGATGTCCTGATTTTATGACAAGCTTCTTGCTGCGAAAACAGGGAGCTTGCTCGTTGTCTGGCTAGCCATTTCATTGAACAAATCTGATTTAAAGGAGTTTTAGCTTAAAGGCTACAAAGTCGTTGTGAATTGTAGCCTTTAAGCTAAAATCGGATATGAAGATAATAAAACACTATCTGTCTAAGGATGGCAGGGATCTCTACGGTGATTATTTTCGGAGCCTCAAAGATGCTATTGCGAAAGCCAAAATAGCCTCGCGGGTTAACCGTATTGCTTCTGACAATTTTGGCGATTGCCGCCCCTGCCGGGAGGGCGTCTGGGAACTCAGGATCGACCAGGGGCCTGGCTATCGGGTTTATTACAGCTACGTCAATGGAGAGGTTGTGTTGCTTCTACTGGCTGGTGACAAACGCACACAGGATGCGGACATCAGTCAGGCCGTTATTTGTCTCAGAGACTATCTGTCGAGGTAACTCATGGCGAAGAGTCGCTTACATGATGATTTTATGATCCAGCATTTGCGTGAAGATCCTGCGTTCGCACAGGCCTACCTGCACCAGGCTTTCCTCGATATTGACGAAGAAGGCGGTCAGGAAGCTTTTTTGATGGCACTTCGTCATATTGTGGAGGCCCGTGGCGGAATGGCGACCGTGGCGGAGAAAGCGGGTGTCTCTCGCGAAACGCTGTACCGTACGCTTTCTCCAAAAGGCAACCCGACGCTCAAAACATTACGTAGTGTCATTAACGCAGCCGGAATGCCTTTCTCTGCGTTGGCATGCGCATAAGCTCATATGAGCTCAAACCGCTGATGTCCTGATACAGCCTGAAGCTGTCCTTTTTTGACCTTAGCAGGGCTCCTTTTCGTTGCCAGAATGTCTGTACACCGAAACGAAAAGGAGTCTTGCCATGTCCCGCACCGCCCTGATTAACATTGATACTCAGCAGTCCTTTGAACACCGAGATTACTGGCAAACCGCCGATTTCCCGGCCTTTCAGGCTGCTATGCTTAAGCTGATTGAGGGTTGTCAGCAGCGCGATATCCCGGTGGTGGATATCTTTCACGTGGATATCCAGGGGCCGTTTTCCCTGGAGAGTGGCTTCGTCAATCCGATGTCCTTTTTACGTCATCAGCCTGAGGTGATGTTTCAAAAGCATGTGCATAATGCCTTTACCGACACCGGGCTGGATGTCTGGCTGCGCAGGCGTGACATTAATCATCTGATTATCTGTGGGATCCGCACCGAACAGTGCTGTGAAACCACTGCACGGGTAGCGTTCGATCTCGGGTATCAGGTGACGTTTGTGACTGAGGCCACCCTGACGTTCCCAATGACGCACAAAGGGATTACGCTGGATACCGATACGCTGCGCCACAGAACGGAAACCGTGCTGGCCGGACGTTTTGCCACTATCAAAACCGTTGCGGAGACGCTTGAATCGCTATGACTACTGACGTCTGGTTCGTGATGCTGCCCGGCGTGCTGTCGCTGGATATGACCGGCCCGGCAGAAACCTTTGTGCTGGCGGGGGATGCTTTTCGCCTGCATTACATCGGGCCAGACGCCGAAGTTCCCACGTCTATTGGGATGACGCTTGGCGGTATCCAGCCGTTGCCCGACTTCCTGCCTGTCGGGAGCCTGCTGGTTTTACCGGGAGTATGCGATTCGAATCACTACTTTGCCACGCCCCAGGCCGAAGCCGTGCGCCGCTGGCTGACTCGCCAACAGCCGCAGCTGCACGCCAGGGAAATCACGCTGATGTGTGTCTGTTCGGGTGCGCTGCTGGCTGCCAGAGCCGGGCTGCTACACGGCGTGCAGTGCACTACCCATCATGACGTGATTTCACGTCTCAAAGCTGCTGCGCCGGGAGCGATGGTCAAAGATAACCGCATTTTTATCGAAGATAAAAACATCTGGACCAGCGCCGGGATCACTTCCGGTATCGACCTGGCGCTGCATATGATTAATCGGCTCTATGGCCCGGAGCGGGCGATGGCGGTGGCGCGTGAAATGGTGGTGTGGTTTCGCCGCTCCGGTGACGATCCGCAGCTTTCACCGTGGCTGCGCTACCGCAATCATCTGCATCCGGCAATTCATCGCGCTCAGGATGCGATGACGGCCGCCCCACAGCAGCTCTGGTCGCTGACGGATATTGCAGGAACTGCGCACGTTACCCCACGCCATCTCACACGACTGTTCAAGCAGCATCTGGGGATCAGCGTCCGAGACTATCTTGAACAGCTCCGGCTGGCACTGGCAGAGCAGAGTCTGCTGCAGGGCAGCGGGGTGGAGCAGGCGGCACTGGCTGCAGGTTTCAGTTCGGCCCGGCAGCTGCACCGGGCGCGAAGCCGAGGGCTAACTCACCAGCCGGCGGGTATCTAACTTCCGCACCAGCATAGCCAACAGCAGGCTGCTTGCCAGCGTGGCGCTGAAAATCCACAGGATATCGAGCACGGGCCAGCGCTTTAGCTCAAGCCCGCTGCTGCGCAGGGCGTGAATGATTAGCGCGTGGAAGCCGTAAATTCCCAGGGAATATTGTGAAACTGTGCTCAATCCCGGCAGTTCGCGACCGTTTAGCGTATTTTTCACCACAATCAGCATTGTGACGGCGCAGATAAACACCATCGGTCCGGCGTAAACATACCAGGTATCAGCAAAATTGCCGCGCCAGTGGAGTTCATGCAGTGTACCGCGCGAGATCACCCACACTGCGGCTACAAACAGCACCGCGCACAGTAAAGTCAGCGGTTTCTTCTCCGTATTCATCATCCCCAGCGCCCGGCCCAATAGGCCGTAGACCACGTAATAAAACGTGTCGCCGTCGATATACAGATTGACCGGCAGCCACTCAAAACCACCCGTTTTTATCGGCACGGTATTGGGGTTGGCGACGATGCCGAGCACCACCATCAACGCCAGCAGCATCCAGCCGCTGACGCTTTTGACCTGAATCAGCGGGGAGAGCAGGTAAATCACGAAAATCGCGAAGAAAAACCACAGGTGATAGAACACCGGCTTTTGCAGCAGGTTTTTCAGCGACAGCTCCACGTTGATATGGGTGAACAGCAGGATGTAAACCAGCGCCACCGCGCTATAAAACAGCAGACACAATCCGATCCGCAGAAAATGGCGCGGCTGCGCGCTGCGCTCGCCGAAAAACAGATAGCCGGAGATCATGAAGAACAACGGCACGCTGACGCGTGAGGCGGAATTCAGCAGGTTGGCGATATCCCAGTTGAACAGGCTGATGCTGCGGGCATTAGTGACGTACCAGGTGGTGGTATGGATCATCAACACCATCAGGCAGGCAATCCCTCGCAGGTTGGTTATCCAGTTAATTTTTCCCGACATCAGTTCCTCAGGGCTGAATGAATATAAGTCTGACTGAGCAATACGGCAGCCGTTGCTTTGGATAAATCTGAGTTTAGGGGCGGGCCCTTGTCGCCAGCGGAACCCTTTCGCAGAATGCGGGGTCTCAGCATTATTCTTTTTTAAATTAACAAGACAATAACAGCCAACCGATAAGGCCGAAACGAAAAATGATGATGAAGTATTTCATGCCTTTGCTGATGGTTATCGCGTTGGCAGGTTGCAGTTCGCAACAACCTCCCATTCAGAAAGCACAGCGGGCAAAAATTGACCCAGCCCGGTCGCTGAGCATGGAGAAGCTTTGTAAGAACAAGGCCGCCGAGCGTTATAACACCGGCGCGCAAAAAGTGGATCTTACCGGGTTTGAGCAGTTTCAGGGAAGCTACGAGCTGAAAGGCTATACGCCGCGCGATGAGAGTTTCGTCTGTACTTTCGACCCGGACGGGCAGTTTCTGCATCTTTCCATGCGCTAAAAGTGGCCAGCAGGCGGGGATAAGTGCCTTTTCCCCGCGATTCCCTCAATTTTCCTGAAACAACTTCCATTCATACTGTATATCTCGCAGCCAGCGGTTATACTGGTCGCTTCCTTTTTCCACACGTATCCAGCACGAAAAATTATGCAAAAGTTTGATACCAGGACTTTCCAGGGCCTGATCCTGACCTTACAGGATTACTGGGCTCGTCAGGGCTGCACCATTGTTCAACCACTGGACATGGAAGTCGGCGCTGGCACCTCCCATCCGATGACCTGTCTGCGCGCGCTTGGCCCGGAGCCAATGGCGACTGCCTACGTGCAGCCGTCCCGCCGCCCGACCGACGGTCGCTATGGTGAAAACCCGAACCGTTTACAGCACTACTACCAGTTCCAGGTCGTGATTAAGCCGTCTCCGGACAACATTCAGGAGCTGTATCTCGGATCCCTGAAAGAGCTGGGCATGGACCCGACCATTCACGACATTCGCTTCGTGGAAGATAACTGGGAAAACCCAACGCTGGGTGCCTGGGGTCTGGGCTGGGAAGTGTGGCTGAATGGCATGGAAGTGACGCAGTTCACCTACTTCCAGCAGGTTGGCGGTCTGGAATGTAAGCCGGTTACCGGTGAGATCACCTACGGTCTGGAGCGTCTGGCGATGTATATCCAGGGCGTGGACAGCGTTTACGATCTGGTCTGGAGCGACGGCCCGCTGGGTAAAACCACCTACGGCGACGTGTTCCATCAGAACGAAGTGGAACAGTCCACTTACAACTTCGAATACGCGGACGTTGACTTCCTGTTCTCCTGCTTCGAGCAGTACGAGAAAGAAGCTCAGCAGCTGCTGGCGCTGGAAAACCCGCTGCCGCTGCCTGCCTACGAGCGTATCCTGAAGGCCGCCCACAGCTTCAACCTGCTGGATGCGCGTAAAGCCATCTCCGTCACCGAGCGTCAGCGCTATATTCTGCGCATCCGCACGCTGACCAAAGCAGTGGCAGAAGCCTATTACGCTTCCCGTGAAGCCCTCGGCTTCCCGATGTGCAACAAGAATAAATAAGAGGCGGCCATGTCTGAAAAAACTTTCCTGGTGGAAATCGGCACCGAAGAGCTACCACCAAAAGCCCTGCGCAGCCTGGCGGAATCTTTCGCTGCCAACTTTACGGCTGAACTGGATAACGCGGGCCTCGCTCACGGCAACGTTGAGTGGTTCGCTGCTCCGCGTCGTCTGGCGCTGAAAGTCGCTAATCTGGCTGCTTCTCAGCCCGATCGCGAAGTCGAAAAACGCGGCCCGGCGGTTTCTGCGGCATTCGATGCCGAAGGCAAGCCGAGCAAAGCGGCAGAAGGCTGGGCACGTGGCTGCGGGATCACCGTAGACCAGGCCGAGCGCATGGTCACCGATAAAGGTGAATGGCTGCTGTATCGCGCCCACGTTCAGGGCGAAAGCGCGGAAGCGCTGCTGCCGAACATGGTGTCGACGTCGCTGGCTAAGCTGCCAATTCCAAAACTGATGCGTTGGGGCGCGTCCGACGTGCAGTTCGTGCGTCCGGTACACACCGTGACCCTGCTGCTGGGCGATAAAGTCGTTCCGGCGACCATCCTGGGCATTGATTCCGATCGCGTGATCCGCGGCCACCGTTTTATGGGCGAGCCAGAGTTCACCATCGACAACGCCGATCAGTATCCGCAAATTCTGCTGGAGCGCGGCAAAGTCATCGCCGACTACGAAGCGCGTAAAGCAGCGATTATCGCCGGTGCTGAAGAAGCGGCACGCAAGATTGGCGGTAAAGCCGATCTGAGCGAAAGCCTGGTGGAAGAAGTCACCTCGCTGGTGGAATGGCCGGTGGTACTGACTGCGAAATTCGAAGAGAAATTCCTCGCGGTTCCTGCGGAAGCGCTGGTCTACACCATGAAGGGTGACCAGAAATACTTCCCGGTGTACGGCAACGACGGCAAACTGCTGCCGAACTTTATCTTCGTCTCTAACATCGAGTCGAAAGATCCGATCCAGATTATCTCCGGTAACGAGAAAGTGGTGCGTCCACGTCTGGCGGATGCGGAGTTCTTCTTCAATACCGACCGTAAAAAGCGTCTGGAAGACAACCTGCCGCGCCTGCAAACCGTACTGTTCCAGCAGCAGCTCGGCACCCTGCGCGACAAAACCGACCGTATTCAGGCGCTGGCTGGCTGGATCGCCGGGCAGATTGGCGCAGACGTCAATCACGCAACCCGTGCGGGCCTGCTCTCCAAGTGTGACCTGATGACCAATATGGTGTTCGAATTTACCGACACCCAGGGCATCATGGGCATGCACTACGCGCGTCACGATGGCGAAGCGGAAGATGTGGCCGTGGCGCTGAACGAGCAGTATCAGCCGCGTTTCGCGGGCGACGATCTGCCGTCCAACCCGGTAGCCTGCGCGGTAGCGATTGCCGATAAGATGGATACCCTCGCGGGGATATTCGGTATCGGTCAGCATCCTAAAGGCGATAAAGATCCGTTTGCTCTGCGTCGTGCGGCGCTCGGCGTGCTGCGTATCATCGTTGAGAAGAACCTGAATCTCGATCTGCAAACGCTGACCGAAGAAGCGGTGCGTCTGTACGGTGACAAGCTGACCAACGCCAACGTGGTGGATGACGTTATCGACTTCATGCTGGGCCGCTTCCGCGCCTGGTATCAGGACGAAGGTTTCACCGTCGACACCATTCAGGCTGTGCTGGCGCGTCGTCCGACCCGTCCGGCTGATTTCGACGCGCGTATGAAGGCGGTATCGCACTTCCGTACTCTGGAAGAAGCGGCAGCGCTGGCAGCGGCGAACAAGCGTGTTTCCAACATTCTTGCCAAGTCCGACGAGACGCTGAACGACACCGTTCACGCTTCCGTGCTGAAAGACGCGGCGGAGATCAAGCTGGCGACTCACCTGGTGGTTCTGCGTGACAAGCTGCAGCCGTTCTTCGCTGAAGGCCGCTATCAGGATGCGCTGATCGAACTGGCGTCCCTGCGCGAGCCAGTGGATGAGTTCTTCGAGAACGTGATGGTTAACGCCGACGATAAAGATGTGCGCATCAACCGTCTGACGCTGCTGACCAAACTGCGCGAGCTGTTCCTGCAGGTGGCGGATATTTCTCTGCTGCAGTAATTGAGGCTGGGGAGCTGTCTGATGCCCTCTCCCCAACCCTCTCCCACGGGAGAGGGAGAAAAGACTAAACCCGCCCTTTCCAGTTCCCTCTCCCTTTGGGAGAAGGTTAGGGAGAGGGGAAACGAAAACCCGCTTCGCAGCGGGTTTTTTTATGCCTGATGGCGGCTCCGCCTTATCAGACCTACGCCAAATCCGTAGGCCCGTGTAAGCGTAGCGCCACCGGGCATGTCAGTGCAGTTCATCAAATAAGAACACGCCCTGAGGCGTGCTCAGCCAGCGCGGTGCACGCAAAGTGTCCGCGAAATAGCGGGTGAGTTCGTACAGCAAATCGCTTAGCACACGATCGCTGGTTGGATTCAGTGTGCTGCCCATCAGCAGCTGCGTCAGCGTCTGGCAATACTCCGCCAGCTGATCGGTGTCCGGCTCGAAAGCAGGAAGAGAAGCGGGCAAATCCTCGACGGTCAGGCTGGCTTTCAACCCATCAGGAATGGGTTCCAGCAGCGTTGGCTCAAGCAGGGCAAGGCAGGCTGAAAGTCGTCCGCAGAGTGCGATTTTCTGCGCTGGATTGTCACATTCCACTAAGACTTCTGCGAAGTGTTCGCAGTAATCGGCCAGCTCGGTGAAATCCATGTTGTGCGCCAGCGGTAGGGTGAAGAGGGGATCGGTTTGGGAAAGGGTGATGGTCATAATGGTGCTCTCCAATGAGTGTTTCATTCACCGCCACCGGAAAGGTCAATTCCCTGGTGGCGGGCTGAGAGAAGTTGACCTTACCAGCCTCACCGGATACTGGCGCACCTTGCGGTGCCCTCACTCAGCCCACCATTGAGGTGTAACAGAGCGCACGACATAACAAACTATGTCGCCGGTGAAGTTGGCAGGAGGTCAATCCCGGCACCTGTTTTGCAGATGCGAAAACAACCCTACTCCCGACTTCAGATGGCGACAATTCTGTTTCCGTACAAACCTGAGGGATTTTAGCATTTCCCCGAGCACGCTCGCAAAAGCTGCGAGCAGTCCGGATTTGAGTGGTTTATTACGTGACTTCACTATCAGACCTGCGCAAACCTGTAGGCCCGTGTAAGCGGTAGCGCCACCGGGCAATTTCAGCAGCATTAGCATTAATGCTGCCTGTAAAAGCAAAACCCCCGCAAAGGCGGGGGCGGAAACACTTACTATCCAGGACTTCGTTCAGGCAAGCTGTTTGCTCAGGGCAGGATCGGCCTGAATCAGACGCATCAGTTTTAGCTCGGTCACTGACGGTTTCTCGCGCCTTGATTCCCACTCCTGCACCATCGCAACACTCACGCCCATTGCGCGGGCAAATTCATCAATTTTCAAACCGGAGCCTTTACGCAGTTGCTCAAACTCGGTAAAGGCTGTGGGCTTCTGAGCCAGGCTAATAATCTGTGAGTCGTCTTTAAAAACAATTTGTTCCAGACTACTCAGCAGTTCCAACATCGGATCTTTTGATTCCATTGAGAACTCCTCTGGTAAACAAACAAGGATTGTTATTAGTGTGAAGCCTATTAAGCGTAGTCACTAAAATGGGTGAGGGATCGTTGCGGGGGTGACTATTCGTGCCATATATTTTCCCTGACCCGTTTCAGCAAAATCCCGGCACAAGCTAATTATTTGATTAAAGGGTGGGAAAGTTATTCAGCTATTTTTTGTCAATCGACGGTAAAAAAGTGGAAATGGGCGGGCACAGGGCCCGCCGCTGGGGATCAGGCTTTTTGTGTCGCCTTTGACATCTCACTGGTGTTGTCGGTCTGAGGTTTCTGGCGGGTTGCCAGATATTTGATCATCAACGCACCTGCTGACAGCAGCGCCGGGATGGCGAGCAGGCCAAAAATCGTTTCGAACGACAGCTGTGCCTGCATCAGGAAAGCACCGCTGAAAGCCCCAAGAATACCGCCGAAGCGTCCGATGCCGAGCATCCACGCAACGCCTGTGGCGCGGCCCTGAGTAGGATAGAAGCCTGCCGCCAGCGCGGGCATTGAGGACTGCGCGCCGTTCATGATGCTGCCCGCGATAAATACCATTACTCCCATCAGCACCAGGCTGCTGGTGGAGAAGCCAACCAGGAAGACGAAGATCCCGGTCAGCAACCAGCCTACGGCGACGACTTTATTCGGGTTGAATTTATCCATCAGCGCGCCGAGTACCAGCACGCCAATGCCGCCACCAAGCGGGAACAGCGCGGTGATCACCGAAGCCTGACTCATGCTGGCGCCCGTTTCACGGATCAGTAGTGGCAGCCAGCTGGTCAGCAGATAGAAAATCAGCAGGCCCATAAAGTAGGTCATACACAGCATCACGGTACCGATGAGATAGCGCGGAGAGAAAATCACGCCCAGTGCGGATTTATCCTCCACGCCACCGGTTTCATGCAACACAAAACGAGTCTCAGCGGGCAGCGGCGCGATGCGGGAAAGAATCGAGGCCACCTGCTGCTGTGATTTGTTCTTCGCCACCAGATAGCGCACGGACTCCGGCAGGAAGAAAATCAGCACCACGGCCATTACCAGCGGCATCACGCCGCCGAGGATCAGCACGCTTTGCCAGCCGTAATGCGGGATAAGCCAGGCGGAAATAAAGCCGCCAAGCGAGGAGCCAATCGGGAAGCCGACAAACATCAGGTTCACCATCAGCGCACGGCGACGCTCCGGGGCATACTCACTCATCAGCGTTGCGGCATTCGGCATGGCGGCACCAAGCCCAAGCCCGGTCAGAAAACGCAGCAGCGTCAGTTGATTCAGGCTGGTTGCCGCCGCCGTCAGCAGGCTGAAGGTGCCGAAAACCACAATGGAGAGGATCAGCACTTTTTTACGCCCAATGCGGTCTGCCATCGGTCCGGCGGTCAGCGCACCCACGGCCAGGCCGACCAGGGCCGCGCTCATCACCGGGCCCAGCGCTGATTTCTGCACGCCCCATTCCTGCACCAGATCGGAAGCAATAAAGCCAATAATGGCGGTGTCGAAACCATCCATCGCCACGGTAATAAAGCACAGCACGAGGATCAGCCACTGATATTTTGTGAACGGATGCTCGTTGATAAAGGCCTGGATATCGGTTGTTGTCTTTGTCATATCTCGATTCCTGGGAGGTAAGTTGTGCGATTATCGAACATGAATCCGGTAATCGTTCACTTAATCAAACCATCCGCAGGGCTGTTCGACAACGTACTGGCCGGTGGAAGCGTGCGATAATCGTACGATAAGCACCGATTAGCCGAATGATATGAAATTAATCTCTGTTAATTCATTCACTTATTACAAGTTCGACAGAAAAGCCTGTTCGCCGTATTTGTGATGAGAACAACAAATAATTAACATTCTCCACGGGCAAGGAAAGTGTGCGAAATTTCCCGTTCTGAATGCACTTAAGGGTATCCTGCAAGCCTCGCGTGCACTATCCTTGTAGCCGTCAGGCACTTGTGTGCCAGTTTGCGCTTTTAGGGGAAGGAGTATGAATATGGCGACAGGAAAGTCCTGCTCTCGCTGGTTTGCGCCTGTTGCGGCGTTATTAATGGTAGTTAGCCTGAGTGGGTGTTTCGATAAAGAAGGCGATCAGCGCAAAGCGTTTGTCGATTTTCTGCAAAATACCGTGATGCGTAGCGGGGAACGTCTGCCGACGCTGACCACCGATCAGAAAAAACAATTTGGCCCGTTCGTCTCCGACTACGCCGTGATTTATGGCTATTCCCAGCAGGTTAGCCAGGCGATGGATGCCGGTCTGCGTCCGGTTGTCGACAGCGTGAACGCCATCCGCGTCCCGCAGGACTACATGACCCAGCGCGAGCCGCTGCGCCAGGCGAACGGTGCGCTCGGCGTGCTGAGCCAGCAGCTGGAAAACGCTAAAATGCAGGCCGATGCGGCACACTCTGCGCTGAAACAGAGCGACGATCTGAAGCCGGTTTATGACCAGGTGTACAACAAAGTCGTGACCCTGCCAGCCAATGCCATGCAGCCGCTGATCCCAGCCGCGCAGATTTTCACCCAG
This sequence comes from Enterobacteriaceae bacterium 89, assembly GCA_014156375.1. Taxonomy (GTDB): domain Bacteria; phylum Pseudomonadota; class Gammaproteobacteria; order Enterobacterales; family Enterobacteriaceae; genus Scandinavium. The sequence goes on along the minus strand of RQJH01000003.1, from coordinate 1,801,273 downwards.
CAGCTGGTTCAGGTGGGTGACTTTGTGAATCAGCAGGGCACTCAGGTGAGCTTTGTGGCGAACGGCATTCAGTTCCCGACGTCTCAGCAGGCAAGCCAGTACAACTCACTGATTGGCCCACTGGCCTCTCAGCACCAGGCTTTCAATCAGGCCTGGAGCGCAGCGGTTAACGCCACGCGTTAAGATAAGAGAGGCATCGCCTGATGCCCTCTCTCCAGCCCCCCCTCTCCCTGACCCTCGCCCCTTTGGGGAGAGGGTCAGGGAGAGGGGGGTTATTCTTACTTCACCTGCGGGTTCACGCAGTTCTTTTCCACGTTCCCCTTCAGCGCTTCAATCAGGTTATCCACCGCCGTTTCCGCCATCGCGTAGCGCGTTTCATGGGTGGCTGAACCAATGTGCGGCAGAGCGACAACATTTGGCAGCTTCAGCAGCTCTGATGACAGCGGCAGCGGCTCCTGTTCAAACACGTCCAGACCCGCCGCGTGGATCTCACCGGTCTTCAGGGCAGCAATCAGCGCCTGTTCATCCACCACCGGGCCACGACCGGCGTTGATGAAAATGGCGGAACGCTTCATCTTTTTAAACTGCTCTGCGCCAAACAGATGTCGCGTCTCTTCCGTAAGCGGCAGGATCGAACAGACAAAATCGGCTTCTTCAAGCAGCGTATCCAGCGAGCAGTGACGGGCGTTAAAGCGGGATTCCGCTTCCGGATGATGGCGGCGGGCGTTGTATAACACCGGCATACCAAAACCAAAATGGGCGCGCTGAGCCAGCGCCAGGCCGATGCGGCCCATGCCGACAATACCGATGGTTTTATGGTGCACGTCGGTACCAAACCAGTCGGGTCCGATGCCGTGCGTCCATTCTCCTTTTTTTACTCGTTCAGCCACTTCCACTACCCGGCGGGCAGTGCTGAGGATCAGCGCCATCAGCGTGTCGGCCACGGTTTCGGTCAGGGCGGCTGGGGTGTGCATCAGCAATACTTTGCGGGCGTTTAAGGCCGCAACGTCAAAGTTGTCGTAGCCCACGGAAATGGTCGAAGTGGCGCGCAGAGCGGGCATTTTCTCCAGTAGCGCTTCGCCAACGTTTTCGCTGGAGCCGAGCATTCCCACGGCTTGTTCAAAGGCTTTGGCGTACTGGTTTACGGTATCCGGGCTGAGGTCGGGAACCTGGGTTACGCTGAAATGGGTTTCCAGGCGTTGCAGTAGATTGTCAGGCAGCGGCTTATAGAGAACAACGGACGGCTTCATTCACACATCTCCATTCATTAGCAGGCTTGGTAATCAGTTAGCCACAGCAGAGAGGGATGCGCCAGCCCCGATTTTAGGGGGAAAGAGAGACCCGGCCACGAAGTGCGGCCGGGAGAGAGATTACTGCAACGGGCTGAGGGTAATTTCCACGCGACGGTTCTGCGCTTTCCCTTCTGCCGTGCTGTTGCTGGCGACAGGATTAGCCGGGCCCATTCCGGAGGTGCGGATGCGATTCGCCGCCACGCCCTGAGTGATCAGCGAGCTGGCAACAGAGTCGGCGCGCTGCTGTGACAGACGCATGTTCAGATCCTGGCTGCCGGTGCTGTCGGTATAGCCGACTACGTTCACCGCGGTTTTCTCGTACTCTTTCAGCACCATCGCCACGCCGGTCAGGGTGTTGGCCCCGGCAGGTTTCAGGTTGGCGCTGCTGCTGTCGAAGGTGACGTTGCTTGGCATGTTCAGCACGATGTTGTCGCCGTTACGGGTGACGCTGACGCCCGTTCCCTGCATTTTCTCACGCAGTTTGGCTTCCTGCACGTCCATGTAATAGCCCACGCCACCGCCAACGGCTGCACCGGCCGCCGCGCCAATCAGCGCGCCTTTACCGCGATCTTTCTTCGAGGAAGAAAGCATACCGATACCCGCACCCGCCAGCGCGCCAATACCCGCGCCAATGCCGGATTTCCCTGCTTCGCGTTCGCCGGTATACGGGTTAGTGGTACAGCCTGAAAGGGCCAGGGCACCGCTAACCGCTGCGGCAATCATGATTACGCGTTTTTTCATCTTATTTCCTTAATCCTTTTTATTCTTTGCCACGGCGACCGTGGCGGTTGATTATGACGCGTGAAATTGAGGAAAATTCCCGGAACAATTCTGAATTTTGTAAACAAATCGAACGGTGAACAAAAAACGCCGTCGCCACACCTGCAATCCGTTAACCAGGAGCCTGTTTTGGCACACTCATCTGCAACAAAAACCATCCTCACCGCTGCCCACTGGGGGCCGATGCTGGTTGAAACCGATGGCGACACGGTATTTTCTTCCCGTGGCGCTCTGTCCGGCACTTATGCGAACTCGCTGCAAAGCGTGGTGCGCGACCAGGTGCACAGCAAAACACGCGTGCGTTGGCCGATGGTGCGTAAAGGTTTTCTGGCCTCGCCGGACAGTCCGCAGGGCGTTCGTGGGCAGGATGAGTTTGTGCGAGTCAGCTGGGAGGATGCGCTAAATCTCATCCACACTCAGCATCAGCGGATCCGCAGCAGCTATGGGCCATCGTCTATTTTTGCCGGATCCTACGGCTGGCGTTCAAACGGCGTGTTCCATAAAGCGGCGACTTTGCTTCAGCGCTATATGAGCCTGGCTGGCGGCTACACCGGCCATCTTGGCGATTACTCGACGGGTGCGGCGCAGGCGATCATGCCGTACGTGGTCGGCGGTAATGAAGTCTATCAACAGCAGACCAGCTGGCCTTTGGTGCTGGAACATACCGATGTGGTGGTGCTGTGGAGCGCCAACCCGCTCAATACGCTGAAGATTGCCTGGAATGCTTCCGATGAGCAGGGCATTCCTTATTTCGACGCGCTACGCAAAAGCGGCAAACGGCTGATTTGCATCGATCCGATGCGCTCAGAAACCGTCGATTTCTTTGGCGATAAGATGGAGTGGATTGCCCCGCATATGGGCACCGACGTGGCGCTGATGCTCGGCATCGCACATACGCTGGTGGAAAATAATTGGCACGATCCTGAATTCCTGCAGCGCTGCACGACGGGCTATGAGACTTTCGCGCTTTACCTCTCCGGTGAGCGCGACGGCGTGGCCAAAACCGCTGAGTGGGCGGCAGAGATTTGCGGCATCAGTGCAGAGAAAATTCGCGAACTGGCGAAGTTATTCCACGAAAATACCACCATGCTGATGTCCGGCTGGGGAATGCAGCGCCAGCAGTTTGGCGAGCAGAAACACTGGATGCTGGTCACGCTGGCAGCAATGCTAGGACAGATTGGCACACCGGGCGGTGGCTTCGGTCTTTCCTATCACTTTGCCAACGGCGGCAACCCAACCCGCCGTTCAGCCGTGCTGGCCTCGATGCAGGGCAGCGTGCCGGGCGGCACGGACGCGGTGGATAAAATCCCGGTGGCGCGAATTGTTGAGGCGCTGGAAAACCCGGGCGCGCCGTATCAGCACAACGGGATGGACAGGCATTTCCCTGATATCCGCTTCGTCTGGTGGGCGGGCGGCGCTAACTTCACTCATCATCAGGATACCAACCGCCTGATCCGCGCCTGGCAGAAGCCAGAGCTGGTGGTGATTTCCGAATGCTTCTGGACCGCAGCGGCCCGCCATGCGGACATTGTGCTGCCAGCCACCACCTCATTTGAACGCAACGATCTGACCATGACCGGCGATTACAGCAACCAGCACTTGGTGCCGATGAAACAGGTCGTTCCAGCGCGCGATGAAGCCCGCAACGACTGGGATGTGTTTGCCGATTTAAGCGAGCGCTGGCAGCAGGGCGGGCACGAGCGCTTCACCGAAGGCAAAACCGAGCTGGAATGGCTGGAAACTTTCTACGAGATTGCCGAACAGCGCGGCGCAAGCCAGCAGGTGACGCTGCCGCCGTTCCGGGATTTCTGGGAAGCGAATCAGCTGATTGAGATGCCGGAGAGTGAGCAGAATACGCAGTTTGTCCGCTTCGCGGCCTTCCGTGCCGATCCGCAGGCTAATCCGCTGAAAACCGACAGCGGCAAAATTGAGATTTTCTCGCAGCGCATTGCCGGGTTTGGCTATGCCGATTGCCCCGGTCATGCCACCTGGCTGGAGCCGGACGAGTGGCACGGCAATGCGGAAAGCGGGCAGCTTCAGCTGCTGTCGGCGCACCCAGCTCATCGTCTGCACAGCCAGCTGAACTACACCGCTTTGCGCGAGCAGTATGCGGTAGCCAATCGTGAGCCGTTAACGCTGCATCCACAAGATGCCGAAGCGCGCGGCATTGCTGATGGTGATTTGGTGCGAGTCTGGAACGGACGCGGGCAGGTATTGGCGGGAGCGGTGGTGAGCGAAGGGATCCGCCCGGGCGTTATCTGTCTGCATGAAGGCGCGTGGCCAGATCTTGACGTTCAGGCCGGTGGGATCTGCAAAAACGGGGCGGTGAATGTGCTGACCAAAGATCTCCCCAGCTCGAAGCTGGGGAACGGCTGTGCGGGCAATACCGCGCTGGTGTGGCTGGAGAAATACAGCGGCCCGGCGCTGACCCTTACCGCGTTTGATCCGCCAGCCAACGCATAATCCACGTTGGCTGGTGGGTTTCATCCTGCCATGCGCTGTCTTCAATACGAAAACCCTGCGCATGGTAGAAATTCACCGCTCTGGTGTTTTTCTGGTAGACCTCAAGACTCAAATCCGGGTACTGCGCGCACGCCTGTGCCAGCAGCGCCCGGCCAATTCCGCGGCCTAAATGCTGGGGCGAAACGAACAGCGCGCCAACGAAGCGTTCGTCGATCACGCTGACGAAACCCAGCACCGCGCCATTTTCTTCCCACACCCAGGTCTGCGCCGAAGGCAGATAGACGTTGCGCACAATCGGCTCGCTTTCGTGCCAGTAACGCTCTTCAATAAAAGGATGCGCGAAGATCGTGCTTTCCAGCCACAGCTTCAGCAGCGGGTTGATGTCGTTACTTTGCCACTTTTGGATCATCGTCACCTCCTGGGGCGCAGAAGCAGCCAGCGGTGTGGTCATTCACCAGGCCGCAGGCCTGCATAAAGGAGTAGCAGATGGTGGAGCCAACAAATTTGAAGCCGCGTTTTTTTAGCGCTTTAGACAGTGCATCTGATTCAGGCGTAGTGGTCGGGATATCTGACAGCGTGGCTGCGTGGCGCAGCTGAGGCTGATTGCCGACGAAAGACCAGACGAATTCGTTGAACGGCTCACCGTTGGCTTCCATAGCCAGAAAGGCGCGGGCGTTGCCAATAATGGCCTGAATTTTGCCCCGATGGCGAATGATCCCGGCGTTTTGTACCTGCTTCTCCACCTCTTCTTCGGTCATTGCCGCCACTTTCTGTGGGTCAAAATGGTGAAAAGCCTGGCGATAATTTTCACGTTTCTTCAGTACGGTGATCCACGACAGGCCGGCCTGCTGGCCTTCAAGGCAGATCATTTCAAACAGCTGCTGGTTATCACGCTGAGGCACACCCCATTCGTTATCGTGATAGGCAATATAAAGCGGATCCTGACTGACCCAACCGCAACGTTCCATCCTGCACTCCCACTTTTTATCTCGATGAAGAAATGTTCTGACTAGCTTGACGGCAGAAATATTATGGCAATATTTAGTAATATGCAGTCGCGTAAAAAATCATAACAACAATGCCGGATTCGGCTCTTTCGGAGTCGCAAAAATGCTGTTTAAGAAAAGCCATGGCTTTCGGGTGTTTGTTTGCCCGTTTTCAATTTTTATCGGTTCGCTGATGCCTGCATCGTCTTTTGCCTGGCAACAGGAATATATCGTTTCTGACGCCCACAGTAACACACCTGAACGCTATACCTGGGACAGCGATCACCAACCGAGTTACGACGATATTCTGGCCGAACGGATCAGCGCCTCGCAGCCTGCGCCTGGTGTTGCTATGACGATGCCGGATGAAACCCCACTGGACGCTACCCGGACTCTGAGCATCGGCTGGAATCTTCCTTTGAGCGCGCAATTCAGCACCGGCCCGGTTGCCAGCTGGCATTATGATGGATCGTCCACGTCGATGTGGAACGAGTTTGGCGACAGCGGGACCAGCACCACGGCCTTAACCGATCCGATGTGGCATGCGAGCGTCAGCACGCTTGGCTGGCGCTTTGATTCGCAGCCGCTGTGGGGAGGCGTGCATCCATGGGCGCAAATCAGCTACAACCAGCAGTTTGGCGATAATCAGTGGAAATCTCAGTCTGGCCTGAACCGCACGCCTACTTCCACTCAGGATGGTAACTGGATGGACGTCACCCTTGGCGCAGATTTGCTGCTGAATCAAAATATTGCGGCCTACGCTTCGCTTTCCCAGGCGGATAATTTGAGCGAAGGGTCAAACTATCTCTACATCATGGGCGTTAGCGCGCGTTTTTAACATTTTCATTCAGTTGTTTTACCTCTGCGTTACAGAACGGGGGCGAGCTACTGCGATAGTGGGCACTAACTTTCTCATTTTTAGTTTTACTACAATGCCATTCATTCCTTCTTAACGGCATTTCATTCCGTACTGACGGCAGTTCATGCCTTTTTTCACCCGGCATGAAAGGCACTTCGTTATTTTAGCGGCAGTTAACTTTGATAAGGCACTTCCGCTATGAACGCTGCAATTCGCCCTTCCACCCGCTGGCTGACGCTGTTCGGCACCATCATTACCCAGTTCGCGCTGGGTTCGGTTTACACCTGGAGCCTGTTTAACGGCGCGCTCTCCAGCAAGCTGGATGAGCCGGTAAGCCAGGTTGCCTTCTCTTTCGGCCTGTTAAGCCTCGGTCTGGCGATCTCTTCCTCCGTTGCCGGTAAATTGCAGGAACGTTTTGGCGTTAAGCGCGTCACCATGGCCTCAGGGATATTGCTGGGCGTCGGCTTTTTCCTCACCGCGCATGCCAACAGCCTGATGATGCTGTGGCTGAGCGCGGGCATTCTGGTAGGTCTGGCAGACGGCGCGGGTTATCTGCTGACGCTGTCGAACTGCGTGAAGTGGTTCCCGGAGCGTAAAGGGCTGATTTCTGCTTTCTCTATCGGGGCTTATGGCCTGGGCAGCCTTGGCTTTAAGTTTATCGACAGCCAGCTGCTGGCAAGCGTCGGTCTCGAGCAGACCTTTATGATCTGGGGCGCGATCGTGCTGGTGATGATTGTCTTCGGCGCAACGCTGATGAAAGATGCGCCTTTGCAGGAAGTCAAAACCGTCAATGGCACCGTGGAGAACGATTTCACTCTGGCTCAGTCGATGCGTAAACCGCAGTACTGGATGCTGGCGGTGATGTTCCTGACGGCCTGCATGAGTGGCCTGTACGTGATTGGCGTGGCGAAAGATATCGCCCAGGGCATGGTTCATCTTGATGTGATGACGGCGGCGAATGCGGTGACGGTGATTTCCATCGCTAACCTGAGCGGTCGCCTGGTGCTGGGTATCCTCTCCGATAAAATTGCTCGTATCCGGGTGATCACCATTGGTCAGGTGATTTCACTGGTCGGGATGGCAGCACTGCTGTTTGCCCCGCTGAATGCCGTGAGCTTCTTCGCCGCGATTGCCTGCGTAGCTTTTAACTTCGGCGGCACCATTACCGTCTTCCCTTCGCTGGTGAGCGAGTTCTTTGGGCTGAACAACCTGGCCAAAAACTACGGCGTGATTTATCTCGGTTTCGGTATCGGCAGCATTTGCGGCTCTATCATTGCCTCGCTGTTCGGCGGTTTTTATGTGACCTTCTGCGTGATCTTCGCCCTGCTGATCCTCTCTCTGGCGCTTTCCACCACCATTCGCCAGCCAAAAATCGAAGTTCTGCAACAGGCGCATGCCTGAGACTGAAACGCCCTACGACAGGGCGTAACACATTCCGCTAATAAATCCTTCGAACCGGGCAATTCTTTTTGTAAATATTGCCCGGATCACACTTCCTGTTCGCACTTTTCCTATGCGGTATGGTCTACTTGTGGCGCTTATAGACGTTTCTTATACCGTTTCTTACGCGATGACTTAACCTGCTTATTGCTATTCCGGCAATGAGGCCGGTTTTTTTATACCCATTTTTCAGGGTTTTGCTTGCATGAAATATATTAAATCCCTAACGCAGCAGCGACTTTGCGTGTTTCTTGCTGTGTATATCGGCCTGTTCCTCAATGGAGCGGTCCTGTTCAGGCGCCTGGAGGGCTATGCTGAAAATCTGACGGTAACAAACGGAATTTTTGCCCTGATTGAAGTTTTCGGCTCTGTCCTTGCCACTTTCTTCTTACTCCGCCTGCTCTCCCTTTTTGGCCGCCGCCCGTGGCAAGTCCTGGCTTCGCTGGTGGTGATCATTTCCGCCGCGGCCAGCTACTACATGTCGTTTATGAATGTGGTGATTGGCTATGGTATCGTCGCCTCGGTGATGACCACCGATATCGATTTATCGAAAGAGGTGGTGGGGCGCGGCTTTATGATCTGGACCGTGCTGTCGAGTCTGCCGCCGCTGTTTTTCATCTGGAGTAACCGCTGCCGCTACACGCTACTGCGTCAGCTGCGCACCCGTGGACAGCGGGTTCGTAATATTGCCGTGGTGGTGATGGCCGGGCTGCTGGTGTGGGCACCTATCCGCCTGATGGAGAAGCAGCAGAAGGGCGTTGAGAAAACGGCGAAAGCGGATATGCCAAGCTACGGCGGAGTCATTGCGAACTCCTATCTGCCGAGCAACTGGATTTCAGCGCTGGGGCTGTACGCCTGGGCGCAGGTGGATGAATCGACGGATAACCGCTCGTTGATTAATCCGGCCCAAAAATACACTTATGTCTCGCCGGGCAAAGACCTGGATGATACCTACGTGGTGTTTATCATCGGTGAAACCACCCGCTGGGATCACATGGGGATCCTGGGTTATAACCGCGATACCACGCCAAAACTGGCTCAGGAGAAAAACCTGGTGGCCTTCCGCGGCACGTCCTGCGATACGGCGACCAAACTCTCGCTGCGCTGCATGTTTGTGCGTCAGGGCGGTGCGGACGACAATCCACAGCGTACGCTGAAAGAACAAAACGTGTTTGCAGTGCTCAAGCAGCTTGGCTTCAGCTCAGACCTGTTCGCGATGCAAAGCGAGATGTGGTTCTACAGCAACACCATGGCGGATAACATTGCCTACCGCGAGCAGATTGGCGCCGAGCCGCGCAACCGCGGGAAAAGCGTGGATGACATGCTGCTGCTGGACGAGACGGCAATCTCCCTGCAAAACCATCCGCAGGGTAAGCACCTGATGATCCTGCACACCAAAGGGTCGCACTGGAGCTACTACCAGCGCTACACGCGTGATTTCGCGAAGTGGGGGCCGGAGTGCGTCGGGGTGAACGACAAGTGCAGCAAGCAGGAGATGATCAACGCTTACGATAACTCCGTGCTGTACGTCGATACTTTTATCAGCAAAGTGCTGGACCAGCTGCGCGATAAGAAGGCGATCGTCTTCTATGCGGCCGACCACGGTGAATCCATCAACGAGAAAGAGCACCTGCACGGTACGCCGCGCAAACTGGCACCGCCGGAGCAGTTCCGCGTGCCGCTGCTGGTGTGGATGTCGGATAAGTATCTGGAGAACCCGCAGCACGAGCAGGCTTTCGAGCACCTGAAACAGCAGGCGCAGATGAAGGTTCCGCATCGCCACGTTGAGCTTTATGACACCATTATGGGCTGTCTGGGCTATACCTCACCGGACGGTGGGATCAACGAAAATAACAACTGGTGCCACGTTCCGGCAAAGGCTCAGTAACAGAGTGGCGAGTTTCTCGCCGACCAGTAAGGATTTGCTATAAAAGGGATTGACGGGGGTGCATCGCAGCAGTAAGATGCGCTCCGCATTCGGCGAGTAGCGCAGCTTGGTAGCGCAACTGGTTTGGGACCAGTGGGTCGGAGGTTCGAATCCTCTCTCGCCGACCACATTTGAAAAACCTGCTTTTTAAAGCAGGTTTTTTTTCGTCTGTAGTTTGTGGGTTGGGAGACTCCCCCCTCTCCCTAACCCTCTCCCCGGAGGGGCGAGGGAACCGATCGAGCGGCGTGTTTGATTTGCTGTTCTCCCTCTCCCTGTGGGAGAGGGGCGGGGAGAGGGCATCAGGCAGCTCGAATACCAGACCAGCAAACCAGCAAAAATCCGCACCATCGCCACTTCCCGCCACCAGTTCACCGTTTTGTGACATATTGCATTGTATTTTTCTATATTTGCTTAGTTCTAATATGGCGTTACTTATGGATAAGCTCAGCATTTTTACCTGTGCGCTTTAACGTTCACGCTATTTACCGCTCAGATTATCACCATTCCGCAAGAAATTTTCGCCAATTCGCACAATTGTTAATCACTGGTTATTGCAAAGTGTGAAGATGATTGTGCTGCTGTTAAGCGCGTAGCATAAATTTCCCTGCTGGAAATGCGCCTTCGAAGTTTTTTTAATCTTTGTTTGTCAATTCTCAACGCTGATGTAAAACCCGGTTACCTGTATTGACGTTTTCACATTCTGTTGACAGATTGTAGGGCATGAGGGGCATTTCAGGGAGGATCTGCGCTGCAACTCAGCCGCTCTTCTGAAAGGATTCTCCAGCCCTTTTAACGCCTTCGGGCACTACCGACCAGACCGGGTAAAAAACAAATAATGGCCTGGCGGAAATACACAACAAACAAACATCATAGTTGGAGCACAATAATGAGTATTTCCTTGAAAAAGTCAGGGATGCTGAAGCTTGGTCTTAGCCTGGTGGCACTGACCGTTGCAGCAAGCGTTCAGGCCAAGACCCTGGTTTACTGTTCAGAAGGTTCGCCGGAAGGCTTTAACCCACAGCTCTTTACCTCTGGTACCACTTACGATGCCAGCTCTGTGCCTATTTATAACCGTCTGGTTGAATTCAAAACTGGTACCACCGAAATCGTCCCAGGCCTGGCCGAAAAATGGGACGTGAGCCCGGACGGTAAAACCTACACCTTCCACCTGCGTCAGGGCGTGAAGTGGCAGGACAATAAAGATTTCAAACCGACTCGCGACATGAACGCGGACGACATCGTGTTCTCCTTCGATCGTCAGAAGAACGACAAAAACCCGTACCACAAAGTTTCTGGCGGCAGCTACGAATACTTTGAAGGCATGGGTCTGCCTGATCTGATTAGCGAAGTGAAGAAAGTGGACGACAATACCGTTCAGTTCGTACTGACTCGTCCGGAATCTCCGTTCCTCGCGGATCTGGCGATGGACTTCGCGTCTATCCTCTCCAAAGAATATGCTGACAACATGCTGAAAGCCGGTACGCCGGAGAAAGTTGACCTGAACCCAATCGGTACCGGTCCGTTCCAGCTGCTGCAGTACCAGAAAGACTCCCGTATTCTGTACAAAGCGTTCCCGGGCTACTGGGGTACCAAGCCGCAGATCGATCGTCTGGTGTTCTCCATCACTCCAGATGCTTCCGTGCGCTACGCCAAACTGCAGAAAAACGAATGCCAGGTGATGCCGTACCCGAACCCGGCTGACATCGCGCGCATGAAGGAAGACAAAAACATCAACCTGCTGTCTCAGGCGGGTCTGAACGTGGGCTATCTCTCCTTCAACACCGAGAAGAAACCGCTGGATGAAGTGAAAGTGCGTCAGGCGCTGACCTACGCGGTGAACAAAGAAGCGATCATCAAAGCCGTTTATCAGGGCGCAGGCGTTGCTGCCAAGAACCTGATCCCGCCAACCATGTGGGGCTATAACGACGACGTTAAGGATTACACCTACGATCCGGAAAAAGCCAAAGAGCTGCTGAAAGAAGCGGGCCATGCTGACGGCTTCACCATCGACCTGTGGGCTATGCCAGTTCAGCGTCCATACAACCCGAACGCTCGCCGTATGGCTGAGATGATTCAGGCTGACTGGGCGAAAGTGGGCGTGAAAGCCAACATCGTGACCTACGAGTGGGGCGAGTACCTCAAGCGTGCGAAAGCCGGTGAACACCAGAGCGTGATGATGGGCTGGACCGGTGACAACGGGGATCCGGATAACTTCTTCGCGACCCTGTTCAGCTGCGCTGCGGCGAAAGACGGTTCCAACTACTCTCGCTGGTGCTACAAGCCGTTTGAAGACCTGATCCAACCGGCGCGTGCGACCGACGATCACAACAAACGTATTGAGCTGTACAAACAGGCTCAGGTGGTGATGCACGATCAGGCTCCGGCGCTGATCATCGCTCACTCCACCGTGTACGAACCAGTGCGTAAAGAAGTGAAAGGCTATGTGGTTGATCCACTTGGCAAACACCACTTCGAAAACGTCTCTGTTGAATAATTAAAATAGCACTACGCTTTACCCCCTCTCCCTTCCGTGAGAGGGGGTAAAGAATTTGAGCAATACGGGCGAACTGTCACCAGGCAGAACGTCACTAAAGAGAGTACGTGTTATGTTGCAGTTCATCCTCCGACGTTTGGGACTCGTCATCCCGACCTTTATCGGTATCACCCTCCTCACCTTTGCCTTTGTACATATGATCCCCGGCGATCCGGTGCTGATCATGGCAGGTGAACGTGGTATCTCCCCTGAGCGTCATGCGCAGCTTCTGGCTGCAATGGGACTTGATAAACCGCTGTGGCAGCAGTATGTCAACTATGTCTGGGGCGTGCTTCACGGCGATTTAGGGATCTCGCTGAAAAGCCGACTTCCGGTCTGGACCGAGTTCGTTCCGCGCTTTAAAGCCACGCTTGAACTTGGCGTTTGCGCCATGATTTTCGCCGTTGCGGTGGGTATTCCTGTCGGCGTGCTGGCGGCGGTAAAACGCGGCTCCATTTTCGACCACACCGCTGTAGGCCTGGCCTTAACCGGTTACTCCATGCCTATCTTCTGGTGGGGCATGATGCTGATCATGCTGGTCTCCGTGCAGCTGAACCTGGCTCCGGTTTCCGGGCGTATCAGCGACTCCATCTTCCTCGACGACAGCCAGCCTCTGACCGGGTTTATGCTGATTGATACCCTGATTTGGGGCGAGTCAGGCGATTTCGCGGATGCCGTAGCGCACATGGTGTTACCGGCGGTCGTGCTGGGCACTATCCCGCTGGCGGTGATCGTGCGTATGACCCGTTCGGCGATGCTGGAAGTGCTGGGCGAGGACTACATTCGTACCGCTCGCGCCAAAGGCCTGACCCGCATGCGCGTTATCGTTATCCATGCGCTGCGTAATGCGATGCTGCCGGTTGTCACCGTTATCGGCCTGCAGGTCGGTACGCTGCTGGCAGGGGCGATCCTGACCGAAACAATCTTCTCCTGGCCGGGCCTTGGGCGCTGGCTGATTGATGCACTGCAGCGCCGTGACTATCCGGTGGTGCAGGGTGGGGTGCTGCTGGTGGCGACGATGATTATTCTCGTTAACCTGCTGGTGGACCTGCTCTACGGCGTGGTGAACCCGCGTATTCGGCATAAGAAGTAAGGGGCCATCATGTCACAAGTCACTGAAACTAAAGTTGCTGCACCGGTGCCAATGACCCCGCTGCAGGAGTTCTGGCACTATTTTAAACGTAACAAGGGCGCGGTCGTCGGCCTGGTGTATGTGCTGGTGGTGATGTTTATCGCTATCTTCGCTAACTGGCTGGCACCTTATAATCCGGCGGATCAGTTCCGTGACTCGCTGCTGGTTCCGCCTTTCTGGCAGGAAGGCGGCAGTCTTGCACATCTGTTCGGTACGGACGATGTCGGCCGCGACGTGTTGTCCCGTCTGATGTACGGCGCGCGTCTGTCGCTGCTGGTGGGCTGTATGGTGGTGGTGCTGTCGCTGATTCTGGGCGTTGTCCTCGGTCTGGTGGCAGGCTATTTCGGCGGCATCGTTGATAACGTCATTATGCGTATCGTCGATATCATGCTGGCGCTGCCGAGCCTGTTGCTGGCGTTGGTGCTGGTGGCTATTTTCGGTCCGTCGATTGGCAACGCCGCGCTGGCGCTGACCTTCGTCGCCCTGCCGCACTACGTCCGTTTAACCCGCGCCGCCGTGCTGGTCGAAGTGAACCGCGATTACGTGACCGCTTCCCGCGTGGCGGGTGCCGGTGCGATGCGTCAGATGTTCGTCAATATTTTCCCAAACTGCCTTGCACCGCTGATCGTTCAGGCGTCGCTCGGTTTCTCTAACGCCATTCTTGATATGGCTGCTCTTGGCTTCCTTGGCATGGGTGCGCAACCGCCAACACCGGAGTGGGGCACCATGCTCTCCGACGTGTTGCAGTTCGCGCAAAGCGCCTGGTGGGTCGTGACCTTCCCGGGTCTCGCTATCCTGCTGACGGTGTTGGCATTTAACCTGATGGGCGATGGTCTGCGAGACGCGCTGGATCCCAAACTGAAGCAGTAAGAGGCACGAGATGGCGTTATTAAATGTAGATAAATTATCGGTGCACTTCGGTGACGCAGGCACCCCGTTTCGCGCCGTGGACCGCATCAGCTATAGCGTAAAGCAGGGCGAAGTGGTCGGCATCGTCGGCGAATCCGGCTCCGGTAAATCGGTGAGCTCGCTGGCAATAATGGGGCTGATTGATTACCCGGGCCGCGTGATGGCGGAAAAGCTGGAGTTTAACGGTCGCGACCTGAAGCGCATCTCCGAGAAAGAGCGCCGCCAGCTGGTGGGCGCCGAAGTGGCGATGATTTTCCAGGATCCGATGACCAGCCTCAACCCGTGCTACACCGTCGGCTACCAGATTATGGAAGCCATTAAGGTGCATCAGGGCGGCAACAAGAAAACCCGTCGTCAGCGTGCGATCGACCTGCTGAACCTGGTCGGCATTCCTGACCCGGCTTCGCGTCTGGACGTGTATCCGCACCAGCTTTCCGGTGGGATGAGCCAGCGCGTAATGATCGCGATGGCGATTGCCTGTCGGCCGAAGCTGCTGATTGCCGATGAACCGACAACCGCGCTGGACGTGACCATTCAGGCGCAGATCATCGAGCTGCTGCTGGAGCTGCAGCAGAAAGAGAACATGGCGCTGGTGCTGATCACCCACGATCTGGCGCTGGTGGCGGAAGCAGCTCACAAAATTATTGTGATGTACGCAGGCCAGGTAGTGGAAACCGGAGCCGCGCAGGATATCTTCCGCGCGCCGCGCCATCCGTACACCCAGGCGCTGCTGCGTGCACTGCCGGAGTTCGCGCAGGACAAAGCCCGTCTGGCCTCACTGCCGGGCGTGGTTCCGGGCAAATACGACCGTCCGAACGGCTGTCTGCTCAACCCGCGCTGTCCGTATGCGACCGATAAATGCCGCAGCGAAGAGCCAGGCCTGAACGCCGTTGACGGTGGCCGTCAGTCCAAATGCCACTATCCCCTTGATGATGCCGGGAGGCCGACACTATGAGTACGCATGAGGCCACCTCGCCGCAGCCATTACTGCACGCGATCGACCTGAAAAAACACTACCCGGTGAAGAAGGGGATTTTTGCCCCGGAGCGCCTGGTGAAAGCGCTGGACGGCGTTTCCTTTACCCTTGAGCGCGGCAAAACGCTGGCGGTGGTAGGGGAATCCGGCTGTGGTAAATCCACGCTGGGCCGTCTGCTGACGATGATTGAAACCCCGACCGGCGGTGAGCTTTACTATCAAGGACAGGATCTGCTGAAGCACGATCCGCATGCGCAGAAACTGCGTCGGCAGAAAATCCAGATCGTGTTCCAGAACCCGTATGGCTCGCTGAACCCGCGTAAAAAAGTCAGCCAGATTCTGGAAGAGCCGCTAATCATCAACACCACGCTCAGCAAAGAACAGCGACGCGCTAAGGTGCTGGAGATGATGGCGAAAGTCGGTCTGAAAACCGAACATTACGACCGTTATCCGCACATGTTCTCCGGCGGCCAGCGTCAGCGTATCGCCATTGCCCGCGGTCTGATGCTGGATCCGGATGTGGTGATTGCCGATGAGCCGGTTTCCGCGCTCGACGTTTCGGTACGTGCACAGGTGCTGAACCTGATGATGGATTTACAGCAGGACATGGGCCTGTCGTATGTCTTCATCTCGCACGACCTGTCGGTGGTGGAACACATCGCTGATGAAGTGATGGTGATGTATCTGGGCCGCTGCGTGGAGAAAGGGACCAAGGACCAAATCTTCAATAATCCACAGCATCCTTATACCCAGGCACTGCTGTCGGCGACACCGCGTCTGAACCCGGATGAGCGCCGCGAGCGTATCAAGCTGACCGGCGAACTGCCAAGCCCGCTGAATCCACCGCCTGGCTGTGCCTTCAACGCACGCTGCCGTCGTCGTTTTGGTCCGTGTACTCAGCTGCAGCCTCAGCTGAAAGACTACGGCGGCCAGCTGGTGGCCTGCTTTGCGGTCGATCAGGATGAAAACGGGGAAAAGCCGTTGGCTTAAAGCGGGAATAAAACCTGCCACTGAACCGGAGACCTGTGCTCCGGTTTTTTTATCCCCTCAGAAATTACGCAGTTATTAACGAATCAAATGTAACAATTAATTTCATTAAGTATGAGAAAATTACCAAGATGATTTTTAATCCTAAAGGATTAATCCTGATATTTGTCGTTAGGTATGTCTCTATATTGCGCTTTTACGTATCAGTAGTCTGTTCTATTGCTTATATGCGAATAAAGCAGTAGAAAAAACTGAGGCTATTCTGAGGATAAAAAAAGATAGTCGCCGTTCAGGAACTATGAAAATATTGCGCTAATTACACCAGCTCTTATTAACATTAAATCCCCGCTTAATAGTTACGTAGTGGGATTAACTCTTTGATAAGGCAAGCACTCGACTTCCAATAAAATACACTATGCTGTAATTGAACGGATACACAATAAACAGCAAGGTATTGTCATAATATTTTTGTAAATCATGGGGTTACTATGAACCATTATGATGATTTGCAGCGGTTTAAGGACAAAACACGCACGCAAAATCTTGAGTTCAAGGATCTTTCGGCCCAAACGACCGCGCACGAGCGTGGAGACTGGGCGATCCTGGAACAATTGTCGCCATCTGGCGATGAAATCTCCTCTTTAGGCGTGGGCGGCTCCGTCTCGCAGGTTGTTCCCCAGCCCGTCTCTGCTGATGCCTTCGTGCCCCATGAAGTTCCTCAACTGCGTCCCGCCGTACCGGACATGCAGCCGCATGAGAGACATGCCTCGTCGATTATGCAGAGTGTCACCTCGCAAATGGCGCAGCAACCTGAGCCTGAAGCGCCGGCCCAGCCTGTTGAAGCGCCGCTGGTGGTAACTCCACCTCAGGCTCCGCGCGTGGTAGCGGCACCGCCTGCTCCTGCGCCGCAGCCCGTTGCCAGAAAGCCGGTGCAGACCCCCGCAGCGGAAAATAACAGCTATTCACATCTGTTTGCGCCTAAGACGGCGGAAATTGTGGGTAAAGCCGATAAAGAAGAAAAAGATCAGCCCTTAAAATCATTGCTGGAAAGGATTGCTTCATGCCGTTAATTTGCGTCTGTTCCCCCAAAGGTGGCGTGGGTAAAACAACTCTCGCAGCCAACCTGACTTATGCGCTGGCGCGTGCAGGCAGTAAAGTGCTGGCCATCGATTTTGACGTGCAAAACGCCCTGCGCCTGCATTTTGGCGTGCCTCTCTCCGACGAGCGCGGCTATGTAGCCCGCTCTGCCGAATCCTATGACTGGAGCCCGTTTGTGCTGGGTGCCGGTGGCAACATGTTCGTGCTGCCCTACGGCGAAGTGAGCGAGCAGCAGCGCGTTGAATTTGAAGATAAACTCGCCAACGATGAACACTTCCTGGCACGTGGTCTGGGCACTCTGCTCAATTATCCTGGGCTGGTTATTGTGGCGGATTTTCCGCCGGGCCCATCGGCGGCTCTGAAGGCGATGACGCCGCTGGCGGATATTCATCTGGTCACACTGATGGCGGATACTGCCTCAATGTCCCTGCTGCCGCACGTAGAAAACAACCGCCTGACCGGCGAAGCGCTGAACCATAAGCACGGTCATTTTTTTGTGGTTAACCAAAGTGACAGCCGTCGGCAAATCAGCCGCGACGTCACCGCTTTTATGGAAGAGCGTCTGGGTGACCAGCTGATTGGCATCATTCATCGCGATGAAAGCGTGATTGAAGCTAACGCCTCACAAAAATCAATTTTCGAATTCAGCCCGGCCTCAGCGGCGGCGTTTGATATCGAAATTATTGCCAAAAAAGTCGCCGCGAAACTCGGCGTCAAAGTTGGGGATGGCACGGTACATAACATGCCACGCATGTCTGCCGGGCTTTAAAATATTCAGGGTTGCTTATGAAAAAGTTCCTTTTCTGGGTGCTGGTCCTGGCGCTGGCTCCCGTTGCTCTGCTGATTATCGCCACACCCATGGACGGCCAGAAACAGTTTATTTTCGGCCTGCTGAGTATCGGCATTCTTTTTTTAATGGGCTTCAGCAAACGGCGCAGCGTGTCGGTGATCATGGTGGTGACCTCACTGCTGATGTCCACCCGCTATATGTATTTTCGCTTAACCCAAACTCTGCATTTTAATTCTGAAATTGAATTAATTCTGGGGACCGGGCTTTTTCTGGCGGAAGTCTATATCTGGGTGATGCTGCTGCTGAACTATTTACAGACCGTCTGGCCGCTGAAGCGGGAAATTACCCCGCTGCCGGACGATATGTCGCTGTGGCCGACGGTGGATGTTTATATCCCAAGCTATAACGAACCGCTCGATGTGGTGCGCGATACCGTGCTGGCGGCGCAGTGTATCGACTATCCGAAAGACAAGATGAAAATCTATCTGCTGGATGACGGCAAGCGCAGCGAGTTTGCGGTGTTTGCCGCGGACGTGGGCGTCGGCTATATCACCCGTCCGGATAACAAGCATGCCAAAGCAGGCAACCTGAACCATGCGATGAAGCTGACCAAAGGTGAGCTTATCTGCGTCTTTGACTGTGACCACGTGGCTACCCGCGTGTTCCTGCAGGCGACCGTGGGCGGTTTCCTGAAAGACCCGAAACTGGCGCTGGTGCAAACCCCGCACTACTTCTACTCGCCGGATCCGTTTGAGCGCAACCTCTCCGTCGGTCGCAATATCCCGAACGAAGGGATGCTGTTCTATGGCCCGATCCAACAGGGCAACGACAACTGGAACGCCACCTTCTTCTGTGGCTCCTGTGCGGTAATCCGCCGCAGCGCGCTGGAAGAGATTGGCGGCTTTGCGGTAGAAACCGTCACCGAAGATGCGCATACCGCGCTCAAAATGCAGCGTCTGGGCTGGAAATCGGCGTTTATTGATATCCCGCTGGCTGCCGGTCTGGCTACCGAACGTCTGGTGCTGCACGTCATTCAGCGTACCCGCTGGGCGCGCGGCATGACTCAGATTTTCCGTATGGATAACCCGCTGTGGGGCCGAGGGCTGACGTTCCAGCAGCGGCTGTGCTACCTCAGCGCCATGCTTTATTACCAGTTTGCTCTGCCACGCGTGGTGTTTGTCACCGCGCCGCTCGCTTACCTGTTGTTTAACCTCAATATCATTCACTCTTCCGCCAGCCTGATTGTGGCCTATGCGCTGCCGCATCTGTTCCTCGCGATTTACGTCGGTTCGAGGATGAACGGTCGCTATCGCTACAGCTTCTGGGGGGAAATCTACGATATCGTGCTGGCGTTCCACCTGGTGCTGCCAACGCTTATTACGATGGTTTTCCCGAAACGGGGCAAGTTCAACGTGACGGACAAAGGCCAGCTGCTGGACGTGGGCTATTTTGATTTTGCCGTTGTGCGCCCGCATCTGGTGGTGGCGTTTCTGCTCGGCGTGGCGGTGATTGCGGGGATTGTCCGGGCGCTCGGCCACGACTATTTCGGCTCCGATCCCAGCGTTATTGCCCTTAACGTGGGCTGGGGGCTGTACAGCCTGATCTTCCTGCTGGCGGCGATTGCCGTGGCGCGGGAATCGAAACAGACCCGTAAAACCATCCGTATTGATGTCGATATCCCGGTGCTTATCCACTACGCCAGCGGCATTGTTTCCCGCAGCAAAACGGCGGACCTGTCGATGGGCGGCTGTCGTATCGTGGTGCAGGACGAGCGTCATCTGCATGATGAAATCGAAGAGGTGGAGCTGATTCTGGAATCGGGAGCAATTTCGATTCCGGCCAAAATGATCGCCTCGGACGACCGCTATATCCGCATGATGTTTGAAGAGAATATCCCGCTGTCGCGCCGCCGCGAACTGGTGCGCGTGGTGCTGTCCCGTGCCGATGCGTGGATCAACCCGCCGCGTCCGCAGGACAATCCGTTCCGTTCGTTTGTTACCATTCTGCGCTGCGTCTTTGAGCTGTTCTGGCTGAGCTGGAAATCACGTAAGGAAAACCGCCGTCTGCGGGCGGCACTGGCAAAAGAGGATGGCCGGGTATGAAACGACTTTCGACGCTGGCGCTGCTGATTGGCGCGCTGCTGGCTCCTGCTTTGCACAGTGAAGAGACTACCCCGGAGGCTTCAGCCCCGCTGAGCTTCCCTTCGCCGCTGGCGGATGCTGCTCCGGCTGCGGCCCCGGATAATACCGCGCCCGTGCCTGCTCCAGATGCACCCGCGGAAACGGCTACTCCTGCGCCACAAACTGAAGTTACCGAACCAGACAGCGCAGCTGCCGCGGCGGTTACGCCGCCTGCGGTCGCACCGGTTCAGGATGACACCACGCCGCCGCTGGGTGGACTGGTGCCTTCGCTGGTCAGCGGGCTGACGCTGTCGCAGATGGGGATGCCAGAAGGCGTGATCCTGAGCGGCGGCCAGCTTCAGGGCGGGGCTGATTTTACCCTGCCTGGCGATCAGGTCGTGACCATGGCGCAGCTGATGCTGGATGTGAAAGTCACGCCGGAGATGGCGGCCCGTAACGCCACGCTGCAGCTGATGATGAACGGCCAGCCTCTGGGCACCGTCCCGCTGGGCGCGGCGGAAAATGATATTTCCCATTATCAGCTCGATATTCCGGCGGCGCTGATGGTGTCGAGCAACAACCTGAGCTTTAAGATCAACGACGGCGATGCCCAGCAGTGTCTGCGTGATCTGACGGATAAATACCGCGTGGTGATCATGCCCACTTCCCGGTTCAACTGGGAAGCGCAGCAGCTGGATATTGGCTCCGACTTAAGCCACTTCCCGCGTCCGTTCTTCGACAGCATGCAGATGACGCCAGCCAGCGTATCAATCAGTTTCCCGGCCCGTTTTAGCGCGGATACCATCAGCGCGGCGTCCGTGGTTTCCTCCTGGCTGGGGATCCAGGCTGACTACCGCGGGATCTCGTTTGATGCGCTTCGCGACCGCCTGCCTGATAAACACGGGATCGTGATTGGTCATCCGGGTGAGCAGGTGGGAGGCATCACGCTGCCGCAAACCAGCAAGCCGCTGCTGAAAATCATTCCGAATCCGGCGAACCCGGTATACAAGCTGCTGCTGATTGTCGGCAACGATGAAACGGCGCTGCGTGCGGCGGCCTGGCGCTTAACGCGCGGGAATTTCGATCTGCAAAGCGCCAGCGATGACGTTGCGCCGCAGACGATCCCAGTGAGCAAACCTTATGATGCCCCGCGCTGGATCCCAACCGATCGTCGGGTCAAAATTAGCGATCTGATCCGTAAAGATCAAAGCACCACCGTGAGTGGCGTCTGGCACGAGCCGCTGCGCGTGGCGTTCCGCGCCGCTCCGGATCTCTATCTGTGGGATGGCGAAACTATTCCGCTGCAGATTGGCTATCGCTTCCCGTCAGAAAGCTGGATTGATGAGCAAAAATCCCTGCTCAGCGTCACCCTGAACAACACCTTCCTGCGCAACCTGCCGATGAATAAACAGGGGCTGCTCGAATCCGTGTGGCACCGTCTGGGTGGCGACGCGCGTCAGGAACAGTTCACCATTCCGCTGGAGCCGTACCTGATTTACGGTGACAACCAGATGTCGCTTTACTTCAACGTGGTGCCGAAGGATAACGCGCCGTGCAGCGTGCTGCTGAACAACAACATCAAAAGCCGGATCACCGACGATTCGTGGATTGATTTGAGCCACACCCGGCACTTCTCGCTGCTGCCGAACCTCTCTTACTTTGTGGGTGCGTCGTTCCCGTTCACCCGCTTAGCGGACTATTCACAAACCGTCCTGCTGCTGCCGGAGAAACCGTCCGAAATGCAGGTGGCGACGATGCTGAATATGACCGCCCGTTCGGGTAACGCAACCGGTACTGCGCTGGGTAACAACAAAGTGGTGATGGGCATTCCGTCAGGCGGGGCGAACCTCGAGTTCCTGCGCAACCGCGATGTGCTGGCAGTGAGCGGGCTGGAGCAAAAACCGTTTAACCAGGCGCTGCTGGCGAATTCGCCGTATAGCGTCACCGATAACACCATCGGTGTGCGTGGGGCGACGCTGTGGCAAAAAATGCAGCGCTGGATGGTGGGCGACTGGACGTCCGATGGCGTGGACGCCGACCGTTATTTCTCCTCCAACAGCTCGTGGCGCGGCTTCGTCAGCTATCGTTCGCCGTGGAACAGCGACCGGCTGGTGGTGGCCGCCTTCGGCAGCAATGATGAGCAGCTCTCACGGCTATATAGCGACCTGAACTCGCCGCGTATCAACGCCGGCATTCGCGGCGACACGTCGATCATCACCAATGAGAACGGGGTGCGCAGCTTCCGCGTCAGCACTCAGTTCCCGAGCGGTCAAATGCCCTGGTACATGATGGCTATCTGGTATGCCAACCAGCATTCCGGCCTGCTGGCCATTCTGGGGCTTATCGCCACTTCGATTATGGGCGTGGCCTTAACGGCACGGTTCCGTCAGCACGCCCGCAAGCGCCTGCATCCGGGGGAAGATAAATGAAAAGAGTAACCCGAATGACGACTCCCAAACTGCGCAGGCTTTCGACCCTGTGCCTCTCCGGTGCGCTGGCGCTGGCGGCGATGGACAGCGCGCACGCGGCGGGCAATGACGCGGCGATGAAAGCGCTGTTCGACCAGGCGCAGTACTGGCACGAAAAATCGCACGACGATTTAGCGATGGAGTCGCTGAAAAAAGTGCTGA
Source organism: Enterobacteriaceae bacterium 89 (assembly GCA_014156375.1). Classification (GTDB taxonomy): domain Bacteria; phylum Pseudomonadota; class Gammaproteobacteria; order Enterobacterales; family Enterobacteriaceae; genus Scandinavium. The sequence continues at coordinate 1,778,352 of RQJH01000003.1, read as the reverse complement.
TGGTGGATCCCAACAACACCCAGGCGCTGTACCTGATGGCGCTGTGGAATCAGCAAAGCGGCAATATGCAGGCTTCGGCCGAATGGCGTGAACGTCTGGCTAAGGCTTCGCCTGGCGACAGCGGCCTGCAGGATCTGGATAACGCCCGCAAAATGGCGAAAGTGCCGCAGGGCCAGCTGAATCTGGCTCGCCAGCAGGCGCGCAGCGGCAATATTCCGGCGGCGTTGACCACCTGGCGCAGCATGTTCAACGGCGATCAGCCGCCGCAGGCGCTGGCGGCGGAATACTACATGACCATGGCGAGCGACAAGTCGCTCTATCCTCAGGCGCTGAGTGAGCTGCGTGGATACGTGGCGCAGCATCCGCAGGATAACGCCAGCCGCGTGGCGCTGGGCAAAGTGCTGACCTGGCGGGAAGATACGCGCCGCGAAGGGATCGAAATGCTGGAGCCGATGGCGGGCGGCAATAAAGACGCCGACGCCGGGCTGCGTCAGGCGCTGCTGTGGCTGGGGCCGCAGTCGGGCGACGATCAATATTACAACACCTGGATGCAGCGCCATCCGCAGGACAGCGCGGTGCAGGCTTACTATCGTGAGCATGTTGGCGGGCTGGCGAAAGGCCAGGGCTACAGCGATCTAAACAGCGGTAACACCGCCGCAGCTAAACAGCAGTTTGAACAGGTTCTGCAAACTAACCCGCAGGATGCCGACGCGCTGGCGGGGATGGGTTATGCCGCGCAGCGCAGCGGCGATTATCAGGCCGCGGCGCAGTACCTGAACCGCGCGGCGGCGCAGGGCGGTGATGCTTCGGCAAGCCGTCGTGAACAGGCGGCAGATGCCCAATTCTACGGCCAGCTGGCGCAGGCGCAGGCGGCCTATAAGCAGGGGAACGTCAGCCAGGCGCTGGCGCTTTCTGCTCCTCTCGCAGAACAAACCGGCACGCGCGGCACGGCGGCAAAACTGTTCCGCGCGGACGTACTGCGTCACAACAAAGATTATCCGCAGGCCGAGCAGACGCTGCGCTCGTTGTTGAACGATCAGCCGCAGAACGCCTCAGCGCGTGAAAACCTCTACTACGTGCTGCGCGATCAGAATAAAACGGAAGAAGCACAGGCCATGCTGCGCACGCTGCCAGCCAGCCTGCAGGCTAAGCTCCAGCCGAAAGTGGTCAGCGGCGTGCCGGGTGACGGACTTCGCCGTCAGGCGCAGCAGCTGGCGGCTAACGGCAATACCCAGCAGGCGATCGCCACTCTGCAACAGGGCGTTGCGCGTTATCCGGACGATCCGTGGATGCGGCTGGATTTAGCGCGACTGCTGCAAAAATCAGGCAACAGCGGCGAAGCGGCTTCGGTGATGGCTACGGCTTATCGTCCGGGTGCCAGCAATAATTCGCTGTATGCGGCAGCCCTGTTTGCCAGCGAAAACGGCGCCTGGCAGCAGTCACAGTCTCTGCTTTCCCGTATTCCGCCTGCCTCGCAAACCGGCCCGATGCGCGAGCTGCGTCAGCGGGTGAACTACAACCTGCAGATGGCGACGGCGCAGAGCTATCTGGCGCAGGGCAATACCGTTGCCGCGGCGAATACCCTCAAGGCGCTGGCTTCCAATCCGCCGAAGGATCCGGCCGATGTCGGCAAGCTTGCCAGAATGCTGGCCGACAGCGGCGACATGAATACCGCCGTAGCGCTGGTGCGTAACAACATCAGCACCGGCATTCAGGGGAACGTGGGCGACTACGCCGATCAGGTGACGGTGCTCAATCAGGCCGGTCTGACGCGCGAAGCGCAGGCGCTTCTCTCTAATCCAACCCTTCAGGCTGGCAGCACGCCAACGCAGCTGGCGAGTATTCGTAACGGCTACGTCATCAACGAAGCCGACCGCCTGCGCGAGCAGGGCAACTATGCGGGTGCGTATGACAAGCTGATTGGCGCGCTGCAAAACGATCCGCAAAACACCGACCTGATGTTCGCCATGGCGCGACTCTATCAGACCGGCAAGATGAACAAAGAAGCGGGCGTGGTCTATGACTACCTGATGACCCGCGATACGCCGACTCAGGACGCGCGTGCCGGTGCGATTGACGTGGCGCTGGCGCAGGGAAATAACGACCGAGCGGCAGACCTCGCGAGCGGATTACGCAATGACAACACGCCGGACCGCTTATTGCTGCTGGCGCGCGTGGAAGAGGCTCAGGGGCATCATCAACAGGCAATGACTTACCTGCGCAGCGCGCGTGGTAAGCTGGTGGGACTGGAGTCCAGCAACACGGCTCAGACGCCAACCGTAGGTGGCCTGCTGGTGGCCGATAACCCGTTTATCGGCACTTCGAAAACTCAGGTTGCTCCGCGCACGGCCTCAGCCTATGGCGCAACGCTGCCGTGGCAGGTGGGACAGACCGCGGCCGATCCGGGCACCGCTCTGCCGGGTACGCAGCGCACCGATCTGCCGGTGGATACCGCGCAGACCCGCACGCTGCGCCAGGTTGATAATATGATGCAGCAGCTCGAAGAGAAAACGGGCACCTGGGTGCAGGCGGGAATGCAGGTGCGCAGCCGCGATGGGGAATCCGGCACCAGTAAGCTCACCGAGCTGAAAGCTCCGCTGACGTGGTCCTCGTCGCCGTTCGGTGATGCCCGCTTTGACTTCACCGTCACGCCGATCACGCTCAGCGCAGGCAGCGCCTCGGGCGATGCGTGGCGTCGTTACGGCTCGAACCCGCTGTCCAATGCGGTGAGCAACATCACCACCACGGCCACCAATGAGCAGAACGCCATTGCCAATATGTCGGCGACAGACCGTGCAACGTACCTGGCCGCTAACCCGGCCGCTGCGGCGCTGGTGGGGCTGGGCACGCTCAATCCGAGCGACTTTAACGCGACAACCAGCGCCGGGATGGAAAATCTCGCCAAGCTCGGCGCCTATGACGGCGGTCAGGTAGCGTCCTATCTGGCGGCCTCCAACCAGAAACCGAACGTTAACCAGCCGGGCGATGTGTCTACGGACTCGCAGAAAGCCAACGGTGTTGAGCTTGGCATGGCACTGAGCGGCGATAACTACAAGCTGGATATCGGCAGTACGCCGCTGGGTCAGGATCTCAATACCCTGGTGGGCGGCGTGAAGTGGTCGCCGAAGCTGACCAACTATCTGTCGCTGATCTTAACCGGTGAACGTCGCTCGATGACCGACAGCCTGCTGGCCTACGTCGGACTGAAAGATCAGTACTCCGGCAAAACCTGGGGTCAGGTAACGAAAAACGGCGGCGACGTTCAGCTGAGCTACGACGACGGCGATGCCGGGTTCTACGTGGGCGCGGGTGGCTACAGCTATCTCGGCGAGAACGTTGAGAGCAACTCCAGCTTTAACGCTAACGCCGGTGTTTATCTGCGTCCGTATCACGACGAGTACCAGACGCTGCAAACCGGGCTCAGTATGAGCTACATGAACTTCTCGAAAAACTTAAGCCAGTTCACCTTCGGCCAGGGTGGTTACTTCAGCCCACAGAACTACGTCAGCGTGTCGCTGCCGGTGGATCTGACGCAGAAATACAACAACTGGACGCTGAAAGTGGGCGGTGCCGTGGGCTATCAGTCCTACAGCCAGGACGACAGCCCTTACTTCCCGACCGAATCCGGCTGGCAGCAGTCGCTGGAATCAGCGGTGGCGAGCGGCTTTGCCAAAGAGGCGTACTACAAGGGCACCACCGAGAACGGCATGGGCTATACCGTTCGCGCGGGTGCAGATTATAAGGTCAATCATCAGATGACCATTGGCGGCCAGGTGGGTTACGACACCTTTGGTAGTTATAACGAAAGCACTGCCGCGCTCTACTTCCGTTACATGTTGGGAGACAATTAAGATGACGGACAACACCGCCTCCGCCGCGCTGGCGTGGTTTCAGCAACAGCAAACGCCTGCCGGCTGGTTTGATCTCCTGACCATCATGATTGATGGGATGGTGCGCAACGCCGGAGAAATGGAGAGCCAGCCGTTTTTGCACCAGATGGGCGAGCAGCTTGCTGATAGCTGGCCGCTGCCGGAGTCTGCTACGCTTGGGGAACTGGAAACTAACATCAACCACTTTCTGACTCTGTTCCAGTGGGGCGTCATTACGCTGCATACGGGGGAGAAGGGGATCCTGATCCGCCATCAGGCGCTGCCGGTCAGCCGCAATGCCGAACAGCAGATGCGCTGGTGCAATGCCTTTTGTACGATCCTGGAAGGCCTCTACGGCCGCTGGCTTCAGGCTCAGGGCGGTGGCGATAACGTGCTGCTGCAGCGGGAACGGATTTTTTCCGTGGCCGATGTGCAGTTCCACTACTTTAATCCATAAAGAGTGACACTATGCTGGTGCGACTGCTGATAGCGATGACCGTGCTGTTTTCTGCCTGGGCCCATGCTGACGCGTGGGAGACCTACAAATCCCGTTTCGTGATGCCTGACGGGCGGGTGGTCGATACCGGGAATGGCAATGTCTCGCACACGGAAGGCCAGGGTTTTGCGATGCTGATGGCGGTCAGCCTCAATGACCGCCCCACCTTCGATAAGCTGTGGCAGTGGACCAATGCCACGCTGAAAAACAAAGACAACGGCCTGTTTTACTGGCGCTATAACCCGACCGCTCCCGATCCCATCACGGATAAAAATGACGCCACCGACGGCGATATGATGATCGCCTGGGCGCTGTTAAAAGCGCAGAAGCAGTGGCGGGAAAACAGCTATGGGATAGCTTCCGATGAGATCACTCGTGCGCTGATTAAGCATACGGTCATCAGCTATGCCGGGTATAAGGTGATGTTGCCTGGCGCGCACGGGTTTAATCTCAACAGCCGAATCAACCTTAATCCCTCTTACTTTATTTTTCCTGCCTGGCAGGCCTTCGCCGACCGGACCCATCTGGTGGTCTGGCGTGATCTGATGCGCGATGGCAAAAAGCTGATCGGTAAAATGGGCTGGGGCAATGCCAACCTGCCAACCGACTGGGTGGCGTTGAGCGCCGATGGGAAAATGAAACCGGCGGACGAATGGAAACCGCGCATGAGCTACGACGCCGTGCGTATTCCGCTCTACATCCACTGGCAGGATCCGCAAAGCCCGCTGTTAGCCCCGTGGAAAGCGTTCTGGCAGCGCTATCAGCGCGAACAAACGCCAGCGTGGGTCAACGTGATGACCAACGAAACCTCCCCGTACCCGATGAACGGCGGTCTGCTGGCGATCCGTGATTACACCCTGGGCGCTAACCCGGGCGAACCGCAAATCACCGCTCAGGATGATTACTACTCGGCAAGCCTGAAAATGCTGACCTGGCTGGCGGAGCAGTCGACAGGACAGTGATCCCCCGGCGTTTTGCGAGGCGCTTTCCGGAATTGAACGGACATCTACAAGATGTCCGTTTCCGTCCTATTTTTCGGAACCGAAACGGTTAGTTTGTTTACAGCTTCTTCGTGAGCAAAGTTCGCTTATGAAGATTTGTGGGTAAATAACACTTGCTGAATCAGGGGTTCAATCATTATGACCACTTCTCTCGATCTTCCCGATAAGTCAGATATGTCGCCTGAAACAGGGCCAAACGCATTGATCATTGACGATCAATTTATCGCCGCATGTGTCGCAAAAGCTCAGCATATGCGCAGCCTTTATCCGCTTTCAGAACTGCTTGATAACACCGACTATCCCCTGGATGCCAGCGAACGAATTTGGGTAGATGCACCGGCGATGGGGCGCGAGTTACTATGAAACAAGGAGATATTTACCTTTGCGATCTGGAGCCTGTGGTGGGTCATGAACAGGGAGGAAAGCGCCCGGTTTTGATTGTCTCTTCTGAGGCTTTTAATCTTCGAACACGTTTGCCGATAGTATTCCCAATTACGACGGGGGGAGGCTTTGCCCGCAGGCAAGGTTTCGCTCTTGAGCTCCCAGATAAGCAGGATGTAAAAGGTGTCATTCGCTGCGATCAGCCAAGAACCGTGGATCTTGGTGCCAGGAAGGCAGCACGTATCGACCGTCTGGAAGGGGATGTTTTGCAGCAAGCGCTGGGAAGGTATTACGCTATCGTGTAATAAAAAACCCGCTCGAAAGCGGGTTTTTTGTGAGCAATCACTTACTGAGGATAAGGCACCCAGTCTCCGCCGTTCAGACGAACATAAGGTTTGCCCTGATACTGGATGACGATGGCGTTGGAGTTCTCCGAAACCGGTGCGGTTTGCGGCAGGCCAGCGGTGTATTTTTCCCAGTCTACGGTGTCTTCGGTGAACATCTTGCCATCGACCGCACGGGCAACCAGCTCGGAAATCGCCAGGTAGCTGCTTGGCTGATCGATTTCAATCGAGGCTCCCTGATGCGGGGCTTTCATGCCGAAGAACTTGATGGCCGCAGGCACGTTGGTGATGTTCGGACTTGGGATATCACGCAGCCCGGAAACCTGCATTTTATCGCCCTTCAGCGCGCCGCCGTGTTCAGGAGCCACCACCACCATCACTTTGCGGCCTGATTTTTCCAGCTCGGTAAAGAAGGTATCCAGCTCATCAAACAGCTTTTGGGCACGCACTTTATAGTCTGCGGTTTTGCTCTGTCCGGCGAAGTGGTTCCCGTCGTGCAGCGGCAGAATATTGAGGAACGTCGCCGTGCGTGCGCCTTCCTGTTTACCTTCGCCGTCCATCCAGCGGTTCAACACGGCCAGATCGTCATAAACCGGGGAACCATCAAAGCCCAGCAGGTTTACCGGCAGGCCTTTTTGATCCATCAGCGGAGCCTGCATATCGCCATAGTTGCGCAGCTCTTTCAGGAAGTCGCCAAACACGCCGTTATGACCGAGCATCAGCTGTTCTTTAAAGCCGAGTGCCGCCAGATTATCGAACAGGTAGCACTGCTTACCCGCCGGTGAATAGAGGTTGGTGTGGGAAGGCTGACCGCAGCTGGCGCGCAGCAGACGGATTGCCGCAGGGCCGCTGTAGGAGGTGGCCGAGTTAAAGTGCTTAAACACAATATCAAAATGCGACCACAGCGGATGCTGCATCAGCCCGGCGGCTTCAATGTCATCCCAGGACAACGAACAGATGTTGATCACCAGCAGTTCAAAAGGCTGGGCATCGGCAGGCAGTGCGCTTGGGAAAGTGGTCTGGCGTTTGTCTTCCGCCGCGTAAAAGCTGGACAGCCAGGCATTCAGGTTCGCTGAAGTTGGCGGTTCGGTCTGTGCCGGAATATCGCCCACCACCGGTTTAGCATTGGCGGTGGCAACGGTTGCCGCTGCGGTTCCACCCGTGGTGGTTACCGTGCCGGTGGGCTGGCCGCCGGGAAACAGTGAAAAATTAGGGCCGACGAGTGTGATCAGATTGAGCCAGACCATAATGCCGACCACAAAAATCGTCACCCGCAGCCACTGGGAGATAAACATCCACGCGACCAGCAGGACGAAGAACAGGCCGATCATCTGCCAGTTAATAAACCGGGTCACCAGGTCGATGACGTAATCCATACTGAAGCCCGCGAGCTGCGAGCCCTGGCTCATGATGCTTTCCGGGCCGGGCAGCCAGGTGTCATGCCAGAACAGCGCAATCCCTACGGGAATGGCAATCCAGTGACGGAGCCTGTGCAGTTTACGGTTCGGCAGCGGCAGCAGCAGAAAAGCCATAAACACCAGGTTCTGCAGGGCGTGAAAATTGAGGTATCCCGCCCACAGCAGGGCAAATTTTGCCAGGAAGTAGAAGTTCCATCCGGCAAGACCGCGCCAGTATTGCCAGAACGGTGAGGGTGAAAGGGCGGTTTGAGTTGGATTAGTCATTTTTTGCTTTTGCCTTGACGGTAACATCCCGGCGCAGCGTGCCCGCCGGTTTTACATAACGAGGTCTGAAAAACATCATTCTGAGGGTCGTTTCAATTCGGCGCAGAAAATGGCGAGTGATAAACCCCAATGGGAAGAAAATGAGCGCGCACAGGACGACTAACTGAATAATATCGGCGATAGACATCATGATTAAGGCTCTCCTTGCGTATCCGCCAGGCGATGTGGCTCCGGTGTCCGCCGCCACTGACGTCCGTCGTGAGTCGCATTGATAATGGCGCTCTTGTGAGGAGTGACCGGCAGCGGCGCGGTCCAGCGTTCGGCGCTTACCGCCCGCATCTGCACGATCTCGGCGGCAATCTGCTTATCTTCAAACCACACCATGCGGTTAGAGAAGATATCGCCGGTCGGCAGCGGGAAAATGTGGTTCAACGCGGTATCAAGATCGTTGATCCGGCAGAAAGAGAGGAACAGCACCAGCCGGTTGTCGCCAATGGTCATGATATCGCCAAGGCGGTTAGGACGGCACAGGGTCAAGGCCTGCTCCACCCGCAGCCCTGGAACCGGACGCAGGGCGACCATCACCCCTTTGTTATCGTCCGGCAGCAGCGGGTTGTTCATGGTGTTGTGCACCGCCTCGCAGAAGATATCCCACTTCTGGTAACCCCGCAGTTTCAGCGGCTGAGTCATGGACAGCAGAGTGTCGATTTCATCAGGAACGTGGCGCTGGAACTGCTGTTTCTGCACGCTTTCGACCAGCGTCAGGCAACGGGAAAGCGGGGTATTCCAGGGGATCACCAGATTGGCGCCGCAGCCAAGCAGCAGGCGTTCATCAGTGGTGCGAAGGCTGGCGACAATTTCACGGACCACAATTTTCAGTGCGCTGCCGCGCTGGCGACGCAGGGTGTGAATAAAGCGCGCCAGCTGTTCAATCTGGCTGGTCTGTTCAACGGAGAAAATGATCGTGGCTGCCTGTGCGGTACGTGCGGCGTTAAAGACGGCGTCGTTAGTGTCCAACACCGACCAGTACTCGGATAGCGGTGGTGCGCCTTCCAACGCACTTACGGTGCTCAGTACATCCTTTTCATCGCTGCGTGGCTGAATTTTCGCTTCTTCCCTTTCAGCCAGCTGCCAGCGCTGGTCACTCCATTTGACTTCCAGCTGCTGGCGAGCGCTGACGCCCTTCTCGTTGGCCCAGAAGGCAATGTCGAACAGGTGGCTGTCGCCCTGGAAACGCAATCCTGCCAGCCCGGACAGGGAGTTGTGCTCGCTTAATAGCAGAGACAGTCGGGCATCGGCATTGTTTTCAGGATTGAGGATCAGAAACGTACATTGATAGTATTTGGACCAGCGTTGCAGGCTATTTAACCAGGCACGCAGGCGTTTTGGTGGGATATTTTGCCAGAAGTTCTCCGCGCCCAGCAGGACAAAGAAATATCCTGCCGGATCTAATGAGCAAAGTAGATCGCGGTGCAGCCATTTTAGACTATTTTCATTTTTTGGCATGCTGAAAAGGCGTATTTTTTCAGGACCGTGAGATGTATTTAGTTTTACCAGATTCTGTGGTTTCTCTCCCATAGTAATGGCAGCCACTTTGGCATCCGGACGCTGGGCAGCAAGCGTCTGATTCATCAGGGTGATGGCGTCTTGGTGGCGGTCAATATTCATCCACCACACGCCGCCAGGCGGCATATGGCTGACTTCGTCCCACAAAGACTGGATTCCAAGCGTAAATACAGGGTCCACGGCGTCCCTCGTGTGCAAAATTGATTCACTATTAGTTTACTAGCAAAACTGGTTGATTAATCCTAACATTGAAATTAAAGAGTAACAGATTTAGCATGTAAATAGATTTTCTGGCTGGAAAGGTACTTTTGTTCGAAGCACTCTTTTTCGTAGTCCAGGTGACTAAAATGTCCATTATTTTATCCATGAATTGTCCGAAAAGGAGTTAGTCAATGTCAGAACATGAACTCCGGACAACCCCAGATACCACACCCGGCTACACTTTCCAGAATGATTTTTTGGCATTAAGCCGTGCGTTTTCCTTGCCTGAAATAGATTACACCGATATTTCCCAACGTGAGCAGCTTGCCACCGCGTTTAAGCGTTGGCCGCTGCTGGCAGAGTTTGCGGAACAAAAATAAGGACGCCTGAATGGCCATCTTGGGATTACAGGGCCTGCGGGGTGGGGTCGGAACGACTTCTTTGACCGCCGCGCTTGGCTGGTCATTACAAATGTTAGGGGAATCCGTCATTGTGGTGGATGCCTGCCCCGATAACATGCTGCGTTTTTCCTTTAACGATGAGATTTCCCATCGCGACGGCTGGGCGCGCGCGCTGGTGGATGGCCAGGACTGGCGAAATGCCGGTATGCGTTACACTTCTCAGCTCGATTTTCTCCCTTTTGGTCAGCTTTCCGTCGAGGAACGCCTGAATGTGCAGGTATTAGGTCCTTTATTGCGCCAGGCCGCTGAGATTGTGACGGAATTACAAAACAAAACGCCCAATCCGCATCAGTGGGTGCTGATCGACCTTCCGCATGAAGTCTCGCCGTGGATGCAGCCGCTGATTGAAGTCTGCCAGCATGTCATTACCGTAGTGAACCCGGATGCCAATTCGCACATTCGCCTGCATCAACAGGTTCTGCCCAAACACGGGCATCTTCTGATTAATAATTTCCGCACCGGCAGCCAGGTTCAGGACGACCTGTACCGCGTCTGGCTGCAAAGCCAGCATCGGCTGTGCCCGGTTATCGTTCATCGTGACGAATCGCTGGCCGAGTGCCTGGCGGCCAAACAGCCGCTGGGGGAATATCGCAGCGATTCGCTTGCCGCTGAAGAGATGATTACCCTCGCTAACTGGTGTCTGCTGCATTACGCCGGGCTCAGGGCGGGGATGGAGCCGCAGCCATGATCCGCCTGGCTGACCTGTTACTGGCGCCTGCCGCAGGTGCACGCCTGCGCGCGCGGTATCAGGACTATCGCCAGCACAAAGCCAGCCGCACAGGGGCGACGTTTGGCTGTTTTTGGGTTGCTCTGGCGTGGCTGTTCCTGCCGCTGGAGCTGCCGCGCTGGCAGTATATCCGCGCCAATCACGCCGTGTTTTTCCCGCATATCGATGCCCATCGTCCTCGCCCGCTGGATCCGCTTCGCTATTTGCTGCAAAGCCTGTGGCTGCTGGTGATGCGCCAGCCGGGGCGGTCGCGTTCTTTCAGCGTGCCCGGTTTGAAGATGATGACCGGTTTCCGTGGGCGCTATCACCGCTGGCTTGAGGATTTACCGGAACGCATGAGCGAGAAAACCGGGCATCTCGATAGCCGCAAAGAGCTGGCGGATGTGCCGCCCGGCGTGCGAAAAGCGATTCTGGGGGTGGTGATCACCTGTTCACTGCTGCTGGCGCTGGTTTGCGTGACGCAGCCTTTCGACCCGATGTCGCAATTCATCTTTTTGCTGCTGCTGTGGGGGGCTGCGCTGTTGGTGCGGCGTATTCCGGGACGCTTCTCGGCGCTGATGCTGATCGTGCTGTCGCTGACGGTCTCCTGCCGTTACATCTGGTGGCGCTATACCTCAACTCTTAACTGGAACGATCCGGTCAGCCTGGTGTGCGGGCTGATCCTGCTGTTTGCCGAAACCTACGCCTGGGTGGTGCTGGTGCTGGGGTATTTCCAGGTTATCTGGCCGCTTAACCGCCAGCCGGTTTCCATGCCGCAGGATATGGCACAGTGGCCGACGGTGGATATCTTCGTTCCGACCTATAACGAAGATTTGAGCGTGGTGAAAAACACCATTTACGCTTCCCTCGGGATTGACTGGCCGAAGGACAAACTGAACATCTGGATCCTCGATGACGGCGGCCGTGAAGAATTCCGCCAGTTTGCGCTCGACGTGGGGGTGGAATATATCGCCCGCACCACGCATGAGCACGCCAAGGCCGGGAACATCAACAACGCTCTGAAGCATGCGAAGGGTGATTTTGTTGCCATATTTGACTGTGACCACGTACCGACGCGCTCGTTCCTGCAAATGACCATGGGCTGGTTCCGCAAGGACAGCAAGCTGGCCGTGATGCAGACGCCGCACCACTTCTTCTCACCGGATCCGTTCGAGCGCAACCTCGGTCGCTTCCGTAAAACCCCGAATGAAGGCACGCTGTTTTACGGTCTGGTGCAGGACGGTAACGACATGTGGGATGCCACGTTCTTCTGCGGCTCCTGTGCGGTCATTCGTCGCGGACCGCTGGATGAAGTCGGCGGCATTGCGGTGGAAACGGTCACCGAAGATGCCCACACTTCTCTGCGCCTGCACCGCAAGGGCTACACCTCGGCCTATATGCGCATTCCGCAGGCCGCAGGGCTGGCAACCGAGAGTCTGTCTGCGCACATCGGTCAGCGCATTCGCTGGGCGCGCGGTATGGTGCAGATTTTCCGTATGGATAACCCACTGTTGGGCAAAGGGCTTAAGTTTTCCCAGCGCATTTGCTACGCCAACGCCATGCTGCACTTCCTGTCAGGTATTCCGCGCCTGATCTTCCTGACCGCACCTCTGGCGTTTCTGCTGCTGCATGCCTATATCATCTACGCTCCGGCGCTGATGATTGCGCTGTTTGTCCTGCCGCACATGATCCACTCAAGCCTGACGACTTCGAAAATTCAGGGCAAGTACCGCCACTCGTTCTGGAGCGAAATCTATGAAACGGTGCTGGCCTGGTATATCGCTCCACCGACGCTGGTGGCGCTGATTAACCCGAAAATCGGTAAGTTCAACGTCACCGCGAAGGGCGGTCTGGTCAAAGAAGAGTACGTCGACTGGGTGATCTCGCGTCCTTATCTCTGGCTGGTGTTGCTGAATTTGCTGGGGATTGCGGTAGGTATCTGGCGTTACTTCACCGGCCCGGAAAATGAAATTCTCACCGTCTGGGTCAGTATCGTTTGGGTGTTCTACAACCTCATTATTCTCGGCGGCGCGGTGGCGGTTTCGGTGGAAAGCAAACAGGTTCGCCGCTCTCACCGTGTCGAAATGAACATGCCAGCGGCGATTGCCCGCGAAGACGGTCACCTGTTCTCCTGTACCCTGCACGACTTCTCTGACGGTGGCGTGGGACTGAAGATCAACGGTGATGCGCAGGTCCTTGAGGGGCAGAATGTTAAGCTGCTTCTCAAACGCGGCCAGCAGGAGTTTTCCTTCCCGACGCAGGTGGTTCGCGTGAACGGCAGCGAAGTGGGGCTGAAACTCCTGCCGATGCCGACGCGTCAGCATATCGATTTTATTCAATGTACTTTTGCCCGCGCCGATACCTGGGCGCTGTGGCAGGACGGCTTCCCGGAAGATAAGCCGCTGGAAAGTATGCTGGATATTCTGAAACTGGGGTTCCGTGGTTATCGCCACCTGGCGGAATTTGCGCCGCCTTCAGTGAAATTTATCTTCCGATCGCTTCTTTCTCTGGTGGCCTGGGTTGTCTCGTTTATTCCGCGTCGTCCACAGCGCGATGTGGACATGATCCTCCCGGTACCGGCACTGGCTCAACGATGATGATTCTATGATGAAAAGAAAACTTTCCTGGATGTGCGCAGCGGCAGTAGGGGTGGGAAGTCTCCTCCCGGTAACCAGTTTTTCCGAACCGACGCCAGCGCCAGCCGCTGGTGCTCAGGCTCCGACAACGGCTCCGGCCGCGGTCACCACTCCGGCTGCCCCTGAACCTGCGGTGGCCGCTCCGGGAATGGTCGACCCGACCGTTATCGATCCGGCGGCGGTGAATTCTGCTGCGGCGGCTACAGCGCCCGCGGTGGTGAATGACACGCCGAGCCGCGATGTGAAGCTGAGCTTTGCGCAGATTGCGCCAGCGCCGGGCAGCATGGTGCTGAGAGGCGCTAATCCGACGGGTTCGGTCGAATTTGGCACCCGCAGCGACGAAGTGGTGTCGAAAGCGATGCTGAATCTGGTCTACACGCCGTCGCCGTCGTTACTGCCGGTGCAATCCCAGCTGAAGGTCTATCTCAACGATGAGCTGATGGGCGTGCTGCCGGTCACCAAAGAGCAGCTCGGCAAGAAAGTGATGGCCCAGGTGCCGGTCGACCCGCTGTACATCACCGACCTGAACAGAGTGCGCCTCGAATTCGTGGGTCACTACCGCGACGTGTGTGAAAACCCGGCCAGCACCACGCTGTGGCTGGACGTGGCGCGGAATACCTCGCTGGATTTAACCTTCCAGCAGCTGGATGTGAAAAACGATCTGTCGCACTTCCCGGTGCCGTTCTTCGACGTCCGCGATAACCGCCAGCTGAATCTGCCGATGGTCTTTGCCGCCACGCCGGATATCGCCCAGCAGAAAGCGGCGGCGCTGATTGCCTCCTGGTTTGGCGCGCGTGCGGGCTGGCGCGGCCAGACCTTCCCGACGGTTTACAACCAGCTGCCGGACAGAAACGCGATCGTCTTCGCCACCAACAGCCAGCGTCCGGATTTCCTGCGTGACTATCCGCAGGTGAAGGCTCCGACCATCCAGATGATCAGCCATCCCGATAAGCCTTATGTGAAGCTGCTGGTGGTGTTTGGTCGCGATGACAAAGATCTGCTGACCGCAGCCGAAGGCATTGCGGCGGGTAACATTCTGTTCCGTGGCGACACCGTGACGGTGGACAGCGTGAAGCCGCTGATGAAACGCGTGCCGTACGATGCGCCAAACTGGGTACACACCGACCGTGCGGTGACCTTTGGCGAGCTGAAAACCTACGATCAGCAGCTGCAATCCACCGGGCTTGAACCGTCCTCGATTAGCCTGTCGCTGAACCTGCCGCCGGATCTTTATCTGCTGCGCAGCAACGGGATCGATATGGATCTGAAGTACCGCTATACCCAGCCAGCGGTGAAAGACAGCTCGCGGATGGACATCAACCTGAACAACCAGTTCCTCCAGTCTTACAGCCTGAACAGCAGCCAGGAAGCGACCAATCTGCTGCTGCGCCTGCCGATTGTGCAGGGGCTGCTGGATGGCAAAAATGAAGTCTCGATCCCGGCGCTGCGCCTGGGCGCGGTGAACCAGCTGCGCTTTGACTTCAGCTACATGAACCCGATGCCGGGTGGCACGATTGAGAACTGTATTACCTTCCAGCCGATCCTCAACCATGTGGTGATTGGCGACGATTCGACGATTGATTTCTCTAACTATTATCACTTCCTGGCGATGCCGGATCTGCGCGCTTTCGCTAACGCAGGCTTCCCGTTCAGCCGCATGGCGGATCTGGCCGATACGCTGATCGTGATGCCAAAAAATCCGACGGCGAACCAGGTGACTACGCTGCTGGATACCGTTGCTACCGTTGGCGGACAGGTTGGCCTGACCGGGGCTCGCGTGCAGTTAACGGACGACCCGGCGCAGATGCAGAAATCGGATGCCGACATCATGGTTATCGGCTCTATTCCGCAACAGCTGAAGGATGACCGCCATATCAACCTGCTGGTCGATGCGACGAAGAGCTGGGTGAAAACCCCGGTGCGTCAGCTGGAAATGCCGAGCGTGGATGTGGATGCGCACGAGCGCCAGCCTGCGGCACAGGCTGAAGTCACCTCCGATGGCCCGATGGCGGCGATCATCGGCTTCCAGTCGCCGTTCAACGACCAGCGCAGTGTTATCGCGCTGATGGCAGACAGCCCACGCGGGTTTGAGCTGCTGAACGATGCCCTGAATGACAGCGGTAAACGCGCGGCGATGTATGGCTCGGTATCGGTGATCCGCGAGTCTGGCGTGAACAGCCTGCGTGTGGGTGATATCTATTACGTCGGGCATTTGCCGTGGTTTGAACGCGTGTGGTTTGCGCTCTCCAACCATCCGGTGCTGCTGTCGATTCTGGCGGCATTCAGCGTGATCCTGCTGGCGTGGGTGCTGTGGCGTCTGCTGCGCATTATCAGCCGCCGTCGCCTGGATCCGGACGATGAGTAACTGATGATGAATCGCGTTGGCCTGAGCGTTGTGGCGCTGCTGATGCTGGTCACGTTGCAGGCCTCCGCTGCCTGCAACTGGCCTGCCTGGGAGCAATTTAAAAAGGATTACGTCAGCGAAGGCGGCAGGGTGATTGACCCGAGCGACGCCCGCAAAATTACCACCTCCGAAGGGCAGAGCTATGCGCTGTTCTTTGCGCTGGCGGCTAACGACCGTGAGGCTTTTGCTTCACTGTTTGACTGGACGCAGAACAACCTGGCGGAAGGGGATTTAAAAGCGCATCTCCCCGCCTGGTTGTGGGGGAAAAAGGCCGATGACAGCTGGACGGTGCTCGACAGCAACTCCGCGTCGGACGCCGATATCTGGATAGCCTGGTCGCTGCTGGAAGCCGGGCGGCTGTGGAAAATGCCGCAGTACACCGAAACCGGCAAAGCGCTGCTGTCGCGCATTGCCAAAGAAGAAGTGGTCAAAGTGCCGGGTCTGGGGTCGATGCTGCTGCCGGGTAAAGTCGGCTTTGTCGATGACCAGGGCTGGCGCTTTAACCCGAGCTATCTGCCGCCGCAGCTGGCTGCTTACTTCGCGCGCTTTGGTGAACCGTGGAGCGCGCTGCAGGCCACCAACCTGCGGCTGTTGCAGGAAACCGCGCCGAAGGGCTATTCGCCAAACTGGGTGCGCTTCGACAAGAAGAAAAGCTGGCAGCTGAAGCAGGACAAATCACTGCTGGGCAGCTACGACGCGATTCGTGTGTATCTGTGGATTGGGATGCTTAACGATGCCGATCCGCAGAAAGCCCGTCTGCTGAAGAAATTCAGGCCGATGGCGACGCAGACCGCCAAAGCTGGCGTAGTACCAGAAAAAATCGACATCGCCAGCGGCAAGATTGAGGGAGACGGCCCGGTTGGCTTCTCTGCCTCGCTGCTGCCGTTTTTACAGGATCGTGATGCCCAGGCCGTTCAGCGCCAGCGCGTTGCGGACAACTTCCCCGGCAATGATGCCTATTACAGCTACGTTTTGACCCTGTTCGGACAAGGATGGGATCAGCATCGTTTTCGTTTCACCGCGCGCGGTGAGCTTCTACCTGACTGGGGCCAGGAATGCGTAAGTTCTCATTAAGTTTACTCAGCCTCTCGCTCGGTATGGCGCTAATGCCTTTAGCCCATGCCGACACGTCGGCACAACCATCAGCACAACAATCTCCACAACAACAACTGCTCGACCAGGTTCGTCTGGGCGAATCGACCAAACGCGAAGATCTGGTGCGCCAGTCACTGTATCGTCTTGAGCTCATTGCGCCAGACGATCCGCAGGTGATTGCGGCGCGGATGCGCTACCTGCTGCGTCAGGGCGATAACGCCGGAGCGCAAAAGCAGCTCGATCGGCTGAAAACGCTGGCACCAAATTCCGACGCTTACAAAACCTCGCAAAGTGAGATGCAGCTTTCCAGCGGCGAGGGCCGTCAGGAATTGCAGCAGGCGCGGCTTCAGGTCACCACCGGACACATCCCGGAAGGGCTTGCCCTGTATGACAAGCTGTTTAACGGCACCCCGCCGGAAGGGGATCTGGCGGTGGAATACTGGACCGCGGTGGCGAAGCTGCCGGCCCGTCATAACGAAGCCGTTAACAAGCTCAAAGCCATCAATGCGAAATCGCCGGGTAACACACAGCTGCAAACCACGCTGGCAAAAATGCTGTTCTCCGATGGCCGCAGCGATGAGGGTTACGCGGTACTACAGCAGATGTCGCGCTCCAACGCCGGTCGTGGTACGGCAGCGGATATTTGGTACGACCAGGTGAAAAACGAGCCGGTCAGCCCGACCAGCGTCAAAGATCTGCAGCGTTTCCTGAGCGTATTTACTACCGGCGAGCTGGCGGATGAAGCGCGCGGGCAGCTTGCCGATCAGCAAAAACAGCTTGCCGACCCGGTATTCCTCGCGAAGGCCGAACAGCAGCAGAAAGCCGCCGAAGTGGCGAAAGTGGAAGCCAGCAAACCGCAGACCTGGCAGATTTACTGGCCGCTGATCCGCAAAGGCGATGCGGCGTTAAAAGGCAAAAACCTCGACGAAGCGCAGCGGATTTATCAGCAGGCGCAGCGCGTGGATCCGACCAACAGCTATGCGCCGCTGGGCCTGGGTGACGTGGCGCTGGCGCGTAATGACAGCGCCGGGGCGGAACGCTATTACCAGCAGGCCCTGCGTCTGGACAGAGGCAACAGCAGCGCGATACGCGGACTGGCGAATATCTATCGCGCGCAGTCACCGGACAAAGCGACTGCCTTTATCAATGGTTTGTCGGCCAGCCAGCGTCGCAGCATTGACGATATCGAGCGCAGCCTGACCAACGACCGTCTGTCACAGCAGGCCGAAGCGCTGGAAAATCAGGGACGCTGGGCGCAGGCGGCGGAAATTCAGCGCCGCAGGCTGGCGCTGGATCCGGGCAGCGTGTGGGTGACTTATCGCCTGGCGAAAGATCTGAGCAGCGCCGGACAGCGCAGCGAAGCCGACAATCTGATGATGGATCTGGCGCGTAAAAAATCCGGCGATCCGGATCAGGTTTACGCCTACAGTCTCTACCTGTCGGGCAACAATCAGGATCTGGCGGCACTGTCGCACCTCAATGCGCTGCCAAAAAGCCAGTGGAATGCCAATATTCAGGAGCTGGCCGACCGGCTGGAAGCGGATCAGGTGATGCAGAAAGCGAACCTGCTGCGCGATAACGGTCAGGAAGATCAGGCCATCGCCCTGCTGAAACAGCAGCCGCCGCTGGTCAGATACGATTTAACCCTCGCCGACTGGGCACAGCAGCGCGGTGATACCAGCACCGCCATCAGCGAATACAACACCGCGCTTGGCAAAGAGCCGACCAACGATGATGCGCGCCTGGGTCTTGCCGAGGTGTACGTGGCTGACGGCAACGATGCCGCCGCCCGTCAGGAGATTGCGAAACTGAGTGCGCCAGCCGCCGGGGAAACCCGTTCGCTGAACACTCAGCGCCGCATCGCGCTGGTGGATTCGAGCCTTGGCGATACCGCTCAGGCGCAGCAAATTTTCAGCTCTATCCTGCCGCAGGCCAAAGCTCAGCCAGCGTCGATGGACAGTGCACTGGTGCTGCGCGACAACTCCCGCTTCCTGGTGCAGAACGGCGATCCGCAGCAGGCGCTCGACGGCTATAAAGATGCGATGGTGGCCGCAGGCATCACCCCGGTGCGCCCACAGGATAACGACAGCTTTACCCGCTTAACCCGCAACGATCCGAAAGATGACTGGCTCAAGCGAGGCGTGCGCAGCGATGCTGCCGATCTCTATCGCCAGCAGGACGTGAACGTGACTCTGGAGCACGATTACTGGGGCTCCAGCGGCACCGGCGGCTATTCCGATCTGAAAGCCCACACCACCATGCTTCAGGTGGATGCACCGCTGTCAGACGGACGAATGTTCTTCCGCAGCGATTACGTCAACATGAACGCCGGGAATTTCTCGACCGACAGCGACGGCGGCTACTCGCCAAGGTGGGGAACCTGTGGCGATATCACCTGCTACGGCGGCGATAAGAGCCAGAGCGACACAGGTGCGAGCGTTGCCGTGGGCTGGCGTAACGCCACCTGGGATATGGATATCGGCACCACGCCGATGGGCTTTGACGTGGTCGATGTGGTGGGCGGCCTGAGCTACAGCAACAGCATTGGTTCGCTCGGCTACACCATCGAAGGCCATCGCCGGCCGATTTCCAGTTCGCTGCTGGCGTTTGGCGGACAAAAAGATCCGAACACCGGCACCACCTGGGGCGGCGTTCGCGCCGACGGCGGCGGCGTCAGCCTGAGCTACGACAAAGGCGGCGCCAACGGCGTCTGGGCCTCTCTGAGCGCCGACTCGTTAACCGGGAAAAACGTCGAAGATAACTGGCGTGCCCGCTGGATGGCCGGTTACTACTACAAGCTGATTAATGAGAATGACCGCCGCGTGACCGTGGGCCTGACCAACATGCTCTGGCACTACGACAAAGATCTCAGCGGCTACTCGCTTGGACAGGGCGGCTATTACAGCCCGCAGCAGTACCTGTCGTTTGCGGTGCCGGTGAACTGGCGTCAGCGCACCGAAAACTGGTCCTGGGAGCTTGGCGGTTCGGTCTCCTGGTCGCATTCGAAAAACAACGATCAGGCACGCTATCCGATACCTGGCTTGCTGCCGGCCGATTTCCGCGACGAGGGCAGCCAGATCATCGATTCCGGCAGCAGCAGCTCCGGCATTGGCTACACGGCGCGTGCCCTGATTGAGCGACGGATCACCTCCAACTGGTTCATCGGGGCGGCGGTGGATATCCAGCAGGCGAAGGATTACACCCCAAGCCATGCGCTGCTGTATGTGCGCTACTCCGCCGCGGGCTGGCAGGGGGATATGGACCTGCCGCCGCAGCCGCTGATCCCGTACGCCGACTGGTAACAGATTGCGCTTAAATACGCGATCTCCGGTCACGTCAGACGACCTAATCGCGTATAATGTGGCGAAAATCACGTAAAGCCGGGTTGAAATGCGTTAACCCGGCCTGAACGTGATCCGCCACAGGGCGTGATTTTTACTCGGGGGAAGGTCCTTTTGCGCGTCAGCCGCTCACTCACAATTAAACAAATGGCCATAGTGGCGGCGTTCACTATGGTGTTTGTGTTTATTTTTTGTTCCATTTTGTTTTTTCATTTTGTGCAACAGAACCGCTATATGACCGCCACGCAGCTGGAAAGCATTGCGCGCTCGGTCCGTGAACCCCTGTCTTCGGCGATCCTGAAGGGCGATATCCCGGAAGCCGAGACGATTTTAGGCCGCATTCAGCCAGCCGGTATTGTCAGCCGGGCGGATGTTGTTCTGCCGAATCAGTTCCAGGCACTGGGGATGCGCTTTATCGAAGAGCGCCCGGTGCCAGTGACCGTCACCCGCATGTTCGAACTGCCGGTGCAGATTTCACTCCCTATCTACTCGCTTGAGCGCCCGGCTAACCCTCAGCCGCTGGCCTATCTGGTGCTGCAGTCCGACTCTTACCGCACCTATAAATTCGTGATGAGTTCGCTTGCAACGTTAGTGACTGCTTACTTACTTTTGGTGCTGATGCTGACCGTCGGGCTCACCTGGTGCATCAACCGCCTGATTGTGCGTCCGCTGCGCAGTCTGGCACGTGAGCTGAATGACCTGCCGCCGCAGGAGCGCATCGGGCATCAGCTGTCGCCGCAGCGCCTGCATCACGACGATGAAATCGGCATGCTGGTGCGCAGCTATAACCGGAACCAGCAGGTCCTGCTGCGCCAGCACGAAGAGTTAAGCAGCCACTCCACCCGCTTCCCGGTGTCCGACCTGCCGAACAAGGCTTTCCTGATGGCGCTTCTGGAGCAGACCGTCGCGCATAAGAAAACCACGGCGCTGATGGTGGTTGCCTGTGAAACCCTGCAGGATACCGCAGGCGTGCTGAAAGAGAGCCAGCGTGAGATGCTGCTGGTGACGCTGTCCGAGAAGCTGAAATCGGTGATTTCGCCGCGGATGGTGCTGGCACAGGTCAGCGCCTATGACTTTGCCATTCTGGCGCACGGCGTGAAAGAGCCGTGGCATGCCATTACGTTAGGTCAGCAAGTACTCACTATCATTAATGAGCGGTTGCCGTTGCAGGGGATCCAGCTGCGGCCGAGCGCCAGTATCGGTATCGCCATGTTCCACGGCGATCTCAGCGCCGAGCAGCTTTATCGCCGGGCCGTTTCTGCGGCGTTCACCGCCAGACGCAAAGGCAAAAACCAGATTGAGTTCTTCGACCGCGAGCAGATGGAAAAGGCCCAGCGTCGTCTGACCGAAGAGAGCGATATCCTGTCGGCGCTGGATAACCAGCAGTTTGCCATCTGGCTGCAGCCGCAGGTGGAGATCGCCAGCGGTGAAGTGTGCAGCGCCGAAGTGCTGCTGCGCCAGCGTCAGCCCGACGGCAGCTGGGAGCTGCCTTCCGATCTCATCGACCGTATCGAAACCTGTGGGCTGATGGTCACCGTCGGCTACTGGGTGCTGGAAGAGGCCTGTCGCCAGCTCTCCGCCTGGCAAAGTCGCGGTATCATGCTGCCGCTGTCCGTAAACCTCTCAGCGCTGCAGCTGCTGCATCACGATATGGTGGCGGATATGCTGGAGCTGTTGAACCGCTACGAGATTGCCCGCGGCACGCTGGTGCTGGAAGTGACCGAAAGCCGCAGAATTGACGATCCGAAAGCCGCCGTTGCCATTCTGCGCCCGCTGCGCAACGCCGGGGTACAGATTGCGCTGGATGATTTCGGCATGGGCTATGCCGGTCTGCGCCAGCTTCAGCACATGAAATCCCTGCCAGTGGATATTCTCAAAATCGATAAAATCTTTGTCGATTCCCTGCCGGACGATTCCAGCATGGTGTCGGCCATTATCCAACTGGCACGCAGCCTCAGCCTAAGCATCGTGGCGGAAGGCGTGGAGAACAAAGCGCAGTTTGACTGGCTGAAAGAGGCGGGCGTCGATATTGCTCAGGGCTATTTGTTTGACCGCGCCGTGCCGCCGGAAAACTTTGAGCAGCAATACTTATCCACAGAGAGCAAAGATGAAAACGCGTAATTCGTTGCGCGCTTTTACGAGTCAGCTCTAATTTTTTAACATTAACCGCGCCAGTTGTTTCTGTGTTGTTTATCGGATGTTATTTTAAAGCCGCAGGCGAATAAAAACCCCACTCGGCCTGTGGTTTTATCTTAAGGACATCCTATGAAAACCTCTCTGTTCAAAAGCCTCTATTTCCAGGTCCTGACGGCTATCGCAATCGGTATTCTGCTTGGCCACTACTACCCGGAACTCGGCGCGCAAATGAAACCTCTCGGTGACGCTTTCGTTAAGCTCATCAAAATGGTGATTGCGCCCGTTATCTTCTGTACCGTGGTGACCGGCATTGCTGGCATGGAAAGCATGAAAGCCGTTGGCCGCACCGGGGCCGTCGCGCTGCTCTATTTCGAGGTGGTCAGCACCCTGGCGCTGATTATCGGCCTGATTATCGTTAACGTGGTGCAGCCAGGTGCTGGCATGAACGTTGACCCGGCGACGCTGGACGCGAAAGCGGTGGCGATTTACGCCGAACAGGCAAAAGATCAGGGCATTGTCGCCTTCCTGCTGGATGTGATCCCGTCGAGCGTGATCGGCGCGTTTGCCAGCGGTAATATCCTTCAGGTGCTGCTGTTTGCGGTGATGTTTGGCTTCGCGCTCCATCGCCTGGGCAACAAAGGCCAGCTGATTTTCAACGTGATTGAAAGCTTCTCGCAGGTCATTTTCGGCATCATCAACATGATCATGCGCCTGGCGCCAATTGGGGCCTTCGGGGCCATGGCGTTCACCATCGGTAAATACGGGGTGGGCACGCTGGTACAGCTGGGACAGCTCATCGTCTGCTTCTACATTACCTGTATTCTGTTCGTGGTGGTGGTGCTCGGCTCTATCGCCCGCGCGACCGGTTTCAGCATTTTCAAATTTATCCGCTACATTCGCGAAGAGCTGCTGATCGTTCTCGGCACCTCATCTTCTGAGTCGGCGCTGCCGCGTATGCTCGATAAGATGGAAAAACTGGGCTGCCGTAAATCCGTGGTGGGGCTGGTTATTCCGACCGGTTATTCGTTCAACCTCGACGGTACATCTATCTATCTGACCATGGCGGCGGTGTTTATCGCCCAGGCGACCAACAGCCATATGGATATTTTCCATCAGATCACGTTGTTGGTGGTGCTGCTGCTTTCCTCTAAAGGGGCCGCAGGGGTAACCGGAAGCGGATTTATCGTGCTGGCGGCTACCATCTCTGCCGTCGGACATTTACCGGTGGCAGGCCTGGCGCTGATCCTCGGTATCGACCGCTTTATGTCGGAAGCCCGTGCGCTGACCAACCTCGTTGGTAACGGCGTGGCGACCATCGTGGTGGCGAAGTGGGTGAAAGAGCTGGATACCAAAAAGCTCGACGATACGCTTAATAATCGTGCGCCAGTCGACAAACCTCAGGAAATTTCCTAAGAATCCCGCAACTTATCTCTGTAATCTGCCCGTACTCCCTTGATGGAGTACGGGCTCCTGCGCATAATTGACCATATTTTTCGTAGAGCGTGTGACATTTCATCTTTTGCACGGTCTAAACGACGTATTTAACTCATCATTATGAGTGAGTTGTCTTTATAACCAGGATTGTTGATTCAGGGGTTTACATGCAGGGCACAAAAATTCGACTCATAGCGGGCGGGATGCTGATGATGGCAGCCGCGGGCTATGCGCAAGCAGAAGCGCTCCAGCCAGACCCGGCATGGCAACAGGGAACTCTGGCGAACGGTTTTCAGTGGCAGGTACTCTCCACTCCTCAGCGTCCAACCGACCGGGTTGAAATTCGTCTTCAGGTGAACATCGGTTCCCTGAGTGAAACGACGCAGCAGACTGGCTTCAGCCACTTTATTCCCCGGCTTGCGCTGTCTCAAAGCGGCAGCCTTGAAACCATGCAGGCGCGCTCGCTGTGGCAGCAGGGGATCGATCCCCAGCATCCCATGCCGCCGGCCATTGTTTCCTATGACTACACGCTGTTTAGCCTGAGTCTGCCAAATAACCGCAACGACCTGCTCAAAGAAGCCTTAACCTGGCTTGCGGACGCGGGCGGTAAAGTGAACGTGACGCCGGAAGCGATTAATCACGCGCTGGGCGGGCAGGATATGGTGATGACCTGGCCACAGGACCCGAAAGAGGGCTGGTGGCGCTATCGCCTGAAGGGTTCAACGATGCTGGGCCACGATCCGGCTGAGCCGTTAAAACAACCTATTGATGCCGCGCAGCTGAAAAGTTTCTACCACAAGTGGTATACGCCGGATGCGATGACGCTGATCGTCGTCGGCAACGTGGACAGCCGCAGCGTGAGCGAGCAGATCAACAAAATCTTCGGTGAGCTGAAAGGTAAGCGTGAAGCGCCAGCCGCCGTGCCGACGCTGGCACCTTTGCCCGCTAACGCCGTCAGCATCATGACCGACGCCGTACAGCAGGACCGACTCTCGATTATGTGGGACGCGCCATGGACGCCGATTCGGGAATCCGCAGCGCTGCAGCGCTACTGGCGTGCCGATCTCGCTCGTGAAGCGCTGTTCTGGCATGTGCAGCAGAGCCTGAGCAAAAGCAATGTGAAAGATATTGGTCTCGGCTTTGACTGCCGCGTGCTGTACCTGCGCGGGCAGTGCGCCATCAACATCGAATCACCGGGCGACAAGCTCAATACTAACCTGAACCTCGTGACCAAAGAGCTGGCGAAAGTGCGCGAAACCGGGCTGACGCAGGAAGAGTTTGACGCGCTGATCGCGCAGAAGAACCTCGAACTGCAGAAGCTGTTTGCCACCTATGCCCGCACCAACACCGATCTGCTGATCGGCCAGCGGATGCGTGCGCTGCAAAACCAGGTGGTGGATATCGCACCGGAGCAGTACCAGAAGCTGCGCCAGGAGTTCCTGGGGTCGCTAACGGTGGATGGTCTGAATCAGGAGCTGCGTTCACAGCTGTCGCAGGATATGGCGCTGATCCTCCAGCAGCCGAAAGGCGAGCCGGAGTACAACATGAAAGAGCTGCAGGAAATATGGGATAAGCTGATGGTGCAGACGGCGGCGGCACCTGCTGCCAGCGCTGATGATAATCATCAGGATGTGACGGATATTCCGCCGGGCCAGTAATCTGGTGCTTGCCCTCTCCCTAACCCTCTCCCACGGGGAGAGGGAATCGTTCAGAGCTGATTTTGATGTTCTCCCTCTCCCTTGGGAGAGGGTCGGGGAGAGGGGGAACAGACCTCTCCTGACCCAATCAGGCAGGCATTGCCTCAACAGGAATAATCGCCCCGCGATACTGGATCACCGTACTCGCCGTCAGGTGACCGCGTTCAGCTGCTGCTTTCGCCTCACCGCCGGTCAGACGCACGGCCAGATAGCCTGCGCTGAAGGAATCTCCCGCCGCAGTCGTATCCACCACCTTCTCTTTCGGCAGCTTAACCGCCGGAACTTCCACCGTGGCTTCACCCGCCAGCGACACCAGGCAGGACTCCGCCCCGCGTTTCACCACCACCTCATTGACGCCAGCTGCGTGCGTACGGGCGATGACCTCTTCGACAGGTTTTTCACCCCACAGCGCGTCTTCATCGTCCAGCGTCAGGAAGGCGATATCCGTGCATTGCAGCATTTGCTGATAGACCTGCTGCGTCTCTTCGCGGCTGGCCCACAGGCGTGGACGGTAGTTGTTATCGAAAATTACTTTCCCACCGTTGGCGCGGCATTCGTGCAGCAGCGAGAACAGCTTCTCACGGCTGGCCGGGCTTAAAATCGCCAGGCTGATGCCGCTCAGATACAGATAATCAAAGGTCGCCAGCTCTTCGCAGATAGCGGCAGACTGCTCGCTCTCCAGCCAGAATTTTGCCGCCGCTTCGTTGCGCCAGTAATAGAAGGTGCGCTCGCCGGTGTCGTCGGTTTCGATGTAGTACAGGCCCGGCATTTTATCGGCCATGCGCTGGATCAGGCGGGTATCGACGTTCTCACTCTGCCAGGCTTCCAGCATCTGCTGGCTGAAGCTGTCGGTGCCCAGCGCAGTGATGTAGCTCACCTGCAGCTGCTCCTGCGCAACCTGACGAGCGATATACACGGAGGTGTTCAGCGTGTCGCCGCCAAAGCCACGGTTAACCTGAGCGCCTTTCTCGGACAGCTCAATCATGCACTCGCCGATGACGGCAATTTTCTTAGACATGCTCTTCAGGCCTTCTCAAAATCGAAAAATTAGCGGTAGTGTGCGCTGTGGGTTTTACAGGGTCAACTATATTAAAACATCGTTCCATTATTTTTTTGAACTGGCGCGTATTCTTCAGCCCGGCGGGGGGCGCAGATTCACAAAATGGCACCGGTTGGACATAAAGTTCTCACTGTTGACGCCGATAACCCAATGACGAGTTCCGACAGATTCCCCATTTACAGGACAGCTGAGATGAAGTTAAAGCAGGTTATCCAGCGGCTAAGCCTTCCCGATGCAGGCATTGAAAGCCTTCAGGAGCGACGCTATTGGCTGGAGTGTGAGCGTGCTTATACTTACCAGCCCATCTACAAAACCGATGGTCGCCTGATGGCGGTTGAAGTCCTGACCGTGGTGACACATCCGGAGCATCCCGGCCAGCGGATCGCCCCGGATCGTTATTTCGCCGAAGTGGCGGTGCGTCAGCGTATCGACATCGTCAAAGAACAGCTGGCGATGCTGACGCTGAAGCAGGATTTCTTCACCCATAACAACGTGCTGGCGTCGGTAAACGTCGATGGCCCAACGCTGCTGGCGATGCGCCAGGATCAGCCGCTGATGGCCAAAATTGAAAATACGCCATGGCTGCGCTTTGAGCTGGTGGAGCATATCCGCCTGCCTCAGGATTCGTCCTTTGCCTCGCTGTGCGAGTTTGGCCCGCTGTGGCTGGATGATTTTGGTACCGGAATGGCCAACTTCTCGGCGCTCAGCGAAGTGCGTTACGACTACATTAAAGTGGCCCGCGACCTGTTCATCATGCTGCGTAAAACGCCGGAAGGACGCAATCTGTTTGAGCTGCTGATCCAGCTGATGAACCGCTATTGCCACGGCGTGATTGTGGAAGGCGTTGAGACGCTGGAAGAGTGGCGGGACGTGCAACAGTCCCCGGCTCACGCTGCTCAGGGCTACTTCTTATCCCGCCCGGTCCCGATGGCGACCCTCGAAGAAGTGATGCTTAATCTGGCCTGATCTGCCGGTTTTCTGTCAGCCTCAACTATAGTCATGAAAGGTGAGGCAAAACAGGAGTGCCAACGGCATGACAAAAACCACCAAAGTCATAACCATCACATTTACGACGCTACTTCTTCTTATCGTCCTGCTGGTTATCATCATTGCGACCTTTGACTGGAACCGTCTGAAACCCACCATCAACCAGAAAGTGTCTGCGGAGATCGGCCGGCCTTTTGCCATTCGCGGCGATCTGGGCGTGGTCTGGGAGCGTCAGCCTACTGAAACCGGCTGGCGGAGCTGGGTTCCGTGGCCGCATGTCCATGCGGACGATATTCTTCTGGGCAATCCGCCTGATATTCCTGAAATCACCATGGTGCACCTGCCGCGCGTGGAAGCCACGCTGGCGCCGCTGTCGCTGCTGAGCAAAACGGTGTACCTGCCGTGGATCAAGCTGGTACAGCCGGATGCGCGCATCATTCGCCTGTCGGACAAAATCAACAACTGGACGTTCAACCTGGCGTCGGCCAGCGGCGACCAGAAAGATGCGCAACCTTCGTCCTGGTCATTTCAGCTGGATAATATTCTTTTCGATCGCGGGCGGATCAAAGTGAATGACAAGGTCACGCGCGCCGACATCGAGATCTTCGTCGATCCGCTGGGTAAAGCACTGGCCTTCAGCGAAGTCACCGGGGAAAAAGGCAAAAACGGTGGGCCAAAAGCGGGCGATTACGTCTTTGGCTTAAAAGCACAGGGTCATTACAAAGGACAACCGCTGACAGGCACCGGAAAAATTGGCGGCATGCTGGCGCTGAAGAGTGAAGGTACGCCTTTCCCGGTGCAGGCCGATATCCGCTCCGGCAACACCCGCGTGGCCTTCGACGGCACGGTGAACGACCCGATGAAAATGGGCGGTGTGGATCTGCGCCTGAAGTTCTCTGGCGACTCGCTGGGGCAGCTGTATGACCTGACGGGTGTTCTGTTGCCGGAGACGCCGCCGTTTGAAACGGACGGCCATCTGGTGGCGAAAATCGACACCGATAAAGGCTCCGTCTTTGACTATCGCGACTTCAACGGGCGGATCGGCGACAGCGACATCCACGGGACGATGAAGTACAGCATGATCAAGCCGCGTCCGAAACTGGAGGGCGATCTGGAATCGAAGCAGCTGCGGCTGGCGGATTTAGGCCCGCTGATTGGCGTGGATTCCGGCAAAGGCACCAAAACGGCGGAGGTGAAGAAGGATCCGCAGCCTGCGGGAAAAGTGCTGCCGTATGAGCGCTTCGAAACCGACAAATGGGACGTGATGGATGCCGACGTGCGCTTTAAAGGTGGGCATATTGTGCATGGCAGCACGCTGCCGCTCAGCGACCTGTCGACGCACGTGATCCTTGAGCGCGGTGATTTGCGCCTGCAGCCGCTGAAGTTTGGCATGGCGAACGGCACCATCAACGCCAATATCCATCTGGCGGGCAACAAAAAGCCGATGCAGGGCGAAGCGGACATTCAGGCGCGCAGGCTGCGGCTGAAAGAGCTGATGCCGAACGTCGAGCTGATGCAAAAGACGCTGGGTGAACTGAACGGTGATGCGAAGCTGCGCGGGACCGGCAACTCGGTCGCGGCGCTGCTGGGCTCGAGCGACGGGAATCTCAAGTTGCTGATGAACGACGGCGTGGTCAGCCGCAACCTGATGGAGATCCTCGGCCTTAACGTCGGCAACTTTGTTATCGGGCAAATCTTTGGCGATGACGAAGTGCGGGTCAACTGTGCGGCGGCGAATGTCGATATCAACCACGGCGTCGCGCGGCCGCAGATTCTGGCCTTTGATACGGAGAACGCGCTGGTAAACGTGACGGGGAACCTCAGTTTTGCTACTGAGCAGATGGATTTAACCATCGATCCGGAAAGCAAAGGCATTCGAATCATCACCCTGCGCTCGCCGCTGTATGTGCGCGGAACGTTTAAAAATCCGGATTACGGCGTGAAGCCAGGACCGCTGATTGTGCGTGGGGCAGTGGCTGCTGCGCTGGCAACGCTGGTGACGCCGGCCGCGGCGCTGCTGGCGCTGATTTCCCCGTCAGAAGGGGATGCGAATCAGTGCCATGTGATTTTGTCGCAGATGCGGAAGTAGGGCTTTTCCCCTCTCCCTGACCCTCTCCCCTAGGGAGAGGGAAAGTTTTAGCTCCCCTCTCCATGTGGGAGAGGGGGGAAAAACTACAAAGACTGATGCCGGGTCTCGTGAGTCAGCACCAAAGCAATCAGCGTCAGCGCCGCCATCGATGCCAGGTAATATCCCACATACGCCAGCCCGTAGGTGCCGGTCAGCCATGCGGCGATATACGGTGCGACAGAAGCCCCCAGAATCGAGGACACGTTGTAGGAGAACGAAGCGCCGGTGTAACGCACTTCCGTCGGGAACAGCTCTGGCAGCAGGGCGCCCATCGGGCCGAAGGTCAGGCCCATCAGGCTAAGGCCAATCAGCAGATAGGCCATAATCAGCGCCGGGTTACCGGAACCCAGCAGCGGCTGGAATACGAACAGGCCAAACAGAATAATCAGCGACGTAATGGTGATCATGCTCTTACGACGACCAAATCTGTCGGCCAGCAGACCGGCAATCGGCACCATCACCCCAAAGCCAATCACCGCCATCATCAGCATCCACAGCACTTCGTTACGCGGCAGACCCAGGCCGTGCGGTACGGCGGCGGTGCTGTAGGTCATTGAATACACGGTCATGATGTAGAACAGCGTGTAGGTGGCGAGCATGATAAAGGTGCCCAGAATGGTCACGCGCAGGTGTTTGCTGAGCAGCGTACCCATCGGCACTTTGACCTGTTTTTTCGCTGCGGCCACTTTGGCGAACACCGGCGTTTCATGCAGAGAAACGCGGACATACAGACCGATAATCACCAACACGGCAGAGAAAATAAACGGTACGCGCCAGCCCCAGCTCATGAATTGTTCGTCGCTGAGCAGCCACGACAGCAGCAGGAAGGTGCCGTTAGCGAAGAAGAAGCCAATCGGCGCGCCCAGCTGCGGGAAAGAGCCGTACAGCGCGCGTTTCTTCGGCGGAGCGTTCTCGGTTGCCAGCAGCGCTGCGCCGCCCCATTCACCGCCAAGGCCCAGACCCTGACCAAAGCGCGCCAGCGCCAGCAGCACAGGAGCCAGAATGCCAATAGTTTCATAGCTCGGCAGCAGGCCGATCACCACGGTGGAGATCCCCATGGTCAACAGAGACGCCACCAGCGTCACTTTACGACCCACGCGGTCGCCAAAGTGCCCGAACAGCGCGGAGCCAATCGGACGCGCAACGAAAGCGATGGCGAAGGTTGCCAGCGACTGTAGCGTGGCGGCGGTCGGATCGCCCTGCGGGAAGAAAATATGCGGGAACACAATCACCGCGGCGGTGGCGTAAATGTAGAAATCGAAGAACTCAATGGCGGTACCAATGAGTGAGGCAACAACGACCTTGTTGCGCGAGTTTACCGGCGCGATATCCGGCTGGCCGTCGATGGTGGTGGTAGCAGTTTGCATAATATTTTCTTATTTTTTGGCGAACGAACGGCCATATTACGCACAGCCAAATCGGTATTTCAATGTGTAACAGGGCGTGGGGTTTGGCGGAAAAACAGGCAAAAAGCGGATAATTTTCAGACCAGCAAATTCACTTCCATGAAATGCTTCACATAAATCATTAATCAGCAGATAAAACCAGTTTTTGGTTAAAGAAAAGTTACCATCTGGATTTATCTGCTGAAGAAAAGGAGCGGGTTGAGATTTCAACCCGCAGAGAGGATTAGCGGTGGGTTTTCCCCGGCATTCTCGGGTCGTCTTTGTATTCGGCGGTGGCAATCCACGCGGCGCAAAACAGCGTCAGGCGCGCGAAGAAATAAAAGAACGCCATCAGCCCCAGAACCGAACCGAAAGCCGCCCCGGACGGGGATTTCACCAGCGCAGGCAGCGTCCAGGTCATGATGATTTTGATCACCTCAAAGCCAATCGCCGCAATAAACGTGCCGCGGATCAGTGCTTTTTTACGCGGGCGGTGGCGGGGCAGTCGCCAGAAAATCCAGAAGAACAGCAGATAGTTGGCAAAGATGGAAATGGCGAGGCCAATCAGCCGCCAGGCGGGTTTCAGCCAGTCGAGGTAGTCGAGATACAGTGCGGAGATAATCATCTGCTGCGCCGCCCCGGCGACGGAGGTGATCGACAGCGTGACGATCAGCGCCACCAGCAGGCCAATCAGCGAAATGAAATCGCGGAAGTACTTCAGCCAAATCTTTTCCTGATCCTGCGGCGTGCGCTCCCAGACGTCGCGGGACTGGGCGCGTATCGCTTCGCGCAGGTTGCCCATCCAGTTAATGCCGGAATAGAGCGCAATCAGCAGACCGACAATCCCGACCGTGGTGCGCTGCTGTACCGCCGTGCTGATGGTGTTTTTTAAGGTGGCGGCAAGCGTCGGGTCGCTGACGTTCATCAGGATCTTGTCGAAAATGTCCTGCAACAGCGTCGGGTGCGAGGCGAGGATAAAGCCCCCTGCGGCAAACGACACCATCAGAATGGGGATCATCGACAGGAACGAGAAGTAGGTGATCGCAGCGCCGAACTGATTGCCCATCCGATCGTTAAAGCGTTCAGCAGCGCGGATAAGATGCGCGATAATTGGCTGGCGCTGGACCTTCTGCGCCGTGCCCGTCGCTTTATTCAGCGCACCGGTGGCCTTCTGTTTGATGCCCGAAGCGGGTTTGTCCTCGGTGTCCATTTTCCTGACGGGATCGTAGTCCAGATCCTGAGTGGGGCGTTTTGCGTCGTTATCCGGCGTCATCAGGTATTTATTCCTTATTTTTACAACATAAATGGAATTATAGCCGAAGAGGTGCCTGAAATTGACGAAAGCCGAGCTAAATCAATCGACATAGCTTTTCAAAACTTCTGTCAGCCACTCCATAAACAGATGAACGCGGCGGGAGAGATTGCGTCGGTGCGGGTAAATCAGCGATACCGGCATGGCCCCGGCGCGGTACTGCGGCAGAATTTCCACCAGCTTGCCGCTGCGTAGCGCCTCTTTCACGCCAATCCTTGGCACCTGAATAATGCCCAGCCCGGCAAGGCAGGCCGCATGATAGGTTTCGGTGCTGTTGACCGTCAGCACGCCGCCCGTTTTCAGCCAGCGGGTTTCGTTATCGAGACTTAACTCAAATCCCTGCGGGCGCACGCCGATATTGACCGCATAGTGAATCAGCGCATGGCTGGCGAGATCGTCCAGGGTTTCCGGATAGCCGAAACGCGCCAGATAATCCGGGCTGGCGCAGTTAACCACCGTCAGCTTGCCCACTTTCCGCGCCACCAGACCGGACTCTTTCAGCGTACCGACGCGCACCACGCAGTCGAACCCTTCGCGAATAACGTCTACCAGACGGTCGCTGCTGCTGAGCTCCAGTTCAATCCCCGGATACTGTTGCAGAAAGGCGGGCAATCTGGGGATCACCAGGTTTTTCGCCACCCCTACGGGCATATCCACGCGCAAACGGCCGCTGATGCTGGTGGGATCGTGCTGGAACATGCCGTCAAGTTCGTCGAGATTGCTCAGTAAATCTTTGGCGCGTTCGTAATAGACCATCCCATCCTGGGTGAGCTGAACCCGACGTGTGGTGCGGTGTAATAACCGTACGCCGAGCAGGTTTTCCAGCGCCTGGATTTGACGCGATACGCTACCTTTAGGAAGGCCAAGCGTGTCTGCGGCGCGGGAAAAACTCTCCAGTTCTGCCACGCGCAGGAACAATTGCATTGCGTGAATTTTATCCATCGCCAGCGCCTTTTGTTGTTGTAATTGAAACAATGAAACGTAAATGACGACCTTTATTGATTATACAACACCTAATAAGCTCTTTATCACTGTTCGCACACCTGAAACGAGGTTGGTTATGACACAACGTATTGCTTTAATTACCGGCGGCAGCCGTGGACTGGGAAAAAACGCAGCGCTGAAGCTGGCCGCGAAGGGAATTCATATTGTTCTGACCTACAACAGCAACCAGCAGGAAGCGCAGAAAGTTGTCGGTGAAATTGAACAACTTGGCGTGAAAGCAGTGGCATTGCAGCTGAACGTCGGGGAAGTATCCGGGTTCGAACGTTTTGCCACGGAAGTACAACAACAGTTGAAACATGTCTGGCAGCGTGACACGTTTGATTATTTAGTGAACAACGCCGGAATTGGCCTGTACGGCTCTTTTGCAGAGACCAGCGAAGCCGTGTTTGATGAGCTGATGCAGATTCATTTTAAGGGGCCGTTCTTCCTGACCCAGCGCCTGCTGCCGCTGATCCAGGACGGTGGTCGTATCCTTAACGTCTCTTCCGGTCTTGCCCGTTTTGCGCTGCCAGGCTTTGCCGCCTATGCGTCGATGAAAGGGGCGATGGAAGTGCTGACCCGCTATCAGGCTAAAGAGCTGGGCGCACGCGGGATTTCCGTCAATATCATCGCGCCGGGTGCGATTGAAACTGATTTTGGCGGCGGTCAGGTTCGCGATAATGCCGAAATGAACAAGCATATTGCGGCGCAGACCGCGCTGGGTCGTACCGGGCTGCCGGATGATATCGGCGGCGCGATAGCTGCACTGCTGAGCGATGAGCTTGGCTGGATGAATGCGCAGCGCGTGGAAGTGTCTGGTGGGATGTTCCTGTAAGTTCGGTGCGGTGTGATGCCCTCTCCCCGACCCTCTCCCACGGGGAGAGGGAGAAAAGCAGGCCGCACAGTTCAGTTCCCTCTCCCTCAGGGAGAGGGTTAGGGAGAGGGTGGAAAATCCAGCTCAGCCCCCTGATAGTGAGGGGAAAAACTCCCGCTTCAGCAACCCAAAAACCCAGTCGTTATGCCATTTGCCACCCAGCAAATAGCTCTCACGCAGTTCTCCCTCCAGCACAAAGCCCATTTTCTCCAGCACGTGACGTGAAGCCTGATTCCCTGCGGTAACGGTCGCCACCAGACGGCGCATTTCCCCCTGGGTAAAGGCGAATTCACAGACGGCACGCAGCGACTCGGTGCCATACCCCTTTCCGTGTGCCGCGCTGGCAAAGATAAACCCTACCTCAGCCACCGACGCTTCCCGCTGAATCAATCCCGTCAACCCCAGCGGCTGCTGGCTTTCGCGATCGCGCACCACCAGGCACAGCCAGTGCTCTGCATCCGGAGCCCAGGGTTGCAGACGCGGCTCAAAGGCCTGCCGGACTTCGGCTTCGCTGAGCTGATCGGTAACAAAGCGCATCACAGCAGGATCCTGATACAGCGATAAGAAAAAGGGCCAGTCGGCTTCGGTCAGTGCGGTACAGCTCAGCCGGGCGGTGGTGAGAGTTATCATCGCCATTACTCCGAGGGATTTTAGGGGTTTATAGACGGATTAGCGCTGCGTCTTCTGAAGTAATCTACTTTGTAACTGTCTTAAAACAAAAATAAAACCCTGTCATTTATAAGGGAAACTCATTGCCTTATAAGAAGGAACACGGATGCATACGGCATCGCACTACACGGGCGACAAATTTGAGCATTGCCTGAGCGTGATCCGCCAGGCGGCACTGGAAATTCTCTCTCTGCTGAATGTGAACAGCGCTGATGCCAGAGACCCGCGCTGGTTTCTGGAACAGCTTGAACAGGCCCGCCTGAATCTGGGAGGCTGGGCTGCGGTGGCGCGCAGGCTGAATCTGAATGATGCCGAACTGAGTGATTTCACGCTCCAGCTGCGGCATTTGCAGCAGGTGGTTCCGGTTTATGAACGGGGCCAGACCGTCAGCGATAATCAGCTGATTGCCGCTTTGCGCTTTGTCGCGGCGCTGGAATCGGTGCGCGAAAAGCAGCCGTTGCTGAAATTCGCTTCGGTGCCGGGCGACGACAGCGATGCGCGTCAGGAGCAGGCCCAGCGGCAATTGCGGGCGCTGAAGCTGACCCTGAAGGCGTTGATTGCGCAAGCCTGGCCGGATGCTTTACGGCTCAACGACCACCTCAAATTACAGTTTGGCGCAGATCGGGTGCGGCAGTGGCTGGCAAACAGCGACGCGGGAGATGTGCTCTCCGGCATGCTGTTCAGCGATTTAGCCCTGCTGGTGGTGGATAAAAAATCCTTTGCCCGTTACTACTCTCCGCTGTTCAACTCAGCGGCTGCTCTAACTTTTCTGGCGGAGCAGCGCGTGACTCTGCACGCGTTTCTGGAAGACTGCCGGATGATGCGCAACGCCGTAGTGGATCAGCGTCCGCTCACTACCACGGAAATCGCGCTGCTGGATAGCTATGTCCACCAGATCGCCGGTCCGGTGCAGCGTGCTTTTGAGCAGGGGCGTACGCGGGTTAATCCGGCCTCGTTTATGGCGGTCGACAGCAACGAACTTCATCATTTCTGGGAACACGCACGGCAGAAAGATCGCGCGCTTGGCGGTGATCGCCAGCCGCTGCGCGACAGCATTGAGCCGCCCAGAAAGCAGGAGCCGCAGAAGGTCGCAGACCGACACCAGCTTATCTCAACGGTGCTATGGGGAAGCGTGGGCGTGGCGGTGCTGGTGCTGGCTTTTGCCTCGCTGTGGCTGTTCAACAGCGCTACGCCACAGGCCCAAACCAGCACCAGAAGCAGTGATTCACTGGTGGATGCGCCAGAGCGGGAAATCCCTTCGCCGCGTGAAAAGCTGGCGAATATGGGCATCAGCTGGGACGTTAACAGCCTGCGCTCCGCTATCGACCGCAATGATACGCAGGTGACCACGCTGTTTTTGCAGGGCGGAATGAGCTGGCAGGTGGCATGGACCGAGCAGGCGCAGTCGTTCCGCTATGACGAGGTGCTGGAGCTGCTGCTGCGTTATCGCCTGCAGATGGACGAACCCAAGCCCTGTCGGCGATTCATCAGCACGCTTGAGCATGCGATGTCGAACGGCGAGACGCTGACCTCAGTGCGAAAATCCTATCTGCAGGCGTTTTGCACCGGGCCTGCGGTGGTGGAAAGGCAGCGCTATAACGTCTCGCAGGCCAAACTCCGGGCCGACGCATCACCCAATGCGCAGAATAAAAAATGGCTGACCATCCAGTCAGCCATTTATAGCGCCATTCAGTAAAGCTCTAAGGTTCGCCGTAGAGCCCGATTAAGCGACGCACCACGCCGTTGGTCCAGCCAAAGCCATCCTGCAGCGGATATTCACCGCCGCCCCCCTGACGGGGGGTTCTGGAACCAATGTGATACTTCTCAATCAGCTTGTGATGGTGCTGATAAACATGGTTGACGGTGTTCAGCCAGCTGCGGGCGATTTCGTTGCCCAGCGCGTCGTTGCCGTAGAGCTTAAACCCCTGAATGGCCATCCACTGCAACGGAGCCCAGCCGTTGGGGAAATCCCATTGCTCACCGCTGTCGTACTCTGTCGCCAGAATGCCGCCGGGAGTCAGCAGTCGGGTGCGCACCGCCGTATCCAGCTTATCGGCCTGTTCATGCGAAGCCAGGCCGACATACAGCGGCACGACGCTGGCGGCGGAAAACAGCGCCTGCTCTTTGCGACGCCAGTCATAATCCCGGTAGCAGCCCTGCTCATCGTCCCACAAATAGTGATTCACGGCGGCCCGGCGGGCGCTCGCTTTATGGCGAAAATCGCTCTCTGTCTCTTTGTCGCCGTTCAGGGCGCTCAGATTGGCAATAGTGGTTTCCAGTTTGAACAGAAAGGCGTTCAAATCGACCGGAATAAACTGGGTGGTGCGAATGCTGGCCAGCCGGGTGGTATCGCGCAGCCAGCGGGAAGAGTAGTCCCAGCCGGATTCTGCTCCGGCTCGAAGATCCCGATAGACCTCATTCGGCGGCCTACCTGAGTGGCGAGCAGTTTCAACGTCTTCCAGCCAGGATTCGTCGCGCGGGGTGTCACGGTCGTCCCAGTAGCGGTTCAGCGACGCGCCGTCGGGCATGCGCACCACGTGACGATAGGCCTGATCCGGCAGCAGGGTGCCCGCGCCGTCCATCCAGAAGCTGTACTCCATCTTCAGATG
Source organism: Enterobacteriaceae bacterium 89 (assembly GCA_014156375.1). Lineage (GTDB taxonomy): Bacteria > Pseudomonadota > Gammaproteobacteria > Enterobacterales > Enterobacteriaceae > Scandinavium. The sequence continues at coordinate 1,740,894 of RQJH01000003.1, read as the reverse complement.
GTCTAGATAGCGCCGCGCGCCGCGCACGCCGTCTTCCTCAAACAGTTCCACCATCAGCGCAAACACCGGCGGCTGCGAGCGGCTGAGGTAATAGGTACGGTTGCCGTTGGGAATATGGCCATAGCGCTCAATCATCCACGCAAAGTTGTCGGCCATACATTTGAGCAAATCTTCGCGCCCGCTTTCCGCCAGCCCCAGCATGGTGAAATAGGTGTCCCAGTAGTAGGTTTCGGTAAAACGCCCGCCGGGAACCAGATAGGACTGCGGCAGCGCCAGCAGGGAAGACCACGGCAGATGGTCCTGCGGCTCGCGGGTCAGCACCGGCCACAGGGCGTCAATATGCTCCTTCAGGCTCATCTGCGGATCGGACTCGTAGTCCGTATTCCTCTCTTCCGGCAGCCAGAAGTGGTTTTCAACAAACTCTCGCAGATTAAACCCCGGCTGGCGTTTTTGCTGACGGAAGCGGATCAGCACATCCAGCGGATCCATTTTCGGTGCGCAGTCGGGAAAGGTTTTGCTGTCGGTAAAAATACGGGCGCTCTGCACGCGCTCAAATAATTCCAGATAGCGGTCCGCCGGAGTCAGCGCATCGGAGGCGGGCATCCCCTCGATCATTTCCGGTTCTGGCTCGACCTCAGTCATGTCATCCAGTTTCAACTCGAACGGATCCGTCTCGTAGCAAAGCTCAGCGTGCTGGGCCTGAACCTCATCGGTGTCCGGGTTTGGTATTTTCTGGCTTAACATAGCGATGAAACCTCCTGGTCAATGTCGGTGCCAGATGTAAGCGTAGTCATTCGCTTCGATCTCTGCGGGCAAAAGCGTGCGCTTCATCACACTTAAGCACCAGAGACTAAACCGCAATTTCTGGCTAGCTTTATGTTTTAACTGGAAATCAGCGTGACGAAATACAGACGATGGCTGGATGACTTTCAGAGCTTTCACTTTGCAACGATATGTGAATACCGTTATGGTTTGGCCTCGTTTTCCCGTCACATCGCGCCACCATTAAAACAGGAAGGTCAGTTTGAAAGGGCTCATACTCCCTGTGCTGATAGCGTCTGCGCTCGTCTCCGGCTGCTCCGGGACGTTATCACAAATGAATATGCCTTCCAGCGAAGTGAAGCAGGTTGCTCAGAATGGGCGGGCGCTGTCCGTCGATGAGCTGGTGAAGGAGTACCGGCAGAGTAAGCAGGTTCCTGGCATGATTGTGGCGGTGATCAAACACAACGGCCCACCTGTTTTTTATTGCTACGGCGTGACCGACGAGAAGAACCGTTACCCCATTACTCCGGATACCCTGTTTGCCCTTGGTTCGCTGAGCAAAGGCATCACAGCGGAAGTGACCACTTTGCTGGTCAACGAAGGGCGCCTGCACTGGAACGATACCCTCGCGACCCTGCTGCCACCGGGAACGCCGCTGAGCGAAGATGCGCAGAAAATTACTCTTTTGCAGCTGGTCACCCATACCTCCGGGCTGCCGCGCCAGCCGATGAGTCTGCTGTCGTTTGAGCATCTGCTGGGCTATCTGAGCGACGGGGAAAATTTCTATCACGAACTGGATGACGACGGCGTGCTTGGCTATCTGAGCACCTATAACGCCCCGCTGGTGCGTGAGCCGCGCTATTCCAACCTTGGCTATGCCATTCTCGGCTATGTGCTGAAATACCAGACCGGGCAGTCGATTGAAACTCTGGCAGCACAGCGACTGTTCGGGCCGCTGAAGATGGACAACACCAGCTTCACGCCAGAGAAGTTACGGACTTACCCGTACCGCGCGCTGGGCCATGCTGGCGATCAGCCCAAATTTATTGCCCGGGGAGCGCTGACGCCAGACTGGCAGTTCAGCAACAATATGGTTGGGGCCGCGAGCCTTTATAGCGATGCCCGGGATTTAATTGAATATGTTCGCGATCATTTCACCCCGACGCATCAACCCGCTCTGGATAAAACCTTTAGCGATGTGACGGTGGATTATTTCCCAAGGGAAAAGGAAGCGGCGAATATTGCCTGGATAACAGACACCTACGGCCAACAGAAAATAACCTATCAGGTGGGTTATATCGGCGGGTATTCCAGCTATATTGGATTCGATAAAGAAAATCAGAATGCCGTAGTGGTATTGCAGAACGGTTTTAACTGGAGCAATTATATCGGGCACGCGATCCTAAAACACCTCGTGCCCTGATATACCCGTCATACTTCAAGCTGCAGGTGCGTTGGCTGCACTCACTCACCCCAGTCACTTACTAAAGTAAGCTCCTGGGGATGAGATCCCTTGCCGCCTTCCTGCAACTCGAATTATCTAGGGTATATGTGGTTATATTTTTGTGATCACCACCGGCGCGCTTTTATAAGCTGGCGTGAGACTTTCTTCATCGACAGCATCCAGCGACAGCAGAATATTAGCCTCTGGCAGATATGCGGCGATGGAACCGATAGCCATCGACACAATATGCACGGTCTGACCCGATAGCGTTCTCTCCATGTTCAACTCACCGTTTGCATCACAGGCTGTAACGTTCACCACATCTCCCTGCTTCAGATCCCGCGTGCGGGCCTCAGCGGCGCTGAGGAAAATCACATCGCGCCGACCGGTGACGCCACGATAGCGATCATTCATGCCATAGATGGTGGTGTTGTACTGATCGTGGCTGCGGATGGTCGCCAGAATCAGGTGCTCCGGCGGTAATCCCTGGTCATCAATGGCTTCCGTGGTGCACGGAATAAAGGTGGCTTTGCCGGAGGCGGTGCGATACTCGCCGCGCGAGGCCGGGTTATCCAGACGGAAACCGCCCGGCGCTTCGATTCGCTGGTTATAGGCGTAAAATTCGGGGATCACAGCCTCAATGGCCTGGCGAATTAAGCGGTAATCACCGGCGAATTCAGCCCAGTTTATCGGGCTGCGGGGCAGGGTAGCTTTAGCCATTCCGGCAATAATCGCCGGTTCAGACATCAGCCACGGCGAAGCCGGTTTCAGTGAACCGGTAGAAGCGTGCACCATGCTCATCGAATCTTCCACGCTGACAGACTGAATGCCCGTGTGCTGCATATCCCGCTCGGTTCGCCCTAACGCAGGCAGCAGGTAGCTGTTTTTTGCCGCCAGCAGATGAGAGCGATTCAGCTTGGTGGCGACATGCACCTGTAAATCCAGGGTGCGCAGAGCAGGGAAGGTGCGCAGCGGATCCGGCATGGCGACCGCAAGGTTGCCGCCCATGCAGATCAGCGCGCGGGATTCGCGTCGCTCAATGGCTTTGATGCTCTCCACCGACGAGTGCCCGTGTTGGCGCGGAACCTGAATGCCAAAATGCTGCTCAAGGCGCAGGTTGAAGGCTTCATCCGGCGCTTCGTTGATGCCCACACTTCTGTCGCCCTGCACGTTGGAGTGGCCGCGCAGTGGGCAGATCCCCGCGCCTTTGCGCCCCATATTGCCGCGCAATAACAGCAGATTGATCAGCTGCTGAACGTTCTGCGTGCCGTTGCGATGTTGGGTGATCCCGAGGCCATAGCAGACAATCACTTTGCTGTGCCCGGCATACATTTGGGCAAACTCCGTCATCTCCTGGCGCGTCAGCCCGGCCCCTTTTTCGATTTCCGGCCAGGCCAGGGCATTGAGACTGTCGGACAGCTCCCCGAAGCCGCTGGTTTCACTGGCGATAAACTGCCGATCGATAACCTGCGGGTTTTGCTCGTCGAGTTCGAACAGGGCTTTCATCACCCCACGGAAAAACCAGGCGTCGCCGCCAATGCGAATCTGATAATGATCGCGTGCAAGCTCCGTGGAGCCGCCAAGCAGCATATCAGTCGGCGACTGAGGGAAGCTAAAGCGCTCAAGCCCGCGTTCGCGCAGTGGATTGACCGAAACAATTTTCCCGCCGCGCTGAGCGACTTCACGCAGGGTTGCCAGCATGCGTGGATGGTTGGTGCCTGGGTTGTGGCCCACGCAAATCACTAAATCAGTGGCTTCAAAATCGCTGAGCTCAACGGTGCCTTTGCCGATGCCGATGGAAGCCCCCAGCCCTTTCCCCGTCGGACTATGGCACATGTTCGAGCAGTCAGGGAAATTGTTAGTGCCGTATTCGCGGGCGAAAAGCTGGTACAGAAACGCGGCTTCATTGGAGGTGCGACCTGAGGTGTAGAACTCAACCTGATCGGGCTGCAGCTGGCGCAGCTTGTCGCCAATTTCGCTAAAGGCAGTTTCCCACTCAATCGGCTGCCAGGTATCGCTGATGATGTCGTATTTCATCGGATGCGTCAGGCGCCCGTGGTTTTCAAGTTCGTAATCGCTCTGTTTCCACAGCTCTTTGACGGGGTTAGCGGCAAAAAATTCGGGTGAGGCTTTTTTACGGGTAGTTTCCCAGGAGACAGCTTTCACTCCGTTCTCACACAGCTCCATCGGTGAACGATGTTCCGGATCGGGCCAGGCGCATCCCGGACAGTCAAAGCCCTTCACCTGGTTCATTTTAAATATCGCAATGGTGTCTCTGACCGGCGATTTTTGGCTTATTACCTGAGTCGCACAGGCTATTACTGCTCCCCAGCCACCTGCAGCTCCGTCATAATTATCGAGGCGTTGTTTATTTATTTTCATTGCTGTTACCACCTATGAGTAATAAGCCGTTGCTGCTGAAGTATTACGACTGAGTAAATAACCGTTAGCCGCAGTTTCTGTAAAACGATTCCCACCGAAGAACGCGATATCTTCAGTGCGGTGAATAAACATGAGTTATATTGCTGATATAAAGATGATTACATCCAGATCCCGCTGACCGCATGCGCGAGAAGAAGTAAGCCAAAAAACAGCACGCCCAATAAAATTGAGACAGTTTTATTCATGATTAATGGATCCTTTATCCTGCACGGCAAAGTGCCCTATATACCCAGCCAGAGGTAGACTCTGCGGCCTGCTGGTTTACAATTTGGGTCAGGAGAGTGAACTTTCAGGTCATGACCAGGAGGCTGCCCTCGGTCAGAAGAACGTAATTTATATCGCAATACGATATAAGATCAACAAAATGGTGATTTAAAAATGGGCAAACGGACCATGACGGAAACGGATTACACGGCGCTGGCTGATTTCAGGGCCACATTAAGACAGTTTCTGGCGTTCAGTGAAAAAGAAGCCAAGCGTTCAGGGTTAACCCCGCAACAGCATCAGGCGCTGCTGGCGATTAAAGGGGCTGTGCCCGGCAAAATGACCATTGGCAAACTGGCAGAAAAGCTTATTTTACAGCCGCATAGTACATCTGGCCTGGTGAAGAGGCTGGAGGAGTTGGATCTGGTTTACCGCATCGACTGTGCCGAAGACCAGCGGAAAATGGCGCTGGGATTGACCGAAAATGCCGAAAATCTGCTGTCGGATCTTACTTCGGTTCACATTGATGAACTGCGTCGGGTAGGGCCGCTGCTGGCGGAGCTGATGACCCGCTTTCACGACTAGTCAGTGATTAAAATCTGGGTATAAAAAAACGCCCCCGGGGTTTGAGGGCGTTTGATGGCATTAACTCTGCGCGATTAGCGCATAGTGACAAACTCTTCAGCCGCAGTCGGGTGAATAGCCACGGTATTGTCGAAGTCTTTCTTGGTGGCGCCCATTTTCAGCGCCACGGCGAAGCCCTGCAGGATTTCGTCCATCCCAAAGCCAATGCCGTGGATACCAACAATCTTCTCTTCCGGACCGACGCAGACCAGCTTCATACGGCAAGGCTGACGGTGCGAGGTCACGGCTGTGTACATAGCGGTGAAGGAAGATTTGTAGACCTTCACGGCGTCTTCGCCAAACTGCTCGCGCGCCTGCGGTTCGGTCAGGCCCACGGTGCCGATTGGCGGATGGCTGAACACCACGGTGGCGATGTTGCTGTAGTCCAGATGCTCTTCCGGCTTGTTGTTAAACAGACGCTCGGAAAGACGACGGCCTGCGGCCACGGCAACCGGAGTCAGCTCCACCGCACCGGTATTATCACCGACGGCATAAATGCCCGGCACGCTGGTGTTCTGGAACTTATCGACAACGATGTAGCCTTTGTCGTTAGTTTTAACGCCGGTCACGCCGAGGTTAAAGTTGTTGGTTTCCGGTTCGCGTCCAATCGCCCAAATCAGGCAGTCCACGGTCTGGCTGCGACCGTCTTCCAGCTCCAGCGTCAGGCTGCCGTCGGCATTTTTCACCACGGCTTTCGGAATGGCATTAGTGTGCAGTTCCGGGCCTTCGGCGGCCATCACTTCCACCAGGGTTTCGACAATCATCGGGTCGAAGCTACGCAGCGGTGCGTGTTTACGCACGAACAGGTGCGTTTCAGCGCCCAGGCCGTTGATCACGCCCGCCAGTTCGACAGCGATATAGCCTGCACCGACCACGGCTACGCGTTTTGGCAGCGCTGGCAGCTCGAAGAAACCGTCGGAATCAATACCGTATTCCACGCCTGGGATCGTTGGGTGGCTTGGACGGCCGCCGGTGGCGATCAGGATGTGATCAGCAGTGATCTTCTCGCCGTTCACTTCGATCGTCTTCGCATCGACAAAGCGGGCAAAGCCTTTGATCACATCAACGTTATTTTTACCCAGTACGTTGTCGTACGAGGTGTGAATACGGTCAATGTAGGCGGTACGGCTGGCAACCAGTTTGTTCCAGTCGAAGTGATTAATGGTGGTGTCGAAGCCGTAATCCGGGCCATACATATGAATGGCTTCACGGATCTGCGCGGCATGCCACATCACTTTTTTCGGCACGCAGCCCACGTTGACGCAGGTTCCGCCCAGCTCTTTGGCTTCAATCAGCGCACATTTCTGGCCGTACATAGCAGCGCGGTTGATGGAGGCGATGCCGCCGCTGCCGCCGCCGATGGCGATGTAGTCATAATGCTTAGTCATAGCTTCTTCCTTAATCGTTGATTGCCGCGATTGTATACCTGGAATCCATAGGTTCCACCGATGGTTGTGATTACTCCGGCACGATCCAATTAACGGTGGCATGGCCGATGCCCGATGGCACCAGCGTTTTGTGCAGCCATGGCAGCACGGTGTTCATCTGCTGTTCCAGCTTCCACGGTGGATTAATCACGATCATGCCGGAGGCGGTCATGCCGCGCTGATCGCTGTCCGGACGCACCGCCAGCTCGATTTGCAGGATTTTACGGATGCCAGTGGCTTCCAGATCTTTGATCATGCGTTTGATTTGCGCACGCAGCACCACCGGATACCACAGGGCGTAAGTCCCGGTGGCGAAACGCTTGTAGCCTTCGCTGATGCCGGAGACTACCGCCTGGTAGTCGGTTTTAATCTCATACGGCGGGTCAATCAGGATCAGCCCACGGCGGGAAACTGGCGGCAGTTTGGCTTTGAGCTGCTGATAACCATCTGTTTTTTCGACGCGTGCGCGCTCATCTTTCTGGAATTCGGATTTCAGCAGCGGGAAATCGCTTGGGTGCAGTTCGGTGAGCTGGATGCTGTCCTGCTCGCGCAGCAGCTGGCGCGCAATCAACGGAGAGCCAGGGTAATAGCGCAACTGTCCGCTGCGATTGAAATGCTGAACTACGCTGATATAGGGCTCCAGCTCCGCAGGCAGGTCGTCCTGCTGCCAGATACGGGCAATCCCTTCAAGGTATTCACCCGTGCGCTCTGCGTGCTCGCCGCTCAGCTGATAACGCCCCGCGCCGGCGTGGGTGTCGAGATAGAGAAACGGTTTTTCTTTCTCTTTCAGCGATTCAATGATCAGGCTCTGAACGGTGTGTTTAAGAACGTCGGCGTGGTTGCCGGCGTGGAAGCTGTGACGATAACTGAGCATGGAGTCGGATCCTGGAAAAAGAAAATCAATCCGCACAGTTTACCGTAGATTGCTGCGGATTACCGCCGCGCCGTTTTGACGGCGAAAACGTGGCAAAACGCTAAGCTGTCATGAAGGTGTCAACCGTCGACGCTAGCGTCAATTCAGACAAGGTAATTCTCTGAATCAAAGGAATAAAAATGAAAGCTCGTCTCACTCTGTTAACCACGGCGCTGGTGATGGCGCTGCCCGTACTGGCCAAAGATGCGGCCCTCAGCCAGGCCGAAGATATTGCTGAAAGCGTCACGCCCGCGGCAAAAAGCCAGCCCTTTGATGCCCTTGAAAGCCAGTCGCTGACGGCCCTGCGTGCGGCTTTGCAGGGCGACGCGCAGACCCTGACTCGCGGCCAGCTGGAAAAAGCGAAGCAAAACGCCACTCAGGCCAACACGGCCTGGCTGAAGGCCAGCGACTATGAATTCCACGCCAAAGAGAATCAGCAGGCGGGCATTGAGCTGCTGTCCTCATTCAGCACGCTGCCGGAGGCGACGCTGAAAGCGAATATGGCTACCGTCGCGGCGATTAACCACGATGCCAGCGAGGCCGCGCAGCATCAGGCGCTGGCCGACGCGGAAGGCATCAGCTATCTCTACTTTTTGAGCGATGCGCTGGGGCCGAAGCTTGGGAAAGCCTTTATCGCCGCCTATGATCGGGGCGAAATCAGCAAAGCGGCGGCGCTGATCAAAGCCAGCGAAGTGAATACCGGCGAGGCGAAAAAGCACTTCAACTTCCAGCGCCCGTTCCTGATCGACGGCAACACTATCCATCTGGTCCCGGATGAAGTGGTGGTGAAAGATAACCATCCCTATGACGCCGGGGGCGGTTCGTTCCCCAGCGGGCACACCAACACGGGCGTGACGGATTCGCTGCTGCTGGCGCAAATGCTGCCGGAGCGCTATGACTCGCTGCTGGCCCGTGGTGCGCGCTACGGCTATTCGCGCATTGTTCTTGGCGTGCATTATCCGCTGGATGTCATGGGTTCAAGAATGATTGCTGAGCGCAACGTAGCGCATTACATGAACGATCCGAAGTACCGTGAATTATTCAACGAAGCCCGCGACGAGCTGCGCGCGGCGCTGGCGCAGGAGTGCGGCACTACGCTTGCCGAATGTGCTAAAACGGACGGTAAAGACGATCCCTATCGTGACCCGGCGATGCAGAAGTTTTACCAGTTCACCATGACCTACGATTTACCGCAGCAGAAGGGCCAGACGGCAGCGCTGACGGTGCCGCAGGGAGCGGAGGTGCTGCTGGAAAGCGCGTTGCCAAAACTTTCTGCCGATCAGCGAAAAGCGCTGATGGTGAAAACCGCTCTGCCTTCCGGTTATCCGCTTTCTGGCACTACGCCTGAGCAGCAGTTCTGGCAGCGGGTGGATCTACCTGCGGCTTATGCGGCTGGGATTTCTGCTAAGTAGGATTGCCTTCCCCTCTCCCTAACCCTCTCCCCAGGGAGAGGGAACTGTTACGTGCGGTCTGGATTTCTCCCACTCCCTTGGGAGAGGGGACTGTTACGTGCGGTCTGGATTTCTCCCTCTCCCTTTGGGAGAGGGAACTGTTATGTGCGGTCCGGATTTCTCCCTCTCCCTTTGGGAGAGGGTCGGGGAGAGGGCATCGCAGCGATAGTGCTTTCCATCCCGCTCACCATTGAAATCCTCTACACTTAACCCCATTGTGCTACATATCGGTAAAGCGCCGGCACGTGCGCTGAGACATTCACATTTTCAAAGGACCGCGCTTATGACCAATCCATTGTTACAGCCTTTTGACCTGCCGCCGTTTTCCAAAATCCAGCCTGAACACGTTGTTCCCGCAGTGACCAAAGCGCTGGATGATTGCCGTGCGGCGGTCGAGAGCGTGGTGGCGCAGGGCGCGCCTTACAGCTGGGAAAACCTCTGCCAGAAGCTGGCGGAAGTGGACGACGTGCTGGGCCGTGTGTTCTCACCAATCAGCCACCTGAACTCCGTGAAAAACAGCCCGGAGCTGCGCGAAGCCTACGAACAAACCCTGCCGCTGCTGTCTGAGTACAGTACCTGGGTCGGCCAGCACGAAGGGCTTTATCAGGCCTACCGCAACCTGCGCGATGGCAACAATTACGCGGGCCTGAGCATCGCTGAGAAGAAAGCGGTGGATAACGCGCTGCGTGACTTTGAGCTGTCCGGGATTGGCCTGTCGAAAGAGAAGCAAACGCGCTACGGCGAAATCGCTGCGCGTCTGTCCGAGCTGGGCAACCAGTACAGCAACAACGTGCTCGACGCGACCATGGGCTGGAACAAGCTGATTTCCGACGAAGCCGAACTGGCCGGCATGCCGGAAAGCGCGCTGGCGGCGGCTAAGGCTCAGGCGGAAGCCAAAGAGCAGGAAGGCTATCTGCTGACGCTGGATATCCCAAGCTATCTGCCGGTGATGACCTACTGCGACAACCAGGCGCTGCGCGAAGAGATGTATCGCGCTTACACCACCCGCGCTTCTGACCAGGGTCCGAACGCCGGGAAGTGGGATAACAGCCCGGTGATGGAAGAGATCCTTGCTCTGCGTCACGAGCTGGCACAGCTGCTGGGCTTCGAAAGCTTTGCCTATAAATCTCTCGCCACCAAAATGGCGGAAAACCCGCAGCAGGTGCTCGACTTCCTGACCGATCTGGCGAAACGCGCCCGTCCGCAGGGTGAAAAAGAGCTGGCCCAGCTGCGTGCCTACGCGAAAGCTGAATTCGGCGTGGACGAACTCCAGCCGTGGGATATCGCCTACTACAGCGAAAAACAGAAACAGCATCTGTACAGCATCAGCGACGAGCAGCTGCGTCCTTACTTCCCGGAAAACAAAGCGGTTAACGGCCTGTTCGAAGTGGTGAAACGTATTTACGGCATCACCGCCAAAGAGCGCACCGATATCGACGTGTGGAATCCGGAAGTACGTTTCTTCGAACTGTACGATGAAAAGAACGAACTGCGCGGCAGCTTCTATCTCGATCTCTACGCTCGTGAACACAAGCGCGGTGGGGCGTGGATGGACGACTGCGTGGGCCAGATGCGTAAAGCCGACGGCTCACTGCAAAAACCGGTGGCTTATCTCACCTGTAACTTTAACCGTCCGGTGAACGGCAAACCTGCGCTGTTTACCCATGACGAAGTGATTACCCTGTTCCACGAATTCGGTCACGGCCTGCATCACATGCTGACCCGCATCGAAACGGCGGGCGTGTCTGGCATCAGCGGGGTGCCGTGGGATGCGGTCGAACTGCCGAGCCAGTTTATGGAAAACTGGTGCTGGGAGCCGGATGCGCTGGCGTTTATCTCCGGTCACTATGAAACCGGCGAACCGCTGCCGAAAGAGCTGCTGGAGAAAATGCTGGCGGCGAAAAACTACCAGGCGGCGATGTTCGTGCTGCGTCAGCTGGAGTTCGGTCTGTTCGACTTCCGTCTGCATGCGGAGTTTAACCCGCAGCAGGGCGCGAAAATCCTCGACACGCTGGCCGAAATCAAAAAACAGGTTGCCGTGGTGCCGGGCCCATCGTGGGGGCGTTTCCCGCACGCTTTCAGCCACATCTTTGCTGGTGGCTATGCGGCGGGCTACTACAGCTACCTGTGGGCCGACGTACTGGCGGCAGATGCGTTCTCCCGCTTCGAAGAAGAGGGGATTTTCAACCGCGAAACCGGGCAGTCGTTCCTCGACAATATCCTGAGCCGCGGCGGTTCTGAAGAGCCGATGACCCTGTTCAAACGCTTCCGCGGTCGTGAGCCGCAGCTGGATGCGATGCTTGAGCATTACGGCATCAAGGGCTAAAGCGTTCGTGAAAATCTGTTTAGTTGATGAATCAGGCGCCAGCGATGGCGCCTTATCTGTTCTTGCCGCCCGCTGGGGGCTGGAGCACGATGAAGAAAACCTGATGGCGCTGGTATTAACGCCGGAGCATCTTGAACTGCGTAAACGCGATGAGCCAAAGCTTGGCGGGATCTTCGTGGACTTTGTTGGCGGCGCGATGGCGCACCGACGCAAATTCGGCGGCGGTCGCGGTGAAGCGGTGGCGAAAGCCGTGGGCATTAAGGGCAGCTATCTGCCGGACGTGGTAGATGCCACGGCGGGTTTAGGGCGTGATGCCTTTGTGCTGGCCTCTGTGGGCTGCCGGGTGAGGATGCTGGAGCGTAACCCGGTGGTGGCAGCGCTGCTGGATGATGGTTTAGCGCGTGGCTATGCGGATCCGGAAATCGGGGCGTGGCTACAGGAGCGTTTGCAGCTGATCCACGCTTCCAGCCTCACGGCGTTAACCGATATCAGCCCGCGTCCGCAGGTGGTGTATCTTGACCCGATGTTCCCGCATAAGCAGAAAAGCGCGCTGGTGAAAAAAGAGATGCGGGTGTTTCAGTCGCTGGTGGGCCCGGATCTGGATGCCGACGGCTTGCTGGCGCCTGCGCAGCAGTTGGCGATTAAGCGAGTGGTAGTGAAACGCCCGGACTATGCGCCGCCGCTGGCGGAAGTCGCCACGACTAATGCCGTGACCACTAAGGGGCATCGGTTTGATATTTATGCGGGGAGCGGGGAGTAATTCCCGTGCGGTCTGATGCCCTCTCCCCGGCCCTCTCCCACGGGGAGAGGGGGAAAGAAAGTTCCCTCTCCCTTGGGAGAGGGTTAGGGAGAGGGGAAAAATACAGCCGCGAAGTTACTCTTCTTCCTCATCGCGCAGAGGAACAATCAGCATATCCACATGCACGGTGTTAATCAGCTGGCGAGCAGAAGACATCAGCTTGCTCCAGAAATCCTGATGATGACCGCAGACCACCAGATCCATATCGTATTTCTTAATCGCATCGACCAGCACCTGGCCCAGGTCGCCGCTGCCGCTCAGGGTTTCAGTGATTGGGTAACCGGCGTTCGCAGAGAGTTCAGACAGCGCGTGATGGGTTTCTTCGGAAATGCGTTTCTGCATGTCGCCGAGATTAACGTCAATCAGGCCTGTATAGAGATCGGAGTAGTTCACGTCGACGTGGATCAGGGAAACTTTCGCGTTATACGGGCGCGCCATGGAGACTGCTTTGTCGACCAGCACTTTGCTTTCCGGTGACAGGTCAACCGCGATAAGAATGTGTTTGTAAGCCATAGTGTTACTCCTTCCTTAAGTGATGTAATGACTAATTGTAGTTAACAATTCCACATTAAAACGACCCTCAAGCTACGTCAATGTACCTTGATCACCAATTAGTTAAACAAATCTTTGCGGTTTAGCTATTGATAACGGTTAAGGATGTGGCAAAAAAATCAGGTGATCTCCTACACTATTTAAAGAGCCGTTCGGAAGACTTAACGTGATCGGCTTCACACTCTTTCACTGACTGTCTGTCGAGTTTCGGGGTGCGGTAGTCCCGGAGGGAGTCTCCGTGGGCGGGTCGCCGGGGAGGAGGTATGGTAAGCACTGTCGCACTGTTTTGGGCTTTGTGCATCGTTTGTGTGGTGAATATGGCGCGCTATTTCTCATCGTTGCGCGCGTTGCTGGTGGTGCTGCGTGGTTGCGATCCCTTACTCTATCAGTATGTGGATGGCGGAGGCTTTTTTACCTCTCACGGTCAGCCTGGCAAGCAGGTGCGTCTGGTGTGGTATATCTACGCGCAGCGTTATCGCGATCATCATGATGATGAGTTTATTCGTCGCTGTGAGCGCGTTCGTCGTCAGTTTGTGTTAACCAGTGCGCTCAGCGGGCTGGTGATTATCAGCATGATTGCGCTGATGATTTGGCACTGATTGTCAGAGGGCGGGGTAAAACCCGCCTCTCTTCATCAAAGGTCAGGGTGTAAGGGTCAGCTTTAGTTGGCCAATATCTTCGCGCACTGAAAATACCTTCCCGCTGTAAGACAGAGTGACTTCACCTTTTTTATCTACACTGGTTTCAACGATGCTGCCTGTTCCCACAATGACCGGCGGGATGGTAGCGAGTGTTTTAGCAATGTCTTTGTTATCGCCGTGTATTTCTTTTGAAAGATAGTAGCGATAGATCGTGGGGACTGTGGTTCCCCCCTCGTCGTTGGCGGTCATGTAGAGCCAAACGTCGTCAGACAGCTTATACGCCCGTTTTAGCTCATCACTTTCCCGGTGAGTAGGTTGGTGATTCAGCCACAAAAAAGCCCCGACCAGCACCAACAGCAGAACGGTAACGAACCGATGGATCCATTTAATAGCCGTTTTGAATGGCATATTCTATTCCTTGCTCTATGTTGCGCTGATCGGTTGGGTCATCCCCATAGGGCGGTTTCTCATGCCACTTTCCCCATTCTGGTCTTGATGTTCCTGCATGTCCCTGAGCCCAGCCAGCACCCCTAAGAAGAATGTTTGCGCTGATACCTGCTGCTGTTCCGGCAGCTCCGAAGTTAAAATTACCAAATGCGGCGAAGTAGGGATCGAATTTTTTGTAATCCCATGGACCACCATTTCTGACTTTTTGATAGAACCAATAATAGGTTGAGGGTGTTGCCATATTACGCGGCATTCCATGCAAGCGTGCTTCGCGCATGTTATTGCAAATGACTATCGAACCAGGTCCGGGGGTGGGTACACAGGCCATATCTTCTCCTTCGTTTTACAATCCATTCCATCGTTTGTTTACCTCATGCAGAGTAATAATTTCTTCGTTGAATTTTTGGACATAAAATGTTCAGATTTTCCTGAAGATAGATTCAGCCAGTTGAATCGCAGGCATAAAAAAACGGGTCAGTTTCCTGACCCGTTTTTGTCGTTTCTACAGACTGGTTTAGATAAGCTTCAGGCTTAACCAGTACAGCACGCCAGAGAGAATAATCGCCGCTGGCAGGGTCAGCACCCACGCCATCAGGATATTCGTCACGGTTTTGCGCTGCAGGCCACCGCCGTCAACGATCATCGTACCCGCAACGGAGGACGACAGAACGTGGGTGGTGGATACCGGCATCCCGGTATAGCTTGCCAGACCAATCGATACGGCGGCGGTCATCTGCGCGGACATACCCTGCGCATAAGTCATGCCTTTCTTACCGATTTTCTCGCCGATAGTGGTCGCCACGCGACGCCAGCCGATCATGGTACCAATGCCCAGCGCCAGCGCGACGGCCATGATAATCCAGACCGGAGCATACTCGATGGTGTTGAGCATATCGGTTTTGAGTTTCTTCAGCAGACGCTGATCGTCATTGCTCACATCAGGCAGCTTCGCCACTTTGTCGGTGGTGTCGGAGATGCAAAGCATAATGCGACGCATCTGGCTGCGTTGATCAACGGTCAGTTTGTCATAGCTTTCGACGTTGTTACCCAGCAGATCCTTCACGCGGTTCAGGGCGTTGAGGGTGTTCGCCGGGTGGCAGTGGAACTCGCCAGGCGCGGTGGTCGCGGTATCCGGAGAAGGAACCAACTGATCCACACCGGTAGCTTTTTTCAGCAGATCAGGATGCTGCTGGAAATAGATTTCCACGTTATTGACCGCGTCGCGGGTACGAGTGATGTCGTAGCCGGAAGCGTTCATGTTCACCACGAAGCCTGCCGGTGCAACGCCGATCAGTACCAGCATCACCAGACCAATGCCTTTCTGACCATCGTTCGCGCCATGAGAGAAGGCCACGCCGATAGCGGAAAGGATCAGCGCGATACGCGTCCAGAATGGCGGTTTTTTCTTCCCGTCCATCTTTTCACGTTCCGCAGGTGTCATGTGGATACGCGCTTTTTTCTTGGTGCCGCTCCAGTAACGACGCAGCAGGAAAATCAGCCCGCCCGCAATCACCAGACCGACAATCGGGGAGAGGATTAACGAGGCGAAAATCCCAATCACTTTCGGGATATTCAGCGCGTCAACCACCGAGGTGCCGGTCATCAGCGCATTGGTTAAACCAATCCCGATGATAGCCCCGATCAGGGTATGAGAGCTGGATGCCGGAAGGCCGAAATACCAGGTACCGAGGTTCCAGATAATCGCCGCCAGCAGCATGGAGAAGACCATGGCGAGGCCATGAGCAGAACCCATGTTCAGCAGGAGATCCGTTGGCAGCATATGCACAATCGCATAGGCAACGCTAAGACCGCCTAACAGTACGCCAAAGAAGTTGAAGATGGCTGCCATCGCCACCGCCAATTGCGAACGCATTGCGCGGGTGTAGATAACAGTAGCCACTGCGTTTGCGGTGTCGTGGAAGCCGTTAATCGCTTCGTAGAACAACACAAACCCCAGAGCAAGCAATAACAAAAGCCCGGTATGTAAATCCAGGCCAGCAAACAAATGTAGCATAGGACGTTACGCCATTTTGAGGACATGAACGCGGCGCATTATCGTGGACAAACGCAGCGTGGGCAAAGAGAAATATAGACTTTTATTGATATTTGTTCACCGGCGTAAAATTCATGTCAGGAATTATCCTATATCTTTCAATGGTATGACCAGACATGAAAAAAATCTTACTGGTGGTACGGGCAGGTAAAATTTACACTTCCCGACATTCAAGTTGAGAGGAAAGGCGTGTGGAAAGGTTTGATGCCATTGTAGTCGGCGCAGGCGCGGCGGGTATGTTTTGTGCGGCCCAGGCAGGGCAGGCCGGTGCGCGAGTGCTGCTGCTGGATAATGGCAAGAAGCCTGGCCGCAAGATTTTAATGTCCGGCGGCGGTCGCTGTAACTTCACCAATATGTACGTGGAGCCTGCGGCTTACCTGAGCCAGAACCCGCATTTCTGTAAGTCGGCGCTGGCGCGCTACACCCAGTGGGATTTTATCGAGCTGGTGGGCAAGTACAACATCGCCTGGCACGAGAAGACCCTCGGGCAGCTGTTCTGTGATGACTCCGCTGAGCAGATTGTCGCGATGCTGGTGGCCGAATGTGAAAAAGGCAACGTGACCACCCGCCTGCGCACTGAAATCATCAGCGTGGAGCGTAACGACGAAGGTTACGTTTTGCAGCTCAACGGGGAATCGGTGGTGACGAACAAACTGGTTATCGCCAGCGGTGGCCTGTCGATGCCGGGTCTCGGCGCTTCACCGTTTGGCTACAAGATTGCCGAACAGTTTGGACTGAACGTGTTGCCAACCCGCGCGGGGCTGGTGCCGTTCACTCTGCATAAGCCGCTGCTTGAGCAGCTACAGGTGCTGTCCGGCGTCTCCGTTCCTTCGGTTATCACCGCCAGCGATGGCACCGTGTTCCGTGAAAATCTGCTGTTCACCCATCGCGGCCTGTCTGGCCCGGCGGTGTTGCAGATCTCCAGCTACTGGCTGCCGGGCGAGTTCGTCAGCATCAATATGCTGCCGGACTGCGCGCTTGAGGACTTCCTTAATGAACAGCGCGAAGCTCACCCTAATCAGAGCCTGAAAAACACGCTGGCAATGCAGCTGCCAAAACGGCTGGTCGAATGCCTACAGCAGCTGGGACAAATCCCGGACGTGACGCTAAAGCAGCTCAACGCGAAAGAGCAGCAGGCGCTGGTGGAGACGCTGACCAACTGGCGAGTGCAGCCCAACGGCACCGAAGGCTACCGCACGGCGGAAGTGACGCTGGGCGGAGTCGACACCAACGAGCTCTCTTCCCGTACTATGGAAGCGAAAAAAGCACCGGGGCTGTATTTCATCGGTGAAGTGATGGACGTGACCGGCTGGCTCGGCGGCTATAACTTCCAGTGGGCGTGGGCTTCCGCCTGGGCCTGTGCTCAGGCGCTGGTTGCTGCATCGTAAGTCTGGGGCATTATGGCGTAACAATATTTGTTAATGTTAATTGTCGTTAATGCAGTTAGATTGTTTTAAAAATAAGAAACAATTCCTTTCTTTGTTCATGGGAATGCCTGATGTAGCATTCCCGCTCCATGATTTTTGGCTTCATAAGGTGAAGAAAGAAAATGAATTTATTTATTATTTTGTTGATCACGCTGGCAGCAAAGTTAGCGTTTTCTTTTGTCGTCTATCTGAAGGCGAAACATATCATTGCGGGAATGAGCCTGCCGAAAAAAAGCGCCGTCATCGGCAGCGGCTGGCTATTCAGCTACGGCGTTTTTCATCTGCTGGAAGAGTTTATCTGAGCGCGGTTTCAGGCAGTACGCGGCGTACGGCCAGCAAGTGCTGATTCCAGTACGGATTACTCAGCTCCGAAATTGTCACCCCTTTCTCACGAGAAGCGTGGATGAACTGATCTTCGCCGATATAAATCCCCACATGCTTTTGCACTCGCCCGGTTTTGAAGAACACCAGATCGCCGATACGCATCGCTCTGTGTTTGGCTTTTTTGCCTTTCTGCAGCTGTCCGGTGGTGGTTCTTGGCAGACTGACGTCGAAAGCTTCCTGATAGAAACGCTTGGTCAGCGCCGAGCAATCAATCGCCTTATGGGAATTTCCCCCTAACCGGTAGTGCGTGCCTTTCCAGTTAGCGTATTCATTCATCAGACTTTTACGGCGCTTAATACCGGTGGCGGGTTTGGCTGTTTTAATAGCGGCGTGTGCTGTTTTTATACGGTGCGTTTTTTGTCCGCTTTTAACTTTTGAGTGATGTTTCTTTTGCACATGTTTAACTTTTACATGATGCGCTTTATGAACCTCTTTGGCATGAACAATACCGCTAAAACTCAGCAATAAACAAACTAAAACAGTCAGATGTAGCGGCATAATAGAAAGAAGCTTAAATGAAGAATAAGTGAAGCAATGGTGCAAGATGCTACTTTTTTTAGGCCAGCAGGGCAATGTGAAATAAGCAAAAGTCTGGCGTTAGATCGCTAAAAAACCAGTGAAATCATTCATTCAGCTTATATCTCCGTCACGAGCAGTGGCCAAAATTGTGATCTTGATCGCCCTGGAGGGCAGCAGGAAAAATGTTTTGCAGCATCAGCGCATCGATTTTTTCTTCCATCGCCAGATGATAATGCAGGTAACAGTCGAAGGTCATTTGCAGCTCGGTGGGCGGCGTCAATGCTTTGATGGGAAAGTGCTTTTGCAGAAACGGAATGAATATCTTCGGCATCAGCATCAGATGTTCAGAATGGGCGCAGTGCCAGGCAAGGGTCAACAGGTTAGGGCTGGTCCAGGCTATTTTGCGCTCTGTCAGCAGGCTGTGATTCACGTTATCCAGCATGCCCGTTATGTTCCCGGCACCCCGTTGCCATAAAAGGTGTTCATTTTCACGCCAGGCATCAAGGGTAAATTCCTCTTTAATACGGGGATGCGCCTGGCTGACGGCAAGGCAAAACTCCGAACGGGTAAAACGACGACTGACAATCGAGCGGTCCTCCTGCAATTGACCGCCAATATCGATATCCACTTCCCGATGCTTTAACTTTCGCAGCCGTTCTTCGTCGCAGCTTTCCATAGTCTTGAAATGCAGCAGGGTGTCATTTTCCTCATGGATGTACTCGGCCAGCAGCATTTCAATCAGCGAGTAGGTGGCAATCACGTATTCATTTTTGACGGAGTTGAGCCGGGCGATTTCGTTGTATTGCTTTTGCAATTCAAAGGCCAGCTCGTGGGGACGCAGGCCTTCTCGTGTGCGTTTGAACAAGGGCTTGCCCGTCTGTTTACGCAGCTGATTTAGCGAATAGCTGATAGCCGAAGGGGAAATATGTAAAGCGCTGGCGGCTTTTACCGCGCTCTGATGTTGGATCAGGGCATCGACAATCTTCAGGTGTCGGAGGTTTATCGTGCTCATGCGAAGATCTCTCTTTGCTGCAAACAGCTCGTGATATCACTGACGACATCCAGCAAATCCCTGTTTTCGGTCATGCTGTTAGTAAAGTGCAGATAACAGTCATAGTTGATTTCCATCCCCGACGGTATTTTCAGGCTTTTGACCTGGAAGGCTTCCGTGAGTGTGGAAACAAAGTAATCCGGAATGATCATGATGCAATCACTGGTCGCACAGAAGGCCACCATATTGATAATGCTGCCGGAAATCATCGCCACGTTGCGCTCGTTGATATGTTTGATCGCCTGCTGGGACGTTTTGATTGAGTCGCTGTAATAGTCGATAAAAACAGACCAGACGGCATGCTTGCAGGATTGCCATTGCTCTAGCGAGAGCTGCTCGTCGTAACCTGCATTCCGGTTGGCTAAAACAGAAACCGGGCAGCTAAAAAGCTTCACTTTATTGATCAGCGGGTCGGCTGGCAGCTTTGAACCGATATCCAGGTCTACCTGACCATTTTTTAATTTCTCAAGGCGCAGGCTGGGCTCGCTGTCATATGGCAAAAAGGTATAGCGGTAATGTTGTTTGTCGGTAGCGAGTTGTTTTACCGCCTTCGCTATCATCATTTCGACCGGTGAATAGGTCATCACCGTGATTTCATCCTGTGGCTGGGAGTCTGTGATGAAGGTTTTGCTGCTATTCGTCTCGTTAAAGCGCTGATAGCGCTGGCTGAGCTCCCTGGCGGTGGTGTCGGGCTTCATCCCGGACTTTGTGCGAATAAAAAGATGTGCGCCGGTCAGGGTACGGGCTTTTTTCAACGCATAGCTGATGGTGCCCGGGCTCAAATTGAGTAATTCAGCCGTCTTAGTGACGCTGCCGTTTACTACCAAAGTATTAATAATTTTTAGAAGTTTTAAATCAATTTCTGTATGCATGTCTGTTTTCCGGGATGAGCGAGCTGATGAATAAACAGACGTGCATTTCCTGTTATGACAACACTCTTAATTTCATAAGCACAAAGCTGAGACAGTATTTTCCCCCATCGACGCGATTGTGAATCATTTGCGGAATGAGTCAGGCTTAATGCGTCAGCAGGCCGTACAGTTGAGAACCGTTGCTGCGAGAGATGGCGGTTTTAATTCGCAGCATCGCCAGCGTGTTTTTTGATTTCATGCGCAGCTTATGCTGAATATTTACCCGGTGGCCGCTGGCGGTTTTTTGCGAAATATCTAACGCACGGGCGATCTTCACATTCTGCAAGTGGAACACATCCAGAATATCCAGTTCGCGCTGGGTCAGGACGTTCTGCCGTGGTTTTGGGAAGTAGCGGGCGATTTTCTGAATATAGTGAGGTGAGCACTCCAGAGAGGAGAACACCACGTCGCCGATCTTAAAACAGTGATCTTTAATGATATCCTGCATCAGCACCATGTACTTGATATTGAGCTGATTGAGTTTTTTGATGAAGTTATCGCGCAGATACAGGTTTTCAACCCCGACGACCAGGTAATGGGCAGGGTTGTAGTCTTGCAGATAGCCATCAATATCCGCTTTATCGGTAATTTGATGGGCATCGAACTGCTGTGATTCAATACCTGAACACAGGTAATAATTATCACTAACAAAACTGATGTTCATAATTTTGGATTTTCCTGGGGCGTAAGCGAAATCATTAAAACAAGAGTTAAAATGTTTTATTTTAAATTTATGGGTGACCAAGGTTTGTCCTGGAACATTAATATTATAGGCAGGTCGTGTAAACCTTTTGCGGTTTCAGTTTGGTCGAAAAGTGAATTTAATAATTATGTAATTGGTTGTTTTTAAAGGTTGGATGCCGACTGGCATTTTTTTGTTCAGAAATAAATGTTACATCTGGTTTTATTTAAAAGCACTTCGCTGATGAAACCATGAATGAAAATAGAGGACGCATTTCATCGTTATTGGCATGAGTAATAATGTTGATGTGGGAAACATTCTGCCAGGCAGGGAGACGCAGCGAACGCGACAGCGCGCTTCCGACGCAGTGATCTCCTGGTCGCCCGGCTGGAAGATTCTGAGCTGCTGCACGTCTGGAAGGCCGGGGTGATCCCTGCGCTTTGCTGGCGGGATTGCAAAACAATAAAATTAAAAATGTGACATTAGGCAGAATAATAATCTGGAATAACGGCTTCGTTTATCTTGCGTTGATATTGTTAACAATTGCCTAAGCTGAAGCGCGTAGCCTTACGCTTTTTGGGTCGAAAGCGCAAGAAAATGAATCTCACATAACTTCATGAAATGTATGGATTTAAGTTGTGTTTATTGCAATCTTCTTCCATTCTTAATACTAACCTAATAAACCTTGTCTAAGTTATCGTGCATTGAAGCGATGTTGACAAAATACCGCATTACGGCTCTCTTATTTTTACTTTGTTTAACTAAGTGGGCGCACGATGTCAGGTGTATCCCCACATTTCTGGGTAAGGATAGTTAATGAGTGAGTTTTTGCCTTTCTCGCGCCCTTCCATGGGTGATGAGGAGTTCGCAGCGCTTAAAGAGGTGCTGCAGTCCGGTTGGATCACCACCGGACCAAAAAACCAGCAGCTTGAAGAGGCCTTTTGCTCCCTGACCGGTAACCGTCACGCGATTGCCGTGAGTTCGGCGACGGGCGGTATGCACGTCACCCTGATGGCGCTGAACATTGGCGCTGGCGATGAAGTGATCACCCCTTCTCAGACCTGGGTTTCCACACTCAACATGATCGAGCTGCTTGGTGCGACGCCGGTGATGATCGACGTCGATCGTGACAACCTGATGGTGACGCCTGAAGCGGTAGCCGCAGCGATTACGCCGCGCACCAAAGCGATTATCCCGGTTCACTACGCAGGCGCGCCTTGCGACATCGACGCGATCCGCGCTATCGGTGAGCAGCACGGTATTCCGGTTATTGAAGACGCGGCGCACGCGGCGGGTACGTACTACAAAGGCAAGCACGTAGGCGGCAAAGGCACGGCCATTTTCTCCTTCCACGCCATTAAAAATATGACCTGTGCGGAAGGCGGCCTGATTGTCACTGATGACGAGCAGCTGGCGAACCGCATCCGCAGCCTTAAGTTCCACGGTCTCGGCGTTGATGCCTACGATCGTCAGACTCACGGCCGCGCGCCGCAGGCGGAGGTTATCTCCCCAGGCTTCAAATACAACCTTGCTGACATCAACGCCGCGCTGGCGCTGGTACAGCTGGGTAAACTGCCGGCGGTCAATCAGCGTCGTGCTGAAATCGCTCAGCGCTATCTGCGTGAGCTGGCGGATACGCCGTTCCAGCCGCTGTCCGTTCCTGACTGGGAGCATCAGCACGCCTGGCACCTGTTTATCATCCGCGTTGATGAAGCCCGCTGTGGCATCAGCCGTGATGCGCTGATGGAACAGCTGAAAGCGCAGGGGATTGGCACAGGCCTGCATTTCCGCGCCGCGCATACGCAAAAATACTATCGTGAACGCTATCCACAGATTTCTCTGCCGAACACAGAGTGGAACAGCGCCAGCATTTGTTCTTTACCTCTCTTCCCGGATATGACCGATGACGACGCAACCCGCGTCATATCTGCGCTCCGTAAACTTGCAGGGCGTTGATATGTTTGAATACCCATTAGTGAAAAAAGTGTCGGTAGTGATACCGGTTTACAACGAGCAGGACAGCCTGCCGGAGCTTATTCGCCGTACTGACGCTGCCTGTGCTCAGCTCAATCGCGACTATGAAATTCTGCTGGTCGACGACGGCAGCAGCGATGACTCTGCGCGCATGTTAGTCGATGCTGCAGAACAGCCGGGCAGCCATGTGGTTGCCGTGCTGCTCAACCGCAACTACGGCCAGCACTCTGCCATTATGGCCGGGTTCAGCCACGTGACGGGCGACCTGATCATTACTCTGGATGCTGATTTACAGAACCCACCGGAAGAGATCCCACGTCTGGTGGAAAAAGCCGATGAAGGCTACGACGTGGTCGGCACCGTGCGCCAGAACCGTCAGGACAGCGTCTTCCGCAAATCAGCGTCGAAGATGATTAACCGTCTGATCCAGCGCACCACCGGTAAAGCGATGGGTGACTACGGCTGCATGCTGCGCGCCTATCGTCGTCATATCGTTGATGCGATGCTGAACTGCCACGAGCGCAGCACCTTCATCCCGATTCTGGCGAACACCTTTGCTCGCCGCGCGACAGAAATTCCTGTGATGCATGCCGAGCGTGAATTTGGTGATTCCAAATACAGCTTTATGCGTCTGATTAACCTGATGTATGACCTGGTGACCTGTCTGACCACCACGCCGCTGCGCCTGTTGAGCGTGGTCGGCAGCGTGATTGCGATTGCCGGTTTTGCCTTCGCCATTCTGCTGGTGATTTTACGCCTGGCGTTTGGTCCGGCATGGGCGGGCGATGGCCTGTTCCTGCTGTTTGCGGTGCTGTTTATGTTTATCGGCGCGCAGTTCGTCGGTATGGGGCTTCTCGGTGAGTACATCGGTCGTATTTATAACGATGTCCGTGCTCGCCCTCGCTATTTTATTCAACGTGTTGTTCGCCAGGAAGACCAGGCGACTGAAGAGGAAGATCGTTCATGAAAGCTGTTGTATTCGCCTATCACGACATGGGCTGCACTGGTATTCAGGCCCTGCTGGACGCTGGATATGACATCACGGCCATTTTCACTCACCCGGATAACGCCGGTGAGAACAACTTTTTCGGTTCTGTAGCGCGTCTCGCCGCAGAGCAGGGAATCGCCGTGTATGCCCCGGAAGATGTGAATCACCCGCTGTGGGTTGACCGCATCCAGGCGATGAGCCCGGACGTCATTTTCTCTTTCTACTATCGCAATCTGCTGAGCGACGCGATCCTCAACTCTGCGCGCAAAGGCGCCTTCAACCTGCATGGTTCTCTGCTGCCAAAATACCGTGGTCGTGCACCTCTGAACTGGGTGCTGGCTAACGGCGAGAAAGAGACCGGCGTGACCCTGCACCGTATGGTTAACCGCGCTGACGCGGGTGACATCGTGGCGCAGCAGGTTGTTGCCATTGAAGAAAGCGACGTGGCGATGACGCTGCACCGTAAGCTTTGCGCGACCGCTCAGAGCGTGCTGCGTGATGCGCTGCCGCTGATCCGTGACGGTCAGACCAAAGAAACCGCTCAGGACGAAAGCCAGGCGACCGTAGTTGGCCGCCGTACGCCGGAAGATGGCCGCCTGATCTGGGAAAAATCAGCCGATGAGCTGCACAACCTGGTGCGCGCGGTTTCCGATCCGTGGCCGGGCGCGTTTGGCTATGTGGGCACCAACAAATTTATCGTCTGGAAATCTCGTGTGCGTCACGACCTGAGCGCACAGCCGGGCAAAGTGATCTCCACTTCCCCGTTAGTGGTGGGTTGTGGCAACGGCGCGCTGGAAATTCTGACCGGTCAGACTGACAAAGGCGTTTACATGCAGGGCACTCAGCTGGCGCAGGCGTTAGGCCTGGTGACCGGCGCGCTGCTCTCCAGCTATCCATTCGTGGCGGTGAAGCGTCGTACTCGCGTGCTGATCCTCGGCGTTAACGGCTTCATCGGTAACCACCTTACCGAGCGCCTGCTGGCCGACGACAACTACGAAATCTTCGGTCTGGATATCGGCTCTGATGCGATCAGCCGTTTCATCGGCAACCCGCGTTTCCACTTCGTGGAAGGCGATATCAGCATTCATACCGAGTGGATCGAATACCACATTAAGAAATGCGACGTGGTTCTGCCGCTGGTGGCGATTGCCACCCCAATCGAATACACCCGTAACCCGCTGCGCGTGTTCGAGCTGGACTTCGAAGAGAACCTGAAAATCATCCGTGACTGCGTGAAGTACAACAAGCGCATCATCTTCCCGTCCACGTCTGAAGTTTACGGTATGTGTACCGACAAGAACTTCGACGAAGACCATTCTAACCTGGTGGTCGGCCCAATCAACAAACAGCGCTGGATCTACTCTGTATCCAAACAGCTGTTGGACCGCGTGATCTGGGCTTATGGCGACAAAGAAAATCTCAAGTTTACCCTGTTCCGTCCGTTCAACTGGATGGGCCCGCGTCTGGACAGCCTGAACTCTGCACGTATCGGTAGCTCCCGCGCCATCACTCAGCTGATCCTGAACCTCGTCGAAGGCTCACCGATCAAACTGATCGAAGGCGGCAAGCAGAAGCGCTGCTTCACCGACATCACTGACGGTATCGAAGCGCTGTTCCGCATCATCGAGAACAAAGACGGCCGCTGCGACGGGCAGATCATCAACATCGGTAACCCGGACAACGAAGCGAGCATCAAAGAGCTGGCAGAAATGCTGCTCGACTGCTTCGAGCGTCACCCGCTGCGTAACCAGTTCCCACCGTTTGCCGGTTTCCGCGAAGTGGAAAGCAGCGACTACTACGGTAAGGGCTATCAGGACGTTGAGCACCGTAAGCCAAGCATTCGCAACGCGAAACGCTGCCTCGACTGGCAGCCAACCGTTGAGATGCAGCAGACCGTTGAGCAGACGCTGGACTTCTTCCTGCGCACCGTTGAGTTAACGGATACGCCTAAATGAGAAGAAAAGTTGGCCTACGCGTCGATGTAGACACCATGCGTGGTACCCGTGACGGGGTGCCGCGTCTGCTGGAGATTTTCCAGCGACACGACATTCAGGCGAGCTTCTTTTTCAGCGTTGGACCGGACAACATGGGGCGCCACCTGTGGCGCCTTCTCAAACCGAAGTTCCTGCTCAAGATGCTGCGTTCACGCGCGGCATCGCTGTATGGCTGGGATATTTTGCTCGCCGGTACCGCATGGCCGGGCAAAATCATCGGCACCGCTAACGCCGAAGTGATTCGGGCTACTGCCGCCGCGCATGAGGTGGGTCTGCACGCCTGGGATCACCATCGCTGGCAGCAGTGGAGCGGTCTTTGGGATCAGGCTCAGCTTGAGAAAGAAATTGGTCTGGGATTACAGGCGCTTGAAGCGATTGTCGGGACACCTGTCACCTGTTCAGCCGTTGCTGGCTGGCGCGCCGATGGGCGAGTGGTCCGGGCGAAAGAGGAGTTCAACTTCCTCTACAACAGCGACTGCCGCGGCACTGCACCTTTCCTGCCGGTGCTGGGAAACGGCATTACGGGGACGGTACAAATTCCCGTGACGCTGCCAACCTGGGACGAAGCGGTTGGTATTGATGTTAAAGCGGAAGAGTTTAACGACTGGCTGATCAATCGCATCCATCAGGATCGCGGTGTGCCGGTCTATACCATCCATGCGGAAGTGGAAGGCATTATCGGCGCTGAGCAGTTTGACAGGCTGCTGAAGCAGGCGGCGGAAGAGGGCATCGAATTTTGCCCGCTGAGCCAACTGTTGCCGGATGATTTCAGCACGCTGCCAAAAGGCAACGTGGTGCGTGGTGAGCTGCCGGGCCGGGAAGGCTGGTTAGGGCAAGAACAACTGTTGGGTTAAGAACGATGAAATCCTTACGTTTAAGCGTGTCACTGCTGTTTTTATATGCGCTCTACTATTTGCTCCCTCTGAATTTTCGCTTGTTATGGCAGCCGGATGAAACCCGTTACGCGGAGATCAGCCGTGAAATGCTGGCCACCGGTGACTGGATCGTCCCGCACTTCCTGGGTTTGCGTTATTTCGAAAAACCGATAGCCGGATACTGGATCAACAGTATCGGTCAGTGGCTATTCGGGCATAACAATTTTGCCGTTCGTTTTGGCGTGGTTTTCGCCACCACCTGTACTGCGCTGCTGGTTGCCTGGCTGGCGTGGAAACTGTGGAAAGACAAACGGACCGCCGTGCTCTCCGCCGTGATTTTCCTGACCGCCTTCCTGGTCTACGGCATCGGCACTTATGCCGTGCTGGATCCGATGATCACCCTGTGGCTGGTGCTGGCGATGTGCAGCTTCTGGGGCGCGGCTCAGGCGCAAACGACCCAGGGAAAACTGGGTGGCTATGTGCTGCTGGGGATTGCCTGCGGGATGGGGGTGATGACCAAAGGTTTCCTGGCTCTCGCCGTGCCGGTGATCGGCGTGCTGCCGTGGGTGATCATGCAGAAGCGCTGGAAAGAAGTGCTGTTGTGGGGTTGGGTTGCCGTGGTGGTCTGCGTCCTGACGGTGCTGCCGTGGGGCTTGGCGATCGCCCAGCGTGAACCAGATTTCTGGCGCTACTTCTTCTGGGTGGAGCATATTCAGCGTTTCGCCCAGAGCGATGCACAGCACAAAGCGCCATTCTGGTACTACATTCCGTTCCTGATTGCCGGCAGTCTGCCGTGGTTGGCGCTGCTGCCAGGCGCGCTGAAAAAAGGCTGGCAGGGACGAGGCGACCAGCACGGTGCGTTCTACCTGCTGGGCTGGGTGGTGATGCCGTTCCTGTTCTTCAGTATCGCCAAAGGCAAGCTGCCAACCTACATCCTGCCGTGCTTTGCACCGCTGGCGATCCTGATGGCGCGCTATGCGATTGAAGCCGTTGAGAAAGGGGCGAAAGCGCTGCGCTACAACGGGATCATCAATATTGCCTTCGGCCTGATTGGTCTGGTGGCGGTGCTGGTGGTGTCGCCGTGGGGCTTTATGCACAAGCCGGTCTGGAGCAACATCGAGCTGTATAAGTGTCTGCTGGCGGCGATTGCGTTTGCCTGCTGGACGCTGGTGGGCTGGCTGTCCATTCGTGACGGCGTGAAGGGCTGGGCACTGGCGGCCTGTTGTCCGCTGGCTCTGGGTCTGCTGGTTGGCTTTGCTATCCCGGATAAAGTGATTGACAGCAAACAGCCGCAGTTCATCACCGATATTGTCAGCGATCAGCTGGCGCCGAGCCGCTATGTGCTGACCAACAGCGTTGGGATTGGTGCGGGCGTGGCGTGGGAGCTGAAGCGTAGCGATGTCATCATGTTCCGTCAGCACGGTGAGCTGCAGTACGGGCTCAACTATCCGGATGCGAAGGATAAGTTTATCGATGATAAAGAGTTTGACGGCTGGCTGGCGGCGCATCGCCAGGAAGGCCCGATTTCGCTGGTGCTACAGCTGAATAAAGGCCAGACGCTGGAAGATCTTAACCTGCCGAAGCCTGACAACGTCTACGAGCTGAGCCGGATGATCTTCATCCAGTATCTGCCGCAATGATGACCGTCCTCTCCCTGCTGCTGGCGAGCCTGTTAAGCTGTGCCGGACAGCTCTGTCAGAAGCAGGCCACCCGCCCGGCGAAATCCGGGCGGCGTGGGGCGCACATCACGCTGTGGCTGGGGCTGGCGCTGTTGACGCTCGGCAGCGGCATGGCGCTGTGGCTGGTGGTCTTGCAGCGTGTGCCGGTCGGGATTGCGTATCCGATGCTGAGCCTCAACTTTGTCTGGGTCACGCTGGCCGCGAAATTCATCTGGAAAGAGCCGGTTAACTGGCGGCACTGGGCGGGCGTCAGCCTGATTATCGTAGGCATTCTGGTGCTGGGAGGCAGTCGCTGATGGGGATCCTTTGGGCACTGCTTAGCGTCATGCTGGTGAGTGCGGCACAGCTTGCACTGCGTGCGGCGATGCTGCTCCTGCCACCGGTGGACTGGAACGGCGAGCTGCTGTTCGCGCTGCTGACTTTCAAACCGGGAACCGGGCTGTTGTTCCTCGGCCTGTTTGGCTACTTAGCTTCGATGATTTGCTGGTTCTTTGCCCTGCGTCGGTTGCCGCTGGCAAAGGCCTACGCGCTGCTGAGTCTCAGCTATATCGTGGTCTGGGGCGCGGCTTTAGTGCTGCAAAATGAAGCCTTTTCCTGGCAGGCGCTGGCGGGAGTACTGCTGGTGATGGCCGGGGTAATGACGATTTTTTCGCCTCAGCGGAAGTAGTTTTCCCCTCTCCCTAACCCTCTCCCAAAGGGAGAGGGAACTGTAGGTGCGGTCTGCGTTTTCTCCCTCTCCCTGCGCTTCTCTGTAGGTCAGGTGGGTTTTGTTTTTCTCCCTCTCCCTGAGGGAGAGGGCCGGGGTGAGGGGGAAAGCTTATAGACAACTCCCTCAGCTAACCCTTTCAATCTCCAGCGGATCAACCTCAAACGCCGTCGGCGTACACACCGCCAGGCTCAGCCCGTCGTGCTGTAAATCACTCAGATGCAAATGCAGCGGTGCGGTGCTGTCGAAGCTGACAATCTGCCAGGCGCTGCCGCCGCGCTGTTTGACCATCGCCTCTTTCCTTGTCCAGATGCGCCAGAAAGTATTCAGACGATGCTCTTCGGCTTGCTGCTCAATCACCGCGTGCTCACCCTGGGTAAAGGTCGCATTGGCAAGCCGTGGCCACTCCGGGCGCGGGCGAAGCGCTTCGATATCGCAACCCACCGGGCCTTCATCGCTGACCAGCAGGGCGATACTGTCGCCGCTGTGGCTCAGATTAAACCACAGCGCCTGGCTGTCGTCGAAGCCGGGTTTGCCCTGATCGCCATAGTGAATTTCCGGCAGCGGAGAGACGGCGTGGCACAGCAGCGCCCGCCCGGCAAGCCAGGCGTCGCGGCGTTTGCCGTTTGGCGCCTGAGACGCCAGAACGGAAGGAAGTGCCCTTTGGCAAAGTCGGGAAATATCCCCAAGGAACAGCCGATACATCGTTACTCCCAGCGTTTAATCACCAGCGAGGTATTGATCCCGCCAAAGGCAAAGTTGTTGCTTTGCAAAAATTCGCAGTCGATAGCCCGTGACTCTCCCATAATGTAGTCCAAATCGCCACATTGTTCGTCAGGCTGTTGCAGGTTAATGGTCGGCGCAAACCAGCCTTCGCGCATCATTTGCAGGCTCATCCACGCTTCCAGCGCCCCGCAGGCACCCAGCGTATGGCCGAAGTAACTCTTAAGTGAGGATATAGGGGTACGGCTGCCAAACACCGCGGCCGTGGCCTGACTTTCGGCAATATCACCGCGATCGGTTGCCGTGCCGTGTGCGGAAATATAGCCAATGTCCGAAGGCGCGAGCCCCGCCTGGCGCAATGACTGCTCCATGCAGATCTGCATGGTTTCTTTCTGCGGTTGGGTGATATGCGCGGCATCGCAGTTAGTGGCAAAGCCGACGATCTCACCGTAGATTTTCGCTCCGCGCGCCTGTGCGTGCTCCAACTCTTCCAGCACCAGCGTGCCAGCGCCTTCGCCGATCACCAGCCCGTCGCGGTTCACATCGAACGGGGAAGGGGTGGTGGACGGTTCGTCGTTACGCTGGCTGGTGGCGAACAGCGTATCGAACACTGCCGCTTCCGAAGGACACAGCTCTTCCGCGCCGCCTGCCACCATCACGGTCTGATAACCGTTACGGATGGCTTCATACGCATAGCCAATCGCCTGGCTGCCTGAAGTACAGGCGCTTGAAGTCGGGATCACGCGTCCGCGCAGGCCAAAGAACAGCCCGGTGTTGACCGTCGTGGTGTGCGGCATCATCTGCACATAAGTGGTGCCGGTGATGTTGTTGGTGTGCTTCTCGGTCAGCATGGTGGCGAACTCGCTCACCGGGCCGGTACTGCCGGTCGAGGAGCCGTAGGCAATCCCTGTTTCGCCGTTGGTCAGCACCGGGTTATCAATCAGCCCGGCCTGCTCCAGCGCCAGTTCGCTGGCGCGGGTGGACATCAGCGATACGCGGCCCATCGCACGAATGCGTTTGCGGGTGTAGTGCGCGGGCAGAGTGAAATCGTCAATCGGCGCTCCGAGCAGCGTGTGCAGGCCGTCGTAGATTTGCCACTCCGGCATTTTACGCACCGCGTTCTGATAGCCGCGCAGGCGCTCAGAGACGGCCTCCCAGTTTTCGCCAAAGGCGGTCACACCGCCCATGCCGGTGATCACAACGCGACGGGTCATAGCATGCCTCCGTTAATGGAAATCACCTGGCGGGTGACATAGCCCGCAATATCGGACATCAGGTAGCTGGCAAGCCCGGCCACTTCTTCGGCCTGGCCCATACGTTTCATCGGAATGATGCTCATCGCTTCTTTCAGCGCGGCTTCTTCCATGGCGATCATCCCGGTATCAATCAGCCCTGGCGCGATACAGTTGACGGTGATTTTGCGTTTAGCCAGTTCGATTGCCAGCGCTTTGGTGGCACCAATAATGCCCGCCTTCGCCGCGCTGTAGTTGACCTGACCGCGGTTGCCCATTACCCCGGAAACGGATGACAGCGTGATGATACGCCCACCTTTACGCGTTGAAATCATCGGCATCACGCACGGATGAATGACGTTGTAGAAGCTGTCGAGATTAGTGTGGATCACGCTGTCCCAGTCGTCTTCGCTCAGCGCCGGGAACGCACCGTCGCGCGTAATGCCCGCGTTGCTGACCACGCCGTACCAGGCACCGTGCTGTTCTATATCGGCTTCCAGCACTTCGCGGCACTGTTCGCGGTGGCCAACGTCGAACTGCAACAGACGGCCCGCACCTCCTGCGGCTTCGATAGCTGAAAGCGTATCGCGCGCGCCCTGCTCGTCGCTGTGATAGTGCACGCCAACGGTGAATCCGTCTGCGGCCAGTTTGAGCGCAATCGCGCGCCCGATCCCTTTACTGGCTCCGGTGACCAGCACTGAACGACTCATGATGACGCTCCCAGTTGAAATAGCGAGGTTAATTCTTGTGGTGTTGGCTGGAAAGTGTTGACCCTTCCTGTCGCCATCTTGCTGCCATTAGCGCTGATTTCGCAGTCAAAACTGCCAAAACGCTCGTCCTGCATCAGCAGGGTAACGGTGATTTCAAGCTGACTGTCGGCCTGAAACTCGCCCGCGGCGCAAACCAGCTCACGCGCGCCGAGCACCATGCCGAGGGAGATTTGCGACTCCCCACGCTGCTGACGATGCCAGCCGGACCACACGCCGACGGTCTGGGCCATCAGCTCCAGCGCGTACCAGCCGGGCAGATTGCCGTTGGCATCGATAAACGGCGCCAGTACGCCGCTGCGGTTGACGGCGACCCGGCACACGGCCTGTTCGTCCGTCACGTTTTCTACCGTTTCCAGCAGCAGCATCGGGGCATCGTGCGGCAGATACGCACCCGGTGTTAAGTAGTGGCTCATGCCGTTCTCCCCAGCAGAATGCTGGCGTTGTTCCCGCCAAAGGCGAAGGAGTTGGATAAAATCGTTGGCCGCGCGAGCGCCTGAGGCTGGCGCAGAATGCCGCATTCCGGAAGCTCAGCGTCAAACGGTGACTGGCTGAAATCCTGCGCAGGTAGCGGCAGATTACGCTCCAGGATCAGCATGCTGATGGCGGCTTCGGTGATCCCCGCCGCGCCCAGCGTGTGGCCCGTCAGGTGTTTGGTTGAGCTGCACGGAACGTCAGTGCCGAACAGGTCATGAATCACCTTTGATTCCACCCGATCGTTGAGCGGCGTGGCGGTGCCATGCAGATTGATATAGCCAATGTCCTGCGGCTGAAGCCCTGCATCAGCAAGCGCCTGCTGAATAGCGCGGATAGCCCCTGCGCCTTCAGGATGCGGCGCGGAAATATGGTGCGCATCGCTGGATTCGCCTACGCCAAGCAGCGCAATTGCCTGGGGCTCGCGGGTCAGCAGCATCAGCGCGGCACCTTCGCCAATGGTAATGCCGCAGCGGTCGCGGCTAAACGGCTGGCACAGCGTGGTGGAAAGCGACTCTAAGCTGTTGAAACCGTTAATCGGCATGCGGCTGAGCGTATCGGCCCCGCCGACAATCGCCACATCCACCATCCCTGCTTCAATCAGACGGCGACCGCTTATCATTGCGCGGGCGCTGGAAGAACAGGCGGTGGACAGCGTATAGGCCG
This sequence comes from Enterobacteriaceae bacterium 89, assembly GCA_014156375.1. Classification (GTDB taxonomy): domain Bacteria; phylum Pseudomonadota; class Gammaproteobacteria; order Enterobacterales; family Enterobacteriaceae; genus Scandinavium. Next base: position 1,707,757 of record RQJH01000003.1, on the reverse strand, counting down.
GGCCTTCGAGCTTCAGCCAGTTGCGCAGGAACCGCGACGGGTCGCCTAGCTCCTGCTGGGGATAGCGCCAGTCGGAGCTCGCTTCACCGTTCAGTTTGCGGTTAGCGTGGATATCGCCCTCGTCGAGCCCGGACGTGCTGGTGCCCATGATCACCGCCACGCGATCGCGGCCAAAGCTGGCGATGGCTTCATCCACCTGCGGCTGGATCTGCGCAAGCGCCGCCAGCAGCAGCTGATTGTTGCGGGAACGATGGTTGGCAAACTCGTCCGGAATGGAGGGCAATTCACCGTCCACGCCGCCGAGCACGGCAACTTTTCCCTGTAGCCAGCCTTCACGCTCAAGCATGCCCGGCGCAAAGCCAGCGTTCAGATTGGCGGCAATTTCGTCCGGCGTGCGGCCCAGCGCGTTAATCATTCCGGCAGCGGCAATGTAGATCATCTCAGTCACCCAGATATTGAATGGTGATGTGGTAGTTAAACACGTGCTGCTCAATGCTGATCGGCTCGCGCTTGCCTTTGCGTTGCAGGTAAGTGATTTCCTCAACCAGCTTGCCGCTAGCGTTGCGCAGCTCGCGCTTATCGCCGATGTCGGTGAGCGTCCACCCCTTCGGCAGCTGTGGCTGCCAGGCGCTGATTGGCCAGTGGCTCAGCATCACGTCCGCCAGTACCTGGCTTGCGGGCGGCAGCTGCGGCACCACGATGGATTGTTCAGTATGGATGCCTTTTTCATCGTAGGTGACGAGGAACAGGCGAATGCCCACGGAGGAGAGCCCCGCGAGGGTCAGCTTTTTATCGTCGGCATTGAGCATCACCAGCAGCGACTGGGTTTTGCCGTTGAAGCTGCCGGTGAGCAGCTGCTGCGAGCTGACCGCTGGCGTGATGCCCGGCGGCGGCAGCGTAACCTGCGTGCCAGGTTGCAGCCATGCCTGTGGGCGCGTGCTGTTATTGTCTGCGTGGTGGCTACAGCCTGCCAGAAGCAGTGCGGCTGCGAGCCAGAATAGGCGTATCATCATTAATACCTCAAAATCTGCCAGGTGGCGCTGCGCTTACCGGACCTACAGAGTTCGTCATAGGTTGTAGGTCCGTGCAAGCGAAGCGCCGCCGGGCAATTATCGTTTCTTTCGTTCTTTTTTCCCCGGCATCGCCAGCGGCGACAGCAGGAAGGCGGTGAAAATCCCGCTGACCAGCACAATGCCAAAACTGCTGATAGCCTGGGTGGCGCTGAATACCAGCATCCCGAGAGTCAGCAGGGTAGTCATCATTGCCAGGCCAATCGCCAACATCGAGGTCAGCGGCGTGCCGCGTGGGTTGCTGAAAAACAGGGTGTAGTTGATGCCAATGCCCAACACCAGCACCAGCGCCAGCAGGGAAAACAGGTTCACCGCATGTCCGCTGAACGCCAGTACCGCCAGCCCACAGCTCAGCGAAAGCGCCGACGGCACCAGACTAATCAGCCCTTTGCGCCAACCCAGGCGCACCATCGCACCCACAGCGATAATCAGCATTGCCACTCCGAGCAGGGCGGTCAGAATGGTGCGATACAGCGAGAACAGCGCATCAAAGGACGCTTTGCGATCGTTCCACGCTACGCCTTCGGCATGTTCCGCCAGCTGTTGCAGCGCGGCGCTGTTTTTTACTCCATCTACAGGAACCAGCACGCCGCTCTCACCGTTTGGCAGCGTCAGCCACAGCAGCCGCCAGCCTTCGCTGGCCGGGCTTTGCAGCCAGGATTCAACAGTGACAGGCATTGACTGCAAATCAGGATTAACGGCAGGCAGCCCGGCGTTCTTTAACGCTTTCTCCACTGCAGGCGTGGCCTGTTGCAGCAGCTGTAAATCCTGCTGCTGGCGCTTTAGCGAGTTCAGCGGCAGTGTGCGGAAGCTGGCAAAATCGCCAGCCGCGCGGGCTTTATCCAGCTCTGGCGTAAAGGCTTCCAGCCGTTCCAGCGTTTGCTGGGCGCTGTCGCCGTACACCACAAACCATTTCTGATCGACGCTCTGCCCCGTTAGCGCGGTGATTTGCTTCTCCTGAGCGAGCAGATGCTGCGGCAGCGTCTGGAGCTGGGAGATATCATCATCCACGCGAAGTAGAGCCAGCCCGGCCAGGGAGAACAGCGCCAGTGCCACGGGCAAACCTACGGACAATTTTTTATCGCGCCGCCAGGCCGCCAGCCAGCGCAGCATCAGCGTCATCATCGGTACCGGACGCACCGGCAGCCCACGACACAGCCACGGATGCCAGAAAATGACCGTCAGGCAGGAGGCGCTCAGGCCTACGGCGGCAAATACCGCCATCTGGCGAATGCCCGGAAACGGCGCGAGCATCATGATCAGATATGCCGCCACGGTGGTCAGCAGCGCCAACAGCAGCGCGTTGCGCACTTTGGCGAGGCTTTGCCACGGCGTGGACGCTTCACCGTGAACCATCCGTTCGGTCAGGTAGTAAAGCGTGTAGTCGGCGGAAATGCCGATGATGCTCATGCTCATCACCAGCGTCATCAGGTGCAGTTCGCCGAACAGCAGCAGGGTGACCACCGTGCCCGCCAGCGCGCCGATGCCGATGGAAATCAGGCACAGCATCAGCGGACGCAGCGAGCGGAACACCAGCACAATCAGCAGGATCACGCCCAGAATTGTCGCCACGCCGAGGGTGGAAACATCATGCTTCGCCTGTTGGCTGGCATAATCGCTGTAGAACATCGTCCCGCGCGACAGCAGCTGCGCCTGCGGGTATTGCTGCTTCAACTCATGTTCCAGCGAGGCTAAACGGGTTACCAGCGCGTGCGTCTGCTGCATATCGAACGAAGAGCCGTTCAGCTCGCCGTGCAGCAGATACCAGTAGTTTCCGGCGCTGTCCTGCGCCACCAGCCAGCCGTCCATCAGCCGCAGCTTCTGTCCGTTCTGCGCCAGTGAAAGCTGCGAGCCGCGCATCAGCATCAGCGGATCGTTGTTCAGCTCTTTGCCGCTGACGCCGGAAAACGCCGAGTAAAGCTGCGATAAAATCCACTGCGCCTGCGCTTCACCGCCCTGTTGCAGGCGTGCGCGGGTGGCCGGATCGATAAGCCCGTTGCGATGCTGAAAGAAAAACTCGCCCCACTGCTGTTGGCTGCTGGCATCCATTGCGCCTTTGACTTCATGCAGCGCGCCGGACTGTGCCAGAAGTGCCTGCCAGCGCTGTGCCACCGCCGGATCGGGTTGCTTACCGGGGCTGACCATCCACACCAGCTGGCTGTCCAGACGCTGAATAAAACCGTCGTTCAGCGCAGGCGGGATCGCCCCCAGCGTTTGCGCAGGCAGCATCGCCAGCACGCTGCTGTTAAGGCGCGCACGCGGCAACAGCAGCGCTAGTGCGATGAGCAGAATCACGCACAGCGCCAGCCAGCCAAAGGCCAGACGGCGGGCGTTACTGGGCGGCAAAGCGTTTACGTTCGTCATCGGTCAGCGTGGCCGGAGTCAGGCGGTGTTTTGACAGGATGATGTCGGTGCGGTCGCCCTGTTTATCATTAAGCTGGATGGTCTCGAGATACGTTTTCCCGCCCAAATCGATGGAGGTGAAAATCTTGTCCAGCGGCGTGGTGACTGGCGTCAGCTTCAGCGTCCAGCGGTCGTTGCCCTGGTCTTTGAAGTCGATGCGGAAGTTCTGCTCCAGCACTTTACGGTCGGCCTGGAACAGCGCGCGCAGCAGGTGGTTGAACTGGAACATCTGCGGGTTGTTATCGGCAGTGATGACCTGCGGCGGCTGACCGTTAACGATCTGCACCATCCGCGAATCATCAAGCATCAGCATCATCGGGAACGGCGAGGTCTGATCCCACAGCAGTCCGGTATCGCGGGCAATCAGCATCTCACCCTGCGAGCGCAGCGGCTGCGGCATCTCTTTAATGGTGCGGGTCTGATCGAAATGTGCGCGCACCACCGGCTGTTCGGTAAAACGCTGCTGAAGTTCATCCAGCGTCACGGCGTGCGCCAGCGGAGCCAGCAGCAGGGCAAGCAAAGGCCAGATTTTCACGGTGTCACTCCCATGCGTTCAAACAGAATTGCCGGGCTGACGAAGCACAGCTCTTTGGTTTTTTCTTCCACCGCTACCTGAATGGTGTATCCAGTGGTGGTGCGCTTGCCGCTGGCCGCGTCGAAAATTTCATAGCCGATGCGCAGACGGTTTTCATACTCTTCGAGCTTTGCCCGCACGCGGATGGTTTGTTCGAAGGTCACCACGTCGCGGTACTTCACGCGAGTATCGACAACGGGCCAGACATAGCCTGATTCTTTCATCTGGCGGTAGCCATAATCGAACTGATTCAGCAGCGCCTCGCGGGCGATTTCGAAGTAGCGGAAATAGTTGCCGTGCCATACCACGCCCATCATGTCGACGTCGTGGAAGGGGACGGTGATTTCAACCTCAGTGGTAAAGCGGGGATCGTTGAGCACCCGTTACTCCTTATCCGTTGCGTCCGGCAGCTGCCAGAAGTCAAAAAAGTTAAACCAGTCGAGCGGCGACATGAGCGCGTAGTGTTCAAGACGCTGCGCGTAGCGGTCGACGGTATTTTGCAAAGCCTGCTGGCGTTCAGCGCGGGGCAGCACCAGCGGATCGGCGAACGGCTCGCAGTGGACGTGAAGTTTGCCCTGCTGTTTGAGGGCAAAAATCATCAGCACCGGGCATTTCAGCACCGAGGCCAGAATAAACGGCCCCTGCGGGAACGGCGCGGGTTTGCCCATAAACTGGCTCCAGATAACGCGCCAGTCGCCGCCGCGTTGGGGATTCACGGCAATCCTGTCGCCGACAATCGCCACCCATTCGCCCTGGTCGAGCTTCTCTTTCAGCAGCATCGCGGTATCCGGGCCAACGTCGGTGACCGAAATCAGGTTGATCCCCGACTGCGGGGCGTTCTCTTCCATCACCTGCTTAAAGCGCTGGGCGTTATCGTTAAATACCAGCGCGTTGATGGTGCGGGTCGACAGCGCGCGGCAGGCTTCAACATCACCCAGATGCGAGGCCAGCAGCAGCTTGCCCTGCGGAGCTGACATATCCAGCGCTTCCTGTGCGCCTGGCGCAAAGACGATATCGCGGCCAGGTTGCAGTTCTCCGCGCCAGCTGGCGATTTTGTCGAGAATGGCGTGGCCGAAGCGCATAAAGTGGTGGAAGCTGGTAAAGCGCGCGGGCTGCGGCAGATTCCGGGATTCGAGCTCTTTTTTCGCGGTAGCGATCCACTGCTGCGATGCGCGACGCGGCACGCTGGCGGTGAGCCAGAACACGGCGATCACCGGCCACAGCAGCAGGGAGAACGCGCCACGGCCAAAAGTTTTCCACACCCAAATCATCAGCCGCATGCCCCACAGGCCTTTGGCTTCCGGCTGGCGTGCCCAGTGCTGGGTGCGCTTGCGCATCAGCAGAGAAGGAATGCGCGGCAGCATGCCGAAGAACAGGCGGGTGTGCATCCACGAGATGCGCACGTTGTCCTTCAGAGCGTCAAAGTGCGACAGGCCATCCGCCGGATAGGTCACCCGCGTTGGCACGAAATAGCTGGTATTGCCCTGCCAGTAAAGGCGCACCATCACTTCGGTATCGAAATCCATGCGCTTGCCGAGCGGGACGCGCTCAGCCAGTTTCAGCGTGGGTGCAACGGGGTAAACGCGAAAGCCGCACATGCTGTCCTGAAGCTGAAGGGAAAGCGTTTCAATCCACACCCAGACGTGGGTGACGTAACGCCCGTACAGGCGCGAGCGCGGCACGGAATCGTCGTAAATCGGCTTGCCGGAAATCAGCGCTTCCGGGTGTTTCTGCGCCATCGCCAGCAGGCGCGGAATATCTTCAATCGCGTGCTGCCCGTCGGCATCGACCTGCACCGCATGGCTGAAGCCTGCGCACTGCGCTTCCTCAATCCCGCGGATCACCGCCGCGCCTTTGCCAGCGTTTTCCGGAAGACGGACAAGAGTGACGCTGGCGTTTGCAGCAGCAAGCGCTTCCAGCTCAAGGCGCGTGGCTTCATCGCTGCCGTCGTCGATGATGATACACGGCAGTGCGAAGGCGGACAGACGTGCCAGCACGCCCGCCATCATCGCGCCGTGGTTATAGCAGGGGATCAGAATGCAGGGCGTAAACGTCACTGGCATAAGCGAATTTTTCCGCTGCTGGCGGTGTGGCGCGCTTCGCCGTCGTGACGCTGATAGCTGAAGGCCAGCAGCTGTTTCTCCGCCTGCCAGCTCAGTTCGAGCGTGACGGTGGTTTCTGGCAGCAGAGGAGCCTGGAATTTTACGTTCTGGATGCTGTGAAAACGAAATCCGGGAGCCAGCAGGGTGGTGGCGTAGTGCATCACCCAGTCGAGCTGCGCCACGCCGGGCAGCAGCGGCTGGATCGCAAAATGGCCCTGAAACCAGAACAGATCCGGATCCAGATGCAGCACAATCGACAGCGCCTGCGGCTCGGCCTGAAGGCGTTCTAGTTCACGAGGCTTCATGCAAACAGCTCCTGTAGTTGCGCGTAGACGCGCTTGTTCATGCTGTTCACCGGGATCTCTTCGACCACCCGCCAGTAGCGCGGCACGGCAATGGGTTCCAGCAGCGGCTGCAACGCTTTGCGCCACGCCTGTTCCTGGGCTTTGCCGCCGGTTTCGAGCCACTGCTGGCGGGCGCTGTCGTCCAGTACCAGCACGGCGCCGATGCTCTGGCGACCTCCACGGGAAACGGGGACTGCGGCGGCATCCCTGACGCCCGGCAGCGCCAGCAGACGCTGTTCCAGTTCGCTCAGAGAAATACGTTTTTCTTCAATCTTAACGACCTGACCACGACGACCGGCCAGACGGAAACCGTCGTCGACCAGTTCGATATTATCGTCCAACAGCAGGCCGTCAGGGGCTGTTATCAGAGGCGACAGAACGCGCCACTCTTCGCCTTCGGCGCGCAGGGTGACGTTGGGGAACAGCTGCCAGGAAGTGCTGTTATCCACGCGCTGCCGCCAGGCGATAATCCCGGTTTCGGTGCTGCCAAAAATTTCATCCAGCCAGACGTTCAGCCAGCGGTGGGTCTCCTGCGCGTCTTTCCACGGCAGCGCGCCGCCTGCGGAAAGCACCATCTCAACCGGAGGAGCCGCGAGCTGCTGGTCGAGGCGCTTCAGAAACGCCGGGCTGCTGATAAAGATATAGCGATGCTGGTGGTCCAGCGCGCTGAGTTGTTCTGCGTACCAGGTCATGGCGGCGTGCAGCGGAATGCCTGCTGCCATCGGCAAAAAGATGCGGAACGTCAGGCCATACAGGTGCAGCGGGATCACCGAAGCCACCACCCGGCAGCCTTCAAGACGGGCACTAAAGCGGGTGTGCAGCATCAGGGCTTCTTCATCCAGCACTGCCACCGGTTTGATCATCCGTTTTGGCTGGCCGGTGGAGCCTGAGGTGAACATTTCGATGTGGCTGTCGGCAGGCACGGGCGGCAGTACGATTTCGCCCTGATGTGTGCCGGAGCTGACAACCATTAGCGTGCCGTCATACTCAAGCGACGTGTCACTCAGTACGCCGTCAAATAACGCTCGCTGTTCGTTGAGCAAAGGGGCGCGACAGTGACCGGGGATCACCGGGGTTTTTCCCGCGTGCAGCGTGGCGAGCAGCGCAACGACAAACAGATAGCTGTCCTGGAAACAGAGCGCCCAGCGTTGACCGGGCTTGGCCTGCAAGGCCTGAACCTGGGCCGCGACGTCGTGGCGCAGTTCACCAAGCGACCAGCTGCGCTCACCCAGCCAGGCAATGCAGGTGTCATCAGGACGCGTCGGGCTCAGCCACTGCGCCAGCGGAAGGGGGTGTTTCATGGTTGTTCTCTTTTCATCAAACGTCTGCGAACCAGCCATTCCCCGGCCATCAGCGTGCCCATCAGCAGATAGGCGATCGCGCCGTTCCACGCGGTCCACAGTTTCATGTCGCCATACACGGCGGTGAAGAGGGCGATGGAGCCATTCACGATAAAAAACAGGCACCAGACGCGGGTCACCTGACGGGTATAGCGAACGCCCGCCGGGTGCAGCTCGGGTTCACGAATTCGCGCAATGCGCTCGACCAGCGGCATGGCGCTCCACAGCGAACTGCCGAACACGGCCAACATCACCAGATTGACCACCACCGGATAAAACAGCAGCAGCTGGTGTGATTTCAGCAGGCTGCTGGCGACGCAGAGCGCCAGCCCGGCCAGCGCGACGATCTGCAACACGCCCCGCATCGGCCCGGCCTGTTTGCGTACCTGAAAAAGACGCGCCAGCAGCATCAGGGCCATCACGGGCAACAGCCAGTGCAGGCCGTTATGCGCCAGGCCAAACGCCACCAGCAGCGGCCACGCCAGCACAATGGCGCCAGTCGCCAGCCGGACCAGCGGCAGCGAACCTAAAGCGCGCATCAGAATTATTCGCTGTGCAGCAGACGGCTTACGGCATCGACCACATCCTGAACGGTGCGGACCGATTTAAATTCCTCAGGCTTGATCTTCTTGCCGGTTTTTTTCTGCAGATGGACGACCATATCGACGGCGTCGATGCTGTCCAGCTCCAGATCTTCATACAGGCGGGATTCAGGCTTGATGTCCTGAGGATCGATTTCAAACAGCTTGTGCAGCAGTTCGCTGACTTCCTGATAAATGGTTTCTTGTTCAGTCATAACGGACTCGTCTTCAGGCGCGCTGAGCGCTGATAAAGGACGCCAGTGTGGCAATGGAGTAGAAATGCTGACGCATCTCTTCGCTTTCAGCCGAAAGCACCACGCCATACTGATTTTTCACCGCGAGCCCAAGCTCCAGCGCATCAATGGAGTCCAGGCCTAAGCCGTCACCAAAGAGGGGCGCGTCGGTGTCGATATCATCCGCTGACAACTCATCAAGATTCAGGGTCTGAATGATGAGATTTTTGAGTTCAAGGTAAAGCGCTTGCATCATTATTTCCTGCCAAAAGAGGTGCTTTCCCGGTCATTGTTCCGGGTTTGTTCGCTGCAATTGAGACAGAAACAGCCGGTTAAGCTGACGGGCAGCCAGTGCGGGTTCCTGTAAGTTTGCATCATAAAAGCCGGCTATGGCGATCCGTTCGCCAATATTCACGTCAAAAAGAGGTTTTACCGGGGGAACATCATACCATTGGCTTTGTTTATCCAGCATCCGTTCGCTGCAGCGGATGGTCACAATTCGGACGTCGCTTGCGCAACGCACCGCGATATTGGCCGCGCCGCGCTGGAGCGTCATTGGCTCGCCGTAGCGGGTGCGGGTGCCTTCCGGGAAAATCAAAATGGTGTCGCCCTGTGCCAGACGCTGCTCGCATTCGGGCAGCAGGCTGTCGGCCTGGCTGTTGATCAAATAATCAGCGCTGCGAATGACTCCGCTCATAAACGGGTTCTTCAGCAGGCTACTTTTGACCATGCAGTCGGTCTCCGGCATCACTGAGGCTAATAATACGTAATCAAGCAGCGACGGGTGATTGGCAATCACCAGACAGCCGCGCTCCTGTTGCAGGATCTCCTTGCCGTGGAAGCGGTAATCCAGCACGCCCATCACTTTGGTGACCCACAGGAAAAAGCGGAAGCTCAGCGAAATGCTGCGGCGGGCGATGCGGCGGCGCTTTGCGGCATCGCGAATCACAAGCAGCAGGATATTAAACCAGATCAGCGACAGTAGCAGCCCGCCAAGGCCAAACAGGGAGAAGCAAAATCCGGTGGCGAAAATGCGCCACAGGCGGTTGATCTGCTTCATGCGCGACACCAGTTCCAGTGGGACACTTCGCCTTCGATGGTGAATTGGCTGTCGTCGCGCAGGTAGTGGCGCAGGAACGTCAGGCTTTGCGGTAATCCGCTCTCTTCCTCGCTGCCGCCAGAAGATGTGGCGCATTGCAGGCCATTGCCCGCTTCAAACACCAGCGCGACGGCGTAGGCCCAGGTGGGCATACTGGAAGCCAGGTCCGGGTGATAAAACTCAGGCACGTTACCGTCAAAATCGACCATCAGTACGCGCTGGTAGCCAGCCTGTAACAGGCTGACGACTTCGCATAACCCCTGCTGGAAAGTGTCCTTACCGGCTGAGAGCGACGACGAGACAACGGGCTGCTGCGCGGCAATGGTCAGATTACCGACCGCAGAGTTATGCACGGAGAGGGCGAAATCTGTCGGAGAGATGTCCTGCTGCGTGGCCAGCGCTTCGAGGATACGATAGTTGCGCTCCAGCTCGCCGTGACGGCTGGTATACAGCACCGCATCAATGGCGTGCCTGCGCAGCATCGACAGCCCACACTCAACCGCCAGTTTGCTGCCGGAGCTCAGGCGACGCGCGGTCATCATCGGCAGGGCCGTCAGCTTTGCCTGCGGCGCGGTCGGGTCGATAGCGTTGCCGCTTTGCGCCCAGTCGAGCCACTCAGCGCTGTCGCTTAATCCAGGCGCGCGGGCCTGCCAGTCGGTTAGGTGTAGTGCAAAATTCATCAGTGCGAGCCTGGTCTTTCAATACTCAGAGAATTAACGTTATGCCATTTATTATGGTTTTATTCACGCGGCTTAATCGGCAGGGCCGTCAGCTTTGCCTGCGGCGCGGTCGGGTCGATAGCGTTGCCGCTTTGCGCCCAGTCGAGCCACTCAGCGCTGTCGCTTAATCCAGGCGCGCGGGCCTGCCAGTCGGTTAGGTGTAGTGCAAAATTCATCAGTGCGAGCCTGGTCTTTCAATACTCAGAGAATTAACGTTATGCCATTTATTATGGTTTTATTCACGCGGCTTATTCATACGGCGTGTGCAGGCGGTACATCCTACAATGGCGAAGCCCGGCCGCGAACAGCGATCGCGCCCTGCAGCGTTGATTTCAGTGCATTCTCATCGGGAAATTTATGCGCGAGCCTGGAACAGCTCGCGCATAAAAATGAACGAATTACAGCTGTGCGCCGGTGGTCAGATATAGCTGAATATCTTTATCGAGGTTATGCACCCAGCGATTGTAGGTTTTATGGATCTGTCCGCCGGAAGCCATCAGGTTGATGCTGCTGTCATATTTAATGATGTAGCTGTTGGCAGAGTACTGCACGATAATATTGGCGCTGTGATCGCGTGCCTGCTGACGGCCTTTAATTACACCCGGACCGGCATCGGTCATCATCCACTGACGGCTCAGGCCAGCTTTCAGAATAGCGGTGCGAACCTGCGCTTCGGTGTGCCCGGCGCTGACGCTGTTCTGTACGGTATCAATCGGCGCGGTGCGCGACACACAGCCTGCCAGCGATCCCACGAACGCGGCAGCGATAACCCATTTTACGATCTGCTTCATCAAAAACTCCATCCCATATTTATATTGCTGCTTATTAGAACAAGCGAAATCCAAACCAATTATCAACGCCGGATAATTACCCTGAATAGCTGGATAAGTGCCATTTTAAAGTTATTATAAGGTTAAATACAGCGATTTATATTAATCAGCGGTTGCTGAGAATAATCAACCTTAATGGAAATTTAAAACATTATTCACAGATGATTTTAGTTAGTCAGATATTAATTTTTCTGCGAAGAAAAATAAAACTACCTGAAAAGGTAGTTTTATTTACTTGAATGCTTAACCGGGTAACCGGCTTTTGGGTCGCCCTGGTCCTAGCAGGATCGCCAGCTTGCTGCCGCCCTGAGTGGTTTCCATCCAGATTTTACAGACGCTGGTTAGCGGCACGGAGAGCAGCATTCCCACCGGGCCCAGCAGCCAGCCCCAGATCAGCAACGACAGGAACACCACCAGCGTCGACATCCCTAAGCGCTTGCCCATCAGGCGCGGCTCCATAATGTTGCCGAGCACCATATGCACGGCGAGGAACAGCGCGCCGACCAGCAGGCATTCGTACCAGCCGTTGAACAATAGCGCCTGCAACATTGGCGGAATGGCCGAGATCACCGAGCCGATATTGGGAATATAGTTGAGCAGAAACGCCAGTACGCCCCACATCAGCGCAAACTGGACGCCCATCGCCACCAGGCCCAGCCAGACGATGATCCCCGTCAGCAGGCTGATCAGCGTTTTCAACGCCAGATAGTGTGACACGCCTTTCAGCGCACGATGCAGCCCGGCGATATGGATCTGCGGATTGACCAGCGCGAAACGCATCTTGTACGGCACATGGCGCACTTCGAACAGCATAAACACCACGGTCATCACCAGCAGGACGATACTGGCCATGGCGCCGGAAAGCTGGGCCATTAGCGTGGTGGCGAAGGTCATCATTTTGTCTGAGTCGATGCGTTGCAGCATCTTTTCCGGCGACATGTGCATATGCAGAAACGGCAGCGCGTCCTGCAAAGCCAGCAACTTGTGGGTCAGCTCCTTGTTGTATTTCGGCAGGATGGCGAGAAATTCATTGCTCGACGCGGCTAGAAGGCCAAACAGGGCGGTCAGCACGCAGAGCATCACAAACACCACGATGGCGATAGCGATCGAGCGTGAAACGCCACGGCGCATAAACCAGGTCACCAGCGGATTGAGGACAATGGCAAAAAACAGCGCCAGCAGGAGCTGAACGATGATATCGGCGGCGGCGTGGATCCCCGCCAGAATAATCACCAGCGCGGCCAGTTTTAACAGGATGTGGAGACCTGTTTTATCGGGGGTGGTTGCAGTCATGGACAATTCCTTTTTGAGTAGCCCATTAAGTGTAGTGCGTAGCGGTAAGTTAAGAATCTGAAAACGAAGCGCAAAAAAAAGCCCCGGGACTTTCGGCCCAGGGCTTTCTCGTCAGCAGCGTGAATTAGTTGATGACGATGGTATTGATGATGCTTTCCGCTTCGCTCTGCGCTTTCTGCTGATCTTCAGCAGGCAGGGTGATTTGCAGGGTCAGCAGCTTGTTGTCCACTTTGCCCAGCAGGACAGAGGAGTAAGCCGTCTGGCCTTTGGCGGAGATAATGCTGTCGAGCTGTTGCAGGGTATGGCCCTTCAGCTCGATAGATTTGTTAGTGACCACCTGCAGCTGCGGGTCGCGGGCACGCTGCTGCTCTTCCAGACGCTGCGCCAGTACGCCCAGGTCTTCGCTGGTGCTGTCGCCGGCGATCACGATCACCGCTTTCTGCCCGGTGGCATCAGAGTAAACGTGCATATTGTTCGCCTGAGTCCCCAGCTTGCCGCTCTGGTCGGTCATATCGGCCGGCAGGGAGAAACTGAGTTTGCCATCCAGCAGGCTGACGGGCTGAGCGCTGCTTTGAGCCGCGGAGGCACCCTGTGCTGGCGCTTTGCTGTCGCTGTTATCACAGGCAGCCAGACCCATCACCAGCAGGCCAATACCGGCATATTTAACCATCTTGCGCATTGACATCTTCCTTTCGATAAACGGCCATTAATGGCAGATCTGGCTATCTTATCACAACCCGGGAAGCGAGCGATTAACCGTGTTGAAATGCCGGGATTTCAGATTTATCTGCCAGCCTTTTCAACAGCATATTCAGCAGCACGCCGTACATCGGCAGGAAGAACACGATGCTGATTAAGACCTTAAAGCTGTAGTCCACCAGCGCGATTTCCTGCCAGTGGGTGGCCATAAACGGATCGGTGCTGCGCCAGAAGGCGATAAAGAAGAAGGCCACGGTATCGCTGATGTTGCCAAACAGCGTAGAGGCCGTCGGGGCCAGCCACCAGCGGCGGTTCTGACGCAGACGGTTAAACACGTGCACGTCAAGAATTTGCCCCAGCGCGTAGGCCATAAAGCTTGCCGCCGCGATGCGCGCCACGAACAGGTTGAAGTGGGTCAGTGCCGCAAAACCCTGCCACTCGCCCATATAAAACAGCGAAGAGATGACGTAGGAAATCAGCAGCGCCGGGACCATCACCGCAAAGATAATTTTGCGGGCCAGCGGCGCGCCAAAGATGCGTACGGTCAGATCGGTGGCGAGGAAAATAAACGGAAAACTGAACGCGCCCCAGGTGGTATGAAAACCAAAAATGGAGACCGGCAGCTGCACCAGATAGTTACTGGAGGTGATCACCAGCAGATGAAAAAGCGAAAGCCAGAACAACGCTTTTACGCGCTGGGCTTGAGATAACGGAGTCATATTGTGACCTTTTTAGTGGTTGGGGTGAGGGAACCCAATAAAAACCGCTGCATGATACTGCGTTCCGCGGTCATTGCAATGGTTGATTTTCGCGCAATCGTTAACCTGTATTGCTTCGGGGCAAACAGCGCGTAAACTAAGGCAGATTTTTTGACTGACCGAGTGAACCATGAGCGATCTATTTTCTACTGCTGACCACACCCTGGATGCCAAAGGCCTGCGCTGCCCTGAGCCAGTGATGATGGTGCGTAAAACCGTCCGCAACATGCCAGTAGGCGAAACACTGCTGATTATCGCCGACGATCCGGCTACTACCCGCGACATCCCCGGTTTTTGCCGCTTCATGGAGCATGAGTTGCTGGCCGAGCAGACGGAAGAGCTGCCTTATCTTTATCTGATTCGCAAGAGCCACTGAGTTTTTGCTTCGGCTTTATTGCCTGCCTCTGACTGCCCGGCGGCGCTGCGCTTGCGCGGACCTACGAAAAAATTAAAAGCGGGCACTGACTTTTCCCTCTCCCTCGGGAGAGGGGGGACACGCACTCTTCCCTGCAACGTTTCACAGCCTGATTCAGTGTCTCTGGAACCCGCCTCGCAATTCTTCAACCTGCCTTTTGAACTGTCCGAATCCTGACTTCTTTCGCGCTTAGCCCGGCGTAAGCTGTGCTGGCTGCGGCGAATTCCGCAGCCGGGTGTGAGAACCTGACAAGTACGAGGAGCACATCTCTGGCATTTAAATGCCGCCGTACTTAAGAGGTTCTCTAATGATTACTATGCTGGAAGTTACTTCCCCTGCTTTTTCAGAAAACCCGACCGCAGCGTTGTTGGCTGCACCGCTGACCACCACCGCCGATCTCTTTGAGGTGATCGACTACTGCGCTGCGCTGGTCAACGTACTGCTGGAAACCGACGAACAGACCGAACGGATGGCGCTGTGCGGGCGTCTGGATCATGCGCTCAACCAGCTCGAACGACTGTGTGACGAAGAGTTGCCGCCGCATTTGCTGGAACAATTGAGCACCACTGCCCAGCCAGAAACCGCGATCCCCGATTGCTGGCAGGACACCGATATGCTGCTCGATTATGTGCAAACGCTGACCCAGACGTTACTCAGCAATGCCCAGCCGGAAGCGACGGCAAAAGTGCTAACCGGGTTGCTGCATGACCTGATTTATCTGCTGGTGGAGCAGTTGAAGTCGCCGCTTGAGAACTGCTGATATAGATTAAAGCCGTTATCGCTACTGTACGGGCGATGACGGCATCGAGGGATGAAATGCGAAATAAACTCAAAGAGATGCTGGAAGAAGCAAGAGAGCTCCGTTCGTTGGGGGCAATGGACGATGAAGGAGTGCAAAAAATTGAAGGGCTTGTTGAGGCAAGCGAGCAAAAAGCAAATTGCCCGGCGGCGCTGCGCTTGCGCGGACCTACGAAACAAGACGCCGTTGACGTTGTAGGCCGGGTAAGGCGAAGCCGCACCCGGCATTGATTTCAAAGACTACTTCTTCCGCAACAGCCGCAAAGCATTGGCCGTTACCAGAACAGTTGCCCCGGTATCCGCCAGCACCGCCAGCCACAGTCCGGTCAGGCCGAGCAGGGTGGTGATGAGGAAGATGGCTTTCAGCCCCAGCGCGATGCCGATGTTCTGACGAATGTTGGCGTGGGTCGCGCGGGCGAGGGCGATCATCTGCGCCAGCCCGGTCAGGCGGTTGCTGGTCAGCGCCGCGTCGGCGGTTTCCAGCGCCACGTCCGTCCCGCTGCCCATCGCAATCCCGATGGTGGCGGCTTTCATTGCCGGAGCGTCGTTGATACCGTCGCCGACCATCGCCAGCGCCGCTTTAGCGTTGAGCGCGCTCACTTCAGTCACTTTATCTTCCGGCAATAACCCTGCTCTGAAATCCAACCCCAGTTCTTCGGCGATAGCCGCCGCGGCGCGTGGGTTATCGCCTGTCAGGATCACCCCCTGAACACCGAGCTGATGCAGGGCATCGACGGCTTCACGCGCGTCGCTGCGTAAGGTATCCCGCAGGGAAATAATGCCGAGCAGCGTTTCATTACGTACCACCAGCACCACGGTTTGTCCGGCGCTTTCGCGGATCTGAATTTGCTCCGCCCAGGCTACGGCAGGGAATTTCCCCGGAGCGCAGATCAGCACGCGTTCGCCGTTCACCTGCGCTTCAATGCCGGAGCCCGCCAGCGCGCGCTGTTCCTGCGCCTGTGGGATAGCGAGCTCTTTATCCTGCGCGGCCTGCACAATTGCCTGTGCCAGCGGGTGTGATGAACCTTGCTCAACGGAGGCGGCCATCGCCAGCAGTTCGTCACTGCTGATATCTGCGGTCACCAGCACGTCAGTGACCTGCGGTTTGCCGATGGTCAGCGTACCGGTTTTATCAAACGCCACCTGCTGAATGCGGCCCAGTTGCTCCAGCGCTGCCCCGCCTTTGATCAGCGCGCCGCGACGTGCAGCGGCAGCCAGACCAGAGGTGATGGCGGCAGGCGTGGAGATCACCAGCGCGCACGGGCAGCCAATCAGCAGCAGCGTCAGGCCTTTATAGATCCACGGCTGCCATTCGGCTCCCATCAACAGTGGCGGTAATACGGCTACCAGCAGGGCGACGAGCATGATTGCCGGGGTGTAAATACGGCTGAAACGGTCGATAAAACGTTCAATCGGCGCGCGTTTTTCTTCCGCTTCTTCAATCAGGCGCAGAATGCGGTCGATGGCGCTGTCGCCGGGTTCGGAAACCACGGTCAGCTGGACAAGCCGGTCAACGCTGGTGGCACCTGCCGCCACTTTCTCGCCCGCGTTGCGTTCGACGGGAACGGATTCGCCGGTCAGGGCACTTTCATCAAAGCTGGCAAAGGCGGAAATCAGCGTGCCGTCCGCCGGTAAACGTCCGCCTGCGGCGACTTCAATCACGTCGCCGGGGCGTAAATCGCGTTGGGCAACAGTTTCACGTTCACCGTTGCGGATGCGCACGGCGGTATCGGGTTTCAGTGCCATCAATGCGCTCACGCCCTGACGCGCGCGGTTCGCCGCCCAGCCTTCAAGGCGTTCGCCAATCAGGAACAGCAGAAGCACCATCGCGGCTTCCGCCGTTGCGCCGATAAACAGCGCACCGATAGCGGCGACGCTCATCAGGGTTTCAATCGCGAACCAGCTGCCGCTTTTCATCAGCCGCAGGGCCTGGCGGGCAATCGGATACAGGCCAATCAGAGTGGTAGCGATAAATGCCATCTGGCCGAACGGATGGTTGAACTGCTCAAGGCCCCAGCTCAACGCCATCATCACGATCAGCGCGATCAGCGGCAGGTTTTCCTGCCAGGCAGACTGTGGTTTTTCTTCCGGGGCATCTTCGCTGCGCAGGGTATAGCCTGCGGCGCTGACGGCTTTCTCTACCTGAGGACGGATATCGGTATCGGCGGTTACCACCAGTTTTTCGGTGGCGAACATCACCTGGACGTGGCTGACACCGCTGACCTGGCGGGCGGCATTTTCCACTTTGCGGGCGCAGGCGGCACAGTCCATCCCGCTGACGTTCCAGCTATAGCGGCTGCCGGATGGGGCTTCTGGCAGCGGCTGGCTGTCCGCGCAGGCGTCATCGCAGCAACACGACTCTTTTGGCGCTTCTGCCGGAGCAAAGCGCAGTGCGGAAAATTGCGGAACGTTTTTACGATCGGTTTCTGGTGTCGACATGGCACCCTCCGGTTAATGATAATTTTCTCATTACCGGAAGGATACACTCTGGAGTCGACTCCAGAGTCAAGGCCATTTGCAGAAATTATAAATAAAGCGCGCGCACAATCAGGAAATGCCCGGCGAAGTAACAAGCGGCAGCGATAGCGTTATCGGCACGGAAGCGGCGGCGATAGCGGCTGCCCAGCCAGACAATATTACTTATCAGCAGCAGCGTTGCGCCAAGGAACCCGGACAGTGCGGTATCCGTCGGGCGGAAGAACCACAGCTCGCCGGCCAGCCACACCATCACCAGCGTCATGGCGATAAAGGTACAGACCGGTAAACGCAGCTCTTCAAGGCGCGACCAGATCACCGCAATCAGCAGCCCGCCAATCACCAGCAGAACCAGCGGCAGCGGCCAGAAGAACGACAGCGTCATCTGGCTGGCGAACCAGATGGTGTACAGCAGATGGGAAAGGAAAAAGGCGCCAATGGCGTAAAGCAGGCGCTCGCGGGAAAGCAGGGTCAGCGCATCGCCAACCAGAGAGGCACAAAGCCCCGCCAGCACCAGGTAGCTGATGGCGTTGAACATCGGTGCCTGCCAGGCCAGCAGCAACAGTAAAATCAGGGTGACGGGTTTGAACACCCAGCGCTGCCAGACCGGGCCGCGGTAGGACGCATCGACGTACAACCAGCCGGAAAAACAGACTGCGATGAAAGACCAAAGCATAGTAAATCCTTGTATTGTCTGATAAGCACTCTCTGATTCAGTGTAGAGGTGCGGGCGGGCGGATGGCAATGCCCGATAAGGCAAGGTATCCTGTTTTCCGCCTAATCTGAAGGGATATACCGATGAGTAAAATGCCGATCCTGCTGGTGATTGTGGTCGCCATTATCGTGATTGCCGCATCGTTTCGCTTTGTGCAGCAGCGCCGCGAGAAGATGGATAACGAAGCCGCGCCCTTGCAGCAAAAGCGGGTGGTGGTCAGCAATAAACGCCAGTTTACTCCTGGTTTTCGTCCTTCACCTCAGCGCCAGGTTGCGCCAGCGGGCAGCGAAGTGCGCTATGAAGCGAGTTTCAAACCGGAAACGGGCGGGCTGGAAGTGACCTATCGCCTGAAAGAACAGCAGTATCATCAGCTGACGGTCGGTGATAAAGGCGTGCTGAGCTTTAAGGGCTCGCAGTTTGTGGATTTTACAGCAGATAAATAATGCCCGGTGGCGCAGGCTTACCGGACCTACAAAGACATCATAATCTTTTGATTTTGTAGGTCTGATAAGCGAAGCGCCATCAGGCAATCTGTCGTTATTTCATCGCTTACTTTTTCTTCTTCGGCGCGAGTTTTTTCTGCCACGCCACCAGTTCAAACACCCCAAACAGGAACACGCGGATCTGTTCGCCGCGGGTCATCTGCGGGCCGTCTTTCGGCATCGTCGCCTTCAGCAGGGTCATTTGCAGGCCGTGCATCAGGATCATAAAAAACAAAGCCACGTTAACGAAGATATTCAGCGGCTTCGGGAACGGGTGAAACAGATTGGTGACCAGAAAGGCCCAGACGCAAAGCATCAGCAGGCGGCCTATATTAAGCAGCATGGTTTTCTCCTTGTGCTTCGCGATGATACAGACGATAGGCGACCTGACCCGCCACTTTTTCACGGTGCAGCTCCCAGTGCGCAGGCACCGGCGGCAGGCCGTTTTCCACTTCGCTTTCGACGTAAATCAGCGCGTCATCTGCCAGCCAGCCGTTGGTTTCCAGCAGAGTCAGCGTTTCTTCCAGCAGCCCTTTGCGGAACGGCGGGTCGATAAACACCACATCGTGCGGCGTGCCCGGCTGCGCCAGATACGTCAGCGTGTTGGTATTCACCACCTGCGCTTTGCTGGCGTTCAGGGTGGCGAGATTTTTTTGTAACTGTTGAGCGACGTGGCGCTCCATTTCCAGCAGCGTGGTGCTGCCCGCATAACGGGACAGCGCTTCCAGCCCCAAAGCCCCGCTTCCGGCGAAACAGTCGAGGCAGCGGGCCTCCACCATATGCGGCGCAAGCCAGTTAAACAGCGTCTCGCGGACGCGGTCGGTGGTAGGGCGCAGACCTGGGCTGTCCGGTACCGGGAGCTTACGGCCCCGCCATTGCCCGCCTATAATGCGGATCTGGCCGCTGCCGGAGTGATTTGGTTTTTTCATATCTAAGCTCTGTTCCGTGCCGGATTACGCTTCCGGGCGGTGATGCGCGTTAAGTTAAGTGATAGACTATTTCATCATTTTTTTAGCTTCCATGTACATAGCGATGACGCGGTACGGGGAATCAACAGCGAAGAGCGTGGTCGCAAATGGCAAAAGATAAAAAGAAGGGCTTTTTTTCCTGGCTGGGTTTTGGACAGAAAGAGCAGGAAAAACCGCAACCAGAAGCCGAACAGCCGCAGGCTGAAAGCGAGCCAACACCGGTAGAGACTGGCGTTGAGGCCGTTGCGGAGCATATTGCTGAAGCTGTCGCTGAGCCAGAAACTGCCGCCCAGGTCCATACCGAGGCAGAGAGCGAAGCTTTTGCCGACAATGTGGTCGAAGTGACGCAAGCTGTTGCTGAACCTGAACAACCACAGCCGGTTGAGGCTGTCGTTGAAGAAGTTGAAGAAACTGTAGTCGAAGAACCGGCTATCGAAGCGCCTGCTGTCGAAGAAACCGTTGCCGAAGAAGCCGTGGTTGAAGAACAGCCTCAGGCGGTTATCGAACACGAAACCTTGCCGCTGCCGGAAGAGATTGCAGAGGAAGAGCCTGCCGCCGCCATTGAAGAAGAAGTGGTTGCTGCCCATCAGGAAACTGCTGCGGAAGAAGAGTTTGCCGAAGATGAGCTGACTGATGAAGAGCTGGAAGCTCAGGCGCTGGCCGCTGCGGATGCAGAGGAAGTGCCGGAAGAAGCGGAAGCCATTGCGGAAGAAGAGCAGCAGCAGGAGCAGGAAAAACCGACCAAAGAAGGTTTCTTCGCCCGCCTGAAGCGCAGCCTGCTGAAAACCAAAGAAAACCTCGGTTCCGGATTTATCAGTCTGTTCCGCGGCAAGAAAATCGACGACGATCTGTTTGAAGAGCTGGAAGAGCAGCTGCTGATTGCCGACGTCGGGGTGGAGACCACCCGCAAAATCATCGCCAGTCTGACCGAAGGCGCCAGCCGCAAACAGCTGCGTGATGCTGAAGCGCTGTACGGTCTGCTGAAAGACGAGATGAGCGAAATCCTCGCAAAAGTGGACGAGCCGCTTAATATTGAAGGCAAAACCCCGTTCGTGATCCTGATGGTTGGCGTTAACGGCGTGGGTAAAACCACCACCATCGGTAAGCTGGCGCGTCAGTTCGAGCAGCAGGGCAAATCGGTGATGCTGGCGGCGGGTGATACTTTCCGTGCCGCCGCGGTCGAGCAGCTCCAGGTCTGGGGCCAGCGTAATGATATTCCGGTGATTGCTCAGCACACCGGCGCAGACTCAGCCTCGGTGATTTTTGATGCCATTCAGGCGGCGAAAGCACGCAACGTGGATGTGCTGATTGCCGATACCGCAGGGCGTTTGCAGAACAAATCGCACCTGATGGAAGAGCTGAAGAAAATTGTCCGTGTGATGAAAAAGCTGGACGAAGACGCGCCGCATGAAATTATGCTGACGATCGATGCCAGCACCGGGCAGAACGCCATCAGTCAGGCGAAACTGTTCCATGAAGCGGTCGGGCTGACCGGCATCACATTGACTAAACTGGACGGGACTGCCAAGGGTGGCGTGATCTTCTCGGTAGCCGATCAGTTCGGCATTCCGATCCGCTACATTGGCGTCGGCGAACGTATCGAAGACTTGCGTCCCTTTAAATCGGACGATTTTATTGAGGCACTTTTTGCCCGAGAGGATTAACAATGATTCGCTTTGAACAAGTCAGCAAAGCCTATCTCGGTGGGAGACAAGCGCTGCAGGGGATCAACTTTCACCTGCAGCAGGGCGAGATGGCCTTTCTGACCGGCCACTCCGGCGCGGGGAAAAGTACCCTGCTGAAGCTCATTTGCGGTATTGAGCGCCCGAGCACCGGGAAAATCTGGTTCAGCGGCCATGAGATCAGCCGTCTGAAAAACCGTGAGGTGCCGTTCCTGCGTCGCCAGATCGGCATGATTTTCCAGGATCACCATCTGCTGATGGACAGAACCGTGTTCGATAACGTGGCGATCCCGCTGATTATCGCCGGGGCGAGCTACGATGATATTCGTCGCCGTGTCTCTGCGGCTCTGGATAAGGTCGGGCTGCTCGACAAAGCGAAAAATCTGCCGATCCAACTTTCCGGTGGTGAACAGCAGCGCGTCGGCATTGCCCGTGCGGTGGTGAACAAGCCTGCGGTACTGCTGGCCGATGAACCGACCGGTAACCTGGACGAAGCGCTGTCGGAAGGTATTCTGCGTCTGTTTGAAGAGTTTAACCGCGTTGGGGTCACGGTCCTGATGGCGACTCACGATATGGGCCTGATTTCCAGCCGCTCCTATCGCATGCTGACCCTCAGCGACGGGCATTTGCACGGAGGCCACGGTGAATAAACGTGAAGCGATGAACCATATCCGCCAGTTCGGTAACCGTTTCGACCGGTTGCGCAACGCCGCCAGCGGTGGGGGTAACAGCGGCAATCAACCGCCAAAACGCGCCAAAGCCGCGCCGAAGCCCAACTCACGCAAGACTAACGTCTTCAATGAGCAGGTTCGCTATGCTTTCCAGGGCGCGATGCAGGATCTGAAAAGCAAGCCGATTGCGACGTTCCTGACGGTGATGGTGATTGCTATCTCCCTGACTCTGCCAAGCGTCTGCTACATGGTTTACAAGAACGTGAACACGGCGGCCTCGCAGTACTATCCGTCGCCGCAAATCACGGTCTATCTGCAAAAAACGCTGGATGACGACGCCGCTGCGAAAGTGGTGGGGCAGCTGCAGGCGGAGCAGGGCGTAGATAAGGTCAACTATCTGTCCCGCGATGAAGCTCTGGGCGAGTTCCGCAACTGGTCCGGTTTCGGCGGCGCGCTGGATATGCTGGAAGAGAATCCGCTGCCGGCGGTGGCGATTGTGATCCCGAAACTGGATTTCCAGGGGACAGATTCGCTCAATAGCCTGCGCGACCGGGTGGCGCATATTCAGGGCGTGGACGAAGTGCGGATGGACGACAGCTGGTTCGCGCGTCTTTCTTCTATTACCGGGCTGGTGGGCCGCGTGTCGGCGATGATAGGCGTGCTGATGGTGGCGGCGGTGTTCCTCGTCATCGGTAACAGCGTGCGTCTGAGCATCTTTGCCCGTCGCGATACCATCAACGTGCAGAAGCTGATTGGGGCGACCGACGGCTTTATCCTGCGTCCGTTCCTGTACGGCGGGGCGCTACTTGGTTTCTCCGGCGCGTTTTTATCGCTGATCCTGTCTGAAATTCTGGTGCTGCGTTTGTCGTCTGCGGTCACTGAAGTGGCTAAGGTTTTCGGCACTCAGTTTGAACTCAGTGGCTTAGGCCTGGATGAGTGTCTGCTGATGCTGATTGTCTGCTCGATGATAGGCTGGGTTGCCGCATGGCTGGCGACGGTTCAACATTTACGCCACTTTACGCCAGAGTGATAAAAGTCTGATATACTCTCTCCCTGCTGCAAGAGTTCCTGTTCGCAGGGAGAGCTTCAAAACCCATCTGCTTGTCCCTGCCCTCAAACATTATCATCGTGGTGTCACATTTTGTGCGTAATCTATTCACAGCGTTGCATTGAACTTGTGGATAAAATCACGGTCTGATAAAAGAGTGAATGATAATCTCGCTGCTCGTTAGAACTGGCCCGAAAGTTGCCTGATGGGGACACCGGAGCCAGGACGCCATATTGAGAGGATTTGAATGACCAAAGATATGCAAACTTTAGCTTTAGCCCCAGTCGGCAACCTGGATTCTTACATCCGGGCGGCAAACGCTTGGCCGATGTTAACGGCTGATGAAGAGCGGGCTCTCGCGGAAAAGCTGCATTACCAGGGCGATCTGGAAGCAGCGAAAACGCTGATCCTGTCTCACCTGCGCTTTGTTGTTCACGTTGCTCGTAACTACTCAGGCTACGGCCTGCCGCAGGCGGATCTGATTCAGGAAGGTAACATCGGCCTGATGAAAGCCGTGCGCCGCTTCAACCCGGAAGTGGGCGTGCGCCTGGTCTCCTTCGCCGTGCACTGGATCAAAGCAGAGATCCACGAATACGTGCTGCGTAACTGGCGCATCGTGAAAGTCGCCACCACCAAAGCACAGCGTAAGCTGTTCTTTAACCTGCGTAAAACCAAGCAGCGTCTGGGCTGGTTTAATCAGGACGAAGTCGAAATGGTTGCGCGCGAGCTGGGTGTTTCCAGCAAAGACGTGCGTGAAATGGAGTCGCGAATGTCTGCTCAGGATATGGCGTTTGACATGTCCTCCGACGACGATTCCGAAAGCCATTCCGTGGCGCCGGTCCTGTATCTGCAGGATAAGTCTTCCAACTTTGCCGAAGGCATCGAAGAAGACAACTGGGAAGATCAGGCCGCCAATAAACTGACTCATGCGATGGAAGGTCTGGACGAACGTAGCCAGGACATCATCCGCGCCCGCTGGCTGGACGAAGACAACAAGTCCACGCTGCAGGAGCTGGCAGACCGCTACGGCGTGTCCGCAGAGCGCGTGCGTCAGCTTGAAAAGAACGCGATGAAAAAATTGCGTATGGCGATTGAGGCCTAAACAAATGCAAACGGCAACCATCAGGTTGCCGTTTTTGTCTTTGCTCCCTCGCCCTGTGGGAGAGGGTTGGGGAGAGGGCATCAGGCCGCAGTGTCTATACACCCCATCAACACTTTAAAAGCCCCTTCCATCTCTTCTTCGCGCATTGCCGCAAACCCCATTAACAGCCCGCTCTGTGTTGAACCGTTCATGTAATAACGGGACAGCGGCCGCACCAGAACTCCTTTCTCATTAGCCGTTTTTGCCACGGCGACATCGTCGGTGCCAGCAGGAAGTTTCAGCACCAGGTGCAGTCCGGCGTTATCGTTGAACTCGCTGAGCGCCTCTTTGCCCAGATAATCCGTGATAAGCCCGGCCAGCCGTTGACGACGGCGGGCATACAGCAGACGCATGCGGCGGATATGGGCGGTGTAGTGCCCCTCGCGGATAAATAGCGCCAGCGCTTCCTGATCGAGCAGGCGTCCGCTGCGATACAGCTCGGCATGCGCCGTGCGCAGCGCCTGTGCCAGCGGGCGGGGAAGGACCACATAGCCCAGCCGCATTCCCGGCCACATGGTTTTGCTGAAGGTGCCGATGTAAATCACCGGCGCGTCTTCCACTAATCCCTGCAATGCGGGGATTGGCTGTCCGGAGAAGCGAAACTCACTGTCGTAATCGTCTTCCACAATCCAGCTGCCGGTCTGGCGCGCGACGGCCAGCAGCCGCTGGCGGCGCTCCAGGCTCATCACGCAGCCGAGCGGATACTGGTGCGAAGGCGTAACGAAAATCAGACGTGGCGGCGTGTTACCTGCCTCGGGTGGGTTCATGCCGCTGAGATCGACGTCTATCGGCTGAAGTGCCACCCCGTTCATTTGCAGCACGTTGCGAATGCCCCAGTACGCTGGCTCTTCAATCCAGGCTTTATCGCCGGGGTTACACAGCATTCTCGACACCAAATCGATGGCCTGGTGGATCCCTTCGGTGATCAGAATCTGGTCCGGCGTGCAGCGCACAGAGCGCGCCACGCGCAGATATTCCATCAGCGACTGTTGCAGGGCAGTACTGCCGCCGGAAGGGCTGTAGGAGAGCTGCATCGCCTGCGGTTTACGGCTGACGCGGGTGTGGATTTTGCGCAGCAGGGCATGGGGGAATTCATTCACGTCCGGCACGCCTGGCAGAAAAGCTCCCCACTGGCGTGGGCTGGCGCTGCTGTGGGCCAGCAGAGACTGACCGCGGGTGGACAGGCTCATGCTCTGCGGCGCGCTGTCCGGCGACTCCTGGGAGCCAGTGGCAAACAACAATGCATCCGGCACCGTTTTGGCCACAAACGTGCCGCTGCCGGAGCGGGAAACGATGTAGCCCTCCGCCAATAGCTGCTCGTACACCGTCAGCACCGTGTTGCGGGAGAGCTTAAGCTGGCTTGCCAGATCGCGCGAGGGCGGCAGGCGGCTCTGCGGCGGTAGGCTGCCGTCGAGGATCGACAAACGCACGGCGTTATAGAGTTTTTTATGCAGCCTGTCATCCGTCTGTTCATCCAGACGCAGCTGCAGGAGATCGCACACTAAAGAACGCAATTGGATCCCTCAATTATTCAAAACTGGTACTCGATTATAGGACCGCTCAGGCGGTAAAACTATCGTATGTTTCAAAGTTGTTAACAATAAACGAATCTGTGATGGGGTAAGGTCGATGAAAAACAATGAACTGAATCAGCGCCGCCTGCAGGCGACACCGCGTGGCATTGGCGTGATGTGTGGTTTCTATGCCGATAAAGCAGAAAACGCCACCCTGTGGGATGTGGAAGGCAATGAAGTCATCGACTTTGCGGCAGGCATCGCGGTGCTGAACACCGGCCATCGCCACCCGAAAGTGGTCGCGGCGATTGAAAAACAGCTGCACGCCTTCACCCACACCGCGTATCAGATTGTCCCTTACGAAAGCTACGTTTCGCTGGCAGAGCGCATCAACGGCCGCGTTCCGGTGAACGGCCCAGCGAAGACTGCGTTCTTCTCTACGGGTGCGGAAGCGGTAGAAAACGCGGTGAAAATTGCCCGCGCTTACACTAAACGCCCTGGTCTGATCACCTTCGGTGGCGGCTTCCACGGTCGTACCTTCATGACCATGGCGCTGACCGGCAAAGTGGCTCCGTATAAAATCGGCTTCGGTCCGTTCCCGGGCTCCGTTTACCACGGCCAGTATCCGAACGCGGCACATGGCGTAACGACGGAAGACGCGCTGAAAAGCCTCGACCGCATTTTCAAAGCTGATATCGCGCCGGATCAGGTTGCAGCAATCATCCTTGAACCTGTGCAGGGCGAAGGTGGCTTTAACGTGGCTCCGGCTGATTTCATGCAGGGCCTGCGCAAGCTGTGCGATACCCACGGTATTCTGCTGATTGCCGATGAAGTGCAGACCGGCTTTGCCCGTACCGGCAAGCTGTTTGCGATGGAACATTACGACGTGAAGCCAGACCTGATCACCATGGCGAAAAGCCTGGCAGGCGGGATGCCGCTTTCAGCGGTGGCCGGGCGTGCTGAGGTGATGGATGCGCCAGCTCCTGGCGGCCTGGGTGGCACCTATGCCGGTAACCCACTGGCAGTCGCGGCGGCTCATGCGGTGCTGGATGTGATCGACGAAGAGAAACTGTGCTCCCGCGCTTCTGAGCTGGGTCATCACCTGGTGGAAGTGCTGAACAATGCTAAAGCCGACTGCCCGTACATTGTTGATGTGCGCGCGCAGGGGTCGATGGTGGCTGTGGAGTTCAACGATCCGCAAACTGGCGCACCGTCTCCGGAATTCACCAAACAGGTGCAGGAGAAGGCGCTGAAAGAAGGCCTGCTGCTGCTGAGCTGCGGCGTGTACGGCAACGTGATCCGCTTCCTTTACCCTCTGACTATCCCTCAGGACCAGTTCCGCAAGGCGCTGGAGATTATTCGCCGTTCTCTTGGTCATTAATGTCTGGCGACTTACGCTCAGCTGATGATGGCCGGCCGCTCCCTGGAGCGGCTTTTTTTTGTCACGAATATGTTACATAACGCCAAAATTTGGGGTTTCAAAAGGCAAAAAATCGGGTATGTTTTAGCAGAGTATGCTGCAAATGCGCGGGCGGCAGACCTAAAACAGAAATAAAGCGCTGCATAACAACATCACAACAAAAGCAATCACCATAACAATGGGGAATATCAGGATGAAGATGAAGGGCAAAGCATTACTGGCAGGATGTATCGCGCTGGCGTTCAGCACCATGGTACAGGCCGATATTAAAGTGGCCGTGGTCGGCGCAATGTCCGGTCCGGTAGCGCAGTATGGCGATCAGGAGTTCACCGGGGCTGAACAGGCCGTCGCCGACATTAACGCCAAGGGCGGTATCAAGGGCGAAAAACTCTCAATCGTAAAATATGACGATGCCTGTGACCCGAAACAGGCCGTAGCGGTAGCGAACAAAGTGGTTAACGACGGCATCAAGTATGTTATCGGCCACCTGTGCTCCTCTTCCACCCAGCCAGCGTCTGATATCTACGAAGACGAAGGCATTCTGATGATCACCCCGGCTGCGACCGCACCGGAGCTGACTGCGCGTGGCTACAAGCTGATCCTGCGCACCACCGGTCTGGATTCCGATCAGGGCCCGACCGCGGCTAAATACATTCTGAACACCGTGAAGCCGAAGCGTATCGCTATCGTTCATGACAAGCAGCAGTACGGTGAAGGCCTGGCGCGTGCGGTGCAGGATTCCCTGAAAAAAGGCAACGCCAACGTGGTGTTCTTTGACGGTATCACCGCCGGTGAGAAAGACTTCTCTACCCTGGTGGCGCGCCTGAAGAAAGAAGATATCGACTTCGTTTACTACGGCGGTTATCACCCGGAAATGGGCCAGATCCTGCGTCAGGCTCGTGCTGCCGGTCTGAAAACCCAGTTCATGGGGCCGGAAGGCGTAGCGAACGTATCGCTGTCTAACATCGCGGGCGACTCTGCCGAAGGTCTGCTGGTGACCAAGCCGAAGAACTACGATCAGGTTCCGGCGAACAAACCGATTGTGGATGCGATCAAGGCCAAGAAAGAAGATCCAAGCGGTGCGTTTGTGTGGACCACCTACGCTGCGCTGCAGTCTCTGTCTGCGGGTCTGAATCAGTCTGACGATCCGGCGAAGATTGCCGAGTGGCTGAAGGCTAACAAGGTTGATACCGTCATGGGCCCGCTGTCATGGGACCAGAAGGGCGACCTGAAAGGCTTTGAGTTCGGCGTGTTTGACTGGCATGCCAACGGCACGGCGACTGACGCTAAGTAATTTTTACCCTCACCCCGGCCCTCTCCCTGAAAGGGAGAGGGTGAAAATCAATCCCCAGCCCGTTTGGGGAGAGGGTGAAAATCGGCACGATCGGTTCCCTCGCCCCTTTGGGGAGAGGGTTAGGGTGAGGGGGCTGGTCGTACAGATCTAACGCTTTTCCCAACCATTCCCCAAATCAGCAAACCCTAAAGCCTGCATAAACGCCGTCATCACAGCGCGGTCTTCCACGCCGACATCCGACATCCACCAGCTTTTAACCGCCGGGTTCTCACGAAGGGTCTCTTCCAGCAAATACTGCCCCACGCCGCGACGGCGGGTGATTTCACGGATCCGCAGTGAATCCAGCGCGCCCTGAGTGCCTTTGACCGTTACACGCACCGCGCCAAGCAGCCTTTCGTTAAAACGCGCGGCGTAGATCCTGTGCTCTTCGTCGATCTGCAAAGAGGAAGCGCTGTACTCGGGCCAGATCTTGCCCAGATCGATGATGTCCTGCTCGCTGAGCGCCGTCAGCCTGATGATCGTCAGTTTCATATGAAGCTATCCGCAACAAAAAAGTGCTCTGAGTGTATCCAATTTCACGGTTTGCTGATTTCTATTTTTATGCCTAATGGCAGGGGATTCGTTTTCATCCATTTCCCGGTGCAGAACTATGCGTCATGGATCGAAAAATAGTCAGAATTTTAACCTAAAAGGTAGTGATTTATTCGGCTCTTTGTACCCTTATTTTATGCTGAAAACCGCGCTTTTTTTTGTTTAACTCTGCTGAAATACAGAATATTATCTTTGCTTAATCGACTGAAAAATAGAGATTTTAGTCTGACAATTGGCAAAAAGCATCGCTAAACCATTAAAGAGACTGGCAAAAATAGCGTTGTGCATTAAAAGTACAGAATGCTTTTTAACCAGAAAAAAACAAAATATATACAAATTACATCACGAGTGGGGATTGAATGATGAAACGGAATGCAAAAACATTGATTGCAGGGATGGTTGCTCTGGCGATGTCACAGTCCGCGCTGGCGAAAGACATCAAAGTCGCGGTGATTGGCGCTATGTCCGGTCCGGTCGCGCAGTGGGGCGATATGGAATTCAACGGTGCGCGCCAGGCCATCAAAGACATTAATGCTAAAGGCGGCATCAAAGGCGATAAGCTGGTCGCGGTCGAATACGACGACGCCTGCGATCCAAAACAAGCGGTGGCGGTGGCCAACAAAGTGGTTAACGATGGCATCAAGTACGTTATCGGTCACCTGTGCTCCTCTTCCACTCAGCCTGCGTCAGATATTTATGAAGACGAAGGCATTCTGATGATCACTCCGGGCGCGACTAACCCGGAGCTGACCCAGCGTGGCTATCAGTACATCATGCGTACCGCAGGGCTGGACTCCTCACAGGGGCCAACGGCGGCGAAATACATTGTGGAAACCGTGAAGCCGCAGCGCATCGCCATCATCCATGACAAACAGCAGTACGGCGAAGGCCTGGCGCGCTCCGTGCAGGACGGCCTGAAAAAAGCCGGTGCTAACGTGGTGTTCTTCGACGGCATCACCGCCGGTGAGAAAGACTTCTCCGCGCTGGTGGCCCGCCTGCAGAAAGAAAACATCGACTTCGTTTACTACGGCGGTTACTACCCGGAAATGGGGCAGATCCTGCGCCAGGCACGCACTGTGGGCCTGAAAACTCAGTTTATGGGCCCGGAAGGCGTGGGTAACGCTTCGCTGTCCAACATCGCGGGTAAAGCGGGCGAAGGCATGCTGGTGACGATGCCAAAACGCTATGACCAGGATCCGGCTAACAAAGCCATCGTCGATGAGCTGAAGGCTGAGAAGAAAGATCCAAGTGGTCCGTACGTCTGGATCACCTATGCGGCCGTGCAGTCTCTGGCCACCGCTATGGATCGTACCGGCAGCCAGGATCCGCTGGCATTAGTTAAAGACTTAAAAGCCAACGGGGCTAAAACCGTGATTGGGCCGCTGAACTGGGATGAGAAAGGCGATCTGAAGGGATTTGAATTTGGTGTCTTCCAGTGGCACGCGGACGGTTCGTCCACGGTTGCTAAATAAGAAGAAGACGAAATCCCACCGCCCGAATCCACCTGCCGGGCGGTTATAAGAAGGTTAGGTTATGTCTGAGCAGTTCCTCTATTTCTTACAGCAGATGTTTAACGGCGTCACGCTGGGCAGCACCTATGCGCTGATCGCCATTGGCTACACCATGGTGTACGGCATCATCGGCATGATTAACTTCGCCCACGGCGAGGTGTATATGATCGGCAGCTACGTGTCGTTCATGATCATCGCCGCGCTGATGATGATCGGTATCGACACCAGCTGGCTGCTGGTTGGCGCCGGGTTCGTGGGGGCGATTGTTATCGCCAGCGCCTACGGCTGGAGTATCGAACGGGTGGCCTATCGCCCGGTGCGCAGCTCCAAGCGCCTGATCGCACTGATTTCCGCTATCGGGATGTCCATCTTCCTGCAAAACTACGTCAGCCTGACCGAAGGCTCGCGCGACATCGCCTTGCCAAGCCTGTTCAACGGCCAGTGGATTGTCGGGGCCAGCGAAAACTTCTCTGCGTCCATCACCACCATGCAGCTGGTTATCTGGATTGTCACCTTCGTGGCGATGCTGGCGCTGACCCTGTTCATCCGCTACTCCCGCATGGGCCGCGCGTGCCGTGCGTGTGCGGAAGACCTGAAAATGGCGAGCCTGCTCGGCATTAACACCGACCGCGTGATCGCGCTGACATTCGTGATTGGTGCGGCAATGGCGGCGGTGGCGGGCGTGCTGCTCGGCCAGTTCTATGGCGTTATCAACCCTTACATCGGTTTTATGGCCGGGATGAAAGCCTTCACCGCTGCGGTGCTGGGTGGGATCGGCAGTATTCCTGGCGCAATGATTGGCGGCCTGATTCTGGGCGTCGCTGAAGCGCTCTCCTCTGCTTACCTGAGTACCGAATACAAAGACGTGGTGTCGTTTGCCCTGCTGATTGTGGTGCTGCTGGTGATGCCGACCGGGATCCTGGGTCGTCCGGAGGTAGAAAAAGTATGAAACCGATGCATTTTGCGATGGCGCTGCTCTCAGCCGCCATGTTCTTCGTGCTGGCCGGCGTCTTTATGGGCGTGCAGCTGGAGCTGAGCGGAACGAAGCTGGTGGTCGATACCGCTGCAGATATTCGCTGGCAGTGGATTTTCATTGGCACGGCGGTGGTCTTCTTCTTCCAGCTGCTGCGTCCGATGTTCCAGAAAGCCGTGAAGGGCGTTTCCGGGCCGAAGTTTGTGCTGCCGGCGATTGACGGCTCCACCGTTAAACAAAAGTTGTTCCTGATCGCTCTGCTGGTGATTGCCGTAGCGTGGCCGTTCATGGTTTCTCGCGGCACGGTGGATATCGCCACGCTGACGATGATCTACATCATCCTCGGTCTTGGTCTGAACGTGGTGGTGGGCCTTTCCGGCCTGCTGGTGCTGGGCTACGGTGGCTTCTATGCGATTGGCGCTTACACCTTCGCGCTGCTGAACCACTATTACGGCCTCGGCTTCTGGACCTGTCTGCCGCTGGCGGGGCTGGTTTCTGCCGCTGCGGGCTTCCTGCTGGGCTTCCCGGTGCTGCGCCTGCGCGGTGACTATCTGGCGATTGTGACCCTCGGCTTCGGCGAAATCGTGCGTATTCTGCTGCTGAACAACACCGAAGTGACCGGCGGCCCGAACGGCATCAGCCAGATCCCAAAACCAACGCTGTTTGGTCTGGAGTTCAGCCGTACCGCGCGTGAAGGGGGCTGGGACACCTTCAGCAACTTCTTCCACGTGAAATACGACCCGAACGACCGTGTGATTTTCCTCTACCTCGTCGCGCTGCTGCTGGTAGTGCTGAGCCTGTTCATCATCAACCGCCTGCTGCGTATGCCTCTGGGCCGTGCGTGGGAAGCGCTGCGTGAAGATGAAATCGCCTGCCGCTCGCTGGGCCTGAGCCCGACGCGCATCAAGCTGACCGCCTTCACCATCAGCGCCGCGTTTGCCGGATTTGCCGGTACGCTGTTCGCCGCGCGTCAGGGCTTCGTCAGCCCGGAATCCTTCACCTTCGCCGAATCGGCGTTTGTGCTGGCGATTGTGGTGCTGGGCGGAATGGGCTCGCAGTTTGCGGTGATCCTCGCGGCGATCCTGCTGGTGGTGTCGCGTGAACTGATGCGTGATTTCAATGAATACAGCATGTTGATGCTGGGTGGTTTGATGGTTCTGATGATGATCTGGCGTCCACAAGGCCTGTTGCCGATGACCCGTCCGCAGCTGAAACTGAAAAACGGACAGACCAAAGGAGAGCAGGCATGAGTCAGCCATTATTAACGGTTAACGGCCTGATGATGCGTTTTGGCGGCCTGCTGGCGGTCAATAACGTCAATCTCGAACTGCATCCTCAGGAAATCGTCTCGCTGATTGGTCCAAACGGCGCGGGCAAAACCACGGTATTCAACTGTCTGACCGGCTTCTATAAGCCGACGGGCGGCAGCATCATGCTGGGTGATAAACACCTCGAAGGCCTGCCGGGCCAGCAGATTGCGCAGATGGGCGTGGTGCGTACCTTCCAGCACGTGCGTCTGTTCCGTGAAATGACGGTGATTGAAAACCTGCTGGTGGCCCAACATCAGCAGCTGAAAACCGGCGTCTTCTCCGGCCTGCTGAAAACGCCTTCGTTCCGTAAAGCGCAGAGCGAAGCGCTGGATCGTGCGGCGACCTGGCTTGAGCGTATTGGCCTGCTGCAGCACGCCAACCGTCAGGCGAGCAACCTGGCGTATGGCGACCAGCGTCGTCTGGAGATTGCCCGCTGCATGGTAACGCAGCCGGAAATTCTGATGCTCGATGAACCGGCGGCGGGTCTGAACCCGAAAGAAACCAAAGAGCTGGACGAGCTGATTGCCGAGCTGCGTAGCCATCACAACACCACCATTCTGCTGATTGAACATGATATGAAGCTGGTGATGGGCATTTCCGACCGCATTTACGTGGTTAATCAGGGCACGCCGCTGGCGAACGGGACGCCGGAAGAGATCCGCAACAACCCTGACGTGATCCGCGCGTATTTAGGTGAGGCATAAGATGGAAAAAGTCATGTTGTCCTTTGACAAAGTCAGTGCCCACTACGGCAAAATTCAGGCGCTGCACGAGGTAAGCCTGCACATCAACCAGGGCGAAATCGTCACCCTGATTGGTGCCAATGGCGCGGGTAAAACCACGCTGCTCGGCACGCTGTGCGGCGACCCGCGTGCCACCAGCGGGCGCGTGACCTTTGATGGCAAAGATATTACCGACTGGCAGACCGCGAAAATCATGCGTGAAGCGGTGGCGATTGTTCCGGAAGGGCGTCGCGTGTTCTCGCGGATGACCGTGGAAGAGAACCTGGCGATGGGCGGATTCTTCGCCGACCGCAGCCAGTATCAGGATCGCATCAAGTGGGTGTACGAGCTGTTCCCGCGCCTGTGGGAGCGTCGTATCCAGCGTGCGGGCACTATGTCCGGCGGTGAACAGCAGATGCTGGCGATTGGCCGTGCGCTGATGAGCCAGCCGCGCTTGCTGCTGCTCGATGAACCGTCGCTGGGTCTGGCGCCGATCATCATTCAGCAGATTTTCGACACCATCGAGCAGCTGCGCAAAGAGGGGATGACCATCTTCCTCGTTGAGCAGAACGCCAATCAGGCGCTGAAGCTCGCCGACCGCGGCTACGTGCTGGAGAATGGTCACGTGGTGCTGGAAGACACCGGCGATGCTCTGCTGGCTAACGAGGCGGTTCGCAGCGCTTATTTGGGCGGCTGAGTTTTTTATATTGCCCGGTGGCGCTTCGCTTACCGGACCTACAGGATCGAGTAGGTCCGGTAAGGCGTAGCCGCCACCGGGCATTTGTAACCTTCCACACCTTCATCATTCCATCATTTCCCTGAAGCCTGGTCGTCACCGCTTCGTCATATTTCGGTTATTTTTCTGTCATTCGAGCATGTCATGTTACCTCGCGAGCAAAAAACGCGTGATATCGCGCATCTGGGACAAAAAGAGAGATAACCGAATGACATTGTTAAAACACACCGCTTTAGCTGTCACTCTGGGTCTGGCGTTTGCCAGTCAGGCGATGGCTGTCACCACCATTCCGTTCTGGCATTCCATGGAAGGGGAGTTGGGCAAAGAAGTTGACTCCCTGGCGCAGCGTTTCAACGACGCGCACCCTGATTACAAAATTGTGCCTGTCTACAAAGGCAACTACGAACAGAGCCTGGCGGCAGGGATTGCGGCCTTCCGTACCGGTAACGCGCCTGCTTTGTTGCAGGTTTATGAAGTCGGTACTGCCACCATGATGGCGTCTAAAGCCATCAAACCGGTTTATGAAGTTTTTAAAGATGCGGACATCCAGTTTGATGAATCGCAGTTCGTGCCGACGGTTTCCGGTTACTACACCGATTCCAAAACCGGTCACCTGCTGAGCCAGCCGTTTAACAGCTCAACGCCGGTGCTGTACTACAACAAAGACGCCTTCAAGAAAGCCGGGTTGAACCCGGATCAGCCACCGAAAACCTGGCAGGATCTGGCGGAGTACACCGCCAAGCTGAAAGCAGCAGGGATGAAGTGCGGCTACGCCAGCGGCTGGCAGGGCTGGATCCAACTGGAAAACTTCAGCGCCTGGAACGGTCTGCCGTTCGCCACCAAAAACAACGGCTTTGACGGCACCGATGCGGTACTGGAATTCAACAAGCCGGAGCAGGTTAAGCACATCGCGATGCTGGAAGAACTCAACAAGAAGGGTGACTTCAGCTACTTCGGTCGTAAAGACGAGTCCACCGAGAAGTTCTATAACGGCGACTGCGCGATCACTACCGCCTCTTCAGGTTCCCTGGCTGATATCCGTCAGTACGCCAAATTCAACTACGGCGTGGGCATGATGCCATACGACGCAGATGCCAAAGGCGCGCCGCAGAACGCCATTATCGGCGGGGCGAGCCTGTGGGTAATGCAGGGTAAAGACAAGGACACCTACAAAGGCGTGGCGGAGTTCCTCGACTTCCTGACCAAGCCGGAAATCGCGGCTGAATGGCACCAGAAAACGGGCTATCTGCCAATCACCAAAGCGGCCTACGACCTGACCCGTCAGCAGGGCTTCTATGACAAGAACCCGGGCGCGGACATTGCCACCCGCCAGATGCTGAACAAGCCACCGTTGCCGTTCACCAAAGGCCTGCGCCTGGGCAACATGCCGCAGATCCGCACCATTGTGGATGAGGAACTGGAATCCGTGTGGACCGGCAAGAAAACGCCTCAGCAGGCGCTGGATGCTGCTGTGACTCGTGGTAACGAGCTGCTGCGTCGTTTTGAGAAGTCGACTAAGTCTTAACAGGGATTCCCCTCTCCCTGACCCTCTCCCAAAGGGAGAGGGAACTGTCCGGTTTTCTCCCTCTCACATAGGGGGAGGGAACTATCCGGAGCTGGTTGTTTGCTTTCTCCCTCTCCCTGAGGGAGAGGGCAGGGGAGAGGGGGAAATGTCGACACCGATCTCTGGCATCAACGAATTTCGCCTTATTCAGGAAAGCACAACATAATGTCCTCATCCCGTCCGGTCTTTCGCTCGCGCTGGCTGCCCTATCTGCTGGTTGCGCCACAGCTGGCGATCACCGTTATTTTCTTTATCTGGCCTGCGGGCGAAGCGCTGTGGTATTCGCTGCAAAGCGTCGATCCCTTTGGCTTATCCAGCGAGTTTGTCGGCCTCGATAACTTTATTGCTCTGTTTCACGACAGCTACTACCTCGACTCTTTCTGGACCACCATGAAATTCAGCGGCCTGGTGACGGTCAGCGGTCTGCTGGTGTCGCTGTTCTTTGCCGCGCTGGTGGATTACGTGGTTCGCGGCAGCCGAATTTATCAGACGCTGATGCTGCTGCCTTATGCGGTCGCCCCGGCGATTGCCGCTGTGCTGTGGATTTTCCTCTTCAACCCCGGACGTGGGCTGATTACCCACTGGCTGGAAGGCTTTGGCTACTACTGGAACCACGCGCAGAACAGCGGCCAGGCGATGTTCCTGGTGGTGTTTGCCTCAGTATGGAAGCA
The DNA here is from genome assembly GCA_014156375.1 of Enterobacteriaceae bacterium 89. Lineage (GTDB taxonomy): Bacteria > Pseudomonadota > Gammaproteobacteria > Enterobacterales > Enterobacteriaceae > Scandinavium. Next base: position 1,671,011 of record RQJH01000003.1, on the reverse strand, counting down.
GATTAGTTACAACTTCCTGTTCTTCTTCGCCGCGCTGCAGTCTATTCCGCGCTCGCTGGTGGAAGCCGCCGCGATTGACGGCGCAGGCCCTATTCGCCGCTTCTTCGCCATTGCGCTGCCGCTGATCGCCCCGGTGAGTTTCTTCCTGCTGGTGGTCAACCTGGTGTACGCATTTTTCGACACCTTCCCGGTGATCGACGCCGCTACGGCGGGCGGTCCGGTGCAGGCCACCACCACGCTTATCTATAAAATTTACCGCGAAGGCTTTGCCGGGCTGGATCTGTCGGCCTCCGCCGCGCAGTCCGTAGTGCTGATGTTCCTCGTGATTATCCTGACGGTGGTTCAGTTCCGCTATGTGGAAAGTAAGGTGCGCTATCAATGATTGAACATCGTCGTGGGCTGACCTGGTTCAGCCATAGCATGTTGATCCTCGGCATCGCGGTGATCCTGTTCCCGCTGTACGTCGCGTTTGTGGCGGCGACGCTGGACGACAAATCCGTGTTTGCCACGCCGATGACGCTGGTCCCCGGTAGCCATCTGCTGGAGAACATGAAAACCATCTGGCTGAAGGGCGTGGGTGCTAACAGCGCGCCGTTCTGGTTGATGCTGCTGAACAGTTTCATCATGGCCTTCACCATCACGGTGGGCAAAATCGCGGTGTCGATGCTGTCGGCTTTCGCCATCGTCTGGTTCCGTTTTCCGCTACGTAACCTGTTCTTCTGGATGATTTTTATCACCCTGATGCTGCCGGTTGAAGTCCGTATCTTCCCGACGGTGGAAGTGATCGCCAATCTTAAGCTGCTGGACAGCTATACCGGGCTGACGCTGCCACTGATGGCTTCGGCGACCGCCACCTTTCTGTTCCGCCAGTTCTTTATGACCCTGCCGGACGAACTGATGGAAGCGGCGCGCATTGACGGCGCTTCGCCGATGCGCTTTTTCCGCGACATCGTGCTGCCGCTGTCGAAAACCAATCTGGCGGCGCTGTTCGTCATCACCTTTATCTATGGCTGGAACCAGTATCTGTGGCCGCTGCTGATTGTTACCGATGCCCATCTCGGCACGGCGGTGGCGGGCATTAAAGGGATGATCGCCACCGGCGAAGGCACTACGCAGTGGAATCAGGTGATGGCGGCCATGCTGCTGACGCTGATCCCCCCCGTTATTATCGTTTTAGCCATGCAGCGCGCGTTCGTGCGTGGTTTAGTGGACAGTGAGAAATAAGATGGCAGGACTGAAATTACAGGCGGTCACCAAGAGCTGGGACAACGGAAAAACTCAGGTGATCCAGCCGCTGACGGTGGACGTGTCGGACGGTGAATTTATCGTGATGGTGGGCCCGTCGGGCTGTGGCAAATCCACGTTGCTGCGTATGGTGGCCGGGCTGGAGCGCGTGTCGACCGGGGATATCTGGATCGATCGTAGGCGGGTGACGGAGATGGAGCCGAAAGAGCGCGGTATCGCGATGGTGTTCCAGAACTACGCGCTTTACCCGCATATGAGCGTGGAAGAGAACATGGCCTGGGGCCTGAAAATTCGCGGCATGGGCAAGGCGCATATCGCCGAAAAGGTGAAAGAAGCGGCCCGTATCCTCGAGCTGGACAACCTGCTGAAGCGCCGTCCGCGCGAACTTTCCGGCGGTCAGCGCCAGCGTGTGGCGATGGGCCGCGCCATTGTGCGCGATCCGGCAGTGTTCCTGTTTGATGAACCGCTGTCTAACCTGGATGCCAAACTGCGCGTGCAGATGCGTCTGGAGCTTCAACAGCTGCATCGCCGTCTGAACACCACTTCGCTGTACGTCACTCACGATCAGGTGGAAGCGATGACGCTGGCCCAGCGCGTGATGGTGATGAACAAAGGCGTTGCCGAGCAGATTGGCACGCCGGTGGAGGTTTACGAAAAGCCTGCCACGCGCTTCGTCGCGAGCTTTATCGGCAGCCCGGCGATGAACCTGCTGGAAGGACACATCAACCAGGCCGGAACCCATTTCGAGCTGGACAGCGGAATGGCGCTGCCGCTGAACTGGCTGTGGCGCGGCTATGCCGGACGCAGAATGACGCTGGGTATCCGCCCGGAACATATTGCGGTAAGCTCGCAATCTGAAGGCGGCGTACCGCTGGTGATGGATACGCTGGAAATTTTGGGTGCAGATAACCTCGCGCACGGTCGCTGGGGCGAGCAAAAAATGGTGGTGCGTCTGCCGCATCAGCAGCGCCCTCAGGCGGGCAGCACGCTGTGGCTGCATCTGCCGGAAAGTCATCTGCACCTGTTCGATGGCGAAACAGGACAACGCGTATGAGCAACTGGCCTTATCCCCGCATCGTCGCCCATCGTGGCGGCGGTAAGCTGGCACCGGAAAACACCCTCGCGGCAATCGACGTGGGGGCGCGCTACTGTCACAAGATGATCGAATTCGACGCCAAATTATCGAAAGACGGCGAAATTTTCCTGCTGCATGACGATAACCTCGAGCGCACCAGCAACGGCTGGGGCGTGGCGGGCGAACTGGCCTGGCGCGATCTGCTGAACGTCGATGCCGGAAGCTGGTTTAGCGGCGAGTTTAAAGGCGAGAAGCTGCCGCTGCTGGCCGAAGTGGCGGAACGCTGCCGCATGCACGGGATGATGGCCAATATCGAAATCAAACCCACTACCGGTTTTGGGCCGCTGACGGGGAAAGTCATCGCGCTGGCCGCCCGTGAGCTGTGGCAGGGGATGACGCCACCGCTGCTGTCGTCGTTTGAAATCGATGCGCTGGAAGCGGCACAGGAAGCCGCTCCTGAGCTGCCACGCGGCCTGCTGCTGGATGAGTGGCGCGACGACTGGCAGGCGCTGACCGGGCGTCTGGGCTGCGTGTCGATTCATCTGAATCACAAATTACTGGATGAAGTGCGCGTGAAGGAACTGAAAGCGGCGGGATTACATATTCTGGTCTACACCGTCAACAAACCCCAGCGGGCGGCAGAGCTGCTGCGCTGGGGTGTCGACTGCATCTGTACCGATGCGATTGACGTTATTGGCCCTGACTTTAAGCCTTAAGGTCCAATAGTCTTCAGCGGGATATTGGGCTGCGGGTTAGACGGCGTCGACAGCATGTCGCCGTTCTGTGGTTGAGGCAGCATATGCTGCTGGCCGCTACTGCTGCTAGTGCCACCGCTCAGCATGCCGCCGTTGCTGTTGGGCAGCACCTGTTGACCCGGCTGTAGCTGCAGCACCCGCTGCTGACTGTTGTTCAACTGCGATTGCAGATTCTGCTGCTGAAGCTGCGCCTGATTCTGCACCTGCTGGTTGAGCATCCCTTTTTGCTGAATTTGCTGCGACTGCATCTGATTCTGCATTCGCTGCTGGCTCGGGATCACATATCCCGGCTGATTCGGGTTGTTGGTGGTGTTGTCGGTAAAGGGCTGCGCAAAGGCAGCAAACGGCATCAGCGCCGCAACAAGAAATAACCTTTTCATGCCATCCTCCTCCTTTGGGGGGCTCCTTTAAGTTTACCCTCATTTGCCCATGACGATGATTTTTTAAGAATAGTGAACCAGGCTTAAGCGGGAGCATCACCCCGTTCACCTGGAGAATAACAATGATGAATCAACGTGTTTGGCGCAGAGTGGCGATTGCCGCCCTGCTGGCAGGAGGCAGTTTCAGCGTGGCGGCCACGCCACCGCCCGTCTCTGCACCACCACCGGCCTCCGTCTCTTCCGCTCCGGCTGCTTCTGCCCCTGCGCCAGCGGTGTCTTATGGCGTGGAAGAAGACGTTTTCCATCCTGTTCGTGCGCAGAAAGGCATGGTTGCTTCGGTGGATGCCATGGCGACGAACGTCGGCGTGGAGATCCTGAAAGAGGGCGGTAACGCTGTCGACGCGGCGGTAGCAGTTGGTTACGCGCTGGCGGTCACTCATCCGCAGGCCGGGAACTTAGGCGGTGGCGGCTTTATGCTGCTGCGCACCAAAGACGGCAAAACCACGGCAATAGATTTCCGTGAAATGGCGCCGGAGCAGGCGACCCGCGATATGTTCCTCGATGATCAGGGCAATCCGGACAGCAAAAAATCGCTGACCTCGCATCTGGCTTCCGGCACGCCTGGCACCGTGGCGGGCTTCTCGCTGGCGTTGAAAGAATACGGCACGATGCCGCTTAACAAAGTGGTGCGCCCGGCGATTAAACTCGCCAAAGACGGTTTTGTTGTTAACGATGCGCTGGCCGACGACCTGAAAACCTACGGCAGCGAAGTGATCCCTAATCACGAGAACAGCAAAGCCATTTTCTGGAAAGACGGCGAGCCGCTGAAGAAGGGCGACAAACTGGTACAGGTTAATCTTGCCAAAAGCCTGGAGATGATTGCCGAAAACGGACCTGATGCGTTTTATAAAGGGCCGATAGCCGATCAGATTGCCGAGGAGATGAAAAAGAACGGCGGGCTGATGACCAAAGAGGATCTGGCGAACTACAAGGCCGTTGAGCGTACGCCTATCAGCGGTGATTATCGCGGGTATCAGGTGTACTCGATGCCGCCACCGTCTTCCGGAGGTATTCATATCGTTGAAATTCTGAATATTATGGAAAACTTCGATATGCAGAAATACGGCTTTGGCAGCGCCGATGCGATGCAGATTATGGCGGAAGCCGAAAAGCATGCCTATGCCGACCGCTCGGAATATCTGGGCGATCCGGATTTCGTCAAAGTGCCGTGGCAGGCTTTAACCAGCAAGGCCTACGCCAAATCCATCGCCAGCGAGATTGATATCAATAAAGCGAAACCTTCCAGCGAAATTCGTCCTGGTAAACTCGCGCCGTATGAGAGTAATCAGACCACGCATTTCTCCGTGGTGGACAAAGACGGTAACGCGGTGGCGGTGACTTACACCCTTAACACCACTTTCGGCACCGGGATTGTGGCCGGGAATACCGGCATTCTGATGAACAACGAAATGGACGATTTCTCTGCCAAGCCGGGCGTGCCAAACGTCTATGGCCTGGTGGGCGGCGATGCCAACGCCGTCGGACCGAAGAAACGTCCGCTGTCGTCAATGTCGCCGACGATTGTAGTGAAAGACGGCAAAACCTGGCTGGTGACGGGGAGCCCTGGCGGCAGCCGGATCATCACCACGGTGCTGCAAATGGTGGTCAATACCATCGACTTTGGGATGAACGTCGCCGAAGCGACCAACGCGCCGCGTTTCCATCATCAGTGGCTGCCGGACGAGCTGCGTGTGGAGAAAGGCTTTAGCCCGGACACGCTGAAGATGCTGGAGCAGAAAGGGCAGAAAGTGGCGCTGAAGGAAGCGATGGGCAGCACGCAGAGTATTATGGTCGGCCCGGACGGCACGCTGTATGGCGCTTCGGATCCTCGTTCAGTGGATGATTTGACGGCGGGTTATTAATTCGTGCCTGTCTGATGCCCTCTCCCCCAGCCCCTCTCCCACGGGGAGAGGGGAGTATAAAGTTCCCTCTCCCTTGGGAGAGGGTTAGGGAGAGGGGACTTTACCCCTTCATCCGAGCCATATAATAAGCATCCACATACTCTCCGTTGCGCAGAGCATATTTCTTACCGGTGCCTTCGATTTCAAAGTCGAACTTACGGTAAAGCGCTACCGCCGGTTCGTTATCGACAAACACCGTCAGCTCGATACGATCCACGCGCAGCCAGTTGTCGCACATTTCCGTCATGGCGCTCATCAGCGCGCTGCCGACGCCGCGTCCGGAGAAACGGCTGTCCACGGTGATACCGAAATCAGCAACGTGGCTGCGGCGCGGGCGCTGCGCGACGTCAATGGTGAGATGACCTACGACAATATCGTCAATGCACGCGACCAGCTGTTTAATACCGGGCCGGTCAGTTAGCCGTTCCTGCCACATATGATCGGAAGGATGGGGAACTTGTAGCGTGTTGCGATACACCTCTGGCTGGGCATGGATCTGGCGGATGGCCTCAACGTCTTTGGTTTCAGCGTGGCGTATCACTATCTCACTCATTCCTCATTCTCCTTCGGGTTAATAGTCCTCTTTACCTTCTCCGAGCGGGAAAATTTCGTCAACTGCTGTTTTTTGCAAAAATTCAGTAGACAAGTGCGAATGATAATGATTATTATTGTCATGCGTTCAGGGAGACCCCTTACGGAGAACCTGAAAGCACGACATTGCTCACATTGCTTCCAGTATTATTTTATAGCCAGCCGGGTGCTGGCTTTTTTTTTGCCTGGACTTTGGCGATGGACTGTCCCCTCTCCCTGTGGGAGAGGGTTAGGGAGAGGGCGTCAGACCGCAGAATTATGGCATTGCCCGGCGGCACTACGTTTGCCGGACCTACGGTGCTTCAAGTATGTTATGGGGAATTCAAAGTCAAAAGGACCGAGCCATGACCCTACACTGCGCATTTATTGGTTTTGGAAAAAGTACCACCCGCTATCACCTCCCGTTTGTTCTCAACCGCAAAGACACGTGGCACGTGGCGCACATCTATCGCCGCAGTGCGAAGCCGGAAGAGCAGCATCCTCAGTATCAGCATATCCATTTCACCAGCGACCTCGACGAAGTGCTGAACGACCCGCAGGTCAAACTGGTGGTGGTCTGCACGCATGCTGACAGCCATTTTGATTACGCCAAACGCGCGCTGGAAGCGGGCAAAAACGTGCTGGTGGAGAAGCCGTTTACCCCGACGCTTGATGAAGCGAAGCAGCTGTTTGCGCTGGCGAAAGAGAAGGGACTGACGATTTCCCCTTACCAGAACCGTCGTTTTGACTCCTGTTTCCTGACGATGAAGAAGGTGATTGAAAGCGGCAAGCTCGGCGAGATTGTGGAAATTGAAAGCCATTTCGATATGTATCGCCCGGTGGCAGAAACCAAACCTGGCCTGCCGCAGGATGGCGCGTTCTACGGTCTTGGCGTGCATACCATGGACCAGATTATTTCTCTGCTCGGTCGCCCGGATCGCGTGGCTTATGACATTCGCAGCGTGCGCAACCCGGCTAACCCGGACGATACCTTCGAAACGCAGCTGTTCTACGGCAACCTGAAAGCCGTGGTAAAAACCAGCCATCTGGTCAAAATCGAGTATCCGAAATTTATCGTGCACGGCACCAACGGTTCGTACCTGAAATACGGCATCGACCAGCAGGAAACCAGCCTGAAGGCCAATATCATGCCGGGTGAACCAAGCTTTGGCGCGGATGACAGCATCGGCCAGCTTGAATACATGAATGCCGAGGGCGTGGCGGTGCGCGAAGAGGTGAAACCGGAAGTGGGTGACTATGGCCGCGTGTACGACGCCCTGTACGAAACCATCGTCAACGGCACGCCGAACTTCGTCAAGGAATCTGAAGCGCTGACCAATATGGAGATCCTCGAACGCGGCTTTGAGCAGCCTTCTCCCTCTGCGATAATCCTCGCTAAATAAGCGGTTTTGACTCTTCTGTTCTTATTCATAAATTTTGAACAGAGGAGTCAATTTTCACCCACTATCATCCTGGCCGGTTCGGGTCCACACTAAGTCCATCGAAACGAACACGGGATGAACATCATGATCTACTTACGCAAAGCGAACGAACGTGGCCATGCGAATCACGGCTGGCTGGACTCCTGGCATACCTTCTCTTTCGCTAACTATTACGACGCGAATTTTATGGGTTTCTCTGCGCTGCGCGTCATTAACGACGACGTGATTGATGCAGGCCAGGGCTTCGGTACTCACCCACACAAAGACATGGAAATCCTGACTTATGTGCTGGAAGGCGCGGTGGCGCACAAAGACAGCATGGGTAACGAGGAGCAGGTGCCAGCGGGTGAATTCCAGATTATGAGCGCCGGTACGGGGATCCGTCACTCGGAGTACAACCCGAGCAACACTGAAAAACTGCACCTGTATCAAATCTGGATCATTCCAGAAGAAACCGGCATTACGCCACGCTATGAACAGCGTCGTTTTGACGCGGTACAGGGCAAACAGCTGGTGCTGTCACCGGATGCGCGCGACGGTTCGCTGAAAGTGTATCAGGACATGGAACTCTACCGTTGGGCGCTGCTGAAAGACGAGCAGTCTGTGCATCAGATTGCGGCGGATCGCCGGGTGTGGATCCAGGTGGTGAAAGGGGAAGTGTCCATCAACGGCACCAAAGCCACCACCGCCGACGGTCTGGCAATTTGGGATGAGCAGGCCATCTCTGTTCATGCCGACAGCGAAGCGGAAATTCTGCTGTTTGACCTGCCGCCGGTATGATCCTGATTAAATAAATCACAGAACCTTCCCACTTCCAGGGAAGGTTCTGCCACGTCCATGATAAACTGGTGAAATGTCTCCCCATTTATCACCCGCTGGACGATGAAAAAGAAAAGACCCGTACTTCAGGATGTGGCCGATCGCGTTGGCGTGACCAAAATGACGGTCAGCCGTTTTTTACGCAATCCGGAACAGGTTTCCGTTGCGCTGCGTGGCAAGATCCAGATTGCCCTTGATGAACTGGGTTATATTCCCAACCGCGCGCCCGATATGCTCTCTAACGCCACCAGTCGTGCGATTGGCGTTCTGCTCCCATCGTTAACCAACCAGGTGTTCGCCGAAGTGCTGAAAGGCATTGAAAGCGTGACCGATGCCTACGGCTATCAGGCGATGCTCGCCCACTACGGCTACAAGCCGGAAAAGGAAGAAGAGCGCCTGGAATCCATGCTGTCCTGGAATATCGACGGGCTGATCCTTTCGGAGCGTACCCACACCGCGCGCACGCGCAAAATGATTGAAGTTGCGGGCATTCCGGTGGTGGAGCTGATGGACAGTCAGTCTCCGTGCATCGATATCGCGGTAGGCTTTGATAACTTCGAAGCCGCGCGCCAAATGACGGCTACCATGATTTCCCGTGGCCATCAGTACATCGCCTATCTGGGTGCACGTCTCGACGAACGTACTATCATCAAACAGCAGGGCTACGAACAGGCGATGCGTGATGCCAGCCTGACGCCGTACAGCATGATGGTTGAGCAGTCCTCTTCGTACTCTTCAGGGATTGAGCTGATGCGCGAGGCGCGTCGTGAATATCCGCAGCTTGACGGGATCTTTTGTACCAACGATGACCTGGCGGTCGGCGCGGCGTTTGAATGCCAGCGGCTGGGGCTGAAAATCCCGGACGACATGGCTATTGCTGGTTTCCACGGCCATGACATTGGTCAGGTGATGGAGCCACGGCTGGCGAGCGTGCTCACCCCGCGTGAACGCATGGGGCGCATCGGTGCGGAACGCCTGTTGGCGCGCATTCGCGGTGAAATAGTTACGCCGAAAATGTTAGATTTAGGTTTCACGTTGTCACCGGGTGGATCCATCTAGTCCGACAAGTTTGAAGTAGATCACACAACCAGGTTTATCGTCTCTCAGGTTATTGCTTATCCAGTACGTCGGCAGGACAATGTTACCGATAACAGTTACCCGTAACAAAACTCTTTGTGGGAGCATCGCTTTGAGCACGACTAACCATGATCACCATGTCTACGTTCTGATGGGCGTCTCTGGCAGCGGCAAATCCGCCGTCGCCAGCGAAGTGGCGTATCGGCTGCATGCCGCGTTTCTTGATGGCGACTTCCTCCATCCGCGTAGCAACATCGTCAAAATGTCTTCCGGCGAGCCGCTGAACGACGACGACCGCAAACCGTGGCTGCAGGCGCTGAATGACGCCGCCTTTGCCATGCAGCGTACCAATAAAGTGTCGCTGATTGTCTGTTCCGCGCTGAAGAAAAGCTATCGCGACATTCTGCGCGAAGGCAATCCAAACCTCTCTTTCATCTACATGAAGGGCGATTTCGAAGTCATCGAAAGCCGCCTGAAAGCGCGTAAAGGCCACTTCTTCAAAACTCAGATGCTGGTCACCCAGTTCGAAACTCTGCAAGAGCCGGACGCTACCGAAGCGGACGTTCTGGTGGTCGATATTGACCAGCCGCTGGACGGCGTTGTCGCCAGCACTATTGAACTGATCAACAAAGGCAGTCAAGCGTGAGTACATTAACGTTAGTTTTAACGGCAGTCGGCTCCGTGCTGTTACTGCTGTTTTTAGTGATGAAGGCGCGTATGCACGCCTTCGTTGCTTTGATGGTGGTTTCTATTGGTGCAGGGCTGTTTTCCGGTATGCCGCTCGATAAAATTGCGGCGACCATGCAAAAAGGCATGGGCGGAACGCTGGGCTTCCTCGCCATTGTGGTGGCGCTCGGTGCGATGTTCGGCAAAATCCTGCATGAAACCGGCGCGGTCGACCAGATTGCGGTGAAAATGCTGAAGTCCTTCGGCCACAGCCGCGCGCACTATGCGATTGGCCTGGCGGGTCTGATTTGCGCGCTGCCGCTGTTCTTCGAAGTGGCGATCGTGCTGCTGATTAGCGTTGCGTTCTCCATGGCGCGCCACACCGGGACTAACCTGGTGAAACTGGTGATCCCTCTGTTTGCGGGCGTTGCTGCCGCTGCGGCGTTCCTGCTGCCTGGGCCTGCGCCGATGCTGCTGGCCTCCCAGATGCACGCCGACTTCGGCTGGATGATCCTGATTGGCCTGTGCGCGGCAATCCCTGGGATGATTATTGCCGGGCCGCTGTGGGGTAATTTCATCAGCCGCTATGTGGAACTGCATATTCCTGCTGATATCTCCGAGCCGCACCTGGGCGAAGGCAAGATGCCATCCTTCGGCTTCAGCCTGGCGCTGATCCTGCTGCCGCTGGTGCTGGTGGGTCTGAAAACCATCGCTGCGCACTTCGTGCCGGTGGGTTCACATGCCTATGAGTGGTTTGAGTTTATCGGTCACCCGTTCACTGCGATCCTGGTGGCGTGTCTGGTAGCGATTTACGGCCTGGCGATGCGTCAGGGCATGCCGAAAGACCGCGTGATGGAAATCTGCGGTGCGGCATTGCAGCCGGCGGGGATTATTCTGCTGGTGATCGGTGCGGGCGGCGTGTTCAAACAGGTTCTCGTTGATTCCGGCGTAGGTCCTGCACTGGGCGAAGCGCTGACCGGCATGGGGCTGCCAATTGCCATTACCTGCTTCGTACTGGCCGCTGCGGTGCGTATCATTCAGGGTTCCGCCACGGTTGCCTGTCTGACTGCTGTAGGTCTGGTGATGCCGGTTATCGAACAGCTTCACTACACCGGAGCGCAGATGGCAGCACTGTCTATCTGTATCGCGGGTGGTTCGATTGTGGTCAGCCACGTGAACGACGCAGGCTTCTGGCTGTTCGGTAAGTTTACCGGCGCCACCGAAGCTCAGACGCTGAAAACCTGGACGCTGATGGAAACCATTCTGGGGACCGTGGGCGCGATTGTCGGGATGATTGCTTTTACGCTGCTGAGCTAATCAATACCCCTCACCCTAACCCTCTCCCCAAAGGGGAGAGGGGACTGTAAAGAGCTGGTTTTGATTTTCTCCCTCGCCCCTATGGGGAGAGGGCCGGGGTGAGGGGAGATTACCCCTTCATCCAAACCCGAATCCCATCCAAAAACATCTGCGTTGCCAGCATCACCAGAATCAGCCCCATCAGCCTTTCCAGCGCGTTAACGCCTTTCTCTCCAAGCAGCCTCAGGAACAGTCCCGACTGCAGCAGGATTGCCGCCGTGCCGCCCCAGGCCAGCATCAGGGCGATAATCAAGTGGCTCATCTGATTTGGATACTGATGTGACAGCAGCATCAATGTCGCCAGCAGCGATGGACCAGCCACCAATGGGATTGCCAGCGGTACGATAAACGGCTCTTCACCTGCCGGTAATCCGCTGCTGCCACCTTCCGCGTCCGGAAAAATCATCTTAATAGCGATCAGGAACAAAATAATGCCGCCGGAGATAGAAACTGTCTCCGCACTCAGGTTTAAGAACGCCAGAATCTTCTCGCCGGCGAAGAGGAAAATGAGCATGATTAGCAGTGCGATAAAAAGCTCACGTATCATGATCGCCCTGCGGCGCTTGGGTTCCGTGTGTTTTAGCACTGACATAAAAATCGGCAGGTTTCCCAATGGATCCATAATCAGGATCAATAAAACTGCCGCAGAAAGGATTTCACTCATGACTTTGTTCCCTGATAATTGCCCTTCGCACTCTGTACAGACACAGCGCTAAATAAGTTGCTTTACTTAATGATTACCCATCATTGATTTTTTTCACTTGCGACTTTGGCTGCATTTTGTAATGTGAGGGATGTCCCGTTTCATGGTTGAAAACGGCTCAGTCCAGAACAACAGCACACCCTTTGCAGGAATGACACGTTATGAAAAATGTTGGTTTTATCGGCTGGCGCGGTATGGTCGGCTCTGTACTCATGCAGCGCATGGTAGAAGAGCGCGATTTCGACGCTATCCGCCCGGTTTTCTTCTCCACCTCTCAGCTTGGTCAGGCTGCGCCTGCGTTCGGCACCCATAGCGGTGGCACGTTGCAGGACGCCTTTGATCTGGAGGCGCTGAAGGCACTGGACATTATCGTCACCTGCCAGGGCGGCGATTATACCAACGAAATCTATCCAAAGCTGCGTGAAAGCGGCTGGCAGGGTTACTGGATTGATGCGGCCTCTTCGCTGCGCATGAAAGACGACGCGATTATTATTCTGGATCCGGTGAATCAGGACGTGATCACCGCGGGTCTGAACAACGGCGTGAAAACATTTGTTGGCGGTAACTGCACCGTCAGCCTGATGCTGATGTCGCTCGGCGGCCTGTTCGCCAACGATCTGGTGGAGTGGGTGTCTGTGGCAACCTACCAGGCGGCCTCCGGCGGCGGCGCGCGTCACATGCGCGAACTGCTGACCCAGATGGGTGCGCTGCACGGCTACGTGGCCGATGAGCTGGCGAACCCGGCTTCTGCCATTCTGGACATCGAGCGCAAGGTCACCCAACTGACCCGCAGCGGCGACCTGCCGGTCGACAACTTCGGCGTGCCGCTGGCCGGTGGCCTGATCCCGTGGATCGACAAACAGCTCGATAACGGCCAGACCCGCGAAGAGTGGAAAGGCCAGGCAGAGACCAACAAAATTCTGGCTCCTCAGAGCCTGATCCCGGTTGACGGTCTGTGCGTGCGCATCGGCGCGCTGCGCTGCCACAGCCAGGCCTTCACCATCAAACTGAAGAAAGACGTTTCTATCCCGACTGTCGAAGAACTGCTGGCGGCGCACAACCCGTGGGCTAAAGTGGTGCCGAACGATCGTGATATCACCATGCGCGAACTGACGCCTGCGGCCGTAACCGGCACGCTGACCACACCGGTCGGGCGCTTGCGTAAACTGAATATGGGGCCGGAGTTCCTCTCCGCCTTCACTGTCGGCGATCAGCTCCTCTGGGGCGCCGCCGAGCCGCTACGCCGCATGCTGCGGCAGTTAGCGTAACAAAATGCAAAAAAGGGGTGCTGAGTCACCCCTTTTTTACGCCTGTCACTTTATACGTAGAACAAGGAGTCATTACGTATGTATCAATTTTACCAGGAGTCAGATTAAGCCTTGGCTATGCTTTAAGGGAGAGGTTTTACCCTGAACGCAGGATGGCGCAAAACGGAAGCTCATTTGCCGCGCCATTCAGGTCAAAAAAAGTCGCCACATAGAACAGAGACGGCGACACCTATAACAGGATGAATAGCATGTCCGATCGTATTGATAGAGACGTGATTAATGCGCTAATTGCTGGCCACTTTGCGGACCCCTTTTCCGTGCTTGGCATGCATAGCACCAGCGCTGGGCTGGAAGTCCGCGCACTGTTACCTGACGCGACCGAAGTCTGGGTCATTGAACCAAAAACCGGGCGCAAAGTGGGGCAGCTTGATTGCCTCGATTCGCGCGGCTTTTTCTGCGGCGTGCTGCCGCGGCGTAAAAATCCTTTCCGCTATCAGCTGGCGGTCATCTGGCACGGCCAGCAAAACCTGATTGACGATCCCTATCGTTTTGGCCCGCTGCTGCAGGAAGTGGACGCGTGGCTGCTATCGGAAGGGACCCACCTGCGCCCTTATGAAAAGCTGGGTGCACATGCCGATACCATGGACGGGGTGACCGGCACTCGCTTTTCGCTTTGGGCTCCGAATGCGCGCCGCGTGTCGGTGGTCGGACAGTTCAACTACTGGGACGGTCGCCGCCATCCGATGCGCCTCCGCGCTGAATCGGGTATCTGGGAGCTGTTTATTCCCGGCGCGCACAACGGCCAGCTGTACAAATTCGAGATGATCGACGCCCACGGGCAGCTGCGTATCAAGGCTGACCCGTACGCCTTCGAAGCGCAAATGCGCCCGGAAACGGCCTCGCTGATTTGCGGCCTGCCGGAAAAAATCGAGCAGCCGGAATCCCGTAAACAGGCCAATAACTTTGATGCGCCGATCGCCATTTATGAGGTGCATCTCGGCTCCTGGCGTCGTCATACCGACAACAATTTCTGGCTCAGCTACCGTGAACTGGCGGACCAGCTGGTGCCGTACGCCAAGTGGATGGGCTTCACCCACCTTGAGCTGCTGCCGGTGAACGAACACCCGTTTGACGGCAGCTGGGGCTATCAGCCAACCGGTCTGTATGCGCCAACGCGCCGTTTCGGCACCCGCGAGGACTTCCGCTATTTCATCAACGCCGCGCACAACGCCGGGCTGAATGTGATCCTCGACTGGGTACCGGGCCATTTCCCGTCAGATGACTTTGCGCTGGCGAAATTCGACGGCACCGAGCTGTACGAGCACAGCGATCCGCGCGAAGGCTATCACCAGGACTGGAATACCCTGATTTATAACTACGGCCGCCGCGAAGTGCAGAACTTCCTCGTCGGCAACGCGCTGTACTGGATTGAGCGTTTTGGCATTGATGCCCTGCGCGTCGATGCGGTGGCATCGATGATTTACCGCGACTACAGCCGTAAAGCGGGCGAGTGGATCCCGAACGAGCACGGCGGGCGCGAAAACCTCGAAGCTATTGAATTCCTGCGCAGCACCAACCGTATTCTCGGGGAACAGGTGCCGGGCGCGGTGAGCATGGCGGAGGAATCGACGGACTTTGCGGGCGTTTCCCGGCCACCGGAAATGGGCGGTCTGGGCTTCTGGTACAAGTGGAATCTGGGCTGGATGCACGACACGCTGGACTACATGAAGCTCGACCCGGTTTATCGTCAGTACCATCACGATAAGCTGACCTTCGGCATGCTCTATAACAGCACTGAAAACTTCGTCCTGCCGCTGTCGCACGATGAAGTGGTGCACGGCAAGAAATCGATCCTCGACCGCATGCCGGGCGACGCGTGGCAGAAGTTTGCCAACCTGCGCGCCTACTACGGCTGGCTGTACGCCTTCCCGGGGAAAAAGCTGCTGTTTATGGGCAATGAGTTCGCTCAGGGCCGCGAGTGGAACCACGACTCCAGCCTCGACTGGCATCTGCTGGACGGCGGCGACAACTGGCACCACGGCGTGCAGCGCCTGGTGCGCGACCTTAACCATACCTATCGCCACCACAAAGCGATGCACGAGCTGGACTTCGATCCGTACGGCTTCGAGTGGCTGGTGGTGGACGATCATGAGCGCTCGGTGTTCGTCTTTGTCCGCCGCGACCGCCAGGGCAACGAAATCATCGTCGCCAGCAACTTTACCCCGGTGCCGCGCCACGACTACCGTTTCGGCATCAATCAGCCGGGCCGCTGGCGCGAAGCGCTGAATACCGACTCGATGCACTACCACGGCAGCAACGCAGGTAACGGTGGCGGGGTTCATAGCGACGAGATTGAAAGCCACGGTCGCCAGCATTCACTGTCGGTAACGCTGCCGCCGCTCTCCACGATCTGGCTGGTGCGGGAGGGCGAATGAGCCAACTCACGGCAGGTAAACCGGCGCCGCTTGGCGCGAGCTATGACGGCAAGGGTGTGAACTTCACGCTCTTTTCTGCCCATGCTCAGCGGGTGGAGCTCTGCGTGTTTGATAAAGACGGCAACGAGCACCGCGAAGATTTACCGGGCCGCACCGATGACGTGTGGCACGGTTACCTGCCCAAAGCCCGTCCGGGTCTGCGCTATGGCTTTCGCGTGCACGGACCGTGGGATCCGCAGCAGGGCCATCGCTTTAATCCGGTGAAGCTACTGCTGGACCCTTGCGCTCATCGCGTGGACGGCAATGCGAAAGATGATCCCATTCTGCACAGCGGACACGATCAGCCCGACGGTCGCGACAGCGCCGCCGTGGCACCGCGTTCCGTGGTGGTGGATCTGCACTATGACTGGGGGAACGACGCAGCACCGCGAATTCCGTGGGGCAACACCGTTATCTATGAAGCGCATGTGAAGGGCCTGACGTATCTGCATCCCGGCATACCGAAAGAGATTGCCGGGACGTACAAGGCGCTCGCTCATCCGCTGATGATTTCCTATTTTCAGAAACTTGGCATCACGGCGCTGGAGCTGCTGCCGGTCGCGCAATTCGCCAGCGAACCGCGACTGCAACGTCTCGGGCTGTCCAACTATTGGGGCTACAACCCGCTGGCGATGTTTGCCGTCGAGCCGCGCTACGCCTCGTCTCCCGAACATGCGCTCAGCGAATTTCGTGATGCGGTGAAGGCGCTGCACGAAGCGGGGATCGAAGTGATCCTCGATATCGTGCTGAACCACAGCGCGGAGATCGATCTCGACGGGCCGACCTTCTCCCTGCGCGGAATCGACAACCGTAGCTATTATTGGATCAGGGACGATGGCGATTACCACAACTGGACCGGCTGCGGAAACACGCTAAATCTGAGCACGCCAGGGTCGGTGGAATACGCCCGTCAGTGCCTGCGTTTCTGGGTTGATGAGTGTCATGTGGACGGCTTCCGCTTCGATCTTGCGCCAGTGATGGGCAGAACGCCAGAGTTTCGCCACGATGCCCCGCTGTTTGAGGCGATCAAAAACGATCCGCATCTCTCACAGGTGAAGCTTATCGCAGAGCCCTGGGATATCGGTGACGGCGGCTATCAGGTCGGTAACTTCCCGTCCTTTTTTGCCGAATGGAACGATCAGTTTCGCGACGCCAGCCGCCGCTTTTGGCTTCAGCAAAATCTGTCGCTGGGTGAATTGGCCCGCCGGTTTGCCGCTTCCAGCGATGTGTTCCAGCACAGCGGGCGTCTGCCGTCGGCCTCGGTCAATCTGGTGACGGCGCACGACGGTTTTACTCTGCGCGACTGCGTCTGTTTCAACCAGAAACACAATGAGGCCAACGGCGAAGAAAACCGCGATGGGACTAACAATAACCATAGCGATAACCATGGTATAGAAGGATTAGACGGCAGTCTCGATGTGATTGAACGGCGGCGCGCCAGCGTCCATGCCCTGATGGCAACGCTGCTTTTATCACAAGGGACGCCGATGCTGCTGGCCGGTGACGAACAGGGTCACAGCCAGTACGGCAACAATAATGCGTACTGTCAGGACAACGCCTTAACCTGGCTCGACTGGGAAAAGGCGAACGCCGGACTGACGGCTTTTACCGCGGCGCTGATCCAACTGCGCCAGCAGATCCCGGCTTTAACCGAAGATCGCTGGTGGCAGGAAGGTGATGGCCGCGTTTGTTGGCTGAATAAGGATGCCCAATCCCTGAGTGCGGAAGAGTGGCAGCAAGGTTTTCCGGGAATGCAGATCCTGCTTTCTGACACCTGGCTTATCACCCTGAACGGCACCAGGGAAATGGCAGATTTTGCATTACCCGAAGGGGAGTGGCGCGCCATTCCTCCATTCGCCGGAGAGGATAATCCGGTCACCCTGGCTGTCTGGCATGGGCCCGCGCACGGAGTGTGCGTATTCGAAAAGGTCCGCCCGGAAGCATAACCGGGCGAAAAAAGGAGTTAATCATGGTTAGACTTGAAAAGAACGATCCTCTGATGTTAGCGCGTCAATTACCGATCAAATCGGTGGCGCTGATCCTCGCCGGTGGGCGCGGAAGCCGTCTCAAAGACTTAACCACCACCCGGGCCAAACCGGCGGTGCACTTTGGCGGCAAATTCCGCATCATCGATTTCGCATTATCTAACTGCATTAACTCAGGTATTCGCCGCATCGGCGTGATAACACAGTATCAGTCGCACACCCTGGTGCAGCATATTCAGCGCGGCTGGTCGTTTTTCAGCGAAGAGATGAACGAATTCGTCGACCTGCTGCCAGCCCAGCAGCGCGTCAGCGGGGAAAGCTGGTATCGCGGCACGGCGGATGCGGTCACGCAAAACCTCGACATCATCCGCCGCTACAAAGCGGAATACGTGGTGATCCTCGCTGGTGACCATATCTACAAGCAGGACTACTCGCGCATGCTTATCGACCACGTCGAAAAAGGCGCGCGCTGCACCGTCGCCTGCATGCCGGTGCCCGTTGCTGAGGCAACCGCCTTTGGCGTGATGGCGGTGGATAGCGAAGACAAGATTGTTGAGTTCGTTGAAAAACCGGCCGTTCCGCCAACGATGCCGGGCGATGATACCAAGTCACTGGCCAGTATGGGTATCTATATCTTTGATGCCGATTACCTTTATGAGCTGCTGGAGCAGGACGACAGCGACCAAAACTCCGAGCACGATTTCGGCAAAGACATCATCCCGAAAATTGTCAAAGCTGGCACGGCGTATGCACATCCTTTCCCACTGTCCTGCGTCCAGTCGGATCCAGAATCGGAACCTTACTGGCGCGATGTGGGAACGCTCGAAGCGTACTGGAAAGCCAACCTCGATCTGGCCTCGGTGACGCCGGAGCTCGATATGTACGATCAGAACTGGCCAATCCGCACCCATATGGAATCTCTGCCGCCCGCGAAGTTTGTGCAGGACCGTTCGGGCAGCCACGGGATGACGCTGAACTCGCTGGTTTCCGGCGGCTGCATCATCTCCGGCTCGGTGGTGGTGCAGTCGGTGCTGTTCCCGCGAGTGCGGATAAATTCATTCTGTAACATTGATTCGGCAGTCTTATTGCCGGACGTCTGGGTCGGGCGTTCTTGTCGCCTGCGCCGCTGCGTTATCGACCGCGCCTGCGTGATACCTGAAGGCATGGTCATTGGGGAGAATGCGGAAGAGGACGCACGTCGTTTCTACCGTTCAGAGGAAGGCATTGTGCTGGTAACGCGTGAAATGCTGCGCAAATTGCAGGGCTGACAGGAGCGATAATGCAGGTTTTACATGTATGTTCTGAGATGTTCCCGCTGCTGAAAACCGGTGGTCTGGCAGATGTGATCGGCGCGTTGCCGGAGGCGCAAATTGCCGATGGCGTGGACACGCGAGTTCTGCTGCCGGCTTTCCCGGACATTCGCCGCGGCGTGACGGATGCCAAAGTGGTGACCCGTCGCGACACCTTTGCCGGGCGGATCACGCTGCTGTTCGGCCATTTTAACGGGGTGGGCATCTATCTGATTGATGCGCCTCATCTTTACGAGCGCCCAGGGAGCCCGTACCACGACACTAATCAGTTCGCCTATACCGATAACGTGCTGCGCTTTGCGCTGCTCGGCTGGGTGGGCGCTGAAATGGCCGTCGGGCTGGATCCCTTCTGGCGCCCTGAAGTGGTGCACGCGCACGACTGGCACGCAGGGCTGGCCCCGGCGTATCTGGCGGCGCGCGGTCGCCCGGCAAAGTCAGTGTTTACGGTCCACAACCTGGCCTATCAGGGCATGTTCTACGCCCATCACATGAATGAGATCGATCTGCCGTGGTCGTTCTACAACATGCACGGGCTGGAGTTTAACGGCCAGATTTCGTTCCTGAAGGCCGGGCTGTATTACGCCGATCACATTACGGCGGTGAGCCCAACCTACGCGCGCGAAATTACCGAACCGCAGTTCGCCTACGGGATGGAAGGACTGCTGCGCCAGCGCCATCACGAAGGGCGACTGTCGGGCATTCTGAACGGCGTGGATGCAAAAATCTGGAGTCCGGAAAACGACCTGCTGCTGGCTGCGCGCTACAACCGTGACAGCCTGGAAGAGAAGGCTGAAAACAAGCGCCAGCTGCAGATTGCGATGGGGCTGAAGGTCAACGACAAGGTGCCGCTGTTTGCGGTGGTCAGCCGTTTGACCAGCCAGAAGGGGTTAGATTTGGTGCTGGAAGCGCTGCCGGGCCTGCTGGAGCAGGGCGGGCAGTTGGCGCTGCTCGGCGCGGGCGATCCGGTGTTGCAGGAAGGCTTCCTTGCGGCGGCGGCTGAACATCCGGGTCAGGTTGGCGTACAGATCGGCTATCACGAGGCGTTCTCGCACCGCATTATGGGCGGCGCGGATGTGATCCTGGTGCCGAGCCGCTTTGAGCCATGCGGATTAACGCAGCTTTATGGCCTGAAGTACGGCACGCTGCCGCTGGTGCGTCGCACCGGTGGACTGGCCGATACCGTATCCGACAGCTCGCTGGAGAACCTGGCTGACGGCATCGCCAGCGGCTTCGTGTTTGAAGACAGTAATGCCTGGTCGCTGCTGAGAGCGATCCGGCGTGCTTTCGTGTTGTGGTCGCGCCCGTCGCTCTGGCGCTACGTTCAGCGCCAGGCGATGAGCATGGATTTTAGCTGGCAAGTCGCGGCGACGTCTTACCGCGAGCTTTATCAACGCTTGATGTAATCACAGGACCAATTCTATGAATGCACCTTTTACTTACGCATCGCCGACACTCAGCGTTGAGGCACTGAAACACTCTATCGCCTACAAGCTGATGTTCACCATCGGCAAAGATCCGGCGATTGCCAACAAGCACGAATGGCTGAACGCCACGCTATTCGCGGTTCGTGACCGTCTGGTTGAGCGCTGGCTGCGCTCTAACCGCGCCCAGCTGTCGCAGGAAGGCCGTCAGGTCTACTACCTGTCGATGGAGTTTTTGATTGGTCGCACCCTTTCCAATGCGCTGTTGTCGCTCGGTATTTATGAGGACGTGAAAAACGCGCTGGAAGGGATGGGGCTGGAGCTGGAAGAGCTGATCGACGAAGAGAACGACCCGGGCCTCGGCAACGGCGGTCTTGGGCGTCTGGCGGCCTGTTTCCTTGATTCGCTGGCAACGCTGGGCCTGCCTGGACGCGGCTACGGCATTCGCTACGACTACGGCATGTTCAAGCAGAACATCGTCGACGGACGGCAGAAGGAATCCCCGGACTACTGGCTGGAATACGGTAACCCGTGGGAGTTCAAGCGCCACAACACCCGCTATCGGGTGCGCTTCGGCGGCCGTATTCAGCAGGAAGGCAAAAAATCCCGCTGGGTGGAAACTGAAGAGATCCTCGCGGTGGCCTACGATCAAATCATCCCAGGCTACGATACCGACGCGACCAATACGCTGCGTCTGTGGAACGCCCAGGCGAGTAGCGAAATCAACCTCGGTAAATTTAACCAGGGTGATTACTTCGCGGCGGTGGAAGATAAAAACCACTCCGAAAACGTATCGCGCGTGCTGTATCCGGATGACTCCACCTATTCCGGGCGCGAGCTGCGTCTGCGTCAGGAGTATTTCCTGGTCTCCTCCACGGTGCAGGATATTCTCAGCCGACATCACCAGCTGCATAAAACCTACGCCAATCTGGCGAGCAAAATCGCTATCCACCTGAACGACACCCATCCGGTGCTGTCGATTCCGGAACTGATGCGTCTGCTGATCGACGAGCACAAATTCAGCTGGGATGAGGCGTTTGAGGTCACCTGTCAGGTGTTCTCCTACACCAACCACACCCTGATGAGCGAAGCGCTGGAAACCTGGCCGGTGGAAATGCTCGGCAAAATTCTGCCGCGCCATCTGCAGATCATCTTTGAAATCAACGACTACTTCCTGAAAACCCTGCAGGAGCAGTACCCGAACGACACCGGGCTGCTGAGCCGCTGTTCGATCATCGACGAATCCAACGGGCGTCGCGTGCGGATGGCCTGGCTGGCGGTGGTGATCAGCCACAAGGTCAACGGCGTGTCTGAGCTGCACTCCAACCTGATGGTGCAGTCGCTGTTTGCTGATTTCGCGAAGATTTTCCCGATGCGCTTTACCAATGTGACCAACGGCGTAACTCCGCG
Organism: Enterobacteriaceae bacterium 89; assembly: GCA_014156375.1. Lineage (GTDB taxonomy): Bacteria > Pseudomonadota > Gammaproteobacteria > Enterobacterales > Enterobacteriaceae > Scandinavium. Next base: position 1,649,094 of record RQJH01000003.1, on the reverse strand, counting down.
CCGCTGGCTGGCGCTGGCGAACCCGTCGCTCTCTGAAGTGCTGGATGAAAACATCGGCCGCACCTGGCGTACCGATCTCAGTCAGCTGAGCGAGCTGGAACAGCATCTGGATTACCCGACGGTGAACCAGGCGGTACAGCACGCTAAGCTTGAGAATAAAAAGCGTCTGGCGGAGTACATTGGCCAGCAGCTCAACGTGGTGGTCAATCCCAAAGCGCTATTCGACGTGCAGATTAAGCGTATTCACGAATACAAGCGTCAGTTGATGAACGTGCTGCACGTGATCACCCGCTACAACCGTATTAAAGACGATCCGGATGCGGACTGGGTACCGCGCGTGAATATCTTCGCCGGGAAGGCCGCTTCGGCGTACTACATGGCGAAACACATTATTCATCTGATCAACGACGTGGCGAAGGTGATCAACAACGATCCGCAGATTGGCGACAAGCTGAAGATCGTGTTTATCCCGAACTACAGCGTGAGCCTGGCGCAGCTGATCATCCCGGCGGCGGATCTGTCCGAACAGATTTCACTGGCGGGAACCGAAGCCTCCGGCACCAGTAACATGAAGTTTGCCCTTAACGGCGCGCTGACTATCGGCACGCTGGACGGTGCCAACGTCGAAATGCTGGAGCACGTCGGCGATGACAATATCTTTATCTTTGGTAACACAGCGGAAGAGGTCGAAGCGCTGCGAGCGAAAGGCTACAAGCCGCGTGATTACTACGATCAGGATGAAGAGCTGCATCAGGTGCTGACGCAAATCGCCACCGGTCTGTTCAGCCCGGAAGAGCCGGGCCGCTATCGCGACCTGGTTGATTCACTGATTAGCTTCGGCGATCACTATCAGGTGCTGGCGGATTACCGCAGCTACGTCGACTGTCAGGATAAGGTCGACGAGCTGTATGACAATCCGGAGGAGTGGACCACCAAAGCGATGCGCAATATTGCCAACATGGGCTACTTCTCGTCAGACCGTACGATTCAGGAGTATGCGGAGCATATCTGGCATATCGATCCTGTAAGGTTGTAAAAAAACTCTGGCATCAGATCAAATGCAAAGCGGTAACTTTAGGGTTGCCGCTTTTTTATTCGGGATTTTCGCGCGCTTGTGCAGGAAATAATGAATGATTTGGAGGCTATTTATTATTTTCTCAAAATCTACGAATTGATATATATCAATTTATATTGAAAATAACGCTCTAATTTGTATTTTTGTGTATATTGAATCAATCAACTGTATAGGCTATATGCTGTTTATATTAGGTTTAATCTCAGGGTGTTGTTATTAGGTAATTTCAACACTCTGGGATATATACAATGAACATTAAAATGAGCCCACTAGCTCTGGTAATATCAACAATATTAAGCGTAAGCTCCTTGTCAGCATTTGCAGGAAAACCTTCACAAAATACAGGTAATATTGCTGCAGATGAGACGGTCACGGATATTGTCTTAAATTCTGGGGATCGTGAGCAATCAGTGTACGGTCATGCCATTAATACGGAAATAAATTCCGGGGCATCACAGTATGTTTATTATGGAGGGTCTGCAACAAATACTGTAATTAATGAAGGTGGTTCTCAATCGGTATATGGTTCCCTCGGGAGGGAAGCAACCACCATAACAGGAACAACTATTAACGGTGGAACTCAAACGATTCGGTCGTACTCCGAGGGGACGACTAATCCCATTCCCAATGAAGGCCTGGTGATTAAGATTGACGACACTACTATTAACAATGGTGGGGTTCAGAACATAACGCTGACAGCTTGGGATGGGGCTGGGGCATATTTGGATCAGCGCATAGAAGTTAAAAATACCAGGATAAATGATGGGGTACAGAATGTCACTTTGTTGATGGATCCTCGCCTCGGCGGGAATGCCACATTACATGCTCTGGCTACAGGAACAACGATAAATAATGGTGGGGTGCAGAATTTGTATATCAACGAGGATTGGTATCTTGTTGATAAAAACTTTATCGTTGAAGCGAATAATACGGTAATAAATACTGGTGGAACACAAATTATTGGTGTCCACACCCTGGCAACCTCCACCACGATTAACGGCGGTGTCCAGAATGTTTTTGGTACGACTACCGACACTACCATTAACAGCGGCCAGTCCTGGCTATACACTGGCGCTCTTGCCGATGGAAAAACAGAAATTAACGTTGCGGGTGAAATGCTGATGGAGGCGGGCTCACACGCCACGGATATCACCATTAACGGCGGCACGCTTTCGATGACCGATCTCACTGATACCACTTCCAGCCACATCCCTGCCCAGGTGGATAAACTGGCGATGGACGGCGGCAGCGTTTCCTTCCTGCGTGACAGCGAAGGTGATTACGCTGCGCTGAACATCGGTGAATTGTCCGGTTCCGGAAATTTCCTCTTCAACTCTTCCCTGGCGGAACGTAACGCTAACTTTGTGACCATCGAAAACGGCACGGGTAATTTTGGTATCGCGGTGAATGATTCCGGCAGAGAGATTGCCGATCACACGGATTTGACCGTCAACCTGGTACATGATCAGCAGGGTGAAATTGATTTCTCGATGGTGACTGCCAAAGGGCGCAGCACCGGAGCTATCGACGGCGGTACCTACATGTATACGCTCCACAGCCAGCAGGACAAAGACGGTCTGAACGGCGGTAACGTCTGGTATCTCGGTGCGATGACCGACGAAGGCAACGGCGGTGACGGCAACGAAGGCGGCGGTAATGAGGGCGGTGGCAACGGTGGTGGTGGAGGCAGTCTGGTCACCACACCATCTACCGATGCCATCCTGAGTATGGCGACAGCGGGCCTGAATATCATTCGCGGGGAAATGGATGCCCGTCGCGTCTATCGTACCAATCAGGCAGATAGCAGAAAGCACGGCGAAGGTAACGTCTGGGGACATTATCTGGGCAAGAAAAGCGCCGTCGATACCAGCAGCGGTGCGGCGTATAAGCTGTATCAGAATGGCTTTGAGCTCGGAGGAGACTTCACCACTGGTTTTGCGCGTGGCGACCTCGTGACCGGTGGCTACATGACCCTTTCCGGCAACAACGTCAGCCACGATCGCGGTGGCAAGAGCAAAGTGGACAGCTACGGCCTGGGTGCCTACGCGACCTGGTACGACAACAGCGGGTTCTATCTGGATAGCGTGCTGAAAACTAACCGTCTGGAAAGCAAACTGAATGCCCGGATGACCAACGGCGACATGACCTCCGGCAGCTGGCATCAGTACAGCGTCAGCACTGCGGTAGAGGGCGGATTTACCTTTAAGCTCACCGAAGACCTCCGCGTGGAGCCGTTTGCCCGCGTGGCGGGAACGCATATCAACAATGCGAACGTGAAGCTCTCTAATGGTATGAAGGCGCAAACCGGTAAGGCTCGCTCCCTGACCGCTGAAGCCGGAACGCGCGTGGGAACGCAATTCGCCTTCGGAACAACTCAGTTTGCGCCTTACCTCAGCGCCAGCGTCGAGCAGGAGTTTGTGAAGTCGAATGAGGCCCATATCAACGGCGTAAACCGCTTCGATAACAATCTGAACGGCACGTCGGGCAAATACGGTGCGGGCATGTCCGTCGCGCTGGCTCCGCAGGCGGCCCTGTATGGAGAAGTTAACTACCGCCAGGGCAGCTACGTCGAGGAGCCGGTTCAGGGCGTCGTGGGTATCCGCATCGGATTCTGAGGTGTTAAATAACGAGGAGCCTGCGGGCTCCTTTTTTTATGACGTTCTGGCAGATGAGAATCTTGCTATGTCACATTTTATATTGTCGGACGATATTTTTTTGTCCACGGCAGTTGCAAATATAATCCGCAGGATCCCGGTAAATCGTCCCCTTTGCATTATAGATATTGCCTCGTTCTCAAGCCTCAGAGATATCAATAATGCTATGAATAAAACAGGCGTGACGGAGCAATACCGGTTTATTTTTATCGGCGGTTCATGCGTTCTTTCGAAGGTTCTTAAACCTCTGGTCACCCTGGGCAGAAACGCCTCACTGGCTGAATTTTCTGCCAAAGTAAAAAACAGAAAGGCGTCGACGTTGCTGACCGTGCTGATGCACTTCGACAGATACCGGCGGCTCAGGATGCTGACCCCGCTTCAACGACTGACGGTGTATGGCTTAATGCACCATGCAGATATTGCCTTAGCGGCGAGCTTTATTCGGATATCGCAAAAAACGGTCTATTCGTGTACGCGGCAGATTGGGATCAAACTGAACCTCAGTTCAACGCTGCATGTTAAGCAGTTTCTGTACGCAGAGTTCACTGAGGAAGAAAGGAGAAATTTGCTTCCCTCTCCCTTTAGGGAGAGGGTGAAGGGGAACTGGTGAGCAATAGCGCTAAATCACGACGCTAACGACAGCTCACGCTTTCCCACGTTTTGTACCAGCCATTGAGCGACGCGGGATTGCTGTTCGGCGTTAAGCCACATTCCTTGTTTGGTGCGACGCCAGATAGCGTCGTCCAGACGACGAACCCATTCGTGTTCGACCAGATAGCGCAGTTCCGCTTCATAAAACTCGTGGCCAAAATGCTCGCCTAAATCGGCAATTTCTTTCGCATCGCCAAGCAGCAGTTCACTGTTGCTGCCGTAGGTGCGGGCAAAGTGGCGGGCCATCCCTTCGCTGATAAACGGATAGCGGCGGCGTAGCTTCGCGGCGTAATCGTCGCGGTCACCGGCAATTTCACCGCCTGGCAGCACTGAGCCCTTGGTCCACGCCGGGCCAATACCTTTGTAGTAAGGCGTCAGTTTTTCCAGCGCGTGCTCGGCCAGCTTGCGGTAGGTAGTGAGTTTGCCGCCAAATACCGACAGCAGCGGTGCCTGGCCGTTGACGTCGTGAATATCCAGCGTGTAATCGCGCGTGATGGCCTGCGGGGAATCCGACTCGTCGTCGCACAGCGGACGGACGCCGGAGTAAGTCCAGACGATGTCGTCGCGGCCAAGCTGCTTTTTAAAGTGTGCGTTGTGCACTTTCAGCAGGTAGTTAATTTCGCTTTCGTCGATTTCGACGCTTTTCGGATCGCCTTTGTATTCCACGTCGGTGGTGCCGATGATGGAGAATTCATCCATCCACGGGATCACAAACACGATGCGCTTATCTTCGTTTTGCAGGATGTACGCCTGTTTCTGCGTGTGCACGCGCGGAACCACGATATGGCTGCCTTTGATCAGGCGAATGCCGTAAGGCGACGGCAGGTGCATCCCGTCATCAAAGAACTGTTTCACCCACGGGCCAGTGGCGTTCACCAGACCGCGCGCCTGCCAGGTGTAGGTTTCGCCGGTATCAATATCTTCTGCTTCGACAATCCACAGGCCATTTTCGCGACGGGCAGAGGTGGCGCGGGTGCGCGTAAGCACTTCTCCGCCTTTTTTCACCACCATCTGAGCGTTAGCCAGCACCAGGCGGGCATCGTCCACCCAGCAGTCGGAATACTCGAAACCGCGCACAATTTCCGGTTTCAGCACGGAATCTGCGCCAAAACGCAAGGCGGCTGAACCCGGCAGGCTGGTACGTTTACCCAGGTGATCGTACATAAACAGACCGATCCGGATCATCCACGCCGGGCGCAGATGCGGACGGTGCGGCAGACGGAAGCGCATCGGGAAGGCGATGTGCGGAGCCATTTTCAGCAGTACTTCACGCTCGGCCAGGGCTTCGCTCACCAGGCGGAATTCGTAGTGTTCCAGGTAGCGCAGGCCGCCGTGGATAAGCTTGGAGCTGGCGCTTGAGGTGGCACAGGCTAAGTCCTGAGCCTCCAGCATCAGTACCGATAGCCCGCGTCCTGCGGCGTCTGCCGCGATACCGGCACCGTTGATGCCACCGCCTATCACAATCAGATCTTTGGTTTCCATGCTGCGCCCTCTCGCACTTTCGTTAAAGCTCACAAATGTTCGTTATCGCTCAATATAGCAAACAAACGCGCAATTGGTAACATCAAAAAAACAATTCAGAGTGATGCGTGTAACAAATTAGCGTTTCCCTGCCGTCACGTCGTACACTTGGCGGTAAACTAACGCCCTCTCCCTAACCCTCTCCCAGAGGGAGAGGGAACTGGAACGGTGCGGTTTCTCCCTCTCCCTGAGGGAGAGGGTCGGGGAGAGGGGCACACAGTCGCTAATGCTAATTAATGAAAGAGAGCACCATGGATCAGTTTGAATGTATCAACGTTGAAGAAGCCCACCAGAAGCTGCATCAGGGACTGGCGGTGCTGGGAGATATCCGCGATCCGCAAAACTATGCCATGGGGCATACTCCGGATGCGTTTCATCTGACTAACGACACCCTCGGCGCGTTTATGCACGACGTGGACTTTGGCACGCCGGTGATGGTGATGTGCTATCACGGCAACAGCAGCAAAGGCGCAGCGCAGTATCTGCTGCAGCAGGGTTTTGACCAGGTTTACAGCGTCGACGGCGGCTTTGACGCCTGGCACCGCCATTTTCCGGCTGAAGTGGCGCACGGAAGCTAAGACGGTATACTGTCCTCTTTTGTGTGGAATAAGCGACGCCCTGTATGTTGATGATCACCTCTTTTACTAATCCGCGCGTCGCCCAGGCGTTTGTTGACTATATGGCAACTCAGGGCGTGATCCTGACTATCCAGCAACATACCCAAACCGACGTCTGGCTTGCCGATGAAAGCCAGGCCGCGCGCGTGCAGAATGAACTCGCCCTGTTTCTGGAAAACCCGGCCGACCCGCGCTATCTGGCGGCGAGCTGGCAGTCTGGCCACACCAACAGCGGCCTGCACTACCGCCGTTTTCCCTTTATCGACACGCTGAAAAGCAATGCCGGGCCTTTGACCTGGCTCATCATGACGGCCTGTATTCTGGTGTTTATTGTGATGAGTGCAGTGGGCGATCAGGCGGTGATGGTCTGGCTGTCATGGCCTTATGATTCGTCACAGCAGTTTGAAGTCTGGCGTTATTTTACCCACGCGTTCATGCATTTCTCGCTGATGCACATCCTCTTCAACCTGTTATGGTGGTGGTATCTCGGCGGGATGGGGGAAAAGCGCATCGGCAGCGGCAAACTGCTGGTGATTACGGTCATCAGCGCGTTGTTGAGCGGCTATGTGCAGCATAAATTTAGCGGCCCGTGGTTTGGCGGCCTATCCGGCGTGGTGTACGCCCTGATGGGTTACGTATGGCTGCGTGGCGAAAGAGAACCGCAGAGCGGCATTTTCCTGCAACGTGGGCTGATTATCTTTTCTCTGCTGTGGCTGATTGTCGGCTGGCTGGATCTGTTTGGCATGTCCATTGCCAACGGGGCACACGTGACGGGGCTGGCAGTGGGTCTGGCGATGGCGTTTGCCGATACGCAGAATGTGCGAAAACGAACATAACAATTCCAGGGATCTTGCATGAAACAAACACAACGTCATGACGCGATTATCGATCTGGTCAAAAAACAGGGTTATGTCAGTACGGAAGAGCTGGTAGAGCAGTTTGCCGTCAGCCCACAGACGATTCGTCGTGACCTGAACGACCTGGCGGAGCAGAAGCGGATCCTGCGTCACCACGGCGGCGCGGCGCTACCTTCGAGCTCGGTGAACACCTCCTGGCAGGATCGCAAAGCCAATCAGGCGGCGGAAAAAGAGCGCATTGCCCGCAAGGTCGCCAGCCAGATCCCTAACGGTTCCGCGCTGTTTATTGATATCGGCACCACGCCAGAAGCGGTGGCGCATGCGCTGCTGGACCACTCAGATTTGCGCATTGTCACTAATAACCTCAACGTGGCTAACACCCTGATGGCGAAAGAGGACTTTCGGGTCATTCTGGCGGGAGGCGAATTGCGCAGCCGTGACGGTGGCATTATTGGTGAAGCCACGCTCGATTTTATCTCTCAGTTCCGCCTCGACTACGGCATTCTGGGGATCAGCGGTATCGACATCGACGGTTCGCTGCTGGAGTTTGACTACCACGAAGTGCGCACCAAACGCGCGATCATCGAGAACTCACGTCACGTCATGCTGGTGGTCGATCACTCGAAGTTTGGCCGCAACGCGATGGTGAACATGGGCAGTATCAGCATGGTGAACGCGGTTTACACCGATGCCATGCCGCCGGCTGGGGTGATGCAGGTGATTGCTGAGAATCATATTCAGCTGGAGCTTTGCTGATTCGTTCAGATTCGTTTGTTTCCCCTCTCCCTAACCCTCTCCCTAAGGGAGAGGGAATAGAACAGAGCGGTGTTTTTACTCCCTCTACCAAAGGGGGAGGGAATAGAACAGAGCGGTGTTTTTACTCCCTCTACCAAAGGGGGAGGGAAAAGTACGGAGTCGTTTTTTGCTCCCTCTCCCCGGGGGAGAGGGTTGGGGAGAGGGCATCAGCCCGCACAGAATTAAACCCCATACCCCATCATCTTCAGCAGCCGCTGGGCGTGCTGCACGGCATCCTGACGGTGCGCCACGCCGAGCTTCTGATACAAATTACGGATGTGCGTCTTGATAGTCGTTGCCGCGACATCCAGCTCTCCGGCAATCTGATCGTTGCTGTAACCAGAGTAAATCAGCCCCAGAACCTGCCACTCGCGCTGGGTCAGCGGACTGGTGCGGATCAGCTCCGGCACTTCAGGGTGATTCAGTAAACGTTCGACGAAGTTCTCGTCAAAATGCGCAAACTTATGCCGGTGATGCTGATTAATTTCCCGCAGGATGCGCTGCGCCCGATGTTGCTCCAGCTCGGGCAGCGTATTCAGCTGGATCAGCTGGCGTAACTGCTGCGCCATCGCTTCACCTTCAATCACGAAGTGGCTGATAAACCCGGTACGATTCGCGAGGGTTAACGCTTCCAGCAGCACGCGCTGGGCGTCATTTTTCTGGTTGGACTGCCAGTAAAGCTGATTCAGCAACAGCAGGTTGCGGTTGAGATCGCTCATCAGCTGCAGGTTGCGTGCGTTCTCATTCAGCTCTTCAAGAACGATTTCTGCGGATTCAAATTCGCCGAGCAGGATTTGCGCGCGGGCAATGTTGCGCCACTGGCTTTGCAGGAAATGATTATTGGCGAAAGCTGGTTTCGGGGTCTGGCGCAGCCAGTTGGCGGCCGCTTTTTTGTCGCCCACCATCTGCCAGTAGATCACGCGTACCTTGTCGGCGTTGGATACCCAGTCGCTGTGATACTGCCCGTTACCCAGCAGATTCTCCAGGCGATTGAGATGATTGCGGGCATTATCGAGGTCGCCACGCGCCAGCGAGCTTTGCACCAGCAGTGCCAGGCATTGCAGCAGTTGCTGAGGCTGGAAGCTTGCGAGAACCTCCATCCCGTGACGAGCGCTCATCTCTGCTTCATCCAGCCGTGCCCAGGCCCACAAGAGTTGTGCGCGAATGCGCAGCAGGAACTCGTGCATTGGCAATTGCTCCAGATGCTGTTCGCGGATGAGCTGGAAGGATTTCTCCTGAGACTCCCACGCGGCCTGTAAAAAGCCCTGAGCAAACAGGATCTCGCTTTGCTGGATAAGGCTCCAGAGCGCGTAATGCCAGACTTCGTGACGGCGGGCCTTTTGCTCGGTTTGCTGCATCACCGCCAGTGATTTGCTGAGTTTCCCCTGACAGTGCAGCACTTCGCCGTGAACGGATGTCGCGACAATGCGGCTGTAGTAGCTGGCGAGCGGCAGTTCGTCGAGGGCGACCATCGCCAGCCGCTCGGCTTCTTCCGGATCGCCTGCGTTGATTGCCACCTGAGCGCGAAGGGCATTGAAATCACCGTTCAGCGTAGCGTCCATTTCGCTGCTCATCTCTTCTTCGGCGCGGGCAAGCAGGGTATTCACCTCGCTGTAACGATGCTGGCTTTGCATCAGCCAGGCCTGCAACAGCACCAGACGTGGGTTTTCCAGCAGGCTGTCCCAGGGGAGCGCCGCCAGAGATTCTTCCAGCAGAGCCAGCTCGCTGTGATGGAACAGGCCCCACGCGTGGTTGAGCAGAATATCACGCAGCATGTTGGCATCACCGGCCGAGAGCGCATGATGAATGGCCTCACCGGGGAAACCTTGCGCCATCCAGCTTTCGGCGGCGGCGCGATGGATTTCCGGTAGCTCAATAGCCAGCTCCCACTGACAGCGCTGACGCAGGAAGCTGCCAAACAGCGGATGGAAGCTGAACCATTCGCCGGAATTGTCCATGCGTTGCAGGAACAGCCCCTGGCGTTCAATCTCTTCTAGCCGCATCTGACCGTTTTCTTCGCCGGTGACGCGGACGATCAGCGCATCGTTCATTGAGCGTAGCAGCGAGCTTTTCAGCAGGAAGTGGCGGGTGCTGAGATCGACGTTATCGAGAACTTCATCCACCAGATAATCCGACAGATGGCTGGCGTTGATCCCCGCAAGTCGCCGTGCCGAATGGTGGGCGGCGCTGGTATTCTGGCGTGCAGACAGGGCGATTAACTGGAGTGCTGTAGCCCAACCGGCGACATCATCACACATCCGGCTGCTTTCATCGGCTTCAATAGGAGAGGTCAGGCGACAGTCGAAAAACTGTTTCGCCTCCTGATGGTTGAAGGCCAGCTGCTGGCTGCCAATTTCCAGCAGCTGTTCGCGCACGCGTAAATTCGCAATGCCGAGCTGAGGCAGGTTGCGGGACAGCACAATCAGGGTCATGTTTTCCGGCTGATGGCGCAGGAAAAACCGCATTGCGTCGTGGATCACCGGATTGGTGATCAGATGATAATCGTCAATCACCAGCAACAGCGGGCGCTGCCAGGTATTAAGCTCGATAAAAAGCTGAGCAAACAGCGATGTCAGGCTGGCGTACTGTCGCTTTTGCACCATGGCTTCGCTGGCCGTGCAGTGGCCACCAGTTGCCTGCTGAATGGCGGCAATCAGATAGCTGGCGAATCGCTCCTGCTGGTTATCTCCATCATCAAGAGAGAACCAGCCAAGATCGGTCTTTCCCGCGGCCCACTGTGAAATGAGAGTGGTTTTTCCATATCCGGCCGGGCTTGTGATTAGCGCCAGGCGGTAATTGTTGGCGCCGGAAAGTCTCGCCAGCAGTCGCTCACGAACCACGGTGTGTTCGAGACGGACAGGGCGACTTAATTTAGACGGAATCAACATAGGGTTATCACTTCACTGTGAGAGTAAAAGAAGATTATTTTTTCGCGCTTCGTAATTAATGGCTATTAAGGTCGGCCAATCGCATAATTATTGCAAGTTATGTCCGAGTTTTATGCTTATGAATTTGCACTCTGTCACAAATCTTAACGAAGAGTAAACAAAGTCACTGAAACCGGTGCCAGTCCGCATGGATACTGGGGTTTTGCAGTCCGGGTAAATGGCCTGAAATCAAAAACAGACTATGCGCTTATTCTCAAATAATTTAAATTTCCGACAGGAAGTACCGCTAAATATGCCCTGCGATGAAATGCTGAAGGGTAATTATTATTACACGTAAGTAATTATTTCTGCCTCTGCTTATATTTAGTAAAACAGTCTTTCAAATATCGTAATAATCCTGAGGTAAAACTGAGCAGAACCGCCGCGAGCGGCTAACGTTATAGTGGCGGCGATCACACTTCTCGCTCATCCCTGCTACTCCTCCCCGGCTAATGCCCTGCGGGATGAGGACGTTACCCGGGTAGCCTGGCACACTAGCATCAACGTCTTAGCTAACAGGATTGGATCCTTATGTCACAGCCGACCTTCAACAAAGAACATTTTCAGGCTGCGCTGACGCGTCAGTGGCAGCGATATGGCTTGCAGGCCGCGAATGAGATGACGCAGCGCCAATGGTGGCAGGCTGTGAGCGGTGCGCTGGCGGAGCTGCTGGCCGCACAGCCGGTGGCGAAGCCAGAAAAAGGCCAGCGCCACGTGAACTACATCTCGATGGAGTTTTTGATTGGCCGGCTGACCGGCAACAACCTGCTGAACCTCGGCTGGTATCAGGACGTCAGCGACGTGCTGAAAGCGCATGACGTCACGCTGACGGATCTGCTGGAAGAAGAGAACGATCCGGGCCTCGGCAACGGCGGTCTGGGCCGTCTGGCGGCCTGTTTCCTCGATTCGATGGCCACCGTCGGCCAGTCGGGCATCGGCTACGGGCTTAACTATCAGTACGGTCTGTTCCGTCAGTCCTTTGCCGACGGACAGCAGATGGAAGCGCCGGACGACTGGCGTCGCAACACCTACCCGTGGTTCCGTCATAACGAAGCGCTGGACGTTCAGGTGAGCCTTGGCGGTAGAGTGGTGAAAGGCCACTGGCAGCCCGCTTTCACCATGGTCGGCCAGGCGTGGGATCTGCCGGTGCTGGGCTATCGCAACGGCGTAGCTCAGCCTTTACGCCTGTGGCAGGCCACGCACGCGCATCCGTTTAATCTGACCAAATTTAACGACGGTGATTTCCTGCGCGCAGAGCAGCAGGGCATTGACGCCGAAAAACTGACCAAAGTGCTTTACCCGAACGACAACCATCAGGCGGGCAAAAAGCTGCGTCTGATGCAGCAGTATTTCCAGTGCGCCTGTTCGGTGGTGGACATTCTGCGTCGTCATCATCTGGCGGGGCGTAAACTGGCGGAACTGCCGAAATTTGAAGTCATTCAGCTTAACGATACCCACCCGACCATCGCCATTCCTGAACTGCTGCGCGTACTGATTGACGAGCACCAGCTGAGCTGGGACGACGCCTGGGCTATCACCAGCAAAACCTTCGCCTACACTAACCACACTCTGATGCCGGAAGCGCTGGAGTGCTGGGATGAGAAGCTGGTGAAAGCGCTGCTGCCGCGTCACATGCAGATCATCAATGAAATCAACGATCGCTTTAAGCTGCTGGTGAAAAAAACCTGGCCTGGCGACAAAGACGTCTGGGCGAAGCTGGCGGTGGTGCATGACAAGCAGGTTCGCATGGCGAATCTGTGCGTGGTCAGCGGTTTTGCCGTCAACGGCGTAGCGGCACTGCACTCTGACCTGGTGGTGAAGGATCTGTTCCCGGAATATCACCAGCTGTGGCCGAACAAGTTCCACAACGTCACCAACGGCATCACGCCGCGTCGCTGGATCAAGCAGTGCAACCCGGCACTGGCGGCTCTGCTGGACAAGAGCCTGAAGAAAGAGTGGGCCAACGATCTCGATCAACTGATTAATCTCGAAAAGTACGCCGACGATGCGAAATTCCGCAAAACGTACCGCGACATCAAGCTGGCGAATAAACAACGGCTGGCGACATTTGTGAAGCATCGCACCGGGATTGAAATCAATCCGGCGGCCATTTTTGACATTCAGATCAAGCGTCTGCACGAGTACAAGCGTCAGCACCTGAATCTGCTGCACATTCTGGCGCTGTACAAAGAGATCCGTGAAAATCCGCAAGCGGACCGCATCCCGCGCGTGTTCTTGTTTGGCGCGAAAGCGGCTCCGGGCTATTACCTGGCGAAGAACATCATTTTTGCGATTAACAAGGTCGCCGAAGCGGTGAATAACGATCCGAAAGTGGGCGATAAGCTGAAAGTCGTTTTCCTGCCTGACTACTGTGTTTCAGCGGCAGAAATGCTGATCCCGGCGGCGGATGTCTCTGAGCAGATTTCCACGGCAGGGAAAGAGGCGTCAGGCACTGGCAACATGAAGCTGGCGCTGAACGGCGCGCTGACGATGGGTACGCTCGACGGTGCGAACGTGGAAATTGCTGAGAAAGTCGGTGATGAAAACATCTTTATCTTCGGTCATACCGTGGAAGAAGTGAAAGCCCTGAAGGCGAAAGGCTATGATCCGCTGAAATGGCGCAAGAAAGACAAAGTGCTGGATGCGGTGCTGAAAGAGCTGGAAAGCGGTAAATACAGCGACGGCGATAAGCACGCATTTGACCAGATGCTGCACAGCATGGGCAAACAGGGCGGCGATCCGTATCTGGTGCTGGCAGACTTCGCGGCCTACGTGGAAGCCCAGAAGCGAGTTGATGATCTGTACCGCGATCAGGAAGCCTGGACCCGTGCGGCGATCCTCAACACTGCGCGCTGCGGAATGTTCAGCTCAGATCGCTCTATCCGCGATTATCAGAGCCGTATCTGGCAGGCAAAACGCTAAGGGAGCGCTATGGAGAGCAAACGTCTGGATCATGCAGCACAGGCGGCGGGCATCAGCCCCAGCTATATCAATGCCCACGGCAAACCGCAGTTAATTGGTGCTGATACCAAACGGCGATTGCTTGATGCGATGCACCACAGTTCGACGGCCAGCAAAGTGGCCGTCACACCTGTGCCAAACGTGCAGGTCTTTGCGCACGGGAAAAAAATGGCGCTGACGGTGGAAGGCAACGGGGAATACCTCTGGACGCTGACCACTGAAACTGGCTCAGAACATCAGGGAAAAACCAGCGCCGGGAAGGCGCTGACGCTTCCTGCCCGCTTGCCGCTGGGCTATCACATGCTGACGCTGACTCAGTCAAAACAGAGCTGGCACTGTCAGGTGATCGTTGCGCCAGAGCGCTGCTATGAACCGCAGGCGCTGAAGCAGGGTAAAAAGCTGTGGGGCAGCTGTGTGCAGCTCTACACGCTGCGTTCAGAGCAGAACTGGGGCATTGGCGATTTTGGCGATTTGAGGGCGATGCTGCCCGAAATCGCTAATCGCGGCGGCTCATTTATCGGCTTAAATCCTATTCATGCGCTGTATCCGGCGACCCCGGAGAGCGCGAGCCCGTACAGCCCGTCTTCCCGCCGCTGGCTGAACGTGATTTATATCGACGTGAATGCCATTGAGGATTTCCGCGAGAGCGCAGAAGCGCAGGCCTGGTGGGCGTTACCGACGACTCAGCAGACGCTGAAATCCGTGCGCGATGCCGAATGGGTGGATTATGCCACCGTCACGGTGTTGAAAATGACGGCGCTGCGTCTGGCTTGGAAAGGGTTTTCCGCCCGTCGCGATCCGCAGATGAAGGCGTTTCGTGAGTTTGTTAGCGAGGAAGGGGAAAGCCTGTACTGGCAGGCGGCGTTTGATGCGCTGCATGCTTATCAGGTGCAGGAAGACGAGCTGCGCTGGGGCTGGCCTGCCTGGCCAGAAGCGTATCAGGACGTTGCCAGCCCGGAGGTGAAAGCCTTCTGTGAGAAGCACGAAAACGAAGTGGACTTCTTCCTCTGGCTGCAATGGCTGGCGTACAGCCAGTTCGCGGCCTGCTGGCAGGTGTGCCAGCAGCATGAGATGCCGATCGGCCTGTATCGCGATCTGGCGGTCGGCGTGGCGGAAGGCGGTTCGGAAACCTGGTGCGATCGTGAGCTGTACTGCCTGAAGGCTTCCGTGGGCGCGCCGCCGGATATTCTTGGCCCGCTCGGGCAGAACTGGGGCCTGCCGCCGATGGATCCCCACATTATTGCTGCCCGCGCCTACGAGCCCTTTATCGACCTGCTGCGCGCCAATATGCAGAACTGCGGTGCGCTGCGAATCGATCATGTGATGTCGATGCTGCGCTTGTGGTGGATCCCGTACGGTGAAACGGCCGATCACGGTGCCTATGTCCACTATCCTGTCGACGACCTGCTGTCGATCCTGGCGCTGGAAAGCCAGCGTCATCAGTGTATGGTCATTGGCGAAGATCTGGGGACGGTTCCGGAGGAGATCGTCGGTAAACTGCGTAAAAGCGGGGTTTACTCCTATAAGGTGCTGTACTTCGAAAACGATCAACACAAGACCTATCGTGCGCCAAAAGCTTACCCGCAGCAGTCTATGGCAGTGGCGACCACTCACGATTTACCGACCCTGCGTGGCTACTGGGAGAGCGGTGACCTGACGCTCGGTAAAACCCTGGGGCTGTATCCCGATGAAGAGATCCTAAAGGGTCTGTATCAGGACCGGGAGCTGGCGAAACAAGGGCTGCTGGATGCGCTGCACAAACACGGCTGTCTGCCAAAACGTGTCGGGCATAAGGCTTCTTTGATGGGCATGACCAGCACGCTTAACCGTGGGATGCAGCGCTACATCGCCGATAGCCACAGCGCACTGCTGGGGCTACAGCCGGAAGACTGGCTGGATATGGCAGCACCGGTGAATATTCCAGGTACCAGCTACCAGTACAAAAACTGGCGGCGCAAGCTGTCCACTTCTTTAGAAGCGATGTTCGCGGATGACGGGGTGAATAAGCTGATTAAGGATCTGGATAAGCGGCGGAAAGCGGCGGGGAAATAGTGTATTCCCCTCTCCCTAACCCTCTCCCAAAGGGAGAGGGAACTGTTTAGAGCGATTTCTTGCCCTGCACGGTTTTCTCCCTCTTCCAAAGGGAGAGGGAACTGTTCAGAGCGATATCTTGTCTTGCACAGTTTTCTCCCTCTCCCTTTGGGAGAGGGCAGGGGAGAGGGAGTCAAACAAACTTAATAGTAAGAGTGCTCACCGCGCTGGTGTTCGGTCAGGTCTCGAACGCCTTTCAGTTCTGGGAATTCGTTCAGCAGCTGCTTCTCGATCCCTTCTTTCAGCGTCACATCCACCATGGAACAACCGTTGCAGCCGCCGCCAAATTGCAGAATGGCGAAGCCTTCTTCGGTGATTTCCATCAGCGATACGCGGCCGCCGTGGCCGGCGAGCTGTGGGTTAATCTGCGACTGCAGCATATATTCCACGCGCTCCATCAGCGGTGCATCGTCGGACACTTTACGCATTTTCGCGTTCGGTGCTTTCAGCGTCAGCTGGGAACCTAACTGATCGGTCACAAAGTCGATTTCAGCGTCGTCGAGATACGGCGCGCTCAGTTCATCAACGTAGGCGGTCAGCAGGTCAAATTTCAGGGCCGTGTCGGAGGCTTCAACCGCGTCCGGCGGGCAGTAAGATACGCCACACTCAGCGTTCGGGGTGCCTGGGTTAATCACAAATACGCGGATTTGTGTCCCTTCTTCCTGATTTGCCAGCAGTTTGGCAAAGTGCGCTTGTGCAGAATCGGAAATACGGATCATAGCGTTGGCCTAATAGTTGACTACTTTAGTCGGTTATAATACGCCCATCACAGAGGCTCTACAAGGTGCGACACAGGCACCATACCTGAACGGAAGCCGCGCCGTTTTGCAAAAGCAGGCGGGAAAGCTCAGCCACGGTGGTCCCGGTCGTGACGACATCGTCCACAAGGGCGATATGGCGTCCAGATACGGGAAATTCAAGGTAAAACGCGTTTTTGAGGTTCTGTTTTCGCAACCGTGCGCTCAGCTGATGCTGCGTAGCGGTTGGCCTGATGCGGCGAATGGCTTCCCGTTGATAATCAATATCCAGCCAGCGGCTAAGCGGACGACACAGCAAATCTGCCTGGTTGTAGCCTCGTCGCCAGTGACGGCGCTGCCATAAAGGCACTGCGACGAGTAAATCGGGTTTTTGCCGCAAAGGCGTTTGTCTGAGCCGTAATAGCAGCAAGCGGGCGAGCGCCAGGGTGAGTTCTGGCCGCTGGCTAAACTTCCAGTGCTTCACCAGCGTTGCCAGCGGCGCGATGTAATCATTGACCGCTACCAGCCACTGCCAGGCAGGCTCATGCTGCAGGCAGCGACCGCAAACGACACGGCTGTTGGCGGCGGGCAGACCACACTGCGGGCACAGCGGCTGATATAAAACTATCGAGTGGGTGCAGCGTGAACAAACTCCCCAGTGCGCCAGCCCCAGCGGCATTTGGCATAGCCAGCACAAGCCGTGGACTGTTAGCATAATGCTCCCTCCTGAATCGGAAAATGAGAACAGTAACTGATGAATGACATCTGGTGGCAAACCAAAGGCGAAGGAAATTGTCAGCTTGTGCTGCTGCACGGATGGGGCCTGAATGCGGAGGTCTGGGATTGCATTACTGCGGAACTCAGCTCGCAGTTTACCCTTCATCTTGTCGACCTACCGGGCTTTGGCCGCAGCCAGGGTTTTGGTGCGATGTCGCTAGAAGAGATGACGCAGCGGGTGCTGGAAAAGGCCCCGGAAAGAGCGATATGGCTCGGCTGGGGTTTAGGGGGGCTGGTGGCGAGTCTCGCGGCGATTCTCGCGCCACAGCGCGTTCAGGCGCTGGTCACGGTGGCTTCATCGCCCTGTTTCACCGCGCAGGGAGACTGGCCGGGCATCAAGCCCGAAGTGCTATCCGGCTTTCAGCAGCAGCTGAGCGAGGATTTCCAGCGAACGGTTGAGCGTTTTCTGGCACTGCAAACGATGGGGACTGAAAGCGCGCGTCAGGATGCGCGTAAGCTGAAAAGCGCGGTGCTGTCGCAGCCAATGCCTTCGGCGGAGGTGCTTAACGGCGGCCTTGAGATCCTGAAAACCGCCGACCTGCGTGAGCCGCTCGCGGCGCTTACCTTACCTTTTCTGAGACTGTACGGGCATCTTGATGGACTGGTGCCGCGTAAAATCGTGCCGCTTCTTGATGAAATTTGGCCAAACAGCCGCTCCTTCGTGTTTCCGAAAGCGGCCCATGCGCCGTTTATTTCGCACCCTGACGAGTTTTGCGTGCAGGTGCAGGCGCTCCGGCAGGTGATTATCTGATTTTAAAAGGTAAACTGGCGAAATTAATATTTTAGGCAATACTTGAAATGTCGCTGCGCTGTCATCCTGCGTAATGCCCGCAGCGCCCACATAAAACTGTCATATGGAGATTACGGCTATGAAATTTGCTTCGGGTATTGTTGCTGCACTGGTTATGGGTTCGATCTCTTTCGGTGCCTTTGCGGCCAAAGAAATTACCAAAGAAGATGTTGCGAAAATGCATCTGACTAAGATTGGTACGATCACCACTTCAACTAAAACTTCTCCGATGGATGCGAAGAAAGATCTGTCGAAAAAAGCGGATGAGAAGGGCGGTAAGTATTTCGTAGTGATCGCGGGTCAGAAGAACGAGAAAGACGTTCACGCTAACGCCGACGTCTACAAATAAGTGAAAAGCGGGCCAAAGGCCCGCTTTCTCTTTCTGCTTCAGGCTAACATCCACCACTCTCGCAGACAGGCTTTTCCTTCCGGACAGCTTTTACAACTCCCCGATAAACACCCGTCGGCATCTTCCTGAATACGTAGTGCTTTACCCATCGCCTCCAGGCGCAGCAGCATGGCATCGATCATCGGCTGCGGCGTGTTCAGCGCATGGCTAAGCTGTTTCGCTTCCATGCGTCCCTGCAGCGCCAGCATATCCCGTACTTCAATCAGTGATGCCATTTCCTGCTCCTAGTGGCAGTCGCCAGCCGGGCTATTGCAGCAGCTGTTAACATTTTTACGGGTGGCCAGCAGGTTCACATCCACGCGGCTGCGAGCGCGGCGTAACAAACCAAGAACGATGACGTTAAACAGCACCACCGCCAGAATACAGACCAGGCTGTAGCGCGGATGCTGCTGGAAGCTAACCGTCTGATAAAACAGGGTAGAGAGTGAATAAGCGATGTTCAGGCCCCACAGCACGGAGAAGCCCATCCAGCCACGGCTCGATTCACGGGCAATGGCTCCCATTACTGAGATGCACGGAATGTACAGCAGGACGAAAATCAGGTAGCTGTAGGCCGCTGCGGCGCTGCCAAATTTGCTGCTCATCACGCCCATTGCGCCTGTTGCCATTTCACCGTCGCCTTTGCTGGCTTCAATCGGGTTAGCCAGTACGCTCAGGCTGAAGGTGCTTTTCAGGCTCTGCCAGGTTTCGTCTGCTGCCGCACCAAGCTCATCCAGCAGGTTAAACTCCGCTGGGTTGAACTCTTCCTGTTGAATATTTTCTGCGGTGTACAAGGTGTTCAGCGTCCCGACCACCACTTCTTTCGCCATCGCTCCGGTAAACAGACCCACGGTCGCCTGCCAGTTGTCTTCATGTACGCCAATCGGCTTGAACAGCGGGGTGATCACGCGGCTGACGGAAGCCAACGCGGAGTCGTTAATGTTATCCGCTGCGGTGCCGCTGAAGGTGAAGCTGTTCAGGGCGCTGAGGAAAATACTGACGATCACAATTACCTTACCGGCGCGCAGCACAAAGCCTTTCAGGCGCTGCCAGGTCTGGAGGATCAGACTTTTCAGATGCGGGACGTGATACACCGGCAGCTCCATGACGAACGGAGAAGCTTCACCGCGCATGATGGTGTGTTTCAGCATCAGGCCGGTGAGGATCGCCATCACGATGCCGAGTACGTACAGTGAGAATACCGCCAGCGCGCCTTCCTGGCCGAAGAACGCCGCCGCGAAGACCGCGAAGATCGCCAGTCGTGCACCGCAGGACATAAACGGCGCCATCATGATGGTCATCAGACGTTCACGCGGCGCATCCAGAGTACGCGCGCCCATTACCGACGGCACGTTGCAGCCGAAGCCGACAATCAGCGGAACAAATGATTTCCCCGGCAGACCCAGCGACTGCATCAGGCGGTCCATCACGAACGCCGCACGTGCCATATAGCCGGAATCTTCGAGGAAGGAGAGGAACAGGTACATCATGCCGATTTGCGGCACCAGCGGCAGCACGGTGTTGATCCCGCCGCCAATCCCCTGGGCGAGGAAGACGGTCAGCCATTCCGGGAAGTGCAGGGTGGCACCCAGCCACTGAATACCGTGGATAAAGATAGCCACCGAGCCTGCGTCGAAAATCGGCTGTAGCGCGCCGCCGATGTTGATGGCGAGCAGGAACATCAGGTACATCACAAACAGGAAAATCGGCAGGCCGAGGAAGCGGTTGAGAATGATTTTGTCGACCGCCGTAGTAAAGCGGCTTGGTTCCGCCGTCAGCGTGTTGCTGACCACGTCGCAAATGGCGGCAATGGCCTGATAGCGGGCGTCAGCAATGTGCAGCGCCGGATCGTCCATCTCTTCCTGCAGACGCGCTTCGGCGGCTTGCAGCTGGCTGTTGGCATCACCGGCGTAGGCGCGGCTGTAGATATCGCCTTCGAGCATTTGCAGCCCCAGCCAGCGGCGCTGTCTGAACGGCATTTCCTGCGGGATGGCCTGCGCCAGTATATCGGCTTCGCGCAGCAGCGGCTGGGCGTAATGCACCAGTTCGTTATCGTCATTGCGCTGGTGGCGGTCAATCGCCATCTTCAGCGGCTCGATACCGCGGGCGCGAGTGGAAACCAGAGGCACCACCGGGCAGCCAAGGCGTTTAGCCAGCGCGTCTACGTCGATACGAATCTTTTGCTTCTCGGCGATGTCGAGCATATTCAGGGCGACGATACACGGAATGCCCAGCTCAAGCAGCTGCAGCGTCAGATAAAGGTTACGCTCAAGATTGGAGGCATCGACCACGTTAATCAGCAGGTTAGCATCGCCGCTCAGAATATAGTGGCAGGCAATTTGCTCATCGAGCGAAGTTTGCGAGGAAATGGTGGTCAGGGAATAGGTCCCTGGCAGATCAACCAGCGTGACCTGATTATCAGTGGTGCTGAAACGCCCCTCTTTACGCTCAACCGTCACCCCTGCCCAATTCCCTACGCGCTGGCGCGAACCGGTTAACTGATTGAACAGAGTTGTTTTACCAGAATTGGGATTGCCAATTAAGCCAATGGTTAATGTCTTCATTTTACTGAACTCGCTGTCTCTGGCGGAAATTAACGGTTGAACGCTTCAATTTCTATTAGCGCCAGGTCTTTCTTGCGTAATACAAGGCTGACGCGGCGGGGTTCAATATGCACCGGATCACCCAGCGGGGCGACGCGAACCACATGAAATGAAGAGCCCGGCAGCATGCCGAGTGAAAGAAGTTTCTGCCGGTAAGCCGGACTGATATCGCGTGAGAACCCGGTGATTTTCCAGGTGCTGTCAGGAGTGAATTGCATAGAGCCGCTCATTATTCGCCAACGAAAAACTCTTCACACGCGCACTGCGGCGCATGAAACCAATCAAGAAAGGATAAATTATCAACAGTTCGATGATAATGAGAATGGTTTCCGTCTTCAATCACAAAACTGTGAATGAATGTTGGAACGGGCAATAATTCGTGGAAAATTTGATGCTGCTCAATATTTGTCGTGAGAGCGACTGTTGATGAAAAGGTATAGTTGTTGCAGGAATGAAAACTATTGCGAAGATAATTCATTAAGGAATGAAACTTAATGTTTTCTTAATTATTACGAATGTCTGGCCCTCTCAGGAAATAAGAGGGCCAGATTTATTGTGACTTATTTTTTCTTAAACGCAGCGGCCAGCGCGTCCATCATCGCGCTGTTTCCGGCTGGCTGAGCTTCGCGATTGCGAGGTTTCGCCGCCGGGCGGTTATTCTGCTCGCGTGCCGGGCCACCGCCGCGGCGGGCGTTGGTTTCACCTGGCTGTTCGTCCAGACGCATGGTCAGGGCGATGCGCTTGCGCTGCAAATCCACTTCCAGCACTTTGACCTTCACGATGTCGCCCGCTTTCACCACGGTATGCGGATCTTCGACGAACTTATCCGCCAGTGAAGAAATGTGAACCAGGCCGTCCTGATGCACGCCGATATCGACAAACGCACCGAAGTTGGTGACGTTGGTGACCGAGCCTTCCAGTACCATGCCCGGGAGCAGGTCATTCATGGTTTCCACACCGTCTGCAAACTTCGCCGTTTTAAACTCAGGACGCGGATCGCGGCCCGGTTTTTCCAGCTCTTTGATGATGTCGGTAACCGTTGGCAGACCAAAGCGCTCGTCGGTGAAATCAACGGCCTTGATGTTACGCAGCTCGGTGCCGTTGCCCATCAGATCTTTCAGCGCCTGCTGGGTGGCAGCCAGAATGCGCTCGACCACCGGATAAGCTTCCGGGTGAACGGTGGAGGCATCCAGCGGATTGTCGCCGTGGTTGATACGCAGGAAGCCCGCGCACTGTTCAAAGGCTTTCGGCCCCAGGCGGCTGACTTTCAGCAGCTGCTGGCGGTTCTGGAACTGACCGTTCTCATCACGCCAGTTGACGATGTTCTGCGCCATCATGCGCGTCAGGCCCGCCACGCGGGTCAGCAGCGGAACGGAAGCAGTGTTGAGGTCCACGCCGACGGCGTTCACGCAGTCTTCCACCACCGCGTCCAGCTTGCGCGCCAGCTGAGTCTGGCTGACATCGTGCTGATACTGGCCCACGCCGATGGATTTTGGATCGATTTTCACCAGCTCTGCCAGCGGATCCTGTAAACGACGGGCGATGGAAACCGCGCCGCGAATGGAAACGTCGAGGTCCGGGAATTCCAGCGCGGCCAGCTCGGAGGCTGAATAGACGGAAGCGCCTGCCTCGCTGACGATCACCTTCTGGGCGGTGACTTTCGGGAACTGTTTCTGCACATCGAGGAAGAAACGCTCGGTTTCACGGGAAGCGGTGCCGTTGCCGATTGCGACCAGCTCGACGTTATGCTTCTCACACAGCGCAGCCACGGCAACGGCGGCTTTGGCAGCCTGTCCGGTGTGCGGATAGATGGTATCGGTGGCAACCAGTTTGCCGGTGCCGTCGACGACCGCGACTTTCACCCCGGTACGCAGACCAGGATCGAGGCCCATTGTTGCGCGCAGGCCAGCAGGAGCGGCCATAAGCAGATCGTGCAGGTTACGGGCGAAGACGTTGATCGCCTCATCTTCCGCACGCTCGCGCACGGTGCCCATCAGTTCGGTTTCGAGGTGCATCAGCACTTTGATACGCCACGTCCAGCTCACCACACCTTTACGCCAGCTGTCCGCCGGAGCGTTGTTCAGACGCAGACCGAGGTGATCGATGATGATCTGTTCACAGTGGCTCTCTTTCGGCGGCTCATCGAACTGCGGATCCGGGTTTAGTGAAAGCTGCAATACGCCTTCGTTACGGCCGCGGAACATCGCCAGCGCGCGGTGAGACGGCACGCCGGAAATTGGTTCGTGATGCTCGAAGTAATCGCGGAACTTCGCACCTTCTTCCTCTTTGCCACTAACGACAACGGAGACCAGGTGGGCGTTTTTCCACAAATAGTTACGTACTTTGGCCAGTAGTTGGGCGTCTTCGGCGAAGCGCTCCATCAGAATGTAGCGTGCGCCGTCGAGGGCGGCTTTGGTGTCGGCCACGCCGTTGTCGGCGTTGATAAATTTGGCGGCTTCCGTTTCCGGATCGTGGGACGGCTCGTTCCACAGCAGATCGGCCAGCGGCTCAAGGCCTGCTTCAATCGCAATCTGCCCGCGGGTGCGGCGCTTCGGCTTGTACGGAAGATAAAGGTCTTCCAGCTCGGTTTTGCTCAGCGTGCCGTTGATGGCTTTGGCCAGATCGTCCGTCAGCTTGCCCTGATCGTCGATGGATTTGAGGATTGACTGGCGGCGCTCTTCCAGCTCGCGCAGATAGCCAAGACGCGTCTCCAGGTTACGCAGCTGGGTATCATCCAGCCCGCCGGTGACTTCCTTACGATAGCGTGCGATAAACGGCACGGTGTTCCCTTCATCAAGCAGGCGAACGGCAGCTTCTACCTGTTCGTTTCTGGCCTGAAGTTCACCCGCAATAATGCGGCAGAGCGAATCATTCATCATGGCAATATTTCATCTGGTGGATAGAAAAACAGGGGACAGTTATACGGGCTGGTCGCTAAAAATACCAGCCGTACCCGTCTGCAATCGGAGTGTTCCGTGAGAGTTATTTCACATACTCAATCTCGTTGACGTACCAGCCCGCTTCGCCAGCAGGGGTCTGCACCAGCGCCAGATCGCCCACTTCTTTCTTTAACAGGGCGCGGGCCATTGGCGAATCAATGGAGATGTAGTCGTTGCGGCCAAAAATTTCATCGTAGCCGACAATGCGAAAACGCTTCAGGTCGCCGTCGTCATTTTCGATTTCCACCCACGCGCCGAAGAACACTTTGCCTTCCTGCTGCGGTGAGTAATCGACAATTTTGAGATTTCCCAGACATTTGGTCAGATAACGCACCCGCCTGTCGATTTCGCGCAGGCGCTTTTTGTTGTACTGATAATCGGCGTTTTCGCTGCGATCGCCGAGGCTTGCTGCCCACGTCACCTTTTTGGTCACTTCCGGACGCTCTTCGCGCCACAGCGTATCCAGCTCTTGTTTTAATTTGTTATACCCTTCACGGGTGATTAGCGGCGTTCTCATAGTAATGCTACCTTCTGACTACCTGCGCGTGCGCACATTTTGCCTCACAGAATACGCCAGTTGGCTAAAAAATAGTTTTCTGTGATGAAATGTACAGATAAGCTGCTGTTAAATATGCTTTGTAACAATTTCGGCTAGAATTTATACCAGATTTAGCTGGAGCCGGGTGTACGCTTTTTTGAGAATACGCACTCTGATTGTTGCGAACCTTCTGGGAGTAAAAAACCAATGCAAGAGAATTATAAGATTCTGGTTGTGGATGACGATATGCGTCTGCGTGCGCTGCTTGAACGTTATCTGACCGAGCAAGGCTTCCAGGTTCGAAGCGTAGCCAACGCCGAACAGATGGACCGCCTGCTGACTCGTGAATCCTTCCACCTGATGGTGCTGGACCTGATGCTGCCTGGCGAAGATGGCCTCTCCATCTGCCGCCGCCTGCGCAGCCAGAGTAACCCGATGCCGATCATTATGGTGACGGCGAAAGGGGAAGAAGTTGACCGTATCGTGGGGCTGGAAATCGGCGCCGACGATTACATTCCTAAACCGTTCAACCCGCGTGAACTGCTGGCGCGTATCCGTGCCGTGCTGCGTCGCCAGGCGAACGAACTGCCGGGCGCGCCTTCTCAGGAAGAGGCGGTGATTGCCTTCGGTAAGTTCAAGCTGAATCTCGGCACTCGCGAAATGTTCCGCGAAGATGAGCCAATGCCGCTCACCAGCGGTGAATTTGCGGTGCTGAAAGCGCTGGTCAGCCATCCGCGTGAGCCACTTTCCCGCGATAAGCTGATGAACCTGGCGCGCGGTCGTGAATACTCCGCGATGGAGCGTTCCATCGACGTGCAGATTTCCCGTCTGCGCCGTATGGTGGAAGAGGATCCAGCCCATCCACGCTACATTCAGACCGTTTGGGGTCTGGGCTACGTCTTCGTGCCGGACGGTTCTAAAGCATGAGGCGAATGCGCTTCTCACCACGAAGTTCATTTGCCCGTACGTTGCTTCTCATCGTCACCTTGCTGTTCGTCAGCCTGGTGACGACCTATCTGGTGGTATTGAACTTCGCGATTTTGCCGAGCCTTCAGCAGTTCAATAAGGTGCTGGCGTACGAAGTTCGTATGCTGATGACCGATAAGCTGCAGCTGGAAGACGGCACCCAACTGGTGGTGCCGCCGGCATTTCGTCGTGAGATTTACCGCGAGCTGGGCATTTCCCTCTATTCCGATGAAGCAGCGGAAGATGCCGGGCTTCGCTGGGCGCAGCATTATGAATTCTTAAGCCAGCAGATGGCGCAGCAGCTGGGCGGTCCAACGGAAGTACGCGTTGAGGTCAACAAAAGCTCGCCGGTCGTCTGGCTGAAAACCTGGCTGTCACCGAACATCTGGGTTCGCGTTCCGCTCACTGAAATTCATCAGGGTGATTTCTCGCCGCTGTTCCGCTATACCCTCGCGATAATGCTGTTGGCGATAGGCGGCGCGTGGTTGTTTATTCGTATCCAGAACCGACCCCTTGTCGATCTGGAACATGCCGCGTTGCAGGTCGGTAAAGGCATTATTCCACCACCGTTGCGTGAATATGGCGCGTCGGAGGTGCGTTCCGTTACCCGGGCCTTTAACCACATGGCCGCTGGCGTGAAGCAGCTTGCCGATGACCGTACGCTGCTGATGGCGGGCGTCAGCCATGATTTGCGCACGCCGCTGACCCGTATTCGTCTGGCGACCGAGATGATGGGCGAAGAGGATGGCTATCTTGCCGAGTCAATTAACAAGGACATCGAAGAGTGTAATGCCATCATCGAGCAGTTCATCGACTATCTGCGCACCGGGCAGGAGATGCCAATGGAGCTGGCCGATCTGAATGCCGTGCTGGGCGAAGTGGTGGCGGCAGAAAGCGGCTATGAGCGTGAAATCGAAACCGGGATCCAGTCCGGTGAGATCCCGGTAAGGATGCACCCGCTGTCGATTAAGCGCGCAGTGGCCAATATGGTGGTTAACGCCGCCCGCTATGGCAACGGTTGGATCAAAGTCAGCAGCGGCAGCGAACCGAATCGCGTCTGGTTCCAGGTAGAAGATGACGGCCCTGGCATCAAGCCGGAGCAGCGTAAGCACCTGTTCCAGCCGTTTGTTCGCGGCGACAGCGCGCGCAGCACCAGCGGTACGGGCCTTGGCCTGGCGATCGTGCAGCGTATTATCGACAACCATAACGGCCTGCTGGAAATTGATACCAGCGAAAGAGGTGGATTGTTGATTCGTGCGTGGCTGCCGGTACCGGTGATTCGGACGTCTGGTGGGTCGAAAGAGAGTTAAAAAAATGCCCGGTAGATATGAAATTTACCGGGCATTTTTATATTACCAGAGCGCAGTCTGATGCCCTCTCCCCAACCCTCTCCCATAGGGAGAGGGAGCAAAGGCTAAAGACCTTGCCGTTTACAGTTTTGGACCAGCCTCAACAAGAGCCGCCCCGGCTGGGGTATCGGTGTACTTCTCGAAGTTTTCCACAAACAGTTTCGCCAGCGTTTCCGCTTTCGCCTGCCACTCAGCCGCTGAGCCGTAGGTGCTACGCGGATCCAGAATATGGGTGTCCACGCCCGGCAGCTCCGTTGGGATCTGCAGGTCAAACATCGGCAGGGTGAAGGTTTCTGCGTTATCCAGCGAGCCGTCGAGGATGGCATCGATAATGGCGCGCGTATCCTTAATGGAGATACGTTTGCCGGTACCGTTCCAGCCGGTGTTCACCAGATAAGCCTGCGCGCCGGAAGCCTGCATGCGTTTCACCAGCACTTCTGCGTACTGCGTTGGGTGCAGCGAGAGGAAGGCTGCGCCGAAGCAGGCGGAGAATGTTGGTGTTGGCTCCGTCACGCCGCGCTCGGTTCCGGCCAGTTTGGCGGTAAAGCCAGACAGGAAGTGATACTGCGTCTGGTTAGCCGTCAGACGGGAAACCGGTGGCAGCACGCCGAAGGCATCCGCGGTCAGGAAGATGACCTTTTTGGCGTGGCCTGCTTTCGACACTGGCTTAACGATGTTATCGATGTGGTAAATCGGGTAGGAGACACGGGTGTTTTCGGTCTTCGACGCATCGTCAAAATCGATGCTGCCATCGGCACGCACGGTGACGTTTTCCAGCAGCGCATCGCGGCGGATGGCGTTGAAAATCTCTGGCTCTGCTTCTTGCGACAGGCGAATGGTTTTCGCGTAGCAGCCACCTTCGAAGTTGAACACGCCATCGTCGTCCCAACCGTGCTCGTCATCACCGATTAAGCGGCGTTTTGGATCGGTGGACAGCGTGGTTTTCCCGGTGCCGGACAGGCCAAAGAACACCGCCACGTCGTCTTTTTCCCCGACGTTTGCCGAGCAGTGCATGGAAGCAATGCCTTTCAGCGGCAGCAGGTAGTTCATGATCGAGAACATCCCTTTCTTCATTTCGCCGCCGTACCAGGTGCCGCCAATCAGCTGCACGCGTTCGGTCAGGTTAAACGCCACGAAGTTTTCGGAGTTCAGACCCTGTTCCTGCCACTGCGGGTTAGTGCACTTAGCACCGTTCATCACCACAAAATCAGGTTTGAAAGATTTGAGCTCTTCTTCCGTTGGGCGGATGAACATGTTTTTAACGAAGTGCGCCTGCCAGGCCACTTCGGTGATGAAGCGTACGCACAGACGGGTGTCGGCGTTCGCGCCACAGTAAGCATCAATAATGAACAGGCGCTTACCGGAGAGTTGTTGGGTGACGAGCCCTTTCAGATGCTGCCAGGTTTCCGGGGAGAGCGGTTTGTTGTCGTTCTTCCCTTTGCCCTTATCAGCCCACCACACGGTATCGCGGGTGGTGTCATCACGGACGATGTATTTATCCTTCGGCGAACGACCGGTAAAGATCCCGGTGTCGACATTGACAGCACCCAGATTCGTCAACACACCTCGCTCGTACCCTTCCAGATTGGGGTTGAGCTCTTCCTCAAACAGAGTGTCATAATCGGGGTTGTAGACGATATCCTGGACGTCGTTGATACCATAAGCCTTGAGATCCTGCGGGGTAATGCCATTAACACGCATGTCACTGCTCCTTAGCCAATATGTACTGCTAATCATTGTAGGGTTTTTCGAGGGGTTTTGACCGCGACCAGGCTCATAGATTTGCGTATCCGGACTCTCGTCAAACTAACGGAAAACACGGTGACTCCTGTCACGAAGCGAGACAGATTATGGCAGGAAACGTTTTTGAATGGGGGGAAATGTTCTTAAACGGTTAACAAATGGTTTAATGAACTGATGGAATGTGAATGTAATCGCATTCCTGAAAGAAAGTGACGAAAGAGTTACAGTAAAAATCGATTCAGTTGGCAGGGTAAAAAAAGCAGAACGGCAACCGGAGTTGCCGTTTTAATGTTTGCCCCCTCTCCCTAACCCTCTCCCCGGAGGGGCGAGGGAACCGATCGAGCTGCTTTCTTCTTTCTCCCTCTCCCTAAGAAGCGAGGGAACTGATCAAGCTGCTTTCTTCTTTCTCCCTCTCCCTGAGGGAGAGGGCAGGGGAGAGGGGGAGCAGCCGCACCGATAATCAGTGGATCTGAGGATCCGCCGGAGAGGCGTTGTTGCGGATCTCTGCAATATCCATCGCGTTAAACACGTAATGGCTGCCGCAGTAGTCGCAGTTCATATCAATTTCGCCATCGTCCGCCAGGATGCTGTCGACTTCTTCATCCGGCAGGGTTCTCAGCGCATCGGCACAGCGTTCACGAGAACAGGTGCACTTGAACTCTACGGCCTGAGGCTCGTAAACGGTCACTTCTTCTTCGTGATACAGACGCCACAGCACGTCGTTGGCCGGCAGGGAGAACAGCTCTTCTGCCTTGATGGTGTCGGTCAGCGTCGCCAGGTGCTCGAAATCTTCAGCCTGGGCATTTTGCGCTGGCATCACCTGCAGCAGGATCCCGCCCGCCGCCATTTTGCCTTCATGCTCGCCGGTGCGAATAATCAGGCGGGTCGGCAGCTGTTCGGAACGCAGGAAGTAATCTTCCAGGCACTCTGCCAGGGTATCGCCTTCAAGACCAACCACACCCTGATAGCGCTCGCCTTCTTCAGGCGCGATGGTGATCACCAGATAGCCGTTACCGACCAGCGTTTTCAGATCGGCATCCGCAGGAATGTCACCCTGCACACGAGCCACACCGCGCAGCTGCTGCTTGTTGTTGCCGTTGATCACCGCCAGCGACATCGGGCCGTCGCCCTGCAGCTGAACGGTAATATCACCGGAAAACTTCAGGGTCGCGGTCAGCAGACTGGTAGCGACCAGCAGCTCCGCCAGCACGTTTTTCACCGGCTGTGGATAGCTGTGGTTGGTCAGAACCTGCTCCAGCGTTTCGGAAACGGTCACCAGCTCGCCGCGTACGGCCACGTTTTCAAACAGATAGCGGTGTAATTGATCGTGTTGAATCATCGTTTTCTCTCTTAAGGGGGCGTTTACTCGCTGTCCCCATGTTTAAATCTCATCAGGTCGCGGCGCTCTTTTTTATCAGGGCGGCGATCCGGGTGGGGCATGGTCAGCGCGTTGAGCTTGCGTGCCACCGCCATTTTTTCCCGTTTTTCGATACTTTCGGCCGTCTCTTCATAAAGCAGAGTTGCAACGGTTGCCGGGCGTCGCTGTTCGGTGATCCCTTTAACGATCACCGTGCGTTCATCATTTCCCTGACGCAGAGTCAGCGTGGCGTGCAGTTCAACGACTTTGCCTGGTTTGCTGCGCTGGCCGTTGTAGTGCACTTTACCGCCTTCAATCATCTCGCGCGCCACGGCGCGGGTTTTGTAGAAGCGGGCCGCCCAAAGCCACTTATCAAGCCGAACGGCTTCCGTGGGCTTCTCTTTCATTGCTTCTCCTTTAGCGGATCGCCGGGATCAGGCGGCGATAATCGTTCAGACCCGGATGGCGCTGATACTGCTTTTCCGCCACGCCGGAATCCGGGTTGGTGATGCCAAGGCAGTAACGGATGCCAAATTTCGCCGCGGCATCCAGGATCGGCTCGCTGTCATCGACAAACAGCGTCTTGTGCGCATCCAGCGTGGTCTCTTTCGCGACAGCCTGCCACAGGCGCTGATCTTCTTTCGGATAACCAAATGTGTGGGTGGAAAGTAATAAATCAAGGTGTGAGGCCAGACCGGTATGCTCCAGCTTCACCGCCAGATTGTGGGGATGCGCATTCGTCAGCAAAATCCGCCGCTTGCCGCAGGCTTTCAGCGCATCCAGGAACGGCACGGTATCTTCACGCAGCACGGCGCGTGGACCCTGGGCGGTGGTCATCGCACAGATATCCAGCCCCAGACGCTCGCTCCAGTAATCAAGACAGTACCAGTTTAGCGTATGCTGCACCGCGTGATACTCCTGGCTGATGCGCTGTTGAGCTTCCTGAAAACTCAGGCCGTTTTGCGCGCCATAGGTTTCAGGAACCAGCTTTTGCCAGAAGTAAGAGTCGAAAGCGAGATCGAGAAGGGTACCATCCATATCCAGCAGGACGGTGTCGACCTCCTGCCAGGCAATATCAATGTGCATGCTGCGTCTCCAGCCGGAAGAATGCGCGACAGGGTATCACACCGGTCGCGCCAGCGGGAGAAGGTGAGTTAACGCTCTGAGCTATCCTGCGGCAGCGTTTCCGGTGAGGCGATTAATACCGGATTCATACAGCTCTCGTAGTATTTCTGGATCTCTGCCATACGCATGCGATGACGCTGATAGCGCCTTAAGGCCTGAACGCCATTCCACAGGCAGCATGCCACCATCACCAGCATCAACAGCGTTATGCTGATATAACGCCACAGCCCGGAGCTGTCCGGAATGCGGTGCAGATTAATGTGCTGGGTGCCATTGGCATCGGTATAGAGATTGGTGACGATGCCTTCCGCGTTGAACGGCGTGTGCATTAACATTCCGGCAAGACGCTGGAATTCGCTCCACTGCTCATGAGCGGGATAATCGTACAGTGAGACGGCGGGCCAGGGCTGAGCAACCAAATCGTTGCCTTCATCGCTGGCGATAAGGAAGCCACCGGGCGCCGGGCTGTTGAGGGCCTGAGCCGCACGGGCCGTCTCTCGCATCACAAAAGGTGCGGTGGAAGTGGTGACCAGATTATCCAGTGATTCAGCGCTAACCGGACGCAGCAGAACGTTCACGCCATCGAGCTTGCCCGAGCTCGCTCTTTTGGTCAGCGTTTCCCAGTCACGGGTGTTACCCAGATTGACCAGCGCATTTTTCAGGCGCACACAGTCGTCTTCCGCAGAGCACAGATCTTTGGTCTTAAGCACGATATCGCCGAAGTCGTCGAGCAGGACCATCCCGGATTTTTGGATCGCCGAGCGCAGCGCTGGGCTGACGCGTGAGCTGTCATCAGGGCCTGGATGGAGCTGACGGTTGACCGCCTGCATCAGCGCGCTGGCTTTGGTGACGATATCCGATTCCGGCAGCGGCAGCGGTGGGGCATCGTTCCAGATAATTTGCGAGCAGTCGAATGGCATAAACGGAGAGCTCTGCTGGGCTGTCCATGTGCCAGCAGAATGGATATTACACATGCCTGTGCCGCTGATATGCAGCGTATCCCCCACGCGAATGCCCGCTTTATCCAGCTGACTGACCGTAGTGGCTTCAATGGTCTGTGCGCCCTTAAGCCATGAAAGCGTAAATTTGAACGGCATGCTGAGAGGAACGCTGACCCACAGCATCAGCGCAATCAGCAGCGCTCCGCCGGCAATAATGGCGCTTCGTAGCCAGTGCTGAAGCGGGAAGTGCTTTACTTCATCGTGCAGAGATAAAAAGCGGCCCTGGCGAACCACGTGCCTGTCGAGATAGATATCGATATCCGTCTGCTGCCCGAGGTCCGGCGCGATAAACGGCTGCCAGTGGCGTGGATAAATCAGGTCGATAATGCCAAGCGAGATATTGTTGATCTGCTCCTGATCGTTTTCGCCAAATAACCCCCAGCGTTTTGGCGTCCCGCGCAGGCAGTGAATTTCACGCAGCGAGGTTTTGGACGGCGGCGCGAAAAGCCCCCAAAGGCCGAAGATCAGCAGCAGCACAGCCCCGCCGGTGACCCACGGCAGGAAGACTTCGGGCACTATCAGCGCGCAGAAGAACAGGAAGAACGCGCCGACAATCAACAGCGCTTCCCGCAGCCCGTCCGGACGGCTCAGCGCATACTCTTCATGCGTTTCCTGGCGAATATTGAGCAGTTCGATCTGCTCACTCTCTTCCCCGCGAATCGAAGCCTGCGTGGCTGAGGTTTGCTCCAGGGCGAAACCGTGCGCTTCCTGCTTATGGTTGCGCAGCGTATGGCCGTTAAGGGAGATAACCAGCGGCAGGGAGTCGGTCAGGATCAGCTCAACCGAGTTCTCATCATTAATATACTGTTCCCAGAACGGCGGCAGGTGAATTTCCATGGAGTCCAGGAAATAGCGCCATTTATTGGGGTCGTCGGTGGTAATGCCGTAGCGGGTGATGGAGCGGGTGACGGCATAAACGGTATGGCTTTGGGCGTTCAGCGTCAAAGGTGCGGACGCAATGCTCGCTCCGGATGCAGGTACACCCAGCGTGCGGCTCAGGTTTTCCAGATACCCTTCAACGGCTGTAAGTTCATCGCTGGTTAATTTGCGGGTAGTTGCCCCCGTGAATGCATGCAGGCGGGGAAGACGCCCGCGCTGCGAACGCTGACGATAAAACCACCCTGCAAGCAATGCGCAGGCCAGCATAGCAGCGAGGAGAATCAAAAAGGTGCCCATGCTTATCCCATCATACTTTTTTTACAGGTTTCGTCGGTTGCCCATTCACAAAGAACGTGAGCCCGTAGTCAGCTATCGGCACGCATCACCCAGAACTTGAAAGATAAATGACTTCCTGACGCAACTTTTGAGCATATCAGAGGTCAATGCAAGCGAATATCAGCAAATTCTCAAATCCTTTGCAACCTCTTGACTTTTTGATCAAAAAAGTGACACCTGCTGAAAGTTATGCGAATGTAAATACATAACGCCAGTCATTGTCTAAACTGTGCGGCATGTCGCACAATTACGCTGTTCTCACAGCAAGCTCAGGTCATCATGGATAAACCATTAACAAAACCCACTCTGCATAAAGTTGAAACGGTTGCCCGCTCGCGACTCTTTACTGTGGAAAGTGTGGACCTGGAATTCAGCAATGGCGAACGCCGCGTGTATGAAAGGATGCGTCCTTCGAATCGTGAAGCGGTGATGATTGTGCCGATTGTTGATGACCACATCATTCTTATTCGTGAATATGCCGTTGGCAGCGAATCCTATGAGCTGGGTTTCTCTAAAGGGCTGATTGATCCAGGCGAAAGTGCGATGGAAGCCGCCAACCGTGAACTCAAAGAAGAAGTCGGTTTTGGCGCACGTCAGCTCACCTTTTTGAAGAAGCTGAGCATGGCACCGTCTTACTTTTCCAGCAAAATGAATATCATGGTGGCAGAAGATTTGTACCCTGAATCGCTGCCGGGCGATGAGCCAGAACCTCTGCCCCAGGTGCGCTGGCCGCTGTCTGATTTGATGGCGCTGCTGGATGATCCCGATTTCAATGAGGCTCGTAACGTCAGCGCGCTGTTTTTAGTGCGTGAGTGGCTGAAAGAGCAGGGGCGGTTGTAAATCGCCAGATATAAAAAAGGCGCCTTTCGGCGCCTTTTTTGTCAGAACAGCTCGTGCGTTTCGCCATTATCAATCAGCGTCGTCCCCACTTCGTGCACCGCCTGCTGAGTAGGCTGCGTGCCCTCAATGAAGTACTCTTCACGGCTGTTGCCGCCGTTCGCTAACTGGCCGGTTCCACGGTCAATATTGACCGTCACCACACCTGCCGGTGGTGTGAGTGGCTGTTCAGGTACGCCGTCCAGCACCACTTTCATAAAGGCATCCCAGGCAGGCTGTGCGCTCTTGGCACCGCCTTCGTAGCCAGAGATCTGATCTTTAATCACGCCAGAGGCGGTGGTGCGTCCAAGATCGCGGCGATGATCGTCAAAGCCAATCCATACGGAGGTGACGACGCCTGGACCATAGCCGGAGAACCATGCATCTTTCGAGCTGTTGGTGGTCCCGGTTTTGCCGCCGATATCGCGACGTTTCAGATCGCGACCCGCGCGCCAGCCTGTACCCTGCCAGCCCGGCTCACCGTAGATGTTGGTGTTCAGCGCACTCTTAATCAGGAAGGAGAGCGGGGTGCTGATCACGTGCGGTGCATACTCCTGACCGCCGCTGCGGGCAACCAGTGCCTGATTAGCCTGCTCCAGATTTGGCATCGGCACCGAGGCATTCTGCGGCTGCTGGGACGTCGCCACGTTTTCAACGTCGTTATTTTCCAGCACGTTCGATTTCGGCGTATCGCCGTAAATCACCGGAATATCGCAGTCTGCACAGGCAATTTTCGGTTTGGCTTCGAAGATAACGCCGCCGACATCATTCTCAATCTTGCTGATAAAGAACGGGTCGACAAGGAAACCGCCGTTGGCCATCACCGCATAGCCGCGCGCAA
Organism: Enterobacteriaceae bacterium 89; assembly: GCA_014156375.1. Taxonomy (GTDB): domain Bacteria; phylum Pseudomonadota; class Gammaproteobacteria; order Enterobacterales; family Enterobacteriaceae; genus Scandinavium. The sequence continues at coordinate 1,613,700 of RQJH01000003.1, read as the reverse complement.
CCTGCATCGGCGTAAAGGAGGCGGAGCCCAGCGCCAGCGATTCGGTGCGTACAATGTTGTCAGATGGGAAGCCAAAGCGCTGCAGATACTCAGCGGCATAATCCACGCCCATGGCGCGCATCGCACGAACCATCACCACGTTCTTGGACTGACCAAGACCCTGGCGAAGGCGAATTGGGCCTGCGTACTCTGGCGGGGAGTTCTTTGGACTCCAGTCAGAACCGGCACCGGCATCCCAGCGGGAAATCGGTACGTCGTTCAGAATGCTCGCCAGAGTCAGCCCTTTATCCATCGCTGCGGTATACAGGAACGGCTTAATGTTGGAGCCCACCTGACGCAGTGCCTGAGTGGCGCGGTTAAATTTGCTCTGGTTGAAGTCGAAGCCGCCGACCAGCGCAATGATTGCGCCGTTCTGCGGATTAATGGACACCAGCGCTGAGTTGACGTCCGGCACCTGTGCCAGCCACCAGGCCTCATTGACCTGACGCACCCAAATCTGCTGGCCGGTCTGCACCACATCGCTCACTCTGCGCGGGGTTGGACCCTGCTGAGTATCGGAACGATACTGGCGAGCCCAGCGCATGCCGTCCATGTTGAGCGCTACCGAAGTGCCGTCGGACATCATCACCGTCGCTTGCTCTGGCGTGGTATTCGTTACCACAGCAGGTTCAAGCGGCCCATAGGTTGGCAGGCTTTTCAGGCTGTCGGTGATTTTTTTGCTGTCCCATGGGGTTTCACCCACTTTCCACAATACGTTCGCCGGGCCGCGATAGCCGTGGCGCATATCGTAGTCCATCACGTTGTTGCGCAGCGCAGTCTGAGCAGCCAGTTGGTCTTTGCGGGTGATGGTGGTGTAAATGCGATAACCGTCCTCATAAGCCTTCTCGCCGTATTTCTGGTACATCTCCTGGCGGACCATTTCGGAGAGGTAAGGGGCGGAGAAGGCGATTTCCGGCGCGTGGTAGCTGGCGTCAATCGGCTCTTTGCTGGCTTCGTCGTACTGGGCCTGAGTGATGTAGTTTTCACTCAGCATACGCGACAGCACTACGTTACGGCGGGCGGGGGCGCGATCCATCGAATACAGCGGGTTAAACGTTGATGGTGCTTTCGGCAGGCCGGCAATCACCGCCATTTCACCTAAGCTCAGCTGCTCGACAGGTTTGCCAAAGTAAACCTGGGCCGCCGCACCCACGCCGTAAGCGCGATAACCGAGATAGATCTTGTTCAGATAGAGCTCAAGGATTTCGTCTTTATTCAGCAACTGCTCAATGCGAATCGCCAGGAACGCTTCTTTTATTTTACGCGTGAGCGTCTTTTCCGGGCTCAGGAAGAAGTTACGCGCCAACTGCTGCGTAATGGTACTTGCGCCCTGAGAAGCGTGGCCGGAAAACAGAGCGATGCTTGCCGCACGGAAAATACCAACCGGATCGACGCCGTGGTGCTCATAGAAACGGCTGTCTTCGGTGGCAATAAAGGCTTTCACCAGCAGCGGTGGCATCTGGTTAAGGGTGACTGGAATACGACGTTTTTCGCCGTACTGAGCAATCAGCTCGCCGTCGGCGCTATAGACCTGCATCGGAATTTGCAGGCGCACATCTCTGAGCGTAGCGACATCAGGCAGCTGCGGCTCAATAAATTTGTAGAGGCCATAAATCGAGCCTGCTCCCAGCAGAATGCAACAGACTGCAAGGATGAATAAATACTTTACGAACTTCACCGGAGATTTCCCATTTAGTGGCAATTGGGCAGTTTATAAACAAACGCGCGGTAGTATAAAGGCAAGCCAGAAGCATTGATATAGCCGGAATGGTTTGATGGATAAGGAGATCGTAAGAATGGCTTACAGTCACTGGCAGGCGGGGCTGCACCTGCAGCCTGAACAACTGGTTTGCGTTGCGTTACAGAAGACACGTTTTGGTCGGGCGCTCAGGCGCTGGGGGCAGCTCCCGATACCGGCGGAGGCCAGCGAATCGGATATCGCCGCTGTTCTGCGTCAACTACAGCGAGAAATGCCGCGCTATCACCGGCTTGCCGTAGCGATGCCGGCGAAAGAGACGCTGCAAAAGCAGCTGCCTTCACCCCGAATGTCGCTGCGGGAAAGCGAGCGACTGCAATGGATTGGCAACACGGTGGCGCAGCAGCTGGATATGCCGCCAGAAGCCCTGGTTTTTGATTACAGCAGCGCTGACGCCAACAGCTACAGCGTGACCGCAGCGCGGCGCAAGGAAACCGAACGCCTGCAGCGACAAATGACCACCGCTGGGCTCCATCTGTGCGCCATTACGCCGGATGCCTGTGCGCTGCAAAACTTTCTTCCCTGGATGGCTCAGGATAAACCGGGTATTTGCTGGCATGACGGCGAACAGTGGCTCTGGGCCACTCGCGATGCCTGGGGATGCGCCTCGCAGCCCGACAGTGAATTGCTCGTCTGCACCACCGTTCAATCCCTGGCGAATGAGACCTTCAATCCGTGGTTTCCGCTGACTCAGCTTCAGCCTCCCTTACCGGAAAATGGCGATCCCTTTGCCATCGCTCTGGCTCTGGCATTAGGGGGATATTGAGATGAGTTACTCCGTCAATTTGCTGGCGTGGCGGGCGCAGCGTCGTCGTCGGGGCGTTCGTCAGTGGGCTTTGCTGTTTAGCGGGTTGTGGCTGGTTGCGTTGATGCTACTGGTTTCAGGGCTGCAGTCCCGACATCAGCGGCAGGCCGAACAGCTCATACATACGAAGTCCGACAGCAATCTGCTGCAGGCGCTGACGCAGAGAAACAACCAGCTGAACGTCGAAAATCAACGATGGCAGGTTTTGCGACAGCACGAGGAGAGGCGGGAAGAGACGCGCCGCTGGCAGGACATTCTGCAAAAGGTTGCAGCTCAGATGCCCGCTCAGGCCTGGTTTAGCACAGTGCAATGGCGGGGTGAGGTGTTGTCGATAGCGGGCCAGGCGTTGCATTTTTCAGCCCTGGCGGAGCTTGAGCAAGCAGCCCGTGCGCTGCCGGAGTTCAGCTCTGTGACGGCAGGAAGTATGCAAAGGAATGAGCGGGGCCATTGGCAGTTTAGCTACCAGCTCAGGACCGGGGGCGACCATGGGGAATCTCGCTGAACGCTGGTGCGATCTGAGTCGTGCAGTACGGCTCAGTTGCGGGTTGTTGATGGTGCTGCTGGCGGGGCTGCTTTGCGGATATCCATTTCTCGGGCGCGACGCACCACCGGCAGCGACAGAGTTCGCATCGCACTGGCGGAAACTGCTGGTATTGAAGCATTCGCTGCAACCTGTCTCGACGGAAGAGGCGCGCCCTTTTTCGGCAATGGATTTCCAGACCGATGGCTGTCAGCTCGTCAGTTGGCAGCCGGGTGCCAATGGCGGTGAGCTTGTCCTTAGTGGGCAGTGGAATGCGCTGACACGGGTTTTCAGCCTGCTGGCTAACCAGGACATGCACGTTACGGGCTTTAGCATGGCACCTGAAAAGCAGAGCCTGAAGCTGATGCTGCAGCTGGAGGAAAATCCCCATGGCTGACTGGCGATGGTTGCTTTTTTTGACGCTGCCAGGGCTGCTGGGAATGCGTGACCCATTCGTTGCGCCAGAGGATACCTGTCGCGCGGGGGAGTTACCGCTCTGGCATTACCGGGGGTGGGTCGATGCAGAAGGGCAGCCCGTTGGAATAATGCTGAGCCCGTCAGGAAAATGGCTGCGGGTAAAAGAAGGGCAGCGGCTCGCAGCGCACTGGACAGTGTCCACGATTGCCGCCGGGACAATGGATATCACCCTCAGCGCGGAGTGCGAACCATCGCACTGGCGCTGGTTAAAAGAAGGAACGACAGATGACCCGCAAGAGCCTGCTGCTGTTGATGCTGCTGATAACCACAGCCGTAGCGAAGGATAAACCCGTTTCACTGACGGTTGATGATGTTCCCGTTGCTCAGGTCTTGCAGGCGCTGGCCGTTCTCGGTGAACGAAACATTGTGATTGCGCCTGACGTCAGCGGCCAGATTTCGTTGCAGCTGGCCAATCTTCCGTGGAAACAGGCGATGCAGACGGTGTTGAGCAGCGCCGGGTTGTATCAGGAAACGAAGGGTAACGTGCTGTTCATTCACACCCGGGCCTGGTTTACCGATCGCCAGGCGCAGCAGGAAGCCGAAAAGCAGAAAAGCCAGCAGGCTCTGCCACTCCGTGGGCAAAGCATCATTCTGCATCATGCTGATGCTGGTGAACTGGCAAAAGCAGGAGATAAACTGCTTAGCGCACGAGGTGCCCTTACGGTCGATAAAAGAACCAACAGGTTGGTGGTGCGCGATGATGATTCACATATTAGTGAACTGCTGGCCTGGGTTTCTGAGATGGATATCCCCGTCGGTCAGGTTGAGCTAACCGCCCATATCGTGACTATCAATGAAAAGAGCCTGCGTGAGCTGGGTGTGAAATGGAGCCTGGCAGAAGCCGAAGGTGGCGTCGGGTCGGGGCAAATTACCTCACTCTCCAGCGATCTCTCCGTGGCTGATGCAACCACTCATGCCGGGTTTAACATCGGTAAAATTAGTGGTCGTCTGCTGGAGCTTGAGCTGTCGGCACTTGAACAAAAGCAGCAGCTCGAGATTATTGCCAGCCCTCATCTGCTGGCTTCTCATCTGCAGCCCGCCAGCATTAAGCAGGGCACTGAAATTCCTTATCAGGTTTCCAGCGGCGACAGCGGTGCCACATCGGTGGAGTTTAAAGAGGCGGTGTTGGGGATGGAGGTCACGCCCACCGTGCTGCAAAAAGATCGCGTCCGGCTGAAGTTAAAGATAACGGAAGATATGCCCGGCCAGGTGTTGCAGCAGGCGGAGGGCGAGGTTCTTGCCATCGATAAGCAGGAAATTGAAACTCAGGTGGAAGTGAAAAGCGGTGAAACGCTGGCACTTGGCGGTATTTTTTCGCAAAAGAACAAATCAGCGACGGACAGTATTCCTCTGCTTGGCGATATCCCCTGGCTGGGGCAACTGTTTCGCCATGACGGGAAAGACCGCGAACGCCGGGAACTGGTGGTCTTCATCACGCCGCGTATTATTTCTGCGCAATAAGGGTTTTAGCCTAAGGCTTTTTCTTACTGAACACGTTTCAGGTGTTTGACGTGAAGCCGGATTTAGCATACAAGGAGTACCGATTTGAGAGTCGGTGCTCCTGGAAAATCAGGTAATGATTAGAGTTGCCAAACCAGTCGTAGTATTGAGATAATTTTCGGTCTGACTCTCGCACTATCGCATATGAGGTTTCAGTTCATGTCCGGCGATGCCAGGCTGTACGCATCGCGGGTTTATTATTAACGAAATAGTCTTAGTAGTACCGATAAAATGGCAGAGAAACGCAATATCTTTCTGGTTGGGCCTATGGGTGCCGGCAAAAGCACCATTGGGCGCCAGTTAGCTCAACAGCTCAACATGGAATTCTACGATTCTGATCAAGAGATTGAGAAACGCACTGGCGCTGACGTGGGCTGGGTCTTCGATGTCGAAGGCGAAGAAGGTTTCCGCGATCGTGAAGAAAAAATCATCAACGAGTTGACGGAAAAACAGGGTATTGTGCTGGCTACTGGCGGCGGCTCTGTGAAATCCCGCGAAACGCGCAATCGTCTGTCTGCTCGTGGTGTTGTTGTGTACCTTGAGACGACGATCGAAAAACAGCTGGCTCGCACGCAGCGCGATAAAAAGCGCCCGCTGCTGCAGGTTGAGACACCACCGCGCGAAGTACTGGAAGCCCTGGCAGGCGAACGTAATCCTTTGTACGAAGAAATTGCCGATGTCACCATCCGCACTGACGATCAGAGCGCGAAAGTGGTGGCTAACCAAATCATACATATGCTGGAAACTAACTGATTCTGGTCAGTGCAACACGACATCGTTCAAGCTGCATCGCGGCGGCAACGGCGTGAACTCTTGCTGGCATTTGCCAGCAACCGGGGCGCAAAAACCACCGATATCAGAGCAGCCTTTAGCGTGCGTGTACACGGCCAGTAAATGCATGTAACCAAGGTGGACGTCGCGTTATGGAGAGGCTCACAGTAACTCTCGGGGAACGTAGTTACCCGATTACCATCGCGGCTGGTTTGTTTAACGATCCAGCTTCCTTCCTGCCACTGAAATCCGGCGACCAGGCCATGCTTGTCACCAACGAAACGCTGGCACCTGTCTATCTGGACAAGGTGCGTTCGGTGCTTGAGAAGGCTGGCGTTAAAGTGGACAGCGTGATCATCCCCGACGGCGAGCAGTACAAAACGCTGGCGGTCATGGATACCGTATTCACCGCACTTCTGCAAAAGCCCCACGGTCGGGATACTACGCTGATTGCCCTTGGCGGCGGCGTGGTGGGAGATCTCACCGGTTTTGCAGCGGCAAGCTATCAGCGAGGCGTGCGTTTCATTCAGGTCCCTACGACGCTGCTTTCGCAGGTTGATTCGTCCGTTGGCGGAAAAACGGCGGTTAACCATCCTCTTGGTAAAAACATGATTGGTGCCTTCTGGCAGCCGGTCAGCGTTGTCGTCGATCTGGATTGCCTGAAAACACTTCCTTCCCGCGAACTCTCCTCTGGTCTGGCAGAAGTCATCAAGTACGGCATCATTCTGGACGCCGACTTCTTCAGCTGGCTGGAAAACAATATCGATGCGCTGTTAGCCCTGGATGAAAAAGCCATGGCCTACTGTATTCGCCGTTGTTGTGAGCTGAAAGCCGAAGTTGTAGCTGCCGACGAGCGGGAAACCGGCTTACGTGCTTTACTGAATCTGGGGCATACCTTCGGTCACGCTATCGAAGCCGAAATGGGCTACGGTAACTGGCTGCATGGTGAAGCCGTCGCGGCAGGTATGGTGATGGCGGCACGTGCCTCAGAGCGTCTTGGTCAGTTTGCAGCAGAAGATACTCAGCGTATCATTGCGCTGCTTAAGCGGGCGAATTTGCCTGTTTGCGGGCCGCAGGAAATGTCTGCTGAGGCTTATTTGCCGCATATGATGCGTGACAAAAAGGTTCTCGCGGGTGAAATGCGCCTGGTGTTGCCATTAGCTATTGGCAAAAGTGAAGTGCGTGGCGGCGTTGCGCACGATGTGGTTCTTGGCGCTATTGCTGATTGTCAGCAGGCGTAACTAATAAGAAAGGTCATGCCGCGCTTGCGGCTTTAACTTCAGGTGATGTGCAGCATTGTCGGCATAAGCCTTTTAGTGGGGTGTTAAATGGATGAGTTTAAACCAGAAGACGAGCTGAAGCCCGATCCTAACGATCGTCGCGCTGGCCGTTCACGTCAGGCAGGCGATCGCGAAAACGATCCACAAATTAATTTTGACGATCTCGATCTGGATGCTGATGAGCGCCGTCCGGCGCGTGCCCGTAAAGCGCGCGATGAACGTGACGAGCGTGAAGAAGAGTATTACGAATCCGACGAGGTCGTAGAAGAAGACGAGGAAGCGGAACAGCCGGTTGAGCGCCGTCCTCGCAAACGTAAAAAAGCCCCTGCCAGCAAACCTGCTTCCCGTCAGTACATCATGATGGGTCTTGGGATCCTTGTGCTGCTGATCCTGATCATCGGTATTGGTTCTGCGTTGAAGGCACCTTCAACCACTTCCAGCGATGAGTCCGCCAACACGGCGAAAAGCATTAATCTTTCTGGTGACAGCAGTGCGCCTGCCGACCAGGCCAATGGCGCGCAGCCAGCACCGGGCGCATCACAGCCTGCTGGCAATCAGCAGCAGGACGTTTCTCTGCCGCCAATCGCTTCTACGCCAACTCAGGGTCAGAACACCGCTGCGCCAGAAGGCCAGCAGCGTGTTGAAGTTCAGGGCGACCTGAACAACGCGCTGACTCAGCCTCAGCAGCAGGGTCAGATCGACAGCGCCGTGGCTAACTCCACTCTGCCAACAGAACCGGCTACCGTTGCGCCAGTTCGCGGGGGTACTGCGCCTCGTCAGGCTACCACCAACACCGCTGAAACGGCTCCAGCCGCAACGTCTCGCCCTGAGCGCAAGCACACTGTGATTGAACCAAAACCACAGAGCAAACCTCAGGCTACCGTGAAAGCCACTGAGCCAAAACCTGTAGCAGTGCAGCCAAAACCAACGGCGACGGCAAGCACGGCTCCGGTGAAAACTACCGCGCCAGTCGCAGAGCCAGCTAAACCAGCAGCGACCAGCACCGCCGCCCCGGCAGCGACAGCGGCTCCAGCAGCCACGGCAACTGCAGCAGCAGGTAAAGAAACAGGTGACGTGAGTTCCCTGAAATCAGCACCGGCGAACCACTACACTCTGCAGCTCAGCAGTTCGTCTAACTACGACAACCTGAACAACTGGGCGAAGAAAGAGAACATTCAGAAATACGTGGTTTATCAGACCACCCGTAACGGTCAGCCGTGGTACGTGCTGGTCAGCGGCCAGTATGCGACTAAAGACGACGCCAAACGCGCCGTTGCAGCGCTGCCAGCCGATGTCCAGGCGAAAAACCCATGGGCCAAACCGCTGCATCAGGTTCAGTCCGATCTGAAGCAATAGCAGTACATGACACAACGCCTTCAGCCTGCATTCGTGGGCTGAAGGCGAAGTGTTTTTAAGCGCAGAATGCTGCAGGAGCTTTTTCTCCTCAGCCGGGGAAAGTGTAAGCAGTCAGACAGCATGAAAAAAAATCGCGCTTTTTTGAAATGGGCCGGAGGGAAATACCCTCTCCTTAATGACATTGAAAAACATCTGCCGAAAGGCGAGTGCCTGATCGAGCCCTTTGTTGGGGCCGGTTCTGTGTTCCTCAACACCAACTACTCCCGCTACATTCTGGCTGATATCAACAGCGATCTGATTGATCTCTATGGCATCGTCAAAACCCGCACCGACGAGTACATCCGTGCCGCTCAGGCGATGTTCACTCCCGCGAACAACAACGCTGAGGTTTACTATCAGCTGCGGACAGAATTTAACCAGTGTAAAGACAAGCTGCGTCGTGCAGTGCTGTTTTTGTATCTGAACCGTCATGGCTACAACGGCCTGTGCCGGTACAATCTGAAAGGCGAGTTTAACGTGCCGTTTGGCCGTTATAAGAAGCCGTACTTCCCGGAAGCCGAACTGCTTCACTTTGCCCTTAAGGCGCAAAACGCCGAGTTCCATTGTCTCTCCTACGAGGCCTGTATGGAGCTTGCGGATAAGAATTCCGTGGTTTACTGCGATCCGCCATATGCCCCGCTTTCGGCAACGGCCAATTTCACTGCTTACCACACCAACAGCTTCAGCCCGCGCGAACAGGCTCATCTCGCAGAAATGGCAGAAAAGCTGGTCAGCAGGCAAATACCGGTGTTAATTTCGAACCACGACACGCCGGATACCCGCGAGTGGTATAAAGCGGCAAAGCATTACCAGGTTAAAGTGCGTCGCAGTATCAGCAGTAACGGCGGCACGCGTAAAAAGGTGGATGAACTGCTGGCGCTCTATCGCCCGGTCGTCCGATAAACGTTTTCAAGGAGATGCGGATGAAACAGTATTTGATTGCCCCTTCGATTCTGTCGGCAGATTTTGCCCGTCTGGGTGAAGATACCGCGAAAGCTTTGGCTGCGGGTGGTGATGTTGTGCATTTTGACGTCATGGATAACCACTACGTGCCAAACCTGACGATGGGTCCGATGGTGCTCAAAGCGCTGCGTAATTACGGCATCACCGCTCCGATTGACGTGCATCTGATGGTGAAACCCGTCGATCGCATCATCCCTGATTTCGCCGCTGCCGGTGCCAGCATTATCACCTTCCACCCGGAAGCGTCGGATCATGTGGATCGTTCTCTGCAATTGATCAAAGAGCACGGCTGTAAAGCGGGCCTGGTACTGAACCCAGCCACGCCGCTGAGCTATCTGGATCACGTGATGGATAAACTGGATGTGATCCTGCTGATGTCCGTGAACCCGGGCTTTGGCGGTCAGTCTTTCATTCCCCATACTCTGGAAAAACTGCGTGAAGTACGCCGCCGCATTGATATTTCCGGGCTGGATATTCGCCTGGAAGTGGACGGCGGGGTGAAGGCCAATAACATTGGCGAAATCGCTGCGGCAGGTGCCGATATGTTTGTCGCCGGATCGGCCATTTTCGACCAGCCGGACTACAAAAAAGTGATTGATGAAATGCGCAGTGAACTGGCAAAGGTAAGTCATGAGTAAATTAGAGTCTGTTCGGGGGATTGCCTTCGATCTTGACGGCACGCTGGTGGACAGTGCGCCGGGTTTAACCGCCGCGGTGGACAGCGCATTGTATGCGCTGGAGCTGCCAACCGCGGGCGAAGAACGCGTGATCACCTGGATCGGCAATGGTGCCGACGTGCTGATGGAACGCGCGCTGAAATGGGCGCGTCAGGAGCGCGCGACGCTGCGCTCACAGCAGGGCAAGCCATCGGTTGACCATGCAGATATCCCGCAGGAAGAGCAGCAGTTCATCCTGCGTAAACTGTTCGACCGCTACTACGCCGAATTTGCCGAAGAGGGCAGCTATCTGTTCCCGGCAGTGAAAGAAACCTTAAGCGCTCTGCATGCCAAAGGGCTGCCGCTGGCGCTGGTCACCAACAAACCGTCGCCGTTTGTCGCGCCGATTCTGGAAGCGCTGGATATCGCGCAGTTCTTCTCCGTGGTTGTTGGTGGCGATGATGTGCAGAACAAAAAGCCGCATCCGGAACCGCTGCTGCTGGTGGCAGGAAAATTATCCCTGAAACCAGAAGAGCTGCTGTTCGTCGGCGACTCCCGCAATGATATCCTTGCCGCCCAGGCTGCGGGCTGCTGCTCTGTAGGCCTGACGTATGGCTATAACTACGGCGAAGCGATTGCCGACAGCAATCCGGATTTCGTCTATGACCGTTTTAACGATTTGCTGCCCGCGCTCGGGCTCCCGCACAGTGAAACTCAGGAAGTGAAAAATGACTAAGCCCATCGTATTTAGTGGCGCACAGCCGTCAGGTGAATTGACCATTGGTAACTACATGGGTGCGCTGCGTCAGTGGGTTGGCATGCAGGATGATTACCACTGCATCTACTGTATCGTCGATCTGCACGCCATCACGGCGCGCCAGGATCCCGAGAAGCTGCGTAAAGCCACGCTCGATACGCTGGCGCTGTACCTGGCCTGCGGCATCGATCCTGAGAAAAGCACCATCTTCGTTCAGTCTCACGTGCCAGAGCACGCGCAGCTTGGCTGGGCGCTGAACTGCTACACCTATTTCGGCGAACTGAGCCGTATGACTCAGTTTAAAGACAAGTCAGCGCGCTATTCCGAAAACATCAACGCCGGGCTTTTTGATTATCCGGTGCTGATGGCGGCAGACATTCTGCTGTACCAGACCAACCAGGTGCCGGTCGGCGAAGATCAGAAACAGCATCTGGAGCTGAGCCGCGATATCGCGCAGCGCTTCAACGCGCTGTATGGTGATGTGTTCAAGGTACCAGAGCCGTTCATTCCGAAATCTGGTGCGCGCGTGATGTCGCTGCTGGAGCCGACCAAAAAGATGTCCAAGTCGGACGATAACCGCAACAACGTGATTGGCCTGCTGGAAGATCCGAAAGCGGTAGTGAAGAAAATCAAACGCGCCATGACCGACGGCGATGAGCCACCGGTCGTTCGCTACGACGTGCAGAACAAAGCCGGTGTTTCCAACCTGCTGGATATTCTTTCCGGTGTCACCGGTCAGAGCATTCCTGAGCTGGAACAGCACTTCGAAGGCAAAATGTATGGCCACCTGAAGGGCGAAGTGGCGGACGCGGGTTCCGGTATGCTCAGCGAGTTGCAGGAGCGTTACCATCGCTATCGCAACGACGAAGCTTTCCTGCAGAAAGTAATGAAAGACGGCGCGGAAAAAGCCCGCGAACGTGCTTCACAAACGCTGAAAGCGGTCTACGAAGCGATTGGCTTTGTGGCGCATCCGTAGCGGATGGCTGCATAAGAAAAAACCGGGGAAACCCGGTTTTTTTGTGTCCTATCAATAGCTATTACATAATGAAATTTAAGACGTCTTTAATGAATGCCTGATTGCCATTCATCCGATAATGCTGGGTTTGTATGTTCTTTATTTGTCTGGTGAATATATATATCCGCCAGTTCCTACCAATCGGGATTTAATGTAATCCTCACCTAAAAAGGCATTCTCTTTTTCGAATTATTGGGAGTAGGATATGCGAATCTATAACTAACGAATTATAAGGTTATTATGGCTATACAAGGAAAGTTGCTACTTGGTGGTGTGGAATACGCTCCTCTGAATCTTTATGGCGTAGGTGTGTTTGCTGCCTTCTCCGGAAATGGTGCATATCGCAATAAAGGCGCATGCGGTGCTATCAAAGGAGATGGCCCATTACCTCCCGGTAAATATTGGATAGTGGAACGTGGTGCTGGTGGAATAGGGTCATGGGTAAAGGCTAAAACCCAAGACTCATGGAATCGCATTTGGAACGGCGCGGAATTTGACCGTGATGAATGGTTTGCATTGTATAAGGATGATTGGGGCATTGACGATGGAACATGGATAAATGATGTCTATCGCGGTCTGTTCCGTCTTCATCCTGGAGTGCTGTCAGAAGGATGTATCACCATCGCAAGCAATGCCGACTTTGCCATAATCCGCAATGCCCTACTGAAGACTAATCCAATGCAAGTACCCTGCATGCGGTCGCTGATGGCTCGCGGTTGGATCGAGGTAATAAACTGTGACTATATCAATACTTGCCCGTAGGATTATCAAAACAGTTTTATTTTTCGTACTCTCAATAGTTGTCGGTCGTACATTGGGGAATGCTGAGGTGTGGGTTAATCACGTCTTTGCACATGGTGTTTGCAACCTTATATATGATGATGTCAATGCTGAAACAATGTATGACACACTTTTCTATATTGACTTGATTACAGTAATAGCATTCACCACGGTTATATATTTCGCTGTAATGAAATTAATTAACAAGATGAGGAAGTAGTTATGCCTATCCCTCCGTATATGTGGTTAAAAGATGATGGCGGCGCTGACATCAAAGGTTCTGTAGACGTTCAAGACCGAGAAGGAAGCATTGAAATTATTGGGCTGAGCCATGGTATTAATCTTCCTGTTGACAATTTGAATGGCAAGATTACCGGCCCGAGACAACATTCATCAATGATGATTGAAAAGGAAGTCGATAGCTCAACGCCCTATCTGTATAAAGCCGCCTCAACTGGGCAGACGCTCAAAAGTGCCGAAATAAAGTTCTACAATATTAATGACGCAGGCCAGGAAGTTGCCTATTACTCAGTATTTATGGACAACGTGAAAATAACAGGCGTTAACTGTGGCGTTCCCAACTGCAAACTGGCAGGAAATGACAAGCTAAATCATATTGAAACCGTGAGTCTTCAGTATGACCGGATCACCTGGAAAATCATTGACGGAAATATCCAACACTGCGACGGATGGAATGAACGCACCACTGCATAAGCACTAGCTCAAAGAGCCGCCGGCTTCATCCTGGCGGATAGTTAGCCAGTATAAGCACAGTCAAAAAAACCGGGGAAACCCGGTTTTTTTGTGCCCAAAATACCTTACTCAGCAGCCGGACCGCAGCCACCGATGATTTTGGAGATGGAAATGGCCGGGTGCAGCAGGTAGTCGTAGCTGCAGGTCTTATTCTTGTTTTCGACATGGCCGGTGCAGGCGGTAAGGCCAAAGAGGGCGGTCAGCAGTGCTGCGATTTTTAAGGACTGTTTCATCTAAAATTCCCTGTTATAAACGTAATGAATATAAAGTCGTTATTAATCAGATATCTTCTGAGAAATAGACGCAGGGAATTTAAGCGATCGGTTAATGAGCGACAACGTCAGTCTGGCTTTGGATCCGGACTTGAAATTGTCCCGGTAATACACATCTCACCGGGACCACAGGGATCAGTGATTGGAGAACCAGTTCAGTTTTTCCCGCAGTGCGACCACGCGGCCCACGATAATCAGCGCCGGGCTGGCGACCTGCTGAGCAAGCTCTGCTAAGTCGTTCAGGGTTCCTTCGACCACGCGCTGTTTCACCGCCGTGCCGTTCTCTACCAGTGCGACGGGCATGTCTGCTGCCATACCGTGCTCACGGAGTTTCTCGCTAATAGTCGCAGCCTGATTCAGGCCCATATAGAACACCAGAGTCTGTTTTTCAGCTGCCAGATTGTGCCAGTCGAGTTCGCCGCCGGTTTTCAGGTGCCCGGTAATCAGGCGCACGCTCTGCGCGTAGTCTCGATGGGTCAGGGGGATACCTGCATAGGCCGAACAGCCGGATGCTGCGGTGATGCCAGGGACGACAGAAAAAGGGATCCCGGCGTTGCACAGGGTTTCGAGTTCTTCACCGCCGCGGCCAAAGATGAACGGGTCGCCGCCTTTCAGGCGCACTACGCGTTTTCCTTTCTGCGCTTCACGCAGCAGGATCTGGTTAATCTCTTCCTGAGGAACGCAGTGGAAGCCTGCGCGTTTGCCGACAAACACCCGGTCAGCGTCACGGCGCACCAGGTTCATGATGTCGTCAGAGACCAGGCGGTCATACACCACGATATCGGCCTGCTGGATTTGCTGCAGCCCTTTGAGCGTTAACAGGCCGGCATCACCAGGACCTGCGCCAACCAGCACGACTTCCCCACGATTATCCAGTGGTTCGCTCAGCAGCTGCTCAGTGGTTTCGGTGACAGCCTGGCTATCCTGATTGGCCAGCGACTGAGCCAGCCTGTCGTTGACGAACAGCTTTTCCCAGAAGCGGCGACGTTCGCCGACGGTGGCAAACTGCTGCTTCACCCGTCCACGCAGCTGGCCTGCGAATTTTGCCACCTGACCAAGATGCAGCGGCAGCAGCGACTCGATTTTTTCCCTCAGCAGGCGAGCAAGTACCGGCGACGTGCCGCCGGAAGAGACGGCGACCATCAGCGGTGAGCGGTCAATAATCGATGGCATGATGAAGCTGGCCTGTTTCGGCGCATCCACCACGTTGCAGAAGATCCGCCGTTTTTCGGCTTCTTCACTCACTTTTGCATTCACCGCGTCATCGTCCGTGGCGGCGATAGCCAGCCAGCTTTTTTCCAGCAGCGAGCTGTCAAATTCCCCTTCCACCAGGGTCAGCATTCCCGCTTCTGCCCAGACGCGGAACTGCGGGGCGAAATCGAGGGCGTTAACGGTCAGCTTTGCACCGGCGTCGAGCAGCAGGCGGGCTTTGCGTTCAGCGACGTCGCCGCCGCCAACTAACAGGCAATCTCGTTCGCGAAGCTGGCAGAAAATAGGTAAGTGATCCATGGAAGTCTCGCTACAGGGAGGGGAAAACAATTCCGGCGGCAGAGCGCCGCCGGAAGGGTCATCAGGCTTTCAATTGTACCTGACCGTCTTTCACACGCACTTCAAAATGTGCAATTGAGTGGCTTTCATCTTCCATGCAAAGGCCGTCGCTGAGGCGGAAGCGCTGCTTTTTCAGCGGACTGGCGACCCACAGCTCGCCGTTGTGCTCGGCGATAAGCCCACGGGAGAGCACGCTGGCGCGGAAGAACGGGTCGATGTTGCTGATAGCGAACACCTGGTGGTCATGATAAGGACGGAAAATCGCAACCTGTTCGTGGCCGAGCAGTGCGCAGACGCCGGTCTGCGGCAGGATCTCGTCGATGTTGCAGATGTTTACCCACTGGCTCATGCTTTTTCCTCCACCAGAGTGACCGGGATACGCTCATAAGGCGTGGCCGGACGATGCTGCGCGCGCTCAGGCACGATCTGTACATTCGGGTCACGCTGTGCGCTGTTGACGAAGTGTTTGAAGCGACCCTGCGCTGCAGGATTGTTAACCGTTTCGGTCCATTCGCAGGCAACTTCGGCGCGCAGACGTTCCAGCTCTTCTTCCAGATGGTCGTTCAGACCGAGTTTATCTTCGATGATCACCGCTTTCAGATACTCGATGCCGCCTTCCATGTTGTCGAGCCACGGCGCGGTACGGGTCAGTTTATCTGCCGTACGGATGTAGAACATCATAAAGCGATCGAGATACTTAATCAGCGTATCGTGATCGAGGTCAGCGGCCAGCAGATCGGCGTGACGTGGTTTCATCCCGCCGTTACCGCAGACGTACAGGTTCCAGCCTTTCTCGGTGGCGATGATGCCCACATCTTTGCCCTGAGCTTCCGCACATTCACGAGTACAGCCGGAAACGCCGAACTTCATTTTGTGCGGGGTACGGATGCCCTTGTAGCGGTTTTCCAGCTCCACGCCGAAGCCAACGCTGTCGCCCACGCCGTAACGGCACCAGGTGCTGCCGACGCATGTTTTCGCCATACGCAGCGCTTTGGCATACGCGTGACCGGTTTCGAAGCCCGCTTCAATCAGTTGACGCCAGATTTCCGGCAGATCGTCTTTCTGCGCGCCGAACAAGCCTATACGCTGAGAACCGGTGATCTTGGTGTACAGGTTGAATTCCTGCGCGATACGTCCAACCGCCATCAGCTCGTCAGGGGTGATTTCACCGCCCGCAGAACGTGGGATCACGGAATAAGTCCCGTCTTTCTGGATGTTCGCCAGGAAGTTGTCGTTGGTGTCCTGCAGCGGCGTGTGCTGTGGTTTGAGGATGTACTCATTCCAGCAGGAAGCCAGCAGAGAACCGACGGTTGGTTTACAGACTTCGCAGCCGTAGCCTTTACCGTATTTCGCCAGCAGCTCGTCGAAGGTTTTAATCCCTTCCACGCGGATCAGGTGATACAGCTCCTGACGAGAGAAGGCGAAGTGCTCACAGAGGTTGTTGTTCACCTCGATGCCCTGTTTCGCCAGTTCGGCGTTCAGCACCTGGGTCACCAGCGGGATACAGCCGCCGCAGCCGGTTCCGGCTTTGGTTTCCGCCTTCAGCGCCGCCACGGTATGGCAGCCTTTGTTGATGGCGCTGACCAGATCGCCTTTGGTCACGTCGAAGCAGGAGCAAATCTGCGCGCTGTCCGGCAGTTTATCGACGCCGATAGCTGGTTTGCCGCTGGCTGCGTGAGCCGGAAGGATCAGCGCGTCCGGGTTCTCCGGCAGCTCAATGGCGTTCAGCACCAGCTGCAGCAGGTTGCCGAAGTCGCTGGTGTCACCCACCAGAACCGCGCCGAGCAGGGTTTTGTTATCCGGGCTGACGATCAGGCGTTTGTAGACTTCTTTGCTTTCATCGAGATAGACGTAGCTGCGTGCGCCTGGCGTGCGGGCATGCGCATCACCGATACCGCCAACGTCCACGCCCAGCAGCTTCAGCTTGGCGCTGAGGTCGGCACCTTCGAAGCGGTTTTCTGTGCCGAGGATATGGTCAACGGCAACCTGCGCCATTTTGTAGCCAGGAGCGACCAGACCGTACACGCGATTGTTCCAGCTGGCGCATTCGCCGATAGCGTAGATATCCGGATCGGAGGTCTGGCAGGTGTCATTGACCATGATCCCACCGCGCTGACCGGTGGCCAGGCCGCACTGAGTCGCCAGCTTGTCGCGTGGGCGAATACCGGTGGAGAAGACGATGAAGTCGATTTCGAGCTCGCTGCCGTCGGCAAAGCGCATGGTTTTACGCGCTTCTGTGCCTTCCTGGACGATCTCTTTGGTATTTTTGCTGGTGTGCACGCGCACACCCATGCTTTCGATTTTACGCTTCAGCTGATCGCCACCCATCGGGTCCAGCTGCTCAGCCATCAGCATCGGGGCAAATTCGATGACGTGGGTTTCAACGCCGAGATTTTTCAGCGCGCCCGCGGCTTCCAGGCCCAGCAGGCCGCCGCCGACTACCGCGCCGCGCTTGCTGCGACGGGCGCAGGCTTCGATGGCGTTGAGATCTTCAATGGTGCGATAAACGAAGCAGTCCTGAGTTTCAGAGCCTTTGATCGGCGGGATCCACGGATAGGAGCCGGTTGCCATGATCAGCTTGTCGTAAAACACGGAACGACCCGCGCTTGAGTGAATCACCTTTTCCTGGCGGTTGATGGTGATGGCGCGTTCGCCAACCAGCACCTTAACGCCGTGTTTCTCATAATACCCTTCACGCACCAGAGAAAGTTCTTCCGCGGTGTGGTGAGAGAAGTAAGATGAGAGATGTACGCGGTCGTAGGCGATACGGGGTTCTTCACAGAAGACGGTAATGTCGAACTGATCCGCCGGAGCTTTATCGAGAAGATCCTCAATAAAGCGGTGGCCGACCATGCCGTTTCCGATAATAGCGAGTCTGACTTTGCTCATTTTTGCCTCGATTTCTTTTCTATTACCGCCTACCTTAACGATTCAGCATGGTGACTTATTGATATGAATCAATTTCGCCCTAACCTACCCCTTAAGTGGTATATGTTTGATTTGTCAGGGGTTTTGTAAGTAACGGAAATGACAGACTTTTCTTGATTGCTGAAATAATGTACAAAATGTGCGGGTTTTAGCCTAAAAATGAAACAGGGGCGACTGGCGCACCAGACCGGGAGAACAGAGCATGGCAACCACCTCTTTATGGCTGATAGGAAACGTTCGCTTACCCGGGCGTGAAGGATTATGGCAGCTGGGCATTGATGAAGGGCGCATCCAGTCGATTACCCCTATGGGGGAAAGTCGCCATGAAAGCCTGGAGGTACTCAACGGGCGCGGCGGGCTGGCGATCCCGCCGTTTATCGAACCGCACATCCATCTGGATACCACTCAGACAGCCGGAGAGCCGAACTGGAATCAGTCCGGTACGCTGTTTGAAGGGATTGAGCGCTGGGCAGAGCGCAAGGCGCTGCTGACACATGAAGACGTGAAAGCCCGCGCGTGGAAAACGCTGAAGATGCAGATCGCTAACGGCATTCAGTATGTGCGCACACATGTGGACGTATCAGATCCGACGCTGACGGCGCTGAAGGCAATGCTGGAAGTGAAGAAAGAAGTGGCGCCGTGGGTGGATTTGCAAATCGTGGCTTTCCCGCAGGAAGGCATTCTCTCTTACCCGGACGGCGCGGCGCTGCTGGAAAAAGCATTAGAACTGGGCGCCGACGTTGTAGGGGCTATTCCGCATTTTGAATTTACCCGCGAATACGGCGTTGAGTCCCTGCATATCGCTTTTGCGTTAGCGAAGAAGTATGACCGTCCGCTGGATATTCACTGCGATGAAATCGACGACGAGCAGTCGCGGTTTGTTGAAACGGTGGCGGCGCTGGCGTTGAAAGAGGGCATCGGTCATCGGGTTACCGCCAGCCATACCACGGCAATGCACTCCTATAACGGCGCTTATACCTCTCGCCTGTTCCGCCTGCTGAAGCTCTCGGGCATTAACTTTGTCGCCAACCCGCTGGTGAACATCCATCTTCAGGGACGCTTTGACGACTATCCAAAGCGCCGTGGCATTACCCGAGTGAAGGAGCTTCTGGAAGCGGGCATTAACGTCTGCTTCGGTCATGATGACGTCTTTGATCCGTGGTATCCGCTCGGCACCGGAAACATGCTGCAGGTGCTGCATATGGGGCTGCACGTTTGCCAGATGATGGGCTACCAGCAGATAAACGAAGGGCTGAACTTAATCACTCACAATAGCGCACGCACGTTTGGCGTTGAGGACTATGGCATCGAGGTCGGGAAGGCGGCGAATCTGATTATTCTGCCTGCGGAAAACGGCTTTGAGGCCGTGCGCTGCCAGGTGCCGGTGCGCTGGTCAATTCGTCAGGGCCGGGTGATTGCCACGACGCAGCTGTCGCAGACCTGGGTGCAGATGGACCAGGGTGGGGAGGAGCTGTTTCTGACGAAGCACAGCCCCTTCCCGGACCTTAAAGAGCTAAACGACTTTTAGTGACCGGCTGCCGTTACGCCATGCTGGCGATGACGGGTCACAAAGCCCAGCACGAAGCACATCACGAAGACCACGGCATACAGACCGTTGGCGGTATGCAGCGCCGCCAGCGGGCCGCTGTGGGCCACAATCGGGCCGGTAACCACGAAGGTCAGCATGGTGCCGATAGTGCCGCAGGTCAGCACGAAGTTCACCAGCTTTGGCGAAGCCACTTTGGTCTGCTGTGAGCCCAGAGTGATGATTGAGGTGTAGATTGCGCTGGAGAAGAAGCCCAGCGTCAGAATGAAGTACGGCATGTTTTCAGGCGTGCCGTTGATGAACAGATACATCAGCACGGTCGCCATGCCTGCCAGCACGGTCAGGATGCGCTGCAGGTCGAAGAAGCGCAGGATAAAGCTGAACGCCCACATGCCGAACATGTACGACATCCAGAAATCACTGACCAGTTTGCCCGCATCGTTCAGGCTCATGCCCAGACCTTTTGCATATTCCGGCACCCAGGAGATAAAACCAAGCTGGCCGAGAATGTAGCAAAGCGCGGCGACGGACAGGAACAGCACGCCGATCCCCCATTTCTCTTTCGCCACTGGTTCAGCGCTCTGTTCGGCTTTTTTGCCCAGGACCGGGAATTCACAGCCGAAGGTCAGCAGGAAAATGGCGACATACACCAGGCCAATACAGGCATAAACCCAATACCATTCGATGCTGCGAGCCAGCAGATACGCTGCAACCATCGGGAAGATCATCCCGGCCATGCTGAAGAAGGAGTCGGTAAACAGCAGACGCGCGCCGCGCTGACGGCCTTCATACATATGGGTGATCAGGAAGGTCCCGATAGACATGGTGATCCCGCTGACCAGCCCCAGCACAAACATTGAGGCTGAGAACAGTGCCAGGCTGTGGCTGAACATCAGCCCGGCAACGGCCAGCACCATCAGAATAAAGCCAAAACGCAGCTGCGTTTTCAGCGGCACAATTTCCATCAGCCAGGCATTCAGGAAGATGGAGATAAGGATCCCGGCATTGAGGAACGTGAAAGTGTTACTCATACTGGAAACGGGAAGGTGGAAATAATCAGCGATATTGCCCATCACCATCCCGGTGACGATCACCAGGGCGCCGGTAAGAGCGTATGAGAAGAAGCTGATCCATGTGAGCCTGATACGGTTGCTGTTAGTCATGACTGGCCTGTGTTTAGAACTGTAAAACGCATTGACACTGCGCGGTGTGGGCAGATTTTATGCGTTAGTGTGACGGAGGCAAACGTTTATTATGAAAACGATGAAATTATTCTGAGTTTAATTTGCTATATGTCACATTTAATTGGGCTGACGGAAAAAATCCGCTACGTTACAACTGTTACTGATGCGTAAACTTAAGTAAAAGGCTGGTCTGTATGCCAATCGCCTTTTAGAATCAAGCGATTCGCATTCTCTACCGTTCCCGTTTAAGGAATTACCATGCTCAAATCTACTCTGGCTGCCGTGGCGGCTGTCGTTGCACTCTCAGCCATCTCCACTTCAGCTCTGGCGGCAAAAGCCGACCCGCACGTCCTGCTCACCACGTCTGCCGGTAACATTGAGCTGGAGCTCAACAGCGCTAAAGCGCCTGTTTCTGTAGAAAACTTTGTTAACTACGTGAACAGCGGTTTCTACAACAACACCCCTTTCCACCGCGTGATCCCCGGCTTTATGATCCAGGGCGGCGGATTTACTGAGCAGATGCAGCAGAAGCAGCCTAACCCGCCTATCAAAAATGAAGCGGACAACGGCCTGCTCAACAAGCGCGGGACCATTTCAATGGCACGTACCGCCGATAAAGACAGCGCAACCAGCCAGTTCTTTATTAACGTAGCTGACAATGCGTTTCTCGACCACGGCCAGCGTGATTTTGGCTATGCGGTATTTGGTAAAGTTGTGAAAGGGATGGATGTGGCAGACAAGATCTCCCAGGTTCCTTCCCACGACGTTGGCCCATACCAGAATGTGCCGACAAAACCGGTAGTTATCCTCTCTGCGAAAGTCCTGCCGTAATCTTCTCTGACGCGGGTTATCGGACCCGCGTTGTTCTGGCCTTTCTGCGTAACCCGAATTTGCTGCTTATACTTGTGGCAAACGGGAAACCGTCAGGGAGGTCCAGATGAAAAAACTCCCCGACAAACAAAAATCCCGCCTCTGGGAGAAAACCCGCAATACCAATTTTCAGGCCAGCCGTCGCCTTGAAAAAGGCCATGGCCCTTCTGAACCCAACATAGAGACGCTGGAACTGGGGCCTTCTACACCTGGGCTGCCGCATCTGTGCTCCCTTCACCGCCATTTATATCGCAGAGAGATGAAACGAGCGGGAGAGTTCCGCACCGCCGATATTTCTAAAGGCGACATTCCTTTTTGTCATTTCGAATACATCGAGAAGATGGGCAACGAACTGATGGAAGCGCTGGAACACGACAAATATCTGGTCGGCCTTGATAAAGAGAAATTTACGGACAAAGTCAGTCATTACTATTGTGAAATCAATATGCTACACCCATTTATGAGCGGCAATGGTATTTCCCAGAGGATCTTCTTTGAGCAGCTGGCTATTCACGCGGGCTATGTCTTGCGTTGGGATGACATTGTGCCAGAGGCCTGGAACCAGGCGAATCAGAGTGGGGCGATGGGCAATCTCCAGCCGCTGATCGAGCTATTCACTAAAGTGGTCAACGAAGTGGCGGAAACTGAGTAGAATAGGCCGGTTTGCTGATACCGGAGCCGCCATGATCCTGCTTATTGATAACTATGATTCCTTCACCTGGAATCTCTACCAGTACTTTTGCGAGCTGGGCGCGGACGTGGTGGTCAGGCGCAATGATGACATTACCCTGGATGAAATCGCACAGCTCGCTCCGGAAAAAATCGTTATTTCTCCCGGCCCCTGCACGCCGGACGAGTCGGGCATCTCGCTGGACGTTATCCGCCATTACGCCGGTAAATTGCCGATATTAGGCGTTTGTCTTGGGCATCAGGCAATGGCGCAGGCGTTCGGTGCGACGATTGTACGCGCGGCGAAAGTGATGCACGGCAAAACCTCACCCATTACGCATACCGGCGCAGGCGTTTTCAGTGGACTGAATAACCCGCTCACCGTTACCCGCTATCACTCTCTGGTGATTGATCCGCCAACGCTTCCTGCCTGTTTTGAAGTGACCGCGCGTAGTGAAACCGGTGAAATCATGGGGATCCGCCATCGTGAATGGGATCTCGAGGGCGTGCAGTTTCACCCGGAAAGCATTCTCAGTGAGCAGGGGCATCAGCTGCTGGAAAACTTCCTTCGCCGATAATTCATCTTGCCATGAAATGATTTTTTAAGCATATTTTGTGATTATATTTTCATAATCATGACTGTGTGAGGCACGACATGGCGACTGAACCAACGGCAATTACCCGGGCTACCTTCGATGAAGTGATCCTGCCTATTTATGCTCCAGCGGAATTTATCCCGGTGAAAGGAAAAGGCAGCCGGGTATGGGATCAGCAGGGCAAAGAGTACGTAGATTTTGCCGGCGGTATTGCGGTAACGGCGCTGGGGCACTGTCATCCTGCGTTGGTGGAAGCGCTGAAAGCGCAGGGCGAGACGCTGTGGCACACCAGCAACGTGTTCACCAACGAACCCGCGCTGCGCCTGGGTCGTAAGCTTGTGGCCGCGACGTTTGCCGAACGCGTGGCGTTTATGAATTCTGGCACTGAAGCCAACGAAACCGCCTTCAAGCTGGCACGCCACTATGCCGTGACGAAGCACAGCCCTTACAAAACGAAGATCATCGCCTTCCACAACGCCTTTCACGGCCGCTCGCTGTTTACCGTTTCGGTCGGCGGTCAGCCGAAGTATTCCGACGGATTTGGTCCAAAACCTGCCGATATCATCCACGTTCCTTTTAACGATCTGCATGCGGTGAAAGCCGTAATGGACGATCATACCTGTGCGGTCGTCGTCGAGCCTATTCAGGGCGAAGGTGGGGTGACGGCGGCAACGCCGGAGTTTCTGCAAGGCCTGCGTGAGCTGTGCGACCAGCATCAGGCGCTGTTAGTCTTTGATGAAGTGCAGTGCGGCATGGGGCGCACCGGCTCGCTGTTCGCCTACATGCAGTATGGCGTGACGCCGGATATTCTCACCAGCGCTAAAGCACTGGGCGGCGGCTTCCCTGTCAGCGCGATGCTGACAACTGAAGAGATCGCCAGCGCGTTTCACGTTGGCTCCCATGGCTCAACCTACGGCGGCAACCCGCTGGCCTGTGCGGTGGCCGGTGCGGCTTTTGACATCATCAATACGCCGGAAGTACTCAATAACGTGCAGACGAAGCGCGAACAGTTTGTGCAGCATTTACAGCAGATTGACGCGCAGCTGGACGTCTTCAGTGAGGTGCGTGGCAAGGGGCTGCTGATTGGCGCGGAGCTGAAACCGCAGTACAAAGGCCGCGCGCGTGAATTCCTGCATGCCGCTGCTGAAGAAGGAGTGATGGTGCTGAATGCCGGAACGGATGTGATGCGCTTTGCGCCGTCGTTGGTGGTAGAGAGCGCCGATATCGACGAAGGGATGCAGCGATTTGCTCGCGCGGTGAAGAAGATCGTGGGTTGATATTTGCCCGGCGGCGCTACGCTTGCACGGACCTACGGGCCAGGTACCGCGCCGCCTGGTAATCAGGCCCGGCGTTTGAGCCAAATCCCATGATGCGGGCGCTGACGCCATGCCACCGACGAAATGGTGTGCATGGTGCTCAGATGCCCCAAAATGCGCTGCAGATGCTGTTCCATGGTGCTTAACGGCCCGTGGGTCAGCGTTTCCGGCGACTCCATAATGTTCGCATCTCCCGATCCCCCCGCTTCGTCATACTCCAGGCGCTGCTGACAGCGCTGCAGGGCAATCTCGCAGGACTCCAGATAGCGCTGGGCCAAATCCTCCGTCAGCATGTTGTGCTCGCGGGCGAGGGTGGTCATGGCGTTGATATGCTCGACAATAAACTGACTGTGGGTGACCCACAGCTTCATATCGGCCAGGTAGTGAGAGTTAAAGCCGGGTTCCTGCATCGCCTGGTTGAGCGAGTTGAACAAGGCGTTGTGTGCCTGATTGACCCGCATGCGCTGGTAGGCCAGCGCTGGAGCCTGCGGATCGCTGCTCAATATCAGCCGGATGGCTTCCTGGTCTGCTTCCAGCGCCTGTTGCGCATTCTTACGCAGCAGGCCGCTTTGCCACTGCGGCCACAGCCAGACCATCCCACCGAACGCAATCAGACAGCCAATCAGCGTATCGATAAGCCGCGCGACGATAAACTGATCGCCGTTCAGGGTCAGCAACTGGATGGTGTATACCGCCGTGATGGTAAAGCCGACCGTCGCCCAGCCGTAGCTTTTGCGAATGATCAGGTAGCTCACCATCGTTATCACCAGCATCGCCAGCAGGGCATAACCTTCAGGCGCGTGGTAGTGCAACGTGGCTCCGGCAATGACTAATCCGGCCAGCGTGCCTGCCGCACGGTGGAAAATTCTCACTCGCGTGGCCCCGTAGCCGTTTTGCGTTACCAGCAGGACGGTCATCAGGATCCAGTACGGTTTCGGCAGATGCAGCGCGGAGCCCATCAGGCTGGCGATACTCAGCATCACGCTGATTCGTGCGGCGTTGCGTAAAGCGGGGGATTTCAGCGACAGATAGCTTTTCAGCGCGGCGAACACCGGCAGCCGACGTTCGTTGTCGGCCATCAGATTGCGCGGATACAGCGGACGCTGCATGCGTAAAACCTTAGCGATGCGGCCAAAGTGCCAGACGCAGAACTGACCAACGGGATTATCCGGATGCTGCCGGGCGATTTTTTCCAGCGCGCCAATCTGCTTATCCATGTTGAATCGCTGCGGGAAGCGATGATAAAGAATGTCGTCTGCCATCACTCTCAGACGTGCGGCGATGGTCTGAGCATTCCAGCGGATCACCGCCTCTGCATGGCTGCGCTCCACCAGTTTTTGCACCTCAGCAGGCTGGTGCAGGCTGACGGAAATATGTTCCTGCAGATCCAGCCCCATCTGAAAGGCGCGCAGCAGGCGTTTGTAATCGTGGTTTTTGTTGGCGGCCAGCATGTGGAGCTGCTGGTAGCACTGGGTAATCAGATCGACGGCTTTTTGCTGGCGTGCCAGCAGCGGCGGGAGCGATTTTTCAGGATCGGTGTGCTGCGTCAACATGCTGTACTTGGCTTCGCAGTAATCGGCCAGCTGGCGATACAGGAGACTCAGCGACTCCCGTAGCGGCTGCTCGCGCCACATCCAGAACCACAGCCAGTTGAACAAGCCGTACCACAGCGTGCCGAGAGCATAGATGAGCAAGGGTTCCCAGACCGGCATATTTCCGGCGAGGCTGAGGGTAAAAATAGCGGCGATTAGCGATGCGGGCAGCAGGCGTGCGTGCAGCGAACTGATTTCGGCTGTCACGCCCAGCGTCATCGCCAGCACGGTCAGGATCAGCGGCAACGGCAGCATTTCGGCCAGCAACAGCTGGACCGCGAGGCTACAGCCAGCAAACAGGGAACCGCCGATAATCAGCCGTTTGAAAAAACGTTTGTGGGGAGTATCCAGACCAGCAATGTTGCAACAGGCAGGGACTAAGGAGAACAGCAGGCCGTACTTGAGATAACCGAGCGCCAGGCCGATAGCCACGGGCGTGCACAGCACCAGGGTTTGCCGCAGTGCGTAGTTAATTTCCGGATGATAAATTAGCCTGCGCCACATAAACGGTAGAGACAAAAACGGCGTACTGCGGGAACAATACGCCGTTAAGCGAGCTTAGCGAGTGCCGTAAACGACGATGGTTTTACCGTGAGCGGAGATCAGGTTTTGATCTTCCAGCATTTTCAGAATACGGCCAACGGTTTCACGGGAGCAGCCCACGATCTGACCGATTTCCTGACGGGTGATTTTAATTTGCATACCGTCCGGGTGGGTCATGGCATCAGGTTGTTTTGCCAGGTTCAGCAGGGTCTGGGCGATACGACCGGTTACGTCGAGGAAAGCGAGGTTACCCACTTTCTCGGAGGTCACCTGCAGACGGCGCGCCATCTGAGAAGACAGACGCATCAGGATGTCCGGGTTCACCTGAATCAGCTGACGGAATTTTTTATAAGAGATTTCAGCCACTTCACAAGCAGTTTTTGCCCGCACCCATGCGCTGCGCTCCTGGCCTTCTTCAAACAGACCAAGCTCGCCGATAAAATCGCCCTGGTTGAGGTAAGAGAGGATCATCTCTTTCCCTTCTTCGTCCTTGATGAGTACGGCAACAGAGCCTTTCACGATGTAATACAGCGTTTCAGCCTTTTCACCCTGGTGAATCAGCGTGCTCTTCGATGGGTACTTATGAATGTGGCAATGAGACAAGAACCATTCAAGGGTAGGGTCTGTTTGCGGTTTGCCAAGCACCATGCGCGGTTATCCTCTGTTATAAGCTGTCTCCAGTGGCAGAAACGACACTGCCGCTGGCTTTGCAATCGTATCCTTCCCTGTGCCTGGGAAGTCGGCTGTCGAATTATGCCGCAGCCTGTAGGTGGTGTCCTCTGCATACATGCAGTACTTCAATGTAATACTGTAGCATCCCGACTGTTTTAGCATAGCTTTTGCTGCATGTCTCCTGGTGTCTCGCTTCAGCATGACCCACGTCGCCTTCCGTTGCGAGATTTCTTATGTGCGCGTAATCTGAGAGGAAATTTGCCACTCTGGAGTTACAACTATGCAAGCGCGTGTGAAATGGGTTGAAGGGTTAACCTTCCTGGGCGAGTCTGCTTCTGGCCACCAGATTTTGATGGACGGTAACTCTGGCGATAAAGCGCCGAGCCCGATGGAAATGGTGCTGATGGCCGCCGGCGGCTGTAGCGCAATCGACGTGGTGTCCATTCTGCAAAAGGGCCGTCACGACGTACAGGATTGCGAAGTGAAGCTGACTTCCGAGCGTCGTGAAGAAGCGCCGCGCCTGTTCACTCACATTAATCTGCACTTCATTGTTACCGGCAAAGATCTGAAAGAAGCAGCGGTATCGCGCGCGGTGGATCTCTCTGCTGAGAAATACTGCTCTGTGGCGCTGATGCTGGAGAAAGCGGCGAAGATCACTCACTCGTTTGAAGTGGTTGAGGCCTGATTTTTATTGCCGGGTGCGCTTCGCTTACACCGGCCTACTCTTTCTTGTAGGCCGGATAAGGCGTAGCCGCATCCGGCAGTTCTGAGATTTACTGAATTGCCCGGCCTTCCATCAGGCGTTGCACCAGCGGCGACATAATCAGCTCCATCGCCAGCCCCATCTTCCCGCCCGGGACCACTAACGTATTCATGTGTGAAATAAACGAGCCCTGGAGCATCGCCAGCAGCCAGGGGAAATCGATATCGCCCAGGTTCTGGAAATGGATCACCACAAAGCTTTCATCCAGCGACGGGATGCTTTTGGCGGCGAACGGGTTTGAGGTGTCGACTGTTGGCACGCGCTGGAAGTTGATGTGGGTGCGGGAAAACTGTGGGGTGATGAAATTGATGTAATCTTCCATCGACCGCACTACGGAATCCATCACCGCTTCGCGTGAGTGTCCGCGCTCGCTGGTATCGCGGGTGAGTTTCTGGATCCATTCCAGATTGACGATAGGCACCACGCCAACCAGCAAATCGACGTGCTTTGCTACGTCGTTTTGTGGCGTTACCACACCGCCGTGCAGCCCTTCATAGAACAGCACGTCCGTTGGCTCGGGAAGAGGCTGCCAGGGCGTAAATGTGCCAGGCACCTGATTCCAGGGAACGGCTTCGTCGTAGGTGTGCAGATATTTGCGCGACTGCCCGCTACCGTTCTGGCCGTAGGTGGCAAAAGTCTGTTCCAGCAGGCCAAAGTCGTTGGCATCCGGGCCAAAGTAGCTGATATGGCGACCCATATCGCGCGCTTTGCGGATAGCCATGTCCATTTCAGGGCGGGTATAGCGGTGGAAGCTGTCGCCTTCAACTTCAGCCGCGCTGAGGTTTAACTGAGCGAAAATCTTGCGAAAGGCGAGGCTGGTGGTGGTGGTACCCGCGCCGCTGGAGCCGGTTACGGCAATCACCGGATGTTTGGCTGACATGATGAACAACTCCCTGAATAAGCAATTGTTTTAGTATAGTCAGCCGCGAAACTGGTTGCGGAGCATCAGGTTGACTGTCTCGTGCAGTTCAGACCACACCAGCACGATTTCTCCGCTTTGCAACTGGCGTATTACGTCGGCGACTTTATCTTCAAGCGAACGTTCATGTTCACCATAATCGGTGCCTTCGCGCAACACAAAGCTTTCAATCAGATTTTCCAGCGTTTCGGGAGCCAGATCCTGCCAGGGGATCATCATTCGACACCCCCCAGAAAGCGACTCAACCAGCCGGGAATACGTTTTTCCAGCCACATTTCCGGATGGCGCAGTGTGCCGCCAACAAAACCGACGTGCCCGCCGTGTTCCGTAAGCTGATACTGAATATTCGTTGGCAGCTCTTCCTGCGACGGAATGGAGTGATGATCCATGAACGGATCGTCCTTCGCGTGGATGATCAGCGTCGGTTTGGTTATCTGGCTCAACACTGGCATAGCGCTGCACTGACGGTAATAGTCGATAGCGTCGGCGAAACCGTGGATCTTCGAGGTGATCAGGTCGTCAAATTCGCGAATGCGGCGCACGCTCTTCAGCCGTTTCAAATCAACCGGCAGCGTCCCCGGATAGGCTTTCAGCTTGCGGGAAGCGTTGGCCTTCAGCAGGTTCAGCAGGTAGCGCTGGTAAACGCGTGAGAAGCCTTTATCCATGTGATAGCTGCAGGCTTCCAGCATAAACGGCGCGGAGACGATAACGGCGGCATCCAGAGGCGTGTTGTCACCTTCCTTAGCCAGCAGACAGCCAAGCATATTCCCGCCGAGAGAATAACCGACCGCCGCCGTAGGCACTTCGCCAAATTCACGGCGCAGCCAGGAGAGGAACCAGGTACCATCTTCCGTTTCGCCGGAGTGGTAAATCCTGTCGTTGCGATTTGGTTCGCCGCTGCAGCCACGAAAATGCATCACCACGCCGAGCCAGCCGCGCTGCTGCGCCGCGTGGATAAGCCCGTGGGCGTAAGGGCTGTACAGGCTGCCTTCCAGACCGTGAAAGACCACTAAGCGAGGTTTATGTTTTGCCTGCTCAGGATCTTCACTCCAGGCCAGATCGACAAAATCCCCATCAGGAAGCTCAAGGCGCTGCCAGTGCGGTGTAAACAACACTTTGCGACGGATCAGGCGCGGGAGCATGGTCTGCAAATGGCAGTTGCTCACGCCTTTCATCGGCACAAATGTGTCGTTATCTTCCGGTGGGATCTCGAACTCTACTGGGGTTACCTGGGCCATACCTGCTACGCTATTGTCGTGAAAATCCTGTCTACTATACCGCCCTGGCGATTTCATGTTTATGAAATTGAGGCGCAGAGCGGCTTCGTTGAACTTCTTTAGCCTTCCATAAGCATTTGTTCCAGCTGCTCCTGAGCATCCAGCCAGGCCATTTCGCACTCTTCAAGCCCGGATTTAGCCGTAGCCTGTTGCTGCAGGCATTCGGTCAGTTCGGCTTTGCGCGACTGATCGTACAGCCCGCTGTCGCCCAGCTTTTCTTCGGCATCGGCAAGCTTCGCATTGAGTTTTTCCATCTCTTTTTCGAGGCGGGCGATATCTTTACGTAAAGGCTGGGTCAGGGTGCGTAGCTCGGCCTCGCGGCGCTTCTGATCTTTGCGTGCCTGTGCGCTGTTGGCGTTATCTCTCGGCAGTTCATCCGGCAGACTTTCCTGCTTTTGCACGTTGCTCAGCCACTGCTGATAATCTTCCAAATCTCCGTCGAAAGCTTCCACTTTGGCATCGTGAACCAGATACAGATCGTCGGTGGTCGAGCGCAACAGGTGACGGTCGTGCGAAACCACAACCAGCGCGCCTTCAAATTCGATCAGCGCTTCGGTCAGCGCCTGACGCATATCGAGATCCAGGTGGTTGGTCGGTTCATCGAGCAGCAGCAGGTTAGGGCGCTGCCAGACGATGAGCGCCAGCACCAGACGGGTTTTTTCTCCGCCGGAGAAGCGTCTGGTCTCTTCAGTGACCTTATCGCCCGGGAAACAAAAACCGCCGAGGTAATCACGCAGCTGCTGTTCCAGTACCTTCGGCGCGATGCGTGCCAGATGCTGCAACGGCGATTCGTCGGCGCGTAAAAATTCCAGCTGATGCTGGGCGAAGTAGCCGAGCTTGATGCCTTTCGCCAGACCAATCTCACCACTTTGCGGGGCAAGTTCACCGGCCAGTAGTTTGATCAGGGTAGATTTACCCGCGCCGTTGCGGCCAAGCAGACCGATGCGCGAACCCGGCACCAGGTTCAGCTTGATCGAATCAAGAATAGTTCTGTCGCCATAGCCGGCGCTGACTTTTTCCATTTTCAGTAATGGATTCGGCAGGCTCTCTGGCTCGCGGAAGCTGAAGTGGAACGGGTTATCGACGTGCGCCGGGGCAATCAGCTCCATGCGCTCCAGCATTTTTACGCGGCTCTGTGCCTGTTTCGCTTTGGACGCTTTAGCTTTGAAGCGGTCGATAAAGCTTTGCAGATGTGCCACTTTTTGCTGCTGGCTTTCGTAGGTCGACTGTTGCTGCGCCAGACGCGTCGCGCGCTGGATCTCGAAGGACGAGTAGTTGCCGGTGTACTCAAACATCGACTGCTGTTCGATGTGAATAATTTTTCCAACCACCGGGTCGAGGAAGTCTCGGTCGTGAGAAATCAGGATCAGCGTACCCGGATAACTTTTCAGCCATTTCTCAAGCCAGATAACAGCGTCGAGATCGAGGTGGTTAGTCGGTTCATCGAGCAGCAGCAGATCGGAACGGCAGATCAGCGCCTGGGCGAGGTTAAGACGCATGCGCCAGCCGCCGGAGAAATCGCTGGTCGGGCGTTCAAGCTGTTCATTGCTGAAACCCAGGCCGTGCAGCAGGCTTGAGGCGCGCGCACGAATGGTCCAGGCGTCGATGGCATCCAGTTTGCCGTGCACGGTGGCGATGGCGTGGCCGTCGTTGCGCTCATTGGCAGCGGCTAATTCAGCTTCCAGCTGGCGAAATTCGCGATCGCCGTCAATAACATAGTCAAGGGCTGGCTGCGGCAGGGCAGGCGTTTCTTGGTTCACCCACGCCAGCTGCCAGTTGCCGGGATAGGTAAAACTCCCGCCATCGGCGCTAATCTCGTTTTTTAACAGTGACAGCAGCGTGGATTTACCGCAGCCGTTTTTTCCCACCAGGCCGACTTTTTGCCCGGGGTTAATGGTGGCTGTGGCGTTGTCCAGCAGGACACGCACGCCGCGACGAATTTGTAACGAGGAGAAAACAATCATAAGGCGCCGTATGTTCTGACTATGTTAAATTGTCATTATGATAATGTAGTGTGATGACGCCAACGCGACATCGGGCGGCCATGGTAGCCCAAAACTGCAAGTCAAAACTACAACGCCAGACAAAAGTCATCAGAGGCCAGCGGGTGTTTAACCTGTAAAAAGGCCGTTTGTTCTTATACCGGGAGGGGAATGATGTCAGAGACAGCAAAAGTTTTGCTGCTGTATGCCCATCCGGAATCTCAGGACTCGGTGGCGAATCGGGTCCTGCTTAAGCCGGCACAACAGCTTGAAAACGTTACGGTGCACGATCTGTACGCGCACTATCCTGATTTTTTTATCGATATTCCACGCGAGCAAAAGCTGCTTCAGGAGCACGACGTGATCGTGTTCCAGCATCCCCTCTATACCTATAGCTGCCCGGCGCTGCTGAAGGAGTGGCTCGACCGCGTCCTGAGCCGTGGTTTTGCCAGTGGTCCCGGGGGGAATCAGCTGGCGGGAAAGTACTGGCGAAGTGTGATCACCACCGGTGAGCCGGAAAGCGCTTACCGCTACGATTCCCTCAACCGCTATTCGATGAATGACATCCTGCGTCCGTTCGAGCTGACGGCGGCGCTGTGTCGTATGCACTGGATGAATCCGATTATCGTTTACTGGGCCCGGCGTCAGCCGCCGGAAGAGTTGGCGAGTCATGCCAGAGCCTACGGCGAATGGCTGGCTAACCCTGTCGCTCCGGGAGGTCGCTGATGGAAGGATCGGATTTGCTGTTAGCGGGCGTGCTGTTCCTGTTTGCTGCCGTCGCGGCGGTACCGCTGGCGGCGAGATTAGGTATCGGTCCGGTGTTGGGCTATCTGCTGGCGGGGATCGCCATTGGCCCATGGGGACTTGGTTTTATCAGCGATGTGGACGAAATTCTCCATTTCTCTGAGCTCGGGGTGGTGTTCCTGATGTTCATCATCGGGCTGGAACTGAACCCGGCCAAACTGTGGCAACTGCGCCGTTCCATCTTTGGCGTGGGCGCCGCGCAGGTGCTGATCAGCGCCGCGATCCTGGCCGGATTGCTGATGTTTACTGACTTCTCCTGGCAGGCCGCAGTGATAGGCGGGATTGGGCTGGCAATGTCGTCCACCGCTATGGCGCTCCAGCTGATGCGTGAGAAGGGCATGAATCGCAGCGAATCGGGCCAGCTTGGCTTCTCGGTGCTGCTGTTTCAGGATTTAGCCGTTATCCCCGCCTTAGCGCTGGTACCGCTGCTGGCGGGATCGGGCGATGAACATCCCGACTGGATCAAAATCGGCTTTAAGGTTCTGGCCTTTGCCGGTGTGCTGATCGGCGGGCGTTATCTGCTGCGTCCGGTATTCCGCTTTATTGCCGGGTCTGGCGTGCGCGAAGTGTTCACCGCTGCGACCCTGCTGCTGGTGCTGGGCTCGGCGCTGTTTATGGATGCGCTGGGGCTGTCGATGGCGCTCGGGACGTTTATCGCAGGGGTGCTGCTGGCTGAGAGTGAGTATCGCCACGAACTGGAAATCGCCATCGAGCCGTTTAAAGGACTATTACTCGGCCTGTTCTTTATCTCCGTGGGCATGGCGCTGAATCTGGGCGTGCTTTATACCCATCTGCTGTGGGTGATCGGCAGCGTGATTGTCCTGGTGGCGGTGAAATCGCTGGTGCTTTACGTGCTGGCCAGAGTCTATGGCCTGCGCAGCTCCGAGCGCATGCAGTTTGCCGGAGTGCTGAGTCAGGGCGGTGAGTTTGCCTTCGTGCTGTTTTCGACGGCTTCTTCGCAGCGCCTGTTCCAGCACGATCAGATGGCGCTGCTGCTGGTGACTGTTACTCTGTCGATGATGACTACTCCGCTGGTGATGAAAGTGGTCGACAAGATGCTTTCCCGCCGCTTTAACGGACCGGAGGATGAAGACGAAACGCCGTGGGTGGAAGACGATAAGCCGCAGGTGATTGTCGTTGGCTTCGGTCGTTTTGGTCAGGTGATTGGCCGCCTGTTGATGGCCAACAAAATGCGCATTACCGTGCTGGAGCGTGATATCAGCGCGGTGAATCTGATGCGTAAATATGGCTATAAGGTTTACTACGGCGATGCCACGCAGATTGAACTGCTGCGTTCAGCGGGGGCGGAAGAGGCGCAGTCGATAGTGATCACCTGTAACGCGCCGGAAGATACCATGAAGCTGGTGGAGCTCTGCCAGCAGCACTTTCCGCATCTGCACATTCTGGCTCGTGCTCGCGGACGTGTGGAGGCTCACGAATTATTGCAGGCAGGTGTGAAACAATTCTCGCGTGAGACTTTTTCCAGTGCGCTGGAACTGGGGCGTAAAGCACTTATTACGCTGGGCATGCACCCGCATCAGGCTCATCGTGCACAGCAGCACTTCCGTCGTCTGGATATGCGTATGCTGCGTGAGCTGATGCCGATTCACACTGATACGCAGCAAATCTCTCGCGTACGGGAAGCCCGACGCGAGCTGGAAGAGATATTCCAGCGTGAAATGCAGCAGGAACGACGCCAGCTCGACGGCTGGGACGAATTTGAATAGAAGGTAAAGTATGGCCGTTCGTAAACGTTTTATTGCCGGAGCAAAATGCCCGGCGTGCCAGGCGCTGGATTCAATGGCGATGTGGCGTGAAAATAATGTCGATATTGTTGAATGCGTTAAGTGCGGTCACCAGATGCGTGAAGCGGATAAACAAGCCCGCGAGCACGTTCGCAAAGACGAGCAGGTGATTGGCATTTTTCATCCGGAGTAGCGATCTGCCCCGTCTTTTTTTAAGCTAAGGGGTACACGGATGCAGAATTCCGCTACAATCTGCGCCACTATTCTTCCCATGCTCAGGAGATATCATGAAAGTAGCAAAAGACCTGGTGGTCAGCCTGGCCTATCAGGTACGTACAGAAGACGGTGTGTTGGTTGATGAGTCTCCGGTTAGTGCGCCGCTCGACTACCTGCATGGTCACGGTTCCCTGATCTCTGGCCTGGAAAATGCGCTGGAAGGTCACGAAGCAGGCGATAAGTTTGACGTCGAAGTCGGCGCAAACGACGCTTACGGTCAGTATGATGAAAATCTGGTGCAGCGCGTACCGAAAGACGTCTTCATGGGCGTTGACGAGCTGCAGGTTGGCATGCGTTTCCTGGCTGAAACTGACCAGGGTCCGGTTCCGGTTGAAATCACCGAAGTCGAAGACGACCACGTTGTCGTTGACGGTAACCACATGCTGGCTGGCCAGAACCTGAAATTCCACGTTGAAGTTGTTGCGCTGCGTGAAGCGACCGAAGAAGAACTGGCTCATGGCCACGTTCACGGTGCTCACGGCCATGACCACGATCACGACCACGAAGGCGGTTGCTGCGGCGGCCACGGTCACGACCACGACCACGGTCATGACCACGGCGGTAAAGGCGGCTGTGGCGGCAACGGCGGCTGTGGTTGTCACTAAGTTGCCCTCTGCCGAAAGGCATCAGGCAATAAAAAAGCGGGGAAACCCGCTTTTTTTACGTCTCAACTTTTTATTTCTCAATAGTGAGGCGGCGGGGTTTCTTCAGACTGGGAAGCGATGTGAGAAGTCTGGCTGGCTTTCAGCTTTTCAACCACCAGGCGCATGTTATCGCGCATCTTCGCCATTTCAATCTCGTGCGCGGTCACCGTCCGGTTGAGATCTTCAATGGTTATCTCCTGAAATGCCAGACGGCTTTCCAGTTCTTCCAGGCGCGATTCAAGAGTTTTCTCGCTCATTTTTTCCCTCGTTACTCTCATTTTTGACGGATTTTACGGGACTTTTGCCGGGCACGCAGCCTGTAAGCCACGCAACGAAACTTATTTAAACAAAAAGAGTCTGAAAAGATCTGCGATTACAGAGCGTTCGTATGTAGATTTTTTTCACAACGCTTTATAGTACGTAACTCATTGACGTTAACCCTGGGGTGAGAGAAATGCCCCGGCCCTGGAGAGATGGATGAAATCACTGTTTAAAGTAACGCTTCTGGCGACAACGATGGCCGTTGCCCTGAATGCACCGCTGACCTTTGCTGCTGATGCTGCGGCGGCGAAAGCTGCTCCGGCTGCCGATGCTGCTGCACCAGCCGCGCTGAACTCTGCATTCAAAAGCGACGATCAGCAATCAGCCTATGCACTGGGTGCATCGCTGGGTCGTTACATGGAAAATTCCCTGAAAGAACAAGAAAAACTGGGCATCAAACTGGATAAAACTCAGCTGATCGCCGGTGTTCAGGATGCGTTTGCTGATAAGAGCAAACTGTCCGATCAGGAAATCGAACAAACTCTGCAGTCGTTCGAGACTCGCGTGAAAACCGCTGCTCAGCAGAAAATGGAAAAAGACGCGACTGACAACGAAACCAAAGGTAAAGCGTTCCGTGACAGCTTCGCTAAAGAGAAAGGCGTGAAAACTTCCTCTACTGGCCTGCTGTACAAAGTAGAGAAAGAAGGGACCGGCGATGCACCGAAAGACAGCGATACCGTTGTTGTTAACTACAAAGGTACCCTGATAGACGGTAAAGAGTTCGATAACTCTTATACCCGCGGTGAGCCTCTCTCCTTCCGTCTGGACGGCGTGATCCCAGGCTGGACTGAAGGTCTGAAGAACATTAAGAAAGGCGGTAAGATCAAGCTGGTCATCCCACCGGCTCTGGCTTACGGTAAAACCGGCGTTCCGGGTATCCCTGCGAACTCCACTCTGGTATTTGACGTTGAACTGCTGGACATCAAACCAGCAGCGAAAGCCGATGCGGCCCCAGCGCCAGCGGCAGACGACAAAGCCGCTGCTGATACCAGCAAAAAATAAGTCTCTGCAAGCCGCCGTCCGAAAGGGCGGCGGTTTTTTTATGGGCGCAATATAATAAATACTGGCATGCGCCTGATGTGCGTATTACTTTAGATGCCTTAATTTTGTTAATGATAATGAGC
The DNA here is from genome assembly GCA_014156375.1 of Enterobacteriaceae bacterium 89. Taxonomy (GTDB): domain Bacteria; phylum Pseudomonadota; class Gammaproteobacteria; order Enterobacterales; family Enterobacteriaceae; genus Scandinavium. Next base: position 1,576,642 of record RQJH01000003.1, on the reverse strand, counting down.
CTGCCCTGACAACCTAACGACAGGCTCCTGAAAAGGAGTGCTTTTTTTCATGTCCAGGTCGCTTTTAACCAACGAAACCAGTGAGCTTGATTTACTGGATCAACGTCCTTTCGACCCCAGCGATTTCGAGATCCTGAAATCCTATGAAGCGGTAGTGGACGGGTTAGCGATGCTCATTGGCTCTCATTGCGAAATCGTGCTGCACTCCCTGCAGGATCTCAAATGTTCCGCCATCCGTATTGCCAACGGTGAACATACCGGGCGTCAAATCGGCTCGCCGATAACTGACCTTGCGCTGCGTATGCTCCACGATATGACCGGCGCCGACAGCAGCGTCTCCAAGTGCTATTTCACTCGCGCCAAAAGCGGTGTACTGATGAAGTCGGTGACGATTGCCATTCGTAACCGCGATCAGCGGGTCATCGGTCTGCTCTGCATCAACATGAATCTGGATGTGCCATTCTCCCAGATTATGAGTACCTTCATTCCGCCGGAAACGCCGGAAGTGAATTCTCAGGTTAACTTTGCTTCCTCCGTCGAAGACCTGGTGACCCAGACGCTGGAGTTCACCATCGAAGAGGTCAATGCCGATCGTAACGTTTCTAACAACGCCAAAAATCGTCAGATTGTCCTTAACCTTTACGAAAAAGGGATCTTCGACATCAAAGATGCGATAAACCAGGTGGCCGACCGCCTGAACATCTCCAAACACACCGTCTATCTCTATATTCGCCAGTTTAAAAGCGGCGACTTCCAGGGGCAGGATAAGTAATGCGTTTTGCCCTGTTGGTGACGGGCCCGGCGTATGGAACTCAACAGGCCAGCAGCGCATGGCAGTTTGCCAATGCTGTGTTGGCTGAGGGCCATCAGCTCATCAGCGTCTTCTTCTACCGCGAAGGTGTTTACAACGCCAATCAGCTGACGGCTCCCGCCAGCGATGAGTTTGATTTGGTTCGCGCCTGGCAGTCTTTGCATCAACAGCATCAGGTTGCGCTGCATATCTGCGTGGCTGCGGCGCTACGTCGTGGTGTCACGGATGAAACCGAAGCCGGTCAGCTGGGCCTGGCGGGATTCAATCTGCAGCCTGGGTTTACGCTGAGTGGCCTGGGGGCGCTGGCCGAAGCGTCATTAACCTGCGACAGACTGGTGCAATTCTGATGAACCGCGTGGCTTATGTTTTTGTCTCTGCACCGCACGGCAGTGCTGCCGGGCGTGAAGGTCTGGATGCGCTGCTGGCGACTTCAGCGCTGACGGAGGATATCGGCGTCTTCTTTATGGGGGACGGCGTGTTGCAGCTGCTTAACGATCAAAAACCTGCAGCTATTCTGACCAGAGACTACATTCCGGCGTTCAAACTGATGGCGCTGTACGACATCGAAGAGTGCTGGCTCTGTGCGGCTTCGCTGCGCGAGCGTGGCCTTAAGTCACCTTCCTTTATTATCGAGCCTGAGATTCTGGAGCCCGAAGCGCTGCGCCAGAAACTCGACGGCTACGATGTGATCCTGCGATTCTGAGGCCGTCATGCTGCATACCCTGAGCCGTTCTCCGTGGCAATATGACATCAGCGCCCAGCTGCGCTTAGTCAGCGAAGGTGATGACCTGCTGCTGCTGTCCGACGGCGTGATTGCCGCCCTTGCAGACAGCCGCTTCCTTGAACTTCTGCAATCTGCCCCCATAACCCTGTATGCGCTGAAAGAGGACATCGAAGCTCGTGGCCTTTGTGGTCAAATTTCGAGCAGTGTCGTCAGGGTTAGCTATACTGACTTCGTCAGACTGACGCTCAAACACACCGGGCAATTCGCCTGGTGAGCAGAGATCGTTGTATATTTCTTGACACCTTTTCGGCATGGCCCTAAAATTTCGCGTCCTCATATTATATGAGGCGATTTATTACGTGTTTACGAAGCAAAAGCTAAAACCAGGAGCTATTTAATGGCAACAGTTAACCAGCTGGTTCGCAAACCACGCGCACGCAAAGTTGAAAAAAGCAACGTGCCTGCGCTGGAAGCCTGCCCGCAGAAACGTGGCGTATGTACTCGTGTATATACCACCACTCCTAAGAAACCAAACTCCGCACTGCGTAAAGTTTGCCGTGTGCGTCTGACTAACGGTTTCGAAGTCACCTCCTACATCGGTGGTGAAGGTCACAACCTGCAGGAGCACTCCGTGATCCTGATCCGTGGCGGTCGTGTTAAAGACCTTCCGGGTGTTCGTTACCACACCGTTCGTGGTGCGCTTGACTGCTCCGGTGTTAAAGACCGTAAGCAAGCTCGCTCCAAGTATGGCGTGAAGCGTCCTAAGGCTTAATGGTTCTCCGTTAAGTAAGGCCAAACTGATTTACCTAATGTCACACTCAACTTATTGAGTTTTGGACAATCCTGAATTAACAACGGAGTATTCCCATGCCACGTCGTCGCGTCATTGGTCAGCGTAAAATCCTTCCAGATCCTAAGTTCGGATCAGAACTGCTGGCAAAATTTGTAAATATCCTGATGGTAGATGGTAAAAAATCTACTGCAGAAGCAATCGTATACAGCGCGCTGGAGACCCTGGCTCAGCGTTCTGGTAAAAATGAACTGGAAGCATTCGAAGTCGCTCTGGACAACGTCCGTCCGACCGTCGAAGTTAAGTCCCGCCGCGTAGGTGGTTCTACTTATCAGGTTCCAGTTGAAGTTCGTCCGGTTCGTCGTAATGCTCTGGCAATGCGTTGGATCGTTGAAGCTGCTCGTAAACGCGGTGATAAATCTATGGCCCTGCGTCTGGCGAACGAACTCACTGACGCTGCAGACAACAAAGGTACTGCAGTTAAGAAACGTGAAGACGTTCACCGTATGGCAGAAGCCAACAAGGCGTTCGCTCACTACCGTTGGTAATCCCTTCGGAGTGTTAGTCACCAGGCGGGCGCTTCAGGTAAGCCGCCCGTTCTGGGTTACTTAATCTGAACGTCTAAAGAAACAAACGAGGAATCAAATGGCTCGTACAACACCCATTGCACGCTACCGTAACATCGGTATCAGTGCGCACATCGACGCCGGTAAAACCACGACTACCGAACGTATTCTGTTCTACACCGGTGTAAACCACAAAATCGGTGAAGTTCATGACGGCGCCGCAACCATGGACTGGATGGAGCAGGAGCAGGAGCGTGGTATTACCATTACCTCCGCAGCAACTACTGCATTCTGGTCTGGTATGGCGAAGCAGTATGAACCGCATCGCGTAAACATCATCGACACCCCGGGCCACGTTGACTTCACCATCGAAGTAGAACGTTCCATGCGTGTTCTTGACGGTGCGGTAATGGTTTACTGCGCAGTTGGTGGTGTTCAGCCACAGTCTGAAACCGTATGGCGTCAGGCTAACAAATACAAAGTTCCACGCATTGCGTTCGTTAACAAAATGGACCGCATGGGTGCAAACTTCCTGAAAGTTGTTGGTCAGATCAAATCCCGTCTGGGCGCGAACCCTGTTCCGCTGCAGCTGGCGATTGGTGCTGAAGAAGGCTTCACCGGCGTTATCGACCTGGTGAAAATGAAAGCCATCAACTGGAACGATGCTGATCAGGGCGTAACCTTCGAATACGAAGATATCCCGGCTGAGATGCAGGACCTGGCTGACGAATGGCACCAGAACCTGATCGAATCCGCTGCGGAAGCGTCTGAAGAGCTGATGGAAAAATACCTGGGCGGCGAAGAGCTGACCGAGGAAGAAATCAAGAAAGCTCTGCGTCAGCGCGTGCTGAACAACGAAATCATCCTGGTAACCTGTGGTTCTGCATTTAAGAACAAAGGTGTTCAGGCGATGCTGGATGCGGTAATCGATTACCTGCCAGCACCAACTGACGTTCCAGCGATCAACGGTATGTTGGACGACGGTAAAGATACCCCGGCTGAGCGTCACGCAAGTGATGACGAGCCGTTCTCTGCACTGGCGTTCAAAATCGCAACCGACCCGTTTGTTGGTAACCTGACCTTCTTCCGTGTGTACTCCGGTGTGGTTAACTCTGGTGATACCGTACTGAACTCCGTGAAATCTGCACGTGAGCGTTTCGGTCGTATCGTTCAGATGCACGCTAACAAACGTGAAGAGATCAAAGAAGTTCGTGCGGGCGATATCGCTGCTGCGATCGGTCTGAAAGACGTGACTACTGGTGATACTCTGTGTGATCCGGACAACCCGATCATTCTGGAGCGTATGGAATTCCCAGAGCCGGTAATCTCCATCGCCGTAGAACCAAAAACCAAAGCTGACCAGGAAAAAATGGGTCTGGCTCTGGGCCGTCTGGCTAAAGAAGACCCATCATTCCGCGTATGGACTGATGAAGAGTCTAACCAGACCATCATCGCCGGTATGGGTGAGCTGCACCTCGACATCATCGTTGACCGTATGAAGCGTGAATTCAACGTTGAAGCGAACGTCGGTAAACCTCAGGTTGCTTACCGCGAAGCGATTCGCTCTAAAGTTACCGATATCGAAGGTAAACACGCCAAGCAGTCTGGTGGTCGTGGTCAGTACGGTCATGTTGTTATCGACATGTACCCACTGGAGCCGGGCTCAAATCCGAAAGGTTACGAGTTCATCAACGACATCAAAGGTGGTGTAATTCCTGGTGAATACATCCCTGCCGTTGATAAAGGCATCCAGGAGCAGCTGAAAGCTGGTCCACTGGCAGGTTACCCGGTTGTTGATCTCGGCGTGCGTCTGCACTTCGGTTCTTACCATGACGTTGACTCCTCTGAGCTGGCGTTTAAACTGGCTGCTTCTATCGCCTTTAAAGATGGCTTTAAGAAAGCAAAACCAGTTCTGCTTGAGCCGATCATGAAGGTTGAAGTAGAGACTCCGGAAGAGAACACCGGTGATGTTATCGGTGACCTTAGCCGTCGTCGTGGCATGCTGCGTGGTCAGGAATCTGAAGTGACTGGCGTTAAGATCCACGCTGAAGTTCCACTGTCCGAAATGTTCGGCTATGCGACTCAGCTGCGTTCTCTGACCAAAGGTCGTGCATCTTATACTATGGAATTCCTGAAGTATGATGATGCGCCGAACAACGTTGCTCAGGCCGTTATCGAAGCTCGTGGCAAATAAGCCATAGGTTAAAAACTAATGTCCCGTGCTCTCTCCTTGAGGGGAGAGCACTATAGTAAGGAATATAGCCGTGTCTAAAGAAAAATTTGAACGTACAAAACCGCACGTTAACGTTGGTACTATCGGCCACGTTGACCACGGTAAAACTACCCTGACCGCTGCAATCACTACCGTACTGGCTAAAACCTACGGCGGTGCTGCTCGTGCATTCGACCAGATCGATAACGCACCAGAAGAAAAAGCTCGTGGTATCACCATCAACACTTCCCACGTTGAATATGACACCCCGACTCGCCACTACGCACACGTAGACTGCCCGGGCCACGCCGACTATGTTAAAAACATGATCACCGGTGCTGCTCAGATGGATGGCGCAATCCTGGTTGTTGCTGCGACTGACGGCCCTATGCCTCAGACTCGTGAGCACATCCTGCTGGGTCGTCAGGTAGGCGTTCCTTACATCATCGTGTTCCTGAACAAATGCGACATGGTTGATGACGAAGAGCTGCTGGAACTGGTAGAAATGGAAGTTCGTGAACTTCTGTCTCAGTACGATTTCCCAGGTGATGATACCCCAATCATCCGTGGTTCTGCTCTGAAAGCGCTGGAAGGCGAAGCAGAGTGGGAAGCGAAAATCATCGAACTGGCTGGCTTCCTGGATTCTTACATCCCAGAACCAGAGCGTGCGATTGACAAGCCGTTCCTGCTGCCTATCGAAGACGTATTCTCCATCTCCGGCCGTGGTACCGTTGTTACCGGTCGTGTAGAGCGCGGTATCGTTAAAGTCGGTGAAGAAGTAGAAATCGTTGGTATCAAAGAGACCGCGAAAACTACCTGTACTGGCGTTGAAATGTTCCGCAAACTGCTGGACGAAGGCCGTGCTGGTGAGAACGTTGGTGTTCTGCTGCGTGGTATCAAACGTGAAGAAATCGAACGTGGTCAGGTACTGGCTAAGCCAGGCTCAATCAAGCCACACACCAAGTTCGAATCTGAAGTGTACATCCTGTCCAAAGACGAAGGCGGCCGTCATACTCCGTTCTTCAAAGGCTACCGTCCACAGTTCTACTTCCGTACAACTGACGTGACCGGTACCATCGAACTGCCAGAAGGCGTAGAGATGGTAATGCCAGGCGACAACATCAAAATGGTTGTTACCCTGATCCACCCAATCGCGATGGATGACGGTCTGCGTTTCGCAATCCGTGAAGGCGGCCGTACTGTTGGTGCTGGCGTGGTTGCTAAAGTTCTCGGCTAATCGCTGATAACATTTGACGCAATGCGCAATAAAAGGGCATCATTTGATGCCCTTTTTGCACGCTTTCGAACCAGAACCTGGCTCATCAGTGATTTTTTTTGTCATAATCATTGCTGAGACAGGCTCTGAAGAGGGCGTATAGTCCGAAACGCATCAGAGCATTTCGGTTTTGGTTGCCTCGCACCCTCGCGGGGCAAAGATGTTTGTCGAATTCTTGTGACAGGTTGGTTTATGAGTGCGAATACCGAAGCTCAAGGGAGCGGGCGCGGCCTGGAAGCGATGAAGTGGGTTATCGTTGCGGTGCTGCTGATTGTGGCTATCGTGGGTAACTACCTCTATCGTGACATTACGCTGCCGCTGCGCGCGCTGGCCGTGGTGATTCTGATTGCTGCAGCGGGCGGTGTCGCGCTGTTGACGACAAAAGGCAAGGCGACTGTCGCGTTTGCCCGTGAAGCGAGAACTGAAGTGCGTAAGGTTATCTGGCCAACCCGCCAGGAAACGTTGCACACTACGCTGATCGTGGCCGCAGTTACTGCTGTAATGTCACTGATCCTGTGGGGACTGGATGGTATTCTGGTTCGCCTGGTATCCTTTATCACTGGCCTGAGGTTCTGAGATGTCTGAAGCTCCTAAAAAGCGCTGGTACGTCGTTCAGGCGTTTTCCGGTTTTGAAGGCCGTGTAGCGACTTCGCTGCGCGAGCATATCAAATTACACAATATGGAAGAGTTGTTTGGTGAAGTTATGGTTCCAACCGAAGAAGTGGTTGAGATCCGTGGCGGCCAGCGTCGCAAGAGCGAGCGCAAATTCTTCCCTGGCTACGTTCTGGTTCAGATGGTGATGAATGACGCCAGCTGGCACCTGGTGCGTAGCGTGCCGCGCGTAATGGGCTTCATCGGTGGTACCTCCGATCGTCCTGCGCCGATCAGCGATAAAGAAGTTGATGCGATTATGAACCGCCTGCAGCAGGTCGGTGATAAGCCGCGTCCGAAAACGCTGTTCGAGCCGGGTGAAATGGTTCGTGTTAATGACGGTCCGTTTGCTGACTTCAACGGCGTGGTTGAAGAAGTTGACTACGAGAAGTCCCGCCTGAAAGTGTCTGTTTCTATCTTCGGTCGTGCGACCCCGGTAGAGCTGGACTTTGCTCAGGTTGAAAAAGCCTAAATAAGCAGCGATCAAAAGTTGCACCAGGCGCGAGATTGGAATACAATTTCGCGCCTTTTGTATTTATGGGCCTTGAGCACATAGATCATGTATTAATCACGGGGAGCCTTTTTAAGGCGCTATAACCCATTAGAGGAAATTGAGAATGGCTAAGAAAGTACAAGCCTATGTCAAGCTGCAGGTTGCAGCTGGTATGGCAAACCCAAGTCCACCGGTTGGTCCAGCTCTGGGTCAGCAGGGTGTTAACATCATGGAATTCTGTAAAGCGTTCAACGCCAAAACCGAATCCCTGGAAAAAGGTCTGCCAATCCCAGTCGTTATCACTGTATACGCTGACCGTTCTTTCACCTTCGTTACCAAAACTCCTCCAGCAGCCGTTCTGCTGAAGAAAGCAGCTGGTATCAAGTCTGGTTCCGGTAAGCCGAACAAAGACAAAGTAGGTAAAATTTCCCGCGCTCAGCTGCAGGAAATCGCGCAGACCAAAGCTGCCGACATGACCGGTGCCGACATTGAAGCGATGACTCGCTCCATCGAAGGTACTGCACGTTCCATGGGCCTGGTAGTGGAGGACTAAGAAATGGCTAAACTGACCAAGCGCATGACCGTGATCCGTAACAAAGTTGACGCGACCAAACAGTACGACATCAACGAAGCAATCGCCCTGCTGAAAGAGCTGGCTACTGCTAAGTTCGTTGAAAGCGTAGACGTTGCCGTTAACCTCGGTATCGACGCTCGTAAATCTGACCAGAACGTACGTGGTGCAACTGTACTGCCGCACGGTACTGGCCGTTCAGTTCGCGTTGCCGTATTTGCCCAGGGCCCTAACGCTGAAGCAGCTAAAGCTGCTGGCGCAGAGCTGGTAGGTATGGAAGATCTGGCTGACCAGATCAAGAAAGGCGAAATGAACTTTGACGTTGTTATTGCTTCCCCGGATGCAATGCGCGTTGTTGGCCAGCTGGGCCAGGTTCTGGGTCCACGCGGCCTGATGCCAAACCCGAAAGTGGGTACTGTAACTCCTAACGTTGCTGAAGCTGTTAAAAACGCTAAAGCGGGTCAGGTTCGTTATCGTAACGACAAAAACGGCATCATCCACACCACCATCGGTAAAGTGGACTTTGACGCTGACAAACTGAAAGAAAACCTGGAATCTCTGCTGGTTGCGCTGAAAAAAGCGAAACCAACTCAGGCTAAAGGCGTGTACATCAAGAAAGTTAGCATCTCCACCACCATGGGGGCAGGTGTTGCAGTTGACCAGGCTGGCCTGAGCGCTGCTGCAAACTAATGCCTTTACGTGGGCGGTGATTTTGTCTACAATCTTACCCCCACGTTTGCTAACGAAAGTTAGCCGCTAAAAGATTTGTTCGTTGGAGCCTGGCCTAATCCAGGCCTCCGTCGAAGACCGCAGGTGTTTCGCAAGAAACTTAATCCCCTGCGTAGACGGTGACAGAACGCTAAGATTATTTTTGGATACTCTGGCTTGTTTCTGCTCACCGTATTTAGACGCTCTTTCCGTTGGGAAGAGTGAAGTGAGTTCCGGAACATAAGTTCCGGCAAACATCCAGGAGCAAAGCTAATGGCTTTAAATCTTCAAGACAAACAAGCGATTGTTGCTGAAGTCAGCGAAGTAGCCAAAGGCGCGCTGTCTGCAGTAGTTGCGGATTCCCGTGGCGTTACTGTAGATAAAATGACTGAACTGCGTAAAGCAGGTCGTGAAGCTGGCGTTTACATGCGTGTTGTTCGTAACACCCTGCTGCGCCGCGTCGTTGAAGGTACTCAGTTCGAGTGCCTGAAAGACACGTTTGTTGGTCCGACCCTGATTGCATACTCTATGGAACACCCGGGCGCTGCTGCTCGTCTGTTCAAAGAGTTCGCGAAAGCGAATGCAAAATTTGAGGTCAAAGCCGCAGCCTTTGAAGGTGAGCTGATCCCGGCGTCGCAAATCGACCGCCTGGCAACTCTGCCAACCTACGAAGAAGCAATTGCACGCCTGATGGCAACCATGAAAGAAGCCGCTGCTGGCAAACTGGTTCGCACTCTGGCTGCTGTACGCGATGCGAAAGAAGCAGCTTAATCGCTGTTTTCTTTATCAAGTATTCGCTTACGTATAAACTTATTCTGATATTCAGGAACAATTTAAATGTCTATCACTAAAGATCAAATCATCGAAGCAGTTGCCGCTATGTCCGTAATGGACGTTGTAGAGCTGGTATCTGCAATGGAAGAAAAATTCGGCGTTTCTGCTGCCGCTGCTGTAGCTGTTGCCGCTGGCCCAGCTGAAGCTGCTGAAGAGAAAACTGAATTCGACGTTATCCTGAAAGCTGCTGGCGCGAACAAAGTTGCTGTAATCAAAGCAGTTCGTGGCGCAACTGGCCTGGGTCTGAAAGAAGCTAAAGACCTGGTAGAATCTGCTCCAGCCGCTCTGAAAGAAGGCGTGAGCAAAGATGACGCTGAAGCTCTGAAAAAATCTCTGGAAGAAGCTGGCGCTGAAGTTGAAGTTAAATAAGCCAACTTTTCTGGTTGAAGCCTGAGAAATCAGGCCGATGGCTGGTGACTTTTTAGTCACCAGCCATTTTGCGCTGTAAGGCGCCAGTAGCATTTCACACTGTTTGACTGCTGGCTGTCCTGACAATGCTTGTTTCTATCGACGACTTAATATACTGCGACAGGGTGCTCGCTCTGTGTAAATCGCAACGAAATGGTTTAAGCGTGATAGCAACAGGTATTGCGGAGAAGGTTCCCTTTTCCGGTCCACAAAATAGTGTTGCATAAACTGTCCGTCCAATGGACAGAGTCGGTCGACTTGTCAGCGAGCTGAGGAACCCTATGGTTTACTCCTATACCGAGAAAAAACGTATTCGTAAGGATTTTGGTAAACGTCCACAAGTTCTGGACATACCTTATCTCCTTTCTATCCAGCTTGACTCGTTCCAGAAGTTCATCGAGCAAGATCCTGAAGGTCAGTATGGTCTCGAAGCGGCATTCCGCTCCGTGTTCCCGATCGCGAGCTACAGCGGCAATTCCGAGCTGCAGTATGTGAGCTATCGTCTGGGCGAGCCTGTATTTGACGTGAAAGAATGTCAGATTCGCGGCGTGACCTATTCCGCTCCCCTGCGCGTTAAACTGCGTCTGGTGATTTATGAGCGTGAAGCGCCGGAAGGCACCGTAAAAGACATTAAAGAACAAGAAGTGTACATGGGCGAAATTCCGCTCATGACCGATAACGGTACCTTTGTGATCAACGGTACTGAGCGTGTTATCGTTTCCCAGCTGCATCGTAGCCCGGGCGTGTTCTTCGACAGCGATAAGGGTAAAACCCACTCTTCGGGTAAAGTGCTGTATAACGCACGTATCATCCCTTACCGCGGTTCCTGGCTGGACTTCGAGTTCGATCCGAAAGACAACCTGTTTGTCCGTATCGACCGTCGTCGTAAGCTGCCAGCAACCATCATCCTGCGTGCACTGCAGTACACGACTGAGCAGATCCTTGACCTGTTCTTCGAGAAAGTTGTCTTCGAAATTCGTGACAACAAGCTGCAGATGGAGCTGATCCCTGAGCGTCTGCGTGGCGAAACTGCCTCCTTCGATATCGAAGCTGACGGTAAAGTCTACGTAGAAAAAGGCCGTCGTATTACTGCGCGCCATATCCGCCAGCTGGAAAAAGATGACATCAAGCACATCGAAGTTCCGGTTGAGTACATCGCGGGCAAAGTGGCTGCGAAGGACTACGTTGACGCGTCTACTGGCGAACTGATCTGCCCAGCCAACATGGAGCTGAGCCTGGATCTGCTGGCGAAACTGAGCCAGTCCGGCCATAAACGTATCGAAACGCTGTTCACCAACGATCTGGACCACGGTCCGTACATCTCCGAGACTGTACGCGTCGACCCAACCACCGATCGTCTGAGCGCGCTGGTAGAAATCTACCGCATGATGCGCCCTGGTGAGCCACCGACTCGTGAAGCGGCTGAAAGCCTGTTCGAGAACCTGTTCTTCTCTGAAGACCGCTATGACCTTTCTGCGGTAGGCCGCATGAAGTTCAACCGTTCTCTGCTGCGCGACGAGATCGAAGGTTCCGGTATCCTGAGCAAAGAAGACATCATCGAAGTGATGAAGAAGCTCATCGATATCCGTAACGGCAAAGGCGAAGTGGATGACATCGACCACCTCGGCAACCGTCGTATCCGTTCCGTAGGCGAAATGGCGGAAAACCAGTTCCGCGTTGGCCTGGTACGTGTAGAGCGTGCGGTGAAAGAGCGTCTGTCTCTGGGCGATCTCGATACCCTGATGCCTCAGGATATGATCAACGCCAAGCCGATTTCTGCTGCGGTGAAAGAGTTCTTTGGTTCCAGCCAGCTGTCTCAGTTTATGGACCAGAACAACCCGCTGTCTGAAATCACGCACAAGCGTCGTATTTCTGCCCTCGGCCCAGGCGGTCTGACCCGTGAACGTGCGGGCTTCGAAGTTCGAGACGTACACCCGACTCACTACGGTCGCGTATGTCCAATCGAAACCCCTGAAGGTCCAAACATCGGTCTGATCAACTCCCTGTCCGTGTACGCACAGACAAACGAATACGGCTTCCTTGAGACTCCGTATCGTAAAGTGACCGACGGCGTTGTGACTGACGAAATTCACTACCTGTCTGCTATCGAAGAAGGTAACTACGTTATTGCCCAGGCGAACTCCAACCTGGACGACGACGGCCACTTCGTAGAGGACCTGGTAACCTGTCGTAGCAAAGGCGAATCAAGCCTGTTCAGCCGTGACCAGGTTGACTACATGGACGTTTCTACCCAACAGGTAGTTTCCGTCGGTGCGTCCCTGATCCCGTTCCTGGAACACGATGACGCCAACCGTGCATTGATGGGTGCGAACATGCAACGTCAGGCCGTTCCAACTCTGCGTGCTGATAAGCCGCTGGTTGGTACGGGTATGGAACGTGCTGTTGCCGTTGACTCCGGTGTAACCGCCGTAGCCAAACGTGGTGGTACCGTTCAGTACGTGGATGCTTCCCGTATCGTTATCAAAGTTAACGAAGACGAGATGTACCCGGGCGAAGCAGGTATCGACATCTATAACCTGACCAAATACACCCGTTCTAACCAGAACACCTGCATCAACCAGATGCCTTGTGTTTCTCTGGGTGAGCCGGTTGAGCGCGGCGACGTGCTGGCAGACGGTCCGTCCACCGACCTCGGTGAACTGGCTCTCGGTCAGAACATGCGCGTAGCGTTCATGCCGTGGAACGGCTACAACTTCGAAGACTCCATCTTAGTCTCCGAGCGTGTGGTTCAGGAAGATCGTTTCACCACCATTCACATCCAGGAACTGGCGTGTGTGTCCCGTGACACCAAGCTGGGGCCTGAAGAGATCACCGCTGACATCCCGAACGTGGGTGAAGCTGCGCTCTCTAAACTCGATGAATCCGGTATCGTATACATCGGTGCAGAAGTGACCGGCGGCGACATTCTGGTTGGTAAAGTAACGCCTAAAGGCGAAACTCAGCTGACTCCAGAAGAGAAACTGCTGCGTGCGATCTTCGGTGAGAAAGCGTCTGACGTTAAAGACTCTTCTCTGCGCGTACCAAACGGTGTTTCCGGTACTGTTATCGACGTTCAGGTCTTTACCCGCGATGGCGTGGAAAAAGACAAACGTGCGCTGGAAATCGAAGAGATGCAGCTGAAGCAGGCTAAGAAAGACCTGTCTGAAGAACTGCAGATCCTCGAAGCTGGCCTGTTCAGCCGTATCTACGCTGTGCTGGTTGCCGGTGGTGTTGAAGCTGAGAAGCTCGACAAACTGCCACGCGATCGCTGGCTGGAACTCGGCCTGACCGACGAAGAGAAACAGAATCAGCTGGAACAGCTGGCTGAGCAGTACGACGAGCTGAAGCACGAGTTCGAGAAAAAACTCGAAGCGAAACGCCGCAAAATCACTCAGGGCGACGATCTGGCACCAGGCGTGCTGAAGATTGTTAAGGTTTATCTGGCCGTTAAACGTCAGATCCAGCCTGGTGATAAAATGGCGGGTCGTCACGGTAACAAGGGGGTTATCTCTAAGATCAACCCGATCGAAGATATGCCGCACGATGCTAACGGTACGCCGGTAGATATCGTACTGAACCCGCTGGGCGTACCGTCTCGTATGAACATCGGTCAGATCCTGGAAACTCACCTGGGTATGGCTGCTAAAGGTATCGGCGAGAAGATCAACGCCATGCTGAAACAGCAGCAGGAAGTCGCGAAACTGCGCGAATTCATCCAGCGTGCCTACGATCTGGGTACCGACGTTCGCCAGAAAGTCGACCTGAGCACCTTCAGCGATGACGAAGTTCTGCGTCTGGCTGAAAACCTGCGTAAGGGTATGCCAATCGCAACGCCGGTGTTCGACGGTGCGAAAGAAGCTGAAATCAAAGAGCTGCTGCAACTGGGTGGTCTGCCGTCTTCCGGTCAGATTACGCTGTTTGACGGCCGTACCGGTGAGCAGTTTGAGCGTCAGGTAACCGTAGGTTACATGTACATGCTGAAACTGAACCACCTGGTCGACGACAAAATGCACGCTCGTTCCACCGGTTCTTACAGCCTGGTTACTCAGCAGCCGCTGGGTGGTAAGGCACAGTTCGGTGGTCAGCGCTTTGGTGAGATGGAAGTGTGGGCGCTTGAAGCATACGGCGCAGCATACACCCTGCAGGAAATGCTCACCGTTAAGTCTGATGACGTGAACGGTCGTACCAAGATGTATAAAAACATCGTGGACGGCAACCATCAGATGGAACCGGGCATGCCAGAATCCTTCAACGTACTGTTGAAAGAGATTCGTTCGCTGGGTATCAACATCGAACTGGAAGACGAGTAATTCTCGCTCAAACAGGTCACTGTTGCCGGGGTAACACCCGGCAGCAGAGTGTGCTAACTCCGACGGGAGCAAATCCGTGAAAGACTTATTAAAGTTTCTGAAAGCGCAAACTAAAACCGAAGAGTTTGATGCGATCAAAATTGCTCTGGCTTCGCCAGACATGATCCGTTCATGGTCTTTTGGTGAAGTTAAAAAGCCGGAAACCATCAACTACCGTACGTTCAAACCTGAGCGTGACGGCCTTTTCTGTGCGCGTATTTTCGGGCCAGTAAAAGATTACGAGTGCCTGTGCGGTAAGTACAAGCGCCTGAAACACCGTGGTGTTATCTGTGAGAAGTGCGGCGTTGAAGTGACCCAGACCAAAGTGCGTCGTGAGCGCATGGGCCACATCGAGCTGGCGTCTCCGACTGCCCACATCTGGTTCCTGAAATCACTGCCGTCCCGTATCGGTCTGCTGCTCGATATGCCACTGCGTGATATCGAACGCGTACTGTACTTCGAATCCTATGTGGTTATCGAAGGCGGTATGACCAACCTCGAACGTAATCAGATCCTGACTGAAGAGCAGTATCTGGATGCGCTGGAAGAGTTTGGTGACGAATTCGACGCGAAGATGGGTGCGGAAGCTATCCAGGCACTGCTGAAGAGCATGGATCTGGAGCAAGAGTGTGAAACTCTGCGTGAAGAGCTGAACGAAACCAACTCCGAAACCAAGCGTAAAAAGCTGACCAAGCGCATCAAGCTGCTGGAAGCGTTCGTTCAGTCTGGCAACAAGCCAGAGTGGATGATCCTGACCGTTCTGCCGGTTCTGCCGCCAGATCTGCGTCCGCTGGTTCCGCTGGACGGTGGTCGTTTCGCGACTTCTGATCTGAACGATCTGTATCGTCGCGTCATTAACCGTAACAACCGTCTGAAACGCCTGCTGGATCTGGCTGCACCTGACATCATCGTACGTAACGAAAAACGTATGCTGCAGGAAGCGGTCGATGCCCTGCTGGATAACGGTCGTCGCGGTCGTGCAATCACCGGTTCTAACAAACGTCCTCTGAAATCTTTGGCCGACATGATCAAAGGTAAACAGGGTCGTTTCCGTCAGAACCTGCTCGGTAAGCGTGTTGACTACTCCGGTCGTTCTGTAATCACCGTAGGTCCATACCTGCGTCTGCATCAGTGCGGTCTGCCGAAGAAAATGGCACTGGAGCTGTTCAAACCGTTCATCTACGGCAAGCTGGAACTGCGTGGCCTGGCCACCACCATCAAAGCCGCTAAGAAAATGGTTGAGCGTGAAGAAGCTGTCGTTTGGGATATCCTGGACGAAGTTATCCGCGAACACCCGGTACTGCTGAACCGTGCACCAACCCTGCACCGTCTGGGTATTCAGGCATTCGAACCAGTACTGATCGAAGGTAAAGCTATTCAGCTGCACCCGCTGGTCTGTGCGGCGTATAACGCCGACTTCGATGGTGACCAGATGGCAGTACACGTACCGCTGACGCTGGAAGCCCAGCTCGAAGCGCGTGCGCTGATGATGTCTACCAACAACATCCTGTCCCCAGCGAACGGCGAGCCAATCATCGTTCCTTCTCAGGACGTTGTACTGGGTCTGTACTACATGACCCGTGACTGTGTTAACGCCAAAGGCGAAGGCATGGTGCTGACTGGCCCGAAAGAAGCTGAGCGTATTTACCGCGCTGGCCTGGCCTCTCTGCATGCGCGCGTTAAAGTGCGTATCACCGAATACGAAAAAGATGCTCACGGCGAATTCGTTGCGAAAACCAGCCTGATTGATACGACCGTTGGTCGTGCGATCCTGTGGATGATCGTACCGAAAGGTCTGCCTTTCTCCATCGTCAACCAGGCACTGGGCAAGAAAGCTATCTCCAAAATGCTGAACACCTGTTACCGCATTCTGGGCCTGAAGCCGACCGTTATCTTTGCTGACCAGACCATGTACACCGGTTTTGCTTACGCAGCGCGCTCAGGTGCGTCCGTAGGTATCGACGACATGGTTATCCCAGAGAAGAAACACGAGATCATCTCTGAAGCGGAAGCTGAAGTTGCTGAGATCCAGGAGCAGTTCCAGTCTGGTCTGGTCACCGCTGGCGAACGCTATAACAAAGTTATCGATATCTGGGCTGCGGCGAACGATCGCGTTTCCAAAGCGATGATGGATAACCTGCAGACTGAAACCGTGATTAACCGTGACGGCGTTGAAGAGCAGCAGGTTTCCTTCAACAGCATCTACATGATGGCCGACTCCGGTGCTCGTGGTTCTGCGGCACAGATTCGTCAGCTGGCAGGTATGCGTGGTCTGATGGCTAAGCCAGATGGCTCCATCATCGAAACGCCAATCACCGCGAACTTCCGTGAAGGTCTGAACGTACTCCAGTACTTCATCTCCACTCACGGTGCTCGTAAAGGTCTGGCGGATACCGCACTGAAGACTGCAAACTCCGGTTACCTGACTCGTCGTCTGGTAGACGTTGCGCAGGATCTGGTGGTAACAGAAGACGATTGTGGCACCCTCGAAGGTATCACCATGACCCCGGTTATCGAGGGTGGTGATGTTAAAGAGCCGCTGCGCGATCGCGTTCTGGGCCGTGTGACTGCTGAAGATATCCTGAAACCAGGTACCGCAGACATCCTTGTTCCGCGCAACACTCTGCTGCACGAACACTGGTGTGATCTGCTGGAAGCGAACTCCGTTGACTCCGTCAAAGTGCGCTCCGTTGTATCCTGTGACACCGACTTTGGTGTATGTGCGCACTGCTACGGTCGTGACCTGGCGCGTGGCCACATCATCAACAAAGGTGAAGCTATCGGTGTTATCGCGGCACAGTCCATCGGTGAACCAGGTACACAGCTGACGATGCGTACGTTCCACATCGGTGGTGCGGCATCTCGTGCGGCTGCTGAGTCCAGCATTCAGGTGAAAAACAAGGGTAGCATCAAGCTGTCCAACGCCAAGTCTGTTGTGAACTCTTCTGGTAAGCTGGTCGTGACTTCCCGTAACACTGAGCTGAAACTGATCGACGAATTCGGTCGTACCAAAGAAAGCTATAAAGTGCCTTATGGTGCGGTGATGGCGAAGGGTGATGGCGAGCAGGTTGCCGGCGGTGAAACCGTAGCAAACTGGGATCCGCACACCATGCCAGTTATCACTGAAGTGTCTGGTTTCATTCGCTTCACTGATATGATCGACGGCCAGACGATTACTCGTCAGACCGACGAACTGACCGGTCTGTCTTCCCTGGTGGTTCTGGATTCTGCAGAACGTACTACCGGTGGTAAAGACCTGCGTCCGGCACTGAAAATCGTTGATGCCAAAGGCGACGACGTTCTGATCCCAGGCACCGATATGCCGGCTCAGTACTTCCTGCCAGGTAAAGCGATCGTTCAGCTGGAAGATGGTATCCAGATCGGTGCGGGTGATGCTCTGGCGCGTATTCCACAGGAATCCAGCGGTACCAAAGATATCACCGGTGGTCTGCCGCGCGTAGCCGACCTGTTCGAAGCACGTCGTCCGAAAGAGCCGGCAATCCTGGCTGAAATCAGCGGTATCATTTCCTTCGGTAAAGAGACCAAAGGTAAACGCCGTCTGGTGATCACCCCGGTTGACGGAAGCGATCCGTACGAAGAGATGATTCCGAAATGGCGTCAGCTTAACGTGTTCGAAGGTGAACGCGTAGAACGCGGTGACGTTGTGTCCGATGGCCCGGAAGCGCCACACGACATTCTGCGTCTGCGTGGTGTTCACGCGGTAACTCGCTACATCACTAACGAAGTGCAGGAAGTTTACCGTCTGCAAGGCGTTAAGATTAACGATAAGCACATCGAAGTTATCGTTCGTCAGATGCTGCGTAAAGCGACCATCGTGAATGCAGGCAGCTCCGAGTTCCTCGAAGGTGAGCAGGCTGAATACTCTCGCGTGAAGATCGCTAACCGCGAACTGGAAGCGAATGGCAAGATTGGCGTGACCTATGCGCGCGATCTGCTGGGTATCACCAAAGCGTCCCTGGCAACCGAGTCGTTCATCTCTGCGGCATCGTTCCAGGAGACCACTCGCGTTCTGACCGAAGCAGCCGTTGCGGGCAAACGCGACGAACTGCGCGGTCTGAAAGAGAACGTCATCGTGGGTCGTCTGATCCCGGCTGGTACCGGTTATGCGTACCATCAGGATCGTATGCGTCGCCGTGCTGCGGGTGAAGTCCCTGCTGCACCGCAGGTGACTGCTGAAGATGCGTCTGCCAGCCTGGCAGAACTGCTGAACGCAGGCCTGGGCGGCTCCGACAACGAGTAATCGTTATTGGTAACGCGATAAAGTGAAAAAGCCAGTCTTCATGACTGGCTTTTTTTTGCTTCTTTTCCTCCCAAGATCTATTTCTTCCCTCGCTTTTATCCGTCCTGAAATATTGTGCAGTGCCTCACTCTGACCTGCATTTTGCCTGGCTATACTCCATCGGTATTTGGTCTTACCCCTACCTTTAGATATGGATAACCTCATGAATAAAAATGTATTTTCTTATTTTATTGGTTCTGCCGTCGCCATGGCGATGTCAGCAGCGATCGTGAGTCCTGCTTTTGCTGCGGATGCTCAACCGCATAAACCTAAAGTCGCCCTGGTGATGAAATCGCTGGCGAACGAATTTTTCCTGACGATGGAAAATGGCGCGAAGGATTATCAAAAGAAAAATGCCGATAAATTCGATCTGATTTCCAACGGGATTAAAAACGAAACTGACACCTCCGCTCAGATCCAGATTGTTGAACAGATGATTGTCTCGAAGGCAGACGCGATCATTATCGCGCCGTCAGACTCAAAAGCGCTGGTGCCTGTGGTCAAGAAGGCGGTGGATGCGGGCATTTTGGTGATTAACATCGACAACCAGTTTGATCCTGCGGTGCTGAAGGAAAAAGGACTGAACGTTCCGTTCGTGGGGCCAAATAACCGCGCCGGTGCGAAAGCGATTGGTGACTATCTGGCGAAGCACTTAAAGCAGGGCGATGAAGTCGGCATTATCGAAGGCATCCCAACTTCCACCAACTCACAGCAGCGTACGCTGGGCTTCCAGGATGCGATGTCCGCTGGAGGCATGAAGGTGGTTTCTGTGCAGTCTGGCCAGTGGGAAATGAACAACGCCAACGCCATTGCGGCAGCCATGCTGAGTGAATATCCGAACATCAAAGCCTTGCTGGCAGACAATGACAGCATGGCGCTGGGGGCAGTTTCCGCGATCCGTGCAGCCGGTAAACGCGGTCAGGTGCAGGTTGTCGGCTATGACAACATCGAAGCCATTAAGCCAATGCTGCAGGATGGGCGCGTGCTGGCAACGGCCGATCAGTTTGCTTCCCAGCAGGCGGTCTTCGGCATCAACACCGCACTGGATGCCCTGAAAGCCGGGAAGAAACAGAGCGAGCTCTCCGGCAGCGTAGAGACGCCGGTTAAACTGATCGTGAAAGAATAACGTACCTCTGGCTCTCCGGGGTCTGATGGCGGGCCCCGGATTTTTACAGGGAACTGACAGGGCGAGAGTGCGAAATAAATGGCCGATCATAAAGAAGTCATGTCAATGTCAGGCATTGGCAAAACCTACAGTGAGCCGGTGCTTACCAATGTGGATCTGACGCTGTACAGCGGAAAGGTCCTGGCGCTGACCGGGGAAAACGGCGCCGGGAAAAGCACGCTGTCAAAAATTATTGGCGGCCTGATTGCGCCAACGACCGGGACGATGACTTACCTCGGGCAGCCTTATGCGCCCGCCAGCCGTAAAGAAGCTGAAAAGCTTGGCATCCGGATGGTGATGCAGGAGCTCAATCTTTTACCCACCTTAACGATCGCCGAAAACCTCTTTCTCGACAGACTACCCGGCTGGGGCGGTTGGATAAACCGTAAGCGCCTGCGAGAGATGGCCTATCCGGTGATGGAAATGGTCGGCTTGCAGGCGCTTGATCCGGACAGATTAGTCGGCGAGCTCGGTATTGGTCACCAGCAGATGATCGAGATTGCCCGTAACCTGATTGATGACAGCCGCGTGCTGATCCTCGACGAACCCACCGCTATGTTGACCAGCCGGGAAGTTGATCTGCTGTTTGAACAAATTCAGTTGTTTAAGCAGCGCGGCGTTTCACTGGTTTATATCTCTCACCGCCTCGATGAGCTGGCTCAAATCGCCGATGACATTACGGTGCTTCGGGATGGAAACGTAGTCTGCACTGACGATATTAAGCGCTATAGCAGCGATCAGCTGGTGTCGCTGATGGTCGGCCGCTCTCTGGACAGCAGTTTCGATGTCAGCGCTCGTCGTCAGGGCAACCCAATCCTGAAGGTGGAACATTTCACTCGTGGCAAAGCGCTGCAGGATATTTCCCTGACGCTGCATCGCGGCGAGGTACTGGGGATCAGCGGTCTGGTCGGTGCCGGAAGAACGGAGCTGATGCGGGCCATTTTTGGTGCCGACCGCATCGACAGCGGGCAGCTGCTGGTGGGTGACCCGTTAAAACCCGTCACCATCCGCTCGCCTTCCGAAGCGATTGCTCATCGTATTGCGCTGGTCACTGAAGACAGAAAAGGAGAGGGGTTGCTTCTGCCGCATTCCGTGGCTGCAAATACTTCGCTTGGCAACAGTGAAAAAGTCAGCCGCCTGTCGTGGCTGAACGCGCAGCAGGAACGAAGCCTGGCGCAGAAATATATTACGCAGCTGGGAATTCGCACTTCAGGTGTCGATCTGTCCGTAGACAGTCTGTCCGGTGGCAATCAGCAAAAGGTGTTGATTAGCCGCTGGCTGGAGCGAAACTGCGATGTGATTCTGTTCGATGAACCGACGCGCGGTATCGACGTGGGCGCCAAGCGAGACATCTATCTGCTGCTCAATGAACTGACGCAAAACGGTAAAGGGCTGATCGTGGTTTCCAGCGATCTGCGGGAGCTGATGCTTATCTGTGACCGCATTGCCGTGCTCTCTGCGGGCAAACTGGTCGAGACCTTTACCCGCGATACCTGGACCCAGGATGCTATTCTGGCCGCTGCATTTTCTGGCTATCAACATGCCACAGGAAACATACACGATGAGTAATACGTTATCGCCCGTCTACCGCCGGGCCAGCTCATGGCGCGGGCTGAGCAGCTATCTGGGATTGATCGGCGCACTGGTCGCGATGGTGGTACTGTTCTCCTTTTTGAGCGATCACTTTTTAAGCCTGAATACTTTTAGCACCATAGCTAACCAGATCCCCGATCTGATGGTGATGTCAGTTGGCATGACCTTTGTACTAATCATTGCCGGTATCGACCTATCGGTTGGGTCGGTGCTGGCGCTGTCGGCTGCGGTAGTCAGCGTCACGTATCTTAATTTGCACTGGTCTCCCTGGCTGGCGGCGCTGTCAGGGATTGTGGTGGCCACGCTGGTGGGATCAATCACCGGATTGATTTCGGTTATCTGGCGCATACCAACGTTCATTGTTTCACTTGGGATGCTGGAAATGGCGCGCGGTAGCGCGTACCAACTGACGGATTCCCGAACCGCTTACATCGGATCCAGCTTTGATTTTCTGGCTGACCCGATTGTGTTTGGCATCTCGCCGTCGTTTGTCATCGCCGTCATTGTGATTTTAGTCGGACAGCTGGTGCTGACCCGCACCATCTTTGGCCGTCACTTAATTGGCATTGGTACTAACGAGGAGGCGGTACGGCTGTCGGGTATTAATCCTGCACCGTATAAGGTTATCGTTTTCGCTTTAATGGGCGCGCTTTCCGGGCTGGCCTCGCTATTTCAGATTGCGCGTCTGGAAGCCGCCGACCCGAACGGCGGCGTGGGGATGGAGCTTCAGGTGATTGCAGCGGTGGTCATCGGTGGCACCAGTCTGATGGGAGGGCGTGGTTCGGTAATCTGTACCTTCCTCGGCGCACTGATCATTTCCGTGCTAGCCGCTGGTCTGGCGCAGGTGGGCGCAACGGAGCCGACAAAACGCGTGATCACCGGGGCGGTGATCGTGGTTGCTGTGGTACTCGATACCTATCGCAGCCACAGGCAAAAAAATACGAAGGCCTGAATCTCCTTCACAGAAAAACAAAAGGCACCCGAAAGGTGCCTTTTGTCGTTTTATGGCTGGGCGCTTAATTGATTAGCGGAAGGCGGCGATACAGTTCGATCATGTCCCCGGCCAGGTCCTGAATCACCATTGCGTTCATCAGGTGATCCTGAGAGTGCACGGTGATCAGGTTCACCGGCAGTTTGCCAGTGCCTTCGTCCAGGCCAATCAGCTGGGTCTGGATGGTGTGCGCGTGTTTTACAAACTCGCGGGATTCCGCCATTGATTGTTCGGCAGCAGCGAAATCACCTTTACGGGCCAGCTGTAATGCGGTTAAAGCAGAACTGCGTGCAGCGCCGGCGTTAACCAGCAGCTCCATGATGATTGATTCTAAATCTTCCACGGTTTACTCCATCAGCTTGAGGGCTTTCTCAAGAACGACATCACCTTTCATCATGCCGTAATCCATCATATCGATAACTGACACTTTTTTGCCCAGAGGCTCAGCTTCGGCCTGCAGCTTGGCAAGCTCGTATTTCACCTGTGGCCCAAGCAGCACGATATCTGCGGTGCCGATGTTGTCCTTAAATTCTGCGACGGGAACTGCCTTGATAGAGACTTCGACGCCTTTCTTCTGAGCTGCGTCTTTCATACGTTGAACCAGCATGCTGGTGGACATGCCTGCTGCACAGCATAAAACGATGTTCTTCATAACTAGCCCTCATGGTCCTTGATACTCCAATGTTTATCCTGAGGGAGGGCATTCAACAACCGCTTTGCGGCGATTGTGTGTAAGCCATCACAAAGATCGCCGCAAAAAACTGAAACCGGTTACATTTTTGAGAGGGGATGGTGACAAGCCCCTTGTATCAAGGGATAAGACTCAGCCGATCAGACTTCCTGATTACAGATAATCCGGTTTTTTCCCTGCTGTTTTGCTTTGTACAGCGCTTCATCGACCGCGATAACCAGCTGATCCAGAGGCTCCAGATTCCATTCACCGAGCCCACCGCTGAAGGTCACGTGCATATTATCTTCACGCCAGGTGCGATGAGCCACTTTTTCCCGCCATTTCTCCAGTAACGCCAGCGCGTCTTCAAGGGTGCGTTCAGCAAACACGACCGCAAATTCTTCACCGCCGTAGCGATAGAGCGAGATAGCGTGCGGCTGCAAAACTTCGATGCCTTCACGCGCCACGTTGCGCAGCACAATGTCTCCGCTGAGATGGCCCCAGGTATCGTTGATGGCTTTGAAATTATCGATATCAACCAGCGCCAGGGCGAAGGGGCGGTTTTCATTCATCAGGGCGGTAATGTCCGCGTCAAACGCTCTGCGATTTTTACATCCCGTCAGCGCGTCGACGGTAGCCTGGCGAACGTAAGTGAGCTCGCGCTCTTTGTTGGAGATAATGGCTTTACTGAGCATCGCCTCAAGCCGCGGCGCCTGCTTCACATCCCCCGTTTTAATCGCGTTGAGAATATTCATCAGCACGGTACGTGATGAATAGCGCAGATAGAGCCCGAACAGCACCACCAGAATAGCGGACAGCGCAAAACCCCAGGCCACAATGATGGTTTCGTGACGCGCCAGATCGCTGAGAGTGATATCAGAAACCCGGAATACGACATACCAGTCAGGGTTGGTGAACGCATAATAGTAGTACCAGTTATGGCTTTGCTTGTCGTAAACCTGACCTTCAGCATTGGTCATTTTGTCCATCATCGGCAGCGAGATCTTTTGTGTGAGCAAGACGTTGCTGTCAGGGTGCAGGATGGCTTCCCCTTCGCGATTGACGACAAAATACTCGCCCTGAACCGGTGACTGCATCTGGCGTAATGAATAGCCCATCGAAGCCAAATCCAGATCGAAGGCCAGCGTGCCCTTTAGCTTTCCTTCCGGCGACACCACGGGGCGGTAGAGGGTGATAGTTTTTTTCTGAGTGAAGAAGTCTTCATAGGCGTCTGTGTAGTGGCTGTAGGTGCTCGAGGAGGCCTGATGGGTAAACCACGGCCGGGTTTTTGGGTCGTAATTGCCGACGTCCCCAATCATATTGGCCTGCGGCGCGCGCAGATAGTGGCCTTCGGTATCTGCAATGGAAATGGCGGAGACTCTGGGCATCAGCACCAGCAGCTGCATCATCTTTTCCAGCCCGTGTTCTCTGTCGACATTGACCGTGTTATTCAGCGCGTCGTTACGGGAGAAGTAGCGCACCGAGCGATCGAGGATGTAGTCATTCTCTTTAAGAATGGCCGCCGTGTAGTTCACCGCCAGGTTATGGGTGAAGTTGAGGTTAATCTTATGATAGTCCTCAATAATATCTTTACGCTGGCTGAGCGTGACCAGCACAGCGATAAGCATAAAACCGATCAGGATCCCGGTAAAACTGACCAGTATTGGGCGGGTAAATGAGAGTTTGTTACTCAGGGTTTTCATATCGCAGGCTGCATTCCATTTGGGCGAACAGGGAAAGTATAAGACGCGAGACAGCCGTGCGTTGGTCTCGATCATTAATTCATTCATATGATGAATAATACTCTTCAGCTGAAGAGGCAGGGCGGGAGAGGAAGAAAACCACCGCCCTGGTCAACATTCCCTGCTGACCGGAGCAGCGTAAAGCGCAGAGTTCAGGCTATCAACCGGCCGCTTTCAGATTTGCGTAGCGGCTTCAGCGCGATGTTTCTGCTGTTCAGCCGTTGCAATATTATTGCGAGCTTCTTCCCAACCACCGGTCCCAATCTTTCCAGACGGGCTGAAGTCCACCGTTTACCAGCGCTTCCGCCACTTCCTCCGGGCGACGTCCATCATGAGGAGAAAATTGCTCCAGCTCCGGGTGATTATCGGCATAGCCGCCAGGTTGCGTTTTCGAAAAGGCGCTGACGTTGTTGATGGCAATTGGGATCACGCGGTCGCGAAACTGCGGTGATTCTCGAGTTGAAAGGGAAAGCTCTGTCTCCGGTGAAAGCAACCGGAACGCGCAGATGGTTTGCACCAGCTGGCGTTCGCTCATCAGCGACGCTGGCTCAATGCCTCCGGCGCAGGGGCGCAGCCGGGGAAAAGAGAGGGAATAACGACTTTGCCAGTAGTGCTTTTGCAGCCACAGCAGATGCTCGGCAACCATATAGCAGTCGGTGCGCCAGCAGTCGGAAAGCCCAATCAGCGCGCCTAAACCAATTTTATCGATACCTGCTTTGCCCAGCCTGTCCGGTGTTTCCAGGCGCCAGAAGAAATCCTGCTTGTTGCCTTTGAGGTGATGGCGCGCGTACATCGCCTCGTGATAGGTCTCCTGATACACCATCACGCCGTCCAACCCGAGCGTTTTCAGCTCGGCATACTCCTCCTGCGACAGCGGCTGTACTTCCATGTGTAAAGAGGCGAACTGGCGGCGAATGTCGGGCAAATGGCGGCGAAAGTAATCCATCCCCACTTTGCTCTGATGCTCTCCGGTGACCAGCAGCAAATGGGCGAATCCCATCTCGCGGATAGCCTCGCACTCGCGGGCTATCTCCTGCGCATCCAGCGTTTTACGGCGGATGCGGTTGCTCATCGAAAAGCCGCAGTAGGTGCAGTCGTTGGCGCAAAGGTTGGAAAGATACAGCGGCACATAGAAGCTGACGGTGTTACCAAAGCGCTGGCGGGTCAGCTGCTGCGCGCGCTGGGCAAGAGGCTCGAGAAAAGCATCAGCCGCCGGAGATAGCAGGGCCATAAAATCATCGCGGCTGGGCTGGCGGGCTGCCAGTGCCCGCTCAACGTCCACAGGCGTTTTGCTGTGGATTTTCAACCGGATGTCGTCCCACTCCAGCTCACGCCAGCGTTGGGTGAAAGTACTCATCACTACGCCTCCAGAAAACCGGTCAGCGGGCTGGTAGCCTGGGCCGTCTGGCTTTTTACTCCCGGCCCGGCATCACGCGCCAGCAGCCCGGCTTCCACCGCCAGCCGGAATGCTTTTGCCATCTGCACCGGTGAACCGGCAACCGCAATCGCCGTATTGACCAGCACCGCATCGGCACCCATTTCGATGGCCTGAGCGGCATGGCTGGGCACGCCAATCCCCGCATCCACGACTACAGGGACGTTAGCCTGGGCGATGATAATTTCCAGCATTGAGCGGGTTTCCAGCCCCTGATTGGAGCCAATCGGCGCACCCAGAGGCATCACAGCGGCACAGCCCGCTTCTTCGAGACGCTTGCAGAGCACCGGATCTGCTCCGCAGTATGGCAGCACCACAAAGCCTTCATTCACCAGAACTTCTGCGGCTTTCAGCGTTTCTATCGGATCGGGCAGCAGCCAGCGCGCATCCGGGTGGATCTCCAGCTTCAGCCAGTTTGTTCCCAGCGCTTCTCTGGCCAGATGGGCGGCGAACACCGCTTCTTCCGCTGTTTTCGCACCGGAGGTGTTTGGCAGCAGGGAAACACCGGCATCCAGCAGCGGTTGCAGAATGGCATCGTTATGCTGATGCAGATCGACGCGCTTCATAGCCAGCGTCACCAGCTGGCTGCCGGAGGCACGAACGGACTCAACCATCAGTTCCGGCGTGGCGAATTTCCCGGTACCGGTGAATAAATGTGATTCAAAGAGTTTATCGGCAATACGTAACATCTCATCCCCCGGCGATGGCCTGAAAAAGCAGGAGCGCATCGCCGTCCTGCAATGATTGCTGTTCCCACTGCGCGCGCGGCAAAATCTGCTGGTTGAGCGCCAGCGCCACGCCGGGTTTGTCGAGATTCAGGCTTGCCAGTGCGCCCGCAACAGAGAGTCCGGCTTCGCACTGAACGGCTTCGTCGTTAACGATTATCTGCATGATGCCCTCCACAAACCGGGCACTCAGCGGAACGGGTACGAGTTAAAGAGCGCCAGTTGCCGGAGCGGGCATCAAACAGACGCAGGGTGTCCTGCGCCGTCGTCATCCCGTTCAGCAGCTTGATCGCATCCAGCGCCTGCAACGTGCCCATCACGCCAACAACCGGGCCGACGATCCCGGCGGTGCGGCAATTACGCTCGGGTTCACGATCGTCAGGCCAGACGCAGCGGTAACAGCCATGCGTCCACGGCGGGGCGATCACCATCATCTGACCGCCAAACCCTACGGCGCTGGCGGTGATAAGCGGCGTCTGATGCTGCACGCAGGCGGCATTAATCGCCTGGCGAGTCGTCATGTTGTCCGTGCAATCGAGCACCACATCAGCCAGTGCAACCTGCTGGTGGAGCGCATCTCCTTCCAGGCGTTCATTCAGAGCAATCAGCTCAATCTCAGGATTGAGCTGCGACAGACGCAGCCTTGCGGATTCTGCTTTCGGCTGGTCGGTATCGTCAGTGCTGAACAGGATTTGGCGCTGCAAATTGCTGAGATGCACCGTATCGTCATCCGCCAGAACCAGCGTGCCGATCCCGGCTCCGGCCAGATACAGCGCCGCGGGCGATCCCAGACCGCCGAGCCCGATAATCAGCGCCCGACTGGCAAGCAGCTTTTGCTGGCCCTCAAGCGCGATATCCTCCAGCAGGATCTGGCGGCTGTAGCGCATGTAGTCACGATCTTTCATCGCCTGCTCCTGCCATTTCCAACAGTTGAGCCGTTGCGAGCTGCCAGTCCGCTGCCTGGGTGATGGCGCTGACCACGGCAATGCTGCCGACGCCGGTTGCCAGCACGCCAGGAGCACGTTCAAGGCTGATTCCGCCAATCGCCACAGTGGGATAATCGTTCAGCCGCGTGATATGGCTGGCAAGCTGAACCAGCCCCTGCGGGGCCGACGGCATCTGCTTGGTTTGCGTCGGGAAGACATGACCGAGCGCGATGTAGGAAGGTTTCACCGCCAGCGCCACGTCGATTTCCATATCGTCATGGGTGGAAACGCCGAGCCTCAGCCCGGCCTCCCGAATCGCATTCAGATCGGTAGTTTCCAGGTCTTCCTGACCGAGATGCACGCCATAGGCCTGGTGTTTGATCGCCAGCTGCCAGTAGTCGTTGATAAACAGCCGGGCGCGATAGCGGCGGCCGAGCTGAATAGCGGCGATAACATCGGTTTCCACCTCTTCATCGCGCTTATCTTTGATGCGCAGCTGGATAGTGCGAACGCCAGCCTCCAGCAGGCGTTCAATCCACTTCACGCTGTCCACAACCGGATATAGCCCCAGACGTAGGGGCACCGGCGGAAAATCAGGCTGATACATCAGGCTTCCTCCCGCTTGAGATAAATTTCACCGCCTTTGGCGCGGAAGTTCTCCGACATATCCGCCATGCCAACTTCTATGGTTTGCGCCGCGGCGTAATCGCGAACTTCCTGGCTGATTTTCATCGAGCAGAATTTCGGTCCGCACATCGAGCAGAAGTGGGCGACTTTGCCGGATTCCTGCGGCAGCGTTTCATCGTGATAGGCGCGGGCGGTGAACGGATCGAGCGCGAGGTTGAACTGGTCTTCCCAGCGGAATTCGAAGCGCGCTTTGGACATGGCGTTATCGCGGATTTGCGCGCCAGGGTGGCCTTTCGCCAGGTCAGCGGCGTGGGCGGCAATTTTGTAAGTAATCAGCCCCTGTTTGACGTCTTCTTTGTTCGGCAGGCCAAGGTGCTCTTTCGGTGTGACGTAGCACAGCATCGCGCAGCCAAACCAGCCGATCATCGCCGCGCCAATGCCGGAGGTGAAGTGGTCGTAGCCCGGAGCGATATCGGTGGTCAACGGGCCAAGGGTATAGAACGGCGCTTCGTGGCAGTGCTCCAGCTCCTCGGTCATGTTGCGGCGGATCATCTGCATCGGTACGTGACCCGGGCCTTCAATCATCACCTGCACGTCATATTCCCAGGCGATTTTGGTCAGCTCACCCAGGGTATGCAGCTCGGCAAACTGCGCTTCGTCGTTGGCGTCCTGAATAGAGCCAGGACGCAGGCCATCGCCTAAAGAAAGCGACACGTCGTAAGCGGCGCAGATCTCGCAGATCTCATGGAAATGCTGATAGAGGAAGTTTTCCTGATGATGTGACAGGCACCATTTCGCCATGATCGAGCCGCCGCGGGAAACAATTCCGGTCAGGCGTTTGGCGGTCATCGGCACGTAGCGCAGCAACACGCCCGCGTGAATGGTGAAGTAGTCAACGCCCTGTTCGGCCTGCTCCAGCAGCGTGTCGCGGAAGGCTTCCCACGTCAGATCTTCGGCGATCCCGTTAACCTTCTCCAGCGCCTGGTAGATCGGCACCGTGCCGATCGGAACCGGGCTGTTGCGCAGGATCCATTCGCGGGTTTCGTGGATGTAGCGCCCGGTGGATAAATCCATCACCGTGTCGGCACCCCAGCGCGTGGACCACACCAGCTTTTCCACTTCCTCTTCGATAGAAGAGGTGACCGCCGAGTTGCCGATATTGGCGTTCACTTTCACCAGGAAGTTGCGACCGATAATCATCGGTTCAGATTCCGGGTGGTTGATGTTGGCAGGGATAATTGCGCGTCCGGCAGTCACTTCGTCACGCACAAATTCCGGGGTGATGTTTTCCGGCAGACGGGCGCCAAAGCCTTCACCCGGATGCTGGTGGCGCAGGACTTCACTGCGAATGCGCTCGCGGCCCATGTTTTCGCGAATGGCAATAAACTCCATTTCCGGGGTGACGATCCCCTGGCGCGCGTAGTGCAGCTGGGTCACACATTTGCCAGCCTGAGCACGCTTCGGCGTTAACAGGCCGGTAAAGCGCAGTTCGTCCAGCCCGTCATCCGCCAGTCGCTCTTTGGTATAGGCCGAGCTGCGTTCATCCAGCGCTTCGCAGTCATGGCGGTCATCAATCCACGGCTGACGCAGTTTTACCAGGCCCTGCTGGACGTTAATCTCAATCGCCGGATCGCCATACGGGCCGGAGGGGTCATAAACAGGCACGGCCTCGTTGTCTTCAAACTGCGGATTATCCTTGCTGCCGCCGATGAGCGTCGGGCTTAGCTGGATTTCACGCATCGGCACGCGAATATCGTCGCGGGAACCGTGAATATAAATACGATGGGAGTTCGGGAAGGCAGTCCCTTCGAGGGTATCGATAAAGCGTTGAGCCTGTGCGCGCTGTTCGCGGCGGGTCAGTTTAGTAGCAGACATAGCACATTCCAGTAAAGTAAGGATATGGCTTGTCAGACGACGGATGGAGTAATGGATGTGCGCCGCCCGTAAAGGCCGCCGCATAAAGCTGGATTACTCTTGTTCCCTTCGCAGGTATTAGCCTGATCAGGTTCCGCGGATCCCGAATTAACGGTCTCAGCCCGTGCTTGCAACAAACACTGGGCACTCCGACAAGAAAAACCCCCGCCCGCAGGCGAGGTGAAGGTTGTAAATTACTCGTTAACGCTTAAGAACTCAAGCCGGGCGCGCAATCTGATTTTCATCGTTCGCGCTGCCGTTGAGTTTAGTGTCCAGCGCCAGGGCAATCAGGCTGTCTTCCAGCGTGAAGCGAGCCGCCAGCGCTTCGCCAAGCATCGACAAGGCCTGCTGGAACTCCATGCAGTTGTCGTCATCGATGGCGGTTTCCAGGCTGGAGTCATACAGATCCATAATCTGCTGGGTGTTACCTTCCAACTGAGGATAGAGTTTGGTGGCGGCTAAAAGTGGGTTTTCACCTTTCAATTCGCCGACAATGCGTTCATAAATACTGAAGTGTCCGGCTGAGAGGTAATCCACCAGACGCTGACAAAAATCGTCGAGTGCTTTCTCGTTGAGACGCATATACGATCCTTTGCCAGGCTTAATGCCAACCAGATTGTAGTAAGCGACGAGCAACTGCTTACGAACCTGTAGCCACTGATCGACCAGATGATGGCTGCCGCCAACGCGCTCTGTCAGGCTTTCTAACTGGTTTAGCATGATTGACTCCGCAAGTGGAAAGAGTAAACGGCTCACCCAAAAAATGTAAAAACACTGTTAACAAAGTGCCAGTGAAGCGAAGGTAGTGCAATAGATATGGATCGTATAATTGAAAAATTAGATCGCGGCTGGTGGATAGTCAGTCACGAGCAGAAATTATGGCTACCCGGCGGAGAAATACCGTGCGGCACGGCAGAAAATTTCGATCTTGCCGGTCAGCGTGCGATGCAAATCGGCGAATGGCAGGGTGAACCCGTCTGGCTGATCCAGCAGGCGCGACGCCAGGAAATGGGCACCGTACGCCAGGTTTTGGATCAGGACGTTGGCCTGTTTCAGCTGGCCGGGCGCGGCGTGCAGCTGACCGAGTTTTATCGCTCGCATAAATTCTGCGGCTACTGCGGGCATACCATGCATCCGAGCAAAACCGAATGGGCGATGCTCTGCGACCACTGCCGCGAGCGCTATTATCCGCAAATTGCGCCGTGCATTATCGTGGCGATCCGCCGTGATGATTCCATTCTTCTCGCGCAGCACACCCGTCATCGCAACGGCGTGCATACCGTGCTGGCGGGCTTCGTCGAAGTGGGCGAAACGCTGGAACAGGCGGTGGCCCGCGAAGTGATGGAAGAGAGCAGCATTCGCGTCAAAAATCTTCGCTATGTTACCTCGCAGCCCTGGCCTTTCCCGCAGTCGCTGATGACGGCGTTTATGGCCGATTACGACAGTGGCGAAATTGCTATCGATCCGAAAGAGCTGCTGGAAGCCAACTGGTATCGCTACGATGACCTGCCGCTGCTGCCACCGCCGGGAACCGTTGCGCGCCGCCTGATTGAAGATACGGTCGCGATGTGTCGGGCAGAGCACGAGTGATGGTACACTGAGCGCCTGACGCATAAAGGAACTGCAAACATGACCGAACTGAAGAACGATCGTTATCTGCGTGCGCTGCTGCGCCAGCCTGTTGATGTGACTCCCGTCTGGATGATGAGACAGGCAGGCCGCTATTTGCCGGAGTACAAAGCCACTCGCGCCGAAGCGGGTGATTTTATGTCGCTGTGCAAAAACGCCGAACTGGCCTGCGAAGTGACGCTGCAGCCGCTGCGCCGCTATCCGCTGGATGCCGCGATCCTCTTCTCGGACATTCTGACCATTCCTGATGCGATGGGGCTTGGCCTCTATTTTGAAACGGGTGAGGGCCCTCGCTTTACCTCGCCGCTGAAAAACAAAGCCGACATTGAAAAGCTGCCGGTGCCCGATCCGGAGCAGGAGCTTGGCTACGTGATGAACGCAGTGCGTACCATTCGTCGCGAACTGAAAGGCGAAGTGCCGCTGATTGGCTTCTCCGGCAGCCCGTGGACGCTGGCAACTTACATGGTGGAAGGCGGCAGCAGCAAAGCCTTTACCGTGATCAAAAAGATGATGTATGCCGATCCGCAGGCGCTGCATCTGCTGCTCGATAAGCTGGCAAAGAGCGTCACTCTGTATCTCAACGCGCAAATCCGCGCGGGCGCACAGTCGGTGATGATTTTTGACACTTGGGGTGGCGTCCTGACCGGGCGCGATTATCAGCAGTTCTCCCTCTACTATATGCACAAAATTGTTGATGGCCTGCTGCGTGAAAACGAAGGTCGTCGCGTACCGGTGACGCTGTTTACCAAAGGCGGCGGTCAGTGGCTGGAAGCGATGGCGGCAACGGGCTGTGATGCGCTGGGCCTCGACTGGACAACGGATATTGCCGATGCGCGTCGTCGCGTGGGTGATAAAGTCGCGCTGCAGGGCAACATGGATCCGTCCATGCTGTACGCTCAGCCTGCCCGCATTGAGGAAGAAGTGGCGTCCATTCTGGCCGGATTTGGTCAAGGCGAAGGCCACGTCTTTAACCTCGGCCACGGTATTCACCAGGATGTGCCGCCGGAGCACGCGGGTGCGTTTGTCGAAGCGGTTCACCGTCTGTCGGCGCAGTACCACAAGTAAGGGCATCGCATGGATCTGGCGGATCTCAGGGAGCAGCAGAAATCTTTGGCTTCATCGGTGATCCGCGAAGATCGCTTTATTCAGGATCCGCCGAAGCTGATCGGCGGGGCGGATGTCGGTTTCGAGCAGGATGGCGAGATCACCCGTGCGGCGATGGTATTGCTGACGTATCCGGATCTCGAACTGGTGGAATACCAGATAGCACGTATTCCCACCACCATGCCCTACATTCCCGGTTTCCTCTCTTTTCGCGAATATCCTGCGCTGCTGGCGGCGTGGGAAAAGCTCTCGCAAAAACCTGATTTACTGTTTGTCGACGGCCACGGTATTTCCCACCCCCGTCGTCTTGGCGTTGCCAGCCATTTTGGCCTGCTGGTGGATGTGCCGACCATTGGCGTGGCGAAAAAACGCCTGTGCGGTAAGTTTGAACCGCTTTCCGCAGAGCCCGGTGCGCTGGCGCCCCTGATGGACAAACAGGAGCAGCTGGGCTGGGTCTGGCGCAGCAAAGCACGCTGCAACCCGTTATTCATTGCGACCGGGCATCGCGTCAGCGCCGACAGCGCGCTGGCATGGGTCCAGCGCTGCACGCAGGGCTATCGTTTGCCGGAGCCAACCCGCTGGGCTGATGCGGTCGCCTCTGGTCGTCCCGCCTTTCAGCGCTGGCAAGCAATTCAGCCCTGATTCAGGTAAACTGCCGCTAATTAACGCATTCGAGAATCCAACATGTTACAAAACCCAATTCATCTGCGCCTTGAGAAGCTGGAAAGCTGGCAGCACGTGACCTTCATGGCCTGCCTGTGCGAGCGCATGTACCCGAACTACGCGATGTTCTGCAAGCAGACCGAGTTCGCCGATGGGCAGCTTTACCGCCGAATTCTCGATCTGGTCTGGGAAACGCTGACCGTGAAGGATGCAAAGGTGAATTTCGACAGCCAGCTCGAAAAGCTGGAAGAAGCGATCCCGGTTGCCGATGATTTCGATATTTATGGGGTTTATCCTGCCATTGACGCGTGCGTGGCATTGAGTGAGCTGCTGCACTCTCGTCTGAGCGGTGAAACGCTCGAGCACGCCATTGAGGTCAGCAAGTCTTCCATCACCACCGTGGCGATGCTGGAAATGACCCAGGCGGGCCGGGAAATGACCGACGAAGAGCTGAAGGAAAACCCGGCTGTTGAACAGGAATGGGACATTCAGTGGGAGATTTTCCGCTTACTGGCAGACTGCGAAGAACGCGATATTGAGCTGATAAAAGGCCTGCGCGCAGACCTTCGCGAGGCGGGTGAGAGCAATATCGGTATAAATTTTCAGCAATAGCACCACAAAACGTGACATTCAGTCCGAATTGTCGTGCCTGAAGGCTTCACATCTGCCCCCCGTCTGGTCTACATTTGGTAGGCGAAAATAAGTGGCTATCGGTGCGTGTATGCAGGAGAGTGCTTTTCTGGCATTTCCGTCGCACTCGATGCTTAGCAAGCGATAAACACATTGTAAGGATAACATATGAACAAGACTCAACTGATTGATGTAATTGCAGACAAAGCTGATCTGTCCAAAGCACAGGCAAAATCTGCTCTGGAATCCACTCTGGCTGCTATTACTGAGTCTCTGAAAGAAGGTGATGCTGTACAGCTGGTTGGCTTCGGTACCTTCAAAGTGAACCACCGCGCTGAGCGTACTGGCCGCAACCCACAGACCGGTAAAGAAATCAAAATCGCCGCAGCTAACGTGCCGGCATTTGTTTCTGGTAAAGCACTGAAAGACGCAGTTAAGTAAGACCGCGTGGCAGTGAACAGTTTAAACGGAGGGGCGGTTTCGCCCCTTTTGTCTGTCTGGCGTCGCTCACTGACGCTGGCAGGCGTGCTGTTGCTGACGGCCTGTAGTCATAATTCCTCATTGCCGCCGTTTACCGCCAGCGGCTATGCGGATAACCAGGGCGCGGTGCGCATCTGGCGAAAAGATTCTGATAATGAAATTCACCTGCTCGCCGCCTTCAGTCCCTGGCGTAGCGGGAATACCTCGACCAGCGAATACCGCTGGCAGGGCGATATGCTCTCTCTGATTGAACTCAATATTTACGGCAAGCCGCCTGAACACATTCGTGTGCGTTTCGATGACCGCGGTGAGCTCAGCTATATGCAGCGTGAAGTCGACGGGCAGAAGCAGCAGCTCTCCAATGACCAGATAGCGCTGTATCGCTATCAGGCACAGCAGGTTCGCCAGACCAGCGATGCGCTGCGTCAGGGCCGCGTTGTACTGCGACAGGGCCGCTGGCATGCGGATGGTACCGTGACGACGTGTGAAGGGCAGACGGTCAAACCCGATCTGGAAAGCCTGGCGATAAGCCACATTGAACGGCGTCAGAGCCATTCCTCGGTTGAAGTCAGCGTCGCCTGGCTGGAAGCGCCGGAAGGCTCCCAGCTGCTGCTGGTGGCGAACGAAGATTTCTGCACCTGGCAGCCAACTGAGAAGAATTTCTGATCTAATCGACGATTCAGAATGGTTCCCTCTCCCTTGGGGGAGAGTATGTGCTCAGGACAGTCCCCCCCTCTCTTGAGGGCGAGTATGTGCACGGGACAGTTCCCTCTCCCTTGAGGGAGAGGGTTAGGGTGAGGGGGAACAGCCAGCTCCTAATCTGAAGCTAAATTACTTCCCTTGCTCACGCGCAATCGCGCGATAGCCGATATCCCGGCGGCTGAAACTACCTTCCCAGTGAATATCCGTCATCAGCTCATAAGCACGTTTCTGCGCCTCCGCCACGGTTTCACCCAGCGCGGTCACGCAAAGCACACGTCCACCGTTAGTCAGCACGCGGTCATCAGCAGAAAGCGTAGTTCCAGCCTGGAAGACTTTCCCACCTTCCACTTCTTCCAGTGGCAGACCATGGATCTCGTCACCGTTGTTATAGCTCCCCGGATAACCGCCAGCAGCCATCACCACGCCTAATGAAGCACGCGGATCCCAGCGGGAAGTTTTCTCATCGAGCTTACCAGCGCAGGCGGCCAGACATAGCTCGACCAGATCGGACTGCATACGCAGCATGATCGGCTGAGTCTCCGGGTCGCCAAAGCGGCAGTTGAACTCGATGACCTTTGGATTGCCTTCTTTATCAATCATAAGCCCCGCGTACAGGAAGCCGGTATAGATGTTGCCTTCCGCAGCCATCCCGCGAACGGTAGGCCAGATGATCCTGTCCATGGCGCGCTGATGAACTTCATCCGTGACCACCGGAGCAGGGGAGTAGGCTCCCATCCCGCCGGTGTTTGGCCCGGTATCACCATCGCCGACGCGCTTATGATCCTGGCTGGTGGCCATCGGCAGTACGTTGTCACCGTCAACCATCACGATGAAGCTGGCTTCTTCACCATCGAGGAACTCTTCAATGACGATGCGATGGCCTGCGTCACCAAAAGCGTTGCCCGCCAGCATATCGTGAACGGCGGCTTCGGCTTCTTCCAGCGTCATGGCGACAATCACGCCTTTACCCGCAGCAAGGCCGTCGGCTTTGATCACAATCGGTGCGCCTTTCTCGCGCAGGTAAGCCAGCGCGGGTTCCACTTCGGTGAAGTTCTGATATTCCGCGGTCGGGATTTTGTGGCGCGCCAGGAAATCCTTGGTAAAGGCTTTAGAGCCTTCAAGCTGCGCAGCACCCTGAGTCGGGCCGAAGATGGTCAGACCCGCTTCGCGAAAAGCATCCACCACGCCAATCACCAGTGGAGCTTCAGGGCCCACGATGGTCAGGCCAATGCCTTCACCTTTGGCAAAATCCAGCAGCGCCGGAATATCCGTTGTGCTGATGGCTACGTTTTGCAGAGTCGGCTCCATTGCGGTGCCCGCATTGCCCGGTGCCACGAAAACGGTATCAACCAGCGGAGACTGCGCCGCTTTCCAGGCCAGTGCGTGCTCGCGCCCGCCGTTACCAATCACTAAAACTTTCATTATCTGCTGCTCCTGCATTAGTGGCGGAAGTGGCGCATGTCGGTGAAGATCATTGCAATGCCGTGTTCATCGGCAGCGGCAATCACTTCTTCGTCGCGGATTGAACCACCAGGCTGGATAACGCAGGTTACGCCCACGGCAGCGGCAGCATCAATACCATCACGGAACGGGAAGAAAGCATCAGACGCCATCGCTGAGCCTTTGACTTCCAGTCCTTCGTCACCGGCTTTAATGCCTGCGATTTTGGCAGAGTAAACGCGGCTCATCTGACCGGCACCTATGCCGATAGTCATGTTCTCTTTGGCATAAACGATGGCGTTGGATTTCACAAACTTCGCCACTTTCCAGCAGAACAGCGCATCACGCAGTTCCTGTTCGGTAGGCTGGCGCTTGCTGACCACGCGCAGTTCATTGTTGGTCACCATGCCGAGATCGCGATCCTGAACCAGCAGGCCGCCGTTCACTCGTTTGAAATCCAGACCCGCAACGCGGGCATTCCACTGGCCACAGGTCAACACGCGGACGTTCTGTTTGGCAGCGGTGATCTTCAGCGCTTCTTCAGTGGCTGACGGGGCGATGATCACTTCAACAAACTGGCGGGAGATGATCGCCTGAGCGGTTTCGGCATCCAGTTCACGGTTAAAGGCAATAATGCCGCCGAACGCTGAGGGTGGGTCGGTTTTATACGCGCGATCGTAAGCATCCAGCACAGAAGTGCTGACAGCCACACCGCACGGGTTAGCGTGCTTGACGATAACGCAGGCCGGTTCGCTGAACTCTTTCACACATTCCAGCGCTGCATCGGTATCGGCGATGTTGTTATAAGAGAGAGCTTTGCCCTGAACCTGGGTGGCAGTGGCTACGGAAGCTTCCTGAACATTCTCTTCTATATAGAAGGCAGCTTGCTGGTGGCTGTTTTCGCCATAGCGCATATCCTGCTTCTTAATAAAGTTGAGGTTAAGCGTGCGGGGGAAACGTCCGGAAGGTTCGGTGGTCTCGCCGTGATAGGCCGGAACCAGACTGCCAAAGTAGTTGGCAATCATGCTGTCGTAGGCGGCGGTGTGCTCGAAGGCCTTGATCGCCAGGTCGAAGCGCGTTTCGAGACTTAAGGATCCTTCATTAGCATCCATCTCTTTAACGATCGCGCTGTAGTCGCTGCTCTTAACTACGATGGCGACATCTTTATGGTTCTTTGCCGCGGAGCGAACCATGGTTGGGCCGCCGATATCAATGTTCTCTACGGCATCTTCCAGCGAGCAGCCTTCACGAGCCACGGTCTGGGCAAACGGATAAAGGTTCACAACGACCATATCGATCGGCGCGATCCCGTGTTTTTCCATAATACCGTCATCCTGACCACGACGGCCGAGGATCCCACCGTGTACTTTCGGGTGCAGCGTCTTAACGCGTCCGTCCATCATCTCCGGGAAACCGGTGTAGTCAGAAACTTCGGTGACTGGCAGGCCTTTCTCCGCGAGCAGACGGGCAGTGCCGCCGGTGGAGAGCAGCTCCACGCCGCGTTCGGAAAGGGCCTGTGCGAATTCGACGATACCGGCTTTATCAGAAACGCTAAGCAAAGCGCGGCGGACTGGACGTTGTTGCATGGTAATAAATCCCCAGGATTTGAACATTACAGAGAGCGTTAGCTGAATTTTTCACGAAAAACTTAGCTAACACACCCAACGAAAGCATCCGTGGCATTGCGCGGCATTGTAACGAAAACGTTTGCGCATCGCTCGTGATTTTTTGGGTTTTACATGGTTTGTGGATAACTCTGTGTGTAAATGGGTATAAGGCGGGGTTTTGCTGTGGAATGCAGCAGTCAGTCATTTTTCTGTCATTTAGCCCTTGCGGCTGCTCGAGAACTCCCTATAATGCGCCTCCATCGACACGGCGGATGTGAATCACTTCACACAAACAGCCGGTTCGGTTGAAGAGAAAAATCCTGAAATTAAGGGTTGACTCTGAAAGAGAAAAGCGTAATATACGCCACCTCGCGACAGAGCGCTAAAGCGCGTCGCAACTGCTCTTTAACAATTTATCAGACAATCTGTGTGGGCACTCAAAGTGACATGGATTCTTAACGTCGCAAGACGAAAAATGAATACCAAGTCTCTGAGTGAACATACGTAATTCATTACGAAGTTTAATTCATGAGCATCAAACTTAAATTGAAGAGTTTGATCATGGCTCAGATTGAACGCTGGCGGCAGGCCTAACACATGCAAGTCGAGCGGTAACACAGGGAGCTTGCTCCTGGGTGACGAGCGGCGGACGGGTGAGTAATGTCTGGGAAACTGCCTGATGGAGGGGGATAACTACTGGAAACGGTAGCTAATACCGCATAACGTCTTCGGACCAAAGTGGGGGACCTTCGGGCCTCATGCCATCAGATGTGCCCAGATGGGATTAGCTAGTAGGTGGGGTAACGGCTCACCTAGGCGACGATCCCTAGCTGGTCTGAGAGGATGACCAGCCACACTGGAACTGAGACACGGTCCAGACTCCTACGGGAGGCAGCAGTGGGGAATATTGCACAATGGGCGCAAGCCTGATGCAGCCATGCCGCGTGTATGAAGAAGGCCTTCGGGTTGTAAAGTACTTTCAGCGAGGAGGAAGGCATTAAGGTTAATAACCTTGGTGATTGACGTTACTCGCAGAAGAAGCACCGGCTAACTCCGTGCCAGCAGCCGCGGTAATACGGAGGGTGCAAGCGTTAATCGGAATTACTGGGCGTAAAGCGCACGCAGGCGGTCTGTCAAGTCGGATGTGAAATCCCCGGGCTCAACCTGGGAACTGCATTCGAAACTGGCAGGCTAGAGTCTTGTAGAGGGGGGTAGAATTCCAGGTGTAGCGGTGAAATGCGTAGAGATCTGGAGGAATACCGGTGGCGAAGGCGGCCCCCTGGACAAAGACTGACGCTCAGGTGCGAAAGCGTGGGGAGCAAACAGGATTAGATACCCTGGTAGTCCACGCCGTAAACGATGTCGACTTGGAGGTTGTGCCCTTGAGGCGTGGCTTCCGGAGCTAACGCGTTAAGTCGACCGCCTGGGGAGTACGGCCGCAAGGTTAAAACTCAAATGAATTGACGGGGGCCCGCACAAGCGGTGGAGCATGTGGTTTAATTCGATGCAACGCGAAGAACCTTACCTACTCTTGACATCCAGAGAACTTAGCAGAGATGCTTTGGTGCCTTCGGGAACTCTGAGACAGGTGCTGCATGGCTGTCGTCAGCTCGTGTTGTGAAATGTTGGGTTAAGTCCCGCAACGAGCGCAACCCTTATCCTTTGTTGCCAGCGGTTCGGCCGGGAACTCAAAGGAGACTGCCAGTGATAAACTGGAGGAAGGTGGGGATGACGTCAAGTCATCATGGCCCTTACGAGTAGGGCTACACACGTGCTACAATGGCGCATACAAAGAGAAGCGACCTCGCGAGAGCAAGCGGACCTCATAAAGTGCGTCGTAGTCCGGATTGGAGTCTGCAACTCGACTCCATGAAGTCGGAATCGCTAGTAATCGTAGATCAGAATGCTACGGTGAATACGTTCCCGGGCCTTGTACACACCGCCCGTCACACCATGGGAGTGGGTTGCAAAAGAAGTAGGTAGCTTAACCTTCGGGAGGGCGCTTACCACTTTGTGATTCATGACTGGGGTGAAGTCGTAACAAGGTAACCGTAGGGGAACCTGCGGTTGGATCACCTCCTTACCTTAAAGAACCTGCCTTTGTAGTG
>RQJH01000003.1:0-1535698 GCA_014156375.1 Enterobacteriaceae bacterium 89 | reverse complement strand
TGTTTTACGAAACATCTTCGGGTTGTGAGGTTAAGCGACTAAGCGTACACGGTGGATGCCCTGGCAGTCAGAGGCGATGAAGGGCGTGCTAATCTGCGATAAGCGTCGGCGAGGTGATATGAACCTTTGACCCGGCGATACCCGAATGGGGAAACCCAGTGTGTTTCGACACACTATCATGTCATGAATACATAGTGGCATGAGGCGAACCGGGGGAACTGAAACATCTAAGTACCCCGAGGAAAAGAAATCAACCGAGATTCCCCCAGTAGCGGCGAGCGAACGGGGAGGAGCCCAGAGTCTGAATCAGCGCGCGTGTTAATGGAACGGTCTGGAAAGTCCGGCGATACAGGGTGATAGCCCCGTACATGAAAATGCACGCGTTGTGAACTCGAAGAGTAGGGCGGGACACGTGGTATCCTGTCTGAATATGGGGGGACCATCCTCCAAGGCTAAATACTCCTGACTGACCGATAGTGAACCAGTACCGTGAGGGAAAGGCGAAAAGAACCCCGGCGAGGGGAGTGAAAAAGAACCTGAAACCGTGTACGTACAAGCAGTGGGAGCCTACTTGTTAGGTGACTGCGTACCTTTTGTATAATGGGTCAGCGACTTATATTCTGTAGCAAGGTTAACCGAATAGGGGAGCCGAAGGGAAACCGAGTCTTAACTGGGCGTTAAGTTGCAGGGTATAGACCCGAAACCCGGTGATCTAGCCATGGGCAGGTTGAAGGTTGGGTAACACTAACTGGAGGACCGAACCGACTAATGTTGAAAAATTAGCGGATGACTTGTGGCTGGGGGTGAAAGGCCAATCAAACCGGGAGATAGCTGGTTCTCCCCGAAAGCTATTTAGGTAGCGCCTCGTGAACTCATCTTCGGGGGTAGAGCACTGTTTCGGCTAGGGGGTCATCCCGACTTACCAACCCGATGCAAACTACGAATACCGAAGAATGTTATCACGGGAGACACACGGCGGGTGCTAACGTCCGTCGTGAAGAGGGAAACAACCCAGACCGCCAGCTAAGGTCCCAAAGTCACAGTTAAGTGGGAAACGATGTGGGAAGGCACAGACAGCCAGGATGTTGGCTTAGAAGCAGCCATCATTTAAAGAAAGCGTAATAGCTCACTGGTCGAGTCGGCCTGCGCGGAAGATGTAACGGGGCTAAACTGTGCACCGAAGCTGCGGCAGCGACACTATGTGTTGTTGGGTAGGGGAGCGTTCTGTAAGCCGTTGAAGGTGGCCTGTGAGGGTTGCTGGAGGTATCAGAAGTGCGAATGCTGACATAAGTAACGATAATGCGGGTGAAAAGCCCGCACGCCGGAAGACCAAGGGTTCCTGTCCAACGTTAATCGGGGCAGGGTGAGTCGACCCCTAAGGCGAGGCCGAAAGGCGTAGTCGATGGGAAACAGGTTAATATTCCTGTACTTGGTGTTACTGCGAAGGGGGGACGGAGAAGGCTATGTTATCCGGGCGACGGTTGTCCCGGTTTAAGCATGTAGGCGGGAAGTTTAGGTAAATCCGGACTTCTTTTAACGCTGAGGTGTGATGACGAGGTACTACGGTACTGAAGTAACAGATGCCCTGCTTCCAGGAAAAGCCTCTAAGCATCAGGTAACACGAAATCGTACCCCAAACCGACACAGGTGGTCAGGTAGAGAATACCAAGGCGCTTGAGAGAACTCGGGTGAAGGAACTAGGCAAAATGGTGCCGTAACTTCGGGAGAAGGCACGCTGATGTGTAGGTGAAGCCCCTGCGGGTGGAGCTGAAATCAGTCGAAGATACCAGCTGGCTGCAACTGTTTATTAAAAACACAGCACTGTGCAAACACGAAAGTGGACGTATACGGTGTGACGCCTGCCCGGTGCCGGAAGGTTAATTGATGGGGTTATCCGTAAGGAGAAGCTCTTGATCGAAGCCCCGGTAAACGGCGGCCGTAACTATAACGGTCCTAAGGTAGCGAAATTCCTTGTCGGGTAAGTTCCGACCTGCACGAATGGCGTAATGATGGCCAGGCTGTCTCCACCCGAGACTCAGTGAAATTGAACTCGCTGTGAAGATGCAGTGTACCCGCGGCAAGACGGAAAGACCCCGTGAACCTTTACTATAGCTTGACACTGAACATTGAGCCTTGATGTGTAGGATAGGTGGGAGGCTTTGAAGTGTGGACGCCAGTCTGCATGGAGCCAACCTTGAAATACCACCCTTTAATGTTTGATGTTCTAACGTAGACCCGTAATCCGGGTTGCGGACAGTGTCTGGTGGGTAGTTTGACTGGGGCGGTCTCCTCCCAAAGAGTAACGGAGGAGCACGAAGGTTAGCTAATCCTGGTCGGACATCAGGAGGTTAGTGCAATGGCATAAGCTAGCTTGACTGCGAGAGTGACGGCTCGAGCAGGTGCGAAAGCAGGTCATAGTGATCCGGTGGTTCTGAATGGAAGGGCCATCGCTCAACGGATAAAAGGTACTCCGGGGATAACAGGCTGATACCGCCCAAGAGTTCATATCGACGGCGGTGTTTGGCACCTCGATGTCGGCTCATCACATCCTGGGGCTGAAGTAGGTCC
Organism: Enterobacteriaceae bacterium 89; assembly: GCA_014156375.1. Classification (GTDB taxonomy): domain Bacteria; phylum Pseudomonadota; class Gammaproteobacteria; order Enterobacterales; family Enterobacteriaceae; genus Scandinavium. The sequence continues at coordinate 1,533,130 of RQJH01000003.1, read as the reverse complement.
CAAGGGTATGGCTGTTCGCCATTTAAAGTGGTACGCGAGCTGGGTTTAGAACGTCGTGAGACAGTTCGGTCCCTATCTGCCGTGGGCGCTGGAGAATTGAGGGGGGCTGCTCCTAGTACGAGAGGACCGGAGTGGACGCATCACTGGTGTTCGGGTTGTCATGCCAATGGCATTGCCCGGTAGCTAAATGCGGAAAAGATAAGTGCTGAAAGCATCTAAGCACGAAACTTGCCCCGAGATGAGTTCTCCCTGACTCCCTGAGAGTCCTGAAGGAACGTTGAAGACTACGACGTTGATAGGTCGGGTGTGTAAGCGTAGCGATACGTTGAGCTAACCGATACTAATGAACCGTGAGGCTTAACCTTACAACGCCGAAGATGTTTTGGCGTGAGACGAACATCGATTTCAGCTTGATACAGATTAATCAGAACGCACAAAGCGGTCTGATAACAGAATTTGCCTGGCGGCAACAGCGCGGTGGTCCCACCTGACCCCATGCCGAACTCAGAAGTGAAACGCCGTAGCGCCGATGGTAGTGTGGGGTCTCCCCATGTGAGAGTAGGGAACTGCCAGGCATCAAACAAGCAAAAACCCCGACCGAAAGGCCGGGGTTTTTTGCGTTTGAATCAAATCAGAATATCGTTGTAGGCCTGATAAGGCGTGGCCGCATCAGGCAATCAATCACCACGTACTCAGCCACCCCAATAAAGCCCTCTACAAACACTGCCAATACTTACCCTGCTAACTTAATCTGTGTAATAGATCACAAAATTACATATAACAATTTAGTAACATTTCGTTCACTAATTGTTCTGTCTGTGTGACGTGGTCAGCCCGCGGCGAGGCAGGTTGGATCGTTGCAGGAGCATAATGATAATGACAGAAAATACCCTCTCCACCCGAAAGACAGTGGCGAGTAACGACACACGTCGTAGAGTCTGGGCAATTGTGGGGGCATCATCAGGGAATCTTGTTGAGTGGTTTGACTTCTATGTCTACTCATTCTGCTCCCTCTACTTCGCACATATCTTCTTTCCCTCTGGGAATACCACCACCCAATTACTGCAAACGGCCGGGGTTTTTGCTGCAGGATTCCTGATGCGTCCGATTGGCGGCTGGCTGTTTGGTCGCATAGCCGATCGCCGCGGACGTAAAACCTCCATGCTGATCTCCGTTTGCATGATGTGTTTTGGTTCACTGGTCATTGCCTGTCTTCCAGGTTACGCCGTAATTGGAACCTGGGCCCCAGCGCTTTTACTGCTGGCTCGTTTGTTCCAGGGGTTGTCAGTTGGTGGCGAATATGGAACCAGTGCGACCTACATGAGTGAGGTGGCGATTGAAGGACGTAAAGGCTTCTTCGCCTCTTTCCAGTACGTTACATTGATAGGCGGTCAGCTGTTAGCGTTGCTGGTTGTGGTCGTATTGCAGCAGGTTCTGAGCAGTGAAGATCTCCACGCATGGGGATGGCGGATCCCATTTGCTCTCGGAGCGGTATTAGCGATCGTTGCTCTGTGGCTGCGTCGTCAGCTGGATGAAACATCGCAACAGGAAACCCGTGCGCTGAAAGAAGCCGGATCGCTGAAAGGGCTGTGGCGGAATCGCAAAGCGTTTGTGATGGTGCTTGGCTTTACCGCCGGTGGCTCGTTGGTGTTTTACACCTTCACCACCTATATGCAGAAGTATCTGGTCAATACCACCGGGATGAGTGCCAGCGTTGCCAGCATTGTGATGACCGCTGCCTTGTTCGTGTATATGATCGTTCAGCCTTTGTTTGGTGCGCTGTCGGATAAAATCGGTCGCCGTAACTCAATGCTTTGCTTCGGCGGGCTGGCGACGTTGTTCACTGTGCCAATCCTGACCGCACTTCAGAGCGTACAATCGCCTTATGCCGCCTTCGCTCTGGTCATGTGCGCATTATTAATTGCCAGCTTCTACACCTCGATAAGCGGGATCCTGAAAGCGGAGATGTTCCCGGCGCAGGTGCGTGCGCTGGGCGTCGGTTTATCCTACGCAGTAGCGAATGCTTTGTTTGGTGGGTCGGCGGAATATGTCGCTCTGTCACTGAAATCTATCGGCTCAGAAAGTGCATTTTTCTGGTATGTGACGCTGATGGGGGCGCTGGCGTTCCTGGTTTCTCTGATGCTGCACCGCAAAGGTAAAGGGCTTCGCCTTTAGTCTGACGCGATAAAAAAGCCCCGTCGATGCGGGGCTTTTCGATTACAAAATGCGGCTGATAAGTCTGTCGATACGGATCCGACGCAAACGACGGATCAGCTTGCGCACTTTTACCGGGTAATCGGCGATGCTTTGCAGATCGCGATAGTGATTCACGACGGTCGTGTGCGTGCGGATAAGCGCCAGCTCTTTCTCACGAGCAGCAGCCAACTGCTGTTTCGGATCATGGATCAGAATGGCATTCTCCAGATCCAGTCGCCATGCGCGAGGGTTCAGGTTGTTACCGGTCAGCAACATCCACTCATCGTCAACCCACATCCCTTTCAGGTGATAGCTGTTGTCGTCATCTTTCCACAGACGCACGATCAGCTGATCGGTATTGACGTAATACTGCAAGCGGCTCAGGAAACGACGCAGGTTGATTTCATAAAGGTAAGGCAGCGCGCCGATAATCTTGAACGGCTGGTCCTCCGGAATGTAGAAATCGTTAGCGGTCTTATCACCAACGATAATCTCAACCTTTTTCCCCTGGCGCAGCAGATGAATAATATTGCGCACCAGCACGGCCGGCAGATTGAAATAAGGTGTACAGATAGTCAGCTTGTGCTCAGCACAGGGCATCAGGTGGAAAATCGTTTTGTTGAGCGTGCTCGATTTTCCAAGGCCCACCAACGGGGTTACCGACAGCTGATCGTTGTCCGCATTGCCCTGGAAGTGATAACCGGTATCGCGCAGCTCCTGACGATAAAGACGGATATCGTTTTTGATTTCCGGGCTTTTCGGACGCTCATCATTATCGAGGCGATTCACACCACGACCGTGCACCAGGTTTTGATCCACCCAGTCGAACATGATGTCAGCCATCTGCGGATTGCGGATGCACTGATAGCGGTCGTAGCGGTATTTATCATGCTGATGCAGGTAAACATCATTCAGACTGGCGCCGCTGTAGAGCACGCTGTCGTCAATGATGAACCCTTTATAGTGCAGTACACCAAGCGCTTCACGGGTATTAACGGGCACGCCATAAACTGGAACATCTACACCAGGATTCTCCTGAGCCATGCGGCAATACCAGTCGGCATTGGTGTTCGACGCAGCGGCGCCAATGCGCCCACGCTGGGCACGGTGCCAGTCTACCAGGATCCGAACATCGAGCTCTGGTCGTTGACGTTTGGCGTCATAGATAGCCTGCAGTATGCCTTTACCGCCGTCATCCTGTTCCAGGTACAGCGCGATGATGCAGATGCGACGCGTCGCCCCGGCAATTTTAGCCAGTAGCGCCTGCCGAAAATCGGCCGGAGCGTAAAAGAACTCGACATCATCAACTGGCTGAGAAAGCTTAGGTAGTTGAGCAAGGTGTTGTTGATGCTTATTGCGCTTAAATTTTGACAACATCACAGTGCGTTTCTTCTCTGATTAATCAAGGGTCCTCTGTACCATGCAGACGACAGAAGCGAGCAATAATACCATCAGTGCTGGCTAAAGTGGTCAACATTTCCAGCAGCTTAGTTATGATGGCGGAGCGGTCAGCTTCAGCGTTAATCCCACTATGCCATCTTCGATCTGAATATCCACATCAAAGCCGAGCTTACGGGCGAGGGCGATCATGCCCTGATTATTGGGCATGGTTATCCCATTCAGGCGTGTCAGACCATGCTCCTGGGTGTAGTTGATAAGCTTTTCCAACAGACGACGCCCAAGGCCAAGGCCTTTTAAATCAGAACGCACCAGAACGGCAAATTCAGCATCAATGTTATCCGGGTCAGAAATGGCTCGGGTGACGCCAAGAATTTCGCTCGTCTCTCCGCTACCCTGAACCGCGACAAAAGCCATTTCACGATCGTAGTCGATCTGCGTCATATTGGCTAAATCATCATGGGTAAATTCATTGATTTCACTGAAGTAGCGGTAATAGAGATCTTCTTTGGTGACCCGGGAAATAAACTGTCTCAGCAGCGGTTCGTCTTCCGGCAGGATAGGGCGGAACAGGCAGCGTTCACCGTTTTTCATTTCGACCCACTCTTCAAACTGCTGCGGGTAAGGGCGGATTGCCAGCCGGCTCTCCGGGTTTCCTTCAAACGGCGCAATTTCCAGAGTCACATCCAGTGCGGTAAATTCGCTGCCGGAAGCCAGCAGAGGATGAATGTCCAGCCTCTGGATCTCGGGGCAGTCGACAATCAGGTTGGAAACCTGCACCAGCAGCTGGCTCAGCCCGGCAACGTCCAAAGGACGAAGTGCGCTGCGCCCACGAATTTTTTTATTTTTGATCGCCTGGATCACCAGATAGCGGGCGAGATTCATGTTCAGCGGCGGCAGTGCCGCAACGGCCTGATCTTCTGCGCGCCACTCAACACCGCCTTCACCCAGCATGATCAGCGGGCCAAACAGTGGATCGTGTTCCACGACCACTCGCAGTTCCTGCGCTCCGGCACGATTCGCCATGCTTTGCACCAGAAGTCCGTGGATCCTCGCCTGTGGCCACGCCATTTTCACGCGATCAAAAATAGCGTCAGCGGCCTGCTGAACCTCGGTTGCGGTACGCAGGTAGAGCATTACGCCCTGAACTTCTGATTTATGCGGAATATCTGGCGAACGGAGTTTCAGTGCCACCGGATAGCCAATTTGCTCGGCGATATGCACCGCCTCAGCGCTGTCTGCGGCGATCCACGTTGGCAGAGTCTGCATACCGTAGGCGTTGAGGATTGGCTGTACCTCATGGGTATCCAGCGAGGTGGCTCCCTCCGCTATTGCCTGCTGCAACAGGGCATGCGCCTCGGCGGTATTTGCTGCCAGGTTATCCGGCAGCATTGGGGTTTCGCGCAGCTGCTTCTGGTTACGGCGATACTCGACCATGTGCATAAACGCGGTGACAGACCCTTCCGGCGTGCGATAGGTCGGAATGCCTGCGTCGCTGAACAACCGGCGTGCTTCCTGGGAGGAATACTCCCCACACCAGTTCGTCAGCACGGTGACATATTTGCCTCGTGGATGTTTGCTAAGCGTGTCGATCAGAGCCTGGGCTGATTCCGTACCGGGCGCAGCGGCGCTGGGGGAGTGGATCACCAGCAGGGCATCATAATCCTGGCTGTCGAGCAGAATGTTTAGCGCTGACTGATAGTGGGCGCTACTGGCGTCATCGCGTAAATCCAAAGGGTTAGTTGCCTCCACGCCTGGTGGAAGCGCATCATTCAGCTTCGCCAGCACTTCAGGGCTGAGCGCGGCAAGCTTGCCGTTTCGCAGCCAGAGTTCATCCAGCGCCAGCGCCGCAGGCGCGGCACCATTGCTGACGATCATCAGCTTTTCGCCGCGCAAAGGGCGCATATGGCTGAGCGTTTCAACCGCGGAGAACAGCTCGTGTGTGTCCTGCACGCGCAGCAAACCGGCACGTTGAATAGCTGCATCCCACGCAGGATCCATCCCTGCATTAACGTGCAGCAGACGCTGAGCCGCCGGGCTGCGGCCGCTTTTGATCACCAGAATAGGTTTATTTCGTGAAGCGCTTCGTGCTGCGGAGACGAAACGCCGCGCGTCGCTGAGATGCTCCAGGTAGAGCAAAATGGCGCTGGTTTTGCTGTCACGGGCAAGGAAGTCGAGCAGGTCGTCCATATCGATATCAAGACTGTCACCCAGCGCGATAAACCAGGAGAAGCCCATGTCGCGCTGCTGCGCCCAATCCAGAATAGTGTTGGAAATAGCTGCCGACTGGGAGATAAAGGCGAGCTTTCCTTTACGAATGGGAACGGGGGAAAAGCTGGCATTCAACCCCTGCCACGGCCCAAGCAGCCCCAGACTGTTTGGACCAAGCAAACGCATCTGATAGCGAGAAGCACAGGCCTTAAGTTCCGCAGATTGTTCTGGCGGAGCAGAAAGAATAATGCAGGTCTTACAGCCTTTTTTTCCCAGCGCTTCCAGCAGGGACAGGTTTCGCCTGGCGTTAGTACAGATGACGGCAAGATCGGGTGTCAATGGCAGGCTTTCAATATCTGGCCAGGCCAGCACGCCCAGCACGGCCTTATAAGCCGGAGTCACCGGCAGAACCGGCCCGCTATAGCCGCCAGCCAGCAAATTGCGCATCATCAGATAGCCTGCACGCTGTGGCTTCATGGAGGCGCCGATCACCGCAATAGATTTAGGCTTCAGTAACGCTTCCAGTCCTCGTTGGCTCATCGCACTCTCTCCCGGAGACTCGTTCCTGAATGATTTTAAACGCTTTCTGTCTCCGGCACTGTGATATTGCCCTTATGCTGCGTTTTTCCCGCCAGGTAGCGGGTGCGGAAGCGCTGAAAATGCTCGCCAAGCGCGGCTGCCGCTCCGGTATCACCCGCCAGATCTAATAGCGCGATAGCCACTTCCGCAGTGCAATATTGTCCTTCTGCATGGACTTCACGCAGGCGATAAGCGGAAACACGCGATAAATCAACGGAAATAACCGGAAGAGCATCAAGATACGGGCTTTTACGAAACATCTTTCTCGCCTCGGTCCAGGTCCCGTCCAGCATAATAAACAGCGGTGGCTTACCGGAAGGAGGTGCGCTGAGCACCTGGCGTTCGCTGCCTGCATAAGAGGCCGGGAAAACGACCATCGGCTGATAGTCCGGGTTCTGCACGAGATCCAGCAGTGCCTGTGGGGGCTCGGTGCGCGACCATTGGAATGCCTCGGTGTTGGGTAAAATATCCGCAATCAGGCGTCCGGTATTGCTGGGTTTCATCGGCTCGGTGTCAAACATCACCAGGCAAAAACGACTCTCGGCAACCGATGGCGTCAGGGTTGCGCACAGGCACTGTTTCAGAGGCAGCAGGCAGCGCTGACAGCGGCGAATACGATTACCGCGGGCAAGGAATGGGCGTGTGGCGCGGGCAAGTCTCTCGGCGCGCAGGCGAAGTACGGCGTTATCAGTCATGGGAAATCATGCAGGAAAAACGCTATTGTCGCAGAGGGTAAAGCGGGGCACAAGCCGTGCCCCGGCAGGATCAGGAGTGAGTGGCCTCGTTCAGCCAGCTGTCAAACGGTGCTTTCGGCACTGCGCCGTTAAGCATGTCAACGACTTCACCCTTATGGAAAATCATAATGGTCGGGATACTGCGAATGCGGAAACGCGCGCTAAGCTCGCGTTCGGCTTCGGTGTTCACCTTCACGAAGCGCATTTTACCGCTGCGTTCTTCGGCAACGTCCTCAAAAATTGGCGCAAAACTACGGCATGGCCCGCACCACGGAGCCCAGAAGTCGACCACAACCGGTAAATCGTCTTTCAGCAATTTATCCAGCGTATCGCCGGTGGCGTTAATCACATCGCCATCAAACAACTCATGACCGCAACGGCCGCACTTTGCGGATTCGTTAATACGATCTTCGGGGATACGGTTAAGCGCCTGGCAACTGGCACAAACGGTATTCATAGCTAACCTCTGGGTAATCGGGTTTATGCAACGGCTGGTGAAAGCCGGATGTTTCTTTAATGTTACATATTATCGATTGGATTGTTTTAAAGAACAATCAGGTTTATTCAATGAGTACAATAGTCGCAGTCTTTGGTATGAAATCATGGCGAAGCTCGGGCACATCGGGTAATCTTCGCGCTTCGCGCAGCGCAGGTGGAGAAAGAGATGAACGACGAACTGAAAAACAAAAGCGGCAAGGTCAAAGTGATGTATGTCCGCAGTGATGATGACTCGGATAAACGCACGGAAAACCCGCGCACTGGTAAAGGAGCTGGCCGTAGCGGCTCATCCCGCACCGAAGGTGGTCGTCGTCCTGCGCGCGATAGTCGTGACAACCGCGATAACCGCGATGGAAAATCCCGCGACGGTAAACCGCGTGGCGATCGTTTCCGCGATAAAGCCCCTCGTGGCGACAGCCAGCCGTATGAGAATTCACCATGGCGCACTATTTCCCGTGCTCCGGGCGAAGAAGCTGCTGAAAAACCAGACCATGGCGGCATCAGCGGCAAAAGTTTCGTTGATCCGGAAATCATCCGCCGTCAGCGTGCGGAAGAAACCCGCGTGTACGGTGAAAACGCCTGTCAGGCCCTGTTCCAGAGTCGTCCGGACTGCATCGTTCGCGCCTGGTTTATCCAGAGCGTAACCCCGCGTTTCAAAGAAGCCCTGCGTTGGATGGCGGCAAACCGCAAAGCCTACCACGTGGTTGATGAAGCGGAGTTGGCGAAAGCTTCTGGTACCGAACACCACGGTGGCGTTTGCTTCCTGATCAAAAAGCGTAACGGCACCAGCGTCCAGCAGTGGGTTCGCGAAGCCGGCGAAGAAGATTGCGTGCTGGCTCTGGAAGACGTGGGCAACCCGCATAACCTGGGTGCCATCATGCGCAGCTGCGCGCACTTCGGCGTGAAAGGCGTCGTGGTTCAGGATGCGGCCGTGCTGGAATCCGGTGCGGCAATCCGTACTGCGGAAGGCGGCGCTGAGCACGTACAGCCAATTACCGGCGAAAGCTTTATTGAAGCGTTGGATCAGTTCCGCAAAGCGGGCTATGCCATCGTGACCACTTCCAGCCATGAAGGCACGCCGCTGTTTAAGGCGACTATGCCGAAGAAAATGGTGCTGGTGCTGGGTCAGGAGCGTGACGGCCTTTCTGATGCGGCGCTCGATAGTTCCGATCTGAGCGTAGCCATCAACGGTACGGGCAACGTAGAGAGCCTGAACGTGTCCGTAGCGACTGGTGTTCTGCTTGCCGAATGGTGGCGTCAGAACAAGGCCTGATAAGATTCAGACCAGATAAAAATGCCAGCGTGATGCTGGCATTTTTTTTACTCTTTTTCCGCCGGAATGACGGGCATCCAGTCGACAGGGGCTTCGCCCTTCTGCGCGAGCCACTCGTTGGCCTGCACAAAATGGTTTGAGCCAAAGAAGCCGCGATGAGCAGAAAGCGGGGAAGGGTGTGGCGCTTTCAGCACGTGATGGCGCTGGCGGTCAATAATCGCCCCTTTTTTCTGCGCGTGCGAACCCCACAGTAAAAACACCACGCCTTCGCAGTGCTCATTAATCAGAGCAATCACCTTATCGGTAAAAGTCTCCCAGCCCAGGCTGGCGTGCGAGTGTGCCTGGCCTGCGCGCACCGTGAGGACGGTATTCAGCAGCAGCACGCCCTGACGGGCCCAGCTTTCCAGATAGCCATGAGTCGGGCGGGTGAAGCCGGGAATCGTGCCTTCCAGTTCTTTGTACATATTAAGCAGCGAAGGTGGAATGCCGACGCCCGGCAGCACAGAAAAGGCCAATCCGTGCGCCTGTCCCGGACCGTGATAGGGATCCTGTCCAAGGATCACCACCCGAACATCGCTCAGCTCGGTATAGCGAAACGCGTTAAAGACATCTTTCTGCGGCGGATAGATAGTCATGCCTGACTGGCGCTCATTGGCGACGGTCGTCAGGGTATTAATGAAATAAGGCTGCTCTTTTTCACTGGCCAGCACGTCATGCCAGGTTAAGGATGTGGTCATCTCGCTCTCCTGCGAAGGCAATGGGCGATAGCTTAACGGGTAAATCAGACAGAACAAAATTTTGCGGCTAAACGTGGACAAACCCCTTCATTATTCGCTGATTTTTTCCTCGTTTACCTGAGATGAGCGCCAGATGAAAATTGATTTATATCAAACGTCTTTACACATGATTTCAGGTGATGCGCTGTTTTTATTGATTTTGGTCAAGATTTACCGGGTGGGCGAGTGATATATATACACTCAAGCAACAATGGTTTTACCAATTGGCCAGATTATTGGCTGATGAAGATGAACAGATTAGCCGAGGAGGCAAAAAATGATTAAAGGTATCCAGATTACCAAAGCCGCTAATGACGACCTGCTGAACTCATTCTGGCTGCTCGACAGCGAAAAAGGCGAAGCACGCTGCCTGGTAGCAAAAGGTGGTTTCACCGAAGATCAGGTTGTAGCTGTTAACAACCTGGGCGATATCGAATACCGTGAAATCCCGGTAGACGTGCAGCCAGAAGTTCGCGTTGAAGGCGGTCAGCACCTGAACGTTAACGTGCTGCGCCGTGAAACGCTGATGGATGCGGTTGAGCACCCAGAAAAATACCCACAGCTGACCATTCGTGTGTCTGGTTATGCGGTACGTTTCAACTCCCTGACCCCAGAACAACAGCGCGACGTTATCGCCCGTACTTTCACTGAAAGTCTGTAATTTCTCAGGGGTGGGAAAACCAACGGAGAATGCCAAAAGCATTCTCCGTTTTATTATGTCTCAGTAAAAGATCCTTACCGCGCAGTACACCAGCAATAACGCCAGTACGATATTGACCGCACGTCCATGCTCCCGGAATACACGCTGAAAGGCATGGCCAGCCAGCGCCCAACACAAATTGCCGAATACGCCAATTGCCGCCAGCAGCAGGCTGATGCCTGCGACTTCATGCCACGCCTGGGTATAGGGCAGGACGAAGGTAGAAAGTGCCGTCACGCCGTAAAGAATGATTTTCACGTTCACAAACTGCAGAGCAAAGCTCGGCCAGAAGCCAACGGGTTGGGCGTCAGGATCTTCGCTGGCGGGTTTGCTCAGCAAAATTTTCCATGCCAGCCACAGGATGTAGGCCGCGCCAATCCAACTGAGGAAATGCGTAAATGTGGGATCGACCGTAGCCAGTGAAAATGAGATCCCCGCGCAAATCAGCATGATGATTAAAAAGCCCAGGCTCATGCCTGCCAGGACTTTTGAACTGCGGCGTAAACCGTGAGCGGATACGCTGCTGAGCGCCAGGATGTTATTAGGCCCAGGCGTCAGAGCGGTAATTAAGGTGTAAGTCCAGAATGTGCCGAACAGGATAGTTGTCACTTGTTTTCTCCTTAGTTTTGGCAGACATTACCGGAAGCTCAGAGTTTAAAAAATTGAATGTTTTTTAACTCTACTATCGATGGTTTTGATGTGTTGAGGTGATGATGGATTTGCGCCGATTTCTGACGTTGAAAACCGTAGTGGAAGAGGGCTCATTCGTTCGTGCCTCGCAGAAACTGTGCTGCACCCAGTCTACGGTGACGTTTCACATCCAGCAGCTTGAGCAGGAGCTGTCCGTACAGCTGTTTGAAAAAATTGGCCGCAGGATGTGTCTGACGGAGAAAGGAAAGCAGCTGATGCCGCATGTGCATGAGCTGACGCGGGTGATCTCCTCGATCCGTCAGGTCGCTCAGGAAGACGCTGAACCGGGCGGTGAACTGCGCGTGGCGATAGGTGAAACGCTGTTGGCCTACAAAATGCCGGAGGTGCTCCAGCGCTTTAAGGCGAAAGCGCCGCAGGTTCGTCTTTCACTTCAGTCTCTCAACTGCTATCTGATTCGGGATGCCCTGCTGGACGATGCCGTGGACCTTGGCGTCTTCTACCGGGTGGGAAATGATACGGCGCTGAATATGCAGACTATTGGAGAGCAACAGCTAATGCTGGTGGCCTCACCACAATTGCAGAATGTAGACTTCACGCAGCCCGACCAGCACATCCCTTTGAGTTTTGTGATCAACGAGCCGCAGTGTATTTTCCGTCAGATCTTCGAAAGCGAGCTGCGCAAAAGGCGGATCACCCTTGAGAACACCATTGAGCTGTGGAGCATTGAAAGTATCAAACAGTGCGTGAGCGCAAACCTTGGCATCAGCTTTTTGCCGCGCTTTGCCGTGGAGCGAGAACTGGCCAGCGGCGAGCTGGTGGAGTTGCCCTTCAGTCAACCGTCACTGAAAATCACCGCCCTGTGCGCACATCACGCGGGAAAAGTCGTCAGCCCGGCCATGCGGGCGTTTATGGAATGCGTAGCGGAGTGCAATCCTCCGGCATAAAAAAACCGGGTTTTCACCCGGCTTCTGTTTACTCTTCTGCTTTCGGCTCTGTGGCCGCTGGCGCACTCGGCTTGCGACGCTTGCCAATGTTTTTGGCATCGCGATGGCGCTGCTTCACGCGTGGTTTCTCTTTGTCTTTTTCTTTCTGCGCTGCGCGTTTAGCCTGCACTTTCTTCGACGGCTTGCCCTTGAGCTTATCGCTTGGGACGCGGGTGGTTGGACGCAGTTCGTCAACAACGCGGGCTTTCAGCGGCTCGTCGATGTAGCGGCCAATTTTGTTCAGCAGCAGATGGTCGTGCGCTTCAACCAGAGAAATAGCGGTCCCTTTATTGCCGGCACGACCGGTACGGCCGATACGGTGCAGATAGGTATCGCCACTCAGCGGCATGTCGAAGTTGATCACGTGGCTGACGTCCGGAATATCAATCCCGCGCGCCGCAACGTCGGTGGCAACCAGCACGTTTACGCGGCCATCGGTCAGACGTTTGATCGCTTCGTTACGCTTGATCTGCACCATCTCGCCTTCGAGATAGCAGTTGTTGATCCCCTGCTCGCGCAGCCAGCCTGCCAGCTCATGCACTCGCTCACGTTTACGAACGAACACGATGGTGCGGGTGGCATCGTCCTGCTTGAGCAAATGAATCAGCAGTGCGGTTTTATGCTTCACGTCATCAGCACGGTAGTACCACTGATGGATTTTTTTGCGCTCGCGGGTGGATGGTGTAGCTGAAACCTCAACCGGCTCCTGCAACAGACGCTCGGAGAAGTCTTTAATCGCATCCCCTTCAAGCGTTGCGGAGAACAGCATCGTCTGTTTGCGCCAGCGGGTTTCACCGGCGATGGTTTCGATATCCTGAGCAAAGCCCATGTCCAGCATGCGATCCGCTTCATCGAGGATCAGCGTTTCTACCGCGCGGCAGTCAAAGTTTTCTTCTTTGATGTACTGCAGCAGGCGGCCGGTGGTGGCTACCACGATATCCTGGTTTTCGCTGAACACTTCGGCGTGGTTCATATAAGCCACACCGCCGGTGATGGTGGCGATATCCAGATGAGTATTTTTTGCCAGTTCGCGCGCGTGATCGGCAACCTGCATCGCCAGCTCACGGGTTGGCGTCAGGATCAGAATGCGCGGCGGGCCGGATTTTTTGCGCGGGAAGTCGAGCAGGTGCTGCAACGCTGGCAGCAGATACGCCGCCGTTTTACCGGTGCCTGTCGGCGCAGAACCGAGAACATCACGGCCTTCGAGTGCCGGCGGGATCGCAGCGGCCTGAATGGCGGTGGGGCGTGTGAAGCCTTTCTCCTGGAGCGCGTCCAGCAGGCTTTCGTCGAGTTCGAGCTCGGAAAAAGTCGTTACAGTCATGATCTACCTCTGTGTGGGGCGCTGATTATAGACGTTATGGCTGCAATCTTCATCTGTTTGTATGGCTATCTGTTCTCGGGTATTGTGCATACCCCAATCCCAACGGGAAATATCCGAAAAGGTTTTTTGAGAATGAGTCAGTCTGGTTCCGTGCTGCGCCGTAATGGTTTTACCTTCAAACAGTTTTTTGTCGCTCACGATCGTTGTGCCATGAAAGTGGGCACCGATGGCATCCTTTTGGGAGCGTGGGCGCCTATTGCCCGGGTAAAACGCGTGCTTGATATTGGCAGCGGAAGTGGACTGCTGGCGCTGATGCTGGCGCAGCGCACTGACAGCAGCGTCACCGTTGATGCCGTAGAGCTGGATGCGGATGCCGCAGCACAGGCTGCAGAAAATATAGCCGAATCTCCCTGGAAGGAGCGGATTAACATTCATACGGCGGATATTCAGCAGTGGCTGACCGAGCAAAACAGCCGTTACGACTTGATTATCAGCAACCCGCCTTACTTTGAGCAGGGCGTGGAATGCGCGACCCCACAGCGCGAGCAGGCTCGATACACCACCACGCTTGACCATGCGACGCTACTCAGCTGCGCCACGGACGCCATTACTGAGGACGGGTTCTTCTGCGTGGTGTTGCCGGAAAATATTGGCAGCGCGTTCACCGAACAGGCGTTATCAATGGGATGGCATTTGCGGTTGCGTACCGACGTGGCAGAAACCGATCAGCGCCCGCCGCATCGTGTCCTGTTGGCCTTTTCCCCGCAGGCTGGAGAATGCTTCACCGACAGGTTAACGATCCGTGGGCCAGAGCAGCAGTACTCAGAAGGCTACACTGCGCTGACCCAGGCGTTTTACCTGTTCATGTAAGTCAGAGGCGAGAGCACCGATGGCCCGGCATTGTCGAGTAATTCCGGGTAGTCGAGCGTGTAGTGCAAACCGCGGCTCTCTTTGCGCATCATCGCACAGCGAACGATCAGCTCGGCGACCTGAACCAGATTGCGCAGTTCCAGCAGGTTGTTCGACACACGGAAGCGGGCGTAATACTCGTCCAGCTCCTGCTGAAGCAGGGTGATGCGTCGCAGTGCGCGCTCCAGGCGTTTTGTGGTACGCACAATACCCACGTAATCCCACATAAACAGCCGCAGTTCGTGCCAGTTATGCTGAATCACCACCAGTTCGTCCGGGTTTCCAACACGGCTTTCATCCCAGGCGGGTAATGCGCTGGCTGAGCGTGCATAAGGCATGCGCTTGACGATATCCTCCGCCGCCGACCAGCCGTACACCAGACATTCAAGCAGTGAATTCGAAGCCATGCGGTTGGCACCGTGCAGCCCGGTATAGCTCACCTCGCCGATGGCATACAATCCGTCCACATCCGTACGTCCGTAATCGTCCACCATCACGCCGCCGCAGGTATAATGTGCGGCTGGCACAATCGGCACTGGCTCTTTGGTTAAATCGATCCCCAGACCAAGCAGTTTTTCATAGATCATCGGGAAATGGTGGCGAATAAACTCTTCTGGCTTGTGGCTGATATCAAGATACATGCAGTCCACGCCAAGGCGCTTCATTTCATGGTCGATGGCGCGCGCCACAATATCTCGTGGAGCCAGCTCGGCTCGTTCGTCGAAGTCCGGCATAAAACGTGAACCGTCCGGGCGCTTAAGTAGTGCGCCTTCTCCGCGCAGGGCTTCGGTGAGCAGGAAATTGCGTGCCTGTGGGTGATAAAGGGCCGTCGGATGGAACTGGTTAAACTCCAGATTTGCCACCCGACAACCTGCACGCCACGCCATGGCGATACCGTCACCGGAAGAGATATCCGGGTTAGTGGTGTACTGATAAACCTTGGAAGCGCCGCCGGTGGCCAACACTACCGATTTCGCGGCGCAGGTTTCCACCGCTTCTTTATTGCGGTTCCAGATCCAGGCGCCAACGACGCGGCGAGTTCCCGGAAGGCCAATTTTATCTGAAATGATTAAATCAACCGCGTTGCTGCGTTCAATCACGCGAATATTGGGATGACTTAATGCTTTGCTAACCAGCGTGGTTTCAACTTCTTTGCCTGTAGCATCGGCGGCATGAAGAATGCGGCGATGACTGTGGCCGCCCTCGCGGGTCAGGTGATAGCTCTCGGATCCGTTGGCCTGAACTTCAGTATCAAACAATACGCCCTGGTCGATCAGCCACTGCACGCAGTGGCGGGCATTGCTGGCAACGAAAGAGACCGCATGCGGATCGCAAAGGCCTGCTCCGGCAATCAGCGTGTCTTCAACGTGGGATTCTATGCTGTCGGTTTCGTCAAAGACCGCGGCGATCCCTCCCTGAGCATAAAAAGTTGAGCCTTCGCTGATGGGGCCTTTACTCAGCACGATCACGGAATTGTGTTCCGCAAGGCGCAGGGCGAGAGAGAGACCGGCAGCACCGCTACCGATAATCAGAACATCACAGGAGAGATCGGGAGTAGTCATGATATGTGTGTTTAATTTACTAAACAAGGTTGAGGCAGATTAGCACCGGATTGGGTGTGTGAACACGATTTTTTTCAATTGGAGTTATGCTGGCTAAACAGCATTTTTTCGCAGAGCGTTGTGTAAAGCGGTGAAAATAATTGCGAAGCCGATCGTTAGCTTCAGATTTTATGATGAAAAAAACCTTGTGTTACGGTACTCTGCACGAAGATTTCAGACGTTTATTACACGCCTTTCACTTCATTTATCAGCGGTAGACTTATAATGAGTGATAATGAAATGTCTATTCGTGATGAACAAAAAGTAAAGGCGTAGCTGAACTTTATGGCAAAAGCACACTCTAACCTGGTGCTTGCTCATAGTGCAGTGTATGGAGTGGCGTTCTGATTACGCATGGGAATAGGGTTTGAGGAGACATTACCTCGGATGAGCGAGCAGTTAACGGATCAGGTCCTTGTTGAACGGGTCCAGAAGGGAGAACAGAAGGCCTTTAATCTGCTGGTGGTGCGCTATCAGCATAAAGTGGCGAGTCTGGTTTCCCGTTACGTACCGTCGGGCGATGTGCCTGATGTTGTACAAGAGTCTTTTATAAAGGCCTATCGTGCGCTGGATTCTTTCCGGGGAGATAGTGCTTTCTATACCTGGCTGTACCGTATTGCTGTGAACACAGCAAAAAATTACCTGGTTGCTCAGGGTCGACGCCCTCCGTCCAGTGATGTTGATGCGATAGAAGCAGAAAATTACGAAAGTGGCGGTGCGCTGAAAGAAATTTCGAACCCTGAGAACTTAATGTTGTCAGAAGAACTGAGACAAATAGTGTTCCGTACTATTGAGTCGCTCCCGGAAGATTTACGCATGGCAATCACGTTGCGGGAGTTGGATGGTCTGAGCTATGAAGAGATAGCCGCTATCATGGATTGTCCGGTGGGTACGGTACGCTCGCGCATTTTCCGTGCGCGAGAAGCTATTGATAATAAAGTTCAACCGCTTATCAGGCGTTGACGATAGCGGAATACTGGAAAAGGTATTTAGGCATGCAGAAAGAAAAACTTTCCGCCTTAATGGATGGTGAAACGCTGGATTCGGAGCTGCTCAACGAGCTGACCCGTTCCCCTGAAATGCAAAAAGCATGGGAGAGCTACCATCTCATCCGCGATACTATGCGCGGCGAGACGGCACAAACTCTCAGCTTTGATATTTCTGCTCGCGTGATGGCCGCCATTGAGAATGAACCTGTTCGCCAGGCGACGCCCCTCATTCCCGAAGCTCAGCCCGCACCGCACCAGTGGCAGAAAATGCCGTTCTGGCAGAAAGTGCGTCCCTGGGCCAGTTCGCTCACCCAAATGGGGGTGGCTGCCTGCGTTTCGCTTGCAGTGATCGTCGGCGTTCAGCACTACAACGGCCAGTCAGACGCTTCTCAGCAGTCCGAAACGCCGGTGTTTAACACCCTGCCGATGATGGGCAAAGCCAGCCCGGTTAGCCTGGGTGTCCCTGCGGATGCCAATGCCGGAACCGGTCAGCAGGTGCAAGTGCAGGAGCAGCGTCGTCGTATTAACGCTATGCTGCAGGATTACGAATTGCAGCGCCGTCTGCATTCCGAACAGCTTCAGTTTGAGCAAGCACAGACTCAGCAGGCCGCTGTTCAGGTGCCCGGTTATCAAACGTTAGGAACGCAGTCGCAGTAATGAAGCAACTCTGGTGTGCCATGTCACTTTTGGCTGGTAGCCTGTTCTTCTCCGCCAACGCCTCGGCTGATGATTCTTCCGGGGCGTTGTTGCAGCAGATGAATGCGGCCACGCAGTCGCTCAATTACGAGCTATCCTTTGTCAGCATCAATAAACAGGGCGTAGAGTCGTTACGCTATCGCCACGCGCGTCTGAACAATCAGGCACTGGCGCAGCTGCTGCAAATGGACGGACCGCGTCGTGAAGTTGTGCAACGCGGCAATGAAATCAGCTATTTCGAGCCTGGTCTCGATCCTTTCACGCTGAACGGCGACTACATCGTCGATTCCTTGCCTTCGCTGGTTTATACCGATTTTAAACGCCTCTCGCCTTACTATGATTTTATCTCCGTAGGTCGCACCCGTATTGCCGACAGGCTGTGCGATGTGATCCGCGTAGTGGCGCGAGACGGAACCCGCTACAGCTATATTGCCTGGCTGGATTCAGAGACCAAGCTGCCGCTGCGTGTCGATCTGCTGGACAGAGACGGCGAAACGCTTGAACAGTTCCGCGTAGTGGCCTTCACGGTCAATCCTCAGGTCAGCAGCAACATGCAGAATCTGGCAACCGCCAGCCTGCCGCCGCTGCTGTCCGTGCCGCAGGGCGATAAAGTCAATTTCAACTGGGCGCCAGACTGGCTGCCGCAGGGCTTTGTTGAAGTGTCCGGCAGCCGCCGCACGTTGCCGACAATTGCCTCTCCGGTCGAATCCCGTCTCTACTCTGATGGCCTGTTCAGTTTTTCTGTGAACGTTAACCCGGCAAGCGCAGGCAGCACCGAACAAATGCTGCGTACCGGACGCAGAACGGTGAGTACCACCGTACGCGATAACGCAGAGATCACTATTGTTGGCGAACTGCCACCGCAAACGGCAAAACGAGTTGCTGACAGCGTCAAATTCAAGGCAGCGAAATGATTAAAGAGTGGGCAACCGTTGTCTCCTGGCACAATGGCCAGGCACTGGTGAGCTGCGATGTGAAATCCTCCTGCAGCAGCTGTTCCTCCCGGGCAGGCTGCGGCAGCCGGGTGCTTAACAAACTCGGTCCGCAGACAGAACACACCATCAGCGTGCCAAGCGCTAAGCCACTGGTCGTTGGTCAAAAAGTAGAACTGGGCATCAGCGAAGGCAGCCTGTTGACCTCCGCGATGCTGGTTTACATGACGCCACTGCTCGGCTTGTTTGTGATGGCTGCTGTTTTCCAGCTGCTGTTTGGCAGCGACCAGGCGGCCTTTGCGGGCGGCGTGCTGGGCGGCGTGGGCGGTTTTTTAATTGCCCGTGGTCTCTCTCCGAAACTTGCTTCCCGTGACGCGTGGCAGCCCGTTATCTTAAGCGTTGGTCTGCCGCCCGATATGCTGCGGGTAGAAACTCCCTCATCTGAAATCAGCCAGTAATCGCGCTGGCTTTTATCTTTATTTACATCTCCGACAGGATCTCCTCTGAACTTACCGCTAAGCTTGCCGGAAGAGCATTTCCTGGCGACGGAGATGTAGTGTAGAATGCGGCGTTTTCGAACGATTAAACGTCAGGCGCAGTCCCGCGACCTCCAGGAATTCGTAAGGTATAACTCACTCTAACTATGAAGAATATACGTAACTTTTCGATCATTGCTCACATTGACCACGGTAAATCGACGCTGTCTGACCGTATTATCCAGATTTGCGGTGGCCTGTCCGATCGTGAAATGGCGGCGCAGGTTCTCGATTCTATGGATCTGGAACGTGAACGCGGTATCACCATCAAAGCACAGAGCGTGACCCTGGATTACAAAGCCACTGACGGTCAAACCTACCAGCTCAACTTCATCGACACCCCAGGCCACGTTGACTTCTCCTATGAAGTTTCCCGTTCCCTGGCGGCCTGTGAAGGCGCGCTGCTGGTGGTAGATGCCGGGCAGGGCGTAGAAGCTCAGACCCTGGCGAACTGCTACACCGCGATGGAAATGGACCTGGAAGTGGTTCCGGTTCTGAACAAAATTGACCTGCCGGCCGCCGATCCTGAGCGTGTGGCAGAAGAGATTGAAGATATCGTCGGCATCGACGCCACCGACGCGGTACGCTGCTCAGCGAAAACCGGCGTGGGCGTGCCAGATGTGCTGGAACGTCTGGTGCGCGATATTCCGCCGCCGGAAGGCGACCCGGAAGCGCCGCTGCAGGCGCTGATTATCGACTCCTGGTTCGATAACTACCTCGGCGTAGTTTCTCTGGTGCGTATTAAAAACGGCACCATGCGCAAAGGCGACAAGATCAAAGTGATGAGCACCGGCCAGGTGTACAACGCCGACCGTCTGGGCATCTTCACGCCAAAACAGGTTGACCGTACCGAGCTGAAATGCGGCGAGGTAGGCTGGCTGGTTTGTGCGATTAAAGACATTCTCGGTGCGCCGGTCGGCGATACGCTGACGCTGGCTCGCAACCCGGCGGACAAAGCGCTGCCAGGCTTCAAAAAAGTTAAGCCTCAGGTTTACGCGGGTCTGTTCCCGGTCAGCTCTGACGATTATGAAAACTTCCGTGACGCGCTCGGCAAGCTGAGCCTCAACGATGCCTCCCTGTTCTATGAGCCAGAAAGCTCAACGGCGCTGGGCTTCGGTTTCCGCTGCGGCTTCCTCGGCCTGCTGCACATGGAAATCATCCAGGAGCGTCTGGAGCGTGAATACGATCTGGATCTGATCACCACGGCACCGACCGTAGTGTATGAAGTGGAAACGACTGGCAAAGAAGTTATCTATGTCGACAGCCCATCCAAGCTGCCGCCGCTGAACAACATTAGCGAACTGCGCGAGCCGATCGCCGAATGTCATATGCTGCTGCCGCAGGAGTTCCTGGGTAACGTCATCACGCTGTGTATTGAAAAACGCGGCGTGCAGACCAACATGGTTTACCACGGTAACCAGGTGGCGCTGACCTATGAAATTCCAATGGCGGAAGTGGTACTCGACTTCTTCGATCGCCTGAAGTCCACCTCCCGTGGCTACGCGTCACTGGACTATAACTTCAAGCGTTTCCAGGCTTCGAACATGGTTCGCGTGGACGTGCTGATCAACGGCGATCGCGTGGATGCGCTGGCGCTGATCACCCACAACGATAACGCGCCGTATCGCGGTCGTGAGCTGGTTGAGAAGATGAAAGAGCTGATCCCGCGCCAGCAGTTTGATATTGCGATTCAGGCGGCGATTGGCAACCACATTATTGCCCGTTCCACTGTGAAACAGCTGCGTAAAAACGTTCTGGCGAAATGCTATGGCGGTGACGTCAGCCGTAAGAAAAAGCTGCTGCAGAAACAGAAAGACGGTAAGAAGCGTATGAAGCAGGTCGGCAACGTTGAACTGCCGCAGGAAGCCTTCCTCGCTATTCTGCATGTCGGAAAAGACGGTAAATAACCAATAAGGAGTTGGCATGGCGAACATGTTTGCCCTGATCCTGGTCATCGCGACCCTGGTGACAGGGGTTTTATGGTGCCTGGATAAATTTATTTTTGCACCAAAACGCCGTGAACGTCAGGCCGCAGCTCAGGCTGCGGCAGGGGATTCCCTGGATAAGAAAACCCTGAAGAAAGTCGGCCCGAAACCGGGCTGGCTGGAAACCGGGGCCTCTGTTTTCCCGGTACTGGCTATCGTGCTGGTGGTTCGCTCATTTATCTATGAGCCGTTCCAGATCCCGTCAGGGTCGATGATGCCAACGCTGCTGATTGGCGACTTTATTCTGGTGGAGAAATTTGCCTACGGAATTAAAGATCCGATCTACCAGAAGACGTTGATTGAAACCGGTCATCCGAAACGTGGCGATATCGTGGTCTTCAAATATCCGGAAGATCCGCGCCTGGATTATATTAAGCGCACCGTCGGCGTACCCGGCGATAAAGTGACTTACGATCCGGTCGCGAAAGAAGTGACTATTCAGCCGAATTGCAGCTCCGGCCAGGCCTGTGGTAACGCGCTGGCGGTAACTTATTCCAACGTGGAGCCGAGCGATTTCGTGCAGACCTTTGCCCGTCGTAACGGCGGTGAAGCGACAAGCGGTTTCTGGCAATTACCGAAAGGTGAAAGCAAGGACAACGGTGTGCGTCTGAACGAGCGCAATGAAACGCTGGGTGATGTCACTCACCGTATTCTGACCGTGCCAATTGCTCAGGATCAGCTGGGGATGTATTACCAGCAGCCGGGCCAGCAGCTCGCCACCTGGGTTGTGCCGCCGGGTCACTACTTCATGATGGGTGACAACCGTGATAACAGCGCCGACAGCCGCTACTGGGGCTTTGTGCCAGAAGCGAATCTGGTCGGTAAAGCGGTTGGGATCTGGATGAGCTTCGAAAAACAGGAAGGCGAATGGCCGACCGGCGTACGTTTAAATCGCATCGGTGGGATCCACTAATTCCTCTTTATTGTTCATGCTGTCATCGTAATGATGACAGCATGAAATATTTCCTGGTTAAATGCCTCTCAGCTAACGACATCCCCGGTCGTTGCGTATAGAATATCCCCCCGAAGTTTTAGGTTGGTACCCGTTAGGGATCCACGGCACACGAAACCGCGTTGGCTTTTTCAGGTCGGTTTCGTGTGCTGAATTATTGACGCATTCATCTATTGGTAACGCATGAACCCCATCGTAATTAATCGGCTTCAACGGAAGCTGGGCTACACTTTTCAACATCAGGATCTGTTACAGCAGGCTTTAACTCACCGCAGCGCCAGCAGCAAGCATAATGAGCGCCTTGAGTTTCTTGGTGACTCCATTTTAAGTTACGTCATCGCCAACGCGTTGTATCACCGTTTTCCGCGCGTTGACGAAGGCGATATGAGCCGGATGCGCGCGACGCTGGTGCGTGGTAACACGCTGGCAGAAATTGCGCGTGAGTTTGAGCTGGGCGAGTGCCTGCGCCTCGGGCCGGGCGAGCTGAAAAGCGGCGGCTTCCGTCGTGAATCTATTCTCGCGGATACCGTTGAAGCGCTGATTGGCGGCGTGTTCCTCGACAGTGACATTCAGAACGTCGAGAAGCTGATCCTGAGCTGGTACCAGACCCGTCTGGATGAAATCAGCCCGGGCGATAAGCAAAAAGATCCAAAAACGCGTTTGCAGGAATATTTACAGGGTCGTCATCTGCCGCTGCCTTCCTATCTGGTTGTGCAGGTGCGTGGCGAAGCCCACGATCAGGAATTTACTATCCACTGCCAGGTCAGTGGCCTGAGTGAACCGGTGGTTGGCACAGGTTCCAGCCGTCGCAAGGCGGAGCAGGCTGCCGCCGAACAGGCGCTGAAAAAACTGGAGCTGGAATGAGCGACGAAAAGACTTACTGCGGATTTATCGCCATCGTTGGGCGTCCCAACGTTGGCAAATCCACCCTGCTGAATAACCTGCTGGGGCAAAAAATTTCTATCACCTCACGTAAGGCGCAGACGACCCGTCACCGCATCGTGGGGATCCATACCGAAGGGGCTTATCAGGCGATTTACGTCGATACCCCGGGCCTGCATATGGAAGAAAAGCGTGCTATCAACCGCCTGATGAATAAAGCGGCGAGCAGCTCCATCGGCGACGTTGAGCTGGTGATTTTCGTGGTAGAAGGCACCAAGTGGACCGCAGACGACGAGATGGTGCTGAACAAGCTCCGTGGTGGTCGTGCGCCGGTGATCCTCGCGATCAACAAAGTCGATAACGTGCAGGAAAAAGCGGACCTGCTGCCGCATCTACAGTTCCTCGGCAAACAGATGAACTTCCTCGACATCGTGCCTATCTCTGCGGAGACTGGCCTGAATGTGGATACCGTAGCGGGCATCGTGCGCAAGCACCTGCCGGAAGCGACGCATCACTTCCCGGAAGATTACATCACCGACCGTTCCCAGCGCTTTATGGCCTCTGAAATCATCCGTGAAAAACTGATGCGTTTCCTGGGTGCCGAGCTGCCGTACTCCGTGACGGTGGAAATCGAGCGTTTCCAGAGCAACGAGCGCGGCGGTTACGATATCAACGGTCTGATCCTCGTCGAGCGCGAAGGGCAGAAGAAGATGGTGATTGGCAACAAAGGCGCCAAAATCAAAACCATTGGTATCGAAGCTCGTAAGGATATGCAGGAGATGTTTGAAGCCCCTGTGCATCTGGAGCTGTGGGTGAAAGTGAAATCCGGCTGGGCCGATGACGAACGCGCGCTGCGCAGTCTCGGTTACGTTGACGATCTCTAAGTAAACCCCGATGGAAGGCTGGCAGCGCGCATTCGTGCTTCACAGTCGTCCCTGGAGCGAAACCAGCCTGATGCTGGACGTCTTCACGGAAGAGTCGGGTCGCGTGCGCCTTGTGGCTAAAGGCGCACGTTCCAAACGTTCAAATCTTAAAGGTGCGCTTCAGCCCTTTACTCCTTTGCTGGTGCGTTTTGGTGGTCGTGGGGAAGTCAAAACCCTGCGCAGCGCCGAAGCGGTCTCTCTGGCCCTTCCGCTGAGCGGTATCGCACTCTACAGCGGCCTCTACGTCAACGAACTTCTTGCCCGCGTACTGGAAAACGAAACCCGTTTTTCCGAACTCTTTTTCGACTATCTGCACTGCATCCAGGCCCTGGCTGGCGTCAACGGTACGCCTGAGCCCGCGCTGCGCCGCTTTGAGCTGGCTCTGCTCGCACATCTGGGTTACGGCGTCGATTTCCTGCACTGTGCGGGCAGCGGTGAACCGGTGGATGACACCATGACCTACCGCTACCGTGAAGAAAAAGGCTTTATCGCGAGCGTAGTCATTGATAACAGCACGTTTACCGGGCACCATCTGAAGGCGCTGGCCAGCCGTGAGTTTCCGGATGCTGACGCACTACGCGCTGCAAAGCGCTTTACCCGCATTGCGCTCAAACCTTATCTTGGCGGCAAGCCGCTAAAAAGCCGTGAGCTGTTCCGGCAGTTTGTGCCAAAGCGCTAATGATTTTCTCCCTCTCCCCAGCCCTCTCCCAAAGGGAGAGGGGGTGCAATCAATTCCCTCTCCCTTTGGGAGAGGGGTAGGGAGAGGGAAAACGACGAACCAAAATCAATAACGAGGACTGTCATGGCTGAATTACTGTTAGGCGTCAACATTGACCATATCGCCACACTGCGTAACGCACGTGGTACGGCATACCCCGATCCGGTACAGGCGGCTTTTATCGCTGAACAAGCAGGTGCCGATGGCATTACCGTGCATCTGCGTGAAGACCGCCGTCATATCACCGATCGCGATGTGCGCATCCTTCGCCAGACCCTCGACACCCGCATGAATCTGGAAATGGCCGTCACCGAAGAGATGCTGACCATTGCCTGCGAAACCAAACCGCATTTCTGCTGCCTGGTGCCGGAAAAGCGTCAGGAAGTGACCACCGAAGGTGGCCTTGATGTTGCCGGTCAGATCGATAAAATGCGTGATGCCTGCAAACGCCTGGCGGATGCTGGGATCCTCGTTTCCCTGTTTATTGACGCCGACAATGCGCAGATCAAAGCCGCTGTCGACGTGGGCGCGCCATATATCGAAATCCATACCGGCTGCTATGCCGATGCGGAAAACGAAGAGCAGCAGGCGAAAGAGCTGGAGCGCATCGCCAAAGCCGCGACCTATGCTGCAAGTCTTGGCCTGAAGGTTAACGCCGGGCATGGTCTGACCTACCACAACGTCAAAGCGATTGCTGCGCTGCCGGAAATGCATGAACTGAATATCGGTCATGCGATTATCGGCCGGGCAGTGATGAGCGGTCTGAAAGAGGCGGTTTCTGAAATGAAACGCCTGATGCTGGAAGCGCGCAACTAATGGCGATTGTGGGCATTGGTACCGACATTGTGGAAATTGCCCGCATTGAAGCGGTGATCGCCCGTAGCGGCGATCGCCTGGCCCGGCGCGTGCTCAGCGACAATGAATGGAAAATCTGGGAATCACACCAGCAGCCGGTGCGTTTTCTTGCCAAGCGTTTCGCGGTAAAAGAGGCGGCATCGAAAGCGCTGGGCACCGGGATCCGCAACGGGTTGGCGTTTGGACAGTTTGAAGTTTATAACGATGAACTGGGTAAACCGAAATTACGTCTGTGGGGCGCGGCGGCCGAACTTGCCGCAAAACTGGGCGTGGCACATATGCACGTCACGCTGGCGGATGAACGCCACTACGCCTGCGCCACGGTGATTATGGAAAGTTAGATTTTATCGGCGTGGTGCAGCTGAACAAATTTATCCCACAGCTGCTCTTCGCTTTCCAGGTGCGCCGGGTTCTTAATGATGGTGTTCGGGATTGGGCACACTTTCTGGCAGGTCGGCGTTTCGTAATGGCCGATGCACTCCGTACAGCGATCGCTGTTAATCTCGTAAATGCTGCCACCCATCGAAATCGCCTCGTTCGGGCACTCGGGTTCGCACATATCGCAATTGATGCATTTTTTGGTGATTAACAGCGCCATAAGGAATTTCCAGGAAACAACACAAACAGGGCGGGCATTATACGCTCATTTCCTGTTCAGACCACTTTTTTGTGCTTCCCGTCCGTTATCCGTTGACACAAAAATATCAATCCAATGAAATGTAACGATATTATTACCAGGTTACACTTTTCGCTTACTCCCTGCTAACATCTTAATATAATTATTCAGTGGTAGTCTAAAAGTAGAGCTATTAAATATACGGGTATAAGGATTACCTACCTTATACTCCGGCTGGTTATTTGTCTTTTATATTTTCTTAGAAGTTAATGTGCTTTGTGATTATTAAAGAAGTTCTGACTATTCCCGCTAAATACTACTATTTTTCGGGGGGTAATTTCCTTAATGGAGGTATTCATGGAAGTTCACGGTGAAAGACTTGTATCGCTAAAAGCCTTAATTGTTCATAATAGTGCCAGCCACGTCAGCGTTGTAAACGATTCCATCTCAGCCCTTATCAATGAATTAAATAATAAAGACATTGCCACCGTGCTGGCCGACTCAGCGGATGATGCCGCTGCGGTACTGCATAATGACGCCACCATTGAACTGGTGCTGCTGGATTGGGTGATGAGCCCCAGCGAAGAGCATAACGAATCGGCAAAACAGGTGATTAAATCCCTGCGCAGTAAAAGTCAGGCAGTACCCTTGTTTTTATTACTGGATAACCGGCAGGGTGAAAATTTAACCCATGAAATAATGCGGGAAACCGATGAGCTCATCTGGATCCAGGAAGATACGCCTTTTTTCCTTGCCGGACGCGTTCATTCAGCGATTCTTGCCTATCGGCAAAAAATAGTTCCGCCACTGACCCGCGCTATTTTTGAGTTCGCCGAGAAATATGAATATTCCTGGCATACGCCGGGGCATGCGGGCGGCACGGCATTTATGAAATCTGCAGTCGGCCGCGCCTTCCACGATTATTTCGGTGAGAATCTGCTGCGTTCTGACTTGTCTATTTCTGTAGGCGAACTGGGTTCTCTGTTAGATCACAGCGGTCCGATTGGCGAGAGCGAAAAGTTCTGCGCCCGCGTGTTTGGCGCCGACCGGGCTTATACGGTCACCAACGGTTCGTCCATGTCAAACCGCGTCATTATGATGTCCTCCGTGGCGCGCGGTGACTACGCGTTGTGCGACCGCAACGCGCACAAGTCTACCGAGCAGGCGCTGACGATGACCGGAGTGGTGCCCACCTATCTGATGCCGTCGCGAAACTATCTCGGTATCATCGGCCCGGTTTATGCGAATACGCTGAGCGAAAATGAAGTAAAACAGGCGATAGCCCGCAACCCGTTGGCGAAAGATAAAAATCAGAAGCCGATGCACGCGATCATCACTAACTCGACCTACGATGGCCTGACCTATCACGTTCCAACCGTGGTCAAACAGCTGGATCCCAGCGTCGACCGTATCCATTTTGACGAAGCCTGGTATGGCTATGCGCGCTTTAACCCGCTGTACGCCAACCGTTTTGGCATGTACGGCGAAGCCAAAGACTATCCGCGCAATCTGCCTACCATTTTCACCACCACCTCCACGCACAAGCTGCTGGCAGCACTTTCTCAGGCCTCGCTGATTGGCGTGCGCGACGGTCGCAACCCGGTTCCACACGCGCGCTTCAATGAAGCCTACATGATGCACGCCTCCACTTCGCCGCTGTATCCGATCATTATGGCGAACGAAGTATCGGCAGAAATGATGCGCGGAGAGAGCGGAAAATATCTGACTACCGAGTCGATCACCGAAGCGGTGCGTTTCCGCAAAGCGGTCAGACGCATTCGCCGCGATCTGCAGGATAACCAGGACTGGTTCTTCTCGACCTGGAACGCGGACTACGTCACCGACCCTGAAACGGGCAAGAAGGTCTCCTTCGAAGACGCGCCAGTTCCTCTGCTGGTCAACGATCCGCGCTGTTGGGAGCTGCACGCCGGCGATGAATGGCACGGCTTCCGCGGTATTGAAGATGGCTACTGCATGCTGGATCCGATCAAAGTCTCGGTGGTGATGCCCGGCGTGGCGACCGATGGCTCCTTGCAGGAAATGGGGATCCCGGCAACGCTGGTCACCGCCTTCCTCAGCCAGCGCGGAATTCAGGTGGAAAAAACCACCGACTTTACGATCCTGTTCCTGTTCTCGCTTGGGATAACCAAAGGCAAATACGGCACGCTGATCAACGCGCTGCTGAAATTTAAAGACGCCTACGACAACAACGTTCCGGTCGAGCAGGTGCTGTATGCCCGCGAAGCGGAATGCCCGGCCGAATACAAAGGCAAGGGGCTGAAAACACTGTCCGATGAGATGTTCAGCTTCTTTAAGGAAACTGGATTAACCCAGGTGCAGGCAGAAGCCTTTACCACGCTGCCTGAGCCGGTGATGACGCCTGCGGAAGCCTACGTCAGGCTGGTGCATAACGAGATAGAAACCGTCAGCGTCGATAATCTCTACGATCGCATTCTCGCCACCGGCGTCGTGCCTTATCCGCCGGGAATTCCGATGATTATGCCAGGGGAAAGCGCAGGCGGAAAATCGAGTCCTTATATCCGCTATCTGCAGATCCTCCAGCAGTGGGATAACCGTTTCCCTGGATTTGGCCATGATATTCACGGCGTGGAAAGCGAAGACGGTACCTATTACGTTCAGTGCCTGAAAACCAGCCAATAACGCGGTCATCGTGGAGAAAGAGTATGGCGATTAAAAAAATGAGCGTCACGCAGTTAACCATGTTAACCGCGATAAACATGCTGGGATCGGGGATTATCTTATTACCGACCAAGCTGGCCCAGGTTGGAAATATTTCGATTGTCTCGTGGCTGGTGACGGCAACGGGGTCGATGGCGCTGGCGTGGGCATTTGCCTGCTGCGGCACCATGAGTAATAAACCGGGCGGCATGGGCGGTTATGCCGAATATGCCTTCGGTAAAGCCGGAAACTATATCGCCAACTATACCTACGGCGTGGCGATCGTCATTGGTAACGTGGCGATTTCGATTACCGCAGTTGGCTATATTATCGGGTTGTTCCATATCAATCCCAACCCGTTGCAGATTGGTCTGATGACGATGGGTTTGCTGTGGCTCACCACCTTTGCCAACTTTGGCGGGGCCAGCATCACCGGTAAAATTGGCGGGATCACCGTCTGGGGCGTGATTGCTCCGGTGGTGGTGGTTTCTACCGTCGGCTGGTTCTGGTTCAAACCGGAAATTTATGCCGCTGGCTGGAACCCACATAACAGTACGCTGTTTGGTGCCGCGGGCTCATCCGTCGCGGTAACGCTGTGGGCGTTCCTCGGGCTTGAATCAGCCTGTGCTAACAGCGATGCGGTGGATAACCCACAGAAAAACGTGCCGATTGCGGTCCTGTTCGGCACGCTCGGTTCGGCGATTATCTACATTGTCTCGACCAACGTGATTGGCGGGATTATCCCCAATGCCGATCTGGCTAACTCCAGCGCGCCGTTTGGTCTGGTGTTTGCCACCATGTTCACCCCGATGGTCGGCAATATCGTCACCGGGCTGATGATCATCGCCTGTATCGGCTCGCTGCTGGGCTGGCAGTTCACTACCGCGCAGGTATTCAAAAGCTCGGCGGACGTGGGCTATTTCGTGAAGGTCTTCGCGAAGGTCAACAAGCACGGCACGCCGATTGTCGGGATGCTGATCCTGCTGGCCATTCAGACGGTGCTGAGCTGGTTCTCGATCCCGGCCAGTCCGGACGGGACCCGCTACGGCTGGACGCATCATCTGGCTTCCAGCAACGTGGGCGTGTCGGATCAGTTCTCGGCGGTGGTGGATTTGTCGGTGGTGACCAACCTGATCCCGTACATCCTGTCGATGGCGGCACTGGTGACCATTCAGGCTATCCACCGCGCACCGAAACGGCAGGCGCTAATCAACAACGCGATTGCTGGCGTTGGTGCTGCCTACAGCTACTTTGCCCTGATGAATTCTGGCGATAAGGCGTTGATGTACGGCGGCGTGGCAACGATTCTGGGCTTCACCCTGTTTGGTGCCGTCAGCGCCAGGTTTGTGAAGGGCGAGCAGCTGGCGCATCCGGATCGGGTGATCACCGGCGAAGAGGATGTCCCGGCGATCCCGTATCGCGATAAGTGATCCTGCACGGGCCCGATCACATACGATCGCGGCCCGTATTCAAACCAGCTTTTTCACCAGCGCTTCGCTGTGACGGATCCTGTCCGGAGCACGTTCCAGATCCTGCTGGACCAGCCCCATAAACAGCAAATCGGTCAGCATCATCTGAGCGCTGGTGGAGGAAATTGCCGCGCTGCGGGTGGCCTGCTCTTCTGCAATGGTATACAGACAGTGGCTGGCGCGCTGCTGAAGCTTATTAGGTGAAAATCCGGTGATAGCGAGGATCTTGCCGCCAACGCGTAAGGCCTCATCTGCCGCCAGATTAATTTCCCGCCGCTCACCGGAGTAGGAGATAGCCAGCAGCAAATCGTCCTGAGTCATCGCCTGAACTGTCGCCAGCAGGGCGTGCATGTCCTGTTCAGCCACGGCGGTGATGCCAATTTTCATTAGCTTCCAGCTAAAGTTCTGCGCCACGAGGCCCGATGCGCCGATCCCGGTCAGCACCACGCGCCGTGCGTTACGCAGCAGGGCGACGGCTTCCAGCAGCTTATCTTCCGCGTTGACATCCAGCGATGCGTGCATGGCGGCAATATTATCTTTAATCAGTTTCTCGCCGACGACACGCAGCGGATCGTCACCGCGGATCTGGTTATGGACCGGCACGGACTGCGGGTTAGGATTGCTGGCCAGCGCTTCACTGAGCGCCAGTTTCATTGCCGGGAATCCCTTAAAGCCCATTTTCTGCGCGAATTTCACCACGCTCGACTGGCTGACGCCTGCCTCTGCGGCCAGCTGCTGTGAGCTGAGATGACGGGCTTCGTCAGGCTGTGCCAGAATAAAATCCGCCAGTTTTTTATCGCTTTGTGCAAGCCCAGCGTAGCGCTGACGGATGCGAATCAAACAGTTCATCGTTGCTCCAGAAGACCTTTTTGCGGGCCACCTGAGATAATTTTGTCTTTGATTATAGGGGATTGTCGCGGCGAGCAACGCTTATACTAAAAGACATTGCTGCTTTATTAAACAATTCGCTATGCTTATCAAAAGGATACGCTCTCTTAGCGGAGAGTCAAAGCCAGAGTAAGGCTCGTTTTTGCTATTGTGAGCTTTGGCCTGTTAGGCTGTTTGCAGGCCATTGCTCAACGGCATGAAGCATAATGAGGAGAACAGAGTGGTTAGCCATTCACGCCGGGTTATCTTTTTTGACCTTGATGGGACCCTGCATCAGCAGGATATGTTCGGCAGCTTTATCCGCTTTTTTCTGCGCCAGCATCCGCTGAACGCGCTGCTGGTGTTACCTGTGTTGCCGATCGTCGGCGCGGCGCTGCTGGCGAAGGGAAGGGCTGCCCGCTGGCCCATGAGCCTGTTGCTGTGGTCCGCCACTTTTGGTCACAGCGAGGCGAGTCAGAAGGCGACCGAAGCCAAATTTGTGCAGTGGTTCCGCGCCCATGTGACGGCCTTCCCGGCAGTTCATGAACGCCTGACGGAGTATCTTGCCAGCGATGATGCTGATGTGTGGCTGATTACCGGCTCGCCGGAGCAACTGGTCAAGCAGGTCTATTTCGATACGCCCTGGCTGCCGCGTGTGAACCTCATCGCCAGCCAGACTGAGCGCTACAACGGCGGCTGGACTCTCAAGTTGCGCTGTCTGGGCCATGAGAAAGTCGCTCAGCTGGAGAAAAAAATTGGCACCCCGCTGCGTCTGTGGAGCGGCTACAGCGACAGCAATCAGGACAACCCGCTGCTGTACTTTTGCCAGCACCGCTGGCGAGTGACGCCGAAGGGTGGCCTACAGCAACTCGAATAAAATAGGGCTGCTGTGTATAATGCGCCGCGTTTTCTACCGGAGTAACCGTTTTGTCCGACACTGAACTGAATCACGAATACTGGATGCGTCATGCGCTGAGCCTGGCCCAGCGCGCCTGGGATGAAGGGGAGGTCCCCGTCGGGGCGGTGCTGGTGCATCAGAATCAGGTGATAGGTGAAGGCTGGAACCGGCCCATTGGACGCCACGATCCGACCGCGCATGCTGAAATTATGGCGCTGCGCCAGGGGGGAATGGTGTTACAGAACTACCGTCTGATCGACACCACGCTGTACGTGACACTCGAACCCTGCGTGATGTGCGCCGGTGCGATGGTGCACAGCCGTATCGGACAACTGGTGTTTGGGGCGCGGGATGCGAAAACCGGGGCTGCCGGTTCATTGATTGACGTGCTGCATCATCCGGGAATGAACCATCGCGTTGAAATCACAGAAGGGATCCTGGCAGAGCAGTGTTCCGGCCTGCTGAGCGATTTCTTCCGCTTTCGCCGCGAACAGAAGAAAGCGCTAAAACGACAATTGCCTGATGGCGCTTCGCTTATCAGACCTACCAAAGAGTAGGTCCGGTAAGGCGTAAGCCGCCACCGGGCAATCAGCATCAAGAAATCAGTGCTTCCTAAGCTCAGCCAGCATCCCAGGATGGCGCACGTTAATCTTATCGTTGTGCTCATCCGGGCGTAATGAGATGAACGGCAACAGGCCGATGCTGGTGTGTTCCAGCTCATCCACTCTGACCGCGGGATAATCCATCGCCAGCTCTTTTTCGGTCGCCGCTTTCTTCTCTTTTTCCTGCAGGTAACCCACCAGGCTGATCTGGTATTTACGGATATTTTCAACGTAGGCGTAGGCTTCATGCCCGCGAGCGTAGCCGTAGGTCAGTCTGCTGTAGTATGGCTTCTGGCTGAGCAACGGCAAACGCTGCTTCACATCCGCCCAGCTGTCCGGGTTGCCTTTCTGCTTCACCGTCAGCGCTCTGGCGTCCAGCATATGGGCGTAACCCATGTTGTAGGCCGCCAGCGCAAACCAGATTCGTTCATCCTTAGGCACGCTATCCGGCACTTTATCCATCATGTCCTGCAAATAGCGCATCCCGCCGCTGATACTTTGTTCAGCGTCGGTTCTGTCGGTCAGCCCCAGGCTTTGGGCGGTGTTTTTGGTCAGCATCATGATCCCGCGCACCCCGGTCGGTGAGGTGGCCTGGGGATCCCAGTGTGACTCCTGCCAGGCAATCGCCGCCAGCAGCCGCCAGTCAATCTCTGCGGCGTGCTTCTGGAACAGGGGCTCAAAGTCCGGTAGCAAATTATCGACGGCGCGCAGGAAGGTGCGGGTGTCGAAATAATCGAAATCGTCACCGTGCCCGAGGTATTTTTCTTCCAGACGCGCCAGGGTACCGTCTTCATTGATGTTATTGAAGAAATCGAGCATCGCGGCGGGCAGGGTATTATCGTTATCTTTCAGGCTGAACCAGGTAACGGGCTGTTCATCGGTGATATCCAGCGCGACGGCGAGCTCAGGATGGACGCGCTGAAACAGGCTGATGGCGACAGAATCAGCAATGGTGTAATCCAGTTTGCCGTCAATCACCGCTTCCATCAGCTCAACGCTGCCGCGTTTATCGTCGACGGTCCAGCCCAGGTTCGGGTATTTCTTCTCTTTCAGCATTTGCAGATCGGTGATGGCGACATGCCCCGGCGCGACCGTCAGCTTCTGAGCGTCGATATCCGCAAGCGATCGAGGACGCAGGCTGCCTTTGCGATACACCAGCTGCTGAGAAACAGAGTAGTAAGTCGGGCCCGCCTGATAGTTTTTGACTCGCTCGCTGTTATACACCAGGCCAGCCGCCAGCATATCGGCATTGTCACTGTCGAGATCGTCAAACAGCTGACTGATGTTCTGGCGCACGGTCACCTTCAGCTTCACGCCAAGGTAGTCAGCAAACTGCTGAGCGAGCTCGTAATCGAGGCCGTAGTCTTTTTCGTTAATGCTGGCGAACGTCAGAGGAGAGGCCACGGTGCTGATGCGCAGCTCACCGCGCGCCTGAATAGCGGCGATACGATTCTCTGGTTTGCTGAACCAGGGAACAGAAGGCCAAAGCGCCACTGCCAATAGCAGGGTGACAATGCCGATGAACAGATAATTAATCTTTAATTTTTTCAATTAGTTAATTCTCTGTAGCGAGAGCGATCTCAGGCAATAGTTACCATGTTAAAGTTTAAGGGCACTGCGGGATGAGCGGCATTTTGCGTAACAAAACGCCAGTTGGCAACCCATTCGTATTATCCGTCACATCTATTGGTAAAAACGCAGCGGCAATTTTAATTTGACGCAAACGGTTACGTAGCTGTTCAGGATGCTCTATAATGGCGCCCGTTTTCCGCCATTACGCACACTGAAACCCAGAAGACGAGAGACTTATGATGGAAATTCTGCGTGGTTCGCCTGCACTGTCAGCCTTCCGTATCACCAAACTGCTGGCACGCTTTCAGGCAGCCAACCTTCCGGTCAGCAACATTTACGCCGAGTACGTCCATTTTGCCGAACTGAGCGCGCCGCTGTCAGAAGAGGAACAAACCCGTCTGGCAAAACTGCTCAAGTACGGTCCAAGCCTCAGCAGCCACACCCCTGCCGGAAAATTGCTGCTGGTGACTCCCCGTCCTGGCACGCTCTCCCCCTGGTCTTCAAAAGCAACGGATATCGCCCATAACTGCGGCCTGAGCCAGGTTGTCCGCCTTGAACGCGGCGTGGCGTATTACGTGGAAGCCTCCACCCTGACCGACGCGCAGTGGCAGGCGGTTGCGGCGGAGCTACACGACCGCATGATGGAAACGGTATTTAATGAGCTGCACGACGCAGAGCGTCTGTTTGCTCATCATCAGCCTGCGCCGGTGTCCAGCGTGGATGTCCTGGGACAGGGGCGTCAGGCACTGGTGGACGCAAACCTGCGTCTGGGCCTGGCATTAGCGGAAGACGAAATCGATTATCTGCACGATGCGTTCACGAAGCTTAATCGCAACCCGAACGACATCGAGCTTTATATGTTTGCGCAGGCCAACTCTGAGCACTGCCGCCATAAAATTTTCAACGCCGACTGGGTTATCGACGGTGAAACGCAGCCGAAGTCGCTGTTCAAAATGATTAAGAACACCTTCGAAAAGACGCCGGAGCACGTGCTGTCGGCGTATAAAGACAA
This sequence comes from Enterobacteriaceae bacterium 89, assembly GCA_014156375.1. Lineage (GTDB taxonomy): Bacteria > Pseudomonadota > Gammaproteobacteria > Enterobacterales > Enterobacteriaceae > Scandinavium. The sequence continues at coordinate 1,498,117 of RQJH01000003.1, read as the reverse complement.
CGCCGCCGTGATGGAAGGCTCTGACGTCGGGCGCTTCTATGCCGACGCCGACGCGCTGCGCTATGACTTCCATCAGGAGCCAACGCATATCCTGATGAAGGTAGAAACCCACAACCACCCAACGGCGATTTCTCCGTGGCCGGGTGCGGCAACGGGCTCCGGCGGTGAAATCCGTGACGAAGGCGCAACCGGACGCGGCGCGAAGCCGAAGGCCGGGCTGGTGGGCTTCTCCGTCTCTAACCTGCGCATTCCGGGCTTTGAGCAGCCGTGGGAAGAAGATTTCGGCAAGCCGGATCGCATCGTGACCGCGCTGGATATCATGACCGACGGCCCGCTGGGCGGCGCGGCGTTTAACAACGAATTTGGTCGTCCGGCGCTGAACGGTTATTTCCGTACCTACGAAGAGAAGGTCAGCAGCCACAACGGCGAAGAGCTGCGCGGCTACCACAAACCAATCATGCTGGCAGGCGGGATCGGCAACATTCGCGCCGATCACGTGCAAAAAGGCGAGATCAACGTCGGCGCGAAGCTGATCGTCCTCGGCGGCCCGGCGATGAACATCGGCCTCGGCGGCGGTGCGGCTTCCTCCATGGCATCCGGTCAGTCCGATGCGGATCTGGATTTTGCCTCCGTACAGCGCGACAACCCGGAAATGGAGCGCCGCTGCCAGGAAGTGATCGACCGCTGCTGGCAGCTGGGTGAAGCCAACCCGATCCTGTTTATCCACGACGTGGGCGCGGGCGGCCTGTCCAACGCCATGCCGGAGCTGGTGAGCGACGGCGGGCGCGGCGGTAAGTTTGAGCTGCGCGATATCCTCAGCGATGAGCCAGGCATGAGCCCGCTGGAAATCTGGTGTAACGAATCTCAGGAACGCTACGTGCTGGCCGTTTCCGCAGACCAGCTGCCGCTGTTCGACGAACTGTGCCGCCGCGAGCGTGCGCCGTATGCCGTCATCGGTGAAGCGACCGAAGAGATGCATCTCAGTCTTAACGACACTCATTTCGACAATCAGCCTATCGATCTGCCGCTCGACGTGCTGCTCGGCAAAACGCCGAAAATGACCCGTGACGTGGAAACACAGACGGCCAGCGGTCAGGCGCTGGATCGTCACGGCATCACGCTTGCCGACGCGGTAAACCGCGTACTGCACCTGCCTGCCGTGGCGGAAAAAACTTTCCTTATCACCATTGGCGATCGCACCGTTACCGGCATGGTGGCGCGCGATCAGATGGTCGGCCCGTGGCAGATCCCGGTGGCCGACTGCGCGGTCACCACTGCGAGCCTCGACAGCTACTACGGCGAAGCAATGGCGATGGGCGAACGCGCACCGGTCGCATTGCTTGATTTCGCAGCCTCAGCCCGTCTGGCGGTTGGCGAAGCGCTGATGAACATCGCCGGTACTCAGATTGGCAGCCTTAAGCGCGTCAAACTGTCCGCTAACTGGATGGCGGCGGCAGGGCATCCGGGTGAAGATGCGGGCCTGTACGCAGCGGTGAAAGCGGTGGGTGAAGAGCTTTGCCCGGCGCTGGGTCTGACCATTCCGGTCGGTAAAGACTCCATGTCGATGAAAACCCGCTGGCAGGAAGGCAGCGAACAGCGCGAAATGACTTCGCCGCTGTCGCTGGTGATTTCCGCCTTTGGCCGCGTGGAAGATGTACGTCGTACCGTCACGCCGCAGCTTTCTACTGAAGAAAACGCTCTGTTGCTGATTGATCTCGGCAAAGGGCATAACGCGCTGGGCGCCACAGCACTGGCGCAGGTTTATCGTCAGCTGGGCGATAAAACGGCGGATGTCCGCAGCGTGGAACAGCTGAAAGGCTTCTGGGAAGCGATGCAGGTACTGGTGGCCGAGCGCAAACTGCTGGCCTGGCACGACCGTTCAGACGGCGGCCTGCTGGTGACCCTGGCAGAGATGGCGTTTGCCGGACACTGCGGCGTGGAAGTCGATATTGCCGCACTCGGCGAAGACAAACTGGCAGCGCTGTTTAATGAAGAGCTCGGCGGCGTGATTCAGGTTCGTGCCGAAGATCGCGAAGTTGTGGAAAGCATTTTCGCCACTCACGGCCTGGCGGACTGCGTGCATTACCTCGGACAGGCGCAAAAGGGCGATCGCTTTACCATCACCGCTGGCGGTCACCCGGTTTACAGCGAAAGCCGCACTACGCTGCGTATGTGGTGGGCAGAAACCACCTGGCAGATGCAGCGTTTGCGCGATAACCCGGAGTGTGCCGATCAGGAGCACGAAGCCAAGCGTCACGACAACGATCCGGGCCTCAACGTGAAACTGTCCTTCGATATCAACGAAGACGTGGCGGCACCGTACATTGCCAAAGGCGCACGTCCGAAGGTGGCGGTGCTGCGCGAGCAGGGCGTGAACTCCCACGTTGAAATGGCGGCGGCGTTCCACCGCGCGGGCTTCGATGCTATCGACGTACATATGAGTGACCTGCTGGCAGGGCGTCGCGGTCTGGAAGACTTCCAGGCGCTGGTGGCCTGCGGTGGCTTCTCCTACGGCGACGTACTGGGCGCGGGCGAAGGCTGGGCGAAATCGATTCTGTTCAACGACCGCGTACGCGATGAGTTTGAAACCTTCTTCCATCGTCCGCAGACCCTGGCGCTGGGCGTGTGCAACGGCTGCCAGATGATGTCCAACCTGCGTGAGCTGATCCCAGGCAGCAGCCTGTGGCCACGCTTCGTGCGCAACCGTTCTGATCGCTTCGAGGCGCGCTTCAGCCTGGTGGAAGTGACTCAGAGCCCGTCGCTGCTGTTGCAGGGCATGGTCGGCTCGCAGATGCCGATTGCCGTATCGCACGGTGAAGGGCACGTTGAAGTACGCGATGCCGCACATCTTGCCGCGCTGGAAAGCAAAGGCCTGGTGGCGCTGCGCTTCGTGGATAACTTCGGTAACGTCACGGAAAACTATCCGGCGAACCCGAACGGCTCCCCGAACGGCATCACTGCGGTGAGCAGTGAAAATGGCCGCGTCACCATCATGATGCCGCATCCGGAGCGTGTTTTCCGCACCGTGGCAAACTCCTGGCACCCGGAAAACTGGGGCGAGGACAGCCCGTGGATGCGCATCTTCCGCAATGCGCGTAAACAGTTAGGTTGAGAAATGCCCGGTGGCGCAAGCTTACCGGACCTACAACACCATAGGTCTGATAAGCGAAGCGCCATCAGGCAAAAAATGGTATTCCCTAAGCCCTCCCGAAACGGAGGGCTTTTTTATTTGTGAGCCTGAGCGGGAAAAGTGTCGGAAAAAAGCGACAGAGATTATTATTGGTGTCTCAAATCGGAGACATTTAACTTATTGATAAATAATAGATGAATATTTTTGTCGCTATAGTGTCTCCAGCAGGAGACGGTTTGGTGAAAGTTTGCTCAACAAACTGAAGCTTATAAAAGCGATTAATTCTCAGTTAAATCATTATGTTAATGTTTTGTTTTGCAATGTGGCACAGTTACTGCATAATAGTAACCAGTGGCTCATTCACCTTCTTATGTCAGCCCCTTCGGGACGCGCTACATAAACTTCGAATGACGCACAAACAGGTGCCTGCCGTCCAACTTCTGATATCAGCTTAGCTATATCAACCCCAGGGCGAAACGTTGAGTTAGGCACCGCCTTTTTCCATGACAACGCCGGGTTCTGACCCGGCGTTGTTGTCTCTGTGCCCCACCTCAGTTACCCTGCCTGAAAGACTTTACGCAAAGGCGAACTCATTGAAACGCTGGTCCCTTTTTCCCCGCTCGCTGCGCCAGCTGGTGGTGCTGTCATTCCTGCTGATCCTCTTACCGCTGCTGGTGCTTGCCTGGCAGGCGTGGCAAAGCCTGAATGCGCTCAGTGACCAGGCGGCGATGACCAATCGCACCACGCTTATCGACGCGCGTCGCAGCGAAGCGATGGCCAACGCCGCGCTGGAAATGGAGCGCAGCTATCGTCAGTACTGCGTGCTGGATGATGCGACTCTTGCCAAAGTCTATGAGGGCCAGCGCAAGCGCTACAGCGAGATGCTGGACGCTCATGCAGGCGTGCTGCCTGACGATAAGCTTTATCAGGCTTTGCGTCAGGATGTGAACGATCTGGCGCAGATGCGCTGTAAAAACAGCGGTCCGGACAGCGAATCGTCAGCGAAGCTGGATGCGTTTTCCTCGGCCAACGCCGACATGGTGCAGGCCACCCGCGCGGTGGTGTTCTCTCGCGGTCAACAGCTGCAGCAGGAGATTGCCGAACGCGGGCAGTTCTTTGGCTGGCAGGCGCTGGTGCTGTTTCTGGTCAGCCTGACGATGATGGTGCTGTTTACCCGCATGATTATCGGCCCGGTGAAAGGGATCGAACGGATGATTAACCGCCTGGGCGAGGGCAAAACGCTCGGCAGCACCGCGATGCTGAAAGGCCCGCGCGAACTGCGCTCGGTAGGCCAGCGCATCGTCTGGTTGAGCGAGCGCCTTTCCTGGCTTGAATCCCAGCGTCACCAGTTTTTACGCCATCTTTCTCATGAGCTGAAAACTCCGCTTGCCAGCATGCGCGAAGGCACCGAGCTTTTGGCCGATCGGGTGGTTGGGCCATTAACGCCTGAGCAACAAGAAGTGGTGGAGATCCTCGATGACAGCAGCCGCAATCTGCAAAAGCTGATTGAGCAACTGCTGGACTACAACCGCAAGCTGGCCGACAGCAGCGTGGAAATGGAAAAAACTGAGCTTGAGCCGCTGGTTGAGATGGTGATTAGCGCCCACAGTTTACCGGCAAGAGCTAAAATGATGCTGACCAGCGTGCAGCTTGATGCCCGTGAATGTTGGGCTGAACCGATGCTGCTGATGAGCGCACTCGACAATCTCTATTCCAATGCGGTGCACTACGGGGCTGAATCCGGTACCATTTCTGTACGCAGCCATCAGCAGGGAAACCGCGTGTTCCTTGAGGTGGCGAACAGCGGGACGCCGATCCCCGACGCCGAAAGAACGCTAATTTTTGAGCCTTTTTATCAGGGCAGTCATCAACGCAAAGGGGCTGTAAAGGGAAGCGGGCTGGGGCTGAGCATCGCCCGGGATTGCGTCCGGCGGATGCGGGGCGATCTGCAGCTGGTGGACAACCAGCCAGGCAGCGTCTGCTTCCGCATTGAGCTTTCTCTTTCAGACACGGAAACATCCATTAAATGAAGCAACGTCTGGTGAATATGTCTCATGGATTTCTTGCACTGCTGGCAGGGGCGTCGTGCTTGCTGCTGGCAGGATGTCACAGCGCGCAGCATGCGGCCAATGCCAGCGATGAAGATAAACTGCCGCAGCAGCAGGTCGCTGATTTTCTCTCAACGGACTGCACCGACGTTTGGTCGCTGCACGGCGAAAGCACCGAGAAAAACCCGCTGTACTGGCTGCGCAGCATGGACTGCGCGGACCGCCTGTCGCCGGAAATGGCGCGTACCGAAGCGCGAATGCATACCGACGACACCTGGCAGGACGCTTTCCGTCGCGGCATTCTGCTTGGCAGTGCCAAAATTACGCCGCTGGAACGTCGCGATAACGTCAATCGGGTGGACAGCTTCAGCTCACAGGTGCCTTCACAAATTCGCCCACTGCTGCAAATCTGGCGCGATGGCCAGGCACTGCAGCTGCAGCTTTCTGATGAACGCACGCGCTACAGCAAACTACAGCAATCGACGGACGGTGAGCTCGACACGCTGCGTGAACAGCAGCAGCATCTGCGCAGTCAGCTCGATCTGACCACCCAGAAGCTGGAAAACCTGACCGATATTGAGCGTCAGCTCTCCAGCCGCAAACCGGCGGGCAGCAATTTCGTGCCTGATTCGGCGCATCCGGACGATCGGGTACCTGCATCCGCAAACGGCGAGGACAAACCATGACAGGACGTAAGCCCGCTCACCTTTTACTGGTGGATGACGATCCCGGTCTGCTGAAGCTGCTAGGCCTGCGCCTCACCAGCGAAGGTTTTTCCGTGGTCACCGCCGAAAGCGGTCAGGAAGGGCTACGCGTGCTGGCGCGCGAAAATGTCGATCTGGTGATAAGCGATCTGCGAATGGATGAAATGGACGGCCTGCAGCTGTTCGCGGAGATCCAAAAAGTGCAGCCGGGCAAACCGGTCATCATTCTTACCGCTCACGGCTCCATTCCCGATGCGGTCGCGGCCACCCAAAAGGGCGTTTTCAGCTTTTTGACCAAACCGGTCGATAAAGACGCGCTGTATAAGGCCATTGAAGAAGCGCTGCAGCACACCGCCGCCGCCACGGACGACCAGTGGCGCGAGTCTATCGTTACCCGCAGCCCGGTGATGCTGCGTCTGCTGGATCAGGCAAGGATGGTTGCGCAGTCGGACGTCAGCGTACTGATTAACGGACAGAGCGGCACCGGGAAAGAGATTTTTGCGCAGGCCATTCACAACGCCAGCCCGCGCGGCAAGGCTCCGTTTATCGCCATTAACTGTGGCGCTTTGCCGGAACAGCTGCTGGAGTCAGAGCTGTTTGGTCATGCTCGTGGCGCATTTACCGGCGCGGTCAGCAATCGCGAAGGGCTGTTTCAGGCCGCAGAAGGCGGCACGCTGTTTCTTGATGAGATAGGCGATATGCCGCAGCCGCTGCAGGTAAAACTGCTGCGCGTGTTGCAGGAGCGCAAGATCCGCCCGCTAGGCAGCAACCGCGATATCGATATTAACGTGCGCATTCTTTCGGCCACCCATCGGGATTTGCCGAAAGCGATGGCGCGCGGCGAATTCCGTGAAGATCTCTATTACCGCCTGAACGTGGTCAGCCTGAAGATCCCTTCGCTTGCTGAGCGCACCGAGGATATTCCGCTGCTGGCGAATCATCTGCTGCGCCAGTCGGCTGACAGACACAAACCGTTTGTCCGGGCGTTCTCCACCGATGCGATGAAGCGCCTGATGACAGCCAACTGGCCGGGGAACGTTCGTCAGCTGGTGAACGTGATTGAACAGTGCGTGGCGCTGACCTCCTCACCGGTGATCGGTGACGCACTGGTGGAGCAGGCGCTGGAAGGGGAGAACACCGCGCTGCCGACGTTTGTCGAAGCGCGTAATCAGTTCGAGCTGAACTACCTGCGCAAGCTGCTGCAAATCACCAAAGGTAACGTCACTCACGCCGCGCGAATGGCCGGACGTAACCGCACTGAGTTCTATAAGCTGCTGTCGCGTCACGAACTCGATGCCAGTGATTTTAAAGAGTAGCCCGACGGACACACCAACGTTATGATAGGGTAAGCAACCGGTTACGCGGATAAGACAGGAAACCATGAAAAAGATTGATGCGATTATTAAACCCTTCAAACTCGATGATGTGCGTGAAGCGCTGGCGGAAGTCGGTATCACCGGGATGACGGTAACGGAAGTGAAAGGCTTTGGTCGTCAGAAAGGTCACACCGAGCTGTATCGCGGCGCGGAGTACATGGTGGACTTTCTGCCGAAGGTAAAAATCGAAATCGTGGTGACCGATGACATCGTCGACACCTGCGTGGATACCATTATCCGTACGGCCCAGACCGGCAAAATCGGCGACGGCAAAATCTTCGTCTTCGATGTGGCTCGCGTGATCCGTATCCGTACCGGCGAAGAAGACGACGCCGCTATCTGATGTTTCCTGTTTTCGCTGCCCGTCGTGTTGACCGGGCAGCGAAGCGGGTCAATCGCTCTCCGGCAATCCCGTCACGTTATTGCTAAACACCTTTCTCAGCGCAATCACCGCCACAATGGCCACCACGGCTACCAGCGTCCATTCCCCCATCTGTGAGAAAAAGTGCCCATAGGCGGCAATGGCTGTTTCACTGATTTGTGACTCCGTGGTCTGTTGGGCGACAACGCCCGCCAGCCAGTTAGCGACCGCGCCGGTAGCCAGCATATAGATCCCGGTTAACACGCCGGTGACGCCCGGCATGTTCAGACGCGTGATCTGCGCCATCGCAACCGGATCGATAAACAGCTCGGCAAAGCCCATCAGCGCCAGCCCGGTGATCATCAGTCCCATCGAGGCGTGACCATTGAGCTGACCCCGGCGGGCGTTTAGCGCCAGCAGCATAAAACCACATCCCATCAGCGCCAGGCCAAAGGCGAATTTCATCCATACGCGAAGTACCGTGCGCACGCTGCCCTGCGGCAGAGCAAGCCAGGTCAGCGCCACGCCGGCCGCCATCACCGCAAAGGCGTTCACCGACTGGAACAGGGCGGTGGGGACTTCAATATTCAGTACGCGTCTGTCGACAAAGTGATCGATAAACAGGCTGATGGAACTACCGCCCTGCTGCGCCAGCACCCAGAACAACGTCCCGGTCAGCATCAGCAGAACAATCTGCCACAGCGCCCGGCGGTGTTCCGGCGATTTGATCATGATCCGCGCCACCATCTGCGCGGCAAACACGCACACGATCGCCAGCAGATAGCCTGACCAGTTGTTTTCCAGCAGCAGCGTAAAGAACACCGGTGCCAGACACAGCATCACCAGCAGCCAGCCCCAGGTGGGCAGAGCGAATTTTTTCGCCACCAGCGCCGGTTTGTTCACGCCACGGGTTTCCCGGAAGTGGCGGTGGCCGCTGAGGAAAATCATCAGGCCGATAAACATGCCAATCCCCGCCAGCGCAAAACCGATGTGCCAGCCGTACCACTGCGCCGCCAGCCCACAGGCGATAGGGGCAGCAATTGAGCCGACGTTGCCCGCTGCATACAGCAGGGAAAAACCGCCGTCGCGACGTTCATCATCCGGCGCGTACAGCTCGCCTAGCAGAACGCTGATGTTGGATTTAAACAGTCCGTAGCCGCAGATAATGATCGCCAGCGCCAGGTACAGGCTCCACGTCGAGTCAGACTCCACGCCGAGCACCACATGGCCCAGCGTCATCAACAGCGCCCCGGCAATCACCGCGGTGCGGTTGCCGAGCAGGCGGTCGGCCAGCCAGCCGCCAAGAATAGGGGTTACGTAAACGAGGGACGCGTAAGCGCTGAAAAGACTGATGGCGTGACTGTCGTCAAAGCCAAGCTGGTGGGTGAGATAAAGGATGAGCAGGGCGCGCATGCCGTAAAAGCTGAAGTATTCCCAGATTTGAATCGCCACGATGTAATAGATCGCGCGCGGTTGTGAGGGTGTTTTCATGGTCTCTCCAATAATCCAGCGGCCAAAATGAGAATGCCCGGCGGCGCGATGCTTGCCGGACCTACGGGAAATGTAGGCCCGTGCAAGCGCAGCGCCGCCGGGCATTCAACGGCTTACTTACTGTTTTTCAAAACTTTAACGGTATAGCGACCGTCAGCCTGACGATAAGCACCGTGGATATCGGTTTCGAAGCCCGGATAGTGAGCACCGATTTCGCACAGCATCTGCAGGAATTCCAGCACCGGACGGCTTTCCTCGGTGATCATCTCACCTGGCATTACCAGCGGTACTCCAGGAGGGTACGGCAGGATCATGTTGGCATTGACGCGGCCAACGGTCTCTTCCATATACACCTCTTCGGTTTCACCGTGCAGCTCTTTCTGGAACGCGGCGTATGGCGTCATCACCATGGATGGCAGCACTTCGAACGCACGGAACATCAGGTCTGGCAGGTTGTGTTTCTCAACCAGTTTGTGAATGTTCTGCGCCAGTTCCTGAATACGCATGTTTTCGTAGAATTCAGGATCTTCGCGGTACAGCGACGGCAGCATGTTTTTCACACGCAGGTTCAGGTCGAACGCGCGTTTGAAGTCAGTCAGCGCACGCAGCAGGCTCAGCGCTTTGGTTTTGTCGATACCAATGCTGAACAGGAACAGCAGGTTGTACGGACCGGTTTTCTCTACCACGATGCCGTGTTCGTCCAGGTATTTCGCCACAATGCTGGCCGGAATACCGAAGTCGTCCATGGAACCGTCTTTTTTCATCCCCGGAGTCAGAATGGTGACTTTAATCGGGTCGAGGTACATGTGCTCGTTATCGATGTTTTTGAAACCGTGCCATGCGCTGTCGGAACGCAGTGGCCAGCATTCTGGCTGATCGATATGCTCTGGCTGCCAGACGTCGAAGAACCAGCCTTCAGATTCGCCTTTCAGACGTTTGATCTCTTTACGGAACTTGATGGAGCGTTCGATAGAGCCGTTGATCAGACGCTTACCGGCATTGCCTTTCATCATCGCCGCGGCGGTTTCGGTGGAAGCCACGATACCGTAGTGCGGAGAAGTGGTGGTGTGCATCATGTAGGCTTCGTTAAAGGTTTCTTCGTTAACGTCACCTTTCACGTGGATCATTGAAGCCTGAGAGAACGCCGCCAGCAGTTTGTGAGTGGACTGAGTTTCATAAATCACTTTCCCTTCCACACGGCCGCCGCTCATGCCGCATTTACCGGCATAGATTGGAGAGAAGTTGGTGTAAGGCACCCACGCTGAGTCGAAGTGGATGGATTTCACATCCAGCGTTTTCTTGATGTAGTCGGTGTTGTACAGCAGGCCGTCATAGGTGGAGTTAGTGATAACGGCGTGCACCGGCCAGGTGGCGTTCGGAGTTTCTTTCACGCGCTTAGCGATAGTCGCGTGCTGGAATTCGCTCTGTGGAATACCACCCAGAATGCCGTAGGCGTTACGGGTTGGACGGAAATAGATTGGCGTAATGTCGCTCATCATCATCAGATGGGTCAGCGATTTGTGGCAGTTACGGTCAATCAGCACGGTGCTGCCCGCAGGCGCAGAGTACATCCCGACAATTTTGTTGGCGGTGGAAGTCCCGTTGGTCACCATGTAGCTACGTTCAGCGTTGAACACGCGAGCGATATACTCTTCCGCTTCTTTGTGCGGACCGCTGTGATCCAGCAGGGAACCCAGTTCAGACACGGAAATGGAGATATCAGACTTCATGGTGTTAGGGCCAAAGAAGTCATAGAAGATGCTGCCGACCGGGCTTTTCTGGAACGCGGTACCGCCCATGTGGCCTGGGGTACAGAAGGTGTATTTGCCTTCACGCACGTATTTGAACAGCGCTTTAGTCAGCGGAGGCAGAATGGTGTCGATGTATTCATCGGTATTCTGCTGAATTTTTGCTGCGATATCGTCCGCTGCACCCAGTGCATATTCGAAGAAGCGAACCTGCATCCGCAGATCGTTCAGGCTCACGTCCAGAGTGGAGTAGGTGTTAGCAAACGCATACAGCGGCATGTACTCATTCAGTTTGCTGATCTCTTCGCACAGCTCCAGGTTGTATTTATCCCAGTCGAAGATCACGCCGCACAGGCGGGAGTTGTTCTCAATCAGCTTCAGCAGGTCTTCGCGATCGTTAGGATACACGATGCGGAAATTCAGGCGCTCCAGGGCGCGGTGCAGTTCACGGATGGGCTCTTCTTTGAAGTAAACACCCATGTGATTCATGATAGCAATAACGTTCATAGTCATTTCTCCAGGCGTAGAGAGCCCCTCCCGCCACGGTGTGACAGGTCAGGGAAGGGCTTCAGGAAATAGGGTTAGTGATTAATGTGCGCTGGCGGTGCTGTCGTCGTCGTGATGTTCGCGCTGATTCATTTTGCGACCGTAGAACATCAGAATAATCAGGCTGACGATAAAGGTGCCGGACAGTTCGAAGGAGCTTGCACCCATCAGGGCGATGAAGCAGAACGCACAGCCGAGCACGGAACAAATCAGGCTGACCACGTTGCGGATGTTGACGCCTTCGAAGCGAATCAGGTCAACGCAGGAGTAGAAGTAAGGCAGCATGGTCAGCAGAACCGCGATACCGGTCAGTTCACCGAACAGGTCAGAAGCTTTACCGCCACTGGAGTTCATGATGGTGATGAGGATCATCAGCACGGTCATTTTCACGGCTGCCAGCAGCAGGCCTTTTTTCGGAATACCGTTAGCATCCACTTCGCCGTAAATTTTCGGGAAGTTACCGTCGTTGGCAGCACGCTGACCGGCCTGACCTACCAGCATCATCCATGAACCCAGGGAAGTCAGACAGGCGAAGGCGGTGAAGGCGGAAACCATTGGCGCAGCCCAGCTGCCCATAATGGTGGAAGCACTGATGGCGAACGGTGCACCGGAAGCGGCCATCTGAGAAGCAGGGTACATACCGGAGATAACCTGAGTGGCAAGGATGTAAACCACACCAGCCAGAGCGGTACCCAGCATGGTTGCCAGCGGTACGGTACGTTTTGGATCTTTCACCATCCCGGTACTCACCGCGGCAGACTCAACCCCAACGAACGCCCACAGGCACAGCAGGATACTTTTGATCACCGCGTGATAATCAGTGGTCTGAGAAGTGTTCCAGTTCGCGTGATAGGTGTTGATATCAAACCAGTGCCAGCCGACAACCGCGGTCACTACGACCGGGATCAGCACCAGCACCAGACCAATGGTGGTCAGACGGCTAACCCAGGAGCCACCGAGCATGTTCACGAAGGTGAAAATCCACACGATAGCGATACAGGCAAGACCTGCCGGAACCGGGTTATTCAGAATCGGGAAGAAGGTGGAAAGGTAAGAGACGGCGGTGATGCCGATAGCCAGGTTACCAATCCAGTTGGCATGATAATAAAGCACGCCGGTCTGGAAACCGAAGGCCGGAGAAATTTCACCGGCGTAAGCAATTGGGCCACCCTGCTGCGGGTTTTTGGTTGCCAGGCGAGCATAAACATAAGCCAGCGACATTGCACCAATAATAGAAATAACCCAACCCCAGATTGCAATACCGCCGATCCCTGCGAGGTTCGCAGGTAATAAGGCAATACCGCTCCCCATCATATTACCGGCTACCACACCGGTACAGGCAAATAGCCCGATCTTTTTGGCAGAACTCATGTTTGTTTTCTCCGTAGGATTATTTGGGAGGCGCAGATCATGATGTAGAGCGATTTACTGATCCGACCGACTGACAACAAGGTTATGCCTCTGTATCGGAGAAGTCCTAAAGATAAAGTGAAATAACTGCAAACATCAGACAAATGACCTCTTGAGCTTTTTCACGCAACATATCAGGATGACATGTTGATATCATAAAAAGATAAATATGCTTACTTTACAGTGCATTGATATGAATTTACTTTGTTGCTGAGGTGTTGTGCTAAACCGCGGGAGTATGGCTTTTAAATAACAATCAGTCAGAGGTTTATATACATTTAATTAACCTCAAGATGCCCAATAATTTGGGCATCTTCGGTCTGTACTTATTCTGAAGAGAGGAAGTTGTCTAAATAAGGAACAACACGGGTGAGGGAGGTCTGGAATACGCTGTTTTCAATCCAGTACAGTGTGTTGGCACCGGGACGTAAATTAAATGCCGTAATGTACGCATCTGCTGCCAGGCGGTTTTCGCCTTTCATCTCGTAGACTTTGCCCAGTAGCACATAATTCATCCACGACATTTCCAGGTCAATCGCAGAATTAATTGCTTCATTGGCCTGGTCCACCTGACCCTGACTTAATTTCTCGATGGCTTTGACCTGCCAGAAACCAGAAGTTTGTTTTATTTCCGGGGTATTGCTGAGCTGATCGATCTCTTTATTAAACGCTGCCTGCAGCGTGTCATCTAATGGCTGTTGGGAATGACGCAGAGCATCCACCAGCGCCTTTTCGACGCGCGCATAGGTGAAGTCGGGAGTCTGTTTAATCATCTCGTCCAGCTGGGCGCTGGCTTTACTCAGGGAATCCGCATCGCCGTTCATCAACAGCTGATGGGCCTGATAAAGCTGAGCCAGCGACGCGCTTTGCGCTGGCTGATACTGACGCAGCAGCGCCTGCATCGCTTCTGACCACGGTTGGGTCAGCGCCTGTGAAAGGCTGCTCATCAGGTCGCTTTGAATGGTGACCTGATTGTCGTTGGTAATGAAATAGCGTTTATCCAGCATCATCGAGCCGTCGGCGTTATCCACCAGCTGGACGGACATAAAGCACTGCTGCGCCCGGTAGTGGCGCTGGTTGACGAATTCTATGGTCAGGGTTTTCCCGGAGCTGCTCGGTTCATTGACGTTGTAGTTGGTTTTATCGTGAACCATGTAGGTCGAAAAGGTGTTCAGCGAGGTGGTGATCAGGCTTCCCAGACCCACGGCGTAGGAACGCTGCGAAGCCCAGTTATTACAGGAGTTGCCGTCCACCAGACGAACATCAATATCGCGCGGGTTGAGCAGAATACGCGTTTTTGCTACCGGCGGATGGGAATTGAATGTCGACAATGCCACCAGCGCCACGCAGCTGCCTAACGCCAGCAGGAACAGGCTCCAGACCCAAAATGAAGTGGTGTGTTTGGCTTTTGGCGGAGGGTCGGCTGGTGGTAATTGGTCTTGCGATGCTTTTAGCGCAGCTTCCGGGCGCGGGATTGGTGTCGGCGCTGAAGGAGCGGTGACCGGCACAGGCTGAAGCTCTTCACCTTCTTCGGCGCACCAGATGACCGTGGCCGTCAGCTTATAGCCGCGCTTGGGGACGGTGACGATGTATTCCGGGCTGCTCTCATCGCCGTCTTTCAGTGACTTACGCAGCTCAGAAATGCTCTGCGTCACCACGTGATTGGTGACGATATTGCGCGTCCAGATATTCTCGATCAGTTCGTCACGGCTCAGAACCTCATCAGGATGATGGGCAAAGTAAACCAGCAGATCGATCAGGCGAGGTTCTAAGGTAAGTTGGCGTCCCTGGCGACTGATTTGGTTAACCGACGGCGTAACCAGCCACTCTCCGATGAGTACAACAGGTTGCTGCATAAAAACGAGGCCCAAAACATAAGCGGGAAAGAAGTAATGATAACACATTACCTCTGCTTCTTTTTTTGCGCGGATGTGGGGAAATTCTTAAGTGGATCGACCAGATGCTGTAACGAAGCGTGAACAGTGGGCCATAATGTATGCCCGGCAAGCGCAGCGCCGCCGGGCAATCAGAAAATTAAAGAACCTTATGCGGGCCAAAGCATTCGTAGTGGATGTTCTCAGCGTTCACGCCAAGCTCGACCAGCTGCTTCGCAGCGAACTGCATAAAGCCAACCGGGCCGCAAAGATAGAACTGCATAGCTGGATCGCTGAACTGACCTTCACGAGCGCGTAAATCCATCAGTCCTTCACTATCAAACGCATCATTTGCTTCAGGTTTGTTGAACCAGACGTGTGAAGAGAATTGCGGCAGCGAAGCACCCAGCGCCTTCACTTCATCAGCAAAAGCATGAACCCGGCCATTTTCCGCCGCGTGGAACCAGTTCACCTGCGCCTGGTGTTTTTGCGCAGCCAGAGTATGGAGCATCGCCAGCATCGGAGTCTGACCAACGCCAGCCGAAATCAGCGTAACCGGGGTAGAGCTGGCAACGTTCATAAAGAAATCGCCCGCTGGTGCCGCCAGATGAACCACATCGCCAGCTTTAGCCACATCGTGCAGCCACTCGGACACCTGGCCACCGTTTTCGCGCTTCACGGCGATGCGGTAGCTTTTACCATTTGGCTGGCGGGTGAGGGAGTACTGACGGATTTCCTGATGTGCGAATCCTTCCGGCTTCAGCCACACGCCAAGATACTGGCCCGGCTGGTAATCAGCCACCGCGCCGCCGTCGACGGCTTCGAATTCAAAACTGGTAATAAGTGCACTTTGCGGGGCTTTGCTGACAATACGGAATGGACGGGTACCTTCCCAGCCGCCGTTTTTCGCCGCGCTTTCTTTATAGATCTGATCTTCACGCTGAATAAAGACGTCGGCCAGCACGCCATACGCTTTACCCCAGGCATCGAGAACTTCCTGGCCCGGGCTGAACATTTCGTCGAGCGTCGCCAGTAAATGACCGCCAACAATCGCATACTGCTCTGGTTTGATCTGGAAGCTGGTGTGCTTCTGGGCGATTTTCTCAACCGCCGGCAGCAGGGCCGCCAGATTCTCAATGTTGCTAGCGTAGGCCGCAATGGCGTTGAACAGCGCTTCACGCTGATCGCCATTACGCTGGTTGCTCATATTGAAGATCTCTTTGAGCTCCGGATTATGGGCAAACATACGGTCGTAAAAATGGGCGGTGAGCTTTGGTCCGGTTTCGACCAGCAGGGGAATGGTGGCTTTAACGGTAGCGATGGTTTGAGCGTCGAGCATAGCAATGTCCTTTTGGGGTTTCTTAATATTGCATTTTAAATGCATGTTATAAAAAAGTCCCTCAGATGTAAAGGGTTGTTTGCCAGGTGAAAAATCTGCATCACAAAGCTGAAAAGAAATCCGCTTAACGCAGCGAAGACTTTGTGCCTCAAACCCTTGCAGGGCGGCAAGGTAATCGTTTGCGTAAAAACGTATGTCAAGACCTGTTATCACACTTTTTATCAGTTATACTGTGGGCCGTTCCCGAAAAGGGCCCCTCTTTAAAAGTGTTAGCTGAGTCAGGAGATGCGGATGTTAAAGCGTGAAATGAACATTGCCGATTATGATGCCGAACTGTGGCAGGCTATGGAGCAGGAAAAAGTACGTCAGGAAGAGCACATCGAACTGATCGCCTCCGAAAACTACACCAGCCCGCGCGTGATGCAGGCTCAGGGTTCTCAGCTGACCAACAAATATGCTGAAGGTTATCCGGGCAAACGCTACTACGGCGGCTGCGAGTATGTGGATATTGTTGAACAGCTGGCTATCGACCGTGCCAAAGAGCTGTTCGGTGCCGACTACGCCAACGTGCAGCCGCACTCTGGCTCCCAGGCGAACTTTGCGGTCTACACCGCGCTGCTGCAGCCGGGCGATACCGTGCTGGGCATGAACCTGGCGCAGGGCGGTCACCTGACTCACGGTTCTCCGGTTAACTTCTCCGGCAAACTTTACAACATCATCCCTTACGGTATTGATGAGTCCGGCAAAATTGACTACGAAGACATGGCTAAGCAGGCCAAAGAGCACAAACCGAAGATGATCATCGGTGGTTTCTCTGCTTACTCCGGCGTGGTTGACTGGGCAAAAATGCGTGAAATCGCAGACAGCATCGGTGCCTGGCTGTTCGTCGATATGGCGCACGTTGCGGGCCTGATCGCCGCAGGCGTTTACCCGAACCCGGTTCCGCATGCTCACGTTGTGACCACCACCACCCACAAAACCCTTGCGGGTCCACGCGGTGGCCTGATCCTGGCGAAAGGCGGCGACGAAGATCTGTATAAGAAACTGAACTCCGCTGTGTTCCCAAGCGCACAGGGCGGCCCACTGATGCACGTTATCGCAGCGAAAGCCGTAGCGCTGAAAGAAGCGATGGAGCCAGAGTTCAAGGTCTATCAGCAGCAGGTTGCGAAAAACGCCAAAGCGATGGTTGAAGTGTTCCTGAACCGTGGTTACAAAGTGGTTTCCGGCGGCACTGAAAACCACCTGTTCCTGCTGGATCTGGTTGATAAAAACCTGACCGGTAAAGAAGCCGACGCTGCTCTGGGTCGTGCCAACATCACCGTCAACAAAAACAGCGTGCCTAACGATCCGAAGAGCCCATTTGTGACTTCTGGTATCCGTATCGGTTCCCCGGCAATCACCCGTCGTGGCTTCAAAGAAGCCGAAGCGAAAGAGCTGGCAGGCTGGATGTGTGACGTGCTGGACAACATCAATGACGAAGCGGTCATTGAGCGTGTGAAAGGCAAAGTGCTGGATATCTGCGCCCGTTTCCCGGTTTACGCATAAGTTCTTAGCATCATAAAAAAAGGCCGCTGATGCGGCCTTTTTTATTGTCTGATATGAATTTCCGGATGCGGCATTGCCTTATCCGGCCTACAAAAACCGTAGGCACGATAAGCGCAGCGCATCGGGCAGCAATCAGCGACGATCTATAGACATCGCCCCGGGTCCGGTAATCGCCAGCAAAATAAAACCACCGGCGATGCTGACGTTTTTGTAGAAGTTAATCATGTTCGGTACGACCGCATCACCGCTCATGTTCCAGTAATGATGACCAATCACCGCTGTGCCGAGCGTATACAGCACGAACAGCACCGCCAGCGGTCGGGTGAAGAAGCCAAGCACAATCAGGATCGCCGCGGGCACCTCCATCAGGATGGCAATGATGGCCGAAAGCGTTGGCATCGGCGCACCGCTGGAGGCCATGTACTGCACCGTGCCGCTAAATCCCATCAGCTTCGGATAGCCAAAAATGATGAACAGCGCCACCAGAGCGATACGGGCGACCAACAGAAAAAACGAACGTGATGAGCCAAAATCGAAATAGCGCAGAGAGTTCATAATCGTTCCCGTTTGGGTGTGTGTTCTTAAAAGCTAATACACAAACTTCTGCTCTGCCATTTATCAGCAGAAACAATAAACTATTACCCTTCGCTTTCCAGCGCCGCTTCGGCAAATAAGTAGCCAATCCCCATCACCTGCTGGGCGCGGGAAAGCTTGCCGAAATTAATCTGCGTGGCGTGGCGCGTCAGGCCATCGTTATGATCGAACGGATTAAAGCCAATTCGCTGTTTGATGGCCGCAAGCCAGCTCTCGCCAAAGCCGCAGCTACGGCCATAGAACCAGATCTGGTTGATATTCAGGATATTGAGAAAATTATACAGGCTCAGACCGACGGCATTGGCGGACTCTTCCACCCAGCGCATCACTCGTTCGTCGCCCGCATGCCAGGCGTTGATCAACTGCAATGAACTCAGCGTCTCCGGATCCTGCTGCTGAGGTGTTGGGCTGGACTTAAGCCAGATCCGCGCCTGCTTTTTCAGCGCAGAAAGGGAAGCCACCGTTTCCAGACAGCCGTAGCGTCCGCAGTCGCATATCGCGCCGTCCGGGTTGACGATGGTGTGACCGATTTGCCCGCTGCCGTACAGGTTACCGCGATAAATCTGCCCGTTAATCACGAACGACGAGCCGATGCCGTAATCAACGTTAATCACGCAAAAATCTTCCCGGTTGCCGGGATTCTGCCATTTTTCCGCCAGAGCCAGCATCACGCAGTCGTTATCCAGCCTGACCGTGACACCAAGTTTTTCCTCCAGCAAATATTTGATCTCGACCTTATCGCGCCA
The DNA here is from genome assembly GCA_014156375.1 of Enterobacteriaceae bacterium 89. Taxonomy (GTDB): domain Bacteria; phylum Pseudomonadota; class Gammaproteobacteria; order Enterobacterales; family Enterobacteriaceae; genus Scandinavium. Next base: position 1,479,205 of record RQJH01000003.1, on the reverse strand, counting down.
CGGCGCCTGCGGCATGGTTTGCGACACGCCGGTCGTCGGATCCACCTGCCCGTGGATCCCCAGCGCCAGATCCAGCTTTTTTCCGGGCCAGCGCTTAACGTTCTGCAGCCAGATGGCTTCGATTTCAGCCAGCAATGCCTGCGGCGTGGGAGCTGAGATGGCGCGCCGTTCGAACTCGCCCGATGCTGAAAGCTGCGCATCGCAAAGCTGGCTCTCAATGCTGGTGGGGGTGACATTCATGCAGAGAATGAAATTACCTTCGGGCGGGATCTGGTAGCTGCCGCTGTTTAAGCCTCTGCTGCTGAGATTTTCGCTCGAGTGGCTGAGCCTGCCGTCGGCAACCAGCTCCTCGAGGATATTGCTGACCGCCGGGATCGACAGCCCGGTGTACTGGGCAAACTGCGATTTACTGAGGCGCTTGTGTCGCCACACCAGCCGCAGCAACGTCTGGCGGTTGAGCTGCCGTACCCGCTGATTATTCAGACCTGTGTCCTGCATTTCACTAAACCCTGTTAACTGTATTGCGTGAGCATTAAGCGATTAAAACAGATCCGGCTGCGACAAACTGTTTCCATTCCCTCATTCACTAACATTTATTTACTGGAGAATGGCTATGTACGGAGTGGTTAACGTCTGGCAGGAAACCCTTACTCTCCCCACGTGGACCTGCGGGCAGGAAGATCCTAACCCGATGTTTCTGGAAAAACGTGTCTATCAGGGCTCATCCGGGGCGGTTTATCCGTACGGCGTGATTGATACCCTGACCGGGAAAAAGGAGCTGCGCGACTATCAGGCGGTGTGGATGGAAAACAACTTCATCCGCATTCTGCTGCTGCCAGAGCTGGGCGGGCGAATTCATCGTGCTTATGACAAAGTGAATCAGCGCGATTTCGTGTACTACAACGAAGTGGTGAAACCGGCGTTGGTCGGGCTGCTGGGGCCGTGGATCTCCGGTGGGATTGAATTCAACTGGCCGCAGCACCATCGCCCAACCACCTTTATGCCGGTGGATGTGTCGATTCAGAAAGGGCAAAACGGCGAGCAGACCGTGTGGCTCGGCGAAGTGGAGCCGATGCGCGGCCTGCAGGTGATGGCAGGATTTACGCTTTATCCGGATCGGGCGTTAGTTGAAATCACCGGTAAAGTGTTCAACGGCAACGCCACTCCGCGCCACTTCCTGTGGTGGGCGAACCCGGCGGTTAAAGGGGGTGACGATCACCAAAGTATTTTCCCACCGGATGTCACCGCCGTTTTCGATCACGGCAAACGTGCGGTTTCGGCATTCCCGATTGCCACCGGCACCTACTACAAAGTGGATTATTCAGCGGGCGTGGATATCGCACGCTATAAAAACGTGCCTGTTCCAACGTCCTATATGGCTGAGAAATCAGATTACGACTTTGTTGGCGCTTATCACCACGGCGAGCAGGGTGGACTGTTGCACGTTGCCGATCACCATGTTTCACCGGGGAAAAAGCAGTGGAGCTGGGGCTATGGCGATTTCGGCCAGGCCTGGGATCGCAACCTGACGGATGACAACGGCCCTTACATTGAGCTGATGACCGGCGTGTTCACCGATAACCAGCCGGATTTCACCTGGCTTGCACCGTATGAAGAAAAAGTGTTTGTGCAAAACTTCCTGCCATACAGCGGCTTAGGACGGGTGCATAACGCCAGTGCGGAACTGGCCCTCAAACTGGAAAGAGCTGATAAACAACTCAATCTGGGTGTTTACGCCGTGGCTCCGCTGCGTGACGTTAGCGTGGTATTGAGCGCTGACGGGGCACCGCTGTGGGAAACGGTGATTTCGCTTGAGCCAGGTAAAAGCTGGCAGCATACCTTGCCGGACAGCTATTCGCAGCGCCTGACGCTGACCGTGAGCGGTGCGGACGGCAGCACGCTGCTGCGCTACGACGAACACATCGCCGGGGAAACTCCGCTGCCGGACGCCGCCACCGCACCGCTGATGCCGGAACAGATTGCTAACGTCGATGAACTCTATTTTATCGGCCAGCACCTTGAGCAGTACAACCACGCCAGCCGCCACGCCGGGGATTACTACCGTCGCGCGCTGGAGCTTGATCCGCTGGATTATCGCAATAACGTCGCCCTTGGCACCTTGCTGCTGAACGCTGCTGACTGGCAGGGCGCGCAGCGCTGTGCCGAAGCGGCGCTGGAACGGGCGCATCGTCTGAATAAAAACCCGCGCGATGGGGAAGCCAGCATGCTGCTTGCCACTGCGCTGGAGCGCCAGGGCGATGAGGTTCGCGCCTGGGATCATTACTACAAGGCAAGCTGGAGCGGAAACTGCCGCGATGCCGCCTTCTGGGCGCTGGCTCGTCTGGCGATGAAAAAGGGCGACTACGCCGATGCGCTGCGTAAGGTGGAGCAAAGTCTGCAGTTTAACGGCAGCAACAACCTGGCGATGGGGCTGAAAGCGCTGGCGCTGCTGAAGCTGGGGCGTACAGAGCAGGCCAAAGCCTGGATTGACGCACAGCTTGCGGCTTACCCGCTCAGCTATCCGCTGCACTATGCGCGCTGGCTGACCGATGGCGACGATGCGGCGCTACGTAACCTCACCGGAGGACGAGGCATTAACGCCAGCGTTCTGGCGGGCTGGCTGCTGTCGCTGGGGCAAAAACAGGAGGCGGCTGAACTGCTGGCCGTGTTGAACAGTCAGGAAACCATGCCGCTGCTGTGGCGTGCGACGCTGGGTGGCGATCGCGCCAGCCTGCTGCAACAGGCGCGTCAGTGCTTTGCCCGACGGGTGCGTTTCCCTAACACCCTCGACGAAGTGCAGATGCTGCAACAATTGCAGGACGATGCCTTCGCCAGCTATCTGCTCGGCTGCTTCTGGTACAGCAAACGTCGCTATGAGCTGGCGGTGGCCTGTTGGCAGCAGACGCTGAAGCAGGAGCCTGATTTTGCTCCGGCGCATCGCCTGCTCGGTATCTATCACTGGAACAAACATCAGGATGCCGCGACGGCGCAGCGTTATCTGGCGCAGGCCGTCGCGCTGGAACCCGAAAACGCCCGCTTCCTGTTCGAACTGGACTGTCTGGCGAAGCTGAACGCGCAGACGCTTCCGCATCGCCTTGAAATACTGGCTCCGCGTCAGGCTGTGGTGTCGAAGCGCGACGATCTGACCGCTGAACTGCTGAGCCTGTGGAACAGCTCAGGCCAGTGGCAGGCGGCGGCAGAAGTGCTGCGTGAGCGCGTGTTCCATCCGTGGGAAGGCGGGGAAGGCAAAGTCACCGGGCAGTATCTGCTTAACCAGATGCACCGCGCGCTGGCAGCTATTGAAGGCGGTGAGCTGACGCAGGCCGAAGCGCTACTGCGCCAGGCGCTGCACTATCCGCACAACCTGGGAGAAGGTCGTCTGCCGGGTCAGACCGATAACGATCTCTGGTATCTGCTGGGCGTTTGTGCGCAGCGCCAGGGGAACGCGGCTGAAGCGCAGCACTGCTTTGCTCAGGCGATTCGTGGGGATTCCGACCTCGACGCCGGACGCTACTACAACGATCAGCCCGTCGATTATCTCTTCTGGCAGGGAATGGCGCTGCGTGCGCTGGGCGATAACCAGGCGGCGAAAACGCATTTTGGGCGTTTCCACGCATGGGTTGCCGCTCAGCGTGATGCAGTGCCGGAAACGGATTTCTTTGCTGTCTCCCTGCCGGATTTAGTGGCGCTTGACAGCAATCCTCAATCGCGCCATCAGCAGCACTGCCTGTTTATTGAGGCTCTTGGCTGCTTCGGTCTGGGTGACAGCACGGCAGGAAACCTGGCGCTGGATAAACTGCTGGCACTTAACCCGGCCCATGACAAAGCGCACCTGCTGCGGCATGCGCTGAAGACCAACGTTCTGATTTAACAACCTGTTCCGGCGGCAACCGTCGCCGGGCACTCTGACCCTGAATTTTCCCGAAAGAGGAAATCCCATGAATAACACAGAACTGAAAATGGGCTACGTCTGGACGATTTGTCTGGTGGCAGCCTGCGGCGGCCTGCTGTTTGGCTATGACTGGGTGGTGATTGGCGGAGCGAAACCCTTCTACGAGGCCTACTTCGGCATCACCGACCCGGCGCAGTCGGGCTGGGCGATGAGCTCGGCGCTGGTGGGCTGCGTGTTTGGCGCGCTGGTTTCCGGATGGTGCGCGGATAAACTGGGCCGCCGTATACCGCTGATCGCTTCCGCTATTTTGTTCAGCGCTTCGGCGTGGGGCACGGCGATGGCGAGCAGCTTCGACATGTTTGTTATCTATCGTATTGTCGGCGGCGTGGGGATCGGTCTGGCTTCAGCCTTAAGCCCGATGTACATCGCGGAAGTCAGCCCGGCGGAAAAACGCGGCCGCTTCGTGGCGGTCAACCAGCTGACCATCGTGATTGGCGTGCTGGCGGCGCAGTTGGTGAACCTGCTGATCGCTGAGCCGGTGGCGGCGGGTGCGACCCATCAGGCCATTGTGGAAACCTGGAACGGGCAAACCGGCTGGCGCTGGATGTTTGGCGCAGAGCTGGTACCGGCAGTGGCATTTCTTCTGCTGATGTTTGTGGTGCCAGAATCTCCGCGCTGGCTGATGAAGGCCGGGAAAGAAGCCCGTGCCCGGCAGACGCTGGAGCGTATCGGCTCTTCGGCTTATGCCACACAAACGCTGAAGGAGATTGCGCATACGCTGGCGAAAGACAATCACCGCGTCTCTTACTCCACGCTGCTGCAGCCGCAGATCCGCCCGGTGGTGATCATCGGGATGGTGCTGGCGGTGTTCCAGCAGTGGTGCGGGATCAACGTTATCTTCAACTACGCGCAGGAGATTTTTGCCTCCGCCGGGTTTGATATTAACGGCACCCTTAAGTCGATTGTGGCGACGGGGATCATTAACCTGGTGTTCACCCTCGCCGCGCTGCCACTGGTGGACAAAATTGGTCGTCGCAAGCTGATGCTGTTTGGTGCCAGCGGGCTGACGGTGATTTATGCGCTGATTGCCGGAGCCTACGCCCTCGGCATTATGGGCTGGCCAGTGCTGCTGTTGGTGCTGGCGGCGATCGCGATTTACGCCCTGACGCTCGCGCCGGTGACCTGGGTACTGCTGGCGGAGATTTTCCCGAACCGCGTGCGCGGGCTGGCGATGTCGCTTGGCACTCTGGCGCTGTGGATTGCCTGCTTCCTGCTGACCTACACCTTCCCGCTGCTTAACGCCGGGCTGGGTGCTTCCGGCAGCTTCTTCCTGTATGGCGTGATCTGCGCGCTGGGCTGGATCTACATTCAGCGCAACGTGCCGGAAACCAAAGGTGTGACGCTGGAAGCGCTGGAAGAACAGCTTGCCGCGAAGCATCTTAAAACCGCCTCTGCCGTGAAAGAGGCCCACTGATTGTGGCGATAATCGTACTTGAGAACGCGCATCTGCGGATGCGCGTTTCTGCGCAGGGTGGGGCGGTGCTGAGCCTCGATTCGCTCGATTTTCAGCAGCCGGTTTTGCGCGCGGGGAAAGGCAAAGCGCCCGGCGACTGTGGCCTGTTCCCGATGCTGCCGCTGGCCAACCGGGTGGCGGGGAATCGCTTTGTGCTGAACGGACAGACTATTACGCTGCCGAAAAGCCCTGCTGATGAGCGTTTTTTCCTGCACGGCGACGGCTGGCTTGAGCGCTGGAGTGTGGTGGAACAAAGCCAGCAGCACTGCGTTTTGCAGTTGCGTAAACGGCACGCCTGCGGTTTCGATTATCAGGCAGAACTTCGCTATGCGTTGCAGGATTCGCAATTGGCTATAGCACTGAAAATCACCCACCTTGGCAGCAGGCCAATGCTCTATGGCGGCGGCCTGCATCCTTTCTTTCACTGCACGCCGCAAAGCCAGATTCAGTTTTCTGCCAGCGGCTACTGGCCGGAAGGAGAGCTCCATTTGCCGCTCGACTGGACTGAAACTATCCCGCCAGAGGCCGATTTTAATGAGGCGCAGTACGGTAAAGACGAGTGGCTGAATGCTGGCTATTCCGGCTGGAGCGGCAGCGCGACCATCCGGCATTCAAGAATGAGCGTGACGCTAAACGCGCCGACCAGCTATCTGATGCTGTTCCGCATGGCGGGCGAGCCGTTTGTCTGTCTTGAGCCGCAGTCTCATCCGGTTAATGCACATAATCTGCCCGGACAGCCGGGGCTGGTGCTGCTGGCTGAAAACGAAAGTTGGTCTTTTTCTACGAGCCTCGTCGTAAATTAGCCTGCTTATTGTTAGCAGGTTGTTAAAGTGACTTGCCAGCCGTCGCGTTTGCCGCCAGACTGTCGCCACCATTTGGGAGGGAATCATGGTCTTGCACTCCACGCGCTGGCTGGCGCTCAGTTACTTCACCTACTTTTTTAGCTACGGCATTTTCTTACCTTTCTGGAGCGTGTGGCTTGCGGGCACCGGGCTGACGCCGGAAACCATCGGCGTACTGCTGGGAGCCGGGCTGGTGGCGCGCTTCCTGGGCAGCCTGCTTATCGCTCCGCGCGTCAGCGATCCTTCGCGTCTTATCAGCGCACTGCGTATTCTGGCCCTGCTGACGCTTCTGTTTGCTCTGGCCTTTTGGGCGGGAACTCACGTCGCCTGGCTGATGGCGATGATGGTCGGCTTTAACCTGTTCTTCTCGCCGCTGGTCCCGCTGACCGATGCGCTGGCGAACACGTGGCAGAAGCAAATTACCATGGACTACGGGCGAGTGCGTCTGTGGGGATCGATTGCCTTTGTGATTGGCTCGGCGCTGACCGGCAAGCTGGTCAGCGAGTTTGATTACCACGCCATTCTGGCGTTGCTGAGCATCGGGATTGCCTCGATGCTGATCGGCATGATGCTAACGCCGTCGGTGATGCCGCAGGGGGAGTCCCGCCATCAGGAACATGCCGGCTGGCCCGCGTGGAAATCACTGGTGGTGCAGAGCTGGCGCTTCCTGGCCTGCGTTTGTCTGCTGCAGGGCGCTCATGCAGCGTACTACGGCTTTAGTGCAATTTACTGGCAGGAAGCGGGCTATTCCGCCTCTTCCGTGGGTTATCTGTGGTCATTAGGCGTGGTGGCGGAAGTGGTGATTTTTGCCGTCAGTAAGAAAGTGTTCCGCCGCTTCAGCGCCCGCGATCTGCTGCTGCTGTCGGCGGTTTGCGGCCTTTTACGCTGGGGTCTGATGGGCTGGACGACGGAGCTACCGTGGCTGATCGTCGCGCAAATCCTGCACTGTGGCACCTTCACCGTTTGCCATCTCGCGGCGATGCGCTACATCTCTGCGCGCCAGGGAAGCGAAGTGATCCGCCTGCAGGCAGTCTATTCCGCCGTGGCAATGGGCGGCAGTATCGCCATCATGACCGTGTTTGCCGGTTTCCTTTATCAGCACCTGCACCAGGGCGTGTTCTGGGTAATGGCGCTGTTGACGCTACCGGCGATGTTGGTACGACCAAAAATTACCGCTCAGCCCGGTGCTTCCAGCATCTGACAGATGTGCTGTCTCTGCCGCTCGCTAAGCGGCTCCCCGGCGTGGATCAGCGGCGGGGAGAACAGCGGCAGCGGGGTGGCATAAGGCGTCACAATCAGCGCCACGCCTTTCGGTGCACCTTCCTGCTGAAAGGCGTGCAGGGTCTGGTATTTGATATTCAGCGGCAGCAGGGTCAGTTCCCGCAGCTGCTGCTCAATTTCCTGTTCCAGCACCGGATTTTCGCCCGTCAGCAGCACCACCTGTTTCTCATGCAGGTCACTCTCCTGCATCAGCCATGCGCCAAAGATCACCGCAATCAGCCCCATCTCCTCATCGGAAATCCTGACGCCGTAGGCATTTTCAAACGGCACCAGCGCCTGTTGTGTGGTGCGCATCAGGCGTGGATAAAGGCGCTGAACCTCTTCCGGCAGGCTGTTATCAATCCCCACCCCGTACAGGCAGCGGTTAATGGCCTGCGCCAGATGAACATACAGCTGATCGCGCAGCCCCTTGCGGTCAGAGAAACGCTGGCCTGAAAGCTGCTGAAAATGGTCAATAAGCTGATTAATGCTGCGATAAAGCCGCACTTCCTGAGTGTTGTGATCGCGTTTCGGGTCCGGCACTTTCAGCATCATAAACAGCAGCGCCAGGAACAGATGCTCATCGGGATGGGCATCTTTAAGCGTCCGACGCTGCCAGTGACGGGCTATCTCCGCCGCGACCTGAAACTCCGCGCTGGCCTGCGCCCATTTGCGCTGTCCGTCGCTGAAGGCCGGGGTGTACTCGGGTTTCTGATGCAGCAGGCAGTATTGCAGGTAAAGCCTGAGAAAGGCGCTGTCGCGGCTGTCGAACTGGCGTTGCAGGTTCTGGCCGCAGCGGTTGACCAGCGCGCGCAGGTTGGTATCGTCGTACAGGATCCGGGAAATACCGGATTGTTTAAGCTGCGTTTTTAGCAATGGGGTAAACTCCCCGCTAATATAGTCCGGACACAGGCGCAGGCCGCGGCGTAGCCAGTGGATCAGGCATAAGCGTTGGTCAAGTGTGGTGCCTTCAATCCGGTAGCGGCCGTCAGCTTGCGTCACGATGTTCAGTCGGTGATAGCGCTGGATGACGTGACGGACGTCGGCAATATCCTGATGAGCAATGGCTTCATCGACATTGTTCATGCGGCTGATGGCTTCCGGCGTCACGGACTGCCCTGGCAGATACAGCATCAGCATGATCTGGCAGCGGCGCTGTGGACTGGAAAGCACAGATGGCAGTTCTTCTACAGTCATCATCTGTCAGATTCCAGTAAGGGTTTTGATAAGAATAGCTAAAGGATGCCCGCCGGAAAGCCTGCCGGGAGGCCTTTGCGCAAGGATTGCCGGAGTCGGTCACAGAATTTTTCACGGAGTTTGCGATGACAAGAGTGAAACTGAGCACAGTTGTGGCGTTTGGCGCGCTTTTATCGTGGCAGGCGCAGGCTCACCCGCACAGCTTTATCAGTATGCAGAACCAGCTGCTGGTCAAAGACGGCAAACTCACGGCGATGAACATGCGCTGGACGATGGATGAGATCACCTCCGCCGACCTGTTGTATGACGCGGGAGATGCAAAGCCCGGCAGTGAAGTCTGGAAGAAGCTTGCTGCGGAAGTGATGGCCAACGTGCTGGGGCAGCACTACTTTACGGAATTCTGGCACGGTAAGAAGAAAGTGAAGTTCGATAATCTGCCGACGGCGTATGCGCTGGCTCGCGAAGGCCACAAGGCAGTCCTGACGTTCACACTGCCGTTGGCTGAGCCGCAGCCGCTCGCCGGGCAAACCTATCTTTTTTCCACTTTTGATCCCACCTATTTTGTCGATATGCATTATGACAAAGACAGCGATGCGGCGCTCCCGACGGATGTACCCCAAGGCTGTAAACTGAGTGTGATAACACCAAAACCCAACGAGAACCTGACCGCTTACGCGCTGTCGCTGGATAAGGCAGATGCGCCGCCCGAGGATATGGATTTAGGTAAACAGTTTGCCCAACAGGTGAAAATCGCATGTCCGTAATATTTCCTGTTCCCTCTCAATCCCGCCGCTGGCTGTCGCTGTGGCCGCTGGCGCTGTTCCTGCTGTTCGCTCTCTGCGGAGGTCTTTGGCTATGGCACGCGTGGCCGCAGGTATTGCTGAAAAGCGTAATCTGGCAGAGAGATCTAAATCAGCAGCTGAGCGCGTTACTGCAGGCGGTGGCGGAGAACCCGACCAAAGCGGGCGGAACGCTGTTAGCCTTCAGTTTTATCTATGGCGTGCTGCACGCGCTCGGGCCGGGGCACGGCAAGATTGTCATTACTACCTGGCTGGCGACACATCCTTCAAAGCTGAGGTCGAGCATCGGTCTGACGCTTGCCGCTTCTTTATTACAGGGGCTGGTAGCGATAGCGCTGGTGGTAGTGGTTCTGACTTTACTGGCGCTCCCTGCGCGGCAGCTGCATCTGAGCAGTTTCTGGATGGAGAAGGGCAGCTACGCGCTGGTCGGAGTGCTTGGGTTATTGCTGTGCTGGCGGGCGGTGAAAAAACTGCGGGTGCTGATGCGCAAACCGGTCTTTAAATCCTTTACCCCACATCACGTTCACGATGCCAACTGCGGCTGTGGTCATCAGCATATGCCGGATCCGCAGCAAATGGAAAACGGCAACGACTGGCGTGCACGGCTGGTTATTGTGCTTTCGATGGGGATGCGGCCCTGTTCCGGTGCAATTATGGTGTTGCTGTTCAGTAAGGTGGTTGGGGTGTTCGGCTGGGGCGTCGTTTCGGCGCTGGCAATGGCGGCAGGCACTTCAATCACCATTTCTTCTTTAGCGCTATTGGTACACAGTTTCCGTCAGCTGGCAGTTCGCCTGAGCGGCAATAAAGCGCCGGTATTATGGCGACAGGTTGGCTGGACGACGTTGGCGTTTGCCGGAGGGGCAATTCTGGTGATAGCGGCGGCGGTGATGTGGATTAGCGCGGTGCCTGCCGGGATGGGGCTGCGGCCGTTTTAAGCCAAGGAGAACTCCCTCTCCCTAACCCTCTCCCAAGGGGAGAGGGAACAGATTGTGCGTGCTGTTTTTCTCTCTCTCCCAGGGGGAGAGGGAACAGAATGTGCGTGCTGTTTTTCTCCCTCTCCCTAAGGGAGAGGGCAGGGGAGAGGGGAAAACCTCTACCAGAGAGCAGAATTAACGCTTCAGCGCTTCGCTCAGCTCGTCACGCATGTTAGCCAGCATGGCTTTAACAACGCGTGGGTTACCGGCAACGATGTTGCCAGTGCTCATGTAATTATGACCACCGGTGAAATCACAAACCAGCGCGCCTGCTTCACGGGCAATCAGCTCACCAGCGGCGAAATCCCATGGCTTCAGACCAACTTCAAAGTAACCGTCAACGCGGCCAGCAGCCACGTAAGCCAGATCCAGAGCGGCGGAACCGCTGCGGCGGAAATCAGCGCATTCGGTAAACAGTTTGCCGAGGATGTTCATGTAAGCGGTCGCGTGCTGCTTGGCTTTGAACGGGAAGCCGGTCGCCAGGATGGTGCCGTCGAGGTCGCGAGCGTTGGTGCCGCGCAGGCGGTAGCCGTTCAGCTGTGCGCCCTGGCCGCGAGTGGCGGTGAACAGTTCGTTGCGCATTGGATCGTAAACCACGGCCACTTCAGTACGGCCTTTGATGCGTACGGCGATGGAAACGGAGAAGTGTGGCAGACGTTTAACGAAGTTGGTGGTGCCATCCAGTGGATCGATAACCCATTGCACATCCTGATCTTCGCCTGCATGTTCACCGCTTTCTTCGGTGATGATGGTGTGCTGCGGGTAAGATTTGCGGATGGTTTCGATAATAATTGCCTCGGCGGCTTTATCGACGTTAGTCACGAAATCATTGCTGCCTTTCTGGCTGGTCTCTACGGAATCTGGCGTCTCGTAGTGCTTGGCAATTACATTACCCGCCTTGCGCGCTGCACGCACGGCGATAGTCAACATAGGATGTTGCATCGGTCACTCTCACTGGATGTTAAAGAACGGGAAAAACGGCGCATATCATAGCAGCGAATTCGGAATCTGTCTTCGCTTTATGATAATATGGCCAAATAATCTTAAGCCGAAGAAAGACAATGCTGCAAAATATCCGAATCGTACTGGTAGAAACTTCCCACACCGGCAACATGGGTTCCGTGGCTCGCGCTATGAAAACCATGGGGTTAACTAACCTGTGGCTGGTGAACCCGCTGGTGAAGCCCGACTCGCAGGCCATTGCTCTCGCAGCCGGTGCCAGCGATGTTATCGGCAACGCGCAAATCGTCGATACGCTGGATGAAGCTCTGGCAGGCTGTAGCCTGGTCGTGGGCACCAGCGCACGTTCCCGCACCCTGCCGTGGCCAATGCTCGATCCGCGTGAATGCGGGCTGAAAAGCGTTGCCGAGGGCCAGCATGCGCCGGTAGCACTGGTGTTCGGTCGTGAGCGCGTGGGGCTGACCAACGAAGAACTGCAGAAATGTCACTATCACGTGGCTATTGCCGCTAACCCGGAATACAGCTCGCTGAATCTGGCGATGGCAGTACAGGTTATCGCTTATGAAGTGCGAATGGCGTGGCTCGCGGCAGAAGAGAAGGGTGAAAAACCTGCTGAAGAAGAAGCCCCTTATCCGTTGGTTGACGATCTGGAACGTTTCTACGGTCACCTCGAGCAGACGCTGCTGGCCACCGGCTTTATCCGTGAAAACCATCCGGGTCAGGTGATGAACAAACTGCGTCGCCTGTTTACCCGCGCGCGCCCGGAAAGCCAGGAGCTGAATATCCTGCGCGGGATGCTGGCGTCGATTGAGCAGTTAAAGAAAGATAAGTAACGTTTGTTCCCCCTTTGCCCAACCCTCTCCCTCAAAGGAGAGGGAGTAAAGGAAACGGCACGGAACGTTAAATACCTGACTAAAACAGTCAAGTAAATAGTTGACCAATTTAGTCGGGAATGTCAGACTTGGCCCTGCTATGCAATACCTACATTTTAATAACAACCCCGGGCAGGGGCGAGTTTGAGGTTAAGTAAGACATGAGACTGACATCTAAAGGGCGTTATGCCGTGACCGCGATGCTGGACGTTGCGCTCAACTCCGAAGCGGGCCCGGTTCCGTTGGCTGATATTTCAGAACGTCAGGGAATTTCACTCTCCTATCTGGAGCAGCTGTTCTCCCGTCTGCGTAAAAATGGCCTGGTTTCCAGCGTACGTGGTCCAGGTGGTGGTTATCTGCTGGGTAAAGATGCTGGCCTCATCGCCGTGGGCGAAGTTATCAGCGCGGTTGATGAATCCGTTGACGCGACCCGCTGTCAGGGTAAAGGCGGCTGCCAGGGCGGCGATAAATGCCTGACCCACGCGCTGTGGCGCGACCTGAGCGACCGTCTGACCGGCTTTTTGAATAACATTACTCTGGGTGAACTGGTGAATAACCAGGAAGTGCTGGACGTGTCTGACCGTCAGCACACCCATGAATCGCATCGCAGCACCCGCTCGCAGGACGCCATCGACGTTAAACTGCGCGCGTAATAAAAAGATAAAGATTTCAGAATCAGGCCGGGGTGTTTCTCGCACCCCGTAAACACGGTCGTACATCCAGCCGGTCGCCTGATTCCTTGCATTGAGTGATGTACGGAGTTTAAGAGCAATGAAATTACCGATTTATCTCGACTACTCCGCAACCACGCCGGTGGACCCGCGTGTTGCCGAGAAAATGATGCAGTGCCTGACCCTGGACGGAAACTTTGGTAACCCGGCTTCCCGTTCACACCGTTTTGGCTGGCATGCTGAAGAGGCGGTAGATATCGCCCGTAATCAGATTGCCGAGCTGGTGGGTGCAGACCCACGTGAAATCGTCTTTACCTCTGGTGCAACTGAATCCGACAACCTCGCCATCAAAGGTGCGGCCAACTTCTATCAGAAAAAAGGCAAGCACATCATCACCAGCAAAACCGAGCACAAAGCGGTTCTCGACACCTGTCGTCAGCTGGAGCGTGAAGGTTTTGAAGTGACTTATCTGGCGCCACAGAGCAACGGTATTATCGATCTCAAAGAGCTCGAAGCCGCGATGCGTGACGACACCATCCTTGTTTCTATCATGCACGTGAACAACGAAATCGGCGTAGTGCAGGACATTGCCACTATCGGTGAGCTGTGCCGCGCGCGCGGAATTATCTATCACGTGGATGCCACTCAGTCCGTGGGCAAACTGCCTATCGACCTGAGCCAGCTGAAAGTGGATCTGATGTCCTTCTCCGGCCACAAAATCTATGGCCCGAAAGGTATCGGTGCGCTGTACGTGCGTCGTAAACCACGTATTCGTATCGAAGCTCAGATGCACGGCGGCGGTCACGAGCGCGGCATGCGTTCCGGTACTCTGCCTGTTCACCAGATCGTCGGCATGGGCGAAGCGTATCGTATCGCCAAAGAAGAGATGGACACCGAGATGGCACGCCTGCGCAAGCTGCGTAACCGTCTGTGGGAAGGCGTGAAAGATATGGAAGAGGTGTACCTGAACGGTGACCTCGAGCAGGGCGCGCCAAACATCCTCAACGTCAGCTTTAACTACGTTGAAGGCGAGTCGCTGATTATGGCACTGAAAGACCTGGCGGTTTCCTCCGGTTCTGCCTGTACGTCTGCAAGCCTTGAGCCATCCTACGTGCTGCGCGCGTTGGGCATGACTGACGAGCTGGCGCACAGCTCTATCCGTTTCTCTTTAGGTCGTTTCACTACCGAAGAAGAGATCGACTACACCATCGCTCTGGTGCAGAAATCCATCGGTCGTCTGCGTGACCTTTCTCCGCTGTGGGAAATGTTCAAGCAGGGCGTGGATCTGAACACCATCGAATGGTCGCATCACTAATCGGTACCCAATAAGGAGAATTCATCATGGCTTACAGCGAAAAAGTTATCGATCATTACGAGAATCCACGCAACGTCGGTTCTTTTGACAACAGCGACGACAGCGTCGGCAGCGGCATGGTCGGGGCTCCGGCCTGCGGCGACGTGATGAAGTTGCAGATTAAAGTCAACAATGAAGGTATCATTGAAGACGCGCGCTTCAAGACCTACGGCTGCGGTTCCGCTATCGCGTCCAGCTCCCTCGTTACCGAGTGGGTGAAGGGGAAATCCCTGGACGAAGCACAGGCTATCAAGAACACCGATATCGCTGAAGAACTCGAACTGCCGCCGGTGAAAATTCACTGCTCCATCCTGGCAGAAGACGCGATCAAAGCCGCCATTGCGGACTATAAAAGCAAACGTGAAGCAAAATAAGAATTGAGGTTTTGTTATGTCGATTACCCTTAGCGACAGCGCTGCCGCGCGAGTAAGCAGCTTCCTGACCAACCGTGGCAAAGGCTTCGGTCTGCGTCTGGGCGTGCGGACTTCCGGTTGCTCTGGTATGGCCTACGTGCTGGAGTTTGTCGATGCACCGAACGCGGAAGACACCGTGTTTGAAGACAAAGGCGTGAAGGTTGTGGTCGATGGCAAGAGCCTGCAGTTCCTCAACGGCACCGAGCTGGACTTCGTGAAAGAAGGCCTCAACGAAGGGTTTAAATTTACCAACCCGAACGTTAAAGACGAGTGCGGTTGCGGCGAAAGCTTCCACGTTTAATCACGCGTAAGATAGCCCCACGGTAGCCCGTCTGCCTGTGGGGTTTGCTTTTTCAGAGACAGCTATGGACTACTTCACGCTCTTCGGCCTGCCTGCTTCGTATCACCTTGATAGCCAGCAGCTCGCCACGCGCTTTCAGGACTTACAGCGCCAGTTCCATCCGGATAAATTTGCCAGTCACTCCTCCGCCGATCAGCTTGCTGCGGTTCAGCAGTCCGCCACCATTAATCAGGCCTGGCAGACGCTGCGCAACCCGTTAACCCGCGCGGAATACCTGCTTTCCCTGCACGGTTTTGATCTGGCGAGCGAACAGCACACGGTACGCGATACCGCTTTCCTGATGGAACAACTCGAGCTGCGTGAAGAGCTTGACGAGATCGACCGCGCGAAAGACAGCGACAGACTCGATGCTTTCATGAAGCGTGTGAAAGGCATGTTCGATACCCGTCATCAGCAGATGGTAGCGGAACTCGACAATGAAACGTGGGAAGCGGCGGCGGATACCGTGCGTAAACTGCGTTTTCTCGATAAACTGCGCAGCTCAGCAGAACAACTCGAAGAAAAGCTGCTCGATTTTTGATTCTGGAAGCTTAACATGGCCTTATTACAAATTAGTGAGCCTGGAATGAGTGCTGCGCCGCACCAGCGACGTCTGGCGGCGGGCATCGATTTAGGCACCACCAATTCCCTGGTGGCTACCGTGCGTAGCGGCCAGGCTGAAACCCTCAGCGATCATCAGGGGCGTCACCTGCTGCCGTCCGTGGTGCATTACCAGGCGCAGGGGCATGAAGTGGGCTACGATGCCTGCGCCAATGCTGCCCTCGATCCGGTCAACACCATCAGCTCCGTCAAACGTCTGATGGGCCGTTCGCTTGCCGACGTGCAGGGGCGCTACCCGCATCTTCCTTATCAGTTCCAGGCCAGTGAAAACGGCCTGCCGATGCTGGCAACGAATGCCGGGCTGCTGAACCCAATCCGTATCTCTGCCGATATTCTCAAAGCGCTTGCTGCCCGCGCCACCGAAGCGCTGGAAGGTGAGCTCGACGGCGTGGTGATCACCGTTCCTGCTTATTTCGACGATGCACAGCGTCAGGGCACTAAAGACGCCGCGCGTCTGGCTGGCCTGCACGTACTGCGTTTGCTGAACGAACCGACCGCAGCGGCCATTGCCTACGGTCTGGATTCCGGGCAGGAAGGCGTGATTGCCGTCTACGATCTTGGCGGCGGGACTTTCGATATTTCTATTCTGCGCCTCAGCCGTGGCGTGTTCGAAGTGCTGGCCACCGGCGGTGATTCTGCGCTCGGCGGTGACGACTTCGACCACCTGCTGGCTGAATTCATTCGTGGACTGGCAGGCATTGCCGATCGCTCCGATAACCGCCTGCAGCGTGAGCTGCTGGATGCCGCCATTGCCGCCAAAATTGCCCTGAGCGATGCGGAAAGCGTCAGCGTTGACGTGGCTGGCTGGAAAGGTGAAATCACCCGTGACCAGTTCAACGAACTGATTTCCGCACTGGTGAAACGCACGCTGCTGGCCTGCCGTCGCGCGCTGAAAGATGCGGGCGTGGAAGCCGATGAAGTGAAAGACGTGGTGATGGTCGGTGGTTCAACCCGCGTGCCGCTGGTGCGTGAACGCGTGGGCGAATTCTTCGGCCGCACGCCGCTGACCTCAATTGACCCGGATAAAGTCGTTGCCATCGGCGCTGCCGTTCAGGCCGATATCCTGGTGGGCAACAAACCGGACAGTGAAATGCTGCTGCTGGACGTGATCCCACTGTCGCTCGGCCTGGAAACCATGGGCGGGCTGGTAGAGAAGGTTAT
Source organism: Enterobacteriaceae bacterium 89 (assembly GCA_014156375.1). Classification (GTDB taxonomy): domain Bacteria; phylum Pseudomonadota; class Gammaproteobacteria; order Enterobacterales; family Enterobacteriaceae; genus Scandinavium. The sequence goes on along the minus strand of RQJH01000003.1, from coordinate 1,462,335 downwards.
CCCGCGTAACACCACCATTCCGGTGGCGCGCGCGCAGGAGTTCACCACCTTTAAAGACGGCCAGACCGCGATGTCCATCCACGTGATGCAGGGCGAACGCGAGCTGGTGCAGGACTGCCGCTCTCTGGCGCGTTTCGCGCTGCGCGGTATCCCGGCGCTGCCAGCTGGCGGGGCGCATATCCGCGTCACCTTCCAGGTGGATGCCGACGGCCTGCTGAGCGTGACCGCGATGGAGAAATCCACCGGGGTCGAATCCTCTATTCAGGTGAAGCCGTCCTACGGTCTGACGGATAACGAAATCGCTTCGATGATTCAGGACTCGATGAGTTTCGCCGATCAGGACGTGCACGCGCGAATGCTGGCTGAACAGAAAGTGGAAGCCGCCCGCGTGATGGAAAGCCTGAACAGCGCGCTGGCAGCAGATGCTGCGCTGCTGAGCGATGAAGAGCGTAAATTAATTGACGACGGCGTGGTTGCCCTGCAAACCGCTGCCGCCGGCAGTGATGCCGAAGCCATTAAAGAAGCCATTAAAAATATCGACACACAAACCCAGGAATTTGCCGCACGCCGTATGGACCAGTCGGTTCGTCAGGCGCTGAAAGGCCAGTCCGTGGACGAGGTTTAATATGCCAAAGATTGTTTTTTTGCCTCATCAGGACCTTTGTCCGGATGGCGCAGTTTTGGAAGCTGAAAGCGGTGAAACCATTCTTGACGTTGCCCTGCGTAACGGCATTGAGATTGAGCACGCCTGTGAGAAATCCTGCGCCTGTACCACCTGCCACTGCGTGGTGCGTGAAGGGTTTGATTCGCTCGCGGAAAGCACCGAAGACGAAGACGACATGCTCGACAAAGCCTGGGGTCTGGAGCCGGAAAGCCGTCTGAGCTGTCAGGCGCGCGTGGCGGACGAAGATCTGGTCGTCGAGATGCCGCGTTACACCATCAACCACGCACGCGAGCATTAATATGAGCCTGAAGTGGACCGACAGCCGCGAAATCGGCGAAGCGCTGTACGATGCGTTCCCGGATCTGGATCCGAAAACGGTGCGTTTTACCGATATGCACCAGTGGATTTGCGACCTCGAAGAGTTCGATGACGATCCCAGCGCATCCAATGAAAAAATTCTGGAAGCGATTCTGTTAGTCTGGTTAGATGAAGCAGAATAATTTCACGGGCTGCCTTCTGGCGGCCCGTTTGCTAATAAGGATAAGAACATGACCGAAGCGATGAAGATTACGCTCTCTACTCAGCCTGCCGATGCGCGCTGGGGCGAAAAAGCCAGCTACAGCGTTAACAACGACGGCATTACCCTGCACCTGAATGGCAAAGACGATCTGGGCCTGATCCAGCGCGCCGCCCGTAAAATCGACGGCATGGGCATTAAGCATGTCGCGCTGGCAGGTGAAGGCTGGAATACCGACCGCAGCTGGGCTTTCTGGGCGGGTTACAAAGGGCCGAAAGGTTCCCGTCACATTGACTGGGCTGAGCAGGACGACGAACTGAAAAACCGCCTGAACATCATCGACTGGGTGCGTGACACCATCAACGCACCGGCCGAAGAGCTGGGCCCGGAGCAGTTGGCGGCGCGCGCGGTGGATCTTCTATGCAAAGTGGCGTGTGACAACGTGCACTATCGCATCACCAAAGGCGAAGATCTGCGCGAACAGAACTACATGGGTCTGCATACCGTAGGCCGTGGATCCGAGCGTCCTCCGGTGCTGCTGGCGCTGGATTACAACCCAACCGGTGATGAAAACGCCCCGGTGTATGCGGTTCTGGTTGGTAAAGGCATTACCTTCGATTCCGGCGGCTACAGCATCAAGCAAAGCGCGTTCATGGACTCTATGAAGTCCGACATGGGCGGCGCGGCGCTGGTAACCGGCGCGCTGGCTTTCGCTATCACCCGCGGTCTGAACAAACGCGTGAAGCTGATCCTGTGCTGTGCGGATAACATGGTCAGCGGCAATGCCTTCAAGCTTGGCGATATCATCCGCTATCGCAACGGCAAAAACGTCGAAGTGATGAACACCGATGCCGAAGGCCGTCTGGTGCTGGCCGATGGCCTGATCGACGCCTGCGCGCAGAAACCGGAGCTGATCATCGACGCGGCAACCCTGACCGGTGCGGCGAAAACCGCGCTGGGCAACGACTATCACGCGCTGTTCAGCTTTGACGACAAACTGGCCGCGCGCCTGATGGCGAGCGCCGCAGCGGAAAACGAACCGTTCTGGCGTCTGCCGCTGGCGGAATTCCACCGCAGCCAGCTGCCGTCAAACTTTGCCGAGCTGAACAACACCGCCAGTGCCGCGTTCCCGGCGGGTGCCAGCACCGCGGCAGGTTTCCTGTCTCACTTCGTGGAAAACTATCACGAAGGCTGGCTGCACATCGACTGCTCCGCCACCTACCGTAAATCTGCCGTCGAGCAGTGGGCGGCAGGCGCAACCGGTCTGGGCGTGCGCACTATCGCTAATCTGTTGACCGCTGGGTAATTTTTATCCCCTTCGCTCTGGTTTGTTTTTCTCCCTCTCCCTTGAGGGAGAGGGCCGGGGAGAGGGGGAAATGTATCAATCTGGAATGTGTATGTCAGAAACCAAAAACGAACTAGAAACCCTGTTGGAACAAGCGGCAACCGAGCCCGCGCATCGTCCGGCTTTCTTCCGCGCACTGCTTGAAGCTACGGTCTGGGTACCAGGCACGGCGGCGGAAGGTGAGCAGGTTGTCGAAGACAGCGCACTGGATCTCCAGCACTGGGAAAAAGACGACGGCGCATCCGTGATCCCGTTCTTCTCCTCGCTCGAAGCGCTGCAACAGGCGGTCGATGAGGAGCAGGCCTTTGTGGCGATGCCCGTGCGCACGCTGTTTGAAATGACGCTCGGCGAGACGCTGTTCCTGAACGCCAAACTGCCAACCGGTAAAGAATTCACTCCGCGTGAAATCAGTCATCTGATCGGTGAAGAGGGCAACCCGCTGAGCACCCAGACGGTGCTGGAAGGCGGTAGCGCGCTGCTGCTGTCAGAAGTGGCAGAGCCGCCAGCACAGATGATCGACTCTTTGACCACGCTGTTCAAAACCCTGAAAACCGTCAAGCGTGCGTTCCTGTGCTCTATCAAAGAACACGCGGACGAACCGGCAAACCTGCTGATCGGCATTGAAGCCGAAGGCGATATCGAAAGCATCATTCAGATGACTGGCAGCGTGGCGACCGATACGCTGGTGGGCGATGAGCCGATTGATATTTGTCAGGTGGTGGAAGGTGAGAAGGGCATCAGCCACTTTATGCTGGCGCACATCACGCCGTTCTATGAGAAACGCTGGGGCAGCTTCCTGCGCGATTTTAAGCAGAACCGGATTATCTGATTTTCGGGTGACCTGTTCCCCTCTCCCCGACCCTCTCCCAAAGGGCGAGGGAGCAAACACCAAAACGGCCCTTCAAGGGCCGTTTTCTGTTTACTTCGCGGGTTCTACCGGCAAATCATCCCGCGCACCCCATTCGCTCCACGAACCGTCATACAGCGTCACATCTGGTGCATCGAGCGTGGCTAGCGCCAGCATCACTACCGCAGCCGTCACGCCTGAACCGCAGCTGGCGATAATCGGCTCGTTGATATTTACGCCCTGGCGCTCGAAAATCTCTTCCAGCTCGTCCGTTGTTTTCAGCTCACCGTTAATCACCAAATCACCCCACGGCACGTTTTTCGCACCCGGAATATGCCCACGTTTCAGCCCCGGACGCGGCTCATCGGCCTGTGCGTTAAAGCGTGGAGCCGGACGAGCATCGACCAGCTGAATATGGCCTTCGTGACTGGCGACGAGCACGTCGGTCAGTCGTTTAATTTTCTCCGGAGCAAATTTGGCTTCGAAATCAGCTTCTGGTCGCTTCACGTCACCGGTTTCCAGCATAAGCTCATCGCGCTGCCATCCCGCGAGCCCACCGGCCAGAATCGAAACGTTCTCAACGCCGAACGTTTTTAACATCCACCAGGCGCGCGGGGCAGAGAACAGATTGCCTTCGTCATAGACCACCAGATGTTTGTCGCTGCTAACGCCTAATTCGCGCATCGCCACGGCGAAAGCTTCCGGGCGCGGCATCATGTGCGGAAGCGGACTTGTATGATCGGACAGTGCTTCGATATCGAAAAAGACCGCGCCGGGCAGATGACCGGAGCGATATTCCGCCGCCAAATCGCGGTGCTCCTGCCCCGGAGGCGCCATCCGTGCGTCAATAATCTGAATCTGTGGATCGTCGATATGCTCCGCCAGCCAGTCTGCGGCGACAAAATATGAAGTGGTCATGGTGCTCTCCATTTTCCCATTGATATCCCGATTGTGGGCCGTTTTGCTCCGGGCGACAAGCCAGCTTATTTCAGAAATGGGGCAACTATCAGAATTTATATGCTGTTGGTAAAACGCAGGAATAAGCATAATACTGTGTTGACGAAAATTTGAGGCTTCTGGCCAGGGGTTAATGGATGAAACCGTATCGACTAGCTGCGCTGTCACTGGCGCTGCTTACCGCATTTTCGCTGGGCGGCTGTGACAATAACGATAAACCGCAGGCTGTGAAGCCCGCAGCGCCCTCCGCCGCCGCACAGCCCAAACCGACGTCGGCAGCGCCCGATGCGGCCACGCTGGATAAACTGGCGGCACAAACTAAAGACAAACCGCTTACGCTTATCGACGCTTCAGAAGTGCAGCTCGATGGCGCAGCCACGCTGGTGCTGACTTTTTCCATTCCGCTCAACCCTGCCCAGGATTTCTCCAGCCGCGTTCACCTTGTCGACAAGAAAAGCGGCAAGGTTGACGGGGCCTGGGAGCTGGCGCCAAACCTCAAAGAACTCCGTATGCGCCACCTTGAGCCGAAGCGCAATCTGGTGCTGACTATCGATCCGGATCTGGTGGCGGTGAACAAAGCCACATTTGATAAGACGGTCGAGAAAACCATTGATACCCGCGATATCGCCCCAAGCGTTGGCTTCGCCAGCCGTGGATCGCTGCTGCCGGGGAAAGTGGTGGCCGGACTGCCGGTGATGGCGCTGAACGTCAATAACGTCGACGTCAACTTTTTCCGCATTAAGCCTGAATCGCTGGCCTCTTTCGTCAGCCAGTGGGAATACCGTAGCGCCATCAGCAACTGGGAATCTGACGAGCTGCTGAAAATGGCCGATCTGGTTTATACCGGGCGTTTCGATCTCAATCCTGAACGCAATACCCGCGAAAAACTGCTGCTGCCACTGAGCGACATTAAACCGCTACAGCAGGCGGGCGTGTACGTGGCGGTGATGAATCAGGCCGGGCATTACAACTACAGCAATGCCGCCACGCTGTTCACGCTGAGCGATATCGGCGTGTCAGCGCACCGCTATCATAATCGCCTCGACGTGTTTACCCAGAGTCTGGAAAACGGCGCGGCGCAGTCCGGTATCGACGTGCAGCTGCTGAACGACAAAGGCCAGACGCTGGCGCAGGCCAACAGCGATGCGCAGGGCCATGTGACCCTGAACACAGATAAAGAAGCCGCGCTGCTGCTGGCGCGCAAAGACGGGCAGACCACGCTGTTGGATCTGAAACTTCCGGCGCTGGATCTGGCGGAATTTGATATTGCAGGTGCGCCTGGCTACAGCAAACAGTTCTTTATGTTTGGCCCGCGCGATCTTTATCGCCCGGGTGAAACGGTGATCGTCAACGGCCTGCTGCGCGACAGCGACGGTAAACCGCTGCCGGATCAGCCGGTGAAACTGGAAGTGGTGCAGCCGGACGGTCAGGTGGTGCGCACCGTGATGAGCAAAGCCGTCAACGGCCTGTATCAGTTCAACTGGGCGCTGGACGCCAGCGCGGCGACGGGGATGTGGCATATTCGCGCCAGCGCGGGCGATAACCAGAAGCGTGAGTGGGATTTCCACGTTGAAGATTTTATGCCGGAGCGCATGGCCCTGAATCTGTCACCGGAGAAAATGCCGATTGCTCCGTCCGATGATGTGAAATTTGGCGTGACGGGCTATTACCTGTACGGCGCGCCGGCCAACGGCAATGCGCTGCAGGGCAAACTGTTCCTGCGTCCGCTGCGTGAAGCGGTGGCCGCGCTGCCGGGCTATGAGTTTGGCGATATTGCGGAAGATAACCTTTCCCGCACACTGGATGAAGTGCAGATGACGCTCGACGACAAAGGCCGCGGTGAAGTCTCAACCCAAAGCCAGTGGCAGGAAACTCACTCACCGCTGCAGGTGATCTTACAGGCCAGCCTGCTGGAATCCGGCGGTCGCCCGGTGACACGTCGTGCCGAGCAGGCTATCTGGCCTGCGGAAGAATTACCGGGGATCCGCCCGGAGTTCGCCAGCAAAGCGGTGTATGACTACCGCACCGATACCACAACCAATCAGCCGATGGTCGATGAAAACAGCAACGCAGGATTCGACATCGTCTATGCCAACGCTGAAGGTGAGAAAAAAGCGGTCAGCGGGCTGCAGGTTCGCCTGATCCGCGAACGTCGTGACTACTCGTGGAACTGGTCCGACAGCGAAGGCTGGCAGTCGCAGTACAACCAGAAAGATCTGGTGGAAGGCGAACAGGCGCTGGATCTGAAAGCCGGTGAAGTCGGTAAAGTCAGCTTCCCGGTGGAGTGGGGCTCTTATCGTCTGGAAGTGAAAGCGCCGGATGAAACCGTCAGCAGCGTGCGCTTCTGGGCGGGCTACAGCTGGCAGGATAACAGCGACGGCACTGGTGCGGCACGTCCGGACCGCGTAACCATGAAGCTCGACAAACCGTCCTATAAGCCGGGCGATACCATCAAGCTGCATATCTCCGCTCCGGCGGCAGGTAAAGGCTACGCGATGGTGGAATCCAGCGAAGGTCCGCTGTGGTGGCAGGAAATCGACGTACCGGCCGAAGGCATGGACCTGTCGATCCCGGTTGATCAGAAGTGGAATCGTCACGATCTCTACCTCAGCACCCTGGTGATCCGCCCGGGCGACAAATCCAAATCAGCCACACCGAAACGCGCGGTGGGTCTGCTGCATTTACCGCTGGGTGATGAAAATCGCCGCCTGAACATTGCGTTGGATACGCCGCAGAAAATGCGTCCGAATCAGCCGCTGACCGTGAAAATTAAAGCCAGCGCCAAAGATGGCGCCGTGCCGAAACAGGTCAACGTGCTGGTGTCCGCCGTGGACAGCGGCGTGCTTAACATTACTGACTACGAAACCCCAAGCCCGTGGGATGCGTTCTTTGGACAAAAACGCTACGGCGCGGATATCTATGATATTTACGGCCAGGTGATTGAAGGTCAGGGGCGTCTCGCCAGCCTGCGCTTCGGTGGTGACGGCGACGAGATGAAGCGCGGCGGCAAACCGCCAGTCAATCACGTCACGATTATTGCCGAGCAGGCCCAGCCCGTTCAGCTCGACGATAACGGCGAAGGAACAGTCACTCTGCCAATTGGCGATTTTAACGGCGAACTGCGCGTGATGGCGCAGGCATGGACCGCTGATGATTTTGGCAGCAGCGACAGTAAAGTGGTGGTTGCCGCGCCGGTGATCGCTGAGCTCAACACTCCACGCTTTATGGCCGGTGGCGACAACAGCCGTCTGACGTTGGATCTGACCAACCTCACCGACCAGCCGCAGACGCTGAATGTCCAACTGACCGCCAGCGGCCTGCTGGAGCTGCAGGGTTCACAGCCGCAGCCCGTCAAGCTTGAGCCGGGTGCGCGCATGACGCTGTTCATTCCGGTCAGCGCGCAGGAAGGATTTGGCGACGGCGCGGTGCAGGCCACGGTGACAGGATTAACCCTGCCAGGCGAAACGTTCACACCGCTGCAGAAGGAGTGGAAGATTGGCGTGCGTCCTGCCTTCCCGGCGCAAACCGTTAACAGCGGTATTGCGCTGCAGCCGGGTGAAAGCTGGACCGCTCCGGCTTCTCACGTTGCAGGTTTCTCTCCGGCTACGCTGCAGGGACAATTGCTGTTCAGCGGCAAACCGCCGTTGAACCTGGGTCGCTATATTCGCGAGCTGAAAGCCTATCCGTATGGCTGTCTTGAACAGACAACCAGTGGCCTTTTCCCGCAGCTTTACACTAATGCGCAGCAGCTGAAAGCGCTGGGTATTGTCGGCGATACGGATGACAAACGCCGTGCGGCGGTGGATTTGGGTATCTCCCGTCTGCTGCAGATGCAGCGTGACGACGGCGGCTTTGCGCTGTGGGATAAAGAAGGGGCAGAAGAATACTGGCTGACCGCCTACGTGATGGATTTCCTCACCCGCGCCAGCGAGCAGGGCTACAGCGTGCCTGCTGATGCGATCACCAAAGGCAACAACCGCCTGCTGCGTTATCTGCAGGAGCCGGGGCTGATGACTATCCGCTACACCGATGACTCTCAGGCCAGCCGCTTTGCGGTGCAGTCTTACGCCGCGCTGGTGTTGGCGCGTCAGCAGAAAGCACCGCTGGGTGCGCTGCGTGAAATCTGGGAGCGCAACGCTCAGGCGAAAGCGGGTCTGCCTCTGGTACAGTTGGGGCTGGCGTTGAAGGCCATGGGGGATGCGCCGCGCGGTGACAATGCCATTCAGCAGGGCCTGAACACCCCGCGTCAGGATCAAAACCGCTGGATGGCAGACTATGGTAGCCAGCTGCGTGATAACGCGATGATGCTGAGCCTGCTGGAAGAGAACAAGCTGCTGCCGGATGCACAAAACACGCTGCTCAATACGCTGTCGCAACAGGCTTTCGGCGAGCGCTGGCTCTCCACCCAGGAGATGAACGCGCTGTTCCTCGCGGCGAAAGGTTTGCAGGATCTGCCGGGCAACTGGCAGGCGCAGACCTCGCTGCAGGCCGAGCCGCTGAGCGGTGACAAATCCGTATCGCGCAATCTGGATGCCGACCAGCTGACTTCGCTGAACGTGAAAAACACCGGGACTCAGCCGCTGTGGCTGCGTCTGGACAGCAGCGGTTATCCGGAATATGCGCCTCAGCCTTCCAGCAACGTGTTGCAGATTGAGCGCCAGTTCCTCGGCGCCGACGGTCAGCTGAAATCGCTGTCATCGCTGCGCAGTGGCGATCTGGTGCTGGTGCATTTGCAGATCAAAGCCAGCCAGAACGTGCCGGATGCGCTGGTGGTCGACCTGCTGCCAGCCGGGCTGGAGCTGGAAAACCAGAACCTGGCCAACAGCAGCGCCAGTCTGCAGGACAATGGTTCAGAAGTGCAGAATCTGCTCAACCAGATGCAGCAGGCGGATATCCAGCATATCGAATTCCGCGATGACCGTTTTGTGGCGGCAGTTGCAGTGAATCAGGGTCAGCCGGTCACGCTGGTGTATCTGGCCCGCGCGGTGACTCCGGGCACCTATGACATCCCGGTTCCGCAGGTGGAATCGATGTACGTTCCGCAGTGGCGTGCTACCGGTGCCGCCAGTGGGCCGCTGATCGTTATGCCGTAAGATGCAGTTGAAGCAACTCAAAAAATCCCGCTGGCTGTGGCTGGCGGGATTTCTCCTTTTAATCTGGCTGGCGGCGCTGGCCGCAGACCGGATCTGGCCGCTGCCGCTGAAAGAGGTGGCCCCTGCGCGCGTAGTGGTTGCCGAAGACGGCACACCGCTTTGGCGATTTGCCGATGCCGAAGGCATTTGGCGCTATCCGGTGACTATCGAAGAAGTTTCTCCTCGATATTTAGAAGCGCTTATCCAGTATGAAGATCGCTGGTTCTGGGATCATCCGGGCGTGAACCCTTTATCCGTAATGCGCGCGGCCTGGCAGGATCTTAGCGCCGGAAGGGTTATTTCCGGCGGCAGTACCTTAACGATGCAGGTTGCTCGCCTGCTCGATCCCCATCCCCGTACTTTTGGCGGCAAAATTCGTCAGCTTTGGCGGGCTATTCAGCTCGAATGGCATCTGGATAAACGCCAGATCCTGACGCTGTACCTCAACCGCGCGCCTTTTGGCGGCACGCTACAGGGCATTGGCGCCGCAAGCTGGGCGTATCTGGGTAAACCACCGCAGCAGCTCAGCTATTCTGAAGCCGCGCTGTTGGCTGTCCTTCCTCAGGCTCCCAGCCGCCTGCGTCCGGACCGCTGGCCGGAGCGGGCTCAGGCAGCACGCGACAAAGTACTGGAACGAATGCTTACGCAGAAGGTGTGGTCGGCTGAAGTGGTGAAAGAGGCGCGCCAGGAGCCGGTATGGCTGTTCCCACGGCAGATGCCTCAGCTGGCTCCGCTGTTTTCCCGCCGCGTGCTGGCCAGCAGTCAAAGTGAAAAAGTTGTCACCACTCTGGATGCAGCGCTGCAGCGTCAGCTGGAAGAACTGGCGCTGAACTGGAAATCTCGCCTGCCGCCGCGCAGCTCGCTGGCGATGATCGTTGTCGATCACACCAACATGAAAGTGCGCGGCTGGGTGGGATCTGTCGACATCAGCGACGACAGCCGTTTTGGTCATGTCGATATGGTCAGCGCGGTGCGATCGCCGGGATCGGTTCTCAAACCTTTTATCTATGGTTTGGCGATCGACGATGGCCTGATCCATGCCGCTTCGCTGTTACAGGATGTGCCGCGTCGCTTCAGTGACTATCGGCCAGGGAATTTTGACAGCGGTTTTCACGGCCCGGTCAGCATGAGCGATGCGCTGGTGCGATCCCTCAACCTGCCAGCCGTTCAGGTGCTGGAAGCCTACGGGCCAAAACAGTTTGCCGCTCGCCTGCGTAATGCCGGGCTGCCGCTGATCCTGCCAAACGGCGCGGAGCCAAATCTGTCGCTGATCCTCGGCGGGGCCGGGGCAAGATTAGCGGATATTGCTGCGGCCTATAGCGCCTTCGCCCGCCACGGGCAGGCCGGAAGGCTACGGCTGCTGCCTTCGGATCCACTGATCGAGCGGCCACTGTTAACACCGGGATCGGCCTGGATAATCCGCCGGATCCTGGCTGGTGAAGATCAGCCTCTGCCGGACAGTTCCCTGCCTTCGGTTGTGCCGCTGGCCTGGAAAACGGGAACGAGCTACGGCTATCGCGATGCCTGGGCGATTGGCATCAATGCTCGCTATGTCATTGGCATCTGGACCGGACGCCCAGATGGCACGCCGGTGGTTGGGCAGTTTGGTTTTATCAGCGCGGTGCCGCTGTTGAATCAGGTCAGTAATATGCTGCTCTCACGTGCCGGTGCGGTGAAAAACGGATTGCCGACCGATCCCCGTCCGCCTTCGGTCAGCTCCGGGACCATCTGCTGGCCTGGAGGTCAGGCGCTGGCAGCGGGGGACAGCAACTGTCGTCGTCGTTTATCCACCTGGCTGCTGGATAACAGCCAGCCGCCAACCCTACTGCTGCCGGACCAGGACGGGATCCGCGGCATTCGTTTCCCGGTGTGGTTGAACGAACAGGGTGAACGCGTGGCGGCGGATTGTCCGGGCGCGAAACAGCAGGAGCTGGACGTCTGGCCGTTGCCGCTGGAGCCGTGGCTGCCCGCAGGCGAGCGGCGAGCGGCTCGTCTGCCTGCTGCGTCGAAAACCTGCCCGCCAATGCAGCAACAGGATTTGACCCCTATGACGCTGACGGGCGTTCGCGAAGGTACCGTTATCAGACGTTTGCCCGGTGAAAAAGCGGCCACGCTGGCTCTGCAAACTACCGGAGGAGAAGGGCGGCGCTGGTGGTTCATCAACGGTGAACCGCTGGATAATGCAGGCAACAACGCCACGCTGTCGCTGGAGAAGGCAGGCGATTATCAACTGGTGGTGATGGACGAAGCTGGACAGACCGCGACGGCAAGTTTTACCCTGCAATAAAGGGCTTAGCCTGGATATAACGAAAAGTGTTACCAAAACTAATCTTATTTTAAAAAAATGTTACCTTAATCCATAGGCAGCAGGATTATTGCTCATTATAATGCGCGCCAGGTCATACAGTCGTATGCACAACAACAGAACTTATTAGATTAGAGGTTATCATGGCTATTGAACGTACTTTTTCCATCATTAAGCCAAACGCGGTGGCAAAAAACGTTATTGGCAGCATCTTTGCTCGCTTTGAAGCAGCAGGGTTCAAAATTGTCGGTACCAAAATGCTGCACCTGACCGTTGAGCAGGCTCGTGGCTTCTATGCTGAACACGACGGTCGTCCATTCTTCGACGGTCTGGTTGAGTTCATGACCTCCGGTCCAATCGTGGTTTCCGTACTGGAAGGCGAAAACGCTGTTCAGCGTCACCGCGATCTGCTGGGCGCAACCAACCCGGATAACGCTCTGGCCGGTACTCTGCGCGCTGATTACGCAGACAGCTTCACCGAGAACGGCACCCACGGTTCTGACTCCGTTGAGTCTGCAAAACGTGAAATTGCCTTCTTCTTCGCTGAAGGTGAAGTCTGCGCGCGTACCCGTTAATCGCGGATTACACTTTATTTCACTGATGTCGTGTGCAAACGTGGCATCCGTGCGCCAGAATTTGTACAATGCAACGCCCCCGGACGAGCCGATGCTCACCGGGGCGTTTCTTTTTTAACCCTCCAGGGGCCATAACGTGTAATAACGAGGCCGGAAAAAATTATGTCTGAATTAGTTAACACCACTGAAGTCGTCACGCCTGTCGCTCCCAATAAAAATGGCAAAATCAACCTGCTGGATCTCAACCGTCAGCAGATGCGCGAGTTTTTCCAGGAAATGGGCGAAAAGCCGTTCCGTGCGGATCAGGTGATGAAGTGGCTTTATCACTACTGCTGTGACGACTTTGATGAGATGACGGACATCAATAAAGTCCTGCGCACCAAGCTTAAAGAAGTAGCAGAAATCCGCGCACCGGAAGTGGTGGAAGAGCAGCGTTCTTCAGATGGCACCATCAAGTGGGCCATTGCCGTGGGCGATCAGCGTGTTGAAACCGTGTATATCCCGGAAGACGACCGCGCGACGCTTTGCGTCTCCTCACAGGTAGGCTGTGCTCTGGAATGCAAATTCTGCTCAACGGCGCAGCAGGGCTTTAACCGTAACCTGCGCGTTTCAGAAATTATCGGTCAGGTCTGGCGTGCAGCTAAAATCATTGGCGCACAGAAAAAGACCGGCGTTCGTCCAATCACCAACGTGGTGATGATGGGCATGGGCGAGCCGCTGCTGAACCTGACTAACGTCGTACCGGCGATGGAAATCATGCTCGATGATTTCGGTTTTGGTCTGTCCAAACGCCGCGTAACGCTGTCCACTTCAGGCGTGGTGCCTGCGCTGGATAAGCTGGGCGACATGATTGATGTGGCACTGGCAATTTCTCTGCATGCGCCAAACGACACGATTCGTGATGAAATCGTGCCAATCAACAAGAAATACAACATCGAAGAGTTTCTTGCCGGTGTGCGTCGCTATCTGGAAAAATCCAACGCCAATCAGGGCCGTGTGACTATTGAGTATGTCATGCTCGATCACGTGAACGACGGCACTGAGCACGCTCACGAACTGGCTGAACTGCTGAAAGATACGCCGTGCAAGATTAACCTGATCCCATGGAACCCGTTCCCGGGTGCTCCGTATGGCCGTAGTTCTAACAGCCGTATCGATCGTTTCTCCAAAGTGCTGATGGGCTACGGGTTCACCACTATCGTGCGTAAAACCCGCGGTGATGACATTGACGCAGCCTGCGGTCAGCTGGCCGGTGACGTTATCGACAGAACCAAGCGTACACTGCGTAAACGCATGCAGGGTGAACCGATCGCCGTTAAAGCGGTCTGACAGACAGTCCTCCGCGCGCGAAATTGCGCGTGGAGTCTAAAATGTTTAAGGAATAACCGAAACGCACTGATCCGGTTAATAATTACTGTGCGTTTCCGCCAGGATTGAGGCAGTATGTAGCGGGGCAACCACAGGGTGTCCTGCGCTAATCGCTCTCTGTCCGAGGATGGGCAACCAGAAGTTTCGCGGTGCGGGTTTTTCCGGCACCTCAACCTTAAATTTACGTACCAGCAGCTGTAGCGAATGAATACTGAAGCCACTCAAGACCATGAAGCAGCAAAAACCACGGGCGCGCGTCTGCGCCACGCTCGTGAACAACTCGGACTCAGCCAACAAGCCGTTGCAGAACGCTTGTGCCTGAAGGTTTCCACGGTACGCGATATTGAGGACGATAAGGCTCCTGCCGACCTCGCCTCCACTTTCCTGCGTGGTTACATCCGCTCCTATGCGCGTCTTGTTCATATTCCTGAAGAAGAACTGCTGCCGATTATGGCTAAAGATGTCCCCGTGCGCGCCGCAAAAGTTACTCCGGGCCAGAGCATGTCTCTCGGCAAGCGTCGTAAGAAACGCGACGGCTGGCTGATGAGCTTCACCTGGCTGGTGCTGTTTGTGGTGATTGGCCTGACTGGCGCCTGGTGGTGGCAGAATCATAAGGCGCAGCAGGAAGAGATCAGCACCATGGCCGATCAGTCCAGCGCCGAGCTGAATGCGAACAATGGCAGCCAGGACGTGCCTCTGAACACTGGCGATACCGCTCAGAACCAGGCTCCTGCTGCGGCAACTGACAGCACCCAATCTGCTCCAGCCACCGATAGCGCTGCACCAGCCGCTACCGCACAGACGACGGCTCCTGCCGCGTCAGATGCCCAAACCAATGCCGTTGTCTCGCCTTCACAGGCAAACGTGGATACCACGGCAACAGCGGCTACCCCAGCCCCAGCGGCAAACGGCGCAGCTCCACTGCCGACCGACCAGGCTGGCGTGACGGCAGCAGCAAATCCGAACGCGCTGGTGATGAACTTCAACGCCGACTGCTGGCTGGAAGTGACTGACGCTACTGGCAAAAAACTGTTTAGCGGCTTACAGCGCAAAGACGGCACGCTGAATCTGGCGGGCCAGGCGCCGTATAAGCTGAAAATCGGTGCTCCGTCAGCGGTACAAATCCAGTTCCAGGGTAAACCGGTCGATTTAAGCCGCTTTATCAGAACTAACCAGGTTGCACGTCTGACTCTGAATGCCGAACAACCCCCGGCACAGTAATCAACGAGTCACGCGGGAGATTTTACATGCACAATCAGGCTCCAATTCAACGTAGAAAGTCCACACGCATTTACGTTGGGAACGTGCCTGTTGGCGATGGTGCCCCTATCGCCGTACAGTCCATGACCAACACGCGCACCACCGATGTGGAAGCCACGGTCAACCAGATCAAAGCGCTTGAGCGCGTTGGTGCTGATATCGTCCGTGTTTCCGTCCCGACGATGGACGCCGCTGAAGCGTTCAAACTGATTAAGCAGCAGGTCAGCGTACCGCTGGTTGCGGATATTCATTTTGATTATCGCATCGCGCTAAAGGTGGCTGAGTACGGCGTGGACTGTCTGCGCATCAATCCGGGCAATATCGGCAATGAAGAGCGCATCCGCATGGTTGTTGACTGCGCCCGCGATAAAAATATTCCTATCCGCATCGGTGTGAACGCCGGTTCGCTGGAAAAAGATCTGCAGGAAAAATACGGTGAACCGACTCCGCAGGCGCTGCTCGAATCCGCCATGCGCCATGTCGATCATCTGGATCGTCTGAACTTCGATCAGTTCAAAGTCAGCGTTAAAGCTTCCGATGTGTTCCTGGCCGTTGAGTCCTATCGCCTGCTGGCTAAGCAGATCGATCAGCCTCTGCACCTGGGGATCACAGAAGCGGGCGGCGCTCGTGCTGGTTCGGTCAAATCGGCGATCGGCTTAGGCCTGCTGCTTTCAGAAGGGATCGGCGACACGCTGCGTATCTCGCTGGCGGCGGATCCGGTCGAAGAGATCAAAGTCGGCTTTGATATTCTGAAATCGCTGCGTATTCGCTCACGCGGCATTAACTTTATCGCCTGCCCAACCTGTTCTCGTCAGGAGTTTGACGTGATCGGTACCGTTAACGCCCTGGAACAGCGGCTGGAAGATATCATCACCCCGATGGACGTTTCGATCATCGGCTGCGTGGTGAACGGTCCGGGTGAAGCGCTGGTTTCCACGCTTGGCGTGACGGGCGGCAATAAGAAAAGCGGCCTGTATGAAGACGGCGTGCGTAAGGATCGTCTCGACAACGACGACATGATCGACCAGCTGGAAGCGCGGATCCGCGCCAAGGCCAGCATGCTTGACGACAGCCAGCGAATTGACGTTCAGCAGGTCGAAGCAAAATAACGTGATGGGAAGCGTTTCGCTTCCCGTGTATGATTGAACCCGCAGGCGCAACCGCGCTAAGGGTTCATTTTTGTATATAGAAAGAGAATAAACGTGGCAAAGAACATTCAAGCCATCCGTGGCATGAACGATTACCTGCCGGGCGATACCGCTCTTTGGCAGCGCATTGAAGGCTCCCTGAAGCAGGTGCTCGCGAGCTACGGTTACAGCGAAATCCGTTTGCCGATTGTAGAGCAGACCCCGCTATTCAAACGCGCAATCGGTGAAGTCACCGACGTGGTTGAAAAAGAGATGTATACCTTTGAGGACCGCAATGGCGATAGCCTGACGCTGCGCCCTGAAGGGACTGCGGGCTGCGTACGCGCCGGCATCGAGCACGGTCTTCTGTACAATCAGGAACAACGTCTGTGGTATATCGGCCCGATGTTCCGCCACGAGCGTCCGCAAAAAGGCCGCTACCGTCAATTCCATCAGTTGGGCTGTGAAGTCTTTGGTCTGCAAGGCCCGGACATCGACGCCGAGCTGATTCTGCTGACCGCTCGCTGGTGGCGTGCGCTGGGCATTTCTGAACACGTTCGCCTTGAGCTGAACTCCATCGGCTCCCTGGAAGCTCGCGCTAACTATCGTGACGCGCTGGTGGCTTACCTGGAACAGTTCAAAGACAAGCTCGACGAAGACTGCAAACGTCGCATGTACACCAACCCGCTGCGCGTGCTGGACTCCAAGAATCCGGACGTTCAGGCGCTGTTGGATAACGCTCCTGAGCTGGGTGATTACCTCGACGAAGACTCTCGTGAACACTTTGCTGGTCTTTGCGCGCTGCTGGACGCCGCTGGTATCGCCTATACCGTGAACCAGCGCCTGGTGCGTGGTCTGGATTACTACAACCGTACCGTTTTTGAATGGGTTACCAGCAGCCTCGGTTCCCAGGGTACCGTTTGTGCTGGCGGTCGTTATGATGGTCTGGTGGAACAGCTTGGCGGTCGCGCTACCCCTGCGGTAGGCTTCGCGATGGGCCTTGAGCGCTTAGTTTTACTGGTTCAGGCAGTGAATCCGGAATTTAAAGCCGATCCTGTTGTCGATATATACCTGGTGGCTTCTGGCTCCGATACCCAATCCGCTGCGCTGCGTCTGGCTGAAGCCGTGCGTGACGAACTGCCGGGTATCAAACTGATGACCAACCATGGCGGCGGTAACTTCAAAAAGCAGTTTGCCCGTGCCGATAAGTGGGGCGCAAGCATCGCGCTGGTACTGGGAGAATCTGAAGTGACTGAACGTAATGTGGTCGTTAAAGATTTGCGCTCTGGTGAGCAGACGACTGTAACGCAGGACAGCGTTGCCGCGCATTTGCGCACACTGCTGGGCTAATCGCCCGGGACAATAATTCAGGAGAAGAACTGCGTGGAAGTCTACAGTAACGAGAACGAACAGGTCGACGCACTTAAGAATTTCTTTGCTGAGAACGGCAAAGCGCTCGCCGTAGGCGTTATCCTGGGCATTGGTGCGCTGGTTGGCTGGCGCTACTGGGGTTCACATCAGGAAAGCACTGCCCGTGAAGCCTCTCAGGCTTATGAAAGCGCGATGACGACGCTGAAAGCCGGTCAGCCCGACACCTATGCGGCGGCGGAAAAATTCGCAGCAGATGAAAAGAATACCTATGGTGCTTTCGCGGCGCTGGAGCTGGCGCAGCAGTTTGTTGACGCAGGTCAGATGGATAAAGCAGAAAAACAGCTGCAGCTTGGGCTGGCTGCCGCCACTGACGACAACCTGAAATCTGTTATTAACGTGCGCCTGGCTCGCGTTCAGCTTCAGCTGAAACAGCCTGATGCTGCACTGAAAACCCTTGAGAATGTGAAGGGCGAAGGCTGGACCGGTATCGTCGCGGATCTGCGCGGTGAAATTTTGTTAAGCAAAGGTGATAAGCAGGGGGCTCGTGCTGCCTGGGAAGCTGGCGCTAAAAGTGATGCTTCACCAGCGCTCAGCGAAATGATGCGCATGAAAATGAATAATTTGTCCATCTGAGAGGGACCCGATGCAATTGCGTAAATTACTTTTGCCAGGACTGCTGTCTGTTACGTTATTGAGCGGTTGTTCACTGTTTAACAGCGAAGAAGACGTTGTGAAAATGTCCCCGCTGCCAACCGTGACTAATCAGTTTACTCCGTCTACCTCCTGGAGCGATTCCGTAGGCAGCGGTATTGGTGATTTCTATTCCAACCTGCATCCGGCCTATGCCGATAACGTCGTTTACGCGGCGGATCGTAAAGGCGTTGTGAAGGCAGTGAACGCCAACGACGGCAAAGAGATCTGGTCCGTGAATCTGGGCGAGAAAGACGGCTGGTTCTCACGCGCTCCTGCGCTGCTGTCCGGCGGCCTGACCATTTCCGGCGGTCACGTGTACGTTGGTACTGAAAAAGCTCAGGTTTATGCCCTGAACAGCGGCGATGGCTCCGTGGCGTGGCAGACCCGCGTAGCGGGTGAAGCGCTTTCCCGTCCTGTTGTCAGTGACGGTATGGTGCTTATCCACACCAGCAACGGTCAGCTGCAGGCGCTGAATGAAACTGACGGTGCAGTGAAATGGACCGTGAACCTCGATATGCCAGCGCTGTCCCTGCGCGGTGAGTCGGCTCCAACGGTTGCCTACGGTGCGGCAATTGTCGGCGGTGATAACGGCCGCGTCAGCGCCGTGCTGATGCAGCAAGGTCAGCTGATCTGGCAGCAGCGTATTTCTACGGCCACCGGGCCGACGGAAATCGATCGCCTGAGCGATGTCGACACCACGCCAGTTGTCGTGGGTAACGTCGTTTATGCGCTGGCTTATAACGGTAACCTGACGGCGATGGATCTGCGCAGCGGCCAGATCATGTGGAAACGCGAGCTGGGTTCAGTCAGCGATTTCATCGTCGACGGCAACCGCATCTACATTGTCGACCAGAACGACCGCGTGCTGGCGCTGACCACCGACGGTGGCGTAACGCTGTGGACGCAAAGCGATCTACTGCACCGCCTGCTGACCGCTCCGGTGTTGTATAATGGAAGTCTGGTCGTGGGCGATAGCGAAGGCTATATGCACTGGCTGGATCCGCAGGACGGGCATTTTGTCGCTCAGCAGAAAGTGGACAGCTCTGGTTTCCAGACCAATCCCGTTCTGGCTGAAGGTCAGCTGCTGATCCAGGCGAAAGACGGTACGCTGTACGCCATTACGCGTTAAGTCCGTTCGCGAGAAGTAATGCAAGACGGCTCCTGTCTGAACAGGGGCCGTTTTACTGTTTTTAGATTTTATGAGGCATTTATCATGGTACCTGTGGTCGCGCTTGTCGGGCGCCCTAACGTTGGAAAATCCACGCTGTTTAACCGCCTGACGCGTACACGAGACGCGCTGGTCGCGGATTTCCCGGGTCTGACTCGTGACCGTAAGTACGGTCGTGCTGAAGTGGAAGGCCGCGAGTTTATCTGTATCGATACCGGCGGTATTGATGGCACCGAAGAGGGCGTGGAAACTCGCATGGCAGAGCAGTCGCTGCTCGCTATCGAAGAAGCAGACGTTGTGCTGTTCATGGTCGATGCGCGCGCTGGTCTGATGCCGGCTGACATTGCTATCGCAAAACATCTGCGCTCCCGCGAAAAATCGACTTTCCTGGTGGCTAACAAAACGGACGGTATCGATCCGGACCAGGCCGTGGCTGATTTCTGGTCGCTGGGTCTGGGTGATATTCATCCGATTGCGGCATCCCACGGGCGCGGCGTGACCAGCCTGCTGGAACAGGCGCTGCTGCCGTATATGGATGATATTGATCCGCCAGAAGAAGTCGACGAAGACGAAGCGTACTGGGCACAGTTTGAAGCGGAGCAAAACGGCGAAGAAGAAGAGCCGGAAGACACCTTCAACCCGCAGGATCTGCCCATCAAACTGGCTATCGTCGGCCGCCCGAACGTTGGTAAGTCAACGCTAACTAACCGTATTCTCGGTGAAGACCGCGTCGTGGTTTACGACATGCCAGGCACCACCCGTGACAGTATCTACATCCCGATGGAGCGCGATGAGCGTGAATACATCCTCATCGATACCGCCGGGGTGCGTAAACGCGGAAAAATTACCGATACCGTAGAGAAATTCTCCGTTATCAAAACCCTGCAGGCGATTGAAGACGCCAACGTGGTGCTGCTGGTCATCGACGCCCGCGAAGGGATTTCTGATCAGGACCTCTCGCTGCTGGGCTTTATCCTCAATAGTGGGCGCTCACTGGTGATCGTGGTCAACAAGTGGGATGGCCTGAGCAACGAAGTGCGCGAGCAGGTGAAAGAGACTCTGGACTTCCGTCTGGGCTTTATCGACTTTGCCCGTGTGCACTTTATCTCTGCTCTGCACGGCAGCGGCGTAGGCAACCTGTTTGAATCTGTTCGTGAAGCCTACGACAGCTCCACCAAGCGCCAGAGCACCGCGATGCTGACCCGCATCATGAATATGGCGCAGGACGATCACCAGCCGCCGCTGGTTCGCGGTCGTCGCGTGAAGCTGAAATATGCTCACGCCGGTGGCTACAACCCGCCGATTGTCGTTATCCACGGCAACCAGGTGAAAGACCTGCCGGATTCCTACAAGCGCTATCTGATGAACTACTTCCGCAAATCGCTGGAAGTGATGGGTACGCCAATCCGTATCCAGTTCAAGGAAGGGGATAACCCGTTTGCTAACAAACGTAACACCCTGACGCCTAACCAGATGCGTAAGCGTAAGCGTCTGATTAAACACATTAAGAAAGGTAAGTAAGCGCCATTTTATTTCGGCGCGGAACGCACTTTAAACCCGCCTCCCGGCGGGTTTTTTCATTTTGAGGTTCAGATGAAATTAGGTTTTATCGGTCTTGGCGCGGTGATTGAAACCGCGTATCTGCCTGCTCTGCGGCGTCTGAATATTCCGCTGCACAACTGCTACGGCTTTGACGTTGACGAAACCAGAGCGCCTGCGGGTATCACTCGCTGTGACTCACTGGATGCGCTGTTGGCGACACAGCCTGAGATGGTGTTTATCACCACTTCATCGCTCTGGCACTTTCCGGTGCTGGAGAAAGTCCTGCAATCTTCCGTGCCGCGCATCGTGGTTGAAAAGCCGGTAGCGGCCTCGCTCGCCCAGCTTGAGCAGCTACAGAAGTTGCTGGATTGGCCTGAGAATACCGATCGGGTGCTGGCGCTTGACCACTGGATGGCAAAAGACGGCGTGGCGCAGCTGGCGCTCGGGAAACTGGAGGGCGACTGGCTGCCGGAAGCTGACTACCCGACGTTAGCGCCGCAGGTTTCTTCCGTGGCGGAGATCGTCAAAATTGAAGGCTATCTGCTGGAGCCGAGTGGGTTTAACGACAAAGGTGAACCGATGGCGCTCAACTTTGCGACCGGAGAACCTGATACCCGTACGCTGCGCCATCCTGACGGCGTGATAGTGGATATTGGCACGCACGTGCTGGCGATGATCCACGAAACTTTAGCCGCGATAGGGGCTGACAATCAGTTAGCGCTTACTCTGGTTGAAGCTAAAGACCAGCTGGGCAACGGTATCGCAAAGGGAGACGTGATCACAGCGGAAGGCAGCGCTCATTTACAGGGCGAGCTGTGTGGTATTGTGCTGGAAATGTGGCTCAACAAATACGCCGGGCCCGCTGGCGGGCAGAAGGGCATTCGCCTTCATCTGCGTAACGGGGTTATTCTCAGCCAGGATCGACGTGGAGCGGAAGAAGTGCTCGAAATCTGGCAGGGCGAGAACGTTCAGCGCTGGACGCTCAGCGGTCCGGTGTATGACCGTTGCCTGCAACGTTTTATTCTCGGTGAGCAAAGCCTGTTTATCCGCACGCCAGAGCAGGTCCGTTTATTGACCCAGCGACGCATTGCCGAAGTGAGCGCATTGCTGACAATCCTGCAGCAACTGCGCGGTCCGCATTGACGGCTGTGGTAAAATAACGGCAAGTTTGCAGTATTAGCCAGGAGTGAGTGATGGAACTGAATTGTCCGGTTTGTACTAATCCACTGGAGTTACAGGGCGACAAAGCGCATTGCGATCACTGCCAGCAGGATTTTGCCCTGCAGGCGCTGTGCCCGGATTGCCATAAACCGTTAGAAGTGCTGAAAGCCTGCGGTGCGGTCGATTATTTCTGCCAGAACGGCCATGGGCTGATTTCGAAAAAACGCGTGGAGTTTAAGCTGGTTTAAGCTGTGCTCGCTGCCTCATCTGACCAAGATTGTAGGTCCGGTAAGCGCAGCGCCACCGGGCAATCAAAGAGCATCAGGCTGGTTTAAGCGGTTTTTTCTGACGGGGTTTCTTCACAGGGGTGATTTTGGTCACCTCGCTCTCCACCACGCCATCTTCCAGACGCGTGCTCAGCGTGTCGCCAGCCTTCAGCTGCTTCGCTTTTTTCACCAGCTTGCCATCGGCAGCGGTGGTTACGCTATAGCCTCGCGCCAGCGTGGAAAGTGGGCTGACGGCTTCCAGGTGAGTCACTGCGTTACCGAAACGTTCGCGTGTGCTGCTCAACTGCTCTCGTACAGTTTGCGCCAGACGATATTCCAGCTGCTGAATGCGAGTCTGCGCCCGATAAATTCGTGGCTGCGGGTTTTGCTGATTCAGGCGCTGGGTGATCCTTTGCTGGTGCTGAGACGCCTTTTTTAACTGATTATCGAGCGCAAAACTCATGCGCTGACGCAGCCTGTCGAGCACGGTCTGTTGACGTGCCAGCCGCAGCTGTGGATGCTGCTGTTGCAGGCGATGATGAAGCAGGCTGAAGCGACGATTGCGGTTGGCAAGGAAGTAGTCCATCGCCATTTCGAGACGCTGCTGAGCCGACTGGACCTGGCGCAGCAGTTCCAGCTGATTGCGGCTGACAATTTCCGCAGCGGCAGAAGGCGTTGGCGCACGCAAATCGGCAACAAAATCGGCGATGGTCACATCGGTTTCATGACCGACGGCGCTGACCACCGGAATGCGGCTGGCGAAAATGGCCCGCGCCACGCGCTCGTCGTTAAAACTCCATAAATCTTCCAGCGAGCCGCCGCCGCGCCCGACAATCAGCACGTCGCACTCTTCACGCAGGTTTGCCAGCTCAATCGCCCGGACAATTTGCGCCGGAGCGTCTTCGCCCTGCACGGCAGTCGGATAAATCACCACCGGCAGCGACGGATCGCGACGCTTCAGCACGTGCAAAATATCGTGCAGCGCTGCGCCAGATTTCGAGGTGATCACCCCAATGCAGTGTGCAGGTGAGGGCAGTGGCTGTTTGAACTGCTGGTCGAAAAGCCCTTCTTCGGCGAGCTTTGCTTTTAGCTGTTCATACTTCTGTTGCAGCAACCCTTCACCCGCTGGCTGCATGCTTTCGACGATGATCTGATAGTCGCCTCGCGGTTCGTACAGCGTGATATTGGCGCGAACCAAAACCTGCTGTCCGTGCTGCGGTCGGAACGTCACCCGGCGATTGCTGTTGCGGAACATCGCGCAGCGTACCTGGGCGTTATCGTCTTTAAGGGTGAAATACCAGTGGCCGGAAGAGGGCTGGGAAAAGTTAGAGATTTCGCCGCTGATCCACACTTGCCCCATCTCCTGCTCAAGCAGCAGACGCACGGCCTGATTCAGGCGGCTGACGGTAAAAATTGAGGGGGATTGAGAAGGCAACATGTGAGCGAGATCAAATTCTAAATCAGCAGGTTATTCAGTCGAATATAACCCGCCGGGAGGCAATCGCAAGCATTATTTGCAAAAAAGTGTGGATGCAACCGATTACGCTCTGTATAATGCCACGGCAATATTTATTAACCACCCAGGTAGAGATATTGCCCATGCTACGTATCGCCAAAGAAGCCCTGACGTTTGACGACGTCCTCCTCGTTCCCGCTCATTCCACCGTTCTGCCGAATACCGCCGATCTCAGCACTCAGCTGACCAAAAAGATTCGTCTGAATATTCCTATGCTCTCCGCAGCCATGGATACCGTGACTGAAGCGCGCCTGGCCATTGCCCTGGCCCAGGAAGGCGGCATCGGCTTTATTCATAAAAACATGTCTATCGAGCGCCAGGCGGAAGAAGTTCGCCGCGTGAAGAAACATGAATCTGGTGTTGTTACCGATCCTCAGACCGTTCTGCCAACCACCACGCTTGCTGAAGTGAAAGAGCTGACCGCCCGCAACGGCTTTGCAGGCTACCCAGTTGTGACTGAAAACAACGAACTGGTCGGGATTATCACCGGCCGTGACGTGCGTTTCGTGACCGACCTGAATCAGCCGGTCAGCGTGTACATGACGCCAAAAGAGCGTCTGGTGACCGTGCGTGAAGGTGAAGCCCGCGACGTGGTGTTCGCTAAAATGCACGAAAAGCGCGTAGAGAAAGCGCTGGTGGTGGATGCAAGTTTCCATCTGCTCGGCATGATCACCGTAAAAGATTTCCAGAAAGCAGAGCGTAAACCTAACGCCTGTAAAGATGAGCAGGGTCGTCTGCGCGTAGGTGCAGCCGTTGGTGCAGGTGCGGGCAACGAAGAGCGCGTTGATGCGCTGGTTGCTGCTGGCGTTGACGTACTGCTGATTGACTCCTCTCACGGTCACTCTGAAGGCGTTCTGCAACGTATTCGTGAAACCCGTGCTAAATATCCTGACCTGCAAATTATCGGCGGTAACGTGGCGACTGGCGCAGGTGCTCGCGCACTGGCAGACGCAGGCGTCAGCGCGGTCAAAGTCGGTATTGGCCCTGGTTCTATCTGTACTACCCGTATCGTGACCGGCGTGGGCGTTCCACAGATCACCGCCGTTTCTGACGCGGTAGAAGCGCTGGAAGGCACTGGCATTCCGGTTATCGCCGATGGTGGTATTCGTTTCTCTGGTGATATCGCTAAAGCAATCGCCGCTGGTGCTGCTGCCGTGATGGTCGGTTCCATGCTGGCAGGTACTGAAGAATCTCCGGGTGAAATCGAACTTTACCAGGGCCGTTCTTACAAATCTTACCGCGGTATGGGTTCCCTGGGCGCGATGTCCAAAGGTTCTTCCGACCGCTACTTCCAGAGCGATAACGCCGCTGACAAACTGGTACCGGAAGGTATCGAAGGCCGCGTGGCTTATAAAGGTCGCCTGAAAGAGATTATTCACCAGCAGATGGGCGGCCTGCGCTCCTGTATGGGCCTGACCGGCTGTGGTACCATCGATGCGCTGCGCACCGAAGCACAGTTCGTCCGCATCAGCGGTGCCGGGATCCAGGAAAGCCACGTTCACGACGTGACGATCACCAAAGAATCCCCGAACTACCGTATGGGTTCCTGATTATTTCCGCGCCCGGCTTATGCCGGGCGCTTGATTTTGTTTCACTTGCCCTGGAATGACCGTCAATGACCGACAATATTCATAAGCATCGCATTCTTATCCTCGACTTTGGTTCTCAGTACACTCAGCTGGTGGCGCGCCGCGTCCGTGAGCTTGGCGTTTACTGCGAACTGTGGGCCTGGGACGTGACCGAAGCCCAGATCCGCGAATTTAATCCAAGCGGCATCATCCTTTCCGGCGGCCCGGAAAGCACCACCGAAGACAACAGCCCGCGTGCACCTGAGTATGTCTTCGAAGCTGGCGTACCGGTATTTGGTGTGTGCTACGGCATGCAGACCATGGCGATGCAGCTGGGCGGCCACGTTGAGTCCTCCAACGAGCGTGAGTTTGGCTATGCGCAGGTTGAAGTTAAAACCGACAGCGCGCTGATCCGCGGTATCGAAGACTCCCTGACCGCAGAAGGCAAACCGCTGCTGGACGTGTGGATGAGCCACGGCGACAAAGTGACTGCAATCCCGGCAGACTTCGTGACCGTTGCCAGCACCGAGACCTGTCCGTTCGCCATTATGGCTAACGAAGAAAAACGCTTCTACGGCGTGCAGTTCCACCCGGAAGTAACTCACACCCGCCAGGGTCTGCGTATGCTGGAGCGCTTCGTGCGCGACATCTGCCAGTGTGAAGCCCTGTGGACGCCAGCAAAAATCATCGACGACGCTGTGAATCGCATTCGCGAGCAGGTTGGCGATGACAAAGTGATCCTCGGCCTCTCCGGCGGCGTGGACTCCTCCGTAACCGCCATGCTGCTGCACCGCGCTATCGGTAAAAACCTGACCTGTGTGTTCGTCGACAACGGCCTGCTGCGTCTGAATGAAGCCCAGCAGGTGATGGACATGTTCGGTGACCACTTCGGCCTGAACATCGTTCACGTGGAAGGCGAGCAGCGCTTCCTGGACGCGCTGAAAGGCGAAAACGATCCTGAAGCGAAACGTAAAATCATCGGCCGCGTGTTCGTTGAAGTGTTCGACGAAGAAGCGCTGAAGCTGGAAGACGTGAAATGGCTGGCGCAGGGCACCATCTACCCTGACGTGATTGAATCCGCCGCTTCCGCTACCGGTAAAGCGCACGTCATCAAATCTCACCACAACGTGGGCGGCCTGCCGAAAGAGATGAAGATGGGCTTGGTTGAACCGCTGCGTGAGCTGTTCAAAGACGAAGTGCGCAAAATTGGTCTGGAACTCGGCCTGCCGTACGACATGCTGTACCGTCATCCGTTCCCGGGTCCGGGCCTCGGCGTTCGCGTGCTGGGCGAAGTGAAGAAAGAGTACTGCGACCTGCTGCGTCGCGCGGACGCTATCTTCATCGAAGAGCTGCACAAAGCCGATCTGTACAACAAAGTGAGCCAGGCGTTCACCGTGTTCCTGCCGGTCCGTTCCGTTGGCGTAATGGGCGATGGCCGTAAGTACGACTGGGTTGTTTCCCTGCGTGCCGTTGAAACCATCGACTTCATGACCGCGCACTGGGCGCACCTGCCGTACGATTTCCTCGGCCGCGTGTCCAACCGTATCATCAACGAAGTCAACGGCATTTCCCGCGTGGTTTACGACATCAGCGGTAAGCCACCGGCTACGATTGAGTGGGAATGAGGGGGTGATTTTTTAATTGCCTGACTTGATAAAAGAACACCAATAAACTTTATCTATTGGTGTTCTTTTTAATGATATGAAAGATTTAAATTCCCGTATTAAATTAAGAATGCTTTATCATTCATAGTCCCAGCCCCATGAATGTAAACATTGTATTGCATGAAGGAGAGCACATAAATGGATGCTTTTGGATATTGAGAAATAAAACTTCCCACTAAAAGACTTATCTAAGTCCTCAGGCATGTTTATATAACCTAATGTTCTCAATTGTGTTTTTGTTCTTTTCATTTCAGAGTAAAGTTGTGGGGATTCTCTTAGTTGGAAGTGTTCTTTATTTCCCTGAAGGATTAAATCGTCAAGGTAATTAGCGCTTATGGTAAGATTGGCTTTTAGATTGTTGTGCAACGTATTGAAGTTAATCATTTCTTTTTGAACGTTGCTCATCAGTTCTTGTAGTTTAGATTGATCAAGTCTTGCTTTCATCTCTAAAACCAGATTGCAAAAATAAACATCATTTACTAAATTTAACTCTAGATATGCACTTGGTTCTAAATGATACTTTAAATTAATTTCTTCCCTGAAAGAACAATCTCCAAATATATTTTTAACTGGATTGAGATTGTCCTCAATAAAAGATGTTTGGTAAAGTCTATGTGATATGTTTTCTGAAGATTGCCAGGCAAGTTGCCCCTGGAATGTACGGAAAACCATTTCTGAACTTTCATGCAGTAAATGCCTTAGATATCTCTCTGCATGTTGATTGGTGTCATGTCGATCGAAATGGTTAACTATTTTTACTAATGTTTCCCCAGCTAGTCTACTTAATTCAAGAAGGTCATTTTTATGTTTGTTTTGTGTTTTAATTAGTGCTTTTCTATATGCTAGGTGGGATTGAGATAAATGAGAGCGATAGTCATTAAAGTGATTTCTCTTTGCAAAATCACTTTGCTTTTTTGCATATAGCATACTGAGTGCCGATACAATTAATGCAGCAAATGATAATATTTCAGTTAATCCAATATTCATTGTATCCATAGCATATCAGTTATTTTTCCACGTCCAGTAATTATACTTTGTTGAACATTTCTGCATCAAGGGGATTGTTCAAAAGATTAGAATGGTAAAAATCCTCTAGGGATCGTTGTGAGACTGATAGATCTGTTCCTAGTATTAGACATAATCGTCAGTTAGTAGGGTCGGTTTGTTTACCTTAACATTTTCCATTTCGCTACCGTGCTGCAAACTCTGATGGCGTCTGATGATTCAGTATTGAATGTGGACAGCACTCGTTAAGATCCCGCCACCAGTCATTAATGATTTTCCATATCGCTGAACCAGTGCTCATTCAGACATTCATCGCGAATTCGTCCGTTATAGCTCTCAACAAATCCGTTCTGCGTTGGCTTGCCCGGCTGGATTAAGCGTAACTCAACACCACGCTCAAAGGCCCATTGATCCAGAGCAAGGCAAGTGAACTCCTGAGCTGCACCCACTACTCCATAAATGCAATTCACACTCAGAGAAGCAACCAAGATTCTAGACCGTGGACGTCGATAGACACATATTCGGGCTACCTCTAGCTCAGTACTGGTGTTGTGGTGCACTGGATGCTTATACCACTACCGCATGGGGGCTTGAATAATGCGGGAAGGCCGTTCCAGCCCACCAGGATACCACCAAGATTTGCGCCGGCGGCTCCAGCAACAGTATGTCGTGCGGTCGCTCTGACGTCATCGACGGAGTTAGGGGCCTTATCAGCCGGAGCGGGTAAGTGCCATGCTCCATGATCCCAACCAGCCCCTATATTTAGTGTCGCCGTGTTGAGCGTCGGGTGGCGGACACCTGTTGCCCCGTGTGCATTGTCGGGGCCGAACGAATAGAGCAGGCGGCAGTACTCGTTTACACCGCGGAATGGTTTTGGTGCAGCGGTTCCTCCATTAAGGTTTGCTCCATGATGAGGGACTACCACAGCTATAGGGTTTTTAGGTGCTAATGAGGGCTCGATGTGCGTATAGTTGCAGTCGCCAGTTAGAAGCCAAGTTCTACTAGGACTTAGATTTCTGTTCTCCACTACCGCAACAATTCCAGTGTCGTTTCTTCCATTCCCGGTTCCGAGCGCCAATCGGAGTTCAGTACTCATAGAGAGTGCGACCGTATCAATCTTTCCCGGGGGCGGGTTGTAGATTGAGAGTTTGCCACCTTGGGCAATGATGTCATTTGCAAAGGCAATGTGCAGTGGTCCGACGGTTTGTAGTGGCGCAATCCATGTGCGCAGAAGTGCGGGATAGGTTGGCGGAGTACTGACTCCAGTCGCGTACGCTCCAGCCCAATGATCTGCATCCCAGTGTGACAGTATAATTGGCGGGCAGAGTGTAAAGCAGAAAAGCAGGGGAGTCGGCGTTGTGTGCTTGTTACGATATACCCCAGCACCAAGGTCAAAGTAGAGCGACGGCAGCGGAGGACAAGTGATGCGTGAATTCGCCTTGAGTAAAGCGTTTGCGTTTCCCTGTCCCACATCGTAGACAGCGAGCTCGTCTGCGCGAGTTCCCTTGAGAGTAGATTGAAGACAAGCTCCCGATATTTTTGGGAAATTCTGCAACGAAAATATTCCTGCCAGAGCATTGGCGTGAACAGGTGTCGGCATCGTTCCCTGAACAAACGCGGAAATTGGCGGGGCGAACAAGCCCGGATAGATTAGCGCAGGCGTGAAGCCTTTACGGTGGATTGCAGACACCTCGAACTTAAACCATGCGCCCTCTAAAGCCTGCGTACCCGTGTTCGTATTTAGTCCGTCATAGTCAGGCAAGAATGGCAGTCCGAATGGATTTGTTCTGGCATCTAATTCTACTTCAATGCGAAATAGTGGGGCGCTTTCAAAGATGCTCGGAGTTCCGGGTGTTGGGAAGCCTTGGCTCTTCCAAGCCCCAGCTGCTTTTATAGGACTATTGATGTCAAATCGCGGGTCTTGTTTTGCTTGGTCGTTCAGCCACTTGACATCAATTGCATCAACTGCAATTAGCACAATGTTGGCCGGAGGCCCTGACGTAACGACATGGTCTACCCGCCCAAATACACTTTGTGGCAACTTGACACGGTCGTCAAAGTCCCTTTTGAAATGGCGATTCATGCGCCTCCCTTTTTCAGAATTGTTGAGTCATCGAACAGTGGCGGACATATTATGTTATGTGTGCCGTACGACGTCATTTGATAAATGTAAACGGGCCAAGCTTGTTGCCATGCAATTAGCACAGGGCTGTATTAGGCAAGGTTAGCTTTAATGCCTCGTTAACGACCTCTATTGCGGCAAACGTGAAGTGTACGAACGTCCACTGGCTGTTGCATAGAATGACTTCCAGTAAGCCGACATTCGCAAACGACTGAAATCGCCGCATACCTTCCTTCTGGTGGAACAATCTTAAAAACCGCAATCAGACTGGCCCGGACATTCGGCCTTGAATGCGAGTTCCCGTGGTTGGCGGATGCGTGACACAATGCGTTGACCATAAACCCGATTACACTCCGTTACAATGCTATCCTTGCTGCCATGCATTTCTACAAGGGTATTTTTCATGGTGTTGAGTAGCGCGTGATTTTCATGGTGTTGTTTTATAATGATTTTTTATTGTTATTGGTAATTGAGTGGGAATAATCTTTTAGATTTCCTGCAGTACACAAAACCCTCTGCTTTGTCAGAGGGTTTTTTATTTCCGGCTATCCAATGGCTCCAACTATATGATTGTTGGAGGTCTAAATTTGGTCTATATTAAAACCATGGCATGACCAACGATCACCGAGTGAAAGCACCATGAAAGTAGAAACTATCAGCTACGTCAAAAAAAACGCGGCAACGCTTGATCTGTCAGAACCTATCCTGGTTACGCAAAATGGTGTGCCTGCTTATGTTATAGAGTCTTATGACCAGCAGCAGGAACGAGAAAACGCCATTGCTTTGCTGAAACTGCTAACCCTGTCAGAGAAGGATAAAGCTGAAGGGCGTACTTTCTCCAAAGATCAGTTACTGGATGGCATTCAGGATTAAGCTCAGCGCGCTGGGCATTAAGGGATTTCCATGGAACCGCAAGTTACCTTTGAGTACACGCTCACCGTTAAGCACTGCATCGACGCAATCGCAAACCATCTTCGTCGTGTTGATGTGGAGCCACGACCGGTTATCGCGGAAATCCTGTCAAAGTTTGAGAATGCCGTAGGACAGTTTCCATTGGGATGTCAGATTTGCCCTGAGCTGCTGAAAATTGGCTGTGCGAAGTACCGGGAGTTTAACCAGGTTGAAGGGTACCGGGTTTTGTATTCCGTAGACGGAACTTTAGTCACGGCACATGCGATTCTGTCGCATCGGCAGGATATCAAACAGCTATTGTTTAAGCGCCTGATAATGGCCTGATTCTTTTCAGGCCGTCCTGTCCATTTTCACCATCAGCTGACGCAAAAAATCGACCAACCGCTGGCTGGAGGGGGATAGCGGCTGATCCGCAGATTTCACCACGCCGACATCCATATAGGTGATGCAGTCTTCAATGGTTCGCCGGATCACTCGCTGTCCGTTGAGTGACCAGGGGCGATAAACCAGGTCCGACAGAATAGTGATGCCTTTGCCCTGCGCCACCAGGCTGCGCACGGCTTCAAAAGAGGTGCTGCGGAACTGCTCGTTGGGCTGATAGCCGCTGCTTTGCCAGACTTCGGTCATTACCGTTGGGTATTCGTCGGCATCGAGCATCAAAAACGGCAGCTTTTCCACATCGCGCAGGCGGACAACCGACTGGCTCAACAGCGGATGGCCGGGCGCTATCCACAGCTGGCGCAATGAGCGGATAAAGGTTTCCACTTCCAGCGCGTCGTCGTGAGTAATGTTGGAGGTCAGCAGCAGGCAGAAATCAACGTTTCCCTGGCGCAATGCTTCAAGCAGATCCGGCGCGGTGGCTTCCTGAAAAACAATCTCCAGCAGCGGAAAGCGGCTCTCGATATCATTCAACATCTCTGGCAATACATAGGCCGACAGCGTCTGGGCGATGCCGATACGCACCGTACCGCTCAGGGTTTCCGGCTGGTGATGCAGATCTTCAATGGCTAAATGGCTGTCGCTGATGATTTTGCGGGCATGGATGAGAAAGCGTTCTCCGGCGGCGGTAAGTCGGATACCTTTCGGCTGGCGGTGAAAAAGCTGCGCATCCAGCGTCTCTTCGAGATTACGCAGAGCCACGGTCATTGACGACTGTGACACGTGGCAACGGCTGGCGGCTTTAGAAACTTGTGATGTTTCTGCTAAAGCTATGTAGAACTCAAGTTGTCGCAGAGTAAACTTCATAGTTTCAAACGATACCCGCTGAGTAAAACTTTATATTAGCATCCCCATTCGCCTGGCGATAACCTTCTGCTCATCGAAATTATTATTAACAGGAGCAGCGATGCCTTATTTACTCCTTAGCCTGGCGGCATGTTTTTGGGGCGGAAATTATGTCGTGGGTCATATTCTGGTGGCTCACGCCGATCCGATTGTCCTCTCAGCTGCGCGCTGGGTACTGACCGCCATTCTGCTGATGGCGCTGTACTCCCGACAGATACGCGGACAGTGGCCGGTGATGAAAAAGTCATTCCCGGTGCTGGCTTTTCTGGCGCTGTTTGGCCAGGTATTATTTCCTCTGACGCTTTATATCGGTTTGCAATATACCTCATCGCTCAATGCCGCTATTTATTTATCGACGACCCCCGCGTTAGTCTTATTGATTAATAAATGCATATTTAAAGAGAAAATATCGGGCAATAATATCGCAGGAGTGGTGCTGAGTTCGCTGGGAGTGGTCTGGCTGGTGATGCAGGGAGATTTGCTACATCTGGAGACGCTGAAAAATCTCAACCGGGGCGATCTGTGGACGATGGGCTCGGCGGTGAGCTGGGCGGTCTATTGCGCTTTCCTGCGGACCAAGCCGCGTGAAGTGGGGGGCAATGCGTTTGTGGCCGTGAGCGCTGCATTTGGCGCGGTGGTCCTGCTGCCGGTTCTGTTTATTTCGCTGGCGCGGGATGGCCTGCCGGTCTGGCACAACTATCTGCAACCCGGCTTTTTGGCAGGTCTGGCATATCTGATCGTTTTCCCGTCCTGGCTTTCCTATCTGCTGTGGAACAAAGGCATTCAGGCCATTGGCGCCACGCGTGGGGAAGTATATTCCCATCTGATCCCGCTGAGCGGAGGGTTGTTCAGCGTGCTGTTCCTGAACGTTGAGCTGTATCCGTTCCATCTGGTCAGCACGCTGTTGATTATCTGCGGGATTGCGCTGTGTTCTAAAAGTACGGCCAACAGACGCAATCAGCCGGCGTTAACCTGAGGAGGGATGAGCCGCTTCCTCCTCAGGATCCGGCTCATCCGACGTATCCACCATCACTTCCTGAATTGCCTCTTCATCCAGGCCTGGATTGAGCGCCACCGCCAGCGGTGAAGAGGTCAGGCTGTCTGGCATCACCACGTGTGGCATAGGAGCATCGACGATAATTTCTGGCTGACGCTTTCTGCTCCAGCTGATGCCCGCAATCGTTACGCCGCAGAGCGAGAAAAACAGGTACAGCATGTTGCCGCCAAAGGGCTGCATGACCGCACCAGTGAGCAGCGGGCCAAAGCAGGCGCCCACGCCGAAGGCCATCAGCAGGCAGGCGGTGAGAGACACCCGGCGCTCCGGATCGACGCGGTCGTTGGCAATCGCCACGCCGAGCGGGTAGAGCGAGAACATCGCCATGCTGGAAACAAAGGCCATGGCGAGCATCCAGTAAAAGCCGATGTGCGTCAGCAGCGAAAGCGGCAGGGAAGCCACGGCAAACAGCAGGGCGGTGAAAAACAGTAAGTGTTGACGATCGTAGCGGTCAGAAAGCCAGCTCAGCGGAAACTGTGACACCATCCCGGCAAAAATGGTGACGCCCATAAACATCCCGATTTGCTGCGTGCTCAGGCCTTGTGAAATGGCATACACCGGAGCCAGTCCGTAAAACGCGCCTGCCGCCATCCCCATTGCCAGCGTAGCGGCCAGTAGCTTCGGAATCGCTTTGAAGAAATAGCCGAGCTCCATCGGCGCAGGCGACATCGGTTTGGCGGTAGTGCGGGTAGTCAGGGCTATCGGCACCAGACACAGGGCAAAGCACAGCGCCACAATCAGCAGCATCGCCGCGCCGGTTCCGGCCGCAGCAATCAGAATCACCTGTCCGCCGCAGAGCCCAAGATAGGTGGCCACCATATACAGGCCAAAAATCGCTCCACGCTGCGATGATTCCGCCTGGTCGTTGAGCCAGCTTTCCAGCACCATGTACTGGCACATCATGCACAGACCAATAATCAGCCGCAGCAGGATCCACAGGGGCACGTAGTCGCTCAGCCCATGGCCGACGACCGAGGCGGTAATTATCCCGGCACAGGCGACGTAGGCGCGAATATGTCCCACGCGGGCAATCAGGTTGTGACCGACTTTGCCGCCAATCACCAGCCCAAGGTAGTTGGCAGCCGTAATCGCGCCGATAAGCGTTCCGCTAACTTCTTCATGAGCCAGACGCAGGGAAATGTAGGTGGTAAGCAGGCCGGATCCAAGCAGCATCAGCAGGGTGGTGGTGTACAGCGGCAGAAAAGTATTCAGTACTTTTTTCATACGTCTCCCTGTATGGCATTCACGGCGGATGAACCTTTATCGTGCTTGGTTTTTACGCGGGTTGCAAATCAGGGGCGTGAGAATCGTCCAGGATTGTGACTGAAAAGAGAAATTATCTGACGAGGAATGGGTGACGCCGCTGCTCGCCTGTCTGAAAAAACAGGGCGCTTATCGGAACGACGTCCTTGACCTTACTCCGCGCTGGCGGGCGGGGTGACCGTCTGGCTGGACTGCTGGGCGGCTTTCTTGTCCTGATGGTGGTACCAGGCTCCGATAGAGGAGTAGACAAAGCGGCCAAAGAAAAAGAGGAAGCTGATAAGCAAAATGATTCGGGTCATGCGACTGTTGAACTGGTGTCGTTTTCGCACTGGCGTTACCTGACTCACTGAGGGGTCCTTAAAGAATACCCATTTTCGGGCGATGTGCACATTAAGGCACAGCACGCTGGCAGGGTCAATTAACAATTGCATAAAAAATGCTCAGAATGATTCCGATAGGGCGCGGAACCCGAAGCGAGGAAAAAAAGTCGCATCAATCAAGCCTGTAACCCTCTTTATTGACTAAAGTCAAACCGCTTGCGCGATGGATAACTACAATTCCGTGTCCAACTCCGCGCAAGCCGTTGTGCGGTGAATTTATGTCAGGTTGGATGCCTGTCTGAATCGGCCCAAGTGGGATCAAGGCCACTGTAGAGCATCTATGCAGTTAACCGAATTCTATAAATCTAACCGTGACAGATGGTGGGGCCTCCCACTGTTTTTGCCAACGTTGCTGCTGCCCGTAGCCCGAAGTGCCAATACCTTTACCCGCATTGATGGCGGAGCAGTTGCACTTTACTACCTGCCGTTGGCGCTGCTGTTGAGCTTCATGCTGTTCTTTGGCTGGGAAGCCATTCCGGGGATCGTGCTGGGCATCTGGCTGGTGATCGCTCAGGGGATGACTGTGCCCGAAACAATCGGCATTACCTTCCATTTTCTGATCCCGGTGATCCTGAGCTGGGGCGGCTATCGGGTTTTCGTGCCGCGCCGCCAACACGTCTCGTATGGCAGCCCACGGCTGATGGCACAGCGCCTGTTCTGGCAGATGTTTTTTCCTGCCACGCTGTTTCAGCTAATCCTGCTGTTCTCCGTTTTCTTTGGCGTGCTGCCGGCCAGCATCTCACTGGCAGGCGCCGGACCGCTGACGCTGCACAGTTTAATCAACTATCAGTCGTTGCTGGTGGGCTGCCTGACCGGCGTACCGTTTTGCTACATGGTTATCAGGCTGATACGCCATCCGCTTTATCTGCGGGCATTTATCTCTCAGCTTCGACAGCAGGTGGATGCGAAGGTCACGAGCCTGGAAATGGTGCTGTGGACCGCTGCGCTGCTGGCGATCATGGGGCTGCTGTATATCCCGATGGCGAATACTTCCTCCATCTTCACCACCAACTACAGCTTCTCGCTGCTGCTGCCGGTGATGCTTTGGGGCTCAATGCGCTTTGGTTATCGGATGATGTCGCTGGTCTGGACACTGGTCCTGATAGTGAGTATCCACTTCTACTACCGCTATATTCCGAGCTACGCAAGCTACAGCAATCAGTTAGCGATCACTTCATCCAGCTATCTGGTGTTCTCCTTTATCGTGGTGTACATGGCGATGCTGGCAACCCAGCAGCGCACCATTCACGCCCGCGTTAAGCGGATGGCATTTATCGATCCGGTGGTACAAATGCCGAATCTCTGGGCGCTGAGCCGCAAGCTGGCAGCGACGCCGTGGTCGGTACTTTGCTTTATGCGGGTCCCTGAACTGGAAGTGCTGGGCCGCCACTACGGGATGATGGTGCGCATCCAATACAAGCAAAACCTGGGGAAATGGCTTGAGCCGGTGCTTCAGGAAAACGAGTGTACCTATCAGCTTTCGGGCCACGATCTGGTGATTCGCCTGAATACGGAATCTCATGATGCCAGGATTCAGGAAATTGACGCCAGAATTAAGCAGTTCCGCTTTATGTGGGATGGCATGCCGCTACAGCCAAACGTCGGGGTCAGCTACTGCCATGTGCGCTCGCCGGTGATGCAGCTGCCGATGCTGCTGGGCGAGTTGAGCACGATTGCCAATCTGTCATTGATTACCGGTTCGCCGGAGAGCCTGCAAAACCGCAGTGCCGTGCATTTGCAGCAGCGGCTGAAAGACAAAATCGGGATGATGAACCAGCTGCAGCTGGCGCTGGAACATGACCATTTCCGCCTGATGGCTCAGCCTATCGTCGGCAGCCGTGGCGACAGCTACTACGAAGTCCTGCTAAGGCTGAAAGGTGAAGACGGACAGCTCATTGCCCCTGATGATTTCCTGCCGGTGGCGCTGGAGTTTGGCATGTCGTCACGCATCGATCTGTGGGTGCTTGAACACACGCTGCGCTTTATGGACAGCAGCCGTGAAGCCTGCCCGGGACTGCGTTTGTCGATCAACATTTCGCCATCCTCCGCCTGCGGCTCACAGTTCCCGAATGCGGTGGCGAAACTGCTGAAGCAGTACAATATTCAGGCCTGGCAGATTATTTTTGAGATCACCGAAAGCCAGTCGCTAAATCATCCGGAACAGGCGATACAGAATATCGAACAGCTGCAGGCGCTGGGATGCCGGATTGCGATTGACGATTTTGGTACCGGCTATGCCAGCTATGCGAGACTGAAAAAAATCAACGCGGATATCCTGAAGATTGACGGCAGTTTTATCCAGAATCTGCTTTCAAGCAGCCTGGACTATCAGATTGTGGCCTCGATTTGTCATCTGGCCAGAATGAAGAACATGCAGGTGGTGGCGGAGTACGTCGAATCAGATGAGATCCGCCAGGCGGTCGTTGAGCTGGGCATTGATTATCTGCAGGGGTACGGCATCGGCAAGCCAGAGCCGTTAGAGGCTCTGGCTGCCGCGAACACCGAAACAATGGCCTCAGGCCGCGATTTCTGGTGATTCCGGTGAGGCTTCTTCGGTAATTTTCAGCATCCAGCCGGTGACGGACTGCCAGTACAGCTGCTCTTTCTCCAGATCGAGCAGTACCAGCGCGTTCTGGCTGAACCAGTCGTGCGGGAAGCACAGCGTCCAGTGGTTGGCTTCCGTCGTCAGACGTAACGTCGGCGGCGTGGTGGTAGCCTGACGCTGGTTATTCAGCAATACGCCAAGGCGCAGCAGCTGCAGCATTGGCAGGAACTGCTTTTTCTTGAACAGCGTAAAGCGCGGCAGCTCGTCAATTTTCATCCCTTTGCGGTGGAAGCGCACCATGGTGGCCATCAGCGTTTGTTGCTCCTGATTGAAGCCTGGCAAATCGCTGTTTTGCAGAATATAGGCCGAATGGCGGTGCATGCCGCTGTGGTTGATGTTCAGCCCGACTTCATGCAGCATCGCCGACCATTTCAGCAGCGCCGCAAGCTGTGGATGCGCCTGTTTCGGGTTTTGCTCAAGCCACTGCTGATACATCTGAGTGGTGGTTTCCAGCACGCGACGGGCCTGCTCGCGGTCAATGTTGTACTGGCTGGCCAGGCTTTCTGCGGTACGGCTGCGAATATCATCATGACGGAAGCGGCCTTCCATTTCGTACAGCACGCCTTCACGCAGCGCACCGTCGGAAAGGCGCAGCTCTTTCACGGCCAGAGAATCAAACACCCCGCAGAGAATAGCCAGACCAGGAATGAACACCGCCTGACGATCTTCGGACAAGCCCGGCAGGCTGAGCGCGCTAAACTGCTTAAACTTCAGCGCTTCATCCACCACCTTTTCCAGACGCTCCGGGGTGATAATCCCGTCTTTCTCGCCCATTGCCACCAGCACTTCGTACACGGCTTTAATGGTGCCGGAAGCGCCCATCGCTACGCTCCAGCCCTGAATACGATACTGCCAGGAGAGCGTTTCCAGTTTTTGCACCGCCGCCAGGCGTGCGCGCTGGAAGTTCTCTTTATTAATGGTGCCCCCCGGGAAGAACATCTGGGCAAAGCTGACGCAGCCCATACGGCGGCTTTCCACCAGCTGTGGCTTGAAATCTTCGCCGATCACCAGCTCCGTCGAGCCGCCGCCGATGTCGACAACCAGCTTGCGGCCTTTTTCCGGCTGAGTGTGCTCCACGCCCATAAAAATCAGACGAGCTTCTTCATTCCCGGAGATGATTTCAATCGGGTAAGGAATGACTTTTTCGGCTCGTTTGAGGAACTCTGGTGCGTTCAGTGCCTGACGCAGCGTATGGGTTCCCACAATGCAAACGCTGGTCGGGGGGAAGCCCTGCAAACGTTCGGCAAACAGAGAAAGACAGTTGAGGCCGCGTTCCATCGCTTCTTCGCTGAGCATATTGTTTTCATTCAGGCCGTCGGCCAGATGGACGCGCTGTTTCAGGCGGCCGATGATTTGCAGCGCGCCGTCCACGACGCGCGCGATCACCATATGAAAACTGTTCGATCCCAGATCGACCGCAGCAATCTCCTGCGGTCGTGGCGTTTTGGTTTTTATGGGCATAGGTTAATCGGGTTGCTCAAATGATTTGATGTAGTCGTAAATCGCCAGCTGTGACCGAACTTTGCGGCGGTTGCCACGGGGCACATAACGATTACTCAGTTCTTTGTCGATAATACGGGCTTTCACGGTATCGCTGAACAGAATGTCGATAATATCCAGAACTCGCTGCTTCAGACGTGGATCCAACAACGGCGTGGCCACTTCTATACGGTAATCGATATTTCGCGTCATCCAGTCGGCGGAGGAAAGCCACACTTTTTTGCTGCCGCCATCTTCAAAAATATAGATCCGATCGTGCTCAAGGTAGCGGTCAACAATGCTGATCACGTTAATATTATCGCTGATCCCTTCCAGCTGTGGGATCAGAGAGCACATACCGCGGATCAGCAGATTCACCGGCACGCCGGAGCTCGAGGCCGCATACAGCCGGTCAACCAGTCCTTTATCGACCAGGTTGTTCAGCTTTAGCGTAATACCTGAAGGCAAACCGTTCTGTGCGTTGGCAATCTCTTTGTCGATCATGTCATACAGCAGACGACGGGAGTTTTGCGGTGAAACCATCAGGTAGTCGAAACTCACCGGACGATACGGGTTTTCGATAAAGTTAAACACCCGCCGCACTTCGTTAGTGATGCGCGCATCGGCGGTCAGCAGCGAGTAGTCGGTATAAATTCGCGCGGTCTTCTCGTTAAAGTTCCCGGTACCGATATGCGCATAGCGCACCACATCGTCACCCTCTTTACGGGAGATCAGGAACAGCTTGGCGTGAATTTTCAGTCCTGGCGCCGAGAAGATAACGTGAACGCCAGCTTCCGTCAGACGCTTGGCCCAGTGAATGTTGGCTTCTTCATCGAATCGCGCCTGCAGTTCAACCACCACGGAGACTTTTTTCCCGTTGTGGGCCGCGTGGATCATCGAATCAATAATGCGGGAATCTTTCGCCACGCGGTAAATATTGATTTTGATAGCCAGCACGCTTGGGTCGAACGAGGCCTGACGCAGCAGCTCCAGCACGTGCTCAAAGGTGTGATACGGGTAATAGAGCAGCACGTCGCGTTCGCGAATGGCGTCAAAGCCGTTGCGGAATTTATCAAACCAGATGTGGCGCAGGCGCGGCAGCGGTTTGTTGACCAGATTGGCTTTGCCGACGTTAGGGAAGCCGATGAAGTCTTTGAAGTTGTGATAGCGCCCGCCCGGCACGATGGAGTCATAGCGGGTGATGGCGAATTTCTTGCGCAGCATCTCTACCATCGCATCAGGCATGTCGCGCTGATAGACGAAACGCACCGGCTCGGCGGTCAGACGCTGCTTCAGGCTTGAGGACATCAGCTCCATCAGGCTCGATTCCATCTCGTGCACCAGGTCGTACTCGGCGTCACGGGTCATCTTCATCGAGTAGGCGTTCAGCGCATCGTAATCGAAGAAGCCTTTGAAGATGTCATCCAGGCAGTAGCGCAGGATGTTGTCGAGCAGGATCATCGGCTTGCGACGGCGCGGCGTTTCCGGCGGCAGGTTCACAAAGCGCGGAACTTTATCCGACGGGATTTCCAGCAGCGCGTAGCTAATTTCTTCACCGCGAATAATCTCGACCGCCAGATAGGTGTAATCGTCCTTCAGGAACTGTACCAGGTCGGTTTCACGGTTGATCAGAATCGGCGTGATGTGCTGGCGCAGATAGTGTTTGAAATAGTGGCGCAGCCAGCCCTGCTGGTTAACGGAAAGCTGGCGTTCGTTAATAAGGAAAATTTGGTTACGCGCCATTTCGAGCAGCAGCTCGTTATACAGGCCGTCAAATTCCTGATCGTCTTTCAGTACCCGGGCCTGAATTTTGCCAAGCAGATGCCGGGAATGGGCGGTGATGCCTTGCTCTTCACTGATGATGATCCGGCGTTTCAGTTCAGCGAACCGTACTTTGTAGAACTCATCAAGGTTGTTGGAATAAATGCCCAAAAAACGCATGCGTTCTATCAACGGGTTGCTTTTATCCGCCGCTTCCTGGAGAACACGCTCGTTAAAGGCTAACCAGCTGAGTTCTTTTTCGATATAAAGCTTTTCCTGACCCATTACTACTACACTCCGGTTGATTGACGCGGACAGCACTAACATTATGGCGAGCTTTGACCCGTTGTGTCCAACTGTGCCAGATCAGTATGACAATTTTTTTTTCGTGGGGATTTTAGAGGCTTGGAGAAGGGCGCTGGTGGCGCTGTGTTGCACTGACCTACAGAACCGTAGGCCCGCGCAAGCAAAGCGCCGCCGGGCAAAGCAAACAAATTATTCGTCAGCAGCATAACCCTGCGCAGGAAGTTGAACATCGTCGAGCCAGGCGGCACCGTCACGCATGTCCAGGCGACCCTCGATAAACCAGCTGATGACCAGCGGATAAATCGCATGCTCCTGATGCTGCACGCGGTCGGTGATGTCTTCTTCGCTGTCTCCGGCAAACACGGGGACTTTGGCCTGCAAAATCACCGGGCCGCCGTCCAGTTGTTCCGTCACG
The DNA here is from genome assembly GCA_014156375.1 of Enterobacteriaceae bacterium 89. Lineage (GTDB taxonomy): Bacteria > Pseudomonadota > Gammaproteobacteria > Enterobacterales > Enterobacteriaceae > Scandinavium. The sequence continues at coordinate 1,420,703 of RQJH01000003.1, read as the reverse complement.
AAATGCACAGAGGTGCCGTGCTCTTCATCGCCGTTGTCCAGTACCTGACGATGAGTATTCAGGCCGGGATATTTTGGCAGCAGGGAAGGGTGGATGTTCAGCAGACGGCCCTGATAGTGCGCGACAAACTCAGGGCTGAGAATACGCATATAGCCGGCGAGCACCACCAGATCGGGCGCGTAGGCATCAATTTCCTGCATCAGTTCGCGGTCGAATGCTTCACGGCTGGAGAACTGGCTGGCGGACAGGGCGTGCGCCGGGATATCAGCCTCGCGGGCGCGCTCAAGGCCGAACGCGTCGGCCTTATTGCTGAACACCGCCCGCAGGGTGCCGTTGATCTTCTTCTGTTCACAGGCGTCGATAATCGCCTGCAAATTGCTTCCATTGCCAGAAATCAGCACCACGATGTTTTTCATTACTCGATGACCACACGCTGTTCAGAATCGGAGTCTTTGATATACCCGATTTTCCACGCGTTTTCACCTTTCTCTGTTAACAGCTTCAGGGCTTTATCGACTTCAGCCGCTGGCAGTGCAATCACCATGCCCACGCCGCAGTTGAAGGTGCGATACATTTCATGCTGGCTGACGTTGCCGGCTTTTTGCAGCCAGTTAAACACCGCTGGCCACTGCCAGGAGGATTCGTCAATCACGGCCTGAGTATTGTCCGGCAGGACGCGCGGAATGTTTTCCCAGAAGCCGCCGCCGGTCAGGTGGGCGATAGCGTGTACGTCGACATTGGCAATCAGCTCCAGCACGTTTTTCACGTAGATGCGGGTTGGCGCCAGCAGATGATCGGCCAGAGACTTGCCTTCCAGCTCGGTGGTCTCCGGGTTGCAGCCGCTAACCTCAATGATTTTACGCACCAGCGAGTAGCCGTTGGAGTGTGGACCGCTGGAGCCCAGCGCAATCAGTACATCGCCGTCGGCCACTTTGCTGCCGTCGATGATTTCTGATTTTTCCACCACGCCGACGCAAAAGCCCGCCACGTCATAATCTTCGCCGTGGTACATCCCCGGCATTTCTGCGGTTTCGCCACCGACCAGCGCACAGCCCGATTGCAGGCAGCCTTCGGCGATGCCGCTAATCACGCTGGATGCGGTGTCGACGTCCAGCTTGCCGGTTGCGTAGTAATCGAGGAAAAACAGCGGCTCAGCGCCCTGAACCACCAGGTCGTTGACGCACATGGCGACCAGATCGATACCGATGGTGTCGTGACGCTTCAGATCCATTGCCAGGCGCAGCTTGGTGCCCACGCCATCCGTGCCGGAAACCAGCACTGGCTCACGATATTTTTGCGGCAGTGCGCACAGTGCACCGAAGCCACCCAGGCCACCCATCACTTCCGGGCGGCGGGTTTTCTTCACCACACCTTTGATTCGGTCAACCAGAGCATTACCTGCGTCAATATCAACACCGGCATCTTTATAGCTGAGAGAGGTTTTGTCGGTCACTGCAAAGTCTCCACGCGATGGCGTTAGCAAATGAAATCGGCGCCATTCTAACAGCCTAAGCAAACGTTTGCGAGCCTGCGCAGGGGATATCTTTTATTGACGTTTTTTTACACTGCCCCGGTGTACAGGTGACCAAATTTGAAGCCGTTCACGAAAATGAAACCGGGTACATTTTAATGCTTGCAGCTTATTGGAGTAGCACACAATATTCCACTGAAACCGGTTTCTGAAATGGCCTTCAGGGGAGCAAAAAGATGCATATCGCCGCGTTTGATATTGGTGGAACGGCGCTGAAAATGGGCGTAGTGACCCGGGAAGGGGAGATCCTCTCCCGCAGCAAAGCAATTATCACCGGCAGCGACGGCGATGCGATTTTAGCGGCGATCCTCCACTGGATTGAAACGCATCCTGAATGCGAAGGTATTGCCATCAGCGCGCCGGGCTACGTTAACCCGCACACGGGTTTTATCGAGATGGGCGGCGCTATCCGTCGGTTCGATAATTTTGCTATCAAAACGTGGCTTGAAGAGCGCACCCGTCTGCCCGTCGTTGTTGAAAATGATGCGAACTGCGTTCTGCTGGCCGAACGCTGGCAGGGGAAGGCCGCAGAGATGAGCGACTTTCTGGTCCTGACGATTGGCACCGGCATTGGCGGAGCCATTTTCTGCAATAACCAGCTGGTGCGCGGCGCGCGTTTTCGCGGCGGTGAATTTGGCTATATGTTCACAGAAAGACCCGGCACCCGTCATCCCACGCATTACACCATGAACGCCACCTGCACCATGCGGGTCCTGCGCAACCGGTACAGCCAGTACTGCGGCAAAGCGCTGGAAGAAGTGAGCGGCGAAGAGATTTTTGATGCCTGGGACGCCGGCGATGTCACCTGCCAGCGGCTGGTGGAGGACTTCTTCAACGGTCTGGGCGCCGGGCTTTATAACCTCGTCAATCTTTTCGATCCGCAGACGATACTGCTCGGCGGCGGCATTACGGAGCGTCCGGGTTTCCTTGCTCAGCTTAAACAGCATCTCGCCTGGTTTGGTATCGCGGACTTCGTCGATACCGTAAGCCACGGCAACGACGCCGGATTACTCGGCGCGGTTTACCATTTTAATCAGCAGTCTGAACGTTAAAGAGGGAGTTGTTATGTCCGGATTTAAGCACGATTTTCTGTGGGGCGGAGCCGTTGCGGCACATCAGCTGGAAGGTGGCTGGAAAGAGGGTGGGAAAGGCCCAAGCGTAGCGGACGTGATGACCGCAGGTGCCCACGGCGTGCCGCGTGAAATCACCGACGGCGTATTGCCGGGGAAAAATTACCCGAACCACGACGCGATTGATTTTTATCATCGCTATAAAGACGACATCAAGCTGTTCGCGGAAATGGGCTTTAAGTGCTTCCGTACCTCTATCGCCTGGACCCGACTGTTCCCGAAAGGCGACGAGCTCGAGCCGAACGAAGCCGGGCTGAAGTTCTACGACGATCTGTTCGATGAGTGCCTGAAATACGGCATCGAGCCGGTGATCACCCTGTCGCACTTTGAAATGCCGTATTACCTGGTAAAAGAGTACGGCGGCTGGCGCAATCGTAAAACCATCGACTTCTTTGTGCGTTTCGCCAAAGTGGCGTTTGAGCGCTACCAGCACAAAGTGAAGTACTGGATGACCTTTAACGAAATCAACAACCAGGCCAACTTCCACGAAGATTTCGCGCCGTTCACCAACTCCGGCATCAAATATCAGGAAGGCGAAGATCGCGAGCCGATTATGTACCAGGCGGCGCACTACGAGCTGGTAGCCAGCGCCCTGGCGGTAAAAATCGCCCGCGAAATTAACCCGTCTTTGCAGGTAGGCTGCATGATCGCCATGTGCCCAATCTATCCGCTGACCTGCGCGCCGGACGACATGATGATGGCGATGAACGCCATGCACCGTCGCTACTGGTTTACCGACGTGCACGTGCGCGGCAAATATCCGCAGCATCTGCTGAACTACTTTGACCGTCGTGGCTTTAAGCTTGACATCACCGAAGAAGATCGCGCAGCGCTGAAGCAGGGCTGCGTGGACTACATCGGCTTCAGCTACTACATGTCGTTTGCCACCAAAGCGGCCGAGGATAACCCGCAGCTCGACTACGACGAAACAAAGAGCCTGGTTTCTAACCCGTATGTGAAAAAGTCTTACTGGGGCTGGCAGATTGACCCGGTCGGCCTGCGCTACTCCCTGAACTGGTTCTGGGATCACTATCAGCTGCCGCTGTTCATCGTGGAAAACGGCTTTGGCGCGATTGACGTGCGTGAAGCCGACGGTAGCGTTAACGATCAGTACCGCATCGACTATCTCTCTGCGCATATCGCCGAAATGAAAAAAGCGGTAGTGGAAGATGGCGTGGATCTGATGGGTTACACCCCGTGGGGCTGCATCGATCTGGTTTCTGCGGGAACCGGTGAGATGAAAAAACGCTACGGCTTTATCTATGTCGATAAAGACAATGAGGGCAACGGCACGCTGGATCGCAGCAAGAAGAAGTCTTTTGACTGGTATAAGCAGGTGATTGCCAGCAACGGTGACAAGCTTTAACTGCCCGGTGGCGATTGCCCGATGCGCTACGCTTATCGTGCCTACGGGATAACCAACTCTGTGGCCATTAAAAATAAAAACCTCGCTGCGGCGGGGTTTATTTTTGTCCTTATTTTATAATAAGTAACATTGTGTTAATCACTTTGCTTGATCCCCGTCAATGAGAACAGGTATGGCGCTTCGTTGAAAAAGCGGTATAATCCCGCGATTTTTTTTGTGGATGCCCCTCAGAGGAGAAAGAGAATGAAGATTGTGGAAGTGAAACACCCACTCGTCAAACACAAGCTGGGCCTGATGCGTGAGCATGACATCAGCACCAAACGCTTCCGTGAACTCGCCTCAGAGGTTGGCAGCTTACTGACTTATGAAGCGACCTCCGACCTCGCGACCGAAACGGTCACCATCGAAGGCTGGAACGGTCCGGTTCAGGTTGAACAGATCAAGGGTAAGAAAATCACCGTTGTGCCAATCCTGCGCGCAGGTCTGGGCATGATGGAAGGCGTTCTGGAACACGTTCCTAGCGCACGTATCTCCGTGGTCGGTATCTACCGTAACGAAGAAACCCTTGAGCCAGTGCCGTATTTCCAGAAGCTGGTCTCCAACATCGACGAGCGTATGGCGCTGGTGGTTGACCCAATGCTGGCAACCGGCGGCTCGATGATCGCCACCATCGACCTGCTGAAAAACGCAGGCTGCTCCAGCATCAAAGTGCTGGTGCTGGTTGCGGCACCGGAAGGTATCGCCGCGCTGGAAAAAGCGCACCCGGACGTAGAGCTCTACACCGCCTCCATCGATCAAGGTCTCAATGAGCACGGATACATCATTCCGGGCCTCGGCGACGCCGGCGACAAGATTTTTGGTACCAAATAAGTGATTTATTAAAAAGAGCCGACTTTGAAGAGTCGGCTTTTTTTTGGCTATAACACAACGACAATCTAATAAGGAAAACACTATGACGCGCCGTGCTATCGGGGTTAGCGAAAGACCACCGCTTTTACAGACCATCCCGCTTAGTTTGCAGCATCTGTTCGCCATGTTTGGTGCAACCGTGCTGGTGCCTGTACTTTTTCATATTAACCCGGCAACGGTCCTGCTGTTTAACGGCATCGGCACGCTGCTGTATCTGTTCATATGCAAAGGTAAAATCCCGGCGTATCTGGGCTCCAGCTTCGCGTTTATCTCCCCGGTGCTGCTGCTGCTGCCGCTGGGTTATGAAGTGGCGCTGGGCGGCTTTATTATGTGCGGCGTGCTGTTCTGTCTGGTCTCCTTCATTGTGAAAAAAGCCGGAACCGGCTGGCTGGACGTGATGTTCCCACCGGCGGCGATGGGCGCAATCGTTGCGGTTATCGGTCTTGAGCTGGCGGGCGTTGCGGCGAACATGGCCGGTCTGCTGCCAGCCGACGGTCAGAGCGTGGACACCAAAGTGATCATCGTTTCGATGGTGACGCTGGCGGTGACCGTGTTTGGCTCCGTGCTGTTCCGTGGCTTCCTGGCGATTATCCCGATCCTGATCGGCGTGCTGGTCGGGTACGGCCTGTCGTTCTCCATGGGGATGGTTGATACCAACGCTATCGCTCAGGCACACTGGTTTGCGCTGCCAACCTTCTACACCCCGCGCTTCGAATGGTTTGCGATTTTCACCATTCTGCCTGCGGCGCTGGTGGTGATTGCCGAGCACGTCGGGCACCTGGTGGTGACGGCGAATATCGTCAAGAAAGACCTTATCAAAGATCCTGGCCTGCATCGCTCCATGTTTGCTAACGGTCTGTCGACGGTGATTTCCGGTTTCTTCGGCTCCACCCCGAACACCACCTACGGTGAAAACATTGGCGTGATGGCCATTACCCGCGTTTACAGTACCTGGGTGATTGGCGGCGCAGCGATTATCGCGATCCTGCTTTCCTGCGTCGGCAAACTGGCGGCGGCGATCCAGATTATCCCGGTGCCGGTGATGGGCGGTGTTTCTCTGCTGCTGTACGGAGTGATCGGCGCATCCGGTATTCGCGTGCTGATCGAATCCAAAGTGGATTACAGCAAAGCGCAGAACCTGATCCTGACCTCCGTTATTCTGATCATCGGCGTGAGCGGCGCGAAGGTGCATATCGGCGCGGCTGAGCTGAAAGGCATGGCGCTGGCGACTATCGTGGGTATCGCCCTGAGCCTGATCTTCAAACTGATCAGCGTCCTGCGTCCGGAAGAAGAAGTTTTGGATGCGGAAGACAGCGAAACGTCTGCGCATTGATTGACCGACCGGGCGGGACTCGCCGCCCGGTTCTCTCCCCACAACCTTTTGTGTTACACTCACTGCGTTTTTTAGTAGTCCCATGATGAGGTCACCCTGAACGCTCCGGCTCAGCTCTCTCTGCCACTCTATCTGCCCGATGATGAAACTTTCGCAAGTTTTTGGCCGGGTGATAACCCTTCTTTACTTGCTGCCGTGCAAACCATGCTGCGTCAGGATCACAGCGGATATATCTATCTCTGGTCGCGCGAAGGCGCTGGCCGCAGCCATCTGCTGCACGCTGCCTGTGCGGAACTCTCCCAGCGCGGCGACGCCGTTGGCTATGTACCGCTGGATAAACGTACCTGGTTTGTGCCGGAAGTGCTGGAAGGGATGGAACATCTGGCGCTGGTCTGTATCGATAATATCGAGTGCGTGGCCGGTGACGAACCGTGGGAAATGGCGATCTTCAATCTGTACAACCGCATTCTGGAATCCGGAAAAACGCGGCTGCTGATCACCGGCGATCGCCCGCCGCGTCAGCTGCATCTTGGCCTGCCGGATCTGGCCTCACGTCTGGACTGGGGACAAATCTACAAACTGCAGCCGCTGTCCGATGAAGACAAACTGCAGGCGCTACAGCTGCGGGCGAAAATGCGTGGTTTTGAAATGCCGGAAGACGTCTGCCGCTTCCTGATGAAGCGCCTCGACCGGGAAATGCGTACGCTGTTTATGACTCTGGATCAGCTCGATCACGCTTCGATTACCGCCCAGCGCAAGCTGACGATTCCATTCGTTAAAGAAATTCTGAAGCTTTAGTTTTCCCCTCTCCCTAACCCTCTCCCCAAAGGGGCGAGGGGACTGACCTGTGCTCGCTTTCTCCCTCTTCCCAAATGGGAAATGTGCTCGTTTTTCTCCCTCTCCCTTAGGGAGAGGGCCGGGGAGAGGGCCGGGGAGAGGGTCAACAAGGGTTAATCTCGCGACAAATCACTCATCAAATGCTCAATCAATAGCGGAATCGGCCGCCCGGAGGCCACGCTGCGTCCGCCTTCGCGCCATAGCGCCGTGCCGCTGACGTCCAGATGTGCCCACGGAATCTCCGGCGGGCAGAAATGATGCAGCAGCCACGCCGCTGAGGCGCTAATCGCCGCATTGTTGGTAGGCGTGTTGCACAAATCCGCTATCGCGCTTTCGGTCTGTTTCTTCAGCCTGTTATCCAGCGGCAGCGACCACACTTCATCACCACTGATTTTGCCCGCCTGCGTCAGACGTTCGCGGAGCGGCTCATCCTGAGTCATCAACCCGCTCAGCTCATAGCCCAGCGCTTTGACCACCGCTCCGGTCAGCGTGGCTAAATCAATAATGAAACGGGTATTGTTGTTGCGCTGGCTGGCCCAGGCGATAGCATCCGCCAGCACCAGGCGGCCTTCGGCATCGGTATTATTGATTTCCACCGTCATCCCGTTGCAGGCGCGGGCGACGCTGCCGGGCTGCATCGCATCCGGGCCAATGGCGTTTTCTGCCAGCGCCAGCACGCCCATCGCGCGCACCGGCAGTCCCAGCTCCGCGATGCTGAGCATCAGGCCAAGTACATTGGCCGCGCCGCACATGTCATATTTCATGGTGTACATGCCTGCGCCTTCTTTCAGCCACAGGCCACCGGTATCAAAGGTGATGCCTTTTCCAACGTATGCACGTACCGGACCGCTGTCCGCACCGGAATAATGAATGGCCAGCAGACGGGGAGGGCGCGATGAGCCTTTGCCGACGGCGTGCAGCAGTCCCAGGCCCTGTTCCTGAATTTCGTGCTCATCCAGAATCTCGCAGCGCAGCGTCGGGTATTCCACACAAAGGCGCTGCGCCTCTTCCACCACAAACTGCGGCGTGCAGGTTTCGGAAGGAATATCCGCAAGACGACGCGCGGCAATCATGCCCAGCGCCACGGCGTGCTGCTGATGGAATGCCTCCTGCATTTTTTTCTGCTGCGACGGGTTGCAAAAGCCGACCAGCGTTTTCACCCGACGGGACGGTTTTTCGGCGCTTTTAAGCCCCAAATCCTCCAGCGAATGATCCAGATTGAACAGCCAGCGTAAGACGCTGCTGCGGACGGTTTCATTTTCCAGCGCGGTGACATCCAGCAGCAGAGTTTTACTGGTGGCTGTTTTCAGCAGCGCGCGAAGATTTGCCAGTAAGCCATCGGCTTCCTGCCAGCTGTCCTGCGGGATGAGGGTGATCCGAGCAAAAGGCGCGCAGGCAAACTGGCTGTCTGCCAGCTCCTTTGATTTTGCCATTTCAGCCAGCACGGGAACGTCAAGTTCAGCCAGCAAAGGGCTGCCGGGCCAGCTAATCAGATGACTGCTGTGCGGCACTTCGCCTGCCTGGGTAATTAAACGGTATTCCATTTTTACTCCTCAATCGGGGCGCGAATGCGCGCGGCGTAGGCCTGCATCCACGCTTCGTCCACTGGCTGGTAGCACGTTTGCTCACGGTGGCGCTCTGCCAGATAAACGGTCAGTGGTTGTTTTTCAGTTGCGACCACGAAGGTAAAAGTTTTGATATTGGTGGCTGCGCCAAATTCGCCGTGACGGTTCATGCAGACCACCGACAGGTCGCCGACGCGCCCGAAGCGGGACATCAGCTTGTCTTCCAGCTCGAACACTACGGAATCGGCTGCCTGCTGCGGGGTCATTCCGCCAGCCATCCGGCGGACGATTTCGTAGCTGGTGCAGCCTTTCATCAGGTCTTCACCCACGCCGGTCGCGGTGGCGGCACCGGTTTCGCTGTCGCAATAAAAACCGGAGCCCATAATGGGGGAATCGCCAATGCGGCCGCGTTTTTTCATAAACAGACCGCTGGTGGACGTGGCTACGCTCATCGAACCTTGTTTATCGAGGCCAATAATCCCCACGGTGTCGTGCCCGTCGTACGGGCTGAGGCCTTTGTCCAGCGTTTCCCGGCAGCGTTTGCGATAGTGCTGCATGGCGCGTTCGGTCAGCATGGCTTTATCGCTGAAACCCTGTTCAAGCGCCCATTCGCGCGCGCCCTGGCCGACCAGCAGCGAGTTATAGCGCTGGCGGCTCAGCGCCTGGGCAACCCGCACCGGGTTGGCGATATCGATAAGATTGCCGACGGCACCAAACGCCAGGGTGTCGCCGTCCATAAAGGCGGCATCCAGCTCCACTTCGCCATTCTCCGTTGGCAGGCCGCCGTAGCCGACGGATTTATAGAACGGAAAGTCTTCCACTGCGGCAACAGCATCCACCACGGCGGTGGATGCCGCACTCCCTGCGGCAAGCTGAGGCGCGGACTCAGATACCCCTTCCAGCGCCATTCGCCAGGTTGCAATAATTCCCCACATCGTTACGACTCCTGTTTTGCCAGCTGGCTGTTTTCATTTTCGCTGATGATTTCTGCGGCCCGATACTGCTTGTCGAGGATGCGCATAAACGGCAGGTACAGCATTGCCCCGATCAGCAGGTTGAGGATTTGCATCAGGCTGCCGGAAAGATGCCCGGTCACGATAAACCCGCTCAGCACCGGTGGCAGCGTCCACGGGATAAACACCCCGGTGGTGACGGCAACGGCGCCAATTTTCATCGCCGCGTACTGCACGGTGACCAGCACAAGCGGCACGAGGTTGAACGGGATCAGCATGATGGGGTTCATGATCACCGGCAGGCCGAACAGCACCGGCTCGTTGATGTTAAAGATGGAAGCCCCTGCGCCCAGACGCGCCACTTCTCGCATGTTTTTACTGCGGGCAAATATCAGCATCGCAATCACCAGCGACAGGGTGGCACCCGCGCCGCCCATCCAGATCATGTCGAAGAACTGTTCGGTAATAATGTGCGGCGGGGTGACGCCAGCCTGAATGGCGGCGATGTTGTCGGTCTGGTTTTCCATCCACAGTGGACGAATGATGCCGTTGATCATCGAACCGGAGTTAATCCCCACCGACCACAGAATGGTGATGCTGAATACCGTCATCAGCGCGCCGAAGTAAGAGGTGCCGTAGTGGCGAACCGGCGTGGCGACCACTTCATAAATAAACTGGTGGATGGTGCGATAGTGGGTATTTTCAAAGCCGATGCGGATAACCAGCACCAGAATCATCACCAGCAACGCCGGGATCAGTGCGGCGAAGGATTCCTGCACCGCAGGCGGCACGCCTTCCGGCATTTTGATCACCAGCTTCTTGCGCTTCAGCCAGCAGAACAGCTCCGTCCACAGCAGCGAACCGATCATCGCCACGAACAGGCCTTTGGTGCCAATCCACTCCACGGGCATCACGGTGATGCCGCCGTTTTCCGCTACTTTGATGAACGGCGTGAGGATCAGGAAGCAAACCAGCGCCAGGATCCCGCAGGAGATGCGGTCTTCTTTATAGTGCTCGGCCAGGCGGTAGGCGACCAGGAAGCTGATGAAAATCGACATGGTCGAGAACACCGCGCTGAACGGGATCTCGACGATGCTGCTCCAGCTGTCACCAAAGGTGTGAGACATAAACTGCTGATACCCCTGGTTCGGGAAGGAGGAAATGACCAGCAGGATCGAGCCGACAATAATAAACGGCATGAATGAAACATAGGCACCACGAATGGCGCACAGGTGACGCTGCTGCGCGGCTTTAGCAGCCAGAGGCATCAGTTTTGCTTCTAAAAATCCCAGAACATTGTTCATTGTGAGCTCCGCAGGAGATCGGATTGATGTTTGTGTGTTATCTATGCGGATTATTAATGAAAGCGTCAGCGTGAAAGGTGAATCCGGTCACAATGCCAGCGCCTTAATAATATAAGTCTCATATGATTGGTTCTTATTTATCACCAGGAATATCAGCGGGAATTGACGATGGAAATTAAGCTGCACGCCAATGCCACCACCACGCCACGGGTGCGCCGTTACCTGCAACAGTCAGATAAAAGCGACCGGGAGCTGGCTAAAGAGCTGGGGATTTCGGTGACAACGGTCAGGCGCTGGCGCAATCGCGAACAGATCGCTGACCGCCACACCACGCCGCATGTGGTACACAAAGCAATGAGATCTGATCAGATTTCGCTGGTCAACGCGCTGCGTGACACCCTTAATGCCCCGCTGGATGAACTGCTGTTTATGGTCAATGAAGGGCTGGGAATAACGGTTTCTCGCGCCACGCTCAACCGCTATCTGGCTCCGGCTCATCAGCGGCAGAAAGCTGCTGCGCAGGGGAAAAAAGCCCTGAAAGCAGGAATTTCACCGAACACCCTGACGCTGCATTACCGCCTGCTGTCGCTGACCATGGATGACGGTGGCGATCATCATCTGTTGTGGGCGCGGGAGCCTGTCAGCGGCTGGTGCCATGCGCGGGTGTATTCAGGCATTTCCTTGCCGCTGGTGAAAAACTGGCTGACGGAAGCTCTGACGCTTTGCCCGGCTGATATTCAATGTCTTGAGACGGAAGCGGTAAAGTGGTTGCAGACAGAACTTCCCGGCCTGGTTGTGACACAGCAAACTCCGCGGGAGCGAAGCACGCTGGCCCTGACCGAGCCGCTGAAAACGCTAATCCCGGCGGCAGACGAGCCGGATGCGCTGGTGCAGCGGTTGTGCGAATTGTGGAACACGGGCAAAGCGCAGAAAAAACTGGGGGAGTGTACGCCGCAGGCCTTTCTGGAAGCGCTGCGGCGCTGAGATTTAGAGGATCTCCAGCACGGATTCCGGCGGGCGACCAATGCGCGCCTGACCGTTTTTCAGCACAATCGGACGCTCGATCAGCTTCGGATTCGCCACCATTGCTTTCAGCAGATCGCTTTCGCTGAGCGCGCTGTCGGCCAGATTTAGCTCTTTGTACAGATCTTCCTTCTGGCGCATCAGTTCGCGGGCGCTTTTCATGCCGAGCATTTTCAGCAGATTTTTCAGCGTCGCCACGTCCGGTGGCGTGTCGAGATACAGAACCACCTGCGGCTCAACGCCTTTATCTTTCAGCAGCGCCAGGGTTTCGCGGCTCTTGGAACAGCGTGGATTGTGGTAGATCGTTACCGCATCACTCATTGGGTATCCTTACATCTTGGTATAGGGTTTAAACGTTTCCTGCAGTTGGCGGAACTGGTCAATTCGGGCGTCGTAACGGGCCTGCTGCAGGCTGCCCAGTTTAACCTGAGAGCTGGCGCTGCTCAGCAGCGAAATGGCCTGATCGAGACGGCCTACCAGCGCCATATTTTCCGCGCGTGCGGCCAGTTCCTGATCGCGATTGCCGAGCTGGGCTTCAGCCTGAGCCAGCAAATCCCAACCGTTGGTATCGTCTTTGTAGTTAAAGGTATAGCGATTAAGAATGGTCGCCGCTTCTGCCGGATTGCCAGACTGCAACAGGGCGTTGGCGAGGTTAAGCTGCAAAACCGGGCTGATGCGCAGATCTTTCGCCGCCTTCAGACGATTCACCGCTTCATCATTCTTTTTCAGGCCTAATGAAATATCCGTCGCCAGATCCAGATACCAGACATTCTGCGGGTTTGCGCTGATTAACGGCTGCAGCAGTTTGCTGGCTTCGGCGTAATTGTCTTTGCCCATTGCCAGCAGCGCACGACCATATTCAGCAGCATGCTGCTCGCGGATATTGCCTTTCGACCAGTTGTCGAGCAGGTCGGGGCTGAGGGTGTTCTGACCGTTGTTGTACATCCCGAGCACGCGGGCTTTAGCCATGTAGAAATCTTCGGACGACTGGACTACCACCGGGCGCATCTGGTTGGCGCGGTTACGCGCATCTGAAAGACGGCTTTCGGGTAAGGGGTGCGTCAACAGCATTTCCGGCGGGCGTGAGGAGTAGCGCGATTGATCCATCAGCTTGTCCATAAACTGCGGCATGCCCTGCGGATCGAAGCCTGAGCGCTGAAGCACCTGGATCCCGATGCGGTCAGCTTCTTCTTCGTTCTGGCGGGTGAAGCTGATCATCCCCTGCTGGGTGCCCGCCAGAGTACCGGTGAGCGCCGCCATCCCGGCCTGCGGGCTGGCCATCGCCAGCAGAATCGAACCCAGTGCGCCAACCCAGGTCAGCGGCGCATTACGCTTCTGATCTTCCATCGCACGTGCCAGGTGACGCTGGGTGACGTGCGAGATTTCGTGCGCCATGACCGAAGCCAGCTGGCTTTCGGTATCGGCATAGCGGAACAACGCCGAGTGCAGCACCACGTTACCGCCGAAGAAGGCGAAGGCGTTCAGCTCGTCATTGTTAATTAAATAGAAATGAAAAGGCGTGCGGACGGAGTTAGCGTGCGCAACCAGGCGCATGCCGAGACCGTTAACATACTGAACCAGCAGCGGATCGTTGATCAGCGGCGCACTGCCGCGCAGCTGGCGGACGTAGTAATCGCCCATCTGCAGTTCCTGACCGATGGAGAGCGTGCTTCCTGCGGTGGTGCCCATATCCGGCAGGGAATCTGCACTGTCGGCAAAAGCGGGCAATACCTGCCCCAGCGTCAGTGACGCCATGAGTGTTGCAACCAGCGTTTTCTTTAACTGCCTGAACATAGCCCGGTCCTGTATAGATAGTTTGCCAGTTTGACCGACGGGGTGACATAACGTTCCCTGTCAGTCGCTTTGGCAGTGTAGCTTTCCGGAGCACGGCTGAAAACACCCGGCAGTCACTACTTTTTCCTTCAGTGCGCAGAACGTGAAAAAGCAAGGCAATTGCGTGACATTTCGATACAATTCAGGCGGGCCTTTTGCCCGCAAAACAGGGAACGGTGTGGTTATGCTCGAAATGTTAATGCAGTGGTATCGTCGTCGTTTCAGCGATCCAGAAGCGATAGCTCTGCTGGTCATTTTGCTTGCCGGTTTCGGCATTCTCTTCTTCTTTAGCGGCCTGCTCGCGCCTTTACTGGTGGCGATAGTTCTCGCGTATCTGCTGGAATGGCCCACCGCCCGACTGGAACGAGTCGGATTTTCCCGCCGCTGGGCAACGTCGGTGGTGCTGATTTTGTTCGTCGGCATTCTGCTGCTGATGGCCTTCGTGGTGATGCCGGTCGCCTGGCAACAGGGGATAAACCTAATCCGCGATATGCCGGGAATGCTCAATAAGCTGTCTGACTTCGCCGCAACCGTGCCACGCCGCTATCCGGCGCTGATGGATGCCGGGATCATCGACGCGATGGCGGACAACATGCGCAGCCGGATGCTCACCATGGGCGATTCGGTGGTGAAATACTCGCTCGCCTCGCTGGTTGGGCTGCTGACGCTGGCGGTCTATCTGGTGCTGGTCCCGCTGATGGTGTTCTTCCTCGTCAAAGACAAAGAGCAGATGCTCAACGCCGTGCGCCGCGTTTTGCCGCGCAACCGCGGGCTGGCGGGCCAGGTGTGGAAAGAGATGAACCAGCAGATCACCAACTATATCCGCGGCAAAGTGCTGGAGATGATCGTCGTGGGCGTCGCCACCTGGATTGGCTTCCTGCTGTTCGGCCTGAACTACTCGCTGCTGCTGGCGGTGCTGGTGGGGCTGTCGGTGCTGATCCCTTATATCGGCGCGTTTGTGGTGACCATTCCGGTGGTCTGCGTGGCGCTGTTCCAGTTCGGTCTCGGCACCGAGTTCTGGAGCCTGTTTGCCGTGTATCTCATCATCCAGGGTCTGGACGGCAACCTGCTGGTGCCGGTGCTGTTCTCCGAAGCGGTGAACCTGCATCCGCTGGTGATTATTCTCTCGGTAGTTATTTTTGGCGGCCTGTGGGGATTCTGGGGCGTGTTCTTCGCCATTCCGCTGGCGACGCTGATCAAAGCCGTGGTTCACGCCTGGCCTGACAGTCCGGCGGTGGAAGAAGCCTGAAGACGATGAAGAAGCAATATCTCAAAGATTACACCGCCCAGCAGATTGTTCAGCGGGCGATGAAAATCATTCCCTGGTCGGTCAACGTCATGGACGAGCACGGGATTATTATTGCTTCCGGCGAACCTTCCCGCCTGCAACAGCGCCATGAAGGGGCCATTCTGGCGCTGAAAGAAAACCGGGTGGTGGAAATCGATACGGCGACGGCCAGTAAGCTGAAGGGCGTCAGGCCGGGGATTAACCTGCCGATGTCGTTCCACGGCGAGCTGATTGGCGTGCTCGGGATTACCGGCGAGCCGGAAGAAGTCAGATCCTATGCCGAGCTGGTGAAGATGGCGTCTGAACTGGTGATTGAGCACATGGCGCTGATTGAGCAGAAGCAGTGGGATAAGCGCTATCAGGAAGATCTCATTAACCAGCTGCTCACGCGGGAACTGCCTTCAGAAGCGCTGCATTCGATGGTCTCCTGGCTCGGTATTGACCTGCAACAGCCGCGCGTGGTGGCGATTATTGAGCTGCGTCAGCCGGATCGCGAAGCGCTGCGCAATCTGATGGACTACTTTGAAAACCGCGCCCGCGACCACCTCGTCACCTTCACCGACTTCAATGAGCTGATCATCATCAAGCCGATCAGCGTGAAAAACGGCAGTTGGGATCTGCAACAAGAACAGCGTGACCTGCAGAATTTTAAGTCCTGGGTTGAATCTTCGGGCTTCAGTCGGATTGTGGTGGGCGGCTTCTTCAGCGGCGAAACCGCGCTGCATCGCTCATGGCAAACCGCCAAAGCCACTCAGGCGATGGTGAAGCGGCAGAAAGTGAAAAACCAGTACGTGTTCTACCACGACTATGCGTTGCCCGCGCTGCTGGGCGATGTCGCGCAAAGCTGGCAGAGGCAGGAGCTCTCCGCGTTGTGGCGACAGTTACAGGAGCACGACAGCAAAGGCGTGCTGCAAACCACACTGCGCGTCTGGTTTGAACAGAACTGTGACCTTTCTCAAACGGCGAAACAGCTCCACATCCATGTGAATACGCTGCGCTATCGGTTGCAACGCTGCGAAACGATTCTTCAGATTAAAATCAATGATTTAAAATCCATTCTCTGGCTGTTTATCGGTCTGCATCTGGATGCGTAAATTGTAGAGACCTACAATTTTACTGCGCCCTGCACGGCAAATTTTTGTCGTCTTCTCTGACTCTTTCCCTTCCGCTTTTGCTGATACTGCGCCGGTACCTTACAAGGAGGCGCAGAAAAATGACGTCCATCTCTACTCTGGGAGCTATCGCCGCGCTGGTGGTGGCTATTTTATTGATTTTAAGAAAGGTTTCTCCTGCCTACGGCATGATGGCAGGTGCGTTGATTGGCGGGCTTATCGGCGGGGCCGATCTGGTCGAAACCGTCAAACTGATGGTCACCGGTGCACAGGGGATCACCAACGCGGTGATGCGAATTCTGGCCGCTGGTGTGCTGGCTGGCGTGCTGATCGAATCCGGTGCGGCGAATACCATTGCTGAAACCGTCGTGAAAAAAGTGGGCGAAACCCGTGCGCTGCTGGCGCTGGCGATTGCCACTATGTGTCTTACCGCAGTCGGTGTATTTGTCGACGTGGCGGTGATCACCGTTGCGCCAATTGCGCTGTCCGTGGCTCACCGCGCCGGGCTGTCGAAAACTGCGATTTTGCTGGCGATGGTGGGCGGCGGCAAAGCCGGTAACGTCATGTCACCCAATCCGAATACCATTGCCGCCGCCGATGCGTTTCACGTACCGCTGACGTCGGTGATGATGGCCGGGATTATTCCGGGCCTGTTCGGCCTGGTGATGGCTTATTTCCTGGCGAAGAAACTCAGCAAAAAAGGCTCAATGGTGCAGGCGGAAGAAGTGGTGACGCCGGGATCGCATGTCGGACAGCCTGGTTTTCTGGTGTCCGTCAGCGCGCCGCTGGTGGCGATTGTGCTGCTGTCGCTGCGCCCGATTGCCGGTATCAATATCGATCCGCTGATCGCGCTGCCGGTGGGTGGCCTGATTGGCGCACTGCTGATGGGGCGCTCTAAACATGTAAACCATTACATGGTCGCGGGCCTGACGCGCATGGCGCCGGTCGCGATTATGCTGTTAGGGACAGGGGCGCTGGCCGGGATCATTGCGAACTCCGAACTGAAAGACGTGCTGATCTCCGGGCTGACAGCTTCAGGCCTGCCTGCCTGGGTACTGGCTCCGGTTTCCGGCGCGATTATGTCGATGGCGACCGCCTCCACCACCGCAGGCACTGCCGTGGCCTCCAGCGTCTTTGCGCCTACATTGCTTGAGCTGGGCGTTTCCGCTCTGGCCGGTGCAGCGATGATCCACGCAGGGGCAACGGTGCTTGACCATCTGCCGCACGGCAGCTTCTTCCACGCCACGGGCGGCAGCGTCAACATGCAGATCCGCGAGCGTCTGAAGCTGATGCCTTATGAAACGCTGGTGGGCTTAACCATCGCCTTTGTCTCTACCCTGATGTTTGGCGTATTCGGATTAGCAGGATGAAAAAGATGAAAATTGTTATCGCACCTGATTCTTTCAAGGAAAGCCTGTCGGCGCTGAACGTGGCATTGGCCATCAAAGCAGGGTTCAGTGAAATTTATCCTGACGCGGAGTATGTCACCGTGCCGATGGCCGACGGCGGCGAGGGCACGGTGGAATCGATGGTTGAGGCCAGCCAGGGCCGCTATCACACCAGCGAAGTGACTGGCCCGCTGGGAGACAAAGTTCAGGCCCGCTGGGGTGTGATGGGCGACGGGCGCACGGCAATTATTGAAATGGCGGCGGCTTCCGGGCTGCATTATGTGGCTCCGGAATTACGTAATCCGCTGCTGACCACCAGCTATGGTACCGGCGAGCTGATTATTGCCGCGCTGGATTCAGGTGTGGAAAAAATCATTCTCGGCATTGGCGGTAGCGCCACTAACGACGGCGGCGCAGGGATGATGCAGGCGCTGGGCGCAGCGCTGTATGACGCGGAAGGTCGCTTACTGGTGCACGGCGGTGAGGCGCTGGCGAAGCTTGACCATATCGGTTTAAGCGGGCTGGATCCGCGTCTGGCGAACGTTTCCCTGACGGTCGCCTGCGATGTGAATAATCCGCTGTGTGGCCCGAATGGCGCTTCGGCGGTCTTCGGCCCGCAGAAAGGGGCAACGCCGGAAATGGTTAAAGTCCTCGACGAGGTGCTTAATCTGTGGGGACAGAAGATGGCGCAAACTACCGGACGCGATGTGCGTGAGGTGCCGGGTGCAGGAGCGGCCGGGGGTATGGGGGCAGCGCTGGTTGGCCTGCTTAATGCGGAGTTAAAACCTGGCGTGGAGATCGTGGTTGAAGCGCTGGCGCTTGATGAACATGTCAGAGATGCGACACTGGTGATCACCGGGGAAGGGCGGCTCGACAGCCAGAGCATCTGCGGTAAAACGCCAATTGGCGTGGCGACGGTGGCAAAACGCTATAACAAACCAGTTATCGCGCTGGCTGGAGGCTTAAAAGACGATCATCAGGTGGTGTACGATCACGGACTGGATGCGGCGTTCTCTATTCTGACCAGCATCGTCACGCTGCCTCAGGCGCTCGACGCGGCGCACGATAACCTGTTTATCATCGCCAGAAACGTCGCGGCCGTGTGGAAGATGGCGCAGCAGGCAAAATAACATCAGAAACAAAAAACCGCCCCTCGGGGCGGTTTTGCTATCAGGCGTTCGTTTTCAGCCAGTTCAGCACCACGTCGTGGTGATTGCTGGTTTTGAAGTCGTCAAACACGTGTTCGACTTTGCCATTGCCGTCCAGCAGGAAGCTGATGCGGTGGATGCCGTCGTAGGTTTTACCCATAAAGGACTTCTCTCCCCAGATGCCAAACTGTTCGCAGACCTGGTGGTCTTCGTCAGAAAGCAGGGTAAAGTTCAGCAGCTCTTTTTCGGCAAAACGGGAGAGCTTTTCCGGTTTGTCGGTGCTGATCCCCAGCACTTCGACGCCAGCTTTCTTGAGCTCATCCATATTGTCGCGGAGGCCGCAGGCCTGGACGGTACAGCCTGGGGTCATGGCTTTCGGGTAGAAATAAACCAGAACTCGCTGTCCCTGGAAGTCGGTTAAATTTACTTGCTCACCATCTTGATCGGGCAAGCTAAATTTCGGTGCGATGTCACCGGCTTTCAGTGGGGTCATTACTAAACTCCATCTTGTTCATCATGCTGTGAATAATTGACGATGTTTATACTGCCTTGCGCTTTCAGTTCTGTACACAGCTCTTTAAACGCTTGTTCGATATTTGCTGCATTTTGCGACGCCGGACTATGGGCGGTTATCTGAATAAACAGCTGCGCGGCGTCTTTATCACTGCCGGGCTGTGTGCGAGAAACCAGCTCGGCGATGTTCATCTCGCAGGCGTCAAACAGCCCGGTGAAGCGCTCAATTATATGCGGTGAGTCAGGCACTTCGACCTGCACCCAGACGGTTGACGGCAATGCTACACGCGGACGCGCCGTTGTGCGCTTCATCACAATCAACAGATCCAGTTCGGCCCCTTTCAGCGGTAAGGTCGATTCAATCAGGGTGATGGCATTCCAGCTGCCCGAAAGCAGCATGATGAAGGTGAACTCATCGCCGAGCATCGCCAGACGGCTGTCCTCGATATTACAGCCGCAGCTACTGACGTGCCGGGTGATGGTGTTCACGATGCCCGGGCGGTCAGCACCCAGCGCAGTAATCACCAGATAATGATGTAGGGAGGCTGTCAAACCTGTTCTTCCTTTGAAAAGGGGGAGTTGTGACTAGGAAAGCATAAAAAAAACCGGCATACAACATCCTGAGTGGCTCCGGTCTCTTGCTTTTATAATGGGACCAAACGTACCATTGAGACTCTTGTCCCACGTCTGCACTGAGGATGGCCCATGTTCACGGGAAGTATTGTAGCGCTTGTTACACCGATGGATGAAAAAGGTCAGGTTGATCGCTCCAGCCTGAAAACACTGATTGATTATCATGTCGCCAATGGAACCTCGGCGATCGTTTCAGTAGGGACGACCGGCGAATCAGCCACCCTGAGCCACGATGAGCATGGCGATGTGGTGATGATGACCGTCGATCTGGCCGATGGTCGCATTCCTGTCATTGCAGGAACCGGAGCAAACGCGACCAGCGAAGCCATCAGTCTGACCCAGCGCTTCAATAACTGCGGCATCGTCGGCTGTCTGACGGTGACCCCGTACTACAACCGTCCGACCCAGGAAGGGCTGTTCCAGCACTTCAAAGCCATCGCTGAACATACTGATCTGCCACAGATTCTGTATAATGTGCCGTCCCGTACCGGCTGCGATATGCTGCCGGAAACCGTGGGTCGCCTGGCCGAAATTAAAAATATTATCGCGATTAAAGAAGCGACCGGGAACTTAAGTCGAGTTCACCAGATCAAAGAGCTGGTTTCAGACGACTTTATCCTGCTGAGCGGCGATGACGCGACTGCGCTCGATTTCATGCAGCTCGGCGGCCACGGGGTGATTTCCGTGACCAGCAACGTTGCCGCGCGCGATATGGCAGAAATGTGTAAACTGGCCGCTGAAGGGCGCTACGCTGAAGCTCGTGCGATTAACCAGCGTCTGATGCCGCTGCACTATAAATTATTTGTCGAACCCAATCCTATCCCGGTCAAATGGGCCTGTAAGGAATTGGGACTTGTAGCGACCGACACGCTGCGCCTGCCGATGACCCCGATCACTGCCAATGGCCGTGACGTGGTGGCTACCGCGCTTAAGCATGCTGGTTTGCTGTAAAGTTTAGGGAGATTTGATGGCTTACTCAGTACAGAAGTCGCAGCTGGCAAAGGTTGCGGGAGTTTCACTTATTATGCTCCTCGCGGCCTGTAGTTCCGATTCGCGCTATAAGCGCCAGGTCAGCGGAGATGAATCCTATCTGGAGGCGACCCCGCTGTCTGAACTGCACGCCCCGGCCGGGATGATCCTGCCGATTCAAAATGGCGACTACAACATTCCTGTTGCCAGAGGCGACGGTGCGACCGGTAAAGCGCTGGACATTCGTCCGCCTGCGCAGCCGCTGGCGCTGGTGTCCGGTGCTCGTACCCAGTTCGCAGGCGATACCGCTTCGCTGCTGGTGGAAAGCGGTCGTAGCGGAAACCTGTGGCCGCAGGTAGTGAGCATTGTTCAGGAAAAGAACTACACCATCGACAAGCGTGACGATGCTGCACAGAGCCTGACGACCGACTGGATCCAGTGGAACCGTCTGGATGAAGATCAGCAGTACCGTGGCCGCTATCAGGTCTCCGTGAAGCCGCAGGGCTACCAGCAGGCTGTGGTGGTGAAACTGCTGAATCTGGAACAGGCCGGTAAGCCAGTGGCTGATGCCGCCTCCCTGCAGCGCTACAGCGCAGAACTGCTCAACGTGATCTCTGCGGGTCTGGATAAAAACGCGACCACTGCACAGAACGCCGCGCAAAGCCGTGATGGCGCAACGTTTGACGTGCAGAGCGCCGCCGATGATACCGGTCTGCCAATGCTGGTGGTTCGTGGTCCGTTCAACCAGGTGTGGCAGCGCCTGCCAGCCGCGATGGGCAAACTGGGCATGAAAGTGACCGACAGCACCCGTTCGCAGGGCAGCATGACGCTGAGCTACAAGCCGCAGGACGATGTCGATTCCAGCCTCACCTCCGGCGACTACAAGCTGCAGGTCGGCGATCTCGATAACCGCACCAGCTTGCAGTTCACCGATCCGAAAGGTCACACGCTGACCCAGGCGCAGAACGACTCGTTAGTTTCCGCCTTCGAGAAAGCATTTAAGTAAGAAATATCAGGGCCAGAGTATTCTGGCCCTTTTTTCTGATATGATACGCAAACGTGTGCGTCGGCAGAAAAGCCCGAATTTACTGTTAATTTTCCTACCCGGAGTATTGAAAGATGCAAAAGCAAGCTGAGTTGTATCGTGGCAAAGCGAAAACCGTTTACAGCACGGAAAACCCGGATCTGTTGGTGCTCGAATTCCGTAACGATACATCAGCAGGTGATGGAGCGCGTATTGAGCAGTTCGATCGCAAAGGGATGGTCAACAACAAGTTCAACCACTTTATCATGAGCAAACTGGCTGAAGCGGGTATCCCGACTCAGATGGAGCAGCTGCTGTCCGATACCGAATGCCTGGTGAAGAAGCTGGATATGGTGCCGGTCGAGTGCGTGGTGCGTAACCGTGCGGCGGGCTCTCTGGTGAAGCGTCTCGGCATTGAAGAAGGTATCGAACTGAATCCGCCGCTGTTTGACCTGTTCCTGAAAAACGATGCGATGCACGATCCGATGGTCAACGAATCCTACTGCGAAACCTTTGGCTGGGTGAGCAAAGAAAATCTGGCGACCATGCGCGAGCTGACCTACAAAGCCAACGACGTCCTGAAAAAGCTGTTCGACGACGCGGGCCTGATCCTGGTCGACTTCAAGCTGGAATTTGGTCTGTTCAAAGGCCAGGTGGTGCTGGGCGATGAATTCTCGCCTGACGGCAGCCGTCTGTGGGACAAGCAGACCATGGATAAGATGGACAAAGACCGCTTCCGCCAGAGCCTGGGTGGCCTGATTGAAGCCTATGAAGAAGTGGCCCGTCGCCTGGGCGTGCAGCTCGATTAAGGTTAACCCCTTATAAAATTAGAGGATGCTATGCATCCTCTTTTGTTTTCTGCCTTGCTAACTATGGTAATCCACCGCTTAAGCGCCTACGATCTCTCTATCAATACTAAGAAAGTCAGAGGTTGTTATGCGTTGGCAAGGTCGTCGCGAAAGCGACAACGTCGAAGACAGACGAAATGATAGCGGCGGCGGCATGCCGCCAATGATGGGCGGCGGGCGCAACATCCGTCTGCCACGCGGCAAAGGCGGCATCATTTTGCTGATTGTCGTGGTGGTGGCTGGCTATTACGGCGTTGATCTTACCGGCATGTTAACCGGTCAGCCGATGGTGCAGCAGCAGTCAGCACAGCGCTCTATCAGCCCGAACGATGACGAAGCTGCGAAATTTACCTCGGTTATTCTGGCGACCACCGAAGATACCTGGGGACAAATCTTCCAGAAGATGGGCCGCCAGTATCAGCAGCCGAAGCTGGTGATGTATCGCGGTGCGACCCGTACCGGCTGCGGTACCGGACAGTCGGTGATGGGGCCGTTCTACTGCCCGGCGGACAGTACCGTGTATATCGATCTCTCTTTCTACGATGACATGAAAAACAAACTGGGCGCCGACGGCGATTTCGCTCAGGGCTACGTGATTGCTCATGAAGTGGGTCACCACGTACAGAAACTGCTGGGCATCGAGCCGAAAGTGCGCCAGATGCAGCAGAATGCTTCGCAAACGGTGGTGAACCAGCTGTCGGTGAAAATGGAGCTTCAGGCCGACTGCTTCGCTGGCGTCTGGGGCCACAGCATGCAGCAGCAGGGCGTGCTGGAAGCCGGTGACGTGCAGGAAGCGCTAAACGCCGCAGAAGCCATCGGTGACGACCGCTTACAGCAGCAGAGCCAGGGGCGCGTAGTGCCGGACAGCTTCACTCACGGTACGTCGCAGCAACGTTACACCTGGTTCAAACGCGGTTTCGACAGCGGTGACCCGGCGCAGTGCAACACCTTCGGCAAACAGCTGTAACGTCATTCATGTTTGACAGGGAAAGCTTTGCCGCTTTAACGGCACAGATGAAAGAGCAGGGCATTCGCCGCCTGCTGGTACTGAGCGGTGAGCCCGACTGGACGCTTCAACAGGCAGGGCAACTGCGTGAACAACTTGGCGGCGACGGGCTGTGGGTCAGCCCACAGCTTTTACCTGAGCCCTGTTGCGCTCCCGGCGCGCTAAAAACACTGCTGGGGCGGGAATTCGAACACGCCTTTTTTGATGCCCGCGAGGGATTCGACGTCGCCGCTTTTGCGGCCCTTGCCGGAACTCTGAAGGCGGGAAGCTGGCTGGTCCTGCTCACGCCAGATCTTGCAAGCTGGCCGCAGCAGGCTGATGCCGATTCTGTGCGCTGGAGCGACAGCCCGCAGCCGATTGCCACCCCTCATTTCGTCCAACATTTTTGTCGGACTCTCTCCGCCGACCGCGATGCGCTGGTCTGGCAGCAAACGCAAATCCGCTATCCGAATGACATTTCGCGCCCGCACTGGCATCAGGCCAATGGCGCACCGCTAGCCGGGCAGGCTGAAATCCTCGCGAGCCTTGCCGTGATGCCTCCGGGCGTGGCGGTGGTGACCGCTGAACGCGGACGGGGCAAATCGGCGCTGGCCGGGATCCATCTGCGGACGCTTAAGGGACGCCCGATAGTCACCGCTCCGGCGAAAGCGGCGACGGATGTGCTTGCCCGGTTCGCCGGAGAGCGCTTTCAGTTTATGGCTCCTGATGCGCTGCTGGCATCATCCGAACAGGCAGACTGGCTGATTGTCGATGAAGCGGCCGCCATTCCCGGCCCGCTGCAGGAAAAACTGGTGAGCCGCTTTCCACGTGTGTTGTTGACGACAACAGTGCAGGGATATGAAGGCACTGGTCGCGGTTTTTTGCTGAAATTCTGCGCCCGCTTTCCCCATCTGCAAGCCTTCACCCTGGATCAGCCGGTGCGCTGGGCAGCCGGTTGCCCGCTGGAGCAGTTTGTTGCTCAGGCGCTGCTGTTTGATGATGCGCTTCCCGAATTGCCCGCCAGCGATGAACTGCACTTCCAGTCCGTTGAGCAAAGCGCCTGGCTGACTCAGCCCGCTCTGCCCGAAGCGATGTACCGCCTGCTTTCTGCCGCTCATTACCGGACCTCACCGCTGGATCTGCGAAGGATGATGGACGCACCGGGGCAGCACTTTGTCGCGGCTCATTACGACGGATTGCTGGCCGGAGCGCTGTGGCTGGTGGATGAAGGCGGCCTCAGTCCGGAACTCAGCAGGGCCGTGTGGGCCGGATTTCGTCGCCCGCGTGGCAATCTGGTGGCACAGTCATTGGCGGCGCATGGCGGTAGCCCACAGGCAGCCGTATTGCGCAGCAGGCGAGTCAGCCGAATCGCCATTCATCCGCAAAAGCAGCGTCAGGGAACGGGGCTGAAAATGCTGGCGAACCTGGTGGCGCAAACCCGCGACTGTGATTATTTGTCGGTTAGTTTTGGCTATACCGATGAGCTTTGGCGCTTCTGGCAGCGCGCCGGGTTCCGGCTGGTGCGTCTGGGGACGCATCGGGAAGCCAGCAGCGGCTGCTACAACGCGATGGCAGTTTATCCGCTGACCGAAGCAGGAGAACAGCTGGCTGAACGGGAACAGGCCCGCCTGGCGCGTGATGCCGTGTGGCTGAACGAGTGGCGCGACGTAGTCTTGAGGGCAGAACGGCCGCCAGAGACTATCCTTACAAAGGATGACTGGTCGGAACTTGCCGGATTTGCCTTCGCCCATCGTCCGCTGATGGCAGCGCTGGGCAGCCTGAACCGCCTGCTACTCGCCGTTGATTTGCCGCTGCCTGCGCTAAGGGGTGGGCTACTGCAAACGCCTGAAGCCGAACTTTGTCAGATTCTTCAACTTAGCGGGCGCAAAGCCCTGCTGGTGGAACAACGGCGCGAAACGGCTGCTGCGCTGGAGGTTCTCGATCCAGTTCGAGCATCACAGCTTATGGAGCAGGTCAGGGCTCTGGCCTAGTTGCCCGATGCGCTTCGCTTATCAGGCCTACAAAACCGATCTGTCGTAGGTCCGGTAAGCGTAGCGCCACCGGGCATTCAGTCACAGAAAATGCCGCAATTTTTTTAACTAACTCATTCAGTTAAATGTCATGGTCATTACCGCTGAGCGGCGTAGACTTCCTTGCAACAGATTAAGGAGAAAGCCATGAAACATGACCATTTTGTTGTCCAGAGTCCATCCACCCCGGCAAAACAGCTGGTACTGCTGTTTCATGGCGTTGGCGATAATCCGGTGGCGATGGGGCAAATCGGCAGCTGGTTTGCACCGCTGTTCCCTGATGCTCTAATTGTCAGCATCGGTGGGCCTGAAGCCTGCGGACCGAACGGCCGCCAGTGGTTCTCGGTGCAGGGCGTGACCGAAGAAAACCGCCAGCAGCGTGTCGATGCCATTATGCCGACGTTTGTGGAAACCGTGCGCTACTGGCAGAAAGAAAGCGGCGTTGGCCCACAGGCCACGGCGCTGATTGGTTTTTCTCAGGGCACCATCATGGCCCTTGAGAGCACCAAAGCGGCTCCAGGCCTGGCATCACGGATTATTGCGTTTAACGGACGTTTCGCCACGCTGCCGGAAAAAGCCAGCACCGCAACAACGGTACATTTGATTCACGGTGGGGAAGACAGAGTAATCGATCTGGCCCACGCGGTGGCGGCACAGGAAGCGCTGATGCAGCACGGCGGTGACGTGACGCTGGATATTGTTGACGATCTCGGCCATGCCATTGACGATCGCAGTATGCAGTTTGCTCTCGATCATCTGCGTTTCACCGTGCCGAAGCATTATTTCGATGAAGCCCTGAGCGGCAGCAAACCGCAGGATGATGATATTATCGAGTTTATTTGAATAATTAATCATTTTACCTGTAATAGCCCCTGAATATCAGGGGCTTTTTTATTTATAATACTTCCAAAGCGTGATGATTTTGCCCCAGGTAATATATACCGGCTAATAGTCTTATTACGGTGTAGCCCACTGTGATGCAATTGATAATAAATGTTCCATTCAGGTTAAATCATTCACATTGTAATTAGGACTTTTCTTAGTTAAACCCTGCCCGCTGACCTTTGCTGATGCTTATCAAAAAATTTTGATAAAATAAAAAACAATAAAGCTTCACAAGAAACCGCCACAACACCCTCACACAACCACATCTCTCACTGAAGATCTGTCCGGTCTGCAGCGGGAAAGATTTTTCTTTTATTTTAACTGCCCGGTGATGTCCACAGCGTGTTATTCACCGGCAGGAAAAGGTCAGCCGCTATGAACAAGATTTATCGGGTAGTCTGGAGTTCAGCATTAGGATTATGGGTGGTGGCAGCAGAAACAACGCGCAGTCGCAAAAAAGGCCGCGTCCGTCGGGCATTACGCACTGCGGCGGCAACAGCACTCTCAACGTTGCTGCTGTCGGCCACGGCGCTGGCCGATGAAACCCTCAACTGGAACGATGTAGGCAGCTATCAGCCGGCTCCGGGAAAAGACGGCACTTATGATGATTTTGGCTTCTTTGCCACGCTCAGTGATACCGCAGTGACTAAGCCCGATGAGGGGCATAAACTTTTTGAAAGCGGGACAAAACTCACCATCACCGGGCCGATCCCCAATATAGAAATGGGGACCAACGGCACCTCAGAAAACAAGACGTTAAAAGAGCTACTGGCTTCCGGTGCGATAAAATCTATTACTGATGCTCAGGGTAATGAAATAACGCTGGAAAACATCGACCAGTATGTTGTTTCTTCCGGGTATAACGAACCCAATGCCGATAAAGGCATGGATCTGATTATTCCAGGGACAGACGGCAGCGTTGAGCAAATTAACGTTTATAATTCCGCCGACTTTCAGGATGCGGGAACCAATACGCTCGGTGATATAAACGTCCGGGTATACGATTTCGACAGTATTTATCAGTACAACCATTTTGGCATCAGCCGGATCACTCCCGAAGGCGGGGATGTTACCGTCGATATCGGGGCAGATACCAACGGCAGTACGGCCATTGCCGATGTGCAAAACACGCTGCGCCTGTTTACCAAAAACACTGAGCTGACGGTGGCAGAAGGCGGGAGCGGTAACGCCAGCCAGACGCACTGGCAGTCTGACAACTACATTCAGTTTGGCGGCGCCATCACCCTGCCAACGGAAACCACCTCCGGGAAAGGGTCGCTGGATTCATGGAATAAAACCATCGAGATCCCGACTTTCTCCCTGCATGCCGACGGGCAGGTGCACGCCGGGTCGAACAAAAGCTTTACCATCAACTCGCTGCAAGATATTGCCGAGGTCAACGACTTCCTGACTAAGTCTGACAACGGCCAGCCAACGCAGCTTCAGCTCTGGCTGCTGGGTGAAGTGACGGTTGAAAACACCGAAATCAAAGATGCCACTGCGGTACAAAACGCCTATCAGGCAATCATCAAACAGCTGCTCGATGCCAGACAGTCGCAGGATGTGAACTGGACCTACAATCTGTGGGCTGACGATCAGACTCACAGCGGCAACGCCACTCAGGGCGCGGGCAATATCAGCGTGATTTACGCCACCGGCCAGGATGCATTGGGGGAAATCACCAAAGACGGCAGCCTGGCCGTTTCCGGCAGCCACTTAGGGGTGATGCACGCTGAACAGGGCGCGGAGATCGTCAACAACGGCGCGCTGAATACCTGGAACGATACCGGCTATCGCGCCGATGGGATGTACGCCAGCGATGCCACAGCGGTTAACAACGGCACGCTGAATGCGGGACTGTTTATTGAAAAAGACGGCTCGCGCGTCAGCCATATTGACGTCAGCAATATCGATCTCAGCAATCTGGG
The DNA here is from genome assembly GCA_014156375.1 of Enterobacteriaceae bacterium 89. Lineage (GTDB taxonomy): Bacteria > Pseudomonadota > Gammaproteobacteria > Enterobacterales > Enterobacteriaceae > Scandinavium. The sequence goes on along the minus strand of RQJH01000003.1, from coordinate 1,392,168 downwards.
CTCGGTCGGGATTTATTCCACTACCACGGGAAGCAACGCCAGTAGCGTCACCAATATCGGCGCGCTGAACGTGGCGCTGGCTGACAACGGTAATTTACTGGCCGAAGGGATCCACGCCGAGGGCAATACCAGCGCGCTGAATACCGGTGCGATCAACGTGGTGAACAATCCGCGTAATGCGATGGGCACGGCAACGGCCTACGGCGTCAACGTGCTGGGTAATTCAACCTTTACCAACGCCGACACGGCCAGTATCAAACTGGGCGTGCAGATGGACAGTGCCAGCTCTGTTACCGATGAAGCGGTGATGGCAGGCGGCAGTACGCCGAGTGCCGCCGTGCGCAGCCAGAGCACCGGGGATGTGATCAACGAAGGGATGATCCTGCTCGGGAAATACGTGCGTAACGCAGTGGGGATGCTCTCTGAGGATGCCCTCGGTAAAGTGATCAACAACGGGCGCATCGACGTTCTGGGCACGACGCTGCCGGGTTCAAGTAACATGGCGGGCAACTTTGGCCTGTATGCGCACGATGCCTCCGGCGTAACCAACAACGGCACGATCAACGTCGGCGGGGCAGGCAACAATGGTCTGCGCGTTTATGCCGATAACGCAGATGCGCACGCCGACTCTACGGCCACCGGGGCGATCACGGTGATTAAAAACACCGACGGCAGCGATGACCTGAAATACCGTAACTATGCGGCTTACATCGCCAGCCGTGATGATGCCCATCAGGCGACATCCACCATTGATTCCGCTATCACCCTGAATGCTCAGGGCGCAATCGGCGTGCACGTACGTAATAACGCCGTGGCGGATCTGGGCAAAAACACCACCGTTTCCTTCAATAACAGCGACCAGATTGGCTATTACGCGTATGGTGATAAAGCGCTGATTAACCTTGAAAACCTGACGCTTAACGATAATCAGCAAACTCACACCACGCTGTTCCTGCTCGATCACGGCGCAAGCTTTGATGGCGATAACATCGGCTATGACCTGACCCTGACGGGCGACAACTCCGTCGGCGTGCTGGCTAACGGCGCAGGCACCCGCGTCAGCACAGGGAAAGCCAAAATTCACGTCAACAACGAAAACGGTGTAGGGGTGGAAGTGACCGGCGGGGCGAGCGGGCAAATTGCCGATGGCGCGATTGTGCTTGAGCACGATAACACCACCGCCGTAGTCGTGGATGGTAAAGGCCATGGCCTGGACGGCACCGATGTGGAGAATTCTTCTGTCACTTCGGTGACCTCCGACGCCAACATTGCCACTCTCGACAGCCAGTCCGGCGTGACCGGCTATTACGTCAGCAATCAGGGCGTGCTGACGCTGAGCGGCGCTTCCGGTCTGGATATTCGCGGGCAGAATAATATCGGCGTGCATCTGGACAAAGATGGCACGCTGGATAACCAGTCTTCTTCTGCGCTGACCGTCAGCGGCAACGGGCGTGAGTCCGGCAATATCGGCGTGCTGGTGGACGGCGAAAATGCGAAGGTTAAGCAGCTCGGCACCGTGACCGCCAACGGCGGTGAAGCAGCCGTGAAGCTGCAAAACGGCGCAACGCTGAACATTGCTGGCAGCGATAACCATATTTCAGCGGCGGACGGCGCAGATGCGATCCTGCTGGCCGACGGTGCGAAACAGCTCACGGCGGCGAACACCCAGATTGACGTTACCGGCTCCGGCGCGGGTATCCAGAACGATGCCAATAACTCCAATATTCAGCTCAACAACGTCACCATTAACGCCGGTGACGGCCCGGCGATCAGAACCTCCGTCACTCTTTCTGCCGGCGGGGCCAACAACGTGCTTAACGTCACCGGGAATGATGCTTCCGGCAACGGCGCGGGCTTTGCCTTTGAGAACAAAGACTCCAGCGATCTGATTCAGGGTAAAGATCTGACTATCGACGGCAGCTATGTGATTAACGTCGGTAACGCCGCCGGAGATGCGACCGGGAGCGGGATCCGCGCCAGAACCACTGGCAACGTTTCCACCTCAACCACTATCAATATCAAAGACCGTACCGGCGGTAGCGCGCTGCTGGCGGAAAACGCCAAAACCGTGACCCAGAGCGGCGATATCACCACCGCCAGCGACAGCGCGGCGGCGATTAACGCCAAAGCGGCTAACAGCTTCAGCAACTCGGGCGCAGTCATTTCAACCAGCGCCAGCAGTACATCGGCGTTGGTCGATCTTTCCGGCCAGGATGCGGATACCGGAAGCAGTAAAACGGTGAACAACAGCGGCACGCTGCAAACGACCAGCCAGAATTCCGTAGTGCTGGACGTCAGCAGTGATACCAACAACACCATCACCAACCGCGGCACGCTAAGCGCAGCAAACGGTGGTACCGCACTGTTAAGCGGTGCAGGAAGCGATGCTATCTTTTTCGTCGCCGGAAATGTTACCGGTAACGTTTTCGCCGGTGACGGAAATGATAAATTGCAGATCTCCGGCGGTAGCGTGTCCAGCCGCATTGATATGGGCAACGGCAGCGACAGCTTCGACTGGAGCGCAGGCACTCTGGCAGGTAGCGTGGACTTCCGCGGGGCGCAGGGTAACGACCAGGCAAGCATTGGCGATGTTGATCTGAGCCAGGTGAGTCATGTTCTGACCGAATCTAACAGCGGTAATACGCTGACGCTGACCAATACCCACGGAGCCGCCGCGAAAATCGGCAGCCTGAGCGGCGACGATCTCAGCAAAGGCACCAACATCGGCAGCGGCTGGAACAGCCTGACCGTCACCGGCGGCGCGGCAGACGTGCGCGTGGTCGACAACCTGGCAGGCACCAGCGCGCTGAGCGTGACCGACGGCGCAACGCTGCGTTCAGGCGACAACTCGGTGACCAGTGGGACGCACACCATCAGCAATCTGGACGTGAAAACGGCAGGCAGCGGCAGCAAGCTGGTGCTGGATGGTGATAACAATACGGAATACACCGGGGTCATCAGCGGCGACGGTCAGCTTGAACGCGCGGGCTCTGCCACTACGGTGCTGCTGGGCGATAACACCTATACCGGTCAAACCACGATTGACAGCGGCGCGGCGGTGCAGGTGGGCAACGGCGGCACTCGCGGTGCGCTGTCGGAAGCGACCCGCATTCTCGACAACGGTCTGTTTACCATCAACCTCAGCAAAGTGCTTAATCTGGGCGGCGCGATCAGCGGTATCGGTAGTTTCCACCAGGACGGCAGCGGTCTGACGCGTCTCAGCGGTGATAACGCATATACCGGCGAAACCCGCGTCAATCAGGGTTCATTGCTGGTTAACGGTAACCAGAGCGCGGCCACGGGCGATGTGACCGTGGCAAACAATACGCTACTTGGCGGCTTCGGCACGCTCGGCGGAAACGTCATCATGGGCGATAACGCCACGCTGCAACCCGGCGACAGCGGCACCGGAACGCTGCGCATCAGCAACGGTAAATCGCTGACGCTCGGCAAAAACACGCTTTCCGATTTCGAATTTGGTGAAGCCTACAAACCTGGCGGCAACCTGAATGACCTGGTGGACGTCGCCGGTGACCTGACGCTGGGCGGTAAACTCGACGTCAGTACCTCCAGCGGCGGCAGCTTCGGCCCTGGTGTGTACCGTATCTACAACTACGGCGGCAGCCTGCATAACGACGGCGGTCTGACGCTGGGCTCTCTGCCAGCCGGTACGCCTGACGATCACTATTACATTCAGACCGTCATCGATCATGAAGTAAACCTGGTGAACGACAGCGGCCTGGCGCTGACCTTCTGGGATGGCGATGAGAACACCGCTACCCGCAGCCACGGCGCGACCGGGATTGAAGGGAACGACCGCGTCGACGGCGGCAACGGTGTCTGGGCGGCCCGTGGCGATCGCGGTGATAACAACTGGACTACGGCTTCCGGTAAAGGCAACGCCCCTTGGGCGCAATATGCTTACGCGATCTTCCAGAGCGCACCGGGCACGGTAAACGTGACGGCCAACGCCGGAGACGTGCATTTCGCGGGCGGGCAGTTTGCCAGCGACGGCTACGTGGTGACGGGAGATGCGCTGCACGCAGTGGATACGCTTTCTGCGGCCCAGACCGACAGCTCTGTTCCGGCAGACACTCCTCTGCAAAAAGGCGACCTGTGGCTGAACGTCGGTGACGGCACTGCCGAATCTGCCAGCATGAAGGCCACCATTGAATCCGACATCGTGCAGACCAACGCCAGCGATAACCTTGCACTGGTGAAAGGCAACGCGGGCGTGCTGATCCTCAAAGGCAACAACGATTATCAGGGCGGAACCCGCATTGAGGGCGGGACCTTGCAGGTTCAGGGCAATCAGAACCTCGGCGCGGCGGGCACCGCCATCGCCATCAACAACAACTCAACGCTGCAAAACGGCGCCGACTGGGACACCACCCGTGAAATTATCCTGGGCGATGCAGGCGGCCAGTTGGATCTCAACAGCCATACGCTGACGGATAACGGCCTGATCAGCGGCAATGGCAAACTGACCGTCCGCAGCAGCAGCGCGGATGCTGACAGCCTGCTGACCCACAATGGCAGCAATACTTATCAGGGCGGCACGGCGATTAGCGGTACCGATCATCGTTCAAACGTGGTGGTGGATGCGCAGAGCAGCGCGGCGCTCGGCGCGGGCAGCAGCGATGTGAACCTGACTCACGGCGCAACGCTGAACCTCAACAACGACAGCTCGGCGCTGGCTCACCACTTCACGGTCGACGACAGCCTGCTGGCGCTAAACTACAACAGCGAGGCGGCCGATTCACTTATCGATATCAGCAACAACGGCCTTGCTCAGCTCAACGGTAATGCGCAGGGCGACAATGTGCAGATTAACGTCGGGACCACCGCCGGACTGGCCGTCAATAACAACGCCGACGCAGGTCAGGCGCAGATCGTCAACCAGGGCACGGTGAGCTTCAACAACAAAGCTCAGGGCCGCAAAGCCACGGTGGATAACAGGAGTGGCGGCGTGGTGAGCGTAGCAGGTGCGGAAGAGGAAACGGCTATCGGTTCGCTGTTCGGTGCCGGGAACGTGGATCTGGGCGCGAAAACGCTGCGTGAAGGCGCGCTGAACCGCGACGATGCTATCAGCGGTATCATCAGCGGCGCTGACGGCAGCCTGGTGAAAGAGGGCAGCGGTACGCTGACGCTCACCGGCGATAACACTTACACCGGAACCACGCACGTCGAACAGGGCGTGCTGCTGGTGAACGGCGATCAGCATGCGGCGACCGGCGACGTGACCGTCGATGCCAACACCACACTTGGCGGTAACGGCATTATCGGCGGGGCGGTGACCATTGCTGATAACGGACATATCGCCGCCGGGGCCGATCTCAGCAGCGTCGGCAAACTCACCACTGGCAGCCTGACGCTCAATCAGGATTCGCAGCTCGACTATCAACTGGGTGAGGCATACATCGTCGGCGGCAAACTTAACGACCTGATTGACGTCAACGGCGACCTCAATCTCGACGGCAAGCTGAACATCACGGAAACCAGCGGCGGCAACTTTGGCGTCGGGGTCTACCGTCTGATCAACTACACCGGCAGCCTGCAAAACAACGTGCTGGATATTGCGAACGCACCGGAAGCGGCCGACAGCCTGTACGTGCAGACTTCGGTCAATCATCAGGTCAACCTGGTGAACCGCGCCGGGCTGCAACTGCGCTTCTGGGATGGCGCAGGGGGTCAGGACGGAGTGCTGAAAAATAACAACGTTATCGACGGCGGCGACGGCGTATGGCAAAGCGGCGCGGGTAACGACAACTGGACCACCGACGGCACCAATCCATCGGGCGCGCTGAACGCTCCGTTTGACGACGATGCTTTTGCGGTGTTTGAAGGGGCGAAAGGCACGGTCACCGTCGATAAATCGCTGGGCGACGTGTGGATCAGCGGGGCGCAGTTTGCCACCGACGGCTACGTGGTGCAGGGCGATGCGCTCAACACTCACACCGCAGACACCGTGCTGCGCGTGGGCGATGGCACCGTGGACGGCATTGATATCACTGCCACCCTCAACAACGTGTTGCAGGGAACCGGCGGTATCAACAAAACCGACATCGGTACGCTGGTGCTGAACGGCAACAACACCTACAGCGGCGGTACCACCGTCAGCGGCGGGGTGCTGAGCGTCAGCGCCGACAACAACCTCGGCATTCATGACACCAGCCTGACGCTGAACGGTGGTACGCTGCGCTACGGCCAGGGCTTCGACACCGATCGTCAGGTGGTGATTGGCGAAAACGGCGGCGGCATCGACACCAACGGCAACCAGGCCACCCTGTCCACCGCGCTTATCGGCAACGGTAAGCTCAGCAAGCTGGGCAAAGGCGTGCTGACGCTGACCGCCGACAGCCAGGCTACAGGCGGCACGGTCATCAACGGTGGCGTGCTGCAGCTGGGCAACGGCGGCACAACAGGCGCAGTTATTGGCAATATTGAAGATAACACCGCGCTGGCCGTGAACCGAAGTAATACGCTCACCCTGAACGGCAACATCAGCGGAGCGGGCGAGTTGCAGCAAATCGGCAGCGGCACAACCGTGCTTACCGGGGATAACAGCTACAGCGGCATGACCCGCATCACCAACGGCGTGCTGCGCGCCGGTGGCACTCAGACCCTGAGCGAAAACTCGGTGCACACCGTGAACCAGGGCACGCTGCTGGATAACCAGGGGTACAACCAGCAAATCGCCGGGCTGAACAACGCCGGTACGGTCAACCTGACCAGCAATCGCATCGGCTCTGCGCTGGTGGTGAAAGGCGACTACAGCGGCGCGAACGGTACCATCAACCTCGCCGCGCAGCAAAAAGGCGGTGAAGGCAATGCCGATAAACTGGTTATCGACGGCGGCACAGCTTCCGGTAAAACCACGCTGAATATTGATATTTCCCGCCTGGGCGCACCAACCCACGGCGACGGTATCGAAGTGGTGGAAGCCCGCAACGGCGCGACCACTACCGCGCAGTCCACCCGCGATGCGTTCTCTCTCGGGGCCGATCATCTGGAAGCCGGGGCGTTTGAGTACCACCTGTTCGCGGGTGATTTAAAAGCCAAAGGCGAGAACTGGTATCTGCGCACCGATTACCGTGCCGAAGTGCCGCTGTTTAACGGCATTGCGCAGGCCGTGCGGACGGGCGATCTGGCGGTACTCAGCAACCTGCACAAACGCATGGGCGATGAGAACACCTTCAGTAAAGGCAACGACGATGATAAACGCGCCTGGGCCCGTTATCTCGGCGATAGCGGTCGTACCCGTCTGAACGACGCGGCGCATACCTCGCTCAACACCCACATGAACGGTGTGCAGGTGGGCAGCGATATCTGGACGAATCGCCAGTGGAAAACCGGGCTGTACGCCAGCCTGCTGGATTCCCGCACTTCCGTGGAAGGGCAAGCCAGCGGACGCTATGGCTACGCCGGGGAAATCAAAGATCACGCGCTGTACCTTGGCGGCTACGCCACCTGGACGGCGGACAACGGTTTCTGGGTCGATAACGTGTTGCAGTACGGTCGCCACGACTTAAGAGTGAAAACCAGCGGCAACACCTACGAGCCAAACGGCAACAGCCTGGCGGCGTCGGTGGAAATCGGCAAACCGTATAACCTCGGCGACAGCAACTGGCAGCTTGAACCACAGGCGCAGCTGATCTGGCAGCACAGCAGCTTCGACGACATCAACGTCAAAGGTGATACCCGCACCAGAGCCAGCATCGACGCCGGAGACTCCGTCACCGGTCGTATAGGCACCCGTCTGGTCGGCCATTACCAGACCAGAGAGGGCGAAGTCACACCATACGTCCGCGTCAACCTGTGGCAGGGCATGGGTGGCTCCGACAACACCCGCTTCAGCAACGCTGCCGCCAGCACGCACCTGAGCGCCGGACAGCGTTACTCCAGCTCCGAAGCCGCCGCCGGTGCCACCTGGAGCGTGAAACCAAACTTCCAGTTCTACGGCGAAGTCGGCCGTGAGTGGAGCAACAAAGGCCAGCAGAGTGAGGTCAGCAAGGACGTGACCGGGAGCATTGGGTTTAAAGGTACTTTTTAAGTGAAATAGATTTACATGCTGTGGGAGTACGCTTTGCCCGGTCTTTTTTGGACCGGGCTTTTTTTTAGGCTGGTTTTTGCCAGAAGCGGACATCATGAACATTTATTATCTTACTTTGGCCAGGATTGCCCTGAACAGTTCGATAGCTCTCCAGATGTCATCCTGTGTATCCCCATCCCATTCAGGAACAGTAGCCAACTCAGCTTTGAGCTGCTTTAAAAGGATATGTGCATCTGCAATTTCATCCTTTCGACATTTTGATGCAATACGAGGTATTGCAGTTGAAGATAGTTTGGTTTGAGGTGAAGGATTGGTATATTCGGCTGCAATTAGTTTTTGTAATTTACGCATATTATCAATATACCCGGAAGAATGGTTGGGGTAACAAAAGTTAAGCTACATGGTAGTTTTTCCTGAAAATGAAGCCAAGAAAATAGTCTGCCCCTTTTATTCCGCTATTTACTTATATCCGACATCACGAGTCAAAAATAGATAATGGCATATTAGTAAGTAAGTCCGGAACCAAACTACTCTCTTCAGCCAAATAGCAGTATCGTGATGCCGCACCTGCAAAATCAGGTGCCGGGATTGACCTCCTGAATTCAGCTTGTTGGCGACACATGACGCGCCTGCGTCTTTTTTTGTGTCGTTCGCACGGTTACACTCGATGGTGGACCGGGCGGGGGCGTCGCAAGACGCGCCGGTGTCCAACAAGGCCGGTAAGGTCAACCCCGTTCGGTCCGCCTCCCGTGAGTTTGACCTCTCCGCTGGCGGTATTCAGATATCTCTTGTTGGAGGTGCCACTATGGCAACAATCCTCACTCCTGATTGCGATTTACTGACTATCCCCTTTAGCGCGGCAACAGACTTTACCGATCTGGCCGATTGCTGCGACCGCTTTGCTGAAATCCTGATTGAGTGCCACGACCCGGCGCAAAAACTGGCGCTATTGGGCCGTATCGGCGCGTGTCTCGCACTGTTGCGTCCGACACTCGGAGAGCCGATCCCGCCGCATCTGATTGGCTGTTTTACCGTAGAAAAGCTGCCAGATGTTCCCCAGCATTTTGAACCGGATGCAGAAGTGCTTTGTGACTATTGCCAGTCGTTGACTCAGTTGCTGTGCCAGCAGTCACTGTTACCTGAAGCTGAAAGAACGCTTACCGGGCTGCTGTGTGAACTGGTTTGGTTTTTCGCTGCGGATTTAAAAGCGCCTCGCTGGGCTCGCGAAAAACTGGATAGCTGATAAGGGAAATGGCCCGGTGGCGTAAGCTTACCGGGCCTACGGTTGCTGCATAATCTGCTGGACCGTAGGCCGGATAAGCGAAGCGCATCCGGCAACAGAATTTTTTCCTTATCTTAAATTTTTATCTTTCTTTCGGTACTCGCCTAAATGGTCAACGAGCTTTGAAAGGGCGTAAGCTGTAATAAGCCATACCACCATGTAGACAAATTTCATGGGCCACATGACAGGCAGCATGATGCAGACGATGACACCGCCAACGAAAATCAATGACTGGATTACGTCCCAAATATTTACTACCGCAAAAAGCAACATATCCAATATGCAGCCTGAGACCTTATTGGGTCGCATGTCGTTTATCTCCGACGCAATTGCTTATCAGACGAGAATGTTTCGGGAATGGAAGAACACTACAGACGCATAATCCACAAATTCATTCAGAAAGAAGTCCGGAAACGAACTTTTTTCATCCCAAACTTGTAGCTTTGTGAGGCATTTCCGACAAACCAGGTACCAGGTTTGACCTATGTAGCCCTGCCAGCAATCACCGACAGCTGAAGCCGAAAGAACGCTCATCGGGCTGCTGTGTTAACTGGTTTGGTTTTTCGCTGCGGATTTAAAAGCGCCGCGCAGGGCTCGCGAAAAAATAGATAGCTAAGCAGGAAAATTGCCCGGTCGGCCTTTTTGGCGGCCAGGCATTGTTTTAGAACGATGTGACTCTGCGTTATCGGCAATCTGATAAGTCATTTCTAAGGTCAGGACGAATCACAGCCCATCCATCGGATATCAAACCCCGCAATGCAGTCAGTTCCAGTATTCGTATTTTGTTGTCACCACGGCCTTATGTTTTTCCACATACTGTTTACCAGTCCGATTAATTGGGGTGATCGTGATATCCATATTGGCGCGTGTGCATTCTCCATGCGAGTTCCAATCCTCACAGGTGGTCAGGGTTTTTTCGATGGTGAAGTACGTCTGAGTCTTGCTCTGAGTCAACTCACGACCCTCGTTATCATAGCCATATTCTTCTGTGGTCGAGGGTGATTGGGTTTTAATCAGACGATGATTGTCATCATAACTATATTCAATCGTATTATTATCTAACGCCCTACTTCCTTTGCTTACCGCACTTGCCAGTAATCCTGATGAATTGAAGGTGTAGTCGATTGTGCCCGATGTAGTTTTGTCTTTATCTTCCGGTTTTGTGGCCGAGAAAACCGAACGATTAACCGTGCGGCTGATAATTCCTTTCTCGTTAAGTTGGTACATTCCCTCAAGAGCCTGCCGGTATACCGGCGTGGTTTTCTGGCTGTTTTTATCGTCGATGATCCCGTTTGAGTTCACCTGGATGCGCCAGCCAAATTCAGTTTTATTCAACTGAATTTCAGAGGTTGCCGTGAATACTGTTTTCTCAGTTGTTGAGATTTTGACCTCTTTCATTCGGCCGCCAATTAGCTCACCGCATTGACTGAAGTTGGCTTGAAGCGATGACCGGAGATACCCATCAGGACTATCAATAACGATTGATACAGATTTGGGAATTTCAGTTCTTGCCTGCTGGCTCGAAAGGATGAAGTAGTTCAGTTTGTTTTTAGCGAGGATTTCTGCTGTGCATTGTGCTGCAAAAGTAGGGAAGGTGCAGAGGGATAAGAGAGTCATGTACAGATTTTTATTATTGAATGACATTATTGGTTGTCCTTATGAAACGATAGGTTATTGGGGGCTGAAACCCAATCGCACGGTGAGGGGCCACCTGGGAAATAGTGTAACAGGGACTCGTACTGGCAAAACGCCGATAAGATTGATATTTATACGTTATTAATACTACGCGAGAGGGGCGTTAGCCAGCAGATTGAGTAATGGATAGCTGAGCAGGAAAATTGCCCGGTGGCGCAGGCTTACCGGGCCTACGGCTGCTGCATAATCTGCTGAACCGTAGGCCGGATAAGCGAAGTGCATCCGACAATAGAGCAGCCCGCTAGTTTGCAGTAATTACAGGTCTGAGCGCAGGCCAGGAACGAATCATTGGTTATTTATCCGCGCACTCAACCCTGCCGGCTTTGCGCCCCAATATTAAATTTCTGCGCAATCATCCCCATAATTACGATAACTGTCGCAAGCAGCAGGGTGTATACCACCTCGTTAAAGTAGGTTCCTTCCCAGATCATGACCACGAACGAGCCGATGATCAAAGCGATCACCGCGTAGGTCAGCCAGGGGAACAGCCAGACCCGCAGCCGGATTTGCTTACCTTCCGCTTCAAGCTTGCGTCGCATGCGCAGCTGGGAAAAGGCGATAACCAGATACACCAGCAGAGCGATAGTTCCGGTGGCCTGCATCAGCACATCATAGATATCCATCCACTGCAGGGCAGAAAGCACGACGGCCAGCAGAGCAAAAATACTGGAGACCAGCACTCCAACCCACGGTGTGCCTGTGGTCCTGCCGGTGATCTGCATCACCCGGTGGGCATCGCCCCGGCGGGCCATTGAGTGCAGCATGCGTGAAGTGGTGTACAACGCCGAGTTGAAGCAGCTACAAACGGAAGTGAGAACGATGAAGTTAACAATCAGGCCAGTATAGGGGATGCCTAATGCATCGAGGGCAACGCGGTAAGAGCCCCAGGTGGAATCGCCAAGGCGGGGATCGTTCCACGGCACCAGTGCCACCACGATAAAGATGGAGCCGATATAGAACAGGCAGACCCGCCAGATGACGGATTTGGTGGTTTTGATGATTTCCTTGTCAGGGTTGGCTGACTCGGCTGCGGCAACGGTGACGATTTCTGCACCGAGGAAGGCGAACATCACTCCCAGCAGGGCAACCACCACCGACTTGCCGCCATTAGGGGCAAAACCGCCGGTTGAGGTCAGGTGCGACCATCCTGAGGTGTTCCCCCACGGCCACAGGTGAACAATCGCGAAGCAGCCTATCGTGATAAAGAGGACGATCGCCACCACCTTTATCAACGCGAACCAGAACTCGAACTCACCGTAGCTCCGCACATTCATAAAATTCACGAACATGAGTGAAAGGGTGACAATCAGAGCAAAACCCCATCCCGGCACCATCGGAAACCAGCTGTGCAGGATAGTGCCAGCCACAAAGGCTTCCCAGCCCATCAGCAGCGCCCAAAAATACCAGTAGAGCCAGCCGATAGTAAAACCGGCCCAGCGACCAATCGCGCGATCCGCATAGGTGGCGAAAGAACCGGTATCAGGCTGGGCAACGGCCATTTCGCCGAGCATCCTCATCACCAGTACCACCAGGATCCCGCCACCCAGGTAGGCGAGAATTGCGGCCGGTCCTGCGAGAGCGATGGTTTTACCGGAACCGACGAACAGGGCGCCACCGATAACACCGGCAATCGACATCATGGTCAGGTGGCGGGATTTGAGGCCGCCTTTTAACTCCCGGTTTTGTGGAGTACGTTCTTGATAGTTAGTTAATTCTTCTGCATTACTCAAAACGAAGGTTCCTTTGTGGGAAGTCAGTAGCGAGAATGAGATGGATATCAGGTAGCTACGCCGAACCGTGCCTCATCATTTATGCCGCGAATAGTCGTTAACATTTTTACAACAATGCCTAGTTTTACTTCCCAGCAAACCCTGCAATCGAGTACCAATTTTGATTAAATGAAGGATCCAATTCTGTTTTTTGGCGTTTGATCGCTTTTAGTTTCTGGAAGAAGGGTTTGTTCAATAAAGCGGGTCAGGAAATCCGGAACCGAACCGGTGACGCAGGCTGGGTACGGCTCGCACCGACAAATGAGAAATATCAGAGCATGTAAACTCAAGCTGGAATTCGAAGTTTAATCAGTCCTTTATCCAGGAGAACCCTCCAGATGTTTACTCATATGCGCATTGCCAGACCGGTCACCAATCTTGATAGAACTTTTATGATGTACAGCCAGGGACTGGGTCTGAGAAAAATTGCTGAATTCAACGATCATGAGGGTTTCAACGGGATCATGTTGGGACGAGAAGGGGAGGGTTGGCACATTGAATTCACCTTCTGCCTTAACCATCCTGTGCAGCCAGTACAAACCGAGGATGATTTGCTCGTTCTTTATTATTCTGATGAAAATGAATGGGCGCAGGCTTGCAAAAGAATGACCGGGGCTGGTTTCAAAACGGTAAAATCGTTTAACCCATACTGGGACGTTAACGGTAAAACCTTTGTTGATTCAGACGGATATCGGGTGGTTCTGCAGAATAAGGCCTGGGGCTGATATTGCCCGGTGACGCAGGCTTACTGAACCTGCGTTCGTACCCGGCCTGATGACGAGCCTGGCGGCAGAGTTAGCCGTCCGGGTGTTTAAATGGTTAAAATAAAAAATGAAAAACGTTGCTAAATGATTTTCTGTGTGTCTTAATGGCGGCCTTGGTTTGGAACACAGACCTTATTAAAGCAGTTTAGTAAAGCAGTCCTCAGTTCAGGTGTTATCTTCAGATATTCTCCTCATGAGTCTCCTCCTAAGTGCCAAATAAGTAACTCTAACGACAGGCCATCATCGCCGCACTAAGTGGCTCATCAACTAAGGAAATATCTATGTCTAACAAAATGACTGGTTTAGTAAAATGGTTTAACTCTGATAAAGGTTTTGGCTTTATCACTCCTGACGACGGCAGCAAAGATGTATTCGTACACTTCTCTGCTATCCAGAGCGACAGCTTCAAAACTCTTGATGAAGGCCAGAAAGTATCCTTCACCATCGAAAGCGGCGCTAAAGGCCCGGCAGCTGGTAACGTTACCGCGCTGTAAGCCACGCCAGTTATCAGCAGCACTTACAATCGCGATGAAGACAATGGTCTGAGCAGCTAAGCTCCGCTGATAATAAGAAACCCGCCCCGTGCGGGTTTTTTTGTGCCTTATTTAAGGCAGGAAATGTACTTCTCACCTGAACGACGCACGATCTCATCGGCATTTTCCCGGATATTTCTTCCCTCGAACGCCCCGTAGAGTTGCTTAAATTTCACCTTGCTCAGGCGATGGATGATGTCGCTGACCGTGGCGGCAGGTAACGGCAGCATATTGGGATAGCTCCACATAAAAGAAACGGCATGCGCGCCCGGAGTGACCTGAACAATATCGCCCGAGAGCACCACGCCTTCACCTCGTGCCCAGTGTAAAACACAGCCGCCCGCAAAGTGCCCACCGAGGCGTATCACGCTGACGTCGCTGGTTAATTCAAGCGTTTCACCTTCCCAGAATACGATCCGGGAGCTGCCGCGCATCACCCATTCTCGGTCGCTGGCATGCAGATAAATTGGGGCGTCAAAGGCTTCCGCCCAGTCCTGCATGGTGGAGTAGTAATGAGGATGCGATATCGCGATGGCCTTCAGACCGCCCAGCGCCGTGATTAGCGTTTTTGTCGCGTCGTCCAGTGTGGCGATGCAGTCCCACAGGATATTGCCCTCCGGTGTTCTCAGAATAAATGCGCGCTGGTTAATAGCAAAATCAGGAACGGTACGGACGCTGAGGAGATCGACGTCGAGCTGCTGCCACTTGTTGGTGTGCGTCGCACAAAGGGTAGTCAAATCGATCCACTGCTGCCCGCTGGCGGGGACGTACTGGCGTTCGTCTTCGCAAATCGGGCAGCGATCCGGATGAGAATCAGTAACCCCATAGGATGTTCCGCAGGCTTTGCATAAAGCGATCATCAGGTCTTCCTCAATCTGATTAGAAACACAGTCAGCCTGGCACACTGACATCCCCGGATGTGCCTGTTCGTGCTTTTGTTAAGCGATGTTTTGGCTAAAGATTCCCCACGCCGCCATCCACCTGCAACTCCGTCCCGACGATGAAGGAAGATTCATCGGAAGCCAGGAAAACGGCTGCTTTAGCTAATTCATAGGGGGTTCCCAAACGTCCGATGGGAACAAGAGCCCGGATCTCTTCCCTTAACTTATCTTCGTCCGCTCCGGCCCCAACTTTGTTCAAGGCCGGTGTTTCAGTCGGGCCGGGGCTTAAACCATTAACGCGGATCCCACGCGGGTGAAGCTCAGCTGAAAGTGTTCGCGCCAGAGAAAGGATCGCAGCTTTGCTTGCTGCGTAAACACTGCTTTGTGGAAATCCAATGCGTGCGCTAACTGAGCCACAAACGATGACAGAGGACGAACTGGAAAACAGGGGAAGCAGCGCTTTGATGAGGAAGAAGGGGCCTTTCAGATTGGTATTCATCAGCGCGTCGTAAACCTGTTCGTCCCAGGAGTCCAGCGGTTTGTGGGTCACATCCCCGGCATTAATATAGAGAATATCCAGTCTCGGCCATCGTTCTTGTAACGCTGCAGCCAGCCTTTCTTGTTGAGGGATATCTCCGGCATCAATGTGAAAAATAACAACGTCCCCTAACGCTTTTTTGGCCTCCTGAAGCTTTTCTTCACTCCGGCCAGTGATGGCAACTTTTGCTCCTTCTTCCAGAAACTGACGTGCCGTTTCTAAACCGATACCGCTGGTACCGCCAGTAATCAGCGCGTATTTACCCTCAAGTCTACCCATTTTCCTGTCTCCACGATTTAGTAGTGGAGCTATTGTTAATCCATTAGTATCCTTTGGAAAGTAGGCACTATTTTGATACTAAGGCACCCAATGGGATGCTTTGAAGCCAGGTCTGGAGCGAGTCATGAAAGAAAAAGTTTCGACTTTAGTGGAGAACGAAACTGGCTGCCCGATGGTCAGCTTTGTCAATCTGATATCCGGTAAGTGGGCGATCCCCATCCTTTATCGCTTGATTGTTCTGGGCGAACCCGTTCGTTTCAGTGAGCTCCAAAGAGCAGTGACCCCCATTACTCAGAAAGAACTGACTCGCCAGCTGCGGCAGTTTGAAGCTCGTGGGTTGGTGACCAGAAAAGTGTTTGCTGAGGTTCCGCCAAGAGTGGAGTACCAAATCACCAAACTGGGTCAATCGCTGCGTCCGACGCTGGATTCTCTCGCTGAATGGATGAAGGACAACGCCAGTACATTGAATCAAAATAAGGGAAAAACGTTTGTTTCTTGTTCTTAAGCGACACCCTCATTCTGGGGGTACTGTGGCTTCTTATCGCTAAATTGAAACCTGGTGCCGGGCACACGCCCTGCATTCAGCCTATTGAATAACAGGGCGGGCAAGCTGTTAATTATTGATAAATAGCCTTAAGGATATTAGCCAGATTTGCTCCTCCTTTTTGGAGCTGCTGTTCCTGAATTTTTGCGCGTTGCAATGGATTGCTGGTACCTAATCCAATATACCAATTGCCTTCGCATGAGGTGCCTTTTTCTTTTCCAGTTTTAATACATTCACTGAATGTCAATTTAGAAAATAAGGTTTTACTAACGCCTATGGAATCATTAGCCCATACTGTTGACCATTTCATGATATCAACTTCAGGCGAGGTGATTTTTTTTGCACCTGGCAGTAAGTAACGCCATTTATCCTCTTTCAGTTCAAGAGATTGTATTGAGTCCCACTCACTGTGCAAAGTGGCCGTACCATCAATTAGCTTATTTCCCCCTTGATTCTCTAAGACAGACTGTTTGGAGATTTTATCCGGGTCAACGACTTCACCTTTTTCGTTAAGATAAACAGAAGCGACGTGCAGAGGTTGTGTTTCATCTCCAACCAGATGAACCAACAGACGGAGTGCATCTTTTTTGTTATCGATGTGAAAAGGTACATCCGGTGTTTCTCCTTTCAGTACCGCGATGGCCGCATTGATGGCTTTTACGATATCAACAGATGATGTTCCATATTCATCAGAAAGGTATTCATCTCGCTGGATAGCAACGTCTGTGAAGTGATACCGGGCGTGGCATGGCATGGTGCTGGGCTGGTATTCTTTACATGAGCTCCAGTTATCTACTGCATATTTAATCTGTTCTTCTTTGTTTTCATATTTATCACACTCTGGAAAACTCTTCTTGCTGTCATAATAAAATGAAGAATCTCCCGGGTTGAGCTTTACACTTTTAACACAATCAGCCCAGCCGGATATAAAAGCAAGCGTCCCGTTTGGACCGATGATTTTTTTAACTTCGGTTTCAGCATGGCTCCCTTTTATAAGTTCATCAGCAATTTGTCCGATGACCTGATGCCCCTGAGAATCCCAGGCCAGCGATGTGCCAGAATAGATAAGCAACATTAATGTCAGTGAGATTGGAATTTTCATATTTACTCCTTAAGATACTTATTAATCGAAAGTAGTGAGTCGGAGGCTTCAGTGTGGGCTATTCCTCTTAACAGTTGAGGGATGTGTGGCTGGTTTATTACTCATTGATAGTCACTATGATTAAAGAGAATAAACGGCAGCCAGACTCTGGCTGCCGTTATCCTGATTAACCTTCAAACCCCCATTCAGACCACTTGCTGCGGATTTTTTCCTGCAGCGGCAGCGGATAGTTGGTTTCAAAACTCAGCACCTGCTCCAGCGGCTGATTAACCTGCTGTTGGATTTGCAGGCAGCTGTACGCCACCAGCCCGCCGCGCCCGCGCAGTTTGGTGGCAACATCCAGGTAAATCTGCAGCCCGGTTCCATCAGAATCGTACTGCGGATAATGGAAAACGCCCTCGACCGGGTTATTGCGCGTGGCCAGCGCCCAGGTCACTTTATTGCTGTCATCCGGAGGAATATCCTCGCCGACGATAATCAGCTTGGCGGTGGTTTTACCGATATGGTTGGTCCAGAACACCTCCGCAATTTTGTCGATAAAGGCTTTCACCGTCAGACCGGTAATTTTGTGCCAGTCGTCGCGCACCCGGATCACCAGCCAGTGTGATGAGGCTTCAAAGGGGCTGAAGCAGTCGATCACCGGCAGCCCGGCTTTCTCAAAATAGACCCGCGCGGTCGCCGATAAACAGAAACACCCGAGCATCAGCGTTGAGTCAATCGGCACGCCGGGAATGCAGATCGGCAAAATAGCGTTATCGCGGAAGGTGATGCAGGTGATTTTCGCCAACGGCTTCAGGCCGGACTGATTAGAGAGATAGCCCGGAAATTCGCCAAACGGGCCTTCGGCAACGGATTTATCGGCGCTGACGTAGCCTTCGATAATGATTTCGCATTCCGCCGGGACCAGCACATCGCAGGTTTCCGCTTTGACCATCTCAATGCCGCGACCAAGAAACGAGGAGGCATAGTTGTACTCATCGTGCCAGGCCGGAGGAGCGGCAGAAAGCAGCATAGTCGCGGCAGGCGGCACGCCAAGAGCGATGACGAACGGACAGTCTTTGCCCTGCGCGGTCCACATATTGTAAATCATGCCGTTGTGCTGGAACGGCAGCCACAGACCGACCACATTGTCTTTCGAATAGCGCGGGCCGCAGCCTCGCGCCACGCCTACGGAATCGGTATGCGGCGGTTTGGGCGTCGGGTTGTCCTGCGGCAGCGAGTCGGCAATCATTGCCCGGCTGAATGACCAGTTGGTCCAGGCCTCTTTATCGACCGTGTAGGCATCCTCCGGCACCGTAACCCCCGGCGGGGTGCGCACCATAATGGCTCCGGCGGTCTGGAAATAGCGCCCGCCGTCGCCGTCGTGCAGGATAGGGGCGGGGATTTTGGTCATATCAACCTGATCGCCCTCCCATTTATTCTGCTTACAGGGAGCCGTCGCCGGATCGACCATGATCGGCGGATGCGCTGGTTGGCCGATAGCTTCCAGAAAGGCATCCTGGATCTCCAGCAGCTGCGCGTCGTCGGGTAATCCCAGCATCAGCGCCAGCCGCTGCCAGCGTTTGCCGGGAACGCGGCTGGCCGTTGGGCCCATTTCAGCGGCGCGAAATCCCGGCGCGTCCTTGACCTTGCTGAACAGCGGCATCGGGCTTTCGGTCTCGCAGGCGTGACGCAGGATGGCGCCTATTTCCAGGTACCAGTCCACTTCCTCCTCAATCGCCACCACTTCCCCTTTGCTCGCCAGCAGCTCGAGGTAGGCGCGGTAAGATTTTGGGACCTTTTGTGCATCAATCTTGAGTTTGCGTCGGGTCATTTGCCGTGTTCCTGTTGCGGGCCACAAAACTCATCGGCAAGGGCAAATGCCTGCGCCACGCCGGTCAGGGTCGGGTTCCACGATCCCGGACGCGGGAACAGCATGCTGCCCAGGCCATACACGTTTTGATAGCGGTGCATCTGACCGTTTACGGCGGTGATGGAGGTCGCGGGATCGTCGCCCATCCACAGCGTTCCGGCTTCGTGGACCAGCCCCTGGTTGCGGATATTATCCGGCGGGGTGCGCTCCCAGCTAAAAGTGCCGTCAGGATTGTTGTGCTGATACTCAAGCGGCGCATCGCCCGCAATGGCGGCCATCACGTCATAGGTGGTTCTGTCCATCCCCTCCCAGAAGGTGCTGTCCGTGGCCTGCAGCTCGATATGCACCTCTGATTCCCCTTTGGCGCTGGTGCTGACGTAGTTCCACGAGTCCGCCGAGCGCTCGCCGAGGAATTCCCCCATCGAGTGCAGCATAATCACCACGTAGTCAGGATCCTGATAGGTGGCGACGGCCTGTGGAGTGGAGGCATCAGGCAGAATGCGATACAGCAGATCGTAGCTCTGCTTCGGCTGCGGATTGTGAACCACGCTGATATGAGTGTGCATCAGCCGTTGGGTCGTTTTATCGATGCCCGGCAGATAGTAAGCCACCGCCTGAAGCTGTCCGGTCAGCGCCGGCACGCTGCTGGCGGGGATCCTCGCGGCAAGCCACGAGCGAATATGGCCGCACAGATTCTTGCCAATCAGCGGATCCTGCGGGAATGATTTGCTGAGAATGAAACCGGCTTCGAGGGTATTACAGGCGAGGATCACCCGCGCCTGGCCGACGTTCAGCGTGCCGTCGACGGTGATGATTTCACTGATCCTGTCACCGTCAGCAACAAGTTTCTGCACTTCGGCATTCACCACCACCTGCAACGACTCCGGATACTGCTGAACGTCGTTAACCAGCACTGAAATGGGGGAAAATTTGGCCCAGTCTTCCGGAGCCACGCCCTGGCCTGTCGCCATCGCGGAATCCAGTGCCGACGGGCCCGGCTGCGGTTTGGCGCCGCTGATGTTCGCCAGCTGCGAGAACAGCCGCTCGCGCATCAGCTGATTCAAGGGCTGGTTGCGGTTTCCCGGCAGCTCAAGCGAGTACCGGCGGCCCATATATTCACCGGTGGAATACCACTGGCCATTGAGGCGCTCAATCGCTGCCTGAGGCCAGCCGGGCATTTCGCTGTCGTCCGGCTGCGGCGTCCAGGCATTCCAGAAAAGCGCGCGCCCGCCAACGTAAGGAATTTGCGGCATAAAGTTGAGGCCCGGTGAGCCGTAATAATTCCACGGGCGGGTGCCGGTGCTGGTGTTCAGTTTGATGTAAGCCGGGGGAATATTCTGGACGTGGTCTGGGATCAGATAGTTGCCTTTTTCCAGCACCAGAATTCGCGCCTCAGGATTTTGCTGCAATACCCGGTGGCTAAAGCTGGTGCCGTAAGCACCGCCGCCAATGACGATATAGTCAAAAGTCTGGCCTTTGACCTGGTCAAAACGGGAAAAGTAGAGATTGTCGACTTCACTCATCGTGGGCTCCCGAAAGGGTCAGGGGTGTCAAAACTCCCCGCCGCCAAAGGGCAGCGGGGAACGCGGCTATGGGTAATAAGCCCGGCTTTGAATGGCCGCCGGAGCTGAGTTGAGGGTTTGCACGGCCACCGGCGCGCAGCCGCCAATCAGGGTGTCCAGATCTTTGCGCATCGGATGGCTGCTGGTGCCCAGCACCAGTTTCACCGCTTCGCTCTGGCTTCCGCTCAGGAAATAAGTGTCCATGGCCTGCAGAATGTTCCAGCGACAGCCAATCAGCTTGCCGTCGTGCACACCGTATTCGGTAATTGGTGAGATGTTACCCGGAATCGACTTGATGCCCAGGGTGTTAACGATGCAGGTGAAAATGGCGCTGCTGGCATCCTGCGGATCGTCGACGCGGAAACCCCAGGTTTCGACCCACTCCGGCTGATAGGCGGCGGAAGAGGCGCGCACCGGATTTTGCGAAGCGAGGTTGACTTTAAAACTGGTCCTGAACTTAGGTTCACCAAACAGTTTTTCACCGGCTTCGATAGCGATTGGCGCGTCGCAGGGCACCCAGACGCGATGGTTGCCGTACAGCTTGGTCTGATCGCCATCCTGAATAAACGCCTGATAATCGATTGGTACCAATTGATCGGCACGATGTTCAGGCCAGGCCACGATGTTGAGCTCCAGCTCCTGGGTGATCGCCGCGCCGCTGCTGCCCCACTGTTCCGGCGGGGTATCAATGCCGGAGGCAAACTGCCCGGCGTACAGCTGGAAGTTAAAGCTCACCATCGCCTTGTCGCCAAACAGCGCGGCGCGCAGGCCGGTGCCCTTCAGGTAAGGCTCCACGCGGCTGGCGGGCACCAGATAGTAAACGCCAACGTTGGTCAGCGAGGCATAGTAGAACGGCATGGTAAAGGGTGACGGAATACCGGGTAAATCATGCTGTGAACTGGACATGGTTGTCGGTCCTGCCTGTTGTGTGGATGAAACGTTGGCCGCGCGCGGAGAGCCCGCCGGTGCCGGATAGGGCGCCGCTTTCAGCGCCGAAAGAATATTCAGTGGGTTGAAGTACTGGCGCATCAGCGTGATCTGATGCTGAGCGTTGAACTGATAGCGGATCGCCCAGTCGTAGTGGTACGGCGTGCGGGTCGATTGGGTGGTTCCCTGTTCGCCGCCGTAGGACATCGCCTGGTCGCCGCTGAAGAAAGACTGCTCAACCCCGGCGCTGCCGAATTTCACCGTTTCGCCAAGCAGGGTCCAGAAGCGGCTGAAGCCATCGTGCCCGTAAAAAACGCCGAGATACGGACATTCGCTCGGGCCGGAAATATCCCAGATTACGCTGTCGCTCATGCAGGTCAGCGCCAGCGGCAGATCGCCTGTGGAATACGCCTGTTGCAGCTTCGCAAGCGTTGCCTCGTTGCTGGCGGTGTCGACTGACGCTGTAGCACTTGCCATCATGGTGGGTTGTTGCTCAACCAGCGCCAGCGGCTGCACCATCGGCTGGGCGTTGGCGACGGTATATTCGAAGGTTGGCGCGCTGTGGAACAGCTCTCTGCCGGGGAACGGGTTGGCGGTGATGGCGCGAAAGTCATCGCGCAGCGTACACATGGCGACCACCGCGGAAATCAGTTTATCCGGAGCGCCGCTAAACGCCTCCTGAAGGCGAGCGAGCAGTTCGCAGTAGCGCTGGTTGAAGGCGATAATCGCATCGCGAACCTCGCCCGGTGGATAATCGCTGACTTTGGCGTTGCCGTCGATCATCACGCTTTTACTCCACGGGATCGGAAAATCCGGACCCGTCGGGCCGCTGGCTACGGTATCTTCAGGTTCGTACAGCTTTTCCAGGTAGATCTGGCTGAAGCGGAAGTAGTGCGCCAGTTCACCTTCCCCGACCACCCAGATGCTGTGATCGGAGCCTTCACCCTGATCGGTGATGACCTGCATCGCCTTCACGGCGCTTTTCAGATCGGTGACCGTCACCACATTGCCTCCGCCGCCGTAATAGAAAGCGTCCGGCGGGACCTGGCGATTGCGGTCACCGCAGAAAATGGCCTCTTCGCCGTGGCTCTCTACCGCCGCGCGCAGCCGCGACTCAATGTAGAGATAAAACTCACCGATGGTCATATTGCCGGGGACTTCGCTGGCGACCGCGCGCGGGCGGATCTCCTTCGGATGCTCAATCACCATCCCCTGCGAAATACCGTTTTTAGAAAAACCCTCCAGAGCAATTTCAATGCCGTCGATGCCGTATGGCAAAGCGGACGGGTAGTTGGGCATAAAGTCGGCGCTGTCCACCGCCGGCGTGCCGCCTATCGCATTCAGCAGGTTGGCGGTCAGCGTGAAGTGCAGCATCTCTTCAACCACCACCGAACGCAGCGACTCAATGATGCGCCAGTCCACGTCGTCGTCAACGGTGTAGAGCATGGTTAAATACGGCGGAATGGTGGCGTGTTCCAGCCGCATGGCGTTTTGCAGCAGATCGCGCAGCTCCTGCAGATCCTGTTGCAGATCCCGGTCATCGACAAACTGAACGTAGCCGAGATCGGCAAAGGAGGTTTCAGCAAGCTGGATTTTCATGGCTTTTGCAGTGGTGTTCATATCAGAGTTTCCGTCCGAGTATGTGGTCGGCAGTGGCGAAGGTCAGGGCAGTCATGGTCAGCGTTGGGTTTGAGGTCCCAAGCGTCGGCATGCTGCCGCAGCCAATGACGTACAGGTTGGGGTGTTCCCAGCTTTGCTGGTGGCGGTTAACGACCGAGTTATCCGAATTTGTCCCCATCCGGTGGGTGCCCGCCACGTGGCCGACACCGGCCCAGACGTAGCCCTGTCCCTGACAGGTGAAATAACCCGGGTTATCCGGCTGGTAGTGGGTGTAATCCTCGATGTGCAGCTGCGAAAACAGGCTGCGGGCCACCTCGCGGCCAAAAGCCATCCCGCGCTGGCTGTACTCATCGACGTTGTAATGAATGACCGGGCGATAGTTGCCCAGCGGATCGCGCCACTCTTCGCTGATGGTGACGCAGTTGTTGGGATCGGGAAGTTGTTCGGTCATCATGTCGAGGCGGATTTGCCGCGGCAGATCCTTCCCAAGCCGCTGACGCAGGGCCGTACCGTACAGCCCGTCTTCGTCCACCCGATCCAGCGTGCTGTCGACCGGCTCGTTGCGGGGCCAGCTCCATCCCCAGTTGCCGATTTCCAGCACGAAGGCCGCTCTGTCATGGCGGAACGTCCCGCCGCGATAGTTGATCAACGTCGACGTTAAACCTGGCCCGCGAAACGCGCCAATGGCCTCCGGTGCCAGCCCCCAGGAGAGAATGGCCGGATGATCCATCAGGTTGCGTCCCAGCTGCCCGCTCTTCTGGCAGGCTTTTGATGCCTGCAACAGCACCGCGTTTTCAATCGCGTTGGCGGCGAGAATGAACAGTTTGCTGTGCAGAGTAATGGCCTGATACTCATGGCTGCTGTCGTTCAGCCACACTTTGCATTCCAGCGCGCTGATCTCACCGCTTTCAGCGATCAGCAGCTTTGAGGCCACCGTCTGGATCAGCACATCGGCCTCGCTTTCCTCCAGCGATTTCAATGCGTTGTAACGCGCCTGAATAGGGCAGATGGGAATACAGCTTGAGTTGCCCATGCAGCGCTTGCCAACGGCCGGATTGCCCACCGCCCCGCGAGGAAGATAACCGCCATTAGGCGTGCTGTTTCTGCCCTGAGGAATGGAGCGGATCTGCACGGCCTCGTTCAGTTCGGGCAGCCTGGCCTGCGCCAGCCCGTCGATCATCCAGCGGTCCAGATAGCTCTGCGGCAGCTTCTGCATCGGATACTGATAACCGTCGGCGAAGTGGATGCCCAGATACTGCTGATCCTCAACGTCGGCGGAAACCCCGATTTCCCGCTCCGCCAGCTCGTACCACGGCTGCAAATCCTCATAGCTCAGCGGCCAGTCGACGCCGCGGTTAAACCGCGTGGCCATGGCAAAATCTTCCGGTAGCATGCGCGGACAGCTGCCGAACCAGTGCAGCGAGGTGCCACCCAGCCGGCGGGTATAATTACTTTCAAAGGGATAAGGCCCCATTTGCACAAAATAGCCTTTGTGCGATGGCTTGCCGGGGGTTATCCGCTCCACGTCGGTGACTTCAGGCTGAGGCGCATTGACCGAATCCGGATAGGGCGAATTCGGCGTTTTAGCCACCGCCTGCATAAACGTCTGC
Source organism: Enterobacteriaceae bacterium 89 (assembly GCA_014156375.1). Taxonomy (GTDB): domain Bacteria; phylum Pseudomonadota; class Gammaproteobacteria; order Enterobacterales; family Enterobacteriaceae; genus Scandinavium. The sequence goes on along the minus strand of RQJH01000003.1, from coordinate 1,367,157 downwards.
ACATGCTGCTGATGCTGACCGAAGCTGGTATCGCCGGTTCCTGCCTCCACAATCAGCACCCGCCGTCCCGCACGGGTGAGCAGCTTCGCCATGATGCAGCCTGCAAATCCGGAGCCGACGATCACCGCGTCGTAGCGCCGGTCAACGGCCTGTTGCCAGCTAATCGACTGCATGAGGCGCTCCATTTAAATCCTGCAAAATGTTGTCCGCCGCCCAGCAGCTCAGCGCCGACATGGTGAGCGTCGGGTTGGAGGTGCCCATGTTGACCATGTTGCCGCAGCCCACCAGATACAGGTTGGCGTGCTCCCAGGTTCGCTGGTATTTGTTGACCACCGACTTGCCCGGATCGCTGCCCATGCAGTGCGTTCCGGCAAAGTGCCCGGCGCCGTTGAAGGTCAGCGTTCTGCCATCCGGGCAGGTGAAGGCACCGACGGCCGTTTCCGGGTAGGAGGAGGCGTCCTTGATATCGGCTTTGTCGAAGATTTTCATCGCCATGTCATAGGCGCTGGCAAAGCCTGCACGGGTGTAAGGGGATAAATCGTAATGAATAACCGGGCGATAGTTGTCCAGCACGTCCTTAAACGCCGGATCGATGGTGACCTGGTTGTTGTACTCCGGAAGCTGCTCCACCAGAATGCCGAAGCGGAACTGGCGGCAAACCCGCTGCTCAAGCTGATCGCGCAGCGCCTTGCCGTACTGTTGTTCATCGTCGACGAGGGTCATCACATCCTGCGCCGGAGACTGGGCAGGCCACAGCCAGCCGTCGTTACCCATCTCAAAGCGATAGGGGGCATGATGTTTGCGGAAGCTGCCGCCGCGAAGATCTTCAATCCCTGACGTTGCCAGCGGGCCACGCATCGGCCACAGCGCCGTTTTCTTTGACGTTCCCCACGTCAGCAGCTCCGGGTGATCCATCAGATGGCGGCCCACCAAATCGTTACCTTTGCAGGCCCCGGAGGCCAGCAGCAGCACCGCGTTGGCAACCGCATGGGCGGCAAGAACATAGCGTTTGCCGCGCACGGTGTGCTGCGTATAAGCAGGATCGTTGGTCTTCTGATAGTGCTTGAATCGCACGCCGGTGATGTCTTTCGTGCCCGGCTCAATATCCAGCAGGAAGGCCACGCTTTGTACCACAATGTCCAGATTGTTGTGATCGGCGGTGTCCAGCGTTTTCAGGGCGTTGTACTTGGCCTGAATTGGGCAAATAGGCACGCAGCTGGAGTTGCCCATACAGCGATGACCGACGCTGTTGTTGCCCACCGCGCCCTTGGGTTGGTAGCCCCGGCCGCCGTCGTAGGCCGTATTTGGCGTACTGTTGCGGGCCGCCGGAGTGCCGCGAACTTTGAGGGTATAAACTTTGCCATCGTCCTCGACCTGCATTCCGTCGATTTTGCTGGCGATCTGTTTATCGCTCCAGCTGGCAGGCAGGCCGTGCATCGGATAAACGTAGTCAGAAGGGAACGTCACGCCAAGGTAGGACTGCTCCTCAACGTTAGCGGAAACGCCAAGTTCAAGCTCCGCTTTGCGATACCAGGGCTCGAGCTGTTGATAGCTGATCGGCCAGTCGATACCCACCTTGTAAAGCGTGTTGAGCTGAAAATCTTCCGGCAGCATGCGCAGCGACGTTCCCAGCCAGTGCAGCGTGGTGCCCCCCAGATAACGGGTGTAGGTCGAGCTGAAGGGCAGCGGCCCGCGCTGCACAAAATAGCCTTTGTCGCTGGGCGTGTGGGTGACTTCGGTTTCCAGCGGTTCCGGTGCGTTGGGGTTGGTTGGGTAGGGTGCGTTCGGGATCTTGATCGTAGCGGTATAGAAGGTGTTGAGATAATCCAGATAGCCCTGATAATCGGAGCCCGTGCCGGTGCCCGCTTCGACAATCAGGCAGCGTTTCCCCGCCAGAGTCAGGGTTTTGGCAACCAGAGCACCAGATATCCCGCCACCAACGATCACCACATCGTATTCTGTTCTTTCGGCTTGTTCAGGGGTGATGATATTCATAATTTCACCACTGAGGTCATCACCGGCGGCTCAGCCCAGGCGCCAAATCCCTGCTGTTTTGCACCCTGCGGATGGGCATGGATCGCGGTCCATACCAGCCCTTGCTGATAGCTGTTCGCGCTGGGGATTTCCGTTTTATTGGGATTGTTGGGGTCAAACCACTGGCCGAGGTACCAAAGTTTGATGATGCTGCGCACCAGCGGGGTCAGCGCGGCAGAGGTCATCAGCTGCTTTTCAATGAAAGACGCTCGCTGTCTCGCATCTTCCGGCCTTTCGGCGTAAAGCTGAAGCAGTGCGGTCAGCGATTTTCCCGCATGCTTTTGCACCCACTGATAATAAAAATTGACCTGTCCGGTGCCCGACAGCTCAAAGCGGCTGAATCCGGTTAATTCACAGGAGATATCAATAAACTCCTGAAGCTCAGCTTCAGAGATGACATGTTGCTCACTCATTATTATCCACCCTTATTGAATGACACGGTCAGATGTACTTACGGATGCAGGCGAACCGCATCCGGTTTTATTAAGGACGTTCTTTTCAATGCAATATATTAAAGTGAAGTATTGCTACTTAATTAATTAAGTGGTGATTAATCATTGCCTCGAAAAATAGGATGCCGACAGAGAAATAACTCGGAAAGGGTAAGGGATTCATGGGTATTGCGCGGCTGATTGCGTGTGTAAGCCGTATTAGCAAGGTTTTCGCTAATTGAAATCATGGGGGCACCCCGAAAAAAAATACGACGATCTTATGAATGATTTTACTGCTGCTATCAGTGATAGTTCAGCGCCATAGCGGTGTCAATGCGAACGGGGAAAGCAGGCTCAGGATAAACTATCGCACTGTTCTTTTTGGTTATTCAATTGAAATAAAAGGTTTTATTTAATCAGTGAATGATGCGAGGCTGGCGGGGCGATGGTCTGAGGAATTTAACAATTGGAGTTTTCTGCTGTCTTATTCTCAACTAATAGTGCGTCTTTGAGGTTTAGAGAGTTGCGTCGATAAATAAAATTTTTTATTAATTTGCTTTGCTGTTTTCTCGGCGAGTAGCTAATGAAAAGTGTTTTTATTTGTTTGAGCCTGAAAGGTCGGATATATACTGTATTGTGCCGAATATATTGCCGCTGGCTCTATTTCATCAGGCCTACAAAATTCTTTGATTATGTAGGCCGGATAAACTTATCTGTATTTGGCTGAATATGACGATTACTTCTTCTTATTCATCATCGACTTCAAATCAGCGAACGGATTATATGTCGCTTCGCCTACGTCTTTCTGCGCGTCTTCACCCGCTACCACGGTGGTGCCGTACTGATCGGCTTCCGTGTACTTCGAGTGTTCATGATCGTGACAGTAGAGGCACAGCAACTCCCAGTTGCTGCCATCTTCCGGGTTGTTGGTGTGATCGTGGTCGATGTGGTGAACGGTTAATTCGCGCAGGTTCGAATACACAAACTCGCGCGAGCAGCGTCCGCAGACCCACGGATAGATTTTTAAGGCTTTCTCACGGTAGCCGCTTTCCAGCCGCGAGTAGTTTTTAGGGATCAGAGCCATTGTCAGTAGTGCCTGTCAGTAAGAGAGTTTTTGCTACTATATCGCAGAGTGACGCATCAGGAGAATGGCCTGAGTCATAACAGGCCCTTTAAGTCCGCTCAAATCCTGTAGCCTTCGTCTGCGCTACTTCATATCCAGACGCAGCCCTAATCTTTCCGGATAAGGGCTGAAATAGTTCTGCGTCTGCAAATAGCTGTCCGGGTATTCCGCCAGATAGTGATTCAGCAGCGTCAGCGGCGAAAGGATCGGCAGAAGCCCTTCGCGATAATGAAGGATCACCTCACGCAGCTCGTTGCGCTGGCGCGGCGTCAGCTGATTGCGGAAATAGCCCTGGATGTGCATCAGCACGTTGGTGTGATTCTTGCGGGAGGCCGGATGACGGAGGATCGCCATCAGCTTTTCGCGATAGGCGACAAAGAAGGCCTCCAGGTCTTCCCACTGATGCAGCGAGGCGACAAACGGACCAATCTCCCGATATCCCGCCTGATGATGCGCCAGCAGCTGCAATTTGTAGCGGCTGTGAAAATCGAGTAAAGCTTTGCGCGTCAGCCCGCTGGCACGCAGCGCATTCAGCTCGTGCAGCGCAAAGATGCGTTCGATGAAATTCTCCCGTAGGACTGGATCGTGCAGGCGTCCGTCCTCCTCAACCGGTAGCCAGGGATACTTTTCCATCAGCACGCCGCTGAACAACCCCACACCCTCTTTGCGACCAGGATTACCATTTTTGTCATACAGCCGCACGCGCTCCATGCCGCAGGTCGGCGATTTGGCGCAGACGATAAATCCGGCCAGGTTTTCCGCGCTGGACAGGTAGTCGGCGGAAAAACTGAGCATTTTGTCGGTCATATCCTCATACGGGCTTTGAGTGAAGCGCATGCGCAGGCCTTCTTCCTTGCTCTGCACCAGGCGTAAGGCCGGGCGAGGAGAGGGCAAACCAATCGCCATTTCCGGGCAAACCGGCTTAAAGGTAACCCACTGCGCCAGTTCGTCCATGATAAAGCTCATGCGTTTATGGCCACCGTCAAAACGCACGGCTGAGCCGGTTAAACAGCCGCTGATCCCGATGACAGGTTGCGTTTTCATGATAGGTGCTCCTTATTGCGCGGGTCGGGTAAAGAAAAGGGTCACGCTGCCGACGGTGAAGCCGAATTTCTTCATCGTCGTCTTGTTGAACAGGTGCGATTGATCCTGCAAATACATCCAGTCGTCAAAAGCCAGCAGCCAGGTTTTGCCATCAGCCTTCACGTTCATGCTGTACTGCCAGTGAAAGGCGTTGCCTGAGGCCTCGCCTTTTGCCACGCCGTCGATGTCACCCGCTGTACCTTCATAACGATCGGGCGCAATGCGGCGGATATGCCAGACGCGCTGCTGCTTCTCGCCGTCGTTATAAACAAAGCGTTCATTGAGCGTCAGCGTCTCGCCGTTTACCTGACCATCGATGTCGACATGGAAGCGGCGGATCTGCTTGCCGCTGCGGTCCTGCACCATTCCCCAGGCTTCCGTCTTACCCTGAAAAAAACGGAAGATATCGAGGGATGGCTGCTGCTGCCGGTAGTCGCTGATCTCCGCGCTGCATCCGGTGAGCAGGAACAGCAGCGCCAAGCCAAGTGCCAGAATGCGTTTCATTTTTCACCTCCAATCAACCGTTGGCGAAGTTCGGGGTACTGCGTATGCGGATCGAGCCAGATAGCCATAAAGCTGCGGCTGAAAAGTGCTGGCTGCGGAGGTCCAAGAGGCGAGAAGTTTTTCTCTGCCGCCGTTGCCCGGTACCAGAATTGCCCCTGATTATCCTCAATGACAAACGCGAGCTGGGTGCCGGAATGAACATCCGGCCAGAGGCTTTTCAGCATTTGCAGCCACGCCGAACTTTGCGGCTCGCGCATCAGGATCCCCTGCGCCTGCCACTGTTCACGAGTGGCCTCAACCAGATCGTCGCGGTCAATGTTTTGCAGATAGGTAATCACCAGCGCCTGATCCGAACTGGCAGTCCGGTAATGCCCATCCGGCGTGAACAGCTGCGAGTGATAAACGGTGAACGGCCCCCATGTCAGGGTGGCTTCACCCACTTTTCGCCAGCTCAGCCAGTCGGCGGCACAAGCGTGCGTCGTCAGCGTCAGCAACCCTGTGAGGAGGAGCATTTGCAGTTTCATAAGGGCTTTCTCATCAGATAGTGAAAAGCCGCCATTAACAGCAGCCATCCTGCTGCCATCCAGCTCAATACGGTAAAGGCCGGATGCAGAAACTCGATGGCTCCCAGCCGTTCTCCCAGGAAGTACGCCAGCGGGCCGCCAACCGCTGCGAGGATGACCAGCAGCACCAGCGGAAGCTGCGTGGCGCGGATAAGCCGGATCCAGACGCTGGCAAACATCAGCCACAGGGCCATCATCCAGCCAGGCAGCAGCCAGCCGCTGTTGAAATGAATCAATCCACTCAACGCAAAAAGTGCATCGAGCGCGCAGCCTGCCACCGTCAGCAACAGGGCGGGATAGCGCAAAGAAGCGGGCAACGTCAGCCACACGATGACCGCGAGGACCACCCACAAAACCGTTCCGCGCTCGCGCAACATCACGACCAGCGCCCAGTAAATATCGAACGCGACGGCACAGCCGATGAGTTTCAGCCAGCGGTTCATACCCGTTCTGCCGTCAGCTGCACCACGCTGATGTTGCGGGTGGTAAAACCGGCTTCACAGTAGCCGAAATAGTAGAGCCACATCCGACGAAAGCGCTCGTCAAAGCCCAGTTGTTCAATCTCCTGCCAGGCCTGGTTGAAGCGCTGTCGCCAGTGCGCCAGAGTGCGGGCGTAGTCCGGTCCCATATCGAAGACGTTGCGCACCACGAAATCGGTGTGGCGGGTCATCAGGGTGTGCATGGCGGTGAGGCTCGGTAAAAATCCGCCTGGGAAAATATAACGCTGAATGAAATCAACGCTTTTGCTGTACTGCCGGTAGCGCTGGTCCTGAATGGTGATCGCCTGCAGCACCATTTTACCGCCGGGGCGCAGACGCGCCTGGCAGGTGCGGAAGAACTGCGGCAGGAAGCGCTGCCCTACGGCCTCAATCATCTCGACCGAAACCAGCTTGTCGAACTGACCGGTTAAATCGCGATAGTCGCAAAGCAATACCTCCACTTTATCCTGCAACCCCGCGCGGGCGATCCGCGCTTGTGTCCAGTCGTATTGCTCTTTTGACAGCGTAGTGGTCGTGACCCGGCAGCCGTAGTGACGAACCGCATATTCCGCCATCGCTCCCCAGCCTGTGCCGATTTCCAGCAGGTGATCCTGTGAAGTCAGGGATAGCTGTTCGCAAAGTCGAGCCATTTTGGCCTGCTGAGCGCTGGCAAGATCCTGACCGTCGCGGCTAAACAACGCGCTTGAGTAGAGCAGTTCTTCATCCAGAAAGTGGGCGTAAAAGCGATTGCCAAGATCGTAGTGGGCGGCGATGTTCTGCCGGGCCTGCTGGCGATGATTGCGGCGCGTCCAGTGTCTTAGCCGTTCAGCGGGCCTGCCGAGCAGGTCAAAGCAGCCTTCTATTTTGCCGACCACGGCGGTGTTTAACGCCAGGATCTGCAACAGCGTGGTGAGCTGATCGGTTTCCCATTCGCCGTCGATCCAGGCTTCGGCGGCAGCCAGGCTACCGCCGGTGAGCACGTGCCAGTAAACGGCGGGATTCACGACGTTAACTTCCGCGTGCAGAGCGCCGGGAGTCTGTTCGCCGAAGTGAAAGCTTTGCGAACCTTCCCGGACGGTCACGGTTCCATGCCGCAGCCCCGCCATAAGACGAAACAGCAGCCAGCGGGCGAAACGAACGTTGCGCGCGGCGGCAGGTTCAAGCGCAAGAAGGGGATCGGTCATGGACGTTCACTCCTGTTCACAGGATGAGAATAGACAGGGACGCGTTTGAGCCACAGCCGCAGGGCCTGCCAGTAAATGGCGAAGACGGTTTTTAGCGTCATCAGCGGCAGACGCAGCAGCAGGCCGTTGAGCTCAGAGCGTGAAAGAGGAACCTGTTTCAGCATCAGCGTGGCATCGAAAATTTTCTCCTGCTGATGAGTTTCGATATGCATCCGCAGATGAGGCCCCGGGCTGTTAAAGCGCCAGTGATAGTCCATCTCCATCGGATTAAACGGCGAGACGTGGAAGGCTTTGGCCTGCGGAGCCGGACGTTGGCCTGCAACCGCATAATAGTGCCGTTCATTCCACGGCGTGTTGCGCACCTCGGCCAGCACCCAGCGTAGGGTCTGCTGGTGGTCATAGCAGTAGTAAAAGTTGACCGGGTTGAAATGAAAGCCGAAGTAGCGCAGCTGAGTCAGCAGCATGATCCTGCCTTCGCAGCGCTCGCCGGTCAGGCTTTCCAGCTGCCGGATGACGTTCTCTTTTAACGGCGCTTTTAGCGGATAGTCGCTATCGTGGAATGAAGCCGCCGCAAAGCCGTTGCGACGGATCCCGACGGCTGCCAGGGCATCCAGCTCGTCAAGATCGAGCCACGCCATGAAAATGTGATAACAAAACTGATGCTGTCGCGGAGAAAATCGGCGATGGCGCAGGTTCCCCAGATACAAGCAGCTATTCATGATGCTGGCCCTCCAGCAGGGTTATACCACGCACCACATCCAGGGCGCTGAGCACGCCATCCTCATGAAAGCCGTTGTACCAGTATGCTCCGCAGTACCAGCTGCGATGCTGGCCGTTTATCTCTGCCCGCCGCTTCTGAGCCTGCCAGCTTTGTGGGGTAAAACGGGGATGTTCATAGACAAATCTGCGCCAAACGTAGCGCTCTTCAATCGGCTCGTCAGGGTTCAGGGTGACGCAAAACAGCGGGCTTTCTGACGGCAGACCCTGCAACAGGTTCATGCTGTAGGTTACGCAGGCATTCTCTTCTTCGCGCTGGCTAAGACGATAGTTCCAGCTTGCCCAGGCGCGAGGGCAAACCGGCAGCCAGCGCCGGTCGCTGTGCAGAATCACCTCATTGCGCTGCCAGGTAATGTTCCCCAGCACCGAGATTTCAGCCGCCGTGGGGTTATCCAGCATCATCAGCGCCTGGTCGGAATGGCAGGCGAAAATAACCTGATCGAAATGGGCAGCAGAATCCGCCAGCTGGATTTCTATCCCTTGTTCGCTGCGCACGACTTTTTGTACCGGCGAGTTGAGCCGCAGGCTGAGCCGGGAACCGAGGTTTGACAGAATAGCCCGAACGTACTCACGTGAACCGCCCGGTACAACGTACCACTGCGGACGATGAGTCACGTCCAGCAGCCCGTGATTTTCAAAGAAGCGCAGAAACAGCTGAAGCGGGAAGCGGCGCATTTCCTTCAGCGAGGAAGACCAGATAGCCGCCCCCATCGGCAAAATGTAATGCCGTGAGAAAAAGGGCGTGAAGTTATGCGTATCGAGAAACGTTTGCAGGGTGTAGTTTGCGGCTTCAGGATTGTTCAGCGCCCGTTTTGCCGTGCGATTGAAGCGCATAATCTCCAGCAGTAATCCCCAAAACTGCGGATTGAACAGATTACGTCGTTGAGCAAACAGAGAGGTGAGCGTGTGACCATTGTACTCCAGCCCGCTAAGCGGGTTTTGCACTGAGAAGCTCATCTCCGTTTTTTGTCCGTGGATGCCCAGTTCATTCAGCAGGGCAATAAAATGCGGATAGGTGCGATCGTTAAACACGATAAATCCGGTGTCGATGGCAAACGTGCCTTTGGGCGTTGTCACATCCACCGTCGCGGTATGTCCTCCGGGTTCGGCTCCGGATTCAAACAACGTCACCTGATGGTCCTTCGCCAGCCGCCAGGCGCAGGTCAGCCCGGCGATACCACTTCCCACAATCGCGATATTCATGGGCGCACCATCCTGCGCAGCAGTACACGCTGCACGAACGAGGGCAGGGCGTGGAGCAATCGCAGCTGCAGGCCGAAAGCCGTCGGGAAAACAATCTGTGATTTGCCCTTTGCCAGTCCGCGACGAATGGCGGTGACGGCCTGCTCAACGCTGACCAGCCCGGGCATAGCAAAATCATTTTTTCGCGTCAGCGGCGTATCCACAAAGCCGGGGTACACGACGGTAACGGCAATGCCTTTTGGCTCCCAGTCCAGACGCAGGCTTTGCGCAAACCAGCTCAGCGCTGCTTTGGACGCACCGTAGGCTTCGGCGCGGGGGAATGGTAGCCAGTGGGCCATCGAACTGACCAGCACCACGCGGCTGCCGGGGGAGAGCCTGTTTTGCAGCGCCGCCAGACAGTTCACCGGCCCCATAAAATTGGTGCTCATCACTTTTTCCACCCGCGCGGCGTCAATCACGCCGTGGTCCAGGTACTCGCAGGTTCCTGCACAGAGGATAACCAGCTCCGCCGCGCAGTCAGCCAGCGCCATCTGGCATGCCTCGCGGTCTGTCATATCAAACAGGCGCACCGTAATAAGCTCGCTGTACTGATGCAGGGCATCCAGCCGCAGAGGATCGCGCCCGCAGGCAATCACGTGATAGCCATCATCCGCCCAGGATTTTGCCAGTCCTTCGCCAATGCCCGAGCTGGCTCCGGTGATCAGCACCGTTTTCATGCGCGCACCCGCCTTTTCACGCTGCGTATTGCCCAGCCCAGCAGCGGCAGGTGTTCATAAAGCATCTCTCCGGCATCGTAGTAATCGCGCTGGAAGATAACCAGTGAGTCCTGAACATCAATCTGAGAGCTGCCCGCTAAAGTAAGTTGCTTGCCCCCGGCAATACGCGGATGAGACCAGTGCATGGTCCACGTCAGCGAAAAACCATTGTCAGCACTGAATATTTTGTCGATGGAAAAACGGCACGTTTCCACGTTTTGCAGCAGATGAAGAAAGTAGCGCTGAATGGCAGGCAGACCCCGATGTTCACCAAACGGATCGACGAGCAGGGCGGCGGGGTGATAAAGCGCGCTCAGTGCTGAAGGAGGCTGGCTGTCCAGCGCGGTGTAGTACCCGACAAAGCGGTCGATAACGGACTGGATTGTGCTCATCACATTCACCCTGACGATGAATTGCACCCTGTGGCGATACTTTTAAAACTTGCACAAGAATGATTATTTGTCCAAGTTTTACTAAAAATATATTATATTTTATATGTTTATTAATGGGTTGTGATTTGTGGTTTTGTGAGGGTAATAAAGCGGGTAAGGCAAGCTGACGCCATTTACAGCGCGATGACCTCGAGAGAAACGACCTGCTGGCGCCAGGCTTCAATCTGCTTCTGGCGTGCCGCCGTGACTTTACCGCTGGTCACCAGCAGCCACTGGCGTTCCGGGAAAAGCTCCGGCGCAAGCGTTGATGCGGTCATGGGCAGAATATCGATTCGGTGCCCTTGGCCGGTGCGTTTAAGCGCTTCCAGCCACACTTCACAAGGGTCGTTGAGGTGCCAGCCGCTGAGAAGCAAATTATCGCCGGGGGCTCTTCGGTCACCTTCAAGGCAAAAGGAGGTGTAGGAAATAATGATGCCGTCGAGGATTTCACGCAGCGTCATCATTGCCGCGACGTTAGCGGAGACTTTGCTACGCAGCGGACGGAGCACTTCAGTCACCAGCTCCGCTCTGGGGTAGTCGCGCCCTGAGTCATACAGCAGCTGGCGCACTGACTCAATCTTTCCCTCTTTCAGCCGCTGGAGCAGGGTTTCCTGCAAAGTCAGCCAGTTATTCGCTTTACGAGCCGCCGGGCGCGCCAGCAGAGGTTTGACCTGGCTTACGGGAACGCCTTTTTTTACCCAGTCCAGTATTTTCAGCGCTTTCTCCACATCGTCATCGCTATACTGCCTGTGTCCACCGTCGGTGCGCTGCGGCTTTAGCAGGCCATAGCGACGCTGCCACGCCCGCAGCGTGGTGGCGTTGATCCCGCAAAGTTTCGCAAATTCACCGATGGAGTAAAGCATGGGGAGTTCCTGTTAAGCTCGTTTACTCTCAATATACTACGAATCTTTCCCGTCTGGATGAAGCCACTGAGGATGCGTGACGCCTGCCATCTGGCACAACCTCAGCAATTGCAGGTATAATCCAGCCCATTCCCCATCAGGTTCAGACACGAAAATGACAAAACTCACCTTACAGGAGCAGATGCTCAAAGCTGGCTTAGTGAGCAGCAAAAAAGTGGCCAAAGTCCAGCGCACGGCAAAAAAATCACGAGTTCAGGCGCGTGAGGCCAGAGAGGCGGTGGAAGAAAACAAAAAGGCCCAGATTGAGCGCGACAAGCAGCTGAGCGAGCAGCATAAGCAGGCCGTCATGTCGAAAGAGCTGAAGGCACAGGTGAAGCAGCTGATTGAAATGAACAAAATCGAAGTGGCCCGCGGCAATATCGATTTCAACTTCACCGATAACAATCTGATCAAGAAGATCACCGTCGATAAACTGACTCAGACTCAGTTGATCAACGGTCGTCTGGCTATCGCTCGTCTGGCGGTGGAAAACGGTGACAGCAAATATGCCATTATTCCGGCGGTGGTTGCCGATAAGATTGCTCAGCGCGACGAGAGCGCCATCGTGCTGCACAGCACACTAAGCAAGGAAGCCGAGGACGAAGACGATCCGTACGCTGACTTCAAAATTCCTGATGATTTGATGTGGTGATCAGAACGGGCTCTCGCTGCGCGCGTTGATTTTTTCCCCGCTAACCGGGTGAACGAAATCCAGCTGGCTGGCGTGCAGCATCAGCCTCGAAGCCTGTTCGCTGCCCGGCAGCAGGCGGCCGCCGTATAAATCACAGCCCAGAATCGGGTGGCCCAGATGCTGACAGTGAATACGCAGCTGGTGAGTTCGCCCGGTTTCAGGCGTCAGCTCTACCCGCGTTAATGGCAGCAGCGTTCCGTCCTGCTGAAAACGTTCGATCACTCGATAGCGGGAGCGTGCCGGTTTTCCCGTCGCGGCGCAGATCGACATCAGCGGAAACAGCGCCGGATCTTTCGCTATTGGCGCGTCTATCATTCCCTCATCCTTTTCCAGATGCCCGCACAGCAGGGCGCTATAGACTTTACGTACGGCACGCTGGCTAAACTGCTGGCAAAGGGCGGCGTTAATCTCTTTATTGCGGGCGACGACTAATAATCCGGAAGTGCCAAAATCAAGACGATGAACCAGCGCGCAGCCTGGAAACTGCTGCACCAGGCGATGGTGCACCGAATCAAGATTGAGCGGGTTTTTTCCTGACAGACTGAGCAGTCCGGAGGGTTTATCGATAATCAGCAGATGCTCGTCCTGATGGAGGATCCCGATGGACTCATGGCAGAGCGGGGCAATAAAAGTATCGATAATCGCAGACATCAGACAACCTGGCGTGAAATGGAGCAGCGGATGATAACGAATTCTCACCCCGCTGATAAGTTCTGGCGGTGAGGAATGATATGATTGCAGCCAGACAAGACAGCCACAGGCGCTAAACAGGGGACACCCATGAACGAAGAAACTCCACTCAAATATTATGACATCGCCGATGAGTACGCGACGGAAGCAGAAAAGCCGGTGAGCGAAGACGAGCGCGATGCGCTGGCGAAATATTTTCAGCTGCTGGTCACCCGCCTGATGAACAACGAAGAAATCAGTGAGGAAGATCAGTCAGAGATGGCGATTGCCGCGGGTATCGACGGGCAGCGTATTGATGATATTGCTAATTTCCTCAACCGCTGGGGTAACGAGTAATTTTTTTGCCTGATGGCGGATTGCCCGGTGGCGGCTGACGCCTTACCGGGCCTACGAATTGATTTTGTAGGTCCGGTAAGCCTGCGCCACCGGGCATTTTGTACTTAAGGCTTCTTCTTCGGCCACTCGTCGTCGTCATCCCACTTATCGTTGAAGTCACGATGGGGAGGAAGATCGGGCTTGTTTGCCATGAATTTTTTCGGATCCACGCGCTTGAGATCTTTAATCACGTTCAGGATCACGCCCAGTAAAAACACCAGCACCAGGATCCACCAATATTTAGCCAGCCAGTCCATGCCTGTCACCTCTCAGAGTCATGCCGCTTATGCGACCAGTTGTTCCATAATCCGCTGATACATCCGGGCCAGAAGCTGCAGGTCGGCGGCATTCACGCATTCGTTAATTTTATGAATGGTGGCATTCACCGGCCCCAGCTCAACCACCTGCGCGCCCATCTGTGCGATAAAGCGACCATCAGAAGTACCACCCGTGGTCAGCAGCTGCGGTTTAATTTCATTATAGTGCTCAATGGCATTCACCACCGCATCCACCAGTTTCCCACGCGGTGTCAGGAAAGGCTGGCCGGAGACCCACCAGTCGACGCTGTAGCGCAGCTCGTGTTTATCGAGCAGTTCAATGACGCGCTGTTTGATCATCTCAACGGTCAGCTCGGTGCTGAAGCGGAAGTTGAACTGCACAAACAGATCGCCAGGGATAACGTTATTGCTGCCGGTGCCCGCGTTAATGTTGGCAATCTGCATGCTGGTCTGCGGGAAAAATTCGTTGCCCTGATCCCACTCGATCCCCACCAGTTCGTTCAGCATCGGTGCTGCGCGGTGTACCGGGTTATCTGCCAGATGCGGATAGGCTACATGCCCCTGCACGCCGTGAATGGTCAGGTTACAGGTCATTGAGCCACGACGGCCGTTCTTCACTACGTCGCCGACAATTTCTGTGCTTGATGGCTCACCGACCAGGCAGTAATCCAGGCGCTCGTTGCGGGCCATCAGGGCTTCCACCACTTTTACCGTGCCGTGTGTTGCGCTGGCTTCTTCGTCAGAGGTGATCATAAACGCCAGACGGCCTTTGTGGTTCGGATGCTGGGCGACAAAACGCTCTGCTGCGACCACCATGGCCGCCAGCGATCCTTTCATGTCTGCCGCACCTCGGCCAAACAGCATGCCGTCGCGAATGGTCGGTTCAAACGGAGGATTGATCCAGCGGTCGGCGTCGCCTGCGGGCACTACGTCGGTATGTCCGGCAAACGCGAGCGTTTCCCCTTTGCCGCGCCACGCCCAGAAATTCTGGGTATCGCCAAAATCCATGGCTTCAACGGTAAAACCAATTGCGCGCAGGCGCTCAATCATCAGCGCCTGGCAGCCCGCGTCATCAGGGCTAAGGGAAGGGCGGCGAATAAGCTGTTGAGCCAGCTCAATGACCGGGCATGACATACACTACACCTCGTTAAACGTCTGGTAACTGGAATCACTAAAACCCAGCAGCATAGGCTGACCGGGCGCGCAGAGCAATGGGCGTTTGATGATTGCCGGCATTTCGAGCATCAGCGCCGCTGCCGAATCGGCGTTGTTGATGGAAGCCCGCAGGGATTCATCCAGTTTGCGCCACGTTGTGCCACGAGTATTTAACAGCGCTTCCCAGCCCAGTTCAGCGATAAAAGTGTCTAACAATGCGCGATCGAGGCCATCGACACGGTAGTCGTGAAAGCGGTACTCAAGCTGATGCTCTTCCAGCCAGCGGCGGGCTTTCTTAATGGTGTCGCAGTTTTTAATGCCGTACAGGGTTAAAGGAGCAGTAGTCATGATAAGAAAGTTACCTTTTCCAAAATAATAAGATCTAAGGTTATCAGGAATCTATCGCTGACAGGTACGGATATATCTTGCGTCAAAATTGCTTTGTTCATAGTATTGATTTGTTCATGATTCATGAACAAATTTAAGGTGTGAACATCAATGAATGAAGAAGAACTTTTGTTCCGGGTGAAAGAGAATCTGCCAAAGGGTTTTCATCTTGTATATGAACCTGTTGGCGGGGAAGAAGTGCATGACGGATGGGGAAAGCTGACCGGGCCGGCAGGTGAAACAGCAACCTTCGCACTTGAAATTAAGCAAATCCACCGTAAAGAAACGCTGATGGCCGTACGTCGGCAGATACGTCTTTTCCCTGAAAACACTCCTGCACTCCTGGTATGTAACCGTCTGACGTCCGTCCTCGCGGAATACTGTGCTGAAAGCCAGATCAATTTTATTGATACGGCTGGAAATGCCTGTGTTCGCATTCCCGGCCTGTGTCTGTGGGTTGAAGGACGGTACGAAAAGAAATCTGTCGTCGCCAGTAGCCGTTTTGCGGAAGGGGTGATGAAGCTGCTTTTTGTTCTCTTAACTTGCCCGGATGCGCTCAACGAGACTTATCGCAACCTGACGGAAAAAGCTGGCATCTCGCTGGGGATGGTCAGTAAAGCTTTTACTTACCTGGAGGAGCAACGCTTTTTCCGTAAGTCTCAGGCAGGTCGACGGCTGATGAATGAAGAAGAGCTGATGACGCTTTGGCTGAAAGATTATGCCACTGCCCTGCGGCCAAAATTAGATCACATTGGCTCCTCCACTCTGGATGGCTGGGATCTGATGACTCTCAAACCGGGAGAGTACTGGGGAGGTGAAGCGGCGGCAGCAAGACTCAGCGGGGGCTATCTGCAGCCAGAGCGAGTGCTGCTTTTTACACCATTCCCGTTATCACAAAGACGCGCTCAACTGAAATTAAAACCAGGTCCGGAAAAAGAGTTTCAACTGGTTTCTTGCTTCTGGGGTAAGGGTTTTAAACTGAACGAGAAAGCGCAGGCAATGCTGTGCGTTGCTGAATTATTGTCAAGCTGGGATGACAGGAACAGAGAGGTCGCGAAGAGCATCAATGATAAATACCTTCACCTTAACGAATCCGATCTTTTCAGCTATTGAAGCGCTGTTAACCCGCATTAATCAGATTTGCTCTGTTCAGGGGATCTCGTTTTTTATTGCCGGGGCGACAGCCCGGGAGATCCTGCTTCACCATGTCCATGGCAGACGCACTGGCCGCCGTACCAGAGACATCGATATCGCTGTTTATATTGAGAACTGGCAGCAGTTCGATGCCCTCCGGGCTGCCTTTGTCGCCGAAGGAGCGTTACCAGTGGCGGAAAGCGCTCATCGTCTGATGGTTGAAGGGATTGAGCTGGATATGATCCCTTTTGGCGATGTGGCTGAAGGTAACCGGGTACTCTGGCCACCTGAACATGTTGTCATTTTGGCTGTTGATGGGTTCGCCGATGTTTTTTCTCATTCGGTTATCGTGACGCTGGATAACGGTGTGAGTATTCCGTTCTGTTCCCTTGCTGGGCTGGCGCTATTAAAGCTTTTTGCCTGGCGGGATCGTGGGCGGGGGAATGCCAAAGATGCCGTCGATCTGTTTAAAATAATCTGCGAATACGGCGCTATCCACGATGAACGGATTTATGAATCTAACGAAGGTGAGGGTTTGAACTGGGATCCGGTTCGCATGGGGGCGGTGTTACTGGGTAGCGACATGGCAAGGATAAGTGTAGCTTCCACTCTGGATGAGCTAAAACACCTCGACAGGGAGCGGCTGACTGACGCTATTGTGCGTCAAGCGGATACTGATGAGCTCAGGGACATTGAAGCATTGATGAATGACTTCTGGAACGGGGTGGTGAGTATGGAGTTCGTTAATCCTGAAACATTCGTGTCGGGGTAAAGTCTGTCGTCATCATTGTTAATCCTTTTGTATTGCCGCAGGTGAAACGCGCAGTATTTTCGAATAAACCATCGTGCTCGACGGCGTATACGAAATAATAACCGAAGCCGGACACCGACAGAAACAAATAATAAGAGTCAGAGCAGTGAATGAATTTGCAGGCAAAGTGCATAACTTTGTGAAATCACACAAAACTCTTAATGTTTCACAATGTTGCTGCGCGTCACATTAAATTAACATGAATTCAACCATAGTGTGCTCAAGGCTTGCTATCTCAGGCCTGAAGGCAACCATTGCAGCAATCGGTTGGACCTTCTTCACAACACCGGGTTATTTTTGTACACTACACATAATAATAAGAGAGGTTGTTATGATCGAACGTGAACTGGGAAACTGGAAAGATTTTATCGAAGGAATGCTTCGTAAATAATTCTGGAAAAAAGCGAATGCGCTAACTGTTTTATAACGGCACCCTGCATGAGCAAACAAAAAGGCGACTATTTAGTCGCCTTTTTAGTTTCTGCATTCTTATTCCGGTTTCGGCTTCAGCGGGAAGCGACGGCGAACCAGCACGAAGAACAGCGGTACAAAGAAGATCGCCAGAATGGTGGCGGAGATCATGCCGCCCATCACCCCGGTGCCGACCGCGTGCTGGCTGCCGGAGCCTGCGCCGGTGCTGGTGGCCATCGGCAGAACGCCGAAGATAAACGCCAGTGAGGTCATCAGGATGGGACGCAGACGCTGACGGCAGGCGTGCAGCGTGGCGGACAGCAGATCCTGGCCTTTCTCATTCATCTCGTTGGCAAACTCGACGATCAGGATGGCGTTCTTCGCCGACAGTCCGATGACCGTCAGCAGGCCGACCTGGAAGTAAACATCGTTTTCCAGCCCGCGCATCCACGTCGCCAGCAGCGCACCGATAACCCCAAGCGGAACAACCAGCATTACCGAGAACGGCACGGACCAGCTCTCATACAGTGCAGCCAGACACAGGAAGACGACCAGCAGGGAAATGGCGTACAGAGCCGGAGCCTGAGCACCGGAGAGACGTTCCTGATAGGACATTGCCGTCCACTCCAGACCAAAACCGGTTGGCAGTTCGCTGACCAGTTTTTCCATCACCTGCATCGCGGTCCCGGTACTTACGCCCGGTGCGGCTTCACCAATGATTTCCAGCGCGGAGTAGCCGTTGTAACGCTCCAGACGCGGTGAACCCGTTTCCCAGTGGGAAGTGGCGAAGGCCGAGAAGGGAACCATGCTGCCACTGCTGTTACGAACGTACCAGAAATTGATATCGTTCGGCAGCATGCGATAAGGCGCAGCCGACTGCACGTACACTTTCTTGGTACGGCCCCGATCCATAAAGTCGTTGACGTAGTCCGAGCCCCACGCGGTCTGCATGGTGTCGTTGATGTCATCAATGGAGACGCCGAGCGCCTGCGCTTTACGCTGGTCGATATCAATTTGCAGCTGCGGGCTATCGTCGAGACCGTTGTGGCGCACGCGGGTCAGGTCCGGCTCTTTGCTGGCCAGATCGAGCAGTTGATCGCGGGCCGCCATCAGCGCGGTGTGGCCTAAACCGGCGTGATCCTGCAATTCCATATCGAAACCGGCTGAACTTCCCAGGCCGCTGATGGCCGGTGGGTTGTTGGCAAACACGCGGGCTTCATTGATTTTATTAAACGCTTTGGTGGCGCGTTCGATAATCGCAAACGAAGTACCGGTCGAAGAGTCACGCGCGTCCCAGTCTTTCAGGCGGATAAACATACGCGCGACGTTCTGCCCGTTACCGCCGGGGCCGGAGCCAATGGTTGAGAAGATGGACGCGACGTTGGCCTTCTCATTTTTAAAGAAGTAGTCCTCCACTTTCTCCACCACTTTCAGCGTCTGCTGCTGAGTGGAACCGCTCGGCAGTTGGATAGAGGTGAGGAACATCCCGCGGTCTTCCTGCGGTAAAAACGAGGTTGGCAGCTTGATAAACAGTACCACCATGCCGCCCAGCAGCACGACGTAAATCAGCATCCAGCGCAGGCTACGATGGAGGATTTTTCCGACGCGGGTCTCATAGCGCTGGGCGTTGCGGTCAAACATGCGGTTAAACCAGCCGAAGAAGCCTTTCTGGCCGTGCTGCTCGCCTTTATGCAGCGGCTTCAGCAGCGTGGCGCACAGCGCCGGGGTGAGGATCATCGCCACCAGCACCGACAGCACCATCGCCGAGACAATCGTCACCGAGAACTGACGGTAAATCGCTCCCGTGGTGCCGCCAAAGAAGGCCATCGGGATAAATACCGCCGACAGCACCATCGCGATGCCGACCAGCGCGCCCTGGATTTGCCCCATCGATTTACGCGTGGCCTCGCGCGGCGAGAGGCCTTCAGTACTCATTATTCGTTCGACGTTTTCCACCACCACGATGGCGTCATCCACCAGCAGGCCGATGGCGAGCACCATCGCAAACATCGTCAGGGTGTTAATGCTGTAGCCAAAGGAGAACAGGATGGCGAAGGTTCCCATCAGAACGACCGGCACGGCGATGGTTGGGATCAGCGTGGCGCGGAAGTTTTGCAGGAACAGGTACATCACCAGGAACACCAGCAAAATCGCCTCAAGCAGCGTTTTCACCACGTCGTGAATAGAGGCTTTAACAAACGAGGTGGTTTCGTAGGCGATTTTGTACTCAAGCCCGTGCGGGAAGTACTGTGAAAGCTCATCCAGACGCGCCAAAGTGGCTTCGGCGGTTTGCATTTCGTTAGCGCCGGAAGCCAGCTGAACGCCGAGCCCCGAAGCCGGATTACCGTTATAGCGGCTGAGATAGTCGTAGTTTTCTGCGCCCAGTTCAACCGTAGCTACGTCGCCCACGGTGACGACGGAACCGTCCTGGTTTACCCGCAGAGTGATATCGCGGAACTGCTGAGGCGTTTGCAGCAGCGACTGTGCATTCACCGTGGCGTTCAGCGCCTGTTTGTTCACCTGTGGCGTACCGCCTAACTGCCCGACCGCCACCTGGGCGTTCTGCGAGCTGATGGCGTCCGTCACGTCTTTGGTGGTCAGCTGGTAGCTGTTGAGCTTCGCCGGATCGAGCCAGATACGCATCGAATACTGTGAGCCGTAGGCGGTGATGTCACCCACGCCGTTGACGCGGCTCAGCGGCTCCTGCACGTTACTGGCGACGTAGTCGGCAATATCCTGCTTATCCATGCTGCCGTCCGTCGAGACAAACGCGATGGTCAGGATGTTGGTATCCCCGGTTTTGCGCACCGTGACGCCCTGGTCCTGCACGGCCTGCGGCAGTTTTTTCAGCGCCGACTGCAGCTGGTTTTGCACCTGCTGCATGGCTTCGTTCGGATCGGTTCCGGCGGTGAAGGTAATGGTGATGGTTGCCTGCCCGGCGGAGCTGCTCTGGGAGGACATGTACATCATGTTATCGAGCCCGGTCATGTTCTGCTCGATAACCTGCGTCACCGTGTTTTCCAGGGTCTGCGCCGAAGCGCCCGGATAGTTGGCGGTGATGCGCACGTTTGGCGGTGCGAGATCGGGATATTGCTCAACAGGCAGCGACAAAATAGCCAGCGTACCGGTCAGGCACAACAGAATGGCCAGCACCCAGGCAAAAATGGGGCGATCGATAAAGAAATTCGCCATTGGAATCAGGACCTCATTACGCGTATTTTTTTGTTATGACAGGCTTTGAACACTGTAGCGGCAAGGCCTGAGCGAAACGTGGAGAAATTAAGGAGATAGTGTAAATTATCATGCCGCTTTCCGCCCTAAGCATACATAAATCAAGATAAAAGCGCGTAACGACAAAATCCTTACCAAAGCGTAGACTTGAACGCTCCTTTTGACGTCCCGGAGCTGTTATGTCGTTCAACATCGAAATCATCAAAGACAAAATCCTGTCGGACAACTACTTCGTGCTGCGCAACATCACCTACGATTTAACCCGCAGCAGCGGCGAAGTGATTCGCCACAAGCGTGAAGTTTACGACCGGGGTAACGGTGCGACAATTCTGCTCTACAGTCCGGCGAAACAGAGCGTGGTCCTGGTCCGCCAGTTTCGCGTTGCCACCTGGGTTAACGGCAATCAGGACGGCAGGCTGATTGAAACCTGCGCCGGGCTGCTGGATGACGATGAGCCTGAGGACTGCATCCGCAAAGAGGCGGTGGAAGAGACAGGTTATGAAGTGCGTAATGTGCGTAAAGTCTTCGAGCTGTACATGTCACCGGGCGGCGTAACCGAACTTGTGCATTTCTTCATTGCTGAATACGACGACAGCCAGCGGGCCAACGCCGGAGGAGGCGTGGAAGATGAGGATATCGAAGTCCTCGAACTGCCGTTTGCTCAGGCCCTGATGATGGTGAAAAACGGCGAAATCCGGGATGGCAAAGCGGTGATCCTGCTGCAGTATCTGCAAACCGCCGGTTTAATGGACTAATCCGATTGAGCGAGGCGGCCCTGCCGGGTGAGGATACGCGCCAGAAGCAGGTGCTTTTTTCTACTGGGGTCGTCTTGTGTTTTACCGTCTGTTACTGCTGTTGTGTCTTGTCGGAGCGTCATTAACCCAGGCTCAGGCTGCGCCCGTGCAGCAGGCGTTCAGCGACTGGCAGGTCACCTGTAACAATCAGAATTTCTGTAGCGCCCGCAATACCGGCCTTCATCACGGTCTGGTGATGACGCTCAGCCGCAGCGCGGGCGCGCATAACGACTCTTCCCTGCGAATCGAACTTGGTGGCCCGGAAAATCTGCTGCCGAAAATCCCCGCTATTGCCACGCGCCTGAAGCTCGACGGTGTGTTGCTCAAACTTTCCGGTGAGCACTGGCGGATCACGCCCTGGCAAATCAGCACCAACGACACAGCGACCATTACCGCTTTCCTGCAACACATTCAGGATGGACAGCTTTTAGCCCTCAGTCAGGGACAGCAAAATATTTCGCTGGTGGGGCTGAAAGCCGCGCTGCTGTTTATCGATGACCAGCAAAAACGCGTGGGTAGCGAAACCGCCTGGATAGGCAAAGGTGATGAACCGCCACTCAGCGTGCCGCCTGCACCGGCGCTGAAGACGGTGAAGCAGGTTAATCCCACGCCCACGCCGTTCAGCCGTGAAGAGTTTAACGACCTGCTGGATTACGGCACCTGGCGCATGAACAACAGCCAGTGCTCGCTCGACCCGCTGCGTCGCGAAGTGTGGGTCAGCCCGCTGACGGAGGACAAAGCGCTGTTGATGATGAGCTGTGAATCCGGCGCTTATAACACTTTCTATCGCGCCTGGCTGGTGACGCGACAAAAACCATTTAGCGCGCAGCCGGTTCAGCTTCGACTGCCGTTTCAGCCTTCGGACGATGAAGGACGGGACGTCGAGCTGGTTAATCTGGTCTTCAATGATAAAACGCGTGAGCTGATTACCCTCGATAAAGGGCGCGGGCAGGGGGATTGCGGAGTGCAAACTCGCTGGCGCTACGACGGCCAGCGTTTTCGTCTGGTGCGCTATGCCGCGCAGCCAGCCTGTGATAACTGGCAAGGGCCAGATGCCTGGCCCACTTTGTGGATCACTCGCTGATTGCCCGTTGCGGATTGCCTGATGGCGGCGCAATGCGCCTTATCAGACCTACATTGATTTGTAGGTCCGCGCAAGCGTAGCGCCGCCGGGCATGGGTTATTTCTTACCCAACACCTTGTGCGCTTTAGCCACAACGTTTTCAACCGTAAAGCCAAAGAACGGGAACAGCTTATCGGCGGGCGCTGATTCGCCAAACGTCGTCATACCGACAACCGCGCCTTTCAGCCCGACGTATTTGTACCAGTAATCGGCAATACCCGCTTCCACCGCCACGCGAGCCGTTACGCCGGATGGCAGTACGGATTCTTTGTACGCTTCGTCCTGAGCGTCAAAGACATCGGTGGAAGGCAGAGAAACAACGCGGACGCTGTGTCCTTCTCCCGCCAGTTTTTCCGCCGCCAGCACGGTTATCTCCACTTCCGAACCTGTGGCAATCAGGATCAGATCCGGTTTGCCGCCTGCGTCTTTCAGCACGTAGCCGCCGCGCGCAATCTCTTTCACCTGATCCGGCGTGCGTTCCATCTGTGCCAGGTTTTGTCTGGAGAGAATTAATGCTGTTGGCCCATCGTGGCGCTCAATCGCCGCTTTCCAGGCAACCGCCGTTTCAACCTGATCGCATGGCCGCCAGGCGCTGAAATTCGGCGTCAGGCGCAGGCTCGCGAGCTGTTCCACGGCCTGGTGCGTCGGACCGTCTTCGCCAAGCCCGATGGAGTCGTGGGTGTATACCATAATCTGCCGCGCTTTCATCAACGCCGCCATACGCGCCGCATTACGGGCGTATTCGACGAACATCAGGAAGGTCGCGGTATACGGAATAAAGCCGCCGTGATTGACGATGCCGTTGGCAATCGCCGTCATGCCGAATTCGCGCACGCCGTAGTGAATGTAATTGCCGGCATGATCTTCTTTCAGCGAAACCGACTCTTTCCAGATGGTCAGGTTACTGGGTGCCAAATCCGCCGAGCCGCCGAGCAGCTCCGGCAGATGCGGGCCAAAGGCGTTCAGCGCGTTCTGCGAAGCCTTACGGCTGGCGATTTTGGCTGGTTCTGACTGCAGTTTCTCAATGTAGCTTTGCGCCGTGGTCTGCCAGTTTTCAGGCAGCTCACCGCTCATGCGCCGCAGGAATTCAGCTGCCAGCTCAGGGTGGGATTTTTTGTACGCCGCCAGTTTTTCATTCCAGCTCTGCTGAGCCTTTTCGCCTTTCTGGTGCGCATCCCAGGCCTGGTAGATCTCTTTCGGGATTTCAAAGGCCGGGTATTTCCAGCCGAGCTGCTTGCGGGCCAGCGCCACTTCTTCTTCACCCAGCGCCGAGCCGTGCGACTCCTCTTTACCCGCTTTGTTCGGCGAGCCGAAGCCAATGACTGTGCGACACATAATCAGCGAAGGTTTATCCTTCACGCCTTGCGCTTCGATAATCGCTTTCTTCACCGCTTCAGGGTCATGTCCGTCAATATCATGCACCACGTGCCAGTGGTAGGCTTCAAAGCGTTTGGCGGTATCGTCGGTGAACCAGCCGTCGGTTTCGCCGTCAATCGAGATGCCGTTGTGATCGTAAAAACCAATCAGTTTCCCCAGCCCTAGCGTCCCCGCCAGCGAACAGGCCTCGTGTGAGATACCTTCCATCAGACAGCCGTCGCCCATAAAGACATACGTGTAATGATCGACGATGTCGTGACCCGGCTGGTTGAACTGCGCCGCCAGCGTGCGTTCAGAAATGGCCATCCCGACGGCATTCGCCAGCCCCTGACCGAGCGGCCCGGTAGTGGTTTCAACGCCTGGCGTATAGCCTTTTTCCGGATGGCCCGGCGTTTTGGAGTGCAGCTGGCGGAAGTTTTTGATTTCCTCCATCGGCAGATCGTAGCCCGTCAGGTGCAGCAGGCTGTACAGCAGCATCGAGGCGTGACCGTTGGAGAGAATAAAGCGGTCGCGATCGGCCCAGTGCGGATCGTTGGGGTTATGTTTGAGGAAATCATTCCACAGCACTTCGGCAATATCCGCCATGCCCATTGGGGCACCGGGGTGGCCGGAATTGGCTTTCTGGACGGCATCCATACTCAGCGCGCGGATCGCGTTGGCAAGCTCTCTACGGGACATAGTGATTCTCCGTGGCAAAAATTACAGTTTGGCGGCAAGCAGGTCTTCGAGTTTGCGCTGGTCAACGGCGAACAGGCGAATGCCTTCCGCCAGTTTATCCACCGCCATCGGATCCTGATTGTGCTCCCAGCGGAACTCCGCTTCGCTCATTGGCTCAGGGCGATGGAAGTGCTGTGACGCCGGGATCAGCTTACGTTCGACAACGGCTTCTTTTTCCTGCAGCTCTTTCAGCAGAGCCGGGGCGATAGTCAGACGGTCGCAGCCTGCCAGCGCCAGAATTTGCTCAGTGCGGCGGAAGCTTGCGCCCATCACTACGGTTTCGTAGCGGTGCTGCTTGAAGTAATCGTAGATATTGCGCACCGACTTCACGCCGGGATCTTCTTCCACCACATACGGGTCCATCGGTTCGCGCTGCTGATACCAGTCGTAAATGCGCCCGACGAACGGCGAGATCAGGAAGACACCCGCTTCGGCGCAGGCACGCGCCTGGGCAAAGGAGAACAGCAGCGTCAGGTTGCAGTGAATGCCTTCTTTCTCCAGCACTTCAGCGGCGCGAATGCCTTCCCAGGTGGAGGCGAGCTTGATCAGAATTCGCGACTTGTCGATCCCCTGGCTGGTGTACAGCTCAACCAGATGGCGGGCTTTGGCAATGCTCTTGTCTTTATCAAACGACAGACGGGCATCCACCTCGGTGGAGACTCGCCCTGGAATGCTTTTCAGAATTTCCGCGCCGAAATTCACCGCCAGCTTATCGCAGGCATCGATCACCTGGGTTTCCCGGCAGCTGCTCTGTTTTTTAGCAAAGGCCACCGCGTCATCAAGCAGGTGGTTGTAGTGCTCCAGACCTGCGGCTTTCAGCAGCAGCGAAGGGTTGGTGGTCGCATCTTCCGGCTGATAGTGGCGAATGGATTCGATATCGCCGCTGTCGGCGACTACGGTGGTGAACTTCTTAATGCCGTCTAGCTGATTCATGAACAAACTCCTTATAAAGCAATTCTTTGTGCGAGTGTTCTCGCTCGCGCTTCGGGACAATTCATGAGGGACTTAACTAAAAAGCATAGCAGACGGGCCCGCCTTGTTTTACGACAGCCAGTAACAAGGGTGTTAAAAATTAATAACAAATTTGCATGATGTTGGTCAGAGTATGGCGGCCTTCAAAGTTTACAAACCGCCAAAAGGGGATACTCGCAGGTTACCCGGGAAGTCATTTCTCCGAAAAAACGATACGTACGTAAAAGGAATACCAAATGGATGACCAGTTAAAACAAAGTGCTCTCGACTTCCATGAATTTCCAATCCCAGGGAAAATTCAGGTTTCTCCGACCAAACCCTTAGCGACGCAGCGCGATCTGGCGCTGGCCTACTCGCCGGGCGTAGCCGCACCGTGCCTTGAAATCGAAAAAGATCCGCTGGCAGCCTACAAATATACGGCTCGCGGCAATCTGGTGGCGGTGGTGTCCAACGGTACGGCGGTGCTGGGTCTTGGCAACATCGGTGCGCTCGCCGGCAAACCGGTGATGGAAGGGAAGGGCGTGCTGTTCAAAAAATTTGCCGGGATCGACGTTTTCGACATTGAAGTGGATGAGCTTGATCCAGATAAATTTATCAACGTCGTGGCGGCGCTGGAGCCAACGTTTGGCGGCATTAACCTCGAAGATATCAAAGCGCCGGAATGTTTCTACATTGAACAGAAACTGCGCGAGCGCATGAAGATCCCTGTGTTCCACGATGACCAGCACGGTACTGCGATTATCAGCACCGCGGCAATCCTCAACGGCCTGCGGGTGGTGGAAAAGACGCTTTCCGACGTGCGGATGGTCGTGTCCGGCGCGGGGGCTGCGGCGATTGCCTGTATGAACCTGCTGGTGGCGCTCGGGATGCAGAAACACAATATCGTGGTCTGCGACTCAAAGGGCGTGATCTACAAAGATCGCGAACCAAATATGGCCGAGACCAAAGCGGCTTACGCCGTTGAAGATGACGGCAAGCGTACGCTGGAAGACGTCATCGAAGGTGCGGACATTTTCCTTGGCTGCTCCGGCCCGAAAGTGCTGAGCCAGGAAATGGTAAAAAAAATGGCCCGCGCGCCAATGATCCTCGCGCTGGCTAACCCGGAACCGGAAATCCTGCCGCCGCTGGCGAAGGAAGTTCGCCCTGATGCCATCATCTGTACCGGGCGTTCCGATTACCCGAACCAGGTGAACAACGTGCTGTGCTTCCCGTTCATCTTCCGCGGTGCACTGGACGTGGGCGCAACAGCGATTAACGAAGAGATGAAGCTGGCGGCAGTTCACGCCATTGCCGAACTGGCGCACGCCGAGCAGAGCGAAGTGGTGGCTTCCGCTTATGGCGACCAGGATCTGAGCTTTGGTCCGGAATACATCATCCCGAAACCGTTCGATCCGCGTCTGATTGTGAAGATTGCGCCTGCGGTGGCGAAAGCGGCGATGGACTCCGGCGTGGCCACGCGTCCGATTGAAGATTTTGCCGCGTACGAAGAGAAGCTCAGCGAGTTTGTCTACAAAACCAACCTGTTCATGAAGCCAATTTTCTCGCTGGCGCGTAAAGAGCCGAAGCGCGTGGTGCTGGCGGAAGGAGAAGACACTCGCGTGCTGCACGCCACTCAGGAGCTGATCACCCTGGGGCTGGCAAAACCAATTCTGATTGGTCGCCCGAACGTCATCGAAATGCGCCTGCAAAAGCTTGGCCTGCAGATGAAGCCGGGCGTTGATTTTGAGATCGTTAACAACGAATCCGATCCGCGCTTCAAAGAGTACTGGATGGAATACTACGCCATCATGAAGCGCAAAGGCATTACTCAGGAGCAGGCGCAGCGTCATGTGATCAGCAACACCACGGTGATCGGCGCGATCATGGTTCAGCGCGGTGAAGCAGATGCGCTGATTTGCGGTACCATCGGCGACTATCACGAGCATTTCACGGTAATTCAGCAGCTGTTTGGCTATCGTGACGGCGTGCACACCGCCGGGGCGATGAACGCACTGCTGCTGCCTAGCGGCAACACCTTCATTGCGGATACCTACGTCAACGACGATCCAACCCCTGACCAGCTGGCTGAAATCACGCTGATGGCGGCGGAAACCGTGCGTCGCTTCGGTATCGAACCGCGCGTTGCGCTGCTGTCGCACTCCAACTTTGGTTCCTCCAACTGCCCGGCGGCGACCAAAATGCGCGACACGCTGGCGCTGGTGCGTGAACGCGATCCGGAGCTGATGATTGACGGCGAAATGCACGGTGATGCGGCGCTGGTGGAAAGCATTCGCCACGAGCGCATGCCGGACAGCCCATTGAAAGGCTCAGCGAATATCCTGGTGATGCCAAATATGGAAGCCGCGCGTATCAGCTATAACCTGCTGCGCGTCTCCAGCTCCGAAGGGGTAACGGTTGGACCAGTGTTGATGGGCGTGGCAAAACCGGTGCACATACTGACGCCGATTGCTTCCGTGCGTCGCATCGTCAATATGGTGGCTTTGGCGGTGGTCGAGGCTCAGACTCAGCCGCTGTAATCGCTGTTCCCCCTCACCCTAACCCTCTCCCTCAAGGGAGAGGGAACCGATCGAGCTGGTTTTTCCCCTTGCACCTTTGGGAGAGGGGACCGATCGAGCTGGTTTTTCTCCCTCTCCCTCTGGGAGTGGGTTGGGGAGAGGGGAGCCGCAGGCAAGTCAGAATGACGGGCAGATGCCCTTCTTAGTGAATCCCGTTGTAGCCATCCAGATAAGTTTCCTTCAACTGAGTGCCCCACAGCGCCAGGGATTCATTGTCGCCATCGTGCAGGTGCGTATCAGATTTGTTGCCGGTGAAGGTACTCCGCACCTGGCTTTTGCTCGCAGAAGTATAAATTGAATCTGCGACTTGTTGAGCCTGCGCTGCCGTTAATCCTTTGGCTTTATCGGCCTGACCTTGCTGATAAACCTTCTGGAAAAGCGGAAGATTGGCTTTAGCGGTATAGGTCGGATTCGAGGCGAAGTTACCGCCGACCATTTCTGGATCGTGAACGGCGAAATAACGGGAATGGCGTTCCGGGGAGGTTTGTGACACGCAGCCTGAGGCCAACAGGAGCGTTGCTATCATCATTATTTTTTTCATGTGTTATCCAGTTATGAGACAGATTACCGGGAGGCAATCTATCTCACAGCCAGATAAGCGTGTTGATTTTAATCAGTCTTACCTTAAATTCGGAATTCTCGTAATAATTCAAATGGATATGGTAAGAGTCAGAGCCAGTCTTTCACCTTAATAAACTCTGCTAAGGCCGCCTCCGGGCTGCCTTCTTCCACCTGATAGTTATATTCCCAACGAACCAGCGGCGGCATCGACATCAGAATTGATTCCGTACGGCCGCCGGTTTGCAGACCGAACAGCGTGCCGCGATCCCACACCAGATTGAACTCCACGTAGCGTCCACGGCGATAAAGCTGGAATTCTCGTTCGCGCTCGCCGTACGCCATGGCTTTACGGCGCCCGACAATCGGCAGATATGCGTCGGTAAACCCTTCTCCAACTGCCTGCATAAAGGCAAAACAGTGGTCAAAGTTTGGTGTGTTCAGGTCATCAAAGAACAGGCCGCCAATGCCGCGTTGTTCGTTGCGGTGTTTGAGGAAGAAATATTCATCGCACCACTTTTTGTAGCGTGGATAAACGTCGTCACCAAACGGCTGGCACAGATCGCGGGCGACGCTGTGCCAGTGCACCGCATCTTCATCAAAACCATAGAAAGGCGTGAGGTCAAAGCCGCCGCCAAACCACCACACCGGGTCGGCGCCGGGCTTTTCGGCGATGAAGAAGCGCACGTTGGCATGGCTGGTGGGCACGTACGGATTACGTGGATGAACGACCAGAGAGACGCCCATCGCTTCAAAACTGCGGCCAGCCAGCTCCGGACGGTGCGCGGTGGCTGAAGCAGGCATGGCATCGCCGTGAACGTGGGAAAAGTTAACCCCTGCCTGTTCAAAGACGTTGCCGTCGCGCAATACCCGGCTGCGCCCGCCGCCGCCAGCTTCGCGCTGCCAGTTGTCTTCGCTGAAACTTTGGCCATCAACGTCGGCCAACTGCTGGCAAATCTGATCCTGAAGCTGCAGTAAAAAGGCTTTCACCTGGGCGACATCGGGTTTCATTAGCGTTTCTTCACGTGGGCTTTCTGGTGATCGAACCAGTTAAAATAGCTGATGATGCCGGAGGCAATCGCATTGGCAATCTTCTGGCGAAACGCCGTGGTGCCTAACAGCTTCTCTTCGCCGGGGTTGGTGATAAACGAGGTTTCCACCAGCACGGAAGGAATGGACGGCGATTTCAGTACCACGAAGGCGGCCTGCTCAGTGCTGCGGCTGTGCAGCTTATGCACCGGTTTGATTTGCTTGAGGATATGCGAACCCAGCGTCAGGCTGTTTTTGATGGTGTCGGTTTGTACCAGGTCGAACAGCACCTGTTGCAGCAGATGGTCTTTATCCAGCGCTTTTTTACCGGCCAGCTCATCTGCGGCGTTCTCTTTATCCGAGAGATATTTCGCCATGGCGCTACTTGCCCCACGGTTCGACAGGGCGAAGACGGAAGCACCGGCAGCGCTTGGGCTGGTAAAGCCGTCGGCGTGAATTGACATAAACAAATCAGCGCCGTGCTTGTGAGCAATCTCCACGCGATCGTACAGCGGGATAAAGGTATCGTCGCTGCGCGTCAGACGGGCATCAATCCCCTGGCTGCGCAAAATGGAGCGGACGTTTTTGGCAATCGCCAGTACGACGTGCTTTTCCTTCGAACCGCTGTGGCCGATGGCGCCGGTATCAATGCCACCATGGCCAGGATCGAGCATTACAATGCGTTTACCACCGGCTTTTTTAGCGGCTGGTTTGCTGTGTCCGTTGCTGGTTTTCAGCGTTTGTTCTTTGGCGACGGCTTTCGTCATGCCTGACAGCGTCAGGACGGCAAGCCCGGCTTTCAACACCTGACGGCGTGAAGCCAGTGTTTTTAGTGGTTTAAAAGTGCTCATGCGGCCCGAGTAGTCAAAAAGAGAGTGTGGTCCATGTGTTATATCGTATCGCGTTTTCCGTTACGACAATTCGGGATGAGAATTGTTTTACTTTTCATTTCAATACGTGACAATGCCTTATTATGCCATTTTTTTAGCCGTAGTTCGTCAGATATTGGATAATTCAGACGTTCACGCCATAATCACTGTTTTTAAACCTGAAAAGTTGGGCAATACCATGGAGATACGCGTTTTCCGTCAGTCGGATTTCGAAGAAGTTATCACGCTCTGGGAGCGCTGTGACCTGCTGCGTCCATGGAACGACCCGGAAATGGACATTGAGCGCAAGCTGAACCATGACGTCAGCCTGTTCCTGGTGGCGGAAGTCAACGGCCAGGTGGTCGGCTCGGTGATGGGCGGCTACGACGGTCATCGCGGCTCGGCTTATTATCTGGGCGTGCATCCGGATTATCGCGGGCGCGGCATTGCTAATGCGTTGCTCAATCGCCTCGAAAAGAAACTGATTGCCCGGGGCTGCCCCAAAATCCAGATCATGGTGCGGGAAGATAACGATATGGTTCAGGGCATGTACGAGCGCCTGGGCTACGAGCACGCTGACGTGGCGGTGCTGGGTAAACGTTTGATTGAAGATGAAGAATATTGATTTTTCGCCCACGGCTTATGATTCGCATGGGCGACTGAAACTTCCGGTTTTGTTTTGGTGTGTTTTGCTGTTACAGGCCCGAACATGGGTGCTGTTTGTGATGGCGGCCGCTTCGCGTCAACAGGGCGATACGCTGCTGACGCTGTTTTATCCCGACCATGATAATTTCTGGCTCGGCCTGCTGCCGGGTGTGCCTGCGGTGCTGGCTTTTGCGATCAGCGGACGCAGGGATCATTTACCCCGTTTATGGCGGCTGATGCGCTGGCTGCTGGTGCTGGCTCAACTCATCCTGCTTTTCTGGCAACCTGTGCTGTGGCTGCAAGGGGAACCCCTGACCGGCGTCGGTTTAACCCTGGTGGTGCTGGATGCCGTGGCTCTCTTCTGGCTGCTGAGCAACCCCCGTTTACGCGCCTGTTTTCTCCCGCACGAGGATTAATGGCACTTTTTTGCCAAACGGGACTCCAACAGGCGTTGTTTTGACATACAAAGGATCCTGCAATGAAATCAATGCGTCTGGTGCTTTGCGCACTGCCTCTGGCTCTGACCGGCTGTTCCACGCTCAGCGCCGTGAACTGGTCGGCGGCTTATCCGTGGAACTGGTTTGGGTCTTCAATAGAAGTTTCTGAGCAGGGCGTGGGCAAACTGACCGCCAGCACGCCGCTGGATGAAGCGGCTATCAGCGATGCGCTCGGCGGCAGCTACCATCTGCGTAGCGGCATGAAAACCGATAAAGGCAACATCGTAAAATACTTTGAAGCGCTGAAAGACGACAACGTGGCGCTGGTGATAAACGGCGACTCCGGAACGGTGAGCCGCATTGACGTGATGGACAAAGATATTCCTGCTGCCAGCGGGGCAAAAATCGGCACGCCGTTTAGCGATCTGTACACCAAAGCGTTCGATAACTGCCAGAAAGGCTCCGGCGATGACAGTCAGGGCGTCGAGTGTAAGGCTAAAGACAGCACGCATGTCAGCTACCTGTTCACCGGCCACTGGAGCGGTCCACAGGATCTGATGCCGCCGGATGACAGCCTGAAAAACTGGACGGTCAGCAAGATTATCTGGCGCCGTTAATTCGCCTCTGTTTTGTTCCTGAACAAGCCGCAGGGATGAAAAACGAGTACAATATGCGCCATCAATGCCACGACGCCGTGGCATCTTTTTTAGTTTTTAAGGAGGAGCGATGTCTCAGGTTCAGAGCGGCATTTTGCCGGAACATTGCCGTGCGGCGATTTGGATTGAAGCCAATGTCAAAGGGGATGTGAACGCCCTGCGTGAATGCAGCAAAGTCTTTGCCGACAAGCTTGCCACGTTTGAAGCGAAATTCCCGGATGCGCATCTGGGAGCCGTGGTGGCGTTTGGTCACGATACCTGGCGCACCCTGAGCGGCGGCGTGGGTGCTGAAGAGCTGAAAGATTTCCCTTCCTACGGCAAAGGCCTTGCTCCGGCCACGCAGTATGATGTGCTGATCCATATCCTTTCTCTGCGTCATGACGTGAACTTCTCCGTTGCTCAGGCGGCAATGGAAGCGTTTGGTGTTGCGATTGAAGTCAAAGAGGAAATTCACGGATTCCGTTGGGTGGAAGAGCGCGATCTTAGCGGCTTCGTTGACGGCACCGAAAACCCGGCCGGTGAAGAAACTCGTCGTGAAGTCGCGGTCATTGCCGACGGCGTGGATGCGGGCGGCAGCTACGTCTTCGTTCAACGCTGGGAGCACAACCTCAAGCAACTGAATCGCATGAGCGTGCCGGATCAGGAAATGATGTTTGGCCGTACCAAAGAAGCCAACGAAGAAATTGACGGCGACGAGCGTCCAGAAACCTCTCACCTGACCCGCGTCGATTTGAAAGAAGACGGCAAAGGGCTGAAGATTGTTCGTCAGAGCCTGCCGTACGGCACCGCCAGCGGCACCCACGGCCTGTACTTCTGCTCTTACTGCGCGCGTCTGTACAACATCGAGCAGCAACTGCTGAGCATGTTCGGCGATACCGACGGCAAGCGCGATGCGATGCTGCGTTTCACCAAACCGGTGACCGGCGGTTATTACTTCGCGCCTTCTCTCGATAAGCTGATGGCGCTGTAAGCTCCAAATGCCCGGAGGCGCTGGCGCTTGCCGGACCTACGTGAACCGTAGGCCCGTGCAAACGAAGTGCCGCCGGGCAATCCGCCACCGGGCAACAATTCCTATAACAACCCTTTATCGATAAACGTCTGGCGAGTTGCCACGTTCAAATCGTAATCCTTCAGCTCCTCCGGGCTCACCCACGCCACTTCCTGAAACTCTTCGTTGAACGTCACGTCACGGTTGGCGCTGATGCAGTCAAACATCAGGTAGATCATGTATATCTCTTCTTTGCTGCCGTCGGCGTAGGTTTTGATGCGGGTGTCGTCGCGGAAATGCCACGGGGTGATTTTCGTTATCTCAAGCTTTTCGCCCAGCTCTTCGCCAATTTCGCGCAGCAGCGCCTGCTCCATGGTTTCACCCGGCTCCATTCCGCCGCCGGAAATCGCCCACTGGCCGGGAAACACGCCCCGGTTGTCGGCCATCTTGCACAGCAGATAGTCACCGTTGTTCTGAATGATTGGGCAGACGATAGTCCTTTGGCGCATAACAAATTCCTCTGAGGTGGGGTGTTCGTCAGGAAAGCCATCTTCCCTGAGCCTTATTCCCTTTTCAACTTCCAAATCACCAAACGGTATATAAAACCGTTACTGCTTTCATCCTCGTTATAAATATGATGACCATAAGATAGTCCTCATTTAGATAAGGGTACGTGATGGCGGTTAACTCGCAGAAAAAAGGAACGCTGGCACTGGCTGTTTTGCTGCTGGCGGCGCAGGCGCAGGCCACCGAACTGCTGAACAGTTCCTACGATGTTTCCCGTGAGCTGTTCGCGGCCCTCAATCCGCCTTTCCAGCAGCAGTGGGCGCAGGATAACGGCGGCGACAAGCTGACCATCAAGCAGTCTCATGCCGGTTCCTCCAAGCAGGCGCTGGCGATTTTGCAGGGCCTGAAGGCGGACGTGGTGACCTACAACCAGGTGACCGACGTGCAAATTCTGCATGACAAAGGCAACCTGATCCCGGCGGACTGGCAGAGCCGTCTGCCGAATAACAGCTCACCGTTCTATTCCACCATGGCGTTCCTGGTGCGTAAGGGCAACCCGAAGCAGATCCACGACTGGAACGATCTGGTGCGTAGCGACGTGAAGCTGATTTTCCCGAATCCGAAAACTTCCGGTAACGCTCGCTATACCTACCTGGCGGCGTGGGGCGCGGCGGCGAAAGCTGACGGCAACGATCAGGCCAAAACCGAGCAGTTCATGACCCAATTCCTGAAGAACGTCGAAGTGTTCGATACCGGCGGACGCGGCGCGACGACCACCTTTGTTGAGCGTGGGCTTGGCGATGTGCTGATCACCTTCGAATCCGAAGTGAACAATATTCGCAAGCAGTATGAAGATCAGGGCTTTGAGGTCATCGTTCCGAAGACCAATATCCTCGCCGAATTCCCGGTGGCGTGGGTCGATAAAAACGTCAAAGCCAACGGCACGGAAAAAGCGGCGAAGGCTTACCTGAACTGGCTCTACAGCCCGCAGGCGCAGACCATCATCACCGACTATTACTACCGCGTGAACAACCCGCAGCTGATGGACAAGCTGAAGGACAAATTCCCGCAGACCGATCTGTTCCGCGTGGAAGATCAGTTTGGCTCCTGGCCGGAAGTGATGAAGACCCATTTCGCCAGCGGCGGCGAGCTGGATAAGCTGTTAGCGGCGGGGCATAAGTAATGTTTGCTGTTTCTTCGCGGCGCGTGCTGCCGGGCTTCACCTTAAGCCTCGGCACCAGCCTGCTGTTTGTTTGCCTGATCCTGCTGCTGCCGCTGAGCGCGCTGGTGATGCAGCTGGCTCAGATGAGCTGGGCGCAGTACTGGGAGGTGATCACCAACCCGCAGGTGGTGGCGGCCTATAAGGTCACGCTGCTGTCGGCGTTTGTGGCCTCTATCTTCAACGGCGTGTTTGGCCTGCTGATGGCGTGGATCCTGACGCGCTATCGCTTTCCCGGCCGCACGCTGTTAGATGCGCTGATGGACCTGCCGTTCGCTCTGCCGACGGCGGTGGCGGGCTTAACGCTGGCTTCGCTGTTTTCCGTCAACGGCTTTTACGGCGAATGGCTGGCGAAGTTCGATATCAAAGTGACCTACACCTGGCTGGGGATTGCGGTGGCGATGGCGTTTACCAGCATTCCGTTTGTGGTGCGTACCGTTCAGCCCGTTCTCGAAGAGTTAGGGCCGGAATATGAAGAAGCGGCTGAAACGCTGGGCGCTACCCGCATTCAGAGCTTCTGCAAAGTGGTGCTGCCGGAGCTCTCTCCGGCGCTGCTGGCGGGCGTGGCGCTCTCTTTTACCCGCAGCCTCGGTGAGTTTGGCGCGGTGATTTTTATCGCTGGCAACATCGCCTGGAAAACGGAAGTCACCTCGCTGATGATTTTTGTTCGACTGCAGGAGTTTGACTACCCGGCGGCGAGCGCGATTGCCTCGGTGATCCTCGCGGCTTCGCTGCTGCTGCTGTTTTCGATTAACTCCTTGCAGAGTCGCTTTGGTCGACGCGTAGTGGGGCACTGATGGCGGAAGTGACGCAATTGAAACGCTATGACGCACCCCGCATCAACTGGGGTAAATGGTTTCTGATTGGCTGCGGGATGCTGGTTTCGGCCTTTATTCTGCTGGTGCCGATGATTTATATCTTCGTGCAGGCGTTCAGCAAAGGGCTGATGCCGGTGCTGCAAAACCTGGCCGACCCGGACATGCTGCACGCCATCTGGCTGACGCTGATGATTGCACTGATCACCGTGCCGGTGAACCTGGTGTTCGGCACGCTGCTGGCCTGGCTGGTGACGCGCTTTAACTTCCCCGGCCGCCAGCTGCTGCTGACGCTGCTGGATATTCCTTTTGCGGTTTCGCCGGTGGTGGCGGGGCTGGTTTATCTGCTGTTTTACGGCTCTAACGGTCCGCTTGGCGGCTGGCTCGATGAGCATAACCTGCAAATTATGTTCGCCTGGCCGGGCATGGTGCTGGCGACCATTTTCGTCACCTGTCCTTTCGTGGTGCGCGAGCTGGTGCCGGTGATGCTGAGCCAGGGCAGCCATGAAGACGAAGCGGCGATTTTACTGGGCGCCTCCGGCTGGCAGATGTTCCGCCGCGTGACGCTGCCCAATATCCGCTGGGCGCTGCTGTACGGCGTGGTGCTGACCAACGCCCGTGCAATTGGCGAGTTTGGCGCGGTGTCGGTGGTTTCCGGCTCCATTCGCGGTGAAACGCTGTCACTGCCGCTACAGATTGAATTACTCGAGCAGGACTACAACACGGTTGGATCCTTTACCGCCGCCGCCCTGCTGACGTTACTGGCCATCCTGACCCTGTTTTTGAAGAGTATGTTGCAGTGGCGCCTGGAAAATCAGGAAAAACGCGCGCAACAGGAGAAGCATCATGAGCATTGAAATCGCCAGCATTAAGAAGTCTTTTGGCCGCACTCAGGTGCTGAATAATATCTCGCTGGATATTCCCTCCGGCCAGATGGTGGCGCTGCTGGGGCCGTCAGGCTCGGGCAAAACTACGCTGCTGCGCATTATTGCCGGGCTGGAGCATCAGACCAGCGGGCTGATTCGCTTTCACGGCACCGACGTCAGCCGTCTGCACGCGCGTGACCGTAAAGTCGGATTCGTGTTCCAGCATTACGCGCTATTCCGCCACATGACCGTGTTCGATAACATTGCTTTCGGCCTGACAGTGCTTCCGCGTCGGGAGCGCCCGAACGCTGCTGCAATCAAAGCCAAAGTCACCAAGCTGCTGGAAATGGTGCAGCTGGCGCATCTGGCCGATCGCTATCCGGCGCAGCTCTCTGGTGGGCAGAAACAGCGCGTGGCGCTGGCCCGTGCGCTGGCGGTTGAGCCGCAAATCCTGCTGCTGGATGAGCCGTTTGGTGCGCTGGATGCCCAGGTGCGTAAAGAGCTGCGCCGCTGGCTGCGTCAGCTGCATGAAGAACTGAAGTTCACCAGCGTGTTCGTTACCCACGACCAGGAAGAAGCGATGGAAGTGGCCGACCGCGTGGTGGTGATGAGCCAGGGGAATATCGAGCAGGTGGATGCGCCAGAACAGGTGTGGCGTGAGCCCGCAACGCGCTTCGTGCTGGAATTTATGGGCGAAGTGAATCGGTTACAGGGCATTGTTCGCGGCGGTCAGTTCCATGTGGGAGCGCACCGTTGGCCGCTGGGTTACACGCCAGCGCATCAGGGGCCGGTGGATCTGTTCCTGCGTCCATGGGAAGTGGACGTCAGCCGTCGAACCAGTCTCGATTCTCCTCTGCCGGTGCAGGTGCTGGAAGCCAGCCCGAAAGGTCATTACACCCAGCTGGTGGTGCAGCCGCTTGGCTGGTACAGCGAACCGCTGACGGTAGTGATGCGCGATGATGTCCCGCAGCGCGGAGAGCGCCTGTTTGTCGGGCTTCAGCATGCGCGGCTGTACAACGGCAGTGAGCGAATTGAAAACCGCGAGGAGCTTGCTCTGGCAGAGTCTGCCTGATAGGTTAATCTGACGTGGTCTTTGCCGGGGGATGCTTAGCTTACCCGGTCCGCAACATCATTTTTCAGGCCCGGTACGCATAACGCCACCGGGCTTTTTATTGGGTACAGTTCGTGAATACATTAGAACAAACCATCGGCAACACGCCGTTAGTCAAATTACAACGCATGACGCCTGGCAACGGCAGTGAAATTTGGGTCAAGCTCGAAGGGAACAACCCGGCAGGGTCGGTGAAAGACCGTGCGGCGCTGTCGATGATCGTGCAGGCAGAACTTCGCGGTGAAATTAAACCTGGCGATGTGCTGATTGAGGCCACCAGTGGCAATACCGGGATCGCGCTGGCGATGATTGCCGCTCTGAAAGGCTATCGCATGAAGCTGCTGATGCCGGACAACATGAGCCAGGAGCGCCGTGCGGCAATGCGTGCCTACGGAGCGGAGTTGATTCTGGTCAGCAAAGAGCAGGGGATGGAAGGGGCGCGTGATTTAGCGTTAGCGATGGCGCAGCGCGGTGAAGGAAAGCTGCTCGATCAGTTTAATAATCCAGACAACCCTTATGCCCACTACACCACCACCGGGCCGGAAATCTGGCAGCAGACGCAGGCGCGGATCACCCATTTTGTCTCCAGCATGGGAACCACCGGAACGATTACTGGCGTGTCCCGTTTTCTGCGTGAGCAGGCTAAGCCGGTGACCATTGTCGGCCTGCAGCCGGAGGAGGGCAGCAGTATTCCCGGGATCCGTCGCTGGCCTGCGGAATATATGCCGGGGATCTTTAATGCCTCTTTGGTCGATGAGGTCATGGATATTCATCAGCGTGAAGCGGAAAATACCATGCGTGAGCTGGCGGTGCGGGAAGGCATTTTCTGCGGCGTGAGCTCCGGCGGCGCTGTCGCTGGCGCTTTGCGCGTGGCACAGGCCAATCCGGGCGCTGTTGTGGTAGCGATTATCTGCGATCGCGGCGATCGTTATCTGTCGACCGGCGTATTTGGTGAAGAGAGTTACAGTCAGGGGGCGGGGATTTAACAGCCATGGACATGATTTTATTTCGGGATAAAACCCGGGCGCAGCAGGCCGACATCGTGGCCGTTCAGTCACAGGTGGTTTACGGCAGCGTAGGCAATAGCGTGGCGGTGCCGAATATCAAACAGCATCACCTTAACGTGTTGGCGGTGCCAACCGTGCTGTTCAGTAACACGCCGCATTACGACACATTTTACGGTGGGGTGATCCCGGATGAGTGGTTTAGCGGTTATTTACAGGCTCTTGAAGAGCGTGACGCACTGCGTGAGCTGAAAGCAGTCACCACGGGTTACATGGGCAGCGCCAGCCAGATTGCGATCCTCGCGAAGTGGCTGAAGGCGATGCGTGAGAAACATCCGCAGATGATGATTCTGGTCGATCCGGTGATCGGTGATACCGACAGCGGTGTGTACGTGAAACCAGAAATCCCCGCAGCCTACTGCGAACACCTGCTGCCGCTGGCGCAGGGCATTACGCCGAACGTATTTGAGCTGGGCGTGTTGAGCGGTAAACCGTGCGATACGCTGGAACAGGCGATTGAAGCGGCGAAAGGCCTGCTGTCTGACACCTTGCAATGGGTGGCTATCACCAGCGCGCCGGTTGCCGACGACAACGATATCCACGTGGTGTTGGTCACGGCTGACAGCGTGAACATCAGCGGCTGGCCGCGCGTGGCGACGGATTTGAAAGGGACGGGCGACCTGTTCTGTTCTGAGCTGATAAGTTCTGTGGTTCAGGGTAAGACCCTGGCGCAGTCTGTCGAAGCTGCCGGAAGCCGGGTGGTTGAAGTGATGGGATATACCCTTGAAAAGGGCTACGACGAGCTGATTTTACCGCCGCGCTGAGGGCTTTTACCTGATGCGATTCGCTTATCAGGTCTACAGAATTGCAGCGTTATCGGATACAAAAATGGCGCCTTTCGGCGCCATTTTCACAACTGCGGCAAGAATTACTTCTTGATGCGGATAACCGGGGTTTCACCCACGGTCACGCTGCCGGACAGTTTGATCAGCTCTTTGATCTCGTCCATGTTGGAGATAACAACCGGAGTCAGGGTAGACTTGGCTTTCTCTTCCAGCAGCGCCAGATTGAACTCGATAACTGTGTCGCCAACTTTTACACGCTGGCCTTCTTCCGCGATACGCTTGAAACCTTCGCCTTTCAGTTCAACGGTGTCGATACCGAAGTGAACGAACAGCTCGATACCACTGTCGGACTCGATAGAGAACGCGTGGTTGGTTTCAAAGATTTTACCGATGGTACCGTCAACCGGCGCAACCATTTTGTTGCCGGTTGGTTTGATGGCAATGCCATCGCCTACGATTTTCTCAGCAAAAACAACATCTGGCACATCTTCGATGTTGACGATCTCGCCAGAGAGCGGAGCAATAATCTCAATAGTTCCTGTGTCTTTCTTATCATCAGAAACCAGAGATTTCAGTTTATCGAACAAACCCATGATCTTCTCCTAAGCAGTAAATTGGGCCGCGCATCTCTTGGATTAGCAGATTGTTTTTTCTTCAATGAACTTGTTAACCAGCGTCATTAACTCGTCCGTTGTCGGTTGAGCAAGAGCCTGCTCTGCTAAAACCTTCGCATCTTCGAAGTTCGTGTTACGGATAATCTTCTTAATGCGCGGGATGGAAATGGCACTCATAGAGAATTCGTCCAGACCCATACCCAGCAACAGAAGTGTAGCACGTTCGTCGCCTGCAAGCTCACCACACATACCGGTCCACTTGCCTTCAGCATGAGAAGCATCAATAACTTGCTTGATAAGCGTCAGGACAGAAGGTGACATCGGCTGGTAGAGATGCGAAATCATATCATTACCACGGTCAACTGCCAGAGTATATTGCGTTAAATCATTGGTTCCGATACTAAAGAAGTCTACTTCTTTGGCCAGATGACGAGCAATGGTAGCGGCTGCTGGTGTTTCCACCATCACGCCAATCTCAATGGATTCGTCAAAGGCTTTACCTTCGTCGCGCAGTTCCTGTTTGTAGATTTCAATCTCTTTGCGCAGTGCACGCACTTCTTCAACAGAGATGATCATCGGGAACATGATGCGCAGTTTACCGAAAGCAGAGGCACGCAGGATGGCGCGAACCTGGTCACGCAGGATCTCTTTACGATCCATAGCGATACGCACGGCACGCCAGCCCAGGAACGGGTTCTCTTCTTTCGGGAAGTTCATGTACGGCAGCTCTTTGTCGCCACCGATATCCATGGTACGCACGATCACCGCCTGAGAGCCACAGGCTTCAGCAACGGCTTTGTACGCAGCAAACTGCTCTTCTTCAGTTGGCAGCGCGTCGCGGTCCATGAACAGGAATTCTGTACGGTACAGGCCGACACCTTCAGCGCCATTGCGCTCTGCACCTTCGATATCACGAACGGTACCGATGTTGGCACAGACTTCAACCTGATGACCATCGAGGGTGATAGCCGGCAGATCTTTCAGTTTAGCCAGTTCAGCTTTCTCTTCAGCAACCTGAGTCTGGATCTTACGCAGGGCTTCGATCTCTTCGTTAGTCGGGTTAACGTAAACTTTGTTGTTAACTGCGTCGAGGATCAGATAGTCGCCGCTTTTCACTTCAGTGGTCACGCTACCGGTACCCACGATCGCTGGCAGTTCCAGAGAACGCGCCATGATAGAGGTGTGGGAGGTACGACCGCCGATATCAGTGATGAAACCCAGCACCTTTTTCAGGTTCAGCTGTGCGGTTTCAGATGGGGTCAGGTCTTTGGCAACCAGAACCACTTCGTCCTGGATAGCGCTCAGATCGATGATAGCCAGACCGAGAATGTTGCGCAGCAGGCGCTTGCCGATGTCACGTACGTCAGCCGCACGTTCTTTCAGGTATTCGTCGTCCAGTTCTTCGAGAGCAGTGGCCTGACCTTCGATAATTTCATTGGCTGCTGCATCAGCAGTCATGTGCTTATCTTTAATCAGGGCTATGATTTCCTGCTCCAGCTCCTCATCTTCCAGCAACATAATGTGGCCTTCGAAGATGGCTTCTTTTTCTTCGCCGAACGTTTCGCCAGCCTTAGTTTTGATCGCTTCCAGCTGCGCGGACGCCTTAGCGCGACCACTCAGAAAGCGTTCAACTTCCTGGTCAACGCTATCGGCAGAAATTTTCTTCCGGTCGATGACAATTTCATCTTCTTTCAGCAGCAGTGCTTTGCCGAAAGCGATACCCGGGGATGCTAAAATGCCTGAAATCATAACCCTACCTTACTTGTGACGGATTTTTAAAAGAACTCGTGAACTTACTCGAGTTCAGCCATCAGCTTAACCAGATGCTCAACTGCTTTCTGCTCGTCTTCGCCTTCTGCAGAAATGGTCACTACGGTGCCCTGGGTCAGACCCAGAGTCTGCAGTTTGAACAGGCTTTTCGCGCTAGCGCTTTTGCCGTTGGAGGTCACAGTGATCTCAGAGGTGAAGCCTTTAGCTTCTTTAACAAACTGAGCAGCAGGGCGGGTGTGCAGGCCGTTCGGAGCGGTAATGGTAACTTCTTGCTGGAACATTGTATTTCCCCAACTTATAGGTTTAGTGTTGTGGAACTAAAGTCTAGCCTGGCGACTACACTTTAGCCTGTATAGATTAGCGCCGGCGAAATCGAAACTCTCAGAAGGTCTGACGCAATCCTGGCAAACGCTTCTGGCCGGTGACGTTAGCTCGTCATTAAACATTATGCAGTGAAAGCAAGACTTGAACCAAATCATAAAATCGATTCAGCAAGCGGAAATCCTGTAATGAATAATTTCGCGCATCAAAATAAATGTGGAGCTTAAATACCAGATCCCGAGGGGGGTAAGCAATGCCGGGTGGGTCAAAAGTATGACGTGTGCCACAAAAAAGCACCCTTTTGGGTGCCTTTCTGTACAAAATATATGCTATGGCATTACTGTTGCAATTCTTTCTCAGTGAAGAGATCGGCAAACAGTGCGGTGCTGAGATAGCGTTCACCCGAGGAAGGCAGGATAACCACAATATTCTTATTGGTAAAGGTTTCATCTTCCTGAAGTTTTAAAGCGGCGGCTACGGCGGCACCAGATGAAATCCCGGCCAGAATACCTTCTTCCTCCATCAGACGGCGTGCGGTGGAGATCGCTTCGTCGTTGGTGATGGTCACCACTTTGTCGATAAGCTTCAGATCGAGGTTACCCGGAATGAAACCTGCACCGATGCCCTGAATTTTGTGTGGGCCTGGCTTGATCTCTTCTCCGGCCAGCGCCTGAGTAATGACCGGTGAATCAGTCGGTTCCACCGCGACGCTAATTAAGTCAGTTTTGCCTTTTGTGCCTTTAATATAGCGAGACACGCCGGTCAGGGTTCCGCCAGTACCAACACCGGCGATAAACACATCAACCTGGCCGTCTGTGTCTTCCCAGATTTCAGGACCAGTGGTTTTCTCGTGGATTTCCGGGTTAGCCGGGTTGCTGAACTGTTGCAGCAGCAGGAATTTTTCCGGATTGCTGGCGACGATTTCTTCGGCTTTCTGGATTGCACCCTTCATGCCTTTCGCGCCTTCGGTCAGGACCAGATTCGCGCCCAGCGCTTTCAGCAGCTTGCGGCGTTCGATACTCATGGTTTCCGGCATGGTCAGCGTTAGCTTATAGCCACGCGCGGCGGCGACGTAAGCCAGAGCGATCCCGGTGTTACCGCTGGTTGGTTCAACCAGTTCGACACCCGGTTTCAGTACGCCGCGTTTTTCGGCATCCCAAATCATGTTGGCACCGATACGGCATTTGACGCTGAAGCTTGGGTTACGGGATTCCACCTTCGCAAGGATGCGTCCATTACCGATTCGGTTCAGTCGAACCAGCGGCGTATGACCGATTGTCAGCGAGTTGTCTTCAAAAATCTTGCTCATAGCCTGTCCTTAACTGTCTGAAATTTGGGAACGTCACCAGCATACGCAGTTGGGCGTGATGGGGAAGGAAAGTTTTCTTATATCGATATGCTGATGTGAAATAAAGGTTATCAGTATGGAATAAGGGGCGGCGAACGCCACCCCGGCTTTACATTTATATACGCAATTACTTCCACATAGCGTGCTTGTCGCGATAGCAATCGACCCACATCGCGGTGG
This sequence comes from Enterobacteriaceae bacterium 89, assembly GCA_014156375.1. GTDB lineage: Bacteria > Pseudomonadota > Gammaproteobacteria > Enterobacterales > Enterobacteriaceae > Scandinavium. The sequence continues at coordinate 1,323,205 of RQJH01000003.1, read as the reverse complement.
CGCCGCAGATAGCGACCGGCAGGATCACCAGGTTGAGCACCGGGATCATCGTGAACAGGCTGGTGAGGGCACCAAACTGCATATTGGTGGTCTTGCGGGCGCGCAGCGCTTCCCGCATGGTTTTGAAAGGTACTTTGTGGTTATCAAACGGATAATCACAGTACTGGATAGCCATCATCCAGGCGCTGAACAGGAACCAAAGCACCGGGGCGACGGTCTGTCCGATGCCGGGAATGAAGTAGAGGATTAGCAGCACGAGTGCGCGTGGCAGGTACCAGGCCAGCTTCTGCCATTCGCGTTTCATAATGCGCGGTACATCTTTCATAATGCCAAGCACGCCGGTATCGGGCGGCGTTGCGCCGGTCAGCCGTGCTTCCAGCTGTTCCGCCAGCAGGCCGCTGAACGGCGCGGCTATCCAGTTGGTGATGGTTGAGAAGAAGTAGCCAAAGACCAGCAGCACGGAGATCACCACAATCGGCCAGAGCAGGTAGCTCAGCCACTGCAGCCAGTCAGGTACGTGACTCATCAATGATGGGATCCAACCGCCCAGCTCGCTGAACAGCCACCAGAATGCTCCTCCCATCAACACCACGTTGACCAGCAGTGGTAAAAACACAAAACGACGAATGCCCGGCAGGCCGATCAGCTTCCAGCCCTGGGAAAAATAGTAGACCCCGCTACGGGGTGCTGATGAAGAAACCATGGTCTGGCGATACTCCTTTTATCTTAGTCCTGATAGTTGCGTGACTATATTATCGGGTTGTCAGCCGATAACCAGTTCAGAAATGTTCGAAAAAACAGCAAAAAGCACGATTTGGTTCATCTTTATGGTCCGAATTCCTGGTACACACTTGCACTTGACGTGATGGGCAAATACTCTTAGTGAGTAAATGTTTGCCGTGGTGGCAAGGTGTTAGAACAACAGAGAATATAATGATGCAGGATTTGCGTCTGATATTAATCATTGTTGGCGCGATCGCCATAATTGCGTTACTGGTTCACGGGTTTTGGACCAGCCGTAAAGAACGTTCCTCAATGTTCCGCGATCGCCCAATGAAACGCATGAAATCTCGTGACGACGAACCGTCGGGCGGCGATGACTTTGATGACGAAGTTGAAGGCGTAGGTGAAGTTCGCGTTCATCGGGTGAACTCTGCCCAGAATGCTAACGTCGGGGAGCATGATGCCCCTCGTCAGGCGCCACAGCACCAGTATCAGCCGCCTTATGAGCGTCAGGTGCAGCAGCCTGTTCGCCATGAGCAACCGGTACATCAGCCAGCTCAGCCTCAACAGCAGCCTGTGCGTCAGCAGCCGGTTCATCAGGAGCCCGTGCATCACGCGCCTGCCCAGCATGTTCCTGCTCAGAATAGCGTAGAGCAACCTGTCGCTCAGCCTCAGGTTGTGCCACAGCAGCCGCAGTATCAGCAGCCGGTGCAGCAACCGCAGCCCGTGCAACCTGCGCCGCAGCCAGCTGTTGCCGAACCACAGCCTGTGGCTCAGCAGCCTGCTGCTCCACAACCAGCGCCAGAGCCAGAGCACAAACCTGTTCAGGAAGCACCAAAGCAGGAGCGTAAAGAGACGGTTGTCGTGCTGAGCGTTGCCGCGCATCAGGGCTCTTACATCAACGGCGAACTGCTGCGTAACAGCATCGAGCAGTCAGGCTTCGTCTTTGGAGACATGAATATCTACCATCGCCATCTTAATCCTGGCGGCGGTGGTCCGGCACTGTTCAGCCTCGCCAATATGGTGAAGCCGGGCACGTTCGATCCGGAAAACATGGCGGATATGCAGACGCCGGGCGTGACTATCTTCATGCAGGTACCGTCCTACGGCGACGAGCTGCAGAATTTCAAACTGATGCTGCAGTCTGCTCAGTACATCGCAGACGAAGTCGGCGGTGTGGTGCTGGACGATCAGCGCCGGATGATCACCCCGCAAAAAGTCCGTGAGTACCAGGACCGCATCCGTGAAGTGAAAGACGCCAACGCGTAATCGCCAGGTGTTTTCACATCCTCTTCCTGAACCCCCGCCTGTCGGGGGTTTTTTATCATTGATGGTGAGATATGGAACCTATTGAGCAACAACTGACAGAACTGCGAACCACGCTTCGCCATCACGAATACCTTTACCACGTTATGGACGCCCCGGAAGTGCCGGATGCCGAGTACGACAGGCTGATGCGCGAACTGCGCGAGCTGGAAGAAAAGCATCCTGAGCTGATTACGCCAGATTCGCCGACTCAGCGCGTGGGCGCGGCGCCACTTTCGTCGTTCAGCCAGATCCGCCATGAAGTCCCGATGCTGTCGCTGGACAACGTGTTCGATGAAGAGAGTTTCCTCGCGTTCAACAAGCGCGTGCAGGACAGGCTGAAAAGCAGCGATGCGCTGACTTACTGCTGTGAGCTGAAGCTGGATGGTCTGGCGGTCAGCATCCTGTATGAAAATGGCGTGTTGATTCAGGCAGCAACGCGTGGCGATGGGACCACCGGGGAAGATATCACCGCTAACGTCCGTACCATCCGCGCTATCCCATTAAAGTTACGTGGTGACAATATCCCGGCGCGCCTTGAAGTGCGCGGCGAAGTGTTCCTGCCACAGGCGGGCTTTGAGAAAATTAACGACGATGCGCGTCGTACCGGCGGTAAACTGTTTGCTAACCCGCGCAACGCGGCGGCAGGCTCACTGCGCCAGCTCGATCCGCGCATCACCGCGAAGCGACCGCTTACTTTCTTCTGCTACGGCGTTGGTGTGCTGGAGGGCGGCGAACTGCCCCGCAGCCATCTGGGGCGTCTGCAGCAGTTTAAAGCCTGGGGCCTGCCGGTCAGCAACCGCGTCAAGCTTTGCAGCTCTCCTGAGGAAGTACTCGCTTACTATCACAAGGTTGAAGAAGACAGGCCGACGCTCGGCTTCGATATCGACGGCGTGGTCATCAAAGTCGATTCGCTTGAGCTGCAGGAGCAACTGGGCTTTGTGGCCCGTGCGCCGCGCTGGGCGGTGGCCTTTAAGTTCCCGGCTCAGGAACAAATGACCTTTGTCCGCGATGTGGAATTCCAGGTCGGGCGTACCGGAGCGATCACACCAGTTGCCCGTCTTGAACCTGTCCAGGTCGCTGGTGTACTGGTCAGTAACGCCACGCTGCATAACGCGGATGAAATTGAACGTCTGGGTCTGCGCATCGGCGATAAAGTAGTGATTCGCCGGGCCGGGGATGTTATCCCGCAGGTCGTTAACGTGGTTATTTCTGAACGTCCGGACGATACCCGCGAAGTGGAGTTCCCGACGCATTGCCCGGTCTGCGGCTCTGACGTAGAGCGCGTTGAAGGTGAAGCAGTCACGCGTTGTACCGGCGGCCTGATTTGCGGTGCGCAGCGTAAAGAAGCGCTGAAGCATTTCGTCTCCCGCCGCGCGCTGGATGTCGACGGCATGGGCGACAAAATTATCGATCAGCTGGTGGAAAAAGAGTACGTCCACACTCCGGCCGATTTGTTCCGTCTGACAGCCGGTAAGCTGACAGGGCTCGATCGCATGGGGCCGAAATCAGCGCAAAATGTGGTTAACGCGCTGGAGAAATCGAAACAGACCACCTTTGCGCGCTTCCTCTATGCGCTGGGCATTCGCGAAGTGGGTGAAGCCACCGCCGCAGGGCTTGCCGCTCATTACGGCACACTGGATGCGCTGATTGCGGCCAGCATTGAGGATCTGCAAAAAGTGCAGGATGTGGGCATTGTTGTCGCCACGCATGTCTTTAACTTCTTCGCTGAAGACAGCAATCGTGAAGTGATTCAGCAGCTGCTTGCAGAAGGCGTGCACTGGCCTGCTCCGGTTGTCGTTAACGTCGAAGAGATAGACAGCCCGTTCGCCGGGAAAACCGTAGTGCTGACGGGGAGCCTGAGCCAGATGTCGCGGGATGATGCCAAAGCGCGGCTCGTCGAACTGGGGGCGAAAGTGGCAGGCAGCGTCTCGAAGAAAACCGATCTGGTGATCGCCGGTGAAGCCGCAGGTTCAAAGCTGGCAAAAGCTCAGGAGCTCGGCATTGAGGTGATCGACGAAGCCGAAATGCTGCGCCTGCTGGGAGTCTGACGTGGAAAAAGAGCAGCTGATCGCAATAGCCAATACTGAAATGCCTTTCGGCAAATACAAAGGCCGGATGCTGATTGATTTGCCGGAAGACTATTTGCTGTGGTTTGCCCGTAAGGATGAATTTCCCGCAGGGCGGCTGGGTGAGCTGATGTCGATTGCTCTACTGATTAAAACCGAGGGGCTGACGCATCTGGTTCAGCCCCTGAAGCGCGGGCGTTAGGCCTGCGCGGTATCGGTAGCGCTTTTCGCCTTTAGCTCCTCCGTCTGACGTTTATAGCGCCGTGCCAGCACGGCGCAGACCATCAGCTGGATCTGGTGGAAGATCATCAACGGCAGCACCATCATACCGATCATCGCAGTAGGGAAGAGAATATTGGCCATCGGAATGCCGTTGGCCAGACTCTTTTTCGAGCCGCAGAACACAATGGTAATCTCATCGGCCTTGCTGAATCCGCATCTGCGGGCCACGAAGACGTTCACGGCAATCACAATCGCCAGCAGCACCATGCTGACAATCACAATAAACAGCAGCGAGCCCAGGCCAACTTTATGCCAGATTCCGTTCACCACGGCTTCGCTAAAGGCCGAGTAAACCACTAACAGAATCGACGTCTGGTCGGTTTTACCAATCCACTTCTTATTGCGGGCAACCCATTCGCCAATCCACGGGCGTGACAGATGCCCGAGCACAAACGGCAGCAGCAGCTGCAGCATGATTTTCCCGACCTGTTCCAGGCTACCCTGCGCGCCGTGCAGATTCATCAGCAGTCCAACCAGCAGCGGGGAAATGAAAATCCCCAATAGGCTGGAGGCCGATGCGGAGCAGACAGCTGCCGCCACGTTGCCGCCCGCCATGGAAGTGAAGGCAATCGCAGACTGGACCGTCGCAGGCAAAATGCACAGGTAGATAAAACCGCTGTAAAGCATCGGGTCGACATTAACCGGGGCCCAGCGTGCGAACAGCACGCCTAACACCGGGAATAAAATGAAGGTACTGCACATCACCCACAGGTGCAGACGCCAGTGGCTGCCGCCAGCGATAATGGCTTCGCGCGAGAGCTTGGCCCCGTGCATAAAGAACAGCAGAGCAATGGCGGCAGTGGTCAGGCCTTCAAAGAAGGGCACAAAACCACCGCGGGCAGGAAACAGAGAGGCCAGCAGAACAACGCAAATCAGCGTCAGCGTGAAGGGATCAAGAATACGAAAAAGTTTCATAAACGCTCCTGAAAGTGAATGCCGCTATTGTGCTTTTTCTGCTTTGAGAAATAAAATTGATTTATTGCATCCATTAATGAATTAAACAGATGAATTATTCGCTGCGCCAGCTGAAGGTGTTTATTACAGTTGCCCAGGCCCGAAGCTTCAGCCGGGCAGGGGAGATCATCGGTCTTAGCCAGTCGGCGGTCAGCCACAGCGTGAAGGAGCTGGAACAGCAGACCGGCGTGCGGCTGTTGGACAGAACGACCCGCGAAGTGGTGCTGACCGAAGCAGGCCACCAGCTGGCAGTCCGGCTGGAGCTGCTGCTGGATGAATTGAATACGACTTTGCGCGATGCGGGCCGGGTAGGGCAGCGACTCAGTGGGACTGTCCGGGTTGCGGCAAGCCAGACTATTTCAGCGCATTTGATCCCTCAGTGCATTGCTGACAGTAACCAGCGCTTTCCGGAAATTGATTTTGTCCTGCACGACAGGCCGCAGCAGTGGGTGCTGGAGAGCATTCGCCAGGGGGAAGTTGATTTCGGGATCGTGATTGATCCCGGCGCTGTTAGCGACCTGCAATGTGAGGCGATTCTGTCTGAACCTTTTTTTATGCTGTGCCGTGAAGATCACCCGTTTGCGCAGCAGCCTTTCGTCAGCTGGCAGGAATTACAGGAAAACCGACTGGTGCTGCAGGATTATGCTTCCGGCAGCCGTCCGCTGATCGACGCCGCGTTGGCTCAGCATGGGATTTCGGCGAGGATTGTCCAGGAAATAGGCCATCCAGCTACGTTGTTTCCGATGGTGGAGGCAGGGATTGGGATCAGCATTCTACCGGCGCTGGCGCTGCCTTTACCGCAGGGAAGCACGTTAAGGGTGAAACGCCTGACGCCAGTGGTGGAACGCCAGCTGATGCTGGCAAGACGCAAAAACAGATCGCTTTCCACCGCGGCGCAGGCGCTGTGGGATGTGGTCAGGCAGCAGGCAGAGGCTCTGACGGCTGCCCGTACGCACGATCCGCTATATCAGATATAAACATCGATCTGATGGTCATCGGAAGGCTTGTTGACTCCGGTGGCTTTGACCGGAGAGGCGTCCTGCTGATCCTGTTCCTTTTCCGCCTGCTGACGCTGCAACTGGGCAAGCTGTGCTTCCAGCATTGAAATCTGATCCTGGATAAGTTCAGACTGCTTTTTCCTTTCTTCTGCGGTGCTGCCGCTGTCCATAATGTTTTTAAGCTGCTGGGTCAGTTTAATAATTTGTTGAGTAATGCGCGTGATCTGCGAGCCGATATCGTTACCCTGCGGGTTTTCATTCATGGTTGTGGTTTGCAAACCCGGCGCGGCGGAAGAAGGCATTGAAATAGAGGTCATCGAAAGCTCCTTTTACGAGATAAAAAAGAGTTATCGGCGAAAATAATTGAATCTTGAGAGGGGATAAGGTTTCGTTGGCCTGATAAGCGCAGCGCATCAGGCAAAAACTCCAGAATGCAAAAAGGCGCCTTTAGGGCGCCTTTCTACATTGGTGGGTCGTGCAGGATTCGAACCTGCGACCAATTGATTAAAAGTCAACTGCTCTACCAACTGAGCTAACGACCCGAAGTGGTGGGTGATGACGGGATCGAACCGCCGACCCCCTCCTTGTAAGGGAGGTGCTCTCCCAGCTGAGCTAATCACCCACTTCGGTACTTCATTTACTGCTTAATAAGAAATCCAGCTGGCGAGAAAGTGGTGGGTGATGACGGGATCGAACCGCCGACCCCCTCCTTGTAAGGGAGGTGCTCTCCCAGCTGAGCTAATCACCCACTTCTCAATTTCTTATTTCACACGGCGGAGACTACAAAAGTAGTGGTGGGTGATGACGGGTTCGAACCGCCGACCCCCTCCTTGTAAGGGAGGTGCTCTCCCAGCTGAGCTAATCACCCCCGCTGTGTGGAGTCGCATTATAGGGAGAGTTGAAAATGAGTCAACGCCTTTTCCAAAGATTTTGTTCGTTCGTCGTAAAATTAAACAAAACGATCGCAAAACGCCCTGCGGAGCATGATTTATAAACAAAATCAGCTAAGCGCAACGATTCTACGGGATCCAGATTGAGGATTCAGGCGGGAGTGATAGAATATTGCCCATTCTTTTCCAGAGTATTTGCCGGTTGTCGGCATCTTTCTAAACGTAAGGCCATTTCATGAAAATCAAAACTCGCTTCGCGCCAAGCCCGACCGGCTATCTGCACGTCGGCGGTGCCCGTACAGCTCTCTATTCCTGGCTTTTTGCACGCAACCACGGCGGCGAGTTCGTGCTGCGTATTGAAGACACCGATCTCGAGCGTTCTACGCCGGAAGCCATCGAAGCTATTATGGATGGAATGAACTGGCTGAGCCTGGAGTGGGATGAAGGCCCGTATTTCCAGACCAAGCGTTTCGACCGCTACAATGCCGTGATTGATGAAATGCTGGTCGCGGGCACTGCGTATAAATGCTATTGCTCCAAAGAGCGTCTGGAAGCTCTGCGCGAAGAGCAGATGGCAAATAACGAAAAGCCACGTTACGACGGCCGCTGCCGCCACGATCACAGCGAACACGCTGCCGATGAGCCTTGCGTGGTGCGTTTTGCCAACCCGCAGGATGGTTCCGTTATTTTCGACGACCAGATCCGTGGACCAATTGAGTTCAGCAACCAGGAACTCGACGATCTGATCATTCGTCGTACCGATGGCTCCCCAACCTACAACTTCTGCGTTGTGGTCGACGACTGGGATATGGAAATCACCCACGTTATCCGTGGCGAAGACCACATCAACAACACTCCGCGTCAGATCAACATCCTGAAAGCGCTGAACGCGCCGGTGCCGGTGTATGCACACGTATCGATGATCAACGGTGACGACGGTAAAAAACTGTCCAAACGTCACGGTGCGGTCAGCGTAATGCAGTATCGCGACGACGGCTATCTGCCAGAAGCGCTGCTGAACTACCTGGTCCGTCTGGGCTGGTCCAGCGGCGATCAGGAAATCTTCACCCGCGAAGAGATGATCAAACTCTTCTCCCTGGGCGCAGTCAGCAAGTCTGCCAGTGCGTTCAATACTGAGAAGCTGCAGTGGCTGAACCACCACTACATTAACTCTCTGGCGCCTGAGTATGTTGCAACCCATCTGCAGTGGCACATCGAGCAGGAAAAAATTGATACCCGCACCGGTCCGCAGCTCTCCGAACTGGTGAAACTGCTGGGCGAGCGTTGCAAGACCCTGAAAGAGATGGCGGCAAGCTGCCGTTACTTCTATGAAGAGTTTGACGAGTTTGATGCCGATGCGGCGAAGAAACACCTGCGCCCGGTTGCACGTCAGCCGCTGGAAGTGGTGCGTGACAAACTGAATGCCATCACCGACTGGACCGCAGAAAATGTGCATCACGCCATTCAGGCGACCGCAGACGAGCTGGAAGTCGGTATGGGTAAAGTTGGCATGCCGCTGCGTGTGGCTGTGACCGGTGCTGGCCAGTCACCGGCGCTGGATGTGACCGTGCACGCGATTGGCAAAAGCCGCAGCGTTGCCCGCATCAACAAAGCGCTGGCGTTTATTGCTGAACGCGAAAGCCAGCAGTAATCAGCTATCATGAAAAACGGCAGGTGATGAACCTGCCGTTTTTTTATGCCTTCTCTTCAGCAATATCTAAGCGCTCAAGAAATTCCTCAAGCCCTTCGCGGGCGAGAAACTTGTGCAGGCGCTTCATTTCTTCTGGCGTCATGACCAGCAGCATATCCTGAATTTGTCGCCACACCGGATCGTTACTTTTCGCGCTGTAGGGACTGATGCTTTCCGCGGCCTGCATAGAAAGTGTCAGATGGCGCAGTTTTGGCGTTGAGGCCAGAAACTGTTGGACCTCTGGCGTGATGTGAATAAGTCGGGCGCGGCCTCCTTTCACACCGGGAATGCGCTCAGCCGTCCAGCCCTGTTCGCGGATCCAGCGGTTGATGGTTTGATTGGCCATCCCGACGCATTTCGCCAGCTCTTTGGTCGTCATTTTACTGTGAAGTATTTTCATTACGTATCTTGCTTTCTGATGTTCAGACGGTGCAGCAAACCGGTGATCCCTTCGCGCAGCAGCAGGCTGGTCAGCTGCTTTTGTTCATGCTGTGACATCTCTTTCGCCAGCGACAGCAGCAGGGCGTCGAAGCTGTCTTCGGCGTGGTGTTGCGGGAGAGCGGAGACTTCAGAACTGCGCTGTGCGCTATGGATAAATTCACGAACCTGCTCAGTGACGTGGACCAGGCGGGCTTTTCCACCCTGAACGCCCGGACGAGGGGAGGTTGTCCAGCCCTCTTTACGCACCCATTTATTGATAGTTTGGCGGCTGTATCCGGTCAGATGGGCGAGTTCCTCCGGCGTCATTCGTTCCTTGATCATGCTATTTCCTGAATGCCTGTGTGGGAATTAAGGGTTCATCTTATAGCATCCTTTTAAATGAAAGCGTGACGCGTTTAACTCAACGCTGCGAGAACGCTCGCAATGTCACTCAACTGCATGCTTTTTCAGCGATTGAATAGCAGAGAAACATTTTGCCGTTGACACCTGGCAAGGGAATTCATATTATGCCGCCCGTCAACACGACAAGCTTTACGTGACGGGGCTATAGCTCAGCTGGGAGAGCGCCTGCATGGCATGCAGGAGGTCAGCGGTTCGATCCCGCTTAGCTCCACCAAATTCACTCCCATTGAATTTGGTACGTAAAGAACATTGTGGGGCTATAGCTCAGCTGGGAGAGCGCCTGCATGGCATGCAGGAGGTCAGCGGTTCGATCCCGCTTAGCTCCACCAAAATTTAAAACCCTCGCTACGGCGGGGGTTTTTGCTTTCTGGCATCCTGTTACCCTTCTATTTCCTTTTTTATTCTCTGCTTTGGTCAATTAATCTCCATTTTGTTAAAAACCCTGTCTAATATAAGACTATCCTGATTGAGAACTTGCTTCGCTCAATTAATGAACATAGTATGCCGCAGTTGCATCTTTGTACCGGCTGGAAGTTCTCCTGAGTATCATGACGTTGAAAATAAATCCTCTCATCAAAAAGTTCTTTCTGGCGCTGGCTCTCAGCCTGATGGCGATCCCTTTTTCCCGTTATCTTTCCCCGGTTACGCAATTTGATGGCAATTATATTTATCTCGCCTGGCTGCCGCTGAGTGCAATGCTGGCCATTGTGCTGCTGTTTGGCCGCCACGCCATGCTGCCGCTGTTTATCGCCTTTGCCGCGACCAATGCCGTGATGCTGCCGCTGGCGTTTCCGCAGTCCGGAGTGTTGTTGTTCTGTCAGCTGTTTGCCGTCTTTGCCTCCTGCGGCGTGCTACGCTGGGTTGCGGGAAAACGCTGGCGCTACGGCCTGCCGAATAAGACGATGGGCGTGAGGATTTTTTGGGCCGGATTTGTGGCCCCGCTGGCGTTGAAAGGGATGATGTACATTGCCGGGCGCTTTCTCAGCTTTCCGCTCTCTGTCTCCGGTTTCTTCTCCACCAGGTCGGTTATTTTCAGCATTGTCGATATCCAGAGTCTGATCTGCGCGGCGATCATCTTTACCATGATGTTCTATTACCCGCTGCGGATGATCCTCAATCCACGCTATGCGCAACGCTTCTGGAAAAAGCATATTCAGCCCGCCTTCCAGCGCAGCCAGTGGCTGTTTTCGGTGAACTGGCTGATTGCAGTCGCGGCATTGCTGGTGCTGCTTTGCGCGCCGATTGAGTCAGATTTGATCGCCGGTTACCTGGTGCCGGTGGTCTTTATTCTCTTCTTCCTGGTAATCAACCGCTTTAGCTATCCGCTGATTTGTCTGCTGTGGGGCATCAGCGCCTTTTTCCTGGTGGCCTATAACCGCAACTTCCTGCAGGGCGTCAGCACCCAGTACGCGCTGTCGTTTGCCCTTTCGGTGATGATCTCCTTCACCATTTGCATGCTGTATATGTCACAGCTGTATACCCGGACCAGCACCATCAAGCGTAAGCTCCAGGGGCAAACCCAGCAGGATCCGCTGACGGGGCTTCCCAATCTGCGTGCGTTCGAACAGTATCTCCACGTTTATCCGCAGGCCAGCGTTTGCTGCCTGCGAATGGATAATCTGGAATTTTTAAGTCGTCATTACGGGATGATGATGCGCGTGCACTGCAAGAAACTGGTCGCGCGGGATTTACAGCCGCTGCTGGGGAAGGAAGAGCGCTTGTTCCAGCTTCCGGGAAGCGAACTGCTGCTGGTGCTGCACGGCTCCGAGACAGAGGCCCGACTGGCCTACATTGTCGATTTCCTCAACAGCCAGAAATTCAGTTGGCAGGGCGATGAGCTTGAGCTGGAATTTGGTGCGGCATGGGGCGTGATTGAAGGCGAGGGGGAATCCCTGCATCACACGCTGGGTCAGCTAAGCTGGCTGTCAGAACAGGCCTGCCGGGTGCGGAAGGTGCTGGCGCTCAACAACAGTCTGGATACGGTGTCGGATAACACCACCGAGCGAGTAATGCAGCTGGCGCGGGTGAAGAAGGCGCTCGCCGAAGACGGCCTGCTGCTGTATGCCCAGCCGATTGTCAGCCAGTCTGGCAGACGCTATCACGAGATCCTGGCGCGCATGAGCTGGGACGGTCAGTTCATTACCCCCGATCAGTTCATCCCGGTGATTGCCCAGTTCAACCTGAGCAAGCGCTTTGATCTGAAAGTGGTGGAGACCTTACTGAGTGCCATGAACGAACTGCCCGGTGAGGATTTCTCCGTCAACCTGATGCCTTACACGCTGATGCAGAAAGAGAGCGCAAATAAAATCATCGCCCTGTTCCGCCGTTATAACGTCGATCCGCAGCGGGTTATTTTCGAAATTACCGAACAGCAGGCGTTCTCCGGAACGGAAAACAGCGCCCTGAATATTCAGCGTCTGCGCGAGTTTGGCTGCAAAATCGCGATTGATGATTTTGGTACGGGCTACGCCAACTATGAACGTCTTAAGCGTCTCGATGCCGATATCGTCAAGATTGACGGCTGCCTGGTTCGCGATATCACCAGCGACGTGGCCGACGAGCTGATTGTGAAGTCCATCTGTGATTTAGCGCGGGTTAAAAAGCTGACGCTGGTGGCGGAGTACGTTGAGACAGAAGAGCAGAGAGAGCTGCTGTACAAGCTTGGCGTAGATTATCTGCAGGGCTATTTATTGGGTAAACCCCGACCGTTAACGGAATTGCTGCCATAAAAAAAGCCGGAAGAAGTCTTCCGGCTTTTTCACATATGACTCTCTGACTTACAGAACGAGTGCTGCGATAGACGCAGACAGCACGCTGACCAGCGTAGAGCCGTAAACCAGTTTCAGACCAAAGCGGGAAACCACGTTACCCTGTTCTTCGTTCAGACCCTTAATCGCACCAGCGATGATGCCGATAGAGGAGAAGTTAGCGAAGGAGACCAGGAAGATGGACAGGATGCCTTCCGCACGTGGAGACAGCGTGCTGGCAATTTTCTGCAGATCCATCATCGCAACGAATTCGTTGGAGACCATTTTGGTTGCCATGATGCTGCCGACCTGCAGTGCTTCACTGGCCGGAACGCCCATCACCCAGGCCACTGGCCAGAAGATGTAGCCCAGAATGCCCTGGAAGGAGATGCTGTGACCAAACCAGCCGGTCACGGTAGCGAACAGGGCATTCAGCGCGGCGATCAGGGCGATAAAGCCAATCAGCATCGCGGAAACGATAATCGCCACTTTGAAACCAGCCAGAATGTACTCGCCCAGCATTTCGAAGAAGCTCTGACCTTCGTGCAGATTAGACATCTGCAGGTTCTCTTCGCTCTGCTCTACGCGGTAAGGGTTGATCAGAGACAGAACGATAAAGGTGCTGAACATGTTCAGGACCAGCGCAGCAACCACGTATTTTGGTTCCAGCATGGTCATGTACGCGCCGACAATCGACATCGACACGGTAGACATCGCGGTCGCCGCCATGGTGTACATGCGGTTGCGGGACATCTTGCCGAGAATATCTTTATAGGCGATGAAGTTTTCAGACTGACCGAGGATCAGGGAGCTAACCGCGTTGAAAGACTCCAGTTTACCCATGCCGTTGACTTTAGACAGCACGGTACCAATCGCACGAATGACAATCGGCAGAATACGGATGTGCTGAAGAATACCAATCAGGGCAGAGATGAAGACGATAGGGCACAGCACTTTCAGGAAGAAGAATGCCAGGCCTTCATCATTCATTTTACCGAAGACGAAATTTGTCCCTTCATTAGCGAAGCCGAGAAGTTTTTCGAACATCTCGGAGAATCCTTTCACAAATCCCAGGCCGATATTGGAGTTCAGGAAGAACCAGGCCAACAGGACTTCAATGACAAGCAGTTGAATAACGTAGCGAATGCGAATCTGTTTGCGATCGTGGCTAACTAACAGCGCCAGGATCCCAACCACGGCAAGCGCGAGGACAAAGTGTAGAACGCGGTCCATATTTGCTCCAAATATGAGGCAGGTTAAATTTCCGTGCACATTCTATGCAACAAGGTAAAAGAAAACGAGATCTATGCCGCACTATAGTTAGAACCTGTGAGCAATCTCAAAAAAGGTGATCCACCAGACAATTCTGTTATGTTGTGTAAAGGTATTAAAAGTTACCTTTTTGTACTAATCTGACTGCAGGGTGACCAGGCGTCGCCTCTTCGTCATAACATCACTCAACCGGCTATCGTTCCCGTCTATCAAAGCAATCATGATTATCTTTTTAAATGAACTTGATAATCATTCTCATTTTGATAGCATGAAACATAGCAAAGGCTATATTTCAGAGGCAGAACATGAGTAACAGTCGCGTTGAGAGTAGCAGCAGCCGGGCAGCGCGCAAGATGCGGTTTGCATTAATGGGACCTGCGTTCATTGCTGCCATTGGCTACATCGATCCAGGTAACTTCGCCACCAACATTCAGGCCGGGGCCAGCTTTGGCTATCAGCTGCTGTGGGTGGTGGTGTGGGCCAACCTGATGGCGATGCTCATTCAGCTGTTATCGGCCAAGCTTGGCATCGCTACAGGGAAAAACCTGGCTGAGCAAATTCGCGATCATTACCCGCGTCCGCTGGTGTGGTTCTACTGGGTTCAGGCAGAAATCATCGCTATGGCGACTGACCTGGCCGAGTTCATCGGTGCGGCCATCGGCTTCAAACTTATTCTTGGCGTGTCCCTGTTGCAGGGCGCGGTGTTGACCGGGGTGGCGACCTTCCTGATCCTGATGTTGCAACGCCGTGGGCAAAAGCCGCTGGAGAAAGTGATTGGTGGCTTGCTGCTGTTTGTTGCCGCTGCCTATATCGTCGAACTGATTTTCTCTCAGCCGCAGCTTGCGCCACTGACTAAAGGTATGATCCTGCCTTCGCTGCCGAATTCAGAAGCCGTATTCCTGGCCGCAGGCGTGCTGGGCGCAACCATCATGCCGCACGTCATTTACCTGCACTCTTCTTTGACTCAGCATCTGCACGGCGGTAACCGTCAGGAGCGTTATCACGCTACGCGCTGGGATGTAGGCATTGCCATGACGATTGCCGGGTTTGTGAACCTTGCGATGATGGCAACGGCTGCCGCCGCTTTCCACTTTAACGGTCATACCGGCATTGCGGATCTGGATCAGGCCTATCTCACGCTGGAGCCGCTGCTGAGTCATGCTGCCGCCACGATTTTTGGTCTTAGCCTGGTTGCCGCAGGTTTGTCTTCCACCGTCGTGGGGACGCTGGCGGGACAGGTGGTGATGCAGGGCTTTATTCGTTTTCATATTCCGCTGTGGTTCCGTCGTTCCATCACCATGCTGCCGTCGTTCATTGTGATCCTGATGGGGCTCGATCCAACCCGTATTCTGGTGATGAGCCAGGTGCTGCTGAGCTTCGGGATTGCGCTGGCGCTGGTGCCGCTGCTGATCTTTACCAGCGATAAAAAGCTGATGGGCGATCTGGTGAACACCCTGTGGGTCAAACGCGTGGGCTGGATTATCGTGGTGCTGGTGGTTGCGCTGAACGGATGGCTGCTGGTGGGAACTCTGCTGGGGTTGTAACAGCGGGGAATTATTTCCTGATAGCGCTGTGCTTATCAGGCCTGCAAAACCGATACACGTCTGCAAAATCAAAATGCCCGGTAATTTTCGTTACCGGGCATTTTTTATTAATGACGATGACCATGTCCGCCAGGGCCGCGACCTGGCCCGTGTCCCCAACCACCGTGGCGATCGTTACGGTCGTTCCAGCCTTCACGGTAGCCGCGCTCGTAGGCATTGCGTTTATCCCAGCCGCGGTGCCAGCCGTTGTCGTGACGGTGCCAGCGGGCATCGCGCCACTCGTAGTGACGACGCCAGTAGTCGTGGTCACGCCAGCGGCCGCCATCCCAATAGTTACCGTAGTTATCACGATCGCCAATCTGCAATTTTACGGATGGCAGCAGGGTGATTTCGCCAGCATTGGCAACTAACGGTGCGCTAGCCAGTAATACCGCTGCCAGAATCAGTGACCTGAACATGTGTCTGTCTCCTTACGTACGGGGCCTTATTTGACCTGTTAACGCAATATTACGAGGTGTTACACCTTCGCAGCATCGGGCAACTCCTAAAGCCCCGGAGGCAGCATTTTTTGCTAAAAATGGCGTTAATTTGCGCGATTCAGGATCGCGTCAATGGCTTCACACTCGGCAGCGGTAAACTGGCGATGGCTAAGCATCCCCACGGCATCATCCAGCTGCGCCGTTTTACTGGCCCCAATCAGCACCGAGGTGACTTTCTCGTGACGCAGCACCCACGCCAGCGCCATTTGCGACAGCTTCTGCCCACGTGTTCCTGCTATCTCATTCAGCAAGCGAGCTTTTTCCACTTTGGCTTCGGTTATCTGATCTGCATTGAGGAACTGACTGCCGCTTGCCGCGCGGGAATCTGCCGGGATCCCGTTCAGGTAGCGATCGGTGAGCTGCCCACCGGCCAGTGGAGAGAAGGCAATGGAGCCCACGCCCTGTTCCTGCAATAAATCGAGCAGCTCTGCTTCCACCCAGCGCTCGTACATTGAATATTTCGGCTGATGAATCAGGCACGGAGTGCCCAAATCCTGCAAAATTGCCAGTGCCTCACGTGCTCTGTCGGCCGGATAATTGGAAAGCCCGATGTACAGCGCTTTGCCCTGGCGTACAACGTGATCCAGCGCACGCATGGTTTCCATCAGCGGAGTCTCCGGATCGGGACGGTGATGATAAAAAATATCCACATATTCAAGGCCCATCCGCTTCAGGCTTTGATCGAGGCTGGCGATCAGGTATTTGCGTGAACCCCAGTCGCCATAGGGACCATCCCACATGGTGTAACCGGCTTTACTGGAAATAATCAGCTCATCGCGGTAGGGCAAAAAGTCTTCGCGCAGGATGCGGCCAAAGTTGCTCTCAGCGGAACCCGGCGGCGGACCGTAGTTGTTGGCGAGATCAAAATGGGTGATGCCGAGATCAAAGGCGTGGCGCAAGAGCTGGCGGCTCGTTTCCAGCAGCGTGGCATCGCCGAAGTTGTGCCACAGACCTAACGAAACGGCGGGGAGTTTCAGCCCGCTGCTGCCACAGCGGCGATACTCCATTGTCTGATAGCGCTGTGGATGTGCCTGATAAACCATGAAAACCTCCAACGGGAACGGGGTGTGTATACGTTTACACTAAACCAAGCCCTGCCGCCGGTATACCCTTAAAATCTGTAAATTTTACTTTCCACTACGAAATTATTAACACTCTGGCAACTTTCGGCGCATCTCTGATACTCAGAATATCTATTCGCTGAAAGGATGATGGCTATGCAATCGAATTACACAATCGCAGATTATCTGGTGGATCGTATTGCCGGATGCGGTATCGACCATATGTTTGGTGTGCCGGGCGACTATAACCTGCAGTTTCTCGATCATGTCATCGATCACCCGTCGTTGTGTTGGGTTGGCTGTGCCAACGAACTGAACGCGGCTTATGCCGCCGATGGCTACGCCAGAGTTCGCGGGGCAGGCGTGTTGTTGACAACTTATGGCGTCGGCGAGCTGAGTGCATTAAACGGGGTAGCGGGCAGCTTTGCCGAATATGTTCCTGTTCTGCATATTGTTGGTGCGCCAGGTACCGGCAACCAGCAGCGCGGAGAAATGCTGCATCACACTCTGGGCGATGGCGACTTTGATCACTTCTGTACCATGAGTGCGCCGATAAGCGTCGCTCAGGCGAAACTGACCGCCAGTAACGCCTGTCGGGAAATCGACCGGGTATTAACCACCATGCTGACGGAGCGTCGCCCGGCTTACCTGATGTTGCCTGCCGATGTGGCGAAAGCGCCAGCGGTTCGCCCTGTAAACGCTCTCACCCTGAATCGCTTCGAAACGGATAACAATGCCATGACCGCGTTTATTGCTGCGGCCCGGCAGAAGCTGGCGTCCTGCCAGCGCGTGGCGATGCTGGCTGACTTCCTGGCGCAGCGCTATGGCCTGCAATCCATGCTCAGGGAGTGGGTTGCCACTCAGCCTGTCGCGAATGCAACAATGCTGATGGGGAAAGGGCTGCTGGATGAAAATCAGCCCGGATTTGTCGGCACCTATAGCGGAGCGGCAAGCGAAGAACAGACCCGTGCGGCGATTGAAGATGCCGACGTGACGTTGTGTATCGGTACGCGCTTCACCGATACCATCACCGCTGGTTTTACGCATCATCTCTCTGCTGAAAAAACCATTGATCTTCAGCCTTTCTCGGCCAGAGTCGGCAATGTCTGGTTCAGCGGTTTGCCAATTTTTGAGACGGCAGAAGCGCTGAAAAATCTGTGCGCTGAACTCAGCCACGGCTGGACAGAACCGCTACCGCGTAAGGTATCTGCGGCGGTGAAAATTTCCGGCCCGTTGACACAAGGTAGCTTCTGGCAAACGTTGCAGGAGAGCCTGCTGCCCGGCGATATCGTGCTGGCCGATCAGGGCACGGCGGCGTTTGGTTCAGCTTCTTTAACGTTGCCTGCGGATGCTTCACTGATTGTACAACCGCTGTGGGGATCGATTGGTTTCACCTTCCCGGCGGCGTTCGGCGCGCAGACGGCCGCACCGGAACGACGAGTGGTGCTGGTGATTGGCGACGGAGCGGCGCAACTGACGGTTCAGGAATTGGGATCAATGCTGCGGGATGGGCAGAAGCCGCTGATCCTGTTACTTAACAATGAGGGATATACGGTTGAGCGGGCGATCCACGGCCCTGAACAGCGCTATAACGATATCTCGCTGTGGAACTGGACCCAGCTGCCGCAGGCGCTGAGCCTCGAGTGCGAGGCTCAAAGCTGGCGGGTGAGCGAAACGGTGCAGCTGCATGAAGTGCTTGAACTGGCTTCCCGCAGGCAGCGGCTGACGTTTGTCGAAGTCATGCTGCCGAAGCTGGAAGTTCCGCAGCTGCTACGGGCGGTCACTCAGGCGCTGGAAGCGCGTAACAACGCTCACTGAGGCGGTTTGGCTGTCATCACCGGTTTGCCCGCCAGCAGCAGCCAGGCGGGCAGCATCACGATACACAGCAGCGGCAGTAAAGTTGTGTCCGGCACGACGACTGCCGCCATAAACAGGCTTAGCCAGCCGTCACGGGTGACGACCAACACCAGGCCAAGGATGGCGCAGGAAACGGTAATGGCGGCAGGCACCGCCTCGACGTGAGCGTGTAACATCAGCCCCAAAGCCACGCCAACGAAGACTGCCGGGAAAATACGTCCGCCGCGAAAACCACAGGATGCCGCCACCACCAGCGCCGCCAGCTTCATCAGTGCAATAAACAGAAAGTCCGACGAGGTCAGAAGCGGGCTGCTCACCAGCTGATGCATCTCATCGAGGCCTTTGAATAAAGTGATACGCCCACCGCACGCGCCGATGATGCCAAGAATAAATCCACCCAGCGTCAGTATAAGCACCGGATGTTTCAGCCGATGGAGCAGGGCGTGCAGGCGCGGCAGGCACCACACCGCCACCATCCCCAGCGCAATCGCAATGGTGGCGACAATGGCTCCACTGAAAATATCTGCCAGCTCCATTTGAGGGTAAGGGGCGATCGGCAGCGAAAACCGAGGATGGAAAAAAAGGCTGGTGGTTAACGCGCCAGCCGCCGCGGCGAGCATCGGGGCAAACAAGCGGTCCCAGAGCGGAACCTCTTCGCTACCGTTCAGCATCTGGGAGAAAATCAGCGCAGCGGCAACCGGAGTACCGAACAGGGCGCCGAGCGTGCCGGAGGCTGCAAGAATAGTCCAGTCCAGCGCGCCCACTTTAGGGAACACGCGAGCGCCAAGCGCGACGGCAAGCGCAATATTCACCGACATAATAGGATGTTCAGGGCCGAGGCTCACACCGCCCGCAAGCCCAAGGATCAGCGCCAGCACCAGACCCGGCAGAGCGGAAGGTGCCATCGGAGCGCCAATCAGCGGCTCTGTGGCCGGATCCGGACCTGCGTGTCCCGGGCTGTAGCGAATCACTAAGCCAACTGCCAGACCTGTGGCGGTTAACATACTGATAATCCAGACTGTCGAATCAATATTGACGCCCAAAGCCGCTGGCAGGGTTGCCCACAGAATCGTTTGCAGCATCGCGGCGATTTTCATCACTACGACCAGGATCAGGCTGGAGGCAATACCAATAATCAGGGCGGGAACCGACAGCAGCAGCATGGTTCTGGCTCGCGGGTGGAGCATAGTGATTTCCTTTTTAAAGCGGAGGCCGCGACACTTTGCCGCTAAAAAGCGGGGTCTTCATTGCAATTGATGCTGAAACGGTAAAGTTAATGTGTGACCGGGATCGATAAATCACGGGCGCCGCCGAGTTGGTCATTGTTGTTATGCCGTCATGAATTTACAGTGTGCCAAAGACTTATTCTGACTTTAGTGGAGCAGTAACAGAATGACAAAGTTTGCATTAACCGGTGATGTCGGCGGGACCAATACCCGTCTTGCGCTGTGCGATCTGGCTACTGGTGAAATCTCCCAGGCGAAAACCTATTCCGGTCTTGATTATCCCAGCCTCGAAGCGGCGGTTCGGGTGTATCTCGACGAGCAAAAGGTAGAGGTGAAGCAGGGCTGTATCGCCATTGCCTGTCCGATTACCGGTGACTGGGTGGCGATGACCAACCACAGCTGGGCGTTTTCCATCGAAGAGATGAAAAACAACCTCGGTTTCACCCATCTGGAGATCATCAACGACTTTACGGCGGTTTCGATGGCGATCCCGATGCTGAAAAAAGAGCATCTGATCCAGTTTGGCGGCGCAGAGCCGGTCGAAGGCAAGCCGATTGCGGTCTATGGGGCTGGCACCGGATTAGGCGTGGCACATCTGGTTCACGTGGATAAGCGCTGGGTCAGTCTGCCGGGTGAAGGCGGCCATGTCGATTTCGCACCAAACAGCGAAGAAGAGGGCATTATTCTTCAGGAGCTGCGTGCGGAGCTGGGGCATGTATCGGCAGAGCGCGTGCTCTCCGGCCCGGGTCTGGTGTATATCTATCGCGCCATCGTTAAAGCCGACGGGCGTTTGCCGGAAAATCTGCAGCCGAAAGACGTGACGCAGCGTGCGCTGGATGACAGCTGCATTGACTGTCGCCGTGCCTTATCGCTGTTCTGCGTGATCATGGGGCGCTTTGGCGGCAACCTGGCGCTGACGTTAGGCACCTTCGGTGGGGTGTATATTGCCGGTGGCATCGTGCCGCGCTTCCTCGAATTCTTTAAGGCTTCCGGTTTCCGTGGCGGCTTCGAAGACAAAGGGCGCTTTAAATCCTACGTTCAGGATATTCCGGTGTTTCTGATTGTTCACGATAACCCAGGCCTGCTTGGCTCCGGCGCGCATTTGCGCCAGAAAATGGGTCAGGTTATCTGACAGAACAAGTTTAGTAGGCCGGATAAGGCAACGCCGCATCCGGCAGTTTTCCCTACAGGTGCATGATCTGCCGAAACTCCTTCACCTTACTTCTGCTGACCGGCACCTGAAAATCCAGATCCCGCAGGCGCAGGATGTAGGTATTGTTAAACCACGGCTCGATTTCGCGGATCTTATTGAGATTGACGCAATAGGATCGATGACAGCGGAAGAAATGCGCCGCCGGTAGCTTGCTGCAAAACTCGGTGATGTTCATCGGCATCACCCACGACTCCCGCTTGGTGTAGACGAAGGTCATTTTTTCATGCGCTTCGGCGTAATAAATGTCGTGGATGGAAGTGACAAAAATCTTCTCGTCCCTGATCAGATTGATGGTCTCACTTTCCCGATGTGGGCTACTGGCGCTGACACCGCCGGATTGCAGCTGCCATGCGCTTTCCAGCTTATTCAGCATGCTGACGATGCGCGATTCCTGGTAAGGCTTCAGGATATAGTCAAACGCCTCCAGCTCGAACGCCTCCACCGCATGCTCTTTCCACGCGGTGATAAATACGATAAACGGCTTATGGGCAAACTGGCTGATGTTTTGCGCCAGCAAAACGCCGTCCAGCGACGGGATATTGATGTCGAGAAAAATGGCATCGACCCGGTTGTGTTGAAGGAATTTCAGCACGTCCAGCCCGTCGTCAAAGGTGCCGACGATCTCCATCTGGCTGTGTTCCTTAATCAGCCAGCTCAGCTCCTGCTGCGCCAGAACTTCATCCTCAACAATAATCACTTTCATTCTGCGTTCCTTATGACAGCTGCATCGCCGGGGCGATGACCGGCGTGCGCTGGTTAGGAACATAGAAGGCAATTTCTGTTCCCGGTTCCAGTCGGCGAATGTGTAACCCTTCGCCATAAAGCAGCTTCACGCGGTGGTGAACATTGAGCAGGCCAATCTTATTGCCCGGCATTTCGTCTGCTTCAACGCGGGCAACCACCGCCGGGTCGATGCCGTGGCCGGTATCACGCACGCCAATCCGCACCCGGTTGCCGCTCTCAGTGATGCTGATGGTCACCACGCCTTTGCCCTTGCAGGGCTGAATGCCGTGCACAATCGCATTTTCCACCAGCGGCTGGATCAGCAGGCTTGGGATCACGCAGTTCACCTCATCGTCGATGTCGTAAATCACCGTCAGCTTATCGCCAAAGCGAGCCTGTTCGATGGCGATATAGTCCTTAACCTGATACAGCTCCTTGCGAATATCGATCTGCTCATCGTCCTTTAATTCAATGTTATAGCGCAGATAGCGGGAGAGGTTAAAAATCAGCTGCCGCGCGGTATCCGGGTTCATGCGAATCGATGAAGAGATAGCATTCAGCGCGTTAAACAGGAAATGAGGATTGATTTTGCTTTGCAGCGCGCGCAGCTCTGCCTTGTTAGCCATTTCCCGCAGCTGCTCAGCCCGGGAAACTTCAAGCTGCGTCGAGATGATTTGCGACAGCCCAACGGCCATTTCCTGCAGCGAAGAGGTGATTTGGTGCGCGTGGCGGTAATAGATTTTCAGTGTGCCGGTCACAACGCCCTTTTCCCGCAGGGGAATAATGAGCAGAGAGTGAATTTCCGGGGTGCGGTAGGCTTCGTCATTATTGCGAATGATGATTTTCCCGTCGCGCAGCGCCTCTTTGGTTCGCGGACTGATCCCCGGATCGTTCTGCTGGTATTTCTCTTCGCCGAGCCCGACGTAAGCCAGAACTTTTTCATGATCGGTCATGGCCACCGCGTCAGCGTCAATATCGCGGCGGATAATGTCACAAACCTGGCGCAGGGATTCGCTATCGACATGACGAAACAGCGGCAGCGTTTTATTGGCAATATCCAGCGCCAGCTTGGCCTGACGGGCAGCGCTGGCCTCTTTTTCGTTCTCCACGCTCTGCACCAGCAGGACGATAAAACCAATGCACACGCTTCCGAGAATCATCGGCACGCCAATTTTGGAGACAATATCGAGGCCGAGTTCGATTGTCGGTGCCCAGACGACGACCAGGATCATGGTCAGCGTTTCGCACAGCATCCCGGCGAGGATCCCCGCGCGCCAGTGCTGCGCTTTCGGGATTTTCAGGTGGATCCAGCCGGAGAGCAGACCGGCAACAATGCTGGTGATAAAGCAGGGCACGGCGGTCACACCGCCGATATCAATCAGATAACGGTGTGTGCCTGCAATCAATCCGGTGATTGCGCCCACCCACGGGCCGAAAAGTATCCCGCCGGACATCACGGCGATAATGCGAACGTTGACCAGCGAACCTTCTACCGGCACGCCAGACCAGGTGCTGAACAGGGCGAACAGCGAAAAAATGGCGGTGACCGCCAGCAGCTCTTTCGGTGTGTGGGCAGATTTGTGCAGTAGCTCGCGGAACAGGCGGATGCGGATCAGGAAAAACAGGCAGATGAGCATCAGCGCGGCTCTGTCGAAAACCGCCAAAAGCATATTAAAAATTTCGTGCATGGGAGCGCCGTGAAGAGAGCAGATTCTCATTATGATAAAAAACCTCGGGCCTGAGCGCCAGCTATCGTGCCGTCAGGGAATAGGGATAAACCATAAAAATAAAAGGGGATTGACGGCAATGGCCAGAAATATGAGGCAGCTGTGAATGTATGCTGAATTCCAAGGTAAATATTTTGCTGTCAGTATGTTAACAGCTTTTACTCTGAGGGCCTAAATAAGGCAGTGATAAAGAAAATCTCCCGGTCATCAGTTCCTCTTTTACAGGGAGATCACTATTTTTTCATCACCCCCTCGACAGCAGGAAAAAATTCGGGTTATTTTCTGTTCATGCCACACAGGTGGCAGCGTCGCTCGGACGGTCCGGGCGCTCACGTACTCCGAGGAATCTATGGCTGAGTCCAAACCAGAACGCCGCTTTACGCGTATCGATCGTCTTCCCCCTTATGTTTTTAACATCACTGCTGAACTGAAAATGGCTGCGCGTCGGCGCGGCGAAGATATTATCGATTTCAGCATGGGGAACCCTGACGGCGCGACCCCGCCGCACATTGTTGAAAAACTCTGTACCGTGGCCCAGCGTCCCGATACCCACGGCTACTCAACTTCCCGTGGTATTCCTCGTTTACGCCGTGCTATTTCCCGCTGGTATCAGGATCGCTATGACGTAGAAATCGATCCGGAAACCGAAGCCATTGTCACCATTGGTTCAAAAGAAGGGCTGGCGCACCTGATGTTGGCGACGCTGGATCATGGTGACACGGTGCTGGTGCCAAACCCAAGCTATCCCATCCATATCTATGGCGCGGTGATTGCCGGGGCTCAGGTTCGTTCTGTGCCGCTGGTGGAAGGGGTGGATTTCTTTAACGAGCTGGAACGCGCAATCCGCGAAAGTTACCCCAAACCGAAGATGATGATCCTCGGTTTCCCGTCCAACCCGACGGCGCAGTGCGTGGAGCTCGATTTCTTCGAAAAAGTCGTGGCCCTGGCGAAGCAGTATGACGTGCTGGTGGTTCACGATCTGGCCTATGCCGATATCGTTTACGACGGCTGGAAAGCGCCATCGATTATGCAGGTGCCCGGCGCGCGCGACGTGGCGGTGGAATTTTTCACCCTGTCTAAAAGCTACAACATGGCGGGCTGGCGTATCGGCTTTATGGTCGGCAACTCAACGCTGGTCAACGCGCTGGCGCGTATCAAGAGCTATCACGATTACGGCACCTTTACGCCATTACAGGTGGCAGCCATTGCCGCGCTGGAAGGCGATCAGCAGTGCGTGCGGGATATCGCCGAGCAGTACAAGCGCCGTCGCGACGTGCTGGTGAAAGGCCTGCATGAAGCGGGCTGGATGGTGGAAATGCCGAAAGCGTCGATGTACGTGTGGGCCAAAATTCCGGAGCAGTACGCGGGGATGGGCTCGCTGGAGTTCGCCAAAAAGCTGCTGCAGGAAGCGAAAGTGTGTGTTTCACCAGGGGTTGGCTTCGGCGACTACGGCGACACTCACGTACGTTTCGCGTTGATTGAAAACCGGGACCGTATCCGTCAGGCCGTGCGTGGCATCAAAGCCATGTTCCGCGCGGATGGTTTGTTGCCTGGCTCTTGATGTTGCATGCCGGATGCGGCGTTGCCTTATCCGGCCTACGGTTTAGCCTTTGTAGGCCAGATAAGCACAGCGCATCAGGCAATCCGTATCGAACCGCTTCAATATTTAGCCGGCAGCTTATTAATCTTCACCAGTTTCCCTTCCTCCATCTCCACGTAGCCACCGGTTCTCAGCTCCGCCAGGATCCGCATCACCCCGCTGCGCGACAAATGCGTTTTATCCCTGATGTACTTCTCCGCCGTGGTGTTCTGGCGAAACTCCTCGCTCTCATTCATCAGCTCAAAAAGCTGAATGCGCATCAGCTCGTAGGCTGTGGGCACGGTCATCTGCAGGATGTACTCATAGAAGCGGTTAGAAACATAGGTGACATGTTTGGACAGCAGCTCCCAAAGCTGTTTTTCGCCGATGATCTCATGGGCACGCGCGGTGGTCAGTACGCCAATTTTGCACGGCGTTAAGGCTTTACAGTACATACTCATAAAGGGATCTTCCGCGCTTCCCAGCCCTACTATCATCTCACCTTTAGTGGTATGCAGCAGCTTGTCGTCGTTGCGGCGGTAGAGTCCTACGCTGCCTTCCTCGATCAGATAGCAGACGGGCAGATTGTTTTCCTGTGGCTGCAATCTTTCATTGACCGAATACAGTCGTGAGACGGAATAAGGCAGCAGGGCGTGAACCAGGGGTTTGGCATAGGGTGAAACGGGAAGCGGTAATTCTGATGGCTGATTGCCGGATGTCATGCTGATTAACCCTCTGACAGATCTCAGGAAATATCAGCATGAGTATAGCGGTGTTTATCCGGGAAAACACCGGGGTTGCTGCGGTCGGAAAAGATTAATACTTAAGCGGGAGATGCGAAATCTCCTGTAAAATGCCGCGCTGCATGGTGATATAGCCGCCGATGCGTAACTCCGAGAGAATTTTCATAATGCCACTGCGGGACAGATAGGTCCGGCTCTGGATGTAGCCCGCGGCGGTAATGTTCTCGCGGATAGACACGGGCTCCTGCATCAGTTCAATCAGCTGAAAACGAATAATGTCATAGGCCGACATCTGCGAGATCAGTGCGCAGTGCTCGTACACGCGTGAAGAGGTATAGATTAGCAGATGGGCTAACGACTCCCACAGATCGTGCTCGGCGACAATCTTGTTAAATATGTCAATCGGCAGGATAGCCACTTCACTGGTTTCCTGAGCCCGGATATATATATGCTGATCGACGGAGAGCTGATTGCTGACGCCCAGCACAAAGGGGGCCGACTCGGAGTTAAGCACTATGCCGTCGCCGCGGCGGTGCAGCGTGACGCTGCCCTGCAACAGCAGATAGCACAGCCGTGTCTCTGCTGAGTAATAGCGCAGGCATTCGCCTTTGGCGATAATTTTTCTCTCACCAGAAGGCAGCAGATCTTTAAGCAGTCGCGCAACGTGTGTCACGGGCTTAAAAGCGATAGCTGTGTTATTTGCCGTTATCGCTTCAGCAGTCATTCTCGTATTCATTAAGGACCTCAGCTACAAACAGATGGTTCATCGATATGAATCATTGATGCCAATTATCATGAGTTCCGTCTGACCTGAGAATAATCCTGCATGGTCTAATAATAGACTGAAGGATAAAATTAGCTGTTAACGTAATGAATTTATTTATCAAATCACATGAGTCTACAATTAGACTAGTGGCGGTGTTTTCATTAATGTTCATGGTTCGGATACGTATTGTTTTTTTAGACGAAGAATCGGTTGCAATGTTTCGGCTATGTTAATATGCGGTCCATAGGTAGACCGTGATTTCAATTGAACTTATGAATGCGTTTCTATAAATTTCGCTTCAGCAAGTGGGCAGGCATGAACAAACAATATTTAAATTACTTTGGCTATCTCCGGAGTAATGTACGTAGCGTGTAACTGGTAAACAGTCATTTATGTCCTGCTAACTTCACATTGAAAAGGGAAAACTCCGGCTTTAATTAATAATTATCCAATTATTGGTTCTATTGCCTGTGTCTTAGTTAAAAAGTTATTGATAGTTTAAGGATATAAAAGTCATGAAAAAGAATATTATTGCTGCTGCCATTGCCGCTACCGCCGTTCTGTCTATGTCTCACGCTTTCGCTGCATCTGGCACCGTAAATTTCACCGGCGAGATCCTGGATACCGCTTGTGTTGTTGACGTTGCAAGCCAGAACCAGCAGGTTGATTTGGGCTCACATTACAAAACTGAATTCCCGAACGCAGGCAGTATTACTGCTGCTAAAGGTTTCAGCGTTGTGCTGACCGATTGCCCGGTGAACGTGACTTCTGCTCACGTAGTATTCGACGGTAAGCCAGACACCAGCAACTCTTCTCTGCTGGCGATTGACAGCACCGTATCTGGCGCAGCAACTGGCGTGGCTATCAACCTGATGACCGCTGACAAAGCTGACCTGGGCCTGCACGGTGATAACGGCTATCGTTACAACCTCGTGTCCACTCAGTCTAACAAATTAGATTTCTACGCTCAGTATAAGTCTACCGTAGATAACGTGACTTCTGGTCCGGCTAACGCTGTTGCCAACTTCTCTGTGGTTTACAACTAATTTCCTTTGCCGGAATAAATGAGGGCCGGATTATCGGCCCTTTTTTCATCGAGATATAGTATGAAATTTTTAAATCAAGCATTAATCATTTTTACTGCAATAACTGCAGGCTGTTCTGCGGCGAATGCTGGCGTCATTATTGGCGGCACCCGCGTAATCTACGATGGCAATAAAAAGGAAGCCTCTCTGAGCGTCAATAACCCGGACAGCACGCCATATTTAATTCAGTCGTGGGTGGAAGCGCCGGGTAATGGCGTTGAGAAAGCGCCTTTTATTATTACGCCTCCGCTATATCGCCTCGATAAAGGGCAAAAAAACGTCGAGCGTATTTTACTGGCCGGGACACTGCCGCAGGATAAAGAAAGCCTGTACTGGCTGAATATCAAAGCGATCCCTTCCGCACCCGCGAAAGACAACACTTTGCAAATCGCCGTTAAAACTCGCATCAAGCTGATTTATCGTCCGGCGGCATTAAAAGGCCAACTGCCGGAAGAGCAGGCGGCGAAATTAACCTGGCAGCGCAGCGGCAACCAGATTCAGGTCACCAATCCGACCGGCCTGGTGATTAATTTCAACGAGATCTCGGTCAATGGCAAAAAGCTGGATGACGTCAGCTATGTTCTGCCTGGAAGTAGCGCGCGCTTTAACCTGCCGCAGGGTGTTAGCGGTGGAACGGTGACGTTCAAAGTCATTAATGACTATGGCGGTACCGGAGAAATGCATAACGCCAGCATTTAATAGTAAAAAAATAAAGGATTAACAGGTTAATGGTGATGGCTCAAAAAACAATTTTCCGCCCGGCCCGATTGGCCTTTTTTATCGCCGTGGCGATAGGCGGGTATAGCGGTATAGCTGACGCGCGCGACTACTTCAACCCGGAACTGGTTGAGCTGGATAACCCAGGCGGGGGCAAGGCTGACCTGTCGGCATTCGAGTCCGGATCGCAGGCACCTGGCAAATATCACGTTGACGTGGTGCTGGATGAACAGCTGGTGGACACCCTCGACATCCAGTTTAACGCGGTAAAAGGGGCGGACGGCGAGGAAAGCCTGCAGCCCTGTCTCAGCGTCGAGCAGCTTAAAAGCTGGGGCGTGAAAACAGAACTGTTTCCGGACCTGAAAACGGAAGGCGAGTGCGTCCGGCTGTCTGCCATTCCGCAGGCTACCGCAGAGTTTCAGTTCAGTACTCAGCGTCTGGTGCTGACTATCCCGCAAGCGGCCATTGCGATGCAGGCGCGTGGCTATGTCCCCCCGGAGCAGTGGGATAACGGCATCAACGCGCTGCTGCTCAACTACAGCCTGAGTGGAGCCAACAACTGGGCGCGTTCCGGCAGTGGTTCCGACAGCAACAGCCAGTACGCGAACCTGCGTCCGGGAATGAACCTGGGAGCATGGCGTTTACGTAACTACTCCACGTGGAGCCGGGATAATTCCGGTAAGGACAAGTGGGAAAACGTCTACACCTACGGCCAGCGGGCGATTGTACCGCTGAAAGCACAGCTTACCACCGGCGACAGCTCCGCTCCGGCAGACGTCTTCGACAGCATGCCGTTTCGCGGTGTGCAGCTGGCATCTGATGATGACATGCTGCCAGATTCCCTAAAGGGTTACGCCCCGGTAGTACGCGGGATTGCGCGAACTAACGCCCAGGTGGTGATACGTCAGAACGGCTACCAGATATATCAGAGCTACGTGGCACCCGGCGCGTTTGAAATTACCGATATGTATCCGACCGGCGGCGCTGGCGATCTGGACGTGACCATCAAGGAAGCTGACGGCAGCGAGCAGCACTTCACCGTGCCGTTTGCGTCACTCCCGGTGTTACAGCGTGAAGGACGCGTGAAGTTTGCCGTCACGGGCGGTCAGTATCGCTCCTATGACAGCTCGGTTGAGAAGACCCCGTTTGCTCAGGGCACGGCAATTTACGGTTTGCCGCACGGCTTTACGATCTACGGTGGTCTGCAGGAATCCAGTAAGTATCAGTCGCTGGCGGCAGGCATCGGTAAAAACATGGGTGATTTTGGTGCTGTCTCCACCGACGTCACTCAGGCGTGGTCGACGCCAAAAGAGCAGGATAAAGAAAACGGTCAGTCGTGGCGTATTCGCTACAGCAAAAACTTTGCGGAAACCGGCACCAATTTCGCCATTGCGGGCTACCGCTATTCGACGGCCGGTTATTACAGCATGCAGGAAGTGCTGGACTCCTATGGCGACAGCAGCGCGCTCGACGACAGACGCCGCAACCGCGAAGAGCTGACCGTCAGCCAATCTCTGGGGCAGAGCCTGGGTTCGCTCTCGGTTAGCGCGGTAAAAGAGGATTACTGGAACTCCAATAAGAGCATGGAGTCGTACAGCGCCAGCTATAACAACTACTGGAGCGGTATCAGCTACGGGCTGACCTACACCTACAGTAAAAATGGCAACGGCAGTTACGGCAACAGCAGCAGTAATACCAGCAATAACAACAGTGTGAGCTACGACAAAGATCAGATTTTGGCGCTCAACGTCAGCATTCCGCTGGAGAAATTCCTGCCGCAGACGTGGGCCAGCTACAGCATGAACGCCAGCAAACATAACGGCACCACCCACAGCGTGGGGATGAACGGGATGGCACTGGAAAACAACGCGCTGAGTTGGAACGTGCAGCAGGGTTACGGCACGGACGACGTAGGCTATACCGGTAACATGAACGGTGACTACAAAGGCACCTACGGCGAAGTCGCGGCAGGTTACGCCTACGACAAGAGCAGCGATCGCCTGAACTACGGTCTGCAGGGCGGCATCGTTGCCCACGCCGACGGCGTAACGCTTTCGCAACCGTTGGGCGAAACCAACGTGCTGGTGAAAGCGCCGGGCGCGAAGGGCGTCAGTGTGCAGAACCAGGTCGGCGCCAAAACCGACTGGCGCGGCTACACGTCGGTCAGCAACGTGACTCCGTACCGGAAAAATGACGTCACCCTGGACACTGAAACTATGCCGGACGACGTAGAGCTGGAACTCACCTCTAAAACGGTGGTGCCAACGCGCGGCGCGCTAGTGCGAGCGGATTATGTCGCCAATGTCGGGATGCGTGTACTGATGACGCTAACTCAGACTAATGGTAAGCCTGTGCCGTTTGGGGCGGTGGTGACGGTACCGGGCGAATTATCCAGTAGTGGCATTATTGGTGATAATGGGCAGGTATTTATGACGGGCCTGACACAAAGTGGAATGTTAAACGTTAAATGGGGTAATGAAACATCCCAACAATGCAAGGCTAATTTTTCAATATCATCCAAAAGCGCTTCAGGCATTCAAAGTCTGAGTGAAATTTGTAGATGATGAATTTATTTGAGTGAATAAGATATGAAACCACTATTTTTTTATGCAGTTATTATGGTGTTATCGCCATTTATGGCTACCAATGCCTATAGTGCATGTTATACAAACCAGGGTGGGGCATCGTCAAAATCCTATGATATAGTGCCGCCAAATATAATTGTGCAAAGAGACACCGCTGTCGGCTCTGTGATTTACACTACTGAAACTGCCAGACTTGATGGTATTTTAAGTTGTACTGCTGGTGGAGGGTATTATGGGGAAATGACCTTATTTACGACGCCAACAAGTATACCTGATGTTTATCAAACTAATGTTCCTGGTGTCGGGGTTTCTGTCGGTACAACATGGTATTTTGAAAGTCCTGCAAATTTCAGACCTAATGCAATTGCTCAGGCATGGAACTTTCCCGCCAGAACAGTTAATTTTGTGAAAACTGGGCCTATAACATCTATGAAATTGAGCTCTGGACAGCTGGGGCGTATTTATGGTGATGGAGATAAAGTTACGGCATTAAGTTACAATCTAATAGGGTCTCAGATCACACAGGTTGCATGTTCAATAACAGCACCAAACTTAATATTTCCTATTGGTGATATTCCTGCAGCAAGTTTTGGTTCCTCAGTTGGAACAACACCTTCAGGTGCACAAAATACACAAAACTTAGGTCTTAACTGTGATGCTGGCGCTAACATCAATATCTCTTTACAAGGCACGCAAAATCCGGATGTCAGCACCACCAGCGTGTTGGCGTTGACTGGGCAGGGGAACACTGATGTGGCAAAAGGGGTTGGTGTTCAACTGCTCTATAACGGTTCGCCATTAGTGCTGAATAATCGCATTGTATTAAAGAGATCGGCAGGCGGTCAGGAAACTTTTCCAATTACAGCTCGCTATTATCAGACTAAAACTGCAGTGACGACAGGTAAAGCCAATGCCTCTGCCACGCTGGATTTAACTTACCAATAAAAGGAATGATGAGAAGATGAAAAAAATGAAAGTTAGTGCAATTGCTGCCGGCATTTTAGTAAGTGGTTCTGTATTTGCTGGTGACCCGGTTACTTTAAATATTACAGGCAATGTCGTTGCTTCTCCGTGTGAAATTAGCAGCGATAGCATTACCAAAACGATTGATCTGGGCGGTGGAAGTCCTATTCAGGCATCCACTCTGCAGACTGCGGGTTCATCTACGCCGTGGATTTCCTTTACTATTGGCTTAGTTAATTGCCCGGCGGGAACCACCTCGGCAACGATTCAGTTCCACGGCACGGCGGATTCTTCTAACCCAGCCGATATGTATAAAAACAATGGTACCGCCGGTAATGTTGCGGTACAGCTCCAGGGCTCAGGTGGAAACCAGTTTGGTGATGGAAAAACGTTTACGGGGGTGATCGCCAATAATGCTTACACCTACAACCTGAAAACCCGTGCCTATTCACAAAATGGTGGTGTAACCCCTGGAACTATTAATTCAGTAGTGACGGCAACGTTTACCTACCAGTAATTCAGACAATTTATTTTATCGGCCTGTGCCTGCTTTATTATCGGTGTTTTATGATTACTGTTCTTATCAAAGGCGAAGAGAGCCTTTATCGCAAAGGGATGCAGTGCCTGCTGGAAGCGCTTTTTTATCAAATGTGGCAGCAGGATGTGACTGTCTTAAGCGAATTTACGCAGGAGTCTGTCAGCCAGGCCGATATTATTATGCTCGGCCTTGGGCCTGGCGAAAAGGCGACCTGTATTCCTGAGCTCCAGCACCGGCAAAAGGGCATTATTATTGGTCTGACGGATGCGCCGACGCTGAAGCGAGATCAGATGCCGAACTGCTATCAGGACATGGTGATGCTTTCCCGTAAAGCATCATTGACTGAGGTCAGGAAAGTCATCGCCGAACAGTGGGCTGAGTACTGTCTGCTGCCTTCATTGCATTTCGGCAGCCGCTGCTATCGCTGTCGGCACGAGACGCTGTCTCTGCAGCAGTCGCGGGTGATGGCTTTTCTGTATAAAGGTTTTCCCGTTGCCAACATTGCCCACAAGCTGAAGATCAGTGATAAGACCGTGTTTTCGCACAAGTATCTGGTGATGCAGCGCTTCAATCTGCACAGCGATTATGAGCTGCACTCCTTCCTGGGGAATCTGGCTGGTAAGAATATCCCGTCTAACTACTTCCGGGAGTGCCTCGGGAAAATTATTTAGAAGGCTGATAAAACGCAAACAGGAGCCAAAAGGCTCCTGTTTTTTGCTGCATGCTCAGACTAAATCATCAGGGCGAAAGTACCGGCCCATACGATGACCATAAAAGAGATGCCCATCAAAAAGTATTTCACGTCTCATCACTCCGCGTATGTCTTGATACGCCCAAATGAATATTATCCTGACCGGGTATAGAGAGCTGACACTGCATCGAATCAACACGGGATTTGCCCCACATCGCCCTTCGGCATCACCTCAAAATTCTGTGCGTTAAGTGCTCCAGACGGCGCTAATGTACGCTTAAAAAATGAGGGTGACAAGTATGATTTTTTTATTAATTTTTAGTTACTTATGAGTGTCGTGAAACGGCGACAGATTAATTTCAGGGTGCAATAAATTCTCTCCCGGCGACGTTTTGGATATGTCCGCCAGTGAAAGTTAGTACCGCATTGAAACTATAGGGTTTATCAGGAAATCATGTCGTAAAACATTCCTGTAAACCGGCGGGTTCATCTTGAAGAGAGGGATATTTTCCCTTTACTATGCTGAGAAAATGTACCGTCTCGTCTGGCTGCTTCCGGTTTGCTTTGCCGCTTCCGGGTATCATCAACTGAGTGACATCAAAAGACAGGGATCCGCGATGACTGCGCGTATTGATTACCAGATTGAAAAATACAGCTTCACGGAAATTAATGAGTCTGCCCGTATTGCTCAGCAATGGGCTGAAGTCATTGCAGAGTGTCAGCAGGAAAAAGCCGGAAGCGAGGCGCGGTTGAGAATGGCCTTACTGAACGTCGACTATATCACCAGCTTTGAGCTGCCTTTTCGTCTTCAACTGATTCGCGCGCCACAGCTAATTGCCCATCTGCGCAGTGAGCTGCAGATTACTCAAAAAGCGGTGACTGCTAACGAAAATCGGTTTGGCTGTGTCTACAGCCTGAAGGCCGATCTGACCACTATTCCCGATACATACCGCTATCGTTTTTCCAACCGCATCCGCCGGATTGCCAGCGAAGGTGCGGCGGCCACGCCTTATCAGGAAATTGCTAAGCAGGTGAAAAAACCGGGTGAGCGCTTAAAGCTGGCTCTGGAAGCGGATTTACACGTTACGGCGCTGGATGGCCTGTACTGGTTTGGCATGCAGCGCATGGCGGCCGATGTGGCAAAGCTCAGAAGAACCGGCATGAAAATCGCGACTTTTGAAGTTCAGGCTTTTGATGATTTGACCGGAACGACGCGGCTGGTGCCGGCTTACCGAAGAGTGGTTTGAGTTTATACAGGCTGGCAGAGGAATTCATACCGCCAGCCCATCCTCTTCAGCGGCGCAACGTCAAAGATGAAAGGTGACGCCGTATTCGCCAGCTACCCGAACTATCTGCTCAACGTCAGGTGGGCCTGGTGGGATCTCCCGGTCCAGCGCGGTAAATATCCCCACGGCCTTGCTTCCCTTGCCGGTAATCTCCAGCATTTCACCCCCGCCAGGGCCATACCTGAATCCATGCACCGTCCCGGCGGGGATATGCACAAAGGTTCCCGCAACGCAGTTGATCATCTCACCGGCACAAAAGAAGGTAATTTCACCCTTTATGACATAGAACGATTCATCCCAATCGTGGCTGTGGGGCGGTGGGCCCGCACCTTCTTCACCGGTTTGTGCGGTTATCTGTTGATCGGAGATGTCTGTTTCTGTGGCCAGGACTGTAATCCTGGAACCCACAACATTCAGTGCGGGTTTACGATCGACGGGCTTGAGGACAAAGAAATTATTGCTCATGGCTTGCTTCCCCTCATCTCATTAGCATTTGGCCGGCTACACAGAAACGGCCCACAGCAATGGTGATTATAGGTTCCCGGTTCAGCGGGTAATCTCAGGCATATTGCTGATTTAACTATTGCTTGATAGGGGAGTTGCTTTGTCTGGTAAGGGGTTATGAGATTTATCGGCGGTGGGCAGAAAGTGTCCCCTGCAGGAATCGAACCTGCAACTAGCCCTTAGGAGGGGCTCGTTATATCCATTTAACTAAGGGGACGAAGCGGCAGGAGTATAGCGTTTTTTGGCTGTCGCGTTAAGCACATAGCGGTTTGATTGCTTAAAGTGTCGCCACTCAGCTTAATCCTCGTTTGCTTTCTGCTTCCCCTGTGCCGCATCAGCTTTCGCTTCTGCCTTCCTTTTATTGCTCATATCGTTGCGTATCTGCGCATGGCTTAACAGCGCGAAAATGAACGTGCCGCCGCAAATGTTTCCGGCGAGCGTCGGTAGTGCAAAGGGCCAGAAAAAGTCATGCCAGTGCAGCGTGCCGGTAAATACCAGATAGAGGATCTCGACTGAACCCACCACGATATGGGTGGTGTCGCCCAGGGCGATAAGCCAGGTCATCAGAATAATGACGACGATTTTCGCGGCTCCGGCGGCGGGCAGCATCCACACCATAGTGGCAATCACCCAGCCGGAAATGATGGCGTTGGCGAACATCTCCGTCGGCGTATTCTTCATGATATCCATGCCGATCTTCGTAAAAGCATCACGGGTAGGTTCGTCAAAAACTGGCATATAGCCAAAAGCCCAGGCCGCGATGCCGGTGCCGATGACATTTCCCAACAGAACAATACCCCACAAACGAAGTAGCAGCGCCAGATTGCCTGCGCTGGGACGGTGCATAACGGGAAGCACCGCGGTTACGGTATTTTCAGTAAACAGCTGCTGGCGAGCCATAATCACAATCACGAAGCCAAAGGTATAGCCCAGATTCTCAAGCAGAAACCCACCGGCAACGCCTTCAAGCTGAACGTGGAAGATGCCTTTAGCCAAAAGGGAAGCGCCCATCGACATTCCGGCGGCAATCGCCGACCACAGCAGCGCCATGGCGTCCCGCTCCAGCTCTTTTTCGCCGTCCTGACGAATATGTTCATGAATGGCCATGGCTCGCGAGGGCAAACTGTCTTCATCGACCTCGATTTTCTCGCCGCGGCGTTTTTCGTCACTTTCAACTTCCAGTTCATCCGTGTGGCGGTCGATTTTTTCTTTATTGATGTCGCCCATATGGGCTCCTGATTTGAGTCACGTTTACTAAGCGTAGTGGTTTCTGCGTATATTCTTGCAGGCTGGATTCTTATTTTTGGTGATATGACATGAATAGCCATACCCCTGTTTCAAAATATGTATAGAATCAGTAAGAGCAGCGATTGCCATCTTTACAGGGAGATATTTATGAATTTTCGCCTGTCAGCGCTAGCCATGGGCGTGACACTGCTGGTGGGGTGTGCCAGCACTGGTGAACAGCAGCAGGGCCGCTCCGATCCGTTCGAAGGCTTCAACCGCACGATGTATAACTTCAACTTCAACGTGGTGGATCCTTACGTGCTTCGTCCAGTGGCGGTCGCATGGCGTGACTATGTTCCGCAGCCTGCCCGTAACGGCATCGGCAACTTTACCAGCAACCTTGAAGAGCCGGCGATCATGGTCAACATGTTCCTGCAGGGCGATCCGTATCAGGGAATGGTGCACTTTACTCGTTTCTTCCTTAACACCCTGTTAGGGATGGGCGGTCTGATTGACGTGGCGGGGATGGCGAATCCAAAACTGCAGCGCGTTCAGCCGCATCGTTTTGGTAGTACGCTGGGCCATTATGGCGTGGGCTACGGTCCTTATCTGCAGCTGCCGTTCTATGGCAGTTTTACTCTGCGTGATGAAGGCGGTGACTATGCGGATGATCTCTATCCGGTGCTGTCGTGGCTGACGTGGCCGATGTCGATTGGCAAGTGGGCGGTGGAAGGCATTGAAACCCGTGCGCAGCTGTTGGATTCCGATGGGTTGTTGCGCCAGTCTGCGGATCCGTACATCACCGTGCGTGAAGCCTACTTCCAGCAGCATGATTTTATTGCCAATGGCGGTAAGCTCAGCACTCAGGAAAACCCGAACGCGAAAGCGATTGAGGGCGATCTGAAAGACATCGATTCGCAGTAAATCGAACAGAAATGAAAAAGGTGAGCACGAAGCTCACCTTTTTTTATATCTGAAATCAGACTATCAGAAGCGATAGTTGAAGTTAGAACCGAACAGCCAGGCTTTACCAGAAGAATGGAAGGTGTAAGGGCCTTCATTAATGGTCACATCCTGGCCGTGCATGTAGGAAGCACCAAAGTCAACAGACGCGTCTTTGTTGAAGGCGTAGGTGGTACCTGCGCTCAGCCACAGACGGTCCTGGTCCGGGATGGAGATCGAACGGTGATCGGCTGGAACCGGGCTGTCATCAAAGGCGATACCGGTACGGAACGTCCAGTTGTCGTCATAGTAGTAGGTGGTGCCCAGCGCGATACGCATCGAGTCTTTGAAAGATTCGTCTTTATAGAACAGTGTCTGTCCGTCAGAACCTGTCGCTTTCAGCTCCTGGAACTGGCTCCAGCTGGTGTAAGCCATGCTGTAGTGAACGGCCCACTGCGGTGCAACGCGGTTATAACCGGAAATTTCCCACATTTCAGGCAGGTTCAGGGTCAGAGAGCCTGGGACCGTTTCGCCAGAGGTTCCCCATGGGAAGGCAGTGCCAGCACCTGGTGCGCGGTTATATGCTGCGTTGATATTGCTCTTATAATCGCCATCAAAGTCGACTTTCACTTCTGAGCGATAGGTCAGACCCCAACGGTTGTTTTTATCCAGTTCATACAAAATACCGGCGTTCCAGCCATAGCCCCACTCATCGCCTTTCAGCTTAGCGATTTGGGTGCCAGGTGCTGCCAGGTGTGCGCCTGCGGTCTGCTCGCCGGCATAACGCTCAATTTTGGCGTCAGCATAGACAGCGTCAAAACCTAAGCCGAAGCTGAAGTGCTCATTCAGACGATAAGCGCCGCTGAGGTTCAGGTTGACGGTGGTAAGGTCGGTTTTACCGCCGTATTCGCCGGCAATATAGTTGTCGCTGAATTCTGTTGCTAAACCATAGTTAGATGTAACAGAAGCCCCGATACCAAACTGGTCGTTGATTGGCATTACGAAGTGCGCGTTGGGTACCCAAGCGGTAGGCGCGATGTTATCTGCATCAGTGCTGCGGCCAGTGTATGGAGATTTCCCGGAGATGTTAACATCGGGATCGATATATACCGCACCAATAGAGATTTGTGGGCGATCGTACATCATGATCAGCGCCGGGTTGCGGCTGGCGTTACCTGGATCGTCGGCGATAGCGCCTTCACCAGAGTACGCACGGCCTAAACCAGAGGAAGAAAACTCATTTAACTGAAAGCCTGCGGACCAGGCGTGGGAGGAAACTAATGCCACTGCTACTGCTAATGCAGCTTTTGTAAAACGGGTTTTTTGGCTCATGACCATAACCTCAATTGAGTTATTTTTATGCAAAATTTGTTACATGCCGTAACAGAAGCGCGAAGTGTAGGGTCTGTGTTACGTCAGAGAAATCAGACCAGTGCCGAGAGTATAGGTCGGACCAGCCAAGATGTTGCAAGTATGTTTATAAGTTTTTTCAGATGTGATCTAAAAAACGCGATCCGCGTGGCAAAAATGCGACCCTTCGCACTAAGTCGTAGGGGTGATTTTTGTTTTAGATCATTTTTAATTGTGATTTCGGTCACTTGTCGCGGTTAACGAAAATATCGACTGGAGACACTTAAAGCGGGGGCGTAAAATAAAGGCATTGTTTATCTGGCACCCCAGGTGCGAAGACAGAGGAAATCTACGATGAGTAAATGCAGTGCTGATGAAACCCCGGTTTGCTGCTGTATGGATGTTGGTACCATTATGGACAACACCGACTGCACCGCGTCCTACAGCCGCGTTTTCAGCAACCGTGCCGACGCTGAACAGACCCTGGCAGAATTAACCGCCAAAGCCCGTGGCGTGGAGTCCGAACCTTGCAAAATCACTTCAACCTTTAAAGAAGTTGAAGGCGGAGTGCAGCTGGATATCGATTTCGTGTTCTGCTGCGAAGCTGAGACCTTAATTTTCCAGCTCGGTCTGCGTTAATTCTTCCTTCCAGCGCCTCTGCCTCGCAGGGGCGTTTTCTTTTTTTCCTCAATGTGTTTTAGCTCCCACTTTTTTGCTTCCCCGATTGGCTCTGTGTAAAAAATTAGTTAAGACTGTTATCAGGTCAGACCACTTATTTTACATTTAGCAGGGGAAGGATATGAGTCAGGCATTACCGCTTATCACCCGCCAGGGCGATCGCATTGCCATTGTCAGCGGTTTACGCACTCCTTTTGCCCGCCAGGCCACGGCGTTTCATGGCATTCCGGCGGTGGATCTGGGGAAAATGGTGGTCGGTGAAATGCTGGCTCGCAGCGAAATCCCCCCTGAGGTTATCGAACAACTGGTGTTCGGCCAGGTGGTGCAGATGCCGGAAGCGCCGAATATTGCCCGTGAAATAGTGCTCGGCACCGGAATGAGCGTCCATACGGATGCATACAGCGTCAGCCGTGCCTGCGCTACCAGCTTCCAGGCCGTGGCTAACGTGGCGGAAAGCCTGATGGCGGGAACTATTCGTGCGGGTATTGCGGGCGGGGCGGATTCCTCATCCGTGCTGCCAATTGGCGTGAGCAAAACGCTGGCACGCACCTTAGTCGATGCTAACAAAGCCCGCACTCTGGGCCAGAAACTCAAACTGTTCTCCCGCCTGCGCCTGAAAGATTTAGCACCGGTTCCGCCTGCAGTGGCTGAATATTCCACCGGTTTACGCATGGGCGATACCGCAGAGCAAATGGCGAAAACCTGGGGCATCACCCGCGAACAGCAGGATGCGCTGGCGCATCGTTCGCATCTGCATGCCGCCAAAGCCTGGGAAGAGGGCAAACTGGCAGAAGAAGTGATGACTGCCTACGCGCCGCCGTTTCGTGAACCTCTGGAGCGCGACAACAACGTGCGCACCAACTCTTCAATTTCTGACTATGCCAAACTGCGCCCGGCTTTCGACCGCAAACATGGCACGGTGACCGCCGCCAACAGCACGCCGCTGACGGACGGTGCAGCCGCAGTGATCCTGATGACTGAATCCCGCGCCAAAGAGCTGGGCCTCAAGCCGCTTGGCTATCTGCGTAGCTATGCTTTTACCGCCATTGACGTCTGGCAGGACATGCTGCTTGGCCCCGCATGGTCCACGCCGCTGGCGCTGGAAAGAGCAGGGCTGACGATGGCCAACCTTACCCTCTTCGACATGCACGAAGCCTTTGCCGCACAAACTCTGGCAAACGTACAGCTGCTGGCGAGCGAACGTTTTGCCCGCGACGTGCTGGGCCGCGCCCATGCCACCGGGGAAGTCGATGAAAGCAAATTTAACGTGTTGGGCGGCTCGATTGCCTATGGGCATCCTTTCGCGGCCACGGGAGCGCGCATGATTACTCAAACGCTGAACGAACTGCGCCGTCGTGGCGGCGGTTTTGGCCTGGTGACGGCCTGTGCGGCTGGTGGACTGGGCGCAGCCATGGTTCTGGAGGCCGAATAATGGACATGACATCAGCATTTACTCTGACTGAGCGCCTCGACAACATCGCCGTGGTGACGATTGATGTGCCTGGCGAAAAGATGAATACCCTGAAGGCCGAATTTGGCGTTCAGGTTCGGGCGATCCTGAAAGCTATCCGTGAAAACAAAGCGCTGCGCGGCGTGGTGTTTATCTCCGCCAAGCCGGACAACTTTGTTGCCGGGGCCGATATCAATATGATCGGCAGCTGTAAAACCGCTCAGGAAGCGGAAGCGCTGGCACGTCAGGGGCAGCAGATCATGGCGGAAATCCACGCTCTGCCAATCCCGGTGGTGGCTGCCATTCACGGCGCATGCCTCGGCGGCGGGCTTGAGCTGGCTCTGGCCTGCCACAGCCGCATTTGTACTGATGACGGCAAAACCGTTCTCGGTCTGCCGGAAGTTCAGCTAGGGCTGCTGCCGGGTTCTGGCGGCACCCAGCGTTTGCCTCGTCTGGTAGGTATCAGCACTGCGCTGGAGATGATCCTGACGGGTAAACAGCTGCGCGCGCGTCAGGCATTAAAAGCCGGACTGGTGGATGAAGTGGTTCCGCACTCGATTCTGCTCGCAGCCGCCGTTGAGCGGGCAAAACAGGAACGCCCGGCCAGCCGTCGTCTGCCGGTGCGCGAACGCCTGCTGGCGGGTCCTCTGGCGCGAAATCTGGTGTTCAGCATGGCGGCTAAGAAAACTGAACAGAAAACGCACGGCAACTATCCGGCGGCAGAGCGGATTCTCAATGTTCTGGAAACGGGTCTCGCGCACGGCAGCACCAGTGGCTACGAAGCCGAAGCCCGCGCCTTTGGTGAGCTGGCGATGACGCCGGAATCAAAAGCGTTACGCTCCATCTTCTTTGCCAGTACCGAAGTGAAAAAAGATCCCGGTGCGGATGCTGAACCCCAGCCTCTGCATTCGGCAGCGGTACTCGGCGGTGGGCTGATGGGCGGCGGCATTGCGTTTGTCACCGCCAGCAAAGCGAAGCTGCCGGTGCGTATCAAAGATATCAATCCGAACGGCATCAACCATGCGCTGAAGTACAGCTGGGAGCTGCTTGATAAAAAGGTGCGTCGCCGCCATATCAGAGCCAGCGAGCGCGACAGCCAGCTGGCGCTGATTTCCGGCACCACGCAGTACCAGGGCTTTTCTCAGCGTGATGTGGTGATTGAGGCCGTCTTTGAAGATTTAGGCCTGAAGCAGCAAATGGTGGCCGACGTGGAGGCGAATTTTGCTCCCCACACCATTTTTGCTTCCAATACTTCTTCTCTGCCGATTGGCGATATTGCCGCGAAGGCTCAGCGCCCCGAGCAGGTGATTGGTCTGCACTTCTTCAGCCCGGTCGAGAAAATGCCGCTGGTGGAAATCATTCCGCACAAAGGCACTTCGGCAACCACTGTTGCCACTACTGTGAAACTGGCGAAACAGCTCGGAAAAACTCCGGTTGTGGTGGCAGATAAGGCGGGATTCTACGTTAACCGCATTCTGGCGCCGTATATCAATGAAGCGATGCGAGTCTTAACCGAAGGTGAAAGCATCGACCATATTGATGAGGCGCTGGTGAAATTTGGTTTCCCGGTGGGGCCAATCCAACTTTTGGATGAGGTGGGAATTGATACCGGCACTAAAATTATCCCTGTGCTGGAGCAGGCTTACGGAGAACGTTTTAGCGCGCCTGCAAATATCATTAGCGCAATTTTGAACGACGATCGCAAAGGCAGAAAAAATGGTCGCGGTTTCTATCTTTACGCCGCAAAAGGGCGTAAAAGCAAAAAACAGCCCGACCCTGCAATTTATAAGCTTATCGACAGCCGGCAGAAAAATACACAGTCGGCGCAGCAGATTGCCGAGCGCTGCGTGATGATGATGCTGAACGAGGCGGCGCGCTGCTTTGATGAACAGGTGATCCGCAGCGCCCGCGATGGTGACATTGGCGCGGTATTTGGTATTGGTTTTCCGCCATTTTTGGGCGGCCCATTCCGCTATATGGACAGCCTTGGCGCGAGTGAAGTCGTGGCAGTGTTGCAGCGCCTGACGACCCGTTATGGGGCACGGTTTACCCCATGTGAAGCGTTAGTAACAATGGCAGAACAGGGCCTGACCTTTTGGCCGAACAATGAAACTGCGAAGTTGAATTGAGGTCAAAGAAAGGGTAATCCGGACAATCTGAAACGCTGGTGTACGGTCAAATTGTAAACAAATATTGACTATACTTACGCCACTGAGGTAAAAAACAGCGTTTCATTCGTTGGATGGATCAGGCACAATGCCCGGCCACCTGGTCAACGGCACGTCAAGCGTGCGTGGCTTTGGTGCTTCTGGTTAACAAAAGCGGTGCAATATGCAAGTTTTTATTATGCGTCACGGCGATGCGGCTCTTGAAGCGGCAAGCGACTCGGTTCGTCCACTCACCACCTGTGGCTGCGATGAATCCCGTCAGATGGCGAACTGGCTGAAAGGCCAAAAAGTGGATATCGAACGCGTTCTGGTCAGCCCGTTCCTGCGCGCAGAACAGACGCTGAATGTGGTAGGGGAGTGCATGAACCTGCCTGAAGAGATCGATGTCTTGCCGGAGCTTACGCCCTGCGGCGATGTAGGGCTGGTCAGCGCCTACCTCCAGGCTCTGGCCAACGAGGGCGTAGCAACGGCACTGGTGGTTTCTCACCTGCCGCTGGTCGGCTACCTCGTGTCTGAACTCTGCCCGGCCGAAGCGCCGCCGATGTTCTCCACATCTGCGATTGCCAACGTCACGCTGGACGCCGACGGGCAAGGCCATTTCAACTGGCAGATGAGCCCGTGTAATCTGAAAATGGCGAAAGCGATTTAATTCTGATGAAGCAGGCGGGTTTGATTCATAACCCGCCTCTTTCTTAAGGCAGCTCCGGCGGTTGCCACTCCTCAACTTCAATCAACACCAGCAATGCGGCATCTCCGCCGTACTCTTTCGGTGCCTGATGAAAAGCCATCACGTGCGGATGTTGCGCCAGCCACAACGGCGTTTGCTGCTTGAGGATGTGCTTGCCGTGCCCGTGCATCACGCAGGCGCAAAAAACGTGTTCCCGACGACAGGCGGCGATCAGCGCGCCTAACTCCTGCTTGGCCTGCATCTGTGTTAAACCGTGTAAATCAAGAAACAGCTCCGGGGAGTAATCGCCGCGGCGCAGCTTCTTCACTTCAAAATGGCTGACGCCCTCGCGCGTATACTTCATCGCGCCTTCGGTGTTCAGCAGCGGCTGAAATTCATCGGAAAAATAGTGGCTGTTATCGGCCTGCTCTTGAAGCAACCGCTTCACCGGCACTTCGCTGACTTTCTTACGTACCGGGCGATGGACGATGGTGTCCTGCTTGATTTTTTGTGTGCCGGTCATCAGCTGCTGAAACAGCGCCTGGTCCTCCTCGCTGAGAGCGGGTTTCTTCTTCATGGTCGGTTCTCGTTTTCTCTTTTCGACAGTTTACCCGACTCCATTCGCTTACGGGCAGGGAAAACGCATTTTTTCCCCTCTGCGAAGACGCAAGAATGCTGATTTATCGGCGTCTTCGTGGCAAACTAGCCGCCGAATTTCGAAGTCGCGTGCCCTGGAGGGGAAAGTGGATAAAATATTTGTCGATGAAGCAGTCAGCGAGCTGCAAACCATTCAGGACATGCTGCGCTGGGCGGTGAGTCGCTTTAGCGCGGCGGGCATCTGGTACGGTCATGGCACGGACAACCCGTGGGATGAAGCCGTGCAACTGGTGCTGCCGTCTCTCTACCTGCCGCTGGATATTCCGGAAGACATGCGCAGCGCGCGTCTGACCTCCAGCGAAAAACACCGCATCGTTGAGCGCGTGATCCGCCGCGTGAACGAGCGCATCCCGGTTTCTTATCTGACCAACAAAGCCTGGTTCTGCGGCCACGAGTTCTACGTGGACGAGCGAGTGCTGGTGCCGCGTTCACCAATCGGCGAGCTCATCAACAACCGCTTTGCGGGCCTGATTAATCATCAGCC
Source organism: Enterobacteriaceae bacterium 89 (assembly GCA_014156375.1). Classification (GTDB taxonomy): domain Bacteria; phylum Pseudomonadota; class Gammaproteobacteria; order Enterobacterales; family Enterobacteriaceae; genus Scandinavium. The sequence continues at coordinate 1,278,462 of RQJH01000003.1, read as the reverse complement.
TGAGCATATTCTGGATATGTGTACCGGCAGCGGCTGCATCGCGATTGCCTGCGCGTATGCCTTCCCGGAAGCGGAAGTCGACGGCGTGGATATCTCCCCGGACGCGCTGGCCGTCGCCGAGCAAAACATTGAAGATCACGGGCTGATCCATCACGTCACCCCAATCCGCTCCGATCTGTTCCGCGATCTGCCAAAAGTGCAGTATGACCTGATCGTCACCAACCCGCCGTACGTGGATGCGGAAGACATGGACGATCTGCCAACGGAATATCGCCACGAGCCGGAGCTGGGTCTGGCCTCAGGTTCAGACGGCCTGAAGCTGACGCGCCGCATCCTCGGCTGCGCACCGGATTACCTCACCGACGACGGCATTCTGATTTGTGAAGTCGGTAACAGCATGGTACATCTGATGGAGCAGTACCCTGACGTGCCGTTCACCTGGCTTGAGTTCGATAACGGCGGCGACGGTGTGTTTATGCTCACCAAAGCGCAGCTTGTGGCAGCCCGCGAGCACTTCAGCATCTACAAAGACTAATTAACATTCGACCGGAGCGGTGATGGCTGGAAACACAATTGGACAACTCTTTCGCGTAACCACCTTTGGCGAATCTCACGGTGTGGCGCTTGGCTGCATCGTCGACGGCGTACCGCCGGGCATTCCGCTGACGGAAGCCGATTTGCAGCACGATCTGGACCGTCGTCGTCCAGGCACCTCGCGCTATACCACCCAGCGCCGCGAACCGGATCAGGTGAAAATCCTGTCCGGCGTCTTCGAAGGGGTGACCACCGGCACCAGTATCGGCCTGCTGATTGAAAATACCGATCAGCGTTCGCAGGACTACAGCGCCATCAAAGACGTGTTCCGTCCGGGGCACGCCGATTACACCTACGAGCAAAAATACGGCCTGCGCGACTACCGCGGCGGCGGCCGTTCTTCGGCGCGTGAAACCGCGATGCGCGTGGCGGCCGGGGCGATTGCCAAGAAATATCTGGCAGAGAAATTCGGCATTGTGATCAAAGGCTGTCTGACCCAGATGGGCGATATTCCGCTGGAAATCAAAGACTGGGATCAGGTTGAACAGAACCCGTTCTTCTGCCCGGATCCGGACAAGATTGAAGCCCTTGATGAGCTGATGCGTGGCCTGAAGAAAGAAGGCGATTCCATTGGTGCGAAAGTCACTGTCGTTGCCGATGGCGTACCTCCAGGCCTCGGTGAGCCGGTATTCGATCGTCTGGATGCCGATATTGCCCACGCGCTGATGAGCATCAACGCGGTGAAAGGCGTGGAAATTGGCGATGGTTTTGACGTGGTCAGCCTGCGCGGCAGCCAGAACCGTGACGAAATCACCAAAGAAGGCTTCCAGAGCAACCATGCTGGCGGTATTCTCGGTGGGATCAGCAGCGGTCAGCAAATCCTCGCTCATATGGCGCTGAAGCCGACCTCCAGCATCACCGTGCCGGGGCGCACCATCAATCGCTTTGGCGAAGAAGTGGAAATGATCACTAAGGGTCGTCACGATCCGTGCGTGGGGATCCGCGCGGTGCCGATCGCCGAAGCGATGCTGGCGATCGTGCTGATGGATCACCTGCTGCGCCAGCGTGCGCAGAATGCCGATGTGACCACATCCATTCCTCGCTGGTAATCACGCAGGGAAGGGCGGGAAAATGAAAAAAACCGTGATCGCGCTGTTGGCTCTGTTGGTCAGCCATACAGGCTTCGCCGCCACGCCGTGGCAGAAAATCAAAGAGCCCATTCCGGGCTCTGCGCAGTCCATCGGCGCGTTTGCCAATGGCTGTATCGTCGGCGCAGAAGGGCTGCCGCTGCAGTCGGATAACTATCAGGTGATGCGCACCGATCAGCGCCGCTTTTTCGGCCATCCGGATCTGATTCAGTTCATCCAGCGCCTCAGCCGTCAGGTCCATAACAACGGGATGGGCACGCTGCTGATTGGCGATATGGGCATGCCAGCGGGCGGGCGGTTTAACAGCGGTCACGCCAGCCATCAGATTGGCCTCGACGTCGACATTTTCCTGCAGCTTCCGCAAACCCGCTGGAGTTCCGCGCAGCTGTTAAAACCGCAGGCGCTGGATCTGGTGGCAGCAGACGGTAAGCACGTGGTGCCGTCGCTGTGGACGCCGCAAATCAGCCACCTGATTAAGCTTGCCGCCGAAGACAAAGACGTGACGCGTATTTTTGTTAACCCGGCCATCAAGCAACAGCTTTGTCTGGATGCAGGCAATGACCGCGACTGGCTGCGTAAAGTCCGTCCGTGGTTCCAGCATCGTGCGCATATGCACGTGCGTCTGCGCTGCCCGGCGGGCAGTCTCGAATGCGAAGAGCAGGCACCACCGCCAGCCGGCGATGGCTGCGGCGCAGAGCTGCAAAGCTGGTTCCTGCCACCGAAACCAGGCACCACCAAACCTGAGAAGAAGACGCCGCCGCCGCTGCCGCCTTCCTGCCAGGCGCTACTGGATGAGCATCTTCTTTAATGGAACATTTCACAGAGATTTTCATGGTGTCACCGCTGATGCTGGTGGCCCTGTTCTTTATCGCTCTGCTGGCCGGATTTATTGATTCGCTGGCCGGCGGCGGTGGGCTGTTAACCATCCCGGCGCTGCTGGCGGTGGGAATGTCTCCGGCGAACGCGCTGGCGACCAACAAGCTTCAGGCCTGCGGCGGTTCGCTCTCTTCGTCGATTTATTTCGTGCGGCGCAAAGTGGTCAATCTGGCGGATCAGAAGCTCAATATTCTGATGACCTTTATTGGCTCAATGAGCGGTGCGCTTCTGGTGCAGCACGTGCAGTCCGATGTCCTGCGCCAGATCCTGCCGCTGCTGATTATCGGCATTGGTCTGTATTTCCTGCTGATGCCTAAACTGGGTGAAGAGGATCGCCAGCGCCGTCTGCACGGTCTGCCGTTTGCCCTGGTGGCCGGTGGCTGCGTGGGTTTTTATGATGGATTTTTTGGCCCAGGCGCAGGTTCCTTTTACGCGCTGGCTTTCGTGACCCTGGCCGGGTTTAACCTGGCAAAATCGACCGCGCATGCGAAGGTGCTGAATGCCACCTCCAACGTCGGCGGTCTGCTGCTGTTTATCATCGGCGGCAAGGTCATCTGGGCTACCGGTTTTGTGATGATGGCAGGACAATTTTTAGGGGCGCGAATGGGATCGCGGCTGGTACTCAGCAAAGGACAGCAGCTGATCCGACCGATGATTGTGATCGTTTCGGCGGTAATGAGCGCAAAACTTCTTTATGACAGCCACGGGACAGAAATCCTCCAGTGGCTGGGAATTCACTGATGCAACAACAACACCATTTTCAGCAGCTGATCGACATCTTCGACGGCTGCTTTGCTGAAGATTTTAATACCCGTCTGATTAAAGGCGACGACGAACCGATCTATCTTCCTGCTGATGACGAAGTGCCGTACAACCGCATCGTTTTTGCGCACGGCTTTTACGCCAGCGGTTTGCATGAGATATCGCACTGGTGCATCGCCGGTGCTGAACGCCGCAAGCAGGTGGATTTTGGTTACTGGTACTGCCCGGACGGACGCGATGCGATGACGCAAAGCAAGTTCGAAGACGTGGAAGTGAAACCGCAGGCCTTTGACTGGCTGTTCTGCGTGGCGGCGGGTTTCCCGTTCAACGTCAGCTGTGACAACCTCGAAGGCGATTTCGAACCGGATCGCATCGTGTTCCAGCGCCGCGTGCATGCGCAGGTCATGGAGTATCTGGAAAAAGGCATTCCGGCTCGCCCGGCGCGCTTTATTGCCGCTTTACAAAAATACTATCAAACGCCGACGTTAAAGGCGGAACACTTCCCCTGGCCGGAAGATATTTGAACTGAGGAAATAAGATGATCGCAGAATTTGAATCGCGCATTCTGGCGTTAATTGACGATATGGTGGAGCACGCCAGTGACGATGAACTGTTTGCCAGCGGTTATCTTCGCGGCCACCTGACGCTGGCCGTCGCTGAGCTGGAAGCCGGTGACGACCATTCGCCGCAGGCGGTGTACGACAAAGTCAACGAAGGGCTGGAAACGGCGATTAGCGCAGGTGAGCTTTCACCGCCGGACCAGGCGTTGGTGGCTAAGATGTGGGACACGTTGTTCCAGAAGGCTAAAGGCGAGTAAATCATAGTGCCCGGTGGCGCTAACGCTTACCGGACCTACGCCTGTATGTAGGTCCGTGCAAGCGAAGCGCCGCCGGGCATTTTATTTTTACCAGTACATCGGCCAAACCTGGCGCAGCCGCACCAGCGCTTCCAGATAGAAGTAATCCCCCCAGCTACAGCACTCGTCCACGCCTTTCCCGCTCGCCATGTGATACACCGAATGCTTTAACAATCCTTCACACGCTTCATCGTCATCTGCCAGATAGTTGTCCGTCAGCGATTTGACGATCCGCAGCGCCATTTCTTCATAATGGGCACGGTGCGGATCTAACGTTGGCAGCGCCTTCACCAATTCCAGCAGGCCACAGGCGGCAATGGCGGCGGCCGAGCTGTCGCGCACCGCGTCGGTGCCGAGCAGCGCCAAATCCCAGTGACACACTGAATCCTCTGGCAGGCGGTTGATAAAGTAGTGCGCCAGGCTTCTGGAAAGTTCGACCATGCTTTCATCGCCGGTGTGAAGATAGCTTAGCAGGAAACCGTAAATGCCCCACGCCTGACCGCGCGACCAGCACGAGGTGTCGCTGTAGCCCTGATGGGTGTTGCCAAAACGCGGCTCGCCGCTCACCACGTCCATATAATAGGTGTGATAGGTCGAGGCGTCCGGGCGCACGATATAGCGTGCTGCCTGCTCAACGTGGGCGGTAGCCGCTTCGGCATAACGCCGATTCCCCGTTTGCTCGCTGGCCCAGTACAGCAGCGGCAGATTCATGTTGCAGTCGATGATCATTCGCCCCTGCTGCTGCGGATCGTTCAGATCGCCCCAGGCCTGAATAATTTTCGCCTGCGGATTAAAGCGCTCCATCAGCGCGTCGGCGGCCTGTAACGCCGACTGGCGCGCGGCTTCATTCCCGGTCAGCCGCCAGGCGCTGACGCAGGAGAGTGAATAGAGAAAGCCCAGGTCGTGCGTGGCGGTATCAATGCGTTTTTCAATGCGCTCGTAAAAAGAGGGCAGGGTGCGTTCGGCGGCTTCACGATAGCGCGGTTCGCCGGTCATTTCCCACGCCAGCCAAAGCTGGCCGGTCCAGAAGCTGGTGGTCCACTCCACGTTTTTGGTGCGCGGCCAGATGCCGTTTTCGCAGGCTTCGCCGGGGAAGCTGTCGCCAAAGGCGATGATATTTCTGTCCAGTTTTTTGGTCACTCGGGCCAACGCCGCATCCAGACTCTGGTGCAGTGCCTGACGATCAATGGCGTACAGCTCGACGGGGCACAGCGGTTCGGTAACAACGGAAGTCGTCATAACATCTCCTTAATGACTTTTAGCGGGGGCAGCGACAACCGCAGCAGGCGCAGGTGCTGCATCGCCTTCAGGATGGCGAGCAGAGCGGCAGCGCGAGAGCGTGAAGCTGGAAACAAGGGTGAAGAACAGGGCGCAGCAGCCCATCATCAGATAGGTGTGTTCGAAGCCGATTTTGGCGTACAGGTAGCCCGCAGGCGGTGCGACCACTACCGAACCGACGTAGATCATCGCCTGGTAGCCCAGCAGGTACATGGTGGCGTTGATCTTCTTGTGAAAATGCTCGGCGATGTATTTGAAGACCGAAATCAGCAGCAGGGCGATCTCCATGCCGTACAGCGGTTTAATGATGGAAATCATCAGCGGATCGGTGGTCAGGCCGGAGGCGATCAGCCTTGCGCCCACTACACAGCCGCACAGCAGCAGCCCCTTTTTCGCGCCGTAATGGTTCACCAGCATCGGGATAAACATCATCATCACGAACTCCGTGCCGGACTGGACGGTGCTCAGATAGCCATACCAGGCGTTGCCCTGTTCTTTGGTGGCGAAGAACGACACGAAGTAGCGCGGAAACTGCTGTTCGGCGACAAACATCATCCATGCGACACCCGCGACGTACAGGCTGAACATCCAGAACTTACGGTTCTTCAGCAGCAGGATCACGTCGCTGAAAACGATTTTGTTGGCGGAAATTACGTTGTTGCTGCGCAGCTGTTCAGAGCCGATTTTCAGGCTAATCAGCACCAGCAGCATCAGCACCGACGTTGCACTGCTGACCAGAAAGTTCGCCAGCGGAGTGAAGTTAAACAGCACGCCGGAAACGGACGCCGCCAGCGCCCAGCCAAGCGATCCCCACATGCGGATGCGGCCAAACTCCAGCCCGTACAGGCGACTAAAGCGGTCGGCGTAGGATTCCGAGGCGGCTACGCCTGCGTACCAGCCAAGGCTCAGATACAGCGCACCAACAATAATCCCGACGGTGGTGTGGCTCAGCAGCAGCGGCTGGTAGACCACCACAAAGAACGGCGCCATCAGCGCGGAAACGGCGCAGACGAAATAGAGCAGCCATTTGCTCATGCCGATCTTGTCCATGATGTAGCCGTAAACCGGCTTCATGATCACCGCGAACACGCCGTTAATGGCGAACACGCTGCCGATGGTGATGCTGTCGAGCCCGACTTTCTGGCTCAGCCACAGGGCGTACAGCCCAAAGCTTGAGGACCAGGTGAAGAAATAGAGAAAGATGAAACTGCTCATCTTAATCTGCGCACTGCGTGGGGTATTCGTCGTCATGATTTTGTCCTCATGCTTACGGCAGTTCGGGCAGCGTAAATTGCGTTTCCTGCGTCGCGCTGTGCAGATGGATCACACCGTCGCGGACGCTAATTTGTGGCAGCGTGCTGGCGTCGTAATCAGCCTGATTGCCTGCCCAGACCGCGCAGCAAAGCAGATGGGTTCCTGGCTTCAGTTCGCCTCTCAGCACCGGTATGGCGGCGCGATCGGCAAACAGCAGATTGCAGTTCGGCGGCGTGAGCACCATTTCGCCCTGACGCGGAAGAACGTTCAGACAGTGAATGGCGCTGACGTCAGTAGCGCTGGTCAGACGGCTGACACCTGCTTGTACCTGCTGCTCCGGCTGAGGGCGGAAGCAGAGACTGAAACCGCCTTCCGCCGTCTCCAGCTCGCGAGCGGTAATGATGTGGTGAACCCGGATTTGCCAGTTGTCCTGGGCGATAAGCCAGCTATCGACGGTGACGTCCTGCCACGGCTGCCAGCGGCTGTAGAGGGAATGGTCCTGCGTGACAACTTCGACACAGTCGCGACGGCCGCGCCAGTAATTGTCCTTTTCGCTCAGCAGCAGCATCGAATCCGGCGAGGCGTGCGGCAGGCCGAAACGCCCGCGCTCCACGTTGAAGGCATAGCGCGTGGAATAGGCAAACTTGCAGTATTTCGCCTCGGTGTTGACGAAGTTGTTGCGCTCCCACTGTCCGGCGGTGAGCATCCACAGATGGTTCGGTTGATGCACCAGGATTTGCGCAGCGCGGGGGATGGCATGCGGTGATGTTCTCTCAGGCAGCGGCTGTTCCTGCGCCTGCCAGAAACTACTGTTTTCGTTCAGCGCCAGCACCAGCACGGTTTTCAGCGCCCAGTACGGTGAGCCGGGCGCGTTGTAATCCTCGGCCATAATCAGGTTGGGGTAGCTGTAGCCCACGCTCAGCACGCCGTCGCGGTCGAATGGCTGCTGTTGCATCCACCAACGCAGATGACGCAGGACGATGCCTTTCATCACCCCAGGGGAATAAACTTCCAACCCGGTAAAGGCGGCTGCGCTCCAGAAAGCGGCCTGCGCAAAGCGATAGGTCAGGCTGCGGCCAAAGGGAATGGCCGCACCGTTGTCGTCGAAGAAGTGAATAAAATCATGGGCAAACACCTCGGCGCGCTCGCGTAAGACCGCGCAGCGTTGCGGATCCACATCCTTCATCAGGGTGGCGTAAATCAGGCCATAGAAGTGAAAGCCCATCGAGATATAGTAATCGCGCGGGCGCTCAGGACCGTCGCTGTACCAGCCGTCGCCCAGCCAGTAGTTTTCCATCGCGGCAAAATGACGCTCCAGCACCTCACGATTGACGGGCTGGCCGCTGCAATGGAAACCGACCTGTACCAGTATCGGGAAAAAATGCCAGTTGTTGTCCGGGATGGTGGCGGTTTCACTCTGCTTCAGCCACTGCCAAAGCTGCTGTTTTTCGCTCTGAGCAAAGTGGGCGAGTACAGGCTGATGTGCCAGCGCGAGCAGCAGGCCATAGGCCGCCATTTCCACCACGCGCTGATCGCTGTGACCGATTTCACCCCAGTAGTCGGCGTGCTCCGGGTTTACGCCGTTTTTGATGGCCTGAATATAAAGCGACAGCTGTTCCGGCTCCTGGCCACCGGCCAACAAAGGCGTCACGCCCCACAACAAGCGGGAGAACGCTTCCATATTGGCAATGCGCTGGCCGTAGTGGGTAGTGAAATTCCCGAGGTCGACGCCGCTGGCATTCTTTTTGAAATAAGGCGTGACGGCATTGAGGATCTCATTGACCCATTTGCTCAGATCGCTTCGTTCTTTTAAAGGATTATCAAAGGTAAGGTTTTCAGGTTGCACGAGGTCCTCCCGTCAGACACGAGATCGTAAAAGTGATTGTTATTGGTGTTGTTATCGCCAGAAGCTGGCGGCGAAAGCAAGCGTAGCTGCTTTTGTTTGAGGCGCTGAGTGAGCCGCTTCACAAAAATGAACCGCTATTTCAATTCATCTGGATTTTTCGCTGTAACAGGGCAATAAATTGCAAACGGTAGGCTAAAAATTTAATTCTGTTGTCATGGTGAGCGGATGAGCAATACGCAATTACTGGAACGAATAACGCTTGAACACCAGGCCATCTCCTTTAACCGGATGTGGGGCTCCAGCGCGCTCTATTATCACTGGCATCAGTGCGTGGAGTTTCTGTGGATCTCGCAGGGCTACGGCATTGTGGTGGTCGATAACCAGCACTACACCGCGCGCCCGGGGCGGTTATTTATCTTCCCGCCATTCCGCCTGCATAAAGTTCACGTTGATGACAGCGCGCAGAACCACTATCACCGTTCCACTATGCACATTGAGCAGTCCGTGGTGGAAAGCTACCTTCAGCAGTTTCCCCGTTTTCAGGCGCAGTTTTGCCAGCTTGCCGCCACCAGCGCAGCGGCTCAGGCGTACGATCTCAGTGAACATGCCGGGTTTGTGGAAACCGTTCTGGCCCGCTTCGCTGGCCTGAAATCACAGGAGCATTATCCGGCGGAAGAAGTGGCTTTTCTGGTGATGCAGATAATGTCGCTGCTGCCTGCCCAGCCTTCTGCCACTCAACCTCAGCAGCAAACGGCCTCCGCGCAGATTATGCAGTGGCTGGAAAAACACTACAGCGAGAAGTTTTCCCTCGAGGATTTGGCCCGTGATATTGGCTTTTCGCGCAGCTATACCTCACGGATTTTTCGCCAGCAGACAGGCGGCAGCATTCACGAATATTTGCTGACCCGCAGGCTTAAGCGCAGCTGTGACCTGCTGCGCACCGGTGAGGTGAGCGTGGAGGCGATTGCCCGGACCGTGGGCTTTCAGGATGTGACCTACTTCATCACCTGCTTTAAAAAGATGATGCGCCAGACGCCGTTGCAGTATCGCAAACAGGCGCAGCAGCGCATCAGCATTTTATAACGCAGGTTTTACCGCTTTTCCCTTCAGCAACTTGCGCACCCACAGGCGGTTGGGGTTGAGCCCTGCCAGCGTGCGGGCATTTAGCGGTATGGGTTCATTACTCATTTGCGCCGCCAGCACTTCAGCCGCCAGCGGGGCAGAGCACAGCCCGCGCGAACCCAGAGCGCCCAGCATAAACAGATTTTTGTAGACCGGCGCAGTGGCAGCATCGTCGCTGTTTTCCGCAAGCGTGGCGTAGGTTTCCAGCGTTTGCTGATAGTCCGGTGCGTTGCCAATCATCGGCAGATGATCGCGGGAGGCGCAGCGCACGCCGCAGCGGGCCTCACCTGCGCTGACATCCACCTCTTGCGGCCACTCAGCCTGCGGGAAGCAGTCGATCAGACGCTGGCGGTTTTTCTGCTGATCTTCTTCGCTGTAGCTGATTTCCGTTTGCCCACGATGATAGCTAGCGCCAATGCAGTGCTGCTGGTTGTGCGGATTCTGCGGCGTCAGATAGCCGTCGTAGCACAAGACCTGGCGCAGCGCGGAGAGCGCCGGAGTGGTGGGAATATGGCTCACCTGGCCGCCGACGGCGTAAACAGGGAGTTCCGCGGTTTGTGCAAACTGATTTATCTGATGACCATTCGCCAGCACCACGCTGGTATGAGTGGCACGGTTGCCGCTGGCAAAATGCAGCCTCCAGCCTTCTGTGGCTGATTCAAGCGTTTCACAACGATGATTCCAGTGGACTTTTAATCCCTGCTGCCGGCCAAGTTCAATCGCCATGGCGGTGAGCTGAGCCGGGCAAAGCCAGCCGCCGAGCGGATACTGAATGCCGCCGCAGCCCGTTTCCACACCTGTCAGTTCCTGAGCTTTCGCGGTATCCAGCTCAACGGCAATCTCTTCCGGCAGGCCGAGCGTCAGCATTTGCCCGATTTTGTGCGCACTTTTTTCATCCCAGCCGAGTTGGGTTACGCCGCACCAGTCATGATCAAAATCCACCGGCAGCGAATCATAAAGCCGACGGGCAAAGGTAAACGCCGCCGGGAAGAACTGCGCCAGTGCGGGATCGTGAGCGTTCAGCAAAGGATAAAGCGCGCCCTGGCGGTTGCCGGAAGCTCCCTGCGCAGGCTCGCTGTCTTCGCAATACAGCGTGACGTTCCAGCCGCGACGCAGCAGCGCCAGCGAGAGCAGGGCGCTGGCAACGCCGCCGCCGATTATCGCCGCTTCCGCCGTGGCAGAACCCGTGCGGGCAAACCACGGTGTTTTGTTGGCTGCTGGTTGAGAAATATTCCGCTGCCCGGTCAGCATTTCACGTTTTCGCCCGAAGCCTTTGCTCTTCTGCATGATGAAGCCCGCTTCCTGCAAGCCGCGACGGACAAATCCAGCAGAGGTGAAAGTAGCGAGCGTGGCATCAGGGCGGGCGAGCCTCGCCATCGCGTTAAACAGCGCTGGCGTCCACATGTCCGGGTTTTTCGACGGGGCAAAGCCGTCGAGGAACCAGGCATCAACCTGCTCATTTAAGGAATCATCGAGTGTATCAACCAGCTCATTGATATCGCCAAACCACAGGTCGAGCGTGACCTGGCCTCCATCCAGCAGCAAACGGTGGCAGCCGGAGAAGGGCAGAGGCCATTGAGCCTGTAGCTGGTCCGCCCATTCGGCCAGTTCCGGCCAGTGCTGGTGGGCCAGACGCAAATCGTCGGAGCGCAGCGGGAATTTTTCAAAACTGATGAAATGTAATCTTTGCAGAGTAGCTTCGGGATGTGAGGCGCGAAACGCCGCAAACGCCTGCCAAAGCGTGAGGAAATTCAGGCCGGTGCCGAATCCGCTTTCGGCCACCACAAAATGTGAGCGGTCGTGCGAGAGGAAGCGTGCTGGCAGCTGGTTTCCACCGAGAAACACGTATCTTGTCTCTTCCAGCCCGTTATCGTTGGAAAAGTAGACATCATCAAAATCTCGGGAAACAGGTGTACCCTCACTGTTAAATTCGAGGTTGGCAGGTTGTATGGCGTTTTGTTTCACGTAAGTTACTCGCAATGCAAGGCGTGCGGCGATCTTAGCGATGTGTGCCGGATGGCGCAAATTTATGCGTTAATTGGCTGATCGGACTTGTTCGGCGTACAAGTGTACGCTATCTTGCGACTCGAAACTTTAAAATAGTGCGACTTACAGAGGTATTGAATGAAACGTGCAGTGATTACTGGCCTGGGTATCGTTTCCAGCATCGGTAGCAACCAGCAGGAAGTCCTGGCATCTCTGCGTGAAGGACGCTCTGGGATCACTTTCTCTCAAGAATTCAAAGATTCAGGTATGCGTAGCCACGTGTGGGGTAATGTCAAACTGGACACCACCGGTCTAATCGACCGCAAAGTGGTCCGTTTCATGAACGATGCCTCTATCTACGCCTATCTCTCTATGCAGCAGGCCGTTGAAGACTCTGGCCTGAAAGCAGAAGATTATCAGAACAACCCACGCGTCGGCCTGATTGCCGGTTCCGGTGGTTCTTCTAAAGCTCAGGTCTTCGGCGCGGACGCAATGCGTAGCCCGCGCGGCCTGAAAGCGGTGGGTCCTTATGTTGTGACCAAAGCGATGGGCTCTGCGGTTTCCGCATGTCTCGCCACCCCGTTCAAAATTCACGGCGTGAACTACTCCATCAGCTCTGCCTGTGCCACCTCTGCACACTGCATCGGTAACGCCGTAGAGCAGATCCAGCTGGGCAAACAGGACATCGTCTTTGCCGGCGGCGGCGAAGAGCTGGGCTGGGAAATGGCCTGCGAGTTCGACGCGATGGGTGCACTGTCCACCAAATACAACGAAACGCCAGAAAAAGCTTCCCGTACCTATGACGCGCACCGTGATGGTTTCATCATCGCAGGCGGCGGCGGTATGGTTGTGGTTGAAGAACTGGAGCACGCTCTGGCTCGTGGCGCGCACATCTACGCAGAAATCGTTGGCTACGGCGCAACGTCTGACGGCGCAGATATGGTTGCTCCTTCAGGCGAAGGCGCGGTGCGCTGCATGAAGATGGCGATGGAAGGCGTGGATACGCCAATCGACTACCTGAACTCCCACGGTACTTCTACTCCGGTAGGCGACGTGAAAGAGCTGGGTGCGATTCAGGAAGTATTCGGCGACAACAGCCCGGCTATCTCCGCCACCAAAGCCATGACCGGTCACTCCCTGGGCGCCGCTGGCGTACAGGAAGCTATCTACTCTCTGCTGATGCTGGAACACGGCTTTATCGCTCCAAGCATCAACATCGACGAGATGGACGAGCAGGCAGCAGGTCTGAACATCGTGACTAAACCGACCGACGCGGCACTGACCACCGTCATGTCCAACAGCTTCGGTTTCGGCGGGACTAACGCTACGCTGGTGATGCGTAAGCTGAAGTAATTCGCGCTTGAATCATGAAAGGAGCCTTTGGGCTCCTTTTTTATTGCCCTGATTTCACGTTGACAGCGGTGTGATTTCAAAGGCAAACTTCAGTCCCAACATTATCAAAATGATAATGCGTAAGCGTTTAACGTTATCCAACGCACCTTAATCCTGATGATCAGGTAGAGGGGGCGTGGCGTTTTTCCCCGCCTTACTCTGCGTTACGGAGTAAAGCATGTCTGCTATCACACAACCTGTGAAAACCTCTTCAGCGAACGCATCGCTGTTTCGTATTGCCTTTGCCGTTTTTCTGACTTACATGACCGTGGGCCTGCCTTTGCCCGTTATTCCGCTGTTTGTGCATCACGAACTCGGCTACGGCAACATGATGGTCGGCATTGCCGTGGGCATTCAGTTTCTGGCAACGGTATTAACTCGCGGCTATGCGGGCCGCCTTGCCGATCAGCACGGCGCCAAACGCTCTGCCCTGCAGGGAATGTTTGCCTGTGGGCTGGCCGGAGGAGCGTGGCTGTTAGCCGCGCTGCTGCCCGTGTCGGCGGAATGGAAATTTGCGCTGCTGATCGTCGGGCGGTTGATCCTCGGCTTCGGTGAAAGCCAACTGCTGACCGGCACGTTGACCTGGGGAATGGGGCTGGTGGGCCCGGCCCGTTCCGGCAAGGTGATGTCGTGGAACGGCATGGCGATGTATGGCGCACTGGCCGTGGGCGCGCCGCTTGGCCTGTTTATCCACAGCCATTTTGGCTTTGCCGCTCTGGCCGGAGTCACGATGGCCCTGCCGCTACTGGCGTGGGCTTTCAACGGCACGGTGCGTAAGGTTCCGGCCCACGCGGGCGAGCGTCCTTCGCTCTGGAGCGTGGTTGGGCTTATCTGGAAACCTGGAGTCGGGCTTGCGCTGCAGGGCGTCGGCTTCGCAGTGATTGGGACTTTCGTTTCCCTCTACTTCATGAGCAACGGCTGGGCGCAGGCGGGCTTTACGCTGACCGCGTTCGGCGGGGCGTTCGTGCTGATGCGCATTCTGTTTGGCTGGATGCCGGATCGCTTCGGCGGCGTGAAAGTGGCGGTGGCCTCTTTGCTGGTGGAAACCGTTGGTCTGGCGCTGCTGTGGCAGGCGCCCAACGCGTGGGTGGCGCTGGCTGGCGCAGCGCTGACCGGGGCTGGCTGTTCGCTTATCTTCCCGTCGCTCGGCGTGGAGGTGGTGAAACGGGTGCCTGCGCAGGTGCGCGGCACGGCGCTTGGCGGCTATGCCGCCTTCCAGGATATCTCGTACGGCGTCACCGGGCCGCTGGCTGGACTGCTCGCGACCTCGTTTGGCTATCCTTCCGTGTTTCTGGCAGGGGCCGTTTCGGCGGTGACCGGGATTGTGGTCACTCTGCTGGCGTTTCGCAGGGCTTAAATCACCAGCCAGATGAGCAGCATAATCACCACCAGCGCGACCAGCATCAGACCCGGGCGCGCTGACATCGATTTGATCTGTTCGATGAACGGCGCAAACGGGCTGTAGATCGGCTGAATGTTGCGGATTTCCAGGGTGTCCTGCGAGCGCTCCACGCGTTTGAGGAACACCTGGTTCAGCAGATCCTGAATCTGGGCTGGCGTCAGCACCGTCTGCGGAGTGGCCTGCCAGTTTTGCTGGGCATAATCGCGCAGCGCGTTGAATTCCGGCTGCTCCATCGGCTGCTTCAGTGCCGCCTGAAGGGAGTTCAGCGTTGGGGCTTTCTGATCGCTCAACGTCTGACGAGCCTGCAGCCAGGTCATCAGCTGGTTGAAATGCTTCGCCGGGATCAGTTCGCCTGTTTTCACCCCGGAAAGTTCCAGCATCGACTGCCAGATACTTTTGCTGGATTCGCCGGTCGCGGCCGCCACTTTGGCCACCAACTGGTTGAGCGCGTTATGCTCGGCGGGAAGAAGAGGGCGCACCGTTCCTGGCCGCTGCTGCGGCTGGGGAATAGTCAGCTGATTGTTTTTTAGTAGCTCAAGCACGTTTTTCAGCTGATTGGGCGTAAGCTGACTCAGCGCCGTCTGACCATACTGCTGACGGATAAAATCGCTGACGGCCTGGCGGTTGTTGCCCTGGCTCAGCAGTTCAGTCAGCTGTGCCACGACCTGACGCGTGGTGTGAGTTTGCTGCGCGGTTTCCAGCCTTTGGTTCAGGTTTTGTTCCGCCGCCGGGAAGTGCCTGGACAGCAGCTGCGCGTCACTTTTCAGGCCTAAATCGTGCTTCATGCCAGCCCAGACGCCCGCGCTTTGCTGCGAGGTCAGCGCCACCAGACGCGTGATCAGCCGTTCCAGCACGGTGCGCTGCTGAGTGGAAAGCGGTTTGTCACCAATCTGATTGGTTGCTGTTCCTTCCCCCGGAGGGCGGGCGGGCAGACCTGAAATGGGTTGCGTCATGATAAATCCTGAATGTCCGTCTGTGTTCTCAAGGCTCAGTGTTCCTGGCGGCCAGATTATGGCACACTTCCCCGCATAACTCTCGCTCACGACAGGTACTGTACTGTGAAAATCCTCGTTGATGAAAATATGCCCTACGCCCGCGAGCTCTTTAGCCGCCTGGGCGATGTTAAAGCGGTGCCAGGCCGCCCAATTCCGCAGCAGGAACTTGACGACGCCGACGCGCTGATGGTGCGTTCGGTGACCAAAGTTAATGAAGCTTTGCTCGCCGGAAAGGGGATTAAATTTGTCGGTACCGCCACGGCGGGCACCGATCACGTTGATGACCAATGGCTGGCTGAGGCAGGGATTGGTTTCTCCGCCGCGCCTGGCTGTAACGCGATAGCAGTCGTGGAATACGTGTTCTCTTCACTGCTGATGCTGGCCGAGCGCGATGGTTTTGCGCTGGCGGATCGCACCGTTGGTATCGTTGGCGTGGGTAATGTAGGCGGTCGTCTGCAAAAGCGTCTCGAAGCGCTGGGGATTCGCACTTTACTTTGCGATCCACCGCGTGCCGATCGCGGCGATGAAGGTGATTTCCGCGCGCTGGATGAACTGGTTCAGCAATGCGACGTGCTGACGTTCCATACCCCACTGTTTAAAGACGGCCCTTATAAATCCCTGCATCTTGCCGATGAAGCGCTGATTGCCCGCCTGCAGCCTGGCACTATTCTGATAAATGCCTGCCGTGGTCCGGTGGTGGATAACGCCGCGCTGCTGAAACGTCTTCAGGCCGGTCAGCCGCTAAGCGTGGTACTGGACGTTTGGGAGCCTGAGCCAGATCTCAGCGTTGAGTTGCTGAAGCTGGTGGATATCGGCACCGCCCATATCGCTGGCTATACGCTGGAAGGCAAGGCGCGCGGCACCACTCAGGTGTTTGAAGCCTATAGCCAGTTTATTGGCAAACCGCAGCAAATCGCGTTGGAAATGCTGCTGCCAGCCCCGGAGTTTGGCCGCATTACGCTGCACGGTGAGCTGGATCAACCAACGCTGAAAAGGCTGGTTCATTTGGTGTATGATGTGCGCCGCGATGATGCGCCGCTGCGAAAAGTCGCCGGGATCCCGGGTGAATTCGACAAACTGCGTAAAAACTATCTTGAGCGCCGCGAATGGTCTTCGCTGCATGTCCTCTGTGACGACGCGAAAACGGCCGATTTGCTGAAAAAATTGGGCTTCAACGCGGTTCATCACGCTGCACATTAATGTCTTCTTAATACGCCCTGCCAGATAATCTGGCGGGGCGGCTATTTTATTTCTGGAGTAAACCACCATGTCTGAAGGCTGGAATATTGCCGTACTGGGCGCAACGGGCGCCGTAGGTGAAGCCCTGCTTGAAACTCTTGCAGAGCGTCAGTTCCCGGTGGGAGAGATTTTTGCGCTGGGGCGCAGTGAAAGCACTGACGAAACGCGCCGCTATGAAGGCAAAACCGTTCGTGTCCAGGACGCGGCAGAATTTGACTGGACCCAGGTCCAGCTCGCCTTCTTCGCAGCCGGCGTGGAAGCTACGGCTGCTTACGTTGAAGACGCGACCAATGCGGGCTGCCTGGTTATCGATATGAGCGGGCTGTTCGCACTTGAGCCAGACGTGCCGCTGGTGGTACCGGAAGTGAACCCGTTCGTGCTGGCAGACTATCGCAACCGCAATATCGTTGCCGTACCGGACAGCCTGACCAGCCAGCTGCTGGCCGCGCTGAAGCCATTGATTGACGTCGGCGGCCTGTCGCGTATCTCCGTCACCAGCCTGATGTCAGCCTCTGCGCACGGCAAAAAAGCGGTGGACGCACTGGCAGGGCAGAGCGCCAAACTGCTGAACGGCATTCCGATTGACGAGGATGACTTCTTCGGTCGCCAGCTGGCGTTCAACATGCTGCCGTTACTGGCCGATCGCGAAGGTAGCGTGGTGGAAGAGCGTCGCGTGGTCGATCAGGCGCGTAAGATTTTGCAGGACGAAGGGCTGATGATTTCCGCCAGCTGCGTGCGTGCGCCGGTGTTCTACGGTCATGCGCAGATGGTCTGCTTCGAAGCGATGCGTCCTCTGGCGGCGGAAGAAGCGCGTGATGCCTTCGAGCGCGGCGAAGATATTCAGCTCTCTGAAGAAGGCGAATTCCCGACTCAGGTGGGCGATGCTTCCGGCAGCGCACATCTCTCCATCGGCTGCGTGCGTAACGATTACGGTATGCCGGAGCAGGTGCAGTTCTGGTCCGTGGCCGACAACGTCCGCTTCGGCGGCGCGCTGATGGCGGTGAAAATCGCTGAAAAACTGGTCCAGGAGTATATGTACTGATGTCTGAAGTGGAGTCACTGCCGCGTTTTAAGATTGCGCTCGGGATCGAGTACGACGGCAGTAAATACTACGGCTGGCAGCGTCAGAACGAAGTGCGCAGCGTGCAGGAGAAGCTTGAAAAAGCGCTCTCGCAGGTGGCTAACGAACCGATCAACGTGCTCTGCGCCGGACGTACCGACGCAGGCGTGCACGGAACCGGGCAGGTAGTGCATTTCGAAACCACAGCGGTACGTAAAGACGCGGCGTGGACGCTCGGCGTGAATGCGAATTTGCCGGGTGATATCGCTGTGCGTTGGGTTAAATCCGTTCCTGAAGATTTTCACGCACGTTTCAGCGCTACCGCGCGCCGCTATCGTTACGTCATCTATAACCACCGGCTGCGTCCGGCGGTGATGAGCCAGGGCGTAACGCACTGTCACCTGCCGCTGGATGCTGAACGCATGCAGCGAGCGGCGCAAAGCCTGCTGGGTGAGAATGACTTTACCTCGTTTCGTGCGGTGCAGTGCCAGTCGCGCACGCCGTGGAGAAACGTGATGCACATTAACGTTGAACGTTACGGTGCGTATGTGGTGGTGGATATCAAAGCGAACGCTTTTGTTCATCATATGGTGAGGAATATCGTAGGCAGCCTGATGGAAGTCGGCGCCGGAAACCAGCCAGAGAGCTGGATTGCAGACCTGCTGGCAGCGAAGGACAGAACGCTTGCCGCAGCCACGGCGAAAGCGGAAGGGCTGTATCTCGTTTCGGTGGATTATCCGGAGCGATTTGACCTTCCTAAACCACCAATGGGTCCGCTGTTTTTAGCGGACTGAATGCAGTCTCTTAAGGGTTAACAACGATGGATCTGATTCACTTTCTGGTTGATTTTATTCTGCATATTGACGTGCACCTGGCCGAACTGGTCGCGCAATATGGCGTCTGGGTTTACGCTATTCTGTTCCTGATCCTGTTCTGCGAAACGGGGCTGGTGGTGACACCGTTCCTGCCGGGTGATTCACTGCTGTTTGTCGCAGGCGCACTGGCTGCGCTGCCAACCAACGACCTGAACGTACACGTGATGGTTGCGCTGATGCTGGTCGCGGCGATTGTTGGCGATGCCGTCAACTACACCATCGGTAAGCTGTTCGGCGAAAAGCTGTTCAGTAACCCGAACTCAAAAATCTTCCGTCGCAGCTATCTGGATAAAACGCATCAGTTTTATGAAAAGCACGGCGGCAAGACCATCATCCTGGCGCGTTTCGTGCCGATTGTCCGAACCTTCGCGCCGTTTGTGGCGGGAATGGGGCATATGTCCTATCGTCATTTTGCCGCCTACAACGTGATAGGCGCGCTGCTGTGGGTGATCCTGTTCACCTACGCGGGCTACCTGTTTGGCGATCTGCCGATTGTTCAGGAAAACCTGAAACTGCTGATCGTGGCCATTATTGTGCTGTCGGTGCTGCCGGGTGTTATCGAAGTGATCCGTCACAAGCGTGCGGCGGCGAAGCAGGCAAAATAAGCACATAGCCCGGAATCTGGCGGAAAGTGTCACCGGTTCGACCACTTTTTTGTCCCATGTTCCGGGCTGTTATGTTTTAATGTGCAACATTTCATGGTCTGTAAGCCCTTAAAATGGCATTATTCGCCGCTTACAGCAAAAACTGGCATCGACCAGGTTCAGGCAGAAAGGTTATCAATGAGCTGGATTGAACGAATTAAAAGCAACATCGCCCCTACCCGTAAGGCAAGTATTCCGGAAGGGGTTTGGACCAAGTGTGACAGCTGCGGACAGGTCCTGTACCGCGCCGAGCTGGAACGCAACCTGGAGGTTTGCCCGAAGTGTGATCACCACATGCGTATGTCTGCGCGTAATCGCCTGCATAGCCTGATGGATGAAGGATCCCTCGTGGAGCTGGGTAGCGAACTTGAGCCGAAAGACCTGCTGAAGTTCCGTGACTCCAAAAAGTACAAAGACCGCCTGGCGTCTGCACAGAAAGAAACTGGCGAAAAAGATGCGCTGGTGGTAATGAAGGGCACGCTGTTTGGCATGCCGGTTGTCGCTGCGGCATTTGAGTTCTCCTTTATGGGTGGCTCAATGGGTTCCGTGGTCGGTGCACGCTTCGTGCGCGCCGTGGAACACGCACTGGAAAACAACTGCCCGATGGTGTGCTTCTCTGCCTCCGGCGGTGCGCGTATGCAGGAAGCGCTGATGTCGCTGATGCAGATGGCGAAAACCTCTGCGGCGCTGGCTAAGATGCAGGAACGTGGCCTGCCGTATATTTCCGTGCTGACCGACCCAACCATGGGCGGTGTGTCTGCAAGCTTCGCGATGCTGGGTGACCTCAACATTGCCGAGCCGAAAGCGCTGATTGGCTTTGCCGGTCCTCGCGTTATCGAGCAGACCGTGCGTGAAAAACTGCCGCCGGGCTTCCAGCGCAGTGAATTCCTGATCGAAAAAGGCGCGATCGACATGATCGTCCGTCGTCCGGAAATGCGCTTTAAGCTGGCCAGCATTCTGGCGAAGCTGATGAATCTCCCGGCACCGAACCCGGATGCACCGCGTGAAGCCGTGGTGGTACCGCCGGTACCGGATCAGGAACCAGAGGCCTGATAATGCAAAAGGGCAGGGCCAACGGCACTGCCCTTTTTCTTATGTAAACCGTTAATTGTCGCGGGTATCATGGAAAAAGATCTCACACCTCTCGCCACGTCGCCTTTAGCCACGTGGCTTTCTTATCTGGAACATCTGCACAGTAAAACCATCGACATGGGCCTGACTCGCGTTAGCGAAGTGGCTGCGCGTATGGATGTGTTGAAGCCTGCACCGTTCGTCTTCACCGTGGCTGGCACCAACGGCAAAGGCACCACCTGCCGCACGCTGGAAACGATGCTGAGCGCCGCGGGCTACAAGGTGGGTGTTTACAGCTCTCCTCACCTGGTGCGCTACACTGAGCGTGTGCGCGTGCAGGGCGCGGAACTGGCTGAATCTGCACATACCGCGTCGTTTGCTGCCATCGAAAAGGCGCGCGGCGAGATTTCCCTGACCTATTTTGAATTCGGCACCCTGTCGGCGCTGTGGCTGTTTAAGCAGGCTGCGCTGGATGTGGTCATCCTTGAGGTTGGCCTGGGCGGACGTCTGGATGCGACGAATATTGTCGATGCCGATGTCGCCGTGGTGACCAGCATTGCGCTCGATCACACCGACTGGCTGGGTCCGGATCGTGAAAGCATCGGGCGTGAAAAAGCGGGCGTTTTCCGTGGCGGAAGACCTGCCGTGGTGGGCGAGCCGGATATGCCGCAGACCATCGCCGATGTGGCGCAGGAAAAAGGTGCACAGCTGCTGCGTCGCGGCGTGGACTGGAACTATGCTGTTAATGGCGATAGCTGGACCTTCAGCGATGCGCAGGGCGAACTGAGCGGGCTGTCGATCCCGCAGGTTCCGCAGCCGAATGCGGCAACTGCGCTGGCGGCGCTGCGAGCCAGTGGCCTGAAGGTCAGCGAGCAGGCAATTCGTGATGGGATCAAAAACGCGCTGCTACCGGGGCGTTTTCAGATTGTGAGTGAGTCGCCTCGTCTTATTCTGGATGTCGCACATAACCCACACGCAGCCGCCTATCTGACGGAACGTTTGAAAATGCAGCCCGCCCGCGGACGTACGCTGGCGGTGATTGGGATGCTGCACGATAAAGATATTGCCGGGACGCTGGCCTACCTGTCTGAAGTGGTGGACAGCTGGTACTGCGCGCCGCTGGAAGGCCCGCGTGGAGCCACGGCGGAACAGCTGGTGGAACATTTGCGCGAAGGGGCGGTCTATGCCACTGTAGCGCAGGCGTGGCATGCCGCGATGGCGGATGCAGCGCCGGAAGATACGGTGCTGGTGTGTGGTTCGTTCCACACGGTAGCTCATGTTATGGAAGAGATGGACGCGGGGAAAACCGGTGGCGAGTAAGTTTCAGAATCGTTTAGTCGGAACCATTGCGCTGGTGGCGCTGGGGGTAATTGTGCTCCCTGGGCTGCTGGACGGTCAGAAAAAACATTATCAGGATGAGTTTGCGGCGATCCCGCTGGTGCCAAAACCGGGCGATAAAGATGAGCCGGATATGCTGCCAGCCGTGAACCAGGCTCTGCCTTCGCAACCGCCGGAAGGCGCGGCGGAAGAGGTGCGGGCAGGCGATGCCGCTGCGCCATCGCTTGATTCGTCCCGCTTTGCGGCCAACAACGGCGGCAATGACGTTGATGACAACGGTCAGCCAGTACAGCCTGCTGCGCCGAAACCTGCCACGCCTAAGCCACAGGTTCAGACACAACCTCAGCCTGCGCCAAAACCGCAGCCGAAGCCGCAGGCAACAGCAACAGAAACTGTGCCGTTCCAGCAGGCGCCGGGAGCTGCCGCCGAAGAGAAACCAGCACCGACTGGCAAAGCTTATGTGGTACAGCTGGGCGCGCTGAAAAACGCTGACAAAGTGAATGAAATCGTTGGTAAACTGCGCGGTGCGGGCTATCGGGTCTACACGTCGCCATCCACGCCAGTTCAGGGTAAAATCACCCGAATTCTGGTGGGGCCGGACGCTTCAAAAGACAAGATGAAAGGCTCGCTTGGTGAACTGAAGCAGATCTCCGGCCTCAACGGCGTGGTGATGGGCTTTACGCCTAACTGATAATAGGCCGTTGGCAGATTGCCCGGTGGCGGCGAAACGCCTTACCGGGCCTACAAAAGTAGGCACGATAAGCGCAGCGCATCGGGCAGAAACAGCAGTAAAAAAGGCGGCCTGAGAGTCAGCCAGAGTGATGGCGTTGAACATTTTTTCAGCGCCATTTTTATTTACGCGGGGAAAGGAAATCCCTACGCAAACGTTTTCTTTTTCTGTTAGAATGCGCCCGAATTGGACGACAGGGCGTAAAATCGTGGGACATTTATGGTCTGGATTGATTACGCCATCATCGCGGTGATTGGTTTTTCCTGTCTGGTTAGCCTTATCCGCGGCTTTGTTCGTGAAGCTTTGTCACTGGTCACCTGGGGTTGTGCCTTCTTTGTTGCCAGTCACTACTACACTTACCTGTCTGTCTGGTTTACGGGCTTTGAAGACGAACTGGTTCGAAACGGGATTGCTATCGCGGTGCTGTTTGTCGCGACGCTTTTGGTCGGTGCTATCGTTAACTATGTTATCGGGCAACTGGTCGAGAAAACCGGCCTGTCAGGAACTGACAGGGTATTAGGGATCTGCTTTGGTGCGCTGCGTGGGGTGTTGATTGTAGCGGCCATTCTGTTCTTCCTGGATACCTTTACCGGCTTTTCCAAAAGCGATGACTGGCAGAAGTCGCAGCTCATCCCGCAGTTCAGCGTCGTCATCAGAATGTTTTTTGACTATCTGCAAAGCTCGTCGAGTTTCTTGCCCAAAGCATAAGCTTTGGGGAGTTCTGAACGAGGAAAATGACGTATGTGCGGTATTGTCGGTATCGCCGGTGTTATGCCGGTAAACCAGTCGATTTATGACGCGTTAACGGTGCTTCAGCACCGCGGGCAGGATGCCGCAGGCATCATCACCATTGATGCAAACAACTGCTTCCGTTTGCGAAAAGCCAATGGCCTGGTGAGCGATGTGTTTGGCGCTGTACACATGCAGCGTCTGCAGGGCAACATGGGTATTGGCCACGTGCGTTACCCGACGGCTGGCAGCTCCAGCGCTTCTGAAGCGCAGCCGTTTTACGTCAACTCTCCGTACGGCATTACGCTTGCCCACAATGGCAACCTGACCAATGCCCACGAGCTGCGTAAAAAGCTGTTTGAAGAAAAACGCCGCCATATCAATACCACCTCCGATTCTGAAATCCTGCTCAACATCTTTGCCAGCGAACTGGATAACTTCCGTCACTACCCGCTGGAAGCAGACAACATCTTTGCGGCCATTGCAGCGACCAACCGCCAGATCCGCGGTGCTTACGCCTGCGTGGCGATGATCATCGGTCACGGTATGGTAGCCTTCCGTGACCCGAACGGCATTCGTCCGCTGGTCCTGGGTAAGCGCGATATTGGCGACGGTCGCACCGAATATATGGTGGCTTCCGAAAGTGTGGCGCTGGATACGCTGGGCTTTGAGTTCCTGCGTGACGTTGCGCCGGGTGAAGCGGTTTACATCACCGAAAAAGGGCAGCTGTTTACCCGTCAGTGTGCCGATAACCCGGTCAGCAATCCGTGCCTGTTCGAATACGTTTACTTCGCACGTCCGGATTCGTTCATCGACAAGATTTCGGTGTACAGCGCCCGCGTGAATATGGGCACCAAGCTCGGTGAGAAGATCGCCCGCGAATGGGAAGATCTGGACATCGACGTGGTGATCCCAATCCCGGAAACCTCCTGCGATATCGCGCTGGAGATCGCCCGCATTCTTGAGAAGCCGTATCGTCAGGGCTTTGTGAAAAACCGCTACGTGGGCCGTACCTTCATCATGCCGGGCCAGCAGCTGCGCCGTAAATCCGTGCGCCGTAAGCTGAACGCTAACCGCGCAGAGTTCCGCGACAAGAACGTGCTGCTGGTGGATGATTCCATCGTACGCGGTACCACCTCTGAGCAGATCATCGAGATGGCGCGTGAAGCCGGAGCGAAGAAGGTTTATCTGGCCTCAGCGGCACCGGAAATTCGGTTCCCGAACGTCTACGGTATCGACATGCCAAGCGCCACTGAGCTTATCGCTCACGGTCGTGAGGTGGATGAGATCCGCCAGATTATCGGCGCCGACGGGCTGATTTTCCAGGATCTCAACGATCTGATCGAAGCCGTGCGCGCCGAGAACCCGGACATTCAGCAGTTCGAATGCTCGGTGTTCAACGGCGTGTACGTCACCAAAGATGTGAATCAGCAGTACCTGGATTACCTCGATACGCTGCGTAATGACGATGCAAAAGCTATGTCCCGTCAGAACGAAGTGGAAAACCTCGAGATGCACAACGAAGGTTAAGTCCCTGCACGCCCTCTGTTCCTGAGGGCGTCTTTCCTTGCAACTCCCTCTGAAATACGTCAAAGTCAGCTCCAACAAGATGACAGGGCGCGATCATGAAACGACTGATAGTGGGAATCTCCGGGGCAAGCGGTGCGATTTACGGCGTGCGGCTGTTGCAGGTTCTGCGCGATGTGGCAGAAGTGGAAACTCATCTGGTCATGAGCCAGTCGGCACGTCAGACGCTGGCCCTGGAAACTGATTTTTCACTGCGTGATGTCCAGTCGCTGGCTGATGTCGTTTACGACGCCCGCGATATTGCGGCCAGTATCTCCTCTGGCTCTTTCAAAACCGCTGGAATGGTCATTTTGCCTTGTTCAGTCAAAACGCTGTCCGGCATTGTGCATAGCTATTCTGATGGATTGCTGACGCGTGCGGCAGACGTGGTGCTGAAAGAGCGCCGTCCGCTGGTGCTGTGCGTGCGTGAGACTCCGCTGCACCTTGGGCATCTGCGCCTGATGGCTCAGGCCGCAGAACAGGGCGCCATGATTATGCCACCGGTTCCGGCCTTTTATCACCGTCCACAAACGCTGGATGATGTGATTAATCAGACGGTTAACCGCGTTCTCGATCAGTTCGACATTGAGCTCCCTGAAGACCTGTTTACCCGCTGGCAGGGGCCTTCAGCGCTGCGCTAAGGTAGTGCATCTTTTTGGTGCACGCCCGGTCATCGGGCGATTTTGTAATCGCGATCAAATCCTCAACATTTAATCCCTTTTTTCGCTGTTTAGCGCTGCGGTTTATCCGTCAGAGCTGTTATCTTTCATTCTTAAGACAACTCTGCAACTATTCATTAACACATTTAACGCTGGATTTTTGAACACCGCGTTAAGGTGGCATAAAACGTGCAGAGCAGGTCTGCAACACAACACAGACTACATAACACGCAACTGCATCACGACACTTAAGGGTAACGTATGAAGAAGACCGTCCTTGCTCTCTCTTTGATGCTGGGGATCAGCAGTGCTTCCAGCGTATTTGCCGCGCTGCCGCAGACCGTTCGTATCGGCACTGATGCCACCTACGCACCGTTCTCTTCTAAGGACGCAAAAGGGGATTTCGTCGGGTTTGATATCGATTTGGGCAACGAAATGTGCAAGCGCATGCGGGTGAAATGCACCTGGGTTGGCAGCGATTTCGATTCTCTGATCCCGTCCCTGAAGGCGAAGAAAATCGACGCCATCATCTCTTCCCTGTCCATCACTGAAAAACGCCAGCAGGAAATCGGCTTCTCCGAGAAGCTCTACGCGGCAGATTCCCGTCTGATTGCTGCCAAAGGCTCCCCAATCGTGCCGACCATTGAGTCGCTGAAAGGGAAACATGTGGGTGTTCTGCAGGGCTCAATTCAGGAAACCTATGGCAACGACAAATGGCGCAGCCAGGGTGTCGACGTGGTGGCTTACCAGAACCAGGATCTGATTTATTCTGACCTCGCAGCTGGTCGTCTGGATGCCGCATTCCAGGATGAAGTGGCGGCCAGCGAAGGTTTCCTCAAGCAGCCAGCAGGCAAAGATTACGCCTTTGCGGGTCCATCGGTTAAAGATAAAAAATACTTTGGCGATGGCACCGGTGTCGGTCTGCGTAAAGACGATACCGAGCTGAAAGCGGCCTTCGACAAAGCGTTCGACTCGATTCGTAAAGATGGCACCTACGACAAGATGGCGAAGAAGTACTTCGACTTTAACGTCTACGGTGACTAAGACTGTACAGGCCCGGGCAACCGGGCCTTTCGGGCTGAGTGGTTATCTATACATGTGCGACATAATAAGTGGATGCTTTTTGCTGGTGCAAAACACGCACCAAAATGGTGCGCTACTGCATAGTTAAGCACCGTTCATGCAAAAAAATGCTCCCGTTGCGGGATTACCTTTTGCCTTAACCGCATAAAAAGTGGCACGATAACCGCTCTGATACTTCTGATTACCCGTTAAATGACAGTCTGTTGAGGATAGTTATGAAAAAACTGGCGTTGTCTCTTTCGCTTATGCTGGCACTTTCCAGCGTTTCCACCGTATTCGCAGCCATTCCGCAGAAAATTCGCATTGGTACCGATCCGACTTATGCTCCCTTCGAATCGAAGAATGCGCAGGGTGAATTGGTTGGTTTTGATATCGATCTGGCCAAAGAGCTCTGTAAGCGAATTAATACGCAATGTACCTTTGTCGAAAACCCGCTGGATGCGCTAATCCCGTCGCTGCAGGCGAAGAAAATCGACGCCATTATGTCCTCACTGTCGATCACGGAAAAACGCCAGCAGCAGATCGCTTTCACCGACAAACTCTATGCCGCTGATTCCCGTCTGGTTGTGAAAAAAGGCAGCCCGGTAACCCCGGATCTCGCCACCCTGAAAGGCAAGCGCGTTGGCGTGTTGCAGGGCACAACCCAGGAAACTTACGGCAATGAGCACTGGGCGCCAAAAGGTATCGAAATCGTCTCCTATCAGGGCCAGGACAATATCTATTCTGACCTGACGGCAGGGCGCATCGATGCGGCATTCCAGGATGAAGTGGCGGCAAGCGAAGGCTTCCTGAAGCAGCCTATTGGCAAAGATTATCAGTTCGGCGGGCCGTCCATTAAGGATGAAAAACTCTTCGGCGTGGGTACCGGTATGGGCCTGCGCAAAGACGATAACGAGCTGCGCCTGGCACTGAATAAAGCTTTTGCTGAAATGCGTGCGGATGGCACCTACGACAAGCTGGCGAAGAAGTATTTCGATTTTAACGTATACGGCGAGTAATCACCGTTTTGCCGCCGGCCCGTCGTTCCCGGGCCCGGCGGTATCTGGACAGACAGGGCAGGCTCAATGCTGTACGGGTTTTCACAAGTCATCCTTCAGGGTGCGCTGGTTACGCTTGAGTTAGCGCTCAGCTCAGTGGTTCTGGCTGTGCTCATCGGCCTGGCCGGTGCGGCGGGCAAACTCTCGGGTAATCGTTTTCTGGAATTGCTGTTCGAAGCCTATACCACGCTGATTCGCGGGGTGCCGGATTTGGTGCTGATGCTGCTGATTTTTTACGGCCTGCAGATTGCGCTGAACAGCATCACCGATGCGATGGGGCTGGCGCAGTTCGATATCGATCCGATGATCGCCGGTATTATTACCCTCGGTTTTATCTACGGCGCTTACTTCACTGAAACCTTCCGTGGCGCGTTCATGGCTGTTCCTAAGGGCCATATTGAAGCGGCTACCGCGTTTGGTTTTACCTCCCGTCAGACCTTCGTTCGCATTTTGTTCCCGGCGATGATGCGCTATGCCTTACCGGGCATTGGCAATAACTGGCAGGTTATCCTCAAAGCTACGGCGCTGGTGTCATTGCTTGGCCTGGAAGACGTGGTAAAGGCGACACAGCTCGCAGGTAAAAGTACCTGGGAGCCGTTCTACTTCGCTATCGTCTGCGGTGTGATTTATCTGGTATTCACAACGGTATCCAATGGTGTGCTGCTTCTGCTCGAGCGTCGTTATTCCGTGGGTGTGAAGAGGGCTGACCTGTGATTGAGATTATTCAGGAGTACTGGAAATCCCTGCTGTGGACCGACGGTTATCGCTTCACCGGCGTGGCCATTACGCTGTGGCTGCTGATTTCCTCCGTAGTGATGGGCGGGATCCTGGCCGTGTTTCTGGCAATTGGCAGGGTATCCAGCAATAAGTTTATTCAGTTCCCGATTTGGTTATTCACCTATGTGTTCCGTGGAACGCCGCTGTATGTGCAGCTGCTTGTGTTTTATTCCGGGATGTACACTCTGGAAATTGTTAAGGGAACCGAGCTGCTGAACGCGTTTTTCCGCAGCGGGCTGAACTGTACGGTGCTGGCGTTAACGCTGAATACCTGCGCCTATACCACGGAAATCTTCGCCGGAGCGATCCGCTCTGTTCCGGCGGGTGAAGTGGAAGCGGCGCGCGCTTATGGTTTCTCCGGCGTGAAGCTCTATCGCTGTATTATTCTGCCTTCTGCTTTGCGTATAGCGCTGCCAGCCTACAGCAACGAAGTTATCCTGATGCTGCACTCCACCGCGCTGGCGTTTACCGCTACCGTACCGGATCTGCTGAAAATCGCGCGGGATATTAACTCTGCCACCTACCAGCCGTTTACGGCGTTTGGTATCGCGGCGGTGCTGTATCTGATTATCTCTTATGTGCTGATTAGCCTGTTCCGCAAAGCGGAAAAACGCTGGCTGCAACATGTGAAACCCTCTTCGACACACTGAGAACATCATGCCTGACAATAAATTAGACGTTATCGAACTGCACAAGCGCTACGGCGAACACGAAGTGCTGAAAGGGGTGTCACTGAAGGCTAACGCCGGTGATGTGATCAGCATTATCGGATCTTCCGGATCCGGTAAAAGTACCTTCCTGCGCTGCATTAACTTCCTCGAAAAGCCGAGCGAAGGGAAAATTGTGGTCAGCGGGCAGAATATCGGCCTTATCCGCGATAAAGACGGGCAGCTCAAAGTGGCCGATAAAAATCAGCTGCGTTTGCTGCGCACCCGTTTAACCATGGTGTTCCAGCACTTCAATCTGTGGAGCCACATGACGGTGCTGGAAAACGTTATGGAAGCGCCAATCCAGGTGCTTGGCCTGAGCAAGCAGGAAGCGCGCGAGCGTGCGGTCAAATACCTGGCGAAAGTCGGTATTGATGAGCGCCAGCAGATTAAGTACCCGGTGCATTTGTCCGGAGGTCAGCAGCAGCGTGTTTCTATCGCCCGCGCTCTGGCCATGGAGCCTGAAGTGCTGCTGTTCGACGAACCGACTTCGGCACTCGATCCGGAGCTGGTAGGTGAAGTGCTGCGCATCATGCAGAAGCTTGCCGAGGAAGGAAAAACGATGGTGGTGGTGACGCACGAGATGGGCTTTGCCCGCAACGTCTCATCCCACGTGATTTTCCTGCATCAGGGGCTGATTGAAGAAGAGGGGCATCCTGACGAACTGTTTGGTAACCCGAAAAGCGCCCGCTTACAGCAGTTCCTTAAAGGTTCTTTGAAATAACCTGAAGATCCCAGCGCAACGGAAGCGTTGCGCTGGAGCAGGACATCATCAGGAAAGCACGTCGGAAAGGGCTTCCTCAAGATCGTACCAGCGGAAAGCGAACCCGGCATCTTCCAGCCGTTTCGGTAACGCACGCTGCCCGCCAAGCACCAGCACGGAAGATTCACCCATTAATAATCTGATAGCCGTGGCCGGAGCGCGCAGAACCGCAGGGCGTTTCAGTACGTGTCCTAATGCATGGGCAAACTGTTCGTTGCGTACGGGATAGGGCGAAACCATATTGAAAGGGCCGCGCAGGTCGTTATCCAGCAGCCAGAGAATGCCGTTAACCATATCGTCGATGTGGATCCATGCCAGATACTGACGCCCGTTGCCAATCGGCCCGCCTAACCCTAATTTAAAGGGCGGGACCATTTTCCCCAGGACCCCCCCCTTCGGCGCCAGCACCACGCCGGTTCTGAGCAAACAGACGCGGGTTGTTTCACTTTGCGCAGCGCTGGCAATCTGCTCCCAGCGTGCGCAGAGTTTATGCGTAAATTCATTGTGCGGGGGTTCATCTTCCGTCACCACCACTTCACCCAGATCGCCGTAATACCCGGCCGCCGAGCCAGAAATCAACACGCGCGGCGGCTGGTGGCTGGCGGCAAACAGATCAACCAGCTGCTGGGTGATTTGCCAGCGACTGTTGCACAGCCGCTGTTTTTGCTCCTCGGTCCAGCGTTTATCGGCGATGGGCTCACCCGCAAGGTTGATGACCGCATCGATTCCGTCCAGCGTCTTTTGATCGCCAAGTCCTTTCCAGACTTCGACCTCAGAACCCAGCTGCTGCCTCGCTTTCTCCGGATTGCGCGTGACCACGATAACGCAGTGGCCCAGCTCAAGCAGACGAGGGATCAAATGCCGGCCAATCAGGCCGGTACCGCCGGTAACCAGAATCTTCATGCAGCCTCCCGGGTTGCGCTTAGCGTCTCCAGCTCATGGTCATCGACACCGAGTCGGCATAACGCAGCGCGTGAAGTTTATCAATCTCCACTTCAGCATAAGTGACCCAGTGATGATCGCATGCGATGTCGAGCACATCCTGAGTTAATTTTTCCAGTAAAGAGAAGCGGTTGCTTTCAACATGCTGAATGATGCTTTTGGTGATAGTGCGGTAGTTGAGCGCGTCGTTGATATCCTCGCTGGCGCGCGATTTATCCGCCGGATAATGGATCGTCACGTTGATGACGATATCCTGACGGTTGGCTATCTCTTCTTCTTTAATACCGATAAAGGTACGCAGGCGCAGGTTCTTGATACGAATAATGGCGTCTGGCTGGGACATTGCAGGTTTCCTCTTTGTTGTTATCCCAGCCATCATACAACAAACTTCAATTAGTTCGAGTGGGCCTTCTGCATCGCTCTTTCAGTCGCCGGGCGCTGACGAATGCGTTCGAACCAATTGTTTACCGCCGGGAAATTTTGCAGATCGATTCGCTGGCGCTGGTGGGCGTTGATCCACGGCCAGCAGGCAATATCAGCGATGCTGTAATGATCGCCGCCAAGCCACGGGCAGGCTTCCAGTCTTTTATTTAAAACGTTATACAGCCGCAGTGTTTCAACCTGATAACGCTCAATGGCATAGGGAACGGGCTGCGGAGCAAAGTGATTAAAGTGATGGTTTTGCCCCAGCATCGGCCCCAAACCGCCAACCTGCCAGAACAGCCATTGCAGCGTAATATGTCGCTCACGCAGTTCACCGCTCAGCAATTTTCCTGATTTTTCTGCCAGATAAAGCAGAATTTCGCCAGATTCGAACAGGCTTAACGGCGCTCCGCCGTCGGCAGGGACGTGATCGACAATGGCGGGAATTTTATTATTGGGCGAAAGGGAGAGAAACTCCGGGCGGAACTGGTCGCCTTTGCTGATATCCACCCTAATCAGCCGGTAAGCCAGCTGCGCTTCTTCCAGAAATAAGGTGATTTTATGGCCGTTGGGGGTCGGGGCGTAGTAGAGGTCAATCATTGTAACTCCTGGTCCTGGGCTATTTTTGATGACATTAGCAGTATAGGCGGCTACGACAATTGTGTGAGTTTTCATCAAGTGACAGCCTGTGAAAGACAGGCTATGTTGACGGAATCTCCCCGCTGTCCGTTGAGGAATCTATGAGCCGTCCCGTGATTACGCTGTGGTCTGATACGAATTTCTTTTCACCTTATGTGATGTCTGTGTACGTGGCTTTACAGGAAAAAGGGCTGTCGTTCAGCCTGAAAACGGTGGATCTCAATAAAGGCGAGCATCTGCAGTCTGGCTGGAAAGGGTATGGTTTGACGCGTCGGGTTCCGCTCCTTGAAATCGATAATTTTGAGCTTACCGAATCTTCTGCCATCACTGAGTATCTGGATGAGCGCTTTGCGCCACCGGAATGGGAGCGACTCTATCCTCACGATATTGAAAAGCGTGCCCGCGCTCGTCAGATTCAGGCCTGGATCCGCAGCGATTTGATGCCCATTCGCGAAGAGCGCTCAACCGACGTTATTTTTGGCGGTGTCAAAAAGCCGCCGTTGAGCGTTGTGGGGCTGCAGGCGGCTCAGAAGCTGTTCGATACGGCCGAAGCGCTGCTCGCGCAGGGGAAACCGAATTTGTTTGGTGAATGGTGTATTGCAGACACAGATCTGGCGCTAATGATTAACCGACTGGTGCTGAACGGCGACAGCGTGCCGGAAAGGCTGGCTGATTACGCCAGTTTTCAGTGGCAGCGCGCTTCCGTGCAACGATATGTTGCGCTCTCGGCTAAACACTCCGGCTGAAGACAATACGCTAATCCGTTATCATAATGCGGTTTTTCGTAGAGGAGTGAGTAATGAAACTGATGTTTGCGTCAGATATTCATGGTTCTCTGCCAGCGGCTGAACGCGTGCTGTCACTGTTCGCGCAGAGTGGGGCAAAGTACCTGATTATTCTGGGAGATGTGCTGAACCATGGCCCGCGCAATGCGTTGCCGGAAGGGTACGCTCCTGCGGAAGTGGCCACGAGATTAAACACCGTGGCCGACCGGATCGTGGCCGTGCGCGGAAACTGTGACAGCGAAGTCGACCAGATGCTGCTGCATTTTCCGCTCACCGCGCCATGGCAGCAAATTATCACGGAACATCAACGCCTGTTTTTGACGCATGGTCATCTGTTTGGACCAGATAATCTGCCGCCGTTATCGGCTGGCGATGTGCTGATTTACGGTCATACTCATATTCCGGTCGCCGCGCTTGAGGGGGACATCTTCCATTTCAATCCCGGCTCGGTCAGCATACCGAAAGGAGGCTTTGCAGCCAGCTTCGGCATGATGGAGGACAATAAATTGCAGGTTTTAGCACTCAATGATCAACGCGTTATTGCAGAGGCGACGTTAAATCCGTAAGTTACCGGGCAACCGCAAACGCGCCGCTGAGAGCGCTTTAGAGAGAAGGTTTTCTGATGGTAGAGCAGAATTTGGCAAGCACGGAATGGGTGGATATCGTTAACGAAGACAATGAGGTCATTGCACAGGCCAGCCGCGATCAAATGCGTGCCCAGTGCCTGCGTCATCGCGCGACCTACATTGTGGTTCATGACGGTATGGGAAAAATTCTGGCGCAGCGTCGCACAGAGACGAAAGATTACATGCCCGGTATGCTGGATGCCACCGCAGGTGGCGTCGTGCAGTCAGATGAGCAATTGCTGGATTCTGCCCGTCGTGAAGCGGAAGAAGAGCTGGGCATTGCCGGCGTGCCGTTTGCCGATCACGGGCAGTTCTATTATGAAGATAAAAACTGTCGCGTCTGGGGCAGTCTTTTTAGCTGCGTGTCTCACGGTCCTTTTGCCCTACAGGAAGAGGAAGTGAGCGAAGTGTGCTGGCTGACGCCGGAAGAGATCACCGCCCGCTGTGACGAATTCACCGCCGATTCTCTGAAAGCCCTGGCGCTGTGGATGAGCCGCAACGCCAACAACGAAGTGCAGAAAGAAGAAGAAACCGAGTAGCCCTTAGCAGCTGTCCCGCAGAGCCAGTTTGGCGGTGATGGCTGGGTTCTCATCCCACTCTTCGTCAGTAAGGCGCGCCAGCAGGGCGCGTCCTGCCTCAATTCCTATCTGTTTATGCGGCACCGAAATCGTGGTCAGCGGTGGCTGACACACGCGGCTGACGTCGCTGTCGCCAAAGCCGACAATCGCCAGGTCGTCCGGCACCTTAATTCTTCGGCGCTGACACTCATACAGCGCGCCGCAGGCCAGCTCATCAGACACACAGACCAGCGCATCCAGCTCCGGCCAGGCCAGTAAAAACTCTGGCAGCTGTGCAGCACCGGTGGAAAAGGTAGGGGGCTCAGCGGCGTTAATCACCCTGTTTGGCGACATATGGTGGCGCAGCATAGCTTTATACCAGCCCTGCAGATACTGCTGAAAAATCCACTGTTCCTGGTTAGCGCATAGCAGGCCGATATTCTGATAGCCGCGCTGAATCAGCATTTGCGTCAGCTCAAACATCGCCGCCGCGTTATCGATGCCGATGTTCATATCCAGCGGGTCGGCGCGTTTGGCACCCATTTCCATCACCGGAATGGCTGCGTTGTTCAGCCACTGGCGCACCGTATCGCTATGCTCCACGCTAAGCAGGATCGCCGCTGCAATATTAGAAGCCAGCAGCGTTTCTAAGATCTTCTCTTCCCGCTCCTGATGATGCCCCGATTCAGCCAGCATGATTTGGTATCCGGCCGGTTGCAAAACCTGCTGCAGCCCGGCGAACATCTCAGAACAGCCCGCTTCGCTCAGGCTGGGAACGATCATGCCGATGGTCCATGATGATGCTGATGCCAGCGCGCTGGCGGCAAGATTGGGCAGATAGCCCAGCTCCTGTACCGCGGCCTCAATTTTCTCCCGCAGCTTATCGGACACCGCCTCTGGGGTACGCAGCGCACGTGAAACGGTCATCGTGCCCACACCGGCCAGCTGCGCGACATCCGCCAGGGTCACTTTACCGGTGCTGCGCCGTTTTCGGGTCAGAGACATGCTTCTTCCTGATTGAAATCTCGTTTTAAAAGTTCATGCAGTATACGCCGGAAATCCCTCTTTTTGCTGAGTTATTACGCGATGTTCACATTTTGATAGCGCTATCACAATTTTGCGACGATCATTTTTGGTAGCGCTATCTTTGTGATTATCATCACAGCCAGTCACGATGTCCTTGCATAAAGTTTGTTCACCTTCCCACCAACAGGAGAACACCATGCTGAGCCAATGGATCCACGACGGCACCCTCAGTTTGCAGGAAAGGGTGGAAAGCTGGCCGCAGGCGCTGGAAATCTGCGCACAGCCGCTGCTGGATGCACAAATTATTTCCCCGGAATACGTGACCGCTATTGTGGAACAGCACCATAAGCTGGGACCGTATTACGTGCTGGCTCCAGGGCTTGCCATGCCGCACGCAAGACCGGAAGAGGGGGCGAAAGGATTAGGACTTTCATTACTTAAGCTACAGCACGGCGTCAGTTTTGATTCACAGGAACACGATCCGGTTGATCTGATTATTATGCTCGCGGCTCCGGACAAGCACAGCCATATTGAGATGATCTCAGCCTTAGCAGAATTATTTTCCAGTGAGGAAGATATGCAGCAGCTGCATCGGGCGAAGACGATTGAGGAGATAAAAAAGATAATTAGCCGCTTCTGATTTTTATTTTTACCCTGACTGACTCCATTTTTCCTGCGGGAAAAGTGCGGGTTAACTCTATCCCTAAAAAGGTGACAATAATGAAAATAATGGCGATTTGTGGTTCCGGCCTGGGCAGCAGTTTTATGGTCGAGATGAATATTAAAAAAGTGCTGAAAAAACTGAATATCGAGGCTGAGGTAGAGCATTCCGATCTCTCCTCCGCCACGCCGGACGCCGCCGATCTCTTTGTGATGGCGAAAGACATTGCTGAAAGTGCCAGCGTGCCGGAGCATCAGTTGGTGGTGATCAACAATATTATCGATATCAATGAACTGGAAAATAAGCTCAGCGCTTATTTCGCCAGCCGTTAATTAAAATCGCATTGAGTGAGGGGCAAACATGTTTATCCTCGAAACGCTTAATTTTGTGGTTGATATTCTCAAAGTACCTTCGGTGTTAGTTGGGTTAATTGCTTTAATTGGCCTGGTGGCGCAGAAAAAATCTTTCTCTGACGTGGTGAAAGGCACGGTAAAAACCATTCTTGGTTTTATCGTACTGGGCGGCGGCGCGGGCGTGCTGGTGGGCTCGTTAAATCCGCTGGGTGGGATGTTTGAACATGCCTTCAGCATTCAGGGAATTATCCCGAATAACGAGGCTATAGTATCTATCGCGCTGGAAAAATACGGAGCCGCCACGGCGCTAATCATGGCCTTTGGCATGGTAGCGAACATCGTCGTCGCGCGCTTTACCCGCCTGAAATACATCTTCCTCACCGGGCACCACACGTTCTACATGGCGTGCATGATTGGGGTGATACTGACGGTGGCGGGTTTCGAAGGCATCGGCCTGGTGTTTACCGGTTCCCTTATCCTCGGCCTGATCATGGCGTTCTTCCCGGCGATTGCGCAGCGCTACATGAAGCGCATTACCGGCAACGATGATATCGCTTTTGGCCACTTTGGCACCCTGGGCTACGTGCTTTCCGGCTGGATTGGCAGCAAAGTCGGTAAAGGGTCGCGTTCCACTGAAGAGATGAACCTGCCGAAAAACCTGAGCTTCCTGCGCGACAGCTCGATTTCGATTTCGCTGACCATGATGATCATCTACCTGATTATGGCGGTGTGCGCGGGGCGTGAGTACGTCGAAGCGACCTTCAGCGGCGGTCAGAACTACCTGGTCTACGCCATCATCATGGCGATCACCTTTGCAGCTGGTGTGTTCATCATCCTTCAGGGCGTGCGTCTGATTCTGGCGGAAATTGTTCCGGCGTTTACCGGCTTCTCTGAAAAGCTGGTGCCGAATGCTCGTCCGGCGCTCGACTGTCCGGTGGTCTATCCGTATGCCCCGAACGCAGTGCTGATTGGCTTCCTGTTCAGCTTCCTCGGCGGTCTGGTTGGGCTGTTCCTCTGCGGCCAGTTCAAGTGGGTACTGATCCTGCCGGGCGTCGTTCCTCACTTCTTTACCGGTGCCACTGCCGGGGTCTTCGGTAACGCCACGGGCGGTCGCCGTGGCGCGATGATCGGTGCGTTTGCCAACGGTCTGCTGATTACCTTCCTGCCGGTGCTTCTGCTGCCGGTACTGGGCGCGCTGGGCTTTGCCAATACCACCTTCTCTGACGCTGATTTCGGTGCCGTGGGCATCGTGCTG
This sequence comes from Enterobacteriaceae bacterium 89, assembly GCA_014156375.1. Lineage (GTDB taxonomy): Bacteria > Pseudomonadota > Gammaproteobacteria > Enterobacterales > Enterobacteriaceae > Scandinavium. The sequence continues at coordinate 1,241,466 of RQJH01000003.1, read as the reverse complement.
GGTAACCTTGCGCGCTATCTGTCGCCGATGGCGATCACCGGGCTGGTGGTGGTGATTTTTGCCCTGCTGGTGCTGTTTAACTATCTGGCGAAGAACAAAGTCGCCGGTAACGATTCCCCACAAAACACAGGAGCCAAATGATGAGTACGGCTGCAGAAGTTACCCGCCTGGCGCGCGACATTCGCGTCGCCACGCTGAAATCACTGACCGAACTGGGGTTTGGTCACTACGGCGGCAGCATGTCGGTGGTGGAGACGTTAGCGGTGCTTTACGGCGATGTGATGCGCATCGACCCGGGCGATCCGGATTGGCAGGGGCGGGACTATTTTGTCCTGTCGAAAGGCCATGCCGGACCCGCGCTCTACAGCACGCTGGCGATCAAAGGCTATTTCCCGCAGGAGGAATTAAGCACGCTAAACCAGAACGGAACTAAGCTGCCGAGCCATCCTGACCGTCTGAAAACCCGCGGCGTGGATGCCACCACCGGTTCACTGGGGCAGGGGATTTCCATTGCGGGCGGCATGGCGCTTTCGCATAAGCTTGCAGGGCGCAGCAATCGGGTGTTCTGCATTGTCGGCGACGGTGAATTGAACGAAGGCCAGTGCTGGGAGGCATTTCAGTTTATTGCCCATCATAAGCTGAACAACCTGACGGTGTTTATCGACTGGAACAAGCAGCAGCTCGACGGTGAACTGGATGAGATCATCAGCGCTTTCGATCTGGAGGGGAAATTCACCGCATTTGGTTTCAAGGTGGTGACGGTGAAAGGCGATGACATTCCGGCTCTACTGAGGGTGGTTAAACCTGTGCCAGACAAGGATGCCCGTCCGCGAGTGGTGATCCTCGACAGCATCAAAGGACAGGGCGTGCCGTACCTGGAGAATTTAGGTAATTCTCATCACCTGCGCCTGACCGAAGAGATGAAGCAGGCACTCAATTCAACCATCGCCCAACTGGAGGCCGCGCATGATTAAGGTTGCAACGACAGGGGAAAAAGACGCCACTGAGATGCGTAAAGTCTATGCAGGATTCGTGGCGGAGCAAATTGAGGCCGGAAGCGCAATTATTGCCCTTGAAGCGGACCTGATGAGTTCGATGGCGATGGATGGCGTACACAAGAAATATCCGCAGCAGGTGATCAACTGCGGGATTATGGAGGCCAACGTGATTGGTACCGCGGCGGGCCTGTCGCTGACCGGACGCAAACCCTTTGTGCACACCTTTACCGCGTTTGCCAGCCGCCGCTGTTTCGACCAGCTGTTTATGTCGCTCGATTATCAGCGCAACAACGTCAAAGTGATCGCCTCCGATGCGGGCGTCACCGCTTGTCACAACGGCGGAACGCATATGTCATTTGAGGATATGGGTATTGTGCGTGGGCTGGCCAATTCGGTGGTGATGGAGGTGACCGATGCGACCATGTTCAAAAATATTCTCAATCAGCTTATCGATCTTGAAGGCTTCTACTGGGTGCGGACCATTCGCAAACAGGCTCCTACGGTGTATCAGGAAGGCTCGACCTTCACCATCGGCAAGGGCAACGTGCTGCGGGAAGGCGACGACATCACGCTTATCGCCAACGGGATTATGGTGGCGGAAGCGCTGGAGGCGGCACGACGTCTGGGGCGCGAAGGCGTCAGCGCGGCGGTGATCGATATGTTTACGCTGAAGCCGATAGACCGGATGCTGGTGAAGAATTACGCCGAGAAAACCGGGCGTATCGTCACCTGCGAAAACCACAGCATTCACAACGGGCTGGGTTCAGCGGTGGCAGAAGTGCTGGTGGAAACCTGTCCGGTACCGATGCGACGCGTGGGCGTGAAGGAACGCTACGGCCAGGTGGGCACGCAGGAGTTTTTACAACAGGAATATGGCCTGACGGCGGATGAGATAGTGAAGGCGGCGAAAGAGTTGCTGTAGTTATTTCAGGCATAAAAAAGGCAGCCATCAGGCTGCCTTTTGCATTTGAACCGTGATTAGTCTTGCTGAGAAGACTGAATAGCGGTCAGCGCGATGGTGTAGACGATATCGTCAACCAGTGCGCCACGGGACAGGTCGTTGACCGGCTTGCGCATACCCTGCAGCATTGGCCCGATGGAGATCAGGTCCGCAGAACGCTGTACCGCTTTGTAAGTGGTGTTACCGGTGTTCAGATCAGGGAAGATGAACACGGTAGCACGACCTGCAACCGGAGAGTTCGGCGCTTTAGATTTCGCTACGTCAGCCATTACCGCGGCGTCGTACTGCAGCGGGCCGTCGATCATCAGGTCAGGACGTTTTTCCTGCGCCAGACGAGTTGCTTCACGCACTTTCTCTACGTCGCTACCTGCACCAGAAGTGCCGGTGGAGTAGGAGAGCATCGCAACGCGTGGTTCGATGCCGAAAGCAATCGCGGAATCGGCAGACTGGATAGCGATTTCTGCCAGCTGTTCTGCAGTTGGATCCGGGTTGATCGCGCAGTCGCCGTAAACGTAAACCTGTTCAGGCAGCAGCATGAAGAACACGGAAGAAACCAGAGAGCTGCCCGGTGCAGTTTTGATCAGCTGCAGCGGTGGACGGATGGTGTTGGCAGTGGTGTGAACCGCACCAGAAACCAGACCGTCAACTTCGTTCTGTTCCAGCATCAGGGTGCCGAGAACCACGTTGTCTTCCAGCTGTTCGCGGGCAACGGCTTCGGTCATGCCTTTGCTCTTACGCAGCTCAACCAGACGAGCAACATAGCTTTCACGTACCACTTCCGGATCGACGATTTCGATACCCGCGCCCAGTTCTACGCCCTGGTCAGCCGCAACGCGGTTGATTTCATCCGGGTTACCCAGCAGCACGCAGGTTGCGATACCGCGTTCAGCACAGATAGCTGCCGCTTTCACGGTACGTGGTTCGTCGCCTTCTGGCAGAACCACGCGTTTGCCAGCTTTGCGAGCCAGCTCGGTCAGCTGGTAGCGGAACGCCGGTGGAGACAGACGACGGCTACGCTCGGAGGTCGCGGTCAGAGATTCGATCCAGTTAGCATCGATGTGGCTGGCCACATATTCCTGCACTTTCTCGATACGCTCGTGGTCATCAACCGGTACTTCCAGGTTGAAGCTCTGCAGGCTCAGAGAGGTCTGCCAGGTGTTGGTGTTCACCATGAAGACTGGCAGGCCGGTAGCAAATGCACGTTCGCACAGTTTGCCAACGCGAGCGTCCATTTCATAAGCGCCGGTCAGCAGGATTGCGCCGATTTCTACGCCGTTCATCGCGGCGAGGCAGGCGGCAACCAGCACGTCAGGGCGGTCTGCGGAAGTTACCAGCAGAGAGCCTGCACGGAAGTGTTCCAGCATGTGCGGAATGCTGCGCGCACAGAAGGTTACGGACTTCACGCGACGGGTGTTGATGTCGCCTTCGTTAACGATGGTGGCATTCAGGTGACGCGCCATGTCGATAGCACGAGTGGCGATCAGATCGAAGCTCCATGGAACCGTGCCCAGGACTGGCAGCGGGCTGGCAGCCTGCAGTTCAGCCGGGTTGATTTTGACCACTTTCGCTTTAGAAGAGTCGTCAAAAATCTCGGACAGATCAGGACGGGTACGACCCTGCTCATCAACCGGAGCGTTCAGCTTGTTGACGATAACACCGGTGATGTTGGTGTTTTTGGTGCCGCCGAAGCTGTTGCGAGTCAGTTCAATACGCTCTTTCAGCTCTTCCTGAGTGTCGGTGCCCTGAGACATCACGAACACGATTTCTGCGTTCAGGGTCTTGGCAATCTCGTAGTTCAGAGACTGAGCAAACTGGTGTTTGCGGGTTGGCACCAGGCCTTCAACCAGCACCACTTCAGCATCCTGAGTGTTGGCGTGGTAGTTGGCGATGATCTCTTCCATCAGCACGTCGTTCTGGTTGCTGGACAGCAGAGACTCAACGTGGCTCATCTTCAGCGGTTCAGCTGCTGGCAGATTGGAGTTCGCGCGAACGATGGTGGTGGTCTGGTCTGGCGCATCGCCACCGGCACGTGGCTGGGCGATAGGCTTGAAGACGCTCAGACGAACGCCTTTGCGTTCCATAGCACGGATCACACCAAGGCTGACGCTGGTCAGGCCGACGCTGGTTCCGGTAGGGATCAGCATAATTGTACGGGACACGGTTTATCCTCTTTCGTTACCGCCAGTCTGGGGCGGGATACAAAACAGCACCGCCAGCATTGCTGGCGGTGTGGAATCAGGCAGTCAGACGGGCTGCGTCTTGTGCGATAACCAACTCTTCGTTGGTTGGGATCACGACGGCAGGGCGGGTGCCTTCTTTGTTGATGAAGCCAGACTTGCCGAAACGGGCAGCCAGGTTACGCTCATGATCAACTTCGAAGCCCAGAACGCCCAGTTTGCCCAGGGACAGTTCGCGAACCATCGCGGCGTTTTCACCGATACCACCGGTGAACACTACGCCATCCAGACGACCGTCCATCAGTGCCGCGTAGGAACCGATGTATTTCGCCAGACGGTGGCAGTAAACGTCCATCGCACGCTTAGCGTCAGCTTTGGTTTCGTAGTTGTCTTCAACATAGCGGCAGTCGCTGGTGACTTCGGTCAGACCCTGCAGGCCGGACTCTTTGGTCAGCATTTTGTTGATAGCATCAACGCTCATGCCCAGGTTGTCGTGCAGGAAGAAGATGATAGCCGGGTCGATGTCACCGGTACGGGTACCCATCACCAGACCTTCCAGCGGAGTCAGACCCATAGAGGTGTCTACGCACTCGCCGTTGCGGATAGCGGAAACAGAACCACCGTTGCCGAGGTGGCAGGTGATGATGTTCAGTTCGTTAACCGGCTTGTTCAGCATTTTCGCGGCTTCCTGAGTCACGAAGTAGTGACTGGTGCCGTGGAAACCGTAACGACGAACGCCGTGCTCGCGGTACAGGCTGTACGGCAGGGCGTACAGGTAGGATTCTTCCGGCATGGTCTGATGGAACGCGGTGTCGAACACGGCAACGTTCTTATCTTTCAGATTCGGGAAGGATTTCAGTGCTTCAGCGATACCGATCAGGTGTGCCGGGTTGTGCAGCGGTGCAAAAGAGGCTGCATCTTTGATACCCTGAATCACGGTGTCGTCGATAACCACGGAGCTGGTGTACTTCTCGCCGCCGTGAACAATACGGTGACCAATGGCTGCCAGCTGAGCAGACAGTTCTGGTTTTTGTGCCAGAATAGTGTTAACGATAAAGTTCAGCGCTTCACTGTGAGCGGCGCCTGCACCTAAAGCCGCTTCTTGTTTGCCGCCATCCATTTTCCATTTGATACGTGCTTCTGGGAGATGGAAACATTCGGCCAAACCAGAAAGGTACTCTTCACCGTTGCTCGCGTCGATAACAGCGAATTTGAGGGAAGAGCTACCGCAGTTCAGAACCAGTACTAACTTACTCGACATGGAAGTACCTATTTTATCTTATGTGGCTAAAAAAACGTCAGTGAGCCAAAGAGCGTAGCGCAGGATGGCGCTGACATTTATGATTAACATCATGCCAACGGTTTTTTCCGGGCATGACGAAGAAATAGTGGTGATTCATCATTCAGTTTTGCACAATTTTCAGCCACTGGCAGAATATGCGATAATTTGACGAATCGTGAGATGAGGTCTACGCCTCTCTCAAGCCGCACAGGATACCCGATTGCTGCCTTTAATGGCAAAATCTTTTGAACGTTGTCATACGCAGTTGTTGTTTTGTACAAAATTTTGATTTTTTATAAGTGAAGTTGAGGTAACGCCATGTCGACACTCGAAAACCGCCCGGTTAGCTTTTTTAGTCTGTTTCGTCGTGGGCAGCATTATTCAAAGACGTGGCCAATGGAAAAACGCCTTGCCCCGGTGTTTGTGGAAAACAAGGTGATCCGCGCCACACGTCACGCTATTCGCTTTATGCCGCCGGTTGCGGTGTTTACGCTGTGCTGGCAAATCGCCCTCGGCGGTCAGCTTGGCCCGGCAGTCGCGACCGCACTGTTCGCCCTGAGCCTGCCGATGCAGGGAATGTGGTGGCTCGGGAAGCGCTCGGTCACACCGCTGCCGCCGACCATTCTCAACTGGTTCTACGAAGTTCGCGGCAAACTGCAGGAATCTGGACAGGCGCTGGCGCCGGTGGAAGGTAAGCCAGATTACCAGGCTTTAGCTGACACGCTTAAGCGCGCCTTCAAACAACTGGATAAAACTTTCCTTGATGATTTGTAATCATCCATAGAAAACGCATATAAAAGAGGGCATACATTTCGTAAGCCCTTTTTTTCTTGCCGTAAGCTGCAACAGGAGTCGAAAAATGGAAATGACTAACGCTCAACGTCTGATTTTGTCTAATCAGTACAAGATGATGACCATGATGGATCCGGATAACGCGGAACGCTATCGCCGTCTGCAAACTATCATTGAGCGCGGCTACGGCCTGCAAATGCGCGAATTGGATCGCGAGTTTGGCCAGCTGACCGAAGAGACCTGCCGGGTGATCATCGACATCATGGAGATGTACCACGCGCTGCATGTTTCCTGGACCAACCTGAAAGATGCCAGCAATATCGACGAGCGCCGGGTGACTTTCCTTGGCTTTGATGCCGCGACGGAAGCCCGCTATCTCGGCTACGTGCGCTTTATGGTGAATATTGAAGGTCGCTACACTCATTTCGACGCGGGCACCCACGGCTTCAACGCACAAACCCCAATGTGGGAAAAATACCAGCGCATGCTGGGCGCATGGCACGCCTGCCCGCGCCAGTATCATCTCAGCAGCAATGAAATTAACCAGATCGTCAACGCCTGACGGAGGCCGCTGTGCAGTGTAAGGGCTTTTTATTTGATCTTGATGGCACGCTGGTCGACTCTTTGCCAGTGGTGGAACGTTCATGGTGTCGCTGGGCCGACAAGCATGGCCTGGATCATCAGTATGTCCTGAATTTCATCCACGGCAAGCAGGCGATCACCTCGCTGCGACACTTCCTGCCGGGGAAATCTGAGGAAGAGATCCAGGCTGAATTCCGCTGGCTGGAACAGATTGAAGCGCGGGATATTGAAGGTATTACTGCGCTGCCCGGTGCGCAGGCGCTGCTGAATCATCTGGACGAAGCAGGCATCCCGTGGGCCATTGTGACTTCGGGCACGATCCCTATTGCTCACGCACGCCACGAAGCAGCGGGTTTGGCTGCGGCAAAAGTGTTCGTGACTGCAGAGCAAGTGAAACGCGGGAAACCTGAGCCAGACGCTTACCTGCTGGGGGCAAAACTGCTTGGTCTTGCTCCCGAAGAGTGCGCGGTAGTGGAAGATGCCGAAGCTGGCATGCTTTCCGGGCTGGCGGCAGGATGTCATGTTATTGCCGTCAACGTCCCCGCTACGGCATCGCGACTTGATGAGGCTGATTTTGTGCTGACGACGCTCGAAGCGCTGACCGTCGTCAAAGGCCCTGACGGTATCGTCGATGTGCGTCTGAAAAGCTAATCGTTTGATTAAGCCCCGCTCCGTCGGGGCTTTTTTATGCCAGACTTTCCACTCTACTTTCTGACAAGGATATGTTGTGAACAGTGAACTGATTTGGGTATTGGGCCTGCTCGGTGTCGCCGTTTTGCTCTTTGCTACCGGCAAAGTGCGCATGGATGCTGTCGCACTGATGGTGATTGTCGCCTTCGTGCTGAGCGGTACGCTCACCTTAAGCGAAGCCTTTTCGGGCTTCAGCGATCCGAACGTGATTCTCATTGCTGCGCTGTTTATCATCGGTGATGGCCTGGTACGCACAGGGGTTGCCACCAGCATGGGCGCCTGGCTGGTGAAAGTGGCAGGCAACAGCGAAGTAAAAATGCTGGTGTACCTGATGCTCACCGTGGCGTGCCTCGGCGCGTTTATGAGCTCAACCGGCGTGGTGGCCATTTTTATTCCGGTGGTGCTGAGCGTTTGTATGCGCATGAACACCTCACCGTCGCGCCTGATGATGCCGCTGAGCTTTGCCGGGCTTATCAGCGGGATGATGACGCTGGTCGCTACGCCGCCAAACCTGGTGATCAACAGTGAGCTCATCCGCGAAGGCCTGCATGGGTTCAGCTTTTTCAGCGTTACGCCGATTGGCGTAGTGGTGCTGCTGCTCGGCATTGTCTACATGCTGCTGATGCGTTTTATGCTGCCCGGTGACGAAGGCGAGCTGAAGAATGACAAGCGCCGTACTTTCCGCGACTTAATTAAAGAATACCGCCTTAACGGACGCGCCCGTCGCCTGGCGCTCCGTCCGGGTTCTCCGCTGATTGGCCAGCGACTTGATGACCTGAAACTCCGTGAACGCTACGGAGCCAACGTCATCGGCGTCGAGCGCTGGCGTCGTTTCCGCCGGGTGATTGTTAATGTGAACGGCGTATCTGAGTTCCATGCCAGGGACGTGTTGCTGATTGATATGTCGGCGGCAGAAGTCGACCTTCGCCAGTTTTGCAGCGAACAGATGCTGGAGCCGATGGTGCTGCGCGGGGAGTATTTCTCCGACCAGGCGCTGGATGTGGGCATGGCCGAAATTTCGCTGATCCCGGACTCCGAGCTGGTGGGGAAAACGGTTCGTGAAATGGGCTTTCGCACCCGCTTTGGGCTGAATGTTGTCGGACTAAAACGCGACGGCAAAGCGATGGAAGGCCTGCTGGTCGATGAGAACGTTGAGCTCGGCGATATCCTGCTGGTGGTGGGAAACTGGAAGCAGATCGCGATGCTGTCGCAGCAGGGGCGTGATTTCGTGGTCCACAACATGCCGATTGAAGTCAACGATGCTTCCCCGGCGCACAGTCAGGCTCCGCATGCGATCTTCTGCATGGTGCTGATGGTAGCCCTGATGCTGACCGACGAAATCCCTAATCCGATAGCCGCGATTATTGCCTGTTTGCTGATGGGGAAATTCCGCTGTATTGACGCTGAGAGTGCTTACAAGGCGATCCACTGGCCGAGCATCATTCTGATTGTCGGGATGATGCCGTTTGCGCTGGCACTGCAAAAAACGGGCGGGGTGGATCTGGTGGTGAAAGGGCTGATGGACGTTGGCGGCGGGCAGGGGCCTTATCTGATGCTGATCTGCCTGTTCGTGATGTGTGCCACCATCGGGTTGTTTATCTCCAACACGGCTACGGCGGTGCTGATGGCGCCGATTGCGCTGGCGGCGGCAAAATCGATGGGCGTTTCGCCTTACCCGTTCGCCATGATGGTCGCGATGGCGGCTTCGGCGGCCTTTATGACGCCGGTCTCTTCACCGGTGAACACGCTGGTGCTCGGGCCGGGCAAATATTCCTTCAGCGACTTCGTTAAGATCGGCGTGCCGTTCACCCTGCTGGTGATGGTGGTGTGCGTGATTTTGATTCCGGTGCTTTTCCCGTTTTAAAGATGCTGCCCGGCGGCGCTATCGCTTGCCAGGCCTACAAAACCACTCTGTAGGTCCGGTAAGCGATAGCGCCACCGGGCAATCAATAATTAAAGCGGAGAATCCTGGCTAATCTCATCCAGCGACAGATGGAAGCTCGGCACGAAAACCTGCATAAAGTAGTCCATCTCCTCGCTGCGACGCGCTTCCAGGGTTTTCTCAAGGCGTGATTTGGCAAGTCTGAATTCGTTATTCCCCGCAGAGAGTTCTTCCAGGCACTTCAGATAGGCACAGAGCGCATCGGCCTGTTTCACAATGGCTTTCTCTTCATCGCTGGCGTAGTGCTCATTAATCAGCGGCTCGAAAATATCCCGCAGTTCATCCGGCACCATATCCACCAGTTTCTGCTGGGCTATCTTCTCAATAGCCTTATATTCCTGCGCAATCTGCGAGTTGAAATACTTCACCGGAGTGGGCAAATCGCCGGTCAGCACTTCGGAGGCATCGTGATACATCGCCAGCAGGGCAATGCGTTCGGCGTTAACCGTGCCGTTAAACTTTCGATTTTTAATCGCCGCCAGCGCATGGGCGACCATTGCTACCTGGAGACTGTGCTCAGAGACGTTTTCAGTGCGCACGTTGCGCATCAGGGGCCAGCGGTTGATCAGTTTCAGGCGGGAGAGGTGGGCAAAGAAATGGCTCTGGCTCATGGTTAACCTTTATCCGTTACGGCAGGAGAACCATTGTGCGCAGAGTTGACCGCCGGATGCAAATCCCGGCGGCCGAACGACTTTTACTGATGGTAGCCGGAGAGGAAGCGGCCAAAGCGGGTGATCGACATTTCCAGATCGTCCATTCGCGGCAGGGTCACGATACGCACGTGATCCGGCCATGGCCAGTTAAAGGCCGTGCCCTGAACCAGCAGGACTTTTTCCTGGAGTAGGAAATCGAGCACCATTTTCTGATCGTCGTGAATATTGAAGCGCTTAGCGTCAATTTTCGGGAACATATACAGCGCGCCTTTCGGCTTCACGCAGCTGACGCCCGGGATTTCGTTAATCAATTCCCATGCGCGGTTACGCTGCTCGTACAGACGCCCGCCCGGCACGATAAACTCGCTGATGCTCTGATAACCGCCAAGCGCAGTCTGGATGGCGTGCTGCGCCGGAACGTTAGCGCACAGACGCATAGAAGCCAGCATTTCCAGCCCTTCAATGTAGCCTTTGGCGTGCTTTTTCGGGCCGTTCAGCACCATCCAGCCCTGACGGAAGCCGGCAACGCGGTAGGTTTTTGACAGCCCGTTAAAGGTGACGGTCAGCAGATCTGGCGCCAGCGCGGCGATCGAGTGATGCTGCGCTTCGTCATACAGGATCTTGTCGTAGATTTCGTCTGCGAAGATGATCAGGTTGTGCTGACGGGCGATTTCTACGATCTCCAGCAGCAGCTCTTTTGAATAGACCGCGCCGGTTGGGTTGTTCGGGTTGATGATCACAATACCGCGAGTGCGCGGAGTGATTTTGCTGCGGATATCGTCAAGGTCCGGGAACCAGTCGGAAGATTCATCGCAAAGATAATGTACCGCTTTACCGCTGGAGAGCGACACGGCCGCTGTCCACAGCGGGTAGTCCGGCGCAGGGACCAGCATTTCATCGCCGCTGTTCAGCAGCGCCTGCATGGCCTGCACGATCAGTTCGGAGACGCCGTTGCCGATGTAGATATCTTCAACGGTAACGTCGCGCATATCGCGAGCCTGATAGTGTTGCATGATCGCTTTACGCGCGGAGTAGAGCCCTTTGGAGTCGCAGTAACCCTGCGCTGTTGGCAGGTTGCGGATCACATCAACGAGGATTTCATCCGGGGCTTCGAAACCAAACGGCGCTGGGTTGCCGATGTTCAGCTTCAGGACCTTGTTGCCTTCTTCTTCAAGACGTTTAGCTTCTTTAAGTACCGGGCCGCGGATGTCGTAACAGACATTATCTAATTTGCTGGATTTTTCAATGGGGGACATGAATCTTGACCTTTTTGCTAGTTCGCCACTCCCTGCCGTGGAAGTCAGCACGGAATAATGTACTCCCCATCCCGGGTGTTTTGAAGGGTCAACAGGAGAAGATTTTGCACAATTGCGCATGTCGGTACAATCTGTTCTCCTGTTGCTTAGCGGCTTCGTCTGTTTTATCTACTGCACTTAATATTAACAATGGTGATTAATGTTGTGGATTGGGTCTGAATGTGAATTTTGAACTGAATTATCCCGACGGAAGGCTTGCTGGCCGTAAAGCCTGGTCGCATAAGGGGTGTCACAGTGCCTTAGCACAGTAGATTTGCAAAGCGAAGGATGAGAGCTAATACTTGAGCTGTAAATATAATGTTAAGGGTTGTTAATGAATGAATATTTAATCACTTAATAATTATTCATTAATTGCAAAGTTGTCTTTTGATTTTGTTAATTCATTCTTGAAGTAATATTCCTCTTTAAAATTTGTGTAAGATTAACCCCAATAACACTTATAAATATAATGGTTTTGCGGTAGGATACAGAGGTAAGCAAGTCAGAAAGCGCCTGGTGTCTTTGCACATCGATGGCGATTAATATTATAACTATATGTTATTGCTTGTGTTTTTGCTTAATACATCAGGTTATTATCTCGGGCCTTATTGTTGTGCCTTGCTCCGGCAAGTCACTGTAAAAGTGACGGTTTTTTTTGAATAACTTCACATAAATGTGCCAGAGATAATTAATTCGTTATCCCGCTGTAAGCAAAAATATAGCTAAGGGGTCTGCGGAAACATCAAGCAGGCAGGCAATTATTAATGCAATAACGCTCTTTCAGGTGTTCGACCGGTCTAATCCCGGCGAGCAGGCTCCAAAAGGAATTGCCTGAATTTACCAGAGCACAGCATAAACCAGGCAGGTCAGCACAGGCACCTGTAAGTGAAGAAATATGATTAATGCAAATCGTCCGATACTGAATCTCGACCTCGATCTGCTGAGAACCTTTGTTGCGGTCGCTGATCTGAACACCTTCGCGGCAGCCGCTGCCGCAGTCTGCCGTACGCAATCAGCGGTCAGCCAGCAGATGCAGCGTCTTGAGCAACTGGTGGGAAAGGAGCTCTTTGCCCGCCATGGTCGCAACAAGCTTCTCACTGAACACGGCATTCAGCTGCTGGGCTATGCCCGCAAAATTCTTCGTTTCAACGACGAAGCATGCACATCGTTAATGTTTAGCTCCCTGCAGGGGATGCTGACCGTCGGATCTTCTGATGAATCCGCCGATACTATCCTGCCATTCCTGTTAAACCGTATCAGCTCCGTTTACCCAAAGCTGGCGCTGGATGTTCGGGTCAAACGTCACGGCGAAATGGAAGAGATGTTAGCGGCTGGCGATGTGGATTTGGTTTTAACAACCCACAAGCTCGCGAGCTTTGAGTCTACCTCACTGCGTATCTCGCCAACGCTGTGGTACTGCGCCGCTGATTATGTGATGCCGCCGGGTGAAGCTGTCCCGCTGGTGCTGCTTGACGATCCCAGCCCTTTCCGCGACATGATCATTGATACGTTAAACGCAGCAAGGATCCCGTGGCGTCTGGCCTATGTCGCTTCGACGCTTTCAGCCGTTCGCGCTGCGGTCAAAGCCGGGCTTGGCGTAACCGCACGACCCGTTGAGATGATGAGTCCTGAACTGCGCGTTTTGGGGAAATCTGACGGGTTGCCGCAGCTGCCTGATACTGAATATTTGCTGAGCTGTAACAGTCAGCGCAGCAATGAACTGGTGCAGGCTATTTTCCAGTCGCTGGAAAGCTACAATAATCCCTGGTATCAATATGGTGATTATACCTCCGAAGGGGGAGATGATACCCGTATTGCAGAGAGGGATTTAGAGTAACACCGCTGCTGCTTTGTGGTAACAAAATGTAAGTGCAAAAAAAGGCTGCTGACGCATAATTTCTGCTCAGCGGCCTTTTTTATCGACTCAATTCCGTTGTCGCAAAAGTGATTCTAAAATTTTATATTACTTTTCATTAACTTGCTTTCTTCAGTTCAACTTTTGTTCTTGCTTTGATCCTGGACATCAAAGTTCCTGCTATTGTTAAAAAAACGGCCGTATTGTTGCCGTTTTTTATTGGCAATTAACAAAAGCGTGTCTCAGATCAAGAAAATACTCCCCATTGGGGGGAGGAATCATTGTCAATTCCTGTCAAAATAGAGGGGTACCATGTGTTTATGCCTCAAACGGACACGATTCACCCAGCTTAAATCCTGGTGGTCAAAACGAGCTGTTTTGCCAAAAGGGCATTTAATGTTAATGAAACGTGCTCGGTGTAAATTACTGTGAGGAAACTTTTGTTAAAGTTGACAAAAGGTTATAGAAAGGAGTAAAAAACCACATCATTTCGATGTTTATGCCCATTTGTGGCACTTTTTTTGTGGTTTTTAATTCCTCCCCATGAATCATGTGGCGTTCATCTGTCAGCAAGAGCAGAGGTTTTAGCGCTACTTATTTTGGTTAAGCAATGCGTATGTCAACATCCACTGAAGTCATCGCTCATCACTGGGCATTCGCTATATTTCTCATCATTGCCATTGGCCTCTGCTGTTTGATGCTGATTGGCGGTTGGTATCTCGGCGGTCGCGCGCGCGCGCGTAGCAAGAACACCCCGTTCGAGTCGGGTATCGATTCAGTGGGCTCAGCCCGCTTACGTCTTTCGGCGAAGTTCTACCTCGTCGCCATGTTCTTCGTCATCTTCGACGTGGAAGCCCTTTACCTTTACGCATGGTCTACCTCAATCCGTGAAAGCGGCTGGGTGGGCTTTGTGGAAGCCGCAATTTTCATTTTAGTGTTACTGGCAGGCCTGGTTTACCTCGTCCGCATCGGCGCACTGGACTGGACGCCTGCGCGTTCCCGTCGCACGCTGGTTAACCCGGAAACCGACACTAATCGTCATACGCAGTAAAAGCGAGGCAATAAGATGGATTATACGCTCACCCGCATAGATCCTAACGGTGAGAACGACCGTTACCCCCTGCAAAAACAGGAGATCGTAACCGACCCTCTTGAGCAGGAAGTGAACAAAAGCGTGTACATGGGCAAGTTAGAAAACGCCCTGCACGACATGGTCAACTGGGGTCGCAAGAACTCAATCTGGCCTTACAACTTCGGCCTTTCCTGCTGCTACGTTGAAATGGTGACGTCATTCACTGCGGTGCATGACGTTGCGCGTTTTGGTGCAGAAGTGCTTCGTGCTTCCCCACGTCAGGCTGACCTGATGGTGGTCGCGGGGACCTGCTTCACCAAAATGGCCCCGGTTATCCAGCGTCTGTACGATCAGATGCTCGAGCCGAAATGGGTTATTTCCATGGGCGCCTGTGCAAACTCCGGCGGCATGTACGACATTTATTCTGTCGTGCAGGGCGTGGACAAGTTTATCCCGGTTGATGTTTACATCCCTGGCTGTCCACCACGTCCGGAAGCCTACATGCAGGCGCTGATGCTGCTGCAGGAATCCATTGGTAAGGAACGTCGTCCGCTCTCGTGGGTGGTTGGCGATCAGGGCGTGTACCGCGCCAATATGCAATCTGAGCGCGAGCGTAAACGCGGCGAACGTATTGCTGTGACGAATCTGCGGTCACCTGACGAGATTTAACTTTGCGCCTGTGGGAGTGACAAACCTTCGCATATCAAAATTAATAGCGCGGAGGCACGCCCAACAGTCACCACGGACCATTTGCAATGGTGAACAATATGACCGATTTAACCGCGCAAGAAGCCGCCGCCTGGCAGACCCGGGATCATCTTGATGATCCGGTGATTGGCGAACTGCGCAACCGTTTTGGGCCGGATGCCTTTACCGTTCAGCCAACCCGCACCGGGGTACCCGTTGTTTGGGTTAAGCGTGAACAGTTACTGGAAGTGGTGGATTTCCTCAAGAAATTACCGAAACCTTACGTCATGCTGTTTGATTTACACGGCATGGACGAGCGTCTGCGCACTCACCGTGACGGGTTACCCGCCGCGGATTTTTCCGTTTTCTACCATCTGATTTCCATCGACCGCAACCGCGACATCATGCTCAAGGTCGCGCTGGTTGAAAACGATCTGAATGTGCCGACCGTCACCAAACTTTTCCCGAACGCCAACTGGTATGAGCGTGAAACCTGGGAAATGTTCGGTATCAATATCGAAGGCCACCCGAACCTGCGTCGCATCATGATGCCGGACACCTGGGAAGGCCACCCGCTGCGTAAAGACTATCCGGCGCGTGCCACCGAATTCGACCCGTTTGAGCTGACTAAAGCCAAGCAGGATCTGGAGATGGAAGCGCTGACCTTCAAGCCTGAAGAGTGGGGCATGAAGCGCAGCTCCGAGAACGAGGACTTCATGTTCCTTAACCTCGGTCCGAACCACCCGTCTGCGCACGGTGCGTTCCGTATCATCCTGCAGCTGGATGGCGAAGAGATTGTCGACTGCGTTCCGGACATCGGCTACCACCACCGTGGCGCTGAGAAGATGGGCGAACGTCAGTCCTGGCACAGCTACATCCCGTATACCGACCGTATCGAATACCTCGGCGGCTGCGTAAACGAAATGCCTTACGTGCTGGCGGTTGAGAAACTGGCCGGGATCACCGTGCCGGATCGCGTTAACGTGATCCGCGTGATGCTCTCCGAGCTGTTCCGCATCAACAGCCACCTGCTGTACATCTCCACGTTCATTCAGGACGTCGGCGCGATGACCCCGGTGTTCTTCGCCTTTACCGACCGTCAGAAAGTGTACGATCTGGTGGAAGCGATCACCGGTTTCCGTATGCACCCGGCCTGGTTCCGTATCGGCGGTGTGGCACACGATCTGCCGCGCGGTTGGGATCGTCTGCTGCGTGAATTCCTTGAGTGGATGCCGAAGCGTCTGGATTCCTACGAGAAAGCCGCACTGCGTAACACCATTCTGAAAGGCCGTTCTCAGGGCGTTGCCGCTTACACCGCAAAAGAAGCACTGGAGTGGGGCACCACCGGTGCTGGCCTGCGTGCGACCGGTATCGGCTTCGACGTGCGTAAATGGCGTCCATATTCTGGCTACGAAAACTTCGACTTTGAGATCCCGACTGGCGGTGGCGTTTCTGACTGCTACACCCGCGTGATGCTGAAAGTGGAAGAGCTGCGCCAGAGCCTGCGCATTCTCCAGCAGTGCCTCGACAATATGCCGGAAGGCCCGTTCAAAGCGGATCACCCGCTGACTACGCCGCCACCGAAAGAGCGCACGCTGCAGCATATCGAAACCCTGATCACCCACTTCCTGCAGGTTTCCTGGGGCCCGGTTATGCCGGCGCAGGAGTCATTCCAGATGGTGGAAGCGACCAAGGGGATTAACAGTTACTACCTGACCAGTGACGGCAGCACCATGAGCTACCGTACCCGTATTCGTACGCCGAGCTATGCGCACCTGCAGCAGATCCCGGCAGCGATCCGCGGCAGCCTGGTGTCGGACCTTATCGTCTATCTGGGTAGTATCGATTTTGTTATGTCAGATGTGGACCGCTAATTATGCACGAGAATCAACAACCACAAACCGAGGCTTTCGAGCTGAGTGCGGCCGAGCGCGACGCCATCGAGCACGAAAAGCACCACTATGAAGACCCGCGTGCGGCGTCCATTGAAGCGCTGAAAATCGTTCAGAAGCAGCGCGGTTGGGTGCCGGATGGCGCGATCTACGCGATCGCCGACGTGCTGGGTATCCCGGCAAGCGACGTTGAAGGCGTGGCAACGTTCTACAGCCAGATCTTCCGTCAGCCGGTTGGCCGTCACGTGATCCGCTACTGCGACAGCGTAGTGTGTCATATCACCGGCTACCAGGGCATTCAGTCGGCGATTGAAAGCCACCTGAAGATCACCCCAGGGCAAACCACTTTCGACGGACGCTTTACCCTGCTGCCAACCTGCTGTCTTGGCAACTGCGATAAAGGCCCGAATATGATGATTGATGAGGACACTCACAGCCATCTGACGCCGGAAGCGATCCCTGAACTTCTGGAGCGGTATAAATAATGAAAAACGTTATTCTGACTCCCGAAACGCATCCGCTGACGTGGCGTCTGCGTGACGATAAACAGCCTGTCTGGCTGGAAGAGTATCAGGCAAAAAATGGCTATGCCGGTGCGCGTAAAGCACTGACCGGTATGGCGCCTGACGAAATCGTCAACCAGGTGAAAGACGCTGGCCTGAAGGGCCGCGGCGGTGCGGGCTTCTCCACCGGTCTGAAGTGGAGCCTGATGCCAAAAGACGAATCCATGAACATCCGTTACCTGCTGTGTAACGCCGATGAAATGGAGCCGGGCACCTATAAAGACCGCCTGCTGATGGAACAGCTGCCGCACCTGCTGGTGGAAGGCATGCTGATCTCCGCTTTTGCGCTGAAAGCCTACCGTGGCTACATCTTCCTGCGCGGGGAATACATCGAAGCGGCTCAGCATCTGCGTAAAGCGATTGCCGAAGCCACTGAAGCGGGCCTGCTGGGGAAAAATATCCTCGGTTCCGGTTTTGACTTCGAGCTGTTCGTTCACACCGGCGCAGGGCGTTACATCTGCGGCGAAGAAACGGCGCTGATTAACTCCCTTGAAGGTCGTCGTGCTAACCCGCGTTCCAAGCCACCGTTCCCGGCGAGCTCTGGCGTGTGGGGCAAACCGACCTGCGTGAACAACGTCGAAACCCTGTGCAACGTGCCAGCCATTCTCGCCAACGGCGTGGAGTGGTACCAGAACATCTCGAAAAGCAAAGATGCTGGCACCAAGCTGATGGGCTTCTCCGGTCGCGTTAAGAATCCTGGCGTCTGGGAGCTGCCGTTCGGTACTACCGCGCGCGAAATTCTTGAAGACTATGCCGGCGGCATGCGCGATGGCCTGAAATTCAAAGCCTGGCAGCCGGGCGGGGCAGGGACTGACTTCCTGACCGAATCGCATCTCGACCTGCCGATGGAATTCGAAAGCATCGGTAAAGCGGGCAGCCGTCTGGGTACCGCGCTGGCGATGGCCGTTGACCACGAAATTGGCATGGTCGGGCTGGTGCGTAACCTGGAAGAGTTCTTCGCTCGCGAATCCTGCGGCTGGTGTACACCGTGCCGCGATGGTCTGCCGTGGAGCGTGAAGATCCTGCGCGCTATCGAACGTGGCGAAGGGCAACCTGGCGACATTGAGACACTTGAGCAATTGTGTCGCTCGCTGGGCCCGGGTAAGACCTTCTGTGCGCATGCGCCAGGAGCCGTCGAACCGCTGCAGAGCGCGATTAAATACTTCCGCGAAGAGTTCGAGGCAGGCATCAAACAGCCGTTCAGCAATACCCATCTGATTAATGGGATCCAGCCGAACCTGCTGAAAGCTCGCTGGTAACGAACCTAAGAATTTTGATTAACGCTCAGCTTCGGCTGAGCCAACTGGAAGCACGCTAATGGCTACGATTCATGTAGACGGCAAAGAATACGAGGTCAACGGAGCCGACAACCTGCTACAGGCTTGTCTCTCTCACGGCCTTGATATTCCTTATTTTTGCTGGCATCCGGCGCTGGGAAGCGTAGGGGCCTGCCGCCAGTGTGCGGTGAAGCAATATCAAAACGCGGAAGACACGCGTGGCCGCCTGGTGATGTCCTGTATGACTCCGGCATCCGACGGCACCTTTATCTCTATCGATGACGCAGAAGCGAAAGAATTCCGCGAAAGCGTGGTGGAGTGGTTGATGACCAACCACCCGCACGACTGTCCGGTCTGTGAAGAAGGCGGTAACTGCCACCTTCAGGATATGACCGTAATGACCGGTCACAGCTTCCGTCGCTACCGTTTCACCAAACGTACTCACCGTAACCAGGACCTGGGGCCGTTCATCTCTCACGAAATGAACCGCTGTATCGCCTGCTACCGCTGCGTGCGTTACTACAAAGATTACGCTGACGGCGGCGATCTGGGTGTTTACGGCGCGCACGACAACGTCTATTTCGGTCGTCCGGAAGACGGGACGCTGGAGAGCGAATTCTCCGGTAACCTCGTTGAAATCTGTCCGACCGGTGTGTTCACCGATAAGACGCACTCCGAGCGCTACAACCGTAAATGGGACATGCAGTTTGCGCCAAGCATCTGCCAGCAGTGTTCTCTGGGTTGTAACACCAGCCCGGGCGAGCGCTACGGCGAACTGCGTCGCATCGAAAACCGTTACAACGGTACCGTCAACCACTACTTCCTTTGCGACCGTGGTCGTTTCGGCTATGGCTACGTGAACCTGAAAGACCGTCCACGTCAGCCGGTTCAGCGTCGTGGTGACGATCTGATTACCCTGAACGCCGAGCAGGCGATGCAGGGCGCGGCAGATATTCTGCGTCAGTCGAAGAAGGTTATCGGTATCGGTTCTCCGCGCGCGAGCGTTGAGAGCAACTTCGCGCTGCGTGAACTCGTGGGTGCGGACAACTTCTATACCGGTATCGCTAAAGGCGAGCAGGAACGTCTGCAGCTGGCACTGAAAGTGCTGCGCGAAGGCGGTATCCATACTCCTGCGCTGCGTGAAATCGAATCTTATGACGCCGTGCTGGTGCTGGGTGAAGACATCACGCAAACCGGTGCCCGCGTTGCTCTGGCGGTTCGTCAGGCGGTGAAAGGGAAAGCACGTGAAATGGCAGCGGCCCAGAAAGTGGCTGACTGGCAGATTGCGGCAATCCTCAACATCGGCCAGCGCGCCAAGCATCCGCTGTTCGTGACTAACGTCGACAGCACTCGTCTGGATGATATCGCCGCGTGGACCTACTGCGCTCCGGTTGAAGATCAGGCGCGTTTAGGCTTTGCGATTGCCCATGCGCTGGACAGCAACTCTCCAGCCGTTGACGGTCTGAGCAACGACCTGAAAGGCAAAGTGGACGTGATCGTTCAGGCTCTGGCAGGAGCGAAGAAGCCGCTGATTGTTTCCGGAACCAACTCCGGCAGCGCCGAAATGATTCAGGCTGCGGCGAACGTTGCTAAAGCGCTGAAAGGTCGCGGTGCGGACGTCGGCGTGACCATGATTGCCCGTGCGGTCAACAGCGTTGGCCTCGGCATGATTGGCGGTGGTTCTCTTGAAGAAGCGCTCAGCGAACTGGAAAGCGGTTCTGCTGATGCGGTTGTGGTGCTGGAAAATGACCTGCATCGCCACGCTTCTGCTTCCCGCGTTGACGCTGCGCTCTCTAAAGCGCCGCTGGTGATGGTGATTGACCATCAGCGCACCGCGATTATGGATAAAGCCCATCTGGTGCTGTCTGCGGCAAGCTTCGCAGAAAGCGACGGTACGGTGATTAACAACGAAGGCCGCGCTCAGCGTTTCTTCCAGGTTTACGACCCGGCTTACTACGACAGCAGCACTATCATGCTGGAAAGCTGGCGCTGGCTGCACTCGCTGCACAGCACCGTGGAAAACCGCGAAGTGGACTGGACTCAGCTTGACCACGTGATCGACGCGGCAATCGCTGCGCTGCCACAGCTGGCTGGCATTAAAGAAGCTGCACCGGACGCTTCGTTCCGCATTCGTGGTCAGAAACTGGCGCGTGAACCGCACCGTTATTCTGGTCGTACCGCGATGCGCGCGAACATCAGCGTGCATGAACCGCGTCAGCCGCAGGACAAAGACACCATGTTCGCCTTCTCTATGGAAGGGAACAACCAGCCAAACGCGCCGCGCTCGCAAATTCCATTTGCGTGGGCACCGGGCTGGAACTCCCCGCAGGCATGGAACAAGTTCCAGGCGGAAGTGGGTGGCAAACTGCGTCACGGCGATCCGGGTGTGCGTCTGATTGAAGCTTCTGAAAACGGTCTTGAGTTCTTCTCAACCGTTCCGACGAGCTTCGATGCACAGGACGGTAACTGGCGTGTTGCGCCTTACTACCACCTGTTTGGCAGCGACGAAATGTCTCAGCGTTCTCCGGTGTTCCAGAGCCGCATGCCGCAGCCTTATCTCAAGCTCAACCCGGCGGATGCCGCGAAGCTTGGCCTCAACGCGGGCGCCAATGTGGCCTTCACGTTTGATGGTCAGACAACCGTTCTGCCTCTGCAGCTTTCCGAAGCTCTGACGGCAGGGCAGGTCGGTCTGCCGATGGGTATGCCAGGTATCGCGCCAGTGCTGGCGGGTGCGCGTATTGAAAATCTGCAGGAGGCGAAAGCATGAGTTGGTTAACACCGGATGTTATCGACATTCTGTTAAGCATTCTGAAAGCGATTGTCATTCTGCTGGTGGTCGTCACCTGCGGTGCGTTCATGAGCTTTGGCGAACGTCGTCTGCTTGGTCTGTTCCAGAACCGTTACGGACCGAACCGCGTAGGCTGGGGAGGTTCTCTCCAGCTGGTGGCGGACATGATCAAGATGTTCTTCAAAGAGGACTGGGTACCGAAATTTACCGATAAGGTGATTTTCACCCTGGCGCCGGTTATCGCGTTCACCTCTTTGCTGCTGTCGTTTGCCATTGTTCCGGTCAGCCCGACCTGGGTAGTCGCAGACCTCAACATCGGCATTCTGTTCTTCCTGATGATGGCGGGTCTGGCGGTTTACGCCGTGCTGTTCGCTGGCTGGTCCAGTAACAACAAATACTCGCTGCTCGGGGCGATGCGTGCTTCTGCGCAAACGCTGAGCTACGAAGTGTTCCTGGGCCTGTCTCTGATGGGCGTAGTGGCGCAGGCCGGTTCATTCAACATGACCGACATCGTCAACAATCAGGCGCACCTGTGGAACGTCATTCCTCAGTTCTTCGGCTTTATTACTTTCGCTATCGCGGGCGTGGCGGTGTGTCACCGTCACCCGTTTGACCAGCCGGAAGCAGAGCAGGAACTGGCGGATGGTTACCACATCGAATATTCCGGTATGAAGTTCGGTCTGTTCTTCGTCGGCGAATATATCGGTATCGTCACCGTTTCAGCGCTGATTGTGACGCTGTTCTTCGGTGGCTGGCAGGGTCCGTTCTTACCACCATTCATCTGGTTCGCGATTAAAACGGCGTTCTTCATGATGATGTTCATTTTGATCCGTGCAGCATTGCCTCGTCCTCGTTATGACCAGGTGATGTCCTTCGGCTGGAAAGTGTGCCTGCCGCTGACGCTGATCAACTTGCTGGTAACGGCGGCTGTCATTCTCTGGCAGCAGCCATAAGGGGCGAATAGACCATGACTTTAAAAGAATTAATAGTGGGCTTCGGCACCCAGGTCCGCAGTATCTGGATGATCGGGATGCACGCGTTCGCCAAGCGCGAAACGCAGATGTATCCGGAAGAGCCAGTGTATCTGCCGCCGCGTTACCGTGGTCGTATCGTGCTGACGCGCGATCCGGACGGTGAAGAGCGTTGCGTAGCCTGTAACCTGTGTGCGGTAGCCTGTCCGGTTGGCTGTATCTCTCTGCAAAAAGCAGAAACCAAAGACGGCCGCTGGTACCCAGAGTTTTTCCGCATTAACTTCTCACGCTGCATTTTCTGCGGCCTGTGTGAAGAAGCGTGCCCAACCACGGCGATTCAGTTGACCCCGGACTTCGAACTGGGCGAATACAAGCGTCAGGATCTGGTGTACGAGAAAGAGGATCTGCTGATTTCCGGTCCGGGCAAATACCCGGAATATAACTTCTACCGGATGGCGGGTATGGCAATCGACGGCAAAGATAAGGGCGAAGCGGAAAACGAAGCCAAGCCTATCGACGTCAAGAGCCTGTTACCGTAAGGAGAGGGGCAATGGAATTCGCATTTTATATTTGTGGTCTCGTCGCCATCCTGGCCACGCTGCGGGTCATCACGCACACCAATCCGGTGCATGCGCTGCTGTACCTGATCATCTCCCTGCTGGCGATTGCCGGGGTGTTCTTCTCGCTCGGCGCGTATTTCGCCGGTGCGTTGGAGATCATCGTGTACGCCGGGGCGATCATGGTGCTGTTCGTCTTCGTGGTGATGATGCTGAACCTTGGCGGTTCGGAAATCGAGCAGGAGCGTCAGTGGCTGAAGCCGCAGGTCTGGATTGGCCCTGGCATTCTGTCCGTCATTCTGCTGGTGGTGATTGTTTACGGTATCCTGGGCGTGAGCGACCAGGGTATTGAAGGCAATGCTATCAGCGCGAAAGAAGTGGGCGTCGCGCTGTTCGGTCCATACGTTCTGGCGGTGGAACTTGCTTCCATGCTGCTGCTGGCGGGCCTGGTTGTGGCCTTCCACCTGGGGCGTGAAGATCGTGTCGGTGAAGTGCTGAGCAATCGTCCGAACGACAGCAAAAGAAAAACGGAGGAGCACGCATGATCCCCTTAACCCATGGACTGATCCTCGCCGCGATCCTCTTTGTTCTCGGGCTGACCTGTCTGGTTATCCGCCGCAACATGCTGTTTATGCTGATTGGGCTGGAAATCATGATTAACGCCGCCGCGCTGGCCTTCGTGGTCGCCGGTAGCTACTGGGGCCAGACCGACGGTCAGGTGATGTATATCCTCGCTATCAGCCTCGCGGCTGCGGAGGCGAGTATTGGCCTGGCGCTGCTGCTGCAGCTCCACCGTCGTCGCCAGAACCTGAACATCGATTCAGTAAGTGAGTTGCGTGGATGAACATGCTTTCCTTAACCATTATTTTGCCATTGATTGGCTTCCTGCTGCTTTCCTTCTCCCGCGGTCGCTGGTCAGAAAACCTGTCCGCTACCGTAGGGATGGGGTCTATCGGCCTGGCCGCACTGACCACCGTTTTTGTTGGCGTTGATTTCTTCGCTAACGGCAAACAGGCGGTCACCGTGCCGCTGTGGAACTGGATGGCGGTCGGTGATTTCAACATCGGCTTCAACCTGGTGCTGGATGGCCTGTCGCTGACCATGCTGTCCGTGGTCACCGGCGTCGGCTTCCTGATCCACATGTTCGCTTCCTGGTACATGCGCGGTGAAGAGGGCTACTCTCGCTTCTTCGCCTACACCAACCTGTTCATCGCGAGCATGGTGGTACTGGTACTGGCAGACAACCTGCTGCTGATGTACCTGGGCTGGGAAGGCGTGGGCCTGTGCTCCTATCTGCTGATCGGTTTCTACTACACCGATCCGAAGAACGGTGCTGCGGCGATGAAAGCGTTTATCGTGACCCGCGTGGGTGACGTGTTCCTCGCTTTCGCGCTGTTCATCCTCTACAACGAGCTGGGCACCCTGAACTTCCGCGAAATGGTCGAGCTGGCGCCTGCGCACTTCGAAGCAGGTAACAACATGCTGACCTGGGCGACGCTGATGCTGCTCGGTGGTGCTGTCGGTAAATCCGCTCAGCTGCCGTTGCAGACCTGGCTTGCCGATGCGATGGCCGGTCCAACACCTGTTTCTGCGTTGATCCACGCCGCGACCATGGTGACCGCAGGCGTCTACCTGATTGCCCGTACCCATGGCTTGTTCCTGATGACGCCGGAAATTCTGCACCTGGTCGGTATCGTTGGTGCGGTGACGCTGGTGCTGGCAGGTTTCGCTGCGCTGGTGCAAACCGACATCAAACGCGTACTCGCTTACTCCACCATGAGCCAGATTGGCTACATGTTCCTGGCGCTTGGCGTGCAGGCGTGGGATGCCGCTATCTTCCATCTGATGACGCACGCGTTCTTCAAAGCGCTGCTGTTCCTCTCGTCCGGTTCGGTCATTCTGGCCTGCCACCACGAGCAGAACATCTTCAAAATGGGTGGCCTGCGTAAGTCGATTCCGCTGGTGTATGTCTGCTTCCTCGTGGGTGGCGCGGCGCTGTCTGCTCTGCCGCTGATTACCGCAGGCTTCTTCAGTAAGGATGAGATCCTCGCCGGTGCGATGGCGAACGGTCACATCAACCTGATGATTGCTGGTCTGGTCGGTGCGTTCATGACGTCGCTGTATACCTTCCGCATGATCTTCATCGTGTTCCACGGCAAAGAGCAGATCCACGCTCACGCAGGGAAGGGCATCACCCATCACCTGCCGCTGATCGTCCTGCTGGTGCTGTCCACCTTCGTTGGCGCAATGATTGTTCCGCCACTGCAGGGTGTACTGCCGCAGACGACCGAACTGGAACATGGCCGCGTCCTGACGCTGGAAATCACTTCCGGGGTTGTGGCGATTGCCGGCATCCTGATCGCAGCCTGGCTGTGGCTGGGTAAACGTACTCTGGTCACCGCGATTGCCAACAGCGCACCGGGCCGCCTGCTCGGCACCTGGTGGTACAACGCGTGGGGCTTCGACTGGCTGTACGACAATATCTTCGTTAAACCGTTCCTGGGCATTGCGTGGCTGCTGAAACGCGATCCGATGAACAGTCTGATGAATATCCCGGCTATTCTCTCCCGCTTTGCAGGTAAAGGCCTGCTGGTGAGTGAGAACGGTTACCTGCGCTGGTATGTGGCATCCATGAGCATTGGCGCGGTGGTAGTTCTCGCGCTGCTGATGGTTTTGCGTTGAGTTGACAGAAAAGGAATATAGATCGCCATGTTATTACCCTGGCTAATACTAATCCCGTTTATCGGCGGCTTCTTATGCTGGCAGACCGAGCGCTTTGGCGTGAAGATGCCGCGTTGGATCGCGCTGATCACCATGGGACTGACGCTGGCGCTTGGCCTGCAGCTGTGGCTGCAGGGTGGCTACGGCCTGACGCAATCCGCTGGCATTCCACAATGGCAGTCTGAGTTCCTTCTGCCGTGGATCCCACGTTTCGGCATTAACGTTCACCTCGCTATCGACGGCCTGTCGCTGCTGATGGTGGTACTGACTGGCCTGCTCGGCGTGCTGGCAGTACTCTGTTCGTGGAATGAAATCCAGAAGTATCAGGGCTTCTTCCACCTCAACCTGATGTGGATCCTGGGCGGCGTTATCGGCGTGTTCCTCGCCATCGACATGTTCCTGTTCTTCTTCTTCTGGGAAATGATGCTGGTGCCGATGTACTTCCTGATCGCGCTGTGGGGCCACAAGGCTTCCGACGGTAAAACGCGTATCACGGCGGCCACCAAGTTCTTCATCTATACCCAGGCGAGCGGTCTGGTGATGCTGATTTCCATCCTGGCGCTGGTGTTCGTGCACTACAACGCGACCGGCGTGTGGACCTTCAGCTACGAAGAGCTGCTGAAAACCCCGATGGCGCACAACGTCGAATACCTGCTGATGCTGGGCTTCTTTATCGCCTTCGCGGTGAAAATGCCGGTGGTTCCGCTGCACGGCTGGCTGCCAGACGCGCACTCCCAGGCACCAACGGCGGGTTCCGTTGACCTCGCAGGTATCTTGCTGAAAACCGCGGCCTACGGTCTGCTGCGCTTTGCGCTGCCGCTGTTCCCGAACGCCTCCGCAGAGTTCGCACCGATTGCCATGTGGCTCGGCGTGATCGGCATCTTCTACGGTGCATGGATGGCGTTTACCCAGTACGACATCAAACGTCTGATTGCTTACACCTCCGTTTCGCACATGGGCTTCGTGCTGATTGCGATTTACACCGGTAGCCAGCTGGCTTACCAGGGTGCAGTGATCCAGATGATTGCACACGGTCTGTCTGCGGCGGGTCTGTTCATTCTGTGCGGTCAGCTGTACGAGCGTCTGCACACTCGCGATATGCGTATGATGGGCGGTCTGTGGAGCAAAATTAAATGGCTGCCAGCGCTGTCGATGTTCTTCGCAGTCTGTACGCTGGGGATGCCGGGTACCGGAAACTTCGTCGGCGAATTCATGATCCTGTTCGGCAGCTTCCACGTGGTGCCGGTCATTACCGTGATTTCTACCTTCGGTCTGGTCTTCGCCTCTGTTTACTCGCTGGCGATGCTGCATCGCGCTTACTTCGGTAAAGCGAAGAGCGAGATTGCGGCGAAAGAACTGCCAGGGATGTCGCTGCGCGAGCTGTTTATCATCCTGCTGCTGGTGGTGCTGCTGGTTCTGCTCGGGTTCTACCCGCAGCCGATCCTCGACACTTCTCACGCTGCGATGGGCAATATCCAGCAGTGGTTTGTTAATTCTGTTTCTACTACAAGGCCGTAAATCGCCATGACAATAACTCCACAACAACTGATCGCACTGCTACCGCTGCTGATCGTCGGCTTGACGGTGGTGGTTGTGATGCTCTCCATTGCGTGGCGACGCAATCATTTCGTGAATGCCACGCTGGCGGTACTCGGCCTCAACGCCGCGCTGCTGTCACTCTGGTTTGTTGGTCACGCAGGGGCGATGGACGTCACCCCGCTGATGCGTGTTGACGGCTATGCGATGCTTTACACCGGGCTGGTACTGATGGCGAGTCTTGCCACCTGTACCTTTGCTTACCCGTGGCTCGAAGGCTATTACGACAACAAAGAAGAGTTCTACCTGCTGGTGCTGATTGCTGCCCTCGGCGGCATTCTGCTGGCAAACGCCAACCACATGGCTGCGCTGTTCCTCGGTATTGAGCTTATCTCACTGCCGCTGTTCGGCCTGATTGGTTACGCGTATCGTCAGAAGCGCTCTCTGGAAGCGAGTATCAAGTACACCATCCTGTCTGCCGCAGCGTCTTCGTTCCTGCTGTTCGGTATGGCGCTGGTGTATGCGAATACCGGTGCGCTGTCGTTCCTGGCTATTGGCAAAGCGCTGGCGGACAACATGCTGCACGAGCCGCTGCTGCTGATCGGTCTGGGCATGATGATTGTCGGCCTTGGCTTCAAACTGTCGCTGGTTCCGTTCCACCTGTGGACGCCAGATGTATACCAGGGCGCACCTGCTCCGGTTTCCACCTTCCTGGCGACGGCGAGCAAAATCGCTATCTTCGGCGTGGTGATGCGTCTGTTCCTGTACGCTCCAGTGGGCGACAGCGAAGCCGTCCGCGTGGTGCTGGGCATTATCGCCTTCGTTTCCATCATCTTCGGTAACCTGATGGCGCTGAGCCAGACCAACATCAAGCGTCTGCTCGGCTACTCCTCCATCTCGCACCTGGGCTATCTGATGGTCGCACTGATTGCGATGCACAGCGGCCAGATGTCCATGGAAGCCGTTGGCGTGTACCTGGCCGGTTATCTGTTCAGCAGCCTCGGCGCGTTCGGCGTAGTCAGCCTGATGTCCAGCCCGTACCGTGGTCCGGATGCAGACTCTCTGTACTCCTACCGTGGTCTGTTCTGGCACCGTCCGATTCTGTCGGCGGTTATGACCGTGATGATGCTGTCCCTGGCGGGTATCCCGATGACGCTCGGCTTTATCGGTAAGTTCTACGTGCTGGCCGTCGGTGTGCATGCACACCTGTGGTGGCTGACTGGTGCCGTGGTGCTGGGCTCTGCGATTGGTCTCTACTACTACCTGCGCGTAGCGGTGAGCCTGTATCTGGAAGCGCCGCAGCAGCTGAACCGTGACGCACCGTCTAACTGGCAGTACAGCGCAGGCGGTATCGTGGTTCTGATCTCTGCTCTGCTGGTGCTGATCCTCGGTATCTATCCTCAGCCGCTGATCTCTATCGTGCAGCTGGCAATGCCGATGATGTAAGGCCTCCTGCCTGAAGTGAAAACCGCCGACCTGTTCGGCGGTTTTTTTTCGTCTGAAGAAAAGTTGCGTAGCGCTACGCAGAACAATATGCGCAAAAAGTCTGCTTCAGATCGAAGCGGTACTATCCGTTGGCCGGAAGGGAAGGCTGCGGAGGGAACTGAGCGTTGCGTATTGAGGATGAAGTTTATCTTGATGAATACGGTATGAGGCGGAAGAGATTTATCTATGACCGACGTGTTCATCACAGCTATGTGTTTGTTGCAGGGCAAGAGGTTTACACCGTGATTATGGGGAGTCTGAAAGACGAAAGCATGTTTGTTGGCACAGGATACAGAATGCCAGAAGGTACCCCTTTTCCAGCCAATGGGATGGCTGAAGTTTATTTTGATATCTTTGATGGGACCAGAGAATCAGCAGGTTTTCGCCACGTGAAGTTTGCCGGACTGGGAAGCGCGGTTGTACTTCAGAAGGTGTCACTGGCACTGGCCGCGCATTATGAAAAGTTTGATATAGGTGGGTTTGTGTTTCAGGCTGCAACGGGTGGCGCTGTGGATATTGATCGCAAAATTCCTCTCGAAGAAACCTACGATTACCTACTTGGGTTAAAAAATGAACCGCGTTACAATAAACTAACCGGTCAGGTGAAAAAAACACCACGCTCAATGGCCAGCAGCAGGTTAAGGGCGCATAAATTTATTACAGAAGGGAGGGCCTGTTATGTCGTTTTACCATAAGGATAAATTGTCACCCCGTCCGGATCCGCTGGTCAACGCAAAGAAGACCATGCAGGCGCTGTTTACCGCCGAAGCTGAACGTTTTTCTGCAAACGGCGATCTGTCCGCTGCTTTTCCTGCACAGGTAAAAAACCGTTCTTCAGCCACACTGTTGCGTAAAAAGTTAAGCTCGCCGTTGGTACGCGAACTCCATAAACTTTAAGCGTGTCTGGTGTTACCTTTGAAGGCCGCGAGTGCGGCCTTTATGCTAATTTTTACACGGAGTGCAAACGGCTAATCAGAGGACCGTCTTCGTGACGCTCTGCGCGTTCCAGCACCTCTTTAATCACCGATGACAGCTCGTTGATTTCAAACTTGGCAACGTAGCCATCGGCCTTCACTTTGCGGATATGATCTTCGTTGGCGTTTCCGGAAAGCGAAGAGTGGATGACGACCGGAATGCTTTTCAGACGCGGATCGGATTTGATCTTACGGGTCAGGGTGAAGCCGTCCATCTCCGGCATTTCGAGGTCTGTCAGCACCAGCGCGATTTTGTCCGTCACCGGCACGCCTTCGTTTTGCGCTTCTTTTGCCAGCTTCTCAATCGTTTCCCACGCCTGTAATCCGGTGACGTGCATTTTGGCCGGAATTTCCATCGCGTGCAGGCCTTTCTCCAGCATCGCACGCGCAACTTTAGAATCCTCGGCAACAATGGCGGTCGCGCCTGGTTTGATGCTTTGCTTCGGCGCGGTCAGGCGGGTGGCGTGCAGGTCGTGATCGGACGGAACGATGTCATACAGGATCTGCTCGACGTCGATCACCATCGCCAGGTTGTTACTGTCCTTCTCATTATCAAGACAAGCAATGCTGGTGATGTACTGACCGTTGACGGCTTTTTCCGCGGTGTGAACCTGAGTCCAGTCGAGGCGAATAATATTTTCCACGGATTCAACGGCAAATGCCTGAACGCTGCGGGCATATTCGGTGATCAGCAAAATATTACGACCATTTTCTGCCTTACAGCCCAGCACGCCGGGTAAATCGATCACCGGGATTATCTGATCGCGAATGTTCACCATCCCCATCACCGGGGCTTTGATACCGGCAGGTTTGGTAAAAGAAGGCATCGGTACGATTTCGCGCAGCTTGAAAACGTTAATGCCAAAAAGCTCAGATTTACTGTCTTCCGCCGCGGATCCTAAGCGGAACAACAGTAGTTCAAAGCGGTTGGACAGGGTCAGATTAGCCCTGTCGTCGATATCTTTCTGGAAATTATCCATATTGCCCTCAGCGTAAAGAGATTGGCGCACCTTTATGCTGTTATCGGCAAAAACGGAGAAAAGTTAAGCCAGACTGAAAACGCTGAAATCTTCCGCCAGTTCACAAGATTCAAAAACCGTCCGGCACTCGGCCAGCAGGCGTTGACAGCCATGCCAGTCATAGCGTGAGCTCACGTGGGTAATGATGAGTTTGCCAACGTTTGCTGCGCGAGCCAGCTCTGCTGCCTGAATGGAAGAAGAGTGCCCCCGGCTGTTGGCTTTTTCCGCCATCTCATGTTCCAGCGTGGTCTCATGCACCATCACATCTACCCCGGAGGCTAAATCCAGCGCCGCAGGGCAGGGGGCCGTATCGCCAAAAATAGCGAGCTTAATGCCTGGTGTGCTCGGGCCAAGATAGTCTTTGCCGTTGACGATGCGCCCGTCTGGCATTTCCACCGTCATTCCCTTTTTTAGCTGCTGGAACAGCGGGCCGGCTTTGATCCCGTCGGCCAGCAGGCGAGCGGCATCCAGCGGACCGGGTTTGTCATGTTGCTCAATGCGGTAGCCGTAACACTCTACGGGGTGCTCCAACGGATAAGCAGTGACTTTAAAGAAGCCATCGTCGAAAACTTCACCGGCAGTGACTTCCTCGATGGTGAGCGGATAATCCGTCCACGAACCGCTGAGGCGAAGCGCCATCTCAACAAACTCTTTAATCCCTTTTGGGCCATAGATCGTCAGCGGTGCGGGATTACCCTGCATTGAACGGCTGCACAGCAGGCCCGGCAGGCCAAACAAATGGTCCCCATGCAGATGGGTAATAAAGATTTTATCGAGTTTACCCGGATGGTGTTCAGTCTTCAGGAACTGGTGCTGAGTTCCCTCGCCGCAGTCAAACAGCCACATTTGCGATACCGTTGGCTGTTGCAAATTCAACAGTATCGACGTCATATTACGTTTTCGGGTCGGCACGCCTGCGGATGTCCCGAGAAAAATCAATTCCATAACGCACTCACCTTAACGCGTTTAATCAGACAGACAGTATAACGGAGCTCACTATGATCCAGTGGAACGATCTTCACCACAGCCAGTTAACCGTGCCTCAGCTCTATGCGTTGCTGAAGCTGCGCTGCGAAGTTTTTGTGGTGGAGCAGACCTGTCCTTATCAGGATGTCGACGGTGACGACCTGGTGGGAGAGAACCGCCATATCCTTGGATGGCGAGACGGCGAGCTGGTGGCGTATGCGAGGATTCTGAAAAGTGCTGAAGAAATCGAGCCGGTGGTGATCGGCCGGGTGATAGTCAGCAGCGCCGTTCGCGGAGAAAAACTGGGCTATCAGCTGATGGAGCAAACCCTGGCGAGCTGTCAGAGAAATTGGCCGCAGAAGGCGCTGTATCTGGGCGCGCAGGCGCATCTACAGCCGTTCTATGCGCACTTCGGCTTCAGCCCGGTAACCGATGTTTATGACGAGGATGGCATACCGCATATCGGTATGGCCCGGGAAGCGCATCTCTGAGGATTGTCTATAGTTAGCGGACAGGTTTAACCAAGGAGAAAAAGTAATGGCTTATCACTCTTATGAATCACGCATTGATGACGACCTGGCGTTACTGAGCGACACTCTGGAAGAGATCTTAAGTTCCTCCGGCGATCCCGCCGATCAGAAGTACATCGAACTTAAGATGCGAGCCGAGCAGGCGCTGCATGAAGTGCAAACCCGTGTCAGTCAGGCTTCCGATACTTATTACTATCGCGCAAAAGAGGCTGTTATCCGCGCGGATGACTACGTGCATGAGAAGCCCTGGCAGGGCATAGGTGTGGGAGCCGCGGTAGGACTGGTGTTAGGTCTGCTGTTAGCGCGCCGTTAGTCTATAAAAGCGCGATCCCTCATCATGGGTACTGCTATTTTAAGGCAGTACCCTTTATAATATGTGGTTTTTATCAGAGGGAGTTTTGCGTGCAATCCATTACCGCAGCGCTGGAAAATCTGCAGGGTTTTCTGGCTGATACCATTCCCGATGCGCCCGGCACGCGAATTTTTGACGTTACTTTCCCTCTGAATGACGCTTTCGATCCCCTCAGCTGGCTTTGCAGCCAGTCTTCTTTTCCTCAGTTTTACTGGCAGCATCGTAACGGGCAGGAAGAGGTCGCAGCGCTGGGCGCGGTGGAACATTTTGCCTCGCTGGCCGAAGCCAATTCGTTTTTGCAGTCCCAGGATCATGAACTTCGTATCTGGGGGCTTAACGCTTTCACACCTGAGCAGGGCGCGCTGTTTTTGCCTCGCCTCGAATGGCGGCGCGATGCCGGAAAAGCAACCCTGCGCCTGACCCTGCATAGCGATATTTCCCTGTATCAGGACGCGCAGGTGGCTCAGGCTTTTCTTGGCACATTGCAGACTGCCCACCCGTTGCCAGTGCTGCAAACGGAACTAAAAGGCGAGCGACACTATCCGGATAAAGCCGGTTGGGTGCGGATGATTGAGGAAGCTACAGGTTCCATCGCCTCTGGCAGCATGGAAAAGGTGGCCCTCGCCAGAGCTACGGATTTACGTTTTACGACTGCGGTCAATGCCGGAGCGATGATGGCGGCAAGCCGTCGCATCAACCTGAGCTGCTACCATTTTTTACAGCGTTTTGACGAGCGGAGCGCATTTCTCGGTTCCAGTCCTGAACGCCTGTGGTTACGCCAGGGCGCACAGCTGGATACGGAAGCGCTGGCTGGCACCGTGGTCAATCATCCCGATGACAGCCAGGCCAAACATTTTGCCGACTGGCTGATGCAGGACGATAAAAATCAGCGTGAAAATTTGCTGGTGGTTGAAGACATCTGTCAACGCCTGCAGCAGGACGTCAGCGCGCTGGAAGTACTGCCGCCTGAGGTGGTGCGCCTGCGTAAAGTTCAACATCTGCGCCGCTGCATTCAGGCTGAACTCAAAACCCCTGACGATGCGCGCTGTCAGCGCCAGCTTCAGCCCACCGCCGCGGTTGCCGGTCTTCCGCGTGAGCCTGCGCGCCGGTTTATTGAGAACAGTGAGCCGTTTACCCGCGAATGGTATGCCGGCTCTGCCGGGTATCTGGGGAAAGCGAAAAGCGAATTTTGCGTGACGCTGCGTTCGGCGAAGGTGACCGATGACGTGGTGCGTCTGTACGCAGGTGCCGGAATTGTGCGCGGTTCCGATCCCGAGCAGGAGTGGCAGGAGATCACGCAAAAGGCGGCAGGGCTGCGCTCGCTGCTGCTGGGTGATTAACACATAATCGACTCATATCAATAACCTGTCGTTGTTGCTCAACTATAATTAGACTCAAAATTGATACCGGACAATCTCATGTCAGTAAGCGCATTTAACCGACGCTGGGCGGCGGTGATCCTTGAAGCTTTAACCCGCCACGGCGTGCAGCATGTCTGCATTGCGCCTGGCTCGCGCTCAACCCCGCTGACGCTGGCTGCGGCAGAAAACCGCGCCCTGATCCCTCACACTCATTTTGACGAACGTGGGCTTGGGCATCTGGCGCTTGGACTGGCTAAAACCAGTCAGCAGCCCGTTGCCGTTATCGTGACTTCCGGTACGGCGGTTGCCAATCTCTATCCGGCCCTGATTGAAGCCGGGCTGACGGGCGAAAAAATTATTCTGCTCACCGCCGACCGGCCGCCTGAACTCATCGACTGCGGCGCCAATCAGGCGATCCGTCAGCCGGGCATGTTTGCTTCGCACCCTTCACAAACGCTTTCTCTGCCGCGCCCGAGCCAGGATATTCCTGCTCGCTGGCTGGTTTCTTCGATTGATAACGCACTGGGCCAGCTGCACAGCGGCGGCGTGCATATCAACTGTCCGTTTGCCGAGCCGCTGTATGGTGAAATGGATGACACCGGCCTTGAGTGGCAGCAGGCGCTGGGCAACTGGTGGCAAAGCGAAAAACCGTGGCTGCGGGAATCACTGACTCTGGAAAGTGAAAAGCAGCGCGACTGGTTTTTCTGGCGTCAAAAACGCGGAGTGGTCGTTGCCGGAAGGATGAGCGCTGCCGAAGGCAAAAAAGTCGCCGAGTGGGCGAAGATGCTGGGCTGGCCGCTGATTGGCGACGTGCTGTCGCAAACCGGGCAGCCGCTGCCGTGCGCCGATTTGTGGCTGGGGAATGCCAGAGCGGTCAGCGAACTGGATCAGGCACAAATTGTGGTGCAGCTTGGCAGCAGTCTGACCGGCAAGCGCCTGTTGCAATGGCAGGCCGCCTGCGAACCGGATGAATACTGGCTGGTGGATAATCTGCCTGGCAGGCTCGATCCTGCACACCATCGCGGGCGTCGTCTTGTTTGCAATATTGAACGCTGGCTGGAGCTGCATCCGGCGGAACACCGCCAGAGTTGGAGCGTGGAAATCCCACACCTCTCAAAACAGGCATGGCAGGCAGTTGAAGCGCAAAAAGAAACGTTTGGCGAAGCGCAGCTCGCTCATCGCATCAGCCAGTATCTGCCCGAGCAGGGCCAGCTGTTTGTTGGCAACAGCCTGGTGGTCCGTTTGATTGACGCGCTCGGTCAGCTGCCAGCAGGTTACCCGGTCTACAGCAACCGGGGTGCCAGCGGCATTGACGGGCTGATTTCCACAGCGGCAGGCGTCCAGCGCGGGAATGCAAAATCCACGCTGGCGATAGTTGGAGATCTCTCCGCGCTCTATGATTTAAACGGCCTGGCGCTGCTGCGGCAGGTTTCCGCGCCTCTGGTGCTGATTGTGGTCAATAACAACGGCGGGCAGATT
The DNA here is from genome assembly GCA_014156375.1 of Enterobacteriaceae bacterium 89. Taxonomy (GTDB): domain Bacteria; phylum Pseudomonadota; class Gammaproteobacteria; order Enterobacterales; family Enterobacteriaceae; genus Scandinavium. The sequence goes on along the minus strand of RQJH01000003.1, from coordinate 1,206,009 downwards.
TTCTCGCTGCTGCCGACTCCAGCCCAGGAGCGCGAGCGCTTTTACACTATGCCGCCGAACGTTCATTTTGAGCACGCCGCGAAGATGTTCGACCTGCGCTACCATCGCCCGGAAAGCTGGGCGGCGCTGGAAGATGCACTGAACGGGGCATGGCGTCAGCCGGTGACCACCGTGATTGAGCTGGTGGTCAACGACACCGACGGCGCGCAAATGCTGCAACATCTGCTGGCGCAGGTCAGCCAGCTGTGACGCTGCACGTCGTTGCCCGTGAAGGAGAACAGGCCAGCGAATGGCTGGTTTTCCTGCACGGTTTTTCCGGCGACAACCGTGAATGGCAGACCGTGGGCGAGCAGCTCAGCGGTTATTCGCGGCTGTACGTGGACCTGCCCGGACACGGCGGTTCGGCGGAGATATCCGTCGCCAGCTTTGACGACGTGTGCTGTGAATTACAGAAAATGCTGATTAGTTACAACATACTTAATTACTGGCTGGTGGGTTACTCGCTGGGCGGCAGAGTGGCGATGTATGCCGCTTCGCAGGCGAAGCTGGCTGGCCTGAAAGGGCTGGTGGTGGAAGGCGGGCATCCCGGTTTACAGGATGAAATCGCTCGTCGCGAGCGCTGGCATTCCGATGAGCGCTGGGCGCAGCGTTTTCGCACTGAATCCCTGACCCAGGTATTTGACGCCTGGTATCGCCAGCCTGTTTTTGCCGCACTTAGCGAAACTCAGCGTAATGCGCTGGTGAGTTTACGCGTCGATAATAATGGCCCAAGACTGGCCGATATGCTTTTGGCCACCTCGCTTGCCGTACAACCTGATTTGCGTGCCGGGCTCCGCGCCCGCAGCTATCCTTTCTGGTACCTCTGTGGTGAACGCGATTTAAAATTCCGCGCAGTAGCGGAAATCTTAGACGCGGCGCACCATCTGATCCCTAACGCCGGACACAACGCCCATCGGGAAAATCCCGAATCCGTGGCGCGCTGTCTGGCACAGCTTTTGAACGACTGACGACAGGACATATTATGATCTACCCAGATGAACAAATGCTTTACGCCCCGGTTGAATGGCAGGACTGCTCCGAAGGTTTCGAAGATATTCGCTATCAGAAATCTGCCGACGGTATCGCCAAAATCACCATTAACCGCCCCCAGGTGCGTAACGCCTTCCGTCCGCTGACCGTCAAAGAGATGATTCAGGCGCTGGCCGATGCGCGCTATGACGACAACGTTGGCGTGATCGTCCTGACCGGCGAAGGCGACAAAGCTTTCTGCGCAGGCGGCGACCAGAAAGTGCGCGGCGACTACGGCGGATACCAGGATGACGCAGGTACTCATCATCTGAACGTGCTCGATTTCCAGCGCCAGATCCGCACCTGTCCAAAACCAGTGGTGGCGATGGTTGCCGGTTACTCCATCGGCGGCGGTCACGTGCTGCACATGATGTGTGACCTGACTATCGCAGCGGAAAATGCCATCTTCGGCCAGACCGGCCCGAAAGTCGGCTCCTTCGACGGCGGCTGGGGTGCATCCTACATGGCCCGCATCGTTGGTCAGAAAAAAGCCCGTGAAATCTGGTTCCTGTGCCGTCAGTACGACGCGAAAGCGGCGCTGGACATGGGACTGGTTAACACTGTAGTTCCGCTGGCAGATCTGGAAAAAGAAACCGTGCGCTGGTGCCGTGAAATGCTGCAGAACAGCCCAATGGCGCTGCGCTGCCTGAAAGCCGCGCTGAACGCCGACTGCGACGGTCAGGCGGGTCTGCAGGAGCTGGCAGGTAACGCCACCATGCTGTTCTACATGACTGAAGAAGGCCAGGAAGGTCGCAACGCCTTTAACCAGAAGCGTCAGCCTGATTTCAGCAAATTTAAACGGAATCCGTAATGCGTAAAGCCCAGGTATACCGCTGGCAGATCCCGATGGACGCGGGAGTGGTTCTGCGCGAGCGAAGACTGAAAACCCGCGACGGGCTGTTTGTCTGGCTGCGTGAGGGCGAAGCCGAAGGCTGGGGGGAGATTTCCCCCTTACCGGGCTTCAGTCACGAATCGCTGGAGGAAGCGCAGGCGGCGGTGCTTGCCTGGGTTGAAGCATGGCGCAAGGGTGAATCCCTGGATTTACCCGAAATACCCTCGGCGGCTTTCGGTCTCAGCTGTGCGCTGGCGGAGCTGAGCGACGAACTGCCGCCGGAAGCCGACTATCGCGCCGCGCCTTTGTGCACCGGCGATCCGGACGAGCTGTTTGCCGTTCTGCAACAGATGCCAGGCGAGAAAGTAGCGAAAGTTAAAGTGGGGCTGTGGGAAGCGGTGCGCGACGGCATGGTGGTGAACCTGTTGCTGGAAGCTATTCCCGATTTACAGCTGCGTCTGGATGCCAACCGTGCCTGGACGCCGCTGAAAGCGCAGCAGTTCGCAAAATATGTCAATCCCGACTATCGCTCACGCATCGCGTTTCTTGAAGAACCCTGTAAAACCCGAGATGAATCCCGGGCCTTTGCGCAGGAAACCGGTATTGCGATTGCGTGGGATGAAAGCCTGCGTGAAGCCGATTTTAAGATGCAGGCGGAACCCGGCGTTAAAGCCGTGGTGATCAAACCGACGCTGACCGGCAGCCTGAAAAAAGTGCGTGAACAGGTGGCTGCCGCACATGCGCAGGGGCTGACGGCGGTGATCAGCTCTTCCATCGAATCCAGCCTGGGGCTGACGCAGCTGGCGCGCATTGCCGCATGGCTGACGCCGCAAACCATGCCAGGGCTGGATACGCTTAATCTGATGCAGGCACAGCTGGTGCGTCGCTGGCCGCATAATGAATTACCGTGTATGACGCAGGATAGTCTGGAACCTTTGCTATGACGTTTCAGGACTGGCCGTGGCGACACTGGTGCGCCGTACGCCCGAATGCCCAGGCGCTGCGTCTGGGCGAAGAACGACTCAGCTGGCAGCAGCTTTGCCAGCGAGTTGATGCTCTGGCCGCAGGATTTTGCGCTCAGGGCGTTGCCCCTGATGATGGCGTCATGCTGCGGGCGTACAACCATCCGCACACGCTGCTGGCGTGGCTGGCGCTGCTTCAGTGCGGCGCCCGCGTATTGCCCGTCAATCCTCAATTGCCCCGTGAACTGGTCAGCGTGCTGCTGCCGCAGTTTTCGCTGCGCCATGTCCTGTTACTGACCGATGAATCCCCATTCAACAGCCTTTCTTCTCTGATCTTCCGTGAAGAGAACGGCCAGCCGGGCATCTTGTGGCAAGGCGAAAGGCTGGCGACCATGACGCTGACCTCCGGCTCCAGCGGCTTGCCAAAGGCGGCTGCGCATACCCTGAATGCCCATCTTGCCAGCGCCGAAGGCGTGCTGGCGCTGATGCCGTTTGAGCAGGAAGATGACTGGCTGCTGTCGTTGCCGCTGTTTCACGTTTCCGGCCAGGGGATCCTCTGGCGCTGGTTGCTGAAGGGTGCAAGGCTGACTGTCCGTGAACGCCTGCCGTTGGCGCAGATGCTTGAGGGGTGTACTCACGCTTCGCTGGTGCCCACTCAGCTGTGGCGATTGCTGAACGACGGTGAATCTCTGTCGCTGAAGGCGGTGCTGCTGGGCGGTGCGGCAATCCCGGTTGAGCTGGCGGAACAGTCCCGCACTCACGGTATCCGCACGTTCTGCGGTTATGGCCTGACGGAGTTTGCTTCCACGGTTTGTGCGAAAGAAACCGACGGTGAAGCGGATGTCGGCAGCGCATTGCCCGGCCGGGAGGTGAAAATCGTCGACGGTGAAATCTGGCTGCGGGCAAAAAGCATGGCAGCAGGCTACTGGAAAGATGGCGTGTTAGCGCCGTTGACCAATTCCGAAGGCTGGTTTGCCACCCGCGACCGGGGCGAGCTGCATCAGGGTCGGCTCACCGTGCTCGGACGAATGGATAACCTCTTTTTCTGCGGCGGGGAAGGGATCCAGCCGGAAGAGGTTGAACGGGTCATCGTTCGCCATCCTGACATTGAACAGGCGTTTATTGTGCCGCTGGATGATGCCGAATACGGACAGCGCCCGGTCGCCGTTGTTGAAGGGCGCGAGGGGTTTTCCGTGGAGCAGATGCCGGAATGGGCAAGCGATAAGCTGGCGCGTTTTCAGCAACCGGCGTACTGGCTGCTGCTGCCGGAAAGTCTGAAAACCGGCGGGATTAAAATCTCCCGCCGGGCGTTACAGGAGTGGGTTAACGAGGCTTTAGGCCGTTAGCCGACTTCGGCCGTGGATTTCCGCTGGCGCTTGCGGATCATGCGCAGCACTGGCGGGATCACAATCACCGCGACCGCCAATATCAGCAGCGTTTTCGTCACGCCGCTGTGCCACAGAATATCCAGCTTGCCGTTGCTGATCGACAGCGCGCGGCGCAGGTTCTGCTCCAGCATTTCCCCCAACACAAATCCGAGGATCAGCGGCGACATCGGGAAGTGCATCTTGCGCAGGATATAACCCACAACGCCCAGCCCGACCATCAACAGCAGGTCGAACGTCGTGCTGTGCACCGCATATACACCCACCGCAGAAACCGCCGCAATCGCCGGGACCAGGAACCACAGCGGAATGGTCAGCATTCGGGTGAAGAGTCCAATCAGCGGGATATTCATCACCAGCAGCATCACGTTGGCGATCAGCAGCGCGGCAATCAGCCCCCAGACGATATCCGGCTGCTCGGTGAACATGGCCGGGCCTGGCGTGATGTTATACAGCGTCAGTGCGCCCATCATCACCGCCGTGGTCCCTGAACCCGGAACGCCGAGCGTCAGCATTGGAATAAACGAACCGCAGGCTGAAGCGTTGTTGGCCGCTTCCGGTGCTGCTACGCCGCGAATATCCCCTTTACCGAAAGTCCCGCTATTGCCGCTAATTTTCTTCTCGGTCATATAGGTGATGGCGCTGGCAATGGTTGCTCCTGCGCCGGGCAGTACGCCGACGAAGAAGCCAATCACGGAGGAACGCAGAGTGGCCCCGGTGCACTGTGCGGCCTCTTTGAAGGTAAACAGCATGCGCCCGGTTTTACGCACCAGCGTCTGGCCGCTGCTGGTACTTTCCAGCATCAGCAGAATTTCTGACACCGAGAACAGGCCTATCACCACCACAATAAACTGCACGCCGTCGGACAAATGGACACTGTCGAAGGTGAAGCGATATACCCCGGTGTTGGCATCAACGCCCACCGTCGCCAGGCCCAGTCCGATCAACGCCGCTAAAAAAGACTTCAGCGGATTTTGCGCCATCATGCTGCCGAGGCAGGCGATAGCAAACACCATCAAAGCGAAATACTCTGCGGGTCCAAACTGCAGCGACCACTGCGCCAGCGCCGGGGCGAAGAGAATAATGCCGAGAATGGCAATCATCGAGCCCATAAAAGAGCTGACGGCAGAAATCGACAGCGCCACGCCGCCGCGCCCCTGCTGCGCCATCGGGTAGCCGTCCAGCGCGGTCATAATGGCTGCCGCATCGCCCGGAACGTTAAGCAGGATCGAAGAGATTCGTCCACCATATTCACAGCCGATATACACGGTAGCCAGCAGGATCAGCGCGGATTCCGCAGGCAGATGCAGAGCAAAGGCCAGCGGCAGCAGGATGGCCACGCCGTTAATCGGGCCAAGTCCGGGTAAAAGCCCGACGATGGTGCCGACGAAACAGCCGATCAGCGCGATGAGCAGGTTTTCCGGGGTCATTGCCACCGCGAACCCCTGCGAGAGATAAATCCAGGTATCCATAGAATTCTCCGTCAGTTCAGCCACACGCCGAGGGGAAGGGTGACATCCAGCAGCCGGTCAAAGGCAAACCAGAGCAACAGACCAAGCACCACGCCGGAAATGCCGGCGGCGGGCAGCGTGGCGCCAAACAGCATGCCGATGGAGGCGGTCAGAATGGCGGTCGCTAACGGAAAGCCCAGCCATTCAAAACCCCAGGCATACATCAGCAGCACAATGACCATCACCACCAGACGCTGGACAACCCGACGGTGCGGCCAGTCAACGGCGTCCGGACGGCGTAGCAGCAAAGCCACAGAACACAGCAGCATCAGGGCGATGATGCCCAGCGGAAACGGACGAGGCCCAACGGGTTCATAGCTGTATTCGCTGTGGATTTGCCAGGCGACCAGCAGGCCGCCCAGGCACAGCAGGACTCCGACCCCGGCAAAAATACGATCGCTCATGGTGCCTCCGGATTATTTAGCCAGGCCAAAGTATTTGGCCTGCTCGCGATAGTCCGTCACCTGCTGTTTCACATAGCTGTCCAGCGCTTTGCCATTCATGTTGAATTCAAACAGGCCGCGTAATTCGCGCTGCTTTTTAAATTCTTCGGTCTGCTGGAGTTTTTCGAAGGTTTGCACCCACCAGTTGTACTCTTCATCGCTGACTTTCGGCCCGACGTAGAAGCCGCGAATAATCGGCCACACCAGGTCGTAACCCTGCTCTTTGGCGGTAGGCACGTCGGCCAGCTGTCCCGGCAGACGGTTTTCCGAGAACACCGCGAGCACGCGGATTTTATCGCCCTGCAGGTATGGCACCATTTCGCTGAGATCGCCGGAAACCGCCTGCACATGGTTGCCCATCAGCGCGGTCACGGGCTCGCCGCCGCCTTCAAACGCGACGTAGCGCATTTTGTGCGGATCGACATTGGCTTTCTGCGCAAGCTTCGCGGCCTTCATCCAGTCCTGGCTGCCGATGGACGCGCCCGCGCCAATCACCACGCTATTGGGATCTTTTTCCATCGCCGCCAGCAGATCTTTCAGCGACGTCCAGGGAGAATCTTTGCGCACCGCAATCATGCCGTAATCGGTCCCGACACTGGCGAGCCAGCGCACGTCGTCCACGTTGTAGCGGCCAAATTTCCCCTGCGACAGGTTGAGCAGTGAGCCGCCGGAAAAGGCGACCACGGTGCCGGCTTCGGCCGGACGCTGGGCAACAATCGCGTTATAAGCCACCGCGCCCACGCCGCCCGGCATGTAGGTTACGCGCATCGGTTTTTCGATGGCTTTGGTTTCCAGCAGGCTGACCTGAATCAGCTTGCAGGTCAGGTCGAAGCCGCCGCCGGGTTTGGCCGGAGCGATACATTCGGTTCGCCCTGGCGCTTCCACGGCCAGAACGGAAGGGCTGCCAGCAAGCAGGGCAGAGGCGACAAAGGTACAAAGGATCTGTTTTCTCATTTTTATCCTCACGCCGGATAAACCGGATTGGCGGGTACAGGTTTTTTCTGTTTCTGTGAACCGCCATGTAGCAGTTCAGTTGCGTGATTGTTAAAACAGTAACCTTTCATTTCCCTTTCAATCGGCCACCAACTTACCAGGATGTGATATGCGTCTCTTATTAGCGGAAGATAACCGTGAGCTGGCTCACTGGCTGGAGAAAGCGCTGGTGCAGGGGGGATTTGCTGTGGACTGCGTTTTCGACGGCCGCGCCGCCGATCATCTGCTGCAAAGTGAAAACTATGCGCTGGCGGTGCTGGATATTGGCATGCCGGGCCTGGACGGCCTTGAAGTGGTCCAGCGTCTGCGAAAACGCGGGCAGACGCTGCCGGTATTGCTGCTTACCGCTCGCAGCGCCGTGGCTGAACGGGTGATTGGCCTTAACGCCGGGGCAGATGACTATCTGCCCAAGCCGTTTGAGCTGGAAGAGCTGGACGCGCGGTTGCGTGCCTTGCTGCGGCGCAGCGAGGGTCAGGTGCAGGAGCGGCAGCAGCTCGGCGAGCTGGCGCTGCATGATGACGGTTATTTTCTTCTCAACGATCGGCGGCTGGCGCTAACCCCGCGCGAACACGCCTTGCTGACCGTGCTGATGTACCGCCGAGAGCGACCGGTATCCCGTCAGCAGCTTTTTGAGCAGGTATTCAGCCTGAACGACGACGTTAGCCCGGAAAGTATCGATCTCTACATTCACCGCCTGCGGAAAAAGCTGCAGGACAGCCATGTGCGGATCACCACCCTGCGCGGCCTGGGCTACGTTCTGGAGCGCAGCAGTGAGGTGGCCTAAACCGCAGTCGCTCTATTTCCAGCTGCTGCTGTTTCTGGGGCTGCCGCTGATCCTGCTGTGGGGACTTTCGACGTTTAACAGCTACGTCAGCGCGCTGCAGGCGGCTACTCAGGCTTACGATCGAACGTTGCTCTCTTCTGCCCGAACCATTTCTGAGCGTCTGACCGTGCGCAACGGCCAACTGGAGGTGGATGTCCCCTGGGTGGTGCTCGACAGCTTTGAGCTCAATATGAACGACCGCCTGTATTACAAAGTGGTCGATCCCGCCGGAAAGGTGATTTCGGGCTACGGTGAGCTGCCCGCGATGCCGCCTTCCACCTCACGCACCGCGCTCTATCCTGCACTGGCCTGGTTTTATCACACGCAGTTTCACGATCAGGCCATCCGCGTGGCGAAGCTGCTGCAGCCGGTGAACGAAGGGGGCATCGTCGGGATGGCCGAAATTTACGTCGCCGAAACGCTGCAGTCCAGGCGCTATCTTGCGCATCAGCTGCTGCTTTCCTCGCTGATCACTCAGGGGATGCTGGTGTTGCTGACGCTGGTGCTGGCGGGCTGGCTGTTGCGTCGGGTGCTGCGTCCGATGCGCCAGCTTTCCGGGCTGATGGTGCGCCGCGAGCCGGGGCTGCTGACGCCGTTGCCTGAGCTGCTGCCCTGGTCGGAAACGCGGCTGCTGATTGTTGCTTTTAACCGCTATCTCGAGCGCCTGCGCGGGATGATCGCCCGTCAGGAGCGCTTTAGCGCCGACGCCTCTCATCAGCTAAAAACACCGTTGGCGATCCTGAAAACGCAGGTTTCGGTAGCCTTAGCCAGCGACAAACCAGCAGCATGGCGCGAAAGCCTGAACGGAATGAATGCCACGCTGGACCAGACGATTTTGCTGACGGAGAGGCTGCTGCAGCTCTCCACCGTGAAGCAAAAAGAGCAGGGCGAGAGGCGATTTTCCGCGGTCGACTTACAGGACATCGTTCAGCAATGCTGCTTTTCCCGGCTTGCGCAGGCACGCAGTAAACGGATTGACCTCGGCTATGAAGGTGAACAGACGCCATTGCTGGTGAACGGGGATGCCGTACTGCTGGGCGAGCTGTGCGCCAACCTGGTGGATAACGCGCTGAAGTACACGCCCACTGGCGGAACGGTGACCGTGGCTCTGAAAACGGAAGGAACATGCGCGATCCTGGCCGTCGATGACAGCGGTCCTGGTATCGATGACGGTAAAATTAATCAGGCGTTGCAGCCTTTTCAACGGCTGGACAATGTGGGCAGCGCCACCGGTGCCGGACTGGGTCTGGCGCTGGTTAACGATATTGCCAGGCTGCATCGTTCTCGCCCACAGTTTTTGCGCAGTGAAACGCTGGGCGGTCTGCGCGTTTATCTGCGGCTGATGCAGATAAAATAATATCTGGCGGTGGTCATTTCAGGTAGTAACTGGTTACAATCCCGTAGCAAATCGCTTTTTTAGTGCATTGATTCCCGTGTATTCGGCAGTACAATCTTGCGGTTTTGGGAGCTTTCTTGATTTTTTTGTTTGCGGGACGTTAAAAATGAATAAAGGTATTTTACTGGGCCTCACCGGACTGATGTTTGTTTCTGCCGCGGCCAACGCTATCAGCGTTAGCGGTGAAGCGGGTCAACATTACACCAATCTGGGCGTAGGTTTTGGAACGGAATCCACGGGGCTGGCGCTGAGCGGCAACTGGACTCACAGCGATAACGACGGTGACGTAGCCGGTCTGGGCCTTGGCCTGAACGTGCCACTGGGGTCGTTTATTGCCACCGTGGGCGGTAAAGGCGTCTACACCAATCCGAAGCAGGGCGATGAAGGCTACGCGGCGGCAGTGGGCGGTGGATTACAGTGGAAAATTGGCAACAGCTTCCGTCTGTACGGTGAGTATTACTATTCACCGGATTCGCTCTCCAGCGGCATCGACAGCTACGAAGAAGCCAATGCGGGTGCAAGCTGGACAATTATGCGTCCGATTACCATCAGCGCAGGTTATCGCTACATGAACCTGGCCGGTAAAGACGGCAACCGTGACAACACCATCGCTGATGGTCCGTATGTGGGCGTCAGTGCAGCGTTCTGATCCTCCTGGCGCAGCACTCCGCTGCGCCTGTTTTCGCTTCCCCTTTCTCTCCACTCCGCTATAGTTAATCGTTCTTAAGTGTCGGAGAAAACGATGATAAACGTGGAGATGTTGTCAACCGGCGACGAAGTCCTGCATGGGCAGATCATTGATACCAATGCGGCGTGGCTTGCCGATTTTTTATTTCAACAGGGAGTGCCGTTAATCCGGCGTAACACCGTGGGCGATTCACTGGACTCGCTGGTGTCGATCCTGCGCGAGCGCAGTGAGCATGCGGATATTCTGATTGTTAACGGCGGCCTTGGGCCGACCAGTGACGATCTCAGCGCACTGGCGGCAGCGACTGCCAAAGGCGAAGGGCTGGTGCTGCACGAAGAGTGGCTCAGCCAGATGGAGCGTTTCTTCAACGAACGCGGACGCGTGATGGCACCGAGCAACCGCAAACAGGCGGAAATTCCCGCCAGCGCCGAGCTGATTGATAACCCCGTCGGCACGGCGTGCGGCTTTGCCGTTCAGCTAAACCGCTGCCTGATGTTCTTCACTCCGGGCGTGCCGTCCGAATTCAAAGTGATGGTGGCCGATCAAATTCTGCCGCGCATTCGTGAACGCTTTCAGCTGCCAGAACCGCCGCTGTGCCTGCGTTTGACCACCTTTGGTCGCTCTGAAAGCGATCTGGCGCAAAGTCTTGATCCCCTGAAGCTGCCGCCGGGTGTCACCATGGGCTACCGCTCCTCGATGCCGATCATCGAACTAAAGCTGACCGGACCGGCTTCTGAGCGTGAAGCCATGCTCAAACTGTGGCCTGAAGTGCAAAAAGTGGCGGGGGAAAGCCTGATTTTTGAAGGGACAGAAGGGCTGGCGGCGCAAATCTCCCGCCGTCTTCAGGAGCAAAACCTGAGCCTGACCCTCAGCGAACAGTTCACCTCCGGGCTGATTGCCCTGCAGCTGGGCCGAGAAAATGCCCCGCTGTTAGCAAGTGAAGTGGTTCCCTGTCAGCAGGAAACGCTGGCGCAAACCGCGCGCTGGACGTCGGAGCGCCGGACCAACCATTTTGCCGGGCTGGCGCTGGCCGTCAGCGGTCTGGAGCAGGATCACCTCAACTTCGCACTTTCTACACCGGAAGGCACGCACGCGCTGCGGGTGAAGTTTAGTACCTCCCGCCACAGCCTGGCGGTGCGTCAGGAAGTCTGTGCGATGATGGCACTGAATATGGTGCGCCGCTGGCTGAACGGCAAACCGCTAGCCAGCGAGCACGGCTGGATAAACGTGGTTGACAGCCTCGCCTTTTCTTAAGGCGTCACCGTCAGCGCCTGAGCCAGCAGAGTAAAGGGATGTTCACAGCGCAGGCTGGTGGACATCTCAATCTGCCATTTGCAGGTTTCACAGTCGGTTATCACCATATCCGCGCCGCTTTCCTCAATTTGCCGGAACAGCGGTGCGCCAATCGCCTGTGAAGTAGGGTAGTTTTCTGACTTAAACCCGTAGGTGCCCGCGATGCCACAGCACTGCGAGTCCAGCACCGCCACCTCCAGTTCCGGGATTTGCCGCAGCAGTTCAAGCGTATAAATCGCCCAGCCCATTTTCTCCATATGGCAGGGCGTGTGATAGACCACTTTCAGCGGCAGGCGACGCAGAGGCAGCGTTTTGCCAGCGTCCAGCTGTTTCCACAGCCAGCGCGTGGCCAGTTCAATACTATCGCGTACGTCATGATTATCGACATCCAGCAGATGCGGATATTCATCGCGCAGAGTAAAGGTGCAGGTGGATGAGGTGGCAATCACCGGCAGCTGTTTCTCTTTGACGGCGTTACGCAGTGAGGCGGTGTTGACCTGCGCCTGCTTGCGAGCCTTGTCGATGAAACCGTTAGCAATCAGCGGTACGCCGCAGCATTTCTCTTTTTCCAGCAGCTGCACGCCGGTTCCCAACGCGTTCAGCACGGCAATCATGTCTTTGCCCAACTGCGGGTTGTTGTAATTCACGTAGCAGCCGTGGAAAAACGCCACCTGATCCTCATACTGTGCCTGCGCTTTTGCCACGCTGCGATACCAGCGGCGGAAGGTGCCGAAACCGTATTTTGGCAGCTGGCGGCGATGGTCGATTTTCAGCGCTGCGTCGAGCATACGGCGAACCGGCTTCAGCCCGGTGGTGGCGTTAATCACCGGCGCGAAAGGCGTGGAAAGCGTACCCATCAAATCGGTATGGCTGAGGATTGCATCACGAAGCTTCGGTTTGCTTTGGCTGTACTGCGCGCGGGCGCGCTGAATAATATCGCCAATTTTGACGTCCGACGGGCAGGCCACTTCGCAGCGTTTGCAGTTGATGCAGTATTTCAGTGCTTCATCATAAAGAGCGCCGTCTTTCAGACGCAGACGCTCACCGTCCGGCCCCGCCTGCTTTGGGCCAGGGTAGAGTGGATTAACCCGGCTGACCGGGCAGGCTGTGGTGCAGACCGTGCATTTAATGCAGCTTTCAAAACGAGTGTCGCTCATTGCTGGTCTCCGGCAAGTTCGCCAATCTGGTGCGCGGCGTGCAGTGCGGTAATGGCGCTGACGCCCGCTGCACATCCCTGAGCTATGGCATCGAAGCCGCCTAACACGCCACCGATGGCGAAAAGATTTTCAAAGCGCTGCCCGTTGGCTGTCGGGCGTAACGAGGCGTCGGTTTTGACGCCAAAACGCTGCCAGGGCTGCGGGGTGAAGAAATCGCGCTGATACCAGCTATCACGCGGCTCTGACTGCATGACGTCCAGCCCGATCACTGGTTCAGTCACCCCATTGCGGCCAGCGATCAGGCCATTGCTGAAAAAGCTTCCGCTGGCGAGTACGGCAAAGCGGGTTCGTAGCGGTATTTCGCCGTGGTTGCGGGTCATAATGGCGCTGACAGTCCCGTTCTGATGAATGACTTCCGTCACGCCGTCACCGGCCAGCCAGATGCCGCCCTGTCTGACAAACTGCTGCTGCAAAGCCGTGTGCAGGCGTATGCCCGGCACCGAAGGCGGTAAGGTCGGCAGCAGGGACAGCGGGCAGGGGAGTTGCTCGCTCAGCCACTGCCAGAGTTTGCCATCCTGCAGGCCGAAGCAGGCTGGCATCAGCAGGTGGTCGTAGTTTGTGGCCAGCGGGGCGAGCGCTTCCAGCAAATCGTGCCAGTGGCCGCCTTCGTCAAGCAGACGGGCGATCGTCACCGAGCGAAACTCAGAGGCATTTTCCCGCAGGGCATCCAGCGCCGGGAGTTCGATATCTATCGCCTCGGCCTGCACGCCTGATTGACCCAGCGAGGCGGCGGCAAGATGCGGCTGGAAATCAGCAAAGCCGCTGATGCCGATGACAGCAACACGTTTCCCGTTCAGCGGTGAAATGGCGGCTTCAGGCGGGCTGAGCCAGGCCTGACGCAGCGTGCCTAACGGCGTCACGCGTCGATGAGAGTGCTGATAGTTACCCTGCATTGTGATGCCGCACTCCGTCAGCAACTGCTCCGTTTGACGGGCATAGTTCAGCACCTGGTTTTTCCCCACCAGGCTGTAGGGATGAGCGGGTTCCTGTTCAGCGAGCGTTTCCAGCGCATTTTCTACAGGCTGAGAAGAACCGAGTAGATCAAATGAGCCGGAGGAAAAATGCAGGCCGCTTTGCCCACGGCTGATGATGGCGCAGCGCAGACCGCGCCGGGTAAGCGTTAAGCCGCACAGCAGGCCAGCCAGCCCGCCGCCGATAATGACGGTATCAAATTTCATCCTGCTGCTCCTTTTCCAAACCGCATAACCCCTGCCACACCCAGCGGGTGAATTCACTTTCACGTAAGGCATCGCCCCAGGCAATGGGCTGCACGCCACGCCAGCGTTCGTTCAGAAACTCTGAGAGCTGATTGAGTGACTGCGCCGGGGTGGTGACCTGATACCGGTTGAGCAAGGCAGCTGCGCGGCAGGCGCAAAGTTCGCCCTGACAGGTGCCCATGCCGACGCGGGTGCGGCGGCGCAAATCCAGCAGGTTTTTTACGCCAAGATTTTCAATGGCGTACTGCACTTCTCCGGCGGTGACGGCTTCACATTCGCAGACCAGGCTGCGGTGCAGGCGGGAATCACCAAGCCAGGCCGGGGTTCGGTCGCCGTGGCGATAAACGGCAGAACCACGCAGTGGAGCAGGGAGGGAAATCATCTTATGCAGCGTTTGCTCGGCGGGTTCACGTGAGCCGGGCAGCGGCGTGGTGGCAGTAGTGCAGGCCGCACTGACGTTCAGTTTGCGGCACACCGCATCGGTCGCCATTTCTGCCATCAGGCGGTAGGTCATCAGCTTTCCGCCGGTGATGGTGATGAAACCCTCCAGGCCGTCGCGGCTGGCGTGGTCCAGCAGTACTATCCCGCGGCTGACGTTACGCCCGGTTGGGTCGTCATCGCTGGCGACCAAAGGCCTTACGCCACAGTAAGCACGCAGAATTCGCGTTGTCGCCATGATCGGAGCAAGCTGCTCGCCTTCGCGCAGCAAAATGTCGACCTCGGCGGCGGTCACGCGATTGCAGTCGATATCTTTGTAATCGATATGTGTGGAGGTGGTGCCGATCAGAGAAATGGTATCGCCGGGCACCAGGATATCGGCGTCGGCAGGTTTACGGCAGCGGTTGATCACATGCTGGTTGATGCGGTGGTCGAAGATCAGCAGTGAGCCTTTTGCCGGGAACATGCGGATGCTCAGGTCGGCATATTCCGCAATGCGCTGCCCCCAGATGCCACCGGCATTGACGACGACAGAAGCGCGGAGATCTTCTTTCACCAGACGGTTACGATCCCACACGGTGACGCCGCAAATTTTGTCGCTTTCGCGAATAAGGCCGGTAACCTCGCAGCCGGTACGAACGATGGCGCCATGTTCTCTGGCATCAAGCATATTAGCGGCGGTCAGGCGGAAAGGATCGACGGTACCGTCCGGGACTTTAACCGCGCCAATCAGCTTCGGGTTGACGGCTGGCTCCATCGCCAGCGCCTGTCGTGGTGTAAGCGGCTCGGCGCTGATACCCGCGTTGTGGCAGGCTTCGATAAAGGTCTGTTGATAGCCGAGGGAGTCTCCGGGGAGGGTGATAAACAGGCCGTCGGTGGGCTCGGTGCAGTGGCGGGCGATGCGTTTGAGGATCGCGTTCTCTGCGATACATTCACGAGCTGAATCGCTATCGGTTACCGCGTAGCGCGCGCCGCTGTGCAGCAGGCCATGGTTGCGCCCGGTAGCACCAGTGGCAATATCATCGCGTTCTACCAGAATGGCCTTCAGGCCGCGCAGCGCGCAGTCCCTGGCGATCCCGGCTCCTGTCGCGCCCCCGCCGATGATGATCACGTCGGCCTGATTGGTGGTCGAGAAAGTCATGACGTTCCCTCGGTTTTCGTTTTCTTCCATTTAGCCACAGTCTTACTGTGGTTTGTTTGATATCGCGCATTTTCGAGCATTATTCGAAAGTGAAACGTGATTTCGTGCTCACATTGGAATGTTTGTCATAAAAATGTAACAGTTTGTGCGATGTTTCACAGTATCCCGTAGCACCTTTCCCTACCATCCGCCCCGCATGACAATTCATTCATATTACTGATAATTCTCTGGTGAGCTCGTCAGATAACTAAAGCCATGGAGGCTGATATGCTCAGTATTTTCAAACCCGCACCTCATAAAACCCGGCTGCCTGAGGCAGAAATCGACCCGCTGTATCGCCGCCTGCGCTGGCAGATTTTCCTCGGCATTTTCTTTGGCTACGCGGCCTATTATCTGGTGCGTAAAAACTTTGCGCTGGCGATGCCCTATCTGATCGAACAGGGCTTTTCCCGCGGTGATTTAGGTTTTGCTCTTTCCGGGATTTCGATTGCCTACGGCTTTTCGAAATTCATTATGGGCTCCGTTTCGGACCGTTCGAATCCGCGCGTTTTTCTGCCAGCGGGTCTGATTTTAGCGGCGCTGGTGATGCTGGTGATGGGCTTCGTGCCCTGGGCGACGTCCAGCATTATGATTATGTTCGTGCTGCTGTTTATCTGTGGCTGGTTCCAGGGGATGGGGTGGCCGCCGTGCGGACGCACGATGGTTCACTGGTGGTCACAGAAGGAGCGCGGGGGAATTGTTTCGGTCTGGAACTGCGCGCACAACGTCGGTGGCGGGATCCCGCCGCTGCTGTTCCTGCTGGGGATGGCGTGGTTTAACGACTGGCATGCTGCGCTGTATATGCCTGCCTTTGGCGCGATTCTGGTGGCTATCATTGCCTTTGCGCTAATGCGTGACACGCCACAGTCTTGTGGTTTACCGCCGATCGAAGAGTACAAAAACGATTATCCGGATGACTACAGCGACAAGAACGAAGAAGAGCTGACGGCGAAGCAAATTTTCATGCAGTACGTGCTGCCGAACAAGCTGCTGTGGTACATCGCCATTGCTAACGTGTTCGTTTACCTGCTGCGTTACGGCATTCTGGACTGGTCGCCGACCTACCTGAAAGAAGTGAAGCACTTTGCGCTGGATAAATCCTCCTGGGCCTATTTCTTCTACGAATACGCGGGCATTCCGGGAACACTGCTTTGCGGCTGGATGTCTGACAAAGTGTTCCGCGGCAACCGCGGGGCGACGGGCGTGTTCTTTATGACGCTGGTGACCATTGCCACTGTCGTTTACTGGCTGAATCCGCCGGGCAACCCGCACGTGGACATGATCTGCATGATCGTCATCGGCTTCCTGATTTATGGTCCGGTGATGCTGATTGGTCTGCACGCGCTGGAGCTGGCGCCGAAGAAAGCGGCAGGCACGGCGGCCGGGTTTACCGGGCTGTTTGGCTATCTCGGCGGTTCCGTCGCCGCGAGCGCGATTGTCGGTTACACCGTGGACTTCTTCGGCTGGGACGGCGGCTTTATGGTGATGATCGGTGGCAGCGTGCTGGCGGTATTGCTGCTGATTGTCGTGATGATCGGTGAAAAACGTCATCACGAAGAGATGTTAGCGCGTCGCGGATAACGGATTTACGTTTGCACCAGCAGATGCCTGTGGTTGGGCATCTGCTAGCTGAAGCGCGCTAACAGAGGCGCTTTTCTCCACCGTCTCACCAAATATTCATATTCCTGATAATAGGTACCACGTTTTTCTTTCTCTCTGATGGCATTAATAAACGGTTCAGCAATGACGTAATTATTGATGATGGAATTATAAAAAACCTCTTTTATCATCTTTTCGTGATAAATGCCGTGAAGTATTCCTACCGCCAGACGCTCATAAAAGTTCAGACAATAAACTAATTGTTGTCTTTCATCCTTTTCACTCTGGTTGAAAGTTGCAGAAGAAAAAATATAGCTGCGGAATGACCTTCCTGATAAATGAATGGCCCGTAATGTATGCAAACCCTCTATATATCGTTTATCAAACCGGCTCTCATACAGAAATGTGGCGGTCAGTGCCTTGCAGGCAACGCTGCGATGGCGGGCGATAGCGGCAGATGCCACGCACAGGCTAAGTAGCATCGCACCTGCATTAATAATCTGAGCGCAGGTATTTAAATAATGAAGCTGATTAACGTCCATGTTAAGTTTTCCTTTAAGTGGTTTGATTAAAAACCTTCATACTCATCTTGTGTAAACATGATTGACTCCAGCGCGTGATTAAGACGATTGCAGAATAAATAATCGGCAGATGATTGACAAGAGATAAAAATGAAGTGGAGAGGGATAGGATTAATTCTGCGAAATTGATTCAGGAAAAATGTAATCCACCCGTAGGTGGATTACATTTCTATCTCGATATCGCCGTTGGCTTTACAGCAGCAGGGCAGAATTTCACCCTGATGTACAAACGCCAGCGGTTCCGTCAGCCAGTCGACCTGACCGGACACCAGCCGACAGCGGCAGGAACCGCAATAGCCTTCGCGACACTGAAATTCTACAGCCACGTTGTGCGACTCCAGCGCTGCCAGCAGCGAAGGATGTTCTTCCTGGCACAGCAGCTGTGTGCCAGTAATGCGAAGCGTAACGCGGCTCATCAGAGCTGGAAGTTGCTCAGGTCGTCGGCGTCGACTTCGGCGTCGATTTGCCCAACCAGATAAGAGCTGACTTCCACTTCCTGTGGTGCCACCTGCACGTTATCGGACACCAGCCAGGTGTTGATCCACGGAATTGGGTTAGAGCGCGTCTGGAACGGCAGATCGAGACCCACCGCCTGCATGCGGATGTTGGTGATGTACTCAATGTACTGGCACAGAATGTCTTTGTTCAGGCCAATCATCGAGCCGTCGCGGAACAGATATTCGGCCCACTCTTTTTCCTGCACGGCCGCCAGCACGAACAGATCGTAGCACTCCTGTTTGCACTCTTCGGCAATCTCCGCCATTTCCGGATCGTCCTGGCCGGAACGCAGCAGGTTCAGCATATGCTGGGTGCCGGTCAGGTGCAGGGCTTCGTCACGGGCGATCAGACGGATGATTTTGGCGTTGCCTTCCATCAGCTTACGTTCAGCGAAAGCGAAGGAACAGGCGAAGCTGACGTAGAAGCGAATCGCTTCCAGCGCGTTGACGCTCATCAGGCACAGGTACAGTTTTTTCTTCAGCTCGCGCAGGTTCACGGTCACGGTTTTACCGTTGACGCTGTGGGTCCCTTCGCCCAGCAGATGCCAGTAGCTGGTCAGCTCGATCAGCGAGTCGTAGTAGTGGGAAATGCCTTCCGCACGTTTCTGAATCTGCTCGTTGGTCACGATGTCATCGAACACGGTCGCCGGATCGTTGACGATGTTACGGATGATATGGGTGTAAGAGCGAGAGTGAATGGTTTCAGAAAACGCCCAGGTTTCAACCCAGGTTTCCAGCTCAGGAATAGAAATCAGCGGCAGCAGCGCCACGTTCGGGCTACGACCCTGAATAGAATCCAACAGGGTCTGATATTTCAGGTTGCTGATGAAGATGTGTTTTTCGTGCTCAGGCAGCGCCTGATAGTCGATACGGTCGCGGGACACGTCCACTTCTTCCGGTCGCCAGAAGAAGGAGAGCTGCTTTTCGATCAGCTTTTCGAAGATTTCATATTTTTGCTGATCGTAGCGTGCCACGTTTACCGGTTGACCAAAGAACATCGGCTCCAGAAGCTGGTCGTTCTTGGTCTGAGAGAAAGTGGTGTATGCCATTAATGTGTCCTGTCTGGAATGTCGATGCCGGATGCGCTTCGCTTATCCGGCCTACAAGTTCGGGGAAGATTTTGTAGGCCGGATAAGGCGTTAAGCCGCATCCGGCAAAGGATTAGATCTTACAAGCGCCGCTTTCGCAGCCGTCGTCCTGGATGGAAGGTGCCAGATCGTCCTGCGCATCTTCTGCGCCATCACGGGTGTTGTGATAGTACAGGGTTTTCACGCCAAATTTATAGGCATTGAGCAGGTCTTTCAGCAGTTGTTGCATCGGCACTTTACCAGACGGGAAGCGCGTCGGGTCGTAGTTGGTGTTGGCAGAAATCGACTGGTCGATAAACTTCTGCATGATGCCCACCAGCTGCAGATAGCCGTCGTTGTTCGGCATTTCCCACAGCAGCTCGTAGCCGTTTTGCAGGTTTTCGTAATCCGGTACCACCTGACGCAGGATCCCGTCTTTCGACGCTTTGATGCTCACGTGACCGCGCGGCGGCTCAATGCCGTTGGTGGCGTTAGAGATCTGCGAAGAGGTCTCAGACGGCATCAGGGCGGACAGCGTGGAGTTACGCAGACCGTAGGTTTTGATCGACTCGCGCAGACCATCCCAGTCGTAGTGCAGCGGCTCGTTGACGATCGCATCCAGGTCTTTCTTGTAGGTGTCGATCGGCAGAATGCCTTTGGCGTAGGTGGTTTCGTTGAACCACGGGCACGCGCCTTGCTCTTTTGCCAGCTCGTTAGAGGCTTTCAGCAGGTAGTACTGAATGGCTTCGAACGTTTTGTGGGTCAGGTTGTTACCGCTGCCATCGGAGTAGCGTTTACCGTGCTTCGCCAGGTAGTACGCGAAGTTGATCACGCCGATACCCAGAGTACGACGACCCATCGCACCACGTTTAGCGGCCAGAATTGGGTAATCCTGGTAGTCGAGCAGGGCATCCAGCGCGCGGACGGCCAGCACGGCCAGCTCTTCCAGATCGTCCAGGCTGTCAATCGCACCCAGGTTGAAGGCCGACAGTGTACACAGGGCGATTTCGCCGTTTTCGTCGTTGACGTCGTCCAGCGGTTTGGTCGGCAGAGCGATTTCCAGGCACAGGTTAGACTGGCGCACCGGAGCGACAACCGGATCGAACGGGCTGTGGGTGTTGCAGTGGTCCACGTTCTGGATGTAGATACGGCCAGTAGAGGCGCGTTCCTGCATCACCAGAGAGAACAGCTCAACGGCCTTCACGCGCTGCTTGCGGATGCTGTCGTCTTTTTCGTATTTCACGTACAGACGTTCGAACTCATCCTGGTCGGCAAAGAACGCATCGTACAGGCCAGGAACGTCGGATGGGCTGAACAGGCTGATCTCTTCGCCTTTCAGCAGGCGGGTGTACATCAGCTTGTTGATCTGTACGCCGTAGTCCATGTGACGCACGCGGTTTGCTTCGGTACCGCGGTTGTTTTTCAGCACCAGCAGGCTTTCTACTTCCAGATGCCACATCGGGTAGAAGAGGGTGGCTGCGCCGCCGCGAACGCCGCCCTGAGAGCAAGATTTCACCGCAGTCTGGAAGTGTTTGTAGAACGGAATACAGCCGGTGTGGAACGCTTCACCGCCGCGAATCGGGCTACCCAGCGCACGGATGCGACCGGCGTTGATGCCGATACCGGCACGCTGGGAAACGTATTTCACAATCGCGCTGGAAGTGGCGTTGATAGAGTCAAGGCTGTCGCCGCACTCGATCAGTACACAGGAGCTGAACTGACGGGTTGGCGTGCGCACGCCGGACATGATTGGCGTTGGCAGAGAAATTTTAAACGTGGAAACGGCGTCATAGAAACGCTTCACGTAGCTCAGACGAGTTTCGCGCGGATAGTTCGAGAACAGGCACGCGGCGACCAGAATATACAGGAACTGGGCGCTTTCGTAGATTTCACCGGTGACGCGGTTCTGTACCAGATATTTGCCTTCCAGCTGTTTTACCGCAGCGTAGGAGAAGTTCATGTCGCGCCAGTGATCGATAAACCCGTCCATCTGCTGGAACTCTTCTTCCGTATAGTCTTCCAGCAGATGACGATCGTATTTGCCCAGCTCAACCATGTTCACCACGTGCTTGTACAGCGCTGGCGGTTCAAACTGACCGTAGGCTTTCTTGCGCAGGTGGAAAATCGCCAGGCGCGCGGCCAGGTACTGATAATCCGGAGCTTCGCGGGAAATCAGGTCGGCGGCAGCCTTGATGATAGTCTCGTGGATGTCGGCGGTTTTGATCCCGTCGTAAAACTGGATGTGTGAACGCAGCTCTACCTGGGAAATAGAAACGTTGTTCAGACCTTCTGCAGCCCAATCCAGCACGCGATGAATTTTGTCGAGATTGATTTTCTCAGTCCCGCCATCACGCTTAGTCACCATCAGACCTTGAGTCATGTGCTTTTACCTGTCCGTGAAAAGAAAAAATATCCCCCGCTTATCCACAGAAAGCCGCTGTGACTAACTCTGTGGATAAATACTATATGTAGGGGTTGAGTGATAAGTTTAACGCTATATGGTGAGTATTCTAGTAAGGATTCTTTTGAGTACAAGGGTTGATTTTGACGTTAAATTGAGGTTGCGAAAGGGTAATAATCGCTAAGTCCGCGAAGCATAAGGCCTGCATTGATTGTCAATATTCGAATAAAAAAAATGAAAATTTGATCGAGTGCTGATTTCTTCAACGAGAAGGGGAATTGCGCAACAGAATGCTGCGCAATCTTTATAAGAATAAACTATGAGGTCAGACGTTTTTTGCCGTTGTATGCAACATGTAGTTAACATCAACGCCCGGCGCGAGTTTGAAATGATTGGTGAGCGGGTTGTAGTGCAGGCCGGTCATGTGACGCTCCTGCAGGTTTGTTTGATCCACCCAGCCTAGCAATTCTGCCGGTTTGATGAATTTCTTCACATCGTGAGTGCCCTTCGGAACCATGTTCAGGACATACTCGGCGCCGACCACCGCCATCAGCCAGGCTTTACCATTACGGTTAATGGTAGAGAAGAACACCTGACCGCCCGGCTTCACCAGTTTGGCGCAGGCGTTGACCACGGACTGCGGGTCCGGCACGTGTTCCAGCATCTCCATGCAGGTGACCACGTCGTATTCTCCAGCGTGTTTTGCCGCATGGTCTTCCACGGTTTCCTGGACGTAATTCACCTTAATGCCGGTTTCCAGCGAATGCAGACGGGCAACCTGAAGCGGTTCAAAGCCCATATCCAGCCCGGTCACTTCCGCTCCTTCCCGCGCCATGCTTTCGGCGAGGATCCCGCCGCCGCAGCCTACGTCCAGCACTTTCTTACCAAACAGGCCGTCAGAGCGGCTGGCGATATACCCCAGACGCAGCGGGTTGATGCGGTGCAGTGGCTTAAATTCACCTTCCAGGTCCCACCAGCGTGAGGCAACCGCCTCGAATTTCGCAATTTCGTCATGATCGACGTTGGCCACCGCCGGTTTTTCAGCATTCATCAGCGCTTTTACTCCTTAACCCGATTCAGGTCTGGCAGTATATCACCCAGTAAACCAAATTGGTTTAAAGTGCGCTGGCTGTGTTATAATTTGCGACCTTTGAATCCGGGAAACATGTAGAGGGATAGCGGTTAGATGAGCGACCTTGCGAGAGAAATTACACCGGTCAACATCGAGGAAGAGCTGAAGAGCTCCTATCTGGATTATGCGATGTCGGTCATTGTTGGCCGTGCGCTGCCGGATGTCCGGGATGGCTTAAAGCCGGTACACCGTCGCGTACTTTACGCCATGAACGTACTGGGCAATGACTGGAACAAAGCCTACAAAAAATCTGCCCGTGTGGTGGGTGACGTAATCGGTAAATACCACCCGCACGGCGACTCCGCGGTGTACGACACCATCGTACGTATGGCACAGCCATTCTCACTGCGCTACATGCTGGTGGATGGTCAGGGTAACTTCGGTTCGGTCGACGGTGACTCCGCCGCAGCGATGCGTTATACGGAAATCCGTATGTCGAAAATCGCGCACGAGATCATGGCTGACCTGGACAAGGAAACCGTCGATTTCGTCGATAACTATGACGGCACGGAAAAAATTCCTGACGTCATGCCAACCAAAATTCCTAACCTGCTGGTGAACGGCTCGTCCGGTATCGCAGTAGGTATGGCGACCAACATTCCGCCACACAACCTGACGGAAGTGATCAACGGCTGCCTCGCTTACATCGACGATGAAGACATTTCCGTTGAAGGGCTGATGGAGCACATCCCGGGTCCGGACTTCCCGACCGCCGCCATTATTAATGGCCGTCGCGGCATCGAAGAAGCGTACCGCACTGGTCGTGGCAAAATTTATATTCGCGCCCGCGCAGAAGTGGAAGCGGATGCGAAAACCGGCCGTGAAACCATCATCGTGCATGAAATTCCGTATCAGGTGAACAAAGCTCGACTGATCGAGAAAATTGCCGAGCTGGTGAAAGACAAACGCGTGGAAGGTATCAGCGCGCTGCGTGATGAGTCTGATAAAGACGGTATGCGCATCGTGATTGAAATCAAACGCGATGCGGTGGGTGAAGTGGTTCTCAACAACCTCTACTCCCAGACGCAGCTGCAGGTTTCCTTCGGTATCAACATGGTTGCTCTGCACCAGGGCCAGCCGAAGATCATGAACCTGAAAGATATTCTTTCTGCGTTCGTGCGTCACCGCCGCGAAGTGGTGACCCGTCGTACTATTTTCGAACTGCGTAAAGCGCGTGACCGTGCACACATCCTCGAAGCGCTGGCGATTGCGCTGGCGAACATCGATCCGATCATCGAGATGATCCGTCGTGCGCCAACCCCTGCGGAAGCAAAAGCTGCGCTGATTGCCCAGTCCTGGGATCTCGGCAACGTGGCCGCGATGCTGGAGCGTGCCGGTGATGACGCCGCGCGTCCGGAGTGGCTGGAGCCGCAGTACGGTATTCACGACGGTAAATACTTCCTGACCGAACAGCAGGCTCAGGCGATTCTGGATCTGCGTCTGCAGAAACTGACCGGCCTTGAGCATGAAAAACTGCTCGACGAGTACAAAGAGCTGCTGGAACAGATCGCCGAGCTGCTGCACATTCTGGGCAGTGCCGATCGTCTGATGGAAGTGATCCGTGAAGAGCTGGAACTCGTTCGCGAGCAGTTCGGCGACCAGCGTCGCACCGAAATCACCGCCAACAGCGCGGACATCAACATCGAAGACCTGATCAACCAGGAAGACGTTGTCGTCACGCTGTCTCATCAGGGCTACGTGAAGTATCAGCCGCTGAGCGATTACGAAGCTCAGCGCCGTGGTGGTAAAGGTAAATCTGCCGCCCGTATTAAAGAAGAAGACTTTATCGACCGTCTGCTGGTCGCCAACACCCATGACACGATCCTCTGCTTCTCCAGCCGTGGCCGTCTGTACTGGATGAAGGTTTATCAGCTGCCGGAAGCTAGCCGTGGTGCGCGTGGTCGTCCAATCGTCAACCTGCTGCCGCTGGAAGCCGATGAACGTATTACCGCTATCCTGCCAGTACGCGAGTACGAAGAGGGCGTTAACGTCTTCATGGCAACGGCAAGCGGTACCGTGAAGAAAACTGCGCTGACCGAGTTCAGCCGCCCACGTTCGGCCGGGATCATCGCGGTGAACCTGAACGAAGGCGATGAGCTGATTGGCGTTGACCTGACCGGCGGCAACGACGAAGTGATGCTGTTCTCTGCGGCCGGTAAAGTGGTGCGCTTTAAAGAGAACGCGGTTCGTGCGATGGGTCGTACGGCAACGGGCGTTCGCGGTATTAAGCTGGCGGGCGAAGACAAAGTCGTTTCTCTGATCGTTCCACGTGGCGAAGGCGCAATCCTCACCGTCACTCAGAACGGCTACGGTAAGCGTACTGCGGAAACCGAATACCCAACCAAGTCTCGCGGCACTCAGGGCGTTATCTCCATCAAGGTCACCGAGCGTAACGGCTCCGTGGTGGGCGCGGTGCAGGTAGAAGATACCGATCAGATCATGATGATCACCGATGCCGGTACGCTGGTGCGTACTCGCGTGTCGGAAATCAGCGTGGTGGGTCGTAACACCCAGGGCGTGATCCTCATCCGCACAGCGGAAGATGAAAACGTGGTGGGCCTGCAGCGTGTTGCCGAACCGGTGGACGACGAAGAGCTTGACGCTATCGACGGCAGTGCGGCAGAAGGGGATGACGATATCGCCCCGGAAGCGGACACTGACGACGACGTTGCGGATGACGCTGACGAGTAATCGTCTGAATTCATCGCTAAGAGGGCCGGCTAACGCTGGCCCTTTTTCTTTCAACGTTGCGAGGGGGTGGATTTACGGCTACCTTAATCGCATCTTTTTGCACGCGCACGGTTAAACTTTGAAATACCTTGTCTCCTTTCGCACGACCCTGAAAGTTTCCCGCTATCTTTTTCGGGCGCTGGCGTTATTACTTTGGCTGCTGATCGCTTTTATTTCGGTGTTTTACATCGTCAACGCCCTGCACTCGAAAGAGGCGGAGATTCGCCAGGAGTTTAACCTCAGCTACGACCAGGCGCAGCGCTACATTCAGCGTACGTCAGACGTGATGAAGGAGCTGAAGTACATTGCGGAAAACCGCCTGACCGCGGATAACGGTGTGCTTTCTCCGCGCCTGGGTAAAAAGGATGACACTGAAGTCCCGGATTTCGAGCCGCTGTTTCAGGATTCAGACTGCGGTGCGCTCAGCAGCAGCTGGCGTGGGTCGCTCGAGTCCCTTGCGTGGTTCATGCGCTACTGGCGGGATAACTTCTCCGCTGCTTACGATCTCAACCGCGTGTTTCTGATTGGCAGCGACAATCTTTGCGTGGCCAATTTTGGCCTGCGCGATCTGCCAGTGGAGCGCGATCAGGCGCTTAAAACGCTGCATGAGCGGATCGTCAAATACCGTAATGCTCCGCAGGATGAGCGTGGCAACAATCTCTACTGGATAAGTCAGGGTCCCCGTCCGGGCGTCGGCTATTTTTATGCGTTAACGCCGGTATATCTGGCAAACCGCCTGCAGGCGCTGCTAGGGATTGAGCAGACTATCCGCATGGAAAACTTCTTTACCCCCGGCAGTATGCCGATGGGAGTGACCATCCTCGATGAAAACGGTAAATCGCTGATTACCCTGACCGGAACGGAAAGCAAACTCAAAGTCGAGCCTCGCTGGATGCAGGAGCGCGCCTGGTTTGGCTATACCTCGGGCTTCCGTGAGCTGATTTTAAAGAAAAGTTTACCGCCGTCATCGCTGAGTATTGTTTATTCTGTGCCGGTCGATCTGGTGCTCGAGCGCATCAGAATGCTGATCCTCAACGCTTTGCTGCTCAACATTCTGACCGGGCTGGCGCTGTTCACCATGGCGCGGATGTATGAGCGACGTATCTTCCTGCCCGCCGAAGCGGACGCACAGCGCCTCGAAGAACACGAACAGTTCAACCGTAAGATTGTGGCTTCTGCACCGGTCGGGATCTGTATATTGCGCACTCAGGACGGGACTAACATCCTGAGCAACGAGCTGGCGCATAACTACCTCAATATGCTGACTCACGAAGACCGGCAGCGGCTGACGCAGATCATCTGCGGGCAGCAGGTCAATTTTGTGGATGTGCTGACCAGCAATAACACCAACCTGCAAATCAGCTTTGTTCATTCTCGCTATCGCAATGAAAACGTGGCGATTTGCGTGCTGGTGGACGTCAGCTCGCGCGTGAAGATGGAAGAATCCTTACAGGAAATGGCTCAGGCGGCAGAGCAGGCCAGTCAGTCGAAATCGATGTTCCTTGCCACCGTCAGTCATGAACTGCGTACCCCGCTGTACGGCATTATCGGTAACCTCGATCTGCTGCAGACCAAGGAGCTGCCGAAGGGCGTTGACCGTCTGGTTACGGCGATGAACAACTCTTCCAGCCTGCTGCTGAAAATCATCAGCGATATCCTCGATTTCTCGAAAATTGAGTCCGAGCAGCTGAAAATTGAACCGCGTGAGTTCTCGCCGCGCGAGGTAATGAGCCATATCACCGCCAACTATCTGCCGCTGGTGGTGCGCAAGCAGCTTGGGCTGTACTGCTTTGTCGATCCGGACGTGCCGCAGCAGCTGATGGGTGACCCGATGCGCCTGCAGCAGGTGATTTCCAATCTGCTCAGCAACGCGATCAAGTTCACCGATATGGGCTGCATTATTCTGCATTTGCAGCGCGACGAGGACTATCTCAGCATTAGCGTGCGCGATACCGGCGTGGGCATCCCGGCGAAAGAAGTGGTACGACTCTTTGATCCATTCTTCCAGGTGGGCACCGGCGTGCAGCGTAACTTCCAGGGCACCGGGCTGGGGCTGGCGATCTGCGAGAAGCTGATTAGCATGATGGACGGCGATATCTCTGTGGATACCGAACCGGGGATGGGCAGTCAGTTTACGATCCGTATTCCGCTGTACGGGGCGCAAAATGCCCCGACGACGGCGATTGAAGGACTGGCGAACAAGCGCTGCTGGCTTGCGGTGCGTAACGCGTCGCTGGCCCAGTTCGTTGAATCGTTGCTGATTCGCCACGGGGTGGAAGTGCAGCTCTATGAAGGGCAGACGCCGCAGAGTGACGACATCCTGATCTCCGACGATGAGCTGGCTCAGCCGTGGACGGGTCGTGCGGCGATTATATTCTGCCGACGCCATATTGGTATTCCTCTTGAGCGTGTTCCGGGCGAGTGGATCCACAGCGTGGCCTCACCGCATGAGCTGCTCTCGCTGCTGGGGCGGATTTACAGCGTTGAGGTGGAAAACGCAGACAGCCACGGCGGATTGCCGACACCGGAAAGCAGCCAGGAGGCCAGCAACGACGACATGATGATTCTGGTGGTCGACGATCATCCGATTAACCGTCGTCTGCTTGCCGATCAACTGGGATCGCTGGGCTATCAGTGCGTGACCGCGAATGACGGCGTGGATGCGCTGAACGTGCTCAGTAAGCATCATATCGATATCGTGCTGAGCGACGTCAACATGCCGAATATGGATGGCTATCGCCTGACACAGCGTATTCGCCAGCTTGGCCTGACGCTGCCAGTAGTAGGGGTAACGGCGAACGCGCTGGCGGAAGAGAAGCAGCGCTGTCTGGAATCCGGCATGGACAGCTGTCTGTCGAAACCGGTAACGCTGGATGTCATCAAACAGACGCTGACGGTCTATGCCGCCAGGGTCAGAAAGAGTCGCGAATAGTATTGCCGGGTGCGGCTTTGCCTTACCCGGCCTACAAAATCAAAATTTGGCTGTAGGCCTGATAAGGCGAAGCCGCATCAGGCACAACACACGCCTTCATCCAGGCAATAAAAAACCCGGCAAGCCGGGTTTTTCTCCTCAGAGCAATGTTATTAATCTTTATCTGCCGGGCTCAGCGTCACGGAAGAGAGATAGTTCAGCAGCGCAATGTCGTTCTCAACGCCCAGTTTCATCATCGCTGACTTCTTCTGGCTGCTGATGGTTTTGATGCTGCGGTTGAGTTTCTTGGCGATTTCGGTGACCAGGAAACCTTCGGCAAACAGACGCAGTACTTCGCTCTCTTTCGGAGAGAGACGCTTATCGCCGTAACCGCCCGCGCTGATTTTCTCCAGCAGGCGAGAGACGCTCTCCGGAGTGAATTTTTTGCCTTTCTGCAGCGCGGCCAGCGCTTTTGGCAGATCGGTCGGGGCGCCCTGTTTCAGCACGATCCCTTCGATATCCAGATCCAGAACGGCGCTGAGGATTGCCGGGTTATTGTTCATGGTCAGAACGATAATCGACAGGCCCGGGAAATGGCGTTTGATGTACTTGATAAGGGTAATACCGTCACCGTATTTGTCTCCAGGCATGGAGAGGTCGGTGATCAGCACATGGGCGTCCAGTTTCGGCAGATTATTGATAAGCGCAGTGGAGTCTTCAAATTCGCCGACGACATTCACCCACTCGATTTGCTCAAGTGATTTGCGAATACCGAACAGTACAATCGGATGATCATCGGCAATAATAACGTTCATATTGTTCATGTATTTAGGCTACCTTGCTACATCAAGCTTTTGACGTAGGCGTCAATGTCGCTGATATATTTCTCTGTGCCGGGGGCATCTTTCTCACGGACCAGATGCTCCAGCGTTTCACATAACTGCTTGCCAGGTACCAGATTGAGCATGGCAAACACGCCTTTCAGGCGGTGGGCCGTCTGTGCCAGCGCAGCAAAATCGCTGGCTGCTGATTCAGTATACAACCTCTTAACATCATCCGGTACCGTGTCGACAAACAGCGCATAATAGCCGCTGGCATGGAGTTCGACGTTCTCATTTACGCCAGCGGGTGTTTCCAGTAATTCTCCCTGAGCCAGCTGTTCTTCTATCAGCTGGAGGACGGCTTCCTGCATCGTGTTGCTGATATTGAAGTTTACGCGTAGCTGGCCGGGACCAATTTTACGAATACCGGCCTCATCATCGCTTAAAAGTAAGCCTGGCGCAGTAAGATTAGACGGATTATCTGTTAAAAACAGATCGTAGTCTTGACTTGAAAGCCGTTCATCCGGGGAAATGCAGCTCGCCCCCCAGTTTTCCAGCTGTCTGACGACAATACTACGGACTTCGTTCGACGTAATGTCGACCATCGCAACAACGTCATCCAGCAATTTCTCATCGGATTCAGCCTGTTGCTCACGAGGTGCCATTTTAACATGCAGGGAATAACGTGTGCCCAGCGAGTCTCGTGCTTTGATATTGAGATGACCGCCCAGTTTACGTGCCAGCTGGTCGCAAAGCCAGAAGGTTAGGGCGTTAGCTTTACCAAAGCGGTCACTTTGGGTGTCGTTAAGGAACGGGAAATGCAGATTATCGATTTCGCTGTTCGAAACGCCGTTACCGGTATCCAGAATGCGAAACGTCAGACGGTCCTCTGCGGAGTCGTCTTTTCCTACCTCAAGGGTGATTTTACCAATCTGCGTAGTGGTCACCGCATATTGGATCAGCAGCAGCAGAATGCGCTTAAGGGCATCCCGGTCGCCGTGGCGCTGCTCGCTGGCACCCAACTGATTGTTAATCAGCAGCTGTAGCCCCTTGCGTTTGATAGCCGGAAGAACCTCCGGTACCACTTCGTCAATCAGATCCTGAATCGAGAACAGGGTTGGGCTTCCCTTCCAGCCGTCGTCTTCCAGCAGATTCGCCAGCTGGATTTCATCCACCAGGCGGATCAGCGTATCGGCCTGCTGCGCCAGTTTCTGATGATCGTCGCTCTTAAGCTTATCGGCCTGTTCCGCCAGCGCTTTCACTGGCTGTTTCAGGGCTTCGCCAATGTTCTGCATAAAGGCCATTCGGCCCTGCTGGTTTTTCTCATACAGACGCTGCGCCTGTTTGAGCTTTTTGTTGACCAGCACTTCTTTATCCTGATCGCGGATAATGAAAATCTGCGTGCGCGGAGCCACCTGGCTGCGGAACTGGCGTATTTCGTAAAGCTCATTGTTGATGGTGGCCTGGATCACGCCCTGATGCTGGTCGGCCATGCTGGTGATGTTTTGCAGATTCAGGTGCGGCAGCAGGTGGTCTGCAATCTTATTGCTGATGATGGTGCGGTTGGATTCCTGATCGTGAACCAGTAAGCCCAGCGGCAGCACTGAAACAATCTCTTCATTAATGGCTTTCAGCACACGCAGCTCGCTGTTGACCACTCCGGGTGAACCCGAGTCGGCCTGGCGGCGGCCGGTATAGTGGCGGAAGGTGTTGTAGCCAAACAGGGCCAGCGCCAGCAGGCCAATGTTCAGTAACAGCGGCAGCAGAATGTTTTGTAGCGTATCCAGCAGCAGAGTACCGAAAGGAACCTGCCAGACCAGGCGCATGCCGGTGGAGTTGACCGAGGAGGCAATTTCAATACGTGAACTGTTGAAATTGATGTTCACGCTGTCCGCAGCATCTTTATCCTGGCTGCGTAGATTGTTTTGCGACGGATCAGCTTCAAGCCTGAAGCTGTCCAGCGCCATACCTGGTGGGATCAGATCGTTGATAGGCAAATCGAACGCCACGACGGTGGCCAGGTGGCCTGGCTGGTTGAAGGTCGTGCGCAGCGTAAAATAGCGGCCATTTTGCCATGACAGACGACGCAGAGTGGAAAAGCTTTCACGCTCATCCAACGTGTTCGCCTGTTGCAGCATTTCGGCGCGGCGTGAGTCGACAATGCTGCCGACGGTCGATTCCTTAAAGCCTGCAGAGAGATCTTTCAACGGCAGGGTAGAGATCAGGATCAGGCTGTTGTCCTGACCATTGAGGTAGTACATCGACCAGGGGATCGTCTCGGCGCCCCACAGCGTATCCAGATAGTTCGACATCTTCTGCGTCATATCCAGCGTCGAGCCATCGTGTGAACCGAAGATTAAGGCTTCTGTCTTACGCCGCGGTTTCTCCAGATAATAGACATCCTGCTTAAGACGCGTTTCCTGCAGGCCTTCTCCGCCGGGTGCCGCTGTGGCTGAAGCAGCGATGTTGTCGTAAATCTGCCAGGTGGCATAGCGCCAGGTATCGACGCGCTTGTGAATGGCATGCGTCATATCAACAACCTGATAGCTCTTGTCTTTTAACCAGGCGTTGACCGCGCTCTGGATCATCACTCCCATCGTCACCAGCAGAACGACGATCAGCAGCAGGAAGAAACGGGAAATGCTTCCGGGGATCAGAGAAAACTTATTGGGGAACGTTGCGCCAGACTGACTCATTAGTGTGTGTAATCCATGATGACCGCACCAGAAACGCGTGAAAAGCTTGCTTACTGCCCTGTCCGAAAACCTGTTAAAGGCTTGCTGTTGTTGTAATCAGCGAAGGCAAGTCCAGCAGGCAGTATAAAGGGTAATACGCCAATTTCCACCTTCCCCGACCAGTCGACTGATTTCTGCACAATTGGCCGCAATGTGCAGATGAATATGTACATTGTTACATTTTTTGTACAAATATTTACGTTGAGACGGCAAGAAAACGCACGAAATAACAAGAGATTATTTATCTCTTAGTACCTAAAGGAAATTTTTCCAGTCGAGACGATTAATTAATAGTCGTTATAATTTCTTGCGGGTAGCACATAACTATTAAAGTTGCGTAAAGAAGGGTAAAAAAAAACCGGATGCGATGCACCCGGTAGAAATATGAGTAAACAGACATTCAGAACTGAATGACGGTAATAAATAAAGTTAATGATGATAGCGTTGATTATTCTAGAGATCGTTTCGGATTTTGTTTTGTCATTCAGTGCTATAACCATTACTTCTTTCAATTAATTGTTTTGTAAGTGTTTTTACATAATCTTGATTATTGATGCGATATTTTTTAGCTTTTCGTGGCATCAAAAAGTTCCGCCGAATTTACAAAATGAAACATCTACTGCGCAATTTGAAACATCTTAAAAGTTCTCGTATCATTTTCTTATTGGATATTTCTGCATTTTGCAGCACAATAGGCTTGCCGACTGATTAGAAGCTTAGTCAGTATGCAGTGGCGATATAAAAAGGCATATAACAGAGGGTTAATAACATGAAAGTTAAAGTACTGTCCCTCCTGGTACCAGCACTGCTGGTAGCAGGCGCAGCAAACGCGGCTGAAATTTATAACAAAGATGGCAACAAATTAGATCTGTACGGTAAAGTTGATGGTCTGCACTATTTCTCCAGCGACAATGGCGCTGACGGTGACCAGTCCTACGTTCGTTTCGGCTTCAAAGGCGAAACTCAGATCAACGACCAGCTGACCGGTTACGGCCAGTGGGAATACAACGTTCAGGCGAACAACCCTGAAACTACCGACAGCGGCGACAGCCAGGCGTGGACTCGTCTTGCATTCGCAGGTCTGAAGTTCGGCGACTACGGTTCATTCGACTACGGTCGTAACTACGGCGTTCTGTACGACATCGAAGGCTGGACCGATATGCTGCCAGAGTTCGGTGGCGACTCCTACACCAAGTCTGACAACTTCATGACTGGCCGTACTAACGGTGTTGCGACCTACCGTAACAGCGATTTCTTCGGTCTGGTTGATGGCCTGAACTTTGCTCTGCAGTATCAGGGTAAAAACGAGAACCCAGGTTCCGGTGAAGGTACTAACAACGGTGACCGTAGCTTCCGTAACGCGAATGGCGACGGCTTCGGTATCTCCTCTACTTACGACATCGGCGCAGGCTTCAGCCTGGGTGCGGCGTACACCAACTCTAACCGTACCAACGATCAGAAAAATGCTTACCTGACTAACCAGCAGTACACTGCGGGTAACAAAGCTGAAGCATGGACTGTTGGCGGTAAGTATGACGCGAACAACGTTTACATCGCGGCTATGTACGCGGAAACCCGTAACATGACTCCATACGGTTCTGCTTCGACTAACAATGGTCAGAATGGCGGCGGTATTGCAGATAAAACTCAGAACTTTGAAGTGACTGCTCAGTACCAGTTCGACTTCGGTCTGCGTCCAGCAATCTCCTACCTGCAGTCTAAAGGTAAAGGCCTGAACACCATCGGTGGTAGCGACGACAAAGACCTGGTTAAATACATGGACGTTGGCGCGACTTACTACTTCAACAAAAACATGTCTACCTACGTTGATTACAAAATCAACCTGCTCGACGGTAACGACAGCTTCTACAAAAACAACGGTATTGGCACTGACAACATCGTTGCAACTGGTCTGGTTTACCAGTTCTAATTTGCTGAATAGTAAGACAAGGGGCCCTTCGGGGCCCTTTTTTTATGCTTTGTTTAAGCAGACTGGTGTACTCTTGCGCGCAAACAAGAGGGAGTTTTATGGCTATCACTTTTCTTCGTACGGCGCTGGTTGCCGTCACACTTATCCTTGCTGGGTGCGATAACGGCACTTCCGTTTCCGCCCCCGAAAAATCTCCGCTGACCGTGCTGGAAGGCAAAACCATGGGAACTTTCTGGCGTGTCAGCGTGATTAATCTCGACAGCGCTCACGCTGAGGCGCTGCGTGAAAAGATCCAGACTCAGCTGGATGGAGACGACCAGCTGCTTTCAACCTGGAAAAATGACTCTGCGCTGATGCGGTTTAACCACTCCCGCAGCACAGCGCCATGGCCCGTTAGTGAAGCGATGGCGGATATTGTTACTGAGTCTCTGCGCATTGGTGCGAAAACTCAGGGGGCAATGGATATCACCGTGGGTCCATTGGTCAACCTGTGGGGATTTGGCCCTGACAAACAGCCGGTGAAGACTCCCGACGCTGCGCAAATCGCGGCGGCGAAAGCCCGCACCGGATTGCAGCATCTGAAGGTGATTAACGAATCCGGTAGCCAGTATCTGCAAAAAGATCTGCCGGATCTGTATGTTGATCTCTCCACCGTTGGCGAAGGCTATGCCGCCGATCATCTTGCTCATCTGATGACCCAGGAAGGGATCTCCCGCTATCTGGTGTCGGTAGGCGGTGCGCTGGTCAGCCGCGGTATGAATGCCGATGGGCAGCCGTGGCGCGTGGCTATCCAAAAGCCAACCGATAAAGAAAATGCGGTGCAGGCCATTGTCGATATCAACGGGCACGGCATCAGCACCTCGGGCAGCTACCGCAATTACTATGAACTGGATGGCAAACGCATCTCCCACGTGATTGATCCTGCTACCGGAGCGCCGATCCAACATAAACTGGTTTCTGTCACCGTGATTTCGCCGACCGCGCTGGAAGCCGACGGCTGGGATACCGGGTTGATGGTGCTGGGAACGGAGAAAGCTAAAGAAGTGGCCCGCGAGCAGGGGCTGGCGATCTATATGATCATCAAAGAAGGTGACGGTTTTAAAACCTGGATGTCACCGCAGTTTGAAACGTTCCTGGTCAGCGGCAAAAATTAAAAAGCAAGAATCGCGGTTTTTTGCGCGCGTGAACGGGCCACACTCAGGCTATCCTCAATAAGAAGCCGGAGTTTTTATGAAACGTATCGCAGCTATAAATGATGAAATCCGCTGGCAGGCGGTACTCAACAGAGAAGCGGAAGCCGACGGTCAGTTCGTTTTTGCAGTACTGACCACCGGCATCTATTGCCGTCCTTCCTGTCGGGCACGACATGCGCTGCGGCAAAATGTTCGCTTTTTCCCAGGCGCAGATGAGGCCCGGGCGGCAGGGTTCCGCGCCTGTAAACGCTGCCAGCCGGACAAGGCCGATCCTCATCAGCAGCGAATCGATAAGGTGGCTCAAGCCTGCCGCCTGCTTGAGCAGGAACAGACACTGACGCTGGAACAGCTGGCAAAAGAAGTCGCCGTCAGCCCGTACCATTTTCATCGTTTGTTTAAATCGACTACCGGAATGACACCGCGCGCCTGGCAGCAGGCGTGGCGGGCCCGCAAGCTCAGAGAGTCACTGAAAGAGAGCGAAACGGTCACCGATGCCGTTCTGGCCGCAGGATTCCCTGCAAGTAGCAGTTTTTATCGCCATGCCGATGACACGCTGGGCATGACCGCCAGCCAATATCGTCGCGGTGGCGATGACCAGACCATTCATTACGCGCTGGGTTCCTGCCTGCTGGGACGATGTCTGGTGGCCGGAAGCTCGCGTGGGATCTGCGCCGTGCTGCCGGGAGATGACGACGAAACCCTGCTTGCCGAACTGGCGCAAATGTTCCCCAATGCCCGCCGGGAAGAGGCCGATCCCACTTTCCAGCAGCAGGTTGCAGGAGTTATCGCCCTGCTGGACGGCCAGCGCTCTTCGGTAGAGCTGCCGCTGGATATTCGCGGCACGGCTTTCCAACAGTTAGTCTGGCAGGCGCTGCGTTCGATCCCAGTCGGAGAAACTCGCAGCTATCAGCAGATAGCTGAAGCTATCGGTAAACCTCAGTCCGTACGTGCCGTCGCTAATGCCTGTGCGGCCAACAAGCTGGCGCTGATCGTTCCCTGCCACCGTGTGGTCCGGCAGAGTGGGGCGCTGTCCGGCTATCGCTGGGGAGTTGAGCGAAAGGCTGAGCTACTGCGCCGTGAAGGGGTGACGGGAAAACAATGATGCTGGATCTGTTTGCCGATACTCCTCCCTGGCAGGAGCCGCTTGCACCCGGTGCCGTCATTCTGCGGCGTCGGGCGCTGTCTGTAGCGGAGGCGTTGCTGGCAGACGTGGGGAATATTGCTGCTGTTTCACCGTTTCGTCATATGGTAACCCCTGGCGGCTATACCATGTCGGTGGCGATGACCAACTGCGGCAACCTAGGTTGGGCCACGAATCAAAAAGGTTATCTCTATTCGCCTGTCGATCCACAGACCGCTAATCCCTGGCCCGCCATGCCTGAGCTATTCCTGGATCTTGCTCTGCAATGCGCCAAAGAGGCCGGTTATCCTGACTTTCTGCCAGATGCCTGCCTGATTAACCGCTATGCGCCAGGCGCTAAGCTCTCGCTCCATCAGGATAAAGATGAGAAGACGCTGAGCGCCCCGATTGTCTCTGTTTCCCTGGGGCTGCCCGCCGTTTTTCAGTTTGGTGGATTGCAGCGCAACGATCCCCTGCAGCGCGTTCTTTTGGAACACGGGGACGTGGTGGTTTGGGGAGGAGAGTCACGCTTGTTTTATCACGGTATACAGCCGCTGAAAGAGGGTGATCATCCGGCAACCGGAGCCTTTCGCTACAACCTCACTTTCCGTCACACCTGAAACAGAAATAAAAATAAGAATTATTCTTGATGTAAGGCGCGAGCCGTTTAAACTGCTGGCTGTTTTGGTTGTCCGGAATCGTTGTTATGCAGCTTCTTCTTCTGGTCTGGCGGCAGTACCGCTGGCCGTTTATCGCCGTCATGGCGTTAAGTCTGCTGAGCGCCGCGCTCGGCATTGGTCTGATCGCTTTCATTAATCTGCGCCTGATCGAAAGCGTTGATGTCTCCCTCTCCGTGTTACCGGAATTTCTGGGCTTACTGCTGCTGCTGATGGCAGTGACTTTGGGTTCACAGCTGGCTCTGACCGTACTCGGACATCACTTCGTCTATCGTCTGCGCAGTGAATTCATCAAACGTATTCTGGACACCCAAATTGAGCGGGTCGAGAAACTCGGTAATGCCGCGCTGTTAGCCGGGCTGACCAGCGACGTGCGCAATATTACCATTGCCTTTGTCCGCCTGCCGGAACTGGTGCAGGGGATCATTCTGACCTTCGGCTCTGCGGCTTACCTCTTTTTCCTGTCAGGAAAAATGCTGGCGATCACCGTTTTGTGGATGGCGCTGACGATCTGGGGCGGATTTGTGCTGGTGGCGCGCGTTTACAAGCACATGGCGACCCTACGTGAAACGGAAGACAAGCTATATCACGACTACCAGACGGTGCTGGAAGGGCGCAAAGAGCTGACGCTGAACCGCGAGCGCGCTGAATATATCTTTAATCAGCTGTATATCCCGGATGCGAAAGAGTATCGCCACCACATTGTTCGTGCCGATACCTACCATCTCAGCGCTGTGAACTGGTCGAATATCATGATGCTGGGCGCGATTGGCCTGGTGTTCTGGATGGCGAACAGCCTTGGCTGGGCGGATACCAACGTGGCGGCGACCTACTCGCTGACGCTGCTGTTCCTGCGCACGCCGCTGCTGTCTGCCGTCGGTGCGCTGCCGACGCTGCTTAGCGCCCAGGTGGCTTTCAGAAAACTGAATAGCTTCTCGCTGGCCCCTTACCAGGCAGAATTCCCGAAAGCTCAGCCGCACCCCAACTGGCAAACGCTGGAGCTGCGCAATGTTGAATTCCATTATCAGGACAACACTTTCGCCGTTGGCCCGATAAATCTGACCCTGAAGCGCGGAGAACTGATCTTTCTGATTGGTGGAAACGGCAGCGGGAAATCAACGCTGGCGATGCTGTTGACCGGGCTGTATCAACCGGTATCGGGCGAGATCCTGCTGGACGGGCAGCCACTGGCAGTCGAAAAACCGGAAGATTACCGCAAGCTGTTCTCGGCTGTATTCACCGACGTGTGGCTGTTTGACAGGCTGCTGGGCCCGGAAGGGCTGCAGGCTAAGCCACAGCTGGTGGAGAAATGGCTTTCGCAGCTGAAGATGGATCGCAAGCTGCAGCTTGAGGACGGAAAAATTCTCGATCTGAAGCTGTCGAAAGGGCAGAAAAAACGTGTCGCTCTGCTGCTGGCCTTAGCCGAAGAGCGAGACATCATTCTGCTGGATGAATGGGCGGCCGATCAGGATCCGCATTTCCGCCGCGAGTTTTATCAGGTGCTGCTACCGCTGATGCAGGAGATGGGCAAAACCATTTTCGCCATCAGCCACGACGATCACTACTTTATTCACGCCGACCGCTTGCTGGAAATGCGTAACGGCAAGCTGAGTGAACTGACCGGCGAAGAGCGCGATGCTGCTTCCCGGGATGCCGTTGCCAGAACAGCCTGATTGCCCGGCGGCACTGCGCTTGCACGGACCTACGCACATTTGTAGGTCCGGTAAGGCGTAGCCGCCACCGGGCAATAAAAGCGCTCCACTGACTCAAAGCCTCTTTTTTTAGGGGCTTTTGCCTTCTTTTTCGCCACTCCCGCCTCAGGTTTATTATTTTTTACATTTACCCGCGCTATGCTTAGAGCCTGGAAATATCCCTGCCCAGCCCAAGGACTGTCGATCAATGCCCCTTTTTCATAAAAACAGCGCCAGAGTGCGCGATCAGGAACGTGCCCGCCTGATCTGGCTTCTGACCACGGATAAAGCCATTACCTCGGCTTTATCCGGCAAACTCACGGTCGCCGAACAGTATGATGAAGGGAAGCTGGCGGACGACATTGCTGAAGTGGGTGCGCTGGTGGCACACCTTCCCGCTCCCGATCTGGCGGATACCTTTGAAGCGCTGCCCTCCGACGAACGTCATGCGCTGTGGGGGCTGGTTGAAGACAGCAAACGCGGGCATGTGCTGCTAGAAGCGTCTGAAAATGTCTATGACGATCTGATTGACGGTATGAGCGATAAGGCGCTGCTGGATGCGCTGGAAAGCCTCGATATCGATGAAAAAATCTATCTGGTTCAGCACCTGCCGCGTAACCTGACGGGACGGCTGCTGGCGACGCTGCCGCCGGAAGAGCGCATCCGCGCACGCCAGGTGATGAATTATGCCCACGACAGCGTCGGGGCGATCATGGAATTCGAGGTCATCACCATTCGCCCGGACGTTACGCTCGGAGCGGTACAGCGCTACCTGCGGCGCCTCGGCAAGATGCCGGAAAACACCGATAAGCTGTTCGTCACCGATCGCAACAAAAGGCTGCTGGGCGAGCTGGAACTGCAAACCATTCTGCTGAATCCGGCTGGACGCCGCGTGGATGAGGTGATGGAAGCTGAGCCCGAGACCTTTCACCCGCAGCAGGATGCTGAGAAGGTGGCACGAACCTTTGAACGTGATAACCTGGTCAGCGCAGCTGTCGTTGATGACGAAGGTAAACTGATGGGTCGCCTGACCATCGATGAGATCGTCGATGTGGTGTACGAAGAAACGGATAACGATATTCGTCAGATGAGCGGCCTAAGCAACGATGAGGACGTGTTCGCCCCCGTCAGCAAAGCGATCAGAACCCGCTGGGCGTGGCTCGCAATTAACCTCTGCACCGCTTTCATTGCTTCGCGCGTGATTGACGGATTTGAACATACCATTTCACAACTGGTGGCGCTGGCTTCGCTGATGCCCATTGTTGCCGGGATCGGCGGCAACACCGGTAACCAGACCATCACCATGATTGTTCGTGCGCTGGCGCTGCAGCATATTCAGCCAGGCAACTTCTCGTTCCTGATCCTGCGCGAAATGGGCGTGGCGCTGATCAATGGACTTGTCTGGGGTGGGATCATGGGCTGTGTGACCTGGTGGCTGTACGACGATCCGCAGCTCGGGGCAGTGATGATGCTGGCAATGGTGCTCAATCTGCTGGTGGCTTCGCTGATGGGCGTGCTGATCCCGATGATCATGACCCGGCTCGGGCGGGATCCGGCTGTCGGATCAAGCGTGATGATCACCGCCATCACCGACACCGGTGGATTCTTTATTTTTCTGGGGCTGGCGACGCTGTTTCTGATTTAAGAGCATGGCGCTGGCGGATTCCGGAAGGAATTAAAACCAGCACCACAATTCCTGCCAGCACGCCAATCGCCAGATTGCCTGTGCTGACAGTGGCGATAACCGTCACCAGCATGACCAAAGTGGCGGACCACGGCGTTTGCTTCAGTGCCGAAGGCTGAATGCTGTGCCAGCTAAAGGTTTTCAGCGCCACAATCACCATGATCCCGGCTAAGACCGCCATCGGGATCTTAGCCATCACGGCGCTCAGGCCGGTAACCAGCACCAACAGTACCAGGCCTGCGACAAGGGTCGAAAGGCGGCTGCGTCCTTTGCCCATCTCCACATTCACAATGGTCTGGCCTATCATCGCGCACCCGGCGATCCCGCCATAAAAACCAGCCAGAATATTAGCAACCCCAAGCCCAGCGCTTTCACGCGCTTTGCTGGAAGGCGTACCGGTCAAATCATCCACCAGTTTTGCCGTCAGCAATGATTCCATCAGCCCGACGAAAGCAATGCTCAGAGCGCAGGGCCAGATTATTTGCAACGTGTTCAGGTTGAGCGGGACCAACAGTTCAGTGAAAGCGGGCATGCCGCCGGCCATTGACCCCTGATCGCCTACCACCGGCGGCAGCTGGCCGCTAAATACGGTGAACAGCGTTAACACCACCACGGCAATCAGCGGGGAAGGAATGCTTTTGATGAAGCGTGGAATAAACAGCACCATCAACAGGGTAGCGGCGAACAGCGCGATCACCAGCGGATTACTGCTCCAGAAATGCGGCACCTGAGCAAAGAAGATAAGGATGCCCAGCGCGTTGACGAAACCGGTCATCACTGCCTGAGGAATAAAGCGCATCAGCTTTGCCATTCCCAAAACGCCGAACAGGATTTGAATGACACCGGCCATCACTACGGCGGGCAGAATGTATCCCACGCCGTGTTGATGCACCATCGGCCCAATCACCAACGCCACCGACCCGGCCGCCGCCGTCACCATTGCCGGACGACCGCCCAGAACGGACATCGCCAGGCACAGCACTACGGAAGCGATCAGGCTTACTTTCGGATCAACGCCCGCAATGACCGAAAACGAAATCACTTCCGGGATTAAGGCCAGCGCGGTGATCGCCCCAGCGAGGGATTCTCGCATCAGCAAAGCAGGAGATCTGACGACCTGACACAGAGAGGCGGTTTCAGCAGTGGTTAACGGTTTCGGGCTATTTGTCATAAAGAATGTAGGGTTATGAATATCGCGTTATCTATAAGCAATGTGACGTGCGGTTCATCACAAAACGGGCGATATTACCGCGTTACGTCACACTTAACCAGTACCAATACTCATTTCAATGCCACATTTATTAAACATTTTTATAACAGATCTCAAAACAGAACTTAAAGTTTAAACAATATTTAAATCTTTCATCGTCAGTGCTAACGTGACCTTCCCCGAATCGTTTCACCTGCGCTAAACAAAAAACGCGAGTACAGAAAGGCTCATTGCGATGAAGAAAAAAATGGCCGTACGTCGCTCACAGGCGGTTGGTTTGCATGCCGAACCTCTGGCAGACAAACCTGACGCCCGTCCTGAGCATCAGACGGATGTATTGTT
Organism: Enterobacteriaceae bacterium 89; assembly: GCA_014156375.1. Lineage (GTDB taxonomy): Bacteria > Pseudomonadota > Gammaproteobacteria > Enterobacterales > Enterobacteriaceae > Scandinavium. The sequence continues at coordinate 1,164,242 of RQJH01000003.1, read as the reverse complement.
GATTGGCGGTGGCATCATGAGCGCCACGCTGGGAACCTGGCTTCAGGAACTGGAACCAGACTGGTCTATTACTATGGTCGAGCGCATGGACAGCGTCGCCGAGGAAAGCTCCAACGGCTGGAACAACGCCGGTACCGGTCATGCCGCACTGATGGAACTGAACTACACGCCGCAAAAGGCCGATGGTTCCGTCAGCATCGACAAAGCCATTGAAATCAATGAAGCCTTCCAGATTTCACGTCAGTTCTGGGCTCACCAGGTGACGCGCGGTGTGCTGCAACACCCTAAAACGTTTATCAATACCGTTCCGCATATGAGCTTCGTCTGGGGCGAAGACAATGTGAATTTCCTGCGCGCACGCTATGCTGCCTTACAGCAAAACTCCCTGTTCCAGGGGATGCGCTATTCCGAAGATCCTGCACAAATCAAGAAGTGGGCACCTTTGGTGATGGAAGGGCGCGATCCGCAGCAGAAAGTGGCGGCAACCCGCACGGAGATTGGCACCGACGTTAACTACGGCGAGATCACCCGCCAACTTATCGCCGGGCTTCGCTCGCAGGATAATTTTTCCCTCCAGCTGAATACGGTAGTGCGTCGTTTTAAACGTAACGCCGATAACAGTTGGACGGTGACGGTATCGGATGCAAGCGATCGTAAAGTCCGTCGGGTTATCCGGGCGAAATTCATTTTCATTGGCGCAGGTGGTGCCGCGCTGAAACTCTTGCAGCAAACAGGGATCCCGCAGGCGAAAGAGTACGCCGGATTCCCGGTTGGCGGGCAATTTATGGTGTGCGAAAACCCGGATGTGGTGAATCACCATCTGGCTAAAGTGTACGGTCAGGCCTCGGTTGGCGCGCCGCCGATGTCGGTTCCGCACATTGATACCCGCATCATCGACGGCAAGCGTGCCGTGCTGTTCGGGCCGTTTGCGACGTTCTCGACTAAATTCCTGAAAAACGGATCGCTGTGGGATTTGCTCAACTCAACCAATAAATCGAATATCCTGCCGATGCTGCACGTCGGGCTGGATAACTTCGATCTGGTTAAGTATCTGGTGGGGCAGGTGGTGCAGAAGGATAAAGATCGCCTGGCGGCCCTGCAGGAATACTATCCGCAGGCAAAAAAAGGCGACTGGCGCTTATGGCAGGCCGGGCAGCGGGTGCAGATTATCAAACGCGATGCGGATAAAGGTGGCGTACTGCGTTTAGGTACTGAAGTGGTCAGCGACGACGAAGGCACCGTTGCGGCATTGCTTGGCGCATCGCCAGGCGCATCGACGGCGGCACCTATTATGTTGCAGCTGATGGAGCAGGTGTTTAAAGAGAAAGTGAAATCGGCGGCCTGGCAGGAAAAATTACGCTCGGTGGTACCGACCTATGGAACTCGCTTAAGCAGTGACCCACAGGCTATTCGTCAGGCACTGGCGCACACCAGCGAAGTATTGGGATTGCGTTATGAAACTGAAACTGTGGCCGATCCGGTACCGCAGGCGCAGTTCACGCCGCCTCTTGTAGAGCTGAAGCCTGTTGCGGATATCGCGCTGTAAATTGAAAATGCCCGGCGGCGCTACGCTTGCACGGACCTACATGAGTGATGATTTCGTAGGTCCGGTAAGCGTAGCGCCACCGGGCATATCGCTATGTGAAGCTTAGCGTTTCTCGGCGGTCTGCACTGCGTCTTCCGCTTTCCAGATGCGGTACTTCACGTCAACATTTTCAGGGGTGTACACCACGATCGGCAGCTTGCTGTTATAGCGAACCAGCGAATCGTCACCCAGGTAAGCGGTGACAAATTTCTGTGTCTTTTTGCCGTCCGGGCAGGCCATCATGGTTGAAACCGGAGAGGTCACTTTGTCGAAGACGTAGTAGTCATAACCCCAGCCTTCAAGCGTTTTGCTTTCCAGTTTGCCGCCGAGGCGATGCTGGTTGCAGTCCACTTCCAGCGTCTGACCAATCATCAGCTCTACTTTATAATTCCCTTCGTCTTTCTGTTCAGGAAGGGTAATCACCTGACGCTTCATTCCTTTCTCTGCCTGCGGGTACGGCGCGATTTTTTCCAGCGGCGTGGTGGCAGCAATAGCGCTGCCGGACAGGCAGGCCAGAGAGAGAAGGGTAGCGGCAAAAGTCGATGCGTTTTTCACTGTAAATCCTTTTGAAGGTTAGCAACGGGCAGATCGTACCATCATTGTAGTGAATGATAAGAAGAATTTACTAACCTTTAAGTAAACAGTGGAGAGATATGCTGGGGAAAGGCGAGTCCCCTGCAGCAAGCGCCGCAGGGGGAAGGGAAGTTACGGAGTGACGATGTTGAACCAGAATTCAAACTTGTCCATGTAACCCATCAGCTCGTCGAGCTTAGCGGCATTCCCGCTGATTTTCATATCGTCGTTAGCTTTCGCTTGCTGCACGGTTTCCTGCTTCAGGATGATGCGGTTAAGCGTTTCGCGGGACATCGTGATGGTCGCGTCAGCCTCTTTTGCCTGAGCGTCGGCGGTGTGGTTAAGCACGCCGTTTTCCAGCTCAACTTTGTATTTTCCTTCATAACCGAAATCAAAGTTCAGCAACGCTTTAGCATTCGCCGCTTTCATGCCGTTCAGATGCACGGCCATATAGTCGAAGAACATATCAGGCGTCATGGCTCGCACGGTATCCGGGCTGGCGGTGTTTGGCGTGGCCGCTTTGACCACGCCGTTACGCAGCTCCTGAGCACCGGTCAGGTAGAAGTTGCGCCATGGACCAGATTCAGCCTGATAGCCCAGCTGTTCAAGCGCGTCGGCTTCAAGATGGCGTGCGGCTTCGTTATTCGGATCGGCAAAGACCACTTTGCTGACCACCTGTGCTACCCAGCGGTAGTTACCCTGAGCGTAATCGTCTTTCGCTTTCCTCAGGATCTTATCGGCACCGCCCATGTAATCCACGTATTTCTTCGCAGCCTGCTCTGGCGGCAGTTCATCGAGAGTGGCCGGGTTGCCATCGAACCAGCCGAGATAAAACACGTAGGTCGCTTTCACGTCATGGCTAACGGAACCGTAGTAACCGCGGCTGGCCCAGGTTTTTTCCAACGTTTCAGGCAGCTTGAAGTTAGCGGCAATTTCATCGCGGGTCAGACCCTGGTTAGCCATACGTAACGTTTGATCGTTAATATAGCGGTACATGTCGCGCTGGCCTTTCATCAGCGTGTTGATGTTGTCATTACCCCATGTTGGCCAGTGGTGCTGGGCTATAATCACCTGCGCGTCGCTGCCCCAGCGTTCAATGGCGGCGTTGATGTACTTGGACCACGCTAGCGGATCGCGAATTTTTGCGCCGCGCAGCGAGTAGGTGTTATGCAGCGTATGGGTTACATCCTCCGCCGCTTCGATCATTTTCTTCTCTTTTACATACCACAGCATTTCAGACGGGGCCTCTGAGCCCGGTGCCATCATGAAATCGTAGGTCAGGCCGTCAATGACCTCTTCCTGCCCGGTGTGGGTGATGTAATTGGTCGGCTGCAGCAGGGTTACCGTACCTGCCGAGGTTGTGGTGCCCAGGCCCGCGCCGACCTGGCCTTTAGCGTCAGGCTTCAGCAGGTTACCGTACATATAGCTGGCGCGGCGGCTCATGGCATTACCGGCCATAATGTTTTCATCCACGGCGGCTTCCATAAAGCCTGCCGGTGCGTAGATTTTCACCTTGCCGGATTTCACATCGGCTTCGTCAACCACACCTCGAACCCCGCCGTAGTGGTCTACGTGGCTGTGGGTGATCACGACGGCAACGACAGGCTTCTTACCGCGATTTTTAAAGTACAGCTCCAGGCCTTCTTTCGCTGGCTCTTCTGACAGCAGAGGATCGACAACGGTAATGCCGTTTTGCCCTTCAATTATCGTCATATTCGACAGGTCGAGATTGCGGATCTGGTACACGCCGTCGGTTACTTTAAACAGGCCACCAATGTTGATCAGCTGCGACTGACGCCACAGGCTCGGATTGACGGTGTCCGGTGCTTTCTCGCCTTCTTTGATAAAAGCGTATTTTGCCGGGTCCCAGATAAGGTTGCCCTGTTGGCCTTTGATCATGGCCTGCGGCAGCGGGGCGATGAAACCTTTATGTGCATTTTCAAAATCGGTGTGGTCGGCAAACGGCAGCTTCTGATAGAGCGCATTGTTTGCTTCGATGGTCGCGTCGGTGGCCTCTTTTGGCATCACCTGTGCAAAAGCGGGAAGCGACAACGATGCCAGCACCCCGGCGACAGCCAGCTGTGCGGCTATTTGATTCAGTTTCATTAAATGGCCTCTTAGTGTTTAGTGCCAGAATTAAATATGGCAAGTGAGGATTGTCGAAAAGCTGAACAATATTGTAAGGCGCCACAGAATGATGGCTAGTGCCATATGGGACTAAATGAATAAATGAGTCAGGGCGCATTTCAATAATCCGTAAAATGCTATAATGAAATTGCTTATTCAGAGTGGTTAAATATAAATCAGAGGTGCGATGTGAACTTTGCTGAGCTGCATAGCTACTATAACTCGCTGGACATTCATGGCCACGTCGCTGATGTGATTGCAAAGGGGACGCGCTCTGACTATCCCGTTAGCCATGCGCTGGTACCTGAGCCCGGGTTTGTTTATTTTATCATTGAGGGATCGTTAGCCATTTCCGTCGCCGACAGTGAGCTTATTATCGGCAATATTGTAGAGCATCTTCCCGTTGGTCTGATGGAGCGTTATTGCCCGCTGGCGAAATTCGAATATATGAGTATGACGCCGGTCACGGTGATAAAATTATCGTGGGATGATTTTGATGAGATATTTATTAACGCCACTCCGGAACGCGTCACCGAGCTGGTCACTATATTAATCTATATGACGGTTTTCAGTCTCGATCTGCATTTTGAGCGAAAGCAGGTCACCAGCTATCAGACCATAAAACCGATGCTGTTCCGCTATCTCTATCGTCAACAGACCCACCAGGGCGAGCGAGAAGGGGTGGCGGCTTTTATCATGCGCAGAACGACACTTTCTCGAACTCATGTTTTCCGGGTATTGGCGGATCTGAAGGAGGGGGGCTACATCACCGTCGAAAAGGGCAAGCTGGTCTCAATCAACAAAACGCTGCCGGAAGACTACTGAAAGAACAGAGCCGTTGAAACGGCTCAGGGCGCTGTCAGTCAAGAACCCGGCGTGGCATAGCCGCCAATGATAAACCAGGCCAAAAAGGCCACCGCGACAATAAAGCACAGGATAGGGAAGGCGATTCCAATTCGCATAAAACCTCGCAATAGACGGAAAAACGTAGCCGCAGCAGCGGCGAGTTTGAACCCTTGATTTTACCCTGCCGAACCTTAGTGTGAAATGCTGAATGTAATCAATAATTTTACAAAATACAGAAGAATGATTTGCTGTGCTTGCTGATGGCGATTCGATTAACGACCGCCGTCACACTAAAAAACCGTTTTATGACTATTTTGTTAACCAGCAAAAATGCTCTGTGGCTTCACAAATTTTTCGCTTTTCCTCGTTTCTCTAATCTGGCTGTGTCTGTTAATTCCATTTTTAAATCAATTTGTTATGGTGTTTTATGTTCATATCACCATAGCCATTAAGCATTGCTCAAAACCCACATAGAATAAAACTTACTGATATTGCTCTGATCGGAGAATTTTTTCCTTCAATGTGGCAATAGAACAGCAAGAAATGAGGAAAAACACCTCCTGCTTTCTCTCTATCCTGTGCTCACTACTACTAAAAACACCTGTGTAACGACCTTTGACTTACCTCTAACTTATTGAACAGGAATGTTTATGACACTGGAAACCGCAGGCAGTGACGTTTTACCCACCGCTTCAGCTCCGGCGAGGCGCGCGGGCATGACCGAAGCACAATGGCGCGATGCCATTAAATTCGACAGCACCGATCGGGGCTGGATCATCATGAGTATCGGGATGGCTATCGGCGCGGGGATTGTTTTCTTACCCGTTCAGGTCGGGCTGATGGGGCTGTGGGTTTTTCTGCTCTCGTCGATTATTGGCTATCCGGCAATGTATTTGTTTCAACGTCTGTTTATTAACACCCTCGCTGAGTCCCCGGAGTGCAAAGATTATCCCAGCGTGATTAGCGGATATCTGGGCAAAAACTGGGGAATATTGCTCGGTGCGCTCTATTTCGTGATGCTGGTTATCTGGATGTTTGTCTATGCCACGGCGATCACCAACGACAGCGCGTCCTATTTGCACACCTTCGGCGTCACCGAAGGATTGCTTTCAGACAGCCCGTTTTATGGGCTGATCCTGATTTGCGTACTGGTGGCTATTTCCTCGCGCGGCGAACAGCTATTGTTCAAAGTCTCATCCGGAATGGTGCTGACCAAACTGCTGGTTGTCGCGGCGCTTGGGGTATCGATGGTCGGATTATGGCACCTGAGCAACGTCGGTGCGCTACCGCCATTCGGACTGCTGATTAAAAACGCAATTATCACTTTACCGTTCACGCTGACCTCCATTTTGTTTATTCAGACGTTAAGTCCGATGGTGATTTCTTACCGCTCACGTGAAAAGTCTGTGGAAGTGGCGCGCTACAAGGCGCTGCGGGCAATGAATATCGCGTTCGGTATTTTGTTTGTGACCGTGTTCTTCTACGCCGTGTCGTTTACCCTCGCAATGGGGCATGACGAAGCGGTAAAAGCCTACGAACAGAATATTTCTGCTCTGGCGATTGCCGCGCAGTTTATTGGTGACGGCGGGGCCTGGGTGAAGACAGTCAGCGTGATCCTGAATATTTTTGCGGTCATGACGGCGTTCTTCGGGGTGTATCTTGGCTTCCGCGAGGCGACGCAGGGGATTGTGATGAACCTGCTTCGTCGCAGAATGCCTGCCGATAAAATCAATGAAGGGCTCGTCCAGCGCGGCATCATGCTGTTTGCCATCGTTCTGGCCTGGGGAGCGGTAGCGCTCAACGCTCCGGTCCTTAGTTTCACCTCCATTTGCAGCCCGATCTTTGGCCTGGTGGGATGCCTGATCCCTGCCTGGCTGGTGCTGAAAGTCCCTGCATTGCACAAATATAAGGGCGTTTCTCTGGTGATTATTATCATCACCGGGATCCTGCTCTGCATCTCGCCGTTCCTGGCCTTCGCCTAGTCAAGATGAGATTAAACGCTATGAAAGAGAGCAGTCTTTCCCCTCAGTGGCATCACTTTATCAGCATTGTCCGACAAGAGGTCAAACCCGCCATTGGCTGCACGGAGCCGGTTTCTCTGGCGCTGGCAGCAGCCATTGCATCAACCCATCTTGCGGGCGAACCACGCTGCGTGGAGGCCTGGGTTTCAGCCAATCTGATGAAAAACGGGATGGGGGTGACTATTCCGGGATCCGGGATGTGTGGGTTATCCGTCGCCGCAGCTCTGGGAGCATTGTGTGGCGAAGCCAGCGCTGGTCTTGAGGTGCTGAAAAACGTGACCAAAGAGAATGTCACGCAGGCAAAGCAGTGGATCGCTCAGAAACTGGTTCACGTGAACCTGCAGCCGGACTGTGAAGAAGTGCTCTATGCGCGGGTCAGAGTCTGGAATGAAGAGACTCACGCCACCGTCACCATCAGTGGTCATCACACCAGAGTGGTACGTATTGAAGAAGGGGACAAAGAAGTCTTTCGGGCGGAGGAACAAGATACGCCGGATGATGCCCTTCCGCTTGATTCCTTCTTTAGCACCGTCACGCTGAAGGACATTCTGGCCTTTACTGAACAAGTGCCGTTGGCTGAGATCGCGTTTATTCGTGAAGCGGCCAGCCTTAATGATGCTCTTTCACGTGAAGGGCTGCGCCACGACTGGGGATTACATATTGGTGCCACGCTTGCGCGCCAGCGTAAGAAGAATTTCATCGGCAATGATTTGCTTTCTGACATTCTGATCCGCACCGCTGCGGCATCCGACGCGCGCATGGGGGGCGCGGCACTGGCGGCAATGAGTAATTCAGGCTCGGGAAATCAGGGGATTGCTGCGACCTTGCCAGTGCTGGTGGTGGCGGATCATCTGAAAGCCAGCCAGGAAGCGCTGATCCGGGCGCTGATGCTGTCGCATCTGACCGCTATCTACATTCACAGCAAGCTGCCGACGCTGTCTGCTCTGTGTGCGGCCACGACTGCCTCAATGGGAGCCGCGGCAGGAATGATTTTACTGATGGGTGGCGGGCTGAAAGCGATATCAAAGGCCATCAACAGCATGGTGGGCGATGTCAGCGGGATAATCTGCGACGGCGCTTCCAACAGCTGTGCGATGAAGGTGTCAACGGGAGCAGCTTCAGCGCTTAAGGCTTCGCTGATGGCGCTGGAAAATACCGGAGTTTCCGGTCGTGATGGTATTGTCAGCCAAAACGTGGAGCATTCACTGAACAACCTCTGCGCATTAGCCTGTCAGGCTATGCCGCACACCGACCGGCAGGTGCTGGAGATTATGCTGAAGAAATCGGCCTGATCATTCGGGGAAGGGGAAAAACTGCGTTTTCTGCCCCGACATTGAAAATGTGGCTAGTCGTCACCGGCCAGCCACATGTCGGCTTCTTCAAACATTTCCTGGATAGCGGCGCTGATACGCTCTTTCTCATGTTTGCTGGCGTCAGTATTAATGGCCGGAAGCGACATCATCGGTTTAACCCGTACATCGGCATCCGGAAAAATGCGCTGAACCCGCTTAGTCAGCTCGCCAAGAATGATCTCATTCGCACCAGCTAACCCTGCAAAATTTCGCTTATCGTAGACTAATTCAACAAACATTGTGGACTCCATTTACTGGCTGAATATACAGTATTTTTACTGTAAAAATAGACAGTGTCAACGGTTTGTTAGAGGAGAAGCTGAAAGCAGAATTTTGCCTGCTGGACTTAAAGGTTTGGCTGGATTTCAGATATAAAAAACCAGCCATAACAGGCTGGTTTCATTGAATTTATTGGTCGGCACGAGAGGATTTGAACCTCCGACCCCCGACACCCCATGACGGTGCGCTACCAGGCTGCGCTACGTGCCGACGCAGAGAAATCATACTACTGCTTTCATCGCTGATTGCAAGTCGCTCACTGCCAACTGATTTAAAATTAATCAATTAGTTAGCAATGAATCGCTTCTCTTCCGTCAGCACCTGCAGCAGCAGGCTAAGCTGTGGTTTCTGATCTTTGATCAATTCACCCTGGCTGTCCCACGTCTTGTACGAACCGTTATGGTTCAGCACCACGGTTTCTCTTGGCGTCGTGATAGCCAGCGCACTGCCGCTGGCCGCAGTCACCCAATTGTGGCGGCGCGTGGCGCTAAACAAATCCTGGCCCTGCGAGTACTCGTTTGCAGGTGTGCTGACGTGGAGCAGGCGCTGCATCAGCGTGGTCATCACGTCTTTATGATCGGTCAGAATGTTGATTCTCTGGGCCGGTGTGCCTGGCCAGTGAATGACAAGCGGCACCTGAAGCTGTTGGCGTGACCAGGCAAAGTTTGCGCCCTGCTTATCTAATGGCATGCCGTGAGCGGCAGTAATAATAACGACCGTTTTGTCGAGTTTTCCCGAGTCTTTTAGCGCAGTTAAGACGCGATTAATTTGCTCGTCGACGTTTCCAGCCGCGCGGGCGTAGCGGCGAGCGAAGTTCTGCTGTTGGCTGTTGTTCAGCGTGGTGCCATTAAACGAAATCCACGAGAACCAGCGGTTTTCTTCCTGCGCATAGCTGCCAAGCCAGTTGATCCACTGATCTGCGGTATCAGCATCGCTCTGCGATTTTGATGGCGGCAGTGAGAAATCAGACAGCAGCGCCTGGCGGTACATCGGGCTGCTGAAGCCATCTGATGAGAACAGGCCAAGCTGGTAGCCTTGCTGATTCAGGCCGGTGATCAATGCAGCCGGTACGCGTGCGGAGAGGACGCCGTCCATATAGCTTGGCGAAATCCCGTAGAACAGGCCGAATATGCCGCTGTCCGCTGCGTTACCCGAGCTCATGTGCTGGGTGAAGCTGATATTCTGTTGTGCGAACTCAGCCAGCGATGGCATCTGTTTTTCGAACTGGGCGTAGTTCAGGCTGTCGACGGTAATCAACAGCACGTTCTGACCCTGGCCCATGTCGCGATAGCGCAGATCGCTTAACGGATACTGCACGGCAACGGCTTCCGGATCGCCTTGTTCAACCAGGCGACGCTGATATTCCTGCGCATCCAGCAGGCCGTGTTTTTCCAGAAAGCGACGTGCCGTCATTGGGTAAGAGAGCGGCAGGTTGGCGCGCTGCATGGTAATCGGGCGATAGAAATTGGCATCCGCCCAGATATACATCACGTGAGTGGCGACAAACGCGGTGAATAAAAACCACGCTACCGGGCGTGCATAGTGACGTCGGCGCGTCAGACTGCGCAGCTTTTGCCAGCTCCAGGTCGCGAACAGCATCTCAATCAGCAGGATAACCGGCACGCTGATAAACATCAGTTGCCAGTCGCGCGCCATCTCGTTCTGGTCCGGGTTGATAACCAGTTCCCAGACGATAGGGTTGAGGTGCAGGTGGAAACGGGTAAAGACTTCGCTGTCGATAAGCAACAGCGTCATGCCGGTGGTCGCAAGAATGGCGGATAAAAAACGCATCAGCCGTTGCGACATCACCACGAAGGTCAGCGGGAAGAGGATCAGCAGATAGGTGGCAAACACCAGAAAGCTGAAGTGACCGAGGAGGCTGATGTACGAGTACAGGCGACCCGAAAGCGTCGTCGGCCAGTCGGCGACAAACAGATAACGGCTACCGAGAACCGAGGCCAGCAGAATGTTGAACAGGGCAAACCAGTGCCCCCAACTGACCATCTGGGAGACTTTTTCTCGATAGGGCTGACGATGAGTCACCATAAACTGTTTGTCGTCTTCCTTAGTGCGCCGGATCGTCGCTGATTGAAGATTGCAGCGCCTGAGCGAACGAGCGAGCAATAGCAGGACGCTGTGCTGGCGCGACGCTTGTGTTAATCAGGTTAGTCACCATATTGCCCAACACCATCAGTGAAAGGTCGGTCGGTGCCTTGTGTTTTTCCAGTACGTTGGCAAGCTCGGTCAGCAGTTGTTCAACGTGTTCATCACTGTAGCGGGAAATTTGCGGCATAAATCCAGAATCTGTTTGTTCATGAAAGGGCAACATATTACCGTAGCAGCATCTTTTTTTCCGCTTTTTTTCGACTTTACACGGTTGCGCCTGCGGTGGTTGAATACCGCCCAGTCTAAAAGGAGAGTTTAACATGAGTCTGGATATCAACCAGATTGCCCTGCATCAGATGATTAAGCATGGCGATGAAAACCTTGAGCTGGTGCTGCGCGATACGCTGCTGGAACCAACGGCCACGGTCGAAGAGATGATGGCTGAGCTGCACCGCGTTTACAGCGCAAAGAACAAAGCCTACGGCATGTTCAATGAAGAGAGCGAGCTGGCTCAGTCGCTGCGCCTGCATCGTCAGGGTGAGGAAGATTTTCTGGCTTTCAGCCGTGCAGCAACCGGGCGGCTACGCGACGAACTGGCGAAGTACCCATTTGCCGACGGCGGCATTGTGCTGTTCTGCCACTATCGCTATCTGGCGGTGGAGTATCTGCTGGTGGCGGTGCTGAACAATCTGAGCAGCATGCGCGTCAACGAACAGCTGGACATCAGCTCGACTCATTATCTGGATATCAACCATGCCGATATCGTGGCGCGTATTGATCTGACCGAGTGGGAAACCAATCCGGAGTCCAGCCGTTACCTGACGTTCCTGAAAGGGCGAGTAGGGCGCAAAGTGGCCGATTTCTTCATGGATTTCCTCGGCGCCAGCGAAGGGCTGAACGCCAAAGCGCAAAACCGCGGTTTGTTACAGGCGGTGGACGATTTTACCGCTGAAGCGCAGCTCGATAAATCCGAGCGTCAGAACGTGCGCCAGCAGGTTTATACCTACTGCAACGAGCAGCTGCAGGCAGGCGAAGAAATTGAGCTGGAGTCGCTGTCAAAAGAGCTGTCCGGCGTGTCTGAAGTGAGCTTCCACGAGTTTACGGCAGACAAAGGCTATGAGCTGGAAGAGAGCTTCCCGGCGGATCGCAGCACTCTGCGTCAGTTGACCAAGTACGCAGGCAGCGGCGGGGGGTTAACCATCAACTTCGATGCACTGCTGCTGGGGGAAAGAATTTTCTGGGATCCGGCTACCGATACCCTGACGATTAAGGGCACGCCACCGAATCTGCGTGACCAATTACAGCGTCGTAGCTCCGGGAAATAATAAAAATATAATGCCAGCAGGCCAGTAATTATAGGTCTGCTGAAATTCTGGAATATAATATTATATTCTGAAAATAATATTGATTTTTTAGAATTGATTAATTTCGCATTAAGTAAATTTAAATAATATTTTTTGCTCCGTGCAAATATAGTTTGCGGAAAACTATGTTAGCAGGGAGCTTTTATTATGAGTTTAAGTATTAAAAAAACGGTAGCCGTAATACAAATATGTTTACAGTTGCTGCCTCCTTCTTCACTTCTTTTTATTACCCCTTCGTTTAATGCCAATGCCGAAGAGAAAGTGGTAACCCCCTCTCCCCCAAAAGAATCGGATAATACCGAGAGCAGCGTCGCCGGTGCGGCGGTACAGGCAGGGTCGATGCTCAGCAGCGGCGATGTCTCTGGCTCGCTGGGGAGTGCTCTGGCCTCTGGCGCAACGGGCATGGCGTCTTCGGAAGTGCAGCAGTGGTTAAGTCAGTTTGGTACTGCACAGGTGAATATCAGTACGGATGAAAATTTCACCCTGAATGATTCCTCTCTCGATGTATTACTTCCGCTATATGATGCAAAAGAAAATCTGCTTTTTACCCAATTGGGCGGCCGTCGCCACGATGACAGAAATATCGTCAATACCGGATTTGGCTATCGTCATTTCTCAGAGAAGTGGATGTGGGGAACGAATATTTTTTATGATGCTCAGGTTTCCTCTAACCATCATCAGCGCTTAGGAGTGGGAACCGAATTAGGCTGGGACTATTTAAAATTATCGGCTAACGGCTATATGCGTTTGAGTAACTGGATGTCGTCATCCCGCTATCAGGATTATGACGAGCGTGTTGCCAATGGATTTGATATTCGTGCCACCGGCTATTTGCCTGCTTACCCGCAGCTGGGTGCTAATCTCATTTATGAACAGTATTTCGGTGACAGCGTTGGGCTATTCGGTGATGACGAAGATGACCGGCAGAAAGATCCGTATGCCGTGACCGTTGGGCTGAATTACACTCCGGTGCCGCTGGTGACCATTGGTGCCAACCAAAAGTTTGGCAAAAGCGGTGAAAATGACACCCAGTTTAATCTGGCGCTGACGTGGGTGCCGGGCGTGCCGCTGGGGACTCAGCTGGATCCAGATCAGGTCGCTGGCCGCCGGACGCTGTTGGGCGGCCGTCAGGACCTGGTTGACCGTAACAACAACATCGTTCTTGAATATCGCAAGCAGGATATTCTCTCCCTCTCTCTGCCCGCGCAGCTGAGCGGCGAGGAGAGCTCTAAACAGCCTGTTACCGCGAAAGTAAAGAGCAAATACGGGCTGGATTTCATTGAGTGGCAGGGAGCCAGTTTTTACCAGAATGGCGGCAAGGTAGCGGCCGGCAGCAGTCCCGATCAGGTGGTGGTGACGCTACCTGCCTGGCAGGTGAGTGGCAGCAATAGCTACACCCTGACCGGGGTAGCGTGGGACAAGAAAGGGAACAGCTCTAACTCCAGCCAGATTAGAATTGATGTTAATGGCGTTGACGTGAACACACTACAGTCGTCGACCACGGCCACGCCATCTACCGTTCCAGCGGATGGGGCGAGTACCTCGGTGGTGACTGTTACCATGGTGACCGCGGGCCATCAGCAGGCCAGCGGGTTTGCTGAGCGTCTCAGCGCCAGCCTGCTTTCTTCGGCCAGCGCGAAAGCGCAGACCGAAACGCCAAAAGCGCCAACAATCAGCGCATTTAGTGAAAACACGCCCGGTGTGTATACCGCTACGTTTACCAGCGGGACAACGCCAGACACCGTCACGGTGCAGCCGCTGATGGATGGAAGTGTCAAACTGGCCAGCGTCAACATCACGGAGGAAGCCGCGACGCATACGCCGAATATCACCTCGATTGATGTTTCTGCCTCCAGCGTTCTGGCAGATAACGCCACCCCCATTGAGCTGACGGCGCATGTTGTGGATCAGTTTGGTGAGGTGATGAAGAATGCCGTGATTGACTGGAGCGCGGATAATACGCAGGCCACTCTTTCCGCCAGTCAGTCAACGACGGACGAACAGGGGTTGGCGACCATTAAGGTGACCAGTGCGGATGTGATTGCCACCGTCGTTACCGCGCAGGCAGAGCAGGGCAACAGCCTTACCACCTCTCAGCTGAACTTTACGGCGGATGCTTCTTCCGCGCAGGTCGTATCGATCTCTGCAGATAAGCAGGAAGTGATCGCCAACAATAACGACACCAATACGGTGACGGCGCAGGTTGAAGATCAGAATCATCATCCGCTTGAAGGGATCACGGTTAACTGGGCCGTCGAGAGAACAGATGACACGGTAATTGGCACTAAAACGTCAGTGACCGACAGTAAAGGGCTCGCCACGATGGTGCTGAAGTCGGCTAAAACCGGCACGGTGAACGTGGTGGCTGACGTCAACAGCCAGAATCCGATGGAAACGGAGGATATTACCTTCGTCGCCGACGGCTCGACGCAAAAAATCAGCAGTCTTACGCTGGATAAAACGCAGGCCGTGGCTGACGGCAGCGACGCAGTGACCTATGAAGCGACGGTAACGGACGGGCAGGGTAACCCGCTGGCTAATACCGGGGTCGACTGGTCGTCTGATAACGGCAGCGTGAAGCTAAGCGACGCGCAAAGCCAGACGGACAGCAGTGGGAAAACGCATATCACCGCCACCTCGCTCAAAGCAGGAACCGTGGTGGTGAGTGCGAAAACCAGCCAGTCGGCGTCAGTGAATGCCGACAGCGTCACGTATCTTGCTGATGTCAGCACGGCAAAAATCGAAAGCTTCAAGAGCGATAAAATCTCGGCAGTGGCCGATCGTTCAGATGCCATCACGCTGACGGCAACGGTCACAGATGCTAACGGCAATTTGATTAACGGCGGAGACGTTGCCTGGAACGTCACACCTGCCACCGGTGTGCTCAGTGCCAGCAGCGGTAAAACGGATGCATCCGGTGTCGCGTCGGTGATGCTGACCTCCGCGGTGGTGGCGAGCTACAGCGTCACCGCAACCATCGGTAACAGCAGCCAGCAGGTTTCCAGTCTGAGTTTTGTCGCGGACAGCAGCTCGGCGCAGGTCGTTTCCCTGACGGCAGACAAAACAGCCGATGTGGTTGCCGACGGGGATGAGGTCACGCTCACGGCCCAGGTGCAGGACAGCAACCAGCAGCCCGTGGCGAATATGGCCGTGACCTGGAGCGATACCGGAACGGGGAGTACCTATACGCCATCAGCATCGACAACGGATGAGAACGGTCTTGCCAGGGTGACCTTTAAGACGCTTAAAGCAGGAAGTGTCGATGTCACTGCATCGGCAAACGGCACCGGCCAGACGGTGACCCTGCAGGTGACAGGCAATGCGGCGACGGCGAAGATTGATTCTCTCAAAGCTGACAAAGCCCGGGTGAACGTTGGGGGATCTGTGACGTATACTGCGGAAATTACCGATGCCAATGATAACCCAGTGAATAAAGCGTCGGTGGCATGGTCGACGACGCTGAACAAGCTGTCCGATAGCAGCACTGATACGAACAGTAGCGGTCTGGCCACCGTCTCTTTAAGTGGAAATTCTGCCGGGCAGGCGACGGTGACCGCGAAAATTAACGACAGTGAACTTTCTGATAGCTCGGTCACGTTCGTGTCGATGAATTATGACTGGGTGATTACGGATGGCTCTGCGGCCCATTACGAGCCCGCGGTAACGGGATACGTGGCATTGGGGTTCATCGCCAGAGAGGACACCCAGGGGCCGACGGCACTGTATGATTACGCTATTAGCGGATCTTCACCGCTGGTGGTGCCGATGGTGGATGAACAGGGGAAAACCGTTAACGTCAATTTTGGCGGGCAGCGTTCAGGTGAGGGATTCCTTTGCACAAACTATCCTTTCAATGCCAAAGATTCCTGCGGATCGGCGACCAGCGGTTACCAGCCGCGCTTCAGCTACAGCACCCAGGATAACCCCGATTTGCCGGCCGGAGTCTATACGGGAACAATAAAATACTCAGCCGTTGACGGGGATACTGACCAGACGGTGTCGGACCTCGAACTGAAAGTCTCACTGACGATTAAGTAACGCGCTTGAGTTCAACAAACTGGAAAGGCACGTGAAGCCAGCTTTGCGTGCTTTTTTTTATGGGATCGACAAAGGTCCAGGCGCAAAGAATCCGAAAGGTGTACAAATCCAGGAAGAGTAGAGCAGGTTCAGAAAGGGATAAAACAGAAATGCGGAAGGGAGTGATGAAACAACCAGCGGAAAAAAGATTCCGCTGGTTTTTTTGACTTACGCGCGAACGAAGTCGATGTGAGACAGTTTTGGCTTGTAAGCGTGACGCTGAACAGCCTGAACCTTCACTTTTTCTTCTTTGCCATCAACAACGATGGTCAGAACTTCGCTGTAGAATTCAGCTTTGTCCTGCAGGTTCCACAGTTTGTCGTGGTCCAGTTCCAGAGCAACCGGAGCTGCTTTGCCACCGTAAACGATAGCCGGGAACTTGTTAGCTGCACGCAGGCGGCGGCTCGCACCCTTACCCTGCTCTTTACGTACTTCTGCTTCAATAGTAAACATTTGAATCTCTCTTCAATAATTCCTGCTACAGGCGACCCAGCAGCAGGTAAGTGATCTGCTTTGCGTATGCAAAAGCGGGCGGCATTATAGCCTTCTATCAGAATAGGGGCAATGAAAACCCACTCTGGCTGCAGAATCCCCGTCAAAGCTGGCTAATTTTCCCCTGGAACAGCACCGGGCCTGATGGGCCTGCCAGCTTAGACCCACCGACGGGTTCAAGGCTGATAGCCAGTACGGTCTGATCATCGAGCACCACTTTATTCAACTGGAATTCATTGTGTTCACGTTGAGTGATAAGGCCCAATGAGCGCGGAGGAGTGCTGCCCCGGATTAACCACAGCTGCAAACTGTTATTCTGTGGCAGCGTTACGTTAAGCGCTGAGACCTGCAACAGGGACGAAGATTTATCTACGCTCACCACGAACTGTGCATTTGGAACACTACCGCTAAGTACGGCAACGGGCTGCATTGGCGAAGAGGCCGGGGGTTTTTGCAGATGAGTGAAAATGAGGATCCCGGCCAGAGCGGCAGCCAGCGCCCACCCCAGCAAAGACAGAGGCTGCCGGTGAGCCGCTTTCGTTTTCTGCGCCTGAGATTGCTGGCCTAGGCTCCGTTCAATACGCTGCCAGACTTCTGGTGTGGGCGTGACCTCAGGCGTGGTCATGTCTATACCACTAAACGCCCTCTGCCAGTGAGTGACGTCAGCGGCGAACTCTCTGTTTTCGGCATAGAGTTTGTCGAGTCTTGCCCGCGTCAGTTCATCGACCACACCCAGTACATATTCAGCGGCAAGCAGACTGTCTTTATCCTGATCGCTCATAGGCCTACGCACTCCTTAAGATGGGCGAGCGCACGGCGGATCCAGCTTTTAACCGTCCCTTCCGGCTGATTCATCGACTCGGCAATTTCCGTCTGTGACAGACCCCGGTAGTAAGCCAGGGCGATACTCTGCCGCTGTTCTGAAGGGAGATGTTCAATACAGTGCTGAAGGCGACGAGCCTCCTGATGAATATCTTCTGCGGGTAGCTGAGCCTGAACGTTTTGTTCTGCTTCGGTGATATCCTCGACCGAGCAACAACGATTCTCGTGCTTGCGCAGATAATCAATCGCCCGGTTGCGGGCAATATGACTCAGCCAAATTTGCGGCTCGCCACGCTTAGCGTCGTATTCCATGGCGGATTGCCAGATTTGAATAAACGTGTCGTGCAGGATTTCCTCGGCCCAGTCGCGACGCCTGACCAGACGTAAAATAATGCCAAGCAGACGTGGGGAAATAGTCTGGTAGAGCTGTGCCAGAGCATTTTTATCGCCGTTAGCTATCTGAATCATTAATCCGGTATGGATCTGCGGCGCATGGGTCGTCATCAGTTCCCCTGTGCTTACTGTGAAAGAGGCAGCCACCTGAGGTGGCTGCACACAGTATAGGCAATCCTTTACGGCATCAGCACAGTATCAATAACATCAATGACGCCGTTACTCTGATTCACATCGTAGGTTGTAATATTCGCGATATTTCCTTTCATATCTTTCAACTGAATATTGTGCGGACCGTTGGCCATCACCCACAGTGATTCGCCGTTCACTGTTTTCAGCTCGGCTTTACCGCCACCTGCTTTAATTTTTTTCTCCAGCGCTTTCATATCGTATTTCCCTGACACCACGTGATAGGTCAAAACGGCGCTGAGTTTTGCTTTATTTTCCGGTTTGAGCAGGGAATCGACGGTCCCGGCTGGCAGCTTTTCAAACGCGGTGTTGGTGGGGGCGAAAACGGTAAAGGGACCTGTTCCCTCGAGGGTGGGGACAAGCCCGGCGGCTTTCACTGCGGCGACCAGGGTAGTGTGATCTTTAGAGTTTACGGCATTCTGCACGATATTTTTTGATGGATACATTGCCGCACCGCCGACCATCACGGTGTTATTGCTCATCATGTCGGCCTGTGATGCAGCGCTGAATACTAAAGCGGTAAAGAGCAGAGATGGCAGAAATTGTTTCATTTTCACTTCCCTCATTGGCGTTTCGGATCGGGCATGTTTTTGCCCTCACTGATTAATACGAATGAGCGAAGAAAACGGATGCAAAAAAAATGAAAAAATTAACGCAGCTCGTTCGCCCGACGATAACGGCCTTCATAATCGAAGACTTTTTCCCGCACCTGCCAGAATTGTCCTTTCTTACGGGCCACCACAAAATCCGGATGGCGCAGTAAAACCTGCTGGGCGATGATGTCCGCAGGGGTTATCCAGCGTAGCGGCACCCCCGGCGTACGGGTATGTGGGCGCATAAACAGCTGTTCGAACGCCGTTTTTTGCGCAGGCGTTTGCAGGCGGAAGCGCTCACTGACATCCGCGCCGTCCTCGTCGTAATAGGTGATTTTCAGCCACGGGCCTTTTTCATCGGCCCCGTGCTGCAGCACCATGCCGCTGCAGCGCAACACCAGCGCGTCTTTTAGCTTGAGGGCGGCTTTCAGCATATCGTCCGGGTCGACCAGCACCGTGTCACACTCGCGACAGCGCCGGGCGGCAATATCGTTTTCAGCATTGCACTGCGGGCAGTTTTTAAAGCGGAAACGATAGTCGCACTGTTCGCGGTGGCCTTCATCATCTTCCAGCCAGCCCTGGCAGCGGCGACCGAAATGCTCAATCAATGTGCCGTCACTTGTGGTTTTTCCCCAAAAAGTATTGGCAAATCCGCAGCCTGGGCAGAAAACCTGTACCGGCACGTTGTCACTTTTGCCTTTCGGCGCACCGACTTCCGGAGCAAACAGGTCGTGCGGGTTACCGGCATAGTCGAGAATTAAACAGTCAGTTTTACCCGGCGAGAGACGCAGGCCGCGTCCGACAATCTGTTGGTAAAGACTGACAGACTCAGTGGGGCGCAGAATGGCAATCAGATCGACGTGCGGGGCGTCAAAGCCGGTGGTCAGCACGGCAACGTTCACCAGATAGCGGAACTGCTGTGCTTTAAACGCCTCAATCAGCCTGTCGCGTTCGGGGCCTGGTGTTTCCCCGGTAATCAGCGCGGCGTCTTCGGCTGGTAATAACCCAGTTATCTCTCTGGCGTGCTCGACCGTAGAGGCAAAGATCATCACCCCTTTGCGTTCCTGAGCAAACTCTACAATCTGGCTGATAATGTGCGGCGTAATACGCTGCTGCTTTTTCAGCTCCTGATTGAGGTCCGCTTCGCTGAACAGGCCGTTGCTCTGCACCTGCAGGCGGCTGAAATCGTATTGCACCACCGGCATATCCAGTCGTTCTGGTGGCGTCAGATAGCCGTGCTTAATCATGTAGCGCAGAGGAAGCTCATAGATACAGTCGCGGAACAGCGCTTTGTCGGTTCCGCGCACCATGCCGTGGTAATGGAAGTGGTAAATCCAGCCTTTGCCTAAGCGAAATGGCGTAGCGGTCAGGCCAAGCAGGCGTAAGTGAGGGTTCACCTCACGAAGATGATTGAGGATTTGCTGATACTGGCTGTCGTCATCGTCGCTGATACGATGACACTCATCGACAATCAGCAGCGAAAACTCGCCTTTGAAATGTTCCAGATTGCGCGCCACCGACTGCACGCTGCCAAACACCACTTTGCCGTGGCTCTCTTTGCGCTTCAGACCCGCAGCGTAAATGTCCGCTTCCAGCCCGAGCGCAAGGTATTTCGCATGGTTTTGCGCCACCAGCTCTTTGACGTGTGCCAGCACCAGCACGCGGCCACGCGCCAGGCGAGCCAGCTCGGCAATCACCAGGCTTTTACCTGCGCCGGTAGGCAGCACAATCACTGCGGGCTGTTGATGTTTGCGAAAGTGGGCGAGGGTGGCATCCACCGCTTCCTGCTGATAGGGGCGAAGAGTAAAGGTCATCTTTCCGGCGTCATTATTAACAGCTAAATAGTATGCCACGAATCTTTTCACTTGAGTGGCTTAGCAGGGCCGTTATACTTGTCCGTTGAACAGCTTCTTTTCGGGCTAAGCCCGACATCCGCATTTTTACAGGCAAAAAATACTTCATGCGACTCGATAAGTTTATCGCTCAGCAGCTCGGCGTCAGCCGTGCCATTGCCGGGCGCGAGATCCGCGCCAGCCGCGTTACCGTGGACGGCGAGATTATTAAAAGCACCGCGTTTAAACTCCTGCCGGAACACGATGTGGAATATGACGGTAATTCGTTAACCCAGCAGACTGGCCCGCGCTACTTCATGCTCAACAAGCCACAGGGTTACGTGTGCTCTACGGACGATCCGGATCATCCGACGGTCCTCTATTTCCTGGATGAACCGGTTGCGCACAAGCTGCACGCCGCAGGGCGTCTGGACATCGACACTACAGGGCTGGTGTTGATGACCGATGACGGCCAGTGGTCGCATCGCATTACCTCTCCGCGTCACCACTGTGAGAAAACCTATCTGGTGACGCTGGAATCTCCGGTCAGCGATGACACGGCAGAACAATTCGCCAAAGGCGTTCAGCTGCATAATGAAAAAGATCTCACTAAACCTGCGCAGCTTGAAGTCATTACGCCAACCGAAGTGCGTCTGACCATCAGCGAAGGTCGCTACCACCAGGTTAAACGTATGTTTGCCGCCGTGGGTAACCACGTCGTGGGCCTGCATCGTGAGCGTATCGGTGAGATTAAGATGGATGAAGATCTGGAACCGGGGGAATATCGCCCGCTGACGGAAGAAGAAATCGCCAGCGTCGGCCTGCCGTCGCACTAACAGGAGTGAATCAGTGACCACCAGGCAGAACTCATCGCTGGGTATCGTCTTTATTCTTGGCCTGTTGGCCATGCTGATGCCGCTGTCGATCGATATGTACCTCCCGGCGCTGCCGGTGATCTCTGAGCAGTTCGGCGTGCCGGCCGGCAGCGCGCAGATGACGCTCAGTACCTATATTCTGGGCTTCGCGCTGGGCCAGCTGCTGTACGGGCCGATGGCCGACAGCATTGGCCGTAAGCCGGTGATTCTGGGCGGGACGCTGGTGTTTGCCGCTGCTGCGGTGGCCTGCGCGCTTTCTCAAACCATTGATCATCTGATTGTGATGCGTTTCTTCCACGGTCTGGCCGCGGCTGCGGCAAGCGTAGTGATCAACGCTCTGATGCGCGATATTTACCCGAAAGAAGAGTTCTCCCGCATGATGTCATTCGTCATGCTGGTGACAACCATCGCACCGCTGGTGGCGCCGATGGTCGGTGGGGCGGTGCTGGTGTGGTTCAGCTGGCACTATATCTTCTGGATCCTGGCGGTTGCCGCGCTGCTAGCTTCGGCGATGATCTGGTTCTTCATCAGCGAAACCCTGCCGCCTGAGCGTCGGCAGAAGTTCCATATCCGCACCACCATGGGTAACTTTGCCACGCTGTTCCGCCATAAGCGCGTCCTCAGCTACATGCTGGCAAGCGGCTTCAGCTTTGCCGGTATGTTTTCGTTCCTCAGCGCCGGGCCGTTTGTATACATCGAGCTGAATCACGTTTCCCCACAGCATTTCGGCTACTACTTTGCGCTGAATATCGTGTTCCTGTTTGTCATGACCATCATCAACAGCCGCTTCGTTCGCCGCGTTGGCGCGTTGAATATGTTCCGTGCGGGGCTGTGGATCCAGTTTGCGATGGCGGTGTGGATGGTCGTTTGCGCGCTGTTCGGGGTCGGGTTCTGGTCTCTGGTGCTGGGCGTCGCCGCATTTGTCGGCTGCGTGTCGATGGTGTCCTCTAACGCCATGGCGGTGATCCTCGATGAGTTTCCGCATATGGCGGGAACGGCCTCATCGCTGGCGGGAACCTTCCGTTTTGGTATTGGAGCCATCGTGGCGGCACTGCTGTCGATGGCGACGTTTACCACCAGCTGGCCGATGCTGATTTCCATCGCCGTGTGCGCCACCAGCTCCATTCTGTTCTGTCTGTACGCCAGCCGTCCGCGTAAAACGGCTTAAACCCTCCAAAAGTGGACTGAAAAAGGGGCAAAAACTGCCCCTTTTTTGACGCCCATCAACCGATAATCATTTCGTAGTACTCCGTATTGTTTCTTTTATGTAAAATCAATTAGTGTAAAAAGTCACATACGTGTAGATAAAAAGATTGTTTTAGATCACAGAAACGGGTACATATAGCGCCGTTATGCATCTTTGGCATCAGTTCTGACAGATAAGTAGTGCATTTGCCCGCCGGGCGGTAAGCGTTTTTTTTCGCGATGCAGGACGATTTGTAAACAATGTGTTAATATGGATGTTAGAAAGTTTGTGAAGCCTTTTGCTTCCGGGGAAAAAGACGTGAATACAATACAGCTCTCAATCGTACATCGACTGCCGCAAAGCTATCGCTGGTTAGCCGGTTTTGCAGGTTCAAAGGTTGAACCGATTCCGCAAAGCGCTAACGCTGATGATGACTCGCTGGTGGCGCTGAAATTACTCAGCCCTGGCGGTGAAAAAGCATGGCCGGTGATGCAGAAACTTAGCGAAGCCCTGACCGATATCGAAGTCAGCAGCTCGGTGCTGGAATGCGAAGGCGAACCGTGCCTGTTCGTGAATCTGCAGGACGAATTTGCCGCAACCTGCCGCCTGAAAAATTTTGGCGTTGCTATCGCTGAACCTTTCTCTGGTAACAATCCTTTCTGAGCGTCAGCTTAACGCAACTAGCTGACGCGTGTACTCGTGAGCGGGATTATCAAACACGCTCTGACACTCCCCCTGCTCGATGACTTCCCCCTGACGCAGCACAATCACCTGATGGCACAGCGAACGCACCACGTGCAAATCGTGGCTGATGAAGATATAGGCCAGCTGGTGTTTTTGCTGAAGTGACTTCAGCAGCGCCAGGATCTGCGCCTGCACCGTTCTGTCGAGCGAAGACGTCGGTTCATCAAGCACAATCAGCTGCGGTTTCAGGATCAGCGCGCGGGCGATAGCAATGCGCTGACGCTGCCCGCCTGAAAACTCAGCCGGATAACGCCAGCGGGTCTCAGGATCCAGTCCGACTTCCTGCATCACTCGAATAACTTCTTCTTCACGCTGCGCAGTCGACAGCTCCGGCTTATGAACCCGCAGGCCTTCCTCAACAATCTGCAAAACGTTCAGGCGCGGATTGAGCGAGGAGTTCGGATCCTGGAAAACCACCTGGATGCGGTGGCGCAGCGGCAGCATCTGTTTGCGCGAGCGTCCCTGAATGCGCTCGCCGTCAAAGATGATTTCACCTTCAGAACGAATCAATTGCAGCAACGCCAGGCCAGTGGTGCTTTTCCCTGAACCGGATTCGCCTACCAGCCCCAGCGTTTCCCCACTTTGCAAAGTAAAATCGATGTCCTTCACTACGGTGTTTTCATCCACCACGCGGCGTAGGATCCCTTTACGTACCGGGAAAGCCACCCGCAAATTTGCCACCTGAAGCAGCGGCTTACTCCTGGCGGGCAGCGTGACCGGATCGCCTGAAGGTTCGCTGTCGAGCAGCTTGATGGTGTAAGGATGCTGAGGCTCTGCAAACAGCGCCCGTGCGGTATTTTGTTCCACGCAGCGTCCGTTCTGCATCACCGCCACGCTGTCAGCCAGCTTGCGCACGATGCTCAGGTTATGGGTGATAAAGAGCAGTCCCATGTTGAGCTCGTTTTTAAGCTCGCGCAGCAGCTGGAGGATTTGTGCCTGCACGGAAACATCCAGCGCGGTTGTCGGTTCATCGGCAATCAGCAGCTCTGGCCGCGTCAGCAGCGCCATGGCGATCATCACGCGCTGGCGCTCCCCACCGGAAAGCTGATGGGGGAAATCGTTCAGGCGTCGCAGTGCATTACGCAGGCCCACGCGCTCAAGGCAGTTGAGGATCTCGCCGCGCGCCGCTTCTTTTCGCATGCCGCGGTGCAAAGACAGCACTTCATATAGCTGCTTTTCCAGGCTGTGCAGCGGGTTCAGGGAAACCATCGGCTCCTGAAAAATCATCGCAATGCGATTGCCGCGAATGCCGCGCAGCACTCGCTCGTCGGCGTGCAGCAGCGACTCGCCGTGAAAACGGATATCGCCCGTCGGATAAGTGACCGGAGGCACAGGCAGCAGACGGAGTACGGAAAGCGCGGTGACGCTCTTCCCTGAGCCGGATTCGCCCACCAGCGCCAGCGTTTCGCCAGCTTCAATCTTCAGGGAAAGATCGCTGACCACCGTGCGGGATTCGCCTCGAGAAGTAAAAGCGACCGAGAGGTCATCGATGGTTAAGAGAGACTGCGTCATGTTAAACCACCTTGCTCGGGTCAAAGGCATCACGCACCGCTTCACCGATAAAAATCAGCAGCGAAAGCAGCACGGCGACGGATAAGAATGCGGTAATGCCAAGCCACGGAGCCTGCAGGTTATTTTTCCCTTGCAGCAGCAGCTCACCGAGCGAAGGGGAGCCCAGCGGCAAACCGAAGCCCAGGAAATCGAGCGAGGTCAGGGTGGTGATTGAGCTGCAAAGGATAAATGGCAGAAAGGTCAGCGTCGCCACCATGGCATTGGGCAGCATATGGCGGAAGATAATATCGCGGTCGCTGACCCCCAGAGCCTGCGCGGCGCGGATGTAGTCGAAATTACGGGTGCGCAGAAATTCAGCGCGAACCACGCCAACCAGAGTCATCCAGCCAAACAGCACGGTGATCGCGAGCAGCCACCAGAAATTCGGCTGGATCACGCTGGAAAGCAGAATAATCAAAAACAGCGTCGGCATTCCGGACCACACTTCGATAAATCGCTGTCCCCACAGATCGACCTTCCCGCCGTAATAACCCTGCAATGCGCCCGCCAGCACGCCCATCACGCTGGAAAAAAGTGTCAGCATCAGGCCAAACAGCACGGAAATACGTGTGCCGTAAAGGATGCGGGCCAGCACGTCACCACCGTTCGCGTCGGTCCCCAGCCAGTTTTGTTTCGACGGTGGGGAAGGGAAGGGCTGGTCGGTGGCGTAGTTGATGGAGGTCGCGCCGAAGCGAATCGGTGCCCAAAGCACCCGGCCATGATCGTTGAGCTGCTTTTGCAGCCAGGGATCCTGATAATCCGCCGCCGTAGCAAACTGGCCGCCAAACTCTTTTTCGCTGTAGGTCTTCAGGACCGGGAAATAGACTTCGCCGTGGTATTCGACGATCAGCGGCCTGTCGTTGGCGATCAGCTCAGAGCAAAGGCTACAGATGAAAATCAGGCCAAACAGCACCAACGACCAGAAGCCGCGGCGGTTATGGCGAAAGCGTGCCCAGCGGGCCTGATTAACGGAATTCAGGCGGATCATCAGCGTCCCTCAAAATCGATGCGCGGATCGACCAGCGTGTAGCTGATGTCGCTGATGATATTCAGCAGCAGGCCAATCAGGGTGAAAATGTAGAGCGTGCCAAACATCACCGGGTAGTCGCGGGAAAGGGTGGCTTCGTAGCCGAGCAGGCCAAGACCGTTCAGCGAGAACATCACCTCAATCAGCAGCGAGCCGGTGAAAAACATGCTGATAAACGCCGCCGGGAAGCCGGCGATCACCAGCAGCATGGCGTTGCGGAAAATATGCTTCCAGAGAATATTCTGCTCGCTGACGCCTTTGGCGCGTGCGGTGACCACATATTGTTTGCGGATCTCATCGAGGAAGGAGTTTTTGGTCAGCATCGTCAGCGTGGCAAAACCACCAATCACCGTCGCCAGAACGGGCAGGGTGATGTGCCAGAGATAATCAGTAATCTGCTTGTACCAGGGCAGAGTGTCGAAGTTGGCTGAAACCAGGCCTCTTAGCGGGAACAGATCGTAATAGCTGCCGCCAGCAAACAGGACGATCAGCACGATCGCAAACAGGAACGCCGGAATGGCGTAACCGACGATAATCACCGCGCTACTCCAGGTATCAAAGCGGCTGCCGTTGTACACCGCTTTACGGATCCCTAAGGGTATCGAAATCAGATAGATAATCAGCGTGCTCCACAGGCCGATGGTGATGGAGACGGGCAGGCTTTGCTTGATCAGGTTCAGCACTGAGGAGCTGCGGAACAGGCTATCGCCAAAATCGAAACGCACATAGTCCCACAGCATTTTGAAATAACGCTCGTGCAGGGGTTTATCGAAGCCGTAGCGGTGGGTGATTTCAGCGATCACTTCCGGATCCAGCCCTCGTCCTCCGCGATACTGACTTTCGCTGATATTACCGACGCCGGTTCGGGCGTGAGAGGCAGCCATGCCTTCAGCCCCAGCGCCCGGTAAGCTACCGGTATGACCAAATTCGATGGCGGCGATGGCCTGATCGACCGGCCCTCCGGGGGCAATCTGCACGATAAAAAAGTTGATGGTAATAATTGCCCACAAAGTGGGGATCACCAGCAGGAGCCTGCGGATCAGGTATGCGCCCATTTTAGCTCCTTATCGCCTGGCTTCCGGCAGTTTTGCCGCTTTATTGACGTCATACCACCAGTTATCGAACCCTAAAGAGTAGAGCGGTCGCACGACGGGATGGGAAAACTTATCCCAATAGGCCATGCGATCAGAGGCCATAAACCACATAGGGATCTGGTAAAAGTTCCAGGTCAACACGCGATCCAGGGCTCGGCCCAGCGGCAGTAACTTCTGCTTATTGCCCTGCCAGTGGATCATTTGCTCGATTAAGTTATCGATCACCGGGCTGCTGACGCCGGGCCCGTTATAGGTCGAGTTGATATAGCTCGATGCCCAGGAAATTTGCAGGTCGCTGCCGCTCGGCCACGCCATGGCACGCCACAGGCGAGGGATCATATCGTAGTCGCGCGAGCGCATACGGTTGGTGATTTGCGAGAGATCAACCTGACGAATATTCATCGTCACGCCAAGGCGCTGGAGATTATGCTGGAACGGCAGCACCCACTGGTTGTTGCCAGTCGAAGGTAGCAGCAGTTCAAACTGCAGCGGCTCACCGGTTTTGGCATTCACCCGCTGTTTATCCTTCAGCACCCAACCTGCTTCAGTCAGCAGCTTATCGGCTTTGAGCAGGTTGTCTCTGTCAAAACCGTTGCCGTTGGATTTCGGCGGTTCATAGATGGAGGTAAACACTTCCGGCGGCAGATCTTTTTTCATCGGCCCCAGCAGCACCAGTTCATCTGCGTCTGGGTATCCACGGGCGGCATATTCAGTATTCTGGAAATAGCTGTTGGCGCGGCTGTAGGCGCCGTAAAACAGCGCTTTGTTCATCCACTCAAAATCAAAGGCCAGGCCAATGGCCTCACGGACTTTTCGATCGGAGAATACCGGGCGCTGAATGTTAAAGGTCAGCCAGCGGGTGTCCTGGGCGGAGTCGTTTTTCTCTTCTTCTTTGACGATATAGCCATTGGTGAAGTTTTTACCGATGTAGCGGGTGGCCCAGTTCTTGGCGCTGGTTTCGGTACGGAAATCAAAAGCCCCCGCCTTGAAAGCCTCAAATGCGACGTTATCGTCGAGGTAGTAGTCATAACGAATGGAGTCGAAATTCCAGCGGCCACGGTTTACCGGTAAGTCGGCGGCCCAGTAGTCTTTCACCCGCGAATAGACTACATACTGGCCCATTCGCCAGCTGGTAATTTTATACGGGCCGCTTGCCAGCGGCGGGGTGGAAAGAGGGTCACTGAGCTTATGGTTGCGCCAGAACTTCTCAGGCATCACCGGCAGCGTGAAAAGACTCAGCATATCTTCTTTACCGGGTTTCGCCAGCTCAATGCGCACGGTCAGCGGCGCAATGGCCTTTATCTGCGTTCCTTTATACACCAGGCGGAACTGCGGCACCCCTTCGGTCATAAACTTATGAAAGGTGAAGGCCACATCTTCTGCGGTGATCGGGCTGCCGTCGTGAAAACGCGCGCGTGGATTGATAGTGATTTCCGCCCATGAAAAATCATCGGCGTAGCGAACTCTGTCGGCAATCAGCGGATAGTAGCTGCCGGGTTCGTCATCAGAAGTGGTAAACAGCGCATCGTACAGAGCCTCCGTGCGTTCCGCCGCATTGCCGCGCAGCGCGAAGCGGTTGAAGTTATCAAACGTGCCCAGCGCAGAAAGAGTGATAGCACCGCCTTTCGGGGCGGCCGGGTTAACATAATCATAATGGCTGAAATTAAAGGCGTACTTAGGTTCACCGATGACGGCAAACGCATAGTCTTCCTTAATCGTCTGGGCCTGGAGCGCAAATGAACATAATGCGAGTAACAGCAGGCCTGCGCGCACAACAATCACCGATGTCTATTCCTTATGCGGCCATCTTCTGGCATTTCACTTCATGGTTGAATCATAAGTGACGCTCAGGCCATTGTGAAATATTTCTCAGGTTTGCTGTGGGCTTCCACCAGTTTTTCCAGCGTCAATGGGCGGCTTATCAGATAGCCCTGCAAGAAATTGACCCCATGTTGCTGCAGCCAGCTGGCCTGCTCCTGGGTTTCGACCCCTTCCGCCACGGTAACAAGGCTCATTTTTCTGGCCAGGGTTAACACCGCGTCCAGAACCGGAGAGGTCACCGTTTCGGTACCGATGGCATTGATGAAACCCCGATCGATTTTCAGATAGTCAAAAGCGTAGCGCTCGAGATAGATCAGCGCACTGTGGCCGGTGCCAAAGTCATCAATCGCAATCTCGTAGCCTTCATGATGCAGCCATTCGAACAGCTTGATGGCATGGTGCTGATTGAGCATATCGCGTTCGGTAATTTCTAACACCAGCTGGAAATAGTTAGCCGGTAGCATGGCGCTGAGATCTTTCAGATCCTGCTGGAAGCTCTCGGCCACTAAATGCGCTGGTGCAATGTTGATCCCAAGCTTTGCGCCCGGAGGCAGCAGTTTCTGCAACACCGGAGCGTCTTTCGCTATCAGCTCAAACAGATGGCGCGTAAGCGGGACGATAAGCTGCTGGGCTTCGGCAAAGTTGATAAACGCATCCGGGGGAATTTCACCCGCCGTAGGATGCTTCCAGCGCATCAAAACTTCCACGCCGCGGATCTGCATGCTTTCTGATTCCACCACCGGCTGATACACCACGTAAAACTGGTTGCGCTTGATGGCAGAGGTGATCTCTTTTCCCGGACGCAGGCGAACGGAAAGCACGTAGTAACAGAGCAGGCCGGTGAGGATGCCGCACATCGCCCCCATCAGCAGGGAAAACTGAATGCTCTCCAGCGCCCAGGCGTCGCCGTAGATATAAACGCTCAGCGGCACACCGCTGATTTTAGAGGTGCGGACCGGCTCGCCTTTGAGCATCGACAGCGGCAGAGGGTGGGGGCTGAAGGTTGAGATGGCCGTACCGTTGGCGACCAGCGCCACTCCACTAAACTGGTTTTGTCGGGAGGAGTAAAGCAGCCACGGCATCATGCTGGCATTAATCGAGGTGAAAATCCCACGGTTTTCCAGCAGCGGGCTGCGAACCCACAGCGCAAAAGCGGGTTTCTGCGGCATCATTGGCGTGCCCGGCAGAATTTCAATATCCAGCTTTTTGGCAATATCGACCTGCGGCACCAGCTGTTTCATCGGCACGTTCATCGCACCCGTGGCCGATGAGCAAACGGCGCTGCCGTTTTCGACCAGCAAAAAGGCCCGAACGTTGAGGCTGAAGGCGGCGCGTGAGGTCAGCTCGGCGGCGACGGTTTCGCAAGGGCTAATGGTCAACGGCTGCAGCTTATCAATGGTGTTGAGAAGCTCGCTAAAGTAGCCGTTCAGGTAGGTCTGGATATCGTGGTTGATGTTATCCAGGTGTTCAGCACGTTTGTGATGAAAAATCATCATCTGCAGGCTGCCCGCCAGCAAAGCCCCGGCCAGTCCCAGCAGCAGGCTGGAAAAGAGAATTTTACGTCCTACCGAGAAGTAGCGGGTGAACATAGCGGTTTTTTATCCGTGAGATTAGAAACGGTAATTCAACGCCTTGAGACGAAACTCCGCGTCTTTCCAGCATAGTCTATTTCGCCATCCTGGCAGGCACGGACGAAAAGCAGAGGAAAAAAAAAGCACTGCTTAGCAGTGCTTTTTCCTGTTCTTGCCGTCAGCCAAGGGAAAACCGACAGCAAGAGGGGCATCAGGAACGACTCAGAACGCGACGTGCTTCGTTGTAGCGCTTGTTCCAGTACGGCTCATCCATGCTGGAAATCGTCACACCACTGCTGGTGGATGCATGAACAAACTGATTGTTACCGATGTAAATACCAACATGGCGGCCCGTTGAGCCGGCGCGGAACAACACTAGGTCGCCGGTGCGCAGCTGCTTACGAGTAATGGATTTTCCCATTTCCTGCTGCTCATAGGTTGAGCGCGGGAGGTCCATGCCAAACTGTTCGCGGAAAGTGCGCTGTACAAACGCGGAGCAATCGATGCCACGTTTGGTGTCGCCACCCAGACGGTAACGAACGCCTTTCCAGCTTGCATATTGTTCCATGAGACGCGACTTAATGTCGACGTTACGTACCATGGCTTCAAATTCATCCTGAGAGGCTTGCAGTGAAGAAGGATCTTCGTTAGCCACACCATGCGTCTCAGAATGCATATTCTTTGCGGTGTTCGTTGTGCTACATGCCGAAAGCAGAACCGCTACTGCTATCGCGGGGATTGCCCGCAAGATGTATCTCACAAATGGTTGAGATTTGACCATGTCGTTTATTTTCCCTTGAAGTCCTTAACGAACAAAATCGTTATAAAAATGCCAAACGTGACGAGACTAAATACCTGCCGACAATGAGACAATTCTTTCTGCGTGAAAGTGTGCAGTGACGCACATTTTTATTCACCATCCGAATAATTTATCTCTGAAAGGCAAAACGAGAATGAGATTACCCTATCGCTCCCAGGCTGACTAGGCCTTTTCCCGCTTTTTTTATAAGAAATTGTGATAGTGAATGCCGGGATTTGACTAAGCCAAAAAATAAGCAATATTCTGTGCAAAAATTATCCAACATCATCATTTTAAAGCAGAAAATGATGACAGAAAAATGACCACTTAAATAAAATTTGCCAGGAATGTTCTCAGGGATCGACAACGATCCCTGATGACGAGAGATAATTTAGGTTAGAAATTTGTTTGATTTTTGTTTCTGAAGGTGGGGAGATAACGATCAAAAAGGGCGATTATTTTGTCGCTTAGCGGCGTTAACAGGAACCAGGGCATGCCGATCAGGACGGCGCTCAGCGATCCTACGGCAATATCCGTAAACCAGTGCGCGCCAATCATCACGCGTGGAAATGCGAAAACCACAAAAATAATCAGGGCAACGGCGGCGGCTTTTTGGCCAAAATATCGCCACATGAAGGTGGTGAATATCAGCAGCATCATTCCGTGATCGCCCGGGAAACTGTCCTTAGACGCGTCCTTGGTAGGGAAGGCTAATACATCGCTGATGCGTTGAGCATCAGGGAAAAACAGCGAGGCGCTGGTCCGTTTTACCGGCATTAAATGTTGCGCCAGCTGGTTAACCACCACGGCGCAGAGCAGCATCACCAGGCCGATAATGATAATCCGACGACGGCCCTGGCTCTCTGCTTTCAGCCAGAAATAGAGCATCAGACAGCCCATCGCCAATAATGAACACCCATCGAAGGCGCGGTTATTGATAATGGCGAGGAACCAGGCGTAGGCACGATTCTCTGCAACGCCCTGATTGAAAAAGTGAAAAACGGCGGAGTCGAGTGGGAACCACAGCCCGTGATTTGCCGGTAAATACCAGCTGAAAAACAACGCCAGGCCAAGGATATTAAGCAGTAAAATTTGGGGTAATCGGGTATTCATCACACAGTCTTAAAGGCTAAATAGCGGGGCACCTTAGCGCCGCTAACTTAAACGAAGCTTCAACAATGAGCCCTGCAGGGCATTCCAGTCACATTCATTGTCATGGATCAGTTCAATACGGCTGTCTGGCGGTGCGACAGCCTGTGTTTCAATGCGCAGGTCATCGCCCTGGCGGTTAATTCGTACCAGACCTTCGGCAATGCGCAACACGCCTTTTACCCGCGAGACCGGGGCAAGACGCGCCCATTCGAGCAGGCCAATAGTATCGAACACGGTGTCAGCATCAAAAATCCAGCCGCAGGCGTAATGGCCCTGGCCGCTGTTGATGCTGCGTCGCCAGCGCTGATGCTCAGGCAGATTTAACGCCGCAAGCCCTTTTGCTGAAGGATGGCTGTGAGAATGGGCAATGCTCTCAGGTAACTGGGTCAGATTGCGGCGAGGCAAATCAAGCAGCGCGGGATCGATATTTCCCTGCGTAGCCTCAACAAGCTGGCGGTCGCCGCCGAAAGATGCCCACCAGGCGGCTAATGCCTGCTGGCTCTCAGGGGTTGCACGGTCTGCTTTGTTTGCCACGATGATGTCTGCCGCGGCCAGCTGATCGCGGAAATTCTCGTTCATCACCGCTTTTTCATCCAGCAGCTGTCGAGGATCGAGGAGACACAAGGTGGCACGCAAATCGATCCACGGCTCGTAAACCGGCGCCGTGAGGATATCGAGAATTTGTTTCGGATGGCCGAGGCCGGTCGGCTCAATCAGCAGCCTGTCGGGTTTTGCCTGGCGCAGCAGAGTGTTCAGCCCCACCTGCATCGGCAAACCGTTGACGCAGCACATACAGCCACCGGGGATCTCCTTGAGCAACGCGCCGCTTTCGGCCAGCAGAGCACCATCAATGCCCACTTCGCCAAACTCGTTGACCAGCACGGCCCACTTCTCATCAGCAGGTTTGTTGGCCAGCAAATGCAGGATTGACGTTGTTTTCCCGCTGCCGAGAAAACCGGTAATCAGGTTGGTTATCGTCACGTGGGCTCCAGGTTAAACGACTGTAATACTATAACAGAGCGTATTATCCTGGCGAAAAATGAGGGTAAAGAGAAGGGTTATGGCGGACAGAGTGGCAATCTGTCCGCAAAAAAGCAGGAAGTGTTAAATATTAAGGGTATCGACAACGGCCTGGCGGGCACCTTTGGTCGTCAATCGATGCCAGGCCTGTTCGAGCTGGGCAACAAATCTGGCGTTTGCTGGCAGGTCAGTGCCAAAAATTTCAGTCAGCGTAAGCAGGGCAGTGACACGTTCGTCTTCGCTGCTGGAGGCGACAAGCGCCTGGATTTTCTCTGCCAGCGGATCGCGGACATCAATCGCATTGCCCCGGTCGTCTTTGCCGCTGACGTAACGCATCCAGCCTGCCACGCCCAACGCCAGCAGAGGCCACTGGCTTTCGCGCTCAAGATGAAGACGAATGCCTTCAAGCATGCGCTGTGGGAGCTTCTGGCTGCCGTCCATCGCGATTTGCCATGTGCGGTGCTTCAGCGCCGGGTTGGTGAAACGCTTAATCAGGCTGTCAGCGTAGGCCTGTAGATCCACACCGGTAATCCTCAGCGTCGGAGCCTGTTCCTGGATCATCAGACGCGCCGCCGCCCGACGGAAATCGTTGTCCTGCATACAATCGCTGATATGTTCATAGCCAGCCAGATAGCCCAGGTAAGCCAGGAAAGAGTGGCTGCCGTTTAGCATCCGCAGTTTCATCTGTTCCCACGGCAGGACGTCGCTCACCAGCTGCACGCCAGCCAGCTCCCATTCCGGGCGACCGGCGACAAAATTGTCTTCAACCACCCACTGAATGAAAGGCTCACAGCTGATTGCACAAGGATCTTCCACGCCAAGCGTGGCGGTAATTTCCGCAAGCGACTCCGCTGTGGCTGCCGGAACAATGCGGTCGACCATGGTGCCGGGGAAGCTGACGTGGCTGGCAATCCACTCAGCAAGCTCAGGAGAGCGCTTCTGCGCCATGCCCAGCACGGCGTTTTTCACTACGTGACCGTTATCAGGGATGTTATCGCAGGAAAGAACGGTAAAAGGTTGAAGCCCGCGTTCACGGCGACGATGCAGGGCTTCAACAAGAATTCCGGGGGCTGAGTGCGGCTCAGCCGGATTTTCCAGATCGTGAACGATCCTCGGCTGTGTCACGTCGAGGCGGCCGGTGGCCGGATCGATGCAGTAGCCTTTTTCAGTAATGGTCAGGGAAACAATCGCCACCTGCGGCTCGCAGAATTTCTCGATAATTGCCGCCAGTGAGTCGAGCTTTGCATTCAGACATTCATTGACTGCGCCAACCACAATCGCCTGATTACCCTCAGCACCTTTTTCCAGTACGGTATAAAGATGATCCTGGGCACGGAGCTGGCTCATCAGAACATCGCCGCTGAACAGGCTGATTTCACAGAGCCCCCAGTCACCGCCTTTGGCATTCAATACCCGATCGGTTAACAGCGCCTGATGTGCACGATGAAAAGCGCCAAAGCCAAAGTGGACGATGCGCGAGCGCAGCTGCTGGCGATCGTATTCGGGAACCTGCACGCTGTCGGGGAGTGAAATGGTGGCGATACTCTTCATTATATAAACACCTGCATAACCATTAATTAACAAATGCCAGTGTAAAGTTATATGACAGCAAATTGAATTGGTGTGCCGTATTTATCCGGGGAATGTGAGCTGGATCAATCAATGCAGGCCCGGAATTTGACCCTTTTGCAGAAACATGTATGGTAGTCGTCATTAGCACGACCAATATTGGTATAACAACTTAAGAGGGTGAGACAATGGAACAAACCTGGCGTTGGTATGGACCGAATGATCCGGTTTCTCTTGATGATGTACGCCAGGCGGGAGCCACCGGCGTTGTGACCGCACTGCACCATATCCCGAACGGTCAGGTATGGCCGGTTGAAGAGATCAAAGCCCGTCAGGCTCTGCTGGCGGAGAAAGGGCTGACCTGGTCCGTGGTGGAAAGTATTCCGGTTCACGAAGACATCAAAACCCAGTCCGGTGACTGTAAAACCTGGATTGCTAACTACCAGCAGAGCATTCGTAATCTGGCAGCCTGCGGTATCGATACCGTGTGCTACAACTTCATGCCGATTCTGGACTGGACCCGTACCGATCTGGAATACACCCTGCCGGACGGCTCAAAAGCGCTGCGTTTTGACCAGATTGCCTTTGCCGCCTTCGAAATTCACATCCTCAAGCGTCCAGGTGCGGAAGCGGATTACAGCGCGGAAGAGCAGCAGCAGGCGAAAGAGTATTTCCACGCGATGAGCGCGGCAGAGATTGAAAAACTGACCCGCAACATCATTGCTGGCCTGCCTGGTGCGGAAGAGGGCTATACCCTTGACCAGTTCCGTCAGCGTCTGGCTGAATACGATCACATCAGCAAGGACACCCTGCGCGAAAATATGGCCGTGTTCCTGCGCGCCATTGTTCCGGTAGCAGAAGAAGCCGGCGTCCGTCTGGCGGTTCATCCGGACGATCCACCGCGTCCAATCCTGGGCCTGCCGCGTATTGTCTCTACCATTGAAGATATGCAGTGGCTGAAAGAGACCGTCAATAGCATCTACAATGGCTTCACCATGTGTACCGGTTCTTACGGCGTGCGTGCCGATAACGACCTGGTGAAAATGATTGAAACCTTCGGCGACCGTATTCACTTTACGCACCTGCGTGCGACCTGCCGTGAAGCGAATCCGAAAACCTTCCACGAAGGCTCGCACCTGAACGGCGACGTCAACATGGTGGCGGTAGTGGATGCGATTCTGTCTGAAGAGTCACGTCGTCAGAAAGCAGGCGATCTGCGTCCGATTCCGTTCCGTCCGGATCACGGTCATCAGATGCTTGACGATCTGAAGAAGAAAACCAACCCGGGTTATTCGGCTATCGGTCGTCTGAAAGGGATGGCGGAAGTGCGTGGCGTTGAGCTGGCGCTGAAAATGACCAAATATCCTGAGCTGCTTTAACAGGCAGTTGCCCGGCGGCGCTTCGCTTGCTCGGACCTACTGGCTAATTGTCATCAGGTAGTGAAAGAAAAGGGACAGCTTTTGCTGTCCCTTTTTTGTTTAGTCTGCGCGACCCATATAGCGTTTTTCTTCGATATGGATGCGAATTTTCTCGCCTGCGCTGAGGTATTCCGGAACCTGAACGACCAGACCGGTGGTCAGCGTCGCTGGTTTGTTACGCGCACTGGCGGAAGCGCCTTTGATGCCAGGTGCAGTGTCGACAATTTCCAGATCGACAGTCTGCGGCAGTTCTAACGCCAGCAGCACGCCATCCCATGTCAGTACCTGCATGTCCGGCATACCGCCTTCAGGAATAAACAGCAGCTCTTCTTCAATCTGATCTTTGGTGAAGATGTACGGCGTGTAGTCTTCTTTATCCATGAACACGTACTCGTTGCCATCGATATAAGAGAAATCAACATAGCGACGGGTCAGGGTAACGGTATCGACAATGTCGTCGCCTTTAAAACGTTCTTCAACCTTCAGACCGGTACGCACGTCAGAGAAACGCATTTTGTACAGGGTCGCTGCACCACGGGCGCTCGGGGCCTGAATATCGATGTCTTTCACAATCAGCAGTTTGCCGTTGTAATTCAGCACCATACCTTTCTTAATTTCGTTCGCTCTTGGCATTGCAATAATCCTGTCTCGGGGAAGTCAAAAATATCGCGTAAAAGTACTCGTGCCGCGCCTTTCAGGCAAGTGGAATTCGCCGGAATTGTGAAAAGATGATAAGGTGCGTTTCCGCTAAATTGAGAGTAAGAAAGATGGACTGCCGACCGGACTGTGGCGCCTGCTGTACCGCGCCTTCCATTTCCAGCCCGATCCCGGGAATGCCCAACGGCAAG
Organism: Enterobacteriaceae bacterium 89; assembly: GCA_014156375.1. GTDB lineage: Bacteria > Pseudomonadota > Gammaproteobacteria > Enterobacterales > Enterobacteriaceae > Scandinavium. The sequence continues at coordinate 1,126,916 of RQJH01000003.1, read as the reverse complement.
CCCGCTAACACCCCCTGCATTCAGCTTGATGAGCATCAGCGCTGCAAAATCTTTGGCTCTCCGCTGCGCCCGAAAGTGTGTGCTGGCCTTAAGCCTTCGGCGGACATGTGTTTTACGAGTCGTCAGGAAGCCATGACTTATCTGCTCCATCTGGAAGAGAGTACTTCATAGCTATTACCTGATGACACTTCGCTTATAAGACCTACAAAATCAAATGACTATGCTGGGTCCGTAGGCCCGGTAAGCTAGCGCCACCGGGCATGTTGGTATTCTGTCAGATTTTATTGGTAAGTCATGGTGAATGAAACCATGCCGTTGGCCATACCTGGCGTCACGCTGTTTCCGGTCTGGTAGTAGCGTGCCTGTAGCGGAACCGTAAAGCTCCCGCCCTGAGAAGTGCCGACTGGCACATCAGTATTTAGTGCCAGCGGCTGGTTGTCGTGCAGCAGCTGGATCCCCACGCCCGTTGCGGCATCTGGCCCGCTGGCAATGTTAAACACTCCCTTAGTCGCATCGTAGACATCTCCTTCTAATCTTACGTTGACCGGAGTTCCGGCATCGCAGCTCATCGGCAGGGCGAAGGACTGCGTAAACGCATCCCCCGGCGTGGAGTCTTTGCCGCTGAAGGCGTTTTTCTTCACCTCTTTCATCCTGACGCGAATGTTGCTGGAGAGCACCTTGCAGGCCGTGGTGGTCACGGTGAAGGGGTTGATGTTGAACAAAGGCTCTGGGTTTTGCCAAAGCACTGAATTGTTGAGCATCGCCAACGTGCCAACGTTGCGGCCAGTGACGGTGCCCGATCCGGTGGTCGTGGCGGTTTTATAAAACGTCACCGTCATGGTTGCGCGGATTATTGCGCTAATCATCCCGTTGGTGGTTTCGCACATATTGGCGGTGTCGATCTGCCCCTTGATGGTGTTGCTGCCGGTGACGATGGCCGATGCTCCGTCGCAGTGTGTGGTACTGGCCGAAATGGAGTAGCCAATGCCGTCAATATTGGTTTTATAAATCCGCCGTCCGTTGAGCATCGACTCAAACGTCCCCATGCCTCTTGGTCCGAGGATTTGATTGTTAATGTCTCCCACATCGGTGTTTTCACAGACAAATGCGTTGATGGGCGGCGCATTCACCGGGTTGCCGATTGGGGACCCCACAGGCAAATCTCGTGGCACAGTCATGCTCGGTGGAGTCACCGTGATGCTGGAGATCAGTGTTTTACATTCCCATGCCAGCGCCGAACGGGAAAACAATCCCAGCAAAAGCAAAGTGGCGGTGGTTAAAAGTCTTTTCATTCTCTTTCTCTCTTTTATTTGCACAGCGCATTAATGGTTTGCGTTGTGTCAGAAGGGGTCAGCAGCTGCCAGCCAGCCTCACAGCTTCCGCCCTGCCAGCTCACCTTCACCCGACCTTTTTCAGGTGCGCCGCTCAGCCAGACTCTTTGTCTGTCGTCGACGATGCCTTCCGCTGCGTTATCCAGCCCGATAATTCTGGCCGTTGCTCCAAACGGAATGCTGTGGTCCGAAAGCTGTAACAGGATTTTGAAACCGGTCACCGTCGGGAAGTCTGCCAGCACCAGCGCGCCTTTGGTTGGCACAACGGAGCGGGTATCGTTCAGCAGATCCGTGTTGCTGTTCAGCGAGGCGGTATCCAGCGTCAAATTGTTCTGGCGATACGGCGTCACGTAGGGCACAACGGCAAAGCCTTTACTGTCGGTATATATCCCGCTGTTGCTGGCTACTTTCACGTCTGCGGCCTTGTCTGCTTTCACCAGCGCCATGGTGTCGCCCAGCGACTGGGTCAATGACACGCCGTAAGGGTGAACGACAAGGCCTCCGGAAGCTCCGCCGGAGAACTGGCGGGTATCCCGTGCGTAGCTGTATCCGAGCTGATATTCCCCGTGTGCGCCTTTATAGTTCGCTGAAGTGCTACCCATGACTCCCGAACCTTTGCTGTCGTACCCCTGCTGGACGTTCCAGCTGAGGTTGCGGTCCTCCAGTGCCGATCCGGAAAGCCCAACCTGAGACACGCTATTGCCGTGACGGTTGCTGCTGCCGGATACGGTCATCCAGCTGTCTGGCAGGAAGCGCGAGAACGGAATTTGCATCGTCAGCGAAACAATCTGATCGTTGCTGTTGTGCCACGGACCACGGGAATAGCTGTAGTTCAGGCCATAGTTAATGTCTTTGATGCTGGTGTTATAGCCAAGCGACAGGCTGCGTTCGCTATCGCCGCCCCAGTAATCCTGCTGCCAGGCCGAAAGGTTCAGGTTTCCCCACTCTCCCAGCCGCTGGTTCAGCGTCATCTGCGCCTTGCTGCGTTTATTGCGCTCGTAGCGCCAGTTGTTGCCTTCAGGCGGGTTTTCGCCCAGCCGATAGGTGTTCACATCTCCGTTAGCTTCCTGGAAATCGCGGAAGCCGGAAGAGGAGTAGCGATAGCCCATCAGGCTCATCGAGGTGCCGGTTGAGGAGAAATCCTTCGAATACTGAGCTCTCAGGGAAACCCCTTCGGACGTTTTCTCCGGGAGCTGCGCGTGTGCAAACGTGGCATCGAAGGAGAGCGAGCCAAAGTCACCGAATCCTTTACCGATCCCAAGCGCTGCAGCCTGATATTGCTCCGAGCCCAGCATTCCGCCATACAGCGTAGTATCGCCCGGCAAACCATAGCCCAGCGTCGCCTGGACAAATTCCGGTTGCCGATCCTGGCTGTTGGAAGCCTGATATTTCCCGAGCGCGAGCGAATATTTCAGCTGACCTTCGCGCTGCATCACCGGCACCGCCGAGAATGGCTGGATGAACTGATGCACCGAACCATCTGCTTCGCGGATCGCCACTTCCAGATCGCCACTCGCCGAGGTGGGGTAGAGATCGTCAATCACGAACGGCCCCGGCGGGACGTAGGATTGCCAGATGACGTTACCGCCCTGGCGAATGGTCACCTGAGCGTTGCTCTGTGCTATGCCGCGAACGACCGGGGCAAATCCGCGCTGGCTTTCCGGCAGCATGGCATCGTCGGACCATAGCTGGATCCCACGGAAGTTAACGCTGTCGAAAACGCCGCTCTGGGTATAACCGTCTCCGGCGCTGAACTGGCTTTTCAGCACTTTGATATCGCGCTCAAGTGAAGTGCCGATGGTGTTCCAGTGGCCGGCACCCGCGCTGCTATTCCAGGTCGAGTAGTTGCGTATCCGCCACGGGCCAACGTTGATCCCGCTGCGCAGGTTCAGGTAGCTGTCAGTGCCAGAGGTACCGTTGCCCTGCAGGTTGGCGGCGGAAAGGTTGTAATTGAGAAACATCATGCTCAGCCCGTCGTCCCATTTGTCGGGGGAAACGGAGCCCTGCGGGTTACGCTGCATATATTCCTGCGGCACAGAAAGGTCCAGACGCATTTCATCGAACTGAAAAACAGCCTGGCTACCCGGCAACTGTTGATTGATGTCATCCACCGTAGCGCTGTCCGCCAGAGTCATCCAGCCGGGTTGGGCGTTGGCCTTCACGCCCCATTTCAGCAAATCGTCGCGCGTCAGCATGGGCGTCAGCTTGCCATCTTTGTCGGTAAACTGAATGGTGCGGGAGACGATAAAGTTTCCGTTCAGATACACGTCGACAGGGTAACTACCGGGTACCTGACCCTCTGGCTTACTGAAGCGAGAAATGTCGATATCCCGCGGCATATTGCCCCGGACTTCAATAAAATCAGGAGAAAAATAATCTTCAGCGCTTGCAGGCGTAAAGCTGGTGGCAAAATAAACAAGCGCTGACAGTTTTGATATTTTAAAAAAACGACCGCTGGTATTGACTGAAAGCATGACTGAATGACCTACATTTTATAATTGTGCTCAGCCGTAATGCCTCCAAAATCATTGATTGCACGCCATGTTACTTCATTCCCTGCGGTAGCCGGTTGCGCGACTGATGCCGTCTGGAAAGGTAAAATAGTGGGAGGTTTTTTGAGCTGTTTACCGTTAATTTTTAAATCATAAAGCGACACGGCATACGGCGTCGGGTTATGAACATTGACGACATTTCCCTGAGATTTAAACGTCAGCTGTTGATAAGCCTGAATTGGGTCGCCTTTTAATCCTGCCGGGCGGTAAATCAGTTTCATCTTGCTTTTGACGGCGATCAGTAATTCATTTTTGGCATCCGGTGAAGAAGTCGGGATCGCTTTAATATTCAACCAATAAATACTTTCCCGGTCGGTGGGCAACGATTTGGTGGTTAACATCACCCGCACTGAGTTCTGAGCCCCAGGATTTAGTTTAAATAAAGGGGGAGTGGTGGTAAAAACGCTGTCGTTATCATCACCGCTTTCACTTTTGCTGACCCAGGACTGAATTAAATAAGGCTTGGCATCCGGGTTACTCACGCTAATCGCCGCCTGATTGCTGCTGCCGTTATAGATAAGGCGGGTTCCACCTATTTCCACGCCGCTGAATGCGGCTGCTGAAAACAATAAAGAGAGCGCTGCAATAGGTTTTTTTAACTGCTGAAACATGACACATCCTGAAAGTTAAGATCAGGGTCCGGCAGGACCCTGAATCTAATAATGATTTACTGATAAATAACGGTGAAAGCCGTAGAAGAGTTGGCAGTACCTGGTCCGACGTTACCTGTTGACATATATTTAGCAAAATAGGTCAGGGTATTATCGGCGTCTTCCTGCAGCGCAACGCTGTTGGAGGTGGTGCCAATGGTGATTGGGGTAGAGCTGTCCTGTTCGTACAGCGCCACGCCGACGTTGGTTGCAGTCTGAGAAGCAGACAGCGCCAGAATGTCAGGGTTCTGAGTATTGGTGATGCCGTCAAAGCGAACGCTGGCGCTGGTCACGCTTGCCGGGCAGGATTTCAGCACGATGTTGAAGCGCTTGGCAGCCGCAGTGGTGCCGGTGCCGCCGTTGAAGGCGGTAACGGAAACGTTGCCCAGATCAACCGGCTGAGCCAGCGCGGAAGTATCGACAACACACGCTGCATCGGTAATGTTGCCGGTAAAGTTGATCACCCCATCAGCCGCATGTGCAGCCTGGAAAACAGAAGCAGACAGAAGTGTGGTAATCAGAACGAGCTTTTTCATATTAAATCCAATTAATTAATGAAGGTAAAAAATACACGAACAAAGACTTCCCTGGTGAGGGCCCTTCGTTTTCGCGCAGCTATACTTTATGTTCAGATAAAGTAATATTGTTACCAGGGTAAAGAGTCACAAAGCTGCTGCCGGTTAGCAGTAGCCCGTGCAATACTCTGATATAAAGCAATACGGTTGCCGGTGCGCAGTTTCGCCACCAGACTCCGGCGATGGGTATAAAATGTTTTAGCATTCATACCCAACTGCTTACCGGTTTCTTCCGCATTCAATCCTTTCTGAATGCAGGAGAGTACCTGTAATTCACGCAGGGAAAGTTGGTACTTAACCTGGTATACATACTGTGAGTTCTTAAAAAAGAAACAGGATAATATTTCTTTTAACTCGCTATTTTTATTAATGAAAATGATTTCACCGAGATCTCTCAGGGTGTAGTAATCAAGATCATTACCAATAAATGCGACAAGGCTCTTGCCAGAGGCTTGCCAGGTTTTAATTGCATGATGATTCGAAGTTTCTATGTCAATAATACTGTAGTGCTCTGTAATCAGTTCTGAAGTCAGCAGTTGACTGATCCCAAGAGAAAAAAAGTAATTATCAGAGAAAACGCAGTCTGCAATCTCCATAAAACGTCCTTTTCTGCATTTCCTTTCTTCATGAGCAGAGACCAACGGGAGCCTCGTTATCATCTATTAACTTTACATAATTAAAATTTCTTACGCATCAAAGAAAATGGAAATAAATTTCTGCAAAAATCAAACAACCTTTTCGGTTGTGATTGATGATAAAAGTGACGCTTACTATGATGGATACTGGTTTTACCAGTGTTATCATCTTACCATTTACGCTAAACGCAGTGTTATTCACTGGCGTAATGGATAGGCGCCGAACGATAATTTATTAACGTTCAATAGATAAAACTTTCATTACTCAAAAATATGGAATTTTCTTAGGGAAAATATGTGTTTGGTAAACCGAGAAATATATTCTCCGGAAACAGGGCTTATTGTACAGGGACAAAAAATGAGCAACATCAGCGCCACCTGAAATTGTTGTCAGGTGACGCCTACAGCTGTAGGAAGCAGAGTCAGGGAACGAATGCCCGAATGACACCATCCAGCTCGTTGAGAAGGGCTTCCAGCCGCTGAAAATCATCCATGAAGGCCTCCGGCTCCCGCTCATGGCGCAGTTTCTCTTCCAGCTCTTCGCTCAGATGGCTCAGGGCCGTTGCGCCCAGCAGCTGTGCCGTGCCGTGAATGCGGTGGAGGTGATAAGAAACCGTGTCCATCGCGGCGTTGCCCAAAGCCTTGCGGGCTAATTCAAAATCGCGATGATTTTCCTGCTGCGCCTCCTGCAGGGCTTTGAGCATCAGCGGGCGATTACCCTGGGCTAACAGCGCAAGCCTCTCCGTACTGAAAGCTATGCCGGGCTGAGGGGAGATTTCAGCCAGCAGCAAAGAGAGCTGCGACAGACTCACCGGTTTGAACAGGCATTCGTTCATCCCCGCAGCCAGACAGCGCTGCCGCTCATGCTCCTGCGCGGTAGCGGTCAGCCCGCAAATCACTATTCGCTGATTAGTCTTACGCGCCGCGCGTGCGAGCTGGATCCCGTTCATCACCGGCATATTAAGGTCGGTGATCAGCAAATCGAAGTGCTCATCATTTAGCATCCGTAAAGCGTCTCTGCCATCGTGCGCTTCCTGTGCCTGAACCCCGAGAGTAGCCAACTGACGGCGTAAAAGCTGACGGCTGGTCGGGTGATCGTCAGCAATCAGGATCCGCAATGATGAGTTCGGCGCAGCGGCAGGAGGGAGAGCTTCAGGCTGGGCGACAGGGGTTTGCTGCGAGGATTCAGTCGGCAGTCGCAGCGTGACCTTTGTTCCCTGATCCAGTGCGCTTTCCAGGGTAATTGTCCCACCCATTCTGGTCATCAGCGCCCGGCTGATGGCGAGTCCAAGACCCGAGCCAACAACGTGTTCACCGGCTTCTCCCTGGCTAAAGGCGTTGAACAGCCGGCCCTGATCGTCCTGACTTATTCCGCTGCCGGAATCCTCAATTGTCAGAACCAGCGTGTTTTCGTCCATTGCAGAGGTGATGTGGACGGTGCCCCGCGGGGTAAATTTCACCGCGTTACTGACAATATTGGTCAACACCTGGCCCAGCAGTTGGGCATCGACCAGCAGTGAGCGATCGGGATCGAGCGAGGAGTTGTAGCTCAGATGGAGACTCTTCAGCTTTGCCAGCGCGCTGAACTGGGCCAGTTTGCCGCTGACCAGCGCATCTGTATCGGTCCACTGCGGGGCAATGTCCTGCAGGCCGGACTCAATTTTTTCCAGATCGAGGATTTCGCCAATCAGCTTCAGCAGCGAACGTGAAGCCTGGGCGGAATGCTCGACCGAAGCCTGGTCCTCTGCGCTGAAGCGAGAGGAGGAGCGCTGTAAAAGTTCGAGAAACCCGACAATGGCGCTGACCGGCGTGCGGATCTCGTGGCTCATGCGTGCCAGAAATTCTCGTTTTTCCCGGTTAGCATTTTCCGCCCTGTTGCGCTCCTGCTCCAGCAACATCTGGGAGCGTTTTCTTTTTCGCACCTGTCCGACCAGGAAAATCGCCCACAGCAGCGTGCTGACTACCAGCAGCGAAGCCAGCGCGGTGAGCAGATAAAACGGGCGGTTATACAGTTCCCAGGTATCAATTTTGACATCGGGCAGGCGGATCCACTTGCTGACAATCTGCGAGACCTCTTTCTGCGGGATCTCATCCAGCGCTTTGTTGAGGATGCTCAGCAGCTCCGGCTCTGCACGGGGAACGGCAAAGCTGATTAATGCCGGTGCTTCATTGGTCAGCGGATGCCAGGTCAACTGGTCGGGATAGTAATGCTCGCTGAGATAGCGCGCCGTCAGCTGATTGGAGACCGCGGCATCCACTTTTCCTGTCGCCACCAGGTTGATAGCGACGCCGGAGTTTTCAACCTGCCGCCAGTGCACCGTGGGATGCTTGCGCATCAGGCTTGCCAGAAGCGAATGGTCGGCGCTGATCGCCACCGTGGAGCCTGCTTGTTGCAGCGGATCTTCCTGCGTTTCTTTGCGGACCACGGTGACAAAACTCGTAGTAATGAACGGATGGGTATAAGCAACGCTGTTATCGCGATCCAGATCGTAGGTCGCGGCCTGCACAATATGCCAGCCGCCTTTTTTCATTTCATCGATCATCTCGCTGTTGGATCTGACGGTGGTGGTTTCAAATTTCAGCCCGGTTTGCAGACTCAACAGATTAAAGATGTCGCCCACCACGCCGCGCGTTTCCTGATTGCTGTCGACCATGGTATAGGGCGCAAACCAGGGATTGACGATAGCCCGCAGCGTCTGGTTTTTCTCCAGCCACTGTTTTTCCCGCAGCGTCAGGTCCAGTGGCTCAACCAGAAACGACAGATTCCCCTTATCAAGCACCGACTGGGCTATCTGCGTATGTACGTTGTCATCAATGGTGTTCAGCGTGTTGTCGATCAGGAGTTTCAGCCGGTTTTGTGCCGGTGAGAACAGAAAGACGCTTACCTTTTGCGGGCCAGGCCAGTATTTGACAGTGCTCAGCTCAAGGCTGAACTCCTGCGAAAGCCAGGCTCCGGTGGTCAGCGAATCACCGATGAAAAAGGTATTCTGCCCGTTGGCCACCGAAGTCAGGGCTGGCTGATAGCCGGTAAAGTCGATAATTTCCGCATTGGGAAAAGCGGCACGGATGAAACCGTCGTCCGGGAAATGGTTCACCCTGGCAAAGCGCAGGCTCTCCGCGCTGTGCAGCGGGTCCATCACATTAGTCAGCTTAGTAACCAGATTCGGCCACGCGCGGACCAGCGGAACGGAAAGCGTGAGGCCGTCGTAATTTTGTGAGACGGGGATCAGCCCAGTCAAAACGGTGTCCACGCTCCCGGCGCGCAGTGCGGCGATGGCGGCAGACTCATCGGGATATTTTACGATCGCAACCCGGGTTTGCAATGAGCGCTCAATCAGCGCCAGGTAATCCGCATTCATTCCACGGTAGCGCCCGGACAGCGTATCCTGCATCAGCGGCGACAGCCCGGAAGGATAAACGGCCACCACGATAGTTTTTTTCTGCTTCAGCCAGCGCTTATCGTCGTCGTTCAGGTACACCGGAAGCGGCGCGAAATAGTGGTAGCCTGACAGCTCAAGATCGGCAGGCTCGCGGCTTTGTGCGCCGAAAACAGGCAGCGCGCAGAGCAACAGCAGCAGGGCCAGCAGCCTGTTCATCTTCAGGTCAGCTTGTTTTGATGGGCAAAGGAGAGCAGCTCGATCAGCGATTTGCAGCCGAGTTTCTCCATCAGCCGGGTTTTGTAGGTGCTCACCGTTTTACTGCTGATGTGCATCAGCTCGCCAATTTGCGCGTTTTCCAGCCCGCTGAGCATAAAGCTCATCACCTTCATCTCCTGGGCCGACAGTGACTCAAGACGCTGCGTATCGGTCAGCGCTTCTGTGGTTTCTTCAGCAAAGAAGGGGAAATAGCTGTATCCGTTTTGCGCGGCCTGAAGGGCGATGATGACGTTTTCCATTCCCTGTTTTTTGCTGATAAAGGCGTTGGCACCGGCCTGAGCACAGCGTTTGCTGTAGTAACGGTCATTTTTGGCTGACACCACCACCAGCACGCCAGGATAGCGTTTCGCTCTGAGCTTCTCGACCAGCTCAACGCCGGTCATACCGGGGATTTCCACATCAACCACCACGATATCCGGCATCTCTTTTTGCAGCGCTGCGAACGCAGAAGCGCCATCATCAAACTCATTCTGAATGAGGATGTTTTGCTCTGTCAGCACGCTACGGATAGCCATTCTGGCAAGAGGATGATCGTCGACGATGACGGCGGTACGGAAAGTCAGTGTCTGCATATTGCCTCTGAAATCAGTCAGTCTGGCAACTATAGAGTAGTTTAATCAATGCAGTGAAAGTGTGACAAAGAAAGGAGGGATGCAATTTTGCTGACGCGCAGAGTACGCGTCAGCAGCAGGGAGTTAAACGTCCTTGATGCGCATCAGGCCAACGGCGCCCAACACGCACATCACCAGCGCAATCCAGAATACGGCGTGATAGCTCCAGATTTCAGCGACCACCCCGGCCATTGAGCCAGCGATAATCCAGCCCACGCGCGTGGTGTTGCTGTACAGCGTGGTGGCAGAACCCGCCTGGCCTGGCATTAAATCCTGGAAATAGATCATGCCGATCCCGGCGAGGATCCCGATGTAAATCGCGTTCAGCAGCTGCATTGCCAGCAGCAGAGCAGGGGAGTGGACGGTCAACATTCCGGCGTAAAACAGCAGCCCGGCCACGATCGCAATCCGCATCAGGAAACGCTTACCGAAGCGTTTGGCATAATAGCCTGCGATCAGCATGGTGGGAATTTCAAGGCCCGCGGCGGTGCCCATCATGATGCCGGCCAGTTTTTCCGGCAGATGCAGCTCATTAATAATGAACAGCGGCATATTGATGATATACAGGCTGTTGGTGCCCCACATCAGCGTGCAAATGCCAAACAGCAGCATGGCGTCACGGCGATTAGTGCGCGGGGCTTCAATATGAGTTCCTGCCGCCGGGCGCTCTTTACGCATGCTTGGCAACAGCAGCCAGACCACCAGTGCACACACCACATAGGCCACTGCCGCAGACAAATACATGGTGGTGAAGCCAAATCCCATCGCCAGCGCATAGGCGATCGGTGGGCCAACCACCCACGCCAGCGACACCTGCGCACGCAGAATCGAGCTGAACATCACCGCTTCCCGACCCGTTTTATCCGCATGTTCACGAGCGAGAGCAAACATTTGTGGGTTTGAGGTGGAGCCGAAACTGCTCAGAAACACGCCGACAAACAGCAAAATAAAATAGTTGCGGTTCCAGGCGAAAAGGACACAGGCCAGCATGCCCAGTACGCAGCAGAAGACAATCAGCTTTTTGCGATCGCCCTGGCGGTCAGAGCGCCCGGCCAGAAACTGACTGACCAGAATCCCAATCACGGCACTTCCGGTAAAAAAGAAGCCGACCATCGCCGGACGCACATGCACTTCATCGGTCAGAAAAAGGCTAAGCGTTGGCGTTTGCAGGGCTCCGGCGATACCGGTCAGGAAAGCCACGAGCAGAAACGCTGAGGAGGTCAGATCAAATCCCTTTCGCGGGGTGATAACGCTGGTATTAGACATGTTTGGCAATCAGAAATCAGGAAGACGGCGAAGTGTACGCTGGCTGCTAAAAAATAAACAGGGCATGAATCAAGTTCAGCATCAAAAATTCAAAATGGCATTTCAATCCCATTAGCTTTTTCAGCTGAAGATTGCTGAACGAAGCGCAGCGGCAGTTCCCCGGCTTCAGCAAATGTGGCGAAGATGATAACGAAATGTGCTGCACCTCTAACTTCTGCGATCAAAAAATCGACTTTTCTTGCGGATTAATCGGCCCTGATCCAGACTCATTGAAACGTTTCAGCGTCGTCCGGACTGCACTGCACATCAGGGTGACGTATTTTTTCTCATGTTGGCTGAAACGATTCAACTCAGCGAGAGAGGAGAGCCATGTTCCAGTTATCAGTTCAGGATATTCATCCCGGCCAGCAGGCCGGGAATAAAGAAGAGGCCATTCGCCAGATAGCGTCAGCGCTGGTGGCGGCAGGAAACGTCGCCGGGGGCTATGTCGACGGCATGCTGGCCCGCGAGCAGCAGACCTCCACCTTCCTTGGCAACGGCATTGCCATTCCGCATGGCACCACAGACACCCGCGACCAGGTGCTGAAAACCGGCGTTCAGGTTTATCAGTTCCCGCAGGGCGTGACCTGGGGCGAAGGGCAAACAGCGTATGTCGCTATCGGCATTGCGGCCAGCTCCGACGAACACCTTGGCCTGCTGCGTCAGCTGACTCACGTGCTGAGCGATGACGAAGTGGCTGAACAGCTGAAAAACGCCACCACGGCGGAAGAGCTTCGTGCGCTGCTGATGGGCGAAAAGCAAAGCGAAGTGCTGAAGCTGGATAACGAGACGCTGACGCTTGATGTCGCGGCAAACTCGCTGGTGACGCTGCAGGCGCTGAACGCAGCCCGTCTGAAGGAATCCGGTGCGGTCGATGCATCTTTTGTTGCCCATGTGATTAACGACCAGCCGCTGAATCTGGGCCAGGGTATCTGGCTGAACGACAGTGCTGAAGGCAACCTGAAAAGTGCCGTCGCCGTCAGCCGTGCCGCTGCGCCGTTCAGTGTGGAAGGCCAGTCTGCCGCTCTGTTGGTCACGGTCGCAATGGCTGATGAACAGCCGACCGCAGTATTAAGCCGCCTGAGCGCGCTGCTGCTCGACAACAAAGCTGAACGCCTGCTGAATGCCGATGCCGCCACGCTGCTGGCTCTGCTGACCAGCGACGATGCGCCAGCCGACGACCAGCTGAGCGCCGAATTTGTCGTTCGAAATGAACACGGCCTGCACGCCCGCCCGGGCACAATGCTGGTCAACACCATCAAACAATTTAACAGTGAAGTGACCGTGACCAATCTGGATGGCAGTGGAAAACCGGCTAATGGCCGTAGTCTGATGAAAGTGGTAGCGCTTGGTGTGAAGAAAGGCCATCGCCTGCGCTTCACCGCCCAGGGCGAAGATGCGCAGAACGCGCTGAATGCGATTGGTGAAGCCATCGCTTCTGGTCTTGGGGAGGGCGCGTAATGAGCAGACGTGTTGCCACCATCACCCTGAATCCGGCCTACGATTTAGTAGGATTTACTCCGGAAGTTGAACGCGGCGAAGTGAACCTGGTGCGTACCACCGGTCTGCATGCGGCGGGTAAGGGCATTAACGTTGCGAAAGTGCTGAAAGATCTCGGCATCGATGTGACCGTGGGCGGTTTCCTCGGCAAAGACAACCAGGACGGCTTCCAGCAGTTGTTCAGCGAGCTGGGCATTGCCAACCGCTTCCAGGTGGTGCAGGGCCGTACCCGCATCAACGTCAAGCTGACGGAAAAAGACGGCGAAGTCACCGATTTCAACTTCTCCGGTTTTGAAGTTACCGCCAACGACTGGGAGCGTTTTGTTAACGACTCGCTGACCTGGCTTGGACAGTTCGACATGGTTTGCGTCAGCGGCAGCCTGCCGTCCGGCGTCAGCCCGGAAGCCTTCACCGACTGGATGACGCGTCTGCGCAGCCAGTGCCCGTGCATCATTTTCGACAGCAGCCGTGAAGCGCTGGTGGCGGGGCTGAAAGCGGCACCGTGGCTGGTCAAACCGAACCGTCGTGAGCTGGAAATCTGGGCCGGTCGCAAGCTGCCAGAGATGAAAGACGTGATTGAAGCAGCGCATGCGCTGCGCGAGCAGGGGATTGCCCACGTGGTGATTTCACTGGGTGCCGAAGGCGCGCTGTGGGTCAACGCTTCGGGCGAATGGATTGCGAAGCCGCCTTCAATGGAAGTGGTCAGCACCGTTGGCGCCGGGGATTCAATGGTCGGTGGCCTGATTTACGGCCTGCTGATGCGCGAATCCAGCGAACACACCCTGCGTCTGGCAACGGCCGTCGCGGCACTGGCGGTCAGCCAGAGCAACGTTGGTATTACCGATCGTACCCAGTTGGCCGCAATGATGGCGCGCGTCGACTTACAACCCTTCAATTGACAGCAGGAGAGGCATAATGAAAACGCTGCTGATTATCGATTCTGCGCTCGGACAGGCTCGCGCCTATATGGCGAAAACCCTGCTCGGTGCGGCGGCCCACAAGGCCCATTTAGAGATTATCGACAACCCGAACGACGCTGAACTGGCGATTGTGCTGGGTTCCTCACTGCCTGCTGACAGCGCGCTGAACGGTAAACTGGTGTACCTGGGCGATGTGAATCGCGCCGTGGCACATCCGGAACTGTTCCTTGGCGAAGCCAAAGGTCACGCAACGCCTTACGCGGCTCCGGCATCTGTCGTACCGGCGGCCAAAAGCGGTGCCAAACGCATCGTGGCAGTAACAGCCTGCCCGACTGGCGTGGCGCACACCTTTATGGCGGCTGAAGCCATTGAGACCGAAGCCAAAAAACGCGGCTGGTGGGTGAAAGTGGAAACCCGCGGCTCCGTGGGCGCAGGCAATGCCATCACTCCGGAAGAAGTGGCTGAGGCGGACCTGGTGATTGTAGCGGCAGACATCGAAGTGGATCTGGCGAAATTCGCCGGTAAGCCGATGTATCGCACTTCTACCGGTCTGGCGCTGAAGAAAACTGCGCAGGAGCTGGATAAAGCCGTGGCGGAAGCGCAGCCTTATCAGCCAAGCGGAAGCGTTCAGACAGCCCAGGAAAGCAAGAAAAAAGGTGGAGCTTACAGCCACCTGCTGACCGGTGTGTCTTACATGCTGCCGATGGTGGTAGCGGGCGGTCTGTGTATCGCGCTTTCCTTTGCGTTCGGGATCACCGCCTTTAAAGAGGAAGGAACCCTGGCTGCGGCACTGATGCAGATTGGTGGCGGCTCAGCCTTTGCCCTGATGGTGCCTGTTTTGGCGGGATACATCGCGTTTTCCATCGCTGACCGTCCGGGTCTGACGCCTGGCCTTATCGGCGGTATGTTGGCGGTGAGTCTCGGTTCCGGCTTTATCGGCGGTATCATCGCGGGCTTCCTGGCCGGTTATGTCGCGAAGATGATCAGTACCAAAGTGAAGCTGCCGCCAAGCATGGAGGCGCTGAAACCTATCCTGATCATTCCGCTGCTTTCCAGCCTGATTGTTGGTCTGGCGATGATTTACATCATCGGTAAACCGGTTGCGGGTATTCTGGCGGGCCTGACTCACTGGCTGCAAACCATGGGTACTGCGAATGCGGTGCTGCTGGGTGCAATCCTTGGTGGGATGATGTGTACCGATATGGGCGGACCGGTGAACAAAGCGGCCTATGCCTTTGGCGTCGGGCTGCTCAGTACCCAAACCTACGCGCCGATGGCGGCGATTATGGCGGCGGGGATGGTACCACCGCTGGCGCTGGGTCTGGCGACTATCGTGGCGCGTAAGAAATTTGATAACGCGCAGCGCGAAGGTGGCAAAGCTGCACTGGTACTGGGGCTGTGCTTCATTACCGAAGGGGCAATCCCGTTTGCTGCCCGTGATCCTATCCGCGTTCTGCCATGCTGTATCGTCGGTGGCGCTATCACCGGTGCTATCTCGATGGCGATTGGTGCGAAACTGATGGCACCACACGGCGGTCTGTTCGTCCTGCTAATCCCAGGTGCGATTACCCCGGTGCTGGGTTACCTGATGGCGATTATCGCCGGTACGCTGGTGGCGGGTCTGTCTTACGCGGTGCTGAAACGCCCTGAAGCGGAAGTTGTAGCTAAAGCGGCCTGATAGTTAGCTGAATGAAAAAGGGCCGATGTCGGCCCTTTTTTTATGCCTGATGGCGGCTTCGCCTTATCAGACCTACGCTAAACCAGTAGGTCCGTGCAAGCGTAGCGCCGCCGGGCAATCTGCGCAGGTTGTCAGGCAACGGCCGTTTCGATCTGCTGAGCCTTCAGCCATGCAATCTCTTCCGCCCAGATATCCGGATTGATGGTTTCCAGAATCAGCGGAATACCGTCGAAACGGTTGTCCTGCATGATCCAGCGGAAGGCATCGTGGCCGATATTGCCTTCGCCGAGACTATGGTGGCGGTCGACGCGGCTGCCAAAGGTGCTTTTGGCATCGTTCAGGTGCATCCCGCGCAGGTATTCAAACCCGACTATCCGCTCAAAATCGGAAAAGGTTTTCTCACAGGCTTCCGCCGTGCGCAGATCGTAGCCTGCGGCAAACGCATGGCAGGTATCAATACACACGCCGACGCGGGATTTATCTTCCACACCGTCGATGATCGCCGCCAGATGTTCAAACTCAAAGCCCAGGTTGCTGCCCTGACCGGCGGTATTTTCGATAACTGCCACCACGCCTTCGGTCTGAGCCAGCGTAATGTTGATGGATTCCGCGATGCGCGCCAGGCACTCATCGATCGGAATTTGCATCAGGTGGCTGCCGGGATGGAAATTCAGCAGCGACAGCCCGAGCTGCTCGCAGCGCTGCATCTCATCGAGAAACGCTTCACGGGATTTTTCCAGCGCGTCGGCCACCGGATGACCGAGGTTTATCAGGTAGCTGTCGTGCGGCAGAATTTGCGCGGAAGTGAAGTGGTACTTTTCGCAGGCCGCTTTGAATTCGTCGATAACATCGCTGGTTAGCGGGGCGGCACGCCACTGGCGCTGGTTCTTGGTGAACAGGGCGAAAGCGGTGGCGCCAATTTCTGCCGCGCGAATCGCCGCATTGGCCACGCCGCCGGAAGCGCTGACGTGGGCTCCGATGTATTTCATTAGGGACTCCTGTTAACCCGAAAAGCTTATGATAGCGGGTTAACAGGAGAAGGATGTAGTGGTTTATGCCATCAGGGCATGAACGGCCACGTTAATCAGACCGCCGCCAACAATCAGCCAGATGAATAATACCAGCGCCATCAGCAGCGGTTTAGCTCCGGCTTTTTTCAGCGCGCTGACGTGAGTCGTCAGGCCCAGTGCGGCCATCGCCATTGCCAGCAGGACGGTATCCAGCGTCACCAGCATATCGACAACGGCTTTTGGCAGCAGGTGGAAGGAGTTAAAAATCGCCACCACGATGAACAGAATCGCAAACCACGGAATAGTGATTTTGCTCTTTTCACCGCTGTTCGCCGGAGCAAGTTGTTTCACACGCGCGGCCAGAATCAGCAGGAACGGAGCCAGCATCATCACGCGCAGCATTTTGGCAATCACCGCCGCATTTTCCGCATCCGGGCTGACGGCATGACCGGCAGCAACCACCTGCGCCACTTCATGCATGGTTGAGCCCATATAGATGCCGTAAGTTTCCGGGCTGAACCAGTGTGCCAGGAAGGGATACATCGCCGGGTAAAGGAAAATCGCGATGGTCCCGAAGATAACCACGGTGGCGACCGCTACGGTCACTTTGCTGGACTCTGCTTTCAGCACGGGCTCGGTAGCCAGCACTGCCGCTGCACCACAAATACTGCTCCCTGCGCCAATCAACCAGCTGGTTTGCTTATCCAGACCAAAGATTTTTTGCCCCAGGAAGCTGGCGAGGATAAAGGTGCTGGAAAGCGTCAGGATGTCGATCGCCACGCCGCTCAGCCCCACGTCAGCAATTTGCGAAAACGTCAGGCGGAAGCCATAAAGAATAATCCCCAGACGCAGCAGATGCTGCTTGGCGAAAATGACACCGCCGTCGCAGCGCTGCCAGATTTTTGGGTAAACCGTATTGCCGACGACCATCCCCAGCAGGATCGCCATCGTCAGCGCGCTGAAGCCTGCTCCGGCGATTGCCGGAATGCTGCCGGTCCATAACGCGACGCCGGTGATCAGCGCCGTCAGCGCAAGGCCGGGTACAAAGTGCCACAGCGGGTGGCGACGTGAATTGAGGGTGAGTGCTGTCATAACCATCTCCTTTATCTGGCTTAAAGGTTACGCCGGAGTGGTTTAAATATAAAATTGATTATATATTTATAATTAATCGTAATAAGTGGTAAGTAAGGTAATCCTATGCACATTACCCTCAGACAGCTTGAAGTGTTTGCCGAAGTGCTGAAAAGCGGCTCAACCACTCAGGCCTCGCAGATGCTGGCGCTCTCGCAGTCGGCGGTCAGTGCGGCGCTAACCGACCTGGAAGGGCAGCTCGGCGTTCAGCTCTTTGATCGAGTGGGCAAACGGCTGGTTGTTAACGAGCATGGACGTCTGCTGTACCCGCGCGCGCTGGCGACGCTGGAACAGGCAACCGAAATCGAACAGCTATTTCGCGAAGATAACGGCGCACTACGCGTATTTGCCAGCAGCACTATCGGCAATTACATCCTGCCTGAAGTGATTGCCCGCTATCGCCGTGATTTTCCCTCATTACCTTTGGAGCTGAGCGTCGGCAACAGCCAGGACGTGATCAATGCCGTCAGTGATTTCCGCGTTGATATCGGGCTGATAGAAGGGCCGTGCCATTCGGCAGATATCATTGCTGAGCCGTGGCTTGAGGATGAGCTGGTGGTTTTTGCCGCACCGGGATCATCGCTACTGGAAGGCGAGGCGACGTTTGCCCAACTGGCTGCCGCACCGTGGATCCTGCGTGAAAAGGGCTCTGGTACGCGCGAGCTGGTGGATTATCTGCTGTTATCGCATCTGCCTGAGTTTCATCTCGGGATGGAGTTAGGCAACTCTGAAGCTATCAAACACGCGGTTCGCCACGGTCTTGGCATCAGCTGCCTTTCACGCCGGGTGATTGCCGAACAGCTCGACAGCGGCACGCTGGCGGAAGTCAAAATCCCGCTGCCGCGCCTGACGCGCATGCTCTGGCGCATTCATCACCGGCAGAAACATGTCTCGAATGCGATGCTGCGTTTCCTGCGCTATTGCGAAATTTGATGCCGTTCGTCAGGCGGATCATAAGAGCCTCACTTATAATTTTCGCGGCATCATGAAGCTCTCTTATAACTGCGCATTTCCACCAGAGGAAACGCAGATCGTCTGCTACAATCGCGCCTCATTTTTTGGAAGGACAGCACTTTCACATGGTTTCTGAAACTAAAACCACAGAAGCGCCCGCGCTGCGTCGCGAACTAAAGGCGCGCCACCTGACGATGATCGCCATTGGCGGCTCCATCGGTACAGGTCTTTTTGTTGCCTCCGGGGCAACCATTTCCCAGGCGGGCCCAGGCGGCGCGCTGCTTTCGTACATGCTTATCGGTCTGATGGTCTACTTCCTGATGACCAGCCTGGGTGAACTGGCTGCATTCATGCCGGTTTCCGGCTCCTTTGCGACCTACGGTCAGAACTATGTGGAAGAGGGCTTTGGCTTCGCGCTGGGCTGGAACTACTGGTACAACTGGGCGGTAACCATCGCCGTTGACCTGGTAGCCGCACAGCTGGTGATGAATTACTGGTTCCCGGAAACGCCGGGCTGGATCTGGAGTGCGCTGTTCCTCGGCATCATGTTCCTGCTGAACTGGATCTCCGTAAAAGGCTTCGGTGAAGCGGAATACTGGTTCTCGCTGATCAAAGTGACCACCGTCATTATCTTCATCATCGTCGGTGTGATGATGATTTTCGGCATCTTCAAAGGCGCGCAGCCAGTGGGCTGGAGCAACTGGACGACCGGCGATGCGCCGTTTGCCGGTGGCTTTGCTGCGATGATTGGCGTGGCGATGATCGTCGGCTTCTCCTTCCAGGGCACCGAGCTTATCGGTATCGCGGCGGGTGAGTCTGAAGATCCGGAGAAGAACATCCCGCGCGCGGTGCGTCAGGTATTCTGGCGTATCCTGCTGTTCTATGTGTTCGCTATTCTGATTATCAGCCTGATCATTCCTTATACCGATCCGAGCCTGCTGCGTAACGACGTTAAAGATATCTCCGTCAGTCCGTTCACCCTGGTCTTCCAGCACGCTGGCCTGCTTTCAGCTGCCGCGGTGATGAACGCCGTGATCCTGACTGCCGTTCTGTCTGCAGGTAACTCCGGGATGTATGCGTCCACTCGTATGCTCTACACCCTGGCCTGCGATGGCAAAGCGCCGCGTATTTTCGCGAAGCTGTCTAAAGGCGGCGTACCGCGTAATGCGCTGTATGCAACCACTGTTATTGCCGCGCTGTGCTTCCTGACTTCCATGTTCGGCAACCAGACCGTTTACCTGTGGCTGCTGAATACCTCCGGGATGACGGGCTTCATCGCCTGGCTGGGGATTGCTATCAGCCACTATCGTTTCCGTCGCGGCTACGTGATGCAGGGTTACGATATTAAGGACCTGCCGTACCGTTCAGGTTTCTTCCCGGTCGGCCCAATCTTCGCCTTCGTGCTGTGTCTGATCATCACTCTTGGTCAGAACTATGAAGCCTTCCTGAAGGACACCATCGACTGGGGCGGCGTGGCGGCAACCTATATTGGTATCCCGCTGTTCCTCGCCATCTGGTTTGGCTACAAGATTGTGAAGAAGACCCATTTCGTACGCTACAGCGAAATGCACTTCCCGGAACGCTTTAAAAAGTAATTCCTGAAACCCTCCCATCGCGGAGGGTTTTTTTATTCCCCCAGATATGACTCCCTGACATAATTCTTCACAATTAAATTGATAATTGTTATCATTCTCTTTATCATCTACGGCAATTTCAGGATGAAGCCACTCTCCCGCAACTGCTCCAGGGACGCCAACGGAGCAGGGTGACCAGCCACATCTCTCGCTTTTTTTTACGCTCGCTGCTTTGGCGGGTGCTGTTGGTTGTTTTTACCTCATGGAGAATGGAAATGTTCAGGTTGAATCCTCTTGTCCGGGGCGGGCTGTGCGCGTCCGCAATGACGCTGGCGATGCCGGTTGCTGCCGCTGAAGATAATGAAACGATGGTCGTCACCGCGGCGGCCACCGAGCAGAGCGTGAAAGATGCGCCCGCCAGTATCAGCGTCATCACCCAGCAGGATTTGGAACGCCGTCCGGTGCAGAATCTGAAGGATGTGCTGCAGGACGTACCGGGCGTACAGCTCACCAACGAAGGCGACAACCGTAAAGGCGTCAGCCTGCGTGGCCTGGACAGCAGCTATACCCTGATTCTGGTCGACGGCAAACGCGTCAATTCCCGCAATGCCGTGTTCCGCCATAATGACTTTGACCTCAACTGGATCCCGGTGGACGCCATTGAGCGTATCGAAGTGGTGCGTGGGCCGATGTCCTCGCTGTACGGATCCGACGCATTGGGCGGAGTGGTGAACATCATCACCAAAAAAATCGGTCAGAAATGGCACGGCTCGCTGACCGCTGATACCACCATTCAGGAACATCGCGACCGCGGCGACACTTACAACGGCCAGTTCTTTACCAGCGGCCCGCTGATTGACGGCGTGCTGGGCATGAAGGCCTACGGCAATCTGTCAAAGCGTGAAAAGGACGACCAGCAGAAATCTGCCACTTCCAGCACCGGCGAGTCGCCGCGTATCGAAGGTTACACCAGCCGCGATGGCAACGTTGAATTCGCCTGGACGCCAAACGAAAACCACGATTTTACCGCAGGCTACGGCTTCGACCGTCAGGACCGCGACTCTGACTCACTGGATAAAAACCGTCTCGAACGCCAGAACTACTCGCTGAGCCACAACGGACGCTGGGATACCGGCAGCAGCGAGCTGAAATTCTACGGTGAGAAGGTCGATAACAAGAATCCGGAGCAGGCGGGTGTGATCACCTCTGAAAGCAACTCCGTCGACGGCAAATATGTGCTGCCTCTTAGCCCGATTAATCAGCTGCTGACGCTGGGCGGGGAGTGGCGTCATGACAAGCTGAAAGATCCGGTCAACCTGAAAGGCAGCGGTGAAACCTCTGCCAGCCAGTATGCGCTGTTTATTGAAGACGAATGGCGCATCTTCGAGCCGCTGGCGCTGACCACCGGCGTGCGTATGGACGATCATCAAACCTACGGCGATCACTGGAGCCCGCGTGCGTATCTGGTGTACACCGCCACGGATACCATCACCCTGAAAGGTGGCTGGGCGAATGCGTTCAAAGCACCGTCGTTGCTGCAGCTCAGCCCTGACTGGACGACAGGATCCTGTCGCGGTGCGTGTGAAATTGTCGGTAGCCCGGATCTGAAGCCGGAAACCAGCGAAAGCTACGAGCTCGGGATTTACTATTCCGGAGAAGAGGGCTGGCTTGAGGGCGTGCAGGGCAGTATCACCGCTTTCCAGAACGATGTGGATGACCGTATCAGCATCAGCCGCACCGCTAACGTGAATCAGGCGAAGGAGTACCCGAACTACGTTGGACTCAACGCCGACGGCGAGCCAATTTTCCGCTACTACAACGTCAACAAGGCACGTATTCGCGGTATCGAATCGGAAGTGAAATTCCCAATCGCCGAAGACTGGAAAATGACGCTGAACTACACCTACAACGACGGACGCGATCTGAGCAACGGCGGCAACAAACCGCTGTCAGAGCTGCCGTTCCATACCGCTAATGGCGTACTGGACTGGCAGGCGACGCAGGACTGGTCGTTCTACGTGCAGGCGAACTATTCCGGTGAGAAACGTGCGCTGACCGCGACATCAGCTACGCCGGGTGGCTATGTCATCTGGAATGCGGGCGGCGGCTGGCAGGCAACGAAAAACGTCAAACTGCGCGCCGGGGTGATGAACCTGACGGATAAAGATCTGAGCCGCGACGACTACAGCTACAACGAAGATGGTCGTCGTTACTTTATGGCGCTGGATTATAAGTTCTGATGTGAGAATTGCCCGGCGGCACTTCGTTTGCACGGGCCTACGATTTTGTAGGTCCGGTAAGCGTCAGCGCCACCGGGCATTGAGCTACCTGAACAGGTGCTGCCCATGAAAGCGCAGATGATCCTCAATAAAGGAAGCGATAAACCAGTAGCTGTGATCAAACCCGGACTGTACCCGCAGCGTTAGCGGCCAGTCGGCCTGACGCGCGGCTTCAGCGAGAACGGCTGGCTGTAGCTGATCGGCCAGGAATTGATCGCTATCGCCCTGATCGATAAGCATCGGGATCGCCTTGTTCGGATCGCTTCTCAGCATCAGCGCACAGCTGTCCCAGTCCTGCCACGATGTTTGATCTTCACCGAGATAAGCCGTAAAGGCTTTTTGCCCCCACGGCACGCGGCTGGGGTTCACAATCGGTGCAAAAGCGGAAACGCTGACGTACTTGCCTGGGTTTTTCAGCGCCAGGATCAGCGCGCCGTGACCGCCCATTGAGTGTCCGGAAATGGCTGCGTGGTCGGCGACGTTAAACTGCTCCTGCACCAGTTTTGGCAGCTCGTTACTGATGTAGTCATACATCCGGTAATGTTCGGCCCACGGGCTTTGGGTGGCATTGAGATAAAAACCTGCGCCTTTGCCCAGGTCATAACTTTCAGCGTCGGCAACCTGATCGCCACGCGGGCTGGTGTCTGGCATCACCAGCACAATGCCAAGCTCTGCGGCAACGCGCTGCGCGCCCGCTTTGGTGGCAAAGTTTTCGTCGGTGCAGGTCAGGCCTGAAAGCCAGTAAAGTACCGGCGGCGGCGTGGATTCACGTGGCGGTGGCAGAAAAATGCTGAACGTCATCGCACAGTTCAGCGTCGTGGAGTCGTGCCGCCAGCGTTGCTGCCAGCCCTCAAAACAGCGGTGCTCTTCGAGCAATTCCATGCAAGGCTCCTGAATGAGTGAAGAAAATGTTCTGGTTCATCATACAGATCCTGCGGGGCGATGAGTAACTTTCACTTCCGCATTGTGTTTACATGTTGCATCATAAACACAACTTTACATTAACATGCGAGGCCGATATGGCGCTACGCACTGCGCTGAGTGGATTTGTCATGCTGGTAGTGGCCATGGGGATAGGGCGCTTTGCCTTTACGCCTCAGGTGCCGCTGATGATTGCGGACGGCCAGCTCACTCTGACCACCGCCGGGCTGGTCGCGGCGATGAATTACCTTGGTTATCTGCTGGGGGCCTGGGACGCGATGCGCGCTCACCGCGCGGTAGAGGGTCGAATGTATGCCGGGATCCTCGGGGCGATTGCGCTGACGTTTCTTTCTGCCTGGGCGGATAACGCCTGGCTGCATGGTGCGCTGCGTCTGGTGATTGGCTGCATGAGCGGCTGGGCGATGGTGCTCACTGCGGCGTGGACCAACGAAAAACTGGCGCACGCGGGACGTCCGGGCTTGAGCGCTGCGGTGTTTGCCGGTCCCGGTGCCGGGATTGCGCTGAGCGGTCTGCTGGCTGTATTTATTCATTCCAGCGCTCTGAGCGCTTCGGCTGGCTGGGTGCTGTACGGTCTGCTGGCGCTGGTGCTGATCGCTTTTATCTCCCGCTGGCTGCCGCGACCGGGGGATTTGCATCGCCCTGGCGTGAAGCCCGAGCCGCTGTTGCTGACGCCAGCGCTGCGTCGTCTGGTCTGGAGCTACAGCCTGGCCGGTTTTGGCTACATTCTGCCCGCGACGTTTTTGTCACAGATGGCGGCCGCGCGTTTTCCCGGTAGCCTGTTTGCCCAATTTTTATGGCCTGTGTTTGGCTTCGCGGCGGTCGTGGGGATTGGTTTAAGCATCCTGCTGCGCGGCGTGGGGCAGAGCCATCAGCGCCTGGCGTTCGTGCTGTGGTTGCAGGGGCTGGGCGTGCTGGCAGCCTGGTTGCTGCCAGGAATGAGCGGACTGGTGTTTGGTGCGCTGCTGGTGGGCGGTGGCTTTCTTTGCGCGGTACAGCTTTCGCTGCTATATGGAAGAGAGCTGGCGCCACAGCATACCCGTTACATGGCCGGGTTGCTGACCACCGGTTACGCCATCGGACAGCTTGTCGGACCGATGACGTCAGCGTTATCTACCTGGCTTACACATCGTCTGGAGCCTGCGCTTGGCGTAGCGGCTATCGCCCTGCTGATCGGCGGTGCGCTGGTCTGGCGTAAGCCGCAATAAAGGTTAAGCCAATTTCAATAATTATCGCCGTGAATACTGGATTCTGTGCGCAGCCTCACGCACAATGAGTGCTCACTTTGCCCACAGAGTGCAAAGGTCGCCACACCTGCAGGAGATACCCGAATGTCATCCATGAGTAAAGAAGCTGCCCTGGTTCACGAAGCGCTGCTGGCGCGTGGCCTTGAAACCCCGCTGCGCCCGCCTGTCGATATGGACAACGAGTCGCGCAAGCACAAAATTGCTGAACATATGACGGAAATCATGCAGCTGCTGAATCTCGACCTCAGCGATGACAGCCTGATGGAAACTCCGCATCGCATCGCAAAAATGTACGTCAATGAGATCTTCTCAGGGCTGGATTACGCCAACTTCCCGAAAATCACCGTCATTGAAAATAAAATGAAGGTGGACGAGATGGTGACCGTGCGTGATATCACCCTGACCAGCACTTGTGAACACCATTTTGTCACCATCGATGGTAAAGCGACGGTGGCCTATATCCCGAAAGATACGGTGATTGGCCTGTCCAAAATCAACCGTATTGTGCAGTTCTTCGCCCAGCGCCCGCAGGTGCAGGAGCGTTTAACTCAGCAAATCCTGGTGGCATTACAGACCCTGCTCGGCACCAATAACGTAGCGGTTTCTATTGATGCGGTGCATTACTGCGTCAAAGCGCGCGGTATTCGCGATGCTAACAGCGCCACCACGACCACTTCACTCGGCGGCCTGTTTAAATCAAGCCAGAATACCCGTCAGGAATTTCTGCGTGCGGTTCGTCACCACAACTGATTGATATAGCAGGAACTTATGGAACGAAGCGTCACGCTGGATTTCGTTCGCGGCGTTGCCATTCTTGGGATCCTGCTGCTCAACATCTCCGCCTTTGGACTGCCAAAGGCGGCCTATCTTAACCCGGCCTGGTATGGTTCGATCACCGAACGCGATGCCTGGACGTGGGCCGTACTGGACCTGTTCGCGCAGGTTAAATTCCTCACCCTGTTTGCTCTGCTGTTTGGCGCTGGCCTGCAGATGCTTTTGCCGCGCGGCAAACGTTGGATCCAGTCGCGTCTGACGCTGCTGGCGCTGCTCGGTTTTGCCCACGGTTTGCTGCTGTGGGACGGTGATATCCTGCTGGCCTATGCCCTTGTGGGGCTGGTGTGCTGGCGGATGGTGCGCGAAGCCCATAGCGTAAAATCGATGTTTAATACCGGCGTGGTGCTGTATCTCATCGGCGTTGCGGTGCTGATTTTCCTCGGGATTATCTCGATGGATGGGCAAAATCGCGCCTGGGTGCCCGACGCGGCCAACCTGCAATACGAACAGTTCTGGAAGCTGAAGGGCGGGTATGAGGCCGTCAGTAATCGCGCGGACATGCTTTCCGACAATCTTCTGGCGCTCGGGGCACAGTACGGCTGGCAGCTGGCGGGGATGATGCTGATGGGCGCGGCGCTGATGCGCAGCGGCTGGCTGAAAGGGCAGTTCAGTCTCAGGCACTATCGCCGTGCCGGGGCATTGCTGATCGCGATTGGCGTGCTGATTAACCTGCCTGCGGTGATAGCGCAATGGCATCTCGGCTGGTCCTATCGCTGGTGTGCGTTCCTGTTACAGGCCCCGCGTGAGCTGAGCGCGCCGTTTCAGACTATCGGCTATGCCGCGCTGGCTTACGGCTTCTGGCCACAGATCTGTGCTTCCCGTCTGGTCGGGGCGGTGGCCTGTGTCGGACGGATGGCGCTGTCTAACTACCTTTTACAGACGCTTATCTGCACCACGCTGTTCTACCGCTTTGATCTGTTTATGAAATTCGACAGGCTGTCGCTGCTGGCCTTTGTTCCGGCCATTTGGCTGGTGAATATTTTGTTCTCCGTGGCGTGGCTGCGCTATTTCCGTCAGGGCCCGATGGAATGGCTGTGGCGGCAGTTAACCGCAAGGGCCGCAGGGGTACCCATTTCTAAAACATCCAGATAACGATCTGGATCACAATCATTAACAAAACGGATGTAACCGTTTCCATCCTTGTGACCTCCTTCACGTAGTCCGCCCCGACTCGCTGCCAGAATAGCCTCCTTGCTCAACACAGGGGGTGACTGTGAGTTGCTGCCATTTCCAACAGGACGGTGAGTATGATCACCATTCGTGATGTGGCCCGCCATGCGGGTGTTTCCGTCGCGACCATTTCCCGCGTGCTGAATCACAGCCCGCTCGTCAGTCCTGAAACCCGGGACCTGGTCATGAAAGCCGTTACTGAACTGGGTTATCGGCCAAACGCCAACGCCCAGGCGCTGGCAACGCAGGTCAGCGATACCATCGGTGTCGTGGTGATGGATGTGTCCGATGCCTTTTTTGGCGCGCTGGTCAAAGCGGTGGATACCGTCGCCCAGCAGTTTCAGAAAAATGTGCTGATCGGCAACAGCTATCACGAAGCGGAAAAAGAGCGTAATGCCATTGAAGTGCTGATTCGTCAGCGCTGTAACGCGCTGATCGTCCACTCGAAAGCTTTAAGCGATGCCGAACTCGGTGAGTTTTTACAGCAAATCCCCGGCATGGTGCTAATCAACCGGATTGTGCCCGGTTTTGAACATCGTTGCGTCGGGCTGGACAACGTCAGCGGGGCGATGATGGCGACGCGCATGTTGCTCAATCAGGGTCACACGCGAGTCGGTTATCTGGGTTCCAGTCATCAGATTGAAGACAATCAGATGCGTCATGAAGGCTGGCTGCGTGCGTTAAGCGAGCAGGGCATTGCTGCGCCCGAAGCATGGGTTGGCACCGGATCGCCTGATTTGCAGGGCGGTGAGGCCGCGATGGTGGAGCTGCTCGGGCGCAATCAGGGGCTGACTGCGGTGTTTGCATACAATGACAACATGGCGGCCGGTGCGCTGACCGCGCTGAAGGATAACGGCATTGCCGTGCCGCAGCATCTTTCCCTGATTGGCTTTGACGATATCCCGATTGCGCGTTACACCGATCCGCAGCTGACCACCGTTCGTTATCCCATCGTTTCAATGGCCAAGCTGGCGACAGAGCTGGCGCTGATGGGGGCGGCAGGGAAGCTGGATATCAGCGCAACTCACTGTTTTATGCCGACTCTGGTACGTCGTCATTCGGTGGCGCTGAAGCAATCTGTGGGGTCTGTCACTAACTTATAATGTCGTGCGATGTAACCGCTTTCAATTTGTGAGTAAATTCACAGTATCTTAACATTCGCCTGACTATGATGTCAGCGTTTGTAAGGCTGAAACGCTATGTAACGGTGATTAATCACTTTTTATAGTGCAAATGAGCATTTAGCAATCAATTTTACGCATGTCTGGATTGTTACCGAACACGGAAGATGGTTTTTGAAGATTTTAACTTCGGCGGACAGTAACTTTTCATTAACGTTTTGCCCGCCAATGTAAGCTACCCTGCATAAAAATAACCGGAGATACCATGAATAAGAAGGTGTTAACCCTGTCCGCCGTTATGGCAAGCATGTTGTTTGGCGCGGCTGCTCACGCAGCGGATACCCGTATCGGCGTAACCATCTACAAATACGACGATAACTTCATGTCTGTGGTGCGCAAAGCGATTGAGAAAGACGGCAAAGCGTCACCAGACGTGCAGCTGCTGATGAACGACTCGCAGAACGACCAGTCCAAACAAAACGACCAGATCGACGTGCTGCTGGCTAAAGGCGTAAAAGCGCTGGCTATCAACCTCGTTGACCCGGCTGCGGCAGGCACCGTTATCGAAAAAGCACGTGGTCAGAACGTGCCGGTGGTGTTCTTCAACAAAGAGCCATCCCGCAAAGCGCTGGACAGCTATGACAAAGCCTACTACGTCGGTACTGACTCTAAAGAATCCGGCATCATTCAGGGCGACCTGATTGCTAAGCACTGGAAAGCCAACCCGAACTGGGACCTGAACAAAGACGGTCAGATTCAGTTTGTTCTGCTGAAAGGCGAGCCAGGCCATCCGGATGCTGAAGCCCGTACCACTTACGTTATCAAAGAGCTGAACGACAAAGGCTTCAAAACTCAGCAGCTGGCGCTGGACACCGCAATGTGGGATACCGCGCAGGCTAAAGACAAAATGGACGCGTGGCTCTCTGGCCCGAACGCTAACAAAATCGAAGTGGTTATCGCCAACAACGATGCGATGGCAATGGGTGCAGTAGAAGCGCTGAAAGCTCACAACAAATCCAGCATTCCTGTCTTCGGCGTGGATGCGCTGCCAGAAGCTCTGGCGCTGGTGAAATCTGGCGCAATGGCCGGTACCGTGCTGAACGATGCTAACAACCAGGCCAAAGCCACCTTCGATCTGGCGAAAAACCTGGCCGATGGCAAAGAGCCTGCTGCTGGCACCAACTGGAAAATCGAGAACAAAATCGTTCGCGTTCCTTACGTGGGTGTGGATCAGGATAACCTGAGCCAGTTCATCGGTAAGTAATCTTTAGGGCGCGCCAGTCGCGCCTGTTACACAGACAATGAAGTAGCCCGTGCCGGAAAGTCGGCACGGGAAAACATTCGCGCAGCCAGGGCTTACTATGGTCAGCAATATTACAGAATCGTCAGGTGAATTCTTGTTGGAAATGAGTCATATCAACAAGTCCTTTCCCGGCGTAAAAGCGCTCGATAATGTTAATTTAAAGGTTCGTCCTCACTCCATTCATGCATTAATGGGAGAGAACGGCGCCGGCAAATCAACATTATTAAAATGTTTGTTTGGGATCTATTCAAAAGATTCCGGTAGCATTCTTTTTCAGGGAAAAGAGATCGACTTCCATTCGGCTAAAGAAGCCCTTGAGAACGGTATTTCGATGGTCCACCAGGAGCTGAACCTGGTGCTTCAGCGTTCGGTCATGGACAACATGTGGTTGGGGCGTTATCCGACCAAAGGCGTGTTCGTTGACCAGGAGAAAATGTACAACGATACCAAAGCCATCTTTGATGAGCTGGATATTGATATCGATCCACGGGCGCGCGTTGGCACATTATCTGTTTCGCAGATGCAGATGATTGAAATTGCCAAAGCTTTCTCCTACGACGCCAAAATTGTCATTATGGATGAACCGACTTCTTCCTTAACGGAAAAAGAGGTCAATCATCTGTTTAAAATTATCCGTAAGCTGAAAGAACGCGGCTGCGGTATTGTTTATATCTCGCACAAAATGGAAGAAATTTTCCAGCTGTGTGATGAAATCACCATCCTGCGTGACGGCCAGTGGATTGCCACTCAGCCGCTGGAAGGGCTGGATATGGACAAGATCATCGCCATGATGGTCGGCCGTTCACTGAACCAGCGCTTCCCGGACAAACACAACACGCCGGGTGAAACCATTCTTGAAGTGCGTAACCTGACTTCACTGCGCCAGCCGTCAATTCGCGATGTGTCGTTTGACCTGCGTAAAGGTGAGATTCTGGGGATTGCCGGGCTGGTCGGCGCCAAGCGTACCGATATCGTGGAAACGCTGTTCGGTATCCGTGAAAAATCTTCCGGCACCATTACCCTGCACGGGAAGAAAATTAATAACCACAGCGCGAACGAAGCGATTAACCATGGTTTTGCGCTGGTGACCGAAGAGCGTCGTTCAACCGGGATTTATGCCTATCTGGATATCGGTTTTAACTCGCTGATTTCGAATATTAAGAAATATAAAGGTAAAAGCGGTCTGCTGGATAATTCCCGCATGAAGAGTGATACCCAATGGGTTATTGACTCTATGCGCGTGAAAACGCCAGGTCACCGTACGCAAATTGGTTCTTTGTCCGGCGGGAACCAGCAAAAAGTGATTATCGGTCGCTGGTTGTTAACTCAGCCAGAGATCCTGATGCTCGACGAACCGACGCGTGGGATTGACGTAGGTGCCAAGTTTGAAATTTATCAGCTGATTGCTGAGCTCGCGAAAAGAGAGAAAGGGATCATCATTATCTCCTCCGAGATGCCTGAGCTGCTGGGGATCACTGACCGTATTCTGGTAATGAGTAACGGACAGGTTGCCGGCATTGTTGACACCAAAACCACCACGCAGAACGAAATTTTACGTCTTGCGTCATTGCACCTTTAAGATCAGGGGCTCCTCATGAGTGCGCTAAATAAAAAGAGTTTTCTCACTTATCTGAAAGAGGGCGGTATTTACGTCGTTCTTTTGGTATTGCTGGCCATTATTATTTTCCAGGACCCGACGTTCTTAAGTTTGCTGAACCTGAGTAACATCCTGACCCAGTCTTCCGTGCGTATTATTATCGCGCTGGGCGTGGCAGGGCTTATCGTCACTCAGGGTACGGACCTTTCTGCCGGTCGTCAGGTAGGTCTTGCTGCGGTGATCGCGGCAACGCTGTTGCAGTCAGTTGATAACGCCAACAAGGTGTTCCCGGATCTGGCAACGATGCCTATTCCTCTGGTGCTGCTGATTGTCTGCGCAATTGGTGCCGTGATTGGTCTGGTGAACGGGATTATTATCGCTTACCTCAACGTGACGCCGTTTATCACCACTCTGGGTACGATGATCATCGTTTACGGTATCAACTCCCTGTACTACGACTTCGTGGGCGCTTCTCCGGTTTCCGGCTTTGATTCGCACTTCTCGACGTTTACTCAAGGGTTTATCGCGCTGGGCAGTTTCCGCCTGTCGTATATCACCTTCTACGCGCTGATTGCGACGATTTTTGTCTGGATCCTGTGGAACAAAACCCGCTTTGGTAAAAACATCTTTGCTATCGGCGGTAACCCGGAAGCGGCACGCGTGTCAGGCGTTAACGTTGCGCTTAACCTGCTGATGATTTATGCGCTGTCTGGCGTGTTCTACGCCTTCGGCGGGATGCTGGAAGCCGGGCGTATCGGCTCTGCTACCAACAACCTTGGCTTTATGTACGAACTGGATGCGATTGCGGCCTGCGTGGTGGGCGGTGTGTCATTCAGCGGCGGTGTGGGTACCGTTATCGGCGTGGTGACCGGTGTGATTATCTTCACCGTTATCAACTATGGCCTGACCTACATCGGCGTGAACCCATACTGGCAGTACATCATTAAGGGGGCGATCATCATCTTCGCCGTTGCTCTTGATTCCCTGAAGTATGCCCGTAAGAAGTAATCTCACGCGTAGCAGCGACAAACCCGCCTGAAAATGGCGGGTTTTTTTATGCTCTTATTTCTGGGTTTCCAGTAGTTGCTCTGGCGTTACCGCGGGATAGCTCTGAGCATCGCCAGGGACTTCCTGCTGCGCCGGGATCGGAACCAGCGGCCCCAGGAAACGGGGTTCACGTTTGAAAAGATAGAGATCTGCCAGGGCGCCAAAACGAGCGCCAAACTCGCGAATGCGCACGCTCCACATATCTTTCGGCGATGGCACGGCGTAGCACTGCGCCTGAATCCCCATATGCAGAGCGATAAACAGCGCGCGCTCGCAGTGGAAGCGCTGGGTGATGATGATGAAATCGTTGGTGTCGAACACTTTGCGGGTACGGACAATCGAGTCCAGCGTGCGGAAACCAGCATAGTCGAGCACGATATCAGCCGGATCGACGCCTGCGGCGATCAGATCTTTGCGCATGGTCATCGGCTCGTTGTAGCTCTGCAACGCGTTGTCACCGCTCAGCAGCAGATAGTTCACCTTGCCGCTGTTGTAGGCGTTGAGCGCACCCTGAATGCGGTAACGATAATACTGGTTGATGACGCCGGTGCGGTAATACTTGGCGGTACCCAGCACCACGCCGACCTGACGGTAGGGCAGGTCCTGCAGTTCATCATAAATATAGGGGGCTGTTTTCCAGCTCATCCAGCGGTCGAGGCCAAGCACTGTTAACAGCAGTAAGCCGATAAGGACTAACAGGCTGTATAACACGCGCTTTAACATGAACTTGACTCGATGGTTGAAGAAGATTCACTCAGGCTACTGTACCTGCCAGGCAAGCGCAAGAAACAGGAGGTTAACTGGGGGTATTTTCATCAGCGCGGGCCAGACGACCCGCGCCGAGAGATTAGCCGAGCAGAACCCGGTCGATGTTCTGGCAGCCCAGTGCTTTTAGCGTCGCGGCCGTGGCATCCCACTGGATCAGCGGAGCGTCGGCGCGTTCTGCCAGGATGGCGCGCTGAATGTCAGGATAGTCGTAGCCGTTGAGGCTCAGCAGATTCAAAGCCCCTTGCAGCGGTGGAAGAGTTGGGTTGAACGCAGCGTTTTCAGCGTAGCTGCCACTGAAAATTGTGCCGTCCTTCAGTTCCAGCGCCACGCCGGAAGGGGAGTTGCTGTATGGCGTGTGGCATTGGTTCGCGGCTTTAATGGCTGCCTGGCTCAGCGCATCGCCTTCCAGCGGATAGCCGTGGTCCTGAACATCCATCAGCAGCGTTTTGATGTTCAGATCTTTCGGACCGAAGGCATCAGGCAGGTAATCTTTCAGCGAATGTGGCTCGCGACCCGGTAAATTGATTTGCAGCTCCAGCCCGCTGTTCAGCTCATTCATAAACTGGCGACAGTGACCGCAAGGCGTGTAGTTAACCGTGATCGCCTTCAACGCATTTTCGCCTCTGAGCCAGGCGTGGCTGATAGCGCTTTGCTCTGCGTGCACGGTCTGCTGCATGGTGGCACCGAGGAATTCCATATTGCCGCCGAAATACCAGTTACCGCTGACTCCGCGTGCAACAGCGCCGACGTTAAAATGCGACAGGTCCGCACGGGCACAGGCCGCCGCCAGCGGCAGCAGCGCAAACGCCAGCGAGTCTTCATCCAGTCCCGTTGCTGTTTTCAGCGCAGAGACCTGCCCGGCGCTAAACATGGCAGGGAAATGCACATCAGCCAGCATAGGGGCCAGGGCTGACTGCAGTTCTGCGCTGAGTTGCGGGAAAGCAGATTGAAAACGTGGATGCATGACAAAGCCTCATTACAGGTTAAGGGAAGGTAGTGTACGGACCTGTTGATGACTGTTGTGTGATTTAGATCTCACTACTTGTGCAACTAATGAAACTTAAACGCAAATATGTGTGATGTATCGCGTTATCCGACCACCGCCAGGATCAGCGGGAACAGGAATGGGGCCACCAGCGAGGTAATAATCCCGCAAATCACTAGCGCCAGCGAGCTAAAAGCGCCTTCCTGATAGTCCAGTTCCGCACAACGCGCCGTCCCCAGCGCATGCGATGCGGTCCCCATCGCCAGGCCACGAGCGGCTTTGGTATGAATACGCATTAGATTAAGCAATGTATGACCAAACACAGCACCGAGGATCCCGACGAAAATCACGCACACGGCGCTGACGGCAGGGATACCGCCAATGCTACCGCCAACGGCCATCGCGATGGGCGTGGTGACGGATTTTGGCAGGATAGAAGCCGCGATTTCAGGCGTGGCTCCCATCAGCAGAGCGACTGTGGTCCCGGTCACCATCGCCACCACGCTGCCAATAAAGCAGATGGCGATAATGGATTTCCAGCGGGCGCGGATCTGGTGCAGCTGTTCGTACAGCGGAAACGCCAGCGCCACGACGGCAGGTTGCAGCAAATCGTTGAGGATCTTACTGCCCTGGAAATAGTGATCGTAAGGAATGCCGGTCAGTAGCAGAAATGGAATGATCACCACCATCGCCACAAGCAGCGGGTTCAGCAAAGGCATTTTAAAGCGAGCGGCTAGCCTGCGGGCGGCAAAAAATACCACCAGGGTTAACGGCAGCGACCACCAGATATAATGGATCATTTGTCTGCTCCTTTCTGGCCGACCACTTTACGTTCGCCGTGAACAATATGGGAACTCCAGCTGACGACCAGGAACACCACCAGGGTGCTGATCGCACAGGAAACCACCACCGGGCCAAACTGGGCTTTCAGCAGGTCGAAGTACTGCATTACGCCGACGCCGATCGGCACAAACAGCAGCGCCATATAGCGAATCAGCACGTAACAGCCTGGATTCACCCATTTGGCGGGCAGGATTTGCAGTGCCAGCAGCACAAAGAGGATCAACATGCCGATAATGCTGCCGGGAATGGTGATCGGTAACAGTGAAGCGATGAAGATACCGGCGTACAGGCAGGCATAAATCAGCACGAACGCACGCAGATATTGCCAGATGATGTTTAATGATTTGCTCATGGTCGCAGCCCTTGAAGGAACACATTCATCATACAATTAAACCTGGATGTGTGCCACAGATCACATCATGAATTCTGAGCATAGTTCTTATTCCCGAAGGGCACGCCGCATGAAGGGCCATATAGCTGCAGAAAACGATAGCATTCAGTGTAGTACAGAAGGGGCTTCAAATTCGTCGGTGGGGCCATGCCAGTCACATCTGACAAACTCCACAACTTCAGACAGATGTTCAATATTTCAGCGGCGGTAGTTCACTGGCGTGCTTTTTGGCTGCTGCCAGGCGCCCGGCATCAAAGATAGGTTGCTCATAATTCCCGGTTTCATCCCTGACACGATAAATTTTCCACAGCCCATTCTCTTTGCGCATATAAACAGTCATCTTTTTGCGGGCATGACTTCCAATACCAATAAACACCGGGACCTTTGCGCCACCCATAAATATTTCAGATTGACCAATGCTGAGATCTTTTATCCAGGCGGGATCATAGTCCTGTCCGTAGGAGAAATAATCGCTTTCATTGATGTCCTGTTCCTCTAGTTTCTCTATAGCGGCAAGTCTGTCCAGCGTATCGGCTGCAACGTAATGCTGCATGTCTGCAGATGACCAGGCTATCTTTTCGGGCTGGTCGAATGCGGAAAGATAATAGCGATAAAAATCTCCGGCGGTTTTTTCAGGAGACGGACAGTGTGTAGTACAGCCGGTAAGGAGAAGCCCAAGAAGCAGAAAGAATATCTTCATGCTTGATTCTCCGATAGATGACATAGGCTGGTTGCTGCGCCCGATATCCCGGGCCACCCCACATATCACGTTGCCTGAAATCAGAGTACCAGCCACTGCCATCAAAAATGGCCATGTGGCCGCTTGAGTTCCCTCCTGGATAGGGTTGAATGACAACGACATCTCCCTCAATCGCCTGCTGGCCTGAGCCCAGAGGCCTGAAACCCTTAGCTTCGAGCGCGGAGCCGTAGTTTTTGGCGTCCGGCGTATTTTGTATATCAACACCGCCAGCCAGAATTGCCCTTCTGACGAATTCGGCACAGCGGCGGTGTGAAGTTGTACCCGCATGGCGCCTGGCGTGCGCTCCTGCGGCATGTTTATCCCAAACCATAAAAAGTCCCTCCAGGATTGATTAAGGAAAAAACACTATTCCTTTAAGTGACGTTTTCTTTGATTAATCATGCCCAGTGAACTTTTTGTCCTGAAACGGACCTGGTGAGCCAAAAGAAGAAACCAATTGAAACGGCTATTTTTCGCGTATTGGGCCAGGGTTTTCTCTGTTTCATTTATTTGATGTGGTTTACCATAGCCGCCTCTTTTTTCTCCGGATACTGATATGCGTGTTCTGCTGGCGCCGATGGAAGGCGTGCTCGACTCTCTGGTGCGTGGCTTACTGACCGAGGTCAACGACTACGATCTTTGCATCACCGAATTCCTGCGCGTGGTGGATCAGTTGCTGCCGGTCAAATCCTTCCACCGCCTGTGTCCGGAACTGCACAACCAAAGCCGGACGGCTTCCGGCACGCTGGTGCGCGTTCAACTGCTGGGACAGCATCCACAGTGGCTGGCGGAAAATGCTTTCCGTGCCGTGGAACTGGGTTCCTGGGGTGTCGATCTGAACTGTGGCTGTCCGTCAAAAGTGGTCAACGGCAGCGGCGGCGGGGCGACGCTGCTGAAGGATCCGGATCTCATTTACCGTGGCGCAAAAGCGATGCGTGAAGCCGTGCCAGCCCATCTTCCGGTGACGGTGAAAGTGCGGCTTGGCTGGGACAGTAGCGACAGACAGTTTGAAATTGCCGATGCCGTTCAGCAGGCTGGGGCAACTGAGCTGGTGGTGCACGGTCGCACCAAGGACGATGGCTATAAGGCCGAGCGCATTAACTGGCAGGCCATTGGCGAAATCCGCCGTCGTCTGACGATCCCGGTGGTCGCCAATGGCGAAATCTGGGACTGGCAAAGCGCCCAGGACTGCATGGCCGCGACGGGCTGCGATTCGGTGATGATTGGCCGCGGCGCGTTAAATATTCCCAACCTCAGCCGGGTGGTGAAATACAACGAGCCGCGGATGCCGTGGGCTGGCGTGACCCAGCTGCTGCGTAAATACAGCCGTCTGGAAAAGCAGGGCGATACCGGGCTTTATCACGTGGCACGAATTAAACAGTGGCTTGGCTATCTGCGAAAAGAGTACAGCGAAGCCACCGAACTGTTTACCACTATCCGCACTTTGCAGGATTCAGGCTCAATAGCCGACGCTATTGAGCTCTATGCCAAAAGCCAGCGCTGATTTATCTGCTGGCGGGTTTACGAGCGCTCAACAGGAAAATCATCGGGCGCTCTTTCTCCTCATCCAGAGCCGGGTTAGCGGCAATCTGCGCGGCGTCCGGTCCCCATTCTTCTAAACGCTCAATCACAAAACCTGCGGCGATCAGCGCATTGATCCAGGTTGCCAGCTTGCGATGCTGTTTCTTCACGCCGTCGGCGAACCAGTTGCTGATGCGTTCACCTTCCTGCTGATAGTGGCTGACCGGCCAGGACTTCTGGCCTTCAGCATCGACAATCCACCCCTGTTTAGGCGGTGCGGTATAGACCGGATGTTCGGCTGAGAACACCAGCATACCGCCGGGTTTCAGCGCGCTGAACAGCGAGGCAAACAGCCCGTCGATGTTCTGCAGATAGTGCAGCGCCAGCGAACTGTAGGCCAAATCCAGACTGGAGCTCGCCAGCTGCAGGCTTTCCAGATCGCGAATTTGATAATCAATCAGCGGGCTTTGCGTCATTTCACGCGCACGCTCCAGCATTTTTTCTGAGACATCAAGTCCCAGCACGCCAGCGGCACCCTGTTCCTGAGCCCAGCGGCAGAACCAGCCGTAGCCACAGCCCAAATCGATAATCTGCTTACCCTGAACCTCAGGTAGCATGGTTTGCAGCACAGGCCATTCCGGAGCGCCATCCAGGCCTTTAACTGAACGATCGAGTGTGGCATACCCGGCAAAAAAATTCGGGTCGTCATAAATATTTTGCGTCATAAATCCTCCTGAACGCTTGCCTTCAATGGCCTGGCGATTATACGGACTTTGGCTTATAAATATGTGAAATATGAATGTATTTGCGCAATTCATTATTTGTGCAAATAACATGATTACCCTAGATAATTCAAGTTGCAGGAAGGCGGCAAGGGAGTGAATCCCCAGGAGCTTACTTAAGTAAGTGACTGGGGTGAGTGAGTGCAGCCAACGCACCTGCAGCTTGAAGTATGACGGGTAGAGAAGCGTATCGGGTTATGTCTGGCCCTTGCTTTTTAGCTCGTGCCACGCTTTCCTAAACGCTACCTGGCATTTTAGTAATAAAATGCGCCTCCCTTCTGAAAACAGATACTCAAAATGAAACGTACTGCTCTTTTAGCTGCAATGATTGGTTTGCCGCTGGCCGCCGTATTGTCCGGCTGTGCGCCGTCTCATGACACTGGCGCTCCGTTACAACAGCAACTTCCTGCATCCCATGTGGATAACACTCTGCCTGTCGCGCTGCAAAATGGCTGGCCGCAGAGCAACTGGTGGCAGGATTATCACGATCCACAGCTGAACAAACTGATTAGCAGCGCCATCAGCAATGCCCCGGATATGCAGGTGGCTAAGCAGCGCATTCGGCTGGCTGAAGCTCAGGCGCAAATGGCGCAGTCGCAGCTGGGACCCGAGCTGGATTTCGGCGGCAATATTGAGCGGCAAAAAATGTCGGCAGAAGGCCTGATGGGGCCGTTTGCCACTGACGAAGGTGGGAATACCGGCCCCTGGTACACCAACGGGACTTTCGGGCTGACGGCCAACTGGGATCTCGACCTGTGGGGTAAAAACCGCGCGCTGGTGCAGTCACGCATTGGTGAAGTGAAAGCCCGTGCGGCAGAGCTGGCACAAACCCAGCAGATCCTCGCCAGCAGCGTGGCCCGCCTTTACTGGCAGTGGCAGACCGAAGCGGCCGTTAAGCAGGTACTGACTCAGGTTAAAGCTGAGCAGAATAACGTGGTCTCTGTCGATACCGCCCTGTATCAGCGCGGGATCACTTCCTCTGTCGAAGGCGTGGAAAATGACATTAACGTCAGCAAAACGGATCAGCAGCTGACGGAAGTTGCGGGCAATATGAAGGAAATTGAAGCTCGCCTGATGGCACTGACCAATAGCCAGGGAAGCTCGCTGTCGCTGCAACCCTCGGCGCTGCCGGCGGTCAAAAACCAGATGCCTGCCACGCTGGGTTATGAGCTGCTGGCGCGTCGTCCCGATCTGCAGGAAGCGCACTGGTACATTCAGTCTTCGATGAGTGAAGTCGATGCGGCAAAAGCCGCCTTTTACCCGGATATCAACCTGATGGCTTTCCTGCAACAGGACGCGCTGCATTTAAGCGATCTGTTCCGTCATTCTGCCAACCAGATGGGGATCACCGCTGGCCTGACGCTGCCAATTTTCGACAGCGGTCGTCTGAACGCCAATCTGGATATCGCCGATGCCCAGCGTGACCTGTCCGTTGCCAATTACAACAAAGCCGTGGTCGATGCCGTCAACCAGGTGGCGAAAAACGCCAGCCAGGTGGAAACGCTGATGGAGAAAAACCAGCAGCAGCAGCAGGTGATTAAAGATGCCGATCGCGTGGTGCAGCAGGCGCAGGCTCGTCTGAGCGCCGGGATTATTTCCGGCTCGCAGGTTAGCCTCGCGAAGCTGCCGTCTCTGCAGGAGCAGATTGGGGCTTTACGTCTGCAAGGACAGTGGGTGGATGCCAGCATTCAGCTGACTTCATCACTCGGCGGTGGATACCACTACACCGGGAAATAACAGCATAAAAGGAATTGCCCGGCGGCTCTTCGTTTGCCGGACCTACAACTTCTCTTTGAACTCTGTAGGTCCGGTAAGCGCTAGCGCCACCGGGCAGTCCGCCACCGGGCAATGAGCCGCTCAGGATTCTTTTTTGTCCTTATGACGAAACCATAACCGCACGCCAATAACCGCAACAATCACAATAATCAGCCACGCCCAGTGTTTAATGTGCTGGTCGAGATGATGCAGCCACGGACCAATCACTTCGCCACCCAGATAGCCCAGAGTGGTAAACAGCAGCGCCCAGACCAGCGCGCCAAAGATATTAAGCGGCAGGAAGATTTTCGGCGGCAGGCGGCTTGCGCCTATCAAAATAGGGCCGATGACCCTGAAGCCATACATAAAGCGGGTGCCGATAACAAACAGCCACGGGCGCTCCTGAATCAGCCTTTGTGCTTTTTCAATTTTCTTCTGATGGCGGGAAATTCGCTTCAGCAGGCGGCCACCAAAATGCCGCCCCAGCAGATACAGCACCTGATCGCCAATCATGCCGCCAAGCGCCACCGAAACCACGACCAGCCAGAACTTCAGCAGGCCCTGATGTGCCGCCACGCCACCGAGCAAGGTGACGGTTTCGCCTTCGGCAACCGCACCGACTATCAGCGCAGCGTAACCATAGTGGCTAATCAGACTATTGATATCCATACAGGATTTCACCCCTC
Organism: Enterobacteriaceae bacterium 89; assembly: GCA_014156375.1. Classification (GTDB taxonomy): domain Bacteria; phylum Pseudomonadota; class Gammaproteobacteria; order Enterobacterales; family Enterobacteriaceae; genus Scandinavium. The sequence continues at coordinate 1,086,827 of RQJH01000003.1, read as the reverse complement.
CCTGAACTTTTCATGCCTTAAGGATACACGTCTGGACCACAATCACCAGGCAGGGATGAGCAAGTGAGCGCTCTTTTTTGCCCTGTACAAAAAATAATCTCCAGCCTGCATTATACTTACAGAGTGCTGTACGAAGCCGTGATAAGGGGGCTTTATGAACCATGTCTGGGGACTTTTCTCTCATCCCGATCGTGAAATGCATGTCATTCAAAGCGAGAACGAATCCGTCTCGCATCACTATACCCATCATGTGCTGGCCATGGCGGCGGTGCCCGTCGTTTGTGCCTTCATCGGGACCACGCAGATTGGCTGGAACTTTGGTGATGGCACCATCGTTAAGCTGTCGCTGTTTACCGGCTTTGCCCTGGCGGTGCTGTTTTACGGGCTGATGCTGGGTGGGGTGGCGGTGATGGGGCGGGTGATTTGGTGGATGGCGCGTAACTATCCGCAAAGACCGTCGCTGAAGCGCTGTATGGTGTTTGCCGGTTATGTCGCTACGCCAATATTCCTGAGCGGGCTGGTGGCACTGTATCCACTCGTCTGGCTCTGTGCGTTAGTCGGAACCATTGCGCTGTGCTACACGGGGTATCTGCTTTACATCGGCATTCCGACCTTCCTGAGTATCAACCGGGAAGAGGGGATGAGCTTTGCCAGTTCTACCCTGGCAATTGGCGTGCTGGTGCTGGAGGTGCTGCTGGCGCTGACCGTGATCCTCTGGGGCTACGGCTACCGTCTGTTCTGATCTAACTCATCACTGGCGCTGATATTTCAGCGCCAGTGATGCAGCATTTATTCACGATTATCTTGTGGCACGAGAAAGCTCTGGCGCGGTATGATGCGGCGGTTAGCGTTTATTTGATCCCAATAAACGGCCCAAATTCATAATTTGAATCAATAATAACCAGACTTCTCTCACCATGCTGAAATTTCGAGTTTCTCTGCTCAGCCTCGCGCTGATGCTGGCCGTCCCTTTTGCGCCTCAGGCGAGTGCTAAAACCGCTGCTACTGCAAGCGCAGCGCAGCCGGACATTGCTTCCGGTAGCGCAATGATCGTTGATCTCAATACCAATAAAGTGATTTACGCCAGCGAGCCTGATCTGGTGCGTCCAATGGCGTCAATCACCAAGCTGATGACGGCGATGGTGGTGCTGGATGCCCATTTGCCGCTGGATGAAATGCTGAGCGTCGATATCAGCCAGACGCCGGAAATGAAAGGGATCTATTCCCGCGTGCGTCTGAACAGTCATATCAGCCGTAAAAACATGCTGCTGCTGGCGCTGATGTCTTCCGAAAACCGCGCTGCGGCAAGCCTCGCGCATCATTATCCTGGTGGATACAATGCGTTTATTCGGGCGATGAACGCCAAAGCGAAGTCGCTCGGCATGACCAACACCCGCTACGTTGAACCAACAGGGTTATCGATTCACAACGTTTCAACCGCGCGTGACCTGACCAAACTGCTGATTGCCACCAAACAGTATCCGCTGATCGGCCAGTTGAGCACCACCAAAGAAGATATGGCGACGTTCAGCAACCCGAACTATACGCTGCCGTTCCGCAATACCAACCATCTGGTGTATCGCGACAACTGGAATATTCAGCTGACCAAAACCGGGTTCACTAATGCGGCCGGTCACTGCCTGGTGATGCGTACCGTGATGAACAACCGTCCGGTAGCGATGGTGGTGATGGATGCGTTTGGCAAATACACCCACTTTGCTGATGCCAGCCGTCTGCGCACCTGGATTGAAACCGGTAAAGTGATGCCGGTACCGCCAGCGGCGCTGAGCTATAAGAAACAGAAAGAAGCAGAGATGGCGAGCGCTATTCAGAACGCCCAGCCTGCCACTCAGGCAGACTGAGGAAAGCTGCCCGGCGGCGCTTCGCTTGCACGGACCTACAGATCCACGTAGGTCCGGTCAGCGTTAGCGCCACCGGGCAATCCGTATTCGTGAAAAATCAAAAAACTTACTCAGGCAGCGTCCAGTCGCCGTCGTTGAGAGCGCGCTGTACCAGCAGCGTATCCCGCCAGTCACCAAGCTTGTAGCCCACGCTGCGCAGCTGACCCGCCACTTCAAATCCGTGCTTTTTATGCAGCCGCAGCGATCCTGAGTTGTTATTGCCGTCGCCGATCACCGCAACCATCTGCCGCCACGGGCCTTGCTCACAGAGTTCAATCAGCCTTGCCATCAATGAACTGCCCACACCGCGCCCTGTCATACTGGCATCGACGTAGATGGATTCTTCAACGGTATAACGATAGGCCGGGCGAGGGCGATACTGGCAGGCGTAGCAATAGCCAACGATAATGCCGCGGTATAACGCCACCAGCCAGGGCAGGCCCTGCTGGCGGACGGACTGCATTCTGTCGCGCATTTCATCGACAGAAGGGGGAACTTCCTCAAAAGAAGCGCGGCCGTTTAACACATGCCAGGCGTACAGCGCAGCGATAGCGTGAGCGTCTTCAGGCTCTGCTTCACGGATTTCGACTTCGGCGCCGTATAAAACATCAACTGCTGACATGGTGTGAACTCCTCAGTCTGCCAGGCCAGAGAAACGTTTCTCTGACCATTCGGACCTACTGTAATACGGAGTTAAGCCACGTTAAACTCCTCCCCCTTAATTCTGGTGGGGAGTAGCTTCAGTTACGCTGTTAGCTTGTTCCGGCGAACGACTTTCTCCCCAGTATTTCTGCTTACTGGTTTTGCCGATGCCGGGGTTCATGCTGTTGGTCGGGTCATTTTCGCGATAAAACTGTTTTAAGCTGTCGGCGGCTTCATACAGGTGTCCGACGTTGTGCTCCGCAGGATATTGCGCACCGCGTTCGCGAAGCAGGGCGAGCATTTGTTCCTTCAGCTCGTGGGCATCGACGCCTTTTTTGACGATGTAATCCTGGTGGAAGACGTGACACATAAAGTGGCCGTAGTAGAGCTTATGCACCAGCTGGCTGTCGATTTCTGGCGGCAGATGCTCGAACCAGTCGTTGTCATTTCGACGCAGGGCGATATCCAGCGCCAGAATATCTTCCACCTCATCGGCGTGAACCGCCTGATAGCGGATCGCCGCGCCCGCCGCCGCAAAACGATGCAGAAACGCCTTGCTGCCTTCCTCCGGTGTACAGGCGAAGAAATTGCCTTCCGCACTCTTAAAGAATTCCGTCAGCCACGCCTGGGCTTCATCAATTCCGTCGCCGGCCATCTTCAGCATTAAATGGTGCTCATACTGGTTACGGTAACTTTTCATGCGCTCGGGCAGGTGCGCCGGAAAAGCGTGTCCCAGCTTCTGCATAAAGCGATCCGTGAAGTGCGGCTTAAACACCTTCACTTTTTCCAGCATCGCATCGGTACGGCCCTTCAGGGTGAAGAAGAACGGCATTTTGTCGGTGCCGAGCTTGTCGATCATCAGGAAGGTGTCTTTGCCGTACTGTTCCGCAATGTCATAAATATCGCGGTGCATATATTCACCGGCTACCGGAAGATGGGTGAAATTAGCCAGAATATGACGACGAATTTCGCTCAGTACCTGCGGCTGATTGGTGCCGATATAGAACACCTGCTGGCGCTTCTCGGCTTCAAAGGTATCCAGACGTACGGCAAACACCGCCAGCTTCCCGGCGCAGCCGGAAGATTCAAACAGACGCTCCGGATCGGCGTTATAGCGAGCCGGTGTGTCAGCATCGACATCGCGCACGCGGGTGACGTAGTCATGATCGTGGGCGTGGCGACCGTCGTGGCGCACGTCCGTGTCTTTAATGCGTTCGTCATCCAGCTTGCTCAGGATCTGCTCCGGCGTTTCGCCCAGGTCGATGCCCAGATGGTTCACCAGCTGCAGCTTGCCCTGTTCGTTAATCTGGGCAAACAGCGACATTTCGGTATAGGCCGGGCCGCGCTGCACCAGAGAGCCGCCGGAGTTATTACAGATCCCGCCGATCACCGATGCGCCAATGCAGGACGAGCCAATCACCGAATGCGGTTCGCGGCCCAGCGGCTTGAGCGCTTTTTCCAGCGAGTAGAGCGTGGTGCCCGGGTACGCCAGCACCTGCTGGCCTTTATCCAGCAGATGCAGCTTGTCGAGGCGCAGGGTGCTGATAATCACAATCTGGCGGTCGTAGTCATTGCCGTTCGGCGTGGAGCCTTCGGTCAGGCCGGTATTGGCCGCCTGCATCAGAATAATTTTATCGGCCTGCACGCAGGCGCTTAGCACGCGCCACAGTTCAAGCAGGCTGCCAGGGAAGACTACGGCCAGCGCATCGCCGTTTCCGGAACGGAAGCCTTTGCGATAGCGGGCGGTTTTGGCCGGATCGGTCAGCAGGTGCGAAGAGCCTACCAGACGAGTCAGTTCAGAGAGAAAGGCAGCGTTATCAGGTGTTGTGGTGGATGACATTATCCCACTCCTTGTCATGTAACATTTTTTTAGTGCCTCAAGAATAGCGCTTTGTATGACAATTTGGTGCAAGAATGCGGTGAAAAATTCAGAGAACACCCAGCGCTTTCCGTTCGCACCCACTTCAGGCTTATGGCAAACTGCTGTTTTTGGCACGCTTTTGCCGTGATACCCGGCCCGTTGAGAGAGTGAATATAAAATGAAATGGCTTTGTTCTGTAGGTGTTGCCGTCGGCCTTGCGCTGCAACCGGCGATGGCCGATGAGATGTTCGGCAATCATCCGTTGACGCCTGAAGCGCGGGATGCGTTTGTCACCAGTTTGCTCAAGAAAATGACCGTTGACGAAAAAATCGGTCAGTTGCGTCTGATTAGCGTTGGGCCGGATAACCCGAAGGAAGCCATTCGTGAGATGATCAAAGACGGGCAGGTCGGTGCCATTTTTAACACCGTCACCCGCGAGGATATTCGCGCGATGCAGGACCAGGTGATGCAGCTCAGCCGCCTGAAAATTCCTCTCTTCTTCGCCTATGACGTGGTGCACGGTCAGCGTACCGTGTTCCCGATTAGCCTTGGCCTGGCTTCCTCTTTTAATCTCGATGCGGTGCGCACCGTGGGGCGTGTTTCTGCCTATGAAGCTGCCGATGACGGCCTGAATATGACCTGGGCACCAATGGTCGATGTCTCCCGCGATCCACGCTGGGGCCGTGCATCTGAAGGCTTTGGTGAAGATACCTACCTGACTTCGATGATGGGCAAAACCATGGTCGAAGCGATGCAGGGCAAAAGCCCGGCGGAACGCTATTCGGTGATGACCAGCGTCAAACACTACGCCGCCTATGGCGCAGTGGAAGGCGGTAAAGAGTACAACACTGTCGACATGAGCCCGCAGCGTCTGTTTAACGACTACATGCCGCCGTACAAAGCCGGGCTCGACGCGGGCAGCGGCGGGGTGATGGTCGGCCTGAATTCGCTGAACGGCACGCCGGCCACTTCCGATAGCTGGCTGCTGAAAGATGTGCTGCGCGATCAGTGGGGCTTCAAGGGCATTACTATTTCCGATCACGGCGCGATCAAAGAGCTTATCAAGCACGGCACGGCCTCCGATCCTGCTGATGCGGTACGCGTGGCAATCAAAGCTGGTATCGACATGAGCATGAGCGACGAGTACTACAGCAAATATCTGCCGGATCTGCTGAAAAGCGGCAAGGTGACGATGGCTGAACTCGACGACGCTACCCGCCACGTGCTGAACGTTAAATATGACATGGGGCTGTTTAACGATCCGTACAGCCATCTGGGACCAAAAGAGTCCGACCCGAAAGACACCAACGCCGAAAGCCGCCTGCATCGTCAGGATGCGCGTGAAGTGGCGCGTGAAAGCCTGGTGCTGTTGAAAAATCGCCTCGACACGCTGCCGTTGAAAAAATCCGGCACTATTGCGGTAGTCGGCCCTCTGGCGGACAGCAAACGCGACGTGATGGGCAGCTGGTCTGCGGCAGGTGTGGCCGATCAGTCCGTTCCTGTGTTGGACGGTATTAAAAATGCCGTGGGCGACAACGCGAAAGTGATTTACGCCAAAGGCGCTAACGTCACTAACGATAAAGGCATTGTTGATTTCCTGAATCAGTATGAAGAGGCGGTGAAGGTCGATCCGCGCGCTCCGCAGGCGATGATCGATGAAGCCGTTGCCGCTGCCAAGCAGTCTGACGTGGTGGTTGCCGTGGTTGGTGAAGCGCAGGGTATGGCGCACGAAGCCTCCAGCCGCACCGAAATCAGCATTCCGCAAAGCCAGAAAGACCTGATTGCCGCGCTGAAAGCCACGGGTAAACCGCTGGTGCTGGTACTGATGAACGGCCGTCCGCTGACGATTGTGCAGGAAGACCAGCAGGCCGATGCGATTCTGGAAACCTGGTTTGCCGGAACCGAAGGCGGCAACGCCATCGCCGACGTGCTGTTTGGCGACTACAACCCGTCGGGCAAGCTGCCGATGTCCTTCCCGCGCTCCGTCGGCCAGATCCCAACCTATTACAGCCACCTGAACACCGGTCGCCCGTATAACGCCGACAAACCGAACAAATACACCTCCCGCTACTTCGACGAAGCTAACGGCCCGCTGTATCCGTTCGGCTATGGTCTGAGTTACACCACCTTCACCGTTTCTGACGTGAAGATGTCAGCGCCGACCATGAAGGCCGACGGCAGCGTAACCGCCAGCGTCGACGTGACCAACAGCGGCAAACGCGAAGGGGCCACGGTCATTCAGATGTACGTGCAGGACGTCACCGCTTCCATGAGCCGTCCGGTCAAGCAGCTGCGTGGCTTCAAAAAAGTGATGCTGAAGCCGGGTGAAACCCAGACCGTCAGCTTCCCGATTGACGTGGATGCGCTGAAATTCTGGAACCAGCAGATGAAATACGCCGCTGAGCCGGGCAAATTCAACGTCTTCATCGGCGTCGATTCTGCCCGCGTGAAGCAGGGCGAGTTCGAACTGCAGTAATCTCTTCATGCTTTCAAAGGCCGGGCAACCGGCCTTTTTGCTTTCTGGCCTTTGCCGCTTCGCTTAAATCCAACTTTCTAATTCCACTTTTGAGATTTCGGTAATCCGGATCCTGGACTATCTTTTTAATCTAACGCCCTGAAAATACCAGATCTAAGAGGAATAAGAATGACGGTGAAAAAGTGGAGTATTGCGGGGGCGCTGCTGATTGCGGCTACCGCTCAGGCGGCGGAGCCGGTGAAAGTCGGTTCAAAGATTGATACCGAAGGGGCACTGCTCGGCAACATTATCTTGCAGGTGCTGGATAGCCACGGCGTAAAAACCGTCAACAAAGTGCAGCTCGGAACCACACCGGTGGTGCGCGGGGCCATCACCTCCGGTGAACTGGATATCTACCCGGAATACACCGGTAACGGCGCGTTCTTCTTCAAAGATGAAAACGACCCGGCCTGGAAAAATGCAACTCAGGGCTACGAGAAGGTGAAAAAACTCGACGCCGAGCAGAACAAGCTTATCTGGCTGACCCCAGCGCCTGCCAACAATACCTGGACCATCGCAGTGCGTCAGGATCTGGCGGAGAAAAATAAACTGACTTCGCTGTCGGATCTCGGCGCTTACCTGAAGAAGGGCGGTACCTTCAAACTGGCGGCTTCTGCCGAATTTATTGAACGCCCGGACGCGCTGCCGGCGTTTGAGAAAGCCTACGATTTCAAACTCGATCAGAGCCAGCTGCTGTCGCTGGCGGGTGGCGATACGGCTGTCACTATTAAAGCCGCAGCGCAGCAAACCTCCGGCGTGAACGCGGCGATGGCCTACGGGACCGATGGTCCGGTGGCGGCGCTGGGCCTGCAAACGCTGACCGATCCAAAAGGAGTGCAGCCGATTTATGCGCCTACCCCGGTGGTGCGTGAAGCCGTGCAGAAAGAGTATCCGCAGATTGGTGAATGGCTGAAGCCAGTGTTCGAGAAACTGGACGAGAAAACCCTGCAAAAGCTGAATGCCAGCATTGCGGTGGAAGGGCTGGAAGCGAAGAAAGTCGCGGCTGACTGGCTGAAACAACAGGGGCTGGTGAAGTAACTTCGTGCGAATATCCTGTCATAACCGTGTGGTGCTGCTGTTAGTGCTGATTGCTCTGACGGCAGCCATTCTGCCCTTTGTTAACTATGCGCCAAACCGGCTGGTGTCGGGCGAAAGCCGCCAGCTCTGGGACATCTGGGCGTTTCCTCCTGCTTTACTGCTGATTGTGCCTGCGGTTCTTGTCGGGCTGTGCCTGTTGCCGGGCCGCGCTCCGTTGGCACTCACCCTGATCTTCACGCAGTTGCTGTTTATCGCGTTGTTCTGGAGCGGGGGAAAATCAGCCTCGCTGCTGGCACAGAGCGGCAGCCCGCTGGCGCGTACCTCTCCCGGCAGCGGCCTGTGGCTGTGGCTGGCGGTGGCGCTATTGATTTGCAGCGATGTCATTCGTCGTCTGACGCCGGGCTCGCTGTGGCGCTGGCTGCTGAATGCACAGATCTGGATCCTGCCCGTTGCGCTGTTGTGGAGCGGTGAACTGAACTCACTTTCGCTGATGAAAGAGTACTTTAACCGCCAGGACGTTTTTGACAGCGCGCTGCAACAGCATCTGATTTTACTGTTCGGTACGTTACTGCCGGGATTGCTGCTGGGCGTGCCGCTGGGGCTGTGGTGTTGGCGGCATCAGGGACGGCAGACCCGCGTATTCACTGCGCTGAATATTATCCAGACTATCCCGTCCGTAGCGTTGTTCGGCCTGCTGATTGCCCCGCTTGCCGGGCTGGTGCGGCATTTCCCGTGGCTGTCCAATTGGGGTATTGGTGGCACTGGCCTGACGCCTGCGCTGATTGCCCTTGTGCTGTATGCGCTGTTGCCGCTGGTGCGCGGCGTGGTAGCGGGAATGCAGCAAGTGGCGGCGGATGTGCTGGAAAGCGCTGCCGCCATGGGCATGAGCCGCGCTCAGCGTTTCTGGAAGGTTCAGCTGCCGCTGGCGCTGCCGGTTTTGCTGCGCAGCCTGCGCGTGGTCACGGTACAAACCGTTGGTATGGCGGTGGTGGCGGCGCTGATCGGTGCCGGAGGATTTGGTTCGCTGGTGTTCCAGGGGCTGCTCAGCAGCGCGCTGGATCTGGTGTTGTTGGGGGTGATCCCGGTGATCGCCCTGGCGGTGGTAGTGGATGCGCTGTTCAGTCTGTGGATAGCCTTACTGGAGGGCGAAGCCCATGATTGAATTTCAGCAGGTTACAAAGATTTTCGACGGTAAACCAGCGGTGAAGGACCTCAATCTCAATCTGAAAGAGGGCGCTTTTTCAGTGCTGATTGGCACGTCTGGCTCCGGAAAATCCACCACTCTGAAGATGATTAACCGCCTCGAAGAGCACGACAGCGGCATTATTCGCTTCGCCGGTGAAGAGATCCGCCAGCAGCCGATCCTCGACCTGCGGCGGCGGATGGGCTATGCCATTCAATCCATCGGTCTGTTTCCGCACTGGACCGTGGCGCAGAACATTGCCACGGTGCCGCAATTGCTGAAATGGCCGAAAGCTAAGATCAACGCCCGCATTGACGAACTGATGGCGCTACTGGGATTGGAACCGGCCATGCGTGAGCGTCTGCCGCATCAGCTTTCCGGCGGCCAACAGCAGCGCGTTGGCGTGGCTCGCGCGCTGGCCGCCAATCCTGAAGTGCTGCTAATGGATGAACCCTTTGGCGCGCTGGATCCGGTAACCCGCAACACGCTCCAGCAGGAAATGCGGCGTATTCATCAGCTGCTTGGGCGCACCATTGTGCTGGTGACGCACGATATTGATGAAGCGCTGCGGCTGGCTGACCATCTGGTGCTGATGGACAACGGCGAAGTGGTGCAGCAGGGCACGCCGCTGTCGATGCTGACCGCACCGGAAAACGATTTTGTGCGTGAGTTTTTTGGTCGCAGCGAGCTTGGCGTGCGGCTGCTGTCTCTGCGTGGAGTCGCGGACTATGTGCGTCCGCATGAGCAGGCCGCTGGGGAACCTCTCAGCGCCTCGATGTCGCTGCGCGAAGCGCTCTCACAGTTTGTTGCCCGTCGCTCTGAAGTGCTGCCAGTGGTGAATGAAGAAGGGATCCCGTGCGGCGCGCTGCATTTCGCGGATTTGCTGCGAGGGGAGGCCGGTGGTGAAATTCCTGCGTGATCCGCTGTGCTGGCTGCTGGTGCTGTTTATCGCGCTGCTGACGGCGATGCCCTACAGCTCGACGCTGTTCAGCGCCATATTTCCTGAGCTGCCAAGGCCGCTGTATCAGCAGCAAAGCTTCTGGTCACTGACGCTGGCGCATTTTAGCCTGGTGGGAATTTCGAGCCTCGTCGCAACGATTGTGGGAGCCGGGGCAGGTATTCTGGTGACGCGTCCGGCCGGGCGAGAGTTTCGTTCGATGGTGGAAACCATCGCCGCGATGGGACAGACTTTCCCGCCCGTGGCGGTGCTGGCCATCGCCGTTCCGGTGATGGGGTTTGGCAGCGAACCCGCGATTATTGCGTTAATTCTGTACGGTATTTTGCCGGTGTTACAGGGAACGCTGGCCGGGCTGGCTTCGGTGCCGCCCGCGGTACTGAGCGTGGCGCAGGGAATGGGGATGAACGGCTGGCAGCGCCTGCTGAAAGTCGAACTGCCGCTGGCGGCTCCGGTGATGATTGCCGGGATCCGCACTTCGGTTATCGTCAACATTGGTACTGCAACTATTGCTTCGACCGTTGGCGCCAATACGCTGGGTACGCCGATTATCATCGGGCTTAGCGGTTTTAATACGGCGTACGTGATTCAGGGGGCTGTGCTGGTGGCGCTTGCGGCGATTATTGTCGACCGGGCCTTCGAACGGCTGGCGCGAGTATTCAGCCAACACCACCGCGAACGATGAAGGAGTAGCCCGCAAGCATCACGCCGCCGATGCCGCCAATGGCCATCAGGACGAAGAGGGTGATCACAGCCAGTTTGGCAGGTTTCATGATGTGCTCCTTTTGTTAATCCGGGGATTATACGTTGAAGCGCACTTGTTAATGAACCCTTAATTTCCGAGGCGCAGCACGTTAAGCCCCTGGGACTGCCACTGTTGGAGCTGTTCCTGCTGGCCAACGGTGGAAGCATCGCCGCACCAGACTAACAGCGTTTGCCCGTCAAACAGCTCCGGGCGAAGCTGATGCAGCGAGTGGGCAAGCACATCGACCCGCCATCCCTGCTCGCAGGCAATCCATCCTTCCAGCCACAGGCGGGTGGTATCCGTGATATTCCAGCCAATCACCAGCGCATCGCGGCCCTGGCGCTTGCGGGCTGAAGCCATGCACACGGAAATATAGTTGATGAGTACGCCGTCCAGCACGCTGAGCAGTGCCTGAAGCGTGGGCTGTGAGCTTTGCAGACGTAATCGCAGGGGAATGAACAGATGGCTGACGAGAGTTTGTGCCGGATAATCGCGCCCGCGCTCTTTGATCCACAGCCGCAGGCGGTTGAGATTGCCATTCTGTAAGAAGTGCAGCAGGGTTTCCTGATGTTCACGCCAGCCGCTTTGCTGTTCAGGCGTGGCTTCAGTCAGAAGGGTTTTGACTTTGCTGACCTGCACGCCGGTTTCAATCCAGCGCTTAATTTCGCGGATCCGGTCGATATCGTCTTCATTGAATAAGCGATGCCCGCCGTCCGTGCGCTGAGGCTTCAACAAACCGTAGCGCCGTTGCCAGGCCCGCAGGGTTACCGGATTCACTTCACAAAGCAGAGCCACTTCACCAATCGTGTAAAGCGCCATGTATCACCTCAGCTCGCGCATCCCCATCATAACTGTAGACGGAGTTTGTCGAACCAGGAAATTCGCTCGTTTTTTGTGCAGGTTGATTTGAGAAAAGTCAGGAAAAAGTGTGATCTTCCTCAGAGGTTTCTCGTTTTGCCCGGGCCGTCAAAGAAAGCAAAGCCGACTCCGTGTATGTTACGCGCTTTCGTAAGTTCTGTGGTCTGTGGGTATGTACGAGTTTAATCTGGTGTTGCTGCTGCTTCAGCAGATGTGTGTGTTTCTGGTCATCGCCTGGCTGATGAGTAAAACGCGCCTGTTTATTCCATTAATGCAGGTCACGGTCCGGCTCCCCCATAAGTTGCTGTGCTACGTCACCTTCTCCATCTTTTGCATTATGGGGACCTATTTCGGTCTGCATATTGAGGACTCTATTGCCAATACGCGTGCGATTGGCGCGGTGATGGGCGGGCTGCTTGGCGGCCCGGTAGTCGGCGGGCTGGTTGGCCTGACAGGCGGTCTGCATCGCTACTCGATGGGCGGAATGACGGCCCTGAGCTGCATGGTGTCGACCATTGTCGAAGGCCTGCTCGGTGGCCTGGTGCACACGGTGCTGGTACGTCGCGGGCGCAGCGATAAGGTGTTCAATCCTTTCACCGCCGGGGCAATTACCTGTGTCGCTGAAATTGTGCAGATGCTTATCATCCTGCTGATTGCCCGGCCGTTTAACGACGCCTTGCACCTCGTTCAGAGCATTGCCGCCCCGATGATGGTCACCAACACCGTCGGCGCGGCGCTGTTTATGCGCATTCTGTTGGATAAGCGCGCAATGTTTGAGAAATATACCTCGGCGTTTTCCGCTACGGCGCTGAAAGTGGCGGCATCAACGGAAGGGATCCTGCGCCAGGGCTTTAACGAAGAGAACAGCATGAAGGTGGCGCAGGTGCTGATTGAAGAGCTGGATATCGGCGCCGTTGCCATCACCGATCGCGACAAGCTGCTGGCCTTTACCGGCATTGGCGACGACCATCACCTGCCGGGCAAACCCATTTCGTCGCGCTATACCCAGAAAGCCATCGACAGCGGGGAAGTGGTCTACGCCGATGGTAATGAAGTGCCGTATCGCTGCTCGATTCATCCGAACTGCAAGCTTGGCTCAACGCTGGTGATCCCGCTGTACGGTGAGAACCAGCGGGTGATTGGCACCATTAAACTCTACGAAGCCAAAAACCGCCTGTTCAGCTCAATCAACCGCACGCTGGGGGAGGGCATCGCCCAGCTGCTGTCGGCGCAGATCCTGGCGGGACAATATGAACGGCAAAAAGCGCTGCTGACGCAGTCGGAAATCAAACTGCTGCACGCCCAGGTGAACCCGCATTTCCTGTTTAATGCCCTGAATACGCTGATGGCGGTGATCCGCCGCGACAGCGAACAGGCCGGACAGCTTGTGCAGTATCTGTCGACGTTTTTCCGGAAAAATCTCAAACGCCCGTCGGAGGTGGTCACCCTGGCCGATGAAATCGACCATGTGAATGCTTATCTGCAAATCGAGAAAGCGCGTTTTCAGACGCGTTTGCAGGTGCAGCTCAGCGTGCCTGATGCGCTGGCCCATCACCGGCTTCCGGCCTTTACCCTGCAACCTATTGTCGAGAATGCCATCAAGCACGGCACTTCCCAACTGCTCGGCGTGGGGGAGATTGTCATCAGGGCCAGCCAGCACGAGCGCTGGCTGCAGCTGGATATTGAAGACAACGCGGGGCTGTATCAGCCCAATCCACAGGCCAGTGGGCTGGGAATGAACCTGGTGGATAAACGCCTGCGTGCGCGCTTTGGCGACGAGTGTGGTATCACCGTCACCTGTGAGCCGGAGCGCTTTACCCGAATCTCCCTGCGACTGCCTCTGGAGGAAACCGCATGCTGAAAGTGTTAATTGTGGATGACGAGCCGCTGGCGCGGGAAAATTTGCGGGTCCTGCTGGAGACGCAGGCCGACCTGGAAATCGTCGGTGAATGCGACAACGCCGTGGAGGCGATAGGCGCCGTTCATCGTCTGCGTCCGGACGTGCTGTTTCTGGATATTCAGATGCCGCGCATCAGCGGGCTGGAGATGGTCGGAATGCTCGACCCGGAGCATCGCCCGTGGGTGGTGTTTCTGACCGCTTTTGATGAGTACGCCGTCAAAGCGTTCGAAGAACATGCCTTTGACTATCTGCTCAAGCCAATTGAAGAGAAGCGGCTCGACAAAACCCTTGCCCGCCTGCGCCAGCAGCGCAGCCAGCAGGATATGTCGGTGTTTGGCGAAAGCCAGCAGGCGCTGAAATTTATTCCCTGCACCGGACACAGCCGTATCTGGCTGTTGCAGATGGAAGATGTGGCGTTTGTCAGCAGCCGGATGAGCGGGGTGTATGTGACGAACGCGCAGGGCAAAGAGGGCTTTACCGAGCTGACTTTGCGTACCCTGGAAAGCCGCACGCCGCTGCTGCGCTGCCATCGCCAGCATCTGGTCAATATGTCGCATCTGAAGGAAATTCGTCTCGAAGAGAACGGTCAGGCGGAGCTGTTGTTGAAGGCCGGGCAGACGGTGCCGGTCAGCCGCCGCTATCTGAAGAGTCTGAAAGAGGCGATTGGCTTATAAAACTGGTACACTGCGGCCCATTCGCATCATCGACAGTTGAAGGCTCTAATGCTCAGTAACGATATTCTCCGTAGCCTGCGCTACACCCTGAAAGCAAACAATAACGACATGGTGCGCATTCTTGCGCTGGCCGAGATGGAATCCACGTCAGCCGGGTTTGACACCTGGATGACCAAAGAGGATGAAGAGGGCTTCGTTCGCTGCCCGGACGTGATCCTGTCGGGTTTTCTCAACGGGCTTATCTATGAAAAGCGCGGGAAAGATGAATCAGCGCCAGAGCTGGCGATTGAACGTCGGGTGAATAACAACACGGTGCTGAAAAAGCTGCGCATTGCTTTTTCGCTGAAAACCGATGATATCCTTGCGATCATGACCGAGCAGAAATTCCGCGTTTCCATGCCGGAAATTACTGCCATGATGCGCGCGCCGGATCATAAAAATTACCGTGAATGCGGTGACCAGTTCCTGCGCTATTTCCTGCGCGGGCTGACGCATCGGGTGCATAACGCGAAGGCGTAATTTTTGCCCGGCGGCGCTGGCGCTAGCAGGACATAAAAAAAGCCGGAGATAATCTCCGGCTTTTTCGTTATTTCACCTGCTGTCCTGGCTGTGCACCGTCGTCCGGGCTTAACAGGAAGATATCTTTCCCGCCAGGACCTGCGGCCATCACCATGCCTTCGGAAATGCCGAAGCGCATTTTACGCGGTGCCAGGTTAGCGACCATCACGGTCAGACGACCAATCAGCTTCTGCGGATCCGGATAGGCTGAACGGATGCCTGAGAACACGTTGCGTTTCTCACCGCCCAGATCCAGCGTCAGGCGCAGCAGCTTGTCAGAGCCATCAACGAATTCTGCGTTTTCAATCAGCGCGACGCGCAGATCGATTTTGGCGAAATCGTCAAAGGTGATGGTTTCCTGAATCGGATCGTCCGCCAGCGGGCCGGTAACCGGCGTTGCCAGGGCTTTCACTTCTTCTTTCGATGCTTCCACCAGCGCTTCGACCTGCTTCATGTCGATGCGGTTATAGAGAGCCTTGAAGGTGTTGACCTTATGGCTCAGCAGCGGCTGTGCCACGGCATCCCAGCTCAGTTCCGCATTGAGGAAAGCTTCAGTTTTCGCCGCCAGCGTCGGCAGAACCGGTTTCAGGTAGGTCATCAGCACGCGGAACAGGTTGATGCCCATTGAGCAGATGGACTGCAGATCGGCATCGCGGCCTTCCTGTTTCGCCACCACCCACGGAGCCTGTTCGTCGACGTAACGGTTAGCCAGATCGGCCAGTGCCATAATCTCGCGGATCGCTTTGCCGAACTCGCGGGTTTCCCAGGCTTCACCAATGCTTTCTGCGGCATCAACGAAGGTTTTGTACAGCGCCGGATCGGCCACCTCAGCCGCCAGCACGCCGTCAAAGCGCTTGGCGATAAAGCCCGCGTTACGGGAAGCCAGGTTCACCACTTTATTGACGATGTCAGCATTCACGCGCTGCACGAAATCTTCCATGTTCAGGTCGATGTCGTCGATGCGGGAGGAGAGCTTCGCGGTGTAGTAGTAGCGCAGGCTGTCGGCATCCAGGTGCTTCAGCCAGGTGCTGGCTTTAATAAAGGTGCCGCGAGACTTGGACATCTTCGCACCGTTAACGGTCACGTAGCCGTGAACGAACAGGTTGGTCGGCTTGCGGAAACCGCTGCCTTCCAGCATCGCAGGCCAGAACAGGCTGTGGAAGTAAACGATGTCTTTGCCGATGAAGTGATACAGCTCGGCGTCGGAATCTTTCTTCCAGTATTCGTCGAAGCTGGTGGTGTCGCCGCGCTTGTCGCACAGGTTTTTGAAAGAACCCATGTAGCCAATTGGCGCGTCCAGCCAGACGTAGAAATATTTGCCCGGTGCATTCGGAATTTCGAAACCGAAATACGGCGCATCGCGGGAGATATCCCACTGCTGCAGACCGTGCTCGAACCACTCCTGCATTTTGTTCGCCACCTGCTCCTGCAGCGCACCGCTGCGGGTCCAGGCCTGCAGCATTTCGCTGAAGGACGTCAGGTCAAAGAAGAAGTGTTCAGATTCGCGCATCACCGGCGTAGCGCCAGAAACCACGGATTTCGGCTCGATAAGTTCGGTTGGGCTGTAGGTCGCGCCGCACACTTCGCAGTTATCGCCGTATTGATCCGGAGATTTGCATTTCGGGCAGGTGCCCTTCACGAAACGGTCCGGCAGGAACATACCTTTTTCCGGATCGTAGAGCTGAGAGATAGTGCGGTTTTTGATAAAACCGTTCTCTTTCAGACGACCGTAGATCAGCTCGGACAGCTCACGGTTTTCGTCGCTGTGCGTCGAGTGGTAGTTGTCATAGCTGATGTCGAAGCCAGCAAAATCGGTCTGATGCTCCTGACTCATTTCGGCAATCATCTGCTCCGGGGTAATGCCAAGCTGCTGAGCTTTCAGCATGATAGGCGTACCGTGGGCGTCATCGGCGCAGATGAAATTGACCTGGTGGCCGCGCATTCGCTGGTAACGGACCCAGACATCAGCCTGGATATGCTCCAGCATATGACCGAGGTGGATGGAGCCGTTGGCGTACGGCAGCGCGCACGTTACCAGAATTTTTTTCGCGACTTGAGTCATAGTGGACATTACTTCCTGCTTTTGAAAGGGGTATCGATATTATCAAAATGGTCATTGTTACGCTATGCGTGACGGGGCGCTAAATTCGTCTGCGAAGAATAATTCCCTCACAGGTCAACTCGCAGTTACAATTAGCACTCTCAGAACATCTAAAAAGGAGTCGGGATGAGTTCACAATCCCAGGCCACGTCCCCGGAACGCCTGCGCGCGATGGTCGCAGGTACGCTGGCCAATTTTCAGCACCCAACCCTGAAGCATAATCTGACAGCCCTGAAGGCCCTGCATCACGTGGCGTGGCTGGATGACACCGTGCATATCGAGATCCAGATGCCGTTCGCGTGGGCCAGCGCGTTTGAAGAGCTGAAAGAGCAGACCAGCGCCGAGCTGCTGCGGATCACTGGCGCAAAAGCCATTGACTGGAAGCTGAGCCACGCGGTTGCCACGCTGAAGCGGGTAAAAAATCAGCCTGGCGTTAACGGTGTGAAAAATATTATTGCGGTCAGCTCCGGGAAAGGCGGGGTGGGTAAATCCTCCACGGCCGTGAACCTGGCGCTGGCGCTGGCGGCAGAGGGCGCGAAAGTCGGCCTGCTGGATGCCGATATTTATGGTCCGTCGATCCCGATGATGCTGGGCGCAGAAGACCAGCGTCCAACCTCGCCGGACGGCACGCATATGGCACCAATCATGAAGTTTGGTCTGGCGACCAACTCGATCGGCTACCTCGTGACCGACGACAACGCCATGGTGTGGCGCGGCCCAATGGCCAGCAAAGCGCTGATGCAGATGCTGCAGGAAACGCTGTGGCCAGATCTCGATTACCTGGTGCTGGATATGCCGCCGGGAACCGGGGACATCCAGCTGACCCTGGCGCAAAACATTCCGGTGACCGGCGCGCTGGTGGTGACCACGCCGCAGGACGTTGCGCTGATCGACGCCAAAAAAGGCATCGTGATGTTCGAGAAAGTCGAGCTGCCGGTGCTGGGCATCGTCGAAAACATGAGCATGCACGTCTGCAGCAACTGCGGTCACCATGAGCCGATTTTCGGCACCGGTGGCGCAGAACGTCTGGCGCAGCAGTATCACACTCAGCTGCTGGGACAGATGCCGTTGCACATCAGCCTGCGCGAAGATCTCGATCGCGGTACGCCGACCGTAGTCGCGCGCCCGGATAGCGAGTTCACCGCTATCTACCGCCAACTGGCAGGCCGCGTGGCCGCACAGCTCTACTGGCAGGGCGAAGTCATCCCTGGTGATATCGCTTTCCGCGCCGTCTGATCCCTGCTGTAAAAGGATCGAAATGCCCGGTGGCACAGGCTTACCGGACCTACAAGATCAGCATAATATGTTGATTTTGTAGGTCTGATAAGCAAAGCGCCATCAGGCAGGAGCAATGATGCAGAGGTTTGTCATCATTGCTTTTTTATAACGGAACGTTACCCAGCGGCGTCTTTAGCCAGCGCGGTGCCTGCATGGTATCGGACAGGAAACAGGTCAGATCGTATAACAACCCCTTCAGCGTCTCTTCAACGTCCAGAGTCATGCGCTTCCCGCAGAGCAGCTCGCTCAGTGCCAGACAATAATCACACAGCTGATCGCTTTCTGTTTCCATTGCCGGAGGATGGGCGGGCAGAGTGCTGACGGTAAACTGTGCCTCCAGCTCTTCGGGGATAGGATCTAATAGCGTGGGGCGCAGCGCGCTGAGGCACTGATGTAAACGCTGGTAGAGATCATGCTGGGTGGTTGTATGCTCAGTTTCCATGGCGTCGGCCGCCAGCTTTTCACAGTGCACGATGGTGGCGATAAAATCGGTTTCTGGTTCGACGTCGACGTAGAGCAGGGGATGGGTCCAGACGGGAGATGCTTCCATAACAGTGGCCTCCGTGGCTAATTGATACTGTTTTTATATCCAGTATTGTAATCGCCGCAGAGGGAACAACAAGGGCTATTTGCGCAACCTGGCTCGCAAAATGGAATGAAAACAAATGTATCTGGAGGGATCAGCGGCGAGGGTAGTGCATCAGCCAATAATCCCCGTCGGGCGACTGACCGCGCGATTCTGTATGCCAGCCGTGCTGCTGGTAAAAGCGAAGCGCCTTTTCATTCTGGACCAGGCATTTCAACGCACCTGTTCCTGTAAACGTAGTCTGAGCATGCTTCAGTAAAGCCGCGCCAACCCCCTGACCCTGCCAGTCCGGATCGACAAACAGATTGTGCAGAAAGTTATCAGTTTCCCAGACGGAGGCAAAACCCACCCGGTGCCCGTCTGTTTCAGCGACCCACACCTGTTCATCCAGCGTGGCGGAATCGTAATCCTCCAGCTGAAAGTGTTCCTCGTTCGCCCAGCTCCAGCTCAGTTTGCGGGCGCGCAGAAACAGAGTACGCAGAAAAGGGCGGTCAGATTCAGTGGCTGGCCGGATTATCATCGGAAACTCCAGGCGGCTTGAGTTGAATGCCGTGAGCAGAACGCCCACGGCAGATTGAGTGCTTAACGATGGTAGAAGATTTCACCGTCATAAGCTTTAACCACTTTCCCGTCAGCATCGGTGATCAGCACATAGTTGCCACCCATGTAGGTCCAGTGAGTGCCCGCATCCGGGGCTGGCAGGTTACGCAGCTGCCACTGTTTGATGTTGTACTCATCGGTGCGATACATCTGTGGAACGGTATCTCCGATGTTGAAATGGGTGAAATCGGCAATAAACTCTTTCAGCTCATATTTCTGAATCCCGGTCGACACTGTTGCCGGTGCAGCTGACACCGCACCTGCTGTCGCCAGCAGCACGCCCAGAAGCATCATTTTTGTTTTACGCATACCTTCTCCACCTATCCTGGACTAAAATTCGCAGCTCCGTATCATTCCTGAAGCACTGCCCTGCTGGCAAGTCTCTTGCAGGCAAAAAGTGTAAACAAACCCTGAAAAGCGTCACGGCGATACGCACTTAAGCCGCAATGCCCGACTTTTTGAGACGATTCCTGAATTCGGCCCTACAATGCAGGCTCAACACTGCTGGAGAGAAAGATGCTCAGGCTGGAAGATTTAACTTTATTTGTGCGCGCCGCTGCGCTGGGCAACTTTAGCGAAGCCGCGCGTGAAGCCGGGCTTGCGCCTGCTCAGGTGAGTTCCGCCATTAAGCGCCTGGAAACGCAGCTGAATATCCGGCTGTTTGCCCGCTCGACGCGCAGTCTGCGCCTGACCCCGGAAGGCGAAACCTGGCTGCCTTTTGCCAGCCAGATGCTGGATACGCTGCAGGCAGGGTTACTGAAAATTCAGGCACCGGAAGATGAAGTGCGCGGGACGCTGCAAATTGCGGTGCCGTCCGATCTTGGGCGTAACCTGCTGCTGTCGGTGTTTCAGGATTTTCGCCGTCGGCACCCGGCGCTGCGCCTGCGTATTTTATTTTCAGACAACCTGACGGATGTGTTTAAAGATCCGGTTGATGTTGCTTTTCGCTATGGCGTTAATGACGACGCCAGTTTTATTTCCCTGCCCGTTGTCGCCGACAACCGACGGCTGCTGGTGGCGTCTCCGGAGTGGATTGCGCGTCATGGCGAGCCACAAACGCCGGAAGAGTTGCAGCAAAAACAGGCTCTGACCTACGTGCTGAAAGGCCGACTGTATGACCGCTGGACTCTGACCCGCAACGGTGAAAGCCGGGAGATTCAGGTGACCAGCCATATCATGAGTGATGATGCCGAAGTGATCCGTCGGCTCGCCATTGCCGGAGAGGGGATTGCCAATAAATCCTGGCTGGATGTCAGCGAAGACATTGCCCAGGGGCGACTTAAAATTATTCTGCCTGATTACCGGGGAGACCACTCACCGTTAAATATGATTTGCCCTCATCGTAAACAGCTTTCCACTTCGGTACGCCTGCTCTACGAAGCGGTGCGGGAAAAATGTCTGGCGGTGTCCCGAAACATGCCAGCGTAACCAGCACCGGGATCCGCCATTTCATCAGTACGGTGATTTTTACTTTGCAGCCACGATTGCAGATCCTGGCTGTGCTATTTGCGCTTCTCCCCGCTGCTCTGCTAAATGTGAACAACAGCCTTCATTGAGTCCTGACTATGACAACACATTACATCTGGATTGAAACCGTCCCGCCTGCTGAGGATTTCTGCCGCTTGCGCATCATTGCTGGCCTTTCTCCCCGGCCTCTGGCGGCGGCGATCAAAGCGTTACCGAACAGCTGCTATGGCGTGCATGTTCTGGCTGACGGTATTCCTGTGGCAATGGGGCGTATTGTCGGCGATGGTGCGCTAAACCTGGAAATTGTCGACGTGGCAGTCGACCCTGAACATCAGGGCAAAGGGCTCGGGCGAGGGCTGATGGAGAAAATGGTGGCCTGGCTGGATAATAACGTCAGCAAAGGAGCCTATGTGACGCTGATAGCGGATGTTCCTGAGCTGTATGAGAAATTTGATTTCAAATCGGTAAGGCCGGAAAGCGAAGGGATGGCGCGAGTCTGGAAATAGCGTTGCCCGACTGAGAGAGAGCTCATGGCGCAGGATCACCGTAAACCCGTTTTTAAGGCGATGGACTACATCAGCCACAACCTGGCACTGAACCCGGGGCTTGAGGAGATCGCCCGATCCGTGGCGCTTTCCAGCTTCCATTTTCACCGCATTTTCCGCGCTCAGGTCGGTGAAACGGTGGCTGAGTTCACCCGACGTCTGCGAATGGAAAGGGCTGCCTGCTGGCTGCTGGCCTTCCCTGAGGCCGATATCACCGGCCTGGCGCTGCGGGTGGGTTTTTCCAGCTCGCAGAACTTTGCCAAAGCATTCCGCAGCCACTTTTCGCTGACGCCGGGAGAGTTTCGTCGCCGTCACATCCCGGCAACAAATAGCAAGACTGGAAACGTCACCTCAGAGAAAACCCCCTATTCTCAGTCCACCGACAGCGAAAGCGGTCTGCTGATGGCGAAGATCGCCACGCTGCCACCGCGTCGGGTCGCCTACATGCGCCGATTCGGCCCTTATGGCAAAGAGACCTGCCAGCAAACGCATCAGGATTTACTGGCGTCACTGCCGGCCAGAACGCCTTCGCAGCCTGCCGGGACACTGTGTGTGTATTGGGATACGCCAGAGATCACCTCAGCGGAACGCTGTCGTACAGACGTTGCCGTTGAAATTGAAGCTACGGAAAGGCCGGGCAGAGGGATTGCCGTGCAGACGCTGGCGGGCGGCAGCTATGCGGTGCTGAAATTTGCGGTTTATGAAGAACAGCTAGAGCAAACCTGGGAAACGGCATTTGGCTGGATGAAAGCGCGTGGAGTGATAAAAAGCGATAAGCCTTGCTATGAATATTATTATCCCGAAACGGACGTCGGCCTGAATTATTATGTTTTTGATATTTGTATTCCTTTGCAGACCACACCAGAAAAATAATTAAACCGCGAAAACGAAAACGTTATTCGCTATACAACGCAACGGAGTTATTCATGAAAGCCTCTAAACTTTTGCTGGTGTCCGCACTGGCGGCGGCCTCTTTGTCTGCATATGCCGGACAGGAGCCAAAAACCATTATTTACGGTGGCGAGATTTATAGCGCTAACCCAAAAGATCCGCATCCTCAGGCGATTGGCATTGAGGGCAATAAAGTCGTTGCCGTAGGCCGCTATCAGGATGTGCTAAAGCAACTTGGGGAAGGGGCAAAGCGATTAGATCTGAAGGGTAATTATTTGATGCCTGGCCTTATCGACAGCCATGCGCATGTCGCTTACGCCGGATTTCAAAGCGTCACTTTAGCCTTTCCCGATAATATGAAAGACGCGGCGACCATTCGCAAATTTGTCGATGATAATAAAAATAATCCCCTGCGCGATCTGAACGGTATTCAGTTCTACAGCAATCTCTCATTAGATTACTGGGATCATATTGATTTGCTCGCTTCGGTATTTAATGCCCCTGAATATCAAAATATTCCTGTGGTTCTGGCTGGGATGGACGCGCACACCGGCTGGGCCAACCAGGCAATGCTGAATAAGGCGAAGCTCACAGAAGACAAACTGGCCGCCGATGCGGGAATTAAAGCCGGAACGGGGCTCACGCCGGATGGGAAAATCAATGGATTCGTCGCCGAAGGCGCGTGGGATTATGTTCTGAGCGCCATTCCTCCCGTTGACGACCATAAAATTGCCTCGGGAATTATTGCCGGAGCCAAAGTGATGAACGGCTTCGGTATTACCGCGTGGATGGATCCTATTAGTAACGTGCGTCCGCTGGCTCCCGTTTTTAATGCTCATCCGGGTCGTCATGATGTAGGGCTGCTTCCGGCTTACACCGAGCTTGCCCAACAGGATAAGCTGAATGCCCACGTCACCGGTCTGGCGCTGGTCAATATTCACTCCACTCCGGCGGCTATTGATGATGTTGTCGCGCTGCGCGAGCAGTTTTCACACACGCCGGACGTTCGTCTGGCAGGGATTAAAATCTTTCAGGACGGGGTGATTGAATATCCGGCACAAACGGCGAAACTCAGCGAGTCTTATCTGAATCGTCCGGGTTACAGCGGCGATAACACGCTGGATAAAGCGCAGTACTGTCAGCTGATTGCTAAAGCGGATGCGGAACATTTGATTGCGCATTTCCATGCCATTGGCGACCGTGCGGTATCCGAAGCGCTGGACGGCATCGCCTGCGCCCGCAAGCAGAACGGCAACAGCGGCGTCATGCACAGCATCACTCATCTGGAGGTCGTCAGCCCGCAAAGCCTGCCACGGTTCCAGCAGTTGAACGTTGCCGCCTCGATGCAGCTGCTGTGGGCCGGTAAAGATGCGTCATCAACGACGCTGATTGATGGCAAGGTTCCGGCACCATTGCTGAAGGATCTTTATCCCGCTGGCGCGTTGTACAGCCACCATGCGCTGATTGCCGGAGCGAGCGACTGGCCGGTGTCGAGCCCGAACCCGATGCTGGCGATCTATACTGCTGTGACGCGGATGGGCGAGTTAGGCGAGTTGCCGCCGGATAGCGAAAAAATAAGCCGCGCCGCGATGCTGCAGGCCTACACGCTCAACGCCGCCAAAGTGATTGGCAGAGACAAGGAAATTGGCTCGATTGCGCCAGGAAAAAGTGCTGACTTTGCGCTGTTCGATCGTAATCTGGAGAAAGTCAGCATTGAACAACTGCGCGATGCCAAAGTTGTGTGGACGATGTTCGAAGGAAAACAGATTTATCACGCGGAGTGATGGTTAAAATTCAGGGGAGCCTGTTCCCCTGAATATCTGATTTTACAGGAGGCGAAGTGAATTTTTCAGGGCTTTGTGCATTTCCGTTGACGCCGTTGAGCGGCGAGCAGATTGACTGGTCCAGCTTTGTGCGGATCCTGCAACGACTAGTGACCGCTAAGGTCGATTCCATTGGCGTACTGGGCTCGACCGGGTGCTATCCCTATTTTTCGCCGGCCGAGCGTCGGGAAATCCTTCAAACTGCCGTTGAGCACGCCGGAGACATCCCGGTGATGGTCAGTATCAGTTCACTTCGCCTTCGTGATGTTCTTGCCAGCGCCGAAGAAGCGCAAAAAGCGGGGGCCGCAGCGGTATTGCTGTCACCGGTTTCCTATCATCCGCTGCGTGAACATGAGGTTTTCAGTCTCTATCAGACCGTGACCCGTGAGCTCTCTGTTCCGCTGTGCGTGTACGATAACCCTGGCACGACGCAATTTTGCTTCAGCCCGCAGCTGCTGGGCAGGATCGCTGAATTACCCAACGTGCAGGCGATCAAAATCCCGCCGATCCCGACAGAGTCTGAAAAGGCCCGTCAGCAGATAGCAGAACTTCGAACGCATCTTCCTGCGCAGGTTCGCGTTGGCATCAGCGGAGATAGCAGCGCCGCAGAAGCCCTGATAGCTGGCTGCGATCTGTGGTTTTCAGTCACCGGAGGGTTGTTCCCGGAAACGGCTGCAAACATCGTCGAAGCTGTCAAAGCAGGGCAACCGGAGCGTGCAAGACAACTTAACACTGCCCTGAATCCGCTGTGGTCGCTGTATGCCAGACACGGCAGCCTGCGGGTAATTGCTGCGGCAGCGGAGTTGGCCGGTTACGCACAGCCTGGATGCCTGCCTTTACCGTTACAGTCTTTAGCTGGAGAAGATCGTGAGACGCTGCATCGGGAGCTGGAGAGAATGGGGCTGATTGCCTGACTACCAGAAACAGCACTTGCCTGCGTGGCCATTGATTATTTATTGTCGACTGACCGCCTGCAAAATAGACAGAGAGAACATGACTCCCACACCTGAACTGGAAACATCAAGACTGCTGTTAAAACCGTTGCGTTCAGAGGATGCCGTCCAAATTCAGCAAAAGTTTCCCCGCTGGGAGATTGTGCGCTATCTCATTTCCACTGTTCCATGGCCTTTCCCCGAAGGCGCGGCAAGTCATTACGTCAACAACGTGGCGCTACCGGCAAACCAAAACGGCAGCGGCTGGTTCTGGACGCTGCGGCGCAAAGAGGAGCCAGATGAGCTAATTGGCGTTATCTCGCTGATGGATACCCCGGATAACAACCGTGGATTCTGGCTGGTCCCCGAATGGCAGGGGCAAGGATTGATGAGTGAAGCATGCGCAGCGGCCAACACATTTTGGTTTGAAACGCTCGGCAAAGATGTGTTGCGCGCGCCTAAGGCAAAGCTGAACGAGCGTTCCAGAAACCTGTCCGAACGCAGCGGCATGCGGCTTGTCAGGACGCAGCCGGGGCAATATGTCTCCGGTGAGCTTGAAACCGAACTCTGGGAGTTGACCCGGGAAAGATGGCTGGAGCTTGCCAGGGGTGCCTGAGGTTCTGAAGCAGGGTTTTAGTAAGAACCTTGCTTCGCTATATGACTTCCCGTAACCTTTCAGACCGAAAGCCATGCTTTCAATGACTCGGGGTGCCCTTCTTCAATGAAGGCTGAGAAATACCCGTAATACCTGATCTGGATAATGCCAGCGTAGGGAAGTCAGAGACCCTTGCGGGTATCGCTTCTTCACCGTCTGGCGGGAGCATACCATGCAGCCTGACCTTCTGACATCCGCGCAGCTTGCGCACACATCCCACCTTTTTCGCACCCATTCGCCGCTCGTTCACTGCATAACGAATGATGTCGTCCAGACTTTTACCGCCAACGTGCTGCTGGCCCTCGGGGCTTCTCCGGCGATGGTGATTGATGCTGAAGAAACTCCACAGTTTGCTGCCATTGCCGACGCTTTGCTGATAAACGTCGGTACGCTGACGCAGGAGCGCGCCGGTGCGATGCGTGCGGCGATAGAAAGCGCGAATGCTAACCACAAGCCCTGGGTGCTGGATCCGGTGGCTGTCGGGGCGTTGACGCTGCGCACTGAATTTTGCCATCAGCTTCTGGCGCTGCGGCCTGCCGTTATTCGCGGTAATGCTTCGGAAATTATGGCTCTGGCCGGAATGAGCCAAGGTGGTCGCGGTGTGGATACTACCGATTCGGCCTCTGCGGCGTTGCCTGCCGCACAGGCTCTGGCGCGGCAGATTTCTACGCTGGTTGTGGTCACCGGAGAAGTGGATTACGTCACCGATGGTCATCGTACTGTGGCGGTGGAAGGGGGCGATCCGCTGATGACCCGCGTGGTGGGAACCGGCTGCGCACTTTCAGCCGTTGTCACCGCCAGCTGCGCTTTGCCTGGCGATCGTCTGGATAACGTGGCGGCAGCCTGCGCGATGATGAAACGTGCGGGTCAAACCGCCACGCGGAAAAGTGAGGGGCCGGGCAGCTTTGTCGCCGCTTTCCTGGATGCTCTTTACCAGGAGGTGAAAGCATGAAGCGCATTAACGCTTTAACCATTGCCGGTACCGATCCAAGCGGTGGCGCGGGTATTCAGGCCGATCTGAAAACTTTCTCCGCGCTGGGAGCCTACGGCTGTTCAGTCATTACCGCGCTGGTGGCGCAAAACACTCGCGGCGTACAGTCGGTGTATCGTATTGAACCTGATTTTGTCGCTGCGCAGCTGGATTCGGTATTCAGCGATGTCCGCATCGACTCCACCAAAATTGGCATGCTGGCTGAGACGGATATTGTGGAGGCTGTGGCGGAAAGGCTTGCCCGATACAAAATCCAAAACGTTGTGCTCGATACCGTGATGCTGGCGAAAAGTGGCGATCCGTTGCTCTCTGCCTCAGCGGTTGAGACCTTACGCACCCGCTTACTGCCGCAGGTTTCTTTAATCACGCCAAATCTGCCGGAAGCCGCCGCCCTGCTGAATACGCCACATGCCAGTAGTGAACGGGAAATGCTGGAGCAGGGAAGGGCATTGCTGAGCCTCGGATGCGGTGCGGTACTGATGAAAGGCGGTCATCTTGAAGATGCCGAAAGCCCGGACTGGCTCTTCACGCCGGAAGGGGAATATCGCTTTACGACGCCACGCGTGCCAACCAAAAACACGCACGGCACCGGCTGTACGCTGTCGGCGGCGCTGGCAGCACTCAGACCACGCCACGCCAGCTGGCTGGAGACGGTACCGGAAGCAAAACGCTGGCTGTCGGCGGCACTGGCTCAGGCCGATACGCTGGAAGTCGGCGAGGGGATTGGCCCGGTGCATCATTTTCATGAGTGGTGGTAGTATACTGGCTGAAAACCTCAGCCAGGAAAACCAGAGATGGAACAAGCGCATACCCGGCTTATTGCTCAGCTGAATGAACGTATTGCCGCGACGGACAACACGCCGCTGTATCTGAAGTTTGCCGAAACGGTGAAAAACGCCGTGCGCAGCGGCTGGCTGGAGCACGGCAATATTCTGCCCGGCGAGCGCGATCTCAGCCAGCTGACCGGCGTATCCCGCATTACCGTGCGCAAAGCGATGCAGACGCTGGAAGATGAAGGAGTGGTGACCCGCGCCCGTGGCTACGGGACGCAGATCAACAACATCTTTGAGTATTCGCTGAAAGAGGCGCGTGGGTTCTCGCAGCAGGTGGTGCTACGCGGTAAAAAGCCGGATACGCTGTGGGTCAACAAAAGGATTGTGGAATGCCCGGCAGAAGTGGCGGAACAGCTGGCCGTGACGCCGAAAAGCGAGGTCTTTTTGCTGAAGCGTATTCGCTACGTGGATGACGATGCGGTGTCGATTGAAGAGTCCTGGGTGCCTGTGCACCTGATTGCGGATGCCGACGCCATCGGGATTTCGCTGTATGACTACTTCCGTAGCCAGCATATTTTCCCGCAGCGCACCCGTTCGCGCGTCAGCGCCCGGATGCCGGACGCTGAGTTTCAGTCGCACATTAAAATGGATGAAAAAATCCCGGTGTTGGTGATTAAGCAGGTGGCGCTGGATCAGCAGCAGCGGCCGATTGAGTACAGCATCAGCTACTGCCGCAGCGATTTATACGTTTTTGTGTGCGAGGAGTAATTCATTAAGGGTTGGCGCGCAGTCGCCGCCCCGGTGGCTGACCACCCACGAAGCCACCGCATTTCCCAGCTCAACTGCATCAGCAAGCGTCCAGCCTGCCGCCAGTCCGGCTAATACCCCGCCTGCGTGGCTGTCGCCCGCGCCGATGGTATCCACCACCGTGGCCGGAAACGCAGGTGCCTGCCCGCAGCCTTCGTCACTGAAATACCACGCGCCGTCTTTGTCCTGACGCACAATCAGCGGCGACTGCCAGCGCGCAAGCCACGCCTTACCCAACGCTGCTAGCTCTCCGGGAAGCTGCTGAATTTCCGCTATGATTTCTGCTTCCTGACGATTAAGCGTGATGATCGGTTTACAGGCCATGATCCGCGCAAATCGCGCTTCAGGAATATCGGCAATCCGTGGGCCAAAATCGATTATCGCCGTCATGCCTGGTGAGTTTTCCAGCCAGCCAATCAGCAGCTCTGCGCAAGGGGCGGTCAGCTGGTAGCCGGAGAGATAAACCAGCCCGTTGGCCAGCTGCGGCAGGCGCGCCAGCCACGCTTCATCCCACGCATTTTCTACCCCGGTGAACGACATAAAGGTGCGTTCGCCGTCGGGCTCAACCAGCGCCAGACACCAGCCGTTGTCGCCTTTATCGGTCTCAATAATGCTGTGGATCCCCTGACGCATCAGATTGTTGCGCACAATATCGGCCCACACGCCCTGGCCGAGCGGCAGCGCATTGCAGGATTCGATACCGAGGCGCTGCAATGCCACCGCGACGTTCAGCGCACAGCCGCCTATATTGACGCTCTGCTGTTGCAGTTCGATATCACAACCGCGCCACGGCAGGGCATAAGCGTCGGCGATCACGTCGATGACCGCTGAGCCAATCACCGTGACCGGGCGTTGCTGATGGAGCTGGCTAAGTCGGTCGCTCAGCATGTTTCCTCCCGCATCTGGCGATAGCGCAGCAGCGTATCGGCATAACGATTGAAATCGAGCTGGTTCACGCCGTCGAGTTCTGCTTTCAGTTCGGGATTGATGCCTGCAATACCGTGCAGCGCACCGCAAATCGCCGTTGCCATCGCGCCGATGGTGTCGGTATCACCGCCGAGGTTAGCGCACAGAATAGCGCAGCGGTTCGGGTCTGTTCCGGCAAGTTCTACCATCGCGATGGCACAGGCGACAGATTCAATCGTGCTGGTCCCCGCGCCAATCAGCTGGTAAAGCTGCTCGCTGGCGGACTCGACCCCGTTGGCTTCGCGCACGGTTTTCAGCGCCAGCTCGATGCGCAAGGCCAGCGAGGCGTTAAACGTTGTCACGCGTTTTTCCTGCGCATGGCGGGCAACAGAGGGCAGGGCTTCAACAATCGTCGACCAGCCTTCACCGTCGACGGCGCGGGAAACAGCCCAGGCGACAACCACCGCACCGGCAATCGCCAGATCTGATTTATGCGTCGGGCTCGAGGCCAGCGCCACGGCATCGATAAACTTGTCCAAATCCGCCGTCGGTAATACGCACCCTAACGGGGACACGCGCATCGCCGCGCCGTTGGTCACGCCGTTGTTCTCAAGCTCGCTGACCGGCTTGCCGTCGCGAATCGCGTTGAGGGCAATTTTTGAGGTTGGCCCCAGCACGTTTTTATTGAAAGCGTCGAATCCTTCGGCCCACGCCAGAATATGACGGCCAATCACGTCCGGAATAATTTCGCCGTCACACTCGATTAGCGCATCGGCCAGGCACAGCGCCATTGAGGTATCGTCGGTGAATTCGGCGCGTTTAAAATAGCAGGCGGCATTGTTTTCCGCCGGACCATCGAGAAAACGGTCTATCCAGCCAAAATGGCTTTTCACGCGGGAGCGCGGCCACAGCTCTGAAGGCATGCCCATCGCATCGCCCAATGCCTGCCCGTACAGGGCGCCAAGAATTCGTTGGTGTTTCATTTCACTTGCTCCTGTGTCAGCGCGACATCACGTTCGTCCTGGTTGACGTGAATGGCGGTGATCTCTTTGTCCGATTCGCGGAAGAACAGCATAAACAGTACGGCAATCACGGCGATCATGATGGCGCCGAAGGTCCACATTCCGGCCCAGTTAAAGGTCAGCCCGTTGACCGGCTCTTTATAGGCAAACATTTTTTCCATCATCACCCCGCCAAGGCGGTAGCCGAGCAGGCTGCCGAAGCCCTGACAGCAAAGGGTAATCAGCCCCTGTGCCGCCGTGCGCATGTGCACCGGGGATTTTTTATCCACATAGATGTAGGCGGTGACGTAGTAAAAATCGTAGCTCACGCCGTGCAGCAGGATCCCGAGGAACAGCAGGCCGTAGGTAAAGTAATGTTCTGCGCCGCCGTAGACGAAAAAGCCGTAGCGGATCGCCGCAGTGATAAGACCAAGTAATAATACCTTTTTGATACCAAAGCGTTTAGTGAAAAACGGCAGCGCCAGCATAAAGAAGATTTCGGAGAACTGGCCCAGCGTCATCCAGCCGGTGGCGTTGTGCATCCCGACTTCCGTCAGATAGCCGTTGGCGAAGATGTAGTAGAAAGCCAGCGGCATCGCGAACAGGAACGAGCAGAAGAAAAAGACGAGGAAGTTTTTGTCGCGCAGCAGCACCAGCGCGTCCAGCCCGAGCATCACCTTCAGATCCAGCTTGCCGGTGCTTTTTGGTGGCGTATCCGGCAGGAACAGAGCGAAAACGCCGAGCAACGCTGAACTGCCTGCGGTGATCAGCAGCGGAATGCTGGTGGGGGAGATATCGTTATAGCCGAGCATCTGCGGCAGGAAACCGCACACCAGACCGGAGCCAATCCAGCCAATCGTGCCCATCACGCGGATACGCGGGAAGTCTCGCTCCACGTCGGAGACATGCGAAAAGGCGATGCTGTTAGTCAGCGCGATAGTCGGCATGTAGGTCAGCGAGTAGGCCAGCAGCAGCGGGAAGAAGCCGCTGAAGGTGGTCTGCTGCGCGGCGAAGTACATCAGAATTGCGCCGACGAACATCAGCACCGCCAGCACTTTTTGCGCCGGGAAGAAGCGGTCCGTCAGCGAACCGACGAGGATCGGCGAGAGGATCGCGGCGATGGCGGTACAGGCGTAGGACCAGCCAATCTCTCCGGCGCTGAAGCCGTTTTTACTCAGCCACAGCCACAGCGGCACAAACCACGCGCCCCAGATAAACCATTCAATGAACATCATGAACGACAGCTTTACTGTAGTTTTCATCTTTAAATCCTTCATGACAGGTAAGGTACGCCTGCACCATACCATTCAATAATACCTTTTAAATACCTTTGCGATGATTCTTTGAGCGACTTAACACTTTACCGTCCCTGAATCGTGCCAGCAGATTGTCCTTAAATCGCACGAATAGGCTGGAAAAATCGCGCCCAAGCGACCAGGCTAAGGATTGCCTTAAATCTGGCACAGGACATTCACGACCAGCTTTTTGCTGGCGCTTACGGGAGTTATCGCTATGACTGATATTACGCAGTTGCTTGGCAAAGACGCCGACAGCCTTCTACAGCATCGTTGCATGACCATTCCGTCCGGACAGCTCTATCTACCCGGCCCTGATTACGTCGATCGCGTGATGATTGACAACAACCGCCCACCGGCCGTGCTGCGTAACATGCAGACGCTGTACAACACCGGGCGACTGGCCGGAACCGGCTATCTTTCTATTTTACCCGTAGACCAGGGCGTCGAGCACTCCGCAGGCGCATCGTTTGCTGCAAATCCGCTCTATTTCGATCCAAAAAACATCGTCGAACTGGCAATTGAGGCCGGATGTAACTGCGTTGCTTCAACCTACGGCGTGCTGGCGAGCGTGTCCCGCCGCTATGCGCATCGGATTCCGTTCCTGGTCAAACTTAATCACAACGAAACGCTGAGCTACCCAAATACCTTCGATCAGACCCTCTACGCCAGCGTTGAGCAGGCGTTCAATATGGGCGCGGTGGCAGTTGGGGCGACCATCTACTTCGGCTCAGAAGAGTCACGTCGCCAGATTGAAGAGATCTCTGCGGCCTTTGAGCGGGCGCACGAGCTGGGCATGGTCACCGTGCTGTGGGCGTATTTGCGTAACTCTGGCTTCAAAAAAGACGGCGTGGATTACCACGTTTCTGCCGATCTGACCGGGCAGGCTAACCACCTGGCGGCCACCATCGGGGCCGATATCGTGAAGCAGAAAATGGCGGAAAATAACGGCGGCTACAAGGCGGTAAACTTCGGCTATACCGATGAACGCGTCTACAGCAAGCTGACCACCGACAACCCTATAGACCTGGTACGTTATCAGCTGGCGAACTGTTATATGGGACGCGCGGGGTTAATTAACTCCGGCGGTGCGGCTGGTGAAAATGATATGGCCGATGCGGTGAAGACCGCCGTGATAAATAAACGCGCGGGCGGCATGGGGCTTATTCTGGGTCGCAAGGCCTTTAAAAAGTCGATGGCCGACGGCGTGAAGTTAATTAATGCCGTGCAGGATGTTTATCTGGATGGCAAAGTCACTATTGCCTGAGCCTGCAAACCTCTCCCGATGCGGAGAGGTTTATTTTTCTTTACCTTTCTTTGCGTAATATCAACAAATAATCTTCGCGTATTCTTACTTTTGTTGTCCTCTCTCAGCATTCCCTCATTCTGTCATCGGGTTAAGATAAAAATATCTTCAGATTGCTTGTTCTGATGTGAACTCAATTATATCAATAAGTTGGATGCGTCCCTTAAGATCTTTGTTCTTATTTAAGATCCCTTTGTCAGTGAGTTGAGAAAACAAAGGTTTTAATGTCCAGGAATAATCTTAAACTATCGCTAATCGTAGGGTTAATCCTATGGTGTAGTAAGACAAAGATCGGCCTCTGTTTCTCGCAAATAAATTATCCGCCTTTAATGTGCGGAGGGTAACTATTGCAAGGATGTGACAGAACGCTGGTGTATCAATTAATTTAGGAAAGACAATAATGAATATCAATACTTCTCTGATCACCCGCGCTTTAATGGCGAGCGGGATCGCTCTGGTATTTGCTCAGACGGCTAATGCTGACTCGGCAAATACTATTACTTTTAAAGGCGAAGTGACGGAGCAAACCTGTGAAGTGACCGTGAACGGTGTCAATGCACGTCCGGTTGTTCTGCTGCCATCCGTCGCAAAAAGCGAATTGCAGGCAGCAGCCTCTTCAGCGGGTCTGACTACTTTCACCCTCGGCGTGACCGGCTGTACTTCAGACGCTGACGCGCTGGACATTAAAACGGTTTTCATCGCTAACAACATGACCGATCGCGGCAACCTGGCAAACACCGGCTCTGCGCAAAACGTTGAGCTGCAGCTGATGACCGACAGCGCTGGTACCACCGCTATCGATCTGCGCGACGCGCTGCCTGTGGGTGGCATCACCGTGGCGGTTGGCGCCACCACCGGTGAACATGATTACGCTGTGCAGTATTTCAGCCCGACCGGCGGCGCTTCCGCAGGTACGGTGGTGGGTTCCGTTCAGTACGCTATCACCTACCAGTAAGTGAGTCAGAAGTGATGAAAGGATTAGTTCTGGCCCTGGTGGGTATGGTGTTTGCCGCGAACGTACAGGCAAGCGTGGTCATGACCGGCAACCGAATTGTTTACCCGGCGGATAGCCGCGAGGTCAGCGTTCAGTTGACCAACCGCGATGCCTTCCCTGGCGTGGTGCAGGTCTGGCTTGATGATGGCGACGCGAAGTCCACGCCGCAGACGTCCCGGGCACCTTTTGTCACTACGCCGCCAGTGTTCAAACTGGCGGCTAACGCCGGGCAAACCGTGCGTTTGCGTTACGTTGGCAAAGAAGTCCCTCAGGATCGTGAGTCTCTCTGGTGGTTTAATTTCGTACAGATCCCTCCGGTTGAAAAAGGGGCTCAGGCCGATAACCAGCTGTTGGTGATGGTTCGCAGCCGCGTCAAAGTTTTCCTGCGCCCAAAAGGGCTGACGGGCTCTCCGCTGGAAATGGCGGCGACCAGTCGCGTGTGGCTGCGCGATGGCAAAATTTTCCTGCGCAATAACAGTGGTTACTACCTGTCTCTCTCCTCGCTGGAGCTGAGCGGCGCGGGTAAAAAACAGCGTATTCAAAGTGAAACCGTGGCTCCGTGGTCAACCGTCTCCTGGCCCGCGAAAGTGGCTCAGATTAGTCAGGCGCAGCTGCGTTGGATCAACGACCAGGGCGCGACGCTCAGCAAACCTGTGGCGGTAGAGAATCAGGATCATGTCCGCCAGTAAGCTTCGCTGGTGGTGGCTGTTGCTGCCCGGTGTGGCGCCTGTCTCTGCCAGTGAATACACCTTCGACGAATCGCTGTTTCTTGGCAGCGGCTACGAGAATGGCCTGGCGCAGTTTAATCAGCAGGGTGCCGTTGCCGCCGGCCGCTACAGCGTGGACGTCTGGCTGAATGGTCAGTACGTCGCGCGAATGGACGTCCAGTTCAGCGCAGACGTGCAGGGACAGGTTGCGCCCTGTCTGCCGGTCAGTTTCTGGGATGAGCAGGGCGTGGCTGCGGCTGAACAGGCTGCGGAAGACGCCTGTCTTACGCCAGCTGCGCGCATCAGCGGCGGTCAGTGGCAGTTTGACCAGGGCGACCTGCGCCTGAATCTCAGCGTTCCGCAGGCGGCGTTAAAGCGAACCCCGCAGGACTACGTCCCGCCTGCGCAGTGGCAGAGCGGGGAAAGCGTGCTGTTCAGCAACTACAATCTGCACGTTTATCACAACAAAAACGGCGGGATGAAAAGCGACTACGGCTGGCTGGGTCTCAGCAGCGGTTTCAACCTCGGTAGCTGGCAGTTCCGCCAGCAGTCTTCCGCCAACTGGCGACGCGATGAGTATCGGGAAAGCCAGAGCTGGGACGCGTTGCAGACCTGGCTTCAACACCCCATCGCCAGGCTTGAGAGCCTGTTGACCGTGGGTGAAAGCTACACGCCGGGGAATCTGCTTGGCAGCATGGCTTTTACCGGCATCAAACTTGAAACCGATCAGCGGATGTGGCCGCAGTCGCGTCGCGGCTATGCGCCGGAGATTCGCGGTACAGCCTCCACGCCTTCGCGCGTGGTGGTGAAACAAAATGGCCGTACGCTGTATGAAACCAGCGTACCGCAGGGGCCGTTTGTTCTTGATGATTTGCCCAACACGTCCTGGGACGGAGATTTAGAGGTCGAGATCACCGGTGCTGATGGCAAAAAGAGCGGTTATACCGTGCCGTATGCCAGCGTACCGCTGTCGCTGCGTCCTGGCGTCTGGCGCTATGGCGTAGTGGCCGGGAAAACCCGCGACTACAGCTCAGCGGATAGCCTGTTCGCCGATTTCACCTTTGAGCGTGGCATGAGTAACACGGTCACCGCCAACGCCGCGTTACGCGTAGGCGATGAGTATCAGGCGCTGCTGCTGGGTGGCGTGCTGGCGACGCCGCTCGGGGCGTTTGGCGCAGACGTTACGGGCTCGCAGGCCAGAGTCGCGGGTGACAACCTCAGCGGCTGGCGACTGCAAACTAACTGGAGCAAAACGTTCAGCCCGACGGGCACCCACGTGGCGCTGGCAGGTTATCGCTACTCAACCGAAGGCTATCGTGATTACGCCGATGTGCTGGGTGAACGCAGCGCGGCAAAACAGGGTAACGCCTGGCGCTCGGACACGCTGCGCCAGCGCAACCAGTTCACCGCGACGGTCAACCAGACGCTGGCCGGGTACGGCAGCCTTTGGCTCTCCGGCTCGATGATGGATTACTACGGCAATCGCGGTAACAGCACCCAGCTGCAGGCGGGTTACAGCACCACCATCGGCCGTGTGGCGCTGGGGTTGTCCTTCAGCCGTCAGGATACCTGGTGGCGGAGTAATAACAGTTCGCAGGGACAAAAAGAGAACGTCCTGACGATGACACTCTCCGTGCCGCTGAGCTTTGGCGAGCGCGAGCATACGTTGGCAATGTCAGCGAGCCGAGGTCAACAGGCAGGAAGTTCAGCACAGGTGGCGCTTTCTGGTGCGCTGGATAGTGAAGAAACACTGAACTACTCCTTGTCCAGCGGCTGGCAGCAGGGCCAGGCTGGTGCGAGCGATACCACCGACTGGAGCGGCTCGCTGCAAAAAAATACTTCCTTTGGCACGCTCAACGGCAGCGTCTCGCAGGCAGAGAATTATCAGCAGTGGACGGCTGGCGTGCGGGGCGCGGTAGTGGTTCACAGCGGTGGCGTGGTGGCTGGCCCATGGGTGGGCGATACCTTTGCGCTGGTGGAAGCACCGGGCGCGGAAGGGGCGAAGGTCGGCGGCGCTCAGGGCGCGACGGTCAACGCCAAAGGCTATGCCCTGGTATCGTCGCTGACGCCGTATCGCTACAACACAGTTACCCTCGATGGCAGCGAAATGGGTGCTCATGCGGAACTCCAGGAAAGCCAGCGCCGGATAGCGCCAATGGCCGGTGCGGCGGTGAAACTGAGTTTCGCGACGCTTGCAGGCTACCCGCTGTTGATGACGGTGAAGGGTAACGATAACTTCCCGGCTGGATTATCCGTCAGCGACGACAAGGGAAATATTGTAGGAATGACCGCGCAGGGCAATCAGGTTTATGCCCGTGTGGCCTCGCAAAGCGGGAAGTTATCGATTGAAGGCAGCAATTGTGTTCTGCCGTGGACATTGACAGCAACACAGATGAAAGAACCGCTCATTGCGCTGACGCAGAGCTGTGGGGCGAAAGGGTAAACCATGAAACTGATTTTACTGATGCTGGCGATGCTGCCAGCCATCGCGCAGGCCGCCTGCGAATACATTATCTATCCCTATAAATCCGGCAGTAATAGTGCGCAAGGATCTCACCGCCTGAGCGCCGCTACGGATGGGGTCGCTAACGACTGGCGCAGCGGCGGGGGGAATGACACGTGGAATGGCCTTTTACCTGGGTTAACTCAGTCTGTTGATATCACCAGCAACAGTAGTTTCCAGCCAGCCGGAACGCTGCTCACCTCCGGTGGAGGTATTCCCTTCACTACATACGCACATAAAGGCGGGGGTTACGATCCTGAGCAGGTGTTTTTCCGCTGTACGCCGGATACTGCCGGGCAGTTGTTCGAAGCCTGGTCCACTAACGGCGATGATGCTTATGCCGGCTGGTATGAAGCCAATGATGTGCCCGGTGCGCGTTTGACGGTGATGAAAAATATCGCATTGCGACTGACCCACGATGCGACGGGCAGTGTGTTTACCGATGTCTGGCAGCAGCGTCCAATGGAAAATCTGGATGTGGACACGAATGGTAATTTTCTGATCAAAGCCAGGAATTTCTCGACCATTAGTGCGGAACTGATTAAAACGCTGGATACCCGCTATTTTGCCAACCAGGCGCAAACGGCGAATTACAATAGCTATGTGAATCCAAATGCCTATGTCGTTTTTCGCGGGCCTGGGATTGCCTCCTGGGATATCAAAATAGGTCAGGCGCATCGCGGCGGAAACTGGGCGGGGTGGGCCAATGACTGGCCATCGGTGATCAGTCTCTACGGGAACAACATCACGGTGCGTCGCGCGGCGATGTGCCAGGTAACGGATTTCACGCCTGTGGTGTATCTGCCGATGATTTCTGTCGCACAGCTTAAACGGGGTGAATACTCATCGGCCTCCTTCCAGGTCGGATTTGCCTGTGAGTCAACGGTGATTTCCGGTGTGGCGACAGGGAAAAGCAACGTGGCGATGGGCTTTCTTGCTCCCGAAAGCAGCGTTTACAGTGCCTGGAACTTCAATCTTATCTCCGGTAAATCTGTCACCTGGCTGCTCGATTCGCAATATGGTGCCGCTGGCCATGCCCGTGGTGTCGGCGTGCAGGTCTACAGAGCGGGGAATCCCATCAAATTCCTGGCGGTGACCACGGCAGGAAGTGGCACGGAGGGAGGATGGATGCCTGTGATCGGCAGCAATACTCAGCAAACCGGTAGCCAGAACGGCCTGAATTACTATAACGAAACCTTTGAAGCGCGGTTGGCCAGTTTTGGTGCCGACACAATAACCGCCGGGAGCTATCAGTCACATGCGCAAGTTCTGCTTCGTATTCAGTAGTCTGTGGCTGCTGGCTTTCAGCCTGCACGCGGCGGTCAATATTAACACGACGCGAGTGGTGTTTAACCACGGCGCAACCCAGCAAACTGTCTCGCTGGTGAACGACGGTGATTATCCGGTAGTGGTGCAAAGTTGGGTGGATGATGGCGATCCGCAAAAAGGGCCCTCGCAGGCCAACGTGCCGTTCGTGGTATTGCCGCCGGTGCTAAAAATTCTGCCGGGTGAACGCCGAGAGCTGAAAATCATGACTACCGGCAAGGGGCTGGCCACTGACCGTGAGTCGCTGTACTGGCTCAATGTCTATCAGATCCCGCCGGAGGTAAAATCGCCTCAGGCTGGTGAAAAAGTGCGCCTTGCGCTGAGAAACCAGCTTAAAGTCCTATGGCGACCAAAAAACATAGGTGTGCTGACTGAAAAATCCATCAATATGCTGAGTTTTCGCTATGAAGATGGAATGATTCATGCTGTAAATGATAGTTCATGGAACATAATTCTGGCTGATGTTTCTTTTGGAGAGTATTCCATCGGTGGAATAGTGCTGGCACCCCATACAAGAAGTATGATTTTTAATTCGGTCACTCCTGTAATGCGCCAGAATAAGATAAACTTTACGGTGATTAACGATGAAGGAAATCGTTGGGGATTTTCGGCTGAGGTTAATTAACAATCATCAACTAACTTCAGCTAAGTTGACCTAAATCCACATTCAGGGAATATGATGGAAAAGCTATTTTTGCTTGGCGGGCTTGTTGTATTCTCGCCTGACCGCAACGTATTGCATGCAAAATCAGATGCGAGTAAACGCTTATCTCTAAGTAATCCGGCAAGTCGCTGTTTGTTATTATTAATTCAGCGGCAGGGGCAGGTTATAGAGCGAGATTATTTCTTTCAGCACGTCTGGTTTAATAACGGTGCGCAGGTTACGAATAATACTTTTTATCAAAACATTTCTCTGTTGCGTCGTGCCTTTAAAGAGTTTGGGCTGAATGAAGAGCTGATTGTCACCGTGCCGAAAGTGGGGATCCGCCTGGAGCCCCAGCTGGAAGTGCTGGAAGAGGAGGTTGAAGATCCTCCCCCCGAACCTGCGCCGTCGGCCCCGCTGGACTCTGCACTGACAGAAAAAGCGAGCGGGCGATGGCGCACGATATACTGGCTGCTGGCTGGCGCGGTCTGCTGCCTGGCGGCTTCGGCGATCGCCTGGCAAAGTCAGTTCGATCTACGCTTAAGCCACTACGTTCCCTTTAGCGACGAGAAGGGCTGTCACTGGTATGCCAATCAGGACGTGATTAATTTCGACGGGCATAAGCAGTTTGCCAGCACCAGCAAACTCGACTGCCAAAATTACCCCTGGGTTTATCTCTCGCTTTATCCCAATTTCCCACGCATCTCTGCATTAACCTGCCGCGAACAGTACAGCCGTTGGCGCAATAATGAGTGCGTTACGCACTATTATTTCAAGGAGCCCCGACATGTTGGCGCGTAATATGAAATGGTGCATGGGAATTGCCATTGCGGTGGCAATAACGGTGGTGGCTACGTTGGCCCTGCAAAACTGGCAGCGGTCGCATTTTGACTGCTCCGGCGATTTACTGATGGTCTATCCGGATGTTAGCGGTGATATCTCAGTCCGTTATGTATTTAATGGTGCACACGGTGTGGCGATTTTACGCGGGCAAATTACCGACGGCAAAGGCGACACTCTGGCGGTCAATCAGAACGTGTGGTTTAAATTCAGCCGCAAAGCCAATGATTATTTTCTGGAGTCGGAGCGAGCAGCTTCGAGTAGCGGAGGAACCGATATCCCTCCGCTGCTTGCCAGGACGCTGCCGGATTTCTATCTTAAAGCCAATGAGCCGTTTTATTTCAGCATTATACGGCTCAACAGCAGCACCTGGCAGTTCTACACCAGCCGTTCACCTTCGGTTTTCTGCCGTCGCTAGCGCAGCAGCGGGCATCCCGGCGGCAGTCGACAGCGCAGGGCTGCCGGAAGCAAATCAATCCGGAACGCCCGACCGCTCTGCGGCTCGCCGTCGAGGTTAAACGTAATTTCGTGCGGTGCGCTGATTTCAAACCATGAAGAAACTCCGTCTATCAGATTCGGGTTTTCTTCCGGGCGAGTCAGGGTGTTGAACAGCGCAGGCAGCAGCTCTTCGGCGGTAAAAATCCTCAGATGTAGCAGACCATCGTTAATCAGAGCATCCGGACAGAGCTGCTGTCCGCCGCCCGCCTGACGCCCGTTGCCAATCCCAATCACCAGCGCATCACCCTGCCAGTGGAAGTTCTCGCCGCGGATTTCGCAGCTGTCGGGTTTCAGGGTATCCATACGCGTCAGGCCATGGATAAGATAGGAAACGCCGCCCAGCGCGGCCTTGAGTTTTTCCGGCGTTTCGCTGGTGATGCGCGTGCCGAAACCGCCGGTCGCCATATTGATAAAGCAGGTTCGGTCGTTGACGCGGGCGATATCGATAGCCGTGGCGTTTCCGGCGATGGCCAGCTTCAGCGCTTTATCCATCTCCTGCGGGATACCCGCGCTGGTAGCAAAATCGTTTGCGGTTCCGAGCGGGATGATGCCCAGCGCCGGAACAGACTCACCTTCGCAATGGATCAGTGCCGTGGCTACCTCATTAATGGTGCCATCACCGCCACCGGCAATGACGGTTTCCACGCCAAGCCGCATAGCCTCTTCAAGATAGCGTGCCGCGTCGCCTTTCTCCCACGTCACGCGCACATGTATTTCCACGCCTTCATCGCGCAGCTGGTTAATGGCTTCTCGCAGTTCTGGATCGCCTGCACCTTTGCCATTGAGGATCAGTAAAGCCGGGGGAAAATCAGTCATCCTTTTTATCCCAATGATTCAACATGATAAAAGTGTATATCAGGATGGCGAATTACGACTCGGAACAGGACGAAATTGTGGAGGCGGGGCAGTAGAAAAAAAATAAGCCCGCGTAAGGGAGATTACGCAGGCTAAGGAGGTGGTTCCTGGTACAGCTAGCATTTATGGGTTATGTTTTTCAGCGCCTCGGATAATACCCGTATTAAGCGAGGCGGTATGTGATCCGTTTCTAAGAATTTTCCCGGAATGAAAAAATAACCCTGATTAATTACTTAGCGTGAGGATTGACCGTGCTTTGGTTTGCACCAAAGTTACGCATCAGCAGCGCGTAATCCAGGCCGATTTCTTCTGGAACTGGGATCCACACGGTGTGACCATCGCCCGGCGCTACTTCTGTCGGCTGGCCTTTGCTGTTTTCCATGTGTTCCAGGGTGAAGTTGATGTTGCCCTGCGGCGTCATCAGCTCAAGGCTGTCGCCTTTGAGGAATTTGTTTTTCACCGCCACCGCTGCCAGGTTGCCTTTACGCTCACCGGTGAAGTCACCCACAAACTGCTGACGCTCGGACACGGAGAAACCGTGCTCATAGTTCTGGTAGCTGTCGTGAGTGTGACGGCGCAGGAAGCCTTCGGTGTAGCCACGGTGGGCCAGGCCTTCGAGGGTTTCCAGCAGGGATTCGTCAAACGGTTTGCCCGCTGCGGCATCGTCAATGGCTTTACGATAAACTTGGGCGGTGCGGGCGCAGTAATAATAAGACTTGGTGCGGCCTTCAATTTTCAGTGAGTGCACACCGAGCTGCGTCAGGCGCTCAACGTGGGCGACGGCACGCAGATCTTTGGAGTTCATGATGTAAGTACCGTGCTCATCTTCGAACGCGGTCATGTATTCGCCAGGACGCTGGGCTTCTTCAATCATAAACACGCTGTCGGTTGGCGCGCCTTCACCGAGGGTTGGCTCGATGTTCTGCACCGGGATCGGCTCGTGTTTGTGCACGATGTTGCCGATGTCGTCCTCTTTGCCTTCCTGAACGTTATATTCCCAGCGGCAGGCGTTGGTGCAGGTGCCCTGATTCGGGTCACGTTTGTTGATGTAGCCGGACAGCAGGCAGCGGCCGGAGTAGGCCATGCAAAGCGCACCGTGTACGAAAATTTCGAGTTCCATTTCCGGAACCTGTTTGCGGATCTCTTCAATCTCTTCCAGCGACAGCTCGCGGGAGAGGATCACGCGGGTCAGCCCCATCTGCTGCCAGAATTTCACCGTCGCCCAGTTCACGGCGTTCGCCTGAACGGACAGGTGAATATCCATCTGCGGGAAGTGCTCGCGCACCAGCATAATCAGGCCCGGATCGGACATAATCAGCGCATCCGGCCCCATATCCACAACAGGCTGCAAATCGCGAATGAAGGTTTTCAGCTTGGCGTTGTGCGGCGCAATGTTAACG
This sequence comes from Enterobacteriaceae bacterium 89, assembly GCA_014156375.1. GTDB lineage: Bacteria > Pseudomonadota > Gammaproteobacteria > Enterobacterales > Enterobacteriaceae > Scandinavium. The sequence goes on along the minus strand of RQJH01000003.1, from coordinate 1,044,274 downwards.
ACTACGTAGAATTTTTTCCCGAGCTCGTGGGCTTCGTTGATGCCCTGCTGCAGGTTCTCGTGGTTGAATTCGTTATTGCGCACGCGCAGTGAGTAGCGCGGCTGGCCGGCATAGACAGCATCGGCACCATAGGCGAAAGCGTAACGCATATTTTTCAGCGTTCCCGCCGGGGAAAGGAGTTCCGGTTTAAACATGATTTTCTCGTTCTGATGACAGGTCAGATCGCGTGCACCTGGTGCCGCGGTGGGGGAGTTCCCATACTTTAAGGGCGGGAATTGTAGCGCTATGGGGGAAGGGAGTAAACCACGGGATTGATTTGCCCTCTCCCTAACCCTCTCCCGGAGGGAGAGGGGACGAATCGAGCGGGACCAGGCAGTAGAAGCAGGACAATCAGGCCAGACGGCAGGCGTCGGCTTCCCAGCGATAGCCCACGCCATACACGGCGCGAATAAACGATTGCTCGTTGTCCTGAGCTTCCAGTTTGCGACGCAGGTTTTTGATATGGCTGTCGATGGTGCGGTCCGTGACGACGCGGTAGTCGTCATACAGATGGTTCAGCAGCTGCTCGCGGGAAAACACTTTGCCCGGCTCCTGCGAAAGAGTTTTCAGCAAACGAAACTCAGCGGGGGTTAAATCCAGCAGTTTGTTGCGCCAGGAAGCCTGGAAGCGGCTTTCGTCAACGATCAGCGGGCTTTCGGCATCCATTGTCTGCAGTTCGCGGTGCGGACGGCAGCGGCGCAGAATGGTTTTGACGCGGGCGACCACTTCGCGCGGGCTATAAGGCTTACAGATATAATCATCTGCGCCAATCTCCAGCCCCAGCAGACGGTCGATCTCTTCAATCTTGGCCGTCACCATTACGATCGGCACCTCAGAGAAACGGCGAATTTCACGGCACAGCGTCAGGCCGTCGGTGCCCGGCAGCATCAGGTCCAGCAGGATCAGATTCGGCGGTGACTGATGAACGTAATTCAGCACCTTATCGCCGTGATTAATCAGCGTCGGCGCGTAGTTCGCCGCCAGCAGGTAATCAATCAGCAGCTGCCCAAGCTTGGGCTCATCCTCGACAATCAAAATGCGCGGGGTTTTATCATCAATCGGTAGTTCGGTCATACATTTCCCGGTAAATCGCGGTCCAGAGGTAACTCTACTTTAATGCTAACCCCGCCAAAAGGCGAATGGGCAGCCGTTAGCTTACCGCCGTGCGCGGCAACGATATTCACACAGATAGCCAGGCCGAGCCCGGAGCCGCCGCTGGCGCGGTTGCGTGAGCCTTCCGTACGGTAAAAGCGCTCAAACAGCATCTCCAGTTGCTGGTCTGTCACGCCGGGGGCGCTGTCTGCAAATTCCAGCGTCAGATGATGCAGGGATTTTTCTGCAGAGATTTGCAGCTGCCCGCCGCTGTCGGTGTAGCGCAGGCTGTTTTCCAGCAGATTGTTGAACAGCTGCATCAGTCTGTCAGGATCGCCAAACACCCGGGCGCTTTCCGGCATCTTCAGGCTAAGCTTCAGCCCCCGGCTGGCAAAGCGTTCGCGGAAGGCGCCCGCAGCGATTTCCAGCAGCGAAACGATGTCGGTTGGCGCTTTCTGGTAGGCGAGCGCGCCTTCGTCTGACATCGACAGCTGGTGCAGATCGTCAACGAGTTTGGTCAGCGTGCCAACCTCCGCCTGCAGCGAAACCACCGATTCTGGCGTGAATTTGCGTACGCCATCCTGAATGGCTTCCAGCTCACCGCGCAGGACCGCCAGCGGGGTGCGCAGCTCATGGGAAATATCCGCCATAAAGTCGCGACGCATCTGCTGGTTGCGCTCAAGGGTGCTGGCGAGCTGGTTAAAATCCTGCGCCAGGCGGCCCAGCTCATCGGCTCCCGTGGCGGTGACTCGGGTCGAAAAATCACCCGCCGCCAGCCGGTGAGTCCCCTCGACCAGGCGTTTGACCGGAGCAAGCAGGCCGCGAGCCAGCGGGAACGTAGCCAGAGCGGTGAGCAGGGTGGCAAGCGCGACAATCAGCCAGCTGGTGCGGCGCTGCTGGCGGTCGAAATTGATATCGGTGTTGCGCGTCAGGCGCTCAACCGGGGAGGCTATCACCGCGCCCACCCCGACGCCGTTGACCACGATACTGCGGCGGGTGCCGTCCGGTGGGATCGGCGCGCGCGGGCCAACCAGCACTTTGGCGTTTTGATCCACCACCCAGAACTGGGTGCGCCAGCCGTGCGGCGGCATATCCGGCGGACCACCCGGAGGACCGCCGTGCTTATCGTCCTGACCTTCGTGCTCAAATGAACGCAAAATCTGGAACACAAAGCGGTCGTTGCCGCGCAGAAAACGCCAGTTGCCGTGAGTGGCATACTGCTCGCCCAGCGCGTCGCTGAGCATTTGCAGGCGCTGTTCGTTGCCGCGTTTGATGTAGTCGATAAAGCCGTGCTCAAAGCTCAGACGCACCGCCCAGTGCATGCTGATCAGCAGCACGATGCAGGTGGTTAAAATCGCCAGAAACAGCTTTGCGGTAATGCCGGGGCGCCAGAGTTTCACGGCTCGCTCCTTTTGCGTCTTGAGATAATGACGTTTTTGCTGACGTCGTCAGGCACCCGCGCGAAAATCAGCGCCGGCAGGGCAATGATCAGCGCCATGCTGAAATAGGTGTACATGAAGACCTGGTGAGAGGCGGCGCTGTCGACGCTGATGTGATGCTGACCGTACAGGCCGAGCAACAGGCCAGCCACGGTCACGCCGATACTCATGGACAGCTGCATCACCATCGACAGCATGCTGTTGCCGCTGCTGGCGAGCTCATCCGGCAGCTCTTTCAGGGTCAGGGTGTTCATCGATGAGAAGCGGCTGGAGTTGATCATCCCCTGCAGGAACAGCACCAGCGGCAGCAGCCAGTACCAGCCCATCATCGCCGTGGCCATAAACAGCAGGGTGATCGCCGCCAGGCCGAGCGTGGAGGTGATAAGCACTTTGCGATAGCCGAAACGGTTGACCACCTGCACCACGATTCGCTTCATCCCCATGCTGCCCATCACCATCGGGATCATCATCAGCCCGGCGTGGAAAGGGGAAAACCCGAGACCAATCTGCAAAAAGACCGGCGTCATGAAGGGCAGCATCCCGCTGCCGATACGCCCGGCAAAGCTGCCGGTCAGGCCGAGGGAGAAAATGCGGTTCTTAAACAGCTCGAGGCTGAATAGCGCATTTTCATTGCCCCGCGCGTGCCAGAGATACCACAGCAGCGACAGCGCGCCGCCCGCGACCAGCAGGCCGAGCATCAGCGGAGAAATGCCCAAACCCCGCTGTCCGTCGAGCGCCAGGGTCAGCGTTGCCATGCCCAACGCCAGCAGCACAAACCCGCCGATGTCAAAACGCCGGGTCTGCATGGTGTAGTTCGGCATCAGCCAAAGCGTGGCGATGGCCCCGAGAATGCCGACCGGAATGTTAATCAGGAAAATCCAGTGCCAGGAGGCGTACTGCACGAGGATCCCGCCCAGCGCCGGGCCGACCAGCGGCCCCACCTGTCCGGGAATGGTGACGAAGGTCATCGCCGCCATGTACTGATCGCGCGGCACGATTTTCATCACCGTCAGCCTGCCGACGGGCACCATCATTGCGCCGCCCACGCCCTGCAAAACGCGGGACATAATCAGCTCGTTGAGGGTGTTGGACTGCGCGCAGAAAATCGACCCAACGGTAAACAGCACGATGGCGGTGAAGAAGATATTGCGCACGCCGATCCTGTCCGCCAGCCAGCCGCTGGCAGGCAGCATCACCGCCACCGTCAGCACGTAGGCAACCACCACCATGTGCATGTGCAGCGGGCTCTCCCCCAGGCTTTTCGCCATGGAGGGGAGGGCGGTATTAACGATGGTGGTATCGAGCGCCTGCATAAAGAAGCCAAAAGCGACGATCCACAGTTGCCAGCGCACGCTGGCAGGCAGTTCTTCCATAATTACTCTGTTACCGTTTGCTGAGATTTACGGGTAAAGCGCCGCCCCAGGCGGTCAAAGAACAGGTACACCACCGGGGTGGTATACAGCGTCAGCAACTGGCTCATCACCAGACCACCGACGATGGTGATCCCCAGTGGCTGACGCAGTTCGGAGCCATCGCCCCCGGAGAGCACCAGCGGCAGCGCGCCAAACAGCGCCGCCAGGGTGGTCATCATGATCGGACGAAAACGCAGCAGGCAGGCCTGGAAAATAGCCTCTTCCGGCGCAAGATTGCCGTTGCGCTGCGCCTCGAGCGCAAAGTCGACCATCATGATGGCGTTCTTTTTCACGATCCCTATCAGTAGCATGATGCCGATAAGCGCAATCAGGCTAAACGGCGCGCCGAACAGCTCCAGCGCCAGCAGTGCGCCCACGCCTGCGGACGGCAGGGTAGAGAGGATCGTCAGCGGATGTACATAGCTTTCGTACAGGATCCCCAGCACGATATAGACCGTGGCAATCGCAGCCAGAATCAGGATCACCTGCGAATTCATGGTCTGCTGGAACACCTGTGCCGTTCCGGCAAAGCTGCCGCGAATGGTGTTTGGCACGCCCAATTGCGTCATGGTGCGGTCAATCGCATCGCTGGCTTCAGACAGTGATTTGCCCGTCGGCAGGTTAAACGAAATGGTTGAAGCCGCCGACAGCCCCTGATGGTTAACCGACAGAGGTGCGTTGGCGGGCTGCCATTTAGCAAAGTAGGAGAGCGGAATCGACTTACCTTCGCTATTGATCACGAACATCTGGTTCAGGGAGCTGATGTCCTGGGTGTAAACCGGATCCACTTCCATCACCACTTTGTACTGGTTAAGCGGCTGATAGATGGTGGAAATCTGCCGCTGACCAAAGGCGTTGTTCAGCAGGTTGTTTGCGTCTTCGACGCTGATCCCAAGCCTGGACATGGTTTCACGGTCATACACCAGATCCATCTCCGCGCCGTTGTCCTGCTGATCGGAGTTGACGTCCGCCAGCTCCGGCAGGGCCGTCAGCGCGGTGGTGATTTTTGGCGTCCATTCGCGTAAATCCGCGAGGTTGTCCGATAGCAGCGTGTACTGGTAGCTGGCATTGGCCTGACGTCCGCCGACGCGGATATCCTGCACCGCCATCAGGAACAGATTGGCCCCGGGCTCTTTGGCGAGTTTTTTACGCAGACGGTCAATCACCTGCTGCGCGGTTTCATTACGCACGTCTCGCGGCTTGAGGGTGATAAACATCATCCCGCTGTTGACGCGCGAACCGCCGGTAAAGCCGGTCACGTTATCGACGGCTTTATCTTCACGAATGATCTTCATGAAGTCCTGCAACTTCCCGCGCATGGCCTGGAAGGAGATGCTCTGGTCAGCCTGAATGTTGCCCATCACCACCCCGGTATCCTGTTCCGGGAAGAAGGTCTTCGGAATCGAAATGTACAGCCAGACGTTCAGCGCGATGGTGCCTATCAGTACCAGGCCGACCAGCCGGGTATGATTCAGCACCCATTTCAGCGATTTACCGTAGCCCTGCTGTAGAGCAACCAGCACCCGGCCAAAGCCCCGGTTGCGCGTCGGCTGATGGCCGCGAGAGGATTTCAGCATCCAGCCGCACATCATTGGCGTCAGCGTCAGCGAAACCGCCAGTGAAATACCAATCGCCACCGACAGTGTGACGGCAAACTCACGCAGCAATCGCCCCGGCAGGCCGCCCATCAGCAGCAGCGGCAGGAACACCGCCACCAGCGACAGGCTCATCGACAGCACGGTGAAACCGACTTCCCGGCTCCCTCGCAGCGCGGCCTGCAGCGGTTTCATCCCCGCTTCAAGATGACGGGAGATGTTCTCCAGTACCACGATGGCATCATCGACCACAAAGCCGGTGGCGATAGTCAGCGCCATAAGCGACAGGTTGTTGAGGCTGAATCCGCACAGGTACATGGCGGCGAAGGTGCCTATCAGTGAAACAGGAACCGCCACGGCGGGAATGATCGTCGCCCGGCCTGAACGCAGGAACAGGAACACCACCAGGATGACCAGCGCAACGGAAATCACCAGCGTCTGCTCGACTTCTTCGAGCGAAGCGCGAATGGTCGGCGAGCGATCCTGGGCAATTTGCAGGTCGATGGCCGCTGGGATGGTGTCCTTCAGCTCCGGGAGTTTGGCGCGGATCGCGTCCACGGTCTGAATGATGTTGGCTTCCGGCAGCTTGCGGATCATCAGCAAAATTGCCGGTTTGGCGTTGGTCATCCCGGCGTTACGCACGTCCTGCACCGAGTCGGTGACGTTGGCCACGTCGCTCAGCCGAACGGATGCGCCGTTGTTGTAGTGAATGATCAGTGGCTTATATTCAGCTGCGGTTTTCAGCTCGTCGTTGGTGGCAAGCTGCCAGCGCTGACTGTTGTCCTCAATCGCCCCCTGTGGATTGCGTACGTTGGCATTAGTGATAGCCGTGCGGACAGCATCCAGTGAAACGCCCTGATTAAACAGCGCCTGTGGATTGAGATCGACACGCACTGCGGGCAGGGAACTTCCGCCAACGTCCACGTCGCCCACGCCGTCAATCTGTGAAATGGTTTGCGCCAGCTGAGTGGAGGCGAAATCGTACAGCTCACCCTGCGAGTAGGTATCTGAGGTGAGCGTCAGGATCATGATTGGTGCGTCTGACGGGTTGGCCTTGCGGTAGGTCGGGCGGCTCGGCATCCCGGTCGGCAGCAGGCTTTGCGCAGCGTTAATCGCCGCCTGCACGTCTCGCGCCGCGCCGTTGATATCGCGGTTAAAATCGAACTGCAGAATGATGCGCGTACTGCCGAGCGAGCTCATCGAGGTCATTTCGTTGACCCCGGCAATGCGCCCAAGCGAACGTTCCAGCGGCGTCGCCACCGAAGACGCCATGGTCTCCGGAGCAGCCCCCGGCAGCGAGGCGCTGATCATAATGACCGGATAATCCACCTGAGGCAGCGGGGCCACCGGCAGGAGCCGGAAGCCCAGGACGCCGCACAGAGTGATGGCGAGTGAAATTAATATCGTCGCCACCGGGCGGTAAATGAAGAGAGCGAAAAACTTCACTTACGCCTCCTCTTCACGCGACGGCAGCCAGCGTTTCAGACGCAGCGACAGAGTATCGAACAGCAGATAAATCACCGGCGTGGTGAACAGCGTCAGCACCTGGCTCACCAGCAGGCCGCCAACCATGCCAATCCCCAGCGGACGACGCAGCTCGGCGCCGACGCCGGTACTCAGCATCAGCGGCAGTGCGCCGAGCAGGGCGGCGAGGGTGGTCATCAGGATCGGACGGAAACGCAGCAGACAGGCCTGATAAATGGCCTCGCGCGGCGGCATCCCCTGTTCACGTTCCGCGGCAAGTGCAAAGTCGATCATCATGATCGCGTTCTTCTTCACGATACCGATCAGCAAGATAATCCCGATGATGGCGATAACGTCCAGCTCGCTGCCCGAAACCCACAGTGCCAGCAGCGCGCCCACGCCTGCGGTCGGCAGCGTGGAGAGAATAGTAATCGGATGGATAAAGCTTTCGTACAGGATGCCGAGCACGATATACATCGCCACCACGGCGGCGACCACCAGCCAGACGGTGCTGCCGAGCGCGGCCTGAAACGCCAGCGAGCTGCCCTGGAATTCGGTGCGAATATCGACAGGCAGATTCAGCGTTTTTTCAGCGTCGGTGATGGCCTGCACCGCATCGCCCAGCGAGGAGTCCTGCGCCACGTTGAACGAAATCGTCGTCACCGGGAACTGATCGAGGTGGTTAATCGAAAGCGGGGTAAAGCGTTCTTCGACTTTGGCGATGGCGTTCAGCGGCACAATTCCGCCGCTGCTGCTGGTAATACGAATATTATCCAGCGCCGACAGCCCCGGCGTTTCGCTGGTGTCATGCTCCAGCACCACGCGGTACTGGTTCGACTGGGTGTAGATGGTGGAAATCAGGCGCTGGCCGAAGGCGTTATACAGCGCGTTGTCGACGTCCGCCATGCTGATCCCCAGACGGCTGGCGCTATCGCGGTCGACGTTAACGTAGGCCGCCAGACCTTTGTCCTGCCAGTCGCTGCTGACGTCTTCCAACTGCGGAAGCTTTTGCAGCTCGGTCATCAGTTTTGGCACCCATTCGCTCAGCGCATCCAGCGAGTTGGCCTGCAGGCTGAACTGATACTGGGTGCGGCTGACGGTGGTGTCGATGGTCAGATCCTGCGTCGGTTGCAGATAGAGTTCAATGCCGGGCACCCTGTCGACGGCGTGCTGCAGGCGGCGGATAACTTTCTGCACCCGGTCATCACGCTCGGAAAGCGGTTTGAGGTTGATTTGCAGACGGGCGCTGTTGAGCGCCGGATTGGTGCCATCTACACCGACGAACGAGGTCAGGCTTTCGACTGCCGGATCTTTGAGGATAATTTCTGAAACCTGCTGCTGGCGCTGGGCCATGCTGGCAAACGACGCCGACTGCGGGGCCTGCAGCGTACCCTGAATAATGCCGTTATCCTGAATTGGGAAGAAGCCTTTCGGAATGAATACCCACAGCAGGATCGACAGCGCCAGGGTGCTGAGCGCCACGCTCAGCGTTAGCCACGGATGATTCAGCACTTTGCTGAGCATGCGGCCATAGGCGGCAATCACGCGTTCAAAGAAGCGCTCGCTGGCCTGGGAGAAACGGTTCTGCTTGCGCAGAGATTCGTGGCTCAGCATCCGCGCGCACATCATCGGCGTCAGCGTTAACGACACCACGGCGGATATCAAAATCGCGACGGCAAGCGTAATAGCAAACTCACGGAACAGGCGGCCGACGATATCACCCATAAACAGCAGCGGGATCAGTACCGCAATCAGTGAGAAGGTCAGGGAGATAATGGTAAAGCCGATTTCGCCTGCGCCTTTCAGCGCGGCATCCATTGGCTTCTCGCCTTTTTCGATGTAGCGCGAAATGTTTTCGATCACCACGATGGCGTCATCGACCACAAAACCGGTGGCGATGGTCAGCGCCATCAGCGTCAGGTTGTTGATCGAAAAATCGAGGAACACCATCACCGCAAAGGTACCGACCAGTGACAGCGGTACGGCAACGCCGGGAATAATGGTTGCCGGGACGTTGCGCAGGAACACGTAGATGATCATCACCACCAGCGCAATCGCCAGCATTAGCTCAAATTGAGTATCGCTGACGGAGGCGCGAATGTTGGTGGTTCGGTCAGATAACACCTTCACCTGCACGGATTTCGGCAGGCTGCTGGTGAGCTGCGGCAGCATCTGACGGATGCTGTCGGCGGTGGCGATGATGTTGGCACCCGGCTGGCGCTGGACGTTCATCACAATCGCCTGCTGTTTGTTGGCCCAGGCCCCCAGCCAGCTGTTTTCAGCGCCTTGCTCAATGGTGGCAACCGCACCCAGCCGCACCGGCGCGCCGTTTTGATAGGCGATAATCAGATTGCGGTACTCTTCAGCCGACTGCATCTGGTCGTTGGCGGACAGCGTCACCGCGCGGGTTGGGCCATCGAGACTACCCTTCGCCGAGTTGACGTTGGCGTTGGTAATGGCGGTACGTACGGTTTCACTGGTCAAGCCCAGAGCGGCAATCGCCTGCGCGTTGAGCTTCACCCGCACGGCAGGACGTTGACCGCCAGCCAGGGTGACCAGACCGACGCCTGATACCTGAGAAATCTTCTGCGCCACGCGAGTTTCAACCATGTCTTCGACCTGAGTCATTGGCAGGGCAGAAGAGGTGACCGCGAGGGTCATGATCGGCGGATCCGCCGGATTGACCTTGCTGTAAACCGGCGGGTTCGGCAGGTCGCTCGGCAGCAGGTTGGTGGCGGCGTTAATCGCGGCCTGCACTTCCTGTTCGGCAACGTCTAATGAGAGCTCAAGCTGGAACTGCAGGGTGACGACCGAAGCGCCGCCCGCGCTTTGCGAAGACATCTGTTTCAGGCCAGACATCTGCCCGAACTGACGTTCCAGTGGCGCGGTGATCGACGAGGTCACCACGTCCGGGCTGGCACCCGGGTAGAGTGTAATGACCTGAATCGTCGGGTAATCCACTTCCGGCAGAGCGGAAACGGGCAGAAAACGATAGCCGATGACCCCCGCCAGCAGGATGGCGATCATCATCAGCGTGGTGGCAACCGGACGCAGAATAAACAGGCGGGACGGGCCGCCTGTGTTGCCTGGTGGTAACACTTCCATCAGGACCGAGCTCCTTTTTTGCCGCTATGCTCAGCCGCCGGTTTTGTGGCAGTTGCGCTGTGGGCGTCCACCACTTCAACTTTCGCCCCTTCGGTCAGACGATCGATACCGTCGGTGACGACCTTATCTCCGGCAGACAGACCAGAAGTGATGACGACCTTCAGACTGTCCTGAATGCCCGGTACCACGATGTGTTTGCTGACCTTGTTCTCATCGTTCAGCACCCACACGAAGTTGCCCTCGTTGCCCATCTGCAGCGCGGCGGTTGGGATCACCACGGCGTTCTGTTCGGTATCCACCAGCATGCGGGCGTTGACGAACTGATTCGGGAACAGCGCGTCGTCCTGATTGTTAAAGCGGGCTTTCAGCTTGATGGTGCCGGTGGTGGCGTCAATCTGGTTGTCGAGGCTTAACAGCGTGCCGCTGCTCAGCTTCTGCTTATTGGTTCTGTCCCAGGCTTCCACCACCAGGCTTTGCCCGGCTTTCTGTGCTTTCACCACGGTGGCGATGTCGTTTTCTGGCAGGGTGAAGACCAGGTCGATAGGATGAGTTTGCGTCAGTACCACGATGCCGGTGGTGTCGCTGGTGGAGATCTGATTGCCAATATCGACCTGTTTCAGACCGACACGACCGTCGATAGGGGCAGTGATACGCGTCCAGTCCAGCTGCAGCTGAGCGCTGGCGACGGCGGCCTCATCGGCTTTAACCGTGCCCAGGCTTTCGGTAACCAGCGCCTGTTGGGCGTCCATTTCCTGACGGGAAATCAGATTAGTTTTCACGAGCTGCTGATAGCGGGCTAAATCACGACGCGCGTTGGCAAGGGTGGCATTGTCTTTTGCCAGTTGCCCCTGTGCCTGAGCCAGCGCCACTTTGAACTGACTAGGGTCAATTTCTGCCAACAGGTCGCCGGCTTTCACCTGCTGACCTTCCTGGAAGTGCAGCGACAGCAGCTGACCATCAACCCGGCTGCGCACCGTAACAGTGTTGGCCGCAGTGATGGTTCCCAGACCGGTGAGATAGCGCGGTACGGCTTCACTGGTGGCCGTTGCCGCCTGAACCGGGGCCAGCGCGCCGCTAAAACGTCCGCCGTGACGACCGCCGCCGGCGTGTTGGCCTGCTGGTGCCGTTGCTCCGGATTCAGACGTGCTCTGGCTGTGCCAGTAATACACAGCGGCACCAGCCACAACCACCGCGCCGAGCGCGATTAACCAACGCGATTTATTGCTGCCTTTCATCGTTATACGTATCTCATCCTGAAAACTTTCACCGAATAATACTAGTTTAGTAACGGAAGGCCCCGGAATAATGGAGGAAATATGAAACACTGTCTGGAAACGTCTGAATGACGGCTCTTTTACGAGGAGCTACGCAAGACTGAGCAAAAGTTAAGCGAGTGGGGAAGTGGCGCGATAAAGTCGTCGCCAGCCGCATTCGTCAGGAATGTCTGGCTGAAAGGGAAGTCAGCATGGGGCTGAAACGGGAAGGCCCTTACCGAAGCAAGGGCCTTAAGAAGGAAAGGGATATGATGAAGTTAGTCATCATACTGGTCATTCTCTTAGTGATTAGCTTACCGGCTTACTAAGAGACCAGAAGGGGGAGAAATCTCCCTTCGCCCTTTACCCTTCAACGTTAGGTCGAAAAAGCAGCGAAGTCAATCGCCACTGTTTCGAGCCAGATCGCGATTTTAGCTAAAAACCACCTGCGCCCAGCGGGCCAGACCGGCGGTGACGGAGCCGAAATCATCGCCACCGGCAATCTCAATCCCCGGCAGCTGCTGCGCCAGCGCTTTTTTGATCAGCGGCGAGCGTGCGCTACCGCCGGTCAGATAGATAACATCCGGCTTTTCGCCACCGTTATCCAGTGCCAGCTGCACCTGCTCCAGAATGCGGGTGAGCGGCTGGTTCAGCGCGGCTTCAAGGCCCATCTGGTTAATATCCGCAGCCAGTTCAGGACTCAGGAATGGCAGAGAAGTGGTGATGTCAGTGCGATCGGAAAGGGCGATTTTGCTCTCTTCCGCACTGCGGACCAGTCGGTAGCTCAGGCGCTGTTGCCAGGTTTTCAGCAGCAGGCCGACTTTGTCGCTATCGCGGGCATCGCGGACTAAATCACGCAGCATGCGGCCATTTGCCGTGCTGTAAAAATCGGTCTGAGCCGGAACATCGTTGATCGCCACTGCATTCCACCACGGCAGCACCGGCAGAGCGATACCCTTTTCGGTTTCTCCGCCCATGCCAAGCAATGGCATCAGGCATTTGAACGCCAGAGCGATATCCAGATCGTTACCGCCTACGCGACAGCCGCTGTGCCCCAGCAGGCTGCCTTCACGCTCACGGCGCGAGCGCCACTGTGGGCCCATCAGCAGCAATGAGCAGTCGGTGGTTCCGCCGCCGATATCGACGACCAGCACGCGTTTCTCTTCCGTCAGCCGGGCTTCGAAATCCAGCCCTGCGGCCACGGGTTCGTACTGGAACACTACGTCCTGGAATCCGGCACGCAGCGCCGCGCGTTCCAGAATGCCCTGCGCCTGGTCGTTGGCTTCTTCGCCGCCAAGTCCCTGGAAGTTGATCGGGCGACCAATCACCGCCTGGGTAATGCTCTCCGGGAGCTGAGTTTCCGCCTGCTGTTTGATATGCAGCATCATCGCGCACACCAAATCTTCGAACAGCGCGACCTGCTGCGGCTTCAGACCGCTGGCCCCGAGGAAGGATTTCGGTGATTTAACGAAGTAAACTTCTTCCGGATCTTCAATGTAGTGCTGCAGCGATGACAGACCGAACTGCACGCTGTGACGCTGAACGTCGATATCTTCTTCGCGGTTGAAGCGAATCGCACGGCGTAACAGCGCTTCCGTTTCATCACCGGTTGCCGGAACATCGTGTTGGCGATAGAGCCATTCGCTCACGGCTTCACGGGTGGGCGCACAAAGCATAGAAGGCAGCAGTGAGCTCCCGTTTTCCAGCTTCAGCAGCTGCGGCTCATCGCCGTTCATCACGGCCACAGAACAGTTGGCCGTACCATAGTCAAAACCAATAAACACCTTGAGATTCCCCATGCCAGTGAAGAAAGGGCGACGACTTTAGCGGAATGTGGCCCGGGGAACAAGTCAGAATATGAAAGCAAGGCAGGAACAGCACTAAGAGGTTATGCTGTAGTGACTTATCAAGGAGATGCGATGTTGACTTTACCCTGGCAGGCACCCTACGACTGGGAGTGGATGTTTGGTTTTCTGGCGGCGCGTACCGTCGAAGGCGTGGAGCGTTTTGAACAAGGGACTTACGTTCGCAGTTTTGCGCTGGGGGAGCATCGCGGACTGATCCGCGCGACTCCCGATCCCCAACATCATACGCTCAGAGTATCGTTATCAGACGGCCTGCTGCCGGTCAAAGGGCAATGCCTGGAAAAGTTGACGCAGCTGTTTGATTTGGATTGCGAACCGCAAAGAGTATCGGCGGCATTGGGAACGCTGGCTGCTGCACGACCTGGTCTGCGTTTGCCGGGCTGTATGGATCCTTTTGAACAAGGCGTACGGGCGATCCTCGGGCAGTTGGTCAGCGTTGCGATGGCGGCGAGATTAACCAGCAGGGTGGCCAAACTTTACGGTACTCCTCTTGCAGAAAACCCTGACTATGTTTGCTTTCCCACCCCTGAACAGCTTGTACAGGCCGATCCGCTGGCGTTGAAGGCGCTGGGCATGCCGGTAAAGCGCGCTGAATCCTTGATCCATTTAGCGCAGGCGGCACTGACGGGAACGTTGCCTCTGACTGCGCCTGAAAATATCGAAGCGGGAATGAAACAACTGCAGTCCTTTCCGGGCATTGGCCGCTGGACGGCAAACTACTTCGCACTGCGCGGCTGGCAGGCCAAAGATGTGTTCCTGCCAGACGACTATTTAATCAAACAGCGCTTCCCGGGAATGACGCCTGCCCAGATACGTCGCTATGCGGAGCGCTGGCAGCCCTGGCGCTCCTATGCGTTGCTGCATATCTGGTACAGCGACGGTTTTCAGCCCGACTAATGCGTGTGCTGCTCGCGACTGGCGCTCTGCGGCTGGTGCCCGGAGATCACCACCCCGCGAGTTTCCCGGCCAAAGGCCACGAGCACGCAGATCAGAATGGCGACGGTTCCCGCCACCAGCGCCATCGCCATGCCGTAGTTGCCGCCGTTGGCCTCGGCAATGCGCGCCTGCAGCGTGGCGTTCACCGAAGCCAGCAGATTCCCCAACTGATAGACCACGCCCGGTAATACCGCACGAGCGTTGGAAGGAACCAGCTCGTTCAGATAGGTCGGGATTACGCCCCAGGCTCCCTGCACCATAAACTGCATCAGGAACGCGCCAAGACCGATATTGAACGAGCCCGTTGAAAAGGCCCACAGCGGCAGGACCGGAAGCGCCAGGAAGGCGGCGATAATCATGGTTTTCTTACGACCAATTCTTTCTGACACGCTGCCGAAGAAGATCCCGCCCAGCATGGCCGCAATGTTGTAGCCAATGGCAATCAGGCTGACGGTGTGCGGATCAAAACCGTGTTGTACCTTCAGGAACGTCGGATACAAATCCTGCGTGCCGTGGCTGAAAAAGTTAAAGCAGGCCATCAGCAGCACCAGATAAATACACAGCTTCCAGTGACTGCGCAGCACCGGCAGTAGTGCGGTGCTCTCTTTCCGTTCACGTGCGGCCAGCCAGACCGGCGATTCAGGCACTTTGAACCAGATATAGGGCAGCAGGAAAATCGGCAATGCGCCAATCAGGAACATCCCGCGCCAGCCCACGGCGCTGTAAAACAGGCCGAAGATGATCGAGGCCAGCAGATAGCCGCACGGATACCCCGCCTGAAAGATGCCGGACATCAGCCCGCGAGAGCGATCCGGAATGGTTTCCATCGCCAGTGACGACGCCACGCCCCAGATCCCGCCCATGGCAATACCGTACAGCAGTCGCAGCACCAGGAAGGTGGTGAAAGTGGGAGACCAGGCGGAGAGCAGTTCGAAGATGCTGAACATCAGAATGTTGAGCATCAGAATCGGGCGACGGCCATATTTTTCTGCCAGTCGTCCAAAGATCAGCGCGCCAATCGGGCGCACGGCGAGCGTGAGCATGATAGCGATCGACACGCCGGAAACGGTGGTGCCAAACCAGCTGGCAAGATCGCTGAGTACGAACACTAAAATGAAGAAATCGAAGGCGTCGAGCATCCAGCTTGAGAAGCTGGCCACCGCGACGTGTTTTTGTGTAGCAGTCCAGTTGAAAGGTGTGGTCATTATCAATGTCCTGATTTTGGCTGTGCGAGCGACAGCGAGGGCGATCAGGCAGTGTGCGGGCAAGATGTTCGACAGTACCTGTCACCAGGAAAGGCTTCTTTGTTGTGCATTTGTATATTACATGTAAAGAATAGTTGGTTAGCAGGTTAATGGTTAGATTTTGTAAATATAAGGCACGAAAGGAAAAAGGGGATCCGCCGCGAACACGGCGGGGGAGGGATCAGTTGATGGCGAAGTAGCTGGTGCTGAGCATCAATTCTAAAGGCTGGCTGTGGGCAATGGTGTCGCCGTAGATTAGATCTACGCCAATCCCTGAGAGCGTATCCATCATCAGCGCCTGATTCGTCGGGCCCGCGATGGTTTTCATTCCTAGACGTTGGGCATGGCCCTGTACGATAGTGACCATCATCTCATCCATCAGGCTGGCATGGACGTTACTGATAATTTCCGGATCGAGCATGATGTAATCGCCAATACCGGCGGTGACATGTTCAAACAGCTCCAAATCCTGACCCACCTGGCTGAGAATGATTTTACATTCTGCCTTGCGTAAGCGGTTCAGACCCTCCTGAACGCCCGGCTGGGTCAGCATGCCGGCATCGATCACCAGGTGCAGCAAGCGGGCTGGCATTCCGCTTTCATCTAACCCTTCCAGCAGCTCGCTGACCAGCGTAGGGCTGGCCAGACCTACGGCGGAAAGAGGAAGGGTAATGCTGATCCCGCGTGCGGCCACGGCATTGGCCCAGTTTTTGAAAAATTCCTGATAAATTCGGCGGTCAAGCGCGTGGATGAGTTCAGGGTCGGCAAGGCCTTTGCGGAAAGCCTGCTCTTCCACCATTTCACCTTCGCTGGTCCACAACCGCAGCGACAGCAGCCAGAAGCTGCTGCTTTCCGGGATCCGCGGTGATGCCACGCTGCGCGCCATCAGCACCAGGTGATTGTCTTTGATCATGTGCCATTGCTCATCGAGCGACATCATGCTGCGCTGCTGGTGCAGTCTGTCCAACTGCGGCTCGTACACGCTGACAATCCCACGGCCGTTGTTTTTCGAGGTGTAGCAGGCGATGTCTGCCTGCGACATGACCTCTGAAACCTGATCGTTGCTTTCGTCAATCAGAGTGATCCCGGCACTGGCACCGATGCGGTGCAGACGGCCTTCCCACATAAAGTGGTAATCATTGATAGCCTGGATAATTCGCCCAGAGATGTAACGGGCGCTTTCGACGTTGCAATCTGGCAGCAGCAGACCAAACTCATCGCCGCCCAGCCTTGCCAGCACATCGCTGGTTCGCAGCATGCTCAGCATCAGCGATGAGAGTTCGCGCAGCAGGGCATCCCCGGCGGCATGGCCTGCGCTATCGTTCACCGCCTTGAATCTGTCGAGGTCGATAAACACCAGCGCGTGTCGCTGGTGCGTCTCCTGTACGGAATGAAGCAGGCGCTTGAGCTGATTCTCGAAACTGACGCGGTTAGCCAGATGGGTGAGGGCGTCATGTGAGGCGCTGTAGCTGAGCTGGCGCAGCATTTTACGCGACTCGGTGACATCCTGAATGACCAGCACGGAGCCGATGTTTTGCCCGTCCAGAGTGCTCAGAGGAGTAATACTGTAGTGGATATCGTAGCTGCCGCCGTTGCGACAGTGCAACACCACGTCCTGTTCGATATCTGCCCGCGACATATCTCCGCTGTGAATATTTTCCATCAGCGGGCCGTTGTCACCAAAGGTAATGCGCAGCACGTTAAGCAGCGGTTGCTTCATGGCTTCCTGCTGATCCCAGCCGCTCATTTTTTCCGCCACCGGGTTCATAAAGATGACGTTCATATCGACATCGGTGCAGAGTACCGCTTCACCGATTGAATCGAGCGTAATGTGCAGGCGTTCTTTTTCCTGGAACAGCGCCTCGTTAAGCTGTTTGACCTCGGTCATGTCCATGTTGATGCCGAGCAGACGCTCCACTTCGCCCTGCTTATTCAGCACCCGGTTGGCAAGAGAACGAATGTGGCGGATCCCTTCTTTCACCTGAATACGGAATTCCAGTTTGAAAGGAGAACGGGCGCTGAGCGCATTGCGGATCACTCGTTCGGCCTGCTCTCTGTCCTCTTCCACCAGACAGTTGTGCCACAGCTGCCAGGTTGGTTTCAGATGTGAGGGGATCTCATAAAGGTCAAACATGCGTTTGTCCCACGAGATCAGATCGGGCTCCAGCTCCCACTCCCAGATGCCGATTCCGCCAGCTTCATTGGCCAGCGTAATTCGCTCCATCAGGCGCTTATTGACCCATTCGGTATGCTTGAGGTCGTTAATGTCTTCGATCTGGGCGATAAAGTAGAGCGGGGTACCGTCGGCGTGACGCACCAGGGACACCGCCAGCAGCGCCCACACCACATCCCCTTTGCGGGTGTAGTAGCGTTTTTCCATGGTGTAGGTGTTGATTTCACCGCTGACGAGCTGCTCGAGCTGTTCGAGATCGCTGTCTAAATCTTCCTTCCAGGTGAGTTGCTGAAAGGTCATGGTGCGAAGCTCGTTCTGGCTATAGCCCAGGAATTTGCACAGTGCCTTGTTCGCCTGCAGCCACTGGCCTTCGGTGCCGACCAGCGCCATGCCGATGGCAGAATATTCCATGGCGTTACGGAAGCGCTCTTCGCTTTCGGTGATGTGCTTGCGCTCGGCGCGAAAGGCGTACATCACCATGGTCATCACGTTGGCAGGCAGCAGCATCATCAGGAAAGGCAGCCACGGCGCGTTGCTCATGGCAAAGACCTGCGGGGTATTCGGGGTGATCGGGTTGGTCGCCATCATTAACGACACCATCATGATGGTGATCAGAAAAACGGCGAAAGCCTCCATTCGCGGCAGGCGAACGGCGCTCCACATCAGCAGAACAATCACGCAGGTAAACGGCCACGGCAGCCACAGCATCGCCATCGCGCTGAGCGCCAGAGTGACGGCGAGCGTCATCAGCGTCTCCAGCAGCAGTCGCGGGTTGCGGTGGCGCATCAGATAATGATTTTTGTACAGCAAACCCAGCGGCACCAGCGCCAGCGCGCCGATAGACTCTGACAGTACCCAGACCAGGAATGTGTGGATCCAGTTGTCTCCTGGTATCAGTAACAGCACCAGCAAACCGCCGATCAACGGTGGGACGACGGCGCTTGAGAGCGCCAGACGGATCCAGTCATGCAGGTTTTGCAGAGGGTTATAAGAGGGCAGAAACTTACGCAGCAGAAGCGCACCGATCACCGCTTCCAGCGCATTGATGGCTGTATAAATAAGGCCTGGCGCGCTGAAGGGAAAAAGGACCAAAGACGCCAGCACGTTGCCTACGGAGCAGACAGCGGCAATCGCCGGCCACATTTTTCCGGCGCTGCGATAAAACGCCACCATCATAATGGAGGTCGGGAACCATAAAGGGGCGAGAATGGTTCCAAAACGCGTCAGTTCGAGCGAGAAAAGGGTAAAGATGAACGTCAGAAGCCCAAGGCTAACCAGGCGCAGCGAGGGATGCGAGGGCGTAACGGACATTCTTTTTTCAGGTCTCTTCATTTACCGCTTTCCGCCAGGGCTTTCCCACCAGGACTTTATGTAAGGAACTGGCATGAATTCATTAAGATGCTAAATGGGATCATGCTAGTACAAACAATTTACATTTCCTATGGCATCTGCTCATTATTTAACAGCATTGAGCGATAAATTAACGAGTCAGGTTAAAAAGTGTGTTAACCGTCCGAAAAGTGAACATCCTGATTTGCGAATAGTCACTTTTTGCTTCAACCATGACGATTGTTGTTTTCAACTGGATACCCGGGGCTGAAATCCCTATAATTGCCGCGTTTGGCGCTCCGGCGTCACCCTTCCTATCATCCAGGTTAATCAGGTCGCAAAAATTTATGACTGATAAGTCTCATCAGTGCGTCATCATAGGCATCGCCGGCGCATCCGCTTCGGGTAAAAGTCTCATTTCCAGCACGCTTTACCGCGAATTACGTGAACAGGTTGGCGATGAACACATTGGTGTGATCCCTGAAGACAGCTATTACAAAGATCAAAGCCATCTGTCGATGGAAGATCGCGTGAAAACCAACTATGACCATCCGAGCGCGATGGATCACAGCCTGTTATATCAGCACCTGCAAATGTTAAAACGCGGCGAGGCCATTGAGTTACCGGTCTACAGCTACGTTGAACACACCCGCATGCCGCAGACGGTGCACGTCAAGCCGAAAAAAGTCATCATTCTGGAAGGGATCCTGCTGCTGACTGACGCCCGCCTGCGCGAAGAGCTGAACTTCTCTATTTTCGTCGATACGCCGCTGGATATCTGCCTGATGCGCCGCATCAAGCGTGACGTTAACGAACGCGGTCGCTCGATGGATTCCGTCATGGCTCAGTACCAGAAAACGGTTCGCCCAATGTTCCTGCAGTTTATTGAACCGTCAAAGCAGTACGCCGATATCATCGTGCCACGCGGTGGGAAAAACCGTATCGCCATCGATATTCTGAAGGCCAAAATTAGTCAGTTTTTTGAATAATTGCCCCGAATTAGGTACTGTGCAGTCATGACCCGGCAGCGGCCGGGCATGATGCAATAAAGGAGATAGCGCATGCGTCTGTGTGATCGAGATATTGAAGCCTGGCTGGATGAAGGCCGTCTGGCGATTTCCCCTCGTCCCCCTGTTGAGCGTATTAACGGGGCGACGGTTGACGTGCGCCTTGGCAACAAGTTCAGGACTTTCAGCGGACACACGGCCGCCTTCATCGATCTTAGCGGTCCGAAAGCGGAAGTCAGCGCGGCGCTGGATCGGGTGATGAGCGAAGAGATTGTGCTGGCGGAAGGCGAAGCCTTTTATCTCCATCCCGGTGAACTGGCGCTCGCCGTCACCTTAGAGTCCGTCACCCTTCCTGCCGATCTGGTGGGCTGGCTCGACGGCCGTTCTTCTCTGGCACGCCTGGGCCTGATGGTCCACGTCACCGCCCATCGTATCGATCCGGGCTGGTCTGGCTGCATCGTGCTGGAATTCTACAACTCGGGCAAACTGCCGCTGGGGCTGCGTCCGGGCATGCTGATTGGCGCACTCAGCTTCGAGCCGCTTTCCGGCCCTGCCGCGCGGCCTTATAACCGCCGTGAAGACGCGAAGTATCGCGATCAGCAGGGTGCGGTTGCCAGCCGTATCGACAAAGACTGAGTCCGGTTCGGGTGTTGGAGAGAGCATGAGACGAGTTCTGACCACGTTGATGATCCTGCTGGTGGTCATTGTCGCCGGCCTGTCGGCGCTGGTACTGCTGGTAAATCCTAACGATTTTCGCGACTACATGGTGCGCCAGGTTGCCGATCGCAGTGGCTATCAGCTCAAGCTGGATGGCCCGCTGCGCTGGCACGTCTGGCCGCAGCTCAGCATTCTTTCCGGCCGGATGACGCTGACTGAGCCTGGCGCCGAAGCGCCGCTGGTCAAAGCTGACAATATGCGTCTTGACGTGGCGCTTCTGCCGCTGCTGTCGCATCAGCTTCAGGTCCGACAGGTGATGCTGAAAGGGGCAGTGATTGAACTGACTCCGCAAACCGAAGCGGTGAAAGACGCTCAGGCACCAGTCGTTCCTCGTGAAAATACTCTCCCGCAGGCACCTGAAGACCGGGGCTGGTCCTTTGACGTAGCTCGCCTGCAGGTTGAAGACAGCGTGCTGGTGTTCCAGCACGACGGGGAAGAGCAGGCTACTATCCGCGATCTCAAACTGCTGATGGAGCAGGATCAGCATCATCAGGCCAAAGTGGACTTTTCCGGTCGCCTCAATCGCGATCAGCGTGACTTAACGCTCTCATTCGCCGCTCAGGTGGATGCCGGAGATTATCCTCATACGCTGACCGCTCAGTTCGATAAGCTGAACTTCCAGCTTCAGGGCGCGGATTTACCGCCGCAGGGCATCAGCGGGCAGGGCACCGTTCAGGCCCAGTGGCAGGAAGAGCAGAAAAAACTCAGCTTCAGCCAGCTGCATCTTGCTGCGAATGACAGCACGCTGAACGGCGAGGCAAGCGTGGTGCTGGCCGACAGGCCGGTCTGGCTGCTGAATCTCCAGTCCGATAAACTGAATCTGGATAATCTGCTGTCGCAGGCAAACCCGGTGGATAACGCCAGCACCAGCCAGCAGGGGCAGAGCCAGCCTCGCCAGCAGCGCCCAATCATTGCCGAGGGTATCGATCAGCCGAACTACAGCACGCTGCGCGGCTACAAGGCGGATGTTCAGCTGCAGGCGAAGCAAATTCTCTGGCGCGGCATGGACTTTAACAATGTGGTCGTGCAGGCGAGCAATAACTACGGTTTGCTTAACATTGCCCAGCTGCAGGGTGCGCTCGACAACGGCACGATGTCCTTGCCCGGCACGCTGGATGCGCGTGGCGATGTTCCCGTAGCGCAGTTCACCACCAAACTCAACAACATCCAGATTGCTACGCTGCTGAAAGCCTTTAACTACCCGATCAACATGACCGGGATGCTCAGCCTGAACGGCTCATTTAACGGCGATAAAATTGACGCCGACAGCTTCCGCCAGAACTGGCAAGGCCAGGCGCAGCTTGAGCTGAAAGATTCCAGAGCCGAAGGCCTTAACTTCCAGCAGCTGGTGCAGCAGGCGGTTGAACGCAGCACAAACGTCAAAGCCAAAGAAAACTACGACAGCGCCACTAAGCTTGATGAATTTACCACTACCATGACCCTGGATAACGGTCAGATGAGTCTGGACGACATGGCTGGCAGCTCATCAGTGATGGCGCTGGATGGCCAGGGCACGCTGGATTTGGTGAAGGAAGAGGGCGATATGCGCTTTAACGTGCGCGTACTCGGCGGCTGGGAAGGGGAAAGCAAGCTGATTGAAACGCTGAAGACCACGGCGATCCCGCTGCGGGTCTATGGCAAGTGGTCTGAGCTCAACTACAGCCTGCAGGTCGATCAGGCGCTGCGTAAACAGCTGCAAAACCAGGTGCGCGATCGTCTGAAAGCCTGGGCTGATAAAAACCAGGACAGTCAGTCCGGCAAAGACGTGAAAAAATTCCTCGATAAGCAATGATTCACCAGCCCGGTGGGGCAGGCTTAACGGGCCTACATAGCTGTGATTTTGTAGGTCCGGTAAGCGTAGCGCCACCGGGCAATAGCTACACCTCGTACTCCAACTCTTCTTCCTCACGCGCGGGTGGGATTATCTGCACCCGCTGAACCCGGTGGTTTTCCACTTCCAGCGTTTTTAGCGTATAGCCGCCAATCTCCACCGTTTCCCCGGCAACCGGAATACGCTGCAGATGCTCCATCAGCAGCCCGGCAATAGTGTGATATTCGCGCTTTTCATCCAGCGGCACCGCCACATACTGCACCAAATCTTCCAGCGGCATATGCCCGTTGGCCGTCCAGCTACCGTCGGCATTCTTCTGGATGTCATGACGGGCGTCTATTTCCTGCACTTCATTCGGCAAATTCCCGGCAATGGTTTCCATCACGTCACTCAGGGTGACAATCCCTTCTACGGAGCCGAACTCATCGGCGACAAAGGCAAAATGGGTGCGTGCCGCGCGGAACTGTTCCAGCGCGGGTAGCAGCGGCAGGGTTTCAGGGAACACCAGCGGCTGGCGGATCAGCACGCGTAAGTCCAGTGGTTCACCGCGCAGAGACTGCTGAAGCAGATCGATAACGTGCACCACGCCCAGCAGCTCTTCTTCATTGTCACCGCCGGTGATCACCAGCCGGGTGTGCTGATTTTTCTCCAGCAGCGCACGAACGTCTGCTTCCGGCGCGCTTAAATCGATGTGCTCGATATCGTGACGGGAGGTCATGATACTGCTGACGCTGCGCTGGTTCAGATTCAGCACGCGCTCAATCATCCGCCGTTCCTGCGGATCGAAGACGGCCTCATCTTTATGATCGGCAAGCATTGAGGCGGTTTGCGCATCCAGCTCGGCATCTTCTTTTTTCCCGCTCAGCAGTCGCATCACCGCTTCGGTTGTGCGGCTGCGCAGGCTCTGGTTGGCGGTCAAATAGCGGCGACGGTTGAAATTAGCCAGCTGATTGAGCGCCTCAATCATCACTGAGAAGCCAATTGCGGCGTACAGATAGCCTTTCGGGATGTAAAAACCAAAGCCTTCTGCCACCAGGCTGAAGCCAATCATCAGCAGGAAGCTGAGACACAGGATCACGATGGTCGGATGGTTGTTCACAAATCGCGTCAGGGCACGGCTGGCTAACAGCATCATGCTGATGGCAATCACCACCGCCGCCATCATTACCCACAGATGGTCAACCATGCCAACCGCGGTGATTACGGAGTCCAGCGAGAACACCGCGTCCAGCACCACGATTTGCGCCACTACCGCCCAGAACTTCGCCCCACGACGCTGGGTCGGGTTATCGTTATCCTTTCCCTCCAGCCTTTCATTCAGCTCAACGGTGGCTTTGAACAGCAGAAACAGCCCGCCGCCGAGCATAATCAAATCTCTGGCGCTGAAGCTGAGGTCGCGCACGCTGAACAGCGGCCGGGTCAACGTCACCAGCCATGAGATGGACGCCAGCAGCAGCAGCCGCATTACCATCGCCAGAATCAACCCGGTCACCCTGGCGCGGTTACGCTCAGCGGGTGGAAGTTTTTCAGCCAGAATGGCGATAAACACCAGGTTATCTATCCCCAGAACCAACTCAATGACGACCAGCGTCACCAGACCTGCCCAGATTGAGGGATCGGCAATCCATTCCATAACGCTTTTAACACCTTCTGTAATAAGACAATTGTCACAATACGATCATGGATAATGAAAACCAAAATTGCAACACGAGCTGAGGATTATCTTAAAATAATAAAAGGAAGTGTGAAAATATAACCTTATTGTTTTTGTCGCTATGCCTGGATTTAAACATAGTTAAGATATATCCCATGCAGCGTCTGAATATTAATGGTTGTCAATATAAAGAAAATCCTAAAAGTAAAAGCATTTTATTAATATTTATCCGAAAAACGCCTTTAAGAATCTCGATTCCTTGTCTGGCAAAGCTATTGCTGCAACAATTCACGACATCAATGAATATTTTTCAGTGGTCATAGAATATTAATTATACGACCTCCAAAAGCGCATTCATTCTTTCAACACGATGTCGGTGAAGACCCTTAGTCGCCGCTCTGCAACAATAAATCAATGATTTTACAGTGAGTTGGTAACTGCAAGCCAGGGGCGGTAGCGTGCCTGAGAGCTTATGTTTTAGTCTGCTAAATCAGTCTGATCCGTTCTGAGAATATTTTTAGGAATGATGCCAGTTATATTTCTTTTTTGTTAACGGCATGCTCAATGTAAATGACCGGAAAGCATTCTGGTTCGTTTTATTCGCACAGGATAATTTTTCTGCCAAAGTGATAAATAATCAATGATGAAATCCCAA
The DNA here is from genome assembly GCA_014156375.1 of Enterobacteriaceae bacterium 89. Classification (GTDB taxonomy): domain Bacteria; phylum Pseudomonadota; class Gammaproteobacteria; order Enterobacterales; family Enterobacteriaceae; genus Scandinavium. The sequence continues at coordinate 1,019,464 of RQJH01000003.1, read as the reverse complement.
CTGAAATTGATGCCATTATTGGTGTCTGCAATCCTGATGAGCGGTTGCACGGTCCTTCCCGGCAGCAATATGTCTACCTTCGGTAAAGATGTGATTAAGCAGCAGGATGCTGATTTTAACATCGACCGGATGGTGAATGTTTATCCGCTGACCCCGCGACTGATTGAACAGCTGCGCCCGCGTCCGAGCGTCGCGCAGCCTAACACCTCGCTGGATCAGGAGTTAAGCAATTACCAGTATCGGGTAGGCGCGGGCGATGTGCTCAGCGTCACCGTCTGGGACCACCCTGAACTGACCACGCCAGCGGGCCAGTATCGCAGCTCAAGCGATACCGGCAACTGGGTGCAGCCCGATGGCTCCATTTTCTATCCGTACATTGGCCGGGTGCAGGTGGCGGGCAAAACCCTGTCCGAAATTCGCGACATGATTACCGGCCGCCTTGCGACCTACATCACCGATCCGCAGGTGGACGTGAACGTTGCGGCGTTCCGCTCGCAGAAAGCCTACGTCTCCGGCCAGGTGAATAAATCCGGACAGCAGGCGATCACCAACGTACCGCTGACCGTTCTGGATGCGATTAACGCCGCAGGAGGAATGACCGACCTGGCGGACTGGCGCAACGTGGTGCTGACCCACAACGGCAAGGAAGAGCGAATTTCCCTGCAGGCGCTGATGCAGAACGGCGATTTGAGCCAGAACCGCCTGCTGTATCCGGGCGATATCCTGTTTGTGCCGCGCAATGACGATCTGAAAGTGTTCGTGATGGGTGAAGTGAAGAAACAGAGCACGCTCAAAATGGACTTCAGCGGCATGACGCTCACCGAAGCGCTGGGCCAGGCGGAAGGTATCGATATGACCGCCTCGAACGCCAGCGGCATCTTCGTGATCCGTCCGCTGAAAAACGATAAGAGCGGCAAGATTGCCAACGTCTATCAGCTGGATATGTCTGATGCCACTTCGCTGGTGATGGCGACCAACTTTACGCTGCAACCGTACGACGTGGTGTATGTCACCACCGCACCGGTGGCGCGCTGGAACCGTCTCATTAACCAACTGTTGCCGACCATCAGTGGCGTTCGCTACATGACGGACACGGCGAAAGATATCCATACCTGGTAACCCTTATGTTCAACAAAATTCTGGTGGTCTGCGTTGGCAATATCTGCCGCTCTCCAACCGGGGAGCGGCTGCTGAAGAGCTATCTTCCGTCCCTGAATGTTGAATCGGCAGGGCTTGGCGCTCTGGTAGGAAAAGGGGCTGACGGCAGCGCGGTTAGCGTGGCGGCAGGGCATAACATTTCTCTGGACGGGCACTGCGCCCGCCAGGTTTCTGCCCAGATGTGCCGCGAATACGATTTGATCCTGACGATGGAAAAGCGACATATCTCCCGGCTTTGTGACATAGCGCCTGAGATGCGCGGCAAAGTGATGCTGTTCGGTCACTGGGATGAGGAGCGCGAAATTCCCGATCCTTATCGCAAAAGTCGTGACGCCTTTGAAGCGGTCTATCACTTACTCGATCACTCTGCCCGCCAGTGGGCGCAGGCACTGAAAGCTCAGCAGGGATAACAATGACAGATAACGTAAAACAAGCCCATTCCGCGGCATCGGGTGGCGATGAAATTGATATTGGCCGCCTGGTGGGAACGGTCATTGAGGCCAAATGGTGGGTGCTGGGGATTACCGCGCTGTTTACCGCGGCGGCGGTGGTTTACACCTTCTTTGCAACGCCTATCTACAGCGCCGATGCGCTGGTGCAAATTGAGCAGGACACCAGCAGTTCGCTGGTCCAGGATCTGAATTCCGCCCTGACGAATAAACCGCCTGCTTCTGATGCCGAAATACAGCTGATTCAGTCGCGCATGGTGCTGGGGAAAACCGTTGAGGATCTCAAACTTGATATCGCGGTAGCAAAAAATACCTTCCCGGTATTCGGCGATGGCTGGGAGCGTCTGATGGGACGGGCCAACGAAACGGTGAATGTGGAAACCTTCACGTTGCCCGCGAGCATGCACAACCAAACCTTTACCCTGAAAGTGCTGGGGCCACAGAGCTATGAACTGACCAGCGATGGCGGCTTCTCCGCGCGCGGAACCACAGGGCAAGTGCTGAACAAATCCGGCGTTACTCTGCTGGTCAGCAGCATTCAGGCAGAAGAGGGCGGAGAGTTTACCGTCAGCAAATACTCGACGCTTGGGATGATCAAGAACCTGCAAAACAACCTGACGGTGACGGAAACCGGCAAGGACACCGGGGTGCTGAGCCTGACCTATACCGGGGAAGACAAAGATCAGATTCGTGAGATCCTCAACAGCATCGCGCAAAACTATCTTGCGCAGAACGTTGAGCGCAAATCGGAACAGGCATCGCGCAGCCTGAGCTTCCTCGCTCAGCAGCTGCCGGACGTGCGCTCGCATCTTGATACGGCCGAGAACAAACTCAACGCCTATCGCCAGCAAAAAGATTCCGTGGATATGTCGCTCGAGGCCAAATCTGTGCTGGATTCGGTGGTCAATATCGACGCCCAGCTCAACCAGCTGACCTTCAGCGAGGCCGAGATTTCCAAGCTGTACACCAAACGTCACCCGGCCTATCGCACACTGCTGGAAAAGCGCCGTACGCTGGAAGAAGAGAAAGCGAACCTGAATAAACGCATTACCGCGATGCCGGAAACTCAGCAGGAAATTGTGCGTCTGACCCGTGATGTCGAATCCGGACAGCAGGTTTACATGCAGCTGCTGAACAAACAGCAGGAGCTGAAAATTCAGCAGGCGAGTACCGTGGGCGACGTGCGAATTGTCGACTCCGCGATTACCCAGCCGGGCGTACTGAAGCCGAAGAAAGCGCTGATTATTCTCGGTGGCCTGATCCTCGGCCTGATGCTGTCGATTCTTGGTGTGCTGCTGCGCTCCCTGTTTAACCGTGGGATCGAAAGCGCACAGCTGCTCGAAGATCAGGGCATCAACGTGTATGCCAGCATTCCGCTGTCGGAATGGCAGAAAAAACGCGATCAGGTCAAAACCGTTAAGGGCGTGAAGCGCTTCAAACAGAGCCAGCTTCTGGCGGTCGGCAACCCGACCGATCTGGCGATTGAGGCCGTGCGCAGCCTGCGTACCAGTCTGCACTTCGCGATGATGCAGGCGAGTAACAACGTGCTGATGCTGACCGGGGTCAGCCCTTCAATTGGTAAAACGTTCGTCTGTGCCAACCTGGCGGCGGTGATCAGCCAGACCGGCAAGCGCGTGCTGCTGATCGACTGCGATATGCGTAAGGGTTACACCCACGAGCTGCTGGGAACCACAAACGATAACGGGCTTTCTGAAGTGCTGGTGGGCAAGGCAGAAATCGCCAGCTGCGCAAAACGCACCTCGATTGCCAATTTCGATCTGGTGACTCGCGGACAGGTTCCGCCGAATCCTTCAGAGCTGCTGATGAGCGATCGCTTCAGCGAGCTGATGAAGTGGGCGAGCAGCCAGTACGACCTGGTGCTGATCGATACCCCGCCAATTCTGGCGGTCACCGATGCCGGAATTATCGGCCGCCATGCGGGAACCACGCTGATGGTAGCGCGCTACGCGGTTAATACCCTGAAAGAGGTGGAAACCAGCCTCAGCCGCTTCGAACAGAACGGCATTCACGTTAAAGGCGTGATCCTCAACTCCATCTTCCGCCGGGCGACGGGGTACCAGGATTACGGCTACTACGAATACGAATATCACTCTGACAGCAAATAAGGTTTGTGTCCCCTCTCCCTAACCCTCTCCCCAGGGAGAGGGGATAGAACGGTTTCTCCCTCTCCCTCAGGGAGAGGGTAGGGGAGAGGGGATACCAGCCATCTGAGGATAATAATGACCAACGCAAGCCCGCTTATTTCCATTTACATGCCGACATGGAACCGTCAGCAGCTGGCTATTCGCGCCATCAAATCGGTGCTGCGCCAGGACTACCCGCACTGGGAAATGCTGATTGTCGACGACTGCTCCTCATCTTTTGCTCAGTTGCAGCAGTTTGTTGCCGAGTTGAACGATCCGCGCGTCAGCTATACCCGCAACGAATTCAACTCCGGGGCGTGTGCGGTACGCAATCAGGCAATTTTGCAGGCCAAAGGACAGTTCATCACCGGCATCGACGATGATGACGAGTGGACCCCGAACCGCCTGTCGGTGTTTCTGGAACACAAGCATCAGTTGGTGACGCACGGATTCCTGTACGCCAATGACTATGTTTGTGAAGGCGAAGTGTATTCCCAACCCGCGAGCCTGCCGCTGTACCCGAAGTCACCGTTCTCCCGCAAGCTGTTCTTTAAGCGCAATATTATCGGCAATCAGGTCTTCACCTGGGCGTGGCGCTTCAAGGAAAGTCTGTTCGATACCGAACTGAAAGCGGCACAGGATTACGACATCTTCCTGCGGATGGTGACGGAATACGGTGAGCCTTGGAAAGTGGAAGAGGCGACGCAAATTCTGCACATCAACCACGGCGAAATGCAGATCACCTCCTCGCCGAAGAAGTTTTCCGGCTACCTCCACTTTTACCGCAAGCACAAAGACAAATTCGACCGTGCCAGCAAGAAATACCAGCTGTTCACGCTGTATCAGATCCGCAATAAGCGTATGAACTGGCGCACGCTATTGACGTTGCTTTCGCTACGTAACGGCAAACGTCTGGCCGACGGCCTGCGGGGGAAATAATGCTGGAAGATTTACGCGCAAACAGCTGGAGCCTGCGTCCTTGCTGCATGGTGCTGAGCTACCGTATCGCTCATTTTTGTTCGGTGTGGCGCAAGAAAAACGTCATCAACAACCTGTGGGCTGCACCGGTCCTTCTGATGTACCGCTTTGTCACCGAATGCCTGTTTGGCTATGAAATTCAGGCTGCCGCCACCATCGGCCGTCGCTTCACCATTCATCACGGCTACGCGGTGGTGATCAATAAAAACGTAGTGGCGGGCGACGATTTCACGATCCGCCACGGGGTGACGCTCGGCAATCGCGGCCCGGAAAGCCTTGCCTGTCCAACGATTGGCAACGGCGTGGAGCTGGGAGCCAATGTGGTGATGATCGGCGGGATAGTGGTTGGCAACAACGTCACCGTCGGCGCAGGCAGCGTGGTGCTGGATGACATTCCCGACAACGCGCTAGTGGTCGGTGAAAAAGCGCGGGTAAAGGTAATTAAATGAATATTCTGCAATTTAACGTTCGTCTGGCTGAAGGCGGGGCGGCAGGCGTGGCGCTTGACTTACACCAGCGCGCGCTGCAACAGGGGCTGACCTCACGCTTTGTGTACGGCTACGGCAAGGGCGGTAAAAAAAGCGTCAGCCACGACAGCTATCCGCACGTGATCAAACAGACGGCTCGCCTGACGTCGATAGCCAACATTGCGCTGTTCCGCCTGTTCAACCGCGATCTGTTTGGCAATCTCAATAATTTATACCCGATGATTTGTAGCATCAGCGGGCCGGTGGTGCTGCATTTTCACGTGCTGCACAGCTACTGGCTGAACCTCGATGAAGTGGTGGATTTTTGCTACCGCCTCAAAGAGAACAAGGCAGATGTGCGATTTGTCTGGACGCTGCACGATCACTGGAGCGTGACCGGGCGCTGTGCCTTTCTGGACGGCTGCGACGAGTGGAAAAACGGCTGCGGCAAATGCCCGACGCTCACTAACTATCCGCCAGTCAAAATCGATCGCGCCCGTGATCTGGTAGGCGATAAGCGCCAGCTGTTGCTAGAAATGATCGCTCTGGGCTGCCAGTTTATCTCCCCGAGCCAGCACGTCGCTCAGGCCTTTAACCTGCTTTACGGCGAAGGGCACTGTCAGATCGTTAACAACGGCATCGACGTGGCGACCGAGGCCATTCTTGCAGAGCTGGCACCGGTCAGCGAAACGGGGCGCAAACCGAAAATTGCGGTGGTGGCCCACGACCTGCGCTACGACGGCAAAACCAATCAGCAGCTGGTGAACGACATCATCGCCCTCGGTGAGGCCGTTGAGGTTCATACCTTCGGTAAGTTTTCCCCGTTCAGCGGTCCTAATGTGATTAACCACGGTTTTCTGACTGATAAAAGAAAGCTGATGAGCGAGCTGAATCAGCTGGATGCGCTGCTGTTTACTTCCCGGGTGGATAATTACCCGCTGATCCTCTGCGAAGCGCTGTCCATCGGCGTGCCGGTGATTGCCACGCCAAGCGAGGCGGCGGAAGAGGTGCTGGAAAAATCAGGTGGACGCACCGTTCAGGCTGACGAAGTGATGACGCTGGTCCAACAGACGAAAGCCGGGATCGCCGAAGCGATTTTTGGTACCACGCTGGAAGCGTTCCGCCGCCGCAGCCGTCAGGCCTACAGCGGTCAACAGATGCTGGAGGAGTATGTCTCGTTCTATCAGAATCTGTAGCTACCTGCTGCTGCCGCTGATCTACCTGCTGGTTAACGTCAAAATTGCGCAGCTGGGCGAAAGTTTCCCGATCACCATCGTCACTTTTTTACCCGTGCTGTTGCTGCTGTACGTTGATCGCATCAATCTGAAAAAGCTGATGATCGCTTTAGGGCTGGGAGTCGGACTGACGCTGTTCAACTATGTGTTTGGTCAGTCGCTGGATGCCAGCAAGTATGTGACGTCCACGATGTTGTTCGTCTACATCGTCATTATCATCGGGATGGTGTGGAGCATCCGCTTCAAAACCATCTCGCCGCACAACTACCGCAAAATCCTGCGCTTCTTCTATGTGGTTGTCGGGCTGGTGGTGATGCTGGCCGCCGCCGAAATGGCGCAGATTATCCTTAGTGGCGGCAGTAGCCTGATGGAGACAATTTCGAAATATCTGATATACAGCAACAGCTATGTGCTGAACTTTATCAAGTTTGGTGGCAAGCGAACTACCGCGCTATATTTCGAACCGGCCTTCTTCGCTCTGGCATTAATCTCAATTTGGCTCAGCATCAAACAGTTTGGTATCAAAACGCCTAAGACCGATGCTATGATTCTTGCAGGGATAGTGCTCTCAGGATCGTTTTCCGGGGTGATGACATTCATCCTGTTTTATTTGCTGGAATGGGCCTTCCAGTATCTGAATAAAGAGGCCATCAGTAAAAAGCTGCCGCTGGCGCTGATTTCCCTGACGGTATTTATTGTCGGCGTGGTGTTTGCCTTTCCGTATATTTCGGAACGGTTGGGCGATCTTGGCACTCAAGGGTCATCGTCCTATTACCGAATTATCGGTCCGCTGGTGATGGTGGGGTATTCTCTTACCCATATAGACGGTGTGGTTCGCTTTGGTTCGCTTTATGAATATGTCGCATCATTCGGAATCTTTAACGGTGCGGATGTCGGTAAAACCATAGACAATGGCCTGTATCTGCTGATTATTTATTTTTCATGGTTCGCTGTTTTACTGACTGCCTGGTATATGGCGAAAGTCGGAAAAATGATGATTAATGCGTTTGGTAATAATCAGAATTATCGCGTACAGCTATTTTTATTTTTCCCTGTATCGCTGTTTTTTACCGGTTCAATTTTTAGCCCGGAATATGCGTTTTTAATTGTCTGCCCGTTTATTCTGCGCAAAGCGCTGGGGCTGACGAACGGTTGAGAAGGAGTGAGAAAATGCTGCTGAGTGTGATTACCGTTGCATTTCGAAATTATGAAGGCGTGGTGAAAACCTGGGCATCACTGGCGCATCTGGCTCGCTGCCCGCAGATTGAATTTGAGTGGATTGTGGTCGACGGCGGCTCGAATGACGGCACGGCTGAGTTTCTGCAAAACCTCAACGGTGAGTACCACTTACGCTATCTCAGCGAGAAAGACAAGGGTATCTATGATGCGATGAATAAAGGCATCAGCATGGCCCGCGGGAAGTTCGCTCTGTTTCTCAACTCGGGTGACGTTTTTCACCCGGATATTGCATCTTTTGTGCAGCAGCTGAGCCAGCAGGACGAGAAGGCGATGGTGATCGGTGATGCACTGCTGGATTTTGGCGATGGCCATAAAATATGCCGTAGCGCAAAACCCGGCTGGTATATCTACCACAGTCTTCCAGCCAGCCATCAGGCCATCTTCTTTCCGCTGAGCGGTTTGCAGCGTTTCCCGTACGAACTGCAATATCGGGTCTCTTCGGATTATGCTCTGGCGGCTCGCTTATACAAAGAAGGTTACGCCTTTAAACGCATTAAAGGCCTGGTGTCTGAGTTTTCGATGGGCGGGGTGTCCACCTCAAATAATCTAGAACTGTGCCAGGATGCCAGAAATGTACAGCGCCAGATTTTACGCCTGCCAGCAATGCTAGCAGAACTCTCTTATTTATTACGGGTGCGTACCACCGGTAAAGCTAAAGCCTTATATAACAAAGCCTGAATATAAGGATAAATAATGCAGGATTTAAACGGATTCTCGGTGCCGAAAGGCTTTCGGGGCGCCAGCGGTATTAAAGTCCAACTGTGGTGGGCGGTTCAGAGCACCTTGTTTGCCTGGTCGCCGCAAATACTCTACCGCTGGCGGGCATTTTTATTACGCCTGTTTGGCGCAAAAATCGGAAAAAACGTAGTCATTCGCCCATCGGTAAAAATTACTTACCCATGGAAATTAACCCTTGGCGATTACGCATGGGTCGGCGATGACGCGGTGTTATATACCCTTGGCGAAATTACGATTGGTGCAAATTCTGTCGTTTCGCAGAAATGTTATTTGTGTACCGGCAGTCACGATTATATGAGCGCGCATTTCGATATTAATGCGACGCCGATTGTGATTGGTGAGAAGTGCTGGCTGGCGACGGATGTCTTTGTCGCCCCCGGCGTGACGATTGGTGATGGCACTGTCGTCGGCGCCCGCAGCAGCGTATTTAAACCGCTTGCGGCAAACGTGATTTGCCGGGGCAACCCCGCAGTGGTGACGCGCGAACGCGTGGAATCCGTAAATTTTGAGGAAAACAAACATGACTAAAGTCGCACTCATCACCGGCGTAACCGGGCAGGACGGCTCTTACCTGGCAGAGCTGCTGCTGGAAAAAGGCTATGAGGTTCACGGGATCAAACGCCGTGCCTCTTCTTTCAATACCGAACGCGTCGATCATATCTACCAGGATCCGCATTCCAGCAACCCGAAATTCCATCTGCACTACGGTGACCTGACGGACAGCTCCAACCTGACCCGCATCCTGCAGGAAGTTCAGCCGGATGAAGTCTACAACCTGGGAGCTATGAGCCACGTCGCGGTCTCTTTTGAATCACCGGAATACACCGCCGATGTCGATGCGATGGGCACGCTGCGTCTGCTGGAAGCCATCCGTTTCCTCGGTCTGGAAAAGAAAACCCGTTTCTATCAGGCCTCCACTTCAGAGCTGTACGGCCTGGTGCAGGAAATCCCACAGAAAGAGACCACGCCGTTCTACCCGCGCTCTCCGTATGCGGTGGCCAAGCTTTACGCTTACTGGATCACCGTTAACTATCGTGAATCCTACGGCATGTACGCCTGTAACGGCATTCTGTTCAACCACGAATCCCCGCGCCGCGGCGAGACCTTCGTGACCCGTAAAATCACCCGCGCGATTGCTAACATCGCTCAGGGCCTGGAATCTTGCCTGTATCTCGGCAACATGGACTCCCTGCGCGACTGGGGCCATGCCAAAGACTACGTGAAAATGCAGTGGATGATGCTGCAACAGGATCAGCCGGAAGATTTCGTCATCGCCACCGGCGTGCAGTATTCCGTACGTCAGTTCGTGGAAATGGCTGCCGCTCAGCTCGGGATCAAACTGCGCTTTGAAGGCACCGGCGTTGATGAGAAAGGCATTGTGGTTTCCGTGACCGGGCATGATGCGCCAGGCGTGAAGCCGGGCGACGTAATGGTTGCCGTCGATCCGCGCTACTTCCGTCCTGCTGAGGTGGAAACCCTGCTCGGCGATCCGTCTAAAGCGCATGAAAAACTGGGCTGGAAGCCGGAAATCACTCTGCAGGAGATGGTCTCTGAAATGGTGGCCAAAGATCTGGAAGCGGCGAAGAAACACTCCCTGCTTAAGGCTCACGGCTACGAGGTAGCCATCGCGCTGGAGTCCTGATTGATGAGCAAACAACGCATTTTCGTGGCGGGCCACCGTGGCATGGTGGGCTCAGCCATCGTCCGCCAGCTGGAACAACGCGATGACGTGGAGCTGGTGCTGCGCAGTCGCGACCAGCTTAATCTGCTCGACAGTCGTGCGGTGCAGGAATTTTTCGCCGAACAGCGTCTGGACCAGGTGTATCTGGCGGCGGCAAAAGTGGGTGGCATTGTCGCCAACAACAGCTTCCCGGCGGACTTCATCTACGAAAACATGATGATTGAGAGCAACATCATTCACGCCGCGCATCTGCACAACGTGAACAAGCTGCTGTTCCTTGGCTCATCATGCATTTACCCGAAAATGGCTAAACAGCCGATGGCGGAAAGCGAGCTGCTGCAGGGCACGCTTGAATCCACCAACGAGCCTTATGCGATTGCCAAAATTGCCGGGATCAAGCTGTGTGAATCGTACAACCGTCAGTACAACCGCGACTATCGCTCGGTGATGCCGACCAACCTGTACGGGCCACACGACAACTTCCATCCGAGCAATTCGCACGTGATCCCTGCGCTGCTGCGTCGTTTCCACGAAGCCACGCAGAGCAACGCCCCTGACGTGGTGGTTTGGGGCAGCGGCACGCCGATGCGCGAATTCCTGCACGTCGATGACATGGCGGCCGCCAGCATTCACGTGATGGAGCTGGATCGGGAAGTGTGGCAGGAGAACACCCAGCCGATGCTGTCACATATCAACGTCGGCACCGGTGTGGACTGCACCATCCGCGAGCTGGCGCAGACCCTCGCCAAAGTCACCGGCTACAAAGGCCGGGTGGTGTTTGATGCCTCAAAACCGGACGGTACGCCGCGCAAGCTGCTCGATGTTTCGCGTCTGCATCAGCTTGGCTGGTATCACGAAGTGACGCTGGAAGCGGGTCTTGCCAGCACCTATCAGTGGTTCCTTGAGAACCAGCATCGTTTCCGGGGATAAGCCATGTTTCTGCAGCCAGAAGATTTTGCCACCGTTGTGCGTTCGACGCCGCTCATTTCCCTCGATCTGATCGTTGAGAACGCGGAGGGAGAATTTCTGCTCGGGAAACGTAACAACCGTCCGGCACAGGGCTACTGGTTCGTGCCGGGCGGGCGAGTGCAGAAAGATGAAACTCTCGCCGACGCCTTTATGCGCCTGACCGAAGCGGAGCTTGGCCTGCGTCTGCCGATGACCGACGCACAGTTTTATGGCGTCTGGCAGCATTTCTATGACGACAACTTTTCCGGCCAGGATTTCAGTACCCATTACGTGGTGCTTGGCTTCCGCCTGAAGGTTGACGCCAGCTCGCTCCAGCTGCCGACGGCGCAGCACAATGACTACCGCTGGCTGACGCCACAGGCGTTACTGGCAGAGGACAGCGTGCACGACAACAGCCGGGCTTACTTCCTTGACGAAAAACGCGCGGAGGCACCGGGCCTGTGAAGATTTTAGTTTACGGCATCAACTACTCGCCGGAGCTGACCGGCATCGGCAAGTACACCGGTGAGATGGTCGAGTGGATGGCGCAGGAAGGGCACGAGGTGCGGGTGATCACCGCGCCGCCGTACTACCCGCAGTGGCAGGTTGGCGAGCGTTACTCCGCCTGGCGCTACCGGCGCGAAGAGGGCGCGGCCACCGTCTGGCGCTGTCCGCTTTACGTGCCAAAACAGCCTTCGACGCTGAAACGTCTGATCCATCTCGGCAGCTTTGCCCTCAGCAGTTTTTTCCCGCTGATGGCGCAGCGCCGCTGGAAGCCGGACCGCATTATCGGCGTGGTGCCGACACTGTTCTGCACGCCGGGTATGCGCCTGCTGGCGAAACTGTCCGGCGCACGCACCCTGCTGCACATTCAGGATTATGAAGTCGATGCGATGCTCGGTCTCGGGATGGCGGGAAAAAGCAAGGGCGGCAAAGTGGCGAAGCTCGCCAGCCGCTTTGAGCGTAGCGGCCTGCACAACGTCGATAACGTTTCCACCATTTCGCGCTCGATGATGAACAAAGCGCAGGAAAAAGGCGTCGCCGCGGACAAAGTGATTTTCTTCCCTAACTGGTCGGAAGTGGATCGGTTCCGCGACGTCAGCCCGACTCAGGTTGTGGTGCTGCGCGAGCAGCTTGGGCTGCCTGACGATCGCAAAATCATTCTTTACTCCGGCAACATCGGCGAAAAGCAGGGGCTGGAAAACCTCGTAGCGGCAGCAGAGCAGCTTCAGGATCAGCCGTGGCTGTTCGTGATTGTCGGCCAGGGCGGCGGCAAAGCCCGTCTGGAAGCGCTGGTGGCAGAACGAAAGCTGAACAACGTGCGCTTCTTCCCGTTGCAGTCTTACGAAGCGCTGCCTGCCCTCCTGAAGATGGCCGACTGCCATCTCGTTATCCAAAAGCGCGGCGCGGCGGACGCGGTGCTGCCTTCCAAGCTGACCAACATTCTGGCGGTCAGCGGCAACGCGGTGATCACCGCAGAGCCAGAAACTGAATTAGGGCAGCTTTGCCAGACGCACCCGGGGATCGCCGTTTGTGTGGAGCCGGAGTCGGTTCTGGCGCTGATAAACGGTATTCAACAGGCGCTGGGCATGCCGCCGCACAACACGATTGCCGGTGAATACGCGGCACGCACGCTCGAAAAGTCGGCCGTGCTGACACACTTTATCAATGCTATTCGGGGTTAAATCATGAGTCAGACTCAACTTTTTCCGGTGGTAATGGCCGGTGGCTCCGGCAGCCGTTTGTGGCCGCTGTCCCGGGTACTTTATCCAAAACAATTTCTGTGCCTGAAGGGCGACCTGACCATGCTGCAGGCGACGGTCAACCGCCTGAAGGGCATGGAGAGCGAAAGCCCGGTGGTTATCTGCAACGAGCAGCATCGTTTTATCGTGGCGGAACAGCTGCGCAAGCTGAACAAGCTGACCGAGAACATCATCCTTGAGCCAGCAGGCCGCAACACCGCACCCGCCATCGCGCTGGCCGCACTGGCCGCGAAACGCAGCTGTCCTGAACAGGATCCGCTGATGCTGGTGCTGGCCGCCGACCACGTTATTCAGGACGAAGACGCGTTTCGTCGCGCAGTTCAGGGCGCAATCCCCTACGCCGAAAGCGGCAAGCTGGTGACCTTCGGCATCGTGCCGGATCTGCCGGAAACGGGCTATGGCTACATTCGCCGTGGCGAAGTCAGCCCTGGTGAAAAAGATGCGGTGGCGTTCGAAGTGGCGCAGTTCGTCGAAAAACCGAATCTGGAAACCGCGCAGGCCTACGTTTCCTGCGGTGAATACTACTGGAACAGCGGCATGTTCCTGTTCCGCGCCGGACGCTATCTGGAAGAGCTCGGCAAATTCCGCCCGGACATTTTGCACGCCTGTGAGCAGGCGATGAACGTGGTCGATCCCGATCTCGATTTTATCCGCGTCAATGAAGAAGCCTTCCTGGCCTGCCCGGAAGAGTCCATTGACTACGCGGTGATGGAGCGAACCGCCGACGCGGTAGTGGTGCCGATGGATGCGGGCTGGAGCGACGTGGGCTCCTGGTCCTCACTGTGGGAAATCAGCCATCGCACCGAAGAGGGCAACGTGCATCACGGCGATGTGATCAGCCATCAAACGGAAAACAGCTACGTGTATGCCGAATCCGGGCTGGTGACCACCGTCGGGGTAAAGGATTTGGTGGTGGTGCAGACCAAAGACGCCGTGCTTATCGCCGACCGCCACGCGGTGCAGGACGTTAAGAAAGTGGTCGAGCGTATCAAAGCAGACGGGCGACATGAGCACCACATTCACCGTGAAGTTTATCGTCCGTGGGGCAAATACGACTCCATCGATTCCGGCGATCGCTACCAGGTGAAGCGCATTACCGTGAAGCCGGGCGAGGGGCTGTCCGTGCAGATGCACCATCACCGCGCCGAACACTGGATCATCGTGGCTGGCACCGCCAAAGTGACCATCAACGACGACATCAAACTGCTGGGCGAAAACGAGTCCATCTACATTCCGCTGGGGGCGACCCACTGCCTGGAAAACCCCGGCAAGATCCCGCTCGACCTGATTGAGGTCCGCTCCGGCTCGTATCTCGAAGAGGACGATATCGTGCGCTTCCAGGACCGCTACGGGCGGGTTTAACCAGAAGCGCTCCCCTGTAGGCCGGATAAGCGCAGCGCATCCGGCAATTCACGAGATAAAAAATAGTGACCGTCACTGGTCAGGGCCTCTTGTTGCCTGAAAAAGGGTAAATGATGACGAAATTAACCTGTTTTAAAGCCTACGACATTCGCGGAAAGCTGGGCGAAGAGCTGAACGAAGACATCGCGTGGCGCATTGGCCGCGCCTATGGCGAATTCCTGAAGCCGAAAACCATCGTGCTGGGCGGCGATGTGCGCCTGACCAGCGAAAGCCTGAAAATGGCGCTGGCAAAAGGGCTGCGCGATGCGGGCGTGGACGTGCTGGATATCGGGCTTTCCGGCACCGAAGAGATCTATTTCGCTACCTTCCACCTGGGCGTGGACGGTGGTATTGAAGTCACCGCCAGCCATAACCCGATGGACTACAACGGGATGAAACTGGTTCGTGAGGGCGCGCGTCCGATCAGCGGTGATACCGGCCTGCGCGACGTGCAGCGCCTGGCGGAAGCCAACGATTTCCCACCCGTCAATGAGAAGCTGCGCGGCAGCTACCAGAAGATCAACCTGCGTGATGCCTATCTTGACCATCTGTTGGGCTATATCGATGTCACCAATCTTAAGCCACTTAAGCTGGTGATTAACTCCGGCAACGGCGCGGCTGGCCCGGTGGTCGATGCGCTGGAAGAGCGATTCCGCAAGCTCAATCTGCCGGTCACCTTCATCAAAGTGCACAACACCCCGGACGGCAACTTCCCGAACGGCATTCCTAATCCGCTGTTGCCTGAGTGCCGTGATGACACCCGCAATGCGGTCATTGAGCACGGCGCGGATATGGGCATCGCCTTCGACGGCGATTTCGACCGCTGCTTCCTGTTCGACGAAACCGGCCAGTTCATCGAGGGCTACTACATCGTTGGCCTGCTGGCGGAAGCCTTCCTCGAAAAACAGCCGGGCGAGCGAATCATCCACGATCCGCGCCTTTCCTGGAACACGGTTGATGTGGTGGAAGCGGCGGGCGGCACGCCGGTGATGTCGAAAACCGGACATGCGTTCATCAAAGAGCGGATGCGCCAGGAAGATGCGATTTACGGCGGCGAAATGAGCGCCCATCACTATTTCCGTGATTTTGCCTACTGCGACAGCGGGATGATCCCGTGGCTGCTGGTGACGGAGCTGCTGTGCGTGAAGGGCAAAACCCTGGGCGAGCTGGTGCGCGATCGGATGGCAGCCTTCCCGGCAAGCGGGGAGATCAATAGCAAGCTGGCAGAGCCTGCGGCAGCCATTGCCCGCGTGGAACAGCACTTCGCACAGCACGCGCTGGAAATCGACCGTACCGATGGTATCAGCCTGGCGTTCGACGGCTGGCGCTTCAATCTGCGTTCTTCCAATACCGAGCCGGTGGTGCGCCTGAATGTGGAATCACGTGGCGATGTCCGGCTGATGGAAGTGCGAACGAAGGACATTCTGGCGCTGCTGAATCAGTAGTCGTTTCCCCTCACCCTAACCCTCTCCCCAAAGGGGAGAGGGGATCGCCCAAAGCCGTCTTTTCTCCCTCCCCCTTTGGGGAGAGGGCCGGGTGAGGGGAGATAATCTCAACAACAGGACCAACGATGACGACTCTAAAAAAGCGCGAACGAGCCAAAACGAATGCATCGTTAATCTCAATGGTGCAGCGATTTTCCGACATTTCCATCATGGTGGGTGGACTGTGGGTCGTCTGCAAGACCGCCGCTTTACCTTTTTCATACATGCAGTTATTAACGGCGCTGATCACCCTCGTGGTTTTCCAGATGATCGGCGGAATGACAGATTTCTATCGTTCATGGCGCGGCGTACGCATGACCACCGAGCTGGTGCTGCTGCTGCAAAACTGGACGCTGGCGCTGATCCTGACGGCTGGCGTACTGGCCTTCAGCGATGACTTTAATTATAGCCTGACGCTGTGGCTAAGCTGGTATGTGCTCAGCACCTGCGGGATGGTGGCCTGCCGTGCGTTTATCCGTTTTGGCGTGGGCTGGCTGCGCAACCGTGGCTACAACGTTCGCTATGTGGCCGTGGCCGGGGATCTGCCTGCCGGACAGGTTCTGCTCGACAGCTTTCGCAATCAGCCCTGGCTGGGTTTTGAAGTAGTCGGTAGCTATCATCTGCCGAAACCTGGCAGGGTAAACAGCGACTGGGCCGGTAACTACGACCAACTGCTGGAAGATGCACGCGGTGGCAAAATCCACAACGTCTACATTGCGCTGTCGATGCAGGACGAAGGACGTATTAAAGGGCTGGTTCGCGATCTGGCAGATACGACCTGCTCGGTGATCCTCATTCCAGATGTCTTCACTTTCAACATTCTGCACTCGCGGGTGGATGAGGTGAACGGCGTTCCGGTGGTTCCTCTTTACGACACGCCGCTCTCTGGCCTTAACCGGGTGATCAAACGCCTGGAAGACATCGTGCTTTCTTCGCTGATCCTGCTGCTGATTTCCCCCGTTCTTGCCTGCATCGCGCTGGCGGTGAAATTCACCTCGCCCGGACCAATTATTTTCCGCCAGACCCGCTACGGCATGGACGGCAAGCCGATCAAAGTGTGGAAATTCCGCTCGATGCGGGTGATGGAGAACGATGCGGTGGTCACTCAGGCCACGCAAAACGATCCGCGCGTCACTCCTGTGGGCAGCTTTCTGCGCCGGACTTCCCTTGATGAACTGCCACAGTTTATCAACGTGCTGACCGGCGGCATGTCTATCGTCGGGCCGCGTCCGCACGCCGTGGCGCACAACGAACAGTACCGTCAGCTGATTGAGGGCTACATGCTGCGTCATAAAGTGAAACCGGGGATCACCGGCTGGGCGCAGATTAACGGCTGGCGCGGGGAAACCGATACCCTGGAAAAAATGGAAAAACGCATCGAGTTTGACCTCGAATACATCCGCGAATGGAGCCTGTGGTTCGACATTCGTATCGTTTTCCTGACGATTTTCAAAGGCTTTGTCAACAAAGCGGCATATTGAGGTGTGACATGAGCCTGAGAGAAAAAACCATCAGCGGCGCCAAATGGTCGGCGATGGCGACCGTGATTATCATCGGTCTGGGACTGGTGCAGATGACGGTGCTGGCGCGGATCATCGACAGTCACCAGTTCGGCCTGTTGACCGTCTCGCTGGTGATTATTGCGCTGGCGGATACGCTGTCGGATTTCGGTATCGCCAACTCCATCATCCAGCGCAAAGAGATCAGCCATCTCGAACTGACCACTCTGTACTGGCTGAATGTCGGGCTTGGCATCGTGGTGTTCGCGCTGGTGTTTTCGCTGAGCGGGGTGATTGCTGACGTGCTGCATAACCCGGATTTGGCTCCGCTGATGCGCACGCTGTCCTTCGCCTTTGTGCTGATCCCGCACGGACAGCAGTTCCGCGCGCTGATGCAAAAGGAGCTGGAGTTCAACAAAATCGGCATGATTGAGACCTCCGCCGTGCTGGCCGGGTTTACCTTCACCGTGGTGAGCGCCCATTTCTGGCCGCTGGCAATGACCGCCATTGTTGGCTATTTGGTTAACAGCGCGGTGCGCACGCTGCTGTTTGGCTGGTTCGGTCGCCGGATTTACCGCCCTGGTTTTCACTTCGCGCTGTCTTCGGTGTCATCCAATCTGCGCTTTGGCGCGTGGCTGACGGCGGACAGCATCATCAACTACGTCAATACCAACCTGTCGACGCTGGTGCTGGCGCGCATTCTGGGCGCCAGCGTCGCCGGGGGCTACAACCTGGCGTACAACGTGGCGGTGGTGCCGCCAATGAAGCTCAACCCAATCATTACCCGCGTGCTGTTCCCGGCTTTCGCCAAAATTCAGGACGATACCGAAAAGCTGCGGGTTAATTTCTACAAGCTGCTGTCAGCGGTGGGGATCATCAACTTCCCCGTGCTGCTGGGGCTGATGGTAGTCAGCAACAACATGGTGCCGCTGGTGTTTGGTGAGAAGTGGGTGAGCATCATTCCGATCCTGCAATTGCTGTGCGTGGTGGGCCTGTTGCGTTCGGTCGGTAATCCGATTGGTTCGCTGCTGATGGCAAAAGCCCGCGTCGATATCAGCTTCAAATTCAACGTCTTCAAAACCTTTTTGTTTATCCCGGCGATTATCGTCGGCGGCCACCTGGCCGGTGCGCTGGGGGTGACGCTGGGCTTTCTGCTGGTGCAGGTGATTAACACGGTGCTGAGCTATTTCGTGATGATCAAACCCGTGCTGGGCTCCAGCTATCGCCAGTACATCCTGAGCCTGTGGCTGCCGTTTTATCTGTCGCTGCCGATGCTGGCGGTGAGCTACGGCCTGGGCGTGCTGCTGGCTGGTGCGCTGGCGCTGCCGGTGCTGTTGGTCGTACAGATTGCGGCAGGGGCGACGGCTTTCGGCGCGATGATTGTGCTGTCACGTCATCCGCTGGTGGTGGAGATCAAACGGCAGTTTTGCCGCAGTGAAAAAATGAAAATGCTGCTGCGTGCTGGCTGATTTTCCCCTCACCCCGGCCCTCTCCCCAAAGGGGGGAGGGAGAATGCAAAGACCGCTCGATCTGTTCCCTCTCCCTTCCAGGGAGAGGGTTAGGGTGAGGGTACAAATGACAAACCCCTTTAGAGGTCACAATGAAATTATTAATTCTTGGCAACCACACCTGCGGTAACCGCGGCGACAGCGCCATTCTGCGCGGCCTGCTGGATGCCATTACTACGCTTAACCCAGCGGCAGAAGTGGACGTCATGAGTCGCTATCCGGTCAGCTCTTCCTGGCTGCTGAACCGCCCGGTGATGGGTGACCCGCTGTATGCGCAGATGAAACAGCACAACAATGCCGCCGGTGTGATGGGTCGGGTGAAGAAGGTGCTGCGCCGTCGCTATCAGCATCAGGTGCTGCTTTCACGCGTTACCGACACCGGCAAGCTGCGCAATATTCGCATTGCCCAGGGCTTCACCGATTTTGTGCGCCTGCTCGGCAACTATGACGCCATCATCCAGGTGGGCGGATCGTTCTTTGTCGATTTGTACGGCGCGCCGCAGTTTGAGCATGCGCTCTGTACCTTCATGGCGAAAAAACCGCTGTACATGATTGGTCACAGCGTGGGGCCGTTCCAGAATGAACAGTTCAACCAGCTGGCGAATCACGTTTTTGCTCAGTGCGATGCGCTGATCCTGCGTGAGTCCGTGAGCCTCAATCTGATGCAGCGCAGCAACATCACCACCGCCAAAGTAGAGCAGGGCGTGGATACCGCCTGGCTGGTGGATCATCACGATGAGGATTTCACCGCCAGCTATGCCGTTGAACACTGGCTCAACAAAATTGGTCAGCAGAAAAGCGTGGCAGTGACCCTGCGCGAGCTGGCTCCGTTCGACAAGCGCCTTGGCACCACGCAGCAGGCTTATGAAGAAGCCTTTGCTCAGGTCGTTAACCGCGTGATTGCGTCCGGCTATCAGGTGATAGCGCTTTCTACCTGCACCGGTATCGACAGCTATAACAAAGACGACCGCATGGTGGCGTTGAACCTGCAAAAACACATTCAGGATCCGTCGAAGTATCACGTGGTGATGGATGAGCTCAACGATCTGGAAATGGGCAAAATCCTTGGCGCCTGCGACCTGACCGTCGGTACGCGTCTGCATTCCGCGATTATCTCGATGAACTTCGACACCCCGGCGATTGCCATCAACTACGAACACAAATCGGCCGGCATCATGCAGCAGCTTGGTCTGCCGGAAATGGCGATGGATATTCGTCATCTGCTGGATGGCAGTCTGGGGGCGATGGTCGCAGATACCCTCGGTCAGCTTCCGGCCCTCAATGAGCGTTTACGCATCGCCGTGAAGGCCGAACGGGAGAACGGCATGCAGATGGTCAAATCCGTACTGGATCGCATCGGGGAGGGGAAATGAAGGTTGGTTTCTTCCTGCTGAAATTCCCGCTGTCGTCGGAAACCTTTATTTTGAATCAGATAGTGGCTTTTATCGATATGGGCCACGAAGTGGAGATTGTCGCGCTGCAAAAGGGCGACATGACCAACACCCATGAAGCTTTCACCCGCTACGGGCTGGCGCAAAAAACGCGCTGGCTGCAGGATGAACCGCAGGGGAAAGCAGCAAAAATGCGCTACCGGGCGTACAGTACCTTAAAAGGCCTGGGCCGCAGTGCCACCTGGCGGGCGATGGATCTCAGACGCTATGGCGCAGAGGCGCGCAACCTGATCCTTTCATCCATCACGGCGCAAAATTCGCAGCCCTACAGCGCTGACGTATTCATCGCTCACTTTGGCCCGGCGGGAGTGACCGCCGCAAAACTGCGTGAGCTGGGCGTGATACGCGGCAAGATCGCTACCGTATTTCATGGCATCGATATCTCCAGCCGGGAAGTGCTAAACCGCTATACGCCTGAGTACCAACAGCTGTTCAGCCGTGGCGATGTGGTGTTGCCCATCAGCGAACTGTGGGCGCAGCGCCTGCAATCGATGGGCTGTCCGCCGGAGAAAGTGGCGGTATCGCGAATGGGCGTGAATATGGAGCGCTTTGCCCTGCGTCCGCTTAAAACTCCAAATGAAACTCTGCAAATAATCTCCGTTGCCCGCCTTACGGAGAAAAAAGGTCTGCACGTGGCGATTGAAGCCTGCCGTCAGCTGAAAGAGCAGGGCGTAAAATTTCGCTACCGTATTCTGGGTATCGGTCCCTGGGAGCGCCGCCTGAAAACGCTGATTGAGCAGTATCAGCTTGAGGATGTGGTGGAAATGCCCGGGTTTATGCCAAGCCATCAGGTGAAAGCGATGCTCGATGAGGCGGATGTGTTTCTGCTGCCGTCGGTTACCGGCGCGGATGGCGACATGGAGGGCATTCCCGTTGCGCTGATGGAGGCGATGGCGGTGGGGATCCCGGTAGTCTCGACTTTACACAGCGGGATCCCCGAACTGATAGAAACCGGAGAATCAGGCTGGTTGGTCGCAGAAAACGACGCTGCGGCGCTTGCCGACAGGCTGCTTGCCCTGAGCACCTGCGAAAGCAGTAGCCTGCAGCCCGTGGTCCTTAAAGCCCGCGAAAAAGTGGAATCTGAATTTAATCAGCAGGTTATTAATCGACAGCTCGCCAGCTTGCTGCAAACGCTGTAAAGAGGTCGCATGACGGTAAAAAAGCACTTCCTCACTCGCCGCTCCTTCATCACCGCCAGCTCTGCGCTGGCAACTCTCCCCCTGTTTCACATCCCTGTGGCCCGGGCACTGAACGTCAGTGCGGCGGCCGATATCCGAAGCTTCAATACCAACAATGACTGGATAAAGGCATTTAACGATGCGTTCAGCCAGAACGAGGTCGTTGAGGTGCCGAAAGGGGTGATATGCGACAACATCAACACCGGGATCATCATCCCGGCAGGGAAAACGCTGAAAATCTCCGGAACGTTGGCAGGCAACGGGCGTGGCCGTTTTGCCTTGCAGGACGGCTGCAAAGTGATTGGTGACGGCGGAAGCATGAAGAACATCTGCCTCGATATCCGCGGATCTGACTGCGTGATCAAAGGGGTCACGATGAGCGGTTATGGTCCGGTGGCGCAGATCTTTATCGGTGGCAAAGACCAGCGCGTAATGCGCAATCTGCAGATCGATGATCTCACCATTACCGAGGCCAACTACGGGATTTTGCGTCAGGGGTTTCACAACCAGTGTGATGGGGTAAAAATCACTAACGGTCGTTTTACCCGACTGCAGGGCGATGCGATTGAGTGGAATGTCGCCATTAATGATCGGAATATTCTCATTTCTGATCACGTCATCGACACCATTAACTGCACTAATGGCAAGATCAACTGGGGGATTGGTATCGGGCTTGCGGGAAGCACTTACGACAACGGCTACCCGGAAGATCAGGCGGTAAAGAACTTTGTCGTCGCTAATATTACCGGCAGCAACTGCAGGCAGTTAGTGCACGTCGAAAACGGTAAACACTTCATTATCCGTAATGTTAAAGCCACCAATATCACCCCGGAGTTCAGTAAGCAGGCGGGGATCGACAACGCTACGGTTGCGATTTATGGCTGTGATAATTTCATCATTGAGGACGTCGAGATGACCAACAGCGCGGGGATGCTGATTGGCTATGGCGTCATCAAAGGCAACTACCTTTCTATCCCGCAAAACTTCCGCCTCAACGACATCAGGCTGGATAACTCATCGCTGCCCTACAAGCTGCGCGGCCTGCAGATCTCCTCAGGCAATGCGCAGTCGTTTGTCTCGATCACAAATCTCACTTTGAAGCGGGCTTCGCTGGAGTTACACAATAAACCGCAGCACCTTTTCATGCGTAATATCAATGTGATGCAGGATGCCGATCGCGGTCCTGCGCTGTCGCTAAACTTTGATTTACGCAAGGACGTAAGAGGGAAGTTTATGGCACGGGATGACACCCTGCTTTCACTGGCAAACATCAATGCAGTGAATGAAAAGGGCCAGCGTTCGGTAGATATCGACAGAGTGGACCAACACCGGGTAAACGTCAGCGGGCTAAATTTTAGTCTGCCGGGCCGTTAAATCCGAGGATTCCTGGATGATCGGTCTAACTCTCGGAATCTGCCGGGAGTTTTATCAAATTCAGCCAGCTATTATCAAAAAAACATACTGGATTAAACATCCTGAGTGGCTATAATTCTCCAACCATTTATAGGTGGAATTGATAATGATTAATTTGAAAGCAGTTATTCCGGTAGCGGGTCTCGGAATGCATATGCTGCCTGCAACTAAGGCCATTCCTAAAGAGATGCTGCCGATCGTCGATAAGCCAATGATTCAGTACATTGTCGACGAGATTGTTGCTGCAGGGATCAAAGAAATCGTCCTGGTCACTCACGCATCCAAAAATGCGGTAGAGAACCACTTCGACACCTCTTATGAACTTGAGTCACTGCTTGAGCAGCGCGTGAAGCGACAGCTGCTGGCAGAAGTTCAGTCTATTTGTCCTCCGGGCGTGACGATCATGAACGTTCGTCAGGCTCAGCCATTAGGCCTGGGGCACTCCATCCTCTGCGCGCGTCCTATCGTTGGTGACAATCCTTTTGTTGTGGTTCTGCCTGATATCGTTCTCGATAGCGCGACGGCCGATCCGCTGCGTTATAACCTGGCCGCTATGGTCGCACGCTTCAGCGAAACGGGCCGCAGCCAGGTGCTGGCTAAGCGTATGGAAGGCGATCTCAGCGAATACTCTGTGATTACGACCAAAGAGCCGCTGGAAGTTGAAGGCAAAATCAGCCGTATTGTCGATTTCGTTGAGAAACCAGATCAGCCACAGACGCTGGACTCTGACCTGATGGCAGTAGGCCGATATGTGCTGTCCGCTGATATCTGGCATGAGCTGGAAAACACCGAGCCAGGCGCATGGGGCCGCGTGCAGTTGACCGACGCCATCGCTGAGCTTGCGAAAAAACAGTCCGTTGATGCCATGCTGATGACCGGTGACAGCTACGACTGCGGCAAGAAGCTGGGCTACATGCAGGCTTTTGTTCAGTACGGGCTGCGGAATTTGAAAGAAGGCGCGAAGTTTAGAGATAGCATCAAAAAACTTCTGGCGGATTGATATCTTCGGCTAATGTAAAAATTGACTAAACGGCAGGGAGGTTATGAGGTGCAGTCTTCAGCACTCATGACTTCGCTGCCGTTTTTTGCTTTTTAAATCAGATGGATACTCGCTGACTAAAGCTGTGATTTCATCGTTGAAAATTAGGATTTTCTCTTGTTTTGAGTCCTGATAAAGACCACAATACGGGATTAAATTGAGGAGTGTGATGGTTGTTTTTATGACCAGGAACTCCGCTGATAACTGATTTTGCGTACAGTGCACTGGTAGCTGTTGAGCCAGGGGCGGTAGCGTGTCTGATTTATGCGCGATTTAATGGGGCACATATGTTAAGTTTTATCAATCGGTGCGTACTAAAATTAAAACTGGCTACTAAATTTAAGAATAAACTTTATATAGGCCAAAAAGTTTTTATACATAATAACCCAACATTTATTGTTAGATCCTCTGAAAAGCAGAACGGTATTTATATCCACGACAATGTATATATCGGGCGTGAAATTAATATACATACAGCATCAAAGGTCGTTATTTCGAAAAACTGTGTGATTAGCGATTACGTTTTCATTAGCACATTATCTCATGGTATTGAACCATCCAAAGGCCCAATTCTGAGCCAGAATGACTACGATAAAGGCGAAATAATTCTCGGTGAGAATGTATTTTTAGGATTTAATGCTAAAATACTGCCTGGTGTGACGTTAGGCGATTGGACAATCGTGGGCACAGGAACAGTAGTCACCAAATCATTCCCTGGTTACTGCATGGTAGCTGGAAATCCTGCGAAGGTTATCAAGAACTATAATCATCAATCGCAGCAATGGGAATCAGTCAATGCTACTAAATAGGGTTAAGAGTTTATTTAATTTGGCAGTTTCTCAAGTTTTATATAAATTGAGTATGAAGTCTTTCGGTACTCGCAGTAGAATTATCTCACCGATGCTGATTGTTAATCCAAAAAATATTGTAATAGGCAACAACGTCTTGATCAGAAATGGGATTAGACTCGAAGTTGTCGATCCGCAGAAAGACACTGTTATTGCTATCGGGAATAACGTTAACATTGAGCAGAACTGTCACATTATTGGCCGTGTGAGTGTTACGATCGAAAATAACGTGACCATCACGGGGAATTGTTCAATTGTTGATGTGATTCATCCTTATGAAGATATCCATGATGTAACCAAAATTGGCAATAGAATTGCTGACGTTGATGCATCCGTATCCATTGGTGAGGGTTCATTTATTGGCTATGGAGCCCATATCGCACCCGGTGTTTCGATTGGAAAGCATTGCGTAGTTGGTGCAGGTTCAGTCGTGACTAAATCTATTCCAGACTACTCCGTAGCGTCTGGTGTTCCGGCAAAAGTGACTAAGCGTTACTCTTTTGATGAACAAAAATGGGTAACTGTGAATTCTAACATGAATAATATCTAAGTACGGATTCTGAACGTAACATAAAAAGAGATTTTAATGAAAATATTAGTTACTGGTGGAGCCGGTTTTATCGGCTCAGCGTTAATTCGTTATATTATAAATGAAACTAACGATTCGGTTATCAATGTTGATAAACTAACCTATGCAGGTAACCTTCAGTCTTTAAAAGAAATCGATAGCAGCGAACGTTATACATTTATCCACGCGGATATCTGTGATGCTCAGGCATTAGAAACGATTTTTTCGGTCCACAAACCCGATGCGGTTATGCATCTGGCTGCGGAAAGCCATGTCGATCGCTCAATTACTGGTCCTGCCGCATTTATTGAAACTAACATTGTCGGGACTTACGTTTTGCTGGAAGCGGCTCGAAAATACTGGCAGGGCCTTGAAGAGGCTCAAAAAGATAATTTCCGCTTCCACCATATTTCTACCGATGAAGTGTATGGCGATTTGCCACATCCTGACGAGTGGAAAGAAAAATGCGAACTGCCGCTGTTCACCGAAAAAACAGCGTATGCCCCGAGTAGTCCGTATTCCGCTTCGAAAGCATCCAGTGACCATTTGGTCCGCGCCTGGCAGCGTACGTATAATTTCCCGACGATCGTGACCAACTGCTCGAATAACTATGGACCTTATCATTTTCCTGAGAAATTGATTCCGTTGGTAATTCTCAATGCGCTGCAAGGTAAGGCCTTGCCAATTTATGGTAAAGGCGACCAAATCCGTGACTGGCTATTTGTTGAAGATCATGCCCGTGCGCTTTACGCAGTGATTACCCGTGGCGAAGTGGGTGAAACGTACAATATTGGTGGCTATAACGAGAAGCAAAACCTTGAAGTGGTCCAGACCATCTGTAAGATCCTCGACGAAATAAAACCGCAGGAAACATCTTATAGCCAACAAATCACTTATGTGGCCGATCGTCCGGGTCACGACCGCCGCTATGCGATTGACGCCAGCAAAATTACCCAACAGCTTGGCTGGAAACCTCAAGAGACGTTTGAGTCCGGCATTAAGAAAACCGTTAACTGGTATTTGAATCATCTTGAGTGGGTAGAAAATATCACCAGCGGTGCTTACCAGGACTGGATTAACGAAAACTACGAACAACGCTAATAATCTCAACCCCCTGATTTGAGCTGAGAAAAATGTCAAATAGAAAAGGAATTATTTTAGCTGGTGGTTCAGGTACTCGCCTTTACCCAGTGACGATGGCTGTCAGCAAGCAGCTGCTGCCAATCTACGACAAGCCTATGATTTATTACCCGCTGAGCACCCTGATGCTCGCCGGTATCCGCGATATCCTGATTATCAGCACGCCGCAAGATACCCCGCGCTTTGAGCAATTGCTTGGCGACGGTAAAAAATGGGGCCTGAATATTGAATATAAAGTTCAGGAAAATCCGGATGGTTTAGCACAGGCGTTTATTATCGGCGAGGAGTTTATCGGCAACGATCCTTGCGCTCTGGTGTTAGGTGATAACGTGTTCTATGGTCATGATTTGCCAAAAGAGCTGGAAATGGCCATGAATCAGGAAAAAGGCGCAACGGTGTTTGCGTATCACGTTAAAGATCCTGAGCGTTACGGTGTGGTGGATTTTGATGAAAATGGTAAAGCGCTCTCGCTGGAAGAAAAACCACTGAAGCCGAAAAGTAACTATGCGGTAACTGGGCTCTATTTCTATGATAACGACGTCATTGAAATGGCAAAACAGCTTAAACCTTCAGCGCGCGGCGAGCTGGAAATCACCGATATTAATCGTCTTTACCTCGATAAAAATGCGCTTTCCGTTGCCATCATGGGCCGTGGATATGCATGGCTGGATACCGGTACGCACGAGAGTCTGATCGAAGCGGGTAACTTTATTCAGACGATAGAATCCCGTCAGGGGCTGAAAGTTTCCTGCCCGGAAGAGATTGCTTTCCGTAAAGGCTTTATCGATAAAAAACAGTTAGCAAAATTAGCCAAAGCATTAAATAAAAACGATTACGGCAAATATTTGCAGCATTTAGCCAAAGACTGATTCTATTTAAAAATTAACGACTTATAATGTATGAAAATTATTGAAACCAGCTTAAAAGACGCCGTTGTCATTGAACCTCGTGTATTTGGCGATGAACGTGGCTATTTCTTCGAAGTTTATCAAAAAAGCCGTTATCAGGAACTGGGTATCACGCCGGAGTTTGTCCAGGATAACCGGTCTAAATCCACACAAAATGTGCTTCGTGGCCTTCATTTCCAGAAAAACAAGCCACAGGGCAAACTGGTCTCTGTTACTGAGGGCTCGGTGTTCGATGTTGCGGTCGACTTGCGTCCGGACTCTCCAACGTTTGGGCAGCACCATGCTGTCATTTTGTCGGAAGAGAACTTCCTGCAATTTTATATTCCTCCGGGGTTTGCTCACGGCTTCTGTGTATTGAGTGAAACGGCGAGTTTCCAGTACAAATGTACGGATTACTACGATCCTACTGATGAAGGTGGCTTAATTTGGAACGACCCAGCGTTGGGCATCGAGTGGCCAGTTACGGAGCCCATCGTTTCGGCGAAAGATCGCATTCTGCCTGAGCTAGCAAGCATTAAAGAACAGATACTGAAAGGCTGGAAATAATGGCTAAATATACGGTTATTGGCGGAAAAGGTTTTATCGGCTCGCACATTGTTACGTTATTGAAAGGGCAGGGGCACGATGTCTTTGTTCCGGAACGTGAAGTATGCCCGGTACTGGAAGGCGATCTTGGTAAGGTAATATACTGTGCCGGTAACGGAGACTGCGCGAAGAGTTATTTCTCGGTACTTGAAGCCAATACCGTATTGTTATCGCGTCTTCTGCAAAATGCTCAATTTGAAAAGCTTATCTATATTTCGTCCACACGTGTTTACATGAATAACAACAGCGCGAACGAGCATGACGATCTGGTCGTTTCGAATGACGATAACAGAAGGCTCTTCAACCTGACCAAACTGGTGGCAGAGGAGCTGTGTCTGAAAAGCGACCGCAATGTAACCGTTGTCCGCCCGAGCAATGTTTATGGGCTGGCGCTGAACAGTACGCTGTTCCTGCCATCCATCATTCGACATGCCATTAATAACGGCGAAATTAATATGTTTGTCGCGCCGCAGTACACTAAAGACTACGTCTCCGTCAACGACGTCGCACAGGCGTGCATGTGGCTTGCCGAGCATGAGCATACCGACAAGCAGGTGTATAACGTGGCGGCTGGGTTTAACATCACTGCGCAAGAAATCGCGGATGTGATTCAGCATGAAACAGGGTGTCAGATTCACTGGCACGAAGGTAATTTCCCTCGTGAGGAGTTCCCCGTTACCAATATTGATAAGCTGTCCGCGTTAATTCCGGCGTTTAAACCGCAGCACGTGCTTGATGATTTGAAAAATATGATAGCCAGCTATAAAAATGAGCTGGCGAACTGAGTATGAGTGGTTTCAAACGATTAGTTAAAAACTCGCTATCAAATATCATCAATGGATTTTCCAACGTCATACTGGGGGTGGTGATCTCCCCGGTGCTGCTGCATAACTTATCGAACGTCGACTTTTCGATCTGGTCGCTAACCCTGCAGGTTGGCGTATTGATAGGCATCATTGGTATTGGTATTCAGGTCACCGTGGGGCGATTTATCGCTCTGCATCTGAATGATCTGGTGAAAAGGCAAAGAGCAATGCATCAGTCATTGCTCTTTGCATTATTACTTGGCGCTATCTGCCTGGCGCTCATCCTGGTTGTTGCTCAGTTCTTTTTCTCACTCTTTCCCGAAGTGGCCGCAACCAATGTGAATGCCAAGCGCGTCTTTTTGCTGATCTGCAGCGCTTTTGTTCTCAATAACCTGGCTGCGCCTTTTGTAGGATATTTCATCGGCATTGAGCGAAACGACATTACTGCCAGCATAAACATTATCTTTAAGGTTATTCTGGGCTGCTCTATTCTGGCAGTGGTAACACGGGGTCTTGATGCCATTGCCTGGATCTACTTTGCGATAAATGCACTAAACCAAATTGCCTTCGTGGTTTTATATAAATTTAAAAACAAGGCGGAAAAGATCGCCATTGCGTTTGACAAAGATTTGTTCCGAACTATCGCGGTCTTTTTCAGTGGGCTGCTGGTGTGGAATATTGCTCAGTTTTTGATTTCAGGAATTGGTACGTTCACCGTTGGGAAATTCGCTTTTTCCGAACTAGCGGGGTTTGCCGTATTGATGACGCTGGTCAATACAGGTGTGGGGATTTTGGGCGCGCTGATAAACCCGATCATTCAGCCTATGCTGAGAATGCACAACTCGGGAAATAATCATCATGTGGAGTTTTTAGTCAATAAACTCACGCTCATTTTTGCTTTGTTAGTCTTTATTGGCATTTGCATAGCATGGTTCATGTCGATTTATATCCTCGGCGTATGGCTTGGGAATGAGCAAGCACAAGCGTTGCATATCATGTTCTCTGTACTGCTGGCATCATATCTGATCCGCATGATTGCGGCACCGTACGGGCTAATGCTTGTTGCTTATGGCAAACAGCTTTCAATTGCCTATTTGCCGGTTATCGAAGGTCTGCTGAACTTTGCGTTATCGATTTTCTTTGTTCGCCTTTATGGTGCGATGGGGATTGCCTATTCAACGTTTATTTCCGGCATAGTAATCATGATTGTCTATGCCTGCAAATATCGTACGGAGGCAGAAACCCAGTCAAACATGATTTTTATTGCGTTGGTGTTTATTCCTGTGCTCATTGCTAGCTGCCTAATAGCACTGCTGGTGACACCCTCTGGTTTTGTGAAAAACACGGTCTATGCCATTATGGCCGTGAGCACGGTGGCTGCGGCAGTGGTGATTTTAAAACAAGTAAAAAACATTAAGAATCTGCTTAATCAATACTAATTTGTCATGGTGGAAGCGTGAAAAAAGTTGGGCTAGTTACGGTTTTATTCAACTCTCCTGGCGTGTTGCCAGACTTTTATGCAAGTGTTGAGAAACAAAATTATCAGAATAAGCATCTGTATATCGTTGATAACAGCACCAATCCGGACTCATTGAAACTAACCACTGAGTTGCTGCAATCTGTCTCCTTTGAATACACCTTTATTAACAATGAGGGTAACAACGTCGGGGTAGCTCAGGCGAACAATCAGGGAATTGAACAGGCTTTGATAGATGGCTGTGATTATACGTTGCTGACCAATAATGATCTCATCTTCGATGGTGAAGACACGCTGGAAAAAATGGTGTCGCTAGCAGAAACAGAGCAATGCAAGTTGGTTTCTCCGGTGATCTTCAGCTATCCGGAAAAAAAGGTTTGGTACGCAGGAGCATTCTTCAACAAGAAGAAAGCAATAGCACCTCATCTTTTTGAAGGTTCAGAGTATGAGGATGTTATTCGTTCGGTGCCTGATGAATGTGATTACGCCCCAACGTGTTTCCTGTTGGTTCATACCTCCATTTTCTCAGATGTTGGTCTAATGGATGCTCGCTACTTCGCCTATTATGATGACACGGATTTCTTATACCGTGCATACAAGCTGGGCCACAAAGTCAGAATCCTCAATGAGCCATTGGTCTTCCATAAGGTGAGCACGTCCACAGGTGGTGGACTGAGCCTGTTTGGTGCCTACTATCTCACACGAAACCGTATCTTCTTCGCCCGAAAGAATATTGAAGCGCCAAGTTGCTATCTTAGCGTGATTTTCACTATCACTACGCGACTGATTTATCCATTATTCCGTAAGACGCCACTTAAGATTTACAGGGCGTTTATCAGAGGAATAGTGGATGGTGTTAGACTGAAAAAATAATTCTCTCATTGACCTTCATCGTATTTATGATGAGACAAATAATAGAGGTGACGGTGAGCGATATTTCCAGTGGCACACTCATAAAAAGATATAATTTCACGACGATTTTTATTGTTAAATTTTTGATTGGATTACTGTTGGTTAACTCCCTTTTTAGCGGTGTTGATTTTTCGCAGATTGGTTTGATTAAAGGTTTATCTAGCATTGCCGATTTCGGTTTGAAAATCGTTCTGGTGTTTGTTCTGTTAGTTTTATTCAAAATTCGAAGTGTTAATGTATTTTATATTACAGCGTTTTCATTCCTTCTTCTGATTGGGGCCGCATTGGGTGGTTGGTTTCACGGTGAAGATTATGATAAATCGTTATCATTATTGCTAAACATGTTTCTGTGGTTTGTGATTTTCAGTTATGCCAAACCTCTGGAACTCAATTTTAATATCTTCAGATTTTCACTCAAAATCTCGACGATATGTTTGATTTTAGCTTTAGTATTATATCTGTTAGCAGAACAGGGCTTCAATGTTAAAGTACTGGGCGGGGCATGGTTATATGATGAAAACTTCCGCTTTGCAGGAACCTTTGCAGAACCCAGTCTTAATGGATATTTCTACGGACTGATGTTTTTGCTAGTTCTGTTCTCACGCCAACAATATCGTTTGATTCTTGCCCTGATGTTTGCCGTGACGACTTATATTTCTGGTGCGAAGTTTTCATTCCTGATTATTCCTGTGCTCTTAAGCTTGATCTATTTATTCAAAATCAAAAATTTTTTCAATTATACCTACCAGCTAATCCCTCTGGGATTAGTTGCTATATTTGTCAGCTTAGCATTTGACTATCATGGGTTGTTTGCTTTTATAGATGGACACAGCACGAATTCTGCTACGATGACTTATGTCACTCGTCTGGGATTCCCGGTTGTGAGTATTTGGCATCTGAGCGAATATCCGTTTGGCAGCGGTATATATGGCTTTAAGACGACGCTTCAGCCTTTCATCACAGATTACTGCAATGCACTGTCAAACCTGGATGTGAACTGCAATGAAATGCTATCTTACGTTTCGATGCAGGATCCGAATGCTTCTGAAAATTTTGCCCCGAAAGATGTCTTGAGCTTTATTATATTGAGCTACGGCGTTCCTGGACTGTTCCTGTTCACTTCTGGAGTATGTTTGCTGTCGGCTAAGTTGAAGGAAAATAAAAGCTATTTCATTATTTTAATGTATATAGTTGCTTCAATGTTGTTTACTTTGCCTTTCAGGTTTATATTGTTCTATTCTATCTTTTTATTCCAGTGTTACATTTTCAGAATGTCGAGTGATAAATGATCTATGTTAATGCGCGATTTTTGACTCAACGCAAAACTGGTGTGCAACAATACGCATTAGTATTATGCCGTGAACTGGTGAAACATATCCCTGACCTGTGTTTTCTGACGCCAAAGTCGGATCTGATTGACCAGAAGTGGTTGCGGGAATTCAATATACAACAAATTGGAAATCGGAATGGTCATTTCTGGGAGCAAATTGAGTTACCTCGCTACCTGAGAAGTATAGGAAGTCCGTTACTACTTTGTTTTACTGGCCTATCACCCGCATTCTATAAAAACTGTTATTTTACTATTCATGATATGTCGTTATATGCATATCCAAAATGGTTTCGATTTTCATATCGTGCAGTCTATAAACTTAACTATGCGATCCAGGCGAAATGTGCCCAAGGAATCTTTACCGTTAGTGAGTTTTCTAAAGGTGAAATCATCAAATATCTCTCCATCTCTCCTGAAAAGGTCACTGTATTACGTAATTCGGTAGATGGTGTGATGGATGTTCTGGCAACTGAGTCAGTTCATCGCGAAAGGCGTAATGAGATATTATTAGTCGGTACACTCGAACCTAGAAAAAATGTTGAATTTGTTATTAATTCGTTCCTGGCCTCTGGTATCGAAAATTACAAACTGATTGTCGTTGGGGGAATGGGAAGTGCCTTTTCGAAAGTGACTTTTTCGCAGCATGAAAATATCGTTTTTTGTGGTTACTTGTCTGATGAAGAATTAGAGGCCAAGTATAAGCAAGCCTCTATATTTGTTTATCCTTCTTTGTATGAAGGGTTTGGTCTTCCGCCTCTGGAGGCAATGCAGCGCGGTTGCCCTGTAATGGCATCAGACCGAGCCAGCATCCCGGAAGTGTGCGGTGATGCAGCATATTATTTCGATCCTGATAATCCGTCTGATTTTAGTGCAAAATTGCTCGAGTTAATCGAGAAGTATGATGAGCTTAGCCCAATGTTGATTCGCAACGGGTATCTTCGCCTGAAAAAGTTTGATGTGCATATCGTTGCATTGAAACTGTTGGACGTAATCTCACAAAGGAAGATTTGAATGAAGGTGTTACAAGTCAGTAAATTCTACCCTCCGATTCATGGTGGAATCGAACAGGTTGCTTTCGATATTAGTGAAGGTATTGCAAAAAGCAGTGAGCAAGCCGTAGACGTACTGTGTGTTGATCCTATTGGCGAACGAAAAGACGACGGAAAATTGTGCTATAAAGTTTATCGCCAAAAGTTATTCGCACAGCTGTTTTCAACCCCACTGTCGCTTTCCTTGATTACCAAATGGCGAGCTATCAGAAACCAATACGATGTAATTCATGTACACCTCCCCAACCCACTGGCCGTGCTGGCGCTGTTTTTATTCCCGCCGAAAGGTAAGGTTGTCTTGCACTGGCACAGTGATATCGTTAAGCAGAAAAAATTGTTATTGCTATTTGCACCTTTGCAAAAATGGATCCTGGATCGATCTACTGCCATCATTGTTACTAGCCCTGTGTATGGTGAGTCATCGCCAACGTTACAGCCCTATCAAGATAAGATTGTATGTATCCCTATTGGGGTGGATACTCGCGTGATGCCTTTAAATGAAGAATTGGTAGCTAGCATCAGACATCGTTATGAGAATAAAAAAATCGTCTTCTCGCTAGGGCGCCTCGTTTATTACAAAGGCATGGAATATTTGATCGAAGCGGCAAAAACGCTTCCTGACGATTACATAGTGCTGATTGGCGGTACTGGCCCATTAATTGATTCATTAAAACAAAAAGTTATAAATAATGGATTGTCCGATAAGGTGATCCTGCTGGGTAGTATTCATTATTCCGATTTAGCTTCATATTATAAAGCATGCGACGTTTTCTGTCTGCCATCCATTCATGAGTCGGAGGCTTTTGGCGTGGTTCAGCTCGAAGCCATGAGTTTCTCCAGACCGCTGGTCTCAACAAACATTCCCAGAAGCGGGGTAGCTTGGGTTAATCAGCATAATGAAACTGGAATTGTTGTAGAACCGAATGATGCGAATGCGCTTGCGAAAGGGATTGTTTCCGTCGTTGACGGAGGTGAAATCTACAGCAAAGGAGCTAAAGCCAGGTTTGATACGATGTTTACTAAAGAGTTGATGGTGAAGAATATAATTAATTTATATTCAAATCTAAAGTGAGTGTAATCATGTCATTATTCCCTGTTGTTATGGCCGGTGGTTCCGGCAGTCGTTTGTGGCCTCTTTCTCGTGTTCTCTATCCTAAACAATTTCTGTGCCTGGATGGTGAGCTAACGATGTTGCAAGCAACAATCCATCGACTGCAAGGCATTGAATGTGAAAGTCCTGTGGTGATCTGTAATGAACAGCATCGCTTCATCGTGGCTGAGCAGCTGCGCCAAATGGAAAAACTCACTAAGAATATTATTCTCGAACCGGTTGGCCGTAACACCGCACCAGCAATTGCACTTGCGGCTCTTGCAGCTTCTCGCGTCCAGTCGGATGGGAATGCCCTTATGCTGGTTTTAGCTGCCGACCACGTTATTCAGGATGAAGAGGCCTTTCGTGCTGCCGTGCGTAAAGCTGTACCTCATGCGCAGAAAGGAAAGCTGGTCACCTTTGGTATTGTTCCAAATAAACCTGAAACGGGTTATGGCTACATTCGCCGAGGTGACGCTAGTTGCGATACTGATACGACTAGTGCCTTCAAAGTTGCTCAGTTTGTTGAGAAACCAAATCTGGAAACAGCCCAAGCCTACGTGTCTAGTGGCGAGTACTACTGGAACAGCGGTATGTTCTTATTCCGTGCCGACCGCTATATAGAAGAATTACGGCAATTCCGCCCTGATATTTTAGCCGCGTGCGAAAAAGCGATGAGCGTTGTTGATCCTGACCTAGACTTTATTCGGGTTGATGAAGAAGCCTTTATGGCATGTCCTGACGAATCAATTGACTACGCAGTGATGGAACAGACCTCAGACGCTGTCGTTGTACCTATGGATGCTGGCTGGAGTGATGTAGGTTCCTGGTCCTCTTTGTGGGATATCAGTCGCAAATCGCCGGAAGGAAATGTGATTACTGGTGATGTGCTCTCTCATAGCACTGAAAACAGTTTTCTGTATTCCGAATCAGGCTTGCTGGCTACCGTTGGCGTGAAGGATTTGGTTGTGGTTCAGACTAAAGATGCGGTACTGATTGCCGATCGTAACTCTGTTCAGGATGTCAAAAAAATTGTTGAGTCCATTAAGACCAATGGTCGGCATGAACATCATACCCATCGAGAAGTATATCGTCCTTGGGGGAAATACGACTCCATTGATACTGCTTCACGTTACCAGGTGAAAAGGCTGACGGTTAAGCCAGGCGAAGGGATTTCATTACAAATGCATCATCACCGCGCTGAGCACTGGATAATCGTTGCGGGAACAGCACAGGTTACGATAAATGACCAGATTCGGCTGTTGGGAGAAAATGAGTCCGTTTACATTCCCGTCGGTGCGAAACACTGTCTTGAAAATCCAGGGAAGATCCCGCTTGAATTGATTGAAGTTCGCTCAGGTTCCTATCTTGGAGAGGACGATATTGTGCGTTTGGCAGACCGGTATGGTCGAGTTTGAAAGTAGCATAAGGTCATTATGGAAAAGTTAACCTGTTTTAAAGCCTACGATATTCGTGGCCGTTTGGGCGATGAACTTAACGAAGACATCGCATGGCGCATTGGCAGAGCTTATGGCGAATACCTTAAACCGAAAACTATTGTGCTCGGCGGTGATGTTCGCCTGACCAGTGAATCGTTGAAACTGGCACTTTCGGAAGGTTTACGCGATGCGGGCGTTGACGTTCTGGATATCGGTCTTTCTGGTACAGAAGAGATATACTTTTCGACTTTCCATCTGGGCGTTGATGGCGGTATTGAAGTAACAGCCAGCCACAATCCTATGGATTACAACGGAATGAAACTGGTACGTGAAGGTGCTCGCCCAATCAGTGGCGACACTGGACTGCGCGATGTGCAGCGTTTAGCTGAGCAGAATGACTTTCCTGCCGTTGATCGGACAAACCGCGGTAGCTACCAAAAAATTGATCTGCGGGAAGAGTACATTAACCATATTCTCGGGTATATCAATCTAAAAAACCTCAAGCCTTTGAAGCTGGTGATTAACTCAGGGAACGGTGCCGCTGGTCCGGTGATCGATGCTTTGGAGTCTCGCTTTAAGTCACTCAACGTGCCAGTCACATTCGTTAAAGTGCACAACATGCCGGATGGTAACTTCCCGAATGGCATTCCAAATCCATTGCTGCCGGAGTGCCGTGATGATACCCGTAATGCCGTCATTGAGCATGGGGCGGATATGGGTATCGCCTTCGATGGTGATTTCGATCGCTGCTTCCTGTTTGATGAAAAAGGGCAGTTTATCGAAGGTTATTACATCGTTGGTCTTTTGGCTGAAGCTTTTCTGGAGAACAATCCCGGGGCAAAAATCATTCATGATCCTCGTTTATCATGGAACACCGTCGATGTGGTCAATGCCTCGGGTGGTACTCCGGTGATGTCAAAAACGGGTCATGCATTTATTAAGGAACGCATGCGTCAGGAAGATGCGGTCTATGGTGGTGAGATGAGTGCTCATCATTACTTCCGTGACTTTGCCTACTGTGACAGCGGGATGATCCCTTGGTTGCTGGTGACCGAATTATTGTGCCTGCGTGGTAAAACGCTGGGTGAACTGGTGCGTGACCGTATGGCGGCTTTCCCGGCGAGCGGTGAAATTAACAGTAAACTCACCGATCCTGCGACAGCGATTGCCAGAGTAGCGGAGTATTTCGAAGTACAGGCGCTGGAAGTTGATCACACTGACGGTATCAGCATCTCTTATGCTGACTGGCGTTTTAACCTCCGCTCATCCAATACTGAGCCGGTGGTTCGTCTCAACGTGGAATCACGCGGAGATATGGCCTTGATGGAAACTAAAACCAAAGAGATCCTTGAGTTGCTTTTAAAATAAGCTACGGTTGACGGTATTGCGCAAAATATCTCCGGCAATTTACCGGGATCCTCATTGAGCAAGGTATTGAGCAGCAAATGCTATTCATCTTGTCTATTCCTGGGTTAACATCTTCCCCACATTCCAAGCCGCGCGCACCCTGCGCGGTGAGCACACCTGACAGGAGTATGTAATGTCCAAGCAACAGATCGGCGTCGTCGGTATGGCAGTGATGGGGCGCAACCTGGCGCTCAACATCGAAAGCCGTGGTTATACCGTCTCCGTATTCAACCGCTCCCGTGAAAAAACTGAAGAAGTGATTGCCGAGAATCCAGGCAAGAAGCTGGTTCCTTTCTATACGGTGCAGGAGTTCGTCGAGTCTCTGGAAACCCCACGCCGTATCCTGTTAATGGTGAAAGCGGGCGCAGGCACTGATGCTGCCATCGACTCTCTGAAACCATACCTGGAAAAAGGCGACATCATCATTGATGGTGGCAATACTTTCTTCCAGGACACCATCCGTCGTAATCGTGAGCTGTCAGAAGATGGCTTCAACTTCATCGGTACCGGTGTGTCCGGCGGTGAAGAAGGCGCGCTTAAGGGCCCATCCATCATGCCTGGCGGTCAGAAGCATGCATACGAGCTGGTTGCCCCAATCCTGACCAAAATTGCCGCAGTGGCGGAAGACGGTGAGCCGTGCGTGACCTATATCGGTCCTGATGGTGCAGGCCACTACGTTAAGATGGTGCACAACGGTATCGAATACGGCGACATGCAGCTGATCGCTGAAGCCTATTCTCTGCTGAAAGGCGGCTTGAATCTGTCCAACGAAGAGCTGGCTCAGGTCTTCACCGAGTGGAACAACGGCGAGCTGAACAGCTACCTGATTGATATCACAAAAGACATCTTCACCAAGAAAGATGAAGCGGGTAAATACCTGGTCGATGTGATCCTTGATGAAGCGGCGAACAAAGGTACCGGTAAGTGGACCAGCCAGAGCTCTCTCGATCTCGGCGAACCTCTGTCTCTGATCACTGAGTCTGTGTTTGCGCGTTACATCTCTTCTCTGAAAGATCAGCGTGTAGCGGCTTCTAAAGTGCTAAGCGGTCCTCAGGCGAAAACAGCGGGTGACAAAGCTGAGTTTGTTGAGAAGGTACGTCGCGCTCTGTACTTGGGTAAGATTGTCTCCTATGCTCAGGGCTTCTCTCAGCTGCGTGCGGCTTCCAACGAGTACAACTGGGACCTGAACTACGGTGAAATCGCGAAGATTTTCCGTGCAGGTTGCATCATTCGCGCTCAGTTCCTGCAGAAAATTACCGATGCTTATGCTGAAAATGCGGGCATCGCGAACCTGCTGCTGGCTCCGTACTTCAAGAAAATCGCTGATGACTATCAGCAGGCGCTGCGTGATGTGGTTGCGTATGCCGTGCAGAATGGTATTCCGGTGCCAACCTTCTCTGCGGCGATTGCCTACTACGACAGCTACCGTTCAGCGGTTCTGCCAGCTAACCTGATTCAGGCTCAGCGCGACTACTTTGGTGCGCATACCTATAAGCGTACCGACAAAGAAGGTGTGTTCCACACCGAGTGGTTGGACTAATCTCACTTCAGCTATTGACTGAACAAGGCCCGGAGTTACTCTCCGGGCCTTTTTTGTATCCAGATGCTCGAAGTTATCCGAATATCACCTCAACGGCCCCTGAAAACACAGGCTTCGCCTTGACAGTCTTGTGGTGCAAGAGGTAAAAACCCCAACAGTTATTGATTATCGTGATGGCTCTGATGCCATCTTTACCCTGTTAACTGAAAAAGTTGCGTTTTAATGAAAATTACAATTTCCGGTACAGGCTACGTTGGCCTCTCTAACGGCATTCTGATTGCGCAGCACCACGAGGTAGTTGCGCTGGATATCGTGCAGGCCAAAGTGGACATGCTTAATCAGAAGAAATCGCCGATCGTCGATAAAGAGATCGAAGAGTATCTGGCTACTAAGCCGCTGAACTTCCGCGCCACTACGGACAAGCACGATGCATATCGCGATGCTGATTATGTGATCATCGCGACGCCGACCGATTACGATCCGAAGACCAACTATTTCAATACTTCAAGCGTAGAGTCAGTCATCCGCGATGTGACTGAAATCAATCCGGATGCGGTGATGATCATCAAGTCAACTATCCCGGTTGGCTTCACCAACGAGATCAAAGCGCGACTGGGCATCGAAAACATCTTCTTCTCTCCGGAATTCCTGAGGGAAGGGCGTGCGCTGTACGACAACCTGCATCCGTCCCGCATCGTGATTGGCGAGCAGTCGGAACGCGCTAAACGTTTTGCGGCGCTGCTGCAGGAAGGGGCAATCAAAAAAGATATCCCAACGCTGTTCACTGATTCTACTGAAGCGGAAGCCATTAAGCTGTTTGCCAATACTTACCTGGCGCTGCGCGTTGCCTACTTCAACGAGCTGGACAGCTATGCAGAAAGCCTGGGCTTAAACTCCCGTCAGATTATCGAAGGCGTTTGTCTCGACCCACGTATCGGCAACCATTACAACAACCCGTCATTCGGCTACGGCGGTTACTGCCTGCCGAAAGATACCAAGCAGCTGCTGGCCAACTACGAATCCGTACCCAACAACATAATTGGGGCGATAGTGGATGCCAACCGCACGCGTAAAGATTTTGTCGCGGACTCCATCCTGGCCCGGAAACCGAAAGTGGTTGGCGTGTATCGTCTGATCATGAAGAGCGGTTCGGACAACTTCCGTGCATCCTCTATTCAGGGGATTATGAAGCGTATCAAAGCGAAGGGCGTGCAGGTCATTATTTATGAGCCGGTGATGCAGGAAGATGAGTTCTTCCATTCTCGCGTGGTGCGTGACTTAGATGCCTTTAAGCAGGAAGCCGATGTGATTATCTCTAACCGCATGGCGAAAGAGCTGGATGATGTGGCGGATAAGGTTTATACCCGCGATCTGTTCGGCAACGACTAAATGAATAATGGCCCTCGCTGAGGGCCATTTTTTACACCTTATAAAAGTCGCGATACCAGTCAACGAAGTTTTTCACGCCTTCTTTAACCGTCATCTGCGGTTTAAAACCAGTCGCTTCAAACAGCGGCTGCGTGTCTGCGCTGGTTTCCAGCACATCACCCGGCTGCAGCGGCATCATGTTTTTCTTCGCTTGAGTGCCTAAGGCTTCTTCCAGCGCGGTGATGTAATCCATCAGCTCTACCGGGGAGCTATTTCCCACGTTATAGATATGATAAGGCGCTGAACTCTCCGCAGGTGAACCGGTTTCTACGCTCCAGTTCGGATTGGGCTGTGGGAGAATGTCCTGCAGGCGAATAATTGCTTCAGCGATATCGTCAATGTAAGTGAAGTCACGCTTCATCTTGCCGTGGTTGTAGACGTCGATTGGTTTGCCTTCAAGCATCGCTTTGGTGAACTTGAACAGGGCCATATCCGGGCGTCCCCACGGGCCATAGACGGTAAAGAAGCGCAGCCCGGTCGTTGGCAGACCGTACAGATGGGAGTAGGTGTGCGACATCAGCTCGTTAGCTTTTTTGGTGGCCGCGTACAGTGACACCGGGTGATCCACTGAATCATCCGTGGAGAATGGCATCTTGCGATTCAGTCCGTACACTGAGCTGGAAGACGCATACAGCAGGTGCTGAACTTTATTATGACGACAGCCTTCCAGCACGTTCAGGTGACCCATCAGGTTAGCCTCAGCGTAGACGTGAGGATTTTCCAGTGAATAGCGTACCCCCGCCTGGGCCGCAAGATGGATCACGCGATCGAATTTCTCGTCAGCAAACAGCGTTGCCATGGCTTCACGATCGGCCAGATCGATTTTATGGAAGCTGAATGCAGATGACTGCAGCAGATCGAGTCGTGCCTGCTTCAGACTGACATCGTAGTAGTCGTTGAGGTTATCAATCCCCACGACATGATGCCCGGCTTTAAGAAGACGTTCTGCAACGTGGAAGCCAATAAATCCGGCTGCGCCGGTAACAAGAAATTTCATCATCCATCCTCAAATACTGACCAGATTTTCACCAAGCGGCGGCTGGCATAACTGAATGCAAAATCATACCGTTAGCTGGCGCAAAAAGATAATCGTTATCTACAATTAGCGTAGCCAGTTTTTACGTTCAGGTTCGTAGAATTCAGGCATAATTCCTATAGTAATTCCTATGTGTACGGGTAAAATCTTCGCCCTTGTGGGCTTTTCTACATTATGCAGTTAAGGTTGATATGACGCAGGATAACAATAAAAGCTTGGCCGGGCGTACACACGAACCGGAACAGATTGATTTAATTGATTTAGTAGTACAGATCTGGCGTGGGAAGATCACCGTAATTATATGTTTTATTGTCGCCATTCTGCTGGCGATAGGTTATATCATCCTTGCTCAGGAGAAATGGACCTCCACGGCAATCATCACACAACCGGATGGAGGGCAAATCACAGGCTATTCTAACGCCATGAATGTGATGTACGGAAAGGACGCTCCTTCTATGAATGCGGTTCAGCAGTCGTTTATCGATCGCTTCAGTTCCTCTTTCTCAGCATTAAGCGAAACCCTGGATAACCAACAGGAACCGGAGAAGCTGACTCTGGACAGCGCGGTGAAAGGGCAGAATCTGCCGCTGAAAGTCACTTACACAGCTCCGACGGCTGAAGCTGCCCAGAAAACGCTGGCTCAGTATATTCAGCAGGTGGATGAGGACGTGGCGAAAGGGCTGAGTTCCGACTTAAACGTCAACATTAAGGCACGAGTCACTGACCTGCAAACTTCCCTGTCCAACCAGGAAAAAGTGTCGGCGGAGCAAAAAGCGCTGCGTATTGCT
Organism: Enterobacteriaceae bacterium 89; assembly: GCA_014156375.1. GTDB lineage: Bacteria > Pseudomonadota > Gammaproteobacteria > Enterobacterales > Enterobacteriaceae > Scandinavium. Next base: position 977,340 of record RQJH01000003.1, on the reverse strand, counting down.
CAGATTAACCAGGCCCTGACCGTTGCTGAGCAGGCGCAGATTAAAACGCCACAGGTCCAGCAGGCCGATCAGGTGTCTCAGGATACGATGTTTATGCTGGGTAGTTCCGCTCTTGAGGCAATGGTTAAAAACGAAGCGACTCGTCCACTAACTTTCTCAGACGACTACTATGCTACCCGTCAGAATTTACTGGCAGTCTCTTCGCTGACGGTCAAACCTGATGAACTCCATGCCTACCGCTATGTTATGAAGCCGACTCTGCCAGTTCGTCGCGACAGCCCTAAACGCGCGCTGGTGCTGATCCTGGCTGTACTTTTAGGCGGGATGGTCGGTGCAGGCATCGTTCTGGGACGCAACGCGTTGCGCAATTATCAGCCAAAAGCTTAAGGCTTACCGCATAACGTAAAAAAACCGGGTCTCATCGCTGAGCCCGGTTTTTTGTTTCTGACGATAATACTACTGATGCCGTTTCCTCAAATTCTCAATAACCGTCGTCAAATCCAGATCCTGATCCTGCAAAAGCACCAGCAGGTGATACATCAAATCAGACGCTTCATTGGTCAGCTCATGGCGATCGTTCACCGTTGCTGCCAACGCTGTTTCCACGCCTTCTTCACCCACTTTCTGAGCTATCCGCTTAGTCCCGCTGGCGTACAGCTTAGCCGTGTAGGAGCTTGCCGGATCGGCAGTTTTGCGCTCGGCCAACAGCTGCTCCAACTGATAAAGGAACAGCCACTGGTGGCCGGTCTCGCCAAAGCAGCTTGAGGTGCCTTTATGGCAGGTTGGCCCGATGGGGTTGACCAGCACCAGCAGCGTGTCGTTATCGCAGTCCGGAGTGATGCTGACCACGTTCAGAAAGTTGCCGGAGGTTTCACCTTTGGTCCACAGCCGCTGTTTGGTGCGGGAGAAAAACGTCACTTTGCCGCTTTCCTGCGTTTTCGCCAGCGCTTCCTGATTCATATATCCCAGCATCAGCACTTCGCCGGAGACCGCGTGTTGTACAACGGCGGGCATCAGTCCGTCGGTTTTTTCCCAGTCCAGTTTCATAACCTGATCTCCACTCCCTGGCCTGCCAGGTAAGCTTTTAATTCACCAATATTGATAATCTGTTTGTGGAACACGGAGGCAGCCAGCGCGCCGTCGACGTCAGCGTCGCGGAAGGCTTCCAGGAAGTGTTCCATTGTGCCCGCGCCACCGGAGGCGATCAGCGGCACGTGGCAGGCTTCGCGCATTGTTTTCAGCTGCCCAAGGTCGTAGCCGTTGCGCACGCCATCCTGATTCATCATGTTCAGCACAATTTCACCGGCACCGCGTTTTTGCACTTCCTTCACCCAATCCAGCGTTTCCCACTGAGTGACGCGGGTGCGGCTTTCATCGCCGGTATACTGATTGACGTGATATTTTCCCGTTTCCGCATCGAACCAGGTATCAATCCCCACCACAATGCACTGTACGCCAAAGCGATCTGCCAGACGGGTGATCAGCTCAGGATCTGCAAGGGCAGGGGAGTTGATGGAAATCTTGTCCGCGCCGAAAGAGAGAATTTTTGCTGCATCGTCCACGGATTTAATGCCGCCAGCGACGCAGAAAGGAATATCGATCACCTCTGCCACGCGGGAAACCCAGCTTTTATCCACAACGCGTCCGTCGCTGGAGGCGGTGATATCGTAAAACACCAGTTCATCCGCGCCTTCCTGAGCATAGCGCTGAGCCAAGGGGACGATTTCGCCAATGATTTCGTGATTGCGGAACTGAACGCCTTTCACCACCTGTCCATCGCGGACATCAAGGCAAGGGATTATCCGTTTTGCCAGCATTCGATAGCCTCCGTGACGTTAAATTTACCTTCCAGCAGCGCGCGACCAACGATCACGCCGCGTACCCCTGTGCCGCGCAGAGCAGCAATGTCGTCCAGACTGCCAATGCCGCCGGATGACTGGAAAGCCACCTGCGGGAAACGAGCGCACACTTCGTCATACAATGAGACGTTTGAGCCAGCGAGTGTGCCATCGCGGGAAATATCCGTGCAAAGTACGTGCTGCAGGCCAACGGGTAGATAGGTTTCCACCAGTTCTTCCAGCGTCACGCCGGAGTTTTCCTGCCAGCCGCTGACGGCCACCTGTTTGTTCCCCTGCTCATCAATACGTACATCCAACGCCAGCACCAGTTTTTCAGCGCCGAAGCGCTCAAACCAGCCTTTCACCACTTCCGGCGATTTCACTGCCGTCGAGCCAATCACTACGCGAGCTACGCCAGCATCCAGTAATGCTGCTACGTCTGCTTCCGTACGAACGCCACCGCCAACCTGAACTGGCACGTTGACGCCTGCAACCAGCGTTTTAATCAGCGCGATCTGGCGCTTAGCCGGATCTTTTGCCCCGGTCAGATCGACAAGATGCAGCACCTGTGCACCCTGTCTGGCGTAATCCTGCAAACGTGGCAAGGGATCGTTGCCGTAATCGCGCTGCTGGCCGTAATCGCCCTGATGCAGGCGGACCACGGTACCGTCAATTAAATCTAAAGCTGGAATGATCATTACATCTCCAGGAAGTTTTTCAGCAGGGCTGCACCCGCGGCACCGGAGCGCTCCGGGTGAAACTGCACGCCGAAGAAATTGTCTTTTTGTACTGCCGCCGTGAAGGCTTCGCCGTAGTGGCACTGCGCAATGGTGTTTTCGTTCACCGGCATCGCATAGCTGTGGACGAAATAGAAGTACGCGCCGTCTTCAATGCCGCGAAACAGGCGATCGCCGGCTTTCGGATAAACGCGGTTCCAGCCCATGTGCGGTAGCGGCAGACCAAAATCGGTCATTTTCGGTACGTCCTGATCGATGATGCCGAGCAGCTCCACGCCGCCGGTCTCTTCGCTGCTGCGACCGAGGAGCTGCATCCCTAGGCAAATACCCAGCACGGGTTGGGTACAGGCTTTAATCAGCTCGATAAGTTCACGCTCGCGAAGCTGATCCATTGCCGCCTGCGCTGTTCCGACGCCTGGCAGAAAAAGTTTGTCGGCGCGAAGCACTACGTCCGGATCGCGGCTGACGACTGGTTCGTAGCCATGGCGGCGAACGGCTGAAGTGACGGAATTCAGATTGGCGCAGCCGGTATCCAGCACAACCACGTTCATCACAGCACTCCTTTCGAAGAGGGCAGAGTGTCGCCTTCCACGCGGATTGCCTGACGCAGCGTGCGACCAAAGGCTTTAAACAGGCTTTCCACACGGTGGTGATCGTTCTTGCCCTTGGTTTTCAGATGCAGCGTCACGCCCATGGTGTAAGAGAGTGAGCGGAAGAAGTGCTCAATCATCTCGGTGCTGAGATCCCCTACGCGCTGGTAGGTAAACTCGGCGCGATATTCGAGGTGTGGACGACCGGAGATATCCAGCGCACAGCGCGCCAGGCATTCATCCATTGGCAGCACGAAGCCGAAACGGTTGATGCCGCGTTTATCGCCCAGCGCCAGTTTCAGCGCTTCGCCCAGGGCGAGGCCGGTATCTTCCACCGTGTGGTGATCGTCGATATACAGATCGCCTTTAACGGTGATGTCCATACGGAAACCGCCGTGGGTCGCAATCTGGTCGAGCATGTGATCGAAGAAACCCACGCCGGTGCTGATTTTGCTGCTGCCTTCGCGATCAAGCCACACCTTCACGTCAATTTGCGTTTCACGGGTGACGCGCTCAACGTGCGCGTAGCGGTCGCGCTTCGTCAGCTGCTCGGTGATTTTTGTCCAGTTGAGATCGTCACGGCTGTAGCGCAAACCGGCAATGCCCATGTTGCCCGCCAGGGTTACGTCGGTGGCGCGGTCGCCAATCACGAAGCTGTTGGCCGTATCCATCACGCCATCGGCAAGCCAGGCGGTGACCATTTTGGTTTTCGGTTTGCGGCACTCGCAGTTATCGCTTTCAAAGTGCGGACAAATCAGCACTTCGTCAAACTTCACGCCCTGCGAGGTGAAAATCTGCATCATCAGGTTGTGCGGGCCGTCGAAATCAGCCTGCGGGAAGCTGTCGGTACCCAGCCCGTCCTGGTTGGTGATCATCACCAGCCTGTAGCCCGCCGTTTGTAGTTTCAGCAGAGAGGGGACAACTTCTGGCTCAAAGGCCAGTTTATCGAAACGGTCTACCTGATAATCACTCGGGGGTTCGCTAATCAGCGTGCCGTCACGATCGATAAAGAGGAACTTCTGGGTCATACAGTCTCCGCACGAAGGGCGTCAATGACGCGCTGGCTTTCAGCGCGGGTGCCAATGGTGATGCGCAGGCAGCCGCTTAAAGAAGGTTGTTTATTCTGGTCACGTAAGATAATGCCCTGATCCCACAAAGATTTGAAGACCGCGCTTGAGGCAGTAATGCGCGCCAGAATGTAGTTGGTTTCAGAATCAAATACCTGTTCAACGCAGGCGATGTCGCGCAGCTGGCTGACAAGGTACTGCCGCTCTTGCAGAATTTGCGCTACGCGTTCACGCATCGCGGTAATGCCCTGCGGGCTGAGTGCCTGAGCGGCAATATCTGCAACCGGCGTTGAAAGCGGGTACGGCGCGATGACTTTCATCAGCAGCGCGATCACTTCTTCGCTTGCCAGAGTAAAACCGCAGCGTAATCCTGCCAGGGCGAAAGCTTTGGAAAGCGTACGCAGCACCACTAAATTCGGGTATTCGGCAATCCAGCCGGTCAGCGTTGCCTGCGGGCAAAATTCGATATAGGCCTCGTCGGCAACGACTATCGCTTTGCCGCGCGTCATTTCCAGCAGCACGCGGAAATCCTGCGGATTGATGATTTGCCCGGTTGGGTTGTTCGGGCTGCAAACATAAACCACCTTCACGCCGTCTAGCTTATCGGCGATGGCCTGCAAATCGAGCTGCCAGTTTTCCAGTGCCGGAACCGTGCGGTATTCCACGCCAAAGGTTTCAGCGCTGACGCTGTACATGCCGTAGGTTGGCGGGCAGAACAGTATGGCATCTTTGCCCGGTTCGCAGAACGCGCGGATCAGCAGTTCAATGCCTTCATCGGCTCCGCGGCTGACCAGCACCTGCTCAGGTTTCAGCCCGGCGTACTGAGCGTAATTCTCAATCACCGCCTTCGGCTGACATTCCGGATAACGGTTGAGCGTCTGCTGAGAAAGGTCAAAAGCCACTGCCGTCGGGAATTCATTAGCATTCAGCCAGACATCACCTTTCCCGCCCAGGCGACGAGCGGACTGATAAGGCGTCAGATCGCGAACGTTTTTGCGGGCTAACTCTTCAATGCTCATTTCATCTCCTTAAGGGCGGCAACGCGCAGGGTTACGGCATTTTTGTGGGCCGTCAGGCGTTCGGCGGCGGCCAGCGTTTCGATGGTGGAAGCAAGCTGGCTGAAACCTTCGCGCGAAAGTTCCTGCACGGTCATGCGCTTCTGGAAATCTGCCAGGCCAAGGCTTGAGCAGGTAGCGGTGTAGCCGTACGTCGGCAGGACGTGGTTGGTGCCAGAAGCGTAGTCTCCTGCTGATTCCGGTGACCAGTCTCCGAGGAAGACAGAGCCTGCGCTGGTGATGCTGTCGACCAGCGAGCGTGCATCGCGGGTCTGGATAATCAGGTGTTCAGGACCGTACTGATTAGAAATCTCCACGCACTGTGTCAGATCGCGGGCCACAATCAGGCGGCTGGCGGCGAGCGCCTGGCGGGCGGTTTCTGCACGCGGCAGTTCAGCCAACTGGTGTTCAACGGCCTGCGCCACGCGGGATGCCATTTCAGCATCCGGCGTCAGCAGGATCACCTGCGAATCCGGACCGTGTTCTGCCTGAGAAAGTAAATCTGAAGCGACAAAATCCGGCGTCGCGCCGCTGTCGGCAATCACCAGCACCTCGGAAGGCCCGGCCGGCATGTCGATAGCCGCACCGTCCAGACGCTGGCTGACCTGGCGCTTGGCTTCGGTGACAAAGGCGTTGCCCGGCCCGAAGATTTTATCCACTTTGGGCACGGACTCAGTTCCGAAGGCCAGCGCCGCAATCGCCTGCGCTCCGCCAACGTTAAAGACTTCCTGAACGCCGCACAGCTTCGCGGCATACAGAATTTCATCGGCAATCGGCGGCGGTGAGCACAGCACTACTTTTTTACAGCCCGCAATGCGCGCCGGAGTGGCCAGCATCAGTACGGTAGAAAACAGCGGGGCAGAGCCGCCCGGAATATAAAGGCCGACCGAGGCAATAGGGCGAGTCACCTGCTGGCAGCGCACGCCAGGCAGAGTTTCAATATCCACGGTCTGAAGCTGCTGAGCGTTGTGGAAGGTGTCGATGTTTTTCACCGCCACGGCCATCGCCTGCTTTAACTCTTCGCTCAGACGCGCGCTGGCAGCGTCAATTTCTTCTGCGCTAACCCGAAGAGTAGCGACATCCGTTTTGTCAAACTTTGCGCTGTATTCGCGCAGCGCCTTGTCACCGTTGCTTTTAACGTTGTCGAGGATTTCAACAACAGTACGGGTGATGCTCTCTGAAGCTGAAATCGCCGGGCGCATCAGCAAGGCGCTTTGCTGCTCTGCGCTGCACTGGTTCCAGTCGATGATTGTGTTGAAGTTCATATCACTTTCCTTTTGCCGGATGCGCCGCTGGTGGCTGGCAGCTCGGCTCAAAACATGCCTGATGGCGCTTCGCTTATCAGACCTACAAGGTCAAAAAATTGCGATGGCTCGTAGGCCCGGTAAGCACAGCGTCACCGGGCAATAACAGGAGGAATTACTCCATCATCTTCTCAATCGGCAGCACCAGAATGGAGCTGGCACCCAGCGCTTTCAGTTTTTCCATGGTTTCCCAGAACAGGGTTTCGCTGCTGACCATGTGCATCGCCACGCGCTGCTGATCGCCCGCCAGCGGCAGAATGGTTGGGCGCTCGGCGCCCGGCAGCAGAGCGACCACTTCTTCCAGTCGTTCGGTCGGCGCGTGCATCATGATGTATTTCGATTCGCGAGCCTGGATCACGCCCTGAATACGGGTCAGCAGTCGGTCGATCAGCTGCTGTTTGGCTTCCGGCATTTCACCGTCACGCTGGATCAGACAGGCCTTAGAGCGATAAATGACTTCGACTTCGCGCAGGCCGTTGGCTTCGAGCGTTGCGCCGGTGGAGACCAGGTCACAAATCGCATCCGCCAGACCGGCGCGAGGAGCCACTTCGACAGAGCCGTTCAGCAGGCAGGATTTAAAAGAGATGCCTTTCTGATCGAGGTAACGCTTCAGGAGGTGCGGATAAGAGGTGGCGATACGTTTACCGTCCAGCGCCGCCGGGCCGTTCCAGGTCTCATCGACCGGCGTGGCGAGCGACAGGCGGCAGCCGCCAAAGTCGAGACGACGCAGGGTGAAATAACGAGGATCTTCGCCCTGAGCGCGGCGGTTCAGCAGCTCTTCTTCCAGCACGTTCTCACCGATGATGCCCAGATCCACCACGCCGTCCATCACCAGGCCAGGGATGTCGTCATCACGCACGCGCAGGATGTCGATAGGCATATTTTCTGCCAGCGCTATCAGGCGCTGGGTGTGCAGATTAATTTTTATGCCGCAGCGAGAGAGTAATTCGCGTGAATCATCGCTTAAACGGCCTGACTTCTGCATAGCTATGCGTAAACGGGTGTTGTCTGACATGCTCTTATCCTCGTAGTCCTGTCTGAATCTTAAAAAGCTCGCGCCCAAAAAAAAGCCCCCGGAAGTGCGATCTTCCGGGGGCTTTCTCTGCGTTCATGCACCACTGGAAGATCTGAATGTCTTCCAGCACACATCGCCTGAAAGACTAATCAGGGTGATGGTGATGATGGTGGTTTTTAAATTGAACGCGGCTCATAATTTTCTCGTTGAATGCTTATGCATTTGATGTTGTTTAACCTAAACCACCTCACCGCAGGATTGCAAGGGCTTTTTGCGAACTTTAATTCATTTCATATTCACCAGATAAATTGTCAGTTGGCTGGTGCTGGCGTAGCCTTATGAAAGGAACGCCATAAAGTCAGGAGAAGGCAGATGAAAAAGGTCGCCATTGTCGGGTTAGGATGGTTAGGAATGCCGCTCGGGCTTTCGCTTATCGCGCGGGGCTGGCAGGTTACTGGCAGCAAAACGACGGCCGATGGGGTCGAGGCGGCCAGAATGTGTGGTATTGACGGCTATCCGTTGCGCCTTGAGCCACAGCTTGTCTGCGATACTGACGATCTGGATGCGTTAATGAACGTCGATGCGCTGGTGATCACCCTGCCAGCGCGCCGCACGGGTCCGGGCGAGGATTTCTATCTGCAGGCCGTGCAGGAGATCGTCGATACTGCGCTGGCTCACCATATTCCACGAATTGTATTTACCAGCTCAACGTCGGTATACGGAAAAGGGCAGGGAGCGATAAAGGAAAGCAGCCCGCGAGTGCCGATTACCTCGAGTGGGCGAGTGCTGAAAGAGCTGGAAGACTGGCTGCACAATCTGCCGGGCACGTCGGTGGATATTTTGCGCCTGGCGGGACTGGTCGGGCCGGAACGTCATCCTGGCCGCTTCTTTGCCGGCAAATCGGCCTCCGACGGCCAGCAGGGCGTTAACCTGGTGCATCTCGAGGATGTGATTGCGGCAATCACCTTGCTGTTGCAGGCGCCAAAAGGCGGCCACATCTATAACCTGTGCGCGCCGGGCCATCCTTCTCGTTCAACGTTCTATCCACAAATGGCGCGCGAGCTGGGCCTTGAGCCACCGGTATTCAGCGATAGCAACGACAAGGGACGCATTATCGACGGGAACCGCATCTGTGCGGAGCTCGGTTTTGAATATCAGTATCCCGATCCGCTGGTGATGCCGCTGGAGTAAGCCGTCCGCGGTGACATCGCGGTCCGCAGGGGGCGACGATGAAACCACTACTGGAAGTCCTCATCATTCTTGATGCGCTCGATAAAGAAGGGAGCTTTGCTGCGGCATCGGCAAAGCTCTTTAAAACCCCCTCGGCGCTCAGCTATACCGTGCACAAGCTCGAAAGCGATCTCAATATCCAACTTCTGGATCGCTCCGGTCACCGTGCCAGATTCACCCGCACTGGGCAGATGCTGCTGGAAAAAGGGCGCGAAGTGCTGCATACCGTTCGCGAACTGGAAAAGCAGGCCATCAAGCTGCATCAGGGCTGGGAAAACGACCTGGTGATTGGCGTGGACGATACTTTCCCTTTTTCACTGCTGGCACCGCTGATCGAACAGTTTTATGAAAACCACAACGTGACGCGCCTGAAGTTTATTAACGGAGTGCTAGGCGGTTCATGGGATGCCCTGGTGCAGGGGCGGGCCGATATGATTATCGGAGCGTTGAGAGATCCGCCGCCGCTCAGCGGGTTTGGCTTTGCGCCGCTGGGGCAGCTTGAGCAAATCTTTGTTATCGCTCCGCATCATCCTCTTGCCCAACTGCCGGAACCTCTCAGCCGCAAAACCATTAAACGCCACCGCGCGATTGTGGTCGGTGACGGCACCACGCCGGACAGTCCTGCGTTCCAGCAGCTGCTGGAAGACCAGGAGGCAATCACCGTTTTTGATTTCAAAACCAAGCTGGAGCTGCAAATCAGCGGCATCGGCTGCGGCTACCTGCCGCGCTATCTGGCCCAGCGTTTTCTGGAGAGCGGCGCGCTGATCGAAAAACAGGTGTCAGCCCACGTGCCGTTTGATGCGGTGTGGATCGGCTGGAACGAGCAAACGGCGGGGCTTGCCAGCGACTGGTGGCGGGAAGCGGTGTTAGCAAATAGTGCTATCGCAGCGGTGTATCAGCCCGCCGCAGAAGGCTTGTCCGACCACTAGAAAAAGAATTTACTTTCAAAGCTCCCAATCTCTTGTGTTTATGCGGGGATGGGGGCAGAATACGCGCCAGCAAAAAGAGACTAACCGACGCGATTTCAAAGCGTCGGTTATTTTTTGCTTTCGAGAAATACTCATTCAAAACAAGAGGCCGGGCTTCGTACCGGATAGATACTTACAAAAATCGACAGTTGTTGTCGCCGAGGAAATCCAAAAAATGGGGCAATTTTTTGCTTACGCGACGGTTTTCACCGTAAAGGGGAATAGCCATGTCGCATAACGTTACTCCAAACACCTCTCGCGTGGAATTGCGTAAGTCTCTTACGTTGATTCCGGTTGTTATGATGGGTCTTGCCTATATGCAGCCTATGACGCTGTTCGATACATTTGGTATCGTATCTGGACTGACCGATGGTCACGTCCCGACAGCTTATGCATTCGCTCTGATAGCCATCCTGTTTACTGCGTTAAGTTACGGTAAGCTGGTTCGCCGCTATCCGTCTGCAGGGTCAGCCTATACCTATGCTCAGAAATCCATTAGCCCGACGGTTGGCTTTATGGTGGGCTGGTCTTCGCTGCTTGATTATCTGTTTATGCCGATGATCAACATCCTGCTGGCAAAAATCTATTTTGAGGCCCTGGTGCCTTCGGTTCCGTCGTGGATCTTTGTCGTTGCGCTGGTGGCCTTTATGACCATCTCTAACCTGCGCAGCATCAAAACCGTGGCCAACTTCAACACCCTGATTGTGGTGCTGCAGATGGGCATCGTGGCGGTTATCGTCGGGATGATCGTCTGGGGCGTTTACAACGGTGTGGGTGCCGGTACGCTGACCAGCAGCCGTCCGTTCTGGTCTGATGGCGCGCATATCACGCCGATGATCACCGGTGCGACGATTCTGTGCTTCTCGTTCCTGGGCTTTGACGGTATTTCTTCTCTGTCTGAAGAAACCAAAGACGCCGAGCGCGTGATCCCGAAAGCGATTTTCCTGACGGCGCTGATTGGCGGTATGGTGTTCATCGTGGCATCTTACTTCCTGCAGCTGTACTTCCCGGATATCTCTCGCTTCAAGGATCCGGATGCGTCTCAGCCTGAAATTATGCTGTACGTAGCGGGTAAAACCTTCCAGTGGGGCGTGCTGATCTTCTCCAGCGTGACCGTACTGGCATCCGGTATGGCGGCACACGCAGGCGTTTCTCGTCTGATGTACGTGATGGGTCGTGACGGCGTGTTCCCGCGTAGCTTCTTCGGTTATGTTCATCCGAAATGGCGTACTCCGGCGTGGAACGTACTGCTGGTGGGCGCGATTGCTCTGCTGGCCATCAAGTTCGACCTCGTGACTGCAACGGCGCTGATTAACTTCGGTGCGCTGGTGGCCTTCACCTTCGTTAACCTGTCGGTGATCTCCCAGTTCTGGATCCGCGAAAAGCGTAACAAAACGCTGAAAGACCACTTCAACTACCTGGTAATGCCGGTATGTGGCGCGCTGACCGTAGGCGCACTGTGGATCAACCTGGAAGAGAGCTCCATGGTTCTCGGCCTGATTTGGGGCGCGCTGGGTCTGATTTATCTGGCCTGCGTGACCAAAAGCTTCCGCAACCCGGTACCACAGTACGAAGATATCGCGCAGTAAGTTGCGTTGATGAAAAAAACCGGAGACAGTGTCTCCGGTTTTTTTATGCCTTGTGAAAATCTGGAACCCCAATTAGGGTGTATAAATATTAATAATGGTACAAGGCCATATTGAAACACTAATAGATGAAGGGTTATTGATACTTCTGGATTTACATGACATTAATTATTTGGCTAGCGGCTATATGGATTTGCAAAGAACCTAAATTATTTTAAATTCGATCTTATTGGCTTTATGAGATAACTATACTGAATGGTGAGGGGGATGTGCTTGGCTGAAAATTACTAATGAAATATAGCATTTCTATACTTAGACCTCATTGCTAAACTGCTCTTAAGAATGGTTAATTCTCCATTGAGTGTAAGGGTGACATGAAACTAGCAATGAGTTTTGTGTGGAGTTAACAGGAGATGTATATTTGGCTCGTGTATTAACGTCAGGGCTATGTTTTTATTTGAATAGCATTGAGTCAGGCCTTACTCGTTGAAAACCACCCCAGTATGAGGTGGTTGTTATGGCAGAATTAAGGTGAGCCAAGGCATACTTAGCTCAGAAACTCATCTATTTACTGACAATCAGCAAATGCTTCGCATAGTGAGACTATCTTATAATTCTTAGTGTCGATAAAAGCGTCCAAAGGTAATTCTGGGATTCCTTTTATGAAATCACTTTTTCCATTGTTATAAACCCCTATAATCTGTTGTCTAATCTGAAGTGAATTAATATCTGGGAGTTTAATAATATCCGCAAGCTGTTTCAATGGCTCAACATCAGAACAAAAAACCGAGTCATTGGAAGAGAAAATAGTAGGGCTATCTTGTTCTTCTAAAAACGAGCTAACTTCACGCACGGGTAACGAATGCATGTTGCATGTAGAATAATTAACGACAGTACCAAGTTTGTTGTTATGTTTCATCGGAATGAAATTAAATCCAAAAGGCAAATTTATGTCTTGGCTATTAAAAGTTCCACCACTCATAAGTGTTAAAGGTGCTGCTGAAAGCCCTATGATGTCATTATGGTAGAATACAGAATGATAATTTATATTTTTTGTATTTATTATCCCTTTGCTGTTTATACGAAATTTCTTAATCGAAGTGGCAGAAACAGCGTAGGCACAAACGCCGCTGTCATTTATTCCTATGTTTTTACAAATGTTTGCATAGAAAAAAAGCTTATGATGGTTTAAGGTTTTTACTGCATTCATCGCGAATGCATCAAATCCAACTGCTTCTAGTTTTCAGAATTATTAATGGCTGAATATACAGGTAGAGTGTATTCCTGTGAACCAATCTGAATGCCTCGAATTGTTTGCTTCATACCATCATTGATTGATGGATAATCCCATAACTGAGAAGCGTAAGCGAGATAATTTTTTGAATGTCCTTGAATATAGTTTTTAATAAAATTCCCAGGTTTGTTCCCTAACAGACTTGTACCAAAACCAATTTCTTTGACAGATGAACCTGATAAATCTAAAACAGTTGGCCATACATCTAAAAGAGTACCTGCTGTGTGGTTTTTTTCAGGCTTAATACCTTTCTTTATGATTATGAAATTATTGCGCCGCGATTTTTCATTAGAAGAAAGAAGTGAACTAGCATCATTTGCCATCATCAAATGATCAGAAACCAATACAATAATAGTGTTATCGAACCATTCACTGTCAGTAATACGCTGAATAAAACTGCTCAGTAAATAATCAGAGCAGGATACAGATGCTAACATCGGATACTGATCATTTTTTGCAACATGCTTATCACACACGGGTAAAAATGTTCCACTTGGTGCATGAGTATTAACTGTCAAGAAAGAAAGTAAGAATGGCTGATGACTTTGAGACATTCGTGTAAATTCATCCCAGGCATGGTTAAGCATGACATCATCATGGATTCCCCAACCGCTGATTTGATCTGGAGTGGCAAGATGATTATCAACAAACCAGGATTTATCATGCTGGGATTGCCAGCCATGCTGTTCCAGAAATTTGTCGCCGCCTGCAAATTCTTTTTGGCTGCCTCTAATAAATTCTGTCTGGTAGCCTTGCTGCTTTAGCCATGAGGCAACGCAGCCTGCTTTGCCTAAAAAATTCTCAAAGTTAGCACCAGAATTTCCCTGTTCCATCACTAGTGGTATACCGCACTGTGTATTAACCATCCCCGCCATTGTCCAGCCCATACCTCTACTTACGGGTTGGCGAATGTCGGTGAAGTCCAGGTATTGTGAAGCAATATGACTTAATCCTGGAAGGTGGTTTTCACCATTGAGATTACGAAGGGTATGTTCAAGACTTTCCGCATAAATGAAAACATAATTATATTTTCTGTTAAGTGTTCCTGAGATAGACTTGTATTCATTTTCTACAGCTGTCGCGTCACCTTTGTTAAAGAATGTATCTTTAGCTGAATTGTAAATGTTGCTAAAGTAAGGGGTAAATACTATGCAGATTAAAGTGATTGACCATAGTGTATTAATATGTCTATGTTTGACCAAGTTAATGTTTTTGACTTTAAGAATGATGCTTGTGGCCAAGAATATTAGAATAGCAAAAATGAATAGTGAGCCAATCTCAAATTTACTATAAAGATCATCGATGGATGTACCTTCAACTGTATTAAATATATGATAATATACAGCATCGGTGACGCCATATCCTGTAAACATATCGGATATGTACCAAAATGCAAACAGCGTAATAAATAAAACAGTTATGGCTGCTTTCGTAGCAATCCATCGGTTCGTTGCCAATGTCATTATGACAAGAAGCGCAAGACAAATATAATCCATTTCGATATCTTAACTGGGAAGTAGATATAATTAAAGGTAAATAACATTCTACCATGTAAGCACTTCTTGGAAAATAATTAGTGTCATAATTTTGCAATAAATACATATTGAATGAAAATCAGTTAACAATCTCTTGCGCGTACTGATACAGCGCTTTCAACAACGCAAGCTTCTCGCTGTTTCCTTCATACTGAGCGTAGAGCGACTCCAGCTCCTGCGCATAGGCTTGCAGGAACTCAGGGGTGAAGACGTTGCGGCGATGCTGCAGCCAGCGCTCCTGCTCGGTTTCATCCAGCGTGCCGGGGAAGTTACGGGCGCGATAGTTAAACAGCAATTTCTCAATGCGTTTATCGGAGAAAGTTAAATCCAGCGCGGGCAGATTGCGCGGCTCGGTTTCCAGCAGGATTTTCATTGCCGCACGATCGGCGTCGCTAAAGAAACCGTTATAGAGTTGGGTGTCGACGTTTTCCGACGGCACAAACGGCTCGGCTTCCGCGAAAATCGCCACGACTTTTTCGCGCACCTGCGAATTCTCACGCAGAAGCTTGAGGTTATCGAGACAAAGCTGGCGGTTCACGCCAAGCCGGTCAGCATCTTCCGGGCGCAGCGTATTGGCCTGTGCCAGTACAGGGCACTTATTCAGATGCACCAGTTTGACGGGAACAGCAGCCAGCTCGCCCAAATCGGCTTTTGGTGTGTACAGGCGCTCGCGCAGCTCATCGGCGTTCAGCTCCAGCAGCGGAGTCATATCACCCGCCAGATCCACCATAATCACCGCATTACGGTTATCAGGATGCCACGCAAGCGGCGCCACCCAGCTGGTATTGCCGCGCCAGGCGCCAAACATGCCGGAAATATGCACCAGCGGCTTCATCTGCGGTACGTCAATCAGCGTCGCCAGCTTGTTCTTCCCGCGATAAGTATAGAGATACTCAAACAGACGCGGCTGAGCGGCCTTCACCAGTTTAGCCATGGCGATAGTCGCGTAAACGTCGGCCATCGCATCGTGCGCGTTGCTGTGCTCAATGCCGTTGGCTTTGGTCAGATGCTCAAGGCGGAAGCTTGGCAAACCGTCCTCGTTTTCTGGCCAGTTGATGCCCTCCGGGCGCAGGGCGTAGCAGGCGCGCATCACGTCCAGCAAATCCCAGCGCGAATTGCGATTTTGCCAGCTCCAGGCGTAGGGATCGTAGAAGTTGCGGTACAAGATGTTGCGCGTCACTTCGTCATCGAAACGAACGTTGTTGTAACCCACCACGCAGGTTTCAGGTACGGTGAACAGATCGTGAATTCGGCGGGCAAAAGCCGCTTCGTTTTCACCTTTCGCCAGCGCTTCCTGCGGGGTGATCCCGGTGATCATCACCGCCTGCGGCTGGGGCAGATAGTCGTCGGCGGGCTTGCAGTAAAACACCTCCGGTTCGCCAATAATGTTGAAATCATTGTCGGTGCGAATGGCGGCGAACTGTGCCGGCCTGTCCAGCTGCGGGCTGGTGCCGAAGGTTTCGTAGTCGTGAAACAGAAAACCGGGTTGCGATGACTTCTCTTGCATGGTCTGTCAGTGATCCTGCTGCGTATCAGGCCGTCATGGTAAACGATTTACCGGGCTATCAGAAGGGTTTCGCCGCTCAGTACGCGGCCCTGCTCGCAGGAAATGTCATATTTTATTGCAATTTAGGACTGTGATTCAGACGAAACTCCCGTAAAAAGAACAGCGAATTTTGAACGTTGAGGATCTGCTGTTGAAAGGCCGTTTGATTGTTGCTGTTTCTTTGCTCGCATCGAGCATCTCCTGCGCAGTTGCCGCAGATTATATCCCTGCACCGGTTCAGCCTCCTGCCATTCAGGCCGCTGCCTGGGTGCTGATGGATTACACCACGGGCCAGATCCTGACTGCCGGTAATGAACACCAGCAGCGCAATCCCGCCAGCCTGACCAAGCTGATGACCGGCTATGTGATTGATCGTGCCGTCGACAGCCACCGTATCTCACTGAATGACTTGGTGACCGTTGGGCGTGATGCCTGGGCGAAGGGTAACCCGGTGTTTGACGGTTCATCGCTGATGTTCCTGAAAGAGGGCGACCGACTAACGGTTGAGCAACTGAGCCGTGGTCTGATTGTCGATTCCGGTAACGATGCCTGCGTGGCGCTGGCCGATCACGTGGCGGGCGGGCAACCGCAGTTTGTCAGCATGATGAATGACTATGTGCAGAAGCTGGGTCTGAAGGATACGCATTTTGAAACCGTGCACGGGCTGGATGCGCCAGGACAACACAGTTCGGCCTATGATCTGGCCGTGCTGTCACGGGCAATCATTCACGGTGAGCCACAGTTTTATCACATGTACAGTGAGAAAAGCCTGACCTGGAATGGTATCACCCAGAACAACCGCAACGGGCTGCTGTGGGACAAAACCCTGAATGTCGACGGTCTGAAAACCGGGCATACGGCCTCGGCGGGCTTTAACCTGATCGCTTCGGCGGTGGATGGTCATCGTCGTCTGATTGCCGTGGTGATGGGAGCGCTGAGCTCAAAAGGCCGTGAAGATCAGGCCCGCAAGCTGCTGCAATGGGGTCAGCATAACTTTGATACCGTGCAGGTGCTCAGCAGTGGAAAACAGGTGGGCACCGAGCGGATCTGGTACGGCAATAAAGAGAACATTAAGCTGGGAACCGATCAGGATTTCTGGCTGGCGCTGCCAAAAGCCGAAGTACCGAACATCAAAGCAAAATACACGCTGGATAAAAAAGAGCTGGATGCCCCAATTGCTGCCCATCAGCGCGTGGGTGAAATCCAGCTTTACGACGGCGACAAAGTGGTTGCGCACTGGCCGCTTGTCACGCTTGAGGCCGTGGAAAAAGGCGGGATGTTCTCTCGTTTCAGTGACTGGCTGCACCATAAAGCCTGATAACCTTCATGCTTTAACTGCCCGGTGGCGCTGCGCTTACCGGACCTACAAAATCATTATAACCTGAGGGTGTTGTAGGTCCGGGCAAGCAACGCGCCGCCGGGCAATTCTTCAGCAAATTATGAAAACCAACGCTCCCGTCCGGGAGCGTTTTACTTTCCCGTTCTGTGAATCATCGCACATATTCATTCGGGTCTGTTTGCTAGATTTTATATGTATATTTATCCAGTAAACTTGGTTGCGGAGGAAGTATGGACTACATCATCACACAGCAACAAAAACGCGTTGTTGCTGGTTTTCATATGGTTGGCCCGTGGGAAGAGACCGTCAAGCAGGGCTTTGAGCAGCTGGCCATGTGGGTAAATGGCCAGAAGGTCCCGGCAAGAGAGTGGCTGGCTGTTTACTACGATAACCCGGATGAAACACCAGCGGAGAAACTGCGCTGCGACACAGTCGTCAACGTCGGCCCGGGTTATGCCATTCCGGCAAACAGCGAAGGTGTGATCCTGACCGAAGTGGCAGGCGGCGTATATGCGAAGGCCTCCGCTCGCGTTATCGACCACGATTTCTCTACCCCTTGGTACCAGTTCTTCAACAGCGTGCTGGAGGATAAAGACCACGAACTGGAAGCCAAACCCTGCTTTGAGCTGTATCTGAACGACGGCAACAAGGACGGACACTGGGATATCGAAATGTACGTGCCTGTTAAACGTCGTGCGGTTTAAGGTAAAAGTCCTGTTTATTATGAGGATATTTACTCATCTGTGATGCCAGCGGCAGAAAACAAGATACAATTGTGTTTTCAGCCCTGGCCGGAGAGCGGGTGTGCGCGCCGATAAATCACTGAGTCCTTTCGAAATTCGTTTATATCGTCACTATCGTGTTGTCCACGGTGTGCGCATTGCCCTCGCGTTTGTCCTGACCTTTCTGGTCGTGCGGCTTCTGGATATCCCGGAAGGGACCTGGCCTCTGATTACCATCGTGGTGATCATGGGGCCAATTTCCTTTTGGGGAAATGTCGTGCCACGGGCTTTTGAGCGCATTGGCGGGACAATCCTCGGCTCTGCGCTCGGTCTGGTGGCGCTGAAGCTGGAACTCATGTCGCTGCCGTTGATGCTGCTGTGGTGCGCCGGGGCGATGTTTCTCTGTGGCTGGCTGGCTCTTGGCAAGAAACCTTATCAGGCTTTACTGATTGGGATTACGCTGGCAGTCGTAGTGGGGGCACCTCCGGGCGATATGCACACTGCGCTGTGGCGAAGCGGCGATGTGATTATTGGTTCGCTGCTGGCGATGCTGTTTACCGGCATCTGGCCCCAGCGTGCCTTTCTTCACTGGCGAATTCAGATGGCGGGTTACGTCACTGAATTTAACCGTCTGTATCAGGCCGGATTCTCCCCCAACCTGCTGGAGCGCCCGCGCCTTGAGCGTCGGCTGCAAAAAGTCCTCAATGATGTGGTCAAAATGCGCGGGCTTATCACCCCGGCCAGCAAAGAGACGCACATCCAGAAATCTATTTTCGAAGCCATCCAGACCGTTAACCGCAATCTGGTCTGCATGCTTGAGCTGCAAATTAACGCTCACTGGGCTTCGCGGGCCAGCCACTACGTGATGCTTAATGCCCATACGTTGCGCGATATGCAGGCGATGACTCAACAGACGTTGCTGACGATTGCGCATGCGCTTTATGAAGGCAATCCGCAGCCGATCCTTGCCAATAACGAAAAACTTAACGACATTGTGGCAGAGCTGCGACAGTTGGTGAGTGACTACAAGGGGGAGAACCTGGCAGAAACGCCGATGCATGGCTATGTCTGGTTAAGCATGGAGCTGGCAAGGCAGCTGGAGCTGTTGTCGCATTTGATCTGCCGGGCGTTGCGCAAATAACCGTCACCCGGACTGGGTTTACCGTCTGCTTGTTTCGATTCAGCACGGTTTAGGGTTATGATGGAGCCAGAGCAAAAACCATTGTCTTTCACGGTCGCTAGCAGTTATGTTTACCCTTAGCGGCTGTTTTACGAATCCGAATCTCAATTAGCAGGGGTGTAAAAATGGAAACAACTAAGCCTTCCTTCCAGGACGTACTCGAGTTTGTTCGTCTGTTCCGTCGTAAGAACAAGCTGCAGCGTGAAATTCAGGACGTTGAGAAAAAGGTCCGTGATAACCAGAAACGTGTCCTGCTGCTGGATAACCTTAGCGACTACATCAAGCCAGGCATGAGCGTGGAAGCCATCCAGGGCATCATCGCCAGCATGAAAACCGACTATGAAGATCGCGTTGATGACTACATCATCAAAAATGCTGAGCTGTCCAAAGAGCGTCGCGAGATCTCCAAAAAGCTCAAAGTGATGGGTGAGCTGAAATCCACCGAAGCCAAAGCGGAATAAAACTCAGGCAAGGGGAAGGGCGCCTTCTTTTTACCTCAGAATATCTGCTCCAGACCCCGCTACCGCGGGGTTTTTTATGCCCGCTTAATCTCTT
Source organism: Enterobacteriaceae bacterium 89 (assembly GCA_014156375.1). Classification (GTDB taxonomy): domain Bacteria; phylum Pseudomonadota; class Gammaproteobacteria; order Enterobacterales; family Enterobacteriaceae; genus Scandinavium. The sequence continues at coordinate 957,779 of RQJH01000003.1, read as the reverse complement.
TCGTACGAACTGCAAAATTACACTGTCGTTTAATTTTAAACGATAATTATCTCTGACCATCCCTGTGTTTGCTATATATTAGCCAGCTAATAGTAGCGAATCTCTCTATTTTCCTTATCGTTGTTTACCTCGTATAGCGTGGAGAAAAGGGGATCCTTTCGTTAAATACTTAATCGGGAATATTTTTCCACCCCTGTCTGCTGCGTCAACTCCGTAATTCATCACTATGAAAAGACTGTTTCCTGAAAAAATGACCCTCTCACTGACAGGGGCGATAAGAGCGCTATTTATTGCCATTTTCCTCATCCTGTTTGCGGTGGTTTCTGCTATCGTCTACCTCGACAGAGCGAACATCATTAATACGGTCAGCCACGATCTGGTCGACTCTCGCGCCAGAATGCTGAAACAGTCGGTTGAAAGCTACATTGATATTCCACGGCAGGCTAACGCAACCCTGGCGAATGCCTTACAGCAGTATGACTCGGACAATATTCCGCTGAACGATGTGTACACCGCCATGAAAAACATTATGAATAATGTTTATTCTGGTAATACCGATCTGAATCTGATCCAGTTCGGTAGCAAATATGGTGACTATGTCGGACTTAGCCATAAATATCAGCAGCATCAGGAATATTTAACGCTGAAGGACGACTCAACGCAGCATGTGTTGACGTCTTTCAAAGGGATGACGCCGCTTTCAGGCGTGGCTATGCGTAATGAACACTATGAGATGGCGCAGCGCCCCTGGTTCCGAACCGTCAATGAAAACCGCAGCCCCACCTGGACCCAACTTTATCGTGACCTGAATGCCGGCAAAGAGCTGGGAATTGCCTACAGTTCACCGGCCTTCAATAAAAAGGGCGAATTCATTGGCGTGATCGCAAGTGAACTGCATCTTGTTAATCTCAGTGAAAAACTTCGGTTGTTAAAGCCATTTAAGAACAGCGTACTGCTGGTGGTGGACGATCGGAATCATATTATTGCGTCTTCACAAGCGTTCGCTCTGACGCAAGGACTGGGTGATGAGCATTCCTCATTCTCTGTGTTGCAGGAGGGGGCGAAGTTACTGAAAAATACCGCGCCGTCAACGGTACTGAAAGTGAATATTGGGCAGAGAAGCTATTTTCTCTGCCACTTTGCGATCTCGTCATTGTCAGATGGGCTTAACTGGAAAGCCGCGATCCTCATTCCGGCGGCTGATGTTTATCATTCGGTAAACCTGCATGAAGAGTTTATTGTTCTCGTGCTGCTGATTGTATTTATTCTGAGCCTGCTGTTGATGCATCTTTTGCTCGCCCGGATCACCTCGCCCCTGAGAGACATTGCACGAAAAACGCAGCAATTAGAGAGTGGGAAGTGGTCCACCGGTAGCGGCCGTTACCGTTTTCGGGAGATTATTGAACTGGAGAACGGGTTTAGCAATTTATCGTATAAGCTGGCGGACAGCTTCGAGCGGCTAAGAAAAGAGATTGAGCACGATCCCGCCACCGGTCTGCATACCCGGCAAGGATTATTGAAAGAGCAGCGTATTTATAATAAGCGCAATCTTGTTGCTCTGGTGCACCTCACCAATGCCAAGTCGATTATGAATACCCTGGGGAATAAATATGCGGATGAGCTGGTGAATGCGTTTCTGCGACAGCTGCAGGATCAGCTTCCCACGGACATCATTATCTCGAGAGATAACATCGACAAGTTTGTGATTGTTTTTCCGGGTATTCACCACGAACAGGAAGTGCAGAAGTATCAGCAGCTGCTTAACTCGCTGTTTTCTTCGGTAAAAACGGAGTTTGCCACCAAAGAGTCGCATTTCCTGTTTTCTGGGAATAGCGGGATGGTGATGCAGGATATTACCCCAGACAGCATCATCGACATTCTGATGCATGCCTGGCTGGCGCTGCGCCATGCCGAAAAGCAGGGCAATGCGACCACCTCACTTTACTCGGATGAAATGCTGCAAAGCGAGCTCAGTAATATTCGTCTGCATGAGTCGTTAAGCGAAGCCATCGCCAGGAATGAGCTCTTTTTGGTTCTCCAGCCGATTGTCGGGAAAAACGAAGCGCATTTCTGCTCAGCAGGAGAGTGCCTGATCCGCTGGCGCTCTGAACAATTGGGAGATATTCCACCTGATAGCTTTATTCCGATTGCTGAGGAAAGCGGGCTGATTATTCCTCTGGGGCGCTGGATCATTGAAGAAGCGTGCCGGGAACTGGCGGCGCTGATTAAACGCGGTGCGCCTAAAAATTTCCGCCTGCATATTAATGTATCCCCCGTACAGTTGCTGCATCAGGGATTTGCCTGGCATTTAATGGATACCATTCAATTGCAGGGGCTAACCAATGAAAACATCTGTATTGAAATCACCGAAAACGTGTTGCTGAGTGATAAGCGACAGGCCTGTGAGGTGCTTAACTATTTGCGCAGGCACGGGATCCTGATTTCACTGGATGACTTTGGCGCAGGGTTCTCAAGCCTTTCTTACCTGCACTCTTTACCCTTTGACAGCATCAAAATCGATCGACAGTTCGTCACTGATCAGCTTAATGATGAAAAAAGCCTGTCTATTATTCATTCAGTTCTGGTGCTGGCGAAAGGATTTAACGTTCCGTTAATCGCCGAAGGTGTCGAAAAAGCGGATATGAGCGAGCGCTTAATGGCGATGGGTTGCGATCAGGCGCAAGGCTATCACTTTGCCCGTCCTGCACGCTTTGCGGACTGGCACTGCGAAAACGACCATTTCTATTATAACCATTCGGATATCCGCTCTGAGCGTCCTCAGACTGGCAACGTGGAGGCGCTGTAATGCCGCAAACGTTAAAAAAGTATCCGCTGACTTTTTTCAATACCATGATGATTGCGCTGCTTGTTTGCGCAGTGCTTGTGGGGATCAGTGTATTCTTCCTGCAAAAACAGGCCACGCATGCTCTTCTTGATGAAACGTCAGAAACGATGCTGGCAGAAAAGAGCATATATATCAGCCATCGCCTGGAAATGGCGCTCAACGAGCCCATTCAGGCAGGCAAATTTATCTCTCATCTGATAAACAGCAGCAGCAATCTTTCAGAGGGAGCTATTGATAATGAGCTCAGACACGTCCTGGAGAAAGATTTTTCGGATAGTGAGGCCTTGTCGCGAATCGGAGTGGCCACGGCTGACGGGCGATATATAGCCTATGAAAAAAGTGGCGACGCCGACAATCTGGTTTTGATTGCGTCCACAGGCGGAAATAACCACCAGCTGGCTATCCATCAATCGTCAGAAGCAGCTTCGACGGTGACGAAAGAGATAGCGAGCTTTAATGTCTATGCCCGCCCGTGGTTTATTCAGGGGATGGCGCAAAAATCCCCGTTCTGGTCTTCGAGCTATTATCACCACCTGATGGACGATCGGCCCGTCATGAGCTGGTATGTGCCTTTTTATCGCAATGGCGAACATTTTGCCGGAATTATTTCAGCAGACATCCATCCAGCGGTGTTAAGTCATACCTTAAAAACGATGCGGCCGAGCAGTGACAGTATCATGCTGTTACTGGACAGCGAACGGCATATTATTGCGGCGTCTGAAGATCAATATCTGAGCACCCGACGTGAAAAAAGCCGTTCCACATCAGTAATGTTGTCTGACCTCAATGATTTTCCTGAGCTGCTCCCCTATTTTCAGGCTGCCGGAGAGCGTTCGAATGGACCACAGAAAATAAGTCAGGCAGGGCATGAGTATTTTGTGATGCTGCATCCGATCACCGATAAATCAAAGCAGCTGAACTGGTCGCTGTTGATCATCATGCCTGACACTTCTGTCACTGCGATGTTTCTGCATTCACACTTGAAAGAAATTGCCGGGCTGTTTGTATTATTTCTTCTGATTTTTTCAGCGACAGTGATGTTGATACAGAAATTCATTCGACCATTTAACGAACTGGCAAAAAAGACACAGCTTTTAGGGAAACAACCGTGGGTAAAATCGGAGTACGGCCGGGTGTATCCTGAAATTGCTCTGCTCGACAAAGAACTGCATAGCGCATCCGGATTTATTGCCGGGCTGCTGACTGAGCATCAGGCAAGGCTGAACAACGATCCGGACACCGGTTTGCTGACGCGCACGGGGCTTTTCAATTCGCTGCCATTGGCCGATGAGCGCAATCTGCTGCTAATGATCCGCCTGACAAATTTCAGGGATATGCGCAGTACCCTGGGCCATAGTTTCTCCCGGCAGTTCGTCATGCGCTTCACCCAAAAAATGACTGAACTGACGCCGGCGAACACCTTGCTGTGCCGATATTCGGAAGATCTGTTCGTCCTGTTGTTGCCTGGTATGAATGAACCTAAAGATCTGGATGCTTACTGGAGTGTGCTGGCGTCAATGTTTAACGACAGCAGCGTTCGTGATAGTGCTAAAACCAGCGATGAAGGTTCCTATATTTTCACGGGGCAGGCCGGTGCGGTCCTGGCCACTTTATCACCGAATAACCTCAGCGAATGCCTCATGAATGCGACCCTGGCCATGCAGTATCGCCCGATGGGAGCCCATCGTGAGTGCCATCTCTTCACCGAAGAAATGCGTGAGATTGAGCTGAATAATGTACGTATGCACCAGGCGCTGCTGGAGGATCTGCACGGGGATGGTTTCCATTTACTGATGCAACCGATTGTGAATCTGGAAAATCCGCAGGTCTTTAGTGAGGGAGAGTGCCTGATCCGCTGGCAGTCCCCGCTGCTGGGTTTCATTCCTCCGGATAAATTTATTGGTCTGGCGGAACGGACGGGTCTGATTATTGTGCTGGGGCGCTGGATAATCGAAGAGGCCTGTCGTCAGCTGAATAACTTCATTGCCCGGGGCGCACCTGAGGATTTTAAACTGCACATTAATATTTCAGCGGTTCAGTTTCAGCAGGCGGATTTCTGCGATCATCTGCTGACCGCAATTCAGTCCAACAGACTGATGAATAAAAATATTTGCCTTGAGATCACCGAAAGCGTGCTGTTGCAGGACTCCGGGCTGGTGATTGAACGCCTGAACTATCTGCGTCGTCTTGGACTTTCGGTAGCGATAGATGATTTCGGTAGCGGCTATTCCAGTCTTTCCTATTTGCATCTGCTGCCTTTCGACTGCCTGAAAATCGATCGTGGTTTCGTTAAAGGCGTACTCGATGATAAAAAAAGTGAAGCGGTTATCTCTTCCGTCATCATGCTGGCCCGGCAGTTTGGTGTACCGCTGGTTGCTGAAGGTATCGAAACCAGCGAGATGGGTGAAAAGCTGATGAGTATGGGATGCCAGAAGGCTCAGGGATATTACTACGCGCGCCCTCAGCCGTTCTCCGTGTGGCACCCAGAGAATGGCACTGTGCCCCTGGTGACTGATTTTTCAATCAACAGCCCGATTGAAAGATGAAAAATTCTGGCCAATTAAAATCTGAAAAGAAGATGGTGCTGGTAGCGCTGACCATCATGCTGGTGATTGTTAACGCCTTCATGTTTTACATTTCGTATTCGAAAGCGAAAACCAATGTAGAACTGGTGGCTGCTCAAATAGCCGGGGTCATCAATAGCGATGTGCAGAACAACAGTAGTATTGCTTCCTCACTGGGGGCGATGCTGCAGTTATCTAATTCTGAGCTTAACAAAACGCTAAATATCAATATTGAACAAGCCATCAAGCAGACTGATGTCAATCTGCCAGACAGTTCTTACCTGAAGTGGAATGAGAAGATCGATGCGGAGCACCGGAAGAAATTTACGATCCTGCGCTCATTCTGGCGGAGTTTCAGCAATGACAATAAATCCCGCTTCTCTACGTACTATACGGACGGAGACAGTGGCTATTACTACAATCTTGATAATGAAAAAATTTTTGAAATTCAGAGTAATAACCCGCATTTCAGGCTGACCCATTATCTGAATAAAACCAATGATGAGCTAAGAAACAGCCATGGGTTTATGGTGCCGGAGCTGTTCTACAGTAACGTTTATGTGGATGCGGTGACAGGCCTGCCTTCGATCACGATTGGCGTGCCGGTGGTGATCAACAACTTCAGTTCACAGATCAGTACCCTCTCCGGGATCATCGCCACGGATTACACCAGAACCGACCTGACGGCGCTTTTCCACCGCGGGTTCCGCAGGCTGAAGAGCAAATTTGATGGCTACGATATCAGCGTACACAGTACGCAGCCTTGTGATATTGCGATGATTATCGACTCAGGCAAAACCGCCGTTATTGGTTTTCAGGCCAACCATATTGCATTGACGGATGGCTACTACCTGAATGCTACCATCCATCTGTCCGAGCTTATCCGTGCAAAGCTTCTCAGTTTTTTCGTCGCCAATGTGATGATGGCCGTTTTCTTTTCTATTTTCCTGAAGGCGCACCGTAACAGCGTGCTGATGATGAGTAAACTCACCACGGATTCCCTGACTAAAGCGCTTTCCCGCGAGGGAGGGCGAGTGGTGATTGAACGCCTCAAAGAGATGCCTGAGGTGGTGCTGGTGGTCATGGACCTTAACGATTTCAAGATGATTAACGACACCTGGGGCCATCATGCAGGCGACGAAGCGCTGGTTTACTTTAGCCGTTACATCATGCAGGACATTCGTCAGGGTGATGCGTTGATCCGCATGGGCGGGGATGAATTCGTTTTGCTGCTGCAAAATATCACAGTCCAAAATGCGCAGATAAAACTATCAGCCCTCGAAAAGGGACTGCGATCGTTCCCGTTTGAACAGCGGGACATTCCACTCTCATTTTCATTTGGCGTGAGCGAATTCAGCGGAGATTTTACGGACAGCTACAAAAAGGCCGATGAGGATTTGTATCAGATGAAAAAAGAGCGCAAGGTTTCGCGTTAGAGAGGGCTGGCGGTGATAGCTCGTCAGATTTATCAGACCGGTAAAAAAGCAAAAAGCCCGCTCGAAAGCAGGCTTTTTTAAATTTGGCTCCTCTGACTGGACTCGAACCAGTGACATACGGATTAACAGTCCGCCGTTCTACCGACTGAACTACAGAGGAATCGGTGAGGAGCGTTATCTTAGCGGCGAAAAAAGTTTTGTCAAACGGCAATCTGCCTCTTTGTGCTCAACTGACGCTTCTGTCAACAATTTGTTGTATTTACCCACAATTTTCAACCAAAACAACGTTGCAGGTTTTGTGTTTCTCCCTCATCATTTAAAACGTGGTTTCAACTTTCTCTCGTAAGGCACCCTTTGAACGTCTCTGCCGCTGTAAGCCAGGCTGTCGCCCGTACTGCCTGGTATAAAAACCGCAAAACCTACCGTGTTCTGTTCTGGCGTGAAATCACCCCACTAGCCGTACCTATCTTTCTGGAAAACACCTGCGTCCTGCTGATGGGCGTGCTCAGCACCTTTTTGGTGAGCTGGCTCGGTGCGGATGCGATGGCAGGCGTGGGGCTGGCAGACAGCTTCAACATGGTGATCATGGCCTTCTTCGCGGCTATCGACCTCGGGACCACCGTGGTGGTGGCCTTCAGCCTTGGCAGGCGTAACCGCAAGCAGGCGAGGGCCGCCGCGCGGCAGTCGCTGGTGATCATGACCATTTTCTCGATAATTCTGGCGGCGGTGATCCATCTGTTTGGCCGGGAGATTATTGAGGTGGTAGCCGGAGCCGCCACCGAAAACGTGAAAGAGCTGGCGCTGACCTATCTGGAGCTGACGGTGCTGAGCTACCCGGCGGCGGCAATTGCGCTGATTGGCAGCGGGGCGCTGCGCGGGGCAGGGAATACCAAAATCCCACTGCTGATTAACGGCGGGATGAACATCCTCAACATTATTATCAGCAGCATCCTGATTTACGGCATCTTCTCCTGGCAGGGGCTCGGGTTTGTCGGAGCAGGCCTGGGGCTGACCATTTCACGCTATATCGGCGCGGTGGCGATTGTTGCGGTGCTGGCGGTGGGCTTTAACCCGGCGCTGCGTTTGCCGCTGAAAAGCTACTTCAAACCGCTCAACTTCGCCATCATCTGGGAAGTGATGGGGATTGGGATCCCGGCCAGTATTGAATCAGTACTGTTTAACAGCGGTAAACTTCTGACGCAGATGTTCGTTGCCGGGATGGGGACCGACGTCATCGCCGGTAACTTTATCGCTTTCTCGGTGGCGTCGCTGATTAACCTGCCGGGAAACGCGCTGGGCTCGGCGTCCACCATTATTACCGGTAAGCGGCTGGGGAAAGGGCAAATCGGGCAGGCGGAGAAACAGCTGCGTCACGTGTTCTGGATGTCGACGATCGTGCTGACCGCTATTGCCTGGGGAACCGCGCCGTTCGCCGGACTGTTCGCTTCGTTCTACACCCACGAAGCGGACGTAAAACAGGTGGTGAAGGAGCTGCTGTGGCTTAACGCCGCTTTTATGCCGATCTGGTCTGCGTCGTGGGTTTTACCTGCCGGGTTGAAAGGCGCACGCGATGCAAGATTTGCGATGTGGGTCTCAATGTTCAGCATGTGGGGCGCGCGCGTGGTGGTCGGCTATTTGCTGGGGATTGTGCTTGGCTTTGGCGTGGTCGGCGTGTGGCTGGGGATGTTCCTTGACTGGGCCGTGCGTGGTGTCGCGTTCTACTGGCGTATGGTCAGCGGACGCTGGCTTTGGAAATATCCTCGCATTCGCTCAGAATAAAAAAACGCGCAAGGGGGACCTCCTTGCGCGTCGGGCAAAAGACCTTAGCTCATTACACCCCAAGGCGATCGCGAAGACTGTAATACGCCGCTCCCATTGCGGTGAACGGAATACGGAAAGTACGGCCACCCGGGAACGGGTAGTGCGGCAGGTTAGCGAAGGCATTGAAGCGCTCGGCATCACCGCGCAGCAGTTCTGCAATCAGACGACCAGCGAGATGGGTATAGGTGACACCGTGCCCACTGCAGCCCTGACTGTAGTAAATGTTGTTATCCAGACGACCGACCTGCGGCAGGCGGGAAAGCGTCAGCAGGAAATTGCCGGTCCAGCTGTAGTCAATCTTCACGCCTTTCAGCTGTGGGAAGGTCTTCAGCAGGTTTGGCATCACCAGACGCTCAATGTCCGCCGGATCGCGCGCGCCGTACACCACGCCGCCGCCGTACAGCAGACGGTTATCAGCGGTCAGACGGTAGTAATCCAGCAGATAGTTACAGTCCTCTACGCAGTAGTTATTCGGGATCAATGAGCGGGCCACGTCCTCGCCCAGCGGCTCGGTGGTTAACACCTGCGTGCCGCACGGCATGCTGCGCTTCGCCAGATCCGGCTCTACTTTATCGCCCAGATAGGCGTTACCCGCCACAATCACGTATTTCGCCGTGACCTGACCTTTTTCCGTCCTGACCACCGCCGGTGTGCCGTGCTGAATTTTGATCACCGGAGACTGTTCAAACACGCGGCCGCCGTTCAGGCGAATGGCGTTAGCTTCACCAATTGCCAGGTTCAGCGGATGAATATGACCGCCGCTGTGATCGAGCAGCGCGCCGACGTAGCGGTCGCTGTTCACTTCGCGTTTCAGCTCGTCGGCATCCAGCAGTTCCAGCTGGTTGTTGCCGTAGCGCTCCCAGTTGGCTTTCTGATCTTCCAGCTTTTCCATTTGTTTGTGGTTCATCGCCACGAACAGGCCGCCCGGACGATAATCGCAGTCGATCTGGTAGCGCTTGATGCGCTCGCGAATAATTTCAGCGCCTTCAAACATCATTCCGCCGAGCATTTTGGCGGCTTCCGGGCCGTAGCTGCGTTCGATAACGTCGATGTCGCGGCTGTAGGAGTTAACCAGCTGTCCGCCGTTGCGTCCGCTGGCGCCAAAGCCGATGCGTGCTGATTCCAGCAGCACCACGTCGAAACCCATTTCAGACAAATGCAGCGCAGAGGAAAGCCCGGTGTAGCCGCCGCCGACCACGCAGACGTCACAGCTGATGGATTCGTTCAGCTGTGGAAACGGTTCATACTGGTTGGCGCTCGCGGCGTAATAGCTGGTGGTATGTTCAGTCATGATTATGGCTCCAGGGCAATCCAGATAGTTTTCAGTTCACTAAATTTTTCCAGTGCGTGCAGGGACTTATCGCGCCCGTTGCCGCTCTGCTTATAGCCGCCAAACGGCACGGTCATATCGCCGTCGTTGTAGTTATTGACGAAGACGGAGCCTGCTTTCAGGCGGCGGCTCATGCGGTGTGCGCGGTTGAGATCGCGGGTCCACACGGCGGCACCGAGGCCGTAATCACTGTCGTTAGCGATCGCCAGCGCCTGCGCTTCAGAATTGAATCGGGTGACAACCAGCACCGGGCCGAAGATTTCATCGCGACCGACGCGGGCATCCGGCGTGGTGTCGACGAAAATGGTCGGACCGATAGCAGCAGGGTGTTTGCCGTCGCGGCCATCCAGCGCCAGCGTGCCCTGGGATTCGCCATCGCGAATGAAGGTGTGCACGGTGTCAGCATGGGCACAGTCAATCAGCGTGCCCATGGTGGTGTTCGGATCGAGCGGGTTACCCGGCTGCCAGTTTTTGGCCTGTTCTTTCAGCAGGGCGATAAATTCATCGGCAATGCTTTCTTCCAGCAGCAGACGCGTCCCGGCGATACAAACCTGGCCCTGGTTATAGAAAATGCCTGCGGCGGTTGTCGCGGCGGCTTTCTCCAGATCCGGGCAGTCGGCGAAAACGATGTTGGCGCTCTTGCCGCCGGCTTCCAGCCATACGCGTTTCATATTGCTGTCGCCTGCGTCTTTCAGCAGCTGTTTGCCGGTGCGGGTTGAGCCGGTGAAGGTGATAACGTCAACGTCAGGATGCTGAGACAGCGCCTGGCCAGCTTCATGACCGAAGCCTGGGATGACGTTGAACACACCGTCAGGCAGGCCAGCTTCTTTTGCCAGCTGCGCCAGACGAATAGCGGTAAGTGGAGATTTTTCAGAAGGCTTGAGGATCACGCTGTTGCCGGTCGCCAGCGCCGGGCCAAGCTTCCAGCAGGCCAGCAAAAGCGGGAAGTTCCACGGCACCACGGCGGCAATCACGCCAACCGGTTCACGCACAATCATCGCCAGATCGTTCACGCCGGTGGTGGCGACTTCGCCATACACTTTGTCAATGGCTTCGGCGTACCAACGGATAGCGCGGGTCGCGCCGGGAATATCATCACGCAGGCTATGGCGAATCGGTTTGCCGGTGTCGAGCGTTTCCAGCAGTGCCAGCTCCTCGTGATGCTGCTCCATCAAATCCGCCAGTTTGTTCAGCACGGCTTTACGTTTGGCCGGGGAGGCCTGCGACCAGTCACCGCGCTCGAACACTTCACGAGCGGCGCGAACGGCAACCTCCACGTCGGCTTTCTTCCCGCGAGAAACCTGAGCAAGCCGGCGCTGAGCCGCCGGGTCAACGATCTCGAAAGTGCTGTTATCCTGCGCCTGACAATATTCGCCGTTAATAAACAGGCGCGTTTCAGGACGGGCAGTTTCCGCTTTCTCCTGCCAGTAATTCAGATGCTGAAAGTTCATGCTCTTTCCTTCTTGTTCACACTGTTTTTTAGCGCAGCCGCCGGATTCAGGCTGCAGGATGCCCCAGGAAGAGATCCTGTAAAAAAAGCACCGTTTAAGATGGCCTGAGAAACTCAGGCCAGAAGGAAGTCAGAACGTGGTGGGGGTATGGGCACTGATAATGCGGCAGAGGCCTGCCGAGGTGTTGCTGAAGCTGTGCGGTATGCCGGTGTTGATGGCATAGCTTTGCCCTGCAACGAGGTGATAATCCTGGCCGTTGATGGTCAGTATCACTTCACCTTCCAGTATCGTGCCTATCTCCTCACCCTGGTGTTTGATCCTCTCGCCGGTGGTTGTTCCCGGTTGGTAAGTCTCGAAGATCATCGCCAGTGTACGGTTCGGATTTCCGTTATGTATTAGCTTCATTGATACACCCTGACTGCCCATTTCAATCAGGTCATCCTGATTGATAACCACCTGCGGCTCATCAGGTTTTTCCGGGTCCGCGAAGAACTCGGAGAGCGACAGCCCGTAGACTTTCAGCAGCTTTTGCAGCGTACTGATGGCAGGACTGACTTTGTCCTGTTCTATGGTGCTGATGGCGCTATGCGTTAATCCAGACAGTTCGGCGGCACGACGTTGTGAAAGACCCAATTGCTGGCGGATCTCTGACAAGCGTTTACCCGGCGCCAGGCCGTCATCGCTCATATCGGTATTTCCTTAACAGTAGGGGTCAGAGTCGCTGTTTTTCAGCGAGGTGGTTCTGACAGGCGGTGATAAAACCTTCCAGCAACATACGCGAAAGCGCGTATTCGCTACTGTTCCATTCTGGGTGCCACTGCACGCCCAGGGCAAACGGGTGATCGTGAACGCTGGCCGCCTCCACCAGACCGTCCTGCGAACGTGCTTCCACGCGCAGCAGCGGGCCCAGCGTTTTCGCGCCTTGTCCGTGTAACGAGTTAACCCAAAACGTGCTGCAACCCGGTATTAATGTTGAAAGCAAACCTCCCTCTTGAACCTGGACTTCGTGAGATGGCGCGTACTGCTGCTCCACCGGGAGTTCCGAATCTTCACGGTGTTCCAGAAACTGAGGCTGATCGCACAGGCGACGATACAGAGTCCCGCCCGTGGCGACAACAAGTTCCTGCAAACCCCGGCAGATGGCGAAAATGGGGATGCGCCTCTCAAGCCCGGCGGCGATAAGCGCCATGCTCAACTCATCACGCCCGGGATCGGCATCAGGCTCATCGCCGTTTTCACCATAGAGGTGCGGCTGCACGTTACTTGGGCTGCCTGGGAGGAAGATACCGTCCAGTTTTGGCAGCAGGGCATTTAACAATTCCGGCTCTGCCAGCGCATGCGGCAGGGCAATCGGTAAGCCACCGGCATTCAATACCGCGTTCAGGTACTTTTCTTGCAATGTTTGGGTCTGGTGACCCTTAAGCCTGTTTCTGCACATCACGACACCAATAACTGGCTTGTCAAATATATTGCCCATGATCGACCTCACATTCTGGACTAAATTATTGCCAAACTATTCCATGTTGACCTGTTCCGTTCAATATTTTCTCAATCTAGCAGTGCGATAACCTCTTTGCAAACTCAATTTAACATTTGACAAACATTTCAAACGGGCCCAAAGTCGAAAAGTGGACATTATATTTAACGGTCAGAAGCGATGACCGGCATCCAAAGCAACGGCGGTGAATCATGGAAACCAATATCGTAGAAGTTGAGAACTTTGTTCAGCATTCCGAAGAGAGACGAAGTAGCGCGTTTGCGCGCGAAGTGAAGACCTATCTCGAGCGTTACCCGAATACCCAATATGTTGACGTGCTGCTGACTGACCTGAACGGCTGCTTCCGTGGAAAGCGCATTCCGGTCTCCAGCCTGAGTAAAGTAGAGAAGGGCTGTTACTTCCCGGCTTCTGTGTTTGCGATGGACATTCTCGGTAACGTAGTAGAAGAAGCCGGGTTAGGTCAGGAATTAGGTGAACCGGATCGCAACTGTGTGCCAGTGCTGGGAACGTTAACCCCGTCGGCAGCCGATCCGGAATTTATCGGTCAGGTGCAGCTGACGATGCAGGATGAAGATGGCGCTCCCTTTGACGCTGAGCCACGGAACGTGCTGAACCGACTCTGGCAGAAACTGCGCCAGCGCGGCCTGTTCCCCGTGGTAGCGGTAGAGCTGGAGTTCTATTTACTTGACCGTCAGCGCGATTCCGAAGGGTTCCTGCAGCCGCCTTGCGCGCCGGGCACCAACGATCGCAACACCCAAAGCCAGGTTTACTCCGTTGATAACCTTAACCACTTTGCCGATGTGCTGACCGAAATCGACGATCTGGCCGTCCTGCAGCTGATCCCGGCGGACGGTGCGGTCGCTGAAGCCTCCCCAGGCCAGTTCGAAATCAACCTGCATCACACCGATAACGTGCTGGATGCCTGTGACGATGCGCTGGCGCTGAAACGCCTGGTGCGCACCGTCGCCGAAAAACACAAAATGCACGCCACCTTTATGGCGAAGCCGTATGAAGAGCACGCCGGTAGCGGGATGCACATTCATATCAGCATGCTGAACAGCAAAGGCGAAAACGTGCTGGCGGATGCCGATGGCGAAGATTCAGCCATCCTCAAGCGCGCACTGGCGGGAATGATAGATTTAATGCCTGCTTCTATGGCACTGTTAGCGCCGAACGTTAACTCCTACCGTCGTTTCCAGCCGGGTATGTATGTGCCAACGCAGGCTTCATGGGGGCATAACAACCGTACCGTGGCGCTGCGTATCCCTTGTGGCGATCGTGACAACCATCGTGTCGAATACCGCGTAGCGGGTGCCGATGCCAACCCGTATCTGGTGATGGCGTCAATCCTCGCGGGTATTCTGCACGGCCTGGATAACGATCTGCCGCTGCAGGAAGAAGTGGAAGGCAACGGGCTGGAGCAGGAAGGGCTGCCGTTCCCAATTCGTCAGAGCGACGCGCTGTGGGAATTCACCCAGAACGACCACCTGCGTGAGCTGCTGGGCGAACGCTTCAGCCATGTCTTCCATGCCTGTAAGAACGACGAGTTGATTCAGTTTGAGCGTTTGATCACAGAAACTGAAATTGAGTGGATGCTGAAAAACGCCTGACCGGAAGTCATACCGGTCGGTCATTCGTTTGTCGGGCCTGCGATCCTGTAGGTCCGGTAAGCGAAGCGCCACCGGGCAATGAAAATAAAAAGCAGCATCATAGGTCTGAGCGGAGCCAGACTGGACGTTTTGCAGGGCAACCTGCCATTTCCCTAAGTCGCGTTATGGAGCGCAGGCGACAGAGGGTCTTCAGTTAACAACAGATTGTATGACGAGGAAATGAGATGATGCAGATGTTCAAATACCCACACGGCGAAGGCGAACGCCGCTGCCGTATTGACTACGACGGACCAGCGGCAATCCGCAATAGTATCAGTCCGGCTCTGACACCTTTAACTTTCAGTACGCGATTCACCCCCAGGCTAACCAGGTTTGCACGAACGATGACATTAACGCAGACCTGTACGCATGTGGGGGGGCTTCGTCATGGCGACTAACGCATCTCTCGACGTTCCATCGCAGGCGGGAAAACCGCAGCTGCGTAAATCTTTAAAACTCTGGCAGGTGGTGGTGATGGGATTAGCCTATCTCACGCCAATGTCGGTGTTTGATACCTTCGGTATTGTGTCCGGCATTAGCGACGGCCACGTACCCGCTTCCTATATTCTGGCGCTGGCGGGCGTGCTGTTTACCGCCATCAGCTACGGCAAACTGGTGCGGCAGTTCCCGCAGGCCGGTTCTGCTTATACCTATGCACAAAAAGCGATCAGCCCCCACGTCGGCTTTATGGTGGGCTGGTCGTCGCTGCTCGATTATTTATTCCTGCCGATGATTAACGTGCTGCTGGCGAAAATCTACCTTTCAGCCTTGTTCCCGGGCGTGGCGCCGTGGATCTGGGTGGTGGGCTTTGTCTGCATCCTGACCGCCGCAAACCTGAAAAGCGTCAACCTGGTCGCCAACTTCAACACTCTGTTTGTGCTGGTGCAGGTGGCGATCATGGTGGTGTTTATCATCCTCGTGGTGCAGGGTTTGCACAAGGGTGAAGGCGTCGGTACCGTCTGGTCGCTGCAGCCGTTTATCAGCCAGAACGCGCACCTGATCCCGATTATCACTGGAGCGACGATAGTCTGCTTCTCGTTCCTCGGGTTTGATGCGGTGACCACGCTATCGGAAGAGACTCCGGATGCGGCGCGCACCATTCCGAAAGCGATCTTCCTGACGGCGGTGTACGGCGGCATTATCTTTATCGTGGCTTCTTTCTTTATGCAGCTGTTCTTCCCGGATATCAGCCGCTTTAAGAACCCGGATGCCGCGCTGCCGGAAATCGCACTGTACGTTGGCGGCAAGCTGTTCCAGTCCATTTTCCTGTGCACCACGTTTGTGAACACGCTGGCTTCCGGCCTGGCGTCGCACGCCAGCGTTTCACGCCTGCTGTACGTAATGGGGCGTGACAACGTGTTCCCGGAGAAATACTTCGGCTACGTTCATCCAAAATGGCGCACCCCGGCGCTGAACGTGCTGATGGTTGGAGTGGTCGCGCTTTCCGCGCTGTTCTTCGACCTGGTCACCGCTACGGCACTGATCAACTTCGGGGCGCTGGTGGCGTTTACCTTCGTTAACCTGTCGGTGTTCAACCACTTCTGGCGTCGCGAAGGGCGTAACAAAACCTGGAAAGATAAATTCCACTATCTGATCATGCCGCTGATGGGCGCCGCAACGGTCGCGGTGCTGTGGGTCAACCTGGAAATGACTTCACTGACGCTGGGGCTGGTGTGGGCTGCGGTCGGAATTTTGTATCTGGCCTATCTGACCGGCCGCTTCCGCAAGCCGCCGCCGCAGTTCGATGCCGCGAAAGCGGAACAGGCCTGGGAGTGATTTTTGCCCGGTCTGGAGAAGAAAGCAGCAAACGAGTAAAAATGTGAAAAACAGGCTTTGACAAGCCGGGGGCGCATCGCTAATATGCGCCCCGTTAACCGATTCCTCTGTAGTTCAGTCGGTAGAACGGCGGACTGTTAATCCGTATGTCACTGGTTCGAGTCCAGTCAGAGGAGCCAAATTTAAGAAGCCTGCTTACGAGCAGGCTTTTTGCTTTTTATCCACGGGAAACCCAGTAGCTCAGAACAGTTCCCTCGCCCCTATGGGGAGAGGGTTAGGGAGAGGGGAACAGACAGCAACGTGGCCTGCTACTTTTCCAGTAACTTCTGCGCCTCTGTCATCAACTCCGCTTTCAGCCAGTCCGTCGCGCCGCGCTTCCCGCTACGTTTATGCGAATAAATTCTCACCTTAAACGCTGGAACTTTAAACGGCAGTTCGAAGATTTTTAGCGCGGCCGCATGCTGGAATTTCTCCGCGGCAAAACGTGGGATCGCTAACAGCAAATCGCTTTCGGCAACGATAAACGGGGCGCTCAGCATTGATGGCGTTTTGATGGTCACCTGTCGGGTATGCCCCAGCCGCTCCAGCTCCAGATCCAATACCCCTCGCTTCTCATTCCACGGCGTCACCACCAGGTGACGGGCGGCGAGGTAATCTGCCATCGTCAGCCTTTTTCTTTGGCCGTTGCTGATGACTACATACTCATCTTCCAGCCAGTCGATCGCGTCCAGTTCCGGCTGTTCGGCATCACCCGGCGCGCTGAAGCCGAGCGCTAAATCTATTTCGCCCGCCAACAGCTCCGTCAGCGCCGGGCTGTGCGGCAGATAGCGCAATTCGAAACGCAGGCCTGGGGCACGATGCTGCAGGGCGTTCATCAATGCCGGGAAAATGCAAAAAGCGGTGAAGTCCGTAATCGCTATCTGGAAACAATCCGTGCTGGTGGGGGTTGGAACGCCTGCGGTGGCGTCAGCTCCCGGTCAAGGAAGGCGAGGGCGGAAGCCACCGACGGAGCCACCTGCGTGGCGTAAACCGTCGGGCACATGCGATGACCTTCGCGATAAAATAGCGGGTCGTTCAGCGACTCACGCAGGCGTGACAAAGCATGGCTGAGCGCCGATGTACTCATCGCGAGTTCATCCGCCGCCAGGCTGACGGAGCTGTGGCGGTAGACGGCATCGAACACCGGCAAAAGATTTAAATCGAGGCGACGCAGAGCAGGATGCATAATATTCAACAAACAGTGATTTCATTGCACTTAATTCTTTTAACCATAGCGCTTATGCTTGCGGCTATCAATTTCTCTGCTTAACAGGAATACCCATGAGCACTTCAATTCGCAAAGCCACTCCGGCAGATGCTAAAGCTATTTACGACATGATTTATGAACTGGCGGTCTATGAAAAAGCGCCGGAAGAGGTGGTGACCACGCCCGATGAAATCCGCGCAACGCTGTTTGGTGAAGACAGCAAAACCGAAGCGCTGATCTGCGAAATCGACGGCAGAATCGCGGGCTACGCCGTGTTTTTCACCAGCTATTCTACCTGGCTTGGCCGCAATGGGATCTACATGGAAGATCTGTATATTTCCCCTGATTTTCGCGGAAAGGGCGCTGGCAAAGCACTGTTGAAAACCGTGGCTCGCACTGCCGTTGAGCGTCGCTGTGGGCGTCTGGAATGGAGCGTGCTCGACTGGAACCAGCCGGCGATTGATTTTTATCTCAGTATCGGTGCAAAGCCGCAGGACGAGTGGGTTCGCTACCGTATGGACGGTGAGGCGCTGCTGAATTTTGCGGAGTGAGTAGTCTGTTCCCCTCTCCCTAACCCTCTCCCCAAAGGGGAGAGGGAACCGTTCAGAGATCAGCCGCGCTGCACCCGAATCGGGGCGGTAGCGGCAACCAGCCACGGACGAGCTTCGCTATTAACGCGTGGTGAGAGAACCTCGCGCACCAGCTGATGATATTCGTCCAGCCACTGCTTATCCTGCTCGCTCAGCAGCGACATTTCTACCTGGCTCAAATCAATCGGGATCATCGTCAGCGACGCGAAGCGGCAGAAGCCCGGCTGAGATTCAATCACTTCCACCTGATTTTCAATACGGATCCCGTACTGACCTTCCAGATAATAACCCGGCTCGATTGTGATGATGTTGCCTGCCGCTAGCGGCCACGGGTTGACCTTTTTGGCGATGCGGTGCGGGGCTTCGTGGATCAACAGCTGATGCCCCACGCCGTGCCCGGTGCCGTGATCGAAATCCAGCCCCAGCTCCCACAGCGCGCGGCGGGCAAAGGCATCCAGCTGATGACCGAAGCTGCCGGACGGGAACTGCAGCGAGATGAGCGACAGGAAGCCCTTCAGCACAGCGGTGTAATGCAGTTTGCGCTGCGGATCGAGCTGTCCAAATGCCAGCGTGCGGGTGGCGTCCGTCGTGCCATTGCTGTACTGGCCGCCGGAATCGTTCAGATAGAAGCTTTCGCCGGTGATGGCTGCGTTTGTCGCTTCACTTGAGTGGTAATGACACATCGCGGCATTGGCCGAGGCTGCCGAAATTGTGCCGAAGCTCGGCTCGATGAAGTTTTCCTGCTGTTCGCGGAAACGCTGCTGTTTTTCCTGTGCTTCCAGTTCGGTCAGCGGATTGCCAGCGGCGAGGCGCGCCGGAACTTCATGCGCCAGCCAGGCGAGGAAGTTAACCCACGCGGCGCCGTCCTGATGATGGCTGTCGCGATAGCCATGCAGCTCAGTTTCATTCTTCGTGGCCTTGATAAAGGTTATCGGGTCAGCATTCCACACGACCTCACCACCGTGCTGCTCAACGGCAAAGCGCAGCGCGACCGGGGCGCTGTCGGCATCGAGCTGAATGCGTTTCCCGTTGGCAAGCTGCTGGCAGCGAGCCACAAGCTGATCCATTGGCAAAAGCTTAAGCCCGGAGAGCAGCGCCTGCGGTAACCCCGTTGTTTTGGCCGCATCGACAAACCATTCCACTTCACCCGAGCGGCTCAGCAGCACGAAGGACAGCGGCACCGGACTGGTGGGAATATCCGCACCGCGCACGTTCAGCAGCCAGGCGATGTTGTCCGGCTGGGTAATCGCCAGATAATCGGCCTCCAGTTTTGCCGCAATGCGGGCGCGTTTATCTGCGCTGCTTTCGCCTGGGACGTCCAGCGGCATCTCACGAATTTTTCCGCACGGTGCGGCAGGGCGATCCTGCCAGAGCGTGGCGAAGGGATCTTCGGCCAGCGGCACTAGCTCGCAGCGCGTGGCGTTCAGCGTTTCAAACTGGCTGTTGACCATCAGCATCGGATCGAAGGCAATGCGGCTGCCGGTCGGCAGGTTTTCGCTGAGCCACTCGCCAAGCGGCTCGTTGTGCAGATGGTGGATTTGCCACTCGTCCAGATTCACTTCGTTACGCACCTGAACCTGATAGCGACCGTCGACGAAAATCAGTGCCCGATCCTGCAGCACGAGCGCCAGCCCGGCAGAACCGGTAAAGCCGGTCAGCCACGCCAGCTTATCATCGTGGGCGGAGGCGTACTCGCTTTGCCACGCGTCGGCGCGCGGCACAATCATGCCGCCCAGCTGATGTTCAGAAAGATAACGGCGCAGGTCAGACAGCGGTGTTGAGCTATGCATTCTTTTTATCCTGATATTAGCGGAACGGCGGTTCATTGAAGGTGCGCAGCTTGCGGGAATGCAGCTTATCGCCTTCGGCACGCAGCAGGTCGATGGCGCGGATGCCAATCTGCAGGTGCTCGGAAATCGCCCCTTCGTAAAAACGGTTGGCCTGGCCCGGCAGTTTGATTTCACCGTGCAGCGGTTTATCGGAGACGCACAGCAGCGTGCCGTAAGGCACACGGAAGCGATAGCCCTGGGCGGCGATGGTGGCGCTTTCCATATCGATAGCAACGGCGCGGCTGAGGTTAAAACGCAACGCCGAAGCGGAATAGCGCAGTTCCCAGTTGCGGTCGTCGGTGGTGACCACCGTTCCGGTACGCAGACGATGCTTAACCTCTTCGCCCGGCATGCCGCTCACCTGTTTGGTGGCGTCGTACAGCGCGCGCTGCACTTCGGCAATGCTTGGGATCGGGATGTCCGGCGGCAGAACCGCATCCAGTACGTGGTCGTCACGCAGATAAGCGTGGGCCAGCACGTAATCACCGATGGTCTGGCTTTCACGCAGCCCTCCGCAGTGGCCAATCATCAGCCACACGTCCGGACGCAGGACCGCCAGATGGTCACAAATCGTTTTGGCGTTCGCAGGGCCGACGCCGATGTTCACCAGCGTGATGCCCTGGCCGTCCTTGGTGATCAGGTGCCAGGCCGGCATCTGGTGTTTTTTCCATGCCAGGTCGGAAATGGCGGTTTCGGGCGCTTCTGTATCGGCGGTGATCCAGATCCCTCCCGCGCAGGACAGAGCGATATAAGGGCTGTCCGGATCGAGGATCTGGCTGCAGCCCCAGCGAACAAACTCGTCCACGTAGCGGGTGTAGTTGGTGAACAGTACGAACGGCTGGAAATGCTCGACCGGGGTGCCGGTGTAGTGGCGCAGGCGGGCGAGGGAGAAATCCACGCGGCGCGCGTCAAAATGCGAAAGCGGGTAGAGTTCGGTGGGATGGAACAGGCCGTCTGCGGTTTCATCGCCAATCTGCGCCAGATCGGTGGTTGGGAAGTGGCGCGTTAGTCCGGCGCTCATCGAACGGTCCAGGGTCAACGTCGAGCCATCGATCACATAAGGATAAGGAATTTCATGCTGGGAGCGCGCCACGGTAATGGTTGCGCCGTAGTCCTGATAGAGCGAAGTCAGCTGTTCAAGCAGATAGGCACGAAACAGATTCGGCTGGGTAATGGTGGTGGTGTAACAACCCGCGTGGGTAAAGCGGCCCCAGGCGCGGGTCTTCAGCGCGCTGTGCGCTTCGCCATCCCAGGAAACAGACAGTGAAGGGTAGACGAATAGCCCCTGTGCGCGCTCTTCGGCGGTCGGCAGCGTGTTGTCATTGATGTAGCGGCCAATTGCCTCGCGAAGGGCGGTAACGGATTGATTATAGAGCGCATCGAGTTGTTCCAGCGCTTGTTCCGGCGTCAGGCCGGTGCCCTTATTGTTCATCATTCGCTTCCTGTGTCTTACCGGTAGAGTTACCCGATAATATGTCACAGGAATGTGAAACAAAAGCCAACGTTAGCGGGCTGGAACGCAGAAAAGCAAAAAGCCTGCTCGAAAGCAGGCTCTTAAATTTGGCTCCTCTGACTGGACTCGAACCAGTGACATACGGATTAACAGTCCGCCGTTCTACCGACTGAACTACAGAGGAATCGTGTGAACGGGGCGAATATTAGCGATGAGCTGGCAGCATGTCAAAGGCTCTGTTCACTCTGCTGAACTGTTTGCTGACAATTTCAGCAAAAAGAGTCGAAATGCTGAAATTTAGCGCAACACATCCGTTTCCTGGCGCACCGCGCTGGTGCGTTTCGTCCTCTGATGGGGCAAAAGCCGTGCTACGGATCGGCTACTGAAACGGTGAGAATTATCAGAATCTCTTATTCCACGGCCTGCCGCGCCGCAAAACCAAAACTGGCAAGCATCTTGCAATTCCTCCGATATCTGAATCGCTGAAACCCCGAACCGGAGGCAACATGAACTTAAGACGCCTGAAGTATTTCGTGAAAATCGTCGATATCGGCAGCCTGACCCAGGCCGCTGAGGTGCTGCATATCGCCCAGCCTGCGCTGAGTCAGCAGGTAGCGACGCTGGAAGGGGAAATGGATCAGCAGCTGCTGATCCGCACCAAGCGCGGCGTAACGCCGACGGAGGCCGGGAAAATTCTCTATACCCACGCGAGGACTATTCTGCGCCAGTGTGAGCAGGCCCAGCTGGCGGTGAACAGCCTGGGGCAGACCCTGAGCGGACAGGTTTCGATTGGCCTGGCGCCAGGAACGGCGGCCTCGTCGATCACCATGCCGCTGCTGCAGGCGGTGCGCAATGAGCTGCCGGGAGTGATGGTCTCTCTGCATGAAAACAGCGGCACGGTGCTGAACGATAAACTGCTGAGTGGTCAGCTGGATATGGCCGTGCTCTACGATCGCTCGCCGCTGGCGGGCATTTCCAGCCAGCAGCTGCTGAAAGAGGATTTGTGGCTGGTCGGTACCCGTGACTGTCCTGGACAAAGCGTGGATCTGGCCGCCATTGCCGAGATGAATCTCTTTTTGCCGAGAGATTACAGCGCGGTGCGGGCACGCGTGGACGAGGCATTCTCCCTGCGTCGACTGACGGCCAAAATCATCGGTGAAATTGAGTCTCTCTCCACGTTGACAGCGGCGATTGCCAGCGGGATGGGTGTAACCGTGCTGCCGGAATCGGCGGCGCGCTCATTGTGTGCCACGGCTAACGGCTGGATGGCTCGGATCACCACACCTTCGATGAGTTTACCGCTGTCGCTCAATACATCCGCGCGAGGCTCCCTGTCGCCTCAGGCACAGGCGGTGAAGGAAATTCTGATGTCGTTGGTCAGTCGTCCGATGCTGGAAAACCGCGAGCTGCTGCTGGTCAGCTAGGCCTTATAGCTAAATGGAATAATTTGCTGGTTTTTATTATTTGTTCGCCAGGGACGCAGACTTTAACAATAGTGCCACGTCTGTCGTTCCCTGGAGGGAAGGGTGAATTTCCAGCAACTGAAAATTATTCGTGAGGCGGCCCGTCAGGATTTCAACCTGACGGAAGTGGCCAATATGCTTTATACCTCGCAGTCCGGCGTCAGCCGCCATATCCGCGAGCTGGAAGATGAGCTGGGGATTGAAATCTTCATTCGTCGCGGCAAGCGCCTGCTGGGGATGACTGAACCTGGCAAAGCGCTGCTGGTGATTGCTGAACGTATTCTCAATGAAGCCAGTAACGTCCGCCGGGTTGCGGACCTATTCACTAACGATGCCTCCGGCGTACTGACTATCGCCACCACGCACACTCAGGCGCGCTACAGCCTGCCCTCGGTGATCAAGGCCTTCCGCGAACTCTATCAGGACGTGCGTCTGGAGCTTATTCAGGGCACGCCGCAGGAAATTGAAGCGTTGCTGCATAACGGCGGCGCGGATATCGGTATCGCCAGCGAGCGGTTAAGCAACGATCCGACGCTGGCGGCCTTCCCGTGGTTCCGCTGGTATCACAATCTGCTGGTGCCGGAAGGGCATCCACTGACGCGAACTCAGCCGCTCACGCTGCAGGCGATTGCCGAATGGCCGCTGATCACCTATCGACAGGGGATAACCGGGCGTTCACGTATCGACGAGGCCTTTAACCGTAAAGGATTGGTGCCCGATATCGTGCTGAGCGCGCAGGACTCCGACGTGATCAAGACCTACGTCGAGCTGGGTCTCGGTATTGGGCTGGTGGCGGAACAATCTGCCGACAATCAGGAAACCGGACGCCTGACCCGCCTTGATACGCACCATCTGTTTGACGCCAACACGGTGTGGCTGGGCCTGAAGCGCGGGCAGCTGCAGCGCAATTATGTCTGGCGCTTTCTGGAATTATGTAACGCCGGACTGTCGGTGGATGAAATCAAACGACAGGTGATGGAGCCGGAAGAAGCGGCGATTGATTATCAAATCTAGAAAAGCAAAAAGCCTGCTCGAAAGCAGGCTTTTTTGTTGATTCCGGACTATTTTCTGGCCGCGCTGTTTTTATTCATCACGATGTCCGCCATCACCGCCAGCGCTATTTCTGCCGGGGTTTTACTGTGAATTGGCAGCCCTATGGGCGCATGAATACGGGCTAAATCGCTGCTATCAACGCCCCCAATTTTGCTTAACCGCTGTCGACGGTGATCGCTGTTGCGCCGTGAACCCATCGCACCGATATAAAACGCAGGCGTGGTCACCGCTTCCATTAAGGTGAGATCGTCCATGCGCGGGTCGTGCGTCAGGGCCACAATGGCGGTATTGAGATGGCACCCTGTTTTTTCCAGATAATTCGCTGGAAATTGCTCGATAAGCTGAGCCTCTTTCGGCAGCTGCGAGCGAAAATTGGCCATGACGTCGGGCCGGTTTTCACAGATCAGTACTTCAAAACCGAGCGTCAGCGCAAAGGTGGCGCAATAGACCGCAACGCTGGAAAGCCCGGCTATCAGCAGACGCGGAGCAGCCGCCAGATACAAGTGGATCTGCGGGCCATCACGCTCGATAAAGGTGGTGCTGATGTAGTTTTCAACGGGCAAACAGCGCGCGGGTAACGGGAGGGAAATGCTTTTCTGAAGCGCCTGATGGCCTTCGAGCGCGGCGGCGATCTGGTTCAGATACCTGACGCTTTCATCGCCCGCCGGAAGGTATTCCACCAAAATATCCAGCTGCCCGCCGCAGGGTAGAGTTACACCGGAGGCCAGCCCGTCCCCGCCGTAGCGCACCACTTCGCTGGCCTGGCGATACTCGCCCCGAGCGATGCGCTGCAGGAAATCTTCCTCAATGCAGCCGCCTGAAAGTGACCCCAGAGCGTGGCCCTGGGCGTTCGCCACCATCATTGCTCCCGGTGAGCGCGGCGATGAGCCATAGGTCGCCAACACGGTGCATAGCCAGACGGGCTGCTGCCCGACCCACTGAAGCGCCTGACAGATTACGGCCAAATCAAGAGACTGCATTTAGTGCTCTCCAGCAGGGAGTTGTGAGGGAAGATCGATATCCTGAATGACGCCCGCACAGCGGGTTTCCAGCCGAAAAGCCGGATATTGTGCCAGCAGCGAACGCGCGCCTTCATCTCCTTCTAGCGCCAGCAATCCGTCACGCAGCAGGTGTGAAAACCCGACCGGGTGCCCGGGAGCGTGCTGATAACACGGACGCGCCACGTCATGCTCGCTCAATGCTGTCGCCACGCGGCAAAAGACGTCGGCTTCGACATACGGCATGTCAGCCAGATGAATCAGCCAGCCTGCCCATTCCGGGGTGGCGGCCACCCCTGCGGCAATAGAATGACCAAGCCCTGGGCTGTCCAGCAGCGTGTAAGCCACATGCCGTCGCTGACAGACTTTTTGCACACCAGCGTTGTCTGGACGGGTGACGACGTGCACCGGAAGCCCGGATGCCAGCGCCTGCGTCAGCGTAGCTGAAAACAGGGTGTCTGCATGAAGGTCTGCATTTAATTTATTCCCTTTTCCACCTGCCTGAGTGAATCGCGCGCCACAGCCCGCGGCCGCGATAATGATCCCCGTCACCATATTGAGATTTCTGACGTTTTGAATTTGTTAAATGAACTAAAGTAAAACCTTAACAACTCTGAGGGGTTGAAAACAAGTTGTTAATCGTTAAATAATTTGGTTGCGAACAAATCTCTGAGTTGCTGATTTTTTAATCTATGGCAAAGCGCCTGAGAGCCATGAGGCGCAGAAATAAACCTACAAACAATAAAAACAGAGCAAGGATCACTGGCAATGAGCAATTTCAATCCATCGCGGAGGCGCTTTCTAAAGCACTCGGTCATCGCAGGGGTGTCTGTCTACCTGGCTCCTCTGCACAGCAGGGCTTACGCAGCCCTGTTTGAAGAAAAAATCCTGCAGTCCCCACAGTGGGATCCGAAAACCCGACAGGTCAAATTCCGCATCGATGCAAAAGCTAAGGTCATGGGGCAGAAAGTGTTTGCCCGTGACGTGCGCGCGGTGGATATGCCGCACTGGCCGCAAAAGCAGGGGCACGCCTTTATTGTTCGCGCCACCCAGGCGGATAAGCTGTTTACCGGGATCGACCTCTCTCCGTTGGGCGAGGAGTTAAAACCCGACCGTCTGGTGACGGCGGAAGATTTGACGCGAGACGGCCTGGCGTTTCCGGCCTTCTACGGCGACGACATGCTGCTGCCCGTGGGGAAAACCCCGGCGTACTTAGGCCATGCCGTCGCGATTCTTATCTATCACGATTTTGCCCGTTTCCGCTTTGCCAAAGACAAGCTGAAGTTTCACGACGAAGTGGTGCGCTATGGCGAGCAAACGGGCCCGCTGGAACGCGATCCGTGGGGGACGTTCCGCTACGTTCGCATTGGCGGGGAAACGCCGATGGACGAAGACCGTTTCTCAAGCCTGAAAGACACGCTGATTTTCCCGGCGGCGATGAAGAAACATCTGCCGGTGTGGCCGGAAGGACGCGAAGGCGGGAAGCTGGACGAAGAAGGGATGTTCTACGCCGATGGGATTGCGCAGCAGCTGGCTTCCCCTCCGGAAGACTGGATGGTGGTGTCACGTCGGTACACCACGCAATCTATCGACACTGCGGCGCTCGAGCCGGATAACGCCAACGGCTGGTATGACAGCGCCACACAGACCCTGCACCTGGTCGTCGCCAGCCAGTCGCCGCAGGAGGTGATGGAAGAGCTGCCAAAAATGCTGGCCAAAGGCAGCGCAGGCGTGAAGCAGGTGATCCTGCATCCTTGCTATACCGTGGGATACGGCTCCAAAGATCACTACAACTTCCCTTATTACGGCGCGGTGGCGGCAATGTACGGCGACGGGCATCCGATACGCCTGGCGAATGACCGCTTTGAACAGTTCCAGACCGGGCTGAAGCGTCATGCCTTCGATATGAATTATACCGTTGCGGTCAGCAAGCAAAGCGGCAAGCTGCAGATCATGAAAGCCGATATGACCGCTAACGGCGGCGGGCGCAGCAACTTTACGCCGTCGGTCACCGCGGTGGGGGCAACGGCGGCGCAGTCGATTTACTACCTGCCTCAAAGCGACCTGGCCTCGGTCGGGATAGCCACTCGCGCCATCGATGCCGGATCGGCGCGTGGCTACGGCACTTTGCAAAGCATGGCCGCCACCGAGATGATGATGGACGAGATGGCGGAAATGCTGAAGCTCGATCCTATCGAATTCCGGTTACGCAACGTGCTGAAATCGGGCATGAAAAACACGCAGGGCGCGATTCAGGCGGGGGCGAGCAGGGCGGACGAAATCCTGATCAAAGCCGCGCAGCATGAGATCTGGCAAAAGCGCGAAGAGAACAAGCGTGATTACGACAGCAAGAACCCGGGCAAACGCTACGGCGTGGGCTTTGGCTGCGTGCAGAAAGATTTTGGCACCGGCGCGGAAACCTCCTTCGCCCGCGTGGAGTTCAGCGAAGATGGGAAAATCACGCTGCACCACAGCGGAGCCGAGCTGGGCACCGGCATGTCGACGTCGCAGGCGGTGCTTTGCGCCCAATGGCTCGGCAAGCCTGCCGATGAGTCACACTTTGCAGTGACGGACTGGCAGCAGCTGCCGATGGTCACCAGCGGCGATCCCTACACCATGAGCCAGGCCGAGCAGGACGAGCTGCAGCGCAATCCGCTGTGGTCGCCTTCATGGAGTTCGCCGTCGAGCGCCAGTAACTCGGCGTACTACTTTTCCCACACCACCCGCGAAGCCTCGCGCCTGCTGTTCATACAAAGCCTCTGGCCTGCGGCGCTCAGCATCTGGCGCTCCGGGATCGGTGGCGGCCAGGCGGCACCGCTGGTGGTGCGCATCGAAGACGCCCGCTGGGTGGACGGCGGGCTGACGGCGGCGGGGATGGAGGTGCTGTCGCTGGAGCGTCTGGCGAAGGCCGCCTGGCAATTGGGCCTGCCGACCGGCGCGGTGGTGCACGGCTTTAACCGCTGGCAGTGGGCAGAAGCGGATTTTACCGTTAACAATCAGACGGTCAGGCTGCCGCTGGACGGCGTAGCGCTGCGCCATGGCGACGAGTATCAGACGATCAACCGCGCCAACGTTGCCTATCCGCCCGTGCAGCGAAACAACGCGGGCGTGACCTACTACAGCGCGACAGCGACGCTGGTGGAAATTGCCGTTGAGATTGCCACCGGCAAAGTCGAACTGCTGAACCATCACTCCATTCTGGAATGCGGCAACCTGATCGTGCCGGAGCTGGTGTCCGGCCAGCTGCAGGGCGGGCTGGCGATGGGGATTGGTCATGCGCTGCATGAATACCTGCCGCTGTACGAAGAGGGGCCAGGCAACGGCACCTGGAACTTTAACCGCTATCACGTGCCGCGCGCCAGCGATGTGGCCGTCTGGAAGCAAACGGAGGATATCCTCCCCGCGCTCTCCGAAACCGACCCGCCGAAAGGCATGGCTGAGGTCGTGATGATCCCCGTGGTGGCCGCGCTGGTTAACGCCATTTACCAGGCGACAGGGCACCGTTTCCGTGATTTACCCGTTCGTGCAGAAAACATTCGTGAGGTGTTGCAATGAGTCTTCCAACCCAGCCTGTCACCCTGACCATCAACGGTCAGAAAAAAGGGCCTTATGACGTTCCGGAAGGCCTGATGATGATCGACTTTCTGCATGAATATCTGGATCTCACCGGTAGTCGTCTGGGCTGCGGGCAGGGGATCTGCCATGCCTGCGTGATTATCGTCGATCGTCCGGATGGTACCAGTGAGGAGATGCGCACCTGTATCACCGGGGCGCAGTTCTTCAACGGCAAAACGGTTCGCACGGTGGAAGGCCATGCGCAGCCGGATGAGAAAAGCGAAGCGTTGATCCCTTCACCGGTGCAGCAGGCTTTTATGGACCACTACAGCTTCCAGTGCGGTTACTGCACGCCGGGCTTTGTGAATGCCGCCACCATCTTCATGGAAAAGTTGAAGCGTCATCCGGTTGCCCGTGAGGATCTGGAGTCGGAAATTGAGAAAGCGCTCGACAGCCACATCTGCCGCTGTACCGGCTACGTGCGCTATTACGAAGCGGTTCGCGACCTGGCGCTCAGCACGCCGGGGCTGGTGAAGGAGGCGGTGAAATGATAAAGCGCCTCGCCCTGATCCTGGTTCTGGCGATCGTGGTGGTGATTGCAGTCCTGTGGTGGCGTGAAAATCGCACCTGGGATGGTCCGGTGCAAAAAGTCACCGCCAGCGCCGCGCAGATTGAGCAGGGCCGTTATCTGACTCAGGCTGCCGACTGCGCCGCCTGCCATACCGCACCGGGAGGAGCGCCGCTGGCCGGGGGCTATCCTCTGCAAACGCCGTTCGGCACCATTTTTGGCAGCAACCTCACTCCCTCCGCCGATCAAGGTATTGGCCGCTGGACGAAAGAGCAGTTTTACACCGCTCTGACGGAAGGGGTCGCTCCGGGCGGACGCCATCTGTATCCGGCGATGCCTTATACCTCTTACAAGGGCATCACCCGCGAGGATTCGGATGCTATCTATGCGTATCTGATGACGCGCCCGGCTGTCGACGTGGCGATACTTGAAAACGACCTGCCTTTCCCGTTCAATCAGCGCATGGCGATGATCGGCTGGAATATTTTGTTCCGCACCTCCGCCCCTTTACCGGCAAGCTCGGAAGGCAGCTCCGCGGCCTGGACGCGTGGACGCTATCTGACGGACGTGCTGGGCCACTGCGGCGAATGCCATACGCCGCGCGGAAAGCTTGGGCAAATGCAGCTTGATAAAGCGATGCAGGGCGGCATTATTGGTCGCTTCAGCGCGCCAGCGCTTACGCCTGAGGCACTGGCCCAGCGCGGCTGGACGCCGGACGATCTGCAGGCTTTCCTCAGCACCGGGATCGCTGCGCAGGGCTCTGCTTTCAGCGAGATGCACACGGTGGTCGATCTCAGCACCCGTCATTTAAACGCGGACGATCAAAAAGCGCTGGTGACTTATCTGATGGGTGATAAGCCGCCTGCGGCCGCAGCGGTTACGGTCAAAAACGAGGGCGGGAATGACGCCGGACGCATGACCTGGCTGAACGTCTGTGCTGGCTGCCACGCCCGCGACGGTGAGGGTAAGCCTAACGTGACCGTCGGGATGATAAACAATGCCACCCTGCGCCAGCCGGACGGCCGCAATCTGATCGTTTCCGTGCTGGACGGCCTGCCAGAACAGCAGTTCCCGAACAACCAAAGCATGCAAAGTATGCCGGGATTTGCCGCTGTGCTCAGCGACGACGAGGTCGCGGGCCTGGTGAATTATTTACGCACCACCTGGGGAGGCCTGCCGGGCAACATCACGCCAGAGCAGGTGAAAGTGCTGCGTCAGCATGAGTAAGCCCTACGTGCTTGAAGCAGCCTGTCTCAGCGTCGAACGTGATGAACGGGATCTCTTTCACTCACTCTCCTTTGGCATTGGCGAAGGGGAGTGGGTGCAGGTGACCGGAGCGAATGGCGCAGGCAAAACCACGCTGCTGCGCCTGCTCGCCGGGCTGCTGCGCCCGGAATCAGGGGAAATCCGCTTCCGTGGCGTATCGCTCGCCCACGCACGCGAACAGTATTATCAAAATCTGTTATGGATTGGGCACCAGCCGGGGATGAAAGCCCGGCTAACGGCGCTGGAAAACATCCGTTTCTGGCAGCCCGGGCACCCTTTGCCGGCTTATTATGACGCGCTGGCAAAGGCGGGGCTGGCGGGGTATGAAGATCTTCCGTTGCATCAGCTTTCTGCCGGGCAACAGCGCCGCGCCTCGCTCGCGCGGTTGTGGCTGACTCAGGCACAGATTTGGCTGCTGGACGAACCCTTCACTGCCATCGACAGCGCCGGTGTGGCGCGGCTGACGCAGCGCATGATGGAACACACGGCGCAGGGAGGGATTGTCATCATGACCACCCATCAGCTGCTGCCGGTGGAGCAGGAGCGCGTGCGGGCGCTTTCTCTGATGAATGAGGCGACGGCGTGATGTTCTCTGTGTTTCGTCATGAGTTACGCATTGCCTGGCGTTATCGCGCCGAGCTTATCAATCCGCTATGGTTTTTCCTCATTGCCATTGCGCTGTTTCCGCTGGCCGTTGGGCCGGAGTCCTCGCTGCTGGCGCGTATCGCGCCGGGCATTATCTGGGTGATCGCGCTGCTTGCCTCCCTGATGGCCTTCGAGCGCCTGTTTCGTGATGATTTCCTTGACGGCAGCCTCGAGCAGTTGATGCTGCTGCCGGTGCCCTTGCCCGCCGTTGTGCTGGCGAAAGTGCTCGCGCACTGGACGGTGACCGGACTGCCGCTGCTGGTGTTATCGCCGTTGGCGACGCTGTTGCTTGGCATGGATTTTCACGGCTGGACGGTGATGGCCTGGACTCTTTTATTGGGTACGCCAGTGCTGAGTTTTTTAGGGGCGCTGGGCGTGGCGCTGACGCTGCGCCTGCAGCGTGGAGGCGTGCTACTCAGCGTGCTGGTATTGCCTTTGTGCATTCCGCTATTAATTTTCGCCACGGCGGCGCTTGATGCGGGTCATCAGGGGCAGCCGGTGGGCGGTTATCTGGCCGTGCTCGGCGCGATGCTGACGGCCAGCACCACCTTTCTGCCTTTTGCGACAGCGGCAGCGCTGCGTATCAGCGTGCAGTAGTTTTCAGGAGATCCGACACTATGTGGAAATGTTTTCATCCTCTGGCCTCTCCGGCACGCCTTTATCAGTTGTGCGGCCAGTGTCTTCCCTGGTTTGCGGCGGCGAGTCTGGCCGCGCTGGCCGTGGGGTGGATCTGGGGATTCGGCTTTGCGCCGCAGGATTACCAACAGGGACAAAGCTATCGCATTATCTACCTGCATGTGCCCGCAGCGGTGAGCTCAATGAGTATTTACGCGGCGATGGCCTGCGCGGCGTTTGTCGGGATGGTCTGGCAGATGCAGCTGGCGAATCTGGCGATGATGGCAATGGCCCCCGTTGGCGCGGTATATACCTTCATTGCACTGTTGACCGGCTCCGCCTGGGGAAAGCCGATGTGGGGTACCTGGTGGATTTGGGATGCGCGTCTGACGTCCGAACTTATCCTGCTGTTTCTCTATGTGGGCGCCATTGCGCTCTGGCACGCCTTTGAGGACAAACAGCAGGCAGGCAAAGCCACTGCGCTGCTGGTGCTGGTTGGCGTCGTCAATCTGCCGATTATCCATTACTCCGTGCAGTGGTGGTACACCCTGCATCAGGGCTCAACCAACATGCTGCAAACGGTAGCTCCCGCGATGCGCTTTCCGCTGGTCTGGTCGATGATCGGGATGGGGCTGCTGTTTATCACTTTTACACTGATGCGCATGCGCACGCTGATCCTCTGGCAGGAGAGACGTCGTCCGTGGGTCAGCGAGCTGATTCGTCAGGAGAAAGGGCTATGACCAGCGCATTTGCCAACTGGCAGGATTTTTGGGCGATGGGCGGTTATGCCTTTTACGTCTGGCTGGCGGTGGCAGGAACGCTGCTGCCGCTGTTGGGCTTACTGGGACATTGCATTCTCCAGCGTCGGGCTGTGCTTCATCAGATTGCGCAGCAGCAAACCCGGCAGCGCCGCCGTCAGGCCGTGCAGCAAAAGCAGGAGGCGCTGTGAATCTGCGCAGAAAACAACGTTTATGGACCGTCGTTGCCGTAATGTGCGGCATCGCGCTGACGATGGGTCTGATGCTTTACGCTTTGCGCAGCAATATCGATCTGTTCTACACCCCGGGCGAAATCGTGTATGGCAAAGGGACGCAGCAGACGTTGCCGAAGTCAGGGGAACATCTGCGCGTGGGAGGCTACGTTTTACCGGGCAGCGTGAAGCGAGACGGCTCGTCGCTGCGGGTGACGTTCACGCTGTATGACGCCAGAGGCAAAGTCAACGTCAGCTACGACGGTATCCTTCCCGATCTTTTCCGCGAAGGGCAGGGCGTGGTGGTTCAGGGCGTTTTGAATACGCCGCAGCATATTCTGGCAAAGCAGGTGCTGGCCAAGCACGACGAAAACTATACGCCGCCGGAAATCAGCCAGGCGATGACGGTAAAACAAGGTGACGGCGCATGATGCCAGAAACAGGAAATGCGCTGCTTTGCTTCGCCGTAGGGATTGCTTTGCTGCTGACCGTTTATCCGCTTTGGGGGGCAGCCCGCGCCGATACGCGGCTGATGGCCTGCTCGCGCCTGCTTGCAGGGCTGCAGTTTGCCGCTGTGCTCGGCGCTTTTCTCATCCTGGTGCAGGCGTTTGTGGTCAACGACTTTACCGTGGCCTATGTGGTGCACAATTCCAACACGCAGCTGCCGGTCTGGTATCGGGTCGCCGCCACCTGGGGGGCTCACGAGGGCTCGCTGCTGCTGTGGATGCTGCTTTTAAGCGGCTGGAGTTTTGCCGTGGCGCTGTTCAGCAGGGAGGTACCGCTGGATATCGTTGCTCGCGTGCTGGCGGTGATGGGCATGATTAGCCTCGGCTTCCTGCTGTTTATTCTGTTGACGTCAAATCCGTTCACCCTTGTGCTGCCGGACTATCCGATAGAGGGGAACGATCTGAATCCTTTGCTGCAGGATCCGGGGCTGATTTTCCATCCGCCGCTGCTGTACATGGGCTATGTGGGCTTTTCGGTGGCCTTCGCCTTTGCGATTGCCGCGCTGCTGCGGGGAAATCTGGACAGCTCACTGCTGCGTTTCGCCCGTCCGTGGACGCTGGCGGCGTGGATATTCCTGACCTGCGGGATCATTCTCGGCTCGTTCTGGGCCTACTATGAGCTTGGCTGGGGCGGCTGGTGGTTCTGGGATCCGGTGGAAAACGCCTCGCTGATGCCGTGGCTTGCCGGTACCGCGCTGATCCATTCGCTCGCCGTGGCGCAAAAGCGGGAAAGCTTCAAAGCCTGGACGCTGCTGCTGGCGATTTGCGCATTCTCATTATGCCTGCTGGGGACGTTCCTGGTGCGCTCCGGGGTTTTGATCTCTGTGCACACCTTTGCCTCCGACCCCGCACGCGGCATGTTCATTCTGGCCTTTATGGTCATCGTAATCGGCGGCTCTCTGCTGCTGTTTGCCCTGCGCGGCGGGCTGATTCGCTCCAGGGTAAACAACAAGCTGTGGTCGCGGGAATCATTCTTGCTGGGCAATAATGTGCTGCTGATGGCGGCCATGGTAGTGGTGCTGCTGGGAACGCTGCTGCCGTTGGTGCATAAGCAACTGGGGCTGGGCAGCATCTCCATCGGCGAGCCTTTTTTTAACACGCTCTTTATCGCGCTGATGGCCCCTTTTTCCCTGATGTGCGGGGTGGCCCCGTTGGTTCGCTGGGGGAAAGACAAAGTGCAGACTCTCCGTTCCCGGCTCTGGCTGGCGGCAGGCATCACGCTGCTTGCCGCACTTGCGCTGCCGGTTCTTATCGGCGATCGCTACACCGCTGCGGCGGTGACCGGAGCCCTGATGGCTGGCTGGGTATTCGTGCTGACGCTAATGGAGTTGCACCAGCGGGCCACGCAGAGCAGCGGATTCCTTGCTGGACTAAAGCAGCTCAAAGGCAGCCAGTGGGGCATGGCGCTGGGGCACATGGGCCTTGCGGTGCTGGTTTTTGGCATAGCCATTAGCCAGAGCTACAGCGTGGAGCGCGACGTCAGAATGAAGGCCGGAGAAAGCGCCGACCTGGCGGGATATCACTTTACGCTCAACCAGCTGCTGTCAATCCAGGGGCCGAATTACGGCGGAACGATGGCGCTGGTTGACGTGACTCGTGGCGGCAGGTCCGTCGTCACTCTGCAGGCCGAAAAGCGTTTTTACCCCACCAGCCGGGTTGTGCAGACGGAAACCGCCATTAGCGGCGGACTGACGCGCGATCTGTATCTTGCGCTGGGTGAGGATTTGGGCGGGGGATATTGGGCCATGCGCATCCACTATAAGCCCTTTGTTCGCTGGATTTGGAGTGGCGGGCTGCTGATGGTGTTGGGCGGGCTGTGCTCGCTGGGCGAGCGTCGGCGGATGCGCCAGGCGTTACGGGAGAGCAGCTATGAAAGCTAAAATTCTGATCCTGCCGCTGCTGCTGTTTATCGTCATTGCGGCCGTGCTGTTCTGGCAGCTCGCGCGAAACGCTCAGGGCGATGACCCTTCCACGCTGGAGTCGGCGCTGGTGGGAAAAGCGGTGCCGGACTTCACTCGGCAGTCGCTAAGTGACGCTAATAAACGCTATCCCGAGAGCCTGTTTATCACCGGAAAACCCTTATTGTTGAACGTGTGGGCGACCTGGTGCCCGACCTGTGCGGCAGAGCATCGCTATCTGAACGAATTGAAGGCTGAGGGTGTACCGGTCATTGGCCTGAATTTTAAAGATGACAGAGAAAAAGCGCTGCGCTGGCTGCAGCGCGGCGGGGATCCCTACACCGCTAACCTGTTTGACGGCGACGGCATGGCCGGTCTGGATCTGGGAGTATACGGTGCGCCAGAAACGTTTCTCATCGATGGCAAAGGGGTGATCCGTTTCCGCTACGCCGGAGAGTTGACGGCGAAGGTCTGGCAAAACAGCTTTGCCCCGCTGTGGGCGCGGCTGAGCCAGGAGGGGCAGGGATGAGATATCTTGTCGCATTGCTGGTGCTGTTCTCCTCGCTGACGCTGGCCGCTGAGGACATGCTGAGCTTTCGCGATCCGGCGCAGCAGCAGCAGTATCAGCGCCTGACGCAGGAACTTCGCTGTCCGAAATGCCAGAACAGCAGCATTGCGGATTCCGGCTCGGTGATCGCCTCGGATATGCGCCAGAAGGTGTACCAGCTGCTGCGCGAAGGCCAAAGCGAGCAGCAGATTATCGATTTTATGGTGGTGCGCTATGGCCATTTCGTTAGCTATGAACCGCCGTTGACGCCGCTGACCTGGCTGCTGTGGGGGGCTCCGCTGGCGATTGTCGTGCTCGGGGGCGTGCTGATTTATCGGCGAACCCACCATCAGATTGTGCTGACGGAACCTGATGTGCCTCTGCAAACACCCCGCAGAAATACCGTTGCGGGCTGGCGGTGGATACCGGGCATTGCGCTAGCCGCCGGAATAGCGGCTCTGTTGATGGCCTACACGGGAAATCCCGGTCAGGTGCAGGCCTGGCAGAAAACGGCGTCACAGACCGATCGGCTGTTGCAGCAGTATGCGCAAGATCCGGAGGCCGCAAAGGATCCCGATTTTCTTTCCAGGCTGGCGCTTGGGCTAAGAACTCGCCTGCAGTCACACCCCGAAGACGTCAACGGCTGGATGCAGTTGGGGCGTATCGGTGCGCAGATGAAGAACGCTCAATTGGCTATTCAGGCATTTGATCGGGCGTACACTCTGGCGCCTGATAGCCAACAGGCTGAATTAGGACTGGCGGAAGTGCTGACGCTTTCCAGCCGCACTGAGGATAACCAGCGGGCAGGGGAGTTACTCAAAACGCTGATCCTGAATGGTCACACCACGCTGCCGGTGGTCAACCTGCTGGCGCTAAACGCCCAGCAGCTGCAGCGCTATGATGAAGCGTTAATGGCCTGGGGGATGGTGCTAAAGCTGCTGCCGGAAGGGGATGTCAGACGCGAACCGATTCTCGCGAACATGGAACAGCTCAGGAAAAAGGCGGTGGAGTAGGTTCGGTGCCGAAAAGCAAAAAGCCTGCTCGAAAGCAGGCTTCTTAAATTTGGCTCCTCTGACTGGACTCGAACCAGTGACATACGGATTAACAGTCCGCCGTTCTACCGACTGAACTACAGAGGAATCGTGTGAACGAGGCGCATAGTATAGGCCCCTCGATTTTGTGTCAACACTAAAATTAACTTACTGATTCAATTGAATGAAATTAAGTCAACGTGTTGTTTTAGTGTACTACGCGTAAATTTGGATCTTCATCGCCGTCGCTGGCACGAATTCGCTGCAGCGGATCCTGCAGGTAAAAACGGCAGAAACGCTGCCACAGCGCCGGGAAGCGGGGGGCAAACAGCTCTGGTGCGCTGAAGAAGTATTCTGAGAGCACGGCGAAACATTCAGCAGGGTCGGTGGCGGCGTAGGCATCGATGCTGGCGGCACTTTCACCGACTAAATCAATCTCATCCTGAATGTTGTTCATCGCCGCGTGCAGATCGTGCTCCCAGCCTGCGACTTCCCGCAGCGGGATCAGCGGAACACCGTTTGCGCGGTCACCGTTGCGTGTATCGAGTTTATGCGCCACTTCATGGACGATAAGGTTGAAACCGGAAGCATCGAACGAATCCTGCACGTCCAGCCAGTTCAGGACGATGGGGCCCTGCTGCCAGCTCTGCCCGGATTGCACCACCCGCTGGCTGTGCACCAACCCAATATCGTCTTCCCATTCGTCGTCCACCACGAACGGCGCAGGGTAGACCAGCACTTCATGGAAACCGTCGAGCCATTCATAACCCAGCTCAATCACCGGCAGGCAAAATAGCAGAGCAATGCGTGCGCTGTTCACGTCGGAGAGTTCAAGACCCTGTAATGGCACCAGGCGTTTTTGCTGCAAAAAACGGTCGGCTAGCTGCACCAGTTTTGCCTGATCGTTCAGCGACAACGTCGCCAGAACCGGAATGGCAAGGGCCTGCTGCCACGGAATATCCGCGCTGTGGGGGGCGTCATGTGCTTTCCAGGGCCATTTAATCATCGCTTTGCTCGTAAACTCGTCACTTGAAATCAATGGAAGGGACTGGGTCTGTTAAAATGCCAAAGTTGCAGGCATCATGGCAACCACCTTTGCGGAGAGATGCCGGAGCGGCTGAACGGACTAGTCTCGAAAACTAGAGTAGGGGTAACTCTACCGGGGGTTCAAATCCCCCTCTCTCCGCCACTTACTTCTGTCAGACGTCGGCATCATAGTCTGCCGTTTCGTTCAAGTCATTGATGTTTTTTATAACTTGAGAGAATGGTCGCCCTTTCCTTATTGATTAAAGTCTGCAGGGTGATTTTTTCCACCCGTTCAATCTGAAAATCACCGCGCCTGTCGAGCGCGCACAAAAAAGCCCGCACGAGGCGGGCCTGAATCGGATGAAGCAACATCAGAACTGATAAATCATGCCGACGCCGACAACATCGTCGGTAGAGATACCGTTATCTTTGTAGAAGTCGTCGTCGTTATCCAGCAGGTTGATTTTGTAATCCACGTAGGTGGCGAAGTTCTTGTTGAAGTAGTAGGTCGCGCCGAGGTCGATGTAGTTCACTAAATCCTGATCGACATATTTGTAGCTGCCGCTGCCGTAATAGTTGCCACCGAGGTCTTTGCCTTTGGAATACACCCAGGCGAGAGAAGGGCGCAGACCGAAGTCGAACTGATACTGAGCCACGGCTTCAAAGTTCTGGGTTTTGTTGGCAACACCGACGTCACCATACGGCGTCATGTTCAGCGTTTCGGCATACATCATTGCCAGATAAACACTGTTGGCATCGTATTTAGCGCCAACGGTCCAGGCCTGGGCATTTTCGCCACCAGCATATTTACTGAAACGGTTGTAGTTGCCAGCACCATAGCTCTGCTGCTCATTGGTACGATCGGAGTTGGCATACGCCGCACCCAGAGTCAGCCCGAAATCGAAATCATAGCTGGTGGACATCGCAAATCCATCGCCATTATCGAAGCGGGAACTGGAGCGGCCCATGTCATGCCCACGGTTTTTGGTACCCTGCTGATCGAAGTCACAGACATTGTCTTCGTTGCAGTTTGACCCTTCATTCGTCCCCTGATACTGCAGCGCGAAATGCAGACCCTCAACGGCACCAAAGAAGTTATCATTGCGGTAGGTCGCCATGCCGTTGCCGCGGCCAACCATAAAGTTATCGGTCCAGGTGTAGGAATCGCCACCGAACACCGGCAGCATATCGGTCCAGGCTTCCACGTCGTACACGACGCCGTAGTTGCGACCGTAGTCGAATGAACCGTAGTCGGCATATTTCAGGCCTGCGAAGGCGAGTTTGGTATAGGTGTTCTGGCTGCCTTCAACGTCGTTGGCATAGGCTTTGTAGGTCCACTGGCCGTAGCCGGTCAGATCCTGGTTAATCTTGGTTTCGCCTTTGAAACCCGCTTCAATGTAGGTCTCATCGCCGTCGTCACCAGCGTTATCGGAGAAGGTATGGCGTGCATCGACCTTGCCATACATATCCAGTTTATTGCCGTCTTTATTATAGATTTCCGCTGCATTTGCTGCACCAGTCAGCATTAATGCAGGTATAAGCATCGCCAATACTTTTCTTTTCATTATACATTCCCTATAATTTATTTATTTCGTGAATAAAGCAACTTGTTCTGAGTTGCGAATAAAATCATATCGGGCAAGTTCAATTTAATTTAAAGTTAAAATGTAAATAGATTATATAAAATATTTCAAATTATAAATTTCAATGGATTATATTTGCGCTAAGAATGTGAGCGCCCAATGCATTGATTGTAATGATTTTATTTGATTATTTTGATGAATGAAACGTGATGTAGTGTTTGTGGTGGAAATACTATTTACAAAATGAATGTTTTTTGATCATGTTGATGGGATCGGGAAGGCAAAAAAAACCTGACCATAAGATATAGTCAGGGGGTTATTATGGTTAATAACATAGCGTGCAGTGTAAACGACATACTTCGGGGAAATAATTACATGCCTGAGGATGAAAATAAAGTGCGGAAAAATACAAGATAGAAATTAAATTGATTTAAACGCGGGCTTGATTTAACGCAGTAGTAACAATTTACGGTCTGCCGCCGGGAAAATTGCCAAAGATCAAAACTAATGCAACTGGAACAGGCTGTGGGCGGGGAAGCGCTTTTGTCAGACTGGCCTCAGCGCTACAATGTTACCGGTATCATTTGCCGGTCTGAGAAAGTGAAAAGCGAAATTTATCTGTATGAAAACGAGAGCGCGCCCGTTCCTGAAGTGCGAGCAGAGCGCGGTCCAGGGGGCAAGCTGGCCCTGTGGGTATTTTACTCATTTTGTGGCTACTGCCTGTGGGCGATCCTGCATTATTTTTGGGTTGTCAGTCAGATTGTGCCGATACCGGATGCCACGCTCGATGATGAGCTGGGATCAACAACCGGAAAATGGCTGGGGGCACTGCTGGGCATACTGGTGCTCGGCGTGGTAGGAACGATCCTCGGCTGGATAGCCTGGTATACCCGGCCCCGGCAGAAAGCTTAGTCAGGAAGCGGTCATAAAATGCTGCTATCCTCAGGCATTCTTTCACTGAGGGAAAAACAGAACATGAGTTTGCATCTTTGGCAGCAGCGTTTCGAGCAGTGGCTGAGTGAGCATCACGACGATGATGACGC
The DNA here is from genome assembly GCA_014156375.1 of Enterobacteriaceae bacterium 89. Lineage (GTDB taxonomy): Bacteria > Pseudomonadota > Gammaproteobacteria > Enterobacterales > Enterobacteriaceae > Scandinavium. The sequence continues at coordinate 917,524 of RQJH01000003.1, read as the reverse complement.
TGCGCACGATATCTCTCATTTCCGCCGGGTCTGGGCCACAGCCCAACAGCTCTCAGCGGGCGAGCAGGTGGATCATCGCGTTCTCCTGTGCGCCTGCTATTTTCACGATATTGTCAGCCTGCCAAAAAATCACCCGGAGCGCAGCAGTTCATCTGTGCTTGCGGCGCAGAAAACCCTCTCAATACTTAGGCAGGATTTCCCCGACTTCCCGCCAGAGTGCTATCCGGCGATTGCCCATGCGATTGAAGCGCACAGTCACAGCGCGAACATTGCGCCGCAGACTCTGGAAGCCAAAATTGTGCAGGATGCCGACCGTCTGGAATCCCTCGGCGCCATTGGCCTGGCGCGCGTTTTTGCCGTCGCCGGAAAACTCAATTTTGCGCTGTTTGAAGCCAACGATCCCTTTGCCGACGAACGGGCGCTAAACGACCAGCGTTACGCGCTGGATCATTTTCAGAACAAACTGCTGCGTCTGCCGCAAACTATGCAAACCGAGCAGGGAAGGGCGCTTGCCATCCATAATGCGCGTTACCTGGTGCAGTTTATGGCGAAGATATCGGCCGAACTTAAGGGTGACTACCTGCACTATGACGAGACGATCCTGGCTCGCTTTGCGCCGGAGTCCTGAATTCAGCGCGGGAAATATGTGATACTCTCAGGATAAATGGGTCTGGTCCGGTTACTGATATGCAGCATACACTTACTCGCACTTTTTCTTCGTCTTCTCCGGACGCCTCCGGGCCAGATGCTCAGGCATTGTTGACTCAACTGCTGGCCATTTACGATCTCAAAACGCTGGTAGCGACGCTCAACAGCGTAGGGGAACAGCACTGGAGCCCGGCAATCCTCAAACGAGCTACCGATAACGGCAAAATTAACCGTCGTCTGGGTGAAAATGAGTATCTGCGTTTGCTGACGCTGTTACCCAAAGCGCCTTCCCGGCCTTCGCAGTTTCGTTTTATCGATCTCTTTGCCGGTATCGGCGGCATTCGCCACGGGTTTGAGGCCATTGGCGGGCAGTGCGTGTTCACCAGCGAATGGAATAAACACGCGGTCAGAACTTATAAAGCCAACTGGTACTGCGATCCGACCCAGCATCAGTTTAATGAAGATATCCGCGATGTGACGCTGAGCAACAAGCCGGACGTCAGCGACAGCGAAGCTGCTGAGCATATCCGTCGTATCATCCCGCAGCACGATGTCCTGCTGGCTGGCTTCCCGTGCCAGCCTTTTTCGCTGGCGGGAGTCTCCAAAAAGAATGCGCTGGGCCGCGCGCATGGTTTTGCCTGCGATACCCAGGGCACGCTGTTTTTTGACGTGGCAAGGATTATTGATGCCTGTCGCCCGGCCATTTTCGTGCTGGAGAACGTTAAAAATCTCAAGAGTCACGATGGTGGGAAAACCTTCCGCATCATCATGCAGACGCTGGACTCCCTCGGCTACGACGTGGCCGATTCCGCCGATATGGGCGCGGACGATCCAAAAATTATCGACGGTCAGCATTTCCTGCCACAGCATCGTGAGCGGATCGTGCTGGTCGGTTTTCGCCGCGATTTGAACCTGCAACAGGGGTTCACACTGCGTGATTTACCGGCGCTGTATCCTGAACGTCGCCCGACCTTCGGCGAGCTGCTGGAGCCGACCGTCGATGCCAGATTTATCCTGACCCCGGTGCTGTGGAAATATCTCTATCGCTATGCGAAAAAGCATCAGGCGCGCGGCAATGGTTTTGGCTATGGACTGGTCGATCCTACCAGGGCGGACACCGTCGCTCGCACTCTTTCGGCCCGCTACTATAAAGACGGGGCAGAAATCCTCGTCGATCGCGGCTGGGATAAAGCGCTTGGCGAGAAAGATTTTGACGATCCGCAAAATCAGCAGCGACGTCCACGCCGTCTGACGCCGCGCGAGTGTGGCCGACTGATGGGCTTTGAAGCGCCGCAGGGCTATCAGTTCCGCATCCCCGTCTCTGATACTCAGGCCTATCGCCAGTTCGGTAATTCCGTCGTGGTTCCGGCGTTTGCCGCAGTGGCAAAATTGCTGAAAAGCCGCATCCTGCAGGCCGCTGAGCTGCGCCGGAAAGAGCAAGCCGATGGCGGACGTTCATAACCCGGCAACCCGCAGTAAAAATATGCGTGCCATCGGCACGCGTGACACCGCGATTGAAAAGCGGCTGGCGGCGCTGCTTTCTGCATCAGGTTTTGCCTTTACCGTTCAGGATGCCACGTTGCCGGGGCGGCCCGATTTTGTGCTTCAGGATTATCGCTGCATTCTCTTCACCCACGGCTGTTTCTGGCACCGTCATCAATGTGAGTTGTTTAAAGTCCCGGCGACGCGCACGGAATTCTGGCTGGAGAAAATCGGTAAGAATGTTGAGCGCGATAAGCGTGATATCGCCCGACTGTGCGAGCAGGGATGGCGGGTGATGGTGGTCTGGGAGTGTGCGCTGAGAGGCAAACGAAAGCTGAGCGATGCGGCACTGACTGAACGGCTGGAAGAGTGGATCTGCGGCGGCGATGGCAGCGCGCAGATCGACACTCAGGGAATTACCCCGCTGGCGGTTACTTTTCCGCCTCGCAGCGCTTAGCGGTGGCTTTCGCCGGGAACAGGGTTTTCCCAAGCGTCACCAGCACTACCGCGAAAATGATCACCCCTAACGCCAGCCATTCCACCGGAGAGAGCGACTCACCGCCGAAGCCGGTGCCGAGCAACACGGCTACGACGGGGTTGACGTAAGCGTAGCTGGTCGCCACCGCAGGAGAGACATTCCTGATCAGGTACATATAGGCGTTAATGGCAATCAGCGAGCCGAAAATCGCCAGGTACGCCACCGCCAGAAAGCCGGACATCGTCGGCATCTGCGTCAGCCGTTCACCGCTCAGCACCGAAGCGCTCATCAGCACAATCCCTGCCGCCAGCATTTCGACGGCGCCAGCCATCATGCCGGTAGGTAATTCAATCCGGGAACCGTAAACCGAGCCGAAGGCCCAGCTAATTGAACCGATGAGGATCAGAATCGCGCCCCATGGATTACCGCTCAAATTGCCTCCGCTGTTGAGCAGCACAATGCCCGCCAGACCGATAGCGACGCCCAGCCACTCCAGCTTGCGGGTGGTAATGCCGAACAGACGACTGAAGCACAGTGCGAACAATGGCACGGTAGCGACCATCACCGCAGCAATGCCGGAAGCGAGATGCTGATGTTCAGCAATGGTCACAAAGCCATTACCAATCGCCAGCAGCAGCACGCCTATCAACGCGGCATTCAACAGCGGGCGACGAGCGGGGAGTTTATGCCCGGTGAGCAGCAAATATGCCATCAGCAGCACCCCCGCAGATAGGAAGCGCACCCCGGCCATCATCATCGGCGGCCAGCTTTCCACCCCGATGCTTATCGCAAAATAGGTCGATCCCCAAATGATATAAAGCGCAAACAACGCGCCGATAAGCGGTAACAACTGTCTGACCTGCATACGTCCTCACGGCGAAACGAAATAGAAAGGGCGCGTATAGTTAACGGGAAAACTATACGTCTGGCGAGAGATTTAATGGCCGGAGATTGTTGTATTTTTGTTGACAGCGGTGAGCCCTGGGCGCTCTGCGACTTTTCCTTCATAATAGTGAACAGAGAAATTTATAAAAAACAGAAGGAACATGAATTGGCCGGTAGCAGTCTTTTAACCTTGTTGGATGATATCGCCACCCTGCTGGACGATATCTCGATGATGGGCAAAGTGGCGGCGAAGAAAACCGCTGGCGTGCTGGGCGATGATCTGTCGCTGAATGCACAGCAGGTGAGCGGGGTGCGGGCGAACCGGGAGCTGCCGGTGGTCTGGAGCGTGGCGAAAGGTTCACTGCTTAACAAAGTGATCCTGGTGCCATTGGCCTTGCTTATCAGCCAGTTTTTACCCTGGGCTATCACGCCGCTGCTGATGATCGGTGGGGCATTTCTGTGCTTCGAAGGGTTTGAGAAAGTCCTGCACTCGCTGCATGCCCGAAAGCATAAGGAAGATCCGCAGGCGCGTCAGCAGAGACTGGAAGCGCTGGCCGGACAAGATCCGCAAGCCTTCGAGCGGGACAAAGTGAAAGGGGCTGTACGAACCGACTTTATTCTGTCGGCGGAGATTGTGGCGATTACGCTGGGGATCGTGGCGGAAGCGCCGCTGCTCAACCAGGTGATTGTGCTGTCGGGGATTGCCATTCTGGTCACCATCGGGGTGTACGGACTGGTTGGGGTGATCGTCAAACTGGATGATATGGGCTACTGGCTGGTGGAGAAAACTAGTGCGCTGGCTCAGGCGGTGGGTAAATCACTGCTGTTTATTGCGCCGTGGCTGATGAAGGTGTTAACGGTTGTCGGGACGCTGGCAATGTTTCTGGTCGGCGGTGGGATCGTCGTACACGGTATCGCACCGCTGCATCACGCCATTGAAAATATGGCCACAGGGATGGGCGGAGTCGTCGCTTTGCTTGGGCCGACGCTCTTCAATCTTATCTTTGGCTTAGCGGTCGGGGCGGTGGTTCTGGCCGGGGTAAACCTGATTTCGCGGCTGCGTTCTGCTGAGTAAATATTTGTCGGCCATTACGCAAAGTGGCTCAGCTTTGGCTAACCTGAAACAGTTTCACTCTGATACCGGAGGCAGTAATGGTCTTTTTGGTCAGTGATGAAGTTAAGCCGAAAACGGGCGGGCCACGCATGGTGGTAACGGGATATGCCAGCGGGATGATCGAATGCCGCTGGTACGATGGGTTCGGCGTTAAGCGGGAAGCCTTCCGCGAAGACGAGCTCATTCCCGGAGACAGAGGTAAATCTGACGAAGTATAATGACTCCGCCCGGTAGCTTGCCGGGCGTTTTCATTGCCTGTCACAGGTTCAGGGAGTTGGTGTGCCCCACGTATCACGCATGGAACATTCTCGCTGGCTGAACAGACTCAGCCGCCATAGCTCCCCGGGTCGGGTGGTCAATGTTTGTTTTCTGGTGGTTCTGCTGTTCTCGACGCTGCTGACGTGGCGTGAAGTGGTGGTTCTGCAGGAGGCTTACATTTCCAGCCAGCGTAATACGCTGGAAAACGTGGCTCACGAACTCAACAACCAGCTCCAGATCAGCATTGACCGGTTACTGTTTTATCGTAACGGCATGCAGGCGGCGCTCACCACACCGCTGGCCTTTGAAGTGTTACACAACGCCGGGGAAGAATTCGAACGCAAACGTACCCAGCATCGCTGGTCGATCATGCTTGATAACCGGCGGACGCTCCCTGTTAACGGCGTGTCCGACGAATTCGTGGATGAGACAACCAGCCTTTCCCGCGACAATCCTCTTCTGCGCAATGAGCTGACCGCCACCTTAGAAGTAGGGTATCTGCTGCGCCTGTCCACCACCCTGAAACGGGCGACGCAGCAAATGCTGTACGTTTCCCGCGCAGGTTTTTTTATCTCTAACACGCCGGTGGCCAACAGCAACGACATCGTTGAACAGTACTATGCGCTGGTGACCAGTCCGTGGTTTGCCATGCAGTCGCAAAAACAAAATCCCGGCCGGGGAGTGAGCTGGCTGAGCTGGATGGTGGATTCGCCGCAGGGGCTGGCGCGTCGGGTCGCCGTGACGCTGCCGGTGGACTATCAGCACTACTGGTACGGCGTGCTGGCGATAGAGTTTTCGCTGGCCCAGATGAAACAGCTGCTGGCGACGGCGACAGAAGGGGAAAAAGAAGGGGAGTACCGGCTGTATGATAACCGGATGAACCTGATTGCCACTTCGCTGGCACCGGGCATGGAACCCTCCTCGTTAAGTGAAAAGGAAAAAGCGCAGCTGGCTCAGGCGTTTGAGCATGACACTCGCGGCGGTGAGCGCCTTGAAACCCGTTATATTAACTGGGAAAAAATCCGCAACTATGATGGTGTGCTGCTGCGTATTCACCCGCTGGATGAAGGCATTCGCGGCGATTTCGGTTCAATTTCCATTGCCCTTGGCCTGCTGTGGGCGTTGTTTACCTCAATGCTGATCCTCTCGTGGGTAGTGATCCGCAGGATGGTCCGCAACATGAGCACCCTTCAGGAGTCGTTACAGTGGCAGGCGTGGCACGATGGACTGACCCGCCTTTATAACCGCACCACGCTGTTCGATCTGGCGAGCAAGGCGGCAAGGGAATGCGAACATGACGGCAAACCGCTGGCGGTGATCCAGCTCGATCTCGACTTTTTCAAAAGCATTAACGACCGCTTTGGTCATCAGGCGGGCGACAGAGTTCTCAGCCATGTGTCAGGAATGATCAGCGCGCAAATTCGTGAAAGCGACATTGCCGGGCGCGTGGGCGGAGAAGAGTTCTGTATCGTGCTGCCAGGAATGACGAAGGCCGCCGCCTGCGAGCGAGCAGAGCAGCTTCGCAGCCGCATTAACAACCGCGAGATCCTGATTGGCAAAAGTGAAACGCTGCGCATCAGCGCTTCACTGGGGGTAAGCAGTAGCGAGGAGAAAGGGCTCTATCAGTTTGAGCATCTGCAATCCATCGCAGACAATCGGCTGTATATGGCCAAGCAAAATGGGCGAAATCAGGTGTGCTGTCAGGATGATGAGAGCCAGTGTTGCACGCCTTCACGCCAGCCTTCCGGGCCACCCGCAGAGGTGTGAAAAACCCGCTCCGGTGAGTCGTTTTTCAGCAGCAGCCCCAGACGACTCAGCCCTTTAATGACCACCGCGTAATCTACGGCGTTGAGCAGAGGAGCATCGTTGGGGCCATCGCCCAGCCCTAACGCAATCCGCCGGAATCCCTCTCTGGCCTGATAGCGGCTACGCAGCCAACTGACGGCCTGATCTTTTCCACCGCGTTGGTCGAGCACATGCCAGAAACGCGCGCCCTGAACAAACTGCATCCCCAGCGAGGCGAGGGTGGCGTCAAACTCCTGCATTCGTTCATCGCTGTCGCGCCAGATAAGCGTTTCTGAAGCTTCATGCAGCCGGGCAAGGCTGGCATGGTGAGGATTCATCCCGGTCCAGTCGCTGATAGTTTGCACCGGCACATCGGAGAAAGTGGTGAACTTATAGCCTTCGCTGTCCCGCAGCTGTTTCAGAATGTCGTGGATCTCTTCATGCGGGGAGCCCGTAATCATCCGGGGATAGGCCTTATCATCCTGCCAGCTATCAGCGAGCTGAATGACCGCGCCGTTTTCGGCAATCAGCGGCTGAGGCCCAATATTCAGCTCCTTTTGCAGCAGCATCAGCTCTGCTGCGGTCTTGCTACTGCACAATACGATCGGCACTTCTTGCTCCAGCAAGCGCGTAAGCCAGGCGGCGGCAGGCTGCCATTGCTGAGTGTGAGTATCAATCAGACTGCCTTCGACATCGGTGAAAATGATGAGCTTATGCAGATCGAGCATTGTGTCTCCTTAAGGGAAAATCACCCAGGATAAATCCTAAACACATTCACGTTAATTATGAATAATACTTGTTTTACAAAAAAATTGAGGATAATGTTTCACCCGCGTCAGATTTTCTGGTGTAACGAATTTTCAAGTGCTTCTTGCTACAGCAAGCTTCTACCCGACCCTTCCATGGTCGGGTTTTTTTTGCCTGCGCTCAGCGATTCGCTTCAGCGATTGACTTCAGTAATGCTGAAGTCATGAATGTCGAGCTCAAAGGCTTCAGCCAGTTCACGCCAGGTGTGGTATTCGCGTCCTTCGATGCTGACGTGATGAGGGTCGTCACCCGCGCGGTGGACTTCGCTCTCGCAGATCTCATTGATAGCATCCAGCAGGGCGTCTACGTCCACATTCACTTCGCGTTTGACAGTATCGCTATACTCTTTGACAGTTTTCATACCGGGTCCTCACACATTTACCCAACTGTAAGTATAGCCCCGTCGATAAAAACACCATTCAGCCCGCCGGACGCTGTCAGCAGGGGCATTTTGTTCTAAACTGGCATGAGTAAAAGACAGGAGAAAAGCTATGCAGGTGAACGATCGTGTGACGGTCAAAACGGATGGCGGTGCGCGTCGTCCGGGAGTGGTGCTGGCCGTCGAGAAATTTAACGAAGGAACGATGTATCTGGTGTCGCTGGAAGATTATCCAATGGGCATCTGGTTCTTTAATGAAATCGGCCACGCCGATGGCATCTTTGTTGAAAAAACAGAGTAGCGGATTGTTCGTTGGGTGAAATGTTCACTGGCGGACATATTTCCGCCAGTGTCTGCCGATATTCAGCGCATATTGACGTAAATACCTGACGTCACATTATCTGTCAATCGGACAACATGATAAATAACCTGCTTATTATGGGTTTTTATTTTCTTTTTAATATTACCTTTATGTGATGATACCGTTTTGGCTTTAATGTTCATCTGGTCGGATATTTGAATCGTGCCTTGTCCTTCCATCCACATTTTCAGCATGCTGGATTCAGTCCTGCTTAACGATAGGGTTGGAATGTTAATGCTGCTAACATTACTGCTGACCTTTTGCAGATAATCTGCCAGAATATCGTCGAGCGATTCCGGCGTTATCGATTTCGAGCTAATAAGCAGATTGTCCCTGACCCGGAGATACTCATCAAAATGGAGATTGGCAATCGCCATAAAGACAATAAACAGTGTCCTGGGGTGTTGATTAATGATCTGCTTAATATGCTGACTGCTCTGCGAATCGTGGATGAAGCAGTCTTCATTAATGAACACTACAGCTGGATTCAGTTGCCCGCAGGCTTCCTCAAGCTCACTGATGCTTTCAACATCGCCGATATCGCGCTTTCTTATACCCCGACTACTCAAATACCCGGTTAATCCGAGCCGGGTGTAACTGCATAGATCCATAATAATCGTCGACATGCATACCCTCACTCAATGCGTAGCGATAATTAACCCCTGGCCCGACGGCATCTTATTTATCAGAGGATGTTTAACCTGAACTTACAAAGAGCATTGCAACTTCTCGGGCGACCTCAACTATCCCGTAAAGTTACGTATAATTTGCCAGGAAACATCTTAAAGTAAAGTGAATGTTATGATGTGTGAAAGGGGTAAAAACAATTCATCCGCGCCAGGGTTATGCTGGTGGATGTTGTCGCTGTTTTAATTTAGGAATATCCTTAGGATGCCCTTTCAGATATTAAGGAGAACTTATCTTTGGTAACTCGCTGATAATATCCGCTAATAGATCGAATATTTCGCTGAAAAGATGTTCACAGAACGGTGCAATTAACGGCATTAATGCCGCCATCAAAATAATGCCGACGGTGAGGGTGATAGGAAAACCGATGACAAATATCGAAAGCTGCGGTGCCATACGGTTCAGCATCCCCAGCGCCAGGTTGATGGTCAGCAGCAGGGTGATAATCGGCAGCGCCAGCATCAGGCCGTTCAGGAAGATCAGTCCGCCAGCGCGGGACAGGGCCATAAACGCGTTGCTGTTGAGCGGCTGGCCGCCAATCGGTAGCGTGTGGAAGGTGTCAACCAGCAGCGAAATCAGCCACAGATGACCGTTGAACACCAGAAACAGCAGCATCGCCAGCATATCCATGATCCTCGCCAGCACCGGCATGTTGAGGTGACTGCTGGGATCGACAAAGGTGGCGAAGGAGAGGCCCATTTGCAGGCCAATGACTTCACCGGCGGCACGCACGGCGGCAAAGGCGAACTGCATGGTAAAGCCCAGCGCAATGCCAATCAGGATCTGCTGAAGCGCCAGCCACAGCGCATTGACGGAAAACAGCGTGACGTCAGTCGGCGGCAGCGAGGGAGCAATGATGAAGGTAATAATCAGCCCGAGACCCAGCTTTACGCGCTTAGGGACAGAGTGTTCGCTGAGGATAGGCGCAGTAGAGATCAGCGCCAGCACGCGCAGCAGCGGCCAAAAGTAGAGGCTTAGCCAGTTCAGCCATTGGTCGCTGGTGACGTGCAGCATCGCGCTTATCCGATGATATAAGGCAGGTTGTTGAACAGGGTGCGGACATAGTCCAGCAGCAGATTCAGCATCCAGGGTCCGGCGACGATAATCGCTATAAACACGGCGATGATCTTCGGAATAAATGACAGGGTCATTTCGTTAATCTGGGTTGCGGCCTGCAAAATGCTGATCAGCAGACCGGTGATCAGCGCCACCAGCAGCAGCGGGGCCGCCAGCGCCAGCGCCACTTTCATCGCTTCGGTGCCCAGCATCATTACCGATTCAGGGGTCATGGCGGCACTCCTTAACTGTAAAAACTTTGGGCGAGCGAGCCGACCAGCAGCTGCCAGCCGTCGACCAGCACAAACAGCATCAGCTTAAACGGCAGGGCGATGGTGGCGGGGGGCACCATCATCATCCCGAGCGCCATCAGCACGCTGGCGATCACCAGGTCGATAATCAGGAACGGGATAAAAATGGTAAAGCCAATCTGGAACGCCGTTTTCAGCTCGCTGGTAACGTACGCAGGCAGCAGAATGCGCATCGGCACGGCTTCCGGTCCCTGAATGGGGGCGGTATTCGCCAGTCTGGCGAACAGTGCTAAATCAGCCTCGCGGGTCTGGCGCAGCATAAATTCACGCAGTGGCTGCGAGCCTTTGTCGATAGCCTGCTCGAGCGTGATTTTGTCGGTGCTGAACGGCTGATAGGCGTCGGTATAAATTTTGTCGATCACCGGCGACATAATAAAAAACGTCAGGAACAGCGCCAGGCCCAGCAGCACCTGGTTTGGCGGTGCGGACGGCGTGCCCAGTGCGCTGCGCAGCAGACCAAAAACGATGATGATGCGGGTAAAGCTGGTCATCATCAGCAGCAAGGCTGGCAGGAAGGTCAGCGAGGTGATAAACACCAGCGTCTGTACCGGCAGAGACCAGCTCTGACCGCCGTTTGGCAGCGGCTGGCTGACCAAACCGGGAAGCTGAGCAAAAGCGGCTGGCGACAGCAGGCACAGCGTGAAAAGCGAAAGGGAAAGCAGGCGACGCATCAGGATCTCCCTGGACGCTTAATAACAGATTTCATGATGGCAGCAAAATCAGGCGTTTCGGTCTTCGGTGCGTCAGCGACGGCTGGCGCAGCAGGTAATTTGTGCAGCAGCGTGACCTGGCTGTTGGTCACGCCAAGCACCAGACGGGCATCTTCCACGTCAACAATCACCACCCGTTCGCGCTGCCCCAGTGAGGCGCTGGCGCTGACTTTTAAATCGCGGGTGGACGAGCTTTTCATCCCGTTGATGCCAAAGCGTTTCGCCAGCCAGCCCGCCACCAGGATCAGCAGAATAATCCCCAGCAGCGCGCCGCTGACTTCAATCAGCGAGGAGGCCGGGGAAGCGGTGACGGTGGTGGCGTGGGTGACGCTGGCGTCGGTTTTCATGATTAACGGCTCAGACGGCGCATACGTTCAGAAGGGGTGATGATATCGGTGATGCGCACGCCGTATTTATCGGCGACGACCACGACTTCACCCTGAGCAATCAGGTAGCCGTTGATCAGAATATCCAGCGGCTCACCGGCCAGCCCGTCAAGGGACACCACGGAGCCCTGCGTCAGACGCAGCAGTTCTTTAATGGTCATGCGGGTGCGGCCAAGCTCCACGGTCAGCTTCACCGGGATATCCATAATCAGGTCGATATCCTGCAAGGTCCCGCTGACGTCGCCGCCGCCTAACTGCTGGAATACCGCATCGGCCGCGCTTTTGCCGCTGGCTGCTTTCTGCTCGCCCATCGCTTCAGCCCACAGATCGTCCATCGCCCCGTTGTTTTCATCGGACGGATTATTCATATCACTCATTTGGGCTGTTCCTCGTTCAGCGAGTTCAAAATCGGGTTAATCAAATGCTCTACGCGCAACGCGTACTGACCGTTTACCGTGCCATACTGGCTGGTCAATACCGGTACGCCATCGACGTGGGCAATAATGCGATCCGGTTTCTCGACGGGCAGGACGTCACCGGGTTGCAGTTTTAAAATCTGGGAAAGACGCAGCGAGATATCGGCAAAGTTTGCCACCAGCTCCAGCTCGGAGTGCTGTACCTGGCGCACCAGGTTTTCACGCCAGTTCTGGTCTTCGCTGCGGGAGTTTTCCAGCGGCGGGTTGACCAGCAGCTCACGCAGCGGCTCGATCATGCTGAACGGCAGGCAGATGTTGAACTCGCCGGTCAGGTTGCCAATTTCAACGTGGAACGGCGTGTTGACCACGATGTCGTTCGGCGAGGTGGTGATATTGGTAAATTTCACCTGCATCTCGGAACGGACATATTCCACTTCCAGCGGGTTAATCGCCTTCCACGCATCGCTGTAGCCTTCCAGCGCCAGCTTCAGCATGCGGTTAATCACGCGCTGTTCGGTGTGGGTAAATTCACGGCCTTCCACTTTGGTCGGGAAACGACCGTCGCCGCCAAACAGGTTATCGACCGCGATAAACACCAGGCTTGGCGAGAACACAAACAGCCCGGTTCCGCGCAGCGGCTTCAGATGGATAAGGTTGAGGTTGGTCGGCACCGGCAGGTTGCGCGCAAACTCGTGGTAGGGCTGAATGCGGATCGCGCCGACGGTAATATCCGGGCTGCGGCGCAGCAGGTTAAACAGCCCCATACGGAACTGACGGGCGAAACGCTCGTTGATAATTTCCAGCGCCTGCAGGCGCTCGCGCACCACGCGACGCTGGGTATTGGGATCGTAGGGACGAATATCGCTTTCGCCAGCGCTGCCGGCCTGCGGTTCGTCACTCTTGTCGCTGTCGCCGTTGAGCAGCGCGTCAATTTCGGCCTGAGAAAGAATACTGTCGCCCATGGGATTACCGCAGAATGAAAGCTGTATACAACACGTCAGTCACTTCCTGCTTCGGTTGGCCCGCCACCAGAGGTGGTGCAAGTGTCTGCTTGATGGCGTTAACCAGGTCCTGCTTGCCAGTGTCTGTCGCCAGTTTGGCTGCGTCCTGGCGGGAGAACAGCAGCAGTAAACGGCTGCGCACTTCCGGCAGATATTCGTTCAGACGCGAGCGGGTCGCTTCGTCTTTCAGACGCAGCGTGATCCCGACATAGAGCACACGATCGGCATCGCCAAGGTTGACCGTAAAGGTATCCAGCGCCCAGAAAACCGGGGCCGGTGGCGGAGGTGGCTCTTTCTTCGCTTCCGCGGAGGGTTGCTGCTGCAGTCGCCAGTAACTATAGCCCGCGGTAGCACAGGCTGCGAGTGTCACCAGCACCAGCAGCGGGATCCAGATTGAGCGTTTGCGTTTTTTAGCGATCGCGGTGTCAGTCATGGGGTAGAAATTTCCTGTTTCGGTACAGCATTAAGAGTGATTATCCCGACTTAAGTCGCACTCAAAGCGCGGAAAAGACGGGAATTATCGTGCTACCTCTGGCGTTAGGCGAAAGTGTCGACGATGCCGTTGCCCCGGGCCTGCGCTTGCAGGGTGGCGGGAACGCTGAGACTCTCATCTTCATCGGCAGCAAACGCCTGACCTTCAGCGGAACGTTGCGAAGAAGACTGCCCGAAAGAGGATTGCTGCTGTTGCCCGGCGAAGCTTTCACCGCTGACGTTGCTCTGCGCCAGCTGAATGCCGTTATCCGCCAGCTGAGTACGCAGAACCGGAATTGCTGCTTCCAGCGCCGCGCGCACGTGGCTGTGCGCCGAAACCATGCTGATCTGCGCCTGGTTGTCATCCAGCTTCAGGGTGATATTGACCTGACCGAGATTCTCCGGATGCAGCTTCAGCTCCGCCGTCTGCTGGCCCTGGCGGGTAAACAGAGTGATATGCTGGCTGATGTTTTGCTGCCACTCTGGCGTGCCGAGCTGCGAGTTCACCGCCACTACCGGATGGGTATTCACCGTGGCTGTGGCGTTGCTGACCACCGGAGCCATCGGTACCGAAGTGGCTGCTGAAAGCGTGCTGTTATCGCTGGCTTTAGCCGCTGCGGCCGTCGCCAACGGTGAACCCTGGTTCAGCGCATCACCGGTGACAGGCTGCTGGCCCTGAGCGGCCTGCGGCAGAGTAAAGGATTTGCCGGCGGATTTATCCTGATGCACCACTTCTTTGGCTGAAGTTGCCAGCTCGGTTAAAGCACTTCGCGCGGCGCTGGCATCTGTTCCAGCAGAAACGGCCACGGCATCGCTTTTAGAGGCGACACTTGTGGTCTGCGCGTGTGGCAGCATCGCCAGCAGGGCGTTGATCCCGGCCAGCGCATCTTCTTTCAGCGTGGATTTGTCGTCATCCTTGCCCAGGTCTTTATTGAGCTGTTTGACCACGTCGCTTTTGGCTTCCGGCGACAGCGCGTTGAACACCGCCTGCGCGTCGGAAAGCGAGGATAAATCCACCTTCTGCGTATCGGTTTCATCCTGCTGAGCCAGCAGCTGGCTCAGGGTGGTTTTGCTGGCACCCTGCGGCAGATTCTTGCTGGCATCCTGTAAATCGGCCAGCGTCAGCGCAGCTTTGCTGCCTTTGGCGGTTTTTCCCGCCATCGCGCCGGAGAGCAGGGCGAAGAAATCCTCTGCGCCGCCCGTGGCCTCGCCGGTTTTGGCCGTCTGAATGCCGGAGGTGATGTCACTATCGCTGACGAGAATTTTCGGCAGAGTAATCATTCGGGTTTCCTTAAGGTTGCACGCTGGGCAAACTCATCCATTTTTTTCTGATCGAGACGGTTTTCCGCCAGCAGCGCGGCGGCAGTCTGTCTGTCCGTGAGCGTCTGCCATGCCTGCAAACGCTGTTTTTTCTCTCGCCAGGCGTTAAGCGCCTGTTCGACTTTTCGGTTCCACTGCAACAGCTGCTGGCGATGCTGATCGATAGCCTTCTCCAGCGTCTGAATAAACTGCTGATAGTTCTGCCAGCGCAGGCTGGCCATGCCCTGAGACATGTTGGTGTTCAGGTTGTTCTGGTACTCAAGCTGGTAGTCCATCAGCATTTTCAGCTGCTCTTCCGCCTGCTGGCAGCCGCGTCGCATTTCGCCAAGGATCAGCGCTGCGTTATCGACTTCTTTCTCCGCCAGCTCTTTCAGCGTGGACAGTGCGCCATGTTGCGTCATGAGGATGTTCTCCTGCTATCAGGCGACCGGGAAGATGATGTCCAGAGCCTGGATCGACTCTTCCCAGTCCGCTTTTTCAAAAATACCCTGCTGCAGAAAACCCTCCAGCTGCGGCCAAAGCGCGATAGCTTTGTCGAGCATCGGATCGCTGCCTTTGGCATACGCGCCGACGCTGACCAGATCGCGGTTGCGCTGGAAGCTGGAGAGCAGTTGTTTGAAGTTTCTCACCCGTGCGTAATGCTTTTCGGTGATCAGCGCCGTCATCGCACGGCTGATTGAAGCTTCGATGTCGATGGCCGGATAGTGGCCCGCTTCCGCCAGACGGCGGGACAGCACGATGTGGCCGTCAAGAATGGCGCGTGCAGAGTCGGCGATCGGATCCTGTTGATCGTCGCCTTCGGTCAGCACGGTATAGAAAGCCGTAATCGAACCGCCGCCGGTATTGCCGTTACCCGCACGTTCAACCAGCGCGGGCAGTTTGGCGAAGACCGAAGGTGGATAGCCTTTGGTCGCAGGCGGTTCGCCGATGGCGAGCGCGATTTCACGCTGGGCCATCGCGTAACGGGTCAGGGAGTCCATGATCAGCAGCACGTGCTGACCACGGTCACGAAAATCTTCGGCGATACGGGTGGCATAGGCCGCACCCTGCATACGCAGCAGCGGCGAAACGTCCGCCGGGGCGGCAATCACCACCGAACGCGCGCGGCCGTCAGCGCCGAGAATGTTCTCGATAAAATCTTTCACTTCGCGGCCACGTTCGCCGATCAGACCGACGACGATCACATCGGCCTGGGTGTAGCGCGCCATCATGCCGAGCAGCACGCTTTTACCTACGCCGGAGCCTGCGAACAGGCCCATACGCTGCCCGCGACCCACGGTCAGCAGGGCGTTGATCGGACGTACGCCGGTATCCAGCACGTGTTCGATTGGCGTGCGCTGCAGCGGGTTAAACGGCTGAGTGATCAGCGCGCCGGTTTCAGTGGTATCCGGAGCGGGCAGGCCATCAAGGGGTTTTCCTGCGCCGTCGAGCACGCGGCCAAGCAGGGCAGGACCGAGCGGCAGCTGTTTGCCGCTTTGCAGACCGTCGCCGGAAGCGTTGCGCGCATACACACGTGCGCCAGGCAAAATACCTTCCACTTCTTCCAGCGGCATCAGGAACAGGCGCTGGCCGTTAAAGCCCACCACCTCGCTTTCCACCTCGCGCACTTCGCCATTGTCCAGACGTTCAATCACGCAGGTTGCGCCCAGTGGCAGCTGGAGTCCGGTGGCTTCCAGCACCAGCCCGGTGGCGCGGGTCAGACGACCATAGCGGCGCACGGACGGCAGCTGCGCCATTTTGGTCTCGAAATTATCGAGCGTGTTGAGCCAGCGGGTCAGGCGCGCGGTCATTACACCACTCCCGGAGCGGCCAGGCGGCACAGCTCCTGCCAGCGCGTCGCCACGCTGGCATCGAGATCGCCTTCATCAGCGGAAACCTTGCAGCCGCCGTGATGAAGCGTTGGGTCGCCGCGCAGCCGCCAGCCGTGCAGGCTCAGCGTCGCGCCAACCATCTCTTCCACGCGCTGTAAATCATCCGGATGAACCCGCAGCTGCGGTTTGCCGCTGAACAACGGCTCCTGTTGCAGCAGGCCCTGAATTTGTTTGATCAGCGCAGAGTTATCGACCACCGGCGTCTGCCCAATTACCTGACGCGCGGCTTCCAGCGCCATCTGCATCAGGCGTGAGGCGATAACGCTGTCGAGCGCATCCAGCGTGTGCTGAAACTCGCTCACCAGCTGCTGCATGCGGGCATTCAGCGGTGCCTGCTGCTGCTGCGCCTGCGCCAGACCTTGTTCCAGGCCCTGCGCTAATCCTTCCTCATGGCCCTGAGCCTGTCCGGCGGCGCGTCCTTCATTCAGTCCGGCGTTGTAACCCTGCTCATGGGCCTGCATCTGAATATGCGCCAGCTGCTGTTGCAGCTTCTGCTCTTCGGAAATCTCGTCGGCAGGTTCGTCGCTGCTCTCGATAAACTCCGGCACGAAGGCCTGCACCGGAGGAGCAAGATCGTCAGGCTGCCAGACTTTCCACGGCGTCGACTCAGACATAGGTGTCGTCTCCGCTGCCAATCACCATCTCGCCGGTTTCCGCCAGACGACGAACGATAAGCAGGATCGCTTTCTGTTCGTTTTCCACCTGAGACAGACGCACCGGACCACGGTTGGCCAGGTCGTCGCGCAGGATATCGGCCGCACGCTGGGACATATTGCGCAGGAACTTTTCGCGCAGCGGCTGTTCGGCGCCTTTGAGAGCGATAAGCAGCGATTCGGAATCCACTTCCTGCAGCAGGCGCTGGATGCTGCGGTCGTCCACTTCGACCAGGTTTTCGAACAGGAACATCTCGTCGATGATTTTCTGCGCCAGCTCGCCGTCGAATTCGCGCACTGCGGTAATAACGGCTTCTTCCTGCTGAGTTTTCATCAGGTTGATAATTTCGGCTGCGGTTCTCACGCCGCCCATTTTGCTGCGCTTGAGATTCTGACCGTCGAGCAGGTTGTTCAGCACTTCGGTCAGTTCGGCCAGCGCCGCTGGCTGTACGCCGCCAAAGGTAGCGATACGCAGCATCACATCGTGACGCAGACGCTCGTCGAACAGGGCGAGGATATCCGCCGCCTGACCGCGTTTGAGATGCACAAGAATGGTGGCGATGATCTGCGGATGCTCGTCGCGGATCAGATCGGCCGCGCTCTGCGGCTCCATAAAGTTGAGCGTTTCAATGCCGCTGGTGGTTTCGCGGGTTTCCAGAATATCGTCGAGCAGGCTGGAGGCACGCTCTTCGCCCAGCGCTTTGATAAGCACCGTGCGCAGGTATTCGTTGGCGTTGACGGTGAGCGCAGCAAACTGTTCCGCTTCCACCTCAAACTCCGCCAGCACTTCGGTCAGCTGTTTGTTGGAGAAATGGCGCATGTTGGCCATTGCCGTACTTAGCGACTGCACCTCGCGGCTGTTGAGGTGCTTGAACACCTCGGCCGCGCGATCTTCACCAATGGTCATCAGCAGAATGACGCTTTTATCGGTACCGCTAAGGGTCGTATTACTCATGGTCGTTGCTCATCCACTGGCGAATGACCAGCGCGACGACGCGCGGATCGTTGTCTGACATTTCACGAATACGCTGGCTCATCACCTCGGCGCTCAGGCGCTGGTTGGCACGGCGACTCTGCTGCTGTTCATCTTTACTGAGGCGAACTTCCACGGCCTGAGCCATTTCACGTTCTGCACGGGCTTCTTCGATGGCGGCTTTCGCTTCTTCCTGGCGGCGCACCAGCTGCGGACGAACCGCTTTGCGCCACAGGATCCACGCGACCAGCGCAATCAGCACCCAGCGTCCGGCCGACATCAGCTGATCGATAAACGACTGCTGTTGCCAGAACGGCAGCTCACCGCCGGTTTCATCCACGGCGCTGAACGGAGAGTTGACCACGTTAAGGGTATCGCCACGGGTGGTGGAATAGCCCATCGCTTCGCGGGTCAGATCTTCAATCTGCTTCATCTGATCGGCGGTCAGCGGCAGTGGCTTACCATCCGGCAGGTTTTTGTAATTCACTACCACCGCAACGGAGAGACGCTGCACGTCTCCGACGTTCATTTTGGTGTGGCGGATCGTACGGTCGACTTCGTAGTTAGTGGTCTCATTGCGCGACGTGCTGCGTGGTCCGCTCTGATTGTTGGTGCTGGTGGTCCGCTGCTGACCCTGAGCCGCATTCTGGTTGGCCGGAGGCGTGGAAATTGGCGCAGTCGGAGCCGGAGCAGGGGAGTTGGACAGCGCGCCCGGCACGCCGCCAGACTGGCTACCGATCTGCTCGTTTTCGTTGACCTGGCGCGAACGCATCACCGCGCGGCTGGCATCACCGTTCGGGCTGTACTGCTCTTCGGTCTGCTCTTTATTGTCGAAGTTGATCTGTGCGGTAACCTGCGCGTGGATGTTCCCCTGACCAACGATTGGCGACAGGATGGATTCAATCCGGCGCTGAATGCGGGCTTCGACGTCAGAGGCGTACTTCAGCTGAGCATCGTTGAGATCGCGGTCACCGGTGTTGGACTGAGTCAGCAGATGACCGGCCTGATCGACCAGCGTCACGTTGCCCGGCGGTAACCCGGCGACGGCGCTGGAAACCAGATGCACCACGGCGGCAATCTGACCTTCGTCCAGCGCACGGCCAGGTTCAAGGTTCAAAGTGACGGAGGCAGACGGGAGTTTTTGCTCACGCACGAACAGCGACGGCTTCGGCATCGCCAGATGCACGCGAGCGCTTTTCACCGGGCCAAGAGTTTCGATAGTGCGGGCGAGTTCACCTTCCAGCGCGCGCTGGTAGTTCACCTGCTCGCTGAACTGGCTGATACCAAATTTTTCCTGATCCAGCAGTTCAAAACCGACAGCGCCGCCTTTTGGCAGACCCTGCTGGGCTAAACGCAGGCGCAGCTCGTGCACCTTGTCGGCAGGCACTTCGATGGCGCCGCCGCTATCGGCAAAGCGGTAGGGCACGTTCATTTGCTGAAGCTGGGTGACGATAGCGCCGCCGTCCTGATCGGTCAGGTTGCTGAACAGGGTGCGGTAATCCGGCGCTTTTGCCCACAGTACCAGCGCCACGATAATCGCGACGGCTGCGGCACTGGCCACCATTAAAGGGATTTTCGGATTTGCGCGCAGGCGTGTGACCCACTCTGGCATTTTAGATTGTGGCGTGGTCGTGGCTGTCGCGCTCATTGCGCACCTCGTAAATCCAGGTCGATGGCGTTAAACGTGTACAAAAACAAGGCTGACTCCCGGTCGGCAAAGGCAAAATGATAGCCATGCCATTATTTGACGTTCCGGATTTTTCTATGGGTCAAATAGTCGAGTTTTTATAGGCTAATTAGCGCCTTTATCTCATTGACAAACTGCTAATCTCATACTCCATGACATCGACCAGGAGAGAATCATGGCAATCACAGGTATTGAAGGCGTTTTAGCGCAGATGCAGGCCACGGCCAGCGTCGCGCGTAATCAGCAGCCAGAACAGCAGCCGTCCATCAGTTTTGCCGGGCAGCTCAACGCCGCCCTCGACCGCATCAGCGAAACGCAGAACAGCGCCAAAGCGCAGGCGGAAAAATTTGCCTTAGGCGAGCCGGGCGTGGCCCTGAATGATGTGATGACCGACCTGCAAAAATCCTCTGTTTCCTTACAGATGGGGATTCAGGTGCGTAACAAGCTGGTGTCGGCCTATCAGGAAATGATGAGTATGCAGGTGTAGGTTGCGTGGCAATGAATTAAATCGCCGCGAAGGCGGCTTTTTGAACCACTCTGGGCCTGTTTCTTTGCACGGGAAGCTAACTAGTTATCGATGATGGCGCTTCCCTGATACCAGCCACTACAGCTAAAAACCTGTCCGTTATAGATAGAGCAGTTTTCATAATCACCACCAGGTCGAAGGACTGGCGTTGAATCTGTTTGTGCCCATCCAGAACAACTAAAAACCTGTCCGTTATAGATAGAGCAATTTTCATAATCACCACCAGGTCGAAGGACTGGCGTTGAATCTGTTTGTGCCCACCCAGAACAGCTCATAATCTGCCCATTGGCGATATTACAAACCTGATAGTCAGCAATGCCTGAAAAGCTGGCTAACATTAGTGTCGTAAAAATAGTCTTATTCATAGTCATATCGTTTCATCCTTAAACTATTACGAATAAAGATACCTATCAAATTTGCAGACAAATTGAAAACAGTGTCAGTACATGTAAGGAGTATGAAGGAAAAGTGTTGTTGAAAGAATTGAGCGTTGAAATTAGTTCTTGTCAGGGGAGCTAATTAATGGATGTCTGAGCGGTAGTTGAAGTTACCTCATTCCAGAATAGATGATATCCTTGGACGCAGGTTATTGTTATCAGACA
Source organism: Enterobacteriaceae bacterium 89 (assembly GCA_014156375.1). GTDB lineage: Bacteria > Pseudomonadota > Gammaproteobacteria > Enterobacterales > Enterobacteriaceae > Scandinavium. The sequence goes on along the minus strand of RQJH01000003.1, from coordinate 896,657 downwards.
GAGGACGTTATGCGTAAAATTTTACTGGTTACTTTGAGTCTTATTCCTTCCGTTGTGTTTGCGAACTTCATCAATCCAATGGACTTTGATGGTTCTCAGGCTCAGAAGGATGAGGTGATTCAGTACATCAAAGATCGAGTCAAAAAAGACTACTGCGATGGCCCGGTGAACATGTGTCAGGAGTCGACATTGCGCATGATGGAGAAGTCAAATCTTGACGCCTTCAAGCGCGCTACTAAAGCGACGAATAAGAAAATCATGGACAGGGTCATCGATGATTACTGCAACTCGCCGGTGGACATGTGTACTTACACCACGATTGAAATGATGTACAACAAAAACGTCAAAGCTTCGAAAGAGTCACTCGAGTGGTAATAATGTTATTCAGACAGTTTTGGTGAATGCTGTCCGTGCTGTTAATGGCTCATTATCTGGTGAGCCATTTTGGGGTGTTAATTTGATACAGGCAAGGTAGCCTGCAAATAGTTGGGGAAGATGATGAAAAAATTAATTAGCGTTGCGTTGCTGGCCTTCATGCTGACAGGATGTGGTGAACCAAAGATTGATGGTTCCAGCGATCAAGCGTTGAGAGAATCCGTGCAGAAAGTCAGAGAAGCGCTGCCGGAAGATAAGCGTACTGAATTTGATGATGCCATCAAAGTTATCGCATTCCAGGTAAGCATGAAAGAGATGATGCAGGCAGGTGCAAATAGCAATACCGCTGACGTGGCAAATAAGCTCAAGTCATCGCTGTCCGGTAAAACGGGTGAAGAAGTGATCGGTGAAGCTGAACAAATTCGCGCAAATATTAAGCAGCGCCTGAATAATAACGGCTAACCGGCCGCTGTGATACCCCCACAGCCATCTTGTTGGTTGTGGGTCTTCAACATACTTTTTCTTCGCCACAAGACTTTTTCTCCCGGACTCTTTCGTCTTGCTCATTAGCAACCATACTTTGCTCTACGGTCTGTTAACGCGCTGAGGCCATCATGGCAGTGATCAAATCTTCTTCTGAGCAGCAGGTTGAGCATCTCCTTTGGTTGCGCCTGGAAAGTGCAGCCCGCCAGTATGGCTTTGTGATGTTGATTTTGCTGCTAATGGCCGGGTTTTACGGGCTGTTTTCCAAAGACATATTTAGCAACGCTTATCGCCTGAGCACGGATCATTCGCTGCGCGTTGATTACCAGCGCTTTGGCCGCAGCCAGAGCGAGATGGATCTGAAACTGAGCATGCGGGTGCCGCAGAGCGACGGTTATACGCTCACCTTTGGCGGCCAGTTTATGGATAAATTCGAAATTAATGAAATCTATCCGCAGCCGTGGAAGTTCAGCTTCAACCACGGTGTGCTGACGCTGGAGTTCCACGATCTGCCGCAGGTAGAAACGCAGACGCTGTGGCTGAGCCTGCAGCCGCGCGATGCCGGAAAAGTCAGCTCAACGCTGCGGGTTAATCATCAGGCTCCCGTTGCCATCACCCAGTATATTTATCCATAGCCCGCATTACGCCGCAGTAAACTCTGGAAGCCTCAACGCTTTAATGCCACAATATTTTTTTCACGGTTTGCAGGAAGAGTGATGAAAAAGATTGCGATTATCGGCGCGATGCTGGCGTTGAGCGGGTGTGCTCAGATTGATAACTATAACAGCGTGGTAAAAGCGCCCGCCCCGGCAGGGCTTGCTGGTTACTGGCAGTCAGAAGGGCCACAGAGCGCGATGGTGAGCCCGGAAGCCATTGCGACACTGGTGGTGACGAAAGAGGGCGACACCTTAGATTGTCGCCAGTGGAAACGCGTAATTGCGCTGCCGGGTAAACTGATGCAGCGCGATGACGATTTTTACAACGTGACCAGCAAAATAACGCCGGATGTGTATGCGATTGATAAAGACGGCGACCGTCTTGATTACGACCGGATGACGCTCAAGCGCGTTGACCGTCCGACTCAGGAATGTGCCGACTACCTCAAGAAAAACCCGCTGCATTCTCCGCTGCCTTAAATAGCTGTTGCCCGGTGGCGCTGGCTTACCGGGCCTACGAGCCCAACATATTTTGTCGGTTTTGTAGGTCTGCTAAGCGCAGCGCCAGCAGGCAATTTATCTAAAGCACATCCTCCATCACCCAAACGCTGACGCTCCCACCATTACAGGTGAAAACTCCCGTACCGGCTTCGTCCGTTTCCACAATTTCCTCGCGATTGTTAAGAAAGTCCTTCCAGCGCTTGTTGCCATAGTTATCGCCCAGCGCGATGCTTTTTTCTCCGTCATCGCCGTTGGATAACACCACCACGCAGCCCGGTGCTTCGTCGGTGCCGCTGCGGCTGAAGGCAATACAGTTTGGATGGTCGAAAAACAGCGTCTGCACGCCATGGGCGAAACGCTGACGGGCGTCAATCAGCTCGTGCAGCTGTTCAATCACCGGCATCTCGATTTTATAGGTGTTGCCGTCACCGCCGGTATCTTCATACACGGCGCCAAACAAATCGGGATAAAAGACCGAAGGCACGCCGTTTTCCCGTAGCAGGATCAGCGCGTAGGCCAGTGGCTTGAACCAGGGTTCAACCGGAGCTTCCAGCGCCTGCAGCGGCTGGGTATCGTGATTGGTGACCAGCGTCATGGCGTGGAACGGATCGGCTTCCACCAGCGTGCCGCTGAAAATCTGGCTCATATCGTAGTCGCGACCGAGACGCGAGGCTTCATGAAATTTCATTTGCAGCGGTGCATCAAACAGCAGAGTTTGCCCGTCAACCTGGTTGATGTAGTGCTGGAGCTTGTCCACTTCATGCGACCAGTATTCCGCGACGATAAACAGCGGTTTGGGCGCCACTTCCTGCACGTGTTCAATCCACTCTTTATAGAACCAGGCAGGAATATGTTTCACCGCGTCGAGACGGAAGCCGTCGCAGTGGGTTTGTTCCATCACCCAGCGCGCCCAGTATTTGATCTCTTCGGTGACCGCGTGGTTGCGAAAATCGATGTTTTCGCCCATCAGATAATCAAAGTTGCCCATCTCATCATCGACCTGATCGTTCCAGCCTTCGCCGGTGTAATCGTTGACGATTTTGAACACGCCGTTTTCATCCGGATTTTCGATATGGTCAATGCCGCTGAAGCATTTATAGTCCCAGACGAACTGCGAGTACTGCCCGGCGCGAACGGGGTAGGTGTATTTGGTCCAGGCTTCGCAGTCGATGACCTCATCATCAATCTGCGTCCGGTCCTGCTCGTTGACTCGCTGCACCTGAATGCGCTCTTTTTCATCCGCGCCCATTTTGTGGTTCACCACCACGTCCAGTAGCACCGCGATATCATGCTTTTTGAGTGCATCGATGGCGGCCAGCAGTTGGGCTTTATCACCGTATTTGGTGGCAACGGATCCTTTTTGATCGAATTCGCCCAGATCGAACAGATCGTAGCTGTCGTAGCCGACGGAATAACCGCCGGAGGCCCCTTTGTAAGCCGGAGGCAGCCAGATCATATTGACGCCGATTTCGTTGAGGTTAGGCGCTATCGCTTCGACTTCTCGCCACAGTTCACCGCCAGCGGGGTAATACCAGTGAAAACATTGCAACAGGGTGGGATTGCGCATACCAGAACTCCGGGAAAGAGGGAAACTCTAGTATGGAATACATAACGGGAAAACGCCTGGCGCGCAGCACGCGCCAGCGGATCAATTAGATGGGGTGTCGCGGGCTTCCTGAGGGACCAGCACGTGACCACCCTGTTTGCCGTAGGCGGTGAGCACGGATTTCTGCATCGAGGACTGACCGACCAGCTTCGACAGTTCCTCCATTCGCAGCTGCAAAAGGCGCTTCACTTCACTTTCGTTATCCAGAATCGCCCGCAGAACCGGCCTGAGCTGCTCCTGCTGAGCGGCAGAGGGCTCGTTCTGCTCCGTGGCTTCGGCCAGTCTTTGCACCGCGCTGACGTACTCCATTTCACAGGCGATCAATTCATCCCATTGCCCTTCGGAGGCATGTCGCAGCATCACAAGGCTTCGGTCAAGCAGCTGCTGGTACAGGCTATACAGATGCGGTGCAGTACTCATTAGACGGCGTCCTGAATCAGGTTGGTCGGGTTGGCAACTTCTTTCCAGGCGTCGGCAATATTGCGCAGCAGGTATTCCACCTCTTCGATGGCGGAGATTTCGTTGCGCAGATTAGCCTGCAGGAGACGCCTTACCATATAGGCGTACAGGGCGATCATGTTTTGCGTCAGTTCATCATCGCTTTTCTCATCGAGCCCGACCTTCAGGCCGTTCTCGATGATGTTTATGGCTTTAGAGAGGGAAAGGCCTTTTCCCTCAATGTTGTTGTCCTGCATAAACAGGCGCGCACGCACCAGCGCGCTGAGTGCGCCATCGAACAGCATGGTCACCAGCTGTTGTTGGCTGGCGCTCATCACTGCGCTTTCGACTCCAATTTTTGCGTAGGCCTGTGTGCCTTTTGCGCCGTACATGTTAGCTCCTGAGCGGATTAATTAGCTTTTGCTGCTGGTTGAAGACTGGAACTGCTGAGTCAGATAGCTGCTGGTGGAGTTCAGCGAGTTAATCATCACGTCCAACTGAGTAAACTGTGCCTTATAGCGAGCAACGGTGTTATCGATGCGATCGCTGGCGGCGTTATACTGCTCGGTCAGATTGTTCAGCGTCTTGCTGACGCCGTCGGTGGCTGTCTGAATAATGCCGGTGCTGGAGAGCCAGCTGGTCAGATTGGTGCCCATGACGGTGGTGATGCCGGTGTTTTTGCCATCGCCGACGATCATATCTTTAATGCTGTCCGGGTTATTCTTCAGCGCCGTTTCGAGCTTGGTGGTGTCGGTGTTGAGCTTGCCGGTGCTTGGATCGCTGGTGATACCAATAGAAGACAGCGTTTTCAGCGTTGAGCTGCCGGAGCTGCTGAGCATGCTTTTCAGCTGGGTCTGAATGGTGCGCAGGGTGCTATCGCCGAGCAGCGCGCCGTTATTCTTGTCCTGGTCAGTACCTGAGTCCACCGCGGTGTATTTGGTCAGCGACGCAAAAGTATCCTGCAGAGCGTTGTAGGCGGTAACCCATGCGTTGATCGCGGTTTCAGCTTTGGAGGAGTCTTTGCTGATGGTCAGCGTCTGGTTGCCGGTAGTGGTGTCACTCAGATTCAGCGTGATGTTTTCCAGCGCGTCACTGATGGTGTTGCTGCTGTTTTCGATATCAACGTTGTTCACTTTCAGCTTGGCGTTCTGCGCGGTCACGCTTTCCTGCATTCCGCCGTTGCCGGAGGCATCGTAACCCATGAAGCTTTGCAGGGCGCTGTCGCCGCTGACGCTCAGGGTCATCGCATTATCAGAACCGGTATCGTTAGCGGTAATCGACAGACGATACTGACCGTTGCCGACGTTAATGATACTGGCACTGACGCCTGCTTCAGCTTTGTTGATCGCATCGCGAATGCCGCTCAGCGAGGAGTTGGCTGCGCTGATATTTATTTGGACCGGATCTTTGCCGCCGCCCTGCTGGATGGTCAGCACGCTGTCGGAGCTGGCAATCGCCGTTTTGTTATCAGGCTGAGTGGTCTTGGTGGTCAGGGTTTGCGCCTGAGCCAGCTGCGATACGCTAATGGTGTATTTGCCTGGGATAGCGCTGCCGCTGGTGGTGGCGCTGAAGGCAGAAGAGCTGCTGCTGGTAGTCGTAGCGGTAAACAGGTCGGCTTTATTCAGCGCTGTGTTTGCCGTCTGGAAAGAGACCAGTGCGCTTTTAAGCGAGCCATAGGCGCTCAGCTTCGCGGTGTATGAACTTTGCTGCGCAGAAATCGGCTGCAGAGAGGCTTTTTCCGCCGTCGTCAGGCTATCGAGAATGTCACTTAACTGCAGACCTGAACCAACGCCCAGTGAAGAAATAGCTGCCATTTTTATTCCTTAAAGTATCGACACGTAGAATCAATACCTGGGTTATCGGCGGGAGTAGCACAAAGTTTACGTTTAATTTTCTTTTTTTAATGGCGGGAATAAAGGCAGGAGTGAGGAGTATTTCGACGGCTAAAAAAATATTGTCAGGTTTGTGAAAAAAATTCTAAAGGTTGTTTGGGTGACGACGATAACCACATTGACGGCGATTGAGCCGACGGGCTGAAGCCCAAATCGTAAACACAGACTTGAAACACAGGAAACGTAATCATGGCACAAGTCATTAATACCAACAGCCTTTCGCTGATCACTCAGAACAACATCAACAAGAACCAGTCTGCTCTGGCGACTTCCATTGAGCGTCTGTCTTCTGGTCTGCGCATCAACAGCGCAAAAGATGACGCTGCAGGTCAGGCGATTGCTAACCGCTTCACTTCTAACATCAAGGGCCTGACTCAGGCTGCTCGTAACGCCAACGACGGTATCTCCCTGGCGCAGACGACTGAAGGCGCGCTGTCTGAAATCAACAACAACTTACAGCGTATCCGTGAGCTGACTGTACAGTCTCAGACTGGCACCAACTCCGATTCCGACCTGTCTTCTATCCAGGACGAAATCAAATCCCGTCTGTCTGAAATTGACCGCGTATCCGGTCAGACTCAGTTCAACGGCGTGAACGTATTGGCTAAAAACGGCACCATGTCTATCCAGGTTGGTGCTAACGACGGTCAGAACATCGACATCAACCTGCAGCAGATCGATTCTTCTACTCTGGGTCTGAGCGGTTTCTCCGTTGCTAAAGGCGCACTGAACGTGGGTGCTGCGGTGACTCAGATTACTGACACTGCAACAAACACCCCTAAAAACATTGACCTGAGCAGCGTTGCTACCGCTCTGAACGTTGATGCAAGCACCCTGACTCTGCACAACGTCACCGGCACCAGCCAATACGTTGTTCAGTCTGGTAGCGATTCTTACTCTGTTTCTGTAGGCGACACTGCTGGTGACGCAGGTAAAGTCTCCCTGAACACCACCACCGTAACTTACGGTGATGCTGCGAACGGTATTGCTGCGAACGGCGCTTCCATGGCTGCTCAGCCTATCAAAGTGGGTACCGATGCTAACGGCAACGTGACTGGTTTCGTGACCGTACAGGGCAAAAACTTCTCTGTTGCTGCTGCTGCACTGGCTAACACCAAAGATTCCACCACTCCTACTACCACCACAACTGCTGGCGTTGAGCTGAGCACCGGTGGCGGTCGTACTGCGACTACTGAATTTGCTGGAGCTTCTACCGCTAGCCCACTGGCTCTGCTGGACAAAGCTATTGCGAACGTAGACAAATTCCGTTCTTCTCTGGGTGCGGTACAGAACCGTCTGGATTCTGCTATCACCAACCTGAACAACACCACCACCAACCTGTCTGAAGCGCAGTCCCGTATTCAGGACGCCGACTATGCGACCGAAGTGTCAAATATGTCTAAAGCGCAGATCATCCAGCAGGCCGGTAACTCCGTGCTGTCCAAAGCAAACCAGGTTCCACAGCAGGTTCTGTCTCTGCTGCAGGGCTAATCCTGATTTGGCTTCCCAACCCCGCCTCGGCGGGGTTTTTTCATTTCTGAGTTTCACTTAACTCTGCAAATAACCCCCCCTTTTAGCCACTATTCCGTCGATTAAAACCCCTGCAGAAACGGATAATCATGCCGATAACTCAACTATTGCAGGGCTGTTTATCGTGAATTCACTCTATACCGCTGAAGGTGTAATGGATAAACACTCGCTGTGGCAGCGTTATGTACCTTTGGTGCGACACGAAGCATTGCGCCTTCAGGTGCGACTGCCCGCGAGCGTAGAACTGGACGATCTGCTTCAGGCGGGCGGCATTGGCTTACTGAATGCCGTCGAACGTTACGATGCACTGCAAGGCACGGCATTTACCACTTACGCAGTACAACGCATCCGCGGAGCGATGCTGGACGAATTGCGCAGTCGGGACTGGGTCCCACGCAGCGTCCGCCGCAATGCCCGTGAAGTGGCGCAGGCGATGGGGCAACTGGAGCAGGAACTGGGACGTAACGCAACCGAAACGGAAGTGGCTCAGCGCCTCGGTATTGCTGTTGAAGAGTATCGGCAGATGTTACTCGATACCAACAACAGCCAGCTTTTCTCCTATGACGAATGGCGGGAAGAGCATGGCGACAGTATTGAACTGGTGACTGAAGAAAACCAGCAGGAGAACCCGCTTCATCAGCTCATGGAAGGCAATCTGCGCCAGCGCGTGATAGAGGCCATTGAGGCCTTACCGGAACGTGAGCAACTGGTGCTGACGCTTTACTACCAGGAAGAGCTCAATCTGAAAGAGATTGGTGCGGTACTGGAAGTAGGGGAGTCACGCGTCAGCCAGCTTCACAGCCAGGCTATCAAGCGTTTGCGAACAAAACTGGGTCGGTACCAGGAGGGCGGCTAAGCTGTCGTGCCTGGAGAAATGCCGCACATAGCATTGACTACCAGGAGTTATCATGACGGTGCAGCACGTAAAAAGACGGCCTTTAAGCCGCTTTCTTAAAGACTTTAAACACAGCCAGACGCATTGCGCCCATTGCCACAAACTGCTGGATCGCATTACGCTGGTCCGCCAGGGCGAAATCGTCAACAAAATCGCCATTTCTCGCCTTGATACGCTGATGGACGAAAGTGACTGGCAGAAAGAGCGCCGGGAGTGGGTGGCGCTTTGCCGTTTCTGCGGCGATCTGCACTGCAAAGAGCAGAGCGATTTCTTCGATATTATCGGCTTTAAGCAGTATCTGTTTGAGCAAACCGATATGAGCCCGGGCACCGTGCGCGAATATGTCGTTCGCCTGCGTCGTCTTGGCAATCACCTTTCCGCACTCAACATTAGCTCTGAGCTGCTTAACGGCGAAGCGGATGAAAATCTGGCGCCGTGGCTGCCTCTCACCAGCACCAATAATTACCGCATAGCTCTGCGTAAATACTCGCAATATAAGAGCTTGCTGCCGATGGCTGAGATGCAGAAGTTCGCATACCAGGCAACCTCTGATATATATTAAATTTGAATAACATGTAGCGCACCGGTATTAGCCGTTTCGGTGAAACACCTTACACTGCAAAAAAAATTCAATTTCGGGGGTACGATGAAATTTGCACAGCTGGGCCGCCAGGCTCTGATGGGAATGATGGCCGTTGCGCTGGTCGCAGGGGCGAGCGTGAAAACCTTCGCCGCAGAGAACCTGCTGGCGCAGGTTAAAGAACGCGGTGCGCTGCGCGTCGGACTGGAAGGAACTTACCCTCCGTTCAGCTTCCAGGGCGATGACGGCAAACTGACCGGCTTTGAAGTGGAATTTGCTCAGGAGCTGGCTAAACACCTCGGCGTGAAAGCCGACCTGAAACCGACCAAATGGGACGGGATGCTGGCGTCTCTGGACTCTAAGCGTATTGACGTGGTGATTAACCAGGTCACCATCTCCGACGAGCGTAAGAAGAAATATGACTTCTCCACGCCGTACACCGTGTCCGGTATTCAGGCGCTGGTGAAAAAAGGCAACGAAGGCACCATCAAAACCGCAGATGACCTGAAAGGGAAAAAAGTCGGCGTGGGCCTCGGCACTAACTACGAAGAGTGGCTGCGTAAGAACGTGCAGGGCGTTGACGTGCGTACCTATGATGACGATCCGACCAAATATCAGGATCTGCGCGTAGGCCGTATCGATGCGATCCTGGTGGACCGTCTGGCGGCGTTGGATCTGGTGAAGAAAACCAACAACACGCTGGCCGTGGCCGGTGATGCGTTCTCCCGTCAGGAATCTGGCGTGGCTGTCCGCAAAGGCAACGAAGATCTGGTGAAAGCCATCGACGGTGCGATTGCGGAAATGCAGAAAGACGGCAGCCTGAAGGCTCTGTCCGAGAAATGGTTTGGTGCTGACGTTACCAAATAAGCTGTAGGTGTTTTCTCCCTCTCCCTGTGGGAGAGGGAACAATTCAGGGCGCTCATGCAGCGCCTTTTTTATTTCCGCGAAACTGTGTGCATAATAAAAAGAAAACAAGGAGCTGCTATGTCACTGCACAATCTCACCCGTTTCCCAAGACTCGAATTTATCGGCAACCCGACGCCGCTGGAATATCTGCCGCGGCTCTCTGACTATCTGGGTCGTGAGATCCTCATCAAACGTGATGACGTGACGCCGATGGCGATGGGCGGCAACAAGCTGCGCAAGCTCGAATTCCTCGCGGCGGATGCGCTGCGTGAAGGCGCCGATACGCTGATCACCGCCGGGGCCATTCAGTCCAACCATGTGCGCCAGACGGCGGCGGTGGCGGCTAAGCTCGGCTTGAACTGCGTGGCACTGCTGGAAAACCCGATTGGTACTAAAGCGGAGAACTATCTGACCAACGGCAACCGCCTGATGCTGGATCTGTTCAACGCTCAGGTCGAAATGTGCGATGCGCTGGTCGATCCGAATGCGCAGCTGGAAGAACTGGCGACCCGCGTGGAAGCGCAGGGTTTCCGTCCGTATGTGATCCCGGTTGGTGGTTCAAACGCTCTCGGCGCGCTGGGCTATGTTGAAAGTGCGCTGGAAATTGCTCAGCAGTGCGAAGGGGCGGTTTCGCTCTCGTCCGTGGTGGTGGCTTCCGGCAGCGCGGGCACCCACGCTGGTCTGGCTGTTGGCCTCGAGCAACTGATGCCGGATGTGGAACTGATTGGCGTCACCGTTTCCCGCTCCGTTGCGGATCAGAAACCTAAGGTCGTCGGCCTGCAGCAGACTGTGGCTCAAAGCCTCGAGCTGCAAGCCAAAGCGGATATCATCCTCTGGGACGACTATTTTGCCCCAGGCTACGGCAGGCCAAACGATGAAGGAATGGAAGCCGTGAAGCTGCTGGCGCGTCTTGAAGGCATTCTGCTGGATCCGGTCTATACCGGTAAAGCAATGGCCGGGCTGATTGACGGAATTAGCCAGAAGCGCTTCAAAGATGAAGGGCCGATCCTGTTTGTGCATACCGGCGGCGCTCCGGCGTTGTTTGCCTACCATCCTCACGTTTAAATAAGAAACCATAATGCAAGAGAGTATCCAACTGGTTGTCGACTCGCTGCCTTACCTGCTGAAAGGGGCGGTATTTACCCTTCAGCTCAGCATCGGCGGGATGTTTTTTGGCCTGATCCTCGGCTTTGTGCTGGCGCTGATGCGTATGTCGCCGGTCGGGCCGGTGCGCTGGCTGGCGCGTATCTATATTTCCATTTTTCGCGGTACGCCGCTCATCGCCCAGCTGTTTATGATCTACTACGGCCTGCCACAGTTTGGTATCGAGCTGGATCCTATCCCGGCGGCGATGATTGGCCTGTCGCTGAACACCGCAGCCTATACCTCTGAAACGCTGCGCGCGGCCATTTCCTCTATCGATAAAGGCCAGTGGGAAGCGGCGGCCAGTATCGGGATGACGCCGTGGCAAACGCTGCGCCGAGCCATTCTGCCGCAGGCCGCTCGCGTGGCGCTGCCGCCGCTGTCAAACAGCTTTATCAGCCTGGTGAAAGACACCTCGCTGGCGGCGACGATCCAGGTGCCGGAACTGTTCCGTCAGGCGCAGCTCATCACTTCGCGTACTCTGGAAGTGTTCACCATGTATCTGGCCGCTTCCCTGATTTACTGGGTGATGGCAACTGTCCTTTCCGCTTTACAGAACTACTTCGAAAACCAGCTTAACCGTCAGGAGCGTGATCCGAAATGAGTGCTATTGATGTCAAAAGCCTGGTGAAGAAATTCCACGGCCAGACGGTACTGCACGGTATCGATCTGGAAGTGAAAGAGGGCGAAGTGGTGGCGATCATCGGGCCAAGCGGCTCGGGGAAAACGACGCTCCTGCGCAGTATTAACCTGCTGGAGCAGCCGGAAAGCGGCACAATCCGCGTGGGCGATATCACTATTGATACCGCACGTCCGTTAAGCCAGCAAAAAGGGCTGATCCGTACGCTGCGTCAGCACGTCGGCTTTGTGTTCCAGAACTTCAATCTGTTCCCGCACCGTACGGTACTGGAAAACATCATTGAAGGGCCGGTCATAGTCAAAGGCGAGAATAAAACCGAAGCGGCAACGCGTGCGCGCGAACTGCTGGCTAAAGTCGGGTTGTCAGGGAAAGAAACCAGTTATCCACGGCGTTTGTCCGGCGGCCAGCAGCAGCGTGTCGCCATCGCCCGCGCGCTGGCGATGCGCCCGGACGTGATCCTGTTCGATGAGCCGACCTCGGCGCTGGATCCGGAGCTGGTGGGCGAGGTGCTGAACACCATTCGCCAGCTGGCTCAGGAGAAACGCACCATGGTGATTGTGACCCATGAAATGAGCTTTGCCCGCGACGTGGCGGACCGGGCCATCTTTATGGATCAGGGACGTATTGTGGAGCAGGGTGAAGCGAAAGCGCTGTTCGCTAATCCGCAACAGCCGCGCACCCGCCAGTTCCTCGAAAAATTCCTCATGCAGTAATCCCCTCAGCAGCCTGAACCTTTCAGGCTGCTGCTCTTTACATTGTGATTTAACTTAAGTCTGTCTGTTTTTTCCGGCGGTGAAACTTTTCATTAAGTAACAATAAAGTTAGGGGAATAGTTCACTAATTTCGCCGGCGGCAGAGATATCGGCAGCCTTAATTGCGCTATACGCGATATTTTATATTCATAGCCGTGAATTATGTGTTAGGTTGATGTATTCACAGGAATGATTATCAATCAGGAGTGTTCTCGTCAGTGATGAGGGACATCGATTTTTTTCAATGGCGCAGGGATATTTCGCAACAGTTTCAGAGTGCGACTGTTAGCGACGAAATTTATGCCATTCTTCAGCAGCAAACTCATTCCCTCGAGTATGACTGGTATGCACTTTGCGTGCGCCATCCGGTACCGTTTACCCGGCCAAAGCTTTCGCTGCATACCACTTATCCGCAGGAGTGGATGGCTCACTATCAGTCTGAAAATTATTTTGCGATTGACCCGGTACTGAAAGCCGAAAACTATTTCAAAGGCCATTTACCCTGGGATGATAAGTTATTCCAGAATGCCCAGGAATTATGGGATGCCGCGCAGGACCATGGTTTGCGCAAAGGAATAACCCAGTCGGTGATGCTGCCGAATCGCGCGCTGGCTTTTCTTTCCGTTTCCCGGCAAAGCAATCAGGCCGATCCGTTCTCTGCTCAGGAAACAGAACTGCGCCTGCAAACGTTGACGGAGTTAAGTCTTTCGGCGCTACTGCGGCTGGAAGATGAGATGGTGATGGCGCCGACCATGAAATTCAGTAAGCGCGAGCTGGAAATTCTGAAATGGACCGCCGAGGGGAAAACCTCTGCCGAAATTTCCATCATTTTGTCTATTTCTGAGAATACGGTGAATTTCCACCAGAAGAATATGCAGAAGAAATTCAATGCGCCGAATAAAACGCAGATAGCCTGCTATGCCGCTGCGATTGGCCTGATCTGACCCGGCTTCCTTAAGCCCTCAAAAGCAAAACCGGCTGCAGTGGCAGCCGGTTTCGTTCGCGGTAAAGGAGCCCGAAGGCATCTCTTTACTGACGGTAAGCCTGTTTAATCTGCTTAACGGTGCTGGAAAATACGGCCGCCTGAGCTTCATCTTCCATCTGCGCGATTTGCTTCTCCATTTTAATAATCACGCGCCCGGCATCGGCCTGGCCCATCGCCTGCAGCATCAGCGTCAACAGCGCTTTCATGCAGGAGACTTCCTGGGACAGTTGTTGATTATTTTCAGCAGTGGAAAAATCAGGAGTGCTCATCTATTTCCTCGTTGGATTTCTGCGCGCAAGCGCGGGTGTTAAGTCAAAGGGCGCGCAGTATACCACAGCCTTTAGTCAAAACGGGAGTGTTGGATTTTTATCCTCTGATCAGAGGTGCTTACGGCGATTTCACTTTTTAATGTTTTACAGAAAAGCTTATTTGTAGAAAGAGGGATCCGCTTCGGTTAATTGTTGTTACATATTTGCTGTCGTATTTATCAGATGCGCATATCTTCGTGTTTTTTGGCAATTTCTGGTATCAGGCATTTAAAAACAAGGTTGCTATGCCTCGCTGTTATGTGATTGTTTCCATAAGTTGTACAGAGTAATTTCCAGAAACGTGGGTAAAATCCCGGATGGAACTGTTTTTGCCTTTCCCACCGGCGTTAAAACCCGTTAATATGGCAGTGAATTTAGAGGCAGTAGCGTTATCCCTATTCTGGAGATTATTCCTTTGATCAACGTTCTTCTTGTTGATGACCACGAACTGGTGCGCGCAGGGATACGACGCATTCTGGAAGATATAAAGGGTATTAAAGTTGTCGGAGCGGTGAACTGTGGTGAAGATGCGGTCAAATGGTGTCGCACTAACCCGGTTGACGTCGTGCTGATGGACATGAACATGCCAGGTATTGGCGGGCTGGAAGCCACGCGTAAAATCGCGCGCTCTACCGCAGATACCCGGGTCATCATGTTAACCGTTCATACGGAAAACCCACTACCGGCAAAAGTGATGCAGGCCGGTGCCGCAGGCTACCTCAGCAAAGGGGCAGCGCCGCAGGAAGTGGTCAATGCCATCCGCTCTGTTTTTGCAGGCCAGCGCTATATCGCGTCTGACATTGCACAGCAAATGGCGCTGAGCCAAATCGAGCCGGAAAAAACAGAATCGCCATTCGCCAGTTTGTCTGAACGTGAATTGCAGATTATGCTGATGATCACCAAAGGTCAGAAGGTCAATGAGATCTCAGAACAGCTGAGCCTCAGCCCGAAAACGGTGAACAGCTATCGTTATCGTATGTTTAGCAAACTGAACATTCACGGCGACGTTGAGCTGACTCATCTGGCCATTCGTCATGGTCTGTGTAATGCGGAGTCGTTAGCAAGTCAGTGAGTGATGTTTTTGATTCAAAAGCCTTTCTGAAAACCGTTACCAGCCAGCCCGGCGTCTATCGGATGTATGATGCTGGCGGTACGGTCATTTATGTTGGCAAAGCCAAAGATCTTAAGAAGCGCCTTTCCAGCTACTTCCGCAGCAACCTCGCTTCGCGCAAAACCGAAGCGCTGGTGGCGCAGATTGCGCAAATAGATGTCACCGTCACCCACACCGAAACTGAAGCGCTGCTGCTTGAGCATAACTACATCAAGCTGTATCAGCCGCGTTACAACGTGCTGCTGCGTGACGATAAATCCTACCCCTTCATTTTTCTGAGTGGCGATACTCATCCTCGTCTGGCGGTACATCGCGGGGCGAAACATGCGAAGGGCGAGTATTTTGGCCCATTCCCTAATGGCTACGCCGTGCGCGAAACGCTGGCGCTGCTGCAGAAAATCTTCCCTGTTCGTCAGTGCGAGAACAGCGTGTATCGCAACCGCTCTCGTCCCTGCCTGCAATATCAGATTGGCCGCTGTCTGGGGCCGTGCGTTGCCGGGCTGGTGAGTGAAGAAGAGTATGCGCAGCAGGTGGACTACGTGCGTCTGTTCCTTGCGGGGAAAGACGAGCAGGTGGTCAATCAGCTGGTGGAAAGGATGGAAAAAGCCAGCCAGGCGCTGGCGTTTGAAGAAGCGGCGCGTATCCGCGATCAGATCCAGGCCGTTCGCCGCGTGACTGAGAAACAGTTTGTCTCCAACGAAGGCGACGATCTGGACGTGATTGGCGTTGCCTTTAACGGCGGCATGGCCTGCGTCCATGTGCTGTTCATTCGCCAGGGCAAAGTGCTCGGCAGCCGCAGCTACTTCCCGAAAGTGCCTGGCGGTACCGAAGCCGGTGAAGTGGTAGAAACGTTTGTCGGCCAGTTCTATCTTCAGGGCAGCCAGGTGCGCACGCTGCCTTCGGAAATCCTGCTTGATTTCAATCTGGGTGATAAGACGCTGCTGGCAGACTCGCTGACTGAGCTTGCAGGACGTCGCATTAACATCCAGAGCAAGCCGCGCGGCGACAGGGCTCGCTATCTGAAACTTGCCCGAACCAACGCCGCGACGGCATTAGTCACCAAACTCTCGCAGCAGTCGACCATCACCCAGCGTTTACAGGCGCTGGCCACCGAATTGAAGCTGCCTGAAATTAAACGGATGGAGTGTTTCGACATCAGCCATACCATGGGCGAACAAACCGTCGCGTCCTGCGTGGTATTTGATGTCAACGGGCCGCTGCGTGCCGAATATCGTCGCTATAACATCACCGGCATTACCCCGGGCGATGACTACGCGGCGATGAATCAGGTCTTGCGCCGTCGCTATGGTAAGTCGATTGAAGAGAGCAAAATCCCGGATGTGATCCTGATTGACGGCGGTAAAGGGCAGTTAGGCCAGGCGAAGCAGGTTTTTGCTGAGCTTGAGGTTGACTGGGATAAACACCATCCGCTGCTGCTGGGCGTGGCCAAAGGCAGCGATCGTAAAGCAGGGCTTGAAACGCTGTTCTTCGAACCGGAAGGCGAGGGCTTTAACTTGCCATCGGATTCTCCGGCGCTGCACGTGATCCAGCATATCCGCGATGAGTCACACGATCACGCCATCACCGGCCACCGTAAAAAACGCGCTAAGGTCAAGAGTACCAGTACCCTTGAGACCATCGAGGGAGTGGGGCCGAAGCGTCGACAGATGTTGTTGAAATATATGGGCGGGCTGCAGGGTTTGCAGAAAGCCAGCGTGGAAGATATCGCCAAAGTGCCGGGTATTTCACTGGGGCTGGCAGAAAAGATCTTCTACTCGTTGAAACATTAGGGGCTCTGTAGCAACATAGGGCTAATTTTACTTACAACAGATAGTTACCGTCGCCATGCAATTTAATATCCCTACGTTGCTCACATTGTTCCGCGTCATTCTGATCCCCTTCTTTGTGGTGGCGTTTTATCTGCCGTTTACCTGGGCACCGTTTGCCTGCGCGCTGATTTTCTTCGTCGCGGCCATCACCGACTGGTTTGACGGCTATCTTGCACGTCGCTGGAATCAAAGCACGCGTTTTGGCGCTTTTCTCGATCCGGTTGCCGATAAGGTGATGGTGGCGATTGCGATGGTGCTGGTGGCCGAACACTATCACGCGTGGTGGGTGACTCTGCCAGCGGCAACGATGATCGCCCGTGAAATTATTATCTCGGCGCTGCGTGAGTGGATGGCGGAGCTGGGCAAACGCAGCAACGTGGCGGTGTCATGGATCGGTAAAGTGAAAACCACGGCGCAGATGGCGGCGCTGGTGTGGATGCTGTGGCGTCCGAACGAGTGGGTTGAGTACGCTGGTATCGGCCTGTTTATGGTGGCTGCGGTGCTGACGCTGTGGTCTATGTTCCAGTACCTGAACGCCGCACGCGGCGATCTGCTTGAACAGTGATCGTTTCGCCGTAAATTTCAGCAAACGATCCAGGGTGATGAAAAATATCGTTGACTCACTGCGTCAGGTAAGTAGAATGCAACGCATCGAACGGCGGCACAGTCTGCCAGACGATAACAAAATCAAATGATTAAGGTCATCTGATTCTGCGGGAATAGCTCAGTTGGTAGAGCACGACCTTGCCAAGGTCGGGGTCGCGAGTTCGAGTCTCGTTTCCCGCTCCAAATTAAAACATCGGCAAATGCGGGTGTTAGCAGTTTTGGCGCGTTAGCAAAGCGGTTATGTAGCGGATTGCAAATCCGTCTAGTCCGGTTCGACTCCGGAACGCGCCTCCACTTTATTTCCCGAAGCCCGGATGGTGGAATCGGTAGACACAAGGGATTTAAAATCCCTCGGCCATAGGCTGTACGAGTTCAAGTCTCGTTCCGGGTACCATGGGAAAACAAGAATAAAATCAATGATAAGCAGTGTCGTGAAACCACCGAAAGGTGGTTTTTTTATGCCTGAAATTCACCAGGCCAGTCTTGCCTCCATCAGCCCACCGCCAGCCTTTCCAGCGAAAGACAACCCTCTCTTGTAAGACATTTTTCTCCTTGATTAGATTTGCCCGATTAAAAGTCCAGGGTGAAAATCATGGCGCATACACAATACCCATCAAACAGCCAGTTAAGGTATTACGCGTAATTACATGAATTTTCACAAAGGATGACATCACAATGTTATATCTTTTTGATTCCCGACTATTTTTTCGCATGGCTCTGGCCGGTGTGATGAAAAAACGAGCCTGGGATTTTCATCTTCTTCATCATCTCAATGAATACTTGCCGGAAGACCGTGATGTGGTTTTGATCTCCTCTGCTCATCTTGATATGGCCGCTTTTTTACAGTTTATGATTGAGCTGAGGAGCAGTAAAAAACACTGTTACGTCATCGTCTATGGCGAACACAGCCATAAACTGGCGTACATTCTGGAAACATTAGGTGCCGGGAGTCTGTCACTCGACTATTTGCATCATCTGCTTCAGCAGACTGCTTTGGGCGATGGCAGCTTATTGGGGGCAGGTAGCTTCGAACAAACAAAGGTGTTGTCCTTAACAGAAATGACGGTATTAAAATTTATCGCCAGCGGGCATTCTCTGGGAGAGATAGCAAAAATAAGATTCCGCAGTATCAAGACGGTGAGCGCGCAAAAACGCAGCATTCTTGATAAGCTCGGTGTGCAATCAACAATGGAGTTGCTGTCAGCTTTCCATTCTTCGTTGAGTATCTAAGATGAATATCTTCATTAAGCTTTTTATCCCTTTCATGGAAGAAGCCTTTCGCGAAATTTTTACCCACACCCGCTTTGCCGCCTGTGATTTACAAAGCGACTGGAGCCTGGAGGTCGGCCGGCCTACGGTGGCTATAGTTGATTTTTTCGGGTTGAGCTTTTTGTCCGATGAGAAAATAGCCACGTTAAACAAAGTGGTAGTGCTTTATGAACCGGATAAAGCCATACCCTCAAATAAATTGAACCGACCGCAAGTGAGCTATGTCTCTGTTAACGATAAATTCCTGGATGAAAACATACTCTACAAACTGATTACCACCCCTGGTTTTACGTTCAGCTCTGAACACCCAAATATCATGTTTGACGATGTGACATTGAATCATAGGGAAAGTATGGTTTGCTTTTATCTTTGTGAAGGGCATCGCACTGGAGATATTGCTAAAACGTTAGGCCTTTCGGAAAAAAGCGTTGCGACCTATAAATACAATGCGATGAATAAACTGAACGTCAAAGACCCGGCTGGTTTATCAAAAAAGCTCAGGTACTATTTTCGCAGGTGCGGTCCAGCCGTGCTTCCAGCGGAGAACCTTGCGCAACGCTGATTCCTGGCTGCTGGCAAGAGTGTGCGTGCCTCGGGGCGGTTTTATTGGCATAATTACGCCAGATCAACCCCATTATTGAAGAGCAGAATGATGAAAACCGGACCGCTGAACGAAAGCGAAATTGAATGGCTGGACGACGTGCTGGCTCGTTATGGTAACGAACAGGCCGTTATGGATATGGCAGAGCTCGACGGCATGCTGACAGCGATCCTTTCATCACCTCAGGATATCGAACCGGCTGAGTGGATGCTGGCCATTTGGGGAGGACGCGAAAATGTGCCTCGCTGGGCTAACGATCGTGAACGCGATCGCTTCGTCAATCTGACACTCCAGCATATGGATGACGTCGCTGAGCGTCTGACAGACTACCCGGACCAATACGAGCCGCTGTTTGGCACGCGTGAAGAAGAAGGCCAGGAAATCACAATTGTTGAAGAGTGGTGCTTTGGTTATATGCGCGGCGTAGCGTTGAGCGACTGGTCGGCGTTACCGGCTGAGCTGCAGCCGCAGCTCGATGCCATTGCCCTGCACGGTAAAGAAGAGAACTTCGCGCGTCTGGATACCCTGACGGCAGAAGAGTTTGTTGAGAGTGTCGATCTGATTAAACCGGCAGCACTGGAACTCTGCCATTACTGGCTGGAGAATCCGCAGGCGGCGGTGGTGCAACAGCCGATTAAAAATGAAAGCAAAGTAGGGCGCAACGATCCTTGCCCCTGCGGAAGTGGTAAGAAATATAAAAGCTGCTGTCTGAAATAAAAATAAAGGCCCTTATCGGGCCTTTTTATTATTCAGGGCAACGATAAACATTACCTGACAGCGTCACGTTGGTCTGTTCCAGCCCGCCAGTACCGTCCCAGGAGCTGCCGGTCTGGCCAGCGCGTTGGGTGATAATCGACACGACATTGCCCCCCATATTTGCCGCCTGGTTTTTAAGATCGTTGCGTGCACCTGTTTCCAGATTACTGTTGGACGTCCAGCCGCCGGTCAGGAAATTCCCCTGACTGCCGGTAATGTCGCCGAGGAATTTACACTCTTTGCCGGGTTCATTATTCGTAACCCGAACGCGGTTAGCATTGGAATTTGTCGAGGTCGCACTGCAACCGGCCAGCATCATCATTAACAGGGTGATAGATATCTTCTTCATAATAAACTTTTCTGTATGGTTGAAAAAACAGCGCAAGATTACGCCAGTTAAAAACTGGCTGTACAGGAAAAGTCTTAATGAACGACGGGAGATGAATGCTGATTCGGGGTTTATTTAGGTATGTTGAAAATAATGTGCGGAAATAAACAGAATTGTCATCGTTGTTAATGACGGGATAAATCTGGCACCGAAGTGCCAGATTTAAAACGATTACCCTACGGCAGGCAGGAGTCCAGCGGCGATAAATGCCTGAATAAGTATGACCGCAATTCCGCAGCCGAAAACCAGCCACAGGGCAGGCTTCCCACCCGCGACGCGATAGGCTGCCTCCGGATGCTGCTGACGGCTTTTCATTGCCAGCAGTGAAGGGATAATCAGCGCCAGTACTGCAAGCGCCACGCCGGCATATCCCAGCGCCATGACGAAACCGCGCGGGTAAAACAGGGCAAATGCCAGCGGTGGCAGGAAGGTGATGGCCCCGGTTTGCAGTCGCCCGGCCGCGCTGTTTTTACGCTGGAACAGGTCTGCCAGATAATCGAACAGCCCCAGAGCTACGCCCAGGAAAGACGTTGCCAGTGCGAGGTCGGCAAAAAGATGCACGGCCAGTTCTACGTGCGGGGAGGCCACAACTTCCCGGATAGCCTGCAACAGCCCGTTGAGCCCTGAATGGCTACCCAACAGCGCGCTAAATACCGGGGACTCAATGCTGCCAAGCGTCGCCAGCTGCCAGAAAATATACGCCACCAGAGGAATAAAGCTGCCGATCACAAAAATCTTACGCAGCTTACGCACATCTCCGTTCATATAGCTGACAATGCTTGGCACGCTACCGTGGAAGCCAAACGAAGTGAAAATTACCGGAATGGCAGACAGCGCCAGACCTTGTTGCAAAGGTAGCGTCAGCAGGTTGATTTGATGAATATGCGGCAGCAGCAGCGCCAGCATGATCACCAGGAAAATGATTTTGGCACTGAACAGGAAGCGGTTAAACAAATCGACCAGCGTGGTGCCCACGCAAATCACACCACCGCCAATCAGTGTGAACAGCAGCACGCCCGCAGCAGGCGGAAGATCGAGATTGAACCACTGCCCAAGACTGGAGGCGAGCAGCTCACCTGCGCCGCTGATATAGGCAGCCGTCAGTGCATACATCAGGAACAGCATGCTGAACCCGGTGACCCACTGGCCATAGCGACCGAGATAGCGCAGCGCCAGGCTACCCAGACCGGTATCTGCCGGGACATGCTGATAGACTTCAAGCAGCAGCAGCGCGGTGTAACACATCAATGCCCACAGGCTCAACAACAGGACCAGCGTGACGCCAAAGCCCACGCCAGCGGCGGCCAGCGGCATAGCCAGCATCCCTGCGCCGATGGTGGTGCCGGCAACGATTAAAATACTCCCTACGGTGCGGTTCTTCACGCTTTCCTCTGCTTTACAGGACTGAAACAACAAATTATGCCGCGCAGGGTAGGGGAAATCGCGTTCTTCGTCAAATCTGAATTACAGTGGGTGTAACGTGGGGTTTACGGTGGTGCGAGGGGAAGGAAACTGGCAGCGGGGCCCGCTGCCAGCAAAAAAATTAGTTCTGTGCGTCGAGGGTTGCCAGCTCTTTATCCACGAAATAAAGACCTTCACCGCTTTTACCCACCAGCGACAGTTTGTCGATGACGGATTTAAACAGTTTTTCTTCTTCGTGCTGTTCAGCGACATACCATTGCAGGAAATTAAAGGTTGGATAATCCTGGTTGGTCATCGCCGCGTGAACCAGTTCATTAATTTGCTGAGTGATTAATTGTTCATGCTCGTAAGTGGCACGGAACAACTCTTCCAGCGAGTTATATTCCGCAAACGGTGACTCAATGGTATTAATGCGCGGCAGGCTGCCGGTGTCGGTCAGATAATCGAACAGGCGCTGCATGTGGGTCATCTCTTCCTGAGCATGACGACGCAGGAACGCCGCAGCACCTTCAAAGCTGTGGTAGCTGCACCAGGCACTCATCTGCTGATACAGCAGCGAGGAGTAGAGTTCCAGATTCATTTGCGCGTTCAGTTTGTCGATCATTTCCGTTTTCAGCATGGTTTGCTCCGTAATAGCTGGCTCAGGTGAGTACGCGGAAAGTCTAATTTGTAATTAAAGTATTTGCAAAAGGTAAAATAAAAAATAATTAATGTTAAATGCAAATGGGAATAACACGCATTGCGGCTATTAAATATAAGAATGAGAATGGTTATATTTACTGCCGGAATATTTCCGGCAGTGGGATCACCAATATTGCGCGGCCTGTCCCTGCGACTGAACGGTGGTGACCGCGATACCGCGGCACTGATACTGAATAGTGACGTTCTCATTCACGCATAACGACCCGCTGGTCACCGTACAGGTTGTCACCGGCTGGCCGAAGGGGGTGGCGGTGGCATAACCCATCTGCTGGCACTGTTTGGTGGCGGTGCCATTGGCGACATAGCTGTCTGTGGTGGCCGACTGCAACATCGCCTGACCATAAGTCAGTCGGACGATGCCGCTGGTGGTGTCGACGTCGGTGACGTTAGCCTGACGGTGAACCGTACAGGCGGAAAGCGCTATCGCCGCGGCGACAGGGAGAAGTTTGTTCATGGCTCACTCTGCATAGATGTCCGATTGTCCTATCCTAACGGCCCGGATGAAAAGTCATCCCCGGAATAACCCGCAGTTTGCGCTTCAGTTTTTGCTACCGGTTCATCATCACGCCTGAATGTAGACGATAGTCCAAAATGTGCGAGGAAGTTGCAGAAAACTGTGACCTCACGAGTATTTAATAAAACATCATTTCATTAAATTTGAATCTGCGTTTGCGCGGGGGTAGAGTGATCCCGAGAACACGGTTCATCGCGGCGTATCACGCCCACTAACTGGAGAGATAAATGAAAATTGCACTGATGATGGAAAACAGTCAGGCAGCGAAAAACGCGACCATCCATCGCGAGCTGAAGGCGGTGGCGGATGAAAAAGGTTTCCCGGTCTTTAACGTGGGGATGAGCGACGAACAGGATCACCACCTGACCTACATTCACCTCGGTATTATGGCGAGCATTTTGCTGAATGCTAAAGCGGTGGATTTTGTCGTCACCGGCTGCGGAACCGGACAAGGGGCCCTGATGTCCCTGAACATTCATCCTGGCGTGGTGTGTGGCTACTGCATCGACCCGGCGGATGCGTTCCTGTTTGCGCAGATCAATAACGGCAATGCGCTGTCGCTTCCTTTCGCCAAAGGCTTCGGCTGGGGCGCGGAGTTGAACGTGCGCTTTATCTTTGAGAAAGCGTTCACCGGACGTAATGGCGAAGGTTATCCGCCAGAGCGTAAAGAGCCACAGGTACGCAACGCGGGGATCTTGAATCAGGTGAAAGCGGCAGTGGTCAAAGAGAACTATCTCGATACGCTGCGTGCCATCGATCCGGAGCTGGTGAAAACCGCGGTGTCAGGCCAGCGCTTCCAGCAGTGCTTCTTCGAAAACTGTCAGAACAAAGAAATAGAAGCCTTCGTTCGTGGCATGTTGAATTAATCCCTTAGCCTGATGCGCTTACCAGACCTACAACATCAAGCTGTAGGTCCGGTAGGCCCGCGCCACCGGGCGTTCTTCAACCCTTCTTCGAAACCGAGCTACCTGCATTTCGCGTAAGCTGAAAGGTATCGAACATTCCCAGCAAACAAATCAGCGCAATAAACACAAACGCCATGCGGAAATGGATGCCGGGGATTTCGTTTAATCCCAGCATGGGGCTAACTTTTTCACCTAGGCGAATGCCAATCGCACCGAGCGTAATACCCAGCCCAACGGCAAGCTGAGTGGCGGTACTGAAGAGCGTGTTGGCGTAGCTCATTTGCGGTGAAGGCACATCGGCAAACGCCAGCGTGCTGACCCCGGTAAACTGGATCGAACGGAAAACACCGCCGAGATACAGAATCAGCAGCGTGAGCCAAATGGGCGTGTGCGGCGTCAGGAAAGCACAGGCCAGTAGCGCCAGCACGTTCAGCGCTCCGTTTATCAGCAGCAGTTTTTTAAACCCAAGCCAGCGGATCAGCGGCGTGGTGGCGGGTTTTATCGTCAGGTTGCCAACAAACACCGCCAGCACCAGCAACCCCGAATGGAACGGATCCATCCCGAAGCCGACCTGAAACAGCAGCGGCAGCAGAAAGGGCACCGCGCTGATGGAGGCCCGAAACAGTGAACCTCCGTACATCGTGACGCGAAAAGTAGGTACCTTGAGGGCATCCAGGCGAATCATCGGCCATTTCGCTCGACGGAAATGACGCAGCGCAAAGCCAAAGGTCAGCGCCCCGAGCGCCAGCAGGGCAAACGGCAGCCAGCGCTCATTGTGCTCTGCACCAAAGGCCTCCATCGCATATACCAGGCTAACCATCGCAACCGCGGTGGCAAGAAAGCCCGGAAGATCAAACGGTCGGCGCTCCTCTTCCCGAAGGTCTGGAATAATGCGCAATGCCAGCAGAATGGCGATAATCCCCAGCGGCACGTTGATGAAGAAGATCCAGCGCCAGCTGGCGAAGCTGGTGATAAAGCCGCCCAGCGGTGGGCCGATGATGGGGGCCACAAGTGCAGGCCAGGTTAGCGTGGCAATAGCGGTGATGAGCTGATGTTTCGGCGTGGTGCGCAACACGGCAAGACGACCGACGGGGACCATTAGCGCTCCGCCAACGCCCTGTAAAACGCGCATCGCGACGAAGCTGTTAACGCTGTTGGCCAGCCCACAAAAGACTGAGGCGAGGGTAAAAATGGCTAGCGCCAGAGCGAAGACCTTACGTGCGCCGAAACGATCGGCTATCCACCCGCTGGCGGGGATCAGCACGGCAAGGGTGATGAGGTAGGCGCTGATACCAATATTCAGCGCGACGGCTTCTACGCCGAAGCTTTTTGCCATATCCGGCAGGGCGGTGGCAATCACCGTCCCGTCGAGAAACTCCATGAAAAATGCGCCCGCCGCCAGTAATGCCGCTGGTGACAGACCTTTATTCTCCTTTACGGAGGCTGTGTTGCTCATGAAAGGGTAGCCAGTTTTGTAAATTGCTCACTCTACGCCCATCGCCTTTAAATCACGAGCAGGGCGGAGATTTTTTCTTTTCGCTACGCTAAATCAGGTACTATTGCGGTCCGGAAAACAGGAGTGAAACATGTCCCAAAATCTTACCGAAAATGATGAGCTGGTCTCCGACGTGGTTGCCTGCCAGCTGGTTATCAAACAAATTCTTGATGTTATTGACGTTATCGCGCCGGTTGAAGTCCGTGAAAAAATGGCTAACCAGCTGCGCGCGATTGATTTCAGCGCTCACCCGGCCGGTGCGGATCCGGTAACCATGCGCGCGATTCAGAAAGCGATTGCGCTGATTGAACTGAAGTTCACGCCTCAGGAAGCTAACACGCATTAATTCGTGACCAATGCCTGATGGCGCTTCGCTTATCAGACCTACGGCACAACGCAAAACGTAGGTCCGGCAAGCGTAGCGCCGCCGGGCAATCAATGTTTAAAACAACACCTCAACCAACAAATAGCTCGCCACGCAGGCGCAGCTGACGCCAATCAGTCCTGGCAGAATAAAGCTGTGGTTGATAATGAATTTGCCGATGCGCGTGGTGCCGGAACGGTCAAAGCCGATGCAGGCCAGATCGCTCGGATAGGTCGGCAGGACAAAGTAGCCGTAGGCCGCCGGGAAAAAGGCGATAAGCATTTTTGGTTCTACCCCAAGCATCAGCCCCATCGGCGCGACAGCGGTCAGCGCGGCGGCCTGGCTGTTGACCAGTTTCGACACCAGAAACAGGACGATAGCGTAGGTCCACGGGTGGCTTTTCACCACGCCTTCCAGCGCCATTTTCAGCTCCGGCAGATGCGACTGGAAAAAGGTATCGCTCATCCACGCTACGCCAAACACAGAGAAAATCGCCACCATCCCCGCTTTAAACACTGCGCCGTCTGAAATACTGGAAGCTTTGACCTTACAGGCCATCAGGATCACCGCACCGGCGATCAGCATCATCATCTGAATCACCAGGTTCATCGACAGCGGTGACATCTTGCCTTTCACTTCAAAGACCGGGCGCAGCTCAGGCAGTGCGCCAAGCAATACCACCACGATAATCCCGGCAAAAAATATCCACGTTGACCAGTAGGCCTCACGGTTAAAGCGCTGATTGAGCAGAGTTTCGCTGCTGCCGTAGATAAAGGCACGTTGCTGGGGATCTTTAATGCGCTCCTGAAACTCCGGGTCGTCAGCCAGATCTTTACCGCGACGCAGGCTCCAGAGCGCGGCAATCAGTACGCCGAATAAAGAAGCGGGAACGGAGACGGCCAGAATTTCCAGAATGCTCCAGGCATGACCGACGCCGTGCTGAGCGCCAAGAATCGACACCAGTGAGACGACGGCAACGGAAACAGGCGAGGCGGTGATTGCCATCTGCGAGGCAACGGAAGCAACGGCCATCGGGCGCTCGGGGCGGATCCCTTTTTTCAGCGCAATATCCGCGATAATGGGAAACATGGTGTAAACCACATGCCCGGTCCCGCAGAGGAAAGTCAGTGTCCAGGTGGTGAAAGGCGCGAGCAGCGTGATGTGCTGAGGGTGCTTGCGCAGCAGTTTTTCCGCGCACTGCATCATCACGTTCAGGCCGCCTGCCGTTTGCAGAGTGGCAGCACAGCCAATCACCGCCAGAATGGTTAACATGACGTCAACCGGCGGTTTTCCGGGCTCTAGTCCAAAAACAAAACTCAGAATAAACAACCCGATGCCGCTGATCAGGCCCAATCCCATCCCGCCGAAGCGGGTGCCGACCAGCAGGCACAAAATAATGACAATAAATTCAAGCGTAATCATGTCTCACCTGTCTCATCCATAAAATAGAATGAAATCATTACATTTTGTAATGTTATTGAGTGAGAGGCAGATCGGATTTATAAACAGCAGCAAAAACAATCTGTTGTGTACATTTTGTTAACAATTCGGGGAGGTGGGCGGCGAGGCCGCCCGGGGAGATCAGTGCTGCTGGTGGTTAACCACGTTCAACAGATGTTGATCGGTCTGGTGCATGCACAGTCCGGCTTTGCGTGCGCTACGGACTTCATCGAGGATCGCCTGTAGCAGCAGGCCGTCCTGCTGCTGCTCTTTTTCCATCGTGTTTAAAAAATTCAGCGTGCTGTCGTCCTGTAACGCTTTGGCTTCAAGCGTCAGGGCTGAAAGCGTGTCGCTGCGCTGCTGATGTTCTTCCAGCGTTTTGAGAAACAGATCTTCAAGGGTGGCACATTGATCGTGACACGCCTGCGAAGCTTTCACGACCGGATACGCGCCTGACTTTTTCATAAAATCAAATACGCGCATCATATGGGTGACGTTGGACTGTGCCTGTGAACGTAAAAAGGTGGCGGTGCCCGTCAGCTTATGTTCGGAACACCAATCACTAAAGCGCAGGTATAAATTAGAGGCGTAAAACTCCAGATTCATCTGGGTGTTGAGCTTTTGAACCATTCCCGGAACTGCCATTGTAATATCCTTATATCCTGAAGAGACGGAACCTGCTGAAAACTGCAGCGCAGACCTCCCGGCCACCCTGGCCGTGCGCTATCCAGCGTTAGCATAAAGGTACGGTCTGTACGACATTCACTGTCTGACCATTTTTAGAATACGCCGACTTTTGGGATAAGAAAACTCCTATGCTTTATTATTTACGGTTCGTTACATGATGCGGTAATTAATTCGCGTCCTGAGATGAATTGTCTTTTTTAAAGCCTTTTTCCAGCATGATACTTAATAATATTGTATGACTTCATTCTTTCCCGGAACTGGGATCTAGCTAACATTCAATGTTTTCTCCAGACGAGAAAATGCATTAATTGTCGGTATTTTTGAATTTCCGCTGAATCATTAGTCTGATGAATTTGAAATAGATCATTTTTACCTGGCGGCATAGCTGCGCCGGATTGGGCAAAATTTGACATTAAGGAGAGGTAAATGAAAAAAGTGGCGGTGCTGCTGGCGCCAGGATTTGAGGAAGGCGAGGCAATTGTCACCATTGATATCCTGCGTCGTCTGGATGTGACGGTGGAACTGCTTTCCTGTGCTGACTCGCGCGGAGTCACCAGCTATCACGGAATACCGATGGTGGCCGACAGCACGCTGGCAGAGCGCAGCGCTGAGCTGTATGACGCCATCGTCCTGCCGGGCGGGCCGCAGGGCAGCATGAACCTGGCCGCGAATCCGCAGGTTATCGACTTTGTCGCCACTCATGACGCTGCCGGGAAATGGATTTGCCCGATCTGTTCGGCGGCCGCGAGGGTGCTGGGCGGCAATGGCCTTCTGAAAGGGCGGCGCTATGTCTGCTCAGGCGAGCTGTGGCGGGATGTTAAAGACGGGCAATATGTTGATGCCCCCGTGGTGGAAGACGGTAATCTGATCAGTGGAAAAGGTCTGGGACACGTATTTGATTTTGCGCTGACGATCGCGGCCAGAGTATTAGGCGATGAAGCGCCGGTGCGCGAACATGCGGACCACATTTATTACCGCTGGTGATAGGGATTCATTGGTTATTGATATAGATTATTCTGCTAACCCCTGGGTAAATTGTCTGACAATTTGCCCTTTTTTTATGTCATTTCTCGCTGAATTTATGTACGCAATCACTGTAATTCTGCGGTGTGATGGCGCTCTCCTATGGACAATTAATTTCCCGCTATTAATGACTCAGCGCTGATACTCGCAAAAGCGAAACCGCTAAAACATTGTTTTATTGCTGATAAAAAAATTGAGTCTGTTTATCCCCTACAAAAAAGCTCGTACAAGCTGGAGTTAACCATGCACAAATTTACTAAAGCGTTGGCCGCCGTTGCGCTGGCGGCGGTTATGTCACAATCAGCTATCGCTGAAACGATGAAACTGGGTTTTTTGGTCAAACAGCCGGAGGAACCCTGGTTCCAGACCGAATGGCGTTTTGCCGATAAAGCCGGGAAAGATTTAGGTTTTGACGTGATCAAAATTGCGGTGCCGGACGGTGAAAAAACGCTGAATGCCATCGACAGCCTGGCGGCGAACGGAGCGAAAGGCTTTGTTATATGTACGCCGGATCCCAAGCTTGGGCCCGCGATCATGGCCAAAGCTCGCAGCTATGACATGAAGGTGATCACCGTCGACGATCAGTTCGTCAACGCCAAAGGCAAGCCAATGGAGAGCGTGCCGCTGGTGATGATGGCAGCCAGTGAAATTGGCGCCCGTCAGGGTGATGAGCTGTTCAAAGAGATGCAGAAACGCGGATGGGATGTGAAAGACACCGGCGTGATGGCGATTACGGCGGATGAACTCGATACCGCCCGCCGTCGCACCACCGGGTCAATGGACGCGCTGAAAAAAGCCGGTTTCCCTGAAGCACAAATCTATAAAGTACCGACCAAATCCAACGATATTCCTGGTGCGTTCGATGCTGGCAACTCCTTGTTGGTTCAGCACCCTGGCGTGAAGCACTGGCTGGTTCTCGGCATGAACGATAACACCGTGCTGGGCGGCGTGCGCGCGACCGAAGGGCAGGGCTTTAAAGCCGCCGATGTGATTGGGATTGGCATCAACGGCGTTGATGCGGTGAATGAGCTGTCCAAAGCACAGCCAACCGGGTTCTATGGCTCACTGCTGCCAAGCCCGGACGTTCACGGCTATAAGACCAGCGAAATGCTCTACAACTGGGTGCAGAAAGATGCCGAGCCACCTAAGTTCACGGCGGTCACCGACGTGGTGCTGATCACCCGCGACAACTTTAAAGAAGAGCTGGCTAAGAAGGGGCTGTAAGTCTGGATCCTCATGGCTGTTTCCCCCTCTCCCTAACCCTCTCCCTCAAGGGAGAGGGAACCGCATAGAGCCGATTTTCCGTGGGAGAGGGCGCTGTTCGGAGCCGGTTTTCTCCCTCTCCCTGTGGGAGAGGGTCGGGGAGAGGGCATCAGCCAGTGCCGATCGGAAACATCATCCTGCAACTTGTATTCTCAGGAGTCCCTATGCAGCAGTCACAGCCGTATCTCTCATTTCGCGGCATCAGCAAAACCTTCCCGGGCGTGAAGGCCCTGACCGATATCAGCTTTGACTGTTATGCCGGGCAGGTGCACGCGCTGATGGGGGAAAACGGTGCCGGAAAATCCACGCTGCTGAAGGTGCTCAGCGGCAACTACACTCCTACGGCGGGCACTCTGGCGCTGAAAGGCCAGCAAGTCAGCTTTGCCGATACCGCCGCAGCGCTTAATGCCGGGGTTGCCATTATTTATCAGGAGCTCCACCTGGTACCGGAAATGACCGTGGCGGAGAACATTTATCTCGGCCAGCTGCCGCACAAGGGCGGGATCGTTAACCGTTCACTGCTCAATTATGAAGCGCGGCTGCAGCTGGAGCATTTAGGGCTGGATATCGATCCGCAGACGCCGCTGAAATATCTCTCCATCGGCCAGTGGCAGATGGTGGAAATTGCCAAAGCGCTGGCGCGTAACGCCAAAGTGATCGCTTTCGATGAGCCCACGAGTTCATTATCGGCAAGAGAAATCGAAAATCTGTTCCGGGTGATCCGGGAATTACGCAATGAGGGTCGCGTTATTATTTACGTTTCGCACCGAATGGAAGAGATTTTCGCCCTCAGCGATGCGATTACCGTGTTCAAGGATGGACGCTATGTCTGCACCTTTGACGATATGCAGCAGGTCAGCCATGACCGTTTAGTGCAGGCGATGGTTGGGCGCAACATTGGTGATATCTATGGCTGGCAGCCGCGCGAATACGGTGCCGAGCGTCTGAAACTGGAAAACGTGAAAGCGCCAGGCGTGCGTCAGCCCATTAGTCTGACGGTAAAAAGCGGCGAGATTGTCGGGCTGTTTGGCCTGGTCGGTGCCGGGCGCAGCGAGCTGATGAAAGGCTTGTTTGGCGGTACGCGGATTACCGCAGGCCAGGTGAGCATCGACGGCCAGCCGGTGACGATCAATAAGCCTGCGCATGCCATTCGGGCGGGGATGATGCTTTGCCCGGAAGACCGCAAAGCGGACGGAATCATTCCGGTCCATTCCGTTCGCGACAACATCAACATCAGCGCGCGGCGTAAACACATTCTTGCCGGGTGGTTTATCAACAACGCCTGGGAATCCAGCAACGCCGCGCATCATATTGAATCGCTGAATATCAAAACTCCCAGCGCGGCCCAGCTAATCATGAACCTGTCCGGTGGTAACCAGCAAAAAGCCATTCTGGGACGCTGGCTGTCGGAGGAGATGAAAGTCATCTTGCTGGACGAGCCCACCCGTGGGATAGACGTCGGCGCGAAGCATGAAATCTATAACGTCATCTATGCCCTTGCCGCATCCGGCGTGGCGGTACTGTTTGCTTCAAGCGATCTGCCGGAAGTGTTAGGTGTGGCTGACCGCATCATCGTGATGCGTGAAGGCGAGATCGCCGGGGAATTAAGCCACCAGAATGCCAATGAACAGCAGGCCTTGAGCCTGGCAATGCCCAAAACCACTCAGGCCGTAGCCTGACAGCCTGAGAAGGAGTGAATTATGTCATCCGTTACCACCTCCGGTGAACGCCGGAATTCGTTCAGCATCGGACGCATCTGGGACCAGTACGGCATGCTGGTGGTGTTCGCCGTCCTGTTTCTCGCCTGCGTCATTTTTGTGCCTAATTTTGCTAGTTTTATCAACATGAAAGGGCTGGGGCTTGCTATCTCGATGTCCGGGATGGTGGCCTGCGGCATGCTGTTTTGCCTGGCTTCCGGCGATTTCGACCTCTCTGTGGCGTCGGTGATTGCCTGTGCTGGCGTCACCACCGCGGTGGTGATAAATCTCTCTGAAAGCCTGTGGCTTGGCGTATTTGCCGGGCTGCTGCTGGGAGCGGTCAGCGGGCTTATCAACGGTTTCGTCATCGCCCGGTTAAAAATCAACGCGCTGATCACCACGCTGGCTACGATGCAGATCGTGCGCGGACTGGCGTATATCATTTCGGACGGGAAGGCGGTGGGGATTGAAGATGAACGCTTCTTCACCCTCGGCTATGCCAACTGGCTGGGGTTACCAGCGCCTATCTGGCTGACGGTCGGCTGCCTGATCCTCTTTGGCCTGCTGCTGAACAAAACGACGTTTGGCCGCAACACCCTGGCGATTGGCGGCAATGAAGAGGCGGCAAGGCTTGCGGGCGTGCCGGTAGTGCGTACCAAAATTATTATCTTCGTGCTGTCCGGGCTGGTGTCGGCCGCCGCGGGGATCATTCTGGCCTCGCGCATGACCAGCGGCCAGCCGATGACCTCGATTGGCTATGAGCTGATTGTGATTTCGGCCTGCGTGCTGGGCGGCGTGTCGCTAAAAGGGGGAATCGGCAAGATTTCCTACGTCGTGGCAGGGATCCTGATCCTCGGCACGGTGGAAAATGCCATGAACCTGCTGAATATTTCGCCGTTCTCACAGTACGTAGTTCGCGGGTTAATTCTGCTGGCGGCGGTGATTTTCGACCGCTATAAACAGAAGGCCAAACGCGTCGCCTGATTTCATCCAACTTTTAAGTGTAATCCTAATCGCGCGCCAGTGGCTAACTCCACTGGCGTTTTGATTGGCAAATGGCGAGCAACGTCACACTGTCTATACTTAATCTGCTAACGTTTACTTAACATTTATCGTTATCAGCAGCGCTGAGGAGGTAGTCAGGGTGACAGACCCGTTAACCGTTCCGCCGGTATTGCGCGGAAATTATGCTTTTTTCTTCGATCTGGACGGGACGCTGGCAGAGATACAACCCCACCCGGATCAGGTCACACTCCCGAAGCCCATTATTGCCGCCCTGCAGAAGCTGGCAGAGCAGCAGAATGGCGCGCTGGCCCTGATCTCAGGGCGTTCAATGACAGAGCTGGACAGCCTTGTCGCGCCTCATCGATTCCCGCTTGCGGGAGTCCATGGGGCTGAGCGCCGTGATATCAGCGGCCATAAGCACATAGTCTCGCTGCCGGAAAACCTGGCTCAGGATCTGGAGCAATGGCTCGTTGAGGGTCTTAAGCCGCTCGCAGGCTGCGAGCTGGAAAACAAAGGCATGGCGTTTGCGCTGCATTATCGCCAGGCCCAACAGCATGAGCAGGCTATCCAGCAGCTTGCACAGCAGACGGTGGCCCGCTTCGAAGGGCTGGCACTTCAGCCAGGCAAATGCGTGGTGGAGATCAAACCCGCAGGCATTAATAAGGGCGCGGCCGTTGAGGCTTTTATGGCGGAAGCGCCGTTTGCTGACCGTATTCCGGTTTTCGTCGGCGATGATTTGACGGATGAAGCTGGTTTTGCCGTCGTCAACCAGGCTGGCGGTATTTCAGTGAAAGTGGGGCAGGGATCCACCCAGGCGCAATGGCGTCTGGCGGGAGTGACGGCCACCCACCAGTGGCTGCTGGAACTTATTCAACAGGACAATACCGCGCTTTCAGACAGGAGAGATGGCCATGAGTCGCTTAGTCGTAGTATCTAATCGCATTGCCCCACCGGATGATAAAAAAGCGAGTGCAGGGGGCCTGGCGGTTGGCGTGATGGGGGCGCTTAAGTCCGCAGGCGGGCTATGGTTTGGCTGGAGCGGAGAAATTGGTGATGAAGATAAACCGCTGAAGAAAGTGACCAAAGGGAATATTACCTGGGCGTCATTCAATCTCAATGAGCAGGATCACGACCTGTACTACAACCAGTTTTCCAATGCGGTGCTGTGGCCTGCATTCCACTATCGGCTGGATCTGGTGAACTTCCAGCGTGAGGCGTGGGAAGGGTATCAGCGCGTCAACGCCACGCTTGCCGATAAGCTGCTGCCGTTGATTAAAGCCGATGACACCCTTTGGGTGCACGATTATCACCTGTTGCCGTTTGCCAGCGAGCTGCGCAAGCGCGGGGTAACCAACCGCATTGGCTTCTTTCTGCATATCCCGTTTCCCACGCCGGAAGTGTTTAATGCGCTGCCTCCGCATGCGGAGCTGCTTGAACAGCTTTGCGACTACGACTTGCTGGGGTTCCAGACGGAAAACGACCGCCTCGCGTTTCTCGACTGCGTTGCCTCGCAGACGCGTTTAACCAGTGAAGGCGGTCAAAAACATACAGCCTGGGGACAGGCATTCCGCACCGAAGTGTATCCGATTGGCATCGATCCACAGGAGATCGCGCGCCAGGCGCAGGGACCTCTGCCGCCAAAACTGGCGCAGCTGAAGGCCGAGCTTAAGAACGTGCAGAATATCTTCTCCGTCGAGCGGCTGGATTATTCAAAAGGGCTGCCGGAACGTTTTCAGGCCTACGAAGCGCTGCTGGAGAAATATCCTAAGCATCACGGCAAAATTCGCTATACCCAGATTGCCCCAACCTCCAGAGGCGACGTACAGGCCTATCAGGATATTCGCCATCAGCTTGAGAACGCCGCAGGGCGGATTAACGGTCAGTACGGGCAGCTGGGCTGGACGCCGCTTTACTATCTCAACCAGCATTTCGACCGTAAGCTGCTGATGAAAGTGTTCCGTTATTCCGACGTCGGGCTGGTCACGCCGCTGCGCGACGGGATGAACCTGGTGGCGAAAGAGTATGTCGCCGCTCAGGACCCGCAAAATCCGGGGGTGCTGGTGCTGTCGCAGTTTGCCGGAGCGGCCAACGAACTCACTTCCGCGCTGATCGTCAACCCGTATGACAGAGATGAAGTGGCAGAAGCGCTCAACAGAGCCCTGACGATGCCGCTGACTGAACGGATTTCCCGACATGCGGAGATGCTGGCGGTGATTGAACACAATGACATTCACCACTGGCAGGAGCGGTTTATTGAGGATCTGGAGCAGGTGAAGCCGCGCAGTAAAGAGCGCGAATTGCAGAATAAAATAGCGACTTTTCAGAAGCCTGCATGATAAATGGCAAGTGGCCCGGCGCTGAGTGCCGGGCCATGTTTATTCGTTTTCGAGGGTCACCAGCAGCACATCAACGCCGCTGTTCACCACCACGCTTTTTGCCGCGCAGGTGGCACGTGAAAAGAAGCTCTGATTGTGATTACCGCAGATCACTAAATCCACCTGCTGCTTCAGACAGAAATCCTTAATGTGTTCGCTCAGCTCACCGCAGGCGATGGTGGTCTGTTGGATAGGGTAATCGGCATGTTTAATAAGATCATCGAGGAACTGCCGCGTTTCTTCATGAATAAGATCACGCAGGTTTTCCAGCATTGGCGCCGCGAACTGGTTATACATCTCTGGATCGGCCGCCGACGTCATCAGGCTGACGCGCGCGTTGATGGGCCTCGCGATTGAGACCGCTTTACTGACCAGCTTTCGACTTTCCGGTGTCGGCGCAACAGCAACCAGCAAATGTGAGTAAGTCATCCTGTCTCCTTCAGTGTGACGAAAAAACACCCATCATTCCTATTACTCTGTTTCAGGATTTCCTGCAAGCCTGGCGTCAGCAATGTAATGTGAAGTTCATCTAATATTCATTAATTATTCTTATATTAAGAATAAGGGTGGCTATCCGACTTTACTGCTTTTTTACGCACTTATCGCAAATTTATCGACTGAGTGAGCAGATTGTAACTCGTTGCGCATAAAAACTAACAAAATGTTAATTATCCCGCTATGGAATTACACCGAAAAACTGAATAATTAACTCTATGTTTTTCAAGGATTATTTTGAAGTGTGAGCGCCGTATCATTGCGCTGAAGGCGCGGGGAAAAAGTTGAATTAAGAATTGATGAAAAAAGAAGCAAATAAATGTGTCGCTTAAAATTATTCAAAAAGGTGGAATAAGAAAAAAGGGTAATCGGACGAAATACGAACAAATGACCATTGTATCTGATGGATTAAGTGTTATGATTCGGCCGTTTTATGTGACGTGCATCACATAATTCTTAAAATTACTGTAAGCCCACGTTGTATGTGTCAGAACTGACGAGTAGAGTTGCCACGAATTAGGAAAAATCTTAGTTATTTGTAAGAAATATTTAAAACTACAGGGTTACTCTTAGCTTCGAACGGAGAACCTTGCGGTTTGCAGGGATGCAATACCTAAGTCAACTATGCATTTGGCCGTTTCTTTTTTTACCGGGAATTTTCCCGGCGACATCACGGGGTGCGGGTGTTCCGCATAAAATAATGGTTGGTTATTCGGGATGGGAAAAATGCATACATCCGAGTTGCTAAAGCATATCTATGACATTAATTTGTCATATTTATTACTTGCACAGCGTTTGATTAGTCAGGATAAAGCCTCTGCCATGTTCCGTCTCGGAATCAACGATGAGATGGCCACGACCCTTGGCGAACTGACACTTCCACAGATGGTGAAATTAGCGGAAACCAACCAATTGGTTTGCCAGTTCCGTTTTGACAACCATCAAACCATCAACCGGCTCACGCAGGAGTCGCGCGTTGATGATCTGCAACAAATTCACACCGGTATTCTGCTCTCCACGCGCTTATTGAAAGAAGCCAGCCTCGCAGAGGGTTCTGCACGGAAGAAAAGGGCCTGATCATGAGCGAAAAAAGCATTGTTCAGGAAGCCCGCGACATACAACTGGCAATGGAATTGATCACGCTTGGCGCGCGTCTGCAGATGCTCGAAAGCGAAACTCAGCTGAGTCGCGGTCGTCTCATTAAATTGTACAAAGAGCTGCGCGGTAGCCCACCGCCGAAAGGCATGCTGCCGTTTTCAACCGACTGGTTTATGACCTGGGAACAGAACATTCACTCCTCCATGTTCTGTAACGCCTGGCAATACCTGTTGAAAACCGGCTTGTGCAATGGCGTTGATGCGGTGATTAAAGCCTATCGTCTCTATCTTGAGCAGTGTCCGCAGCAGGAAGACGGCCCGATTCTGGCCCTGACCCGCGCGTGGACGCTGGTTCGCTTTGTCGAAAGCGGGATGCTTGAACTCAGCGGCTGCAACAGCTGTGGCGGGAACTTCATCACTCATGCTCACCAACCCGTGGGGAGCTTTGTGTGCAGTCTCTGCCAGCCACCATCAAGAGCCGTAAAAAGACGTAAACTTTCCAGCGAAGTTGCCGATATAACACCACAACTGCTGGATGAACAGATAGAGCAAGCTGTTTAACCGAAGATCAGGTGTGGCAAAACACTCCAGCAGCGGACGCAGGTCCGCTGCTTTTTTTTTGCCGCCGCTTCGCTAACGTGCTCTTCGTTTGTCCCGGGCTTATCAATAGCGGAAGGATGATGTCGTGCTGATCTTATTAGGTTACCTGGTTGTTCTTGGTACAGTTTTCGGCGGGTATGCGTTTACCGGCGGACACCTTGGGGCACTCTATCAGCCTGCTGAACTGATTATTATTGGCGGTGCGGGGATAGGGGCATTTATCGTTGGTAACAACGGTAAGGCTATCAAGGGAACGTTAAAGGCGCTGCCGCTGCTGTTCCGCCGGTCGAAATACACCAAAAGTATGTACATGGATCTGCTGGCGCTGCTCTATCGCCTGATGGCGAAGTCACGTCAACAGGGGATGTTCTCGCTTGAGCGTGATATCGAAAACCCGACCGAGAGTGAAATTTTTGCCAGCTACCCGCGCATTCTGGCGGACAAAGTGATGCTGGAGTTTATCGTCGATTACCTGCGTCTGATCATCAGTGGCAACATGAATACCTTCGAGATTGAAGCGCTGATGGACGAAGAGATCGAAACCCACGAAAGCGAGTGCGAAGTGCCTGCCAACAGCCTGGCGATGGTCGGTGATTCACTACCGGCGTTCGGTATCGTTGCGGCGGTCATGGGCGTGGTGCATGCGCTGGGTTCTGCTGACCGACCGGCGGCGGAGCTGGGTGCGATGATCGCCCATGCGATGGTCGGCACCTTCCTCGGCATTCTGCTGGCCTACGGTTTTATCTCCCCGCTGGCAACGGTGCTGCGTCAGAAAAGTGCGGAAACCACCAAGATGATGCAGTGCGTCAAAATCACCCTGCTGTCGAACCTCAACGGCTACGCCCCGCCGATCGCGGTGGAGTTTGGTCGTAAGACGCTGTACTCCAGCGAACGTCCTTCGTTCATCGAGCTGGAAGAGCACGTGCGTGCGGTACGTAACCCGACGGCACAACAGACCACGACTGAGGACGCATGAAAAATCAGTCTCACCCGATAGTCGTTGTCAGACGGCGTAAACATAAAGGGCACGGGGGCGGGGCACACGGCTCCTGGAAGATTGCCTACGCCGATTTTATGACCGCGATGATGGCCTTCTTTCTGGTGATGTGGCTTATCTCCATCTCCAGCCCAAAAGAGCTGATCCAGATTGCTGAATACTTCCGTACACCGCTGGCGACGGCGGTGACCGGCGGTTCACGCATCTCTGAAAGCCAAAGCCCGATCCCCGGCGGCGGTGACGATTACACCCAGCGCCAGGGCGAAGTGAAAAAAGAGCCGAACATTGATGAGCTGAAAAAGCGCATGGAGCAGAACCGGCTGAAGAAAATTCG
Organism: Enterobacteriaceae bacterium 89; assembly: GCA_014156375.1. Classification (GTDB taxonomy): domain Bacteria; phylum Pseudomonadota; class Gammaproteobacteria; order Enterobacterales; family Enterobacteriaceae; genus Scandinavium. The sequence goes on along the minus strand of RQJH01000003.1, from coordinate 857,992 downwards.
CGGCGAGCTGGATCAGCTGATCGAATCTGACCCGAAACTGAAAGCGCTGCGTCAGTATCTGAAAATTGACCTTGTGCAGGAAGGGCTGCGTATTCAGATTATCGACAGCCAGAACCGACCAATGTTTAAGACCGGCAGTGCGGAAGTGGAATCGTATATGCGCGATATCCTGCGGGCTATTGCGCCGATCCTCAACGAAGTGCCGAACAAAATCAGCCTTTCCGGGCACACCGATGACTTCCCGTATGCCACTGGCGACAGAGGCTACAGCAACTGGGAGCTTTCCGCCGATCGTGCGAATGCTTCACGTCGCGAGCTGGTGGCCGGTGGTCTTGATGACGGCAAAGTGCTGCGGGTAATTGGCATGGCCAACACCATGAAATTACAGGAGCACGGCGGTGACGATGCGATTAACCGCCGCATTAGTTTGCTGGTGCTGAATCAGCAGGCTGAACAGGCGATCCTCCACGAGAACGCCGACAGCCAGAACGAACCTTTAAGCGTATTACAGCAGCCGGGCGCACTGCCTCCGGCCGCCAGCCCTACGTCGCCACAATCCAACTAAAGGTGATAGCGTGAGCATGGATATTAGCGATTTTTATCAGACGTTTTTTGATGAGGCTGACGAATTGTTGGCCGATATGGAGCAGCACCTGCTGGATCTGGTTCCGGAAGCCCCTGACTCAGAGCAACTGAACGCCATCTTTCGTGCTGCGCACTCCATCAAAGGAGGCGCGGGCACGTTTGGTTTTACCATTCTTCAGGAAACCACGCATTTGATGGAAAACCTGCTGGATGAAGCCCGGCGCGGTGAAATGCAGCTCAATACCGACATTATCAACCTGTTTTTGGAAACGAAAGACATTATGCAGGAACAGCTCGATGCTTATAAAAGCTCGCAGGAGCCCGATGCTGCCAGCTTTGAATATATCTGCAACGCCCTGCGTCAGCTGGCGCTGGAAGCCAAAGGCGAAGTGGCCGCACCGGTTACCGCAGGAGCAAAACTGACCGTCGTTGAGAGCGATGACGTTGAAGACGATGCCGCCGTTGCTTCCGTGACGGAAGGGCAGGTCCGCATCGTGCTGTCGCGTCTGAAGGCCGGCGAGCCGGAGATGTTGCAGGAAGAGCTGAGCAACCTGGCGCAAATCAGCCAGGTGGTCAAAACCACCGATTCCCTCAGCGCAAACCTCGACGGTGCGGTGTCTCAGGACGACATTATTGCCGTACTGTGCTTCGTGATTGAAGCCGACCAGATTTCTTTTGAAACGGCAACCACAGCCGTAGCCGCGCCAGCCGCCGTTGAAGCCGTCGCGGCTCCTGCGGTTGTCGCTACCCCGGCGCTGAAAGCCGTGCCAAAAGAGACGGCCGCCCCGGTCAGAGCAGAACGTGAAAAACCGGCCAAGGCCAGCGAATCTACCAGCATCCGCGTGGCGGTTGAGAAGGTCGATCAGCTGATTAACCTCGTCGGTGAACTGGTGATCACCCAGTCAATGCTGGCGCAGCGCTCCAACGAACTCGACCCGGTACAGCACGGTGACCTGATCACCAGCATGGGCCAGCTGCAGCGCAACGCCCGCGACCTGCAGGAATCGGTGATGTCGATTCGTATGATGCCGATGGAATACGTGTTCAGCCGCTTCCCGCGTCTGGTGCGTGACCTGGCCGGTAAGCTCAACAAACAGGTTGAATTGACCCTGATGGGCAGCTCGACCGAACTTGATAAGAGCCTGATTGAGCGCATTATCGACCCCTTAACGCACCTGGTGCGCAACAGCCTCGACCACGGGATTGAATCCCCGGAAAACCGCATCGCGGCAGGAAAATCTGCCGTCGGTAACCTGATCCTCTCCGCAGAGCATCAGGGCGGCAATATCTGCATCGAAGTGACCGACGACGGCGCGGGCCTGAACCGCGAACGCATCCTCGCCAAAGCCGTGTCTCAGGGCATGGCGATCAACGAAAACATGACCGACGAAGAAGTCGGGATGCTGATCTTCGCACCGGGCTTCTCCACCGCCGAACAGGTGACGGACGTATCCGGGCGCGGCGTCGGCATGGACGTGGTGAAACGGAACATCCAGGAGATGGGCGGCCACGTTGAGATCAAATCGAAGCAGGGCGCAGGCACCACTATCCGCATCATGCTGCCGCTGACGCTGGCGATCCTCGACGGCATGTCGGTGAAAGTGAGCGATGAAGTGTTCATCCTGCCGCTGAACGCGGTGATGGAATCTTTACAGCCGCGGGAAGAAGATTTGCATCCACTGGCGGGTGGCGAGCGCGTGCTGGAAGTGCGCGGTGAATATCTGCCGCTGGTGGAGCTGTGGAAAGTCTTTGATGTTCAGGGGGCCAAAACTGAGGCCACTCAGGGCATCGTGGTGATCCTGCAAAGCGCAGGACGCCGCTACGCGCTGCTGGTGGATCAGCTGATCGGCCAGCACCAGGTGGTGGTGAAAAATCTGGAAAGCAACTACCGCAAAGTGCCTGGCATCTCCGCCGCCACCATCCTTGGCGATGGCAGCGTGGCGCTGATCGTCGATGTCCAGGCTTTGCAGGGTTTGAATCGTGAACAACGTGTGGCGCACACCGCCGCCTGACAGAACAAGAAGGGAAAAAAATGACCGGTATGACAAATGTAGCCAAACTGGCGGGCGAACCCTCAGGCCAGGAATTTCTGGTCTTCACGTTGGGGAACGAAGAGTACGGGATCGACATTCTGAAAGTGCAGGAAATTCGCGGCTACGACCAGGTAACCCGTATCGCCAACACGCCTTCCTTTATTAAAGGCGTGACCAACCTGCGCGGCGTAATCGTGCCTATCGTCGACCTGCGCGTGAAGTTCAGCCAGGAAGACGTGGAGTACAACGACAACACCGTGGTGATCGTCCTGAATCTGCACCAGCGCGTTGTCGGCATCGTGGTTGATGGCGTATCCGACGTGCTGTCGCTGGCGGCAGAACAGATCCGCCCGGCACCAGAATTTGCCGTCACACTGTCCACCGAATACCTGACCGGCCTCGGCGCGCTCGGCGAGCGTATGCTGATTCTGGTGAACATCGAGAAACTGCTCAACAGCGAAGAGATGTCTTTGCTGGATAATGCGGCGATCAGCGCGGCATAAACGCTTCTTGCCCGATGGCGCTTCGCTTATCGGACCTACGGCATTGCGCAAAACGTAGGTCCGGCAAGCATCGCGCCGCCGGGCATTTATAGATCCTGCCAGGATTGATACATAATCTTTTGATGGAATGTTCACACAAGACGTTTTCTTGAATGGAATCGCACCCAGCTACTTGCTATAACCATCGGAGCTGATTGAAAGTGATACAGGAAAAAGGGAATGAGCAATATTATTTGGTGCTGGGAAACCTATTTTAATATAAGTAATCAGACTCTTAGCAAGATCATCCTGGTGTGTACATTTGTATTTTGCCTGGTTGAATTTCTGAGGAAAAGAAAGAGAGACAAGAGTCAGAGCAATGAGGGGCCCATTGCAGAAGCGAATGCCAGAGAACGTCATGACTGGCGCTATTTTTGGTGGTCATATCAGGCTTTAAAAATTGTCATAGCTATCTATTTTATAGTGACAATTGTTAAGTTCCTGTTCACATAAAACCCTCTCTTCCCGAAGTCCCTCCAGCCTGCATAAGCTGAAGGGATTCAAGTTCCGTTAGTGCGCCATTTCCCCAAGCTTCCAACGCGGAGCCTTCAAATCAGCAGCAAAAAACCAAACCAGTTCGCACAGCAAACCCGTTAAAGTTCTTTCGGACTCTACAGGCAGTGACTGCCCGCACAGCAGCTGCGTCAAAGACTGGCAGTAGTCGCACAGCACTTCGGCGTCAGGTTCGAAGTAATGAGGAACATCAGGCAGTTTTTCCACGGTAAAGCAGCCAATCAGATGCGGCGGGATGGGTTCGCCCAGCGTTGGGCGCAAGATCGCGAGACAGGCGCCGATGCGGCCTAACAGCGCCAGTTTTTGTGCCGGATCGTGGCACTCAATTAAAGTTTCAGCAAAGCGGTCGCAGTAGTCAGCCAGATCGGTAAAGTCCGTTGCGGCGCTAAAGGGAATGGTCAGTAAATCTGAATCAAGGGCAGGGGTCATAGCCATAGTGGCAGCCTCCAACAAGGGGTAATTCATTACCGCCAGCGGAGAGGCTAATCTCACGGGTGGCGGACCGGGTGAGGTTAGCCTTACCGGCCTTGTTGGGAACCGGCGCATCTTATGATGCCCTCGCCCGGCCCACCATCGAGGTGTAACCGTGCGCACGACACAAAAAAAGACGCAGGCGCGTCATGTGTCGCCAACAAGTATAAAATCAGGAGGCTAATCCCGTCACCTGCTTTTGCAAGTGCCGGGAAAAAGTACTGCTATCGGAGGTTGGTCGCAAGCGGGCTTTATGTGCGGAAAAGGACCTCTACCTGGGTCTGGAATTTGCCTCACAAGCACATCAATCAGACTTGCTGATTCATAGTTCAGGCTGATGATTCGCTGCTTTTTTTAGCATCTGCTTAATAAGTAAATAGACAGTGATTACAAGTAATAGGTTAAAAATAAAAGCTGTTGTCGCTAAGAAATTACTTTCATTGATCCCTTCAATGGAGTCATAGGGAATAAGGTTGATGGTTGCCCAAAAAATAAAGGTAAAACCGAAGATCTTACTAAATCGACGCGTGGTAGATTTCACCCACAATTTTGGGCTATCGGAGAAGTTGCTGTGTCGCATAACCACTTCAAATGCCGCCGTCATTAAGCTCATTAACGGCACGCTGATTAGCGTGTTGATGAAAATGCTGATGTCCTCTTGCACGTCATCCCAGGGCTCAGGGGCTGGTTCTCCCATGATAAAACCCGATACCTTTTTTACCCTGTCGTAGTCGAAGTGATCGGTCATGAATTGATCTACTAATCCCTCATAAGGCACTGCTTTTGCCACTAGCAGCATCACCACCCAAAATAGCAAAAACTTTATCGTAAAATTAAGAACATACCTTCCCATGAGCGATCTCCTTGCTTAAACCGTATTTGTTGATCTTTCATCCACGGCTCGTCTTTTAATGTCATATAAAGCCACTTAAAAAATATGGGTTTAGTCTACTGATCGGGGTTATTTTTCATATTAAAAACCGTCCCTGAAGGTCAATTTAGGATTTGCGCCCGCAATGATTTCATCAGGTTCGGATGTGGAGTAATCAGTGACTCTCCGCCCAACACATCCGACGTGACTTAACGTAAAGTTCCCCGGCAACCTGCCGATAACACCGATATCACGTTATTGAAAAGGTGTTGTATGTTGAACCGTCTCCGCGTTGTCACCCTGCTGATGTTGGTGCTGGTCGTCTTCGCCCTTCTTCAGCTGCTGTCCGGTGGCTTTCTGTTTTCGTCTTTGAAACAAAACCAGCAAAGCTTTTCCCTCTCTAACGAACTACGTACCCAGCAGACCGAGCTCAGCAAAACCTGGGAGCTGATGCTGCAAACGCGTATCAATTTAAGCCGTTCATCTGCCCGCATGATGATGGACAGTGCAAACCAGCAGAGCAGTGCCAAAACCGATCTGCTGAAAAATGCCAGCGTGACCTTAGCCGACGCGGCGAAACACTATCAGGCGTTCAGCCAGATCCCTGTTCAGCCTGAGCTGGCGGAAGAGGCCGAAGCGGTTTCTGCGAGCTACCAGAAATATGCCGCAGGCCTGGCCGAGCTAATTGGCTTCCTGCAAAACGGCAATATGGATGCTTACTTCGGCCAGGCAACGCAGGGCATGCAGAACGGCCTCGGCGATGCGCTGACCGCCTACGCGACCCAGAGCGAAAAACTCTATCAGCACGCCTTCACTACCAGCACCCGCGATTACCATTTTGCCCAGTGGCAGCTGGCGATTGTGGCGATCCTGCTGGTCACGATCCTGGCTCTGGCCTGGTACGGCATTCGGCAGATCCTGCTGAACCCGCTGGCTAATGTGAAAGATCACCTGCGCCGCATTGCTCAGGGCGATCTGACTCAGCCTGTGCCGGTGAAAGGGCGCAACGAAATCGCCGAGCTGGCGCAGACCGTTGGCCATATGCAGCAATCGCTGATCGATACCGTGACCCTCGTGCGTCAGGGATCGGATGCCATCTATACCGGCACCAGTGAAATTGCCGTCGGCAATAACGATCTCTCTTCACGTACTGAAGAGCAGGCCTCCGCGCTGGAGCAGACCGCTGCCAGCATGGAAGAGCTGACCGCCACCGTGAAGCAGAATGCCGAGAACGCCCGTCAGGCTTCACAGCTGGCGCTGAGTGCATCTGAAACCGCCCAGCGCGGCGGCAAAGTGGTGGACGGCGTGGTGAAAACCATGCACGACATCGCCGCCAGTTCGCAGAAAATTTCCGACATTACCGGCGTTATCGATGGTATTGCCTTCCAGACTAATATCCTGGCGCTGAACGCCGCGGTGGAAGCTGCCCGCGCCGGTGAGCAGGGACGTGGTTTTGCGGTCGTTGCCGGTGAAGTCCGTAACCTCGCCAGCCGCAGCGCGCAGGCCGCCAAAGAGATCAAAGGGCTGATTGAAGACTCTGTTGCCAAAGTGGATACCGGATCGGTGCTGGTGGAAAGCGCCGGGGAAACCATGAGCGACATCGTCAACGCCGTCACCCGCGTGACCGACATCATGGGCGAAATCTCGTCTGCTTCCGATGAGCAGAGCAGAGGGATCGACCAGGTCGCGCTGGCCGTCTCAGAAATGGACCGTGTCACCCAGCAGAACGCCGCCCTCGTGCAGCAGTCTGCCGCGGCGGCAGCGGCCCTTGAAGAGCAATCCGGTAGCCTGACGCGAGCGGTCTCGACCTTCCGCCTCGCCACGGTGACCACCAACGCAATGAGTCAAAAAACTCACGCTCCGGCGAACAGCACGGCGGCCCTGCGCCCTCGCGCCGCAACGACCGGAACGGACGATAACTGGGAAACCTTCTAACTTTTACGCGGCTTGTTGCTGCATGACGGGAGTTTTGATGTTCACTCGAATTCGTATTTCTACCACCCTGTGCCTGATTCTGGTGGTGTGTGGCCTGTTGCAAATTGGCAGTAACGGTTTGTCATTTCTGGCCTTTCGCGATGGACAGCAAACTCTGGGGCAGGTAGAGCAAGGGAACATGCTACTGAACAGTCTGGGCGACGCTCGCGTGGTGTTACTTCAGGCCAGTACCGCATTAAACAAAGCCGGGACGCTGACGGCGCTGAGCTATCCGCCGGATGACATCAAAGCGCTGATGACCACGGCGCATGCCAGCCTCAAGCAGGCGGACAAAGAGTTCGCTGAATTTGTCGCTTTCCCGGCGATGGACAACGAAGCGCAGGCGCTGAAGGACGAAACGCAGAAGCGCTACACCGAATGGCACGGCGCGCTGGATCACCAGATTGCCTGGCTTGAGAACAACCAGCTGTCGGATTTTATGACCGCTCCGGTACAGCAGGCGCAGGACGGCTTCGACCAGAGCTGGCACAGCTGGATCGGCTATATCGGCTCCCACGTCGAAAAAGCCCGCCAGTCCGGTGACAGCAACTACCACCGCTCGGCGGCCATTTTTGTGGTGATGGTGATCCTCGCGGTGCTGCTGGTCGGTGGGGCGCTGTACTGGACGCGCAAAATGATTGTTCAGCCGCTGGCGATTATCAGCGATCACTTTGAAAGTATTGCCAAAGGCAACCTGGCGCGGCCGATTGCGGTGTTTGGTAAGAATGAAATCTCGGCGATTTTTGCCGGACTGAAGGGCATGCAGAGCGCGCTGCGCGACACCGTAAGCCAGGTGCGCCAGGGCAGCCACGCGATGCACACCGGGATTTCTGAAATCGCAGCGGGGAATAACGATCTGTCGTCACGCACCGAGCAGCAGGCCGCCTCGCTGGCTGAAACGGCGGCAAGCATGGAGCAGCTGACGGCGACCGTCGGCCAGAACGCGGATAACGCCCGCCAGGCCTCTGGTCTTGCCAGCACGGCGGCGGAAACCGCCAAACGTGGCGGGCAGCAGGCATCGCACGTGGCGGACACCATGCACGACATCGCAACCAGTTCGCAGAAAATTGGCGACATCATCAGCGTGATCGACGGCATTGCCTTCCAGACTAACATTCTGGCGCTCAACGCTGCGGTTGAAGCCGCGCGTGCGGGCGAGCAGGGCCGTGGCTTTGCGGTGGTGGCAGGCGAAGTGCGTAACCTCGCCAGCCGCAGCGCCCAGGCCGCGAAAGAAATCAAAGTTTTGATTGAGGAGTCCGTCTCCCGCGTGCAGGAAGGTTCTGCGCTGGTAGATACCGCCGCAAACACAATGACTGAAATTGTGCGTTCGGTGACTCAGGTTAACGACATCATGGGCGAAATTGCTTCCGCCTCCGACGAACAGCGCCGTGGTATTGAGCAGGTGGCGCTGGCGGTCAGCCAGATGGATCAGGTGACCCAACAGAACGCCTCGCTGGTAGAAGAAGCGGCGGCGGCCACCGAGCAGCTGGCCGGACAGGCCGATCACCTCACCACGCTGGTGTCCGTATTTGAACTACAAGAACGAAACGTGAATTACCAAGAAGGGGCACCGCCAGCAGCGGCCAGATTGTTAGCGAACTAAGTCGATGCCCGGCGGCGCGAGGCTTGCCGGACCTATGGGACCAACGTCGTTTGTTGCTTTTGTAGGTCTGATAAGCGCAGCGCCATCAGGCAAACTGGTTTGTTATCAGTCTCACTGTCAGCGGCGCTCCCTGTGATTTCCTGACCAGATGTAAGAAGGCGCTATGACAGCAACACTGCCCAACGGGCAATCGTCATTATTAACGCAGATGACCCAGCGCCTGGCGCTGTCCGACGCGCAGTTCCGGCGGATATGTCAGCTGATTTACCAGCGCGCAGGTATTGTGCTGGCCGATCACAAACGCGATATGGTTTACAACCGTCTGGTGCGCCGTCTGCGCCAGCTCGGTCTGGATGATTTTGGTCGCTATCTGGCGATGCTGGAGGCTAATCAGGACAACGCCGAGTGGCAGGCGTTTATTAACTCGCTGACCACTAACCTGACGGCGTTTTTCCGTGAGGCGCACCATTTTCCGACCCTGGCAGAACACGCCCGGCGACGTCACGGCGAATACCGCGTCTGGAGCGCGGCCGCCTCGACGGGGGAAGAGCCGTATTCGATTGCGATTACGCTCGCCGATACGTTGGGCATGGCGCCGGGCCGCTGGAAAGTGTTTGCCAGCGATATTGATACCGAGGTGCTGAACAAAGCGCAGAACGGCGTCTATCGCCAGGATGAGCTGAAAACGCTGTCTCAGCAGCAGCTGCAACACTATTTCATGCGCGGGACCGGGCCGCACGAAGGGCTGGTGCGCGTGCGTCAGGAGCTGGCGAACTATGTGGATTTCGCTCCGGTGAATTTGCTGGAGCGCCAGTACAACGTGGCAGGGCCGTTTGATGCCATCTTCTGTCGCAACGTAATGATTTATTTCGATAAAACAACACAGCAGGACATTTTGCGCCGCTTCGTTCCCCTGCTTAAGCCCGACGGTTTACTGTTTGCCGGGCACTCGGAGAACTTCAGCAATCTGGTGCGTGAGTTCAGTCTGCGAGGGCAGACGGTGTATGCGCTGAGTAAGGATAAAGCATGAGTAAAATCAGGGTGTTGTCGGTAGATGATTCGGCTCTGATGCGTCAGATCATGACGGAAATTATCAACAGCCACAGCGATATGGAGATGGTCGCCACCGCGCCGGATCCACTGGTGGCCCGCGATCTGATCAAAAAATATAACCCGGACGTGCTGACGCTGGACGTCGAAATGCCGCGCATGGACGGCCTCGACTTCCTGGAAAAGCTGATGCGCCTGCGTCCGATGCCGGTGGTGATGGTGTCGTCGCTGACCGGGAAAGGCTCAGAGGTCACGCTGCGGGCGCTGGAGTTGGGGGCGGTGGATTTTGTCACCAAGCCGCAGCTCGGGATCCGCGAAGGGATGCTGGCCTACAGCGAAATGATTGCCGACAAAGTTCGCGCCGCTTCCAGGGCGCAGCTCAGCGCGCATAAACCGCTGGCCGCGCCAGTCACGCTGAAGGCCGGGCCGATGCTTAGTTCGGAAAAGCTGCTGGTGATTGGCGCGTCAACCGGAGGAACAGAGGCAATTCGTCATGTTCTCCAGCCATTGCCGCTGACCAGTCCGGCTATTCTGATCACTCAGCACATGCCGCCGGGCTTCACTCGCTCCTTTGCCGAGCGCCTGAACAAGCTGTGCCAGATTGCAGTGAAGGAAGCCGAAGACGGCGAGCGCGTGCTGCCGGGGCACGCTTATATCGCGCCGGGCGATAAACATATGGAGCTGGCGCGCAGCGGCGCCAACTACCAGATCAAAATTCATGACGGACCGCCGGTGAATCGCCACCGGCCGTCGGTGGATGTGCTGTTCCATTCGGTGGCCAAAAACGCCGGACGGAATGCGGTGGGGGTGATCCTCACCGGCATGGGCAATGACGGCGCGGCAGGAATGCTGGCTATGCACCAGGCCGGTGCCTGGACCATTGCCCAGAATGAAGCCAGTTGTGTGGTGTTCGGCATGCCGCGTGAGGCCATCAATATGGGTGGCGTCAGCGAAGTGGTCGATCTCAGCCAGGTAAGTCAGCAGATGCTGGCAAAAATCAGTGCCGGACAGGCAATACGTATTTAAGAGGAGTGGAGTGAAATGGCGGATAAAGAGCTTAAATTTCTGGTTGTGGATGACTTTTCCACCATGCGTCGCATTGTGCGTAACCTGCTGAAAGAGCTTGGGTTCAATAACGTAGAAGAAGCGGAAGACGGCGTGGATGCGCTGAACAAGCTGCAGGCGGGCGGTTTTGGCTTTGTGATTTCTGACTGGAACATGCCGAATATGGACGGTCTGGATCTGCTGAAAACCATTCGTGCCGACGGCGCGATGGGCGCGTTGCCGGTGCTGATGGTGACGGCGGAAGCGAAGAAAGAGAACATCATTGCCGCAGCCCAGGCGGGTGCCAGTGGCTACGTGGTGAAACCGTTTACGGCTGCAATCCTCGAAGAGAAGCTGAATAAAATCTTCGAGAAGCTTGGTATGTGAGGTGATGACGATGACGCATTCCCCCATAAAACCCGCTGACGATCACTCAGCGGCAGACATTATCGCCCGCATCGGCAGCCTGACCCGCATGCTGCGCGACAGCCTGCGCGAACTGGGTCTCGACCAGGCGATTGCCGAAGCGGCAGAAGCCATTCCGGATGCCCGCGACCGTCTGGACTATGTGGTGCAGATGACCGCCCAGGCGGCAGAGCGTGCGCTGAACTGCGTGGAGCTGTCGCAGCCGCATCAGAACCAGATGGAGAAAGAGGCGAAAGCCCTTTCAGGCCGCTGGGACGCCTGGTTTGAGGATCCGATTGAGTTAAGCGATGCCCGTGAGTTGGTCACTGATACACGCAGCTACCTGGCGGACGTACCAAAACACACCAGCTTCACCAACGCCCAGCTGCTGGAAATCATGATGGCGCAGGACTTCCAGGATCTGACCGGGCAGGTGATCAAGCGGATGATGGACGTTATCCAGGAGATTGAACGCCAGCTGCTGATGGTGCTTCTGGAAAACATGCCGGATCAGGGTACGCGCCAGAAGCGTGAAAACGAAAGCCTGCTCAATGGCCCGCAGATGGACACCAGCAAAGCGGGCGTGGTGGCAAGCCAGGATCAGGTCGACGATTTGTTGGATAGTCTCGGCTTCTGAGTATTCTGCCCGGTGGCGCTAACGCTTACCGGACCTACGAAACAATCCGTTTTGTATTTTGTAGGTCCGGTAAGGCGAAGCCGCAACCGGGCAATATCTGCTTATCGCAAATCCATTTTCACCGTCACGTTACCCTCAAATTTACCCGGCTCCGGGCGTTTTGAGGTGGTACTGACTGGTGCTGCGGTGAAGTGCAGGGCACCATTTCCCTGCTCATCGATATTAACGGGTAACGCCACGCTGCCATCGAGCGAGACATTCCCGTTATTCTCGCCGTACATTCTCACCCCTATATCATCGCGGTTGAGCATTTTGGCAATCAGCCCGCTACTTCCCGGCGCTACCCCCTGATCGGCGCTGAGCGTCAGCTTTATTTTGTCGCTGTTGCCGATGGCTGGATCGTCGCAATGATAAGAGATATCGACATTTTTCAGCGTATACCCTGATGGTGGCAAACCGGGGCTGACGAACTGACTGTTAACGATATTGCCAAGATCGACTTCAATGGTGCTTCCCGCGTTGATGGTACAGCTTAGCGGTGCCGTCAGAGAGCCGCTCAGCCAGATATTAGACACCAGCTGAAGGTTCGACGTGTCACAGCTACCGCTGCCGAAGTAGAGGCAAACGTAGTTCTGTACCACCAGCGTGGAAGGAATAACTTCCTCACCGAGGATCGGCTTTTTGATATAGAACGTTAACGCCATTACGTTCCATATAAATTGTCTTTTGGTAGACGCTGCATTTTTTGGGCGGCTGGCATCGCTGCACACATCCTGTTCCCCTTCGGAGGACTGGAGTTTTGATTCCAGCTTGGATTTCATCCCCGACTGAGTGGTTGGATAGCTATCTATGGCCAGGGGGAAAAGACCGTTGCCGTCGGGTGAATCAATCGCGTCGCTGTAACCTGAAACATCAACATCAAGGTTTCCGGTCAGGTAGCCGAAGCCGGAGATCCCTGCGGCAAGAGGGCTGCCTGCCGCGGAAAGTTCATAAACCGTGCTGGTTGCGGAAAAGTTACCCGGACAGTCACAGCTGGCGGTCAGTGGCGCACCGCTGGCGATAAAGTGATCGGCGATATCAATACTCTTTCCTGATGTATTGTCGGCTGGTTCCAGAGACTGCGTGTAGTTCGTCGTGTAGTTTCCCTGGGTGCTGAAACAGTTGTGCAATACCGTTATGCTCGCCTGCGCGCTAACAGGGATACCCGCAAATATCAGCAGTGTGATGCCTGTAGCGACGAGCGCCAGGCAATTTTTAACTCTCATGGTGAATCTCCTGAAGGCACTGTAGCTCTTGTTTACGTATCCCGGCTGGGTTATCGGCAGGCAGGGAAGGCTGAAGCGTGGCGCCACACTGCTGATCGGCCTCGTCTCCCCAATGCACTGTCAGATGTACCCGATCGCCAATCCCTGCGAGATACAGCGTACCTGTGTCATCAACGATGCCGCTTTGCGCTGTTCCATCGACGCTGGCAATCGCGCCAAACGGGACTTTTTTGCCGTTCTGACGAGTTAAGGTTACCAGCATCCGATAGCCAGTTCGGGCCTGAACGGTGGCGCTGACGGCGGCGCCATGACTGGGTATCAGCGTGAGCGCTGTATTTGCAGTGTCGACGTTTTCTGGTAGCGAAGTGGTATCAACACGCAATGTGTTTTCCTGATATGCGGTCAGAGAGGGGATAACTGCGTTGCCAAAACGGTCCGTGGCGATCCCCCGGCGGTTTTGAAAATGTACGCCCTGCGCACCGTTGGCGTGCACAATCGCAAACTGGTCACCCAGTGGCTGAGACAGTGTGACACCGCGTGGGTGTGCCACAATACCACCGCTGGCACCGTAGCTTAACTGCGTGGAGCCATCTGAGGCGTAGTAATAGCCTGCGCTGAGATTGGATACAGAAGAGTGATAGCTGCCGTAAAGACTGGAGTTGCTGGTATTGCCCTGGCTGTTGCTGCTCTGTTGTAGCGAGTAACTTAATCGATCGTCTTCAAGAAGTGTGCCGTTCAGCGCCACAGACTGGCTGGTATTGCCCTGTTTAGAGTGGCTGACGTTATAGCTGGCCCAACTTTTTGGTAACCACTGGCTGAGCGGTACGCTGAAGCCTAAAGAAACCATACTGTCGCTGTTGCTATCACTGGTCTTACTGTAGGTCCAGGCGAGATGGGCACTGATGCTGCCAAGAGAGCCATTTATTCCCGCTGACAGGCTGCGTTCTTTATTCCCGGTGTGCCAGTAGTCCTGTTGATAGCCGTTCAGGTAAATACTGTTGCCCAGCACAGACTGACTGATGCTGAGCTGCAGGCGGTTACGCTTGTTGTATTGAGTGCTCCACCGATCGTCATCGTAGTGCTGGTTGGTATCAGCGAAGCTGTAATACCCTTCGGTAGAATAGCGGTAGCCTGCCAGCGTGAAGCTGGTGTCCGTGCTGTCGATTTTACCGCTATAAAGCAGGCGCAGAGAGGCACCGCTGGAGGCATCACGGGAATCCGGATGGCTTTTAGCCCAGGTCAAGTCCGAAGAAAATGCGCCAATCTCGCCTAACGTCGTACCAATCCCGGCGTTACCGGAGAGATAATTTTCCGCCGCAATGACGCCGCCAAACAGCGTGAATCTGTTGTTCAGCCCGTAGATAAAGGTCGTCTGATTAAAAAGCGGATCATCACCTTTAACGCTGTTATCGGGACGAAAGCGTCCGGCGACAACCTCATAGCGTAGCCTGCCCGGACGCTGCATAACGGCGAGACTGGAGTAAGGCTGCGTGAAGTGCGTTTCACTGCCGTCGGCTTCCCTGATGGTAATGTCGAGATCGCCGCTGTTGGTGCTGGAATAGAGATCGTTAATCTCAAACGCCCCCGGTGCGACGTTGATCTGATAAATCAGATACCCGTTCTGTCGCACAGAAACCTGCGCATTGCTGTTAGCGATACCGCGGATCACTGGGGCGAATCCCCGCTGGCTGTAGGGAAGCATGCTATCGTCAGAGGCAAGCGATACCCCTTTGTACTGCACGCTGTCAAAGATGTCCGCGCGGGTGCTGCTTTCACCTGCGATAAACTGGGACTTCAGCACATCAATATCATGTTCCAGCCAGCTGTTGACTGTTTGCCAACTGTTGCCTTCTTCGTTATGGCTCCAGTTGGAGAAGTTTCGCAGGCGCCAGCCGCCAAGGTTGATGCCGTTTCGCAGATTGACGTATTGGCTGTCGTTATTGGTGCCGTTGCCGTTACGCTGGGTACCCGACAGGCTGTAATCGGTGAAGGCAACAGGAACACCATCGTCCCAGCGCGAGGGGTCAATGTATCCGCGAACCAGCGAGTTGACAGCCGCCTGCGGCAGGCTCAGCTGCAATGTCATTTGATTAAAATCCAGCTCTGCCTTAGCGGCAGGGATAAAGTCGCCCAGCGGACTTGCCAGAGGATGGTCTGAAGGCAATGAGGCAAGTTGGGGGTAGCTGTCGACCTGCACTCCCCATTTTCGTAATAACGCCGGGGTGAGTTGTGGCTGTAGTTTTCCCTTTTTATCGCTGATGTAGGCAACGTCGAGCTCATCCACTTTCTGTTTGTTGATCAGCACAACGCTGCGGTACGTTCCCGGTAACTGGGCATCAGGTTTCGAAAACAGGGAGAGATCGATGTCATTGACTTCACCCGACTTCATTTCCAGAGAGGAGGGGGCAAAGTAAAATTCCCGGCTGGTGGCATTGAAAGAGACGATGAACGCCAGCCCACCGTACAGCGGCAGGCAATATTTTCTCCAGTAGAAAATAGCTACTTTTGCCATCGCTGCGCTTAGCTCTGGCCGAGAAGGCCAGAGAAGGGTTGTGTGGCATTCCCGTAGTCGGAAATGCAGCGCCATTTCACTGCACTGTTCCGATTACTGCCTGTGAGCGGATGCTGCAGACTATTGTGTGGGGCAACGAAATCAATGCCTTTGACGGCCTGCGTCCCCACACTCAGTGTGTCGAAAACGCTGTAATAGTCTCCGTCATTATGGACAGTCAGGACGTTGCCGCTAAGCGTAAAACGCAGGTGCTGGCAGTTTTCCACTGGCGTACCCTTGAGCCCTGTCGGACGCCAGAAGAGCTTCAGGCGGGTTTTATAAATAAGCCGCAGGACGTTTTGCTGGTCGGCATCTTTATCCATGGCGGGAATGGTTCGTACATTCATGTAAAAAAGCGACTCCCGGTCTTCAGGCAGCGGGACGCCTGACCAGGTAATGCGCAGGCTTTGCTCTTTTTGTGGATCGAGCCGAAATAGCGGAGGGGTAATAATGAACGGGCCGCGAGCTTGATTAGCGCCAGTATCCGTCCATGCCTGAACCAGCCACGGCAGGTTGCTGTCCTTATTGGTCAGTGGAAGGCTGACCTCTTTTTTACTGGCATCGTAAATAATGCGGGTTCGACCAATCTGAATGCCCGATGCAAAACTGGATGATGCGCTAAGATATATATTAACGACAACGAGTATAAGCACTGTTTTAATTATACCTTTGGAACGCCATTTTTTGCGCATGGACAGGCCGCCTGTGTATTTATCGGGCATATAGGTGTTTGGTTATGGATATGATGCGCTATTTACAATAGCTTTATTTTTTATCGATAAAGAATATTCACCGTCAGATCGCCATCGGCTGGCCCGGCGGTGACCGTTTGAGCAAAGGACTTATAGCGGGCAACAAAGTCTGCGCCTATGTTGTCAGAGGATTTAGTTGGAAGGTCGATATAGACCTGTCCTTCTGAACCATTGAGTTCCAGCAACTGTGTGGAATCATCTGCCGGACTGATGGCAATGCCAATCCCCGTGGCGGCGGTTGTTCCCCCTGTTGTTATCTTGCTGACATCCAGCAGGGAGGTGCTGCCTGTCAGTGTCGTTGAGCCGTTAAACGTGAGCTGAATGGCGGCCAGACCATCGCTCTGAAGCGGGCAATTATCAAGGGTTATGGAAAAAGGAATTAAATCTGATTCTGTTCCTGTCCCCGGAGCAAAGAGTGACGTTGGGTAGGTGCCAAGTTTAACCGTACTGTCTGTTCCGTTATCGCCAGAGATAGTACAACTGGGCTCAATGATTTCGCCGGTAAAATGGATGACGCCGGCATTATTTTCGTCTGCCAGTGCTTTAAAGTTAACGCAGCAGAAAAGCAGACTGGCAAGAATATATGTATTCCTATACATGTCATTCTCCTTTTGAGGTTAAGTTTTCAAGTTCTTTAAAACATTTCAGGAGCGAGAGTATACTCCGAATGTAAATAAGGTGAAGTTGTTTTTAAAACCAGATTAGCCGTAATCGTTACAGTAAAAGGTATTATGGAATTCATACGAATTATAATTTTCATAAGGCAATGATCATTGCTTGATCATTTTGTAGAGGTATTTCTCAAAACTCAGAATTAATATATCAGTGATAATTATTAATTCTGGTTGCAGTGGGTAAGTCAAGCATCAAAAATGGTGAAACTGGACAATAAATAGTGTGATGGGCCATTGCCTGAAATGCGACTTTTCTACCGCCTATTCCAGCGATTGCCGCCAGACGCCTCTGGCATCATAGCCACTAAGTGAAACTCCGCGAGCGGCAGCTGTGTCAGACGAAAGCGATAACGAAGACAAAACAGAAGCCCCCACACCCCAACGGCTGGAAAAAGCCCGCGAGGAAGGGCAGATCCCGCGATCGCGCGAGCTGACTTCACTGCTGATTTTGCTGGTGGGCGTTTGCGTGCTGTGGTTGGGCGGTGAAGCGCTGGCGCGCAGACTGGCGAGCTTGCTGTCATCCGGTCTGCATTTCGATCACAGCATCGTTAACGACCCGAACCTGATCCTTGGGCAAATCATCCTGTTACTCAAACAGGCCATGCTGGCGCTGATGCCGCTAATTGTTGGCGTGGTGGCGGTGGCGATTATCGGCCCGATGCTGCTCGGCGGCCTGGTATTCAGCCCAAAATCCCTCGGTTTTAAATTCGAGAAGCTCAATCCGCTGCCCGGCATTGCGAAGATGTTTTCGGCGCAGACCGCCGCAGAGCTGCTGAAGGCCATTTTAAAATCTGTGCTGGTGGGCTGCGTTGCGGGGCTGTTCGTCTGGCTGCACTGGCCAGACATGATGCGTCTGGTCAGCGAATCGCCGCTGACTGCCATGGGCAACGCGCTGAATATGGTCGGGCTATGTGCGCTGTTGGTGGCGCTGGGCGTGATCCCGATGGTGGGCTTTGACGTCTTCTTCCAGATTTACAGCCACATCAAAAAGCTGCGCATGTCACGCCAGGATATCCGTGATGAATTCAAGCAGAGCGAAGGTGATCCGCACGTCAAAGGAAAAATTCGCCAGATGCAGCGTGCCGCCGCTCGCCGACGCATGATGGCGGATGTACCCAAAGCGGACGTTATCGTGAACAACCCGACGCACTTCTCGGTCGCCCTGCAATACGAAGAGAACAAAATGAGTGCGCCAAAAGTCATTGCCAAAGGGGCTGGCCTGGTGGCGCTGCGCATCCGTGAGCTGGGTGAAGAGCACAAAATTCCGATGCTGGAAGCCCCACCGCTTGCTCGCGCACTGTATCGCCATGCTGAAATTGGTCAGCAGATCCCCGGTACGCTTTATGCTGCCGTGGCGGAAGTGCTGGCCTGGGTATGGCAGCTGAAACGCTGGCGGCTGGCTGGCGGTACGGCACCGAAAAAACCTGAGAATTTACCGGTGCCTGAGGCACTGGATTTTTTGAACGAGAAGGACTCTGATGGCTAATCTGGTCGCAATGCTGCGTCTGCCCGGCAACTTTAAATCCACCCAATGGCAGGTTCTCGCCGGGCCGGTGCTGATCCTGTTAATACTGTCGATGATGGTGCTGCCGTTGCCGGCGTTCGTCCTCGATTTGCTGTTTACCTTCAACATTGCGCTGTCGATCATGGTGCTGCTGGTGGCGATGTTCACCCAGCGCACGCTGGAATTCGCCGCCTTCCCGACTATTCTGCTGTTCACCACCTTACTGCGCCTGGCGCTGAACGTGGCCTCCACGCGTATCATTCTGATGGAAGGACATACCGGTGCCGCTGCTGCGGGGAAGGTGGTTGAAGCGTTTGGTCACTTCCTGGTGGGCGGTAACTTCGCCATCGGTATCGTGGTGTTCATCATCCTCGTTATCATCAACTTCATGGTTATCACCAAGGGTGCGGGGCGTATCGCCGAAGTGGGCGCGCGCTTTGTCCTCGACGGGATGCCGGGCAAACAGATGGCGATTGATGCCGATCTCAACGCCGGTTTAATTGGTGAAGAAGATGCCAAGCGTCGTCGCGCGGAAGTCACCCAGGAAGCGGATTTCTACGGTTCGATGGATGGTGCGAGTAAGTTTGTTCGTGGCGATGCCATTGCCGGGATCCTGATCATGGTGATCAACGTCATCGGTGGTCTGTTAGTGGGCGTGTTGCAGCACGGACTGGATCTGGGCAAAGCAGCGGAGTCCTATACGCTGCTGACCATCGGTGACGGCCTGGTAGCACAGATCCCGGCGCTGGTAATTTCCACCGCGGCGGGTGTGATCGTGACCCGTGTGGCCACCGATCAGGACGTCGGCGAGCAGATGGTGGGGCAGCTGTTCAGCAACCCGCGCGTCATGATGCTCAGCGCCGCCGTATTGGGTCTGCTCGGTCTGGTGCCGGGCATGCCAAACTTCGTCTTCCTGCTGTTCACCGCCGCGCTGTTGGGTCTGGCCTGGTGGCTGCGTGGCCGTGAGCAACAGGCGCCAGCTGAAGCGGCTCCGGTACGCACTCAGGAAAACCCGCAGGCGGTGGAAGCGACCTGGAGTGACGTCCAGCTGGAAGACACGCTGGGAATGGAAGTGGGCTATCGTCTGATCCCGATGGTCGATTTCCAGCAGGATGGCGAGCTGCTCGGGCGTATCCGCTCGATTCGTAAGAAATTTGCTCAGGAAATGGGCTTCCTGCCGCCGGTGGTGCATATCCGTGACAACATGGACCTGCCGCCTGCGCGCTACCGAATCTTGCTCAAAGGCGTGGAAATCGGCAGCGGCGACGCTTATCCAGGGCGTTGGCTGGCGATCAACCCGGGCACGGCGGCAGGTACGCTGCCGGGCGAGCAGACTGTCGATCCGGCTTTTGGCCTGGCGGCTATCTGGATTGAAAGCGCGCTGAAAGAGCAGGCGCAGATCCAGGGTTTCACGGTGGTGGAAGCCAGTACCGTGGTCGCGACGCACCTGAACCATCTGATTAGCCTGCACTCGGCTGAACTGTTCGGTCGCCAGGAAGCGCAGCAGCTGCTGGATCGCGTGACCCAGGAAATGCCGAAGCTGACTGAAGATCTGGTGCCGGGCGTGGTGACGCTGACCACGCTGCACAAAGTGCTGCAAAATCTGCTCGATGAAAAAGTGCCGATCCGCGATATGCGCACCATTCTGGAAACGCTGGCGGAGCATGCGCCGGTGCAGAGCGATCCGCATGAGCTGACCAACGTGGTCCGCGTGGCGCTGGGCCGTGCCATCACTCAGCAGTGGTTCCCGGGGAACGGTGAAGTGCAGGTGATTGGCCTGGATACGCCGCTGGAGCGTCTGCTGCTGCAGGCCCTGCAAAACGGCGGCGGTCTGGAGCCGGGTCTGGCGGATCGCCTGCTGGCGCAGACACAGGAAGCGTTATCGCGTCAGGAAATGCTCGGCGCGCCACCGGTGCTGCTGGTCAATCATGCGCTGCGTCCGTTGTTGTCACGCTTCCTGCGCCGCAATCTGCCACAGCTGGTGGTGCTGTCGAATCTGGAACTGTCGGATAACCGTCAGATCCGCATGACCGCCACCATCGGGGGCAAATAATGCGCGGTTTACTGTTACTGATGATCCTGCCGCTGATGGCCCAGGCGGCGGGTGAGGGCGCGTGGCAGGCCAGCAGTCGGGGAGTGACGTTGAGCCATCGCGGCGAGTCGATGTCCTCTGCGCCGCTGGTTCCCTCGCAGCCTGCCAGCGGTCTGGTGACGATGATCGCCTGGAAATACACCCTGATTGGCCCTACGCCCGCCGGGCTGCGGGTGCGTCTATGTTCGCAAACCCGCTGCGTTGAGCTGGACGGGCAGAGCGGCAACACCTGGGGATTGAGTAATATTCCCGCTTCCGAACCGCTGCGCTTCGTCTGGGAAGTGCCCGGCGGCGGACGGCTGATCCCGGCGCTGAACGTGCAAAGTAACCAGGTTATCGTTAACTACCGCTAATCCCTTCCTGCGCCGCCACGGAGAAATCTGCTGGCGGTCACGTAAAATGACCCTCGCTTTTGATTGAATCAAAACGTTGTTTTATAAATGAGATGCGCAGGCGCTGACTCTTTGTGTTTTTGCCATGCCTTAATCTGCGCTGGCAAAAATGAAAAGGTTTCGCCTCAGGCATCACTCTACTGTAGCCGTGTAAGCCTGCCCGCCATGTTGATAAGACGGGCCCTCCTGAGACAAACACGGGATTTACGGCAATGAAAACACGTAAAATTGGATTAGCTAATTACCTCGCCTACGGTTCGGGCGATTTCCTGGGCGCAGGGACCACCGCGCTGACTGCCGCATGGCTTTTATACTTCTACACCACGTTCTGCGGGCTCTCGCCCATCGAAGCCACTTTCATTTTTGCCACCGCCAGGGTGCTGGATGCGGTGGTCAGCCCGCTGATGGGCTTCTTAACGGATAATTTCGGTTCCACCTGGCTCGGTAAGCGCTTTGGTCGCCGCAAGTTTTTCATCCTGCTTGGGATCCCCTGCGTGTTCAGCTACTCGTTTATGTGGGTCGGCGAGATGGGATTCTGGTACTACCTGCTGACCTATCTGCTGTTTGACGTGGTGTACACCATGATCCTGGTACCTTACGAAACGCTGGTGCCGGAAATGACGGATGACTTTAAGCAGAAAACAAAGTTTTCCGGTGCGCGTATTTCCATGGCGCAGATGTCCGCGATCCTGGCCGCGCTGCTGCCGGGCGTGCTGCTCACCCATTTCGGCAAAGATAATGCCATCTCCTTTTTCTACGCGAGCCTGGTGTTCTCCGTGCTGTGTGCGCTGATGCTGACGTTTGTCTGGTTTTTCACCTGGGAGCGCCCGCGTGAAAACTGGAGCGAGGCAGCTCTGCGGGCAGAAGAGGAAAAACGCAATCTGACGCTAGGGCAGAGCCTCAATCGTCTGATGGTCGAGCTGACCTCCACGTTGCGCATTCGTATCTTCCGCCAGCATCTGGGCATGTACCTCGGCGGCTACATCGCACAGGACGTATTCAACGCTGTGTTCACCTACTACGTGGTGTTTGTGCTGATGCAGGAAGCGTCGGTGGCCTCAAACCTGATGGGCACCATGGCGATATTCCAGTTCATCGCGGTGATCGCGATGATGCCTCTGTGCATCCGCTTCGGACCTGCACCTTCTTACCGGATGGTGGTGGTACTGTTCGGACTGAGCGCCATGTCTTACGCCGTGCTCTATTACGCCGGTTTGAGCAACGTCTGGACGCTGATGCTGCTGGTGTCGGCCGTTGCTGGGCTTGGCCGAGGGGGTATCAACTATGTGCCGTGGAATACCTACACCTATATTGCCGATGTCGATGAGGTGATCACCGGACAGCGCCGTGAAGGCATTTTTGCCGGGATCATGACGCTCACGCGTAAGGCCTCGCAGGCTGGAGCAATCATGCTGGTGGGGATCATCATGCAGGCCTCGGGCTTTATCTCCGGGCAGAAAACGCAGGCCGCAGAGGTCAGCCATACCATTCTGCTGATCATGAGCGTCGGCACGATTCTGGTGCTGGCCTGCGGTTTCCTGGTTTCCCTGCGATTCAAGCTGAATCTCACCACCCATAGCGTACTGCGCGAAGAAACGCTCAAGATGCGCCAAAGCGGCCGCGCGATCCCAGAAGCCGCCACGCCGGAAGCTCGCGCGACGGTGGAAATGCTGGCCGGCATGCCCTTTGAGTCACTGTGGGGCAATAACAACATCGGCTATCTCAATCGACACAAGCCTGCCGCCGCTTCGCTTAAGCAGGATGCTCATCTGAATTCGACATTGAACAGAGGTTAATGAAATGAAAGTCTGGCCCGTCAAACATAGTCCCCTGCTGTCTCAGCCAGAGCGCTTTATCGCCCGCAACGAGCTGAAGGCGCTGATCGAGAAAGTGACCCATAGCCTGGTCAACATTAAGGACGAAAGCGGGGCATTTTTACTCCGTCTCGACGACGGACGGGTGATTGATACCAAAGGCTGGAACGGCTGGGAGTGGACCCACGGCGTCGGGCTGTATGGCATTCATCAGTACTTCAAGCAGACCGGCGATGAGCAGATGCGTGACATCATCGACGGCTGGTTTGCCGACCGCTTTGCGGAAGGTGCAACCACTAAAAACGTCAACACCATGGCGCCGTTCCTGACCCTGGCTTATCGCTATGAGGAAACCGGCAACGCGCAGTATCTGCCGTGGCTGGAAAGCTGGGCCGAATGGGCGATGCACGACATGCCGCGCACGGAGCAGGGCGGAATGCAGCACATCACGCTGGCGGAAGAAAACCATCAGCAAATGTGGGACGACACCTTAATGATGACCGTTCTGCCATTGGCGAAAATCGGTAAGCTGCTGAACCGTCCTGAGTATGTGGAAGAAGCGGTATATCAGTTCCTGCTGCACGTGCAGAACCTGATGGACCGGCAGACCGGGCTGTGGTTCCACGGCTGGAACTACGAGGGCAACCACAACTTTGCCAATGCCCGCTGGGCGCGCGGCAACAGCTGGCTGACCATCGTGATCCCTGATTTCCTGGAGCTGGTGGATTTGCCGGAAAACAACGCCGTGCGTCGTTATCTGGTGCAGGTGCTGAATGCGCAGATTGCCGCGCTGGCGAAATGCCAGGACGACAGCGGCCTGTGGCATACGCTGCTGGACGATCCGCATTCTTATCTGGAAGCATCAGCCACGGCAGGATTTGCCTACGGCATTCTGAAAGCAGTGCGCAAGCGTTATGTTTCTGCGGACTATGCGGAAGTGGCGGAGAAAGCGATTCGCGGCATTGTGGCAAATATCTCGCCGGAAGGGGAGCTGTTGCAAACGTCGTTTGGCACCGGAATGGGCAGCAATCTTGAGTTTTATCGTCAGATCCCGCTGACCTCTATGCCTTACGGTCAGGCGATGGCGATCCTTTGTCTGACGGAGTATTTGCGGAAGTATTTTTAACAACAAAAAACCCGGCGTTTGCCGGGTTTTCTCTTTTTGCTTCTGAACTTACATACGTTCGACGGTTTCGATACCGAGCGTATCCAGACCCAGCTTCAGCGTTTTGGCAGTCAGCAGAGCCAGCTTCAGACGGCTGTTACGAATCTCTTCGCTTTCGGCGCTCAGAATTGGGCAGTGCTCGTAGAAACCAGAGAACAGACCGGCCAGATCGTACAGGTAGGAACACATTACGTGTGGCGTACCTTCACGAGCGACCACGCCCAGGGTTTCTTCGAACTGTAGCAGACGCGCGGCCAGCTGCGCTTCGCGATCTTCATTAATCACCACCGGTGCGTTGATGATGGCCGCTTCTTCCAGACCGGCTTTGCGGAATACGGACAGCACGCGGGTGTAGGCATACTGCATGTATGGCGCGGTGTTGCCTTCAAACGCCAGCATGTTGTCCCAGTCGAACACGTAGTCGGTGGTGCGGTTTTTGGAAAGATCCGCGTATTTCACCGCGCCGATACCGACCGCATTGGCCAGTTTTTCCAGTTCATCGGCTGGCATGTCCGGGTTCTTCTCAGCCACCAGGCGACGGGCGCGTTCCAGCGCTTCGTCCAGCAGGTCCGCCAGTTTAACGGTACCACCCGCACGGGTTTTGAACGGCTTGCCGTCTTTGCCCAGCATCATGCCGAACATGTGGTGTTCCAGCGGAACGGTCGCCGGAACGTAGCCTGCTTTACGCACGATAGTCCACGCTTGCATCAGGTGCTGGTGCTGACGGGAATCGATGTAGTACAGCACACGGTCGGCGTGCAGGGTTTCGTAACGGTATTTCGCACAGGCGATGTCGGTGGTGGTGTACAGATAGCCGCCATCCTTTTTCTGGATGATCACGCCCATCGGTTCACCTTCCTTGTTTTTGTACTCATCAAGGAACACGACCGTTGCGCCTTCGCTCTCGGTGGCCAGACCTTTGGCTTTCAGGTCGGCGACGATGCCAGGCAGCATCGGGTTGTACAGGCTTTCACCCATCACGTCGTCGCGGGTCAGGGTGACGTTCAGGCGATCGTAGGTGATCTGGTTCTGCGACATGGTGATGTCAACCAGCTTGCGCCACATCTCGAGGAAGTACGGGTCGCCGCCCTGCAGTTTCACCACGTAGTTACGCGCGCGCTCGGCAAAAACTTCGTCTGCGTCGTAGTGGGCTTTGGCTTCACGGTAGAACCCTTCCAGATCTGCCAGTGCCATCTCGCCTGCGTTTTCCTGCTGCTGCTTTTCGAGATACGCAATCAGCATACCGAACTGAGTGCCCCAGTCTCCCACGTGGTTCGCGCGGATCACTTTGTGGCCGAGGAATTCATTAGTACGGACTGCGGCATCACCGATGATGGTGGAACGCAGGTGACCGACGTGCATCTCTTTGGCGACGTTTGGCGCGGAGTAGTCGATAACGATGGTCTGTGCTTCAGGTTTCGCCACGCCAAGACGCTCAGAGGCCAGCGCGTCATTCACGCCCTGCGCCAGAAACGCCGGGTCGAGGAAAATGTTGATAAAGCCCGGACCGGCGATCTCAACCTTATTGGCGATACCGTCGAGGCTCAGATGAGTCAGAACCTGCTCTGCCAGTTGTCGTGGCGCCATGCCCAGTTTTTTTGCCACCGCCATCACGCCATTGGCCTGATAGTCGCCGAACTGAACTTTTGCAGACTGACGAACCTGCGGTTCGCAATCGGCAGGCGCACCTGCCGCAATCAGGGCCTGACTGACTTTTTCTGAGAGAAGAGCCTGAATATTCACCGGAATACCTTACGTTTAAAGGCGCTGCGCGAAAGAGGGTGACAGCGCCGGAATGGGAACAGTTAAGCCGGTCAGTATACTGTATTTGCCTTCTGCCGTCAGCCCTGGAGCGGCGCGTTAATCAGCAGTTGGTTGTCTTTCGCCAACAGGGTAAATTAGCGCCCTGCAAAAATGGAACCGAGGTGACGAGTGAACTGGCAATCGATTGAAGCATTACAGGATATTCAGGCGGATTTGCCGCGATTTACTCAGGCGCTGGCGGAACTGGCTGACAGACTGGGGCTGGAAACAACGCCGCTGCATGCCGATCATATTTCGCTGCGCTGTCATCAAAATGCCACGGCGGATCGCTGGCGCGCCGGGTTCGAGCAGTGCGGCGAGCTGCTGTCTGAAAACATCATCAACGGCCGCCCAATCTGTCTGTTTAAACTGCACGAACCGGTCTGCGTGGCACACTGGCAGTTCAGCGTGATTGAGCTTCCCTGGCCTGGTGAAAAGCGCTACCCGCACGAGGGCTGGGAGCATATCGAAATTGTGCTGCCGGGCGACCCGGACACGCTCAACGCCCGCGCGCTTGAGCTGCTTTCCGATGAAGGTCTGAGCCAGCCGGGTATTTTCGTCAAAACGAGTTCACCCAAAGGCGAGCGCGAGCGTCTGCCCAATCCTACGCTGGCGGTGACCGACGGCAAGGTGACGATTAAATTTCATCCATGGTCGATTGAAGAGATTGTGGCGAGCGAAGCAGACGATACAACAATGTGAACTTACGCGAGATCTGCCGTCTGAGAACGTGTCATGATGGCGCGTTTGGATAAACAGGAGAAGGTAATGGCTTTACTGGAAGTGTGCTGTTACAGCATGGAATGTGCGCGTGAAGCACAGGCAAGAGGCGCCGATCGCATTGAGCTGTGCGCCGCACCGCTGGAAGGCGGGTTAACGCCCTCAGTTGGCGTACTGAAATCCGTGCGTCAGCACGTGAGCATCCCGGTGCACCCGATTGTGCGCCCGCGCGGTGGGGATTTTTGCTACACCGAAGGCGAATTTGCCGCCATGCTTGAAGATGTTCGTACGCTTCGCGAGCTGGGTTTTCCGGGGCTGGTGATCGGCATTCTGGATGCCGATGGCAACGTCGATATGCCGCGCATGCGCCAGATAATGGAAGCCGCAGGGCCGCTGGCGGTCACTTTCCATCGCGCGTTTGATATGTGCGTCGATCCGATGCAGGCGTTTGATAATCTGAAAGAATTAGGCGTAGCACGCATGCTGACTTCCGGGCAGCAGCCGTCGGCAGAAAAAGGTCTTTCATTAATTCGGGAACTTATTGCACGAGGCGATGCTCCAATTATCATGGCCGGTGCTGGCGTAAGGGCGAACAACCTGGCGTTGTTCCTTGAAGCTGGAGTGAAAGAGCTGCACAGCTCTGCCGGGCAGTGGGTGCCATCAGTGATGCGTTACCGCAACCCGGGGCTGTCGATGTCCACCGACCCGACGGCAGATGAATACTCACGATACGCCGTCAATGGCGAATCGGTAGCGGAGATGAAGGCGATCGTTAACCGTTACTAGCAACTGCGATTTTTACCGCGCATCATGTCGCCCAATGTGATGCATATTTGTACCAGGCCCCTGCCTTTAACAGGGGCCTTTTTTTCGCCTTTGATTAAGGCTTTTTCGCCACAATCACCGCGCGCAGCGGGGCAGGGTAGCCTTCCACTGTTTTCGTGTTGTCGTTCGGGTCGAGGAAATCGGCCAGCGATTCGGTGATCATCCACTCCGTCCGGCGCTGTTCTTCAGTGCTGGTGACGTTCATGTCGACAATCTTCACGTCAACAAACCCGCATTTCTCCAGCCACTGCTTCAGCGCAGGTGCGGAAGGAATAAAGTACACGTTACGCATCTGCGCGTAGCGGTCGCCCGGTACCAGTACGGTGTTTTCATCGCCCTCGATCACCAGCGTTTCCAGCACCAGCTCGCCTTCGCTGACCAGCTGATCTTTCAGCTGCCAGAGATGTTCAAGCGGGGAGCGGCGGTGATACAGCACGCCCATCGAGAAAACGGTATCGAACGCGTTCAGCGCTGGCATCTGTTCAATGCCCAGCGGGATGAGGTGCGCGCGCTGATCGTTACCCAGCAGTTTACGCACCGCTTCGAACTGGCACAGGAACAGCTGCGTCGGGTCGATGCCGACGGCCAGGCGAGCGCCTGCGCCAATCATGCGCCACATGTGATAGCCGCTGCCGCAGCCAACGTCGAGAATGGTGCGTCCTGTCAGATCGGAGAGATGTGGCAATACGCGATCCCATTTCCAGTCAGAGCGCCATTCGGTATCGATATCAATGCCGTGCAGGGAATAAGGCCCTTTACGCCACGGCATCAGGTTGCGCAGCAGTCTTTCCACGCCGATACGCTGGCCTTCACTCAGCGGCGTTTCACCTTCCACGCTAACGCTGTGCAGCAGGTCGAGCTTCTTCGGCGTGATTTCTGGTAAGAATTCGGCGGCGTTAGCCCACTGTTTGAACTGACCATGACGGGAATCGCGCTGCCAGCTGGCAAGCTGAGCCGGAAGCGTTTCCAGCCAGTGCGCCAGCACCGGATCTTTGGCAATAAGCTGATAGAAATTGCTGAAATCAATCATTCGTCAGCCCCGGCTTTCAGCGCTACCAGTGAACCAAAGTTGAAGCACTGGAACCATAGCTCGCTGTGGGCAAACCCGGCGCTGTGCAGACGCGCTTTGTGAGTTTCAACCGAATCGGTCAGCATGACGTTTTCCAGCATGCTGCGCTTCTGGCTGATTTCCAGCTCGCTGTAGCCGTTAGCACGCTTGAAGTCGTGGTGCATGTTGAACAGCAGTTCGCCGACTTTCGCATCTTCAAAGCTGAATTTTTCCGACAGCACCAGCGCGCCGCCCGGGTTCAGGCCCTGGAAGATTTTCTCCAGCAGCGCCTGGCGCTCAGGTGGTTCAAGAAATTGCAGCGTGAAGTTGAGCACCACCATCGAGGCGTTCTCAATCTGAATATCGCGAATGTCGCCCTCGATGATTTCCACCGGCGTTGGCGCTTTATAGGCGTCGATATGACGACGGCAGCGTTCAACCATCGCCGGGGAGTTATCCACGCCGATAATTTTGCAGCCATCAACGGCGATATTACGACGGACGGAAAGCGTTGCTGCGCCGAGCGAGCAGCCGAGATCGTAAACCTGAGTATTGGGCTGAACGAAGCGTTCGGCCAGCATGCCAATCATTGAAATAATATTGGAGTAGCCGGGCACTGAACGTTGGATCATATCGGGGAAAACTTCCGCCACCCGTTCATCGAAGGTCCAGTCGCCAAGGCTTGCGATCGGAGCAGAAAATAGCGTGTCGCGATGGGACATAACGTGATTCCAGAAAATAAAAAACGGCGTATTGTGCGCTAACGCAGGGAGAAAACCAACTCCCACGGCAGATACCAGAGGTTTGCCAGCACCATTAGCGCAAGCGAGCACCAGGTGGCGCTCATCGCTGAACGACGCCAGCGGAACAGACGGTGATGAAAACCGTAGTAGTGCATCAGGCGTCCGGCAATCAGCAGAATGCCGCAGACGTGCACCATCCAGGTTTCCGCGCCGTTCATCTCCATAAACAGCAGCAGAAGCAGGCCGATGGGGATGTACTCCACCGCATTGCCATGAATGCGAATCGCACTTTGCAGCTCGCTGAAGCCGCCGTCACCGTAGGCAACGCGGTACAGCGTGCGCATGCGCACCACATCGAAAGAAAACTTAATCAGTAACATTGCACCCAGTACGGCGTATAGCGCGCTTACCATACAAACTCCCTGTTAAACCGGCTGTTGGCACTGACTATGATAGAAAGGAAACTCAGAAAAGAGAAGTTTGCTGTGGAATGGAGGGTGCAGGACCGATTTCTGGCAGTACGTCCCGCAGATTTTGCCACAGCGCATCGACCAGCTCAGGTGCCTGAGCAATATCTGGCGTGTGGAGGAATAAATAGGGAGTGGTGGTCTGCGTCCATTTCGGCAACGCTTTCAGCCAGACCGTGAACAGCTCCAGGTTCTGGGCCATATTATCGCTGCCGATAAAACGTACCATCGGATTGTTGGCTGTCACCACTGCATGCACCGGAACTTTGGGCTTTTTACGCTGTGCATCAATTATGGCTTCGCTGTGCGGAATGGCGCTGTGCACGGGACGGCTGTCGAGGATCACCCGATTGACTCCGCGTTCGTGCAGCCCGCGATTGAGCTGTTTTTCTTCCTCGCCTTTGGCGAAAAAGCGCGGATGTCGCACCTCCACGCCATAGCTGAACTCTTTCGGCAAACTATCAATAAACTGCCACAGGGCAGGGAGATCCGCTGGAGAAAAGGTGGCGGGAAGCTGCAGCCAGTATTGCCCGATGCGGTTAGCCAGTGGGTCCATGCGCTGGAAAAACTCTTCGGCTAAATCATCGCAGTGACGCAATGCCGCCTGATGGCTGATAGTGGACGGAAATTTAAAGCAGAAACGGAAATCATCCGTGGTTTGTTCGCGCCAGCGCTGAACGATTTCGGCCTTCGGCAGGGCATACAGTGTGGTATTGCCCTCCACACAATTAAAGTGGCGGGCATACTCTTCAAGGCTGGTGATGCCAAGACGCACCCATTTCGGGTGCGACCATTGCGGAAGGCCGATATAAATCATAGGGCTTTGAGGATTTCCTCAGTGCTGCGCACTCGGCCCAGGCGTGGGAAAATGTGAGTCATGCTGCCCTGATGCTGCTCGGCACTTGCGGCGCTGCACGCATCTTCGGCGATGACCAGATTGAAGCCCAGCTCCCACGCATTACGCGCGGTAGATTCCACGCCGATATTGGTGGAAATGCCGCACAGGATAATGGTGTTAATGCCGCGACGACGCAGTTGCAGCTCCAGGTCTGTGCCGTAGAAAGCGCCCCACTGACGTTTGGTGACTTCAATATCGCTCTCTTTTTTACCCAGCGCCTGCGGGTAGGTCCACCAGTTATCCGGCAGCGCATGAGCCCCCGCCTGTGCATCAACAGGCTGTTTCAGCGCTTCGGCGAAATCCGCAGACCAGCCAACGCGAACCATGATAACGGGCGATCCCTGCTCGCGGCATTTTTCAGCAAGCTTCGCTGATTTTGCCACCACGTCGGCGGAAGTGTGCGGGCCGCCAGCAAAAGGCAAAATACCTTCCTGAAGGTCGATCACCACCAGCGCCGTCTGTTTTGCATTCAGTTCTAACATAATAATCCCCGTTAAATCACATCATTAGGACGCTAACCATACGCTGAGAGTTGGTTACTCTGCGTCACAAATTTTGTTAATTTTTGTGAGTACGCGCACTGAGCGTACAGCAAACGCGCGCCTGGTGCGCGACAGACTTATCGCGCGGCAGAATTTCCAGTATAATAGCCCCCTTTTTTCATCCAGTTGTGACATTCAGCTAAAGCTGCGACAGTATTGCCTGCAAGGCAGGTGACAATTCGGCCTGCGGCTAAGTTAAGGGAACTCTCATGCGTACAGAATATTGCGGGCAACTGCGTCAGTCCCACGTTGGGCAGCAGGTGACTCTGTGTGGTTGGGTCAACCGTCGCCGTGACCTCGGTAGCCTTATCTTTATCGATATGCGCGACCGTGAAGGCATCGTGCAGGTCTTTTTCGATCCGGATCGCGCTGAAGCCTTAAATCTGGCTTCTGAACTGCGTAATGAGTTCTGCATTCAAATCACCGGTACCGTGCGTGCGCGCGACGCGAAAAACGTCAACAGCGATATGGCGACCGGCGAAATCGAAGTGCTGGCGTCCGATCTGACGATCATCAACCGCGCAGAAGCTCTGCCGCTTGACTCCAACCACGTCAACACCGAAGAAGCGCGTCTGAAATACCGCTATCTCGATCTGCGCCGTCCGGAAATGGCAAACCGCCTGAAGACCCGCGCGAAGATCACCAGCTTCGTTCGTCGCTTTATGGACGACCACGGTTTCCTCGATATCGAAACCCCGATGCTCACCAAAGCCACGCCGGAAGGCGCGCGCGATTACCTGGTGCCATCCCGCGTTCATAAAGGCAAATTCTACGCGCTGCCGCAGTCACCTCAGCTATTCAAACAGCTGCTGATGATGTCCGGCTTCGATCGCTACTATCAGATCGTAAAATGCTTCCGTGACGAAGATCTGCGCGCCGACCGTCAGCCTGAATTTACCCAGATCGACGTCGAGACTTCCTTCATGACAGCACCGCAGGTGCGTGAAGTGATGGAAGCCCTGGTGCGTCAGCTGTGGCTGGAAATCAAAGGCGTGGACCTGGGCGACTTCCCAATCATGACCTTCGCCGAAGCCGAGCGTCGCTACGGTTCTGATAAACCAGACCTGCGTAACCCGATGGAGCTGGTTGACGTTGCTGACCTGCTGAAAAGCGTCGAGTTCGCGGTGTTCTCCGGCCCGGCTAACGATGCCAAAGGCCGCGTAGCCGCACTGCGTGTGCCAGGCGGTGCCGCACTCAGCCGTAAGCAGATTGACGACTACGGCAACTTCATCAAGATTTATGGCGCGAAAGGCCTGGCTTACATCAAAGTCACCGAGCGCGCGAAAGGCCTGGAAGGGATCACCAGTCCGGTGGCGAAATTCCTGAACGCAGAAATCATCGAAGAAATTCTGACCCGTACCGGTGCTCAGGATGGCGACATGATCTTCTTCGGCGCCGACAACAAGAAAGTGGTTGCAGACTCCATGGGCGCGCTGCGTCTGAAACTCGGTAAAGACCTGAGCCTGACCGACGAAGCCAAATGGGCTCCGCTGTGGGTTATCGACTTCCCGATGTTCGAAGAAGACGGCGAAGGCGGCCTGACCGCGATGCACCACCCGTTCACCTCTGCGAAAGACATGTCTGCCGCTGAGCTGAAAGCCAATCCGGAAGACGCGGTAGCGAACGCCTACGATATGGTGATCAACGGCTACGAAGTGGGCGGCGGTTCCGTGCGTATTCACAATGGCGAAATGCAGCAGACCGTGTTCGGCATCCTGGGCATTAACGAGCAGGAACAGCGCGAGAAATTCGGCTTCCTGCTGGACGCCCTGAAGTACGGTACTCCACCGCACGCAGGCCTGGCGTTTGGTCTGGATCGTCTGACCATGCTGCTGACCGGCACTGACAACATCCGTGACGTTATCGCCTTCCCGAAAACCACCGCGGCTGCCTGCCTGATGACCGAAGCGCCAAGCTTCGCGAATCCGGCCTCGCTGACCGAGCTGGGCATTCAGGTTGTGGCTAAAGAGTCTGCGGAGAACAAGTAAGATGTCATTTAAGCGCCCGGTGTCGATTCTTGTGGTGATTTACGCCCAGGACACGAAGCGGGTGCTGATGTTGCAGCGACGCGACGATCCCAATTTCTGGCAGTCCGTAACCGGCAGCCTGGAAGAGGGTGAAAGCGCGTCGCAGGCCGCAGTGCGCGAAGTAAAGGAAGAGGTTGCCATTGATGTTGCCTCAGAGCAGCTGGCCTTAATCGACTGTCAGCGCACCGTGGAGTTTGAAATCTTTACTCATCTACGTCATCGCTATGCCCCGGGTATAGAGCGCAATACCGAATCCTGGTTCTGTCTTGCGCTGCCCCATGAACGATCGGTTGAGATCAGCGAGCATCTCGCCTGGCAATGGGTCGCGGCCTCTGAAGCGGCTGCGCTCACCAAGTCGTGGAGCAACCGGCAGGCGATTGAAGAATTTGTAATTTAAACGGCTCAGCGCCGTTAATTTCGGAGAGTTATTTTATGGCAGGTCATAGTAAGTGGGCCAACACCAAACACCGCAAAGCGGCACAGGATGCCAAGCGCGGTAAGATCTTCACCAAAATCATCCGCGAGCTGGTTACCGCAGCCCGTCTGGGTGGCGGCGATGCGGGTTCTAACCCACGTCTGCGTGCTGCTATCGACAAGGCGCTGTCCAACAACATGACTCGCGACACCCTGAACCGAGCCATTGCGCGTGGCGTGGGCGGTGATGAAGACGCGAACATGGAAACCATCATTTATGAAGGTTATGGTCCTGGCGGCACCGCAGTGATGATCGAATGTCTGTCTGACAACCGTAACCGTACCGTAGCCGAAGTGCGTCACGCCTTCACCAAAACCGGTGGCAACCTCGGTACCGACGGTTCCGTAGCCTACCTGTTCAGCAAAAAAGGCGTGATCTCCTTCGAGAAGGGCGATGAAGACGTGATCATGGAAGCGGCGCTGGAAGCCGGTGCTGAAGACGTTGTGACCTTCGACGACGGCGCAATCGACGTTTACACCGCCTGGGAAGAAATGGGCGCTGTGCGTGATGCACTGGAAGCGGCTGGCCTGAAAGCAGACAACGCTGAAGTGACGATGATCCCGTCAACCAAAGCGGATATGGATGCAGAAACGGCACCGAAACTGCTGCGTCTGATCGACATGCTGGAAGACTGTGACGACGTGCAAGAGGTTTACCACAACGGTGAGATCTCTGATGAGGTGGCGGCTACGCTGTAATGGCGTGCTGTGACTTCCACCTGACCGGAGACGCGTGATGGCTATCATCCTTGGCATTGACCCAGGCTCGCGCGTGACCGGTTACGGTGTGATTCGCCAGGCAGGACGGCAGTTAACCTACCTCGGCAGCGGCTGTATTCGCACCAAAGTTGATGATTTGCCGTCGCGCCTGAAGCTGATTTATGCCGGCGTGTCGGAAATCATCACTCAGTTTCAGCCGGATTTTTTCGCCATTGAACAGGTGTTCATGGCGAAGAATGCCGATTCGGCGCTGAAGCTGGGTCAGGCTCGCGGCGTGGCGATTGTCGCGGCAGTGAACCAGGATCTGCCGGTGTTTGAATACGCGGCGCGTCAGGTGAAGCAGACCGTGGTCGGCAACGGCGGGGCGGAAAAATCGCAGGTTCAGCACATGGTGCGAACGCTGCTGAAGCTTCCGGCAAATCCGCAGGCGGATGCCGCCGATGCGCTGGCGATTGCCATCACCCACTGCCACATCAGTCAGAATGCGGTGCAGATGAGCGAAACGCGGCTCAATCTGGCTCGCGGAAGATTAAGATAATAGAGGCTGGATATTTATCCAGCCTTTTTTTATGATAGAGCATTCGTTCAGACCTTAACGCAGGAGCGTCACGTGATCGGCAGACTCAGAGGCATCATTATCGAAAAACAACCCCCGCTGGTGTTACTGGAGGTGGGTGGCGTTGGCTATGAAGTGCATATGCCGATGACCTGCTTTTACGAACTGCCGGAGCAGGGGAGTGAAGCCACCGTCTTCACCCAGTTCGTGGTGCGTGAAGATGCGCAGCTGCTGTACGGCTTCAATAATAAGCAAGAACGCACGCTGTTCCGTGAGCTGATTAAGACCAACGGCGTGGGGCCGAAGCTGGCGTTAGCTATTCTTTCTGGTATGTCTGCACAGCAGTTCGTGAACTCCGTTGAGCGTGAAGATTCCGTGGCGCTGGTGAAACTGCCGGGCATTGGCAAAAAAACCGCCGAGCGTCTGGTCGTCGAAATGAAAGACCGCTTCAAGGGTCTGCATGGCGATCTGTTTACACCTGCCGCCGATCTGGTGCTGACTTCTCCTGCAAGTCAGGCAACCGACGACGCCGAGCAGGAAGCGGTTGCTGCGCTGGTGGCGCTGGGCTATAAACCACAGGAAGCCAGCCGAATGGTGAGCAAAATCGCCACCCCGAATGCCAGCAGTGAAACGCTAATCCGCGACGCCCTGCGCGCCGCGATGTGAGGTAAAGGATGATTGAAGCTGACCGCCTGGTCTCTGCAGGCAGTGTAACGCCAGAAGATGTGGTTGACCGTGCCATTCGCCCGAAGCTGCTGGAGGAGTACATCGGCCAGCCGCAGGTGCGTTCGCAGATGGAAATCTTTATTCAGGCGGCTAAGCTGCGCGGCGACGCGCTCGATCATCTGCTGATTTTCGGCCCGCCGGGACTTGGGAAAACCACGCTTGCCAACATTGTGGCTAACGAAATGGGCGTGAACCTGCGCACCACTTCTGGCCCGGTGCTGGAAAAAGCGGGCGATCTGGCGGCGATGCTGACCAATCTTGAACCGCACGACGTGCTGTTCATCGATGAAATCCACCGTCTTTCCCCGGTGGTGGAGGAAGTGCTGTATCCGGCGATGGAAGACTACCAGCTGGATATCATGATCGGCGAAGGCCCGGCAGCGCGTTCGATCAAAATTGATTTACCGCCGTTCACCCTGATTGGTGCAACCACTCGTGCAGGCTCGCTGACGTCGCCACTGCGCGACCGCTTTGGCATCGTGCAGCGCCTTGAGTTCTACCAGGTGCCAGATTTACAGCACATTGTGGGGCGCAGTGCGCGCTTTATGGGGCTGGAGATGAGCGATGAGGGTGCGCTGGAAGTGGCCCGTCGTGCTCGCGGCACGCCGCGTATCGCCAACCGCCTGCTGCGCCGCGTGCGTGACTTCGCTGAAGTTCGCCACGATGGCACCATTTCGGCGGATATCGCCGCCCAGGCGCTGGATATGCTGAACGTGGATGCCGAGGGCTTCGACTATATGGATCGCAAGTTGCTGCTGGCGGTAATCGATAAATTCTTTGGCGGTCCGGTCGGGCTCGATAACCTCGCGGCGGCCATCGGCGAAGAGCGTGAAACGATCGAGGACGTGCTGGAACCGTATCTGATTCAGCAGGGCTTCCTGCAGCGCACGCCGCGCGGACGCATGGCTACTGTGCGAGCGTGGAATCACTTTGGCATTACGCCGCCGGAAATGCCGTAAGTCCTTGGTGGATGCAGCCCGAAAAAAAAACCGCCTACTGGGCGGTTTTTTTCATCATGCTTAGGATAAACAACACGGCGGCGCAGAGCACCACGGAGGGCCCGGCAGGCGTGTCGTAAAACGCAGAGAACGTCAGACCGCCGGTGACGGCAATCATCCCGATGCCGACAGCAATGCCCGCCATCTGTTCAGGCGTTTTGGCAAAGCGACGTGCCGTTGCGGCAGGAATGATCAGCAGGGACGTGATGATCAGTGCGCCGACAAACTTCATCGCCACACCGATAGTTAGTGCTGTGACCAGCATCAGCAGCAGTTTGACGCGCTGCAGCTTTACGCCGTCGACAAACGCGAGGTCCGGACTGATGGTCATCGACAGCAGATTGCGCCACTGCCACAGCAGAATTGCCACCACCACCATCACACCAAGGGCGATAGAGATCAAATCCTGTGGGGTGACGGCCAGCAAATCGCCGAACAGATAGGCCATCAGATCCACGCGTACGTTAGACATCAGGCTGACGACCACCAGACCAAGCGACAGCGCGCTGTGCGCCATAATGCCGAGCAGGGTATCAATCGCGAGGTGAGGGCGGCGCTCCAGCCAGACCAGCCCGCCTGCCAGTAGTAGTGTCACGGCGATGACCGCATAGAACGGATTCACGTTCAGCAGCAGACCGAAAGCCACGCCTAAAAGAGATGCATGGGCGAGGGTATCGCCGAAATAGGACATTCTGCGCCACACCACAAACGAGCCCAGCGGACCCGCGGCGCACGCCAGCATTACACCGGCCAGCCAGCCGGGAAACAGTAATTCAATCATCAGCGGTCATTTCCCCGGCGTAAAACAATTCTTCCCTGCAAATCATGGCGGTGGTTGTGCTGGTGGCGATAGATCCCCAGCTGCTGCGCACCGCGCGGGCCGAACATGGAGATAAATTCAGGGTGCATCGAAACCACGTCCGGGGTGCCGGAACAGCAAATATGATGATTCAGACACAGCACTTCATCTGTTTTCGCCATCACCAGATGCAGGTCGTGAGAGACCATCAGCACGGCGCAGTCGAGTTCAGTGCGCAACTGATCAATCAAATCGTACAGTGCGACCTGGCCGTTGACATCAACGCCCTGAGTTGGCTCATCAAGAACCAGCAGTTGAGGCTGATTGAGCAACGCACGAGCTAACAGCACGCGCTGGGTTTCACCGCCGGAAAGTTTTTGCATCGGCGCTTCCAGCAGGTGTCCTGCCTGAACGCGTTTCAGCGCCGGAAGAATGTCCTCTTTGCGCACGCCGGGGCGAAGGCGCAAGAAGCGACTCACGGTAAGAGGCAGGGTGGCGTCGAGGTGCAGCTTCTGCGGGACGTAGCCAATGCGCAGCTTGTTGTCCCGGTTGATCGTTCCTGAATCCGGTGCTACCAGACCTAAAACCACGCGTACCAACGTGGACTTGCCTGCGCCATTTGGGCCAAGCAGAGTCAAAATTTTGCCTGGTTTCAATGCCAGGGATACATCGGACAGCACGCGGCGCTGGCCGAAGCTGACCGAGATATTTTCGAGCGTTACTAGATTCGTCATGACAATTTGGGGGTTGCACAAGTCAGTGAATGTTATAATATCACACTTCTTTCATTCAGTACGATGAGTCGACGCATTATGTTACATAAAAAGACGCTTCTTTTCGCTGCATTTTCTGCGGCATTGTGGGGTACCACCGCGAAGCAGGCCAACGCCGCCGTTGTCGCTTCGCTGAAACCGATTGGTTTTATTGCCTCCGCTATCGCCGATGGCGTCACCGACACCCAGGTATTGCTGCCTGACGGCGCCTCCGAGCATGACTATTCCCTGCGCCCAAGTGATGCAAAACGCTTACAAAACGCTGACTTAGTCGTCTGGATCGGTCCGGAGATGGAAGCATTTATGGACAAGACAGCCTCCGCTTTTCCTGATGCAAAAAAAGTCACTATTTCCGCATTGCCAGGCGTGAAACCGTTACTCATGAAAGGGGCGGACGACGACGATCATGACCACGATCACGACCATGCCGGAGCGGAAAAAGGTGATGCAGATCACCATCATGGTGAGTACAACATGCACCTGTGGCTGTCACCAGAGATAGCGCGCCTGTCGGCGGTTGCAATCCACGATAAATTAGTGGAACTTATGCCGCAAAGTCGAGCCAAACTAGACGCCAACCTGAAGGATTTTGAGGCACAGCTTGCCGCAACCGATAAGCAGGTGGGTAACGAGCTGGCACCGTTGAAAGGCAAAGGGTATTTCGTTTTTCATGACGCCTATGGCTATTACGAAAAACACTACGGACTGACCTCTCTGGGGCATTTTACCGTCAACCCTGAAATCCAGCCCGGTGCGCAGCGTTTACATGAAATAAGAACACAGTTGGTTGAGCAAAAAGCGACCTGCGTTTTTGCTGAGCCACAATTCAGGCCGGCAGTGGTGGAAACAGTGGCCCGCGGAACCTCCGTTCGAATGGGAACGTTGGATCCCCTTGGTACCAACATCCAGCTGGGTAAAACAAGCTATATGGCGTTTTTGAGCCAACTGGCTAACCAGTATGCGAGCTGCCTGAAAGGAGATTAACGAGGAAGTGAATACGTGCAGCAGATAGCCCGCTCTGTCGCCCTGGCATTTAATAATTTGCCGCGACCCCACCGAGTTATGCTCGGGTCGCTTACAGTTCTCACACTTGCGGTCGCCGTCTGGCGACCGTACGTCTACCACCCCGATTCAGCACCAATTGTCAGAACCATTGAGCTTGAGAAAAGCCAAATCCACTCTCTGCTGCCGGAAGCCAGTGAACCTATCGATCAGGCTCCGCAGGAAGATGAAGCCATCCCGCAGGATGAGCTGGACGACAAAGCCGATAACGAGGCTGGCGTTCATGAATATGTCGTTTCTACCGGCGACACCCTCAGCAGCGTCCTGAACCAGTACGGTATCGACATGGGCGAAATCAGCCAGCTGTCGGCAGCCGATAAAGACCTGCGTAATCTGAAAATTGGTCAACAGCTTTCCTGGACGCTGAACGCCGACGGCGATTTACAGCGCCTGACGTGGGAAATGTCTCGCCGTGAAACCCGTACCTACGACAAAGCTGGAAACGGTTTCAAAATGAGCAGCGAAACGCAGCAGGGCGACTGGGTCAACAATGTGTTGAAAGGCACCGTTGGCACCAGCTTTGTTTCCAGCGCGCGCGATGCAGGCTTAACCAGCACGGAAACTAGCGCGGTGATCAAAGCTATGCAGTGGCAGCTCGACCTGCGTAAGCTGAAGAAAGGCGATGAGTTCTCGGTGCTGATGTCCCGCGAAATGCTGGACGGCAAGCGTGAGCAAAGCCAGCTGCTTGGCGTTCGTCTGCGTTCAGCAGGCAAAGATTACTATGCGATCCGCGCCGAAGACGGCAAGTTCTACGACCGTAACGGTACGGGCCTGGCGAAAGGCTTTATGCGCTTCCCGACGGCGCGTCAGTTCCGCGTTTCCTCCAACTTCAACCCTCGTCGCCTGAACCCGGTAACGGGCCGTGTGGCGCCACACCGTGGCGTTGACTTTGCGATGCCACAGGGTACGCCGGTGCTGGCTGTGGGCGATGGCGAAGTGGTCGTAGCAAAACGCAGCGGTGCTGCGGGCTACTATGTCGCTCTACGCCATGGTCGCACTTACACCACGCGCTACATGCACCTGCGTAAGCTGTTGGTGAAAGAAGGGCAGAAGGTGAAACGTGGCGACCGTATCGCGCTTTCCGGCAATACCGGACGTTCAACCGGCCCGCATCTGCACTATGAAGTGTGGATCAACCAGCAGGCGGTGAACCCGCTGACGGCGAAGCTGCCGCACACCGAAGGTCTGACCGGCTCCGATCGTCGTGACTATCTGGCTCAGGTCAAAGACGTGGTTCCACAGCTGCAGATTGACTAATTGCTGACCTCTTAAAGCCGATGCGCTGTGCCGCGTCGGCTTTTTCTTTTGTGCGAAGTCTGGCTCGTCGCTAAACTATCTGCATCTTTCACTTATTCCGACATGATTGTGGAACAGGCATGGAAACGAAAAAAAATAATAGTGAGTTTATTCCGCAGTTTGAAAAGTCTTTTCTGCATCCCCGCTACTGGGGCTCCTGGCTGGGGGTTTTTGCCTTTGCCGGGATTGCGCTGACACCTCCTTCATTTCGCGATCCGATCCTCGGCAAACTGGGTAAAGTTGTCGGAAAGCTGGCGAAAAGCTCCCGTCGTCGTGCGCAGATCAACCTGTTTTACTGCTTCCCGGAGAAAAGTGACGCGGAGCGTGAAGCGATCATCGATGAGATGTATGCCACCGCCCCTCAGGCGATGATGATGATGGCGGAGCTGGGCCTGCGCGATCCGAAGGAAATACTGCACCGCGTAGACTGGAAGGGCCTCGAAATCATCGAGGAAATGCAGCGTAACGACGAAAAAGTGATTTTCCTCGTGCCGCATGGCTGGGGCGTGGATATTCCCGCAATGCTGATGGCGTCAAAAGGCCAGAAAATGGCGGCCATGTTCCACAATCAGGGTAATCCGGTGTTTGATTACGTCTGGAACACCGTCCGTCGCCGCTTTGGCGGCCGTATGCACGCGCGTAATGACGGTATCAAACCGTTCATTAAATCCGTGCGTGAGGGCTACTGGGGTTACTATCTGCCGGATCAGGACCACGGCGAGGAACACAGCGAGTTCGTTGATTTCTTCGCGACCTACAAGGCGACTCTGCCGGCCATTGGCCGTTTGA
This sequence comes from Enterobacteriaceae bacterium 89, assembly GCA_014156375.1. GTDB lineage: Bacteria > Pseudomonadota > Gammaproteobacteria > Enterobacterales > Enterobacteriaceae > Scandinavium. Next base: position 816,789 of record RQJH01000003.1, on the reverse strand, counting down.
TGAAAGTTTGCCGCGCGCGGGTCATCCCGCTGTTTCCTGTGTACGATGGCAAGACGCATCGCCTGACCGTTGAAATCCGTCCACCGATGGACGATTTAATGGAGGCGGATGACACGACGATTGCCCGCCGGATGAACGAAGAAGTGGAAATCTTCGTCACCCCTCACACCGAACAGTACACCTGGATCCTCAAACTGCTCAAAACGCGCAGGCCGGGCGAAATTGAGCCGTACAAGCGTAAAGACCTGTTCCCTAAGAAATAAAAAAAGCGCCCGGTTGGGCGCTTTTTACATTCAGGCCCCGGAAAAGGAGCCTGAAGAAGATTACTCAACGGTCAGAATGCGCGTGGTGTTGGTGGTGCCAACGGTACTCATCACGTCGCCCTGGGTGACGATGACCAGATCGCCGGAAACCAGGTAGCCTTTGTCACGCAGCAGGTTAACCGCCGCGCTTGCCGCAGCCACGCCGTCGGTTGCACTGTCAAAGTGAACCGGAGTCACGCCACGATACAGCGAAGTCAGGTTCAGGGTGCGTTCATGACGGGACATAGCGAAAATTGGCAGGCCGGAACTGATACGGGAAGTCATCAGCGCGGTGCGCCCGGATTCGGTCATTGAGATAATCGCAGAAACGCCCTTCAGGTGGTTTGCCGCGTACATTGCGGACATCGCAATGGCTTCTTCCACGTTGTCAAACTGGACGTCCAGGCGGTGCTTGGAAACGTTGATGCTTGGGATTTTCTCTGCACCCAGGCAGACGCGAGCCATAGCGGCTACGGTCTCTGATGGGTACTGGCCTGCAGCGGTTTCGGCAGACAGCATCACCGCATCGGTACCATCAAGCACGGCGTTTGCCACGTCCATGACTTCCGCACGGGTCGGCATTGGGTTAGTGATCATCGATTCCATCATCTGCGTTGCAGTGATCACCGCGCGGTTCAGCTGACGTGCGCGACGGATCAGCGCTTTCTGGATGCCAACGAGTTCCGGATCGCCAATTTCCACGCCCAGGTCGCCACGGGCAACCATCACCACGTCAGAAGCCAGAATGATGTCATCCATCGCGTCCTGGTTGCACACCGCTTCAGCACGTTCTACTTTAGCGACGATTTTCGCATCGCAGCCCGCTTCCTGCGCCAGGCGACGCGCGTAGTTCAGGTCTTCGCCGCAGCGTGGGAAAGAAACGGCCAGATAATCTACGCCAATCAGCGCAGCCGTTTTGATATCGGCTTTGTCTTTTTCAGTCAGGGCTTCAGCAGACAGGCCACCGCCCAGTTTGTTGATGCCTTTGTTGTTGGACAGTGGGCCGCCGACGGTCACTTCGGTGAACACTTTCATGCCCTGAACTTCCAGCACTTTCAGCTGCACGCGGCCATCATCCAGCAGCAGGATGTCGCCAGGAACGACGTCTGACGGCAGGCCTTTATAGTCGATACCGACTTTATCTTTATCGCCTTCACCTTTGCCGAGGTTGGCATCAAGCAGGAACTTGTCGCCAATGTTCAGGAACACTTTGCCTTCTTTGAAGGTCGATACGCGAATTTTTGGCCCCTGCAGATCGCCCAGGATGGCGACGTGGCGGCCCAGTTTGGCGGCGATTTCACGGACTTTATCGGCACGAAGCTTGTGATCTTCGGCGGTCCCGTGAGAGAAGTTCATGCGGACAACGTTGGCGCCTGCGGCGATAACCTTCTCGAGGTTATTATCACGGTCAGTAGCCGGGCCTAACGTGGTCACGATTTTGGTTCTGCGAAGCCTTCTGGACATGTAATACTCCGTTGCTGAAACAATTTTGGTGTTGCGTGAACAGGAATTCAGATGTTCCCACTGTGCGTAATGCTGGAACTTAACCGAATGTACAAATAGGTTACAAGCTTGTTATAAACTTTTAATGATTTTCACTGCCAATCCGCAGCTCTTTATCAAACCGCGATTCCTTTAATGCTTCCTTGACCCGCTTCAAGTTATCTCTGAATTTTGCCCCCCGGCGCAGAGTGAAACCCGTTGCCAGCACGTCAATCACGGTCAGCTGCGCCAGACGGGAGACCATAGGCATATAAATGTCAGTATCTTCCGGAACGTCAAGCGCGATAGCCAGTGAGGCTTCCCGGGCAAGCGGCGTGCCCGCCGACGTCAGGGCTATCACCATGGCGTCATTCTCTCGTGCCAGTTGTGCAAGTTCCACTAAGTTCTTGGTGCGACCGGTATGGGAAATCAGCACCACCACATCGCCCTCGCTGCAGTTCATACAGCTCATGCGTTGCAGAACGATGTCATCGGAGTACACCACCGGGACGTTGAAGCGGAAAAACTTATTCATCGCATCATGCGCCACCGCGGCCGAAGAGCCCAAACCGAAGAAGGCGATTTTCTTGGCCTGGGTGAGCAGGTCAACGGCACGATTCACGGCGGCCATGTCCAGCGACTGTCGAACATGGTCGAGGCTCGCCATTGCGGATTCAAAAATTTTGCCGGTGTAAGCCTCGACGCTGTCATCTTCATCAACGTTACGATTTACATAAGGTGTGCCGTTGGCGAGACTTTGTGCCAGATGCAGCTTAAAATCAGGGAAGCCCCGCGTGTCCATGCTGCGGCAAAAACGGTTAACGGTAGGTTCGCTCACCGCGGCCTGCAGTGCCAGGGTGGCAATGCTGGAATGGATGGCCTGAGACGGAGCGGCAAGGATCACTTCCGCCACTTTGCGCTCAGATTTGCTAAGGTTTTCCAGGTGAGACTGAATCTTTTCCAGCATGTTCATGGGGCAAGGCACTCATCGGTGAAAGCGATTCCATTAATTACCCGACAGACCCGAATTATCAAGGGTAAAATGGTGAAATCGGTGTGCGTTTTAGTGAGAATATACCTCCTGTGTCCTGAGCAATGCTGAGGAAAGAGGACAATTTACGTTGTTTTTTTTCATTACATGATCAGGGTCGACTTTTACTGGCCCTGAACTGGCGAAATGTCGAGCGAAATGAGGCCGTTGCCTGACGTGCGGCCGCATTTTTTTCCCGTAAATGCCTTTATCTGGCTTCCCGGGCGGGTTCAGGGTTTCGGCAATCACGTAAACACAGTACAGTGCAGCGTAAGAAAATTACAAATAGCGCCTGGCAGAAGTACCAGGCAAACCAACTGAGGAGAATGACATGGCGGTAACGCAAACGGCCCAGGCATGCGATCTGGTCATTTTCGGCGCGAAAGGCGATCTGGCGCGTCGTAAACTGCTGCCTTCCCTGTATCAACTGGAGAAAGCGGGCCAGATCCATCCTGACACGCGTATCCTTGGGGTAGGGCGTGCCGATTGGGACAAAGATGCATACACCAAAGTGGTGCGCGAGGCGCTGGAAACCTTCATGAACGAGAAGATTGACGAAAGTCTGTGGGACACGCTCAGCGGTCGCCTGGACTTCTGCAATCTTGACGTCAATGACACTAAATCTTTTAACCGTCTTGGCAAAATGCTGGACCAGAAAGATCGTGTGACCATCAACTATTTCGCCATGCCGCCAAGCACTTTCGGGGCGATCTGCAAAGGCCTGGGTGAAGCGAAGCTGAACGCCAAGCCTGCTCGCGTAGTGATGGAGAAACCGCTGGGCACCTCACTTGCCACCTCCCGTGAAATCAACGATCAGGTCGGTGAATACTTCGAGGAGTGCCAGGTTTATCGCATCGACCACTATCTTGGGAAGGAAACGGTTCTCAACCTGCTGGCGCTGCGCTTCGCCAACTCCCTGTTCGTCAACAACTGGGACTCCCGCACTATCGATCACGTGGAAATCACCGTGGCGGAAGAAGTGGGTATCGAAGGGCGCTGGGGTTACTTCGATCAGGCCGGGCAGATGCGCGACATGATCCAGAACCACCTGCTGCAAATTCTGTGCATGATTGCCATGTCTCCGCCGTCCGACCTGAGCGCAGACAGCATTCGTGATGCGAAAGTGAAAGTGCTGAAGTCTCTGCGTCGTATCGACCGCTCTAACGTGCGTGATAAAACCGTACGTGGCCAGTACACCGCTGGTTTCGCTCAGGGCAAAAAAGTCCCGGGCTACCTGGAGGAAGAAGGCGCGAACAAAAGCAGCAACACCGAAACCTTCGTGGCGATCCGCGTGGATATCGACGACTGGCGTTGGGCTGGCGTACCGTTCTACCTGCGCACCGGTAAACGTCTGCCAACCAAATGCTCTGAAGTGGTGGTGTACTTCAAAACGCCTGAGCTCAACCTGTTCAAAGAGTCCTGGCAGGAGCTGCCGCAGAACAAGCTGACCATTCGTCTGCAGCCGGACGAAGGCGTGGATATCCAGATCCTCAACAAAGTGCCAGGCCTGGATCACAAGCACAACCTGCAAACCACCAAGCTGGATCTGAGCTACTCCGAAACCTTCAATCAAACGCATCTCGCCGATGCCTACGAGCGTCTGCTGCTGGAAACCATGCGCGGTATCCAGGCGTTGTTCGTCCGTCGCGATGAAGTGGAAGAAGCGTGGAAGTGGGTCGACTCTATCACTGAAGCCTGGGCGGCCGATCAGGATGCGCCTAAGCCTTATCAGGCAGGCACCTGGGGACCTGTTGCTTCGGTGGCGATGATCACCCGCGACGGCCGTTCCTGGAACGAGTTCGAGTAAAGTCTGAAGCTACTCCGATCAGGTTATTTTACCGGTAACATGATCTGACACAGCATCTCGTGCGAAATTTACGCATTTAAGCCCCGGGTGGATTCACCCCCGGGGCTTTTTTTATTACACTGGCGGGAGTTGAATTTGCCCTCGGGCTATGTCACAGCGCTGTTTCAGCATTGTTTATCACGACTGACACTCGCATTGATGTTAAAGCCCGGACACTCAGAGTTTGAGGAGCTTTTATGAATCCTGTAATGTTACGCGTAACAAACCGCATTGCCGAACGCTCAAAGCAGACCCGCAGCGCCTACCTCGCCAGAATCAAACAGGCGAAAAAAGATACCGTCCAGCGATCAAGTCTTGCCTGCGGTAATCTGGCTCACGGCTTCGCCGCCTGCCAGCCGGATGACAAAGCTTCGCTGAAAAGCATGCTGCGTAACAATATTGCGATCATCACCTCCTATAACGATATGCTTTCAGCACATCAGCCGTACGAATACTATCCGGACGTTATCCGTAAAGCGCTGCACAGCGTTAACGCCGTAGGCCAGGTGGCTGGCGGTGTTCCGGCCATGTGTGACGGGGTGACTCAGGGTCAGGACGGGATGGAGCTGTCGCTGCTCAGCCGTGAAGTGATTGCGATGTCTGCGGCGGTGGGTCTGTCCCACAATATGTTCGACGGTGCCCTGTACCTTGGCGTGTGCGACAAAATTGTCCCGGGTCTGGCGATGGCGGCGCTGTCGTTTGGCCATCTGCCTTCCATCTTCATCCCTTCTGGCCCGATGGCCAGCGGCCTGCCAAACAAAGAAAAAGTGCGCATCCGTCAGCTGTATGCCGAAGGCAAAGTGGATCGCATGGCGCTGCTGGAATCGGAAGCTGCTTCCTATCACGCACCGGGCACCTGTACTTTCTACGGCACTGCCAACACCAATCAGATGGTGATTGAATTTATGGGGATGCAACTGCCGGGTTCCTCATTCGTTCACCCGGATGCGCCTCTGCGTCAGATGCTGACCGAAGCGGCAGCTCGCCAGGTCACCCGCATGACCGGCAACGGCAACGAATGGATGCCGCTGGGTAAAATGTTCGACGAGAAAGTTGTAGTGAACGGTATTGTTGCGCTGCTGGCGACCGGTGGCTCCACCAACCACACCATGCACCTGGTGGCGATGGCGCGTGCGGCGGGTATCATCATTAACTGGGACGATTTCTCCGAACTTTCTGAGGTTGTTCCTCTGATGGCGCGCCTGTACCCGAACGGCCCGGCAGATATCAACCACTTCCAGGCAGCGGGCGGTGTTCCGGTGCTGATGCGTGAACTGCTGAAAGGCGGTCTGCTGCACGAAGACGTCGATACCGTGGCGGGTCATGGCCTGAGCCGCTATACCATGGAGCCGTGGATCAACAACGGCGAGCTGGACTGGCGTGAAGGCGCTCAGAAGTCTCTGGATGAGGCGATCATCGCCAGCTTTGATAAACCGTTCTCCCATCACGGCGGCACCAAAGTGCTGAGCGGCAACCTGGGCCGTGCGGTGATGAAAACCTCTGCGGTGCCGGTTGAAAACCAGATTATCGAAGCGCCAGCGGTGGTATTCGAAAGCCAGCACGACGTGTTGCCAGCCTTTGAAGCCGGGCTTCTGGACAAAGATTGCGTAGTCGTCGTGCGTCTTCAGGGACCAAAAGCGAACGGGATGCCAGAATTACATAAACTTATGCCGCCTTTAGGTGTATTATTGGACCGCCGTTTCAAAATTGCGCTGGTGACCGATGGGCGACTGTCCGGTGCATCAGGCAAAGTGCCTTCAGCTATCCACGTCACGCCAGAAGCGTATGACGGGGGCCTGCTGGCTAAAGTTCACGATGGCGACATGATCCGCGTGAACGGACAGACGGGTGAATTAACCCTGCTGGTGGATGAGGCTGAGCTGGCGGCACGTAAGCCGCATATTCCCGATCTGAGCGCATCACGAGTGGGAACCGGACGCGAACTGTTCAGCGCACTGCGCGAGAAACTCTCCGGTGCGGAGCAGGGCGCAACCTGCATCACTTTTTAATACGACAAGATTAATCGATCTGGCGAGAGAAAAACTCTGATGAAAAACTGGAAAACAACTGCAGAAGCTATCCTGACCAACGGCCCGGTAGTCCCGGTGATCGTGGTGAACAAACTGGAACACGCCGTGCCGATGGCGAAAGCGCTGGTTGCAGGTGGGGTTCGCGTTCTGGAAGTGACCCTGCGTACCGCATGCGCCATGGATGCTATCCGTGCCATCGCGAAAGAAGTGCCGGAAGCGATCGTGGGCGCGGGTACCGTGACTAACGTACAGCAACTGAAAGAAGTGACTGAAGCTGGCGCACAGTTCGCCATCAGCCCGGGTCTGACCGAGCCGCTGCTGAAAGCCGCGACCGAAGGTACCATTCCACTGATCCCTGGTATCAGCACCGTTTCTGAACTGATGCTGGGCATGGACTACGGTCTCAAAGAGTTCAAATTCTTCCCGGCTGAAGCCAACGGCGGTGTGAAAGCGCTGCAGGCAATTGCGGGTCCGTTCGCTCACATTCGTTTCTGCCCGACCGGTGGGATCTCCCCGGCTAACTACCGCGATTACCTGGCACAGAAAAGCGTGCTGTGCATCGGTGGCTCCTGGCTGGTTCCGGCCGACGCGCTGGAAGCTGGCGACTACGATCGCATCACCAAAATCGCTCGCGAAGCGGTAGAAGGCGCTAAGTAATTTAGCCCTCTGCGTAGCTGCCTGATGGCGGCTACGCCTTATCAGACCTACAAGAGCGTAGGTCCGGTAAGCGCAGCGCCACCGGGCTTTTTTTTACCCTTTCACACTCACCGCACCAGCCGCACTTTTCGCACGTTCGACAGCCGTCTCCACATTATCCGCCACCGCCAACGCCACACCCAAACGACGCGAACCGTCGATATCCGGTTTGCCAAACAGGCGCAGCTGAACTCCGGCACCCACGGCGGCTTCAATATTGCCAAAGCTCACGTTATTGCTGGTCAGCTTCGGCAGGATAACGGCGGAAGCGGAAGGGCCATACTGACGAATGCTGCCGACAGGTAAACCAAGGAACGCACGCACGTGCAGCGCGAATTCGGACAGATCCTGAGAAATTAAGGTCACCATCCCGGTATCGTGCGGACGCGGTGAAACTTCGCTGAAGATAACCTCATCGCCGCAGACGAAAAGCTCCACGCCAAACAGACCGTAGCCACCGAGCGCCAGCACCACGTCACGAGCGATGGCCTGCGCGCGTTCTGAGGCCAGAGCGCTCATTTGCTGCGGCTGCCAGGATTCGCGATAATCGCCGTCTTCCTGACGATGGCCCACCGGCTCGCAGAAATGTACGCCGTCTACGGCGCTGACGGTCAACAGCGTGATCTCGAAGTCAAATTTCACCACGCCTTCAACGATCACCTTGCCGGCACCGGCTCTTCCGCCTTGCTGCGCATAGCGCCAGGCTTCAGTTAGCTGATCCTCAGTACGGATAAAGCTCTGGCCTTTGCCGGAGGAGCTCATCACCGGCTTCACGATGCAGGGCAGACCAATGTGTTTTACCGCAGCACGGAAACCGTCTTCGCTGTCGGCAAAGCGATAGCTGGAAGTCGGCAGACTCAGCTCTTCTGCCGCCAGACGGCGAATGCCTTCACGGTTCATTGTGAGCTTTGTGGCACGCGCACAGGGCACGACATGCTGACCCGTTTGTTCCAGCTCAATCAGCATATCCGTAGCGATGGCTTCAATTTCCGGCACGATAAAATCAGGTTTCTCCTGCTCAACCAGCGCTTTCAGGGCCTGACCGTCGAGCATGTTGATGACGTGGCTGCGATGCGCCACCTGCATCGCCGGTGCATCGGCGTAGCGATCGACAGCGATGACTTCTATCCCCAAACGCTGGCATTCAATTGCCACCTCTTTGCCCAGTTCGCCAGAGCCTAATAACATCACGCGAGTTGCCGCCGGACGCAGCGCAGTGCCAAGTACAGTCATCACGAAATCCCACAGTAAAAAAAGTGGCAGCAGTATATACGAAAACGTTTGCGTCTGTCGCGACTGAAAGAGTTCGGGTGAAATAATGAGGGCAAAATGGGTTCTGAAAGGCAATCGGGGCTGCTGTCATTTTCGCTTCTTTATCGAGGGCAGACGAATCATTACATCTCCTCGCTTACGCTGGGAAAATTGCAAACAGTGAACGCGAGGACTTTATGGCTAACTGGCTAAATCAGCTTCAATCCCTTCTTGGGCAATCTTCCTCCTCATCTTCCAACAGCCAGGGGCTCAGCAAACTGCTGGTACCGGGCGCCCTCGGCGGGCTTGCCGGATTACTGGTCTCCAGCAAATCCTCCCGCAAGCTGCTGGCTAAGTACGGAACCGGTGCGCTACTGGCAGGCGGTGGGGCGGTTGCAGGTACGGTGCTGTGGAACAAGTACAAAAATAAAGTCAAAGATGCCCACCAGGACGAACCTCTTTACGGACAGCAAACCAGTCCGGTAGACGTACGAACTGAGCGGTTGATCACCGCGCTGGTGTTTGCTGCGAAAAGCGACGGACATATTGATGACAAAGAGAGGGCTGCCATCGACCAGCAGCTGCGTGAAGCCGGAGTTGAAGGACAGGGAAGGGTGCTGGTCGAAAGAGCCATGGCGCAGCCTTTAGATCCGCTGCTGCTGAGCAAGGGCGTTCAGCACGAAGAAGAAGCGCTGGAGCTTTACTTTCTGAGCTGTGCAGCGATTGATGTCGACCATTTTATGGAACGCAGCTATCTGAATGCATTGGGTGACGCGCTGAATATCCCGGAAGACGTCCGCCTCAGCATAGAAGCCGATCTGCAGGAGCAAAAAAAGGCCGTTTAGCCGAGCAATGGCATGTTTCGCTTGCATCGTTCTGCATATTTGCCACCCTTAGGTAAATGGAAGAACAACGCAGAAGAACAACGACATGCCGCCAAAAGCAAAACAAATTCCCCACGCCATGACCCTGCATGGCGATACCCGCACTGATAATTACTACTGGCTGCGCGACGACGATCGCGCAAAGCCCGCCGTGCTCGACTATCTGAAACAGGAAAATGAGTACGGCCACGAGGTGATGAAATCGCAGCAGAACCTTCAGGATCGGGTCCTGAAGGAGATTATTGACCGTATCCCTCCGCGCGAGGTCTCCGCGCCCTACAGCAAAAATGGCTATCGCTATCGTCAGATTTACGAACCGGGCTGCGAGTATGCGATTTATCAGCGCCAGTCGGTGCAGAAGGAAGAGTGGGACGCATGGGAATTGCTGCTGGATGGCAATCAGCGTGCGGCGCAAAGCGAATTTTACACTCTCGGTGGCTTGGGCGTTTCCCCGGATAACACGCTGATGGCGCTGACCGAAGACTTTCTTTCCCGCCGCCAGTATGGTTTGCGCGTTCTGAATCTGGATAACGGCAACTGGTATCCGGAAACGCTGGAAAATGTTGAACCGGATTTTGTCTGGGGCAATGATTCGCAGACGCTGTATTACGTCCGCAAGCATCCGAAAACGCTGCTGCCGTTCCAGGTCTGGCGCCACACCGTGGGCACGCCCGTCAGCGCCGACGAAATGATTTACGAAGAGAAGGACGACACTTTTTACGTCAACCTGCACAAAACCAGCTCGAAGCACTATGTGATTATTCATCTTTCCAGCGCGACCACCAGTGAGGTCCTGCTGATCGACGCTGAGCTTCCGGATGCGCAGCCGCTTTGCTTCCTGCCGCGGCGTAAAGATCATGAATACAGCGTCGATCACTTCCAGCATCATTTCTATCTGCGCTCCAACCGCGAGGGCAAAAACTTTGGGCTCTACAAAACGCCGGTGCGCTATGAAAGCCGCTGGGAGACGCTGATCCCTGCGCGTGAAGAAGTAATGCTGGAGAGCTTTACCCTGTTCACCGACTGGCTGGTGGTGGAAGAGCGCCAGCGCGGGCTCACCAGCCTGCGGCAAATCAACCGCAAAACGCGGGAAGTCACCGGGATTGCCTTTGACGATCCGGCTTATGTCACCTGGGTTGCTTATAATCCGGAACCGGACACCGCGCGCCTGCGCTATGGCTACTCGTCAATGACTACGCCAGCGACGCTGTTTGAGCTGAATATGGACACCGGCGAGCGCAAAGTTCTTAAGCAGCAGGAAGTCAAAGGTTTCGATGCCAGCCTTTATCGCAGCGAACATCTGTGGGTGAAAGCGCGCGATGGGGTCGAAGTGCCGGTTTCGCTGGTTTATCACCGTGAGCATTTCCGCAAAGGGAAAAATCCTCTGCTGGTGTATGGCTACGGCTCGTACGGTGCCAGCATGGATGCAGACTTTAGCAGCAGCCGTCTGAGCCTGCTCGACCGGGGTTTTGTCTACGCTATCGCCCACGTGCGCGGCGGCGGCGAGCTCGGGCAGCAATGGTATGAGGATGGTAAATATCTGCTGAAAAACAATACCTTCAACGACTATCTTGACGTCTGTGATGCGCTGCTGGCGTTAGGCTATGGCGATCCGTCTTTATGTTTCGGTATGGGCGGCAGCGCAGGCGGGATGCTGATGGGGGCGGCTATTAACCAACGACCGGACCTGTTCCACGGCGTGGTCGCTCAGGTGCCGTTTGTCGATGTGCTGACCACGATGCTCGATGAGTCTATTCCGCTGACCACCGGTGAGTTTGAAGAGTGGGGCAATCCGCAGGACGAAGAATATTATCACTACATGAAAGGCTACAGCCCGTACGATAACGTGACGGCAAAAGCTTATCCTCATCTGCTGGTTACCACCGGCCTGCATGACTCGCAGGTGCAGTACTGGGAGCCGGCAAAATGGGTGGCTAAACTCCGCGAGCTGAAAACGGACGATAATCTGCTGCTGCTGTGCACGGATATGGATTCCGGACACGGCGGTAAATCCGGGCGTTTTAAAAGTTACGAAGGAGTGGCGCTGGAGTTTACCTTCCTGATCGCCCTGGCCCAGGGAACGCTACCGGGCCAGGCGCCGCGCTGACTACTCGCCAAGCCAGTGTTTCAGCGTTAAGCGCAGCTCAGGGCTCATCGAGGTCAGGTTATTGAACAGCCAGCGGAGGTAGCCGGGATCGTTCTCGGCGACTTCCGACACGGCTTTACCGCGATATTTGCCAAACGTGAAGGTGGTCAACAGCGCCGGGCGACCGGTGATGTCGGCCATCTGATCGGGCGTCCAGCCTGAAACCGTCATGATGTCGATCAGCAATGCGGCGGTGATGTAGCAGTCGTACAGGGCGCGGTGATGGTGCAGGCCTGGCGGGGTTGCCACGCTGAGCTTGCGCGATTTATACAGCGCCATGTTGCTGTATTTGATCCCGGGCCACAGGCGGCGGGCCAGCTTCATGGTGCAGATCCACTCACCCTGCATGTCAGGAAGCACACGGCGGTCAAAACTGGCGTTATGGGCAACGTACCAGCTGCTGCCCTGATACTGCGGCACGACCTGCTCAATCCAGGGCTTGTCGGCCACCATCTCTTCGGTAATGCGGTGAATAGCCATGGCCTGCGGGCTGATAGGCCTGTCCGGGCGCACAAGGTGGCTCATGGGATTGGTTATCTTACCGTCAACAATATCCACAGAGGCAATTTCTACCACGCCCCCCTGTAAGTCGCAGGTTTCCGTATCGATGACGCGTAACATAGAGCTCTCCCGGTAAAAAAGGGAAGGTTATGCGTCGCAGCGGCTTTCGTCAATGGCGCAGAGACTTTCACGCAGCGGGATGATGTCGCCCTCCCAGCCGCCTTCATATTTTCTGCCGGTTAACAGCAGTTCTCCGCTGTCCGCCCTGACGATCAGTTGACCGGCTTCGTCCCACAGTGCACTACCGTTACCATAGTTGGATTTCAGCACCGCAATGGCATATTTGTGCGCCAGACGTTGCAGCTGCTGAACGGATTGCTGCTGCTGAAACTCGTGGGTACAGGTCCCTGTTGCCAGCAGCGAAGCGCCGGGATCCAGTTCATGACCTTCCGCTTCCGGCGGCAGCGTACTGACATGGTCAGCCTGCTGCGCCAGACAGGTACCCTGGCCCTGATGCAAAATAAGCGGGGAGGAAATACCCGGGGTGAAGATAGCCACACCTTTACGCCGCTCTCCGTTCATATCGACGGGCAGCCCAGCGACTATCGTCATGCCGTGACGGGTTGCCGCCTGGCTAAGCGGATCCAATAACTTTGCATCAGGTGCAGGAGGGAGGGGCGCAGGATTTTCCGGTCCGGTTAATGACATTTCCGGGAAAACAATCAGATTACAGGCGAGCTTTGAGGCGGCCTCGATAAAGCGCAGATGATCGGTTACATGCTCCGCAACGCTCCTGTCGCGGGTAGTGTACTGAGCTGCAGCAATTGTCCATGCAGGCATAGTGGCTTCCTTACACAATGTCCCTGATTAATGCTTCAGAATGTTCTCAGGATTGTAGCAGTGCAAATGTAAGGAAGTGTAACTGTCAGTAATTCTTACTTCTGTTTCGGCTCATACGGCAGACGAGAGAGATTGACCGAAGCCAGACGGTGCGCAATCAGGCGCTCACGAAACCAGTCACGCAGGTGGGCGGGTTGCTCACGCTCTACCACTTCGGCAACCACCGGCATGTTGTAGCGCTCTTTAAAGGCAACGCCAGCAGCGGCAAGATCGACGTTAACTTTGTCCATCTCGTTCTGGGGGATTTTGGCCAGATTCGTATTCATAATGTGCTCCTTTGCTAACCGCGGCAAAGTTACTAAGTGCGTCGCAGAATAGCAAGCTCTGCGGCAGAGGATCTCGACGTAAACATTGTACAGAGTTATTCTCTGGTTAAGATATATAACTAAAGGGAATGACAAATATGAGCTCCATCGCTTCACGCGCCCTCTGCGCCACTGTTTTCCTGCTCGGTACTTTCACCACCGCCAGCGCTCTGGCTCATGCTCATTTAAAGCAGCAGGTTCCTGCCGCTGATGCACAGGTCACTACGACCCCTCAGGCACTCACTCTTAATTTCTCCGAAGGTATCGAGGTGAAATTTAGCGGCGTAGAGCTGACTGGCCCGCAGCAGACTCGCATCCCGCTGGGCAGCGTAAAGCTCAATGAAAAAGATAATACTCAGCTGATTGTTCCGGTTGAGTCTGCTCTGAAGCCAGGTGAGTACCAGGTCGACTGGCATGTGGTCTCCGTGGACGGGCATAAGACGCAGGGCCAGTACCACTTCAGCGTGAAATAACCGTGGTGGAAAGCTTGTACGTCCTGCTGCGTTGGGGACATTTCCTGTTCCTGATGCTGGCGTTCGGCTGCGTGCTGTATGCCGCCTGGTGGGCCATGCCGCCGCTGCGCCGATTGATGGTCCGCAGGTTTAGCCTGACCCTCAATGTGACGCTGAGTCTTAGCGCCCTGTGCGCAACATTGATGCTGATGTTGCAGGGTGGGCTGATGGGCAATGGGTGGCGTGATGTGCTGCAACCTGAGGTCTGGCTGGCCGTATCCGGCACCCGTTTTGGCAGCGTCTGGCTGTGGCAGATTATCCTGGCGTGGATAAGTGTGGTGATTGTCCTGCTGCGTCCTCACAGGGTTATGCCGCTGCTGCTTCTGCTGTGTATCGCTCAGATCCTGCTGATGGCGGGAGTGGGGCATGCTGCGATGCGGGAAGGCTTAATGGGCGCTTTGCAGCGAACCAATCATGCAATCCATCTGCTTTGTGCGAGCGCCTGGTTTGGTGGTCTGCTGCCGTTTATCTACTGCCTGCAGTTGGCGAGAGGGCGCTGGCGGGGATTTGCCATCGACACCATGATGCGCTTCTCACGCTACGGTCATCTGGCCGTTGCCGGGGTGATCCTCAGCGGTGTGTTGAATGCCTGGCTTATTCAGGGTCGCCTGATTAGCGAAACGGCATACGGCACTCTGCTGTTGGTGAAATGTGCGCTCGTGGCCTTGATGGTAGCCATCGCTGTGGCAAACAGGTATGTTCTGGTACCGCGAATGGCGAAGGACAGACAGCGCGCGGAGCGGCTGTTCTTGCGTACTACGCAGGCTGAAATGATTTTAGGGGCTCTGGTGCTGGCGACGGTAAGCGCGTTTGCCACCTGGGAACCGTTCTGAACTAACTGGCGAAATCATGAAAAAATTCGTTTTATCACTGATGTTATTGGCAACTTCTGGAGCGGCTCTGGCTGCCCCGCAGGTGATCACCGTGAGCCGCTTTGAAGTGGGTAAGGATAAGTGGGCATTTAACCGCGAAGAGGTGATGCTGACGTGCCGCCCTGGCAATGCGCTGTATGCCATCAACCCAAGCACCCTGGTGCAGTATCCTCTGAATGCGGTAGCGGAGCAGGAAGTGAAAGAGGGGAAAACCACGGCGCAGCCGATTTCCGTGATTCAGATTGACGATCCGGCCAATCCGGGGCAAAAAATGAGCCTTCAGCCCTTTATTGAGCGTGCTGAGAAGCTCTGCTGAAGCCCAGCGCTAACCGTCTGAAGGGCAATAAAAAACCGCAACATTTCAGTGCGAAATCTTGCGGTTTTTGTGTTTTGTGACGCTTTGCTCACGGTTTTTTTCTGACCACTTTTGTCGCGGACTGGAAAACCTGGCATGGTCATCTATTCTTAAAGGGCAAGGCGACTTTAGCCTGCATTAATGCCAACTTTTAGCGCACGGCTCTCTCCCAAGAGCCATTTCCCTAGACCGAATACAGGAATCGTATTCGGTCTCTTTTTATCTGTAAGCCTAATCAAATGCTTACAGCTGAAGAAGCAAAAACTCCCACACTCTCGCTTCGACCTGTTTTCTGTTATATCACAACAGAAATGGGTTTAACATTTTTTTTACACGAGATTTTTATGGTGGGTGACAGCAGAGCAACGGACGGATAATCCTGGCGGCAGGCAAAAAAATCCCCTTTATTTCGCAGGATAAAGGGGAAAGCTTGCAATGAATATTATATTTTCGGACTCACTTCCGTAGCTTTACAGGGATATGCAGCGCTACAGGGTGGTTGGTCTGAAAGTTGCGCGTCCAGGGTTTGGAACCAGACAGACCTGAAATGAAAGCTATCTCTTTGTTGGGATGAACAAATCAGGCGTTTTCGTTTCGTGATTAATGGTATTGATCATGGTTGCCGGATTCAAATATCAAGTTGTTTAAATTTGAATTTGGTCATCTGTGGGAAAGATTATTCGGGGGTCACAATGTCGGGATACAGCAGGGTTTCCAGATAGCTGGCCAGGACCCACAGCTGATCGCTGAAAATAAACCAGATGCCAATGATGAGGATCAGCACCACAATGATAATCAGGGCAATTTCAGCTTTGCTCATAACCGACACGTTTCGCCTGCGGGATATCACATCAGAAAAAACTGATGATAGCGAAAATGGGTATCCTGGTGCAAATGTCGAGCCCAGAAGCGCCTGCCCATGGCTGGGCAGACATTAACAGGCTTTTATCATGCTGGATGGGAGAAAAGGGCGCTAAACTGAGTACTCATCTCATCGAGCAAAGCAAAACGGCGGCGATATTCAGCGCGTTTCTTACTGGCGATGCTTTCGATAGATTTACGTTCCTGCTGTAGCGGCAGCTGCCAGAGATAAGCGCTGCTTTGGACGCCGTCAATCGAAGCCCAAAACTCATCATAGCTGGCATGGAAATGACGACCTTTGCTGAAACGGTAACGCAGTGCCCGGAATACATGCCCGTTGTCGCCTACGCCATAAAGCTTAGCGATGCCACATTGAGCTGAGAGCAAACCAAAGAACTCTACCAGAATACGTTTCGGGAACAGGCCATAGCAGGCGCGGGTCGCGGTTTTGATCAGTTCGTGGGAAACATTGCGACGTGGGCCTTGTAGACCTCCGACAATAAGTTCCCAACCGCTGCCACCACGTATGACGCTGAAAGTCGCACTGGCGAGAACGGTATTGCTGGCATCGCGGAACCACAACGTACTCTCACCCTCACGCTCGGCTTTATGGGCGCAAGAGGCCGAAAGAGTAAAGATTGCGCCGTCTTTCCCTTCAAGCGTTAACAACACTGCCGGATCCTTTCCGGTCAGCGCGGAGACTAACTTTTTGCTCTGAAGAGAGTCGACAAACTGATAATGGCCAACAATGGCATCCGCTCGCTGAAGGGAGTCGAGGCCACGGGCCAGATACTGTCGATGTGGCTTGCTGGGTAACGTCACCTGCGCACTCAGTAGCTGCATGAAGTCATGGCGCTGCCCCAGACTATCCAGCATCCGGCGAGTTCCCCGGTAAAACAGCAGGCTGCGAAGCAGGAACTTGATCCGATAATCTGTTTTTTTCCAGATGGGTGCCGGGGTCAGTTTACCGCTGACTAAAGCAGCGATCAGATGCTCTTGCGGGGCACCAGAAGTCTCGGTAGGCAGGGCGTTGTGTGACACGTTAAAAACCTCATCATTACTCAGTAGATATCTTAACGGCAGACAAGGCCCGGCTTAACGCTTCTAAAGACTTTATTCCTGTCTTGTTTAGTGTTGATTTAGGAATTTATTCAAAAACATTAGCAATTAACTATCTCCTATACTTTACGTATGGGAGGTAATTATGTATCAGAGAATAGACGGTACGCATTACCAACATATCTGGCTGACCGGCGATCTGCATGGTTGCTACGAACTTCTTTTGACCAGGCTTAAAGCCCTCAAATTTAATCCCTATAAGGATGTCCTTATTTCGGTGGGAGATCTCATCGACCGCGGGCCAGACAGCCTGAAATGTCTGGAACTGCTCGATGAGCGCTGGTTTTTCGCTATTCGTGGTAACCATGAACAGATGGCGATGGATGCCTTAGACCATCAGGAGCCGACGTTGTGGACACTCAACGGGGGAGACTGGTTTGAGCACAGTTCTGCCCGTGAGCGTGATGTGGTCATTAAGCGGTTAAGTGAATGCCACGCGCTGCCGTTTGTGATTGAGATTGCCACCGCTGACAAAACTCACGTGGTTGCCCACGCCGATTACCCCGCAGCACACTACGGCTGGCAGCAGGTTCTCGACTGGCACCGGGTTTTATGGGATCGCCAGCGTCTCAGCGATCATCTGGCCGGGCATCACACCATTATCGACGGTGCTGATGACTTCTGGTTCGGGCACACGCCTTTAAAGCATCGCTATGATGCCGGGAATCAGCATTACATTGACACGGGAGCGGTATTTGGCGGGGAACTGACGCTGGTACAGCTGCAATAAATAACCCGCCTGCGGGCGGGTTTCTCTTGGGTCAGGCGAGGCGCAGGACCCAGGCGTCGGACTGGCGATCGTAATGCTGGCGGTATAGTACGGAATGTTCTCCATCAAGAATGGCTGGAACGCTGGTGTCTTCATCCCAGGCATCTAACTGCATGCACAAATCGGGATCGGATTTACAGGGGATGCTTAACGTTCGTTCCCCTTGCTGCTCGCCGTGCAGCTCGGCGTCATCGATTTCGAAGGCGCCTATGCGTACGCTGGTTTTAGTCATCATACTCTCCGGTTGTCGTCTGGGTTGTGGTATGACCAGTTAGGTCACCCATTTTTCAGCGTAGACAAGCCGGAGCGTTTTGCCAGTCAGAACGTGCTTATTTTTGATCCGCGCTGATCTGTGCGGCGAAGAGTTTACCGTCGCGAACCAGCTCTCGCGGGTAGCTGTTTTTCAGTCTCGAGCCCACTTTTTTAGCCAGCCCCAACGGATGTCCCTGAAACGTCACGATAACGTCGTCCTGTTTTGGCGGCTGTTCTGGCCAAACGTCGCGTCCGCGATACCACTCCTCAGCTTCCGTCAGCGTCAGTTCAAAATGGCGACCTTTATCATTTTTCAGAGCAATGACCGCTTCATGCTGCCAGCGGAATCCTTTGTTGAAGGTTTCAGCCAGCCGCAGGCCAAGCCGGGAGAAGCGCACTTTACCGATCAGCGGGACGATCTCCGCGGGAAACAGCCAGATTTCTTTATCACGCTGCCAAAGGGTCAGTTGTTCGTCCCACAGCAGCCCGACCTGCGCAGCTGCATTGGTGACGGCTGTCGCATCGCGACCTTTCATTGGGATAAACGGGAATTTGCCGACTTTGTAGCCAGGTTCAGGTAATGCCTCAACGGACGCTGTTTTAACCAGGCGGGCAACGAAAAAACCTTCGCAGTCATAAATCTGTGGGAAGACGTGCAGATAGCCTTCGGCGGTTAATGCTTTGTCGGCCTCAGGGAAAAGGTTATCGAGTGGGGCAACTTCCACGGCCTGCGGGTACTCCGCCAGCAGCCATGCCAGCACGTCTTCATTCTCTTCCCGGTTGAGCGTGCAGGTGGAGTACACCAGTGTGCCACCCGGTTTAAGGGCATGGAACGCGCTGTTGATCAGTTCACGCTGAGTGCCGGCGATTTCATTGTTGCTTTCAACGGACCAGTTTTTCAGAGCATCCGGATCTTTTCGCACCACGCCTTCGCCGGAGCAGGGCGCATCCAGCAGAATGGCATCGAAGCATTCCGGCAGCGCCGCGCCAAACACGCGACCGTCAAAATGAGTCAGGGCGACGTTACTGATCCCGCAGCGGCTGATATTGGCATGCAGAACTTTGACCCGGCTGGCGGAAAACTCATTGGCCAGAATAGCGCCTTCATTGTTCATCCGGGCGGCAATTTGGGTGGTTTTGGAGCCGGGCGCTGCGGCAACATCCATCACCAGTCGTGGGGCATTGTCATCCGCAAACAGTGCGGTGACCGGCAGCATTGAGCTGGCTTCCTGAATGTAGAACAGGCCGCTCAGATGTTCAGCGGTGCTGCCAAGTGGCAGAGCATCTTCATCTTCCCGCTCGATCCAGAATCCCTCTTCGCACCACGGAACGGGCGTCAACTGCCAGCCGTAAGGGGCAACCAGCTGCAGGAAGTCCGGGACGGAAATTTTCAGCGTATTGACGCGAATACTGCGGCGCAAAGGACGCTGACAGGCAGCGATAAAATCGTCAAAAGAGAGATGCGCAGGCATTGCCGCGCGCATCGTTTCAAGGAAGGAGTCTGGAAGATAGGCCACTAAACACACCGGTTACAAAAATGAGGCGTGCAGTTTATCACAGCGACTCCGGCAGGAAGAAGCCGGAGTCGCTAAGGGTTAACGTGGCAGCGCCGTGCCCCATTCACGCCACTCTTTTGGCTCCGTATCCTGCAACAGGAAGTGTTTGCCTTCCTGTGCTTTCGGCGCCAGCGGAGTACCCGGTGGGGTAGCGAAAGCGATCCCGCCGCGGATGAACTGGTTGAACGTCCCGGTTTTAATCACGCCGCCGATAATCCCAAAATCGAGGTTATAACCGGAGGCGAGCCAGAATACGGAGTTGTTGCGCACCAGATGCTGATAACGCTGGCTGATCCTGAGCGCCACCATCACGCGATCGGACAGCGAGCCGAGCTGCAAGCCGGTCACCGTACCGACTTCGATACCGCGGAACAGCACTGGCGTACCGATACTGAGGGAACCTGCTTCCGGCGCTTCAACCACAATACTTAAACCATCGAGATAGCGTGAGTCGGTGATCGTCGCTTCCTGCAGCTCGAAATCACGGCGGGCATTAGTGCCACGGCCCGGCTCGACGTTGATGTAAGGTTGCAGGATGGTATCAAGGTGCTCAACGCCAGCGGCGGAGATCTGCGGAGTGATCACCGAGAAACGCGTACCGCCGCGAGCGAAGGTGTTCACGTACTCAGGATACAACACGGCTTTAGCCTGAACTTCATTTCGCTCAGTGAACAGCTGCAGCGACTGAACCTGACCGATATCGATGCCCAGATAACGTATTGGCATCCCCGGCGATAGTTTGCCTGCGTCAAACGCGTGCAGCGTAATTTGCCCGCCGACCGCGCGTGCTGCGGTTTCTGATGGATAGAGGATCCGCTTATCGCCTTTGCGCGCGTTAGCGCTGGCACCGCTCAGATTATCGAAGCTGATTGCACCGCGCAGCGCACGAGAGAGCGGGGCGGCCTGCACCGTCAGTCCGCTGCCGTTCAGCTGCACTTTGGCGCCGCCTTCAGCCCAGAACACGCTGTTTTGCGTCAACAGCTGGCGGTATTCAGGCTTGATATGCAGATCGATATCAAAGGCATTGGCGCGCGGGCGAACGGTGATTACTTCACCGACTTCGAACTTACGGTACAGCACCACGGAGCCCGCCTGAACGTCCGGCAGTGTATCGGCCGTCAGCGATAAGGTGGTGGTGGGTAAATCGCTGATGCTGTTTTCCAGCGCTTTATCCAGATTGGCATACAGCGGATATTCGCTTTTCATTGGCCCTTTGTCGCCGGGCAGAATGCGAATGCCGCCACTTATCCATTCACTGGCGCTGGCGCCAAGGAATTCAACGCCGTCCAGACCGACCTTAACGTCAACACGGCTGTTAACCACAAATTTGCTGTCACCGTGGACCAGATCGCGATACTGCGGGTCGATGGCGACGGAGAACGACACCCCTTTGGCGGAGAGCGTTCTTTCCAGAACCTGACCAATCTTAATACCATGCAGAATGATGGGCTGTCCGGCTTCGATGCCATAAGATTCAGGCGCATTCAGCGACAGCGTCATCACCCCCGGTTCCTGTAACAGCGATTTATCGGCAGGGACCACCACAAAGTGATCCTTCGGCGCACCGTCTCCCGGTACCAGTTCGAAGGTGCTGCCCGTCAGCAGCGAGCTAAGGTTGGTGTTTTCAAGCGATAGTTTCGGGTTTTTCAGCTCAATGCGGGTATTTTCGCGCAGCAGATTGACGACCCCTGGATCGACGGTCATTTCACCCGTTACCACACCGCCTGGGTTAAGGTTCAGTTTGGTCAATTGACCCACTTCCAGCCCCTGATACATCAGCGCCGTGGAGCCAGCCTTCAGACCTGAACCATCCGGCAGATCCAGTTTCACGATCACGCCGCGCTGGCTGTGGGCCAGGTCTTCGTAGAGACCAAATTCATCGTTCTGCTCGGCGGCTTTTGAATCCTCCGGGGAGTCAAAGGCTATCGCGCCGTTAACCAGCGCCGCCAGGCTTTCCAACTGAACTTTCGCACCGCTGAGGCCAACGTCAGCCTTAATACCGGACACATTCCAGAAACGACTGCCTTTTTTCACCAGATTGGTGAAGCGACGGTCGATCAGCAGGTCGATAGTGACGCCCTGCTTATTGTTGTTGATGGCGTAGTCGTAGACTTTACCGACCGGGATCTTACGGAAATAAACCAGCGAACCGCTGTTCAGCGAACCCAGATCCGGCGCGTGCAGGTGGATCATCAGTTCGCCATTGTTCAGGCGATAGCGCGGCTGGGTATCGAGGGCGGTAAAGTGATCCTGTGGATTTCCTTTACCCGGCATCATGCCGATATAGTTACCGCCGACCAGCGCATCCAGACCGGAAACGCCAGCCAGCGAGGCTTTCGGCGTGACCAGCCAGAACTGAGTTTCTTCCTTCAGCGCATCCTTCATGTCGCCTTTGATGCTGGCTTTAACCTCGATCTTGCTGAGATTTTTGCTGAGGCTGATTTCCTCTACGGTACCGACCTCGACGCCCTGATAGCGCACAGGGGTACGGCCGGGCACAATCCCGTCGGCGGACATGAAATCAATGGTGATCGTGGTGCCTCGGTCCTCATAGCTGTTCCAGATAAGCCAGCCTGCAATCATCAGGGCAATAACCGGAAGCAGCCAGAAAGGAGAAATTCGGCGTTTTGTTTTAATTCTCGCTTCAGTCGGTGAAGCGGGCGTTTCCTGACTCATGTGCGTCCCAAAGTAAGCGGCTGTCCAGCCATTCAACAGCAAGAATAGTCAATATTACCGCAGCACCGAAATAAAACGCAGCGGCTCCCATAGTAAAAGCAAGAAGCTGGTCGCGGTTAATCAGCGACATGGTTAACGAAATGACGAACAAATCCAGCATCGACCAGCGGCCAATCCAGGTCACCAGGCGCAACAGCCGCATGCGGGTCCGCAGCCCCTGTTCGCACTTGAAGTGAATCGAAATCAGCAGCGTCAGCATCACCAGCACCTTGGTAAAAGGCACCAGGATACTGGCGATAAACACCACGGCGGCGACGGCCACGTTGCTGTTAGCTAAAGACATGATGCCTGAAAGGATAGTGTCCTGCTGGCGCGCGCCGTTCACGTAAATGATGGATATCGGCAGCAGGTTGGCCGGCAGCAGGAAAATCATCGAGGCGATCAGCGCCGCCCAGCACTTCTGCAAACTGTAAGGCCGACGGTGACGCAGGGGAATATGGCAGCGGCGGCAGCGGCCGCGCGAATCGGCAAATCCGGTGTGGTGGCAGCCGATGCACACCTGCAAACCCGGGTCGGGACGCTGCGCCGGGCGCTGAGGATAAAAGCGGTCCCATAGCTGCTCAACGTTGAGATGGATAAGCGTCATGATGCTCAGCAGAACCAGCGAGACAAACGCCACCAGCCCAATACCGGGTTGCAGGAAGGCGTAATCCTGAACTTTTATCGAGGCCACGCCGATGCCGACCAGGTAAATGTCCAACATCACCCACTCTTTCAGTTTCTCAAGCATCAGCAGGACCGGGCGGAGATTCATCCCCAGAATATTGCCCAGCCACAGATAGGCTATCGACACCACCAGCACCAGCGGCGCACCGACGGCGCAAAACAGCACCATTGCCGCCGGGATAGGATCGCCCTGGCTGGTCATCTGCCAGATCCCCTGCATCAGGTCAGCGTCAATACGCACGCCGAGCAGATGGATATGCAGCAGCGGCTCGCTCCAGGCAAAGGGCATCAGCAGCATCATGGTCACCGCCATCGCGGCAAGCCGGGTCAGCGACCAGTCCCGCCCGTCGCGGATTTTGGCATTGCAGCAGGGGCAGTAGGCGCTTTGGGTCGATTTCACCACGGGCAAACTAAACAGCGTGTCGCACTGCGGACAGCGATGGTATGCGGGTGGCGCAAGGGGAGTGCCAATGGCCTGGACGACAATCTTTTTCGTCGGCGTTATCTGGGAAGCTCTTAGTGCCATTTATTCGTTTTTGAAATGAATGTATAACTCTATCTTAACCTATGAATGGATTCATCTTGAGCCCGAACGCATTTAATGCTTATTTTAAAGAGCTATGCGTCGGCTCGAACCGGCTTCGAAGTACATCAATAAGTGACTTAAAAATGAACAAAACAGAGTTTTACGCGGATCTCAACCGTGACTTTCAGGCATTAATGGCAGGTGAAACCAGTTTTTTAGCCACACTCTCTAATACCAGCGCACTGCTCTATGAGCGTCTGAGCGATGTGAACTGGGCCGGATTTTATCTTCTCGAAGGCGAAACGCTGGTGCTGGGTCCGTTCCAGGGCAAAATTGCCTGCGTGCGTATTCCTGTCGGGCGCGGCGTCTGCGGCACGGCGGTGTCACAAAACCAGGTTCTGCGAGTTGAAGATGTGCATGCTTTTGACGGTCATATCGCCTGCGACGCGGCCAGTAATTCCGAAATCGTCCTGCCTTTAGTGGTGAACGGGCAGATTATTGGGGTGCTGGATATTGATAGCCCGGCATTTTCCCGCTTCACGCCTGAAGATGAGCAGGGGCTGCGCGAGCTGGCAGGGCACCTGGAGCAGGTGCTTGCCGCCACCGATTTACACAAATTCTTTCAGCCTGTCGCAGGATAATCAACGGATAACGTAGCAATTACTGATGGCGTCATTATAATGACGCCTGTTCATGCCCGCGGTATGTTGGCTACGTCCGTTGTAATCAGGAAATTTCATGGAAAATCAACCTAAGTTGAATAGCAGTAAAGAAGTTATCGCTTTTCTGGCCGAACGATTCCCACAGTGTTTCAGCGCCGAAGGCGAAGCACGTCCCCTGAAAATTGGTATTTTTCAGGATCTGGTGACGCGCGTTGAAGGTGAGATGAACCTTAGCAAAACTCAGCTTCGTTCCGCATTGCGCCTCTATACCTCCAGCTGGCGTTACCTGTACGGTATCAAAGCCGGTGCGACTCGTGTCGATCTGGACGGTAATGCTTGCGGTGTGTTGGACGAACAGCATGTGACTCATGCCCGTCAGCAGCTTGAAGAAGCGAAAGCTCGTGTTCAGGCGCAGCGTGCAGAGCAGCAGGCGAAAAAACGTGAAGCAGCTATTGCTGCCGGTGAGCCTGTAGAAGAGCCACGTCGCGAGCGTAAACCACGCCCGGTAGCTCCACGCAAAGAAGCTGGCGATCGCAAACCGCGTCCTGCGGCAAAACCTGCGGCTGCCAAAGCGCCACGTCAGGAACGTGAAGAGCGTTTTACTCCAGTATCCGATCTGTCTGCTCTGACCGTGGGCCAGTCCCTGAAGGTGAAAGCGGGTAACAATGCAATGGATGCCACTGTTCTCGAAATCACCAAAGACGGTGTTCGTGTACAGCTGACTTCTGGTATGTCGATGATTGTACGCGCAGAACATTTGATGTTCTGAAACGGAGGCCGGGCCAGGCATGAACAAACTCTTTAAGGTCACCGCACTCGCTGGCATGCTGCTGATGGCAGGCCAGTCGTTCGCTGTGGATGACATTACCCGTGCTGACCAGATTCCGGTACTTAAGGAAGAGCCTCAGCACGCAACGGTGAGCGAGCGTGTGACGTCTCGCTTTACCCGTTCGCATTATCGCCAGTTCGATCTGGATAATGCGTTCTCAGCGAAAATCTACGACCGCTATCTCAACCTGCTGGACTACAGCCATAACGTCCTGCTGGCGAGCGATATCGCTCAGTTTGACTCGCGCAAAACGCAGATTGGCGACGAACTGCGCAGCGGCAAGCTGGACGTTTTCTACGATTTATACAATCTGGCGCAAAAACGCCGCTTTGAGCGCTATCAGTACGCGCTGAAAGTGCTTGAGCGTCCGATGGACTTTACCGGCAATGACAGCTTCAATCTGGACCGCAGCAAAGCGCCGTGGCCGAAAAATGAAGCCGAGCTGAATGCGCTCTGGGACAGCAAAGTCAAATATGACGAGCTGAGCCTGAAGCTTGCCGGCAAAAATGATAAAGAAATTCGTGACACGCTGACGCGTCGTTATAAATTCGCCATTCGCCGTCTGGCACAGACCAACAGCGAAGACGTTTTCTCTCTGGCGATGACCGCGTTTGCCCACGAAATCGATCCGCACACCAACTACCTTTCCCCGCGTAATACCGAACAGTTCAACACCGAGATGAGCCTTTCTCTTGAAGGGATTGGTGCGGTGCTGCAAATGGACGATGACTACACGCTCATCAACTCCATGGTAGCAGGCGGTCCTGCGGCGAAGAGCAAAGCGATAAGCGTAGGCGATCGCATTGTCGGCGTAGGTCAGACGGGCAAGGCGATGGTCGATGTGATCGGCTGGCGTCTTGATGACGTCGTCGCGCTGATCAAAGGACCGAAAGGCAGCAAAGTGCGCCTTGAAATCCTGCCAGCCGGTAAGGGCACCAAGACGCGTATCGTGACGCTGACGCGTGAACGCATTCGTCTTGAAGATCGCGCTGTGAAAATGTCGGTGAAAACCGTCGGTTCACAGAAAGTCGGCGTGCTGGATATCCCTGGCTTCTACGTTGGCCTGACGGATGACGTCAAGGCGCAGCTGCAGAAGCTGGAAAAACAGAATGTCAGCAGCATCATTATCGATTTGCGTAGCAACGGCGGTGGCGCACTGACGGAAGCCGTTTCGCTTTCCGGTCTGTTTATTCCTTCCGGTCCGGTTGTGCAGGTGCGTGATAACAATGGCAAAGTGCGCGAAGACAGCGACACTGACGGCGTGGTGTATTACAAAGGCCCGCTGGTGGTGCTGGTTGACCGCTTCAGCGCCTCGGCTTCTGAAATCTTCGCTGCTGCGATGCAGGACTACGGTCGCGCGCTGATTGTCGGTGAACCGACCTTCGGTAAAGGCACCGTCCAGCAGTATCGCTCGCTGAACCGCATTTACGATCAGATGCTGCGCCCTGAGTGGCCTGCGCTGGGCTCTGTCCAGTACACCATTCAGAAGTTCTACCGAATCAACGGTGGCAGCACGCAGCGTAAAGGCGTCACCCCGGATATCCTGATGCCAACGGCTAATCAGGACACCGAAACCGGTGAGAGATTTGAAGACAACGCCATGCCGTGGGATAGCATCAATGCTGCAACCTACGTGAAAACGGGTGATATGGCACCGTTTGAGCCGCAGCTGCTGAAGATGCATGAAGATCGCATCGCGAAAGATCCTGAGTTCCAGTACATCATGAAAGATATTGCCCACTTCAACGCCCTGAAAGAGCGTCGCAATATCGCTTCACTGAATTACGCTCAGCGTCAGAAAGAAAATGACGAAGATGATGCGACTCGCCTGGCGCGGATCAACGATCGATACAAACGTGAAGGCAAGCCTCCGCTGAAGAAACTCGACGATCTGCCGAAGGATTATCAGGAGCCCGATCCGTATCTGGATGAAACTGTTCATATTGCAGTGGATTTAGCGGATATGGAAAAAGACGCTCCGGCGGTGGATCCGAAAGCCACGAAATAACCCCCAGGAGGCACAAGAAATTGTGCCTCTTTTTTTATCTGCCTTAAACCCACGTCAGCAACCGCCCGCATAATGTAAAGTTGTGTTTTTCTCGTGACTTAGCGCCCCCTGATAGTTGAAAATTCGCCCCGGACCCATACGATATGGGTAATCGCATGGTGCGTTTTGTTACAACGAGGTTAAAGAATATTATGATGCGAATCGCGCTTTTCCTGATGACCAACCTGGCGGTCATGGTTGTTTTCGGGCTGGTGCTAAGCCTGACAGGAATTCAGTCGAGCAGTATGACAGGCCTGCTTATCATGGCGCTGCTGTTTGGCTTTGGTGGTTCGATTGTTTCGCTGCTGATGTCTAAATGGATGGCGCTGAAATCCGTCGGCGGCGAAGTTATCGAGCAGCCACGCAATGAAACCGAGCGCTGGCTGATGAACACCGTCGCGCAGCAGGCACGCCAGGCGGGTATTGCCATGCCACAGGTCGCGGTTTATCACGCACCGGACATCAATGCCTTTGCGACAGGTGCCCGTCGTGATGCGTCACTGGTTGCAGTAAGTACCGGGCTGTTGCAGAACATGAGCCGTGATGAAGCCGAGGCCGTTATCGCCCATGAAATCAGTCACATCGCCAATGGCGACATGGTCACGATGACGCTGATCCAGGGTGTAGTGAACACCTTTGTTATCTTCATTTCCCGCGTGATCGCTCAGATTGCCGCAGGCTTCCTGGGTGGAAACCGTGATGAAGGCGAGAGCAGCAACGGTAACCCGCTGATTTACTTTGCGGTCGCCACCGTACTGGAGCTGGTGTTTGGTATTCTGGCAAGCATCATTACCATGTGGTTCTCCCGTCACCGTGAGTTCCATGCGGATGCAGGGTCAGCCAAACTGGTGGGCCGCGAGAAAATGATCGCCGCATTGCAGCGCCTGAAAACCAGCTATGAGCCGCAGGAAGCCAGCAGCATGATGGCGTTCTGCATCAACGGTAAGGCGAAATCCATGAGCGAGCTGTTTATGACGCACCCGCCGCTGGATAAACGTATTGAAGCGCTGCGCAGCGGCGAATACCTGAAATAACGAATTCACAGCACGACCCATAAGCAAAGAGCGCCTCAATGAGGCGCTCTTTTTTTACATTCCGGCTCGGGGCTGAGTGACTCTCAGTCCGCTGACGATGGCCGCAATCACGGCAAGCGTACCGGCCAGCAGAAGCGAGGTGTGGGTTCCGTGGGTGCCAAAAAGGTTAAACATTAGCGCCACCAGGGCAGCACCGGTACTCTGACCTAAAAGACGTGCGGTACCCAGCATCCCGCTTGCACCGCCGCTGCGGTTACGCGGAGCTGATGACACAATGGTATGGTTATTCGGAGACTGGAACAGGCCAAAGCCAGCGCCGCAGAGCACCATTCGCCAGATGATATCGAGGTCATGCGGTGCGGCCGGCAGCATGGCAAGCGCAAACAGGCCGCAGGCCATAATGGCCAGACCCAGTGCACCTAAAAATCCTGCATGTACTTTTTCAATCAGATAGCCAGCCAGCGGCGCCATCACCATGGTTGCCAGCGGCCACGGTGTCAGCAGCAACCCGGTTTCCACTTCGCTGCGGCCCATGGCGGCCTGCAGGAAAAAGGGCAGGGAGACCAGCGCCAGCATCTGCGCGCAGAATGAACAAATGGAAGTGCAGATGGAGAGTGAGAACAGCGGTATACGCAGTAAATCCACCGGCAGCAGAGGAACTGGCAGGTTCAACTGACGGCGCACGAAGAAGAATCCGACGACCAGCATCACTACGATTTCGGCCAGCACAATCGACAGCGACTGCCCCTGGGCGAAGCTGCTCAGGGCGGTGATCAGCAGCCCGAACGTCAGCGCATTCATCACTGCGCTGGGTAAATCAAAGCGTGATGCCTGACTGCGGGATGGATTGGCCGGCAGGAAACGCATCGCCAGTATAAAAGAGATAATGCCAAGCGGAACGTTGATCAGGAACAACCACTGCCACGACGCGACTGACAGGATGGCGGCGGCAATCGTCGGGCCCGCGGCGGAAGATACCGCCACGATAAACGAGTTGATCCCCATCCCGCGCCCGAGGTATCGCTGCGGATAAATCAGGCGGATTAGCGCAGTATTCACGCTCATTAATGCCGCTCCGCCCAGGCCCTGAGCGACGCGAGCCAGGGTCAGCATTTCTAAAGAGTGGGAAAGGGCGCAGGCGAGCGAGGTGCAGGTGAAGACCACCAGACCGCATTTATAGATACGGCGGTAGCCAAACATATCACCGAGAAACGCCAGGCTCAGCAGCGAAATCACAATCGCAATCTGATAGGCGTTAACAATCCAGATAGAGGCGGCGGGTGAGGCATTAAGATCGCTGGCGATGGTCGGCAGCGCCACGTTAGCGATGGCGCCGTCGAGAACGGCCATCGAAATACCGAGAATAATCGTCAGGATGGCGCCATAGCGCTGGGGCAGCGGCAGGCCGTCAGAAACTGTTTTTTCCATATAAAAGATAAGTCTTTCTTGAAATCATTATGCAGGTAATGATTTTAGCATTGATTATTCGGCAGTATGTCGCAGATTTGTAACCAGAATGCAGAACAGTGATTGCGGCCAGTAGCCTGAAAAATTATAATAAAAACCAGTTCTGAATTTTATAAAACAGTCGCGGTGAGGTGAGTAATGGCAGTTGCAGATTTGGATAAACAGCCAGATTCTGTCTCTTCGGTATTGAAGGTGTTTGGCATTTTGCAGGCGCTGGGCGAAGAGCGTGAAATCGGGATCACCGAGCTGTCTCAGCGCGTGATGATGTCGAAAAGCACGGTGTATCGCTTTTTGCAGACCATGAAGTCTCTGGGGTATGTCGCACAGGAAGGTGAGTCTGAGAAATACTCCCTGACCCTGAAGTTGTTCGAACTGGGCGCACGTTCGCTGCAAAACGTCGACCTTATCCGCAGTGCCGATATTCAGATGCGTGAACTTTCCCGTCTGACTAAAGAGACCATCCATCTCGGCGCTCTGGATGAAGACAGCATCGTCTACATCCACAAAATTGATTCGATGTACAACCTGCGCATGTACTCCCGCATTGGCCGTCGTAACCCGTTGTACAGCACCGCAATTGGTAAAGTGCTGCTGGCATGGCGCGATCGGGATGAAGTGAAGCAAATTCTGGAAGGCGTTGAATATAAACGCAGCACCGAACGCACCATTGCCAACACGGAAGAGCTGCTGCCGATGCTGGATCAGGTTCGTGAGCAGGGCTATGGCGAAGACAACGAAGAGCAGGAAGAGGGCTTGCGCTGTATCGGCGTTCCTGTGTTTGACCGTTTCGGCGTGGTGATTGCCGGGCTGAGCATCTCTTTCCCGACCCTGCGTTTCTCAGAAGAGCGCCTGCACGAGTATGTCAGCATGCTGCACACCGCAGCGCGTAAAATCTCTGAGCAGATGGGCTATAACGACTATCCGTTCTGAGTGGCTAAAGTCATAAAAAACGCCGCATCCAGTGCGGCGTTTCATTTTTCAGCAATAAACTATCCTTTATCGACGACAATCGTGCTTTTGCGCAGTACCGGGCAGTTGGTCAGCCCAATGATCCCGCTATCGGAATGAACATACTGTGCTGTGCTGGTGCCACGAGCGGTCAGATACTTACACTGAAGACCCAGTCCGCCGACATTTTCATTGCTGCCCATCAGCACGCCGTAGCCAGACAACAACAGAGCAATCCAGGCAATCGCCAGGAGAATAATGGTACGTACAACTAAGCGCATTGTTTGCCTCTTTCTTTTAACTTCTCCGGCATAAGTTTAGTTTGTTCACGACCTGAAACAAGTCGATGATTCCTAAAACCAACAGACTCCACTACAGTTAGCCGCGGTTTAAGGTTAGCGTGCTAATGTGTTGGTAAATAAGTTTTCGCGGAGAGTGGAGTGAGAAAATTTTGGCGGATTGTCCTGGTCATTGTGCTTCTGCTGGTCTGTCTGTTGCTATGGACCCAGACTATCAATGTGCTGTGCGATCAGGATGTGCAGTTTTTTAGCGGCATCTGCACCATCAACAAATTTATTCCCTGGTAAGAATTTTCTCGCTGATGATTTCCTTCCTCAGGCCGAGTGGTAGAATGATGCCTTCAATTTGAGGTGGTGAAATGATTGATTTGATGAATTCCGGAATGCTGAATTTGGCCTCGCTGGCGGTTTCCCTGCTGGTACTGGTTGTTGGGTTGGGCGTGTGGTTCTTTGTGAATCGTGCAAGTTCCAGAACGAATGAGCAGATTGAGCTGTTGGAAGCCCTGCTGGATGCGCAGAAACGTCAGAATGCGCTGCTGCGTCGCCTTTGTGAAGCCAACGAACCGGAAAAAGCCGAACCGGCTAAGCCCGTTGAGCAAGCTCAGCCGCAAGAGCAGGACGAAGACATTATTCGCCTGGTCGCGGAGCGCTAAGCGAGTCTCATCCCGGTGGCCGCTGGCTGTCGGGATGGGCACTAAAAGAGTGCAGCATTATACGTATTGGTTCTGATATATCCTTTAATGTTCTAAATTCCCCCGGATTTTCCTCTTTTCAGCATTCTGTTAATGCGTTATTCGCTTCGCTATCAGTTAACGCTTCCTGTAAAACGAGCGAAACGTTTTTATTGCTTCCTGATAGCGCAATATCGGCGAAAAATGATTATTTTGGTGCAAGCACAATTCTATTTCAAAAACATTATCGCTGCGTCTTTTATCAGCCATCAGGCATTCGTGTGAAGCATATTTATGCAGAAAATTTTCTAAGTTCAGAAATTTGTCGTTTTTAAGGTTGCGATGGCTGGACGCTCAAAACCTGTTGAGCTATGGTAAAAAAGTTGCAGCGAAGCGCGTCCGGCAACGGACCTGTATGCGTTGAGTTTCAGTGCCCGGAAGTGGAAAGCCGCATAAATGTGCAGACAATAAGCATTCAGTTTTGGGATTTGTGCGGCCGATCCAGACATGTCTAAAAATGGCTTGCCATTATTTACGTTGTATGTGATAACACGTTTTGGGTTAAACGAGGTACAGTTCTGTTTATGTGTGGCATTATCAGTAAAGAAGTTCTGAGTAAACACGTTGTCGTTGAATACCGCTTCTCTGCCGAACCTTATATTAGTGCCTCATGCAGTCATGTCTCAGTTTTAGCTATGTAAGTGCCCCACGGGCGAAGAAAACACTCTAAGGAATTTTGCAAAATGGCAAAGATTAAAGGTCAAGTTAAGTGGTTCAACGAGTCTAAAGGTTTTGGTTTCATTACTCCTGCTGACGGCAGCAAAGACGTGTTCGTACACTTCTCTGCAATCCAGGGTAACGGCTTCAAAACTCTGGCTGAAGGCCAGAACGTTGAGTTCGAAATTCAGGACGGCCAGAAAGGCCCAGCAGCAGTTAACGTTACTGCTATCTGATTCGAATCCACTGATCTCATATTGACATCAGCCAGAAAGCCTCGCTAACAGCGAGGCTTTTTATTGTTTATTGCAAACCATGTCCTGAATGCCCTCTCTGTCGCGCTTTGTTGCAAATCCACAACATTATTAGCATTGTTTAGCGATTATCTTCACGCTTTTTCACGTTAAATCATCGGGTTGTCCATCGCCGCCTGGAGTCGGAGTGCAAAAACCTCATCCTCATTTTACCCCTGTCCGTTTTGGCCTGGTCTGTTTCGGCATTTGCTGTTGCCTCGGACTGTTGTTGGCTCGTGTAGGCTGGCTGCAAATCATCTCCCCGGATAATCTCGTTAAACAAGAGGACATGCGCTCGTTGCGGGAAGAACCCATTGAGGTTCCGCGCGGGATGATCATGGACCGCAATGGCCGTCCTCTGGCCGTCAGTGTGCCCGTTAGCGCCATCTGGGCCGACCCGCAGACGCTGATTGCAAAAGGGGGAGTAGGGTACGATTCGCGCTGGCAGGCGCTGGCGTCCGCGTTGCATACCACGCTGCCTGAACTCCGTGCGCGCATAACTCAGCACCCGCACTCCCGCTTTCTTTATCTCGCTCGCCAAATGGATCCGCAGCAGGCCGACTGGATCGACAAGCTGCATCTTCCTGGCGTAGATCTCAGAGACGAATCCCGGCGTTTTTATCCGGCCGGTCACGTTGCGGCAAACCTGCTTGGGTTTACCAATATCGACGATCAGGGGATAGAGGGTGTGGAGAAAAGTTTCAACGCGCAACTCGAGGGAAAGCCAGGGTTGCGTCTGGTACGTAAGGATCGTCACGGCCAGGTGATTGAAAACCTGACCGAACAGACAGCGGTTCCTGCCCACAACCTGCAGCTGAGTATTGATGAGCGTCTGCAAACCGTGACGGAAGATGCACTGGATAACGCCGTACGCTGGAACAAAGCGGAGTCCGGTGCTTCCGTGCTGATTAAAATCAGTACGGGTGAAATTCTGTCGATGGCAAGCTATCCAGACTTCAACCCAAATAACCGCGAGAAAGCCACGCTGGATGATTTCCGTAATCGTGCCATCAGCGATACCTTCGAGCCCGGTTCAACCGTTAAACCGCTAGTGATTATGACGGCTTTACAGCAGGGCATTGTCCAGCCGGACAGCGTGGTTGATACCCATCCTTATGTGGTGGACGGTCACCGGATCCGCGACGTGGGCTACTATCCTGAACTGACCCTGACGGGTATTTTGCAGAAATCGAGCGATACCGGCGTTTCCCATCTGTCACTTGCAATGCCCATTCAGCATCTGCTCGATACCTACCATGCCTTCGGTTTTGGTGAACCAACCGGCCTTGGGCTGACCGGTGAAAGTCAGGGGCTGATGCCACAGCGCCGCTTCTGGGGACAGCTGGACCGCGCGACTTTTGCCTTTGGCTATGGGCTGATGGTGACGCCGTTACAGCTGGCACACGTCTATGCCACGATTGGCGGATTTGGTGCCGAACGTCCGCTTTCTATCACTCGTATCGATCCGCCGGTCATTGGCAAGCAGGTGATGTCGCCACAAATTGTGCATGAAGTTGAACACATGATGGAGAGTGTGGCGCTGCCGGGCGGTGGTGGGACCAAAGCGGCGGTACATAATTATCGCGTGGCGGTGAAAACCGGAACGGCGAAGAAAATTGGCGATGACGGGAAATATGTCGATAAGTACATTGCCTATACCGCCGGTGTCGCGCCGGCCAGCAATCCGCAGTACGCTTTAGTGGTGGTGATCAATAATCCGTCCAACGGCAGCTATTACGGCGGCGCGGTTTCGGCCCCCGTTTTCAGTCAGATTATGGGTGACGTATTGCGTCTGGAAAACGTCATGCCTGATGGTATTGCGTCCGGTGCCGATAATCTTATCGTCGAGCATAACAGCGGGGAGGCGGCTCCGGCCCTGTAAGCCATTCACCTTGGGGGCGAATAGCGTTACACTTTCGCCCTTTCAATGATACCGGAGCCATCATGTCCTGGAGCTGTCCTCTCTGCCACGCGCCGCTTGAGCGCCACAACAACAGCTTTATTTGCCCGCAGCGCCATCAGTTCGATCTGGCGAAAGAGGGATATCTCAATCTGTTGCCGGTGCAGCACAAACGCTCGCGCGATCCGGGAGACAGCGCGGAGATGATGCAGGCCCGCCGCGCTTTCCTTGATGCCGGCCATTACCAGCCGCTTCGCGATGCCATCTGCGAACATCTTCGCCAGGCGAAGGCTGAAAACGTGCTGGATATTGGCTGCGGGGAAGGGTACTACACGCATGCTTTTGCCGATATTGCGACTCATACCTGGGGTCTGGACGTGGCCAAAGTGGCTGTGCGCTACGGTGCAAAACGCTATCCACAGGTCGATTTCTGCGTTGCCTCCAGCCAACGGCTGCCGTTCGGCGATGCCTGTATGGATGCCGTCGTACGCATTTATGCGCCCTGTAATCCGCAGGAGCTCGAAAGAGTGGTGAAACCGGGCGGCCTGGTGATCACCGCCACGCCGGGTCCACGCCATCTGATGGAGCTGAAAGGGCTGATCTATGATGAGATCCGCTTGCATGAAGCGAACAGCGAACAGCTGCCTGGCTTTAAGCGCATTGTGGAGCAGCAGATTGCTTATCCAATGACTCTGACGGGAAGCGAAGCCGTGGCGCTGTTGCAGATGACGCCTTTCGCCTGGCGGGCGAAACCGGAAGTGTGGGAAAAACTGGCTGAGCTGGAGCAATTTGGCTGCCAGACCGACTTCTTAGTGCAGGTCTGGCAGCGGGAAGATTAACCGGCGAAGTGGCTCCAGAGGATCTCAACGCCCATGCCAATCAGCACAATACCGCCCAGAATTTCGGCTCGCTTGCCAAGCAGCGGGCCGATGAAACGGCCAACCATCATCCCGATGGTGGTCATGATCAGCGTCGCACAGCCAATCGCCAGCGCGGTGAAGATAATATTGACCTGCAAAAACGCCAGGCCGACGCCGACGGCCATCGCATCCAGGCTGGTGGCGATGGCGGTGGTGACCAGCAGCCAGAAGCCGTGACGGGTTGGCGCTTCTTCTTCCTCTTCATTACCGCGAAAGCCTTCAACCATCATTCGGCCACCGAGGAAAACCAGCAGCACAAAGGCGATCCAGTGGTTCCACTCCAGCACAAACTGGCTGGCCAGCATGCCAAGACCCCAGCCGATAAGCGGCGTAATAGCTTCAACGGAGCCAAAGATAAGTCCGGTGCGCAGGGCTTCAGAGAATTTAGGTTTTTGCAGCGTGGCACCTTTGCTTATCGAGACGGCAAAAGCGTCCATCGACATACCAAAGGCAAGAAGGATAATAGCTGAGAGAGTCATCGCTTGTCCTGACCGGGGAAATATCCATATGACACACCACTGCCCCCAGTAATTCTGCATCCGAAAGAGGACGCAGTGCAGGTGGTATGTCTATGGTCTCGCCTGCTCATCATGCTGATGAACCGTACGTGCCACGTTTTGCAACGAGTATGTTGACACGTACATTTCCGGGACTGGAAATCGGCTACTCCCCAACGACGGGCGCAACCTTAACATATTTTGAGAAAATAAAACAATAACAAAAAAGCGTTATTTATTTCGCTTATTGATAACGATTTTCATTTGGATTTATCGGTAAGGGAAACGTTAATAAATATGAGGGGAAATCTTTAAGAATATAGCCAGTGCTATAAATTATCGTGCGCAATATAACGACAAATATAGCAATGGCTATAATTATAACTCATTGAGATGAAACGAGAAGCTTGTAGATACGTTCAAGGTCGTCGATATTTCGTACGCGAACAAGCAGACGCCGTTGTTCTAATTGCATCACCAGTACGCCATCCTCAGATAAATTCATTTCTTTTATCCGGGAATAGGCAATCCACGCGTTGGTGAAGTAAAAGCCCGCTGATTTAAAAATAATCTTTGGCGTACGGATCCAGAACAGATACAGCCCCATTAAGGCCAGAGCACATAATAACCATGTGGTGATTAACTGCCCATGAGCATTCACGTTTTGGTAGATGAGGATAGCGACCAGACCGACAAAGATGATGCCGTCGACGCGGCTCCGGCGGAGCAGGGGGATCGCCAGCAGCACGGGGCCATTCAGGCGCGGCATAATGAACTGATCGTAAATGGCGTAACCCAGCAGGGCCGCAATAAAGAGTACGAGTACCCAGTCCGTGATGGTCATTCATCCTCCAGAAAAGAAAACGGGGCCAAAATGGCCCCGTCAGGATACAGCAAAATTACAGACCCAGCAGGCCGATGGCATAACCCACGATACCGATGACGAAGAAGCCAACGATGATCCACAGTGGGTTCACTTTCTTACGCAGCAGCCACATACAGGCGAAGGTCAGCAGCAGCGGCACCAGGCCCGGCATCAGCTGGTCGAGGATGGTCTGCACGGTGGTGACGTGAACCTGGCCGTCAGAACCGGTGATTTTCGATACCACCAACGGAATGTTCACGTGCGTCCACTTGTTAACCAGGGCCCCCATGACAAACAGGCCCAGGATTGACGCCCCCTCAGTCAGTTTCTGCAGGAAGCCGCCGCCCATATCCTTAACGATGTCCACGCCTTTACGGTAGCCGTAGGAGATGCCGTAATACAGCGTCAGCATACGGACCAGGTTAAAGAGCACGAAGAACAGCAGAGGACCGAGCAGGCTACCGCTCATCGCGATACCGGCACCCAGTGCCGCGAATACCGGACGTACGGTACCCCAGAAGATTGGGTCACCGACACCGGCCAGAGGCCCCATCAGACCAACTTTCAGGCCGTTGATAGCACCATCGTCGATCTCTGCGCCGTTAGCACGCTGCTCTTCCATCGCCAGCGTTACGCCGAGTACCGGAGCCGCTACGTAGGGATGGGTGTTGAAGAACTCCAGGTGACGTTTAATCGCCTGTTTGCGCGCATCGTTGTTCTCCGGGTACAGGCGTTTGATAGCCGGTACCATGGAGAAGCAGAAGCCCAGCGCCTGCATACGTTCGAAGTTCCATGAACCCTGGAACAGGTTAGAACGCAGGAACACGCCACGAATGTCACTCTGGGTGAGTTTTTTCTCAGTGGTATTTTTTGCAATATCAACCATTTCGCTCACCTGTTAGTCCAGTTGGTTATCGAGGTCGTTGTTAGCAGTCTGTGCCGGACCACCTGCAACGCGATTGTATTTAGGGCTCAGCTGGATATACAGAATTGCCATCACAGCACCAATCACACCCAGCGCAACCAGGTTGAAGTTGGTGAATGCTGCGGTCACGAAGCCGAGGTAGAAGAACGGCATCAGGTAGCCAGCACGCATCATGTTGATGACCATTGCGTAACCAACGACCACAATCATACCGCCGGCGATGTTCAGACCGCTGGTCACGACTTCTGGAATCGCGTTCAACATGCTCTGGACTTCGCTGGTACCGACAGACACGGCCACGATAACTGCCGGAATAGCGATACGCATTGCCTGCAGGAACAGAGAAGAGACATGGATCCAGGAAATCGCCGTCAGGTTGCCGTTTTCTGCTGCTTTATCAGCCGCGTGCTGGAAGGCAACGGTGATGGTACGAACGATGATGGTCAGAACCTGGCCTGCTGCTGCCAGAGGGATCGCCAGCGCGATACCTGCGCCGATGCTCTGGTGTCCGGCAATAACCAGAATGGTTGAAATGATGGAAGCCAGCGCCGCATCCGGTGCTACTGCCGCACCGATGTTCATCCAGCCCAGGGCGATCATTTCCAAAGTACCACCGATGATGATACCGGTTTTCATATCGCCGAGGACCATACCAATCAGGGTACAGGCAATCAGCGGACGGTGGAACTGGAACTCATCAAGTACGGATTCCATACCCGCAATACAAGCGACGATGAACACCAGCACAATCTGAAGAGTGGTAATCTCCATTGTACTTCTCCTATAACATAAGCCTTAAGGTTGAAAATTCAGTGAGCAGACAGGGCTGGGCTTATTTGCCGACCTTGCTGATCAGATCCATCATTTTCAGTCTCTGGTCGGTAGAAACTTTACGTGCTTCCAGTTCAATACCGCGCGCGTTCAGTTTCTGGAAAGCTTCGATATCTTTTTCATCAACTGAAATGGCGTTGTTCACCTGGGTTTTACCCTGACGGAAAGCCATACCGCCGATATTCACGGAGGTAATTTTCACGCCCTGCTCAACGATACGCTCAACGTCCGTTGGGTTAGTGAACAGCAGCATGACGCGCTCACCGGCATATTGCGGGTTGTTGTAAACGCGGATCATCTTCGCGATATCAACCACGTGTGCGGTCACGCCCGGAGGAGCAACCTGCGTCAGCAGTGTTTTACGCACGGTGTCAGCGGCAACTTCATCACTGACGACGATGATGCGGGTAACGTTGGTTTCTTTAGTCCAGCGGGTAGCGACCTGGCCGTGGATTAAACGGTCGTCGATACGCGCAAGGCCGATAACCATATAGTCGTTTGGACCCATTGGTTTTGCAGGGACCGCTGCTTTAGGTGCCGCTGGTGCTGCCGCGACTGGCGCTGCTTTTTCCACAGGTTTCGCTTTCAGCGCTTTCACGCCTTCGCGACCCGTTTCAACCGCCAGCGCAACCAGCTCGTCAAAGCTTGGGTTGTCGTCACGCGCCATCAGCGTTTCAACCAGCATTGGGATGTTTACGCCGGCGATAACTTCATGTTGCTCTTTATCGACGACAATACGGCTTGCCGCATTAAACGGACTGCCGCCCCAGGTATCGACGAGAAACAGCACACCCTTAGTGGTGTCCAGTTTTGCCAACTGCGCGTTGTATTTCTCAATGAGCGTTTCCGCGTTTTCGCCTGGAACGAAATCGATCCAGCCGACGTTTTCCTGCTCGCCTAACAGCATTTCTGCTGTTTTCAGCAGTTGCTCTGCAGCCCAACCATGTGTGCCTATTACAATAGCAATCGTCACTTGCTACCTCCTTTATTATCGTTACGCCAAATGGTTCGGCGCTTTGTGAACCGTTCGTTAGCACCGAATCGATTCAGATAGGGGTTAGAGTTCAAAAACTGATAACTTCCGCGAATTATTTTAGATAGTGAAAAAATAATTAATGTGATGAAGATCCGTAATTTACTCATCGACAATCAATAATTTTGAAGCGCAAAAAATCACCATGAAAAATGCAAAGAGACGTAAATTTTTGCAAGATCCCTTTTGTCTCTGATATGTTTACATTCCGTTTAATTACACAGGAGTATAGGGCATAGCCCGAAATATGGACCGTCACCGACGCCATTTCACCCCCTGGCACGTTGCTGCCACATCCCATCCACTTAATTTTCGCACCGAGATAGTCACGTCTGTTTTTGACAGGGCGATGACAGGTTTTGCCCTTTGCCGGAGCTATTCATGGAACTGTTAATGGATCCCTCAATCTGGGTCGGCCTGCTGACGCTCGTCGTTCTTGAGATTGTGCTGGGTATTGATAACCTGGTCTTTATCGCCATTCTTGCGGACAAACTGCCGCCAAAGCAGCGTGACAAAGCCCGACTGATTGGCCTGTCGCTGGCGCTGATCATGCGTCTTGCGCTGCTGTCGGTGATTTCGTGGATGGTGACCCTGACCAAACCGCTGTTTAGCGTCTGGGACTACTCGTTCTCCGGTCGCGACCTGATTATGTTGTTAGGGGGGATATTCCTGCTGTTTAAAGCCACCACCGAGCTGCATGAACGGCTGGAAAACCGCCAGCATGACGGTGGTCACGGGAAAGGGTATGCCAGCTTCTGGGTTGTGGTCGCTCAGATAGTGGTGCTGGATGCGGTGTTCTCATTGGATGCGGTGATCACTGCGGTGGGGATGGTGAACCATCTGCCGGTGATGATGGCTGCGGTGGTGATTGCGATGGCGGTGATGCTGCTGGCGTCTAAACCGTTAACCAACTTCGTCAACCAACATCCGACCGTGGTGGTGCTCTGCCTGAGCTTCCTGCTGATGATCGGTCTGAGCCTGGTGGCGGAAGGTTTTGGTTTCCATATTCCGAAAGGCTATCTGTACGCCGCGATTGGCTTCTCGATCATCATCGAGCTGTTTAACCAGATTGCACGCCGCAACTTTATTCGCCATCAGTCGAACGTTCCGCTGCGCGCCCGTACTGCTGACGCGATTTTGCGTCTGATGGGCGGTCGCAAACAGAACGTGGTTCAACATGATGCGGAAAACCCGGTGGCCGTTCCTGTTCCTGAAGGTGCCTTTGCGGATGAAGAGCGCTATATGATTAACGGCGTGCTGACCCTGGCTTCGCGTTCGCTGCGTAGCATCATGACGCCGCGCGGCGAAATCAGCTGGGTGGATGCCAGCCTGAGCGTGGACGAAATTCGCCAGCAGCTGCTCTCTTCACCGCATAGCCTGTTCCCGGTGTGTCGCGGTGAACTGGATGAAATCATTGGTATCGTTCGTGCCAAAGAGATGCTGGTGGCGCTGGAAGCCGGTGAAGACGTGGCGGCTATCGCCTCGGCGTCTCCGGCGATTGTGGTCCCGGAAACGCTGGATCCGATTAACCTGCTTGGCGTGCTGCGCCGTGCCCGTGGCAGCTTTGTGATCGTCGCCGATGAGTTTGGCATGGTACAGGGTCTGGTTACTCCGCTCGACGTGCTGGAAGCGATTGCCGGTGAATTCCCGGATGCGGATGAAACCCCGGAAATCATTGCCGACGGCGAAGGCTGGCTGGTGAAAGGTGGGACTGACCTGCATGCGTTGCAACAGGCACTGGGGCTGGATCACCTGCTCAATGACGATGACGATATCGCCACCGTCGCCGGCCTGGTGATTGCGGTCAACGGTCATATCCCGAAAGCCGGTGATGTGCTGAGCGTCCCGCCGCTGGATATCACCGTGGTAGAAGCGAACGATTACCGGGTTGATTTGGTTCGGGTCGTGAAACAAGCTTCGCCGCACGACGAAGAAGAGTAAAACTTACAAAATAACGGGTAGAGGATGCCCGTTATGCGCCTTCGGCGGCGGGGAGCCCCCCGCAAGCCAGCGCGGGAATTCCGCCACCGGCATAGGTCGGGCGTACAAATATCCCTGCAAAAAATGCACACCGTGGAGGCGCAGATAATGCGCCTGCTGCGGTGTTTCAACGCCTTCAGCCACCAGTTCGATATTCAGACGCTGCCCGAGCGCGATGATAATGTCCGTCACCGTCGAGTTCACCGCATCTGTGCCAATGGCGTTAGTGAAAGATTTATCAATTTTGAGAATATCCGGGCGCAGTTGCTCGAGCCACGAAAGAGCACTGCTGCCGGTGCCGAAATCGTCAATCGCCAGCCTGACGCCTTTGCGATGCAGTTCGCGAACCAGCCGGTAATCAACCCCCTGCAGATTGTCCCGCTCGGTCAGCTCCAGCACCAGCTGCTGCTGAGGGTGTGCGGCAAACCAGTACTGGTTAACGTCGCGCAGCAGCGCACCCTGCAGGAAATGGCTGGATGCCACGTTGATCCCAATGTGGAAGTGAGGACTGCGGGGAAAATAATGGAGCTGGCGAACGGTTTCAGCAATCACGTAGCGTGTGAGCGGGGCGATCAGGTTTTCCCTTTCGGCCACAGGAATGAACACCTCAGGTGAGATCCAGCCAAGGCGGGGGTTATTCCAGCGCAGAAGGATCTCCACGCCGTTACACTGCTGCGTCCGCGTATCCAGCTGTGGCTGGCAATAAAGCTCAAATTCCCGCTTGTGCATTCCCAGTACAATTTCACGGGTAAAGCTGACGCGACCTGCGGTGGCTATCCACGACACCGCGGCAAGCAGCAGGCTGAGGATCACGGCAAGTGGAGCCTGGGCCGGGAGATCGGCCAGCGCAAGCGCAGTGGCTCCTGGCGTTGAGACGCTGATAGCAAACGGAAACAGCTCAGAGCTGCGCGTCACAATCTGCTCATCGTCTGCCAGCCGTAGCTGTTCGCTGACGCCCTGCGAATCGCTGTAATACTGGCGCCCGACCGAGACAATTACCCGCTTAATCAGCGGGGCCTGCGGCTCAAGCAGCAGTGAGCTCAGCAGATGAATATTGATGGAGAGCAGAACGCCGTCTTCACCGTCCGCAGAGGCGGGATACCACTGGATCAGGATCGGCGAGCCTTTGATTAGCGACTGGTCTACCGCCAACAACAGTTTTGCCGCCGGATCGGGCAGCCCCGGCTGACGCTCGCTGAGGATCACATCACGGTCGCCAAAGACGCTTGAGCAGTACAACACGCCGGATTTCACCAGCGCGATGGAGCGTAACGTCTGCAAAGCGGCAGCCAGTTTACGCATCGGCAGATGGACGTTCTCACAGGGCTGGCCCACCAGGCTTGTCAGCTCATGACGCTTCCCGGCCACAGGAATCAGTACTTTATCGAGGCTTTCCACCGCATGCTGCGCGTAGGCGTCAATGCGTTGTTGATTTAGGCTGCGCTGCGAAATAAATCTGAGGCCGAAGGTGAGTAACAGCGTTAAAAGGGCGACCAGCAGGCAGACGATGATCCGCTTGCGTCGGTATCCCATAATCAAGTTTTGCGCAGTTAGCATGACGGACGCTCACCCAGGCGACGCCTGTCAGAATGTTAGCGTCAACAGAGCAAGTGTAGTGCCCCGCAGCTAAAAAAACGGGATAGGGGTGAAAAATCGCCCATCCGGAGGAGATGGGCGAGGAAGGATTAGTCACATTGTACTTTGATGGCCAGGCCGCCCCGCGAGGTTTCGCGGTATTTGGCGTTCATGTCTTTGCCGGTCTCGTACATAGTTTCGATCACTTTATCCAGCGACACGCGCGGCTCGCTGGTACGACGCATGGCCATACGCGCGGCGTTGATAGCCTTCACGGAAGCGATGGCGTTACGTTCGATACACGGCACCTGAACCTGTCCGGCAACCGGGTCGCAGGTCAGCCCCAGGTTGTGCTCCATCCCGATTTCAGCCGCCACACAAACTTGTTCCGGGCTGGCGCCCAGCAGTTCTGCCAGACCCGCCGCCGCCATTGAACAGGCAACGCCGACTTCGCCCTGACAGCCTACTTCCGCACCGGAAATCGAGGCATTCATCTTATACAGCGCGCCAATCGCACCAGAAGCCAGGAAGTAGCGAATATAGCTTTCTGGAGTTACAGGCTCGATAAAGTGGTCGTAGTAGGCCAGCACAGCAGGAACAATCCCGCAGGCACCGTTGGTTGGAGCGGTTACCACGCGGCCACCGGCGGCGTTTTCTTCGTTCACCGCCAGCGCGAACATGTTTACCCAGTCAACCACGGTCATCGGGTCGCTGTTGGTTTTGTCCTGGCTGACCAGCATGCGGCGCAGCGCAGCGGCACGACGTGGAACGCGCAGCGGGCCAGGCAGAACCCCTTCAGTGTTCAGGCCACGGTCGATACAGGCCTGCATGGTTTTCCAGACGTCGGCGAAGTACTCTTCAATCTCTTTTTTGCTGTGCAGAGCCAGTTCGTTCTGCATCACCATTCCGGACAGCGACAGACCGGTTTCTTTGCAGTAACCCAGCATTTCCTGTGCGGATTTGAACGGGTAAGGCACGCTGACATCACCGCTGGCGTCCTGGCCGAAATGTTCTTCATCGACGATGAAACCGCCGCCGATGGAATAATAGGTTTTGCTGTAAAGCGTTTTGTCACCGGCGAAGGCGTGGATGGTCATGCCGTTTTCATGCAGCGGCAGGTTGTCGCTACGGAAACGCATGCCGTCGTTCTGTGGGAAATCAACTTCACGACGTCCCTGCGCAAGCAGCAGACGACCGCGGGTTTCCACATCGCGAATGAACGCCGGGATCGCGTCAATATCAACGGTGGCCGGCAGGTTGCCCGCCAGACCCATAATGATGGCGATATCGGTATGGTGGCCTTTACCGGTCAATGACAAAGAACCATAGACGTCCACCGCTACGCGGGTCACGTCATCGATCAGTCCCTTTTCGACCAGATCATCGACGAACTGTTTACCGGCCTTCATCGGGCCTACAGTGTGGGAAGATGAGGGGCCAATCCCCACCTTGAACATGTCGAATATACTAATCACTTTAACACTCCTGACAGGGTTACCGGAAAGCTCCGATAACGATGTAATAACTGCGCATAGTGTAAGAGGGAACCGGTAACACAGCTTAACTATTCACATGAATTAAACTAATGCTTCACCTCGAATTTACTAATAACGCGAGGCTGATCGCATCACCCGTATTCCTTAGTAT
This sequence comes from Enterobacteriaceae bacterium 89, assembly GCA_014156375.1. Classification (GTDB taxonomy): domain Bacteria; phylum Pseudomonadota; class Gammaproteobacteria; order Enterobacterales; family Enterobacteriaceae; genus Scandinavium. Next base: position 772,052 of record RQJH01000003.1, on the reverse strand, counting down.
AGCTAAGGTTTAATCCCGACCTGTAAGGCGAGCTCACGAATAATGCCTGCGGTCATTCCCCAGACAAAATAATGCTGGTACCAGGAGAGCCATACCCGGTGCGAATTGCCCCGGCGGTGAATATCAAGCGGGTGATAGCGACCCAGGCGCAGTGCTTCGGCAAGCGGCATTTCAAATACGGCTGCCACCTCATCTACGCTTGCGTGATAGTGCAGGTCAGGGGGAATGATGCCGACAACGGGAGTGACCTGGAAACCGGTGACGCTATCGACAGGGGGCAATACACCCAGAATTTCTACGGAAGAGGGAGGGATCGCCACTTCTTCTTCGGCTTCACGCAGTGCGGCGGCAATCAGCGAAGCATCGCTGCTGTCTACCGCCCCGCCGGGAAAGGCCACCTGTCCGGCGTGTTTGCGCAGCTGGCTGGAGCGTTTTGTCAGCAGCAGACCGGGTTCCTGGCGGCGCACGATAGGGATCAGCACGGCGGCCTGTCTTTGATTCAGCGTTGCCCGGCCAGGCTGAGGGCGCAGCAGCTGAAAGCGGGAAATAAAATCATCAAGGTGAAGGTCCTGCTGCGACATCCGTTAACGCTCCAGTTGCTGCAAAATACGATTAACTTTATCAAAAGTTTCCTGATATTCCGCCTGTTCTTCGCTGTCGGCGACAATACCGCCGCCTGCTGAGCAATAGAGTTGCCCATCGGACGCGGTCAGGGTGCGGATCGTAATGCTGGTGTCCATCGTCCCGCAAAAACTGAGATAGCCGATGCTGCCGCACCATGCGTTACGCCGCTGTGGCTCCAGCTCGTCGATGATCTCCATCGCGCGAACTTTTGGCGCGCCGGTGATAGAGCCGCCGGGGAACGCCGCGCGGAGTAAATCAGTGGCGTGCAGATTTTCCGGCAGTTCAGCAGTAATAGTGCTGACCAGATGATGGACCGCCGGGAAAGGTTCCACCACAAATAACTCCGGGACTTTCACGCTGCCCGGCACGGCGACACGGCCGATGTCGTTACGCATCAGATCGACAATCATCAGGTTTTCAGCGCGATCTTTTGGCGAAGTACGCAATTTTTCTGCCTGCGCGGCATCGGCCTCAGGATTGTCCAGCCGTGGCAGCGTACCTTTAATCGGGCGCGTCTGAATGTGCCGATTTTCCAGCTGAATAAAACGCTCTGGCGACAGGCTAAGAATGGCGCTGTCGTTCAGGCGGATGAAGGCGCTGAACGGTGCGCGGTTGATCTGATTCAGCTGGCAAAAGGCCTGCCACTCGTCGCCACTGTAGCTTGCCTGAAAGCGCTGGGCGAGATTGACCTGATAGCAGTCGCCGCTTTGCAGGTACGCCTGCACCTGGCGGAACTTTTCGCCATAGCTCTCGCGGCTCATGTTGGATCGCCAGGCGGAGGTGAGGCTGAAAGTTTGCTGCTCCGGCAAGCGTTGTTCTTCCAGCCACGCAAGACGTGCCTGCGGATCATCGTGGCTGAGCAAAGAAACCACCTGGCGGTGATGATCGACAATCAGCGCCCAGCGATAAATGCCCACCGCCATATCCGGCAGGGAAATATCTGCTTCGGCAACGGAAGGCAGGGATTCAAAACGGCGGCCGAGATCGTAACCAAAAAGTCCCAGCGCTCCGCCCTGGAACGGGTAATCCGCATTGCTGGCAACGGCATATCCAAACTTCTCGAGAGCCTGCTGCAAAAGGGTTAGCGGATCTTCAGCAGATTCGCTTATCGCCCCTGATTCACTGATGCGGGTCGTGCCAGCATGCGTTTGCAGCGTGGCAACCGGGTCGGCAACCAGAATGTCGAAACGGTTGTGGGCATGATCGGCAAAGCCGGAGTGCAGCAACATTGCCCAGGGAGAGGCGGAAAGGGGACTAAAATAGTATTCAGCGGCATCAGCACGCCACGGCAGCGTAATCACAGCAGGGGACAACATTAACCTCATCCGTCTGGCGTCGTCCGCTGGTTAACTGGCGGGCGGCGTGAAATAATAAGCGCCCACAATGTAGCAGGAGTTCACAATGTTTGCAGGTTTACCTTCACTGAGCCACGAGCAGCAGCAGAAAGCCGTTGAGCGAATTCAGGAACTGATGTCTCAGGGCATGAGCAGCGGCCAGGCTATCTCTCAGGTGGCTGAAGAGCTGCGCGCCACGCATACCGGTGAACGGATTGTGGCGCGTTTTGAAGATGAAGACGAAGAGTAGCTAATGGCTTAACCACTGGCGTCGCGCCAGCCATCCCAGGCCGGTGCAGAGCAGGTAGTAGATCACACCGACAAAAATGAAGATGGCCGCAGGGTAGATTTGGACGCGATTGTTCACCTGCCCGGCGACCGTAGTGAGTTCCGGCACGTTCACAATAAAGGCCAGCGAAGTATCTTTCAGCAGGGCAATGAAAATCCCCACCAGAGAAGGCAGTACGTTGCGCAACGTCTGCGGTAGTAAAACCAATCCTAATGTTTGCGCTGCGCTGAACCCCTGTGCTTTTGCCGCTTCCCGCTGACCGCGCGGCAGGGCCAGCAGGCCCGCATAGATTGAGTGCATGACCATCGCAGAAGTAAACCAGGCCAGAGCTAGCGTGACGGTGAGAGCACCCGGTAAATCCGCGCCGGTCAGTGCGGGTAATAAATACCATAGCCAGAAGATCACAAAAAGAAGCGGGATCCCCCGGATAAACTCCGCCCAGATAAACAGCAGACGTCGCACATAGCCCGGAAAGCGCCATGCGATGGCGGCCAGCAGTGCGCCTGCGGGCAAAGCCAGGACTCCCGCTCCCAGAGCCATCATCAGCGTCAGCAGTACCCCGCCAGGCTCTCCGTCTGCGGCCCGTCCCCAAAGCAAATAATCCAGATTATCGGTAATGACGCTGAGGTTCGCGGAAATCATAGGTCACTCCTTGTCCGGCGAGACGCGAATTTGATTTGTGCCAGTAACATCCCTATGGTAATCCCCGTAGCCAGATACAGCAGCGTGCCTACGGCAAAGGCTTCCAGCGCATGAGCGTTATAACTTTCAATCTGCCTGACCTGATAGGTCAGTTCAGCGAACCCAATGCCACTTGCCAGCGACGAAAGCTTGAATAAGTTCAGATACTGACCAATGACCGGCTGCCAGGCATTCGCCAGGCCCGGAGGCAAAAGGATGTTACGCAACATGCCGCCTTTGGTGAATCCCTGCGCGATAGCGGCTTCCCGCTGACCGGCGGGAACCGCATTCAGACCCGAAGCAATTTCCTCGACCAGAAAGGCGGAGGTAAAAGCGGCCAGGCCCCATGCAGAACATAAAAATTCCGGAGTAAACCACCAGACGTTACCAGGAAGACTTGACCAGTTATGATCCGCATTCACATAGCTTTTGAGCACATCAGGTAAACCATTCCATGCGGCAAAGTACCAGAACAGCAGCTGCACCAGCAGTGGCGTATTGCGAAACAACGAAACCCACGCCGCCACAAAGGAAAATCCTGCTTTCCCTCCACCTAAGCGGATCGTCAGTAATACCAGAGCCAGTACAGTCGCCAGCGCTATCCCGACAAGGCTGACCCAAAGAGTGGTCAGATAGCCCGATAAAATCCACTGCAGAGGCTGCCCGCTCAGTACCCCATGCCAGTCGAGGTGCAGCATCATTCGCCGTGCTCCTGATGTAACGGATCAAGCACCTTTTGCAGAAACTGGCGCGCGCGCGGATGGGCAGGGCGCTGGAAGAAGTCCGCCGGAGCGGCCGTTTCCAGGATCTGCCCTCCGTCGATGAAGACCACCCGGTCGGCAATTTCACGGGCAAACTGCATCTCGTGGGTCACCACAATCATGGTGATGCCGCTGTGGGCAAGCTGCTTCATGACCTGAAGCACCTCACCAATCATTTCCGGATCCAGCGCCGAGGTTGGCTCATCAAACAGAATGATTTGCGGAGAAGGCGCCAGCGCCCTGGCGATGGCCACACGCTGCTGCTGACCGCCAGAAAGGCTGTCCGGGTACTGATGGGCTTTTTCCTCAAGACCCACCTGACGCAGCAAAGCCAGCCCTCTTTCCGCTGCGGCAGTGGCTGACCAGCCGTGGACCTTCACCAGCGCAAGGGAAATATTTTGCAGCGCGGTTAAATGCGTATACAGATTGAACTGTTGAAAAACGAACCCAACGCGGCTGCGTAGCTGACGCAGCGCTTGCCCCTTAATATTTCGGGTAGGCTTGCCATCAATATAAATATCCCCGCCGCTTAGCTCTTCCAGCTGATTGATTAACCGAATCAGGGTGGATTTTCCCGAGCCTGAAGGGCCAAGAATAGTCACGACTTCGCCAGCGCTGATGGTGAGGTTGATATTATTCAGGACGACGTGATCGCTATATTTTTTTATCACATCACGAAATTCTACGCTGGCCTGAGCGAGCCGGGAAAAATCCGTGGAATGACCCACGGATTTAGAAAGTAAACCTGCGAACATATTATTTTGCTTCTATTTTGAAATTCCGCGCCTGCGGGGCTGGAGCGCCAGGGCCAAACCAGGTGTTATAAACTTTTTCCGCTTCACCTGATTTCTCCAGCGCCACTAATTCTTGATTAACGGCATCAAGCAGCGCTGGCTGATCTTTTTTCACGCCAACGCCAATTTCTTCCTTACTGAGCAACTCAGGTAAGATTTTGAAGTTAGCTTTGTCCGGTGCGCCTGCCAGCAATCCGGCAAGGATGGTACTGTCCTGGGTGATCGCCTGAACGTTGCCATTACGCAACGCGGTTAGCGCCAGCGGGATATCGTCGTAGGATAAGACTCTGGATTGCGGGAAACGCTGGTGCAAAGTTTGTTCGCCGGTTGTCCCTTTTACCGCGCCAATACGAGCATGGCTGTAGTCATCCAGTTTTTCAGGTGACTTCACTGGCACCAGGAATTGCTGACCGGTGACGAAATATGGGGTAGAAAAATCAATCACCTGTGCCCGTTCAGGGGTGATGGTGATATCAGCAACGATCAGATCAACTTTGCCGGATTGTAATAAAGGAATGCGGTTAGCAGGGTTAGTCGCGACCAGTTGCAGCTTCACACCCAAAGATTTGGCTAACGCTTTAGCGAAATCGACGTCATAACCGACCAGCTCGTGTGATTTGGCATCCACGGAGCCAAAAGGAGGGTTGGCGTCAAAGGTCGCGATTTTTACCACCCCGGCGGCTTTAATATCCGCCAGCTGATCCGCCTGAGCTATCCCTGAACCGAATGCCAGAACGGTTGCCACCCATAATGCCGCGCTGTGTTTATTTAGCTTTGCCATAATATTTATATCCTGTGTTTTATTGTATTTTCATGCTCCCACAGGGCACTTCAGGCGGCAAAGAAGCGTTAGTTATTATCAATATAGAAATGTTATTTATTATATTTCGATTAGCTTATCGAATTTCTTGCTATAGAAGGGAGTTGGCGAAGGGGGAATTAAAATCCCTCGGAAGAGGGATTGAATGTTTATACCGCGGCGATAATCTTAATTTCGACTTTATACTGCGGCTTCATTAATCCGGCCTGAACGGTGCAGCGCACTGGCGCATGCCCGGAGACGACCCACGCGTCCCACGCTTTGTTCATCGCCGCAAAATCGGCTTTGTCGGCAAGGAAGATAGTCGCGTCCAGGATGCGGGTTTTATCGCTGCCCTGTTTTTCCAGAATGGCATCGATCTGCGCCAGCGTGTTGGCGGTCTGCTCAAACGCATCGGCGTCCAGGTTTTCCGGTACGCCGGTGTAGTACAGCGTCTGGTTGTGGATCACCACGTCAGACCAACGGGCTTCGGCATCAATACGGACGATTGTCATCTCAGTTTCCTCTGTTGAATTCCATCTAAACGTCGCAAGAGTGCCACATTGTGTTGCGGTCGTCACGACTTTGGCTGGCACAACTCGCCCTGCGCTGACATAATCACTGTCCAGATTTACAGGGGGTAGTGTGACTGACGATTTTGCAACAGACGGGCAACTAGCCAAAGCGATAACCGGGTTCAAACCTCGTGAGCCGCAGCGCCAGATGGCGGAAGCGGTGACGCTTGCTATAAAAGAAACCCGCCCGTTGGTGGTGGAAGCCGGAACCGGGACGGGGAAAACTTATGCCTACCTCGCACCTGCGCTGCGTGCAAAGAAAAAAGTCATCATCTCTACCGGTTCAAAAGCTTTGCAGGATCAGCTTTACAGCCGCGACCTGCCTACCGTTGCTAAAGCGCTGGAGTTCACCGGGCGCATCGCGCTGCTGAAAGGGCGCTCGAACTACCTCTGTCTTGAACGCCTTGAACAGCAGGCGCTGGCTGGTGGCGATCTTCCCGTGCAGACGCTGAGCGATGTCATTCTGCTGAGAAGCTGGGCCAATCAGACTAACGACGGCGATATCAGCACCTGCGTCAGCGTGGCGGAAGATTCTCAGGCCTGGCCGCTGGTGACCAGCACCAACGACAACTGCCTCGGCAGCGACTGCCCGCTGTACAAAGACTGCTTCGTGGTCAAAGCGCGTAAAAAAGCGATGGATGCCGATGTGGTGGTGGTCAACCATCATCTGTTCCTCGCCGATATGGTGGTTAAAGAGAGCGGCTTTGGCGAACTGATCCCCGAAGCGGAAGTGATGATCTTCGATGAAGCCCATCAGCTCCCGGATATCGCCAGCCAGTATTTTGGACAGTCGCTCTCCAGCCGCCAGCTGTTGGACATGGCCAAAGACATCACCATTGCCTATCGCACGGAACTCAGAGACACCCAGCAGCTGCAGAAATGTGCCGACCGTCTGGCGCAGGCGACTCAGGATTTCCGCCTGCAGCTTGGCGAGCCAGGTTATCGCGGCAATCTGCGCGAGCTGCTGGCCGACAGCGGCATCCAGCGCGCATTGCTGCTGCTCGATGACGCGCTTGAGCTGTGTTACGACGTGGCAAAACTTTCCCTCGGGCGTTCCGCTTTGCTGGATGCGGCCTTTGAGCGCGCGACGCTGTATCGCGGTCGTCTGAAACGCCTGAAAGAGATTAACCAGCCTGGCTTCAGCTACTGGTATGAATGCACTTCGCGCCACTTTACGCTGGCTCTGACGCCGCTCACCGTGGCGGATAAATTTAAAGAAGTGATGGCGCAGAAGCCCGGCAGCTGGATTTTCACCTCGGCAACGCTGTCGGTAAATGACGATCTGCACCACTTCACCGAGCGATTGGGTATCGATGATGCCCAGTCTCTGCTGCTGCCAAGCCCGTTCGATTACGGCAAACAGGCGCTGCTCTGCGTGCCGCGCAATCTGCCGCTGCCTAATCAGCAGGGCGGGGCGCGCCAGCTGGCGACCATGCTCCGGCCGATGATTGAAGCTAACAACGGGCGCTGCTTTATGCTCTGCACCTCGCACGCCATGATGCGCGAGCTGGCGGAGCATTTCCGCGCCATGCTCGATTTGCCGGTGTTGTTGCAGGGGGAAACCAGCAAAGGCCAACTGCTTCAGCAGTTCGTCAGCGCCGGGAACGCGCTGCTGGTGGCGACCAGCAGCTTCTGGGAAGGCGTGGACGTGCGCGGTGATGCGCTGTCGCTGGTGATTATCGACAAACTCCCGTTCACCTCGCCGGAAGATCCACTGCTGAAAGCGCGAATGGAAGACTGCCGTCTGCGCGGCGGCGATCCGTTTGATGAGGTTCAGCTTCCCGATGCGGTGATCACCCTCAAGCAGGGCGTAGGTCGTCTGATCCGCGACGTGGACGACCGCGGCGTGCTGGTGATTTGCGACAACCGCCTGGTGATGCGTCCTTACGGCGCGGTTTTCTTATCCAGTCTTCCGCCTGCACCACGCACGCGGGATATCAGCCGTGCGGTTCGCTTCCTTGCCGGGCTGTCACTGACGTAATTTGTGACTGATTATTATGAGTGACCTATGCCTGTTTACAGGAGAAGGGGCACTACCCACCTTAGAGGCATAAGGTTGTCTGGGGCCGAATACCGGCCCACTTAAAAACGTAATAAGATAACCAGGCAAGTCGGCATGCTGTATACCCCTGCCAGCTCGGCGATCCTAAATATCCAAAAAATCCTCCGTGATTCCTCAAGTTGATGGCATAGCATTTTTAATTCAGAAAAAACGTAACCTTAGGCGTATCAACTCACTTATTAACCACATTGAAAGGAAATAATGATGAGTTGGAACAAGCAGGCTGCTATTTCGTATCTTAGGTCGCATGCTCTCGGTCACTCTCACAGCGAATGCGCCAAGTTTACCCGTCTGGCTATTCGGGCTGGTGGCATCGATGTAGCGAATACTAAGTATGCAAAAGATTACGGCGCAGAGCTTTTACGAGCTGGATTCAGTGAAGTCCCACCAGGATCAACCCTAATATCGGGTGATGTCGCAGTTATACAGCCCTATTCGGGCGGAAATGGTATAGGTCATATGACTATGTATGACGGCACAAAGTGGATTTCTGACTTCGTTCAAAAAGGTATGTATCCTGGGAAAGGGTATCAAAAAATGCAACCGTCCTTCAAAATCTACAGGATGTACTGATGAAAAAACTGATATTTCTAGCTTTCATATTACTGGCAGGATGTAGTTCGGTTGCCAATCAAAACCAGCAGGCAAAAGATCAGATCGAGAAGTTTTATAAGTCTTATCTGACTAATTTTGGTAGTGATGAGGCAAAGCTTTATCCTGCTGATGAACTGCGCAAATACGTTGCTGCTGATACCATCGCTCGGATTGATGTCATTCAGGATATCCCCGAGGAGGAATTACTAGGATCTGATTATTTTACATACGTACAGGATTACTCGCGTGATTGGGTTCCTATGTTACGCATTGGGGATGCCAGACCATTTTTAAATGGTGAAGTTGTACAGGTGATGGAAGGGGTAGAGAACGGAGAGTATATCCATTTGGAAGCATTTATGCGTCATGAAGATGGTACCTGGAAAATTTACCGCGTCCGAGACGTGACGAACGACTATGAGCATCCGATTTTTAATGCCGGGGCAATAAGCCAGGCAAAGGCTGACGCGGAAAGCGGGCTGTAAGTTGTCATTGTGTCACCCAGCCCTGGCAATCACCGGGGCTTTTTTTATACGGTAATCTCCCATAACTTATTGGACTACCTAATATATAAGCACCTCCGTTGATCTTCATGTAACTGTATGTAGTGAAACAGCTTTTCTGAACAGGGGCGTAATCTGTGACTAACTGTGTTAAGATGCGCGCCATTTTGTTGATAAGCGACTGCGAGAGCGCAACGTCCTATGCGAATTCTGGCTATTGATACCGCCACCGAAGCCTGTTCTGCGGCTCTGTGGAACGACGGTGCCACCACGGCTCACTTCGAGCTTTGTCCCCGCGAACACACCCAACGTATCCTGCCTTTGGTTCAGGACATCCTTAGCGAAAGCGGCATTCCGCTGACGGAGCTCAACGCACTGGCCTTTGGCCGCGGGCCGGGCAGTTTTACCGGCGTCCGTATCGGTATTGGCATTGCGCAGGGTCTGGCGCTGGGGGCGAATCTGCCGATGATTGGCGTATCAACGCTGGCAACGATGGCACAGGGTGCCTTCCGTAAAACCGGGGCTACCCGCGTTCTGGCCGCCATTGACGCGCGCATGGGTGAAGTCTACTGGGCCGAGTACCAGCGCGATGAGCAGGGCATCTGGCACGGCGAAGAAACCGAAGCGGTGCTCAAACCCGAAGCCGTTAACGCCCGGTTGAAACAGTTAAGCGGCGAGTGGGCTACTGTGGGCACAGGCTGGGCTGCATGGCCAGACATGACCGCAGACAGCCTGGCAACGCTGAGTGACGGCGAAATGCTGCTTCCTGCTGCTGAAGATATGCTGCCGCTAGCCTGCCAGCTGTTTGCACAGAACAAAACCGTCGCGGTCGAACAGGCTGAACCGGTTTATTTACGCAACGAAGTCGCCTGGAAGAAACTTCCTGGCCGCGAGTGAATCTTAGTATCTGAAGGCTAAGAATTAAGGAGTTGCATCATGACGGGTCAAAAATGGATGGTACGCGGTGTCCTGGCCGGGCTGGTGGTTGCCGCACTGAGCGGCTGTGTGACCGTCCCGGATGCCATTAAGGGAAGCAGTCCCACGCCGCAGCAGGATCTGGTGCGGGTGATGGCTGCGCCGCAGCTGTATGTCGGTCAGGAAGCCCGTTTTGGCGGTAAAGTCGTCAACGTGAAAAACAAGCAGGGCAAAACCCGGCTTGAGATAGCGACAGTGACGCTCGACGAAGGGGCCAGACCTACACTGGGTGAACCGTCCCGCGGGCGCATCTATGCCGACGTGAACGGCTTCCTCGACCCGGTGGATTTCCGTAACCGTTTAGTGACCGTGGTTGGGCCAATTACCGGCACTGAAAAAGGCAAAATTGGCGACACTCCTTACACCTACATGGTGATGCAGGCGACAGGCTACAAGCGCTGGAACGTGACTCAGCAGGTCGTGATGCCGCCGCAGCCTATCGATCCCTACTGGGGCGTTGGTCCTTATTACCATCACCGTCCCTGGCCGTACGCCTACGGTTGGTACAACCCCGGTCCAGCCCAGGTCGAAACGATCGTAACTGAATAACAGCGTATTTTGAGAGCTTCAGAGACAGCGGCTTGCCCGCTGTTTCTTTTTGGCGGGTATGGATCCCCGGTACTGATAAAAAATAAATAGTGACGCGCTTCGCAACCTTAATTCCGATTAATTAATAAACTGGTACGATTAGTTAATATGTTGTTAAAGACTTGTTTTATTAACAGGGGTTGTGATGACGACGAATTCTCATTTCAGAGGTGATGCATTGAAAAAGGTTTGGCTTAACCGTTATCCCGCAGATGTTCCGGCGGAGATCGATCCTGACCGTTATCAATCCCTGGTAGATCTGTTTGAGCAGGCGACAACCCGCTTTGCCGACCAGCCCGCTTTCGTCAACATGGGCGAGGTCATGACCTTCCGTAAGCTGGAAGAGCGCAGCCGCGCCTTTGCTGCTTATTTACAGGAAGGCCTCGGCCTGCAAAAAGGCGACCGCGTGGCGCTGATGATGCCAAATCTGCTGCAATATCCTGTCGCGCTGTTTGGTATTCTGCGCGCCGGGATGACGGTGGTGAACGTTAACCCGCTGTACACCCCGCGCGAGCTTGAGCATCAGCTTAACGACAGCGGTGCCAGCGCCATCGTGATTGTCTCCAACTTTGCCCACACGCTGGAAAAAGTGGTTGAGAAAACCCAGGTGCGTCACGTTATCCTGACCCGTATGGGCGATCAGCTGTCCACCGCGAAGGGGACGTTGGTTAACTTTGTCGTCAAATATGTGAAACGGCTGGTACCAAAATATCACCTGCCGGATGCGATTTCGTTCCGCCGCGCGTTACAGCAGGGCTACCGGATGCAGTACGTGAAGCCGGAAGTGGTCGCTGAAGATCTGGCTTTCCTGCAGTACACCGGGGGCACTACCGGCGTGGCGAAAGGCGCGATGCTGACCCACCGTAATATGCTGGCGAACCTGGCTCAGGTTCACGCCACCTACGGGCCGCTGTTCCATCCGGGCAAAGAGCTGGTGGTGACGGCGCTGCCGCTGTACCACATTTTCGCTCTGACCATGAACTGTCTGCTGTTTATTGAGCTGGGCGGGCAGAACCTGCTGATCACCAACCCGCGTGATATTCCGGGGCTGGTGAAAGAGATGGCAAAATATCCGTTCACCGCCATCACCGGGGTAAATACCCTGTTCAATGCGCTGCTCAACAACAAAGAGTTCCAGCAGCTGGACTTCTCTACGCTGCGTCTGTCGGCCGGCGGCGGGATGCCGGTTCAGCAGGTGGTGGCCGAGCGCTGGGTGAAACTGACCGGGCGCTATCTGTTAGAAGGCTACGGCCTGACCGAGTGTGCGCCGCTGGTGAGCGTCAATCCGCATGATATCGATTACCACAGCGGCAGTATCGGGCTGCCGGTGCCGTCCACCGAAGTGAAACTGGTGGACGACGATAACAATGAAGTGCCGCCTGGCGAGCCGGGCGAGCTGTGCGTGAAAGGTCCGCAGGTGATGCTGGGTTACTGGCAGCGTCCGGACGCAACGGATGAAATCATCAAAGACGGCTGGCTGCATACCGGTGATATCGCGGTGATGGACGAAGAGGGCTTTATGCGCATCGTCGACCGTAAAAAAGACATGATCCTGGTCTCCGGCTTCAACGTGTATCCGAACGAAATTGAAGACGTGGTGATGCAGCATTCGGGCGTGCAGGAAGTGGCTGCGGTCGGCGTACCGTCTGGCAGCAGCGGCGAAGCGGTGAAGATTTTCGTGGTCAAGAAAGATGCTGCGCTGACTGAAGAAGCGCTTATTACTTTCTGTCGCCGTCAGCTGACCGGTTATAAAGTGCCGAAGCTGGTGGAGTTTCGCACAGAACTGCCGAAATCGAACGTCGGAAAGATTTTGCGACGAGAACTACGTGACGAAGCGCGCGCTAAAGTGGACAATAAAGCCTGAGCTACGCGTGAGTCGCCTGAAGACGCCGGTTAAGCCGGCGTTTTTTTATGGGCGCAAACCATAGAGAAAGCAGATTGAATTATCAGATGATCACCGAGGACGCTGCGCTGCAGGCCGCCTGTGAAGCCGCCAGCAACGTCCCTGCCATTGCGCTGGACACCGAGTTTGTCCGCACCCGTACTTACTATCCTCAGCTTGGGCTGATCCAGATGTTTGATGGCCACAACGTGGTGCTGATTGACCCACAGACCATCCACGACTGGCGTCCTTTTAAAGCGCTGATGCAGGATAAAAATGTCACTAAATATTTGCATGCGGGAAGCGAAGATCTTGAAGTTTTCCTCAATGCCTTTGGTGAACTTCCCGACCCGCTGATTGATACGCAAATCCTGGCTGCATTCTGTGGTCGCCCGATGTCCTGGGGCTTTGCCGCGATGGTCGAAGAGTATACGGGTATCGCCCTCGACAAGAGCGAATCCCGCACCGACTGGCTGGCGCGTCCGCTGACCGAGCGTCAGTGCGATTACGCTGCGGCTGACGTCTGGTATCTGTTGCCTATCGCCCACAAACTGATGGCGGAAACCGACAGCAGCGGTCGCCTGACGGCGGCGCTCGATGAATGCCGTCTGATGATGCAGCGCCGTCAGGAAACGGTCGATCCTGCCGAAGCCTGGCGCGACATCACCAATGCTTCACAGCTGCGTACGCGACAACTGGCCTGTCTGAAACTGCTGGCCGACTGGCGTCTGCGTAAAGCGCGTGAACGTAACCTGGCGGTTAACTTCGTGGTGCGTGAAGAGCATCTGTGGAGCGTGGCGCGCTATATGCCGGGCAGCCTGGGCGAGCTGGACGGTCTGGGGCTTTCAGGCAGCGAAATTCGCTTCCATGGTAAAACCCTGATTGCCCTTGTCGAGAAAGCCAAAGCCTTGCCGGAAGAAGCTCTGCCTGAGCTGCTGCTGAATCTGATGGACATGCCGGGATATCGCAAGGCGTTTAAAGATATTAAAGCGCTGGTGCAGGAAGTGAGCACCGAGAAGGGCGTTAGCGTCGAACTGCTGGCGTCACGACGTCAGATTAACCAGCTGCTGAACTGGCACTGGGATCTGAAGCCGAAAAACGGTCTGCCGGAGTTAGTCGCAGGCTGGCGCGGTGAATTGATGGCCGATCGCCTGAAAGCGCTGCTGGCGGAATATCCACGTTAAAAACGTTGGCTGATTCCCTCTCCCTAACCCTCTCCCAAAGGGAGAGGGAACTGTACTGAGCCGTATCTCTCCCTCTCCCAAAGGGGCAGGGACTGTGCGGAGCCCGTATTTCTCTCTCTCCCAAAGGGGCAGGGACTGCACGGAGCCCGTATTTCTCCCTCTCCCTTGAGGGAGAGGGCCGGGGAGAGGGGGAACACACCGCACAATCGCAATAAAAAACCCGCCGAAGCGGGTTTTTTTCATCAGGAGCGAGACTCTTCAGCCTCAGGCAGCGTGACGTTAAGCTCAAGAATGGAGATATCGCCATCCTTCTGCTCCAGCTGCACGGTGACCATTTCCGGGTCGATCTGCACGTACTTACAAATCACTTCCAGAATGTCCTTTCTCAGCTGCGGCAGGTACTGTGGTTCAGCGTCACTGCGGCGGCGTTCTGCAACGATAATCTGCAGACGTTCTTTCGCTATATTAGCGGTGTTCTTTTTTCGTGAGAGAAAAAAGTCAAGTAATGCCATAACTTATCCTCCGAACAGGCGTTTGAGGAAACCTTTCTTCTCTTCTTCGATGAAGCGGAAAGGACGTTCTTCTCCCAGCAGACGTTCTACCGTGTCGGCGTAGGCTTTGCCTGCGTCGGCTTCGGTATCCAGAATCACTGGCTCACCCTGGTTAGAGGCACGAAGGACAGACTGATCTTCCGGGATCACCCCAACCAGTTTAATGCGCAGAATTTCCAGCACATCTTCCATGCTCAGCATGTCGCCTTTGCTCACGCGGCCCGGATTGTAGCGGGTCAGCAGAAGATGTTCTTTGATAGGATCTTCGCCTTTCTCGGCACGACGGGATTTCGAGGCCAGGATGCCAAGAATACGGTCGGAGTCACGCACGGAAGAGACTTCCGGGTTGGTGGTGATCACCGCTTCATCCGCGAAGTACAGCGCCATCAGCGCGCCGGTTTCGATGCCAGCCGGGGAGTCACAGACGATGAAATCGAAATCCATCTTTTTCAGCTCGTCGAGCACTTTCTCAACGCCTTCGTAGGTGAGGGCGTCTTTATCGCGAGTCTGTGAGGCCGGAAGAACGTACAGATTTTCAGTACGCTTATCTTTAATCAGCGCCTGGTTCAGCGTGGCATCACCCTGAATGACGTTAACGAAATCATAAACGACGCGGCGTTCGCAACCCATAATCAGGTCAAGGTTACGCAGGCCGATATCAAAATCGATAACGACGGTTTTCTTTCCCTTCTGGGCCAAACCAGTGGCGATGGCCGCGCTGGAGGTGGTCTTGCCAACGCCCCCTTTACCCGAAGTCACAACAATAATGCGTGCCATAGAAATTCCTTGTTAAAAAGGGATTAGTTTAACGGTTCAATTGTCAAGGCGGCGGCGTCCTGACGCAGACGGACCGCTTTGCCATAATAGGTGGCCGGGATATTTTCACTCAGCCAGTAAACCCCGGCGATAGAGACCAGCTCCGCCGCCAGGTGGGTACAAAATATTTGTGCTTCTTTGTCGCCGCTTGCGCCTGCAAGCGCGCGTCCCCGCATCATGCCGTAGATGTGAATGTTACCGTCGGCGATAAGCTCAGCGCCTGCGCTGACGTGACTGGTCACAATCAGATCACAGTTTGGTGCATAAATGCGCTGACCGGAACGAACCGGTGTATCAATCAATCGCGTTTTTGTGACAGGGGTAACAATTGGTTCAGGAGCAGGGGCTTCAACGGGAGCTGCACGGACGGTTTTTTCTTTCCCTTCAGTTAGTAAGGGAATGCCCGCCTTGTCAATTTCAGCTTTGAGCTGCGGATTTTTACAGCCGCTGACACCCATGATGCGCAAACCGGTCGAGGAGATAGCCTGCTGCAACGGCTGCCAGTTCGCGACCTCAGTCAGACTACCAATATTCACCACCACGGGAGCATGACGCAGAAAAGCCGGAGCCTGGGCGATTTTGTCTTCTAACGCCTGACGAATAACCTCGGGTTTTGCCTCGTGCAAATGAACCACGGATAACGTGAAGCTACTGCCTTTTAGTTCGATGGGCGTATTTGACATCCTGGCCTTACTCAATTTTCAATTTATCGCCCGCACATGCGGTGATATTCCGAAGTCTACAGGGCATGTTATAGTCACAAATATAGAGAGGCAAGTCGCCACAGTCTAATTCAGAGTAAAAGTCATGTTTTGTGTGATCTACAGAAGTACCCGACGCGATCAGACCTATTTATATGTCGAAAAAAAGGACGATTTCTCACGCGTTCCTCAGGAGTTAATGCAGGGATTTGGTCAGCCGCAGTTGGCGATGATATTGCCCCTGGACGGGCGTAAAAAACTGGTCAATGCCGATCTGGATAAGGTTAAACAGGCCCTCACTGAGCAGGGCTATTATCTGCAACTCCCGCCTCCGCCGGAAGACTTACTCAAGCAACATCTCCAGGCGAGCGGAAAACAATAACGCAACGACAGGAGCAGGCATGTATCAACATCATAACTGGCAGGGCGCGCTACTGGATTACCCGGTCAGTAAAGTGGTTTGTGTAGGCAGTAACTATGCTAAGCATATTCAGGAAATGGGTAGCGCCACGCCGGAAGAGCCGGTGCTGTTTATTAAACCTGAAACCGCGCTGTGCGATATTCGCCAGCCGTTGGTGCTGCCTGAAGGATTAGGTTCTGTGCATCACGAGGTGGAACTGGCGATCCTGATTGGCGGTACACTGCGCCAGGCGACGGAAGATCATGTCCTGAAAGCCATTGCTGGCTACGGTGTGGCACTGGATCTTACGCTACGCGACCTGCAGGGTAAGCTGAAGAAAGCGGGGCAACCGTGGGAAAAATCCAAAGGCTTTGATTATTCCTGCCCGATTTCCGGTTTTATTCCGGCGTCTGAGTTCAAAGGCGATCCGCAGGCGACCACGCTCGGGCTGAAAATCAACGGCGAAGTTCGCCAGCAGGGTACAACGGCAGATATGATCCACAAAATTGTGCCGCTGATTGCCTATATGAGCCGCTTCTTCACCCTGAAAAGCGGCGACGTGATCCTCACTGGTACGCCAGATGGCGTTGGCCCGCTGAACAGCGGAGATGAACTGGAAGTGATGTTCAACGGTCATTCGCTGACGACGCGAGTGCTGTAACGCTGCATTGCCGCCACCCTTAAGTCAGCATGGGGGCGGCAAAACTTGCATCCGCATGCCAGACTGGTTATAAGGTGCCCCTGGTTTTTAACGGCGGATAAATCTATGAGCGACACTCCCTTCTGGCAAACTAAAACACTCGAGCAAATGACCGACGCTGAGTGGGAGTCTCTGTGCGACGGCTGCGGTCAATGCTGCCTGCACAAGCTGATGGATGAAGACAGCGATGAAATCTATTTCACCAACGTCGCCTGCCAGCAGCTGAACATCAAAACCTGTCAATGCCGTAACTACGAACGCCGCTTCGAGTACGAGCCGGACTGCATCAAACTCACCCGTGATAACCTGCCGACTTTTGAATGGCTGCCACACACCTGTGCCTATCGCCTGCTGGCGGAAGGGAAACCGCTGCCGAAATGGCACCCGTTGTTGACCGGCTCAAAAGCCGCGATGCACGGTGAGCGTATTTCGGTACGTCATATAGCGGTGAAGGAGTCTGAGGTGGTGGACTGGGAAGACCACATTATGAATCACCCGGGTCGTGGCTAAATTTTCAGGGTGAGAGAAAACTAATCAGCTCCAGACTGTTCCCTCGCCCCTTTGGGGAGAGGGTTAGGGAGAGGGGAAACGAGCACGCTGATGCCCTCACCCGACCCTCTCCCACAGGGAGAGGGAGCAAATACTAAAAACCCCTCCGAAGAGGGGTTTTGCATTTATTATCGACCAAACAGGTCACGTCGTTTCGGCTTGAACGGCTGAGCAATCAGCACCAGCAGCGCCACAATCAGATACGCGGCGAAAACGCCCACCAGCCACTGCGGCATTTCAAGCGTCAGGAATTCCCACTGACGAACGGAGCAGTCACCGCTGGCCACGAACACCTGCGGCAACCATTTATCCAGCGGCAGCCAGCTCGGGAAACGAGCCATGAAATCACAGGTCTGGAACGGAGAAGGATGCAGCTGGATCATGGTGTGTTCCCATGACAGTTGCAGACCACGCACGGCGCTGTAGATCCAGATGGCAATCGCGGCATAACGCAGCGGCGATTTCGGCGCAATCGCACCTACAAGGCCCGCACCCATAATGCCGAACAGCGCACAGCGCTCATAAATACATAATACGCATGGTTTCAACAGCATCACATGCTGGAACCACAGCGCGACCATTTCTAGCGCGAAAGCCGTCAGCGCCATCAGTAACCATGCTCCGCGACCTCGCGAGCATTGGTTTAAAAATCGCAACATAATCATTTCCCTGGAACGTGCAAAGACACAGCAGTGTAAACGAAAACATTTACCGCGCCACTAGTCAGACTGAAATTAATGCGTAAATAACGATGAATCGCCCGGTAACGTAAACCGGGCGTCAATAAGTACAGTTTTAATGACTTAAGAGAGGCGAACTGACCAGAATGCCTTTAGCGCTCATCCACTCCGTATAAGGAATGAGAGTGAACTCTACGCACAGTAATCCTACCAGCGTCAGCACCAGTGTGTAAGGCAGCGCCATCCACACCATACGCCCATAGGAAAGACGGATCAGCGGGGCGAGGGCTGAGGTCAGCAGGAACAGAAACGCGGCCTGGCCGTTAGGCGTGGCGACTGAAGGCAAATTAGTCCCCGTATTAATGGCGACGGCCAGCATTTCAAACTGAGGCAGTGAAATAGCGCCGTGCTCCAACGCTGCTTTGGCTTCGTTGATATACACCGTGCCGACAAAGACGTTATCGGAAATAGACGACAGCAGGCCGTTGAACAGGTAGAACAACGAAAGCTGCGCGTGTGGTGAAGCCTGAAGCACAAACTCAATGATTGGCGCAAACAGATGCTGATCGATAATCACCGCCACGACGGCGAAAAACACGGTCAACAGGGCGGTGAACGGCAGCGCTTCGGTGAAGGCTTTGCCGATCGCATGCTCATCAGTGACGCCTGTCAGCGAGGAGGCCAGGATAATGACCGACAGGCCAATCAGCCCGACTTCCGCCAGATGCAGGGCCAGAGCAACCACCAGCCAGACGCCGATAATCCCCTGAACCACCAGCTTCACCGACTCCTGGCGCGAGCGGCTTTCGCGGCTGCGGGTATCAAACTCCTGCAGCACATCGCGCACACCCTGAGGAAGCTGAGCGCCATAGCCAAACCACTTAAATTTCTCGACCAGCAGACAGGTCAGCAGGCCGCAGACAAACACCGGCAGCGTGACGGGCAGCATGCGCAGGAAAAACTCGCCAAAATGCCAGCCAGCGGCTTTGGCGATGATCAGGTTTTGCGGTTCGCCCACCATCGTCATTACCCCGCCGAGTGCGGTGCCGACTCCAGCGTGCATCATCAGGCTGCGCAAGAAAGCGCGGAATTGTTCCAGTACGTCACGGTTATGCTTATGGATATGGCTGTCGTCGAGCATGTCGTTATCGTTAGGGCGGGACGAAGCCACGCGATGATAGATGCTGTAGAAACCGACGGCCACGCTGATGATCACCGCCACGACGGTTAACGCATCGAGGAAAGCGGACAAAAACGCCGCTGCGAGGCAAAACGCCGCCGAAAGCAGCATTTTGCTGCGAATACTTAGCAACAATCGGGTAAAAATGAACAGCAGCAGCTGCTTCATAAAATAGATGCCCGCGACCATGAAGATCAGCAGCAACAGCACTTCAAGATTACCGGCAATTTCTTCCCGTACGTGTTCGGCGCTGGTCATGCCGATGATCACGCTTTCGAGCGCCAGCAGACCGCCGGGCAGCAGGGGATAGCACTTCAGCGCCATCGCCAGGGTGAAGATAAACTCCGCGACCAGCATCCAACCGGCGACAAACGGGTTGATGAAAAATACGAGGGGGTTGATCAGTAAAAAAACGATCAGCGTTAACTTGTACCAATCCGGTGACTGGCCTAAAAAATTACGCCACAGCGCGCGCGAGGTTGATATTTCCACGACAGAGTTCCGATCCCGTCAAAAGTATTCAAAGTATTGAGTATGAAAGATGAAGTATCCGTCCTGACGGGCGGACGATCAAGCGAAGCGGGTGTTACAAATTTGAGGAAATGAAACGGCGATCCCTTTTTAATTGCAGCGGCGCGCTATCTGCACCTCTTTGGCTCTGGTATGATGAGTTTAATATTTGCAACGCTGTGTAATGGAAATCTCACTATGGTCATTAAGGCGCAGAGCCCGGCGGGTTTCGCGGAAGAGTACATCATTGAAAGTATCTGGAATAACCGCTTTCCTCCCGGATCCATTCTGCCTGCTGAGCGTGAACTCTCAGAGCTGATTGGCGTCACGCGCACCACCTTACGTGAAGTGTTGCAACGTCTGGCTCGCGACGGCTGGCTGACCATTCAGCACGGCAAACCGACAAAAGTGAACAACTTCTGGGAAACGTCGGGATTAAACATCCTCGAAACCCTGGCCCGTCTGGATCACGACCGCGTACCGCAGCTGATCGATAACCTGCTTTCCGTGCGTACCAACATCGCTACCATCTTTATCCGTACCGCCATTCGCCTGCATCCTGAAGATGCGATGAAAGTGCTGGCAACCGCGAATGAGGTGGAAGATCACGCTGATGCGTTTGCTGAACTGGATTACAGCATTTTCCGCGGCCTGGCATTCGCCTCCGGCAACCCAATCTACGGCCTGATCCTCAACGGCATGAAAGGGCTCTACACCCGCATCGGCCGTCACTATTTCGCCAGCCCTGAAGCCCGCGCGCTGGCGCTCGGTTTCTACCATCAGCTGGCAAAAGTGTGCGAACAGGGACAGCACGAACAGGTGTACGAAACCGTTCGCCGCTATGGTCACGAGAGTGGCCTGATCTGGCACAAGATGCAGAAAACGCTGCCGGGGGATTTGGCTATTCATAGCCGATAATAAACTGTGTTGCCGGATGCGCTATGCTTATCCGGCCTACAAAAAGCCAAACCGCATCGAACCTGTAGGCCCGGTAAGCGCTAGCGCCACCGGGCATTTCTGTTTTTGAATCACAGCAAATTCTGCCGGGGCGGGCAGCGCTCAAGCAGCTCAACGCTACCGTCCGCATTCTGCTGCTCCAGCAGCACGTCAAATCCCCACAGGCGATGCACATGCTTCAGCACTTCCCGACGCCCCATATCCAGCGGCGCACGGTTGTGCGGCACGTAGCGCAGCGTTAACGAACGATCGCCACGCAGATCCACATTCCACACCTGAATATTCGGCTCCAGGTTGCTGAGGTTGTACTGCGACGACAGGCGGTTGCGGATCTCGCGATAGCCTTCCTCGTTGTGAATCGCCGAAATTTCCAGATAGTTGTTGTGATCGTCATCGAGCACGGTAAACAGACGGAAATCACGCATCACCTTCGGCGACAGGAACTGGCTGATAAAGCTCTCGTCCTTGAAGTCGCGCATCGCGAAATGCAGTGTTTCCACCCAGTCTGAACCGGCGATATCCGGGAACCAGTACTTATCCTCTTCGGTCGGCGACTGGCAGATACGCTTGATGTCCTGGAACATCGCAAAGCCCAGCGCGTACGGGTTGATGCCGCTGTACCACGGGCTGTTGTAAGGCGGCTGGAACACCACGTTGGTGTGGCTGTGCAGGAATTCCAGCATAAAGCGCTCGGTCACTTTTCCTTCATCGTACAGATGATTCAGAATGGTGTAGTGCCAGAACGTCGCCCAGCCTTCGTTCATCACCTGAGTCTGTTTCTGCGGATAAAAATACTGGCTGACCTTGCGCACGATGCGCAGGATCTCACGCTGCCAGGACTCCAGCAGCGGGGCATTTTTTTCCATAAAGTAGAGAATGTTTTCCTGCGGCTCAGACGGATAGCGCCGTGCCACCTCTACCGCTTTCTCTTCTTCTTTCTTCGGCAGTGTGCGCCACAGGGTATTCACCTGGCTTTGCAGATACTCCTCGCGGCTTTTCTGCCGGGCTTTCTCTTCCTGCAACGAGATTTTCTGTGGACGTTTATAGCGGTCCACGCCGTAGTTCATCAGCGCGTGGCAGGAGTCGAGCAGTTTTTCCACTTCATCCACGCCATAGCGCTCTTCGCATTCGGTAATGTATTTACGGGCGAAGATCAGGTAATCGACAATCGAGCTGGCATCGGTCCAGCTGCGGAACAGGTAGTTGTTCTTAAAGAAAGAGTTGTGCCCATAGCAGGCGTGCGCCATCACCAGCGCCTGCATGGTCATGGTGTTCTCTTCCATCAGATAGGCGATACACGGGTTAGAGTTAATGACGATTTCATACGCCAGCCCCTGCTGCCCGTGTTTGTACAGTCGCTCCGTCTCGATGAATTTTTTGCCAAATGACCAGTGGGTATAGTTGATCGGCATCCCGACGCTGGAGTAGGCGTCCATCATCTGTTCAGACGTAATGACTTCAATTTGGTGAGGATAGGTATCGAGACGGTAGAGTTTCGCCACCCGATCGATTTCCGCCAGATAGGTATCCAGCAGCTCGAAGGTCCAGTCGGGTCCATCGCTCAGACGTGTGGTGTCCTTATTCATGGAATCAATCGTAGCCATTAGCGCGCCCTCGTTGTTGGCGGCTCTCTCTGTCTGGAGAGCCTCATATCAAGGATAGAACACCCCAGGCGTTACGTGCGAACGGCAAAACTTTTTATTCGCGATTTCCCTGCGTCCATGGCGATGTTTTGCCATTTACGCAGGATTTTCTCCTGACGGTTTTTAAGCTGTAGCAGGAGATTTCAAATTCAGCGATACCTTTGCTATATGGGCATGTGTGAGGAAAGTCACCATAAATAAAGCGTATGTTGAATAATATTTTCTTCTGGGTTATCAATTTGTAATCAGAAGATTGTTCTTTTAAGAGACTGGAGTTGCTATGCGAGTGGTTATCCTGGGAAGCGGCGTGGTTGGCGTGGCCAGCGCCTGGTATTTGCGTCAGGCAGGACACGACGTAACGGTTATCGACAGAGAGCCCGGTCCGGCGCTGGAAACCAGTGCTGCCAATGCCGGACAGATTTCTCCCGGTTACGCCGCGCCCTGGGCCGCTCCGGGCGTACCGCTGAAAGCCATCAAATGGATGTTCCAGCGCCATGCGCCGCTGGCGATAAGCCTCGATGGTACCCAGTTTCAGCTCAAATGGATGTGGCAGATGCTGCGCAACTGCGACACCCGCCATTACATGGAAAATAAAGGCCGGATGGTGCGGCTGGCAGAGTACAGCCGCGATTGTCTGAAGGCGCTGCGTGACTCGACGGGCATTCAGTACGAGGGCCGTCAGGGCGGAACGCTACAGCTGTTCCGCACCGAACAGCAATATGAAAACGCCACACGCGATATTGCCGTGCTTCAGGACGCCGGTGTGCCTTATCAGCTGCTGGAAGCCAGCCGCCTGGCGGAGGTCGAACCTGCACTGGCTGAAGTGGCACATAAGCTGACCGGCGGCCTGCGTCTGCCGAACGATGAAACCGGCGACTGCCAGCTCTTTACTCAGCGGCTGGCAAAAATGGCCGAAGAGGCGGGCGTGGTATTCCGCTTTAATACCCCGGTTGACCAGCTGTTGTCCGAAGGCGAACAAATTTATGGCGTGAAGTGCGGCGATGAAATTGTGAAAGCCGATGCTTACGTGATGGCGTTTGGCTCGTATTCCACGAAAATGCTGAAAGGCATCGTCGACATTCCTGTCTATCCGCTGAAAGGCTACTCGCTGACGATCCCGGTGAAAGAGGACGACGGTGCACCGGTTTCGACTATTCTTGATGAAACTTACAAAATTGCTATCACCCGCTTCGATCAGCGTATTCGCGTGGGCGGAATGGCAGAGATTGTCGGCTTTAATACCGAGCTGCTGCAGCCACGGCGTGAAACGCTGGAGATGGTGGTTCGGGATCTGTTCCCGCGCGGTGGTCATGTGGAAGAGGCCACCTTCTGGACGGGCCTGCGCCCGATGACGCCAGACGGCACGCCGGTTGTTGGCCGCACGCCGTTTAAAAACCTGTGGCTGAACACCGGGCACGGTACGCTGGGCTGGACGATGGCCTGCGGATCCGGGCAGCTATTGAGCGATCTGCTTTCCGGTCGTACGCCAGCCATCCCTTACGATGATTTGAGCGTGGCCCGCTATCAGTCAGGCTTTACGCCATCGCGCCCGCAGCACTTACACGGCGCGCACAATTAAGGAGCAGTTATGTCACGTCCCGTTCTTGCCAGCCTGGATTTGCAGGCCCTGCGGCAGAACCTGTCCGTTGTCCGCCGTGCGGCTCCGGATGCCCGTGTCTGGTCAGTCGTGAAAGCTGATGCTTACGGCCACGGTATCGACCGTGTCTGGAGCGCGCTGAACGATACCGACGGCTTTGCGCTGCTGAATCTGGAAGAAGCGATTCTGCTGCGCGAGCGCGGCTGGAAGGGGCCAATACTAATGCTGGAAGGATTCTTCCATGCCGAAGATTTGCCGCTGTATGACAAGTATCGCCTGACCACCACCGTTCACAGCAACTGGCAGCTTAAGGCGCTGCAAAATGCCCGCATGCAGGCGCCGCTTGATGTCTATGTGAAGGTGAACAGCGGGATGAACCGCCTCGGCTTTACCCCGGATAAAATCCACACCGTCTGGCAGCAGCTGCGCGGCATGAGTAACGTCAGCGACATGACGCTGATGTCGCATTTTGCCGATGCGGATAATCCGGACGGCATCACAGAAGCCATGCAGCAGATTGAACTGGCAGCGGAAGGGCTCGATTGCCCGCGCTCGCTGTCCAACTCCGCGGCCACTTTGTGGCATCCGGAAGCGCATTTTGACTGGGTTCGCCCGGGCATTGTGCTGTACGGTGCGTCGCCTTCAGGTAAATGGCAGGATATCGCCAACAGCGGTCTGAAGCCGGTGATGACGCTCAGCAGTGAAATCATTGCGGTGCAGAACCTGAAGCCGGGCGATACCGTGGGCTATAATCGTCGCTACACGGCAAGCCAGGAGCAGCGGATCGGGATTGTGGCCTGCGGCTATGCCGATGGTTATCCACGAACCGCCCCGGACGGTACACCGGTGCTGGTGGACGGCATTCGCACCCAGATCGTCGGTAAAGTGTCGATGGACATGATTACGGTGGATTTAACGCCGTGCCCGCAGGCAGGGATTGGTACGCCGGTCGAGCTGTGGGGTAAAGAGATTAAAATCGACGATGTCGCCGAACGCTGCGGCACGGTCGGCTATGAGCTGATGTGTGCGCTGGCTCCAAGGGTTCCTGTCAGTATTCTGTAACTGATTGCCCGGTGGCGGCTACGCCTTACCGGACCTACAAAAACCTCGATCCCGTAGGTCCGGTAAGCGAAGCGCCACCGGGCAATCTTAATTACTCCGAAGCCTCATCGGCAAAGCGAACCCCGATCTTCAACACTTCGTTGTCCTGATTCTCCGCCACCGTCCACACCATTCCGGCGAACTCCACCTGGTCACCGACGACCGGTGCGGCACCCAGCAATTGCTGCACAATTTCACCCAGCGACTGCTGGTTGTCGCGGAAGGCTTCGCCGCCGTCCAGACCGTAAATCAGCGCCACGTCAGCGAATTTGGCGCTGGCTTCCAGAATAAAGTCACCGAAGAAGCTCTGATCCATTGCCACCGGCGGAGACTGGCTGAACATCTTGCCCAGCGCAGGTAAATCCCGCTCGCGACCGATGACGCACAGAATATCGCCTTCATGCAGACGAGTGCCGGGAGAAGGATCCAGCAGCACGTTATCGCGAAACAGAGCGGCAATACGGGTATCGCGCGGCATATGCAGATCGCGCAGCGCTGCACCCACGCACCATTTTTCGGCGCTTAGCTGATAAACAAACTGTTCCCACGGGTTCTCAGGATGAATATCCAGCCCCACGCGGGACACCGGCCAGCCGACCGGAGGAACCACCACTTTGGCTTTCTTCGCCGCCCAGGACAGCGATGTTCCCTGCAACAGCAGCGAAACCAACACCACAAAGAAGGCGACGTTAAAGAACAGGCGGGCGTTCTCCAGCCCGGCCATCATCGGGAACACGGCCAGAATGATGGGAACCGCACCGCGCAGGCCAACCCAGCTGATAAACACGCGCTCACGCAAATTAAAACCGCGGAAAGGCAGCAGACCGATAAACACCGACAGTGGGCGAGCGAAGAAAATCATCCCTGCCGATAACAGCAGTGCCGGAACGGCTATCGGTAACAGGTCAGAAGGCGTGACCAGCAGGCCGAGCACGAGGAACATGCCGATTTGCGCCAGCCAGGCCAGACCATCGAAGTTTTGCAGGATAGCGTGACGGTTGCGAATAGGGCGGTTGCCCAGCAGGAAACCACACAGATAAACGGCCAGAATGCCGCTGCCGTCCAGAGTGGTGGTCACGCCGAAAATCATGATCCCGCCGCTCAGCGCCAGCAGCGGATAAAGCCCGGCAGGCAGCGCGATGCGGTTAATCATCTGCAACAGCAGATAGCCACCGCCGCCGCCAATCAGAATACCCAGGCCGAACTGCTGAATAATGTGGACCGCGAACATCCAGTTCAGCCCGGCCTGATGCTGCTGGATCATCTCAATCAGGGTGATAGTCAGGAACACGGCCATCGGGTCGTTGCTGCCGGACTCTATTTCCAGCGTTGAGCCCACGCGTTCGTTGAGCCCTTTGCCACCCAGCAGCGAAAACACCGCCGCAGCATCGGTGGAGCCGACAATCGCGCCGATCAGCATGCCTTCAATCAGATTCAGATTGAACAGCCAGGCCGCCATCATCCCGGTCAGGCCGGAGGTGATCAGGACGCCCACGGTCGCCAGCGAAAGAGCAGGGCCAAGCGCCACGCGGAAGGAGCTGGCCTGAGTGCGCATCCCGCCGTCGAGCAGGATCACTGCCAGCGCCAGGTTGCTAATCATATACGTGAAGGGGTAATTATCGAACGGGATCCCGCCTATGCCATCCACGCCTGCAAGCATGCCGATGGCGAGAAAAATCACCAGAATAGGGATCCCGAGTCGGGAGGAGAAAGAGCTTAATAAAATGCTGCAGGTAACCAGCACCGAACCCAGAATAAACAGACTGACAATTGCCCCGGCATCCAACGTTCACGTACTCCCTTGCTGCGTGAATAAGAGTTAAAACGTTACCATATTCGTCAGCAAAACGATGGATTTATCAGGGCCATGAATGGTTTTTTTATCAGACGATTGTCGGATGACCCGTGATAAAGAGTGAAGCCGCACCATTATTGACCGTCAATTGGCCCTGCGCACCCAATGGAAGCGTCACGGTGCGCTGTTCATGACCGAAATCCAGCCCGCTTATCACCGGGATATTCAGACGTGATTGCAGATAGTCAATCATCACCGGCAAATCGTAACCCGCATCGTAATCATTCGGCTCCGCACCGCTGAAGCTGCCCAGCACAACAGCATTTTGACGTCCGAGGATCCCGGCGTGGAAAAGCTGCAACAGCATGCGCTCAACGCGATAAGGATGCTCGTTAATGTCTTCCAGCACCAGAATGCCGTTATCGATGGCAGGCAGCCACGGTGTGCCAATCAGCGAAGTCAGCATGGCGAGATTACCGCCCCACAGCGTGCCTTCGGTTCGGCAGTCTTGCGCTGGTGTTTGCCATTCAAGGGTGAATTCTGGTTCAGTCAGCGCGCGCCAGAAGTGGTCCATCGTAAAATCATTGAGTCTTTCTGCCCCAAAATTCCCGGCCAGCATCGGGCCGCTGAAGGTAATGACGCCTTTATCCAGCAGCGCCATCTGCACGGCGGTAAAATCGCTGTGGCCGCAGATCAGCAGAGGATCCTGCTGCTGACGGACGGCGATGGCCGACCAGTCGATCATGTCCATTAACCGATTCGCGCCATAGCCGCCACGCACTGGCATCACTACGGTGTTTTTGCCGCCGAGCCTGGCGAGAGCATTGAGGTCTTCCGCACGTTCGGATTCTGTACCGGCGAAACGCTGCTGGCGGCGAATGAGAATCTCCTGATTTTCGACCCGGTGCCCATTTGCCTCCAGACGCTGGATCCCCCGGGCAGCAGCCTGCTGGTTGATGCAGTAGCCGGATGGCGCAATCAGATGAAACAGAGTCATGGCAATTCCTTGCAGAGAATGAAACGGTTATCATGCCGCTTGAATTACGCGTTGTCATTATGCGCGGCACTTTTCCATCAGAAGGATAGATGCGTGAAATTAAGATGGTTGGTTATTTTTTTTGTTCTGCTTGCTGGCTGTAGTTCTAAACCGAAGTACGATTATCGCAATCCTCCTTATGATCCGACGGTGCCAGTTCAGCGCTCGATGCAGTGGATGCCGATCAGTCAAAAAGCCGGCGCAGCCTGGGGGATTGATCCGAAGTTTCTGACGGCAATTATTGCCGTTGAATCAGGTGGGAATCCTACCGTGGTGAGTAAATCTAACGCCGTAGGGCTGATGCAGCTGAAAGCGTCCACCGCCGGGCTGGATGTGTATCGCTACATGGGCTGGAGCGGTCAGCCGTCCACCAGCGAGCTGAAAAATCCGGAACGTAATATTTCGATGGGAGCCGCCTATTTTAGCCTGCTGGAGCACGGCAGCCTGGCGGGGATTAAAGATCCGGAAGTGATGCAGTACGCGCTGGTGGTGTCCTACGCCAACGGCGCAGGGGCGCTGTTAAGAACGTTCTCCTCCGATCGCAAAAAAGCGATAGAGGAGATCAACGACATGGATAAAGAAGAGTTCTTTGATCATGTGGTGAAAAACCATCCGTCTCCACAGGCCCCTCGCTACATCTGGAAAGTGCAAAAGGCCATGGACATCATCCCTTAACGGACCTTATTGGCGCGTTCACGCGCCTCTCGCTCCAGAGAGAAAATAATTCGCTGGAGCGAGCGCTCCACCGCCGGGCTGACGTTGAGAAAACGGAAGCTCAGGCGTGGGGTGCTGATGGTTTCGTTTTTGCTGTCGATAATCTTTCTTTCGCTCAACGAAATCAGCTGAGCATCAAAGTAAAATTTTCCCCATTCGCCCATATCCAGCTCGAGCTGCGGGATCATCACCCCTGATTTCAGCAATGCCGGAGGCGCTTCATCCATCAGCGCACCCATTCCCCCCAGTGATAAATCACAAAGACGGAAGCGAACTTCACTTTTATCAGAGAGCTTACCTTTGCAGTAATAGATGGGATGCAGCGGGGCGGCGATGCGGAAAAATTCGCGGCGCTGCACAAACCATAAAGACGGAGGCACCGGCATAGTAAAGGCTGGCAGATCGAGAAACTTGCCGTTGCTGACTTTCGGCACGGTGAATTCAATCTTGGCGCCCTGAGTTTCGGCAGACAGGGTGATGTCTTCGGCCCGCAGCACGGCCCGGTTTTCATACTCCTGGCTACCGTAGTCGATAATCAGTGCCTGAGAGGAGATGTCGAGAATACGGCTAATAAACTGGCTGGTACCCCAGGATACGCGCAGAGGAATGTGATCGCGGTGCAGATCGCGCAGCACATTCATGACGGCCAGAGGACTTTGCTTAAGGAATTGCTCATTATAATGACTCACGCGAGGGTGCTCCTTATTAACAGACCTTCGGTGATTTATCGGCAGCAGCAAAAAGAACTTAATACAAACGGGTGAAAATATTTTTAGCAATAAATATTTTTACGCCGCCCCAGCATTTTAGGAATGTTTACCTATACTTAAGGGTATCGGAGCGCACAATACGCACGTTTTTTAAATGGCTATTGTTCTGTTTGGAGGAGGGTTAAAATGGGTATTCTTTCCTGGATTGTATTTGGTCTGATCGCCGGTGTTATCGCTAAAGTGATTATGCCTGGTCGTGACGGTGGCGGTTTTATTCTCACCTGTATTCTCGGGATTGTCGGTGCAGTTGTTGGCGGCTGGCTCGCGACCATGTTTGGCATGGGCGGCGACGTAACCGGCTTTAACATGCACAGTTTCCTGGTGGCGGTAGTGGGTGCCATTGTGGTGCTGATTGTCTTCAGATTGTTGCGCCGTAACGCATAAATAAGATTCACGCAGAAAGGGCAGCCAAACGGCTGCCCTTTTTCTTTGTCTGAAACTGCTTTTAATCCCCTCTCCCTTGAGGGAGAGGGTTAGGGAGAGGGGGAAATCCTACAGACGCTGTTACCCGTTTTTCGTCGCCGGAGTCGAAGCGCTGGCAGGCTTCGCAGGTCGCGTGGCAGGCACGTTGTCGCAAGGTTTTTCCTTCGGACAGATGATATCCAGCATCTTCAGCGTCACGCCGTTGCTCCAGCCGAAACCATCCTGTAGCGGATATTCCCCGCCACCGCCGCCCGTTCCGGTGCTGGTGATGTCATATTTCTCCACCAGCTTTTTCTCCCGGTCGTAGGTGTGCTGCACGTTGGTCAGGAATCTCCAACTGACTTCCATCGCCACATTATCCTTACCGTAATTTTGCAACCCTTCAGCCGCCACCCACTGTAGCGGTGCCCAGCCGTTAGGCGCATCCCACTGTTGGCCAGTGTTAACGGTGGTGGTGGTGATCCCACCGGGTTTCAGCAGTTTTGACTCCGTGGCCGCTGCCATTTTTGCCGCCCGATCGTTGGACGCAGCGTTGACATACAGCGGGAACAGGGCCGCTGCCGTCAGCTGATTGCGGACCTTATGGCTTTTCAGATCGTAATCGGCGTACCAGCCTTCTTTGTCATTCCACAAATAGTGCTCGATCGCTTTCTGGCGGGTCGTTGCCATGGCGTCATAGCTGCTGGCTTTACCGTCATCACCGGCGGCTTTGCTGGCGCGAGCGATGATTTTTTCCATTTTGTACATCAGTGAGTTCAAATCCACCGGCACGATGCTGGTGGTGCGGATGGTGCTGAGTTTCTGCGGATCGTCCATCCAGCGCGAGCTAAAATCCCAGCCCGAAGCGGCGGCAGAGCGCAGATCGCGGTAGATCTCCGTCGCCGGGCGATTCGGGTTGCTTTTAGCGGTATTCACATCATCCAGCCAGGATTCCGGGCGCGGCGTGTCTTTATCATCCCAGTAGCGGTTCAGCAGGGTGCCGTCTTTCAGTTTTACCACACGCTTATTCGCATCGCCCGCCTGGAGAGAATCTTGTCCGTCCATCCAGTAAGCGTGTTCTTTTTCCATCTGCGGCAGGTATTTTTTCAGCGCCGCATCGCCGTCGTGAGTGGCAAGCAGCTCCACCATCAGCGAAAAGAACGGCGGCTGCGAACGGCTCAGGTAATAGCTGCGGTTGCCGTTGGGAATATGTCCCCAGGTGTCGATTTCATAAGCGAAGTTATCGACCATGTCCTCGATTTTGTCCCAGTGCCCGCTCTCAGCGAGGCCGAGCATGGTGAAATAGCTGTCCCAGTAATAGACCTCGCGAAAACGCCCGCCGGGCACCACGTAAGGCTTGGGCAGCGGCAGCAGCGAATCCCATTTGTCCGCTTTGTCCGTGGTGCGGGTCAGCACCGGCCACAGTCCGTCAATATGCTCGCGCAGGCTCTGATCGGCAGGTGGAACATATTTCTCGTTCTCTTTCGGCAGGGTGAAATTCACGTCGACAAAATGGCGTAAATCGAAGCTACGCTGGTTACGCTGCATCCGGTAATCGGCGAGGATCATCAGCGGATCGCTGTTCGGCACCGCATCAGCAAAGGTTTTCTGATCGGGAAACAGCTTCGCGCTTTGTACATCGTTGAACAGCGGCCCTAACAGAACATCCGGGGACTGCGGGGTGTCTTCGGCGCGGGCGGCAGACAGACCTAAAGTCAGAATTGCGCCCCCAAGGGCGAGCTGTAATGCCAGAAACAGAGGGTGAGGGCGGCGCAAAACGGGTGTTGTCATCGGTGATTCTCCTTTTTTGTTGCGCAGATTCCGCTGTAATCAACCATAGACGAATATCACTGCCGCTGCGTGTCAGGCTTAACGTTTTTGCGCTTTCCGGAGCATTCTGCTGGAGAAGCATTTGTGAGCAGGAAAACAAAAATACACTCAGGATAAGCGCCTGTTCCCCTTCAGATCACATAAAGCAAAAAACATAAGAAATTAGCAAAAAATCATAATGGCTTGCTTTCGCCGGCTGTGTAAAAAATAGCGTCCTGAACTGAAACCGGTTGCACCTCATTATCATTAAAACTGGAGTTATATCGTGGCTGGAGAAAGATTATCTGTCAGAGAAAAAGTCGGCTATAGCCTGGGTGATGCCGCAAGTCATATTGTTTTTGACTCCTCAGTGGCTATTCTCGCCTGGTATTATACCGATATATACGGCTTACCTCCGGCGGTCATGGGGACGATGTTTTTACTGGTGCGCATCCTCGATGCGATCACCGATCCGATCATGGGTGCCATTGCTGACGCCACCTCCACGCGCTGGGGGCGCTTCCGTCCTTGGTTACTGGCTATCTGCATTCCCTTCGCCGTCAGCTGTGTGCTGGTCTACTCAATTCCTGCATTTTCCGACAGCGGCAAAGTTGTCTATGCGGTGGCGGCATATATATTCATGACATTAATGTACACCGCGATTAATATTCCTTACTGCTCGCTGGGTGCGGCATTAACCACCGATCCACAGGAGAGTCTTTCATTACAATCCTGGCGCTTTGCTATCACGCCAATAGGTGGCGCATTGGGAACGGCCTTTATTTTACCGCTGGCAGATTATCTCTATCCCGGCGATCGCGCAGCAGGCGTTCAGGCCGCGATGGCGATATTTGGCGTGATTGGCTGTCTGATGTTTGTGGTCTGCTTCCTGACCACCAAAGAGCGCGTGCAGCCCATTAAAGAAGAAAACCTGAATATCGCCAGGGATATTAAAATTCTGTTCCGCAACGAGCAGTGGCGGATATTGTCCGTTTATAACTTCATGATGCTGGTGGCGGTGGTGATCCGCGGCGGTGCGGTGGTGTATTACGTCAACAGCGTGCTGAGTAAAGGGGCGGATATCATCAGCTGGTTTATGCTTGGCGGCATGTTTGCCTCGATGTTTGGCTCAGTGCTGGCGAAGCCGTTCGGCACACGCTTCTGCAAGGTTAAGCTCTCTTTCTGGATTAACATGGTTAACGCCGCGCTCGGCTGCGTCTGTTTCCTGCTGCCAGTGCAGTACTGGGCGATCCCGCTGTTCTTCCATATGCTGATCCAGCTGGTGCAGGGCGGTAACGCCGCCATTCAGTGGTCGATGATCACCGATACCAATAACTACGGTGAATGGAAAACCCAGCGCCGTATTACCGGAATGAACGTCGCGGCCAACATTTTTGTGATTAAGCTTGGCGTGGCGGTGGGTGGGGCGATCCTCGGCTGGGTGCTGGCCTACTATGGCTATGCTTCTGGCAGCAGCGTTCAGTCCGCCGAAGCCATTGGCGGCATCGTGTTGTTGTTCTCGGTGATCCCTTCGGTGTTCTACGTACTGACGGCAATTGCCATCAAGTTCTACAGCCTGAATGAAGCACGAATGAACGTGGTTGTCAGCGATTTGAATCGTGGGGCGTTTGCGGGTTCAGAGCCTTCTGTAGGTGCGGCAGCGTCGCAGGAATAAATTTTTCTTCTCGCGCCGGGTAGAATATCCGGCGCGTATCTTCATCTGTTTATCGTTTTTCTGTCATTAAAACTTCACGCGCAGCGTTGTTAATAACCCACGACGAAATCAGGCAACGTGGAACCGATATGAACAACGCTCGCGCACTCTTTTCCCTGAACGATTATTCGCCCCTGCCGCAAATTGTTTCCGCTCCGCAGCGCAAAGTGCTGAGCGTAAAAAATTTATGCAAATCCTACAACGCCGATAACAAGGTGCTGAATGACATCAGTTTCGACCTGCACGCAGGGGAACTGGTGGGGATTGTCGGGCGTTCCGGTGCAGGCAAATCCACGCTGCTGCATGTCCTGAACGGTACGCACACCGCCACCGCTGGCGAAATGCTGAGCTATCC
Source organism: Enterobacteriaceae bacterium 89 (assembly GCA_014156375.1). Classification (GTDB taxonomy): domain Bacteria; phylum Pseudomonadota; class Gammaproteobacteria; order Enterobacterales; family Enterobacteriaceae; genus Scandinavium. The sequence goes on along the minus strand of RQJH01000003.1, from coordinate 738,427 downwards.
GGAAGTGGGACTGCCGCGCGAAGTGTCTGGTCTGAGCGGTCGCGCACTGAACCAGTGGCGCAGCGAATGCGGGATGATTTTCCAGGATTTCTGCCTGGTGCCGCGTCTCGACGTGCTGACCAATGTGCTGCTGGGCCGCCTGAGCCAGACTTCCACTCTGAAATCCTTGTTCAAAGTGTTTTCCGATGAAGACCGCGCTCGTGCCATCGCGCTGCTCGAATGGATGAATATGCTGCCGCATGCGCTTCAGCGTGCGGAAAACCTCTCCGGCGGCCAGATGCAGCGCGTGGCGATTTGCCGGGCGCTGATCCAGAACCCTTCTATCCTGCTGGCGGATGAGCCGGTGGCTTCCCTCGACCCGAAAAACACCCAGCGCATCATGAACGTGCTGCGGGAAGTGAGCGAGCAGGGCATCAGCGTAATGGTCAACCTGCACTCGATTGAACTGGTGAAAAATTACTGCACCCGCGTGATTGGCATCGCGCAGGGGCAAATCGTGTTTGACGGCCATCCGGACGCGCTGAGCGCGGATGTGCTGCAACAACTCTATGGCGATGAAATCAGCCAGATCCACTAATTCGACTACACAGACAACACGGGCAATGATAATGACTAAGCACATGAAGCGCGCATTAAAACTTTCCGCGGTGATGGCAGGGCTGCTGGTGGCCGCACAGGCAACGGCTGAACAGCCAAAAGAATTGAATTTGGGGATCCTTGGTGGGCAAAACGCCACCCAGCAGATTGGTGACAACCAGTGCGTGAAGACGTTCCTCGACAAAGAGCTGAACGTGGACACCAAGCTGCGCAACTCTTCTGACTACTCCGGCGTGATTCAGGGCCTGCTCGGCGGGAAAGTGGATGTGGTGCTGAGCATGTCGCCATCCTCTTACGCTTCGGTGTACATCAACAATCCAAAAGCGGTGGATATTGTCGGTATCGCGGTGGATGACAAAGACCAGTCGCGCGGCTACCACTCGGTGGTGATCGTCAAGGCCGACAGCCCGTACAAAAAGATTGAAGATCTGAAAGGCAAATCCTTCGGCATGGCCGACCCGGATTCCACCTCTGGCTTCCTGATCCCAAACCAGGCTTTCAAGAAAGAGTTTGGCGGCACCCAGGATAACAAATACAACAACTTCTTCTCCAACGTCACCTTCTCCGGCGGCCACGAGCAGGACATCCTCGGCGTGCTGAACGGCCAGTTTGAAGGCGCGGTGACCTGGGCCTCAATGGTCGGCGACTACAACGACGGCTACACCGCCGGCGCGTTCAACCGTCTGATCCGTATGGACCACCCGGACCTGATGAAGCAAATCCGTATCATCTGGCAGTCGCCGCTGATCCCGAACGGCCCGATTCTGGTGAGCAACAGCCTTCCTGCGGACTTCAAAGCTAAAGTGGTCGAAGCCGTTAAGAAACTGGACAAAGAAGATCACCAGTGCTTTATCAAAGCGATGGGCGGTACCCAGCACATCGGTCCGGCTACCGTTGCAGACTTCCAGCAGATCATTGACATGAAGCGCGAGCTGGTTAACGCCCGTTAATCGGCCGTCTTATCCCCCGGTAAATCGCCGGGGGAATCTCCCTCCGCGAGTGACTATGTTGAATACGGAATTTGAAAAATATTACCAGCAGGTGAAAATGCGTCAGACTCGTGACACTGTCACCTGGTCCGCACTGCTGCTGGTACTGTACTTTGCCGCCGGGAGCGCGGCGGAATTTAATCTCTTCACCATCTGGCATTCGCTGCCAAACTTCCTCGATTACATGCTGGAAACGGTGCCGACACTGCACCTGAGTCAGCTGTTTGCCGATGTTCACACCAAAGGTTCGCTGGCCTACTGGGGCTATCGTCTGCCGATCCAGTTACCGCTGATTTGGGAAACATTGCAGCTGGCGCTGGCGGCAACGCTGGTGGCGGTAGGGATTGCCACTGTCCTGGCTTTCCTTGCCGCCAGCAACACCTGGTCTCCGGTCTGGCTGCGTTTTGCCATTCGCACGCTGGTGGCCTTTCTGCGCACCATGCCGGAGCTGGCCTGGGCGGTGATCTTTGTGATGGCGTTCGGCATTGGCGCGATCCCTGGATTCCTGGCGCTGACGCTGCACACCATCGGCAGCCTGACCAAGCTGTTTTATGAAGCTATCGAGAGCACGCAAAACAAACCTGTGCGTGGCCTGCAGGCCTGTGGCGCCACTCATATTCAGCGGATGCGCTTCGCGCTGTGGCCGCAGGTGAAACCGGTGTTTCTCTCCTACGGCTTTATGCGCCTCGAAATCAATTTCCGCTCGTCGACCATTCTTGGACTGGTGGGCGCGGGCGGCATCGGCCAGGAGCTGATGACCAACATTAAACTCGACCGCTATGACCAGGTCAGCATCACGCTGCTGCTGATTGTTATTGTGGTTTCTTTGCTGGATACCCTTTCTGGACGACTGCGCCAGCGGGTGCTGGAGGGTGCGAAATGAAAAGCTGGCAGGCGGTGACTGACACCGCGCACTACCGCGAACAGCATAAAGAGTTATTCCGCGTACAGGGACGTTACCTGCGCCATCTGGCGCTGCTGGCGCTGGCGGTTGGGCTGTATTACGCCTGGTTCTTTGTGCAGTTTGGCATCAGCTATCCGCAGCTGACCACCGGAATGCAGCAGCTCGGGCGCTACTTCTTCCACATGTTCGTCTGGCATGATTTTCTCAACTGGCCGTTTGGCTACTACTTCAGTCAGATAGGTATTACCCTGGCGATTGTTTTTTCCGGGACTATCACGGCGACGGTGATTGCACTACTGCTGTCGTTCCTGGCGGCGCGTAACATCATGCGCGGTCCAGTGACCAGAGTGATAGCGATGCTGATGCGCCGTCTGTTCGACATGCTGCGCGGCATCGATATGGCGATTTGGGGGCTGATTTTCGTCCGTGCGGTGGGCCTTGGGCCGCTGGCGGGCGTGCTGGCGATCATCATGCAGGATACCGGGCTGCTGGGGCGCTTGTACGCCGAAGGGCACGAAGCGGTGGAGCGTTCACCGGGGCGTGGGCTGACGGCGGTCGGTGCGAACGGGCTGCAAAAACATCGCTTCGGCATCTTCACCCAATCCTTTCCGACGTTCCTGGCGCTCAGCCTGTATCAGATTGAATCCAACACCCGCTCTGCGGCGGTGCTGGGCTTTGTCGGCGCGGGCGGTATCGGCCTTATCTATGCGGAAAATATGCGTCTGTGGAACTGGGACGTGGTGATGTTTATCACCCTGATTCTGGTGGCGGTGGTGATGATCATGGACGCGCTGTCGGCCTGGCTGCGGCGCAGATATATCACCGGCGAAGCTGTGCCGCTGTATGCTCCGCAGGAAGTCACTCGCCGTTAAGCGCAATTTTTATCGCGGGCTGCTGGAGAAACTGCATACTCCAGCGGGCCGCTTCGCCGAGGCCTTCGCTGCGCGTGGCATTAAACAATCGGGTAGCGTGTTTGTGTTCCTGCATTGGTTTCTTCACCAGACTACCGTTGTTCAGACGGGTTTTCGCCAGATGATGCGGAATATAGCCAATGCCGACATTTTGCTCGATAAGCTCAATGGCGGTGGCAAAATCCGGAACGAACAGCGCTTTTTGCCCCTCTAACAGCCATGCCTGTTGCGGAATAAAATGCAGCGCGGTATCGCGGATGCAGACCGCCGGGAACTGGCGTAGCTGACGATTTTCCAGCGGCTGAATTTGTGCCGCCAGTGAATGCTGCGGCCCGACGACAAAATCCCACTCCAATTGCCCCGCAGGCTCGCTGATGATCCCATCGCTCGATGGCACCGCGTGCGGCGCACCAATCACTAAATCCGCTCGCTTGTTATAAAGCGCATCCCAACAACCGTTGTACACCTCGGTGTTGACCGTCAGCTGAGTACCGGGGAAAGTGCGTTCGAAATGGACAATAAACTGCACGACGGCGCTGCGGGGGATGATGTTGTTGACCGCGACGGTCAGCTCCTGCTCAACGCCGGTGTAAATCAGGGTGGTATTGCGCTTCAGGGCGTCGATGTCGTGCAGGATGGTCACGCTGTGCTGAATGAAATACTCGCCGCTGGCGGTGAGCTCCAGATAGCGCCCCTTACGGATGAACAGCTCAATGCCGAGGCTCTCTTCCAGCTTTTTCAGGGTATAGCTGATGGCCGAGGGCACCTTGTTCAGCTGCTCAGCGGCAGTGGTGATGCTCTGGTATTTGGCTATCAGATGCACAATGCGCAGGACTTCTTCTGAAATATACATGCTGGCTCCGGGACTCAGTGGCTCACCTGGAGTCATCAGTAAAAACAGGCGAGTGGCTTATGTGCATCATGTCATAGCTCACTCTACTGTGACCAGTTCTGCCCGAATAGATTGCCCGGCGGCGCTTCGCTTGCCGGACCTACAAAAGTTTGGGGAGTTGTAGGTCCGGCAAGCGAAGCGCCGCCGGGCGGGTATCAGGCTCGTGAGCTAACAGGCTGAGCATTAAAACGGCTCAGCACCGCATAGCCAATGCAGGCCACCAGAATTGAATCAACGGACGGGATCGAGGTCAGGGTAAACAGGCCGTTGGCGGTCATAAAGCCGACCACGCTTGCCAGCGCCCAGGCCACGAAGGTCAGCACTTTCACCGATGCTTCCTGCTCCAGCACGCTTTCCTGATAGCCGTGGCGACGGTAGAGCAGGAAATCTGCCACGTAAATGCCCGCTACCGGCGGGGTAGCGATGCCGAGGAACAGCAGGAACGGGATAAACCAGTTCATGATGTCCATGCTACCGATAATCGCCGCCAGCACGCCGAGCGCAAGGGTGATCTGCCATTTTGGGAAGCGGGTAAACAGCGTGGAGACGACCAGCGTGCCCTGGAACATATTACCGGCGTTGCCGGTGATGCAGGCGAAAATCAGCAGCAGCGCCGCGGGCAGCACCGCACCAAATACCGCCATCGCGCCTAACAGCGACCCTTTACCGCTTAATGCGCTTGGCGTCGCACCAATCCAGTACAGCAGCGGATAAGCCACCATAAACGTCAGGATCGCGGCAATCAGCGCGTGCTTACGGTCATGCACAAAGCTGCCGAAATCGGGCAGGGTGGCGACCAGCACAATGATGGTGCCGACCACGGTAGAAATCGCCACGCCGGTGTTCATGGTGGAAAGCTGTTCCACGGCTGGCACCTCGGTGTGGGTAACAATCCACAGGATGTAGCACAGCACCAGCGCAATCACCGGCACCGCCACCTGCGCCACTTTGCCCAGCATGGCAAAACCAAACGCAGTGGAGGCGACGAAAATCACACAGCCCGCCGCGACCAGCAGCGGGACGGGCAGATTCACGCCGTGCTCCGCCAGCAGATCGTGCACCGAATGGCCGAACATATTGGCAGTGACCGCAATCCAGCCAAACAGGCTGATCGCCATCAGAATATTGATGGCAATCGCGCCTTTCTCACCGAAGGCGTACTTGACGATGCCATACGTTGGCAGGCGCGCTTTCTCGCCCACGCTGATGGTGATCGCGGAAAGCAGCGCCAGGATCAGACCGCCCGCCAGCACTACCGTCAACAGCGTAGAGGAAGAGAGCTGATTCCCCAGACTAGAGGAGGAAAGCAGGACGGGCGTCACGGCGATCCCCAGCAGGATCATCGCAATCCGCAGCCCGGAAGCGGTATTCAGGTTCTCAGAGGTTTTACGCATAGTCAGTTCCTTTGCGCGATGTCAGTTATGACGTGTGATGATGACCGGTGTAATTGCGCCAGCTGCCGGTATCGGTAATCTCTTTTTGTCCTTCAACCAGCCACGGCTCTGCCAGCACGCCGAGCACTTCGGTTCCGTCTGCCAGACGGACTTTGCCGATACTCAGACCAGCAGGTTCGCTTTCCAGCAGCGCGGCAAACGAGGCTGGTGGCAGTTCCCAGATCTCCAGCGCTACGCAGGTGCCGCCGGTAGCTACGCGGATCATCCCCGGATGTTTATCGTTGATGGTCCACAGACGGTAATGAGCGTCGGTATGGTCTTCACGCACGAATACGCCGCCGACTTTGGTCATGTTCGGGTTCAGCTCAAGGCCGCGCATAAGAGTGCCGTTGACGGCGAGTAAAACGGTGTTGCTCATGGTGTTGTCTCCAGGGCGGCTGAACCGCCCGTTAAAGGTTATTCTTCGCCGATCCAGGTGCCGGTCTGATGATTGAGGGCCGCTTTGATGGCCTGCGGGCTGGTGATCAGCCCACGCGCTTTTTTGCCTTTGGCGTGGCTGTTTTGCACAAAGCCGAGGATCGCTTCCACTTTCGGCTGCATGCTGCCCGCGCCAAACTGGCCTTCGGCAATCAGCCGCTGCGCTTCTTCAACGCTGAGTTTGTCGAGCCAGCGCTGCTGTGGCGTGCCGAAGTTCACCGCCACCTGCTCAACGCCGGTCGGGATCAGCAGCATTTCCGCACCAAGCTGTTCAGCCAGCAGCGCCGAAGCCAGGTCTTTGTCGATCACCGCTTCGGTGCCGTTCAGCATTCCGCGCTCATCGCGAACCACCGGAATACCGCCGCCGCCGCAGGCAATCACAATGCAGCCCTGACGCAGCAGCGTGGCGATGGTTTCCAGTTCGACGATTTCCAGCGGCTGCGGAGAAGGCACGGTGCGCCGCCAGCCGCGTCCGGCATCCTCCATCAGCGTCCAGCCCAGCTCCTGCTGCCGGGTCAAAGCGGTGGCGTGATCGAAGAACGCGCCAATCGGTTTGGTCGGATTACGGAAAGCCGGATCGTTGGCATCCACGCGGGTTTGAGTGACCAGTGCGACAACCGGTTTGTGGATCCCACGGCGTTGCAGCTCGTTGCTGAGCGCTTTCTGGAACATGTAGCCAATTGCGCCCTGGGTATCGCCCACTGCGTAATCAAGCGGCACCGGGGCAACTTCTGCACTGGAAAGCTCCGAGCGGCGGAGGATAAATCCGACCTGTGGACCGTTGCCGTGGGTCAGCACCATTTCCCAGCCTGCTTCGATCATGTCGCAGATATGGCGCACGCTGTCGGTGACGGCGGCGTACTGGTCCGGAATGCTATTGTGCCGATCATCCTGGATCAGGGCATTGCCGCCCACGGCGACGACGGCTAAGGGTTTGCTCATGGTTTTGCTCCTTCTGCAACGCTCCGCGCCAGCGCGTGCAGCGCTTCGTTAAAGCAGACCATCGGCGCGGTGGTGATCCCCGCGCCAATCTGTCCGACGCCCGCCTGCTTGTGGGCGATCCCGGTGTTGATGATTGGCAGAATGCTGCGATCTACTACCTTGCGTGCATCGATGCCCGCCGCCGTTGGCGCAAAGTTGAGCGCAGGCAGGGTGAACGCCGGGTTGGTGCCAAGAGTAATCAGCTGCATCCGGCGGCTGTTGTTGGTGGCATCGGCCGGTGTGCCGCCGACGAATTTCACAATCGCCGGAGAGGAGGCCATCGCAAAACCGCCGACGCCTGCGGTTTCGGTAATGGCGCTGTCGCCCAGATCCGCCGCCGCATCGTCCACGCCGTAGCCCGGGAAGAACAAACCTTCCACCGGATTGGCCGGAGCCTGGAACCACCGATCGCCGGTGCCGGAAAGGCGAATGCCGAAGTTAACGCCGTTACGCGCCATCACGGTGACCATCGAGCTGAACGGCACGCCGGTAGCGGCGTCCATCATCGCTTTGCAGGCCGCCATCGACAGATTGAGGAAGAAGTGGTCGTTGCTGGTGATGAATGTCACCACGCGCTGCACCTGATCCTGTGGCAAGTTGCACGCCAGCAGAGCAGGGAACAAACGTTTGAGCAGCAGGCCAGTGGCGGCGGCGTTACGGTTATGCACCTCGTCGCCCATGTGTAGCGCCTGCGCCATCAGCGGTTTCAGCTCCAGCTCGCCCATTTCGCGCACCGCGGCTTTCATCGCCGGACCAAGCTCGTCCTTCATCCACGCCAGGCGCTTCAGTACTTCTTCGTTATTCGCCCCAAAGCGCAGCACTTTGCCGAGCCCTTCGTTAAAGTTGCTGAACGCGCGCTGGCCGTTGGTTTTGTTTTCAATCACCCACAGCGGCATCGACGGGCTGATGATCCCCGCCATCGGGCCGACGGCGTCATGGTGATGACAGGGTTCCAGTTGGATGTCGCCGCTAACCACCAGACGCTCTGCCGCCTGATGATCAGCCGCCCAGCCTTCAAACAATACTGCGCCGATAATCGCGCCCTGCACCGGGCCACACATGTTTTCCCAGGCAATCGGTGGTCCGGAGTGCAGAATGCGTTTACCTTCGTGCATTGCAGGGATAGCTTCGGCGGCGCTCATTACGTCAACCAGCGCAGGCTGGGCGCTGAGATAGCGTTCCATCGCCACCTGATTAGCAGCTTCAACTTGTGGATGGGCGAGCAGGGCCGCCAGATCCAGACCGGCCTGACGGTCACCCGCGCCCGGCGGCTGCCAGCTCAGGGCAACGGCCTGGCCGCCTGCCTGCTGGATGTTGTCGGCGAAGCTGGTGAGCCCGGCGTTAATGACGCTCAGCGGCTGTGAAAATAACGCGTTCATGCTTGTGTTCCTTGTTTCTGCGCCTGAATGTCTGCCACCGTCGCGGCCCACTGAGCGGCCTCGGCGTTGCAGCCTGCCACCAGCACGCCCTGTTCGCGCAGGGCCTGAATTTGTTGGCTACGATGCTGCGGGTCGGCATCCGTCCCGCAGACATGGGCAATCAGCAGCGGACCGTTGTCACGTTTGGTTTCGGCCAGAGCTGTCAGCAAATCAGCGGCCGGTTCAGTCGCAGCGCCATAGCCCAGCACCAGATCGAACAGCACCACGGCGGTAGCCGGATCGTTGATTTCGTTGATGATGCGCTGGTTGCGTAAAGTCGGGTCGATCATCGGATGCGGGCGGCCACGGGTGAAATCGTCATCGCCCATGTCGATCAGGGTATGCCCGCTGCTGTGCCACAAATCTGTCAGCGGCAGGTTGCCTTTCACCGGCGTGTTGGAACGGGCAGTGATGCCGTGCTGCTGGCAAATCAGCTGTCCTTCGTAACAAAAGGTGCCTCCGGCAAACACGCCGCGCACGTCCTGGCGTGAGGCGATCAGTTTTTGGCAGGCCTGATCCAGTTCAGCGAGAGGAAGGGCCTGAACGTCATTGCCTGCGCTTTGATGATTCAGCAGCGCCACGGCCATTTCTGCCGCTCCGGCAAGGGTGGTTGCGGCGGTGATGCCCGTACGGGTTACGCTTTCCGCGCTCGCACCGAGGAAATTCACCACCACAGGTTTGCCTGCCTTCTGCGCCTGCGCGAGGATCATTTCGGCCACGTGCGGGGCTGGCGGTTTGGAGATCAGTACGATTACCTGAGTTTCTTCATCCTGCGCCAGCGCTTGCAGGCCCTGTAACATGCTGATGCCGCCAATCTCCTCGTGCAGATCGTGCCCGCCGGTGCCCAGCGCTTGTGAAATGCCCGCGCCGAGCTGGTCGATGCGGCAGGTCACTTCCTGTAAACCGGTGCCAGAAGCACCAACCACGCCAATCGCGCCACGACGCACCACGTTGGCGAAGCCCAGCGGAATGCCGTTGACGATAGCCGTGCCGCAGTCCGGCCCCATCACCATCAGGTCTTTCTCACGCGCCAGCGTCTTGACCGCTTTTTCCTGGGCAAGGCTGACGTTATCGCTGAACAGCATCACGTTCATTCCCAGATGCAGCGCTTTGATGGCTTCCGCTGCCGCGTAATCACCCGGCACGGAAATCAGCGCCAGATTAGCATCCGCCGTGTTGTCTTTTGCCATCGCCAGGCTGGTGAGCGGCACCTGCGCCACGCTGGATCCGCTGCTGTCAGCAGGCTTGCTGTTGAGCTTTTCTTTAGCCAAATCCAGCGCCTGCTCGCAGGCTTCGGCTTCGCCTTTCACGGCGATAATCAGGTCGTTGGGTCCGGCGCTGAAATCGCCGCTGAGTCCGGCATCCACTAACTGCGCCAGATTGGTTTCGCTGCCCATCACCACCGAGGCCTGTTCAATGCCGGGCAGGTGGCCGATGCTGGCGGAAATCTGCATCAGGGAAACCGAGTCCTGATAGAGATTTTTGAATATGCGGTGTACTACGCTCATAAGTCGTACCTGTTGAATGGTCCTGAAAAAGAGGTGTTACTGAGTGCTGAGGTTACGTAATCCGTGAAGCCATCCGGCCATGCAGTCCGCGCCGGAGGCGGCACCGAAGGCCATCACCTGAGTCGCACGCTCCCCAAGCAACCCGGGACAGAAGGGCGCGGCAAGCTGCTCGCGAAGCTGACAAATCGCTTCAGAAAAATGCCCCTGTGCCGCGCGTTGTAAATAGTGACGGCTGATGTCGTTAGTTCTGCCGAGGCGCGGAGTGACGATCCGCGCCAGACGCTGACGCTGGCGCATCGCTGCGGGATGTGATGACGCGTAAAGAGCGGCAAAATAACCCAGCAGATAATCGTCACCGTCCGGGGTTAACCCGCCGCCGAAGCCGATAGTCGCCTCTGCCATCGCCACAAGCTGCTCCTCGCTGTCCTGCAGCGTAAGCGCGACCGGAATACCAAATCGCTCATCGGGCAACAGCCGCAGTACGCTCACCACGCTGTGCTGCTGGCACCATTCGCGCAGCCGCTGTTCCAGAAACGCTAATGCGTGTCCGATGCCTGACTGAGTAACTTCTGTCGTCGCCAACGGTGACCAGACGGGAGCATCAGCCAAAGAAATTTGCCCGTAGCGGCAAAGCAGTGTGCCGCTCTCAAGTGCCATCTCATCGATATGTCGCCAGTCCCAGCTTTGCGTCACCGTGACCCGTACGGCGTCCGGATGATTCAGGCTGCTGTGCGCCGATATCAGCGGCAGCAGCATTCCGTCACTTAGCTGCAGGTTCAGGGTTTGCCTGAACGCGCTGTGGATCCGCAGCCTCCCGTTGCTTTCGACTGCGAGCCTTGCGGCGGCCAGATAACCGACCGAGCGCGTGCGAAGGGCAACGGGAGTCATCGCGGCTTACTTCAGGCCGGCAATGATGGCGTCAGCGTTGCTGACCCAGCCGAAGATCGCGCCCTGAGCTTTGATCATCTCCAGCGCGTATTTCTGGAACTCCGGGAAGTAGGAGCCGACGCAGTCTTCCGGGATGATGCACTCATAGCCGCGGTCGTTGGCTTCACGCACGGTGGTGTTGACGCACACTTCGGTGGTTACGCCGCAAACGATCAGGGTTTTGATGTGGTGATTTTGCAGGATCAGGTGCAGGTCGGTCTGGTAGAACGCGCCTTTGCCTGGTTTGTCGATAACCGGCTCACCGGCAATCGGGTACAGCTCAGGAATGATGTCGTGACCCTGCTCACCGCGCACCAGAATGCGCCCCATCGGGCCTTTCTCGCCGATAAATGTCTGGCCGCCTCGGGTTAACTTCGCCGCCGGGCAGTCGCTTAAATCCGCGCGATGGCCTTCGCGGGTGTGGATCACCAGCAAACCTTTGGCGCGGGCAACGTCCAGCACGCGTTTGCACGGCTCGATTGCGGTGCGGACAAATGAAACGTCGTTGCCGAGCGCTTCACCGAAGCCGCCGGGCTCAACAAAATCGCGCTGCATGTCGATCATCACCAGCGCGGTGCTGGCAGGATCAAACGGCAGGTTAAACGGCTCGGCCTTGAACTGATGCTGTGTCATAGCTTTATCCTTAAGTTGAGGTAGACGATCCTTAACACTTCCTGAGTATAAGGAGACGCGCAGGCAGGAACAGCGAACTGTTTTTACGAGCAACGACAAATTATTTGGATTGAGCCAGCCGTCGATAGACCTTATGTGAGTAAGGTCAAAAATGGGCATCGTGAATGCAAAAAATTTGCTGCTGGCTGGTTTTTGAAATCAAATAATTGATGGTGAAACTGTGAGCTGGCGGGACTGAAACGAAAAAGACTCCGGCGACGAGCGGCAAAATGCTATGATGTGCGCCTTTCTGCCAGCCTGCGCTGGCCCTCGTCTTAACGGAACACCGATCGTGACCTCTTTTGCTGAACTGAATGCGCTTCCTGCGGAACAACTGAACAATCTTAACGAACTGGGCTATCTGAGCATGACCCCGGTGCAGGCTGCGGCGTTACCGGCGATCCTGGCGGGCAAAGACGTCCGTGCGCAGGCGAAAACCGGCAGTGGCAAAACGGCCGCCTTCGGTCTGGGGCTGTTGCAGCACATCGACGCCAGCCAGTTTATTACCCAGTCGCTGGTGCTGTGCCCGACGCGCGAGCTTGCCGATCAGGTGGCGAAAGAGCTGCGTCGTCTGGCGCGCTATATGCCAAACATTAAAGTGCTGACTTTGTGCGGCGGCCTGCCGTTCAGCGTGCAGCGCGACTCGCTGATCCACGCGCCGCACATTATCGTCGCGACGCCTGGTCGTCTGCTCGATCATCTGAAAAAAGAAACCGTCAGCCTCGAAACGTTGCAGACGCTGGTGCTGGATGAAGCGGACAGAATGCTGGATATGGGCTTTGCCGATGCGATTGACGAAGTGATCGCCCACGCTCCGGCAAAACGCCAGACTCTGCTGTTTTCCGCCACCTGGCCGAAGGCGATTGCGGCGATCAGTACCCGCATTCAGCGCGAGCCGGTGACGGTGGAAATTGACACCGTGGATGAACTTCCGGCGGTGGAACAACAGTTTTACGAAGTGTCGCGCAGTGGCAAAATCACCCTGCTGCAAAAGCTGCTCAGCAAGCATCAGCCCGCGTCCTGCGTGGTGTTCTGTAACACCAAAAAAGACTGTCAGGCCGTGTGCGATGCGCTGACCGACAGCAACCAGAGCGTGCTGGCGCTGCATGGCGACATGGAACAGCGCGACCGTGACCAGACGCTGGTGCAGTTTGCCAACGGCAGCAGCCGTGTGCTGGTGGCGACCGACGTCGCGGCCCGCGGACTGGACATCAAAGCGCTGGAGATGGTGATCAACTTTGAGCTGGCGTGGGATCCGGAAGTGCACGTGCACCGCATTGGCCGTACCGCCCGTGCGGGTGAAAGCGGCCTGGCGATCAGCTTCTGTTCGCCGGAAGAAGGCCAGCGTGCCGCCGTGCTCGAAGAAATGCTCAATATGAAAGTCGAATGGCAGCAGCCGCCTACGGGTATCAACATTGTTCCGCTGGAAGCGACCATGGCGACGCTATGCATCGACGGCGGTAAAAAAGCCAAAATGCGTCCAGGCGATATTCTCGGCGCGCTGACCGGCGATATGGGCCTCGACGGTTCAGATATCGGCAAGATTGATATTCACCCAATCCATGCGTTTGTGGCGGTAAAACGTTCCGTGGCGCGTCACGCGTGGAAGAAGCTGCAGCAGGGCAAAATCAAGGGTAAATCTGTGAAGGTGCGGTTGTTTAAATAATCGTATTGCCCGGCGTCCGCAGTCGCCGGGCCGGGTTTTGTAGGCCTGCTAAGCGAAGCGCCAGCAGGCAGTTGTTTTATTTCACCATCGGCAGTTTCAAATCGTGTTTCTTCGCGCAGGCAATTGCCTGTTCGTAACCCGCGTCGGCATGACGCATCACGCCGGTAGCCGGGTCATTCCACAATACGCGAGCCAGACGTTTATCAGCGGCTTCGCTGCCGTCACACACAATCACCACGCCCGCATGTTGTGAGAAGCCCATCCCGACGCCGCCGCCGTGGTGCAGGCTGACCCAGGTTGCGCCGCCTGCGGTATTCAGCAGGGCGTTGAGCAGCGGCCAGTCGGAAACTGCATCCGAGCCGTCTTTCATCGATTCGGTTTCACGGTTCGGTGACGCGACCGAGCCGCAGTCCAGATGGTCACGGCCAATCACAATCGGCGCTTTCAGCTCGCCGTTGCGCACCATCTCGTTAAACGCCAGCCCCGCCAGATGGCGCTCGCCAAGTCCCAGCCAGCAGATACGCGCAGGCAGACCCTGGAAGGCAATGCGTTCCTGCGCCATATCCAGCCAGCGGTGCAGGTGGGTGTTATCCGGGAACAGCTCTTTCAGTTTGGCATCGGTTTTGCGAATGTCTTCTTCATCACCCGACAGCGCCACCCAGCGGAACGGACCTTTACCTTCGCAGAACAGCGGGCGAATGTAGGCAGGCACGAAGCCCGGGAAATCGAAGGCATTTTTCACGCCTTCGTCCAGTGCCACCTGGCGGATGTTGTTGCCGTAATCCACCGTCGGAATGCCCATATGATGGAAATCGAGCATCGCCTGGACGTGCGTTGCCATCGACGCTCGCGCGGCTTTTTCGACGGCTTTTGGCTGCGTTTCGCGCTCGTCCAGCCAGCGGTTGACGCTCCAGCCGGCAGGCAGATAGCCGTTAATCGGATCGTGAGCGGAGGTCTGGTCGGTAACAATGTCCGGGCGCATGCCGCCGGCTTTCGCACGCTTCACCAGCTCCGGCAGAATTTCAGCGGCGTTGCCCAGCAGGCCAACGGAGACTGCTTTTTTGTTCGCTGTCGCATCAGCAATCAGTGCCAGCGCTTCATCCAGCGTTGTGGCTTTGTAATCGACGTAACGAGTGCGAATACGAAAATCGATACGCGATTCCTGACACTCAATCGCCAGTACGCTCGCTCCGGCCAGAACGCCTGCCAGCGGTTGCGCACCGCCCATGCCGCCAAGGCCAGCGGTGAGGATCCACTTGCCGCTCAGATCGCCGTTATAGTGCTGGCGGCCCGCTTCGGCGAAGGTTTCATAGGTGCCCTGCACAATGCCCTGTGCTCCGATGTAGATCCACGAACCGGCGGTCATCTGGCCGTACATCATCAGCCCGGCTTTATCGAGCTCGTGGAAGTGATCCCAGTTGGCCCAGTGCGGGACGAGGTTGGAGTTGGCAATCAACACGCGCGGTGCATCAGCATGGGTCTGGAAAACGGCGACCGGCTTACCGGACTGGACTACCAGCGTTTCTTCCGGCTTCAGCGCTTCCAGTGAGCGCAGGATCTGCTCGAAGCATTCCCAGTTACGCGCCGCTTTACCGATGCCGCCGTACACCACCAGATCTTCCGGGCGTTCGGCCACGTCCGGATCGAGGTTGTTCTGGATCATGCGGTAAGCCGCTTCAATCAGCCAGTTAGCACAGTGCAGCTGGTCGCCGTGCGGGGCACGAACAACGCGGGAAAGGGCGCTCTTTTGTAATCCGGTCATCGTCATTACCATCCTGATTCAGCGAGAGGTTGTTAAATTGTTGTGAACACGCTAACAGTGAATCAGCAATGTACATTCCTGTCTATACAACTTACTTATAGTTTGTAATCCCGATCACACTCGGCGTTTCAACTCACTGATTAAAGGCGAGTAATTTCTGCGAGCAGCAGGGTGGCGTTTTCTGTCTGCGGGATAAATTCGCCGGGGCATTCGTTCTGCCACACCACGCCGCTTTGCGCCGCAAAGGGTTGGCCGTTCAGCAGCCAGCTTCCGCTCAGCACCCAGGCCACGCCTTCCGAACCGGGCGCACACGCGGAGGAAATGACCTTCACATCAGACTTTGCCCGGCTGCGCTGGGTCATCACGTTGAAATCCAGCCCCGGTCCGTTTGAGCCGAAGGTGGCAAGTGACCATTCTCCGGGGAAAACCCAGGGCTGATGCGGTTTCAGATGATGTTCAATGCCTTCTCCGCGTACCCACAGCGGATTGCCTTCCAGCAGCAGCAGCACCCGATCCACGCCCGGAAAAAGTGAAAAAGGCCCGTCGCCCTGTAACGTGGCAATGCTGGCACGCCAGAGAAAATCGCCGTCGGGCGAGGGCACCCGAAAGATTTCACGGGTTTCGCCGTTACCGTTTTTCCAGCGGGTCACGGGTAGCGTGCTGAAGGCATAAGGGGTCATCACAATCTCCTCTGTCAGGGTTTATTGACGGACCCTGAATGTACATGTCATTTTCATTTCAATTACAAATTATTTACAGCGCAGCTCACAAAACCATCATTCCGCAGTGTACGCCAGTATCGTGACTTGTATATACATGATCTGTCATCTGCGATTAACAATTTTGCAACCGACGCAACCGCCTAACCCGAAAGATGAAATCAGGAGAATCACCATGAAGCAGCGCATTACCTTACGCCAGGCCTGTCTGACCACCCTGATCTCAGGGTTAATGCTCTGCGGGAACGCCAGTGCGAAAGAGTGGAAATCGATCACCATCGCCACCGAAGGCGGCTACGAGCCGTGGAACCTGACCCTGCCGGGCGGCAAGCTAAGCGGCTTTGAGCCGGAGCTGATGGCCGACCTGTGCAAGCGGATGGGCATCGAGTGCAAGCTGGTGGTGCAGAACTGGGACGGGATGATTGCCGGGCTGAACGCCGGAAAATATGACGTGATCATGGATGCAATCGTGATCACTCCGGACCGCAAAAAAGTGGTGACCTTCACCGTGCCGTATGCCGCCACTCCGGCTTCGTTCATCGCGGTGAAAGGTACGCTGTTGCCAGCCATGCCAACCATCAAGCTGCACGATGACGAAAAAGAGATTGAGGCCGCTATCGCCCCGCTGAAAGCAGCGCTGAAGGGCAAAACCATCGGTATTGCCTCCGGTACGGTCTACACCCCGTTTATCGATAAATACTTCAAAGATGTGGCGGACATTCGTGAATACAACAGCTCGGCGGATGCGATCCTCGACCTGCAGGCAGAGCGTATAGACGCCGTGTTCGACGACATCACCTTTGCCAACTCCACGCTTTCCCGTCCGGAAAATAAAAATCTGAGCTTCAGCGGCCCGCAGCTGAGCGGCCCAATCTGGGGCGAGGGCGAAGCGATGGGCGTGCGCCACAGCGACACCGATCTGAAAGCGAAGCTGGATGAGGCCATTAAGGCCGCGCTGGCGGACGGCACGGTGAAAAAACTGAGCGAAAAGTGGTTCAAAAGCGACGTCACTCCTTAAGCCTGTGCGAGGTACAACATGTTGAGCCTGCTGAGTTTTGGTGAAAACGGCTGGGGAACGGTGATCCTCAGCGCCACTCTGACCACCTTACTGCTGTCGCTGGCGGCGTTAGCGGTAGGCGCGGTGGTGGGCGGTCTGGTGGCGTCGGCCAAGCTTTCATCGCATGCCCCGATCCGCTGGTTTGGCGGTGCGTATTCTGTGGTGTTTCGCGGCATCCCTGAGTTGCTGGTGATTTATCTGTTCTATTTCGGCGGTTCCGGGCTGGTTTCCGCCATTGGGCAGATGTTTGGTGCCGACGGTTTTATCGAAGTGCCGCCGTTTCTGATTGGCGCGCTGGCGATTGGCCTGATCTCCGCTTCGTATCAGGCCGAAGTATACCGCGCAGCGCGGCTGGCGATGGCTTCTGGTGAAGTGGAGGCTGCGGTGGCCATCGGTATGCCGCGCTGGCGTATTTGCCAGCGGGTGATGCTGCCGCAGATTATTCGCTATGCGTTACCGGGCCTGTCCAACGTCTGGCAGATGAGCCTGAAAGATTCGGCGCTGGTGTCGGTTACCGGTATCGCTGAACTGATGCGCGCCAGCCAGATTGCGGCCGGGTCCACTCGCGAATATTTCTTCTTCTATCTGATTGGTGGCGCTTGCTACCTGATCCTCACACTGCTGTCGAACCGGGCGTTTATCCGGGCGGAAAGTCGCCTGAATCGTGCGTGGCAGCGCCGCACCGTGGCTCAGGCTTAAGGGGAACCCTATGGTTATCGACTTCGCTTTTCTCAGCGACACGTTTTTAAAGCTCTGCGCCGCGCTGCCGGTCACGCTGGGGCTGTTTATCAGCTCGTTTGTGGTCGGTGGGATTCTGGCGCTGGGCGTGCTGGCGATGCGTATGAGCCGTCATCCGCTGCTGAGCAACTTCGCCAAAGGCTACATTCTGGTGTTTCGCGGCTCGCCGCTGCTGATCCAGCTGTTCCTGATTTACTACGGGCTGGGGCAGTTTGGCGTGATCCGCCACAGCTTCCTGTGGCCGCTGCTGCGTGAACCTTTCATCTGCGCGGTGCTGGCACTGGCGCTTTGTACTGCGGCCTATACGGCAGAAATCCTGCGTGGAGCGCTGCTGGCGGTTCCACCAGGGCAGATTGAAGCCGGGCAGGCCTGCGGGATGTCGCGCTTCCTGCTTTTACGCCGGATCATCGCCCCGGTGATGCTGCGCTATGCGCTGCCTGCCTATTCGACCGAAGCGATCCTGCTGGTGAAATCGACCGCGTTGGCAAGCCTGGTGACCGTGTGGGATGTGACCGGCGTGGCGCAGCAGATTATCCAGCGAACCTACCGCACGATGGAGGTGTTCCTTTGTGCTGCCGCCATCTACCTGCTGCTCAATTTCATCATCGTCCAGCTGTATGCGCTGCTTGAGCGTCGGCTGACTCCGCATACGCGTCGTACCCCGGGAAACGTCGCCCTGAAACCGGTAACTAAAGGAGAATAAGATGCAAGATTCACGCCCTGTGACCCTGTCGGTCAGTGAGATCCATAAATCCTTTGGCTCGCTGGAAGTGTTAAAAGGCATTTCGGTGGATGCGCAAAAAGGCGATGTGATTTCCATTCTCGGGGCCAGCGGCTCCGGTAAAAGTACGCTGCTGCGCTGCATTAACCTGCTGGAAACGCCGGATTCTGGCGTGGTCAGCGTCGGCGGTGAAACCATCGAGATGAAACACCACGCGCGCGGACACCGGCTGGCGGCAAATCCAAAACAGATTGAACGCCTGCGTTCGCGGCTCGGCATGGTTTTCCAGAGCTTCAACCTGTGGTCGCACATGACCGTGCTGCAAAACGTGATTGAAGGGCCGCACTACGTTCTGAAGCGTAACAAGCGCGAATGCATTGAACAGGCCGAACAGCTGCTGGACAGAGTCGGGCTGCTGAACCGCAAAGACTTCTACCCGGCGCAGCTTTCCGGCGGTCAGCAGCAGCGGGTGGCAATTGCCCGTGCGCTGGCGATGGATCCGGAAGTGATGCTGTTTGATGAACCGACCTCGGCGCTGGATCCGGAGCTGGTGGGCGAAGTGCTGAAGGTGATGCGCAGCCTGGCGGAAGAGGGGCGCACCATGCTGGTGGTGACGCACGAGCTGGGCTTTGCCCGTCATGTTTCGAACCGCGTGGTGTTTATGCACCAGGGCACGATTGACTGTCAGGGCTCGCCGGATGAGATGTTTGGCGAGCACGGCTCCGCCCGTTTCCAGCAGTTTATCTCCAGCCATCATCAACCCGGGCAAACCGTATGAGCCGCAGCGTGCAGTGGGGCGATGAGCCGATCCGCTGGCAGGACGTAGCGCGGGTTGCCAGAGGCCACGCGGAGCTGACGCTCAGCGACAGCGCCTGGTCCCGTATTTCGCAAGGCCGGGCGATAGTGCAGCACATTATCGATGCCGGGCAGGTGGCCTACGGCATTAACACCGGATTGGGTGCGCTGTGCAACATCACTCTGCCGGAGGAACAGCTCAGCCAGCTGTCGCGCAATACGCTGCTGAGCCATGCCTGCGGCGTGGGGCCTTTGCTGGATGAGGCGCAGACCCGCGCGATTATCTGTGCGGCGGTCGCCAACTACAGCCACGGCAAATCGGGGATTTCACGCGGGATCGTCGAACAGCTGCTGGCCTTTTTGAATCTGCATATCACCCCGCAGGTCCCTTCGCAGGGTTCGGTAGGGTATCTCAGCCATATGGCGCATATCGGCCTGGCGCTGATGGGCGTGGGCGATGTCACTTATCAAAATCAAATTATTCCGGCTTCGCAGGCGCTGGAGCTGGCGGGACTGAAGCCGATTTCACCCGGCGCGAAAGAGGGCCTGAGCCTGGTCAACGGCACGCCGTGCATGACCGGGATGGCCTGTCTGGCGCTGGACGACGCGCAGAACCTGCTCGACTGGGCTGACGTGACCGGGGCGATGAGCTTTGAAGCGCTGCGCGGGCAAACCGTGGCGTTTGATGCTGAGATCCTTGCGCTGAAAGCCAGTCCGGGCATTCAGCTTGTTGGCTCGCGTCTGCGCCATTTGCTGGCTGACAGCGCACTGCTGGCGGAGAGTCAGGGCATTCGCACTCAGGATGCGCTGAGCCTGCGATCCATGCCGCAAATCCACGGCGCCTGCCGCGATCAGTTTGAGCATGCAGCTAAACAGGTCGATACCGAACTCAATGCCTGTACCGACAACCCGTTGATTATCGGCACGCTGGATAACTGGCGCGTGGTATCGCAGGCACATCCGCACGGCGAATCGGTAGCGATGGCCTGCGATCTGCTGGCGATTGCGATGGCGGAATTGGGTTCCGTTTCTGAACGCCGTCTGGACCGGCTGGTCAATCCGCTGGTTAGTGGTTTACCCGCGTTTCTGGTGGCGAAGCCCGGCGTTAATTCAGGAATGATGATCGCGCAATACGTCGCGGCGGCACTATGTGCGGAGAACAAGCAGCTGGCGCAGCCTGCGGTGACGGACAATTTCGTCACATCCGCTTTGCAGGAAGATCACCTGAGCCTCGGTACCGGCGCGGCGCTCAAACTCCAGCGGCTGATCGCCAACCTTTATCAAATCCTCGGTATCGAATATCTGCTGGCCGCCCAGGCGCTGGATTTCCACAGTGCTGAGAAACTCGCGCCGGGAACCCGACAGGCTCTGGAGCAGCTGCGCAAAGTTGTACCCACGTGGGAAGACGACCGCTGGCTGGCACCGGAAATTAGCAAGGCAGTCGCAGTGATTAAACAACAACAAAACCGGCCAGAGTAGTCGGGCTGACAACACCACAACCAGTAGTTAGCGAGGAAAATACGATGTCCTTATCGTCCACAGAAGAACAGGCCAGCAAAAACGGGGCGCGGCTGTCCGAAACGCGTTCTATCGATTACATTCCGGAAAATGAGCGTCACGGGCATCCTTTCAGCCAGTTCACCCTGTGGTTCGGCGGCAACCTGCAAATCACCGCGATTGTCACCGGTGCGCTGGCGGTAGTGCTCGGCGGCGATGTGGTCTGGTCGCTGATTGGCCTGCTGGTGGGGCAAATTTTGGGCGCGGCGGTGATGTCGCTGCACGCGTTACAGGGACCACGTCTCGGCCTGCCGCAGATGATCATCAGCCGTGCGCAGTTTGGCGTGTTCGGCGCGGTGATCCCGCTGGCGCTGGTGTGCGTGATGTACGTCGGCTTCTCGGCCAGCGGCACGGTGCTGGCGGGGCAGGCGATGGCGAAACTGCTTTCGGTATCGAACGTTGCCGGGATGATCCTGTTCAGCGCGATCATTATCGTCATCGCGGTTCTGGGCTATAAGGTCATCCATAAGCTCGGCAAAGTGGCGAGCGTGGTTGGCGTGCTGGCGTTTGCCTATCTGTTTGTGACGCTGCTGATGTCGGCGGATCTGACGGCGGTGGCGCAGAACAATCACTTCTCGCTGGCGAACTTCTTACTGGCGGTGTCGCTGTCCTCTTCCTGGCAAATTGCTTTTTGCCCATACGTATCCGACTACTCGCGCTATCTGCCGCGTAATGTCTCCGCGAAGAAAACCTTCTTCTCGGTGTTCTTTGGCACCGTGCTGGGAACTCAGGCCTCAATGACGCTGGGGGTGATCACCGCCGCGATTGCAGGCAGCACGTTTCCGGGGCATGAAGTGAGCTACATCGTCGGGCTAGGGAAAAGTGAGGCCATGGCGATGGTGATCTATTTCGCGATCTGCTTTGGCAAAATCACCTTCACCACCCTGAACGCCTACGGCAGCTTTATGTCACTGACCACCATCGTTTCTGGTTTCCGCAAACAGGTGACGCTCAGCCAGCGCAGCCGCGTGGTATTTGTGGTGCTGATGGTAGCGATTTCCTGTGTGATAGCCCTGCTTAGCGAACCGGCTTTCCTGAAAAATTTCACCCACTTCCTGCTGTTCCTGCTGGCGTTCTTCGTGCCGTGGAGCGCCATCAGCCTGGTGGATTACTATGTGATTTCCTCGAGCTCGGTGGATATTCCTGCGCTGTTCGACCCGGAACAACGCTACGGCTACTGGAACTTCTATGGCATCGGCATCTATGTGGTCGGCGTGCTGATCCAACTGCCATTCATCGATAACCCGCTGTTCCACGGCTCGCTGACCTGGATTTTTGCTGGCAATGACGTGTCGTGGATTATCGGCTGGGCGGGCACGGCGATTCTTTACTACGCGCTGCGTCGTTTGGATCGTCGCGTTCTGCCGCAGCAGATGGTTTATCCGGCGAACCGCTAGAAATATTTCAGCGTATAAAATGCCCGGTGGCGCAGGCTTACCGGGCCTACAGATTCAAGATAAGCTTTTGATTTTCCGATACTGATAAGCGAAGCGCATCAGGCAAAAACAACGAAGCCGCAATTCCTCACCCACCTCAACCAGTCGGATCAGATCGTGTTGCACTGGACAGTTGAAATGTGATCTTTATCATAACAAGACGCTAACAGAACAAGAGAACGTGTCATGCAACATATCATCGAAGGCTTTCTCAACTTCCAGAAAGAGATTTTCCCGCAGCGTAAAGAGCTGTTCCGCAGCCTGGCGTCCGCGCAGAACCCAAAAGCGCTGTTCATCTCCTGCTCCGACAGCCGTCTGGTGCCGGAGCTGGTGACCCAGCAGGAGCCGGGCCAGCTGTTCGTGATTCGTAACGCAGGGAACATCGTGCCATCCTTCGGCCCGGAGCCGGGTGGGGTATCTGCTACCATCGAGTACGCGGTTGTCGCGCTGGGCGTGACGGATATCGTGATTTGCGGCCACTCCAACTGCGGCGCAATGAAAGCGGTCGCCACCTGTCAGTGCCTGGATCCAATGCCTGCGGTAGCTCACTGGCTGCACTACGCCGATGCGGCAAAAGCGGTAGTCGAGAAGAAGACCTACGCCACTGAAACCGACAAAGTGAACGCGATGGTGGAAGAGAACGTTATCGCTCAGCTGAACAACATCAAAACCCACCCGTCCGTCGCCGTTGGCCTGCGTGACAAAGCCCTGCGCCTGCACGGCTGGGTGTACGACATCGAAAGCGGCGAGATCCGTACGCTGGACAAAGACACTAAAACCTACGTTTCTTTGGCTGATAATCCTCACGTTTGTTTTGAGTGATTTTTTTTGAAATGTGGGATGGACAAAATCCACGCTTTGGCGTGGATTTTTTATCTGGGCTACTTTGAGCGAGGAGCGGAAATTCATAATTCTCCCTACCTTTGGATAGGTCTTAACAAACACTTTTGTATATTAGTCAATATGAAAGCAGGCACTTTGACCAGCTCCCCTTTGATTAATTATCGCAAAATAATCCTTACTATAACGGCTCAGATTCAAAGTGAAAACGAATATCTGATATTTCAAAAGGACTATAGCTATTTTCTCTCTTTAGTACCTTACAATCACATAACATGATATTAGGTTTTTTCAGTACGCTATGATTTATCCAGTTACAGGCAAGGTCCTTATCATAAGCAGTATAAGTAGCAACAGGAGAGCGTATATCCTTAGGATAAATTGATAATGGTACTGCTTGCCAGAAGTCACTATAGCCGATGGTTTTTCCCTGATAATCGAAGTTAATACGATTTTTAGCTGGGTAGGCAGTAACCTGTTCCTGGCAACCGAATGAGAAAAGCCCACGAAATTCGTACATTATATCCCACCGTGCTATTCTCAGTAATTCGTGTGTACTTCCCAATAGTGGTACACAATTTTGGTATTCAGCCCATTTTGCAAATGAAAATTTAATATTTCTATAAGCTTGAAGTAAACTATCTACACTATGACCACAGTCGGCATATTGTATCTTAAAAGAGGCATGTTCTTCTGTTTGTATCCCCACAACAGCCGTAATATCTAACCAATTATTTTCATCGATGCGTATAGGTAATGACAATGCTCCTAATGTTGAATTTTCCTGTTCATTTTTGAATGCATTCAGGCATTCCTCAACATATGTTTTTACATTTTCCTTTGTGGTAACCTCCCCATATTGCCATAAAGGTAACCAACTAGGTCGTTGGTTAGATACGGAATAAAATAATGGGTTGGCTGAAATTAGACAAATCGAATAATGTTCTGCATAATGCTTTGGCATTCTAAATTCGGTGATAAGCCGGTTAATGGTTCTCAAGTATGCAGATATACCAAATCGTGTATTCCTTGTGGAAAAACTCATAGTAAAACCATCACGCTCTGAACCGAAGAAATAATCAACCCTTTCCCATTGTTGAATATTATTACAACAAATATTATTCCATTCCTTTATCATTAATGTTTTAGCCGGAGCTCCAGTTTTCTCCTCAAGCCTTTTTATTTCATCCCAAAATATATGGGGAAGTTCATTGCCAAGTGTTTTTTCAAATCCATAGTGATTACTATCATCATCAAGATGTTTATACGCTACTTGATAGCGACTGAGGTTTGGTAAATTTGGGTCGATAGCCTCCAGCAATGCATCTGAAAGGAAGCTACGAGCATAAACAGAGGAAGATATATTATTCTGAACCTTATAGCCTTTCAAGCTAGCTAACCAGAGAACAGTTAAAATATCTACCACCTCTGACTCCAGTTGGCGATCTCCCATCTCAACAACAAGTAAATTTTCAATTTCTTCAGCACATTGACCATTAACTAAGAGATGAGACAATTGATCAGCGACAAGATGTTTTACACATTGAACAGGCCAAAAAAGACGACGAATGATGAATTTAACGGTGATCATATCGTTATCTAATTCTCCCTCCCATTGCCATTGAGGTTTGCACAATGGAAGATTCTGAGTTTCTGCCTCTACCTCTGAAATCATCGCTTCACATAGACTTTTCGCCTCATCCACTTGGCCTACATTTACTAATAGATATGTTAGCTTATTCCCGGGAATTACCAAGTTCTCTTCTTTAGTTTTATAGTGATGAAGTCGAGTCGTCTTGTAAAGAAAGTCATCAATTTTATCGGGATATAATCTGATAACTTTATCTAACCGAGCATATGTTTGATCTTCAGACTCCCCCCATTCACCCCAACCATTTCGCTGAATATGATCCTGCACTAAAATGGGGAAAGCATATTTTTTACCTTTCAAACGCAATGTATCTTCAAATAAATCAGATAATATATAACGAAATTCGCTATATTCTGGCAAGCCATTATTAATGATTGGCAGCAATACGTTAATTACTTCTGTAATCTTTCCTTGGTCTTTCCAATAATGATACCACTTAGGAATATTTTCATAACTTGACCGAACATTGAGTAAATTAGTTACATCAGCAGGGCTGATTTTTGCTGGATCAAATTTTTCAGTTAACCCTAATGGATGTTTTGCGCTACTACTATAATTCATTTTTCGTGGTAATATTTCCGGCCAAAACGTAGTCAATATGGCATTGTCTTTAGCACGATTCTGTATTATTTCTATTTGCCCATCATCTAGTAATGTCCGGCATAAACTCTCAACGAAAGGTGATGATAGATCAGCATGTTTTAAGTATTGTGTTAATGCATTATCCGCATCATACCACTCACCCTCGCTAACATAACTGTCATATATGCTACTTAAAGTAAGGGGAGAAAGACGAGCGTATAGCGCAGACAATTCCGTTACGGAATGTTGCGTATGGTCACCATCTGTGAAGTCACAAATATTATGAACCAATGGACTCACACGCTCAAGCTGCGTTAATGCATATTTAGGCTCAGCAGTTGCAATAGTTTTTATTGCAGTCAGCGCTTGATTCAGAGCTAAATCTTTATGATGCCCGTATCCCAGACCATAGTCCCAACATAACTTGACTCGCTCAAAAAAAATTGATTGATTGAGACCATAATGAAGCGCAATCTCTGACAACTCAAGATTATTCGCCAAATATTCATTTGTCTCTTGTAGTTTTTCCTTCTGTCTCCCATCCTCAAATACCAGAAAGTTTGATATTGCATCAGATTCGAAGGCTCTACTATGAAAGTTAAGAATAGTTTTATGCAGCCGATACAGGGCTGTATGCTCAGAATTAAGAATAATATCAATTTCTTCCGTATTAACCTGCTTGCAATGCATGATTAAGTGTAAATTTAAAGCAATGCTTACCCAATCAGTTTTGAAAAACATTCGCTTCTGTTGAATTTGATGATCTTTAAGATCTGATACCAAAGCAATAAGTGAACAAAAATCGCTGAAGCTTTGTTGAATATTTAGAGCCATACTTTCAGCAATAATATCTGAAAAATCATTTAAATGGTGAAAATGACTGCTGATCTCCTCATGTCCTTCCTCCGTGCTAACCGGTAGCCAACAATAATCTCCACTGGCATTAAGACGATAAAAAAGGCTGTCATAGAACCATTCATCGCAGGATACTTCTGGATGAACATGATATCTACCGATTTCACTTTCACCTTGTTCTGTTATAAGTGAACATGGATGTGCAGTGGATAAATGACTGTATAACCGCAGCAGAGCAGAATCAAGACCAGAAAAATGAGGCCAGTATTCTAAATCTATTTGCTCAACAATCCCAACCCTGACAATTGCATTTACTATTTTATTTTTCATGACGGTTTGCTTAAAAACATCATGTAATGAAAATAGTAATCCTATATCTGATTTATATTCCGCACATTCGATAAGCAGATTGATATTACTATCACTCCACTTGTGTACTGAACCGGTTGCCAACCATTTTTCATCAAAACACTCAGTCAAAACAGCAGCTTTGATTAATAAACGAATGTCAGCACGCGACTCATCGCTATTCTTATTGGTATATACGGATGATTCATTTGAGTAGCGTTGTAACGCCAACCTTGTAATGCGCTTTGCTTCATCGAAATGATTACGAAACCATAAAGCGATAGCCAAAATTGCCAGTAACTTTGGTGAACTGACATTCTGGGTAGATTGATATTGTTTAAGCAATGCTTCAGAAGCATTAATCATACTGCAAACGCCCAACGTCGACATATCCCAGATTTGCAATCTAGCATTAAGTAGTCGAGTCTTGCGTGAACGATGCTGATAGGCCTCACTAAAATGCCCTTCGGCTAAAGCAGAAGTTTCAGCCTGAGTGAGTAATCGAATAAACTCATCCTGTCGATACCCTTCAGCTAACCGCTCCAATATCCAGTCTCTAGTTAAGCCATTTCTTAAAGGATATGGATCTCCATTGTAAGCAAGACAGGACCAGTACCAACAATTTTTTATCGGTTTGGGTGCGTTTTTCTCCAGCCATGAAATTAGCGCTGGCAATAATAATTTTATTCTATTTTCATGTTCAGTTGTGCTACGGGTAAAAACGATCAAGCTTTCATGAAACGGTCTTAATCCAGCAATGGACTCATAAAGCAAATGGATTACAGCCTTAACATTAGGTGTAGTTTCAGTCCTCTCAGAAAAAATCTCAGAAAATGATGTGGCAGGCCATAAAAAAGGAAAAGCACAACAGAGATGAAGAATGTCGCGTTGCTCGTAAGTTAATATTTTCCATAATTCATTATAATAATTTGTAATGTTTCCTCCTTCGCAGTGAGGCAAGTTTTGTATTTCCCAGTGCGATAACCATTTACCTT
The DNA here is from genome assembly GCA_014156375.1 of Enterobacteriaceae bacterium 89. Classification (GTDB taxonomy): domain Bacteria; phylum Pseudomonadota; class Gammaproteobacteria; order Enterobacterales; family Enterobacteriaceae; genus Scandinavium. The sequence goes on along the minus strand of RQJH01000003.1, from coordinate 711,035 downwards.
CAACATGTAATTTTTCACATGAGTAGATAACATGTAGAGGATATCCTTGAGTTTTAGTAGTCAACAACTCAGCACACTGTGATAAAATTTCTTCATACTGGCTTTGATGAAAATTAAATACAATACGGCCACTTTCAACTTGTCCCGCTAGATATTTACGAATAGCATCACCTGACATATTTGGTAGGTGCATCCATTCTTCTCTTGGACTGTTCTGTAACAATCTTGATGGCAATAGCTCATCATCTACTGGTTGAGTGCCAACCAATAACGTTACATTATCAGGCAACGGTAACAATTGGCAAAATAGCTCATCCAGTGGAGATTTATCTTTGCCGTTATCACGCCAGACATGATCCAAACCATCAATAATGATGAAGAATTTTTTACCTTCTTCTTTATATATCTTCCCACATTCAGCCAGCACTTTATGTAGGTGCTCTGCATGATAATTTTTCATTTCGATTTGTGAGCAAAATGCTTTGACCTGACACATCAAGTCTTCAGCAACGATTCTGGGACTTAATCTATCTGTCGTACGATCATCTAACCCAAGAAAATAATGATGGCGAATATAAGGAAACTCGCGAGTTTGTAATATCTGACAAATATGGCTGATGTAAGTACTTTTCCCCTTTCCTGGAGCACCAGTTAAGACAACTAATCGATTAGTGGGATTAAAAAGTGAGCCAATAAATTTGTCGTGGAAATTTGCATCAGGAACAATATAGTTATCCGGCAAGAAAAAAGTCTGCGGAATAGGTTCAGGTCTATTAGTTGAAATCACTGCACGAATATGTTCAAGACATATCCATCCACCATCCGAAGGTGAATTACGCTGGATAGCCCAACGTTTAGCTCGTTCAATCAGGCGATATACCCCCTCCTCGTTGGTATGTTTGCGAAGTAGTTCTGGAACAATACTATTTAATCGCGTATAACTTTGATCACTATGGAATATTTGTAATATATCGAAAAATTCCTTAGCTCTTTCCTGGGTACCTAACTGAAGAATAATGTCTTGCTGCTTAGTAATTGGAACCTGACTCCAATCTATTTTGTTACTTCGCAAGCAACTTGCTATCTCACGATTAGGTATTTTATTGGTCAAAAGAGTAATATATCCCCTTCTTTCCGCAGATACTTTATCAACAGCATCAGCTATTTTTTGCAGTATGGAACGAGATCGAATACGATGACCACTACGTTTCAGTAACCATTCCCATGATAGTTGGTTGTCTTCTTTGTCGGTATCTGGCGTAAACTTAACTTGCCAAAAATCTGTTTTACCATCCTGACGTTCGCAGACAATATCATCAATGCCTTGTGGAGCATCAACTTGTTTCGCATCAGCCTCAAATGCTATTCGGTTATATCTAGTTGGTGTATTTAGCCAATCCGCCAGTAGCCTGACACCTTGGAGTGTCTGATAATCATAGCCTGCATAAATGATTGCGCTGTTTTTAATCGCCATAGACAAATCGCCTCATACATCACCGTCTGATAACCTTATGATATCTAGGAAATTATCATAACGCCAAAACACTACTCAAAGAAGCATTAAATGAATTTCACGAAGAATATTGCATTCATAATATTACAAGTATGTAAATTTTGTCATAGGTGACGATTGCGCTACCAGATATGGTTTAAATCGCTGTCTGCATCAAATCGGCCATTTTGGGGTTCGAATGATCGATTTAGTCTCTTTATCTGATTCAACATAAACTGGAGAAGTGTTACGCACAAATGTCATCAGAACAATGCGCACTATTATGTATGCGCGGCGGATTGTTGTTACCTAAAGCCAAATAACAGCTGCAACTATCCAACTTCTAGTGCAGTTAATAGCTTCCGCTCCTGGCACAAAGCGGGCATATCTCCTAAGAATCCCTTCAACCTCCAAAGCCGAAGGGATCCCATTCTCAACCCTTAGTGCGCCACTTCCCCGGCAGTCCAGCGAGGCGCCTTCAAATCCGCGGCAAAAAACCAAACCAGCTCACAAAGCAAACCCGTTAGCGTTCTTTCGGACTCTGCGGGCAGGGCGTGCCCACACAGCAGCTGCGCCAGAGACTGGCAGTAATCGCACAGCACTTCGGCGTCGGGTTCGAAATGTTGGGGGACGTCTGGCAGATGCTCCACGGTGAAGCAGCCGATCAGGTGCGGCGGAATGGGTTCACCAAGCGTTGGGCGCAGGATCGCAAGGCATGCGCTGATGCGGCCTAACAGCGCCATTTTCTGTGCCGGGTCGTGGCACTCAATCAGGGTTTCAGCAAAGCGGTCGCAGCAGTCGGCGAGCACGGTGAAGTCTGTTGCTGCACTAAAGGGAATGGTCAGTAAATCTGAATCGAGGGTAGGGGTCGTAGCCATAATGGCAGCCTCCAGTATAGGGAACTTAAATGCCGCCAGCGGAAATGCCAATTTCACGGGTGGCGGAACCGAACGGAGTTGGCATTACCGGCTATACTGGAAACCCGGCGCGTCTTGCGACGCCCCCGTCCGGCCCACCATCGGGGTGTAGCCGTACGAATGACACAAAAAATGACGCGGGCGCGTCAGTGTCGCCAGTATTCTATTCCAGGATGCCAATCCCGGCACCTGATTTTGCAGGTGCGCGGAAAGACTACTGCGATTTGGGCGATGAAAGTAGTGCGGTTCAGGACTTCAAAGTGCTGGTAAAAAACCAAAATGCCCGGTGCGCAGGCTTACCGGGCCTGTCGGATTATCATAATCCTCTGATTTTGCAGGCGTGATAAGCGAAGCGCATCAGGCAAAGTGACGTAAAACTGCGTGATGCCCTGAAAAACCGTCGCCTCCGGGGATTTGACGGTGTGATATCAGCTTTAAATCTGCGCCATACCGCCGTCAACAAATAGCTCTACGGCATTGATAAAACTGGCGGCATCAGACGCCAGAAACGCAACGGCTTTGCCGACTTCCGCTGGCTCACCAATCCGGCCCAGCGGAACCTGCGCTGCCAGTGCATCAAACAGGCCCTGACGCTGCTCCTCGGCAACCAGCTCCCCTAATCCAGGCGTTTTGACCGGGCCCGGGCTCACGACATTCACCCGAATACCACGCCCTTGCAGGTCCAGCGCCCATGAGCGAGCAAAGTTCCTTACTGCGGCTTTACTGGCGCTATACACGCTAAAGTTAGCCGTCCCTTTTACCGAAACGGTGGAGCCGGTGAGGATAATGGATGAACCGGCACCAAGCAGTGGCAGTGCTTTCTGGACGGTGAATAAGACACCGCGAACATTAGTGCCGAAAATCCGGTCAAATTGCTCTTCGGTTATGGCACCCAGCGGCAGCATGTCTCCGCCACCGGCATTAGCAAATAAAATGTCCAGACGCCCCGACTCTTCAGCAATTTGCGCGTAAACCTTATCCAGATCTTCAAGCCGTGAGACATCGGCCTGAATCCCCTTAGCCGACGAGCCGATCAACGCGACGGCTGCATCCAGTTCCTGCTGACGACGTCCGGTGATCCAGACTGTTGCCCCCTGCGCCGCCAGTTCCTGAGCACTGGCAAGACCGATTCCTGTGCTGCCGCCTGTAACCAGGGCAATTTTGTCTGAAAGTGGTTTGCTCATTATCTGTATCCTCGGTTGTTGTTTCGAATTGGCCATTAATCAGCCTGTGAACTCACTTTAGTTGCAGAGGATTTATTGATAAATTGGCAAAAATAGAAAACACTCTTTCCACAGGTGGATAATCAGATCTCTCACGGAGAAACAGAACGTGGATCAGTTAATGGCTATGCGCGCGTTTACGCGGGTGGTGGAAACCGGCAATTTTACGCGGGCAGCGGATTCACTGAATCTGCCGAATGCCACATTAAGCAAGCTGGTTAAATCACTGGAGGCCCATCTTGGCGTGCGCCTTTTGCATCGTACGACCCGGCGCGTCGTCGCAACGCCAGAGGGCCAGGACTATTATGAAAAAGCCTCGCGGGTGCTCATTGATATTGAGGAGATAGACACTTCTTTTAGCGCTTTGCAGAGCAGACCTAAAGGGTTTCTTCGTATTGATGTCGGCGGCTCTACCGCACGTGAAGTGCTGATCCCGGCGTTACCGGATTTTTTGCAGCGCTATCCGGAAATCAGAATCGATTTAGGCGTGTCCGACAGGCCGGTGGATCTGATTAGCGGAAATGTGGACTGTGTCATCCGTGGTGGCTCTCTTGATGACTCATCGCTGATCGCCCGTCATATTGGTGATGCTCCGATGGTGACCTGCGCTGCGCCGGGATATCTGAAAGCCGCTGGCGTACCTGCGTATCCGGATGAATTGAGAAATGGACATAAGCTGGTGAGCTATTTGTCTCCGCAGACGGGCAGAGCCTTTCCATTTCGCTTTATCGTAGAGGGTGAAATGAGGGAGATAAAGACGCAGCATCACATCGGGATAAACGAAAGTAATGCGCATTTGGCTGCTGCGGTGGCCGGGATGGGAATTATCCAGACCTTTTGCTATGCGGCGAAAGATGAACTGAACAATGGCACACTGGTTGAGATCCTCCAGGCATGGCGTCCCGCGAGTTATCCTTTTTATGTCGTCTACCCGCAGAACAGGCACATGACGCACCGGTTACGCGTGTTTATTAACTGGCTAACTGAGGTATTCCCTGCGGCACTGCGCAGTGACCGATAGACATACCTCCTCCAAAACAGCAGGGCGGACAAGATACATTGATGGCTCTTCTGATGAACGCTTCCCTGATACCTGTCCTTGGGGTTGTCTGCTATGAGTTAGGAGGGGATATATTTTTCAATTCTATAGATTATGTAGAGTTACTCACCTCGTTTTTAATGAACCACCATGCTAGTTTGTGAAATCTATTACAGCGCTAAGGAGATGCTATGGGTGTTGAATTTCATATAACGAGAGCTGAATTTTGGGCAGATAATGAGGATGCGCAGATAAAAGCTGATGAATGGCTTGAATACATTAATAACGATAATGAATTAAGCAGATATTTTAGAAACGGTGATTACTACGCCTTGTGGTTGGGTCCCTCGTCGTACGAAGACTCGTGGCTTGACTGGAGCGCAGGTAATATTTATACCAAATGGCCAGATATATACCTGTACAGAAAAATGTTGAGGATTGCAAGACACCTCAATGCCAAAGTAATGGATGATGATGGTACGATTTACCTTGAAGAATCACAGTGGGAGTACGATCCGTCAGCTAATGCTTAACGTCTGCTGTTGGCTCGCAGATAATAGTTTAGATGGTCTCAGGTCAGCTATGAGCGAGGAGCGGACATTGCATCCCAGAGAAAGTCAGAGATCAGCGTAGTTAAGCAGACAGCGTCAGTCGTAAGTTGTTCTCTACCAAGTTCGCTTTGAGTCCGCTATAGCGATAAACATCGTTTCGGCTGAGCCATGCCGCCGAGTGTTTTACCTCAGCACACTTCGCTGCAATATCCCTGTTTTCTCCAAAGGAATGGCGATAAGTTTGGTGTATAAGGAGGGTAAGTTATCGTTTCACGGGTACGTTGGCTTCAAATATACAATGCTGGCTAGTGAAGAGCATCCAAAACTTCATCCTGAAGACACTGATGAAGTCGGGGTTTTTTTAAAAAATTGTTATTTAATCAGCATTGTGGCTAATAATGGGAAAAAATCATTTAGCCGACATGACGTTTATGCATGGCTAAATCTGGTCATATTGTCATACTTTACACGATTGCATAGCTATGGTGTCTTTTGGGGAGCTATTTCATTGTGGTACAAAGAGATGTGTTAAGTAACAATAGAGCGAATTGCAAATTTTCTGATATGGCCGAACCTTATAAGGAGGTTTTTTTGGAAATGTTGAGTTTGCAATGTAACTTGAACACGTTATTATAGCGCAACTATATGAGTAGTTATGCTGCGTACAGACCTGAAAGCGATCGTGATAGAGTTTTTTAAATCCATTTTTGCATCACTATACGCTATTTTACTTCTATCGCAGTCAATGAGAACGTTACGGAAGAGTATAATAAAATGCGCGAATTCCAACAGAGAGCAATACAACTAGCGAATCAAAGTCTGTCACAATCCGGTAAAGCCTTATTGCTCATGGCCCCAGGCTCAGGAAAATCACTTGTTGCCAGCGAACTCGCTCAGTTGTTTATGCAAACTGGCCCAGTTTTAATTGTTGTTGACCTCAGGATTATTGCCGCTCAATTGCAATATCAATTCGACATGCTTAACATTAAATCTAGGATGCTAGACTCCCAAGAACTTGGTGAAATAGATTCAGCTGATCGTATTTTCATCATAATTGCATCCAATCTCAATAGTATTCAAACCCTACCACTGAATTTGAATTTAGTTATTATATTGGATGGTTACTCTTCCAAAAAAACATTGCTAAAAGAACTCACTACTCCATCTTTTAATGCAGTAAAAAAATGTCTCATCAGTAGTGTTGCCTACCCAGAGGCCCAACAGATTGTAGGTGAAATCACTTTTTCATATTCTATGCCTGATGCATTTACAGACGGGATACTAAACAAAACTGAAATAATATCTATTAACGGGTTTGACTCAAGCCTGCTCAATGAACAAGAGATGCAAAATAATATTGCACACTGGATTATTAAAAACATTTATAACAAAAGCACTTCAAAAGTTGTAATAATATGCAAGAATCAATCTATCGCAGTAAGCTTAACAATGGCATTAAATTGTAGCGCAAAAGAAGAAGTAGCAGTGACAATTACCTCTCATGATGCGATGGTCACTGAGAAAATTAATGAATTTAGACGTTCAGATAAGTTAGATATTGCAGTAACCATTAATATGTATCATTTCCTCAGCAATATAAAAATCAGTGATATTGTATTGTTGCGAAAAATTCCATCCGAAGATGCATTTAGTAAAGCACTCATTAACTGCACCCCTCCAAAGGCTGCTGACCCTAAAATATGGGATTTCTCAGATAATAGGAAATATTTTTTTGAAGAAATGGGCGTTTTTCGTACCGAAACTCTGAATCTACGTACTTCAAATATCAAAAACAGGCGAAAGCTTATCAATCCGCTTGATGACCGCCCCGCAACAATAGATATGCTTGGACGCATTGAGATTGTTGATCTGATTGAAAATATACTGACCAAGGGTGGGAGAGGAAATCTTAATTTAGCACTACTCGGCAACTGGGGAATAGGAAAAAGCTCCGTTCTGACAATGCTACAAAAAAATACCCTTGAAAAAACAGAGCTAAAATTCATCAATTATAATGCTTGGCATGAAGAACATAGCAATGCCGTTCTGGCCTCCATTGCTAATCAGATTATTGATGAGTTATACGAATCCAAAAACATACTCCAGCAGCTGTTATTGAATTTAAAATCAAGATTATTATCAGAAAAGGATAATTTAAAAATAGAAGTTCTCATTCTACTCCCTGTGTCATTAATTGCAGCTTATTTGACAGTAAATGATTTGAAACTTACTACAGCATCAACCTTAATGACCACGGCACTATTTGGTACCGCTCTCACCTTTGTTATTTCTTTAATTAAGACCTATTTCGAAAATCCCATTGCAAAAAAAATTCGGGATATTGTTAAACGAAAAAAATTCAGTGACCATATTGGATTGGGGCAGACAATTCGGCATCATCTTTCTTATTTATTTATTAGCGATGCCACATCATTCAGTCGCTGTCTTTCATCAAAATTTTCAGAGCCGGAGGTTAAGACCAAATATATTATCACTATTGATGATCTGGATCGCTGTTCCGATGATAAAATTATTGATACAGTCAGTGCGCTACAATTACTTTCTACAATTCAGAATGTTAATATCATCCTTGCAATTGACTACAGCTCTATTGCAAAAGCATTCACTCTGAAGTGGAAAGAGCAGGATAATACACTGACAGACGAGCAAGCTACTATTAAAAGTAGAATTTATCTTGGTAAAATATTTCAAGCATCTGTTGCCATTGACACCCCATCAAGAGATAACATAAATAACTTCATTCATAAAAGTTTGTATAAGGGTGTGCAAAAGCCAGTAATAGTCAATGCGATAGATGAAAAAGAGCAAGAGATTAAGTTCAATGACATCACTAATGTTATTGTTGAAGATATAATCACAACCATCCCAGATGAGTTGATGTTTTTCGAGGAGAATGAGGGAAAAGAGGTCGAGCCAGATGAATATTTAGAAGAAAATCATGACGAATATGAAATATTCGTTGAATGCGCACAGGTCTTTCGCATTGGGAACCCCAGGACACTCATCCGACTACATAACACAATAACGTTCATTAAAGGATTAAATCCAGATATTATGCAAAATAATTCTGAAATTGCGATGCATATATTTCTCTCTTTTTGGTACGAAACCTGGTGTGGTCAGAGCGAAAAAAATAAAGCCACAATGGAAATAGCATTGCACACTCGCACGCAAGGCAGCCAGGATAAGTATATTGTTCTGGCACAAAAGTTAGAGATCCATAATTTCTCCAGTGCAGAGCTACAGCTGATGCTAAAGAACGTCATCAGGGTATCCCTACCATTCTCGAAAATACCAACCCCTTTTCCTACTGAGCAGTAGTTTATTTTGTAAGTATCTCTGCAAACGAACCATCAGCTTTGAGAGTCTCTTGCATTTCAACTTCCGCTTCTGGTGCAAAGCAGATACCTCTCTTAAGAGTCCCTTCAATCATTTAAAAGCCGAAGGGATTCCATTCTCAATCCTTAGTGCGCCACTTCCCCAGCAGCCCAACGAGGAGCCTTCAAATCCGAAGCAAAAAACCAAACCAGCTCACAAAGCAAACCCGTCAGCGTTCTTTCGGACTCAGCGGGGAGGGCGCGCGCGCAGCACTTGGGCGGCAGGATCCCCTCAACCCATGCCCTCAACTCTGCTTTGCAGGAAATCGATAAATGCGCGTACTTTTTCTGGAACATGGCGTGTATTCGGGTAGATCGCGTAAATGCCTTGTCGGGGAAAATGATGGTCCGGAAGTAATCGAATCAAATTGCCTCTGGCCACCTCATCTTTGACCAGCCAGCTGGGTAAAATCGCGACGCCAGAGCCTTCCAGAGCAAAAGCCAGTAATGAAGACGCGCTGTCAGCCATAATCATGACGGGGTTATGGGCGCTGAAATCCACATTTTCTCCCTCCGGCGTGATGACCTGCCAGCTTAATGGCGTCGATAAACGGCTGTGAGCAATCCATTTCACCCTGGCAAGCTGCGTCAGTTCCGTAACAGGCAGCTCTCCCAGCGAATTCAGGTAGTCAGGCGAAGCAACCGGATAAATATCAAACTGGTCAATAAGTCGAGCGTGGTGACTTGAATCGGCAAGCTGACCAAGCCGTATCGCGATATCAAACCGGCCGGAAATGAGATCGTCATTTTGGGATGATGAGCTATGTTGGATTCGCAGTTGCGGGTGCAGGGCACTGAAGGCCGCCAGTGCCGGAACCACGACGCGTGCGCCATATTCCGATGTTGTCGTAATTCTGAGTGAACCGCTTAATCCTGTGTGTTCGCTGCGCACGTCGTGCAGAATAGATTCTGCCTCCTGAAGGAGGCGCAGACAGTGCTGGTAAAATCTTTCCCCGCTATCCGTCGCTGAAACCTGCCTGGTGCTTCGGGAAAGTAATGAGACGCCCAACTCTTTTTCCAGCGCTTTTACATTAGCGCTGACGACCGCTTTAGTCAGGCCCAGCGTCTGGGCTGCGTCTGTAAAACTTCCTGCCTCAACCACTGCCACATAAATGGCAGCTCGTCGCATACTGAACATTTTTTGTGCTCTTTGGTGTGTTTATTGTCAATATTTTTTTGACAGTATAACAACCGAGGGAGCGTTTATCCTGATTTCCGCAACTCCTATACTCCCCGGCTTGTGATGTCCTTTTTGAGAACAGAATGAATTATCGAGCGCGCGTTACCACCGTGTATTTGCTGGGGTTTTTTATTGATCTGGTCAACATGTTTATCGCCAACGTCGCTTATCCTGATATTGCGCGGCGTTTTGATGCCACCGTCAGCGAAGTGGCATGGATCAGTAATGGCTACATCCTGGGCCTGACCCTTGTCATCCCGCTCAGTAGCTGGCTGGCAAAGCGCGTTGGTGCTAAACGTCTTTTCATATTTTCTCTGCTTATTTTCATTGTTGGCACCTGTGGCGTTGGGGCGTCATCATCCGTTTCACAACTTATTGCATGGCGCTGGATACAGGGCGTTGGTGGCGGATTACTTATCCCTGTCGGCCAGACAATGACCTATGCGCTCTATCAGAGTCATGAACGCGCAAAGCTCTCTTCCGTTGTGATGCTGATTGCCCTGCTGGCCCCGGCGTTGTCACCGGCAATAGGAGGATTTCTGGTCGATAGCCTCAGCTGGCGTTGGGTATTTCTGGCAAGCCTGCCGCTGGCCGTTTTCGCCCTGATACTGGCCGGGCTTTGGCTCAAAACGGATGCTCAGGAGGAGTCTCGCGAGCGATTAGATCTGTTGGGTTTAGTTAGCGGCTGTGCGGCATTAACCATGATACTGGTGGGGCTGACGTATCTGGGTGAACCCGGCCGTATTTCTCATGGAGCCCTGATGCTGACAGCTGGCATATTTTGCCTTGCAGGTTTTGTATGGCATACGCTTAAAAAAAGCAGACCGTTGCTCAATCTGCACCCGGTCAGGGATCCTCTCCTGCGTATTGCTATGCTGATTTATCAGTTTGTCCCAGGGGTATTTACCGGTGTGAATATGCTCAGCGCGCTTTATCTGCAGAATCAGCTCGGCCTGCGTGCCAGCGTTGTCGGCGCGATGATGCTGCCCTGGTCACTGGCTTCTTTTGCCGCGATCGGTGTGACAGGGAAACAGTTCAACAAATGGGGACCACGGCCTTTATTCATAACGGGCTGCCTGGTTAACTCTTTCGGTATTGGTCTGTTGGTTCTGACTGGCCACACTGCGGATCTGACCATTTGTGTCATGGCGTTCACGCTGATGGGATTTGGCAGCAGCTTATGTAGCAGCACAGCGCAAAGTTCAGCCTTCATCCAGATAGCAGACCGCGAACTTGCGGATGCCAGCGCACTGTGGAACATCAACCGCCAGCTTAGCTTCTGTCTGGGCGTGACTCTGCTCAATCTTCTGTTTAATCTCATTGCCAATACCGGCCTGCCCACAGAGGAGGCTTATCATCTTTGCTTTGTAATAGCAGCATGCAGCGCCATTATTCCGGTGCTGTGCTGTTACCGACTCAATAATCAGCGTGTTATTTCTCTAATAAATCAGGAGCAGAAATGAATCATTATTTTAAAGAAGTGTTGGATGCCCATGTCTTGATCCGCAACTGGTTAGGGGATGCTGATGCGCAGGCTGATATCTGTGAAAATTTACTGTCACGCTTTAGCCCTGAATTCTCAATGGTGACGCCGGGTGGAGCCTTGCTCGATTTTGCTGCATTAAAGGCATTTTTCAGCACTCAGCGTGGCGCCCGTCAGGGGCTGAATATCGAAATTAAAGATATGCAGGTGATTGTTGAGAATGAAAAGGGCGCCACTGTCACCTATAAGGAATTACAGCAATTACCTGGACAGGAAGCCACACTCCGTTTTTCAACGGTTGTGTTTGAATTGAACCATAACGGCGATGTAATCTGGCGGCATCTGCATGAGACCTCTCTGCCGCGAACATAGATTAGCCTTGAATACAGCGCTAAATAATCCGATCCTGGAAAAAAAACAAAATGCCCGGTGGCGCAGACTTACCGGGCCTACGGGTTAAGCAGAATGTGGTGAACTTGTAGGCCTGATAAGCAAAGCGCATCAGGCAAAAGGTAAGTACTGCAATTAACGACGAGCGTTGGCGATTAAACCATTTTCGATAGTCTCATCGACATAAGGCTGAGGTTTACCAAACAGATAGCCTTGCGCTAAATCGCAGCCCAGCGCCTGCAGGCTTTCCAGCTGTTCCTGCGTTTCAACGCCTTCGGCTACTGCCTTCATGTTCAGGGATTTTGCCATCCCGGTCATCAGCCTGATGATATTCAGCGCATCTTCTTTGGTCGAAATGGAATGGACAAAGGATTTGTCGATTTTGATTTTATCGAAGGTAATTCTGCTCAGGCGCGACAGAGAAGAGTATCCGGTACCAAAATCATCAATGGAGATTTGCACGCCCAGCGCTCTGAGCTTGTTCAGCGTATTCAGCGGCGTTGAGCTTTCGGCAAAGAGTGAGGATTCAGTGACTTCCAGCTCAAGCCGGCTGGCAGGAAGCCCGGTTTGTTCCAGAATGGACAACACCACACCGGCAAAGGTTTTGCTGCTCAGTTGGACAGGGGAGACGTTGACCGAAATTTTGGCCGGAACCGCCCAGGATGCGGCTTCTCGGCAGGCCATCTCAAGCACGGATTTGCCCATCTCGTTAATCATGCCGGTTTTTTCAGCGGCAGGAATAAAGCTATCCGGCGACAGGATCCCTTTCAGCGGATGGATCCAGCGAATAAGCGCTTCATAGCTGTAAATTTCACGGGTGAACGAATCGACAATCGGCTGATAATAAACCACGAATTCCTTATTCACTAAGGCCATAGCCATGTCATGTTCAAGGGTTCTGCTTTCCTGCAGTTTATCCAGCATCCACTGGCGGAAGACTTTTATCTTACCCGCGCCTTCATTTTTGGCTTCATAAAGCGCCAGATCGGCAAATTTAAACAGATAGTCGGAGCGGCGTTCCGTGTCTGAGTTAACCACGCCCACGCAGGTGGTGATATTAATAATCGCGTTATAAATGGTGTAGGGCTGATTGATTGAGTCACATATTTGCTGAGCCCGGGAAACGGCACGGGTTTCTGTCAGGCCGCTGGTCAGAAACGCAAATTCATCGCCACCCAGGCGGTAAAGCGCATCGGCTGGGAAATTCAGCGCGTTCAGACGATCGGCAATCTGACGCAATAGCATGTCACCGGCGTCATGCCCATAGGTGTCATTGACCTCCTTGAATCGGTCGAGGTCAAACAACATCACGGTCACGGGGTTGCTATTGCTTTTCGCGGTCTCGATGGTTTTGTTCAGGTTATCCCAGAAAAACAGCCGGTTGCTCATTTTAGTGAGCGGGTCATGGTAGACGTCATACTCCAGCTTGGTATTCTGGATTTGCAGCTGTTCTTTGGAGCCCTGAAGCTCTTCCGCCAGGCTCTGCACCTGAAGATGGGCTTTGAGGATATTTCGGTTCTGATAGAAGATCAGCACGCCTAAAATCGCACTCAGTATTATCAGCAGTACCGATATCGCTGAATAAATATAATAAAGCGTTCTGATTTTCAGGTTGGTGTTATTAATCGAATTAATATCTTTGTCTAACGCACCCGATGACAGACGACCCAGCGGCACATCAAGGCCATGCATGGTTTTCAGATAGGCCTGAAGCTCGGAACGGTTCATTTTTTCAAGATGATCGTCCAGATAGTCGAGCGTCTGTTCCAGATTCGCCGCCAGTTCCTGATGCGCCGGACTGCCTTTTATATAACGCTCAAGGTCACCTTGCTTCATCAAATCACTCTGGCTGAGCATAATATCCAGACGCAGGCGCACGTCATCCAGGGTCATCGTCTGATCGATAGCATAAAGACCCAGCGAGGCTTCGAAGCGATAATACTCAGAAACCAGCTGCGAAGCGGACCATGATGCGGTGTAGTGGGTCAGCTTCTGCAGCTCCTGCTGTCTGTCATGCACAAGGAAAGAGATATACCCTGTAGATATAAAAAGTAAAAATATTATGCCAGCCAGTATTCTGTTCATGATGATCTTCTGAACCCTTACTCAATATCCATTGAGCTGATCTGCCATGCAGATCTTGAGTAATAAATCTGGTTGTTCAGTTCAGGCAGACTGTCATAAGGATAGACGATGAACAGCGGTCCCTTATCGCGGACGCGCATGTACTCACCGTTGATTTTTAACGCAAGGATGACATTGTACTTTTTGAAATCACTGAGCGGGACGGAAGTGGTGTAGTCATTGAGGGCAATAACCTTCACATCTGTCCCTTTCGCTCCGACGTAATCCATCAGCTTTTGCAGAGGAACGCCCGTAAAGGTGGTGCGGCCATTGTACCAGGGAGAAGCGGTCTGGAAGCTGACCAGCCCCAGTTTCTCAAGGCTGGCGATGTCGAAAACGGCTTTGCCATTTTCATTGGTATTTTCTATTTTACCGGACATGGTTAAAACGACTTTCCCGGTTGGCTTGGGAAGCTCACCAGCCCAGACCTGTGTGCAGACCACTACGCTTAGTAACATGGCAATTAAACGCATTTTAACCTCTCCTGACTGCTGGATGTTAAAGAATTATAATTTAGTTAACATGCTATTTATATATGCTGCCTGGCTATTATTGAAGTATAGATTTGGTTTGTGATAAATCCAATTAAAATCAGTGTGTTAGGTTGATTTTATTTTTTCGCTTTTGCCGCGAAAAAGTCGGTGTTGCTATTTGAGACTAGTTTAATCTCATTTTGTCTGCGCAAAAAACAAGCCGTTTGGCTGCAAAGCGCTAATGAATACACATGGAGTGAAAGGTTTATTGCAGCGAACAACCGAACCGATGTGAGACTACGCATTTACAAAATGGGAAGATGGCAGCATGCTGCCCGCAACTTCGGACACGACCATGGTGATGGAAAGCCTCCGGTTGTCAGCAACAGTTTGCTGCAAAATCGAAAGTCCACTCGAATGGCGTGCTACACTGGATTTGTCACATCTTCTTCAAAGCCGTCTGGTTGAATTCGATAGTTCGCCAGAAGAAGGTGCGGCGTGTGCTATTAACTGTTAGCCGTATGTCGTGGGTATGAAATTGATGATGCTGACAATGCAGACTGTCGCTCGGATGCGGATGATATAAAATGGCTATTAAAAATATTATGTATTCTTGGTCATACAAGCAGTGGAAAGTAGTCTACAGAACAGGGATATATAAACTTGAAAGGGCTGCTATATGTACGCAAAAAAAGAGATGTCTCAAGCGGAGCGTAACAGAAGGAGATTAAATTCTGTTGCTCAGAAACGCCGGAATGAAAAAAAAGGTTTTGAGCTTGTAGATAACAGAGCTGAAGTCATTGCGCAAAGAAAACATAAAATGATGGCTGGCAATGTGCAGCACTCTTCAATCAATACGCTTTTTATCAGCCCGGGAGCGAGTCACCAGGTCGTTCAGCGTTTGAAAGGTGCTAAGGGGACTGCACAGGAAAACCAAAAGGCCCCCTACACGCTAAATCCAGAATTCATAACCAAACATGTCGCCAATAATCTCGCCGAAGCCATATCCGTTACAGAGGACAGGATTAAAACGGGTAGCCCTCCCGGCATAGTTGCAGGGATAGCGCCGAATAACCTGGCAAAAGAGTCCGAATGGAGAGCCGCGATAGATAGCTGCGATGATATTGTTCCGCCAGAGGATGAGTGGGAAGGAGGGTATGGGGATGATACTCAATGGGCGGAACGGATTGCCTCAGTTAGTGTTAATGGATGGGAAGCGATTGGAACAAAGGGGAATGTCACAGCAAAAGTTGCAACGAATAAGAAGTCTTTAGGTGGGCAGTGGACCGTAAGCGGTTGTCAGTTTGATACCAATCAGGATTATGTCAATGCTTCCGGGAAGGCCGGGGTAGATATAAGCCACTTGGCATCTTGATGGTAAAAAATACATGTGTATTGAAGGCGGGATTATACAATAAATAGTCAAGAGGGATTCAGATATGTATCAACAGACAGTGAAACCCGAAGAGAACAAAATCAGAGCAACGGCTTGTCCTGTAAAGCAAATGAAGAATAATCGGAAGCAGGGGTTTTATTTTCTGGACAACCGGCTTTCGACTGTTGCACAGCCAAAAGCAGCAATAGATACAAATAGTTCTTTATTACAATTAAAGACTATTATTCAGCGTGATGCATATAAAGATAATTTAAAAGTGCAAGAACTAAAACCTAAGGTGGATGAGGTGGAAGTACATATTACAAATAATACAGCCGTTACATTACCGTATGGTGAGTTGACATCTTATATAGATGTTGTGAGCGAATCAGTGAAACTTAGGTCGCGTATTGATCTAGCGAACGGAGATTCAGGGCACGTTTACAGAACCAATATAGAAAAAGGTTTTTTGACGGTTCTTGAGGGGGAAAAAACTAAACGTGACCATGTGGCGGCTGAAAAATCAAAAGCTGCAGCTGCGGCAAAGGTGCAAAGCCAGGCTGAAGCGAATGGTGTTGTGGGCACGCCAGGATTTACACCAGGAAAAGGATGGAATTCGCCAAATGCGCCGAAGTGATTTTTGATATTGCGGCAGTGTCTGCGTTAACAGTTATGCGCACACTTCGGACTGTGCTGCCATGAGATTAGTTGAGATCATTTGGAAGGAAAAATCCACGCCGTAGCGTGGATTTTATCTTTCGGAAGAAAGGGCAGGGATCAGACGTTGAACAGGAAGTTCATCACGTCGCCATCTTTAACGATGTAGTCTTTGCCTTCAGCGCGCATCTTACCGGCTTCTTTCGCACCCTGTTCACCTTTGTAGGTGATGAAGTCTTCGAACGCGATAGTCTGCGCGCGGATGAAGCCTTTTTCGAAATCGGTGTGGATTTTACCAGCAGCCTGCGGAGCGGTTGCGCCGACAGGGATGGTCCACGCGCGTACTTCTTTCACGCCAGCGGTGAAGTAGGTTTGCAGGCTCAGCAGCTCGTAACCCGCGCGGATCACGCGGTTCAGACCTGGCTCTTCGATGCCCAGTTCGGCCATGAATTCGTCACGGTCGGCGTCGTCCAGTTCGGCGATGTCGGATTCAACGGCGGCGCAAACGGCGACCACGACGGAACCTTCTTTCGCTGCGATTTCACGCACGGCGTCGAGGTACGGGTTGTTTTCAAAACCGTCTTCGTTAACGTTGGCGATGTACATGGTTGGCTTCAGAGTCAGGAAGCTCAGGTATTTGATCGCCGCTTTATCTTCTTCGCTCAGATCCAGCGCGCGCAGCATGCCGGCGTTTTCCAGCTGCGGCAGGCATTTTTCCAGCGCGGCCAGTTCTGCTTTCGCATCTTTGTCGCCGCCTTTAGCACGCTTCTGTACGCGGTGAATGGCACGCTCACAGGTGTCGAGATCGGACAGCGCCAGTTCGGTATTGATGACGTCAATATCTTCAGCCGGATCAACTTTATTGTTCACGTGAATGATATTGTCGTTTTCGAAGCAGCGAACCACGTGGCCAATCGCTTCGGTTTCGCGGATGTTGGTCAGGAACTGGTTACCCAGGCCTTCACCTTTGGAAGCGCCTTTTACCAGGCCCGCGATGTCGACGAATTCCATGGTGGTTGGCAGGATACGCTGTGGTTTAACGATTTCTGCGAGCTGGTCCAGACGCGGATCGGGCATCGGCACGACACCGGTGTTCGGCTCAATGGTACAGAACGGGAAGTTTGCCGCTTCAATACCGGCTTTGGTGAGCGCGTTGAACAGGGTGGATTTGCCGACGTTAGGCAGGCCGACGATACCGCATTTAAATCCCATGATGTAAATCACCTTAATCTTTGGTAATCAATCTGTTAGCTTGAACAGATTGCAGAAAAGTAAACAACTTCGCCTATTATACACGGCGCGCGGCAAAAATGCCGCCCGCCGGGACGTTATTGTGCTTTAAAAGCGTGCAGACGGTTAGTGGCTTTGGTCAGACCGTCTTTCAGCCACATTTCAGTGCAGCGCGCCGCTTCGTCTACCGCTTCGTCTATCAGCTTTTGTTCTGAAGCGGGCGGTTTCCCCAGCACGAAGCCAACAACTTTGTTTTTATCGCCGGGATGGCCGATTCCGAGGCGTAAACGATGAAAATTAGGGTTATTCCCCAGCTTGCTGATGATGTCCTTCAGGCCGTTATGCCCGCCGTGACCGCCGCCGAGTTTAAATTTCGCCACGCCTGGCGGTAAATCCAGCTCGTCGTGGGCGACGAGGATCTCGTCAGGCGCAATGCGGAAGAAGGTCGCCATCGCGCCTACCGCTTTGCCGCTGAGGTTCATAAAGGTGGTAGGCACCAGCAGACGTACGTCTTCACCTGCCACGTTGATGCGGGAGGTGTAGCCGAAGAATTTACTTTCTTCGCGCAGCGGTGCGCGGAAGCGATCCGCCAGTAAATCCACGTACCACGCCCCGGCATTATGGCGGGTCGCGGCATATTCAGCCCCCGGGTTAGCGAGGCCGACAATCAGTTTAATCGTCACGTTTTTATCCTGAGTGAGTCGATATCTGGCGCGTAGTGTACTGTAATCGCTGCGGTTGACAAAATTCCGCAAGCCAGACGAGGCACAGCCAGGTGATTCCGCTGCTGAACCATTCAAAATACATATAGTTCAGCCTGTTATTTGTAAAGTTTTGTTGCACAGATGTTCGTAATTGTGATCGGCGGCGCACTTAAACGGCACTCTGTTGTCTATACTTTACACACAAGGAGCAGGGATATTCCCTGACAACCCAGGTTCCGGAGGTGACATATGAAACGCAAAAACGCTTCAAGACTCGGTAACGTACTTATGGGTTTAGGGTTAGTCGTCATGGTTGGGGGCGTCGGTTATTCTATTTTAAACCAGCTTCCGCAGCTTAACCTGCCGCAATTTTTTGCCCACGGTGCCGTGCTGAGTATCTTTCTTGGTGCCATTCTCTGGCTTGCGGGGGCTCGTGTCAGCGGCCATGAGCAGGTCAGCGACCGCTACTGGTGGGTCCGCCACTATGACAAACGCTGCCGTCGTAACGATGGAACATCGCATCGTCATAGTTAGAAAGTTGCTCCAACCGGAGCCTGTCAGATTACAGATAAAGTCCTGGCCTAATGGCCGGGACTTTTCTATTAATGAAGGTTAAAAAGAACAGGACTGTTCAAATAACCGATGGTGCAGGGTTTTGACCGCGCTGTCGGCCGCTTCACCCGGCAGCAGGAAACACAGCGTATTACTGGATGCACCATGGCAAACCATGCGCACCGAATGCTCTTCCAGTCGGGAATAAACTTCGTTGCAAATCCCCGTTCCTTCAGTCAACTGATTGCCTACCAGCGTTACCAGCGCCAGCCCGGTTTCCACTTCGATTCGGCAGTGGGAAGAGAGGGCGGTAAACAACGACGTCGTCAGAGAGTGATCTTCACCCGAGGTGGCGTTGGTTGGATCCAGCGCCAGCGCAATGCTGTTTTCTGACGTTGTCACCAAATCGGCGGCCACCGAATGCTGTGAAAGCAGGGTGAACATCTGCGCAAGGAAGTGGGAAGAAGACTGCTCAGTCAGGCTATGCAAACGCAGCAGAGTCTGTTTACGGCGCACCGCAACGGCACGATAGCGCGGTGGGTTTTCCGTGGTGCTACAAACCAGCGTGCCACCCGCAGCGGTATCTTTGCTCGATCCCACAAAGACCGGAATGTTTTTACGCATCGCCGGTAACAGCGTGGCCGGATGGAGCACCTTCGCACCGTAAGCGGCCATGTCAGTCGCTTCGGAGAATGAGATCTGGTCGATACGCTGAGCTTTCGGCGCAATGCGTGGGTCGGTGGTGTAGATCCCAGCAACATCCGTCCAGATATCAACGCGCCCGACGTGCAGCGCTTCGCCAATCAGCGAGGCGGTGTAATCACTGCCGCCACGGCCAAGCGTGGTGGTGTGCCCATCCGCATCACGGCCGATAAACCCCTGAGTAATAATGATTTCATTTTCAAGGCGCGGACGCAGCTGCGTTTCAGCAAGCGCCGACAGTGCTGCAATGTCAGGTTCGGCACAGCCGTAGTTTGAGTCGGTGCGGATAACATTTCGGGCATCAAACCAGCTGGCACCGGCTTCTTTCTCGCGTAACACTTCCGTGAACAGCAGCGAGGACATCAGTTCGCCGTGGCTAACCAGCTCATCGCTCAGCGCCGCCGACGGCGATTCTGCTGCCGCTTGCGCCAGCTGGCTGATGTTTTCAAGAAGATTTTCGATCTCTTTGCTGATGACCGAAGGCTGCTTAAGACGGGAAATAATAGCAAACTGGATGGCTTGTAACGTTGCCAGTTTATCCGAGCGCTGAAGGGGATCGAGGCCGCCAGCCAACTCTACTAACAGATTGGTGACGCCTGCGGAAGCAGACAAAACGACGACACGAATGTCGGGATTAGCAATAACAATACGGGCACTGCGATTCATCGCGTCGAAATCGGCAACGCTGGTGCCGCCAAACTTGGCGACGACGACATGTGGGTAAATGCGAGTCATAACAATCTCATATCAGGGCGCCATTAAACATGGCTGAAAAATTTTCATTTTCGGCATAAGGGTTTTGTCGGCCCTTACGAAACGTCCGCCCGCGGACATTTCTGATGACAACCCAGGATCGGCTCCTGTTGTCGATAACGTGTTTCGCCTGTACGCGTTACCGGGTGCTGCGCATTCGTTATTTACTGAGTCTGTGTAAATAAGCGCGCCATAGTAATTGATTTATCTCTGGGGATCGACTTTTAATTTTAACGTTAATCAACAAGCGAAAGATCATACCTAAACTAAGGAAGAGCACGCGTAATGGTAAAAACTTGTAAAAAAATCAAATCTTAAAAACGAAGCGGCTTTCAGGACGTGAGATAAGATGCCAACTTTTGTGGCTATTTAAGGCAAATCGTAACAAATGTTATTAGGATTAATGTGGATATAATTAACTTAATCATTGATTTATAAGAAAAATAAACTGAAGTTAAATGGTCATAAATAAATGATTGAGTCCTTGGCTGAAACAGCCTATATTAGCCGCGTTTTTTACAGGCAATCCCTTTTAACCATTTATTCAATCAGGTGTTCATCTACGTCTGGTTGTAGGAGTGATATGATGACGGATAAAGTCCGTATTGATTCTTTAAGTGCAAATTCATTACCTCAAAGCAATGAGACCTTTCTCGCCAGACAAGCCGAGTTCGAATCTAACGTCAGGAGTTATCCGCGTAAACTGCCGTTGGCAATAGCCAAAGCGCAGGGCGTCTGGATCACTGATGTCGAAAATAATCAATATCTTGATTGTCTTGCAGGCGCTGGCACCCTGGCGCTGGGTCATAATCATCCTGATGTGCTGCAAAGCATTCAAAGTGTCATCTCCAGTGGCTTACCGTTACATACGCTCGATTTAACGACTCCGTTAAAAGATGAATTTTCATCTTATCTGCTTTCCCTGTTACCGGGCGAAGGCAAAGAGTATTGCCTGCAGTTTACCGGCCCGTCCGGCGCAGATGCCGTGGAAGCGGCGCTGAAGCTCGCCAAAAAAGTGACCGGTCGTTCCAGCATAATCAGCTTCTCCGGTGGCTACCACGGGATGACTCACGGTGCGCTGTCCGTTACCGGCAACCTGTCACCGAAAGAAGCCGTCAGCAATATGATGGCGGAAGTGCAGTTTATGCCTTATCCGCATCAGTACCGCTGCCCGCTGGGCATTGGCGGTGAAGCTGGCGTTAAAGCGCTGACTTACTACTTCGAAAACCTGATCAACGACGTGGAAAGCGGCGTGCGTAAGCCTGCTGCGGTGATCCTCGAAGCCGTTCAGGGTGAGGGCGGGGTGAACCCGGCTCCGGTTGAGTGGCTGCAGCGTATTCGCAAAGTGACTCAGGAACACGGCATTCTGCTGATCATCGATGAAGTTCAGGCTGGCTTCGCCCGTACCGGCAAGCTGTTCGCCTTCGAACACGCCGGGATCGAACCAGATATCATCGTGATGTCCAAAGCGGTTGGTGGCGGTCTGCCACTGGCAGTGCTGGGGATCAAAAAGCAGTTCGACGCCTGGGCACCTGGTCACCACACCGGCACCTTCCGCGGCAACCAGCTGGCGATGGCAACCGGCCTGACCACGCTGAAAATCCTCAAAGACGACAAGATTGCCGATAAAGTTGCCGCCCAGGGCGAGTGGCTGAAAGGCAAACTGGCCGCGCTGCAAAAACGTTATCCGGTGATTGGCCAGGTTCGTGGCCTGGGCCTGATGATCGGCATTGAGATTGTGAAGCCGAACGAAGCGCAGGATCACATGGGCTGCTACCCGGCTGATGGTGATCTGTCTGCACTGCTGCAGAAAAAATGCTTCGAAGCGGGGCTGATCCTGGAGCGCGGTGGCCGTCACGGCTGCGTGCTGCGCCTGCTGCCTTCACTGCTGATCACCAACGCCGAGCTGGAAGTGTTCCTCGATAAATTTGAACACGCTCTGCTGAGCGCTGGCGTTAAGCCGGTTTAAACGGAGTTAGATCGCATGTCAGACGTAAACCCGATTCTGTCCGGCTCAGCGCAAAGTATCGCCGCTTATCAGGACGCTATCGAGCAGAGCACGCAGGCCGTCGTTGAATGGTTAAAACAGCCTGAGATGTATCAGGGCAAAACCGTTGAGCAGCTGCGTGAGCGCATCAACCTCAATTTTACGTCTCAGGGCCTGGGCAACCAGGCCGCTATTGAGCGTGCAGTTGAGTATTTCCTGAAAGACAGCCTGCTGGTGCATCACGCTCAGTGCGTGGCGCATCTGCACTGCCCAAGCCTGGTGATTAGCCAGGCCGCAGAAGTGTTGATCAACGCCACTAACCAGAGTATGGACTCCTGGGATCAGAGCCCGTCCGCCACCATCATTGAGATTAAACTCATCGAATGGCTGCGTGAGCAGGTAGGCTATGCGGCCGGTGATGCAGGCGTGTTCACCAGCGGCGGCACCCAGAGCAACCTGATGGGTCTGATGCTGGCGCGCGATGCTTTCTTTGCGCGTCAGGGCCACTCCGTGCAGCAGCACGGTTTAACCGGCGACCTGCGCAAAGTGAAAGTGTTCTGTTCCGACAGCGCACACTTCTCGGTGCAGAAAAACATGGCGCTGATGGGCCTGGGCTATCAGTCCGTCACTCTGGTGAGGACCGATGCTTTCTCGCGCATGGATCTTGACGATCTGAAAGCGAAGCTGGCTCAGGCGAAAGCTAACGGCGAGCAGGTGATGGCGATTGTTGCCACTGCCGGTACCACCGATGCGGGTGCGATTGATCCGCTGACGGAGATTGCTAAGCTGGCTGCCGAACAGCAGATCTGGATGCACGTTGATGCAGCATGGGGCGGGGCGTTACTGCTTTCTGAGAAATATCGTCATCTGCTGGACGGCCTTGAGCTGGCGGATTCCGTCACCCTGGACTTCCACAAGCAGTACTTCCAGACCATCAGCTGCGGCGCGTTCCTGCTGAAAGAAGCTCGTCACTATGAGCTGATGCGTTATCAGGCGGCATACCTGAACTCTGATTTCGACGAAGAGCACGGCGTACCGAACCTGGTTTCCAAGTCTCTGCAGACCACGCGTCGCTTTGATGCGCTGAAGCTGTGGATGGGTCTGGAAGCGCTGGGCAAAAAGCAGTATGCCGAAATCATTGATAACGGCGTAACGCTGGCACGTGACGTGGCCGAATATGTTGAAGCACAGCCTGAGCTGGAGCTGGTGATGCAGCCGCAGCTGGCAAGCGTGCTGTTCCGCTTCCGTCCGGAAACCGGCGACATGGCGTTTGTTGCCCTGCTGAACCAGCGTATCGGCGACGTGCTGCTGGCTTCCGGCAGCGCCAACGTCGGCGTGACCGAAGCAGACGGCGTAACCTGCCTGAAGCTGACGCTGCTGAACCCGACGGTTTGCCTCGAGGATGTTAAAGTCCTTCTGGCTAGCGTGAAGACAACAGCGTTAGGCATTTTAAACGCTTAAACTGCCCGGTGGCGCTGTCGCTTACACGGGCCTACGAATCCAGTAGGTCTGATAAGCGAAGCGCATCAGGCAACAAACTGCCCGGTGGCGCTATCGCTTACACGGGCCTACGAATCCTGTAGGTCTGATAAGGCGAAGCCGCCATCAGGCAATAAAAAAGGCTCCCCCGGGAGCCTTTTTGCTATTTAACATCCGCCAAAGCGGCTTCCTTATCAGGGAAGAAAGTCAGACGACCAGGGATTGGCTGAATGCCAGCTCGCGCCAGGGTACGTAAAGGCTGAAACTCGAGATTAGACACCCGCAGTTCGCATCCTTCCGGCAATTTACTGACGAAACGCTGAAAAGCTTCCAGACCGCCCGCATCCAGCACCGGCACCGCATCCCACTTCATCACCACAATACGTTTTCCGACGACCTTGCTTTCCAGCTCAGTAAACAGATGCTCGGCTGCGGCAAAAAACAGAGGACCGATCACCCGAATCACCAGCACGTCATCCGGCACGCTAACGTTAACCGGAGCCAGTCGCGTCATGCGCGCAATCCGGCGCATAAACAGCAGGGAGGCCAGTACGATCCCGACGCTGATGGCGATAACCATATCGAACAGCACCGTCAGCGACATACAGATCAGCATCACGACGATGTCGTCTTTTGGCGCGCGGCGCAGCAGATTCACCACTTTGTGCGCTTCGCTCATGTTCCACGCTACCATCAGCAGCAGCGCCGCCATGGCGGAAAGCGGCAGCCACGAGAGCAGGGGAGCCAGCACCAGCAGCGCCATGATCACCAGAATTGCGTGGATCACTGCCGCCATCGGCGAAGTTGCCCCAGCGCGAACGTTAGCGGCTGAACGAGCAATCGCTGCGGTGGCGGTAATGCCGCCAAAGAACGGGGCGATCATGTTGCCCAGACCCTGGCCGATCAGCTCGTTGTTGGCCTTATGGCGGGTTCCGGTCATGCCGTCGAGTACCACCGCACACAGCAGAGATTCAATTGCCCCGAGCATCGCCATCGAAAACGCAGCAGGCAGCAGCGCCTGAAGCGATGCCCAGCTCAGAGTGAAATCGGAATCCGGCATATCCCACGGCAGCACCAGCTGCGGCAGAAGCTGTGGAATGCCGTTGCCCTGGGAACCATCTGCCAGAACGTAGTGGAACTGCGATCCGATGGTCGCGACGTGTCCGCCCATCAGGTTAACGATGCCCATTACCGCACAGCCCGCCAGCAGCGCAGGCAAATGCCCTGGTAAGCGCAGGCCCAGACGAGGCCAGAAAATCAGGATTGCAAGTGTGACCACACCGATTGCCGCATCACCCGGATTGATCGTCGGCAGCGCCATCGCCAGCGCACCGATTTTCTGCCAGTAATGTTCCGGCATATGCGGGAGCTGCAGGCCAAGGAAATCCTTAATCTGCATAGTGGCGATGGTGATGCCGATCCCAGAGGTAAAGCCCAGCGTCACCGAAATGGGGATGTACTCAATCAGACGACCAAAGCGCGCCAGGCCAAACAGCACCAGAAACACACCGGACATCAGCGTCGCCACCAGCAGCCCGGCCAGACCGAACTGCTGTGAAACCGGATAGAGGATCACCACGAAGGCCGCCGTCGGGCCGGAAACGCTGAAGCGGGAACCGCCCGCCAGCGCGATGATGATCCCGGCCACCGCCGAAGTATAGAGGCCGTATTGCGGCGCGACTCCGCTGCCGATCGCCAACGCCATCGCCAGCGGAATGGCGATAATGCCGACGGTGATCCCGGCGATCAGGTCGCGGGTAAAACGGTTAACGGTGTATTTTTCTTTCCAGCAGGCGTCAATAAGGGCGCGAAACGGCATGATGTCTGCGAGTGTGGCTTTATTCACAGTGGTCTTCATCCATGAGCGCATCGTATGAGTGAGAGTCATACGAAGGAGGCATTAGTAATACAAATAGAGTATCAGAAATAAAAAAACCCGCCGCAGCGGGTTTTCACGGCGTGTTCGATTAGTGCTCGAACATGGCAGAGATGGATTCTTCGTTGCTGATACGACGAATCGCTTCGGCCAGCATACCTGACAGGGTCAGGGTGCGCACGTTTGGCAGCGCTTTGATCTCATCCGACAGCGGGATGGTATCGCAGACGATCACTTCGTCAATGACGGAGTTGCGCAGGTTGCTTGCCGCATTGCCAGAGAAGATTGGGTGAGTTGCGTAAGCAAATACGCGTTTCGCACCACGCTCTTTCAGCGCTTCGGCGGCTTTGCACAGAGTGCCGCCGGTGTCGATCATGTCATCAACCAGCACGCAGTCACGGCCGGAAACGTCACCGATGATGTGCATCACCTGAGAAACGTTCGCACGCGGGCGACGCTTGTCGATGATTGCCATGTCGGTATCGTTCAGCAGCTTAGCGATAGCACGTGCACGTACCACGCCGCCGATGTCCGGAGAAACCACGATCGGGTTGTCCAGTTTCAGCTGCAGCATGTCTTCCAGCAGGATTGGGCTGCCGAACACGTTGTCTACCGGTACGTCGAAGAAGCCCTGGATCTGTTCTGCATGCAGGTCAACGGTCAATACGCGGTCAACGCCGACGCTGGACAGGAAGTCCGCGACAACTTTGGCAGTGATTGGCACACGAGCGGAACGTACGCGACGGTCCTGACGGGCATAGCCAAAGTAAGGGATAACGGCGGTGATACGGCCGGCAGAAGCGCGGCGCAGGGCATCGACCATAACAACCAATTCCATCAGGTTGTCGTTAGTTGGGGCACAAGTGGACTGGATGATGAAAATATCACCACCGCGTACGTTTTCGTTGATTTGTACGCTGACTTCGCCGTCGCTAAAACGACCTACAGCGGCGTCGCCAAGAGAAGTGTACAGGCGGTTGGCAATACGTTGTGCTAGTTCCGGGGTGGCGTTACCAGCAAAAAGCTTCATATCAGGCACGAGAAGAACCTCAGGCATGCGTCCAGTGGTGGATGAATGGGCCAAAAACTGTGCGGGCCAGGCGCATTTCATCCAGGCGGTGTATTAAAGAGCACGATGCAACGTCTGGAACGGGGTGACGTTGTCACCGATACTCAACTGCCCCTTCTAAGGTCTGCATTAACGGTGAAGTGTTTACACCGCGGGCGATAAAGCCCTGCAGCCATTCCGGGGCTTGCTCAAGCACCTGACGAGCGGCGGATTCGGTGTCAAATTCAGCAAACACACAGGCTCCTGTGCCAGTCAGGCGCGACGGGGCGTATTCTAACAGCCAGGAAAGCGCCGCATCAACCTTACGAAATCGTTTTCTTGCGATAACCTCGCAATCGTTGCTGAATTCACATTTTAGTAACGTTTCAATTGACCTGCGCGGTGAATTTCTGGGCAATTCTGGATCTTTAAAAATCACCGGCGTCGGAATGCTGACGCCAGGGTGAGCGACCAGATACCATTTTTCTTCGACATCGACCGGCGTCAGCACTTCACCCACGCCTTCGGCGAAGGCTGCATGACCCCGAACAAACACCGGAACATCCGCGCCTAGCGTCAGGCCAATGGTCGCCAGTTCATCCACCGACAGCCCGCAGCGCCATAAATGATTGAGCGCTACCAGTACCGTAGCAGCGTTAGAAGAACCGCCGCCAAGCCCGCCGCCCATTGGCAAACGCTTATCAATGCTGATGGCCGCACCCGCGTTTTCCGGCAGCCGTCCGCTGTCTGCGGCAGCTTTCATCAGCAGCCGTGCCGCGCGAACGATCAGATTTTCTTCATCGGGCACGCCTTCCACCGGCGTCAGCAGATGAATCTCACCGTCGTGACGCACGTCGATAGTTATCGTGTCGCCGTAATCAAGAAACTGAAACAGCGTCTGCAACTGGTGATAACCATCGGCGCGCTGGCCGGTAATGTAGAGGAACAGATTCAGTTTTGCCGGGGAAGGCCATTGGGTGCTCATTTAACGATCCAGCTGTCCATTTTCAGTTTGATGCGCTCGCTGCCCTGGGTCAGCTCCATATTGGAAGGCAGGGAAGGCTTGCTGTCGCTGTCATAGCCGCTGTAGACCACTTTCCAGGTTTTGCCGTCCTGGGTGTAGTTCAGCTCGCTCAGGCGCGCCTGGTCATCCAGTTTATAGTCGGTGGCATCGCCCGGCAGACCGAGGATCCACTGGCGCAGGCTGTTCAGCGGAATAGGCATTCCGGTCAGCTTGCCGATCATCTCTTCTGCGTCGGTTGAAGTGTAGGATTTGCCTTTATTATCAATCAGCGTCACGCTGCCTGGCTTAGCCGTCAGGGAAAGCTCGGTGCTGCCCAGCGGGTTAGTCAGAAGCAGGCGATAGTTATCTTTGCCAGTCTGCTGCCAGAAGAAGCGCGCGTAGACTTTCTGTGAGTCATCAAGGAATGCGAATGCGCCACGAGTCTGATACTGGCTCAGTTGGCGAACTTCCTGTTGATGCTGCTGCCACTGCGGAGAGTCCGGGCTTTTGCCGGGGCCTTTAGGCGCGTTGAGAGTACAGGCGGTCAAAACCAGCGCCGCCAGGGGCATCAGGCGGAGGGCATGAGTCAGCTTCATTGAAAAATCCTTGATATCCGTTGCAGTTATAACCGTCAATGCTAGCGCCGCCTGAGAGCAGCGTCTACGTTCAAGTTGTCCCAAATCATTATATTACCGATTACTCCGAAAGGGGGCCGTCTCTTTTATTGACCTTGCTCATCCTGTATGATGCGCACAGACTAACCTTATCAACGCTGGTACTACTCCTGCATTCATGACGCTTCTTGCACTAGGCATTAACCACAAAACCGCTCCGGTCGCGCTGCGAGAACGTGTGACGTTTTCGCCGGATACGCTCGATCAGGCGCTGGAAAGCTTGCTCTCCCAGCCAATGGTGCAGGGCGGGGTGGTGCTGTCGACGTGTAACCGTACCGAGCTCTATCTCAGCGTTGAAGAGCAGGAAAACTTACAGGAATCGTTGATCCGCTGGCTGTGTGACTACCACCAGCTCAACGAAGAAGACCTGCGCAAAAGCCTGTACTGGCATCAGGATGACGATGCCGTCAGCCATCTGATGCGCGTCGCCAGCGGTCTGGATTCGCTGATCCTCGGCGAGCCGCAAATTTTAGGCCAGGTGAAAAAAGCCTTCGCCGATTCCAGCCGCGGACATCTGAACGTCAGCGAGCTGGAACGCATGTTCCAGAAATCCTTCTCCGTCGCCAAACGCGTGCGAACTGAAACCGACATCGGCGCAAGCGCGGTGTCCGTGGCCTTTGCGGCCTGTACGCTGGCGCGGCAGATTTTCGAATCGCTCTCTTCCGTGACGGTGCTGCTGGTCGGTGCAGGGGAAACGATTGAACTGGTCGCCCGCCATCTGCGTGAGCATCGCGTCAAAAAAATGCTGATTGCCAACCGTACGCGCGAACGTGCGCAGGTATTAGCGGATGAAGTTGGCGCAGAAGTCATTGCGCTGAGCGACGTCGATGAGCGCCTGAAAGAGGCCGATATTATTATCAGCTCCACCGCCAGTCCGCTGCCGATTATCGGTAAAGGCATGGTGGAACGTGCCCTGAAGGCCCGTCGTAATCAGCCAATGCTGTTGGTGGACATCGCCGTGCCGCGCGACGTGGAGCCGGACGTGGGCAAACTCGCCAACGCCTATCTGTACAGCGTGGACGATCTGCAAAACATCATTCAGCACAACCTGGCACAGCGTAAAGCCGCCGCGCAGCAGGCTGAAACCATTGTTGAGCAGGAAGCCAGCGAATTTATGGCCTGGCTGCGCGCGCAAAGCGTCAGCGAGACCATTCGTGAGTACCGCTCGCAGGCGGACGGGGTGCGTGAAGAACTCACCGCGCGAGCGCTTGCGGCACTGCAACAGGGCGGAGACGCCGAAGCCATAATGCAGGATCTGGCGCGCAAGCTGACCAATCGCCTGATCCACGCACCAACCAAATCACTTCAACAGGCTGCCCGTGACGGGGATGATGAACGCCTGAATATTCTGCGCGACAGCCTCGGGCTGGAATAGCGTAGCTTTCTCTTATTCTTATTAAAGGGTGCTTTTACGCCTATGAAGCCGTCTATTGTTGCCAAACTGGAAGCGCTGCACGAACGCCATGAAGAAGTTCAGGCGCTGCTGGGTGATGCCGGAACTATTGCCGATCAGGAGCGCTTTCGTGCGCTGTCGAAAGAGTACGCGCAGCTCAGCGACGTCTCGAAATGTTTTACCGACTGGCAGCAGGTGCAGGAAGATATTGAAACCGCGCAGATGATGCTCGACGACCCGGAAATGCGCGAAATGGCGCAGGAAGAGTTGCAGAGCGCGAAAGAACGCCGCGAACAGCTGGAGCAGGATTTGCAGGTGCTGCTGCTGCCGAAAGATCCGGACGATGAGCGTAACGCTTTTGTCGAAGTGCGCGCCGGTACCGGCGGTGATGAAGCTGCGCTGTTTGCCGGCGACCTGTTCCGTATGTACACCCGCTACGCGGAATCCCGCCGCTGGCGCGTGGAAATCATGAGCGCCAACGAAGGTGAACATGGTGGCTTTAAAGAAGTGATCGCCAAAATCAGCGGCGACGGCGTGTATGGCCGTCTGAAGTTTGAATCCGGTGGTCATCGCGTTCAGCGCGTTCCGGCAACAGAATCTCAGGGGCGTATTCACACTTCAGCCTGTACTGTGGCGGTGATGCCAGAGCTGCCTGAAGCGGAAATGCCGGACATCAACCCGGCGGACCTGCGAATTGATACCTTCCGCTCTTCCGGGGCGGGCGGTCAGCACGTTAACACCACCGACTCTGCGATCCGTATTACCCACCTGCCAACCGGCATTGTAGTGGAGTGCCAGGACGAACGTTCTCAGCACAAAAACAAAGCCAAAGCGCTGGCCGTGCTCGGCTCACGTATTCGTGCTGCTGAAATTGCGAAACGTCAGCAGGCGGAAGCCTCCGAACGTCGTAACCTGCTCGGCAGCGGCGACCGCAGCGACCGTAACCGCACCTATAACTTCCCGCAGGGCCGCGTCACTGACCATCGCATCAACGTCACGCTGTACCGCCTGGACGAAGTGATGGAAGGTAAGCTCGATATGCTGATTGAGCCGATTGTGCAGGAATATCAGGCGGATCAGCTGGCGGCGTTGTCCGATCAGGAATGATGACCTTTAAACAGTGGCTGAGCCAGGCGATCGGGCGGCTTGCGCAAAGCGAGAGCCCGAGACGCGATGCGGAAATCCTGCTGGAGTGCGTTACCGGGAAAACCCGGACGTACATTCTCGCTTTTGATGAGACAGAGCTGACCGCTGAACAGAGCGAAGCGCTGGAATCGCTGCTG
Organism: Enterobacteriaceae bacterium 89; assembly: GCA_014156375.1. Taxonomy (GTDB): domain Bacteria; phylum Pseudomonadota; class Gammaproteobacteria; order Enterobacterales; family Enterobacteriaceae; genus Scandinavium. The sequence goes on along the minus strand of RQJH01000003.1, from coordinate 680,049 downwards.
GCACGCCGGGTCAACGGTGAGCCGGTGGCGCATCTGACCGGAATGCGCGAGTTCTGGTCGCTGCCGCTGTTTGTTTCTCCTGCCACGCTTATTCCACGTCCGGACACCGAGTGTCTGGTGGAACAGGCGCTGGCGCGCTTGCCTGGCGAACCTTGCGATATCCTCGATTTAGGCACCGGCACCGGAGCGATTGCCCTGGCACTGGCAACCGAGCGCCCGGATTGCAGCGTGACGGCGGTGGATTTTGTCGCCGACGCGGTGGCGCTGGCGCAGCGTAATGCGGCCAGTCTGGCGATAGAAAATGTGACGATCCTGCAAAGCAACTGGTTTGCCGCGCTGGAGGGTAAAACCTTCGACATGATTGTCAGTAATCCGCCGTACATTGACGAGCAGGATCCGCATCTCGCCGAAGGCGATGTGCGCTTCGAGCCGAAAACCGCGCTGGTGGCCGCTGACGAAGGGTTGGCCGATCTGGAGCACATCATCCGCGAAGGTCGTCGTTTTCTATTACCCGGCGGGTGGATGCTGCTGGAGCACGGCTGGAAGCAGGGCGCGGCGGTTCGTGAGCTATTTATTGACGCCAATTATGAGCAGGTGGAAACCTGCCGTGACTATGGTGGCAATGAGCGCCTGACGCTCGGAAGACGCAATGCTGACTGAGAGCGCGTTTAGCGTTATTATTAGCATCATTTTTAAGATATCTGGCTGCTTTTCGGCAGCCCGCAGTTGGGGTAGGGCATGAGGTCATTAGCGGATTTTGAATTTAACAAAGCACCTTTGTGCGACGGCATGATCCTCATTTCTGAACTGATCCGCGATGAATTCCCGTCCCGCTACGTTAATGACGAGCTGGAACAGCTGGTAAGCCTGGCGCGGGAAGAAATCAGCCAGTCCTGGACGGAAACCCGTCAGGTGGAACGTCTGATTGAGCTGTTTTACGGCGAGTGGGGCTTCAGCGCCTCGCGCGGCGTGTATCGTCTTTCCGATGCGCTGTGGCTTGATAAAGTGCTGAAGAACCGCGAAGGCAGCGCCGTCTCTTTAGGAGCGATTATGCTGTGGGTGGCGCGTCAGCTGTCGATCCCGATGATGCCGGTCATTTTCCCCACTCAGCTGCTGCTGCGTGCCGATGTGGAAACGGGCGAGATGTGGTTCATTAACCCGTTCAACGGCGATACGCTCGACGAACATACGCTGGAAGTGTGGCTGAAAGGCAATATCAGCCCGGTGGCGGAGCTGTTTAACGAAGATCTCGACGAGGCGGATAACGCCGAAGTGATCCGCAAACTGCTGGACACCCTGAAGTCGGCGCTGATGGAAGAGCGGCAGATGGAGCTGGCGCTGCGCGTCAGCGAAGCGCTGCTGCAGTTTAATCCGGAAGATCCGTATGAAATCCGCGACCGTGGTCTGATCTACGCCCAGCTCGAATGCGAACACGTGGCGCTGAGCGACCTGAGTTATTTCGTCGAACAGTGCCCGGAAGATCCAATTAGCGAAATCATTCGCGCGCAGATCAATACCATTGCGCACAAACAAATTACCTTGCATTAACCGGAAAGAATCCGATTAACCCCTGATAAGGCGATCTCATGAAACAAAAAGTGGTTAGCATTGGCGACATCAAAGTAGCAAACGACCTGCCGTTTGTGCTGTTTGGCGGTATGAACGTGCTCGAGTCCCGCGATCTCGCGATGCGCATCTGTGAGCACTACGTGACCGTGACCCAGAAGCTGGGTATCCCGTACGTGTTCAAAGCCTCTTTTGACAAAGCTAACCGTTCTTCCATTAAGTCCTACCGTGGGCCAGGTCTGGAAGAAGGGATGAAGATTTTCCAGGAGCTGAAGCAGACCTTTGGCGTGAAAATCATCACCGACGTGCACGAAGCAAGCCAGGCGCAGCCTGTGGCTGACGTGGTTGACGTGATCCAGCTGCCAGCGTTCCTCGCACGCCAGACCGATCTGGTTGAAGCGATGGCGAAAACCGGCGCGGTGATCAACGTTAAGAAACCTCAGTTCGTGAGCCCGGGTCAGATGGGCAACATCGTCGACAAATTCATTGAAGGCGGTAACGACCAGGTTATCCTGTGCGACCGTGGCGCTAACTTCGGTTACGACAACCTGGTTGTCGATATGCTGGGCTTTGGCGTGATGAAGAAAGCCTCCAACAACTCTCCGGTGATCTTCGACGTGACCCACGCGCTGCAGTGCCGCGACCCGTTTGGCGCCGCATCCGGCGGTCGTCGTGCGCAGGTTGCTGAACTGGCGCGTGCCGGTATGGCAGTGGGTATCGCTGGTCTGTTCATCGAAGCGCATCCGGACCCGGATCACGCTCGCTGCGATGGCCCATCTGCGCTGCCGCTGGATAAGCTGGAGCCGTTCCTGAAGCAAATGAAAGCTATCGACGACCTGGTGAAAGGCTTCGACGAGCTGGATACCAGCAAGTAAGTTTGTTCAGGTAATAAAAAACCCGCTGCGGCGGGTTTTTTTATGGTGCGCAATTCGGTTTTCTCCCCTCTCCCTAACCCTCTCCCCAGGGAGAGGGAACCGATCGAGCGGCTTGTTTTTCTCCCTCTCCCAGAAGGTAGGAGAATCGACCTGAGCCGTTTGTTTTTCTCCCTCTCCCCTTGGGAGAGGGCCGGGGAGAGGGAACAGCGAAATCAGGCAAATATCGTCATCAAATAAGCCGCAAACAGCGCCAGGTGAGCGGCTCCGTTCAGCACATTAGTGCGCCCGGTGGAGAATGAGATGTGGCACAGCACCAGCGAGGCGACCATCACAATCATCTCCGGTGCGCCGAGCGCGAAGTGCAGCTCGTTACCCGTTGCCCAGGCGATCAGCGTGACTACTGGCACCGTCAGGGAAATGGTGGCCAGCACGGAACCGAAGAACAGGTTCATCGCACGCTGTACCTGATTGCTCAGCACGGCCTTCAGCGCACCCAGACCTTCCGGGGAGAGGATCAGCAGCGCGACAAGGAAGCCGGTAAAGGCCACTGGTGCATTCAGGCTGGTCAGCAGGATCTCCAGCGGATTGGCGTTCATTTTGGTGACCGCAATAACCGCAATCAGATGCACAACCAGCCACACCGCATGCCACAGACTGCTGTGAGCCGACGGCTTGCCGTGGTGCGGGTCATCGTCGTCAGACTCATCTTCATGCTCATAGACGAACAGATTCTGGTGCGTTTTGGTCTGAATCAGCAGGAATACGCCGTACATGGCGGCGGAGAGCAGGGCAACAAACAGCGCCTGTCCGGTGGAGAAATTCGCCCCCGTCAGCGCCATCGGGAATACCAGCACGATAATTGCCAGCGGGAACAGGGCAATCAGATACTGCTTAATACCAAACAGGTTCATATACTGGGTGGCAAATTTACGCCCGCCCAGCAGCAGTGAAAAGCCAACCAGACCGCCGGTGACAATCATGATGATGGAATACAGGGTATCGCGCATCAGCGTTGGCGCAGCATCGCCCGTGGCCATTAATGCGGAAATCAGGCTGACTTCAAGAATAACGACGGAAAGACTTAAAATGAGCGAGCCGTAGGGTTCACCAAGACGGTGAGCCAGCACGTCTGCGTGACGAACAACGCTAAACGCGCTGCTTAAAATACCAATTAACGCCAGAATATTGATGCCGATGACCACTGGCAGGGACTGGTTGTGGCCGAAAAACACCAGCACCGCCAGTGCTACCACCGGGAAAATAAGGGACGTCTCCTTGTGGCGGGTCTTTACCGCCTCATGTGCATGGGTCATGAACCATCTCCATTGTTGCAGGTTTTATAATTATAGATAACACGGGGCGATAAAATAGCAGATCTGCTTATTTCGCCACTCTTTTTTTACGGTAATTTACCTCCGGGGCTGAAATTGAATTCAATGCGGCGAAATCCAGATTTATGTTTAATTTTCGTTTAAATAACAGAAAATTGTTGGCCTGAATTTTTCAGATTTCATTTTGGTTGATCGGGAAATTTCCACTGCCGGGTATGTCAATCAGTATAAGCGCAAAGTCGGGTCAGTGGATTTTTATCCCTTATTGAGCATCTGTTGCCTTGCAAGCGGCTCGTTCATTGCATATTGTCAGTGAAAGCTGGATAATATTTCAGCAATTAAAAGGACATTTTATCGTCGCAGGGAAGTGTGCAGTGGCGGAGGTTAAAAGTGTTAACGCGTGATTTCTTGCTAAAAGCCGATTGCAAAACGGCCTTTGGTGCAATCGAGGAATCGCTACTCTGGTCGCCGGAACAACGTGCCGCATCCCTTGCTGCCACGTTAGCCTGTCGCCCGGATGATGGCCCGGTATGGATATTTGGATATGGCTCGCTGATGTGGAACCCGGCGCTGGATTATAGTGAATCCTGCACCGGCACGCTCGTCGGCTGGCATCGAGCCTTTTGTTTACGTCTGACGGCAGGACGCGGTAGCGCCTGTCAGCCCGGTCGTATGCTGGCTCTGAAAGAGGGCGGACGCACCACCGGTGTCGCCTATCGCCTGCGTGATTGCGCGCTGGAAGAAGAGCTGACGCTGCTCTGGAAGCGCGAGATGATCACCGGCTGCTACCTGCCAACCTGGTGTAAGCTCGATTTAGACGACGGTCGTACCGTCAACGCGCTGGTCTTTATTATGGATCCGCGCCATCCCCTGTATGAATCTGATACCAGCGTGCAGGTCATTGCCCCTCTGATTGCCAGCGCCAGTGGCCCGCTCGGCACCAACGCGCAGTATCTCTTTTCGCTGGAGCATGAGCTGGTGAAACTGGGGATGAAGGATGACTGCCTGGATGAGCTGGTCAATAAGGTGCGTAATTTACTTGGCGGGGAAGGTCTGCAAAGAATTGCCTGATACCCTCTCCCACGGGGAGAGGGAGAAAACCGGACTCGATCTGTTCCCTCGCCCCTTTGGGGAGAGGGTTAGGGAGAGGGGGAACCCAGGCAATAACTCAAATGCGGAAATGACCCGCCGTCGCTGCCAAATCTCCCGCCTGGCTGTGTAATGCTCCGGCTGCGGCAGCGGATTCCACTACCAGCTCGGCGTTCTGCTGCACGATGCGGTCAAGGTGGATCACCGCGTGGTTAATCTCCTGAATCCCCTGCATCTGTTCGCTGCTGGCGATGCTGATCTCACGCATGATCCCCGATACGCTGCCGATGTTCGACACAATCTCCTGCATACTTTCCCCGGCCAGACGCACGTAGTGCGAACCGTTCGCCACGCTTTCGGTGGTGGAGTCGATCAGCGTTTTGATCTCTTTCGCAGCCTGTGCGCTGCGGCTGGCCAGATTACGCACTTCCCCGGCAACCACAGCAAAGCCACGGCCCTGTTCTCCGGCGCGCGCCGCTTCTACGGAGGCGTTCAGCGCCAGAATGTTGGTCTGGAAGGCGATACCGTCAATCACGCTGGTGATATCACCGATTTTGGCAGAAGCCGTTTCAATCGCCTGCATGGTTTCGATGGCGCTGGACACCACTTCACCGCCCTTCGAGGCCACTTTGGTGGCTTTCTCGGCCTGCGCATTGGCGGCCGTTGCCGATTCGGTGGATTGCGCAACGGAAGCGGTGATCTGCTCCACGGCGCTGGCGGTTTCACGCAAGCTGGAGGCAGCCTGCTCCGTGCGGGCGGAAAGGTCACGGTTTCCGGCGGCAATTTCCTGTGCCGCGGTTTGCACGGAGGAGGTGGCATCGCGCAGCTGTACCATCACCTGCGCCAGCTTACTGCTGAACTGGTTGAAGGCGCTGGCGATTTGCGCCACTTCATCTTTGCCGTCCTCAGGCAGGCGCTGGGAAAGATCGTTAGTCCCGTTGCCGATAGCCAGCATGGCATCGCGGATGGTGAGCAGACGTTTCAGCATTGCCGCCACAAGCAGATGAACAACCCCGCCGCCAATCAGCACCAGTACGATAAGCGTCAGCGCCGAGGCTTTCAGCAGGGCGTTCATACCGGAAGTGGCGTCTGCGCGATCGAGCGCCACCACTAGCAGCCAGTGAGTCCCCTGAACCGGCGTGGCGGAGAAGATTTTCTCGCTGTCACCGAACTTGCCGTCAGCGCTCTCGCCGGACGCCAGCGTTTTTAAATTCACCCCGGAAAGCACTTCAGCGAAGGGTTTCAGCGTCAGCGCCGGATTATTGGCGGCGATCACGCTGCCGTCGCTGTCGAGAAGCAATCCGCTGCTCGCGGGAGTTGGGCGGATTTCACGTACGTTTGCCACCACGCTGTCCATCGTGACGTCACCGGCAACCACGGCTTTCAGCTCACCGTTTTCTTTTACAGGCACGGCAAAAGTTACCACCAGTTTTCCGGTTCCGGTGTCAACGTACGGAGCGGTAACAACCGGCGCATCGTCGTGGACGGCCTGCTGATACCACGGGCGAACGGTGGGGTCGTAATCCGTCGGAACACCGGTCGGATCGGAGAACTTGGCGGTTTTGCTGGCATAGCCCACGTAAACATTGCTGAAGCCCCCGGCCTTCGCCATTTGCAGGAACTGCGGTACCGGATCGTCGCTTAACGCCACTTTATCCAGTGAAGCAATCATGGTGGTTTTGCTGCTGACCCAGTCGGCAATCGCCATGCTGTGGCTGGTGCGGGTGCTGATCAACATTTCGCGCTGGGACTGCTGATTATCCTGACGGGTTATCTGATAGTTGATGATGGTGTTAAGGAGTAAGGCTACCGCCAGGCAAGCGGCGGTAGCAGCGATGATGCGTGTGCGAATGGAGCGAAACATGATGTATTCCTGCTGTGTTGTTTGCTGGCATATCGGCAACGCAGCGCGGAACTTGATGTCGGGAACGAGCCCATAAGAAAAAACACTTTACCGACGCTTTTTCACTTAAAACGTTAATACCTTGTCCGCCGCCAGCGTCCACTGCGCCAGCTCCACCAGGGTGCCAATTTCTACGCCGTCCGCCAGCGGGAGGGCGCTGATGCCACGGCCATCGGCGCAGGTTTTGCAGAGTTTTACCGGCACCTGCTGGGCGGTCAGAATTTCCAGCATTTGCTGAATGTTATAGCCTTCAGCGGGCTTCTGGCCTTTTAATCCGGCGGTAACGGCATCAGACATCAGAAACAGCTTCAGCCCGATGGCTTCCTGTTCTTTCAGGGCGATAGCCAGGCGCAGGCTGTTAAACAAAGATTCGCTGCCGTAGGCCGCACCGTTGGCGATGATCACAATGCTTTGCATGTTGACTCCAGAATAACGTGGGAAATCAGTATCGTACTGCGCCAGCCAGCCTGTGCCAACCGGCAGCGGGCTGGTTGATGATCTCGCACAACGTTATTGCCCGAAGCGGCCGATTAATCCGGCGGCGGCCAACTGATGGCCTTTGAGCTTGTCAAACAGCGCATCCCGGCTGAGTCCGGCGGGTAAATCAGGCGCTAAATCCGTGGCGATTAAGGTGAAAGTATAATGATGCGCGCCCGTTCCCGGCGGCGGGCAGGGGCCGTACCAGCTGGCGGTACCCGGCGTGTTTTTGCCTCCGGTAAAACCCTGACCATTTTTCAGCGCGTCCGGGGCGAAACCGGTGGCGGAAGGTGGAATGTTATAGGCCACCAGGTGATCGACGCCAAGGCCTTTGTTGCCTTCCGGATCGTGAACCACCAGCGCAAAGCTTTTGGTCTGCGGCGGCGGGTTGCTCCAGACTAAAGGCGGTGAGCTGTTTTTACCGGTGCAGTTAGCATTCTTCGCGTCGTTACCCGCGTATTGCTGATCGAGCATCGCGTTGTCCGCAAAGGCGCTGGATTGCAGAATAAAAATATCGCTGGCGCAGGCTGCGCCCGCAAAAAACAGCAGGGCTGAACTGACAACGGGACGAAGGAAGAAACTCATAGGCGCCTCACGGGCAATCTGGATGGTTTAAATGTAGCCAAAGTTTAAGGATATTCCTGAAATCTGCGCTGAGGCTGAAACCATTAATCAAACCCGTTACACTAGCAGGAGAGTCGTTGTCTTTGAATTTGCTGAGGAACCCCGTTTCGTTTTGACTGTTTTGCGTTTGTCTCCCCGGTTGTTGTTGTTACTCCTGCCTCTGGCTGGAGGTGCCTCAGGTGCCCGCCAGACCTTCATTGAACAAGCCGAAAATCCTTTTTCCGCTACCAGCACGCCGCTGCCCGACCTGGGGATAGCTTCTGACAATCACGAGACGGAAAAGCACCTCGCCGAAATAATGAAAGCCTTTGGTGAGGCCAGCATGCAGGATAACGGCCTCGATGCGGGCGATCAGGCAAGGCTGTTTGCTTTGCAAAAAATCAGCCGTGAACTGAACGAAGAGGTCAATCAGCAGCTCGGCAACTGGCTTTCGCCGTGGGGTAATGCATCGGCGGAGCTGCTGGTGGACGGGCAGGGCAAACTGACCGGCAGCCACGGGAGCTGGTTTGTTCCGCTTGATGACAACGATCGCTATCTCACCTGGAGTCAGATTGGGGTCAGTCAGCATGACGAGGGGCTGGTCAGCAATTTGGGCGTGGGCCAACGCTGGATCGAAGACGGCTGGCTGCTTGGCTATAACGCCTTTTACGATGCGCTGCTCAGTGAAAGCCTGCAGCGGGGCGGCGTCGGTCTGGAGGCCTGGGGGGAATCCCTGCGGTTGTCGGCTAACTATTATCAGCCGCTGAATGGCTGGCAGGATGATACGTACACCCGGCAGTATCGCTTAGCGCGGGGTTATGATTTCAGCGCGCAGGCACGTTTGCCGTTTTATCGCTTTATCAATACCAGCGTCAGCTTCGAACAATACTACGGCGATAATGTCGATCTGTTCCATAGCGGAACGGGGTACCACAATCCGATTGCGGTTTCTCTGGGTGTGGATTACACCCCGGTTCCGTTGCTGACGCTAACGGCACAGCATAAGCAGGGAGAAAGCGGCGTCAGCCAGAATAACCTGGGCATGAAGCTCAACTACCGCTTTGGTGTGCCGCTGAAAAAGCAGCTCGAATCCAGCGAGGTTGCGGCGTTTACTTCCCTGCGCGGCAGCCGTTACGACAGCCCGGACAGAACGAATGTCCCGGTCATGGAATTCCGGCAGAAAAAAACGCTGTCGGTGTTTCTGGCGACGCCGCCCTGGGATTTACAACCGGGTGAAACCGTGGCGCTTAAACTACAGGTTCGCAGTCACTTCCGGATCAAATCGCTGACCTGGCAAGGGGATTCAACGGCGCTCAGCCTGACGCCGCCTGTTGATCGTAACAGCGCTGACGGCTGGACCGTGATTATGCCAGCGTGGGATTACAGTGAAGGGGCGGCGAATCGCTGGCATCTGTCAGCGGTGGTGGAAGATGAGAAGGGGCAGCGCGTGTCGTCGAATGAGATCACGCTGGTGCTGACGGAGCCGCTGGTGACGCTTCCCGCGGCGACGTCAGATTCATCGTGGCTGCCTTAGAAAATACGTTCCTGATGGACCCAAACGGCGGCTTCCACCCGGGATTTGAGCTTCATTTTCTTCAGCATATGCTTCACGTGAACTTTCACCGTGCTTTCCGTGATGTCCAGGCGACGGGCAATCATTTTGTTCGGCAGGCCCTGGGCAATCAGCTTCAGGATATCGCGCTCGCGCGGGGTAAGCTGATTGATATCACGATCTGAAGTGGCGCGGTTTGCGCGCAGGCTGGCTGCCAGCACAGGCGTTAACGCTTCGCTCAGCACCATTTCTCCGGCGGCGGCCTGCTGCAAAGCTTTCAGTAATTCTTCCGGCTCCATATCTTTCAGCAGATAGCCATCGGCACCGCGCTTCAGTGCGGTTACAACATCCTCTTCATGATTGGAGACGCTGAACACCACCACGCGGCCAGAGAGCGATTTCTCGCGCAGCTTGTCGAGCGTCTCCAGGCCGTTCATGCCCGGCATGTTGAGGTCGAGCAGGATCAGATCCGGATCCAGCGTTTCCGCCATTTCGATGCCCTGCTCGCCGTTACTGGCTTCGCCGACAACCTGAATATCAGGGGCCATACTGATTAACTGCTTAACGCCAGTGCGCAGCATTGGGTGATCGTCAATTAACAGGATGGTTGCTTTTTCCTGATGACTCATGGATTTCTCCTTCGGGTTGAATAAGCGTTTTTTCGGGAACAAAAGAGACAACAACTTCAGTGCCGCCGCTTTCACGGCGTCTTACCTGGCAGTCCCCGCGCAGACTCTGCGCGCGATCTCGCATAATAATTAAACCATAGTGGTTAGTGCGTTCTGCGTGATCCGGTACGCCTCGGCCGTTATCGGCGACGATCAGACGGACCTGATTGTCGTTTTGCGTCACCGTCACGGTGACTTCCGTCGCTTCGGAATGTTTAAGCGCATTGCTCAGCGCTTCCCGGGCAATCTGCAAGGCATGGATCGCCTGATGGGAAGGGACATAGCGCGGGGGAAGCTGATAGTCCAGCTTCACGTCGAAACCAAAACGGGTACTGTATTCCTCACAGCTGGCTTCCAGCGCCGGACGCAGTCCCGGCTCGGTTAACTGCAGGCGGAAGGTGGTCAGTAGCTCTCTAAGCTGTACCCATGAGGTATTCAGTTCATTACGCATCTGGCTCAGCAGCTGACGGCTGGCTTCGGGCAGCGTATCACCCTGCATCTGCAGACAGCTGACCTGCATCTTCATGCATGAGAGCGACTGGGCAATGGAGTCGTGCAGTTCACGCGCGATGGTGGCGCGCTCTTCCATGACGATCAGCTGATGCTGGCGCTCCTGCTGTCTGTCCAGAGCGAGCGTAGCGGTGAGCTGTTCCACCAGCGTATCCACCAGCTGTTGCTGATCGTGGCTCAAATGACGCCCCTTCGGCAGTGTCGCCAGCAGAATACCGTACTGGTTGTGGGCATCCGTGAGCCGCCATTTCAGGGTTGTGCCGCCGCCGGGCAGCTCAGGCAGATCGCGCGGGCAGAGATAGCAGCCCTTATCGTCACAGTCCATTTCGGAATGGCAGCTGAATTCCTGATGATTCTCTTCGTCTTCCATGTCGTAGACGCGCACTTCAATATCGCGCAGCAGCGTCAGCCCCTGCAATCCGTTGAGCACCGGCGAGATACGCTCGCAAAGCGGTGCCTGAGAATGCAGACGGCGGTTGGCCTGCCAGAGGAAGGCCAGAATTTCGTTTTTCTGCTCGAGGTTGGCCGTTTTTTCCTGCACGCGCTGTTCGAGCACGGCATAACTTTCCGCCAGCTCTTTTGACATATTGTTCAGCGCCATGCCGAGCGTAGCCATTTCATTGCGCCCGCTGATGGTCGCCCTGTGGGTAAAATCACGACGGCTGACGGCACGTGCCATCCCCAATAGTTGTTCCCAGGGATGCAGCAGGCGGGCGCGCAGCCAGATAATGGTAAACAGCAGCAGTAACGCCATGCAGATAGCCATGATCCGGTGCACCCAGACCACATGCTGAATTCGCTTTTCCGTGGTGTGGTCAAAAGCGGTCACCAGTTGATCGATGCGATTCACGAAGCTGGCGACTTCACCGGCAACCACCGACTGGCTCTGGGCGGCCATCATTCCCGGCAGCAGTTTGGTCTGCCAGTATTGCTGTAGTGCGGAAAGCTGAGCCTGCTGGCCGTCGCGGCGGGCGGACTCGATGAGCTCAGGGCTCAGAACGGTTTCGTTCATGTCATCGACAAGACGGCTGTCACCCGGCTTCAGCGGAATAGCCGCCAGCAGGCGATAGCTCTGCATACGCAGCGAGCCCGCTTTGTTGATGGCGTGGGCGCTGCCCTGCACGCCATGAACCAGACGCGCAGAAATAGCCATGCCGGTCACACCAATCGCGGTGGACAGCAGAACGATAAGCGCCAGTTGATTGACCAGCGTAAGCGGGGTAAAAAGACGTTTAAACATCGACAACATGGCTCCTGACCAGGGATGCAATCCGGGAGTGCTGGCTATTCTCGGACATCACCTGGAGTATACCCATACCCCTAAAGGATTACCTCTTAATTGCCAGTGGTATCGGGAAAAGGGAGTGTATTAGTTGTAACCCTATAATGGGCGTGAAAAACCACAGTTTTTTCAGCGATAAGATCTACTCACTAAGGGTAATGACGATTTTTACCCCGGAAATATGTTCTCTTTTCCTTTGATTTATATCAACTTACCTCGGCTCATAAACCCTAATGTGGCGTCATCTAAACTCCCTTATCAGAGGTTTCTATGAGTCAAGTTTCCACTTCGGAAAAGGATAAAGGCGCCGTCATCACCGACTGGCGCCCTGAAGACGCCGCCTTCTGGCAAACCCGCGGACACCGCATTGCCAGCCGTAACCTGTGGATCTCCGTTCCCTGTCTGCTGCTGGCGTTCTGCGTCTGGATGCTGTTCAGTGCCGTGGCGGTAAACCTCAATAAAGTGGGCTTTAACTTCTCTACCGATCAGCTGTTTATGCTGACCGCGCTGCCTGCGCTGTCCGGTGCGCTGCTGCGTGTTCCTTACGCATTCATGGTGCCAGTGTTTGGTGGTCGTCGCTGGACGGCTTTCAGTACCGGGATCATGATTATCCCTTGTGTATGGCTCGGCTTTGCCGTGCAGGATCCGACCACGCCGTTTAGCGTCTTCATGATCATTGCGCTGTTGTGTGGTTTTGCCGGTGCGAACTTTGCTTCCAGTATGGCAAACATCAGCTTCTTCTTCCCGAAAGCGAAGCAGGGCGGTGCGCTGGGTCTGAACGGCGGTCTGGGTAACATGGGTGTGAGCGTGATGCAGCTGGTGGCTCCGCTAGTGGTTTCCCTGTCTATCTTCGCTATCTTCGGTGGTACAGGCGTGGCTCAGCCGGACGGCTCTTCACTGTTCCTGGAAAACGCCGCGTGGATCTGGGTGCCGTTCCTGATTATCTTCACCCTGGCCGCCTGGTTTGGCATGAACGATCTGTCTGCCTCTAAAGCTTCTCTGAGCGAGCAGCTGCCGGTACTGAAGCGCGGTCACCTGTGGATCATGGCGGTGCTGTATCTGGCGACCTTCGGCTCATTCATCGGCTTCTCTGCCGGTTTTGCGATGCTGTCGAAAACCCAGTTCCCGGAAGTGCAGATCCTGCATTTCGCATTCTTCGGTCCGTTTATCGGTGCGCTGGCCCGTTCACTGGGCGGTGGTATTTCTGACCGTCTGGGCGGCACTCGCGTGACGCTGATTAACTTCATCGCTATGGCGGTGTTCTCTGGCCTGCTGTTCTTCACTCTGCCGACCAACGGTCAGGGCGGTAACTTCATCGCCTTCTTCGCGGTGTTCATGGGCCTGTTCCTGACGGCCGGTCTGGGTAGTGCTTCGACTTTCCAGATGATTTCCGTGATTTTCCGCAAACTGACGATGGATCGCGTGAAAGCTCAGGGCGGTTCCGAAGAGCTGGCGCTGCGCGAAGCGGCGACCGATACCGCAGCCGCGCTGGGCTTCATCTCTGCGATTGGTGCGATCGGCGGGTTCTTCATCCCTAAATCCTTTGGCATTTCTCTGGAAATGACCGGCTCCCCGGCCGGTGCCATGAAAGTCTTCTTCGTGTTCTACATTGCCTGCGTGTTGATCACCTGGGTGGTTTACGGACGTAAAACAAAAAAATAAGTGTGACTTTTTGATTATCGTGGCGCGAGCAATCGCGCCATTTTTTTAAGCTTAATTAGTTACAACATACTTTTATCTTTTCTCACTCTGTCCGGCGATGAAACGCTGAGCTGCGGGTCTTCGGTCTGGCATCTACTCCCTAATACCTTGATGCGGCAATTTCAGGGCTGTTATCGCAGGTAAATATCAATAAAACCATATAAAACAATTAGTTAAAAAATCAATGTTAATAATACTTTGGTGGTAGATGTTGATTTCACTGATTTTGTTAACAAATCCCGCCTTGATCGCCATCAATTCCCATCTCCTTTCAGGAAGTTACTTTCGCGGCAATTGTTGCAATGTCGATTTATCAGAGAGCCTTAGGCTCCATACAGGAGAAACCCGATGAGCAAATTTCTGGACCGGTTTCGCTACTTCAAGCAGAAGGGCGAAACCTTTGCCGATGGGCATGGCCAGACTCTGGAAACCAACCGGGACTGGGAAGATGGATACCGCCAACGCTGGCAGCATGACAAGGTGGTGCGTTCCACCCACGGTGTAAACTGCACCGGCTCATGCAGCTGGAAAATCTATGTCAAAAACGGCCTGGTAACCTGGGAAACCCAGCAAACTGACTATCCGCGTACCCGCCCGGATCTGCCGAACCATGAGCCGCGTGGCTGCCCGCGTGGCGCAAGCTACTCCTGGTATCTCTACAGCGCTAACCGTCTGAAATATCCGCTGATGCGCAAGCGTCTGATGAAAATGTGGCGTGAAGCGAAAGTGCAGCATCCGGATCCGGTGGATGCGTGGGCTTCCATTATCGAAGATGCTGACAAAGCGAAAAGCTTCAAGCAGGCCCGTGGTCGCGGTGGCTTCGTGCGCTCCTCCTGGCAGGAAGTGAATGAGCTGATTGCCGCCTCTAACGTCTATACCGTTAAAACCTACGGCCCGGACCGCGTGGCAGGCTTCTCGCCAATCCCGGCGATGTCGATGGTTTCCTATGCCGCGGGCGCGCGTTACATCTCACTGCTGGGCGGTACCTGCCTGAGCTTCTACGACTGGTACTGTGACCTGCCGCCTGCGTCACCACAGACCTGGGGTGAGCAGACCGACGTTCCGGAATCTGCCGACTGGTATAACTCCTCCTACATTCTGGCCTGGGGCTCTAACGTGCCACAGACCCGTACCCCGGACGCGCACTTCTTCACTGAAGTTCGCTACAAGGGTACCAAAACCGTGGCAATCACCCCGGACTACGCTGAAATCGCCAAGCTCTGCGACCTGTGGCTGGCGCCGAAGCAGGGTACCGATGCGGCAATGGCGATGGCGATGGGTCACGTCATGCTGCGTGAATTCCACCTTGATAAGCCAAGCCAGTACTTCACCGACTACGTGCGTCGCTATACCGACATGCCGATGCTGGTGACGCTGGAAGAGCGCGATGGCTACTATGCGGCTGGCCGTATGCTGCGTGCCTCCGATCTGGTTGATGCGCTGGGTCAGGAAAAGAATCCGGAATGGAAAACCGTTGCCTTCAATGAAAACGGTGAGATGACCGTGCCGAATGGCTCGATCGGTTTCCGCTGGGGCGATAAAGGCAAATGGAACCTCGAACAGCGTGACGGTAAGAGCGGGGAAGAAGTTCAGCTGCGCCTCTCTATGCTGGGCAGCCATGACGATATCGCAGAAGTCGGATTCCCGTACTTCGGCGGCGACGGCAGCGAGTTTTTCAACAAAGTGGAGCTGGAAAACATCCTGCTGCACAAACTGCCGGTAAAACGCCTGCAGATGGCCGATGGCAGCACTCAGCTGGTGACCACCGTTTACGATCTGACCATGGCTAACTACGGTCTGGAACGTGGCCTGAACGACGCCAACTGCGCGACCAGCTACGACGACGTGAAAGCTTATACCCCGGCGTGGGCAGAGCAGATCACCGGCGTTTCCCGCTCGCAGATTATCCGTACCGCCCGTGAGTTTGCCGATAACGCCGATAAGACACATGGTCGTTCGATGATCATCGTCGGTGCCGGTCTGAACCACTGGTATCACCTCGATATGAACTATCGTGGTCTGATTAACATGCTGATCTTCTGCGGCTGCGTCGGTCAGAGCGGCGGCGGCTGGGCGCACTACGTGGGCCAGGAAAAACTGCGTCCGCAGACCGGCTGGACCCCGCTGGCGTTCGCGCTGGACTGGAACCGTCCACCGCGTCACATGAACAGCACGTCTTACTTCTACAACCACTCCAGCCAGTGGCGTTATGAGACCGTTACCGCGCAGGAATTGCTGTCACCGCTGGCAGACAAATCCCGCTATACCGGCCATCTGCTCGACTTCAACGTGCGCGCAGAGCGCATGGGCTGGCTGCCGTCCGCGCCGCAGCTCGGTACTAACCCGCTGCACATCGCTGCGGAAGCAGAAAAAGCAGGCCTGTCTCCGGTTGATTACACCGTGAAATCCCTGAAAGACGGCTCCATGCACTTTGCGGCTGAGCGTCCGGAAAACGGTAAGAACCATCCGCGCAACCTGTTTATCTGGCGTTCCAACCTGCTGGGCTCCTCCGGTAAAGGCCACGAGTACATGCTGAAGTACCTGCTGGGTACTGAGCACGGTATTCAGGGCAAAGATCTGGGCGAGCAGGGCAGCCTGAAGCCGGAAGAAGTGGAATGGCAGGACAACGGCCTCGACGGCAAACTGGATCTGGTGGTGACCCTGGACTTCCGCCTGTCTAGCACCTGTCTGTTCTCTGACATCGTGCTGCCAACCGCCACCTGGTATGAAAAAGACGATATGAATACCTCGGATATGCATCCGTTTATTCATCCTCTGTCTGCCGCTGTGGATCCGGCGTGGGAATCGAAGAGCGACTGGAACATCTATAAGGACATCGCGAAGAAATTCTCCGAAGTCTGCGTGGGCCATCTGGGCGTGGAAACTGACGTGGTCACGCTGCCTATTCAGCACGACTCCGCCGCAGAAATGGCGCAGCCGTTTGATGTGAAAGACTGGAAGAAAGGCGAATGCGACCTGATCCCAGGCAAAACCGCACCGCACATCATGACCGTTGAGCGTGATTATCCGGCAACCTATGAGCGCTTCACCTCTGTCGGCCCGCTGCTGGAGAAAATCGGCAACGGCGGTAAAGGCATTGCGTGGAATACCCAGAGCGAAGTCGATCTGCTGCGTAAGCTGAACTACACCAAAGCAGAAGGCCCGGCAAAAGGTCAGCCGATGATCGACACCGCTATCGATGCGGCTGAGATGATCCTGACGCTGGCACCGGAAACCAACGGCCAGGTGGCAGTGAAAGCCTGGGCGGCGCTGAGCGAAATCACCGGACGCGACCATACGCATCTGGCGCTGAACAAAGAAGACGAAAAAATTCGCTTCCGCGACATTCAGGCTCAGCCGCGCAAAATTATCTCCAGCCCGACCTGGTCTGGCCTGGAAGATGAACACGTTTCTTACAACGCGGGTTACACCAACGTTCACGAGCTGATCCCATGGCGTACGCTCTCCGGCCGTCAGCAGCTGTATCAGGATCACCAGTGGATGCGTGATTTCGGCGAAAGCCTGCTGGTGTACCGTCCTCCAATCGACACCCGTTCGGTGAAAGCGGTGATGGGCCAGAAGTCCAACGGCAACCCTGAGAAGGCGCTGAACTTCCTGACGCCGCACCAGAAGTGGGGCATTCACTCAACCTACAGTGACAACCTGCTGATGCTGACGTTAGGCCGCGGCGGTCCGATTGTGTGGATGAGCGAAGCGGATGCCAAAGAGCTGGGTATTGAAGATAACGACTGGATCGAAGTCTTTAACAGCAACGGTTCTCTGACGGCGCGTGCGGTAGTCAGCCAGCGTGTGCCTGCGGGTATGACCATGATGTATCACGCGCAGGAACGTATCGTGAACATTCCTGGTTCTGAGATCACCAGCCAGCGCGGTGGTATCCACAACTCGGTCACCCGTATCACCCCGAAACCGACTCATATGATCGGCGGCTATGCGCAGCTGGCCTATGGCTTTAACTACTACGGCACCGTGGGCTCTAACCGCGATGAGTTCGTAGTGGTTCGTAAGATGAAGAACATTGACTGGTTAGACGGCGAAGGCAATGACCAGGTACAGGAGAGCGTAAAATGAAAATTCGTTCACAAGTCGGCATGGTGCTGAATCTCGATAAGTGCATCGGCTGTCATACCTGCTCGGTCACCTGTAAAAACGTCTGGACCAGCCGTGAAGGGGTGGAGTACGCGTGGTTTAACAACGTGGAAACCAAACCAGGCACCGGCTACCCGACCGACTGGGAAAACCAGGAAAAATGGAAGGGCGGCTGGATCCGCAAAATCAATGGCAAACTGGTGCCGCGCATGGGTAACAAAGCGCTGCTGCTGGGTAAAATCTTCGCTAACCCGCATCTTCCGGGCATTGATGATTACTACGAGCCGTTTGATTTTGACTATCAGGCGCTACATAAAGCCGGTGAAAGCAAGCACCAGCCGATTGCCCGTCCTCGCTCGCTGATCACCGGTCAGCGCATGGACAAAATCACCAAAGGTCCGAACTGGGAAGACGATCTGGGCGGCGAGTTCGAGAAACTCTCCAAAGATCAGAACTTCGAGAACGTACAGAAAGCGATGTACGGTCAGTTCGAAAACACCTTCATGATGTACATGCCGCGCCTGTGTGAGCACTGCCTTAACCCGGCGTGCGTGGCAACCTGTCCGAGCGGCGCGATCTACAAGCGTGAAGAAGATGGCATCGTACTGATCGACCAGGATAAATGTCGCGGCTGGCGTATGTGCATCACCGGCTGTCCGTACAAGAAGATCTACTTCAACTGGAAGAGCGGTAAATCCGAGAAGTGCATCTTCTGCTACCCGCGTATCGAAGCCGGTCAGCCGACCGTGTGCTCTGAAACCTGCGTGGGTCGTATCCGTTACCTCGGCGTGCTGCTGTATGACGCAGATGCGATTGAGCAGGCGGCAAGTACCGAAAGCGAGAAAGACCTGTACCAGCGTCAGCTGGACGTGTTCCTCGATCCGAACGATCCGAAAGTTATCGAGCAGGCGCTGAAAGACGGCATTCCGCAGGGCGTTATCGACGCGGCTCAGCAGTCTCCGGTATACAAAATGGCGATGGACTGGAAGCTGGCTCTGCCTCTGCATCCGGAATACCGTACGCTGCCGATGGTCTGGTATGTGCCACCGCTGTCTCCAATCCAGTCTGCGGCTGACGCGGGCGAGATCGGCAGCAATGGCATTCTGCCGGACGTCGACAGCCTGCGTATCCCGGTTCAGTACCTGGCGAACATGCTGACCGCCGGTGATACCAAACCTGTTCTGCGTGCGCTGAAACGCATGCTGGCGATGCGTCACTACAAGCGTGCCGAAACCGTTGACGGTGTGGCAGATACTTCTGCGCTGGAAGAAGTTGGTCTGACGGAAGCCCAGGCGCAGGAAATGTACCGCTATCTGGCTATCGCTAACTACGAAGATCGTTTCGTGGTACCAAGCAGCCACCGTGAGCTGGCCCGTGACGCCTTCCCTGAGAAGAGCGGCTGCGGCTTCACCTTCGGCGACGGCTGCCACGGTTCCGACAGCAAATTCAACCTGTTCAACAGCAAGCGCATTGACGCGGTTGATGTGACCAGCAAAACGGGGCCTCAGTCATGAAAGAACTGATGATTATCTCCCGTCTGCTGGAGTATCCGGATACAGCCCTGTGGCAGCATCAGCAGGAAGTCCATGAGGCACTGGCAGATTCTGACGTGCTGGCTGAAGAAGACGCACAGGCTCTGTGCGTGTTCCTGCGTGATTTGACTCAGCGCGACATTCTGGATGTGCAGGCGGCCTACAGCGAGCTGTTCGACCGCGGTCGTGCCACTTCGCTGCTGCTGTTTGAACACGTTCACGGCGAATCCCGCGACCGTGGTCAGGCGATGGTAGATCTGATGGCGCAGTACGCGCAGCACGGTCTTGAACTCGACAGCCGCGAGCTGCCGGACCATCTGCCGCTGTACCTGGAATATCTGGCGCAGCTTCCGCGCGAAGAGGCACTGGGCGGTCTGCAGGACGTTGCGCCAATCCTGGCGCTGCTGAGTGCGCGTCTGCAACAGCGTGAAAGCCGTTATGCGGTGCTGTTTGATGTGATGCTGAAACTGGCCAGCACGGAAATCGATGGGCAGAAAGTGGCAGAGAAAATTGCCGACGAAGCCCGCGACGATACGCCGCAGGCGCTGGATGCGGTCTGGGAAGAAGAGCAGGTGAAATTCTTCGCCGACCAGGGTTGTGCGGAGTCTGATATTACCGCGCACCAGCGTCGTTTTGCCGGGGCGGTTGCGCCACAGTATCTGAATATCTCTACCGGAGGAGAGCGCTAATGCAATTCCTGAATATGTTCTTCTTTGACATCTACCCGTATATCGCGGGTTCGGTGTTCCTGATTGGCAGCTGGCTGCGTTACGACTACGGTCAGTACACCTGGGGTTCACACTCCAGCCAGATGCTTGATCGTAAAGGGATGAACGTGGCTTCTAACCTGTTCCATCTCGGGATTTTTGGCGTGATCTTCGGTCATGCCTTCGGGATGCTGACGCCACACTGGATGTATGAAGCCTGGCTGCCGCTGGAAGTGAAGCAGAAAATGGCAATGTTCGGCGGCGGTGCGGCTGGCCTGATGTGCCTGGTGGGCGGAGTGATGCTGCTTAAGCGTCGCCTGTTCAGCCCGCGCATCCGTGCTACCTCCACCCGCGGTGATATCCTGATCATGGCGCTGCTGGTTATCCAGTGTGCGCTGGGTCTGCTGACCATTCCTTTCTCTGCTCAGCATATGGACGGCAGCGAAATGATGAAGCTGGTGGGCTGGGCGCAGTCCGTGGTGACCTTCCACGGTGGTGCAGCGGCGCATCTGGACGGCGTGGCCTTTGTTTACCGCGTGCACCTGGTACTGGGCATGACGCTGTTCCTGCTGTTCCCGTTCTCTCGTCTGGTGCATATCTGGAGCGCGCCAGTAGAGTACCTGACGCGTAAATATCAGATCGTTCGCGCTCGTCGCTAGTTAACGCGCTTTCTGTTCAAGGCCCTGCTGATGCGGGGCCTTTTGCTTTGTGCCCCAGCCAAGATTATTTCCCGCCGCTGCCAGCAAGATCAGCACGCCGCCAACCATCTGTATTGCATTTAGCGTGTGTCCAAATACCAGCGCATCGACCACGATAGCGATCAGTGGATAGATAAACGACAGCGAACCAATCACCGGCGTCGGGAGTTTCTGAATGGCGCTATAAAGCAACTGATACATCACCCCGGTGTGGATCACGCCAAGCGTGAGTACAATGCCCCAGGGGAATTGCTGCGTTATCGTGCTGAAACTGGCAAGGGGGAACAGCATCACCATGCCGGTGACCACCTGGATAAAGGCAATATGCTGTGGCGATACAGATTTCAGCTTACGAGTGATGATTGCCGTTAGCGTATAGAAAAATGCCGCGCCGGACGCTAAACCAATACCGGCAATGAGATGCGTATTCTGCCCGCCTAATTCGCTCGACAGCAGCGTCACTACCCCGATAAATGCCAGCGCCAGCCAGCCCCATTTGATCAGCGGAACGCGTTCGCCCATCAGCATGCCCATTAGCACCAGCATGAGCGGCTGAGTGTTATAGACCACCGTCGACATACCGATGGAGATGCGCTCATACGCGGCGAACAGCAACAGCCAGTTGATCACCAGCGCCACGCCGCCAGCCACTGCCAGCAACAGGGCCGTGCGGGTTAAGCGAATGAGCGGCTGGTTGCTTAACCGAATAAATAAAAGCAGTGCGGCAGCCCCAATGACGCAGCGCCAGAACACAACATCCACCACTGGCAGACCAGATAACAAAACAAACGCGCCGATGGAGCCTGAAATTATCATCGCCAGACTCATCTGCCAGAAACCAGTTTTAAATTCGCTCATAGCCACCTCCAAATAAGATGGCACTATTGTGTGAAAATCCGCATTCTGGTTACAGAGATGTTATAAGGTGAAAGCGGGTATTTTCTTTTTTAAATAAGGGAAAAGTGATGGAGTTCCTTCTTGATGATATCGATCGGGCGATTATTGCCTGTCTGGCCGCCGATGCGCGTATGTCGCTAAAGGTATTGAGTGGACAAGTCGGGCTGACGTCACCCAGCACAGCGGAGCGGCTCAAAAGGCTGGAGGAGCGGGGGATGATTGAAGGCTATAGCGCCAAAGTCAATCTGGCCGCGCTGGGATATACGTTACAGGCTCTGGTACGCGTTAAGCCGTTACCGGGCATGTTGCAGAAGGTCGAGAAGTATCTCCAGGCCATGTCGCAGTGTATTGAATGTGACAAAGTGACGGGGGAAGACTGCTTTGTGGCAAGGCTGGTGGTAAAGGATATGGCGCAGTTGGATGAGCTGTTGGATGGGTTATCTGAACATGCGCAGTCCAACACGTCGATAGTGAAAAGCTCACCGGTTTTCCGTCGTTTGCCTGGGATTTGATGGGTGAGAATCGAACCTTGGTCGAAGCTTCTCATCCTTCCCACATGGGCAGAATATAGAACAACAGTATCTTGGGGAAGTAATGTAGAACAGGGAAGTCATGGTGGCGGGGGAAGGATTCGAACCTTCGAAGTCGATGACGGCAGATTTACAGTCTGCTCCCTTTGGCCGCTCGGGAACCCCGCCAGGGGTAGGTACTGATTGAGCGTAGAACTTGAGATGGTGGTGGGGGAAGGATTCGAACCTTCGAAGTCGATGACGGCAGATTTACAGTCTGCTCCCTTTGGCCGCTCGGGAACCCCACCACGGGGTAATGCTTTACTGGCCTGCTTCCTTTGCGGGAAGCGGGGCGCATCATATCAAATGACGCGCCGCTGTAAAGCCTTGTGTTGCGGAAAAGTCACCGTTTGCGTACTTTTTACACGTAACGCTTAAAAGCAGCGCAAAGGTCTGTGTTATCAGAGAATAATTGTGCGATTGCCGTAAACAAAAACGCGCTGTGCCAGCACCTGATACAGCGCCCGGCTGAGAACGTTTTTCTCTACGTCCCGTCCCGCACGCATCATATCTTCTGCGGTGTAGGTGTGATCGACATGGATAACGTCCTGCATGATGATTGGACCTTCATCGAGGTTGTCATTCACGTAGTGCGCGGTAGCGCCGATAATCTTCACGCCGCGTTCGTATGCCTGATGATAAGGACGTGCTCCAATAAAGGCAGGCAGGAACGAGTGATGGATGTTGATAATTTTGTTCGGGAAGCGCCCAACGAATGACGGCGTCAGCACTCGCATGTATTTAGCCAGCACCACATAGTCAGGCTGGTGAGCGTCAATTGCATCTGCCATCAGCTTGTCATGTTCTTCGCGGGTATGACCCTCATGGCTGACCAGCTCGAAAGGAACGTCAAAACGTTCAACCAACGGGCGCAGCGTTTCATGGTTACCGATGACCGCTGCGATATCCACATCGAGGCCGCCGTAGTTGGCTTTCATCAGCAGATCGCCAAGACAGTGAGCTTCTTTCGTCACCAGGATAACGATACGGCGACGACCCGCGGGGGTCAGCTCACGAACAGAGCCTTCCGGCAATGCGCTGTCTAAATCGGCCAGCAGGGTGGAGTCGTTGAAAATACCTTCCAGTTCGGTGCGCATAAAGAAGCGACCGGTGCGGTGATCAACGAATTCGTTGTTCTGCACGATGTTCAGCTCGTGCTTGTAGCAGATATTGGTAATACGTGCGATCAGCCCTTTTTGATCCGGGCAGATGGTACGCAACACTTTACGTTGTAATGAGTGCATTGCGGGGGAAATCCTGTTGACGATGTTTGCGCGTGTTGTGTGGCGGCCTTACTGACCACAGCACTTTTTAAATTTTTTACCCGACCCGCAGGGGCAGGGGTCATTCCGGCCAATCAGAGGACGTGTACCATCAATATAATACCATTGTCCATTTTCTTTTAAGAATCTTGAACGCTCAATGATGGCGCTGCTCTTGTTATGTTCACGAAAGCGGGCGACAAAGGTCACGAAGCCTTCATCACTATGACGACCTTCATCGGTGGCAGAAATGTTCAGGCCAAGCCACTCTGTCCCGCTAAAGCTCTGCTCTAGCTCCTGACGAAAATCCTGCGCTTTGCAGGAGGGGTGCCAGGTCCTGACCAGATAGTCGGCGTCTTTCATGACAAAAG
Source organism: Enterobacteriaceae bacterium 89 (assembly GCA_014156375.1). Lineage (GTDB taxonomy): Bacteria > Pseudomonadota > Gammaproteobacteria > Enterobacterales > Enterobacteriaceae > Scandinavium. The sequence goes on along the minus strand of RQJH01000003.1, from coordinate 656,346 downwards.
CGGTATAGCGTGAGCGCATTAGCTGTGCTGGCGTGGGGGCAGTCTCTGCGCCAGAAAGATATCGCTGGCAACATAGGCTATACTCCAGAGCGCTGCCGCAGGGGCAAAGAGAGTGCATAATTGCGTTCCTGTTTTCGAAAAATAAGGCGCAGAACGCCGGACGGCAGTTATGTTAACTGAGCAGTGGCAATGTTGCTACGCTGGGAAGGAGGATCGATACCGGCCCGAATGAGAAAGCTGAAAATAGGTTTAGCCCTTGGGGCTGGTGCTGCACGCGGATGGTCTCATATAGGTGTGATCAAGGCGCTGCAAAAAATGGGCATTGAGATAGATGTTGTCGCCGGATGTTCGATTGGTTCGCTGGTGGGGGCTGCTTACGCCTGCGACCGTCTGCCGGTGCTCGAGAAATGGGTCTGTTCTTTCAGCTCATGGGACGTACTAAGGCTGATGGATCTCTCCTGGCGACGTGGCGGGCTGCTGCGCGGTGAGCGCGTTTTCAGCCAGTTTCGACAGCTCATCCCAACCAGTGAAATCGAATCCTGCCATAAACGCTTTGCCTCGGTGGCGACCAATCTCAGCACCGGGCGTGAACTTTGGTTCACCGAAGGCGATTTACATCTTGCCGTACGTGCCTCCTGCAGTATTCCTGGTTTATTATCCCCGGTTCGCCACAACGGCTACTGGCTGGTGGACGGCGCCGTGGTGAATCCGGTCCCCGTTTCGCTAACCCGCGCCTTAGGGGCTGACATCGTCATTGCTGTAGATTTGCAACATGACGCGCATTTAATGCAGCAGGATCTCCTGTCAGTGAACCTTCAGCCCGATCCACAGTCTGCACACAATAACGACGTCCTCAGCTGGCCTGAGCGCTTCCGGGCGAGACTGGGAAGAATGACGTCACGCCGGACGGCGATAACGCCGACGGCCATGGAGATCATGACGACCTCGATACAGGTGCTGGAAAACCGATTAAAGCGCAACAGAATGGCCGGGGATCCTCCCGACATTTTGCTGCAACCTTTTTGCCCACAAATCTCTACGCTCGATTTCCATCGCGCCCCTGCGGCGATTGCCGCCGGACAGCTGGCGGTGGAGAAAAAGATCGACGAGCTGATACCGCTGGTGCGTGCTGCGGGTTAGGGCAATTTTTCGATTACTTCGGCAAAATCTGACAGGCGACAGGGCGAATAGCGTGCCACTATTACAGTATTGTCCGTCAGGGGAGATATCATGACGCAGCCATTGGCGGGAAAACAGATCCTGATCGTTGAAGACGAACCCGTTTTCCGCTCACTGCTGGATTCCTGGCTCTTATCGCTCGGCGCCGAAACGGCCCTGGCTGAGGACGGGGTGGATGCCATGGAAAAAATGGCCGAGCTGCGCCCTGATTTGATGATTTGCGATATCGCGATGCCCAGAATGAATGGCCTGAAGCTGGTCGAGTTTCTGCGGGGCAAAGGGTATCAGCTTCCCATCCTGATAATTTCCGCGACGGAAAACATGGCTGATATCGCTAAGGCATTAAGGCTTGGCGTTCAGGACGTATTGTTAAAACCTGTCAAAGATATCAATCGTCTGCGGGAAGCTGTGTTTTCCTGCCTGTATCCGGCGATGTTCAACTCTCGGGTTGAAGAAGAAGAACGCCTGTTTGAGGACTGGGATGCTCTGGTCAGCAACCCGGCTGCGGCGGCTAAATTATTGCAGGAATTACAGCCACCGGTGCAGCAAACCATTTCTCACTGTCGAATAAATTATCGTCAGCTGGTTTCCGCGGATAAACCTGGCCTGGTGCTGGATATTGCGCCGCTTTCGGATAAAGACCTTGCTTTCTATTGTCTGGATGTTACTCGTGCAGGCGAAAATGGTGTGTTGGCGGCATTACTGTTACGGGCTTTATTTAATGGCCTGTTGCAGGAACAGCTGGCTCATCAGGGGCAGCGCCTGCCAGAGTTAGGCAACCTGCTCAAGCAGGTTAATCAATTACTGCGCCAGGCGAATCTTCCGGGTCAATTTCCGCTGTTAGTTGGCTACTACCATAGCGGAATTAAAAATTTAATCCTCGTTTCGGCAGGACTTAACGGCACGCTGAGCACCGGTGAACACCAAATTCAAATCAGCAACGGGGTGCCGTTGGGAACCCTGGGTAATACCTACCTGAATCAAATCAGCCAGCGAACTGAGGCATGGCAGTGCCAAATTTGGGGCGCTGGTGGGCGGTTGCGCTTAATGTTGTCTGCCGAATGAGCAGTCAGTCGGCATAAACCGATCTGGCAGTCACTGCTTTCAGAGAGTGGTGATACTATCAGCGGGATTTGTCGGTAAAATCCTAATTCAAGGTTAACGTGTCCTTTTCAGACCAGAATGAGCAAACGGTACTGATATACTCAACGCGTTATATATAAACGAATGCGTTCAAAGTTTGAACAATCCAGGAGATTTTCGATGGCTGCTTTAAATTCAAAAGTCACTAAGGCCGTTATCCCGGTAGCGGGATTAGGTACCAGGATGTTGCCTGCAACGAAAGCTATCCCTAAGGAAATGCTGCCGCTGGTTGACAAGCCATTAATTCAGTACGTTGTTAATGAGTGTATCGCTGCTGGAATCACCGAAATTGTGCTGGTGACTCACTCTTCTAAAAACTCTATCGAAAACCATTTTGATACCAGTTTTGAACTTGAAGCGATGCTGGAAAAACGCGTTAAGCGTCAGCTGCTGGAAGAGGTTCAGTCTATTTGTCCTCCTCACGTCACTATTATGCAGGTGCGTCAGGGTCTGGCAAAAGGCCTGGGTCACGCGGTACTTTGCGCGCGCCCGGTCGTCGGCAATGAGCCTGTTGCCGTCATTCTGCCGGACGTTATTCTGGATGAATATGAATCCGATCTGTCCAGCGATAACCTGGCGGAAATGATTAAGCGTTTCGATGAAACGGGTGCCAGCCAGATCATGGTTGAGCCAGTTGAAGATGTGACCGCTTATGGTGTTGTTGACTGTAAGGGCCAGACGCTGAACCCAGGTGACAGCGTGCCAATGGTTGGCGTGGTAGAAAAGCCTAAAGCCAACGTAGCGCCATCTAATCTTGCTGTGGTCGGTCGCTATGTCCTGAGCGCGGAAATCTGGCCACTGCTGGAAAGAACGCCTCCAGGAGCGGGTGACGAGATTCAGCTGACCGATGCGATTGATATGCTGATCGAGAAAGAAACCGTCGAAGCCTACCATATGAAAGGCAAGAGCCACGACTGCGGTAATAAACTGGGTTATATGCGTGCGTTCGTTGAATACGGAATTCGCCATAACTCACTGGGCGCAGAGTTTAAAGCCTGGCTGGAAGAGGTTGTCGGCAAGTAATTTGCGGACTGACTGTCAAAACCGGGCTCTGCAAAGACCCCGGTTTTTTTATTGCCAAAAGTAACACTGGATTAAAACCAGGCAGTTTGCGATAAAAACGGTCGATTTATAGATAAAAAAAATCCCGCCGGAGCGGGATTTTTAACAAGCAGAGCAATTAGAGCAGGAAATCATCCAGAGATTTACCCTGCTCATCCATTGCTTTTTTGATCACTGCTGGAGTACGGCCCTGGCCGGTCCAGGTTTTAGTTTCGCCGTTCTCATCAACGTAGCTGTATTTAGCCGGACGAGCTGCGCGCTTGGTTTTAGCACCTGATTTGCTGGCAGCAGCAATGCTATTCAGCAGTTCGTTCGGGTCAATACCGTCAGCAATCAGCATTTCACGGTACTGTTGCAGTTTACGAGTGCGTTCTTCGACTTCAGCGGCAGCAGCGCTTTCTTCTTCACGACGTTCGTTAACAACAACTTCTAATTTTTCCAGCATTTCTTCAAGCGTTTCCAGAGTACATTCTCTTGCCTGCGCACGAAGAGTACGGATGTTGTTCAAAATTTTAAGTGCTTCGCTCATTGTAGTAATCTCAAACTTATATTGGGGGTGGTTTGTTGAGGTAATAATAGAGCGATAATTTCAGATGTGCAATAGGGATGATTGTAAGGAATTCAAAATAACCCGTTATTTATGACATTCGTTAATTCAGAAAAGTTAAAAATTACGCGCCGGTTCACATCCTGTGCGCTTATTGCACGGGCGATATCATGAGAACACCCTTACAAAGTATGCCTTTTTGTTTGTTTCCGTACGGGTATATATCTGCGCGAGAGTAATATCAGTCATAAGTATTAGTAAGAAATTGGGGAGGAGACGGTCGTCTATTCAATAGAATCTGAATCATAACCTTATGAAACACTTCTCACTCTGCCTACAGCCAGGTGCCGCTGATTATCCGGCGCAGGTACACTGTCACATCAGTTAATGGTGACCTATCTGTTTGTTATTATAGATAAGTAAATCTTAATATTTACTTATGGGGGGAATGAGAGACCTGACGCAGGGCACGGAATTCCCGAGGGAATATGCTACACTCCCCGGCGTTAAAAGCATGATGATTGGAGTGTTGCCACCCATGGCCCAACTTTATTTTTACTACTCTGCGATGAATGCAGGGAAGTCTACTGCTCTGTTACAGTCCTCTTACAATTACCAGGAGCGTGGGATGCGTTCGCTGGTTTATACCGCTGAAATTGATGACCGTTTTGGTGCTGGCAAAGTGAGTTCCCGTATTGGGCTATCCTCGCCGGCAAAACTCTATAACCAACAGACATCGCTGTTTGATGAGATTGCCGCTGAACATGCTCAGGCAGCGATTGATTGTGTGCTGGTGGATGAAAGCCAGTTTCTGACGCGTCAGCAGGTCTATGAGCTCTCTGAGGTCGTGGATGAGCTGGATATCCCGGTATTATGCTACGGCCTGCGTACGGACTTCCGTGGCGAGCTGTTTGTCGGTAGCCAATATCTTCTGGCATGGTCAGATAAATTGGTTGAGCTGAAGACTATCTGCTTCTGTGGGCGTAAGGCCAGCATGGTTCTGCGTCTCGATCAGGAAGGTCGTCCCTATAACGAAGGGGAGCAGGTTGTTATCGGCGGCAATGAGCGCTATGTCTCCGTGTGTCGTAAGCACTACAAGGAAGCGTTACAGGAGGGTTCGCTCGCTGATATTCAGCGGCGGCTGACAGGACGCACCGACGTTTAATTTGACCGTCTCAGACGCATAAAAAAACCCGCCATCAGGCGGGTTTTTTATTGACTGTCAATTAAGCGGTTTTCTTGGCTTTCTTGTCAGTTTTAGCAGGAGTTGCAGCAGCTTTTTTCTCTGCAGCTTCACCTTCAGTGAACTCACGACCGTAATAAGTATCCAGCAGGATCTGTTTCAGTTCGGAGATCAGAGGGTAACGCGGGTTAGCACCGGTACACTGGTCGTCAAACGCGTCTTCAGACAGTTTGTCAACGTGTGCCAGGAAGTCAGCTTCCTGAACGCCAGCTTCGCGGATGGACTTAGGAATACCCAGTTCAGCCTTGATGCTTTCCAGCCATGCCAGCAGTTTTTCGATTTTCGCTGCGGTACGGTCGCTGGAAGAGGTCAGACCCAGATGGTCGGCGATCTCTGCGTAACGACGGCGTGCCTGCGGACGGTCGTACTGGCTGAATGCGGTCTGCTTGGTCGGGTTGTCGTTCGCGTTATAGCGAATAACGTTGCTGATCAGCAGGGCGTTAGCCAGGCCGTGTGGAATGTGGAACTGTGAACCCAGTTTATGGGCCATGGAGTGACACACACCCAGGAAGGCGTTAGCAAACGCGATACCGGCGATGGTCGCTGCACTGTGAACGCGTTCACGGGCAACCGGGTTTTTAGAACCTTCGTGGTAAGACGCTGGCAGGTTTTCTTTCAGCAGTTTCAGAGCCTGCAGAGCCTGACCGTCGGAGAACTCGGACGCCAGTACGGAAACGTAAGCTTCCAGGGCGTGAGTCACCGCATCCAGACCACCGAATGCACACAGGGATTTCGGCATTTCCATGACGAGGTTAGCGTCAACGATAGCCATGTCTGGAGTCAGCGCGTAGTCAGCCAGTGGGTATTTCTGGCCAGTTGCATCGTCGGTCACAACGGCAAACGGTGTAACTTCGGAACCGGTACCGGAAGTGGTGGTGACAGCAACCATTTTCGCTTTCACGCCCATTTTCGGGAACTTGTAGATACGTTTACGGATGTCCATAAAGCGCAGCGCCAGTTCTTCGAAGTGAGTTTCCGGATGCTCGTACATGACCCACATAATTTTCGCAGCATCCATTGGGGAGCCGCCGCCCAGCGCGATGATCACGTCTGGTTTGAAGGAGTTTGCCAGCTCTGCACCTTTACGAACTACGGTCAGAGTCGGGTCAGCTTCAACTTCGAAGAAGACTTCAGTTTCAACGCCAGCTGCTTTCAGAACGGAAGTGATCTGGTCTGCATAGCCGTTGTTGAACAGGAAGCGGTCAGTTACGATCAGCGCACGTTTGTGACCATCGGTAATCACTTCATCCAGCGCGATTGGCAGTGAGCCACGACGGAAGTAGATAGATTTCGGAAGTTTGTGCCACAACATGTTTTCAGCTCGCTTAGCAACGGTTTTCTTGTTGATCAGGTGTTTTGGACCAACGTTTTCAGAGATGGAGTTACCACCCCATGAACCACAACCCAGAGTCAGGGAAGGTGCGAGTTTGAAGTTGTAAAGGTCACCGATACCACCCTGAGAAGCTGGGGTGTTAATCAGGATACGCGCGGTCTTCATTTTGTCGCCGAAGAATTTAACGCGCTCTGGCTGGTTGTCCTGGTCGGTGTACAGGCAAGAGGTGTGGCCGATACCGCCCATCTCTACCAGTTTTTCCGCTTTCACAACGGCGTCTTCGAAGTTCTTGGCACGATACATCGCCAGAGTCGGAGACAGTTTTTCATGAGCAAACGGCTCGGATTCGTCAACGGTGGTCACTTCGCCGATCAGAATTTTGGTGTCAGCTGGAACGGTAAAGCCTGCCAGTTCAGCAATTTTGGTTGCTGGCTGACCTACGATAGCGGCGTTCAGCGCGCCATTTTTCAGGATGATGTCCTGAACGGCTTTCAATTCTTTACCCTGCAGCATGTAGCCACCGTGGGTAGCGAAACGCTCACGGACAGCGGCATAAGCAGAGTCAACCACGATAACGGACTGTTCAGAAGCACAGATTACGCCGTTGTCGAAGGTTTTAGACATCAGGATAGAGGCAACAGCACGTTTAACGTCTGCAGTTTCATCAACTACAACTGGCGTGTTACCTGCACCAACGCCGATAGCTGGTTTACCGGAGCTATAAGCGGCTTTAACCATGCCTGGACCACCGGTTGCCAGAATCATGTTGATGTCTGGATGGTGCATTAGAGCGTTAGACAGCTCAACGGAAGGCTGGTCGATCCAACCAATCAGATCTTTCGGTGCACCTGCAGCGATGGCTGCCTGGAGAACGATATCTGCTGCTTTGTTCGTTGCATCTTTTGCACGTGGGTGTGGGGAGAAGATGATGGCGTTACGAGTCTTCAGGCTGATCAGAGACTTGAAGATAGCAGTAGAGGTTGGGTTAGTGGTCGGTACGATACCGCAGATGATACCGATAGGTTCAGCGATAGTGATGGTCCCGAAGGTGTCATCAGTTTCGAGGATCCCACAGGTTTTTTCATCTTTATAGGCGTTATAGATATACTCAGAAGCGAAGTGGTTTTTAATCACTTTATCTTCAATGATACCCATGCCAGATTCGGCAACTGCCAGTTTGGCGAGAGGGATTCGAGCATCTGCGGCAGCCAGAGCGGCAGCGCGGAAGATTTTATCAACCTGTTCTTGGGTGAAGTTGGCATATTCACGCTGGGCTTTTTTCACTCGTTCAACGAGTGCGTTCAGTTCAGCGACATTAGTAACAGCCATAATGCTCTCCTGGATAATGTTAAACTTTTTTAGTAAATCAGCTGCACGATACGACAGTATAGTCAGACTGCCAGCAGCTTGCGTAAGTACTATTAAAACAACAGGTTGCTTACGACCTTTCCTTGTACTGATTTACTAAAAGAGCCTTACCATTAAGCCCTTAGAGCTACCGGGCTACTCCCTGGTGCGACATCAAGATTACCCACTTCTGAGTACGAATTGCGTGATCTAAATCAAGATTACACCAAGCTGACACCTTTCAGCAGGCGGCTTTTAGTGGTTTGTATCAAGTGTTAAAACATCGTACTTTCAATGCGTTTAAACATTAGCATAATTTATACAAACACATAACAACATGGTTTAGTAGCGTTTTCTGACATAATTGAGGTGAAGAATAGCGCTAAACAGCGTATCTTCAGCGCGGTTTTCATGATTACTGTACGTCAACTACCACAATTGATGAGGGCGCGGGGTTACCGTGATTCAATCGCTGTTCGATTTTCCAACTTATATTAAATTTTTCATCGGCTTATTTGCCCTGGTGAACCCGGTGGGGATCATCCCCGTCTTCATCAGCATGACCAGCTACCAGACCGCTGCGGCAAGAAATAAAACTAACCTGACGGCCAACCTGTCGGTGGCGATTATCCTGTGGACCTCGCTGTTCCTTGGCGACGGCATTCTTCAACTGTTCGGCATCTCGATCGATTCTTTCCGTATTGCTGGTGGCATTCTGGTGGTGACCATCGCTATGTCGATGATCAGCGGTAAGCTGGGTGAGGATAAGCAGAACAAACAGGAAAAATCAGAAACGGCTATCCGTGAAAGCGTCGGGGTTGTCCCGCTAGCGCTGCCATTAATGGCAGGTCCGGGGGCCATCAGTTCGACTATCGTCTGGGGAACCCGCTTTCATAGTATTCCGCACCTGATTGGCTTTTCCGTCGCTATCGCCCTGTTTGCGGCGTGCTGTTGGGGATTGTTCCGGATCGCTCCGTGGCTGGTTCGCCTGTTGGGACAAACCGGGATCAACGTCATCACCCGTATTATGGGGCTGTTACTGATGGCGCTTGGAATTGAGTTTATTGTCGCAGGGATTAAATCTATCTTCCCGGGACTACTCGGCTGATTTTAAGAAAGCGGGGCCGCAGGCCCCGTTCGCTTTTTTCATTTATTAGAAAAACATATCAATAAACCTGCAACAACCCCCTGTAATAACTCTTCGCGATACCTGTCTCAACGTTTATTAATCAATAGATTAGCCTCTATGCCCCTAAGACATATCTGGGTATCGAATGTTATTTTATTCACATGATACTCTTACGCTTGCCGTGGGATCATTGAAATGATATTAGTATTTTCAACTCACACGCAGAGTAATGTGCTAAATAATAATCAATTGTTAATTTTTTGTATGAAAAGTGCTCGCTGAAGTGTCTGGCTAGCTCCATCGACTGGGTGGAACGTTAATGCACTGAAAATTAACAACTATTAACCGGATTATCGTAGCGCATCGTAGCGGTTTCATATGAAGCAGCTGCAATAAAAGAGAATTGCTTAACAAATTTGCAAATTGTATTGGCGGGAGGGAAACGCATTTGATACTTTCCGCCGAGGCATTTCGCCACACAAAACACGGGGATGAGAATAATTGTCAAATGAATCTCCGGGCGAAAAAAGAACACCCGTTATCCCGACAGGGGGGATGACATAAAGAATCGACGTAAGGTTGCCGAAAAAGAGTAGCCGTAATAATAGAAGTCGGTGATAGCAAGCAGTAAACACCCGACAGACGCTTTCACTCCTGCGCTGATCGGGACGCCCTCAGGGGACTAAACAGGCTGACTAACCATCAGTAATTATAATGAGCGGAGTATCAACACAATGTCCATCATCACTAAAAAAAGCCTTATCGCAGCAGGCGTATTAGCTGCACTTATCGCAGGAAATGCAATGGCTGCAGACGTTCCTGCGGGCGTTAAATTGGCAGATAAGCAGACTATGATCCGTAACAACGGAGCAGAGCCACAGTCTTTAGATCCGAACAAAATTGAAGGTGTTCCGGAAGCTAACGTCAGCCGCGACCTGTTCGAAGGCCTGCTGATTACGTCGACTAAAGACGGTCACCCAATTCCTGGCGTTGCTGAAAGCTGGGACAACAAAGATTTTAAAGTCTGGACCTTCCATCTGCGTAAAGACGCTAAATGGTCCAACGGTGAGCCGGTGACGGCACAAGATTTCGTTTATAGCTGGCAGCGCCTGGTCGATCCGAAAACCGCTTCCCCATACGCCAGCTATCCGCAGTACGGCCATATTCTGAACGTCGATGAAATCATCGAAGGTAAAAAACCGACTTCCGATCTTGGCGTGAAAGCCATCGACGACCACACTCTGGAAGTCACGCTCAGCGAGCCGGTACCTTACTTCTACAAACTGCTGGTGAACCCGGCGATGTCTCCGGTGAATAAAACCGCCATCGAAAAATTCGGTGAGAAGTGGACACAGCCTGCCAATATCGTCACCAACGGTGCTTATAAGCTGAAAGACTGGGTGGTGAACGAGCGCATCGTGATGGAGCGCAACCCGAATTACTGGGATAACAAAGATACCGTTATCGACCAGATCACCTATCTGCCAATCTCTTCTGAAGTGACAGACGTTAACCGCTACCGCAGCGGCGAAATCGACATGACCTATAACAACCTGCCGATTGAACTGTTCCAGAAGCTGAAAAAAGAGATCCCAACTGAAGTTCACGTGGATCCGTACCTGTGTACTTATTACTACGAAATTAACAACCAGAAAGCGCCATTTACCGATGCCCGCGTTCGTACCGCGCTGAAACTGGGCCTGGATCGCGACATTATTACTAATAAAGTGAAAGCGCAGGGCGATCTGCCAGCCTTCGGTTACACCCCGCCATACACCGATGGCGCAAAACTGACCAAACCAGAGTGGTTCACCTGGACTCAGGAAAAACGTAACGAAGAAGCGAAGAAACTGCTGGCCGAAGCTGGTTATACCGCTGACAAGCCGCTGACTTTCAATCTGCTGTACAACACTTCTGACCTGCACAAGAAACTGGCTATCGCTGCGGCTTCCATCTGGAAGAAAAACCTCGGCGTAGACGTGAAGCTGGTTAACCAGGAGTGGAAAACCTTCCTCGATACCCGTCACCAGGGTACCTACGACGTTGCGCGTGCCGGCTGGTGTGCGGACTATAACGAACCAACTTCCTTCCTGAACACCATGCTGTCTGACAGCTCCATGAACACCGCGCACTATAAGAGCCCGGCGTTTGATGCGATCATGAAGCAGACTCTGCAGGTGACCGATGAAGCGCAGCGCGTTGCGCTGTATGACAAAGCTGAACAGCAGCTGGGTCAGGACTCGGCGATTGTTCCGGTCTATTACTACGTGAACGCCCGTCTGGTGAAACCATGGGTTGGCGGTTACACCGGTAAAGATCCGATGGACAATATCTATACTAAAGATCTGTACATCATTAAGCATTAATGGCAATCCGTGGGGCGGCTACGTGCCGCCTCACTGTGTCTTATTTCATCGCACTATCACATGACCGATCAGAGAAACTGATACGGCACATGTAAAGGCACACGCCAGAAGGTACAGGGCAATGTTGAAATTTATTTTACGCCGCTGTCTGGAAGCAATTCCGACGCTATTTATTCTAATTACTATCTCCTTCTTTATGATGCGCCTTGCGCCGGGTAGTCCTTTTACCGGTGAGCGTACTCTTCCGCCAGAAGTGATGGCGAATATTGAAGCCAAATATCACCTGAACGATCCGATGAGCGTCCAGTACTTCAACTATCTGAAGCAGCTGGCACATGGTGATTTCGGCCCGTCGTTCAAGTACAAAGATTACTCCGTGAATGACCTGGTGGCGGCAAGCTTCCCGGTTTCTGCGAAATTAGGTTTTGCCGCGTTTTTCCTGGCTGTGGTATTGGGAGTTAGCGCTGGCGTCATCGCCGCACTGAAGCAAAATACCAAATGGGATTATATGGTGATGGGGGTCGCGATGACCGGGGTGGTTATCCCGAGCTTCGTGGTCGCACCATTGCTGGTGATGATCTTCGCCATCACGCTGCACTGGCTGCCGGGCGGTGGCTGGAACGGCGGGGCGCTGAAGTTCATGATCCTGCCGATGGTGGCGCTGTCCCTGGCTTATATCGCCAGCATTGCGCGTATTACCCGTGGCTCGATGATTGAAGTGTTGCACTCCAACTTTATTCGTACAGCTCGTGCGAAAGGGTTACCGATGCGCCGCATTATTTTCCGCCATGCGCTGAAACCTGCGCTGCTGCCAGTGCTCTCTTATATGGGGCCAGCGTTCGTCGGTATTATCACCGGATCAATGGTTATCGAAACAATTTATGGTTTACCGGGAATTGGTCAGCTGTTCGTTAACGGCGCGCTTAACCGTGACTACTCCCTGGTGCTGAGCCTGACCATTCTGGTCGGTGCGCTGACCATTCTGTTTAACGCGATTGTTGACGTGCTGTACGCCGTCATCGATCCGAAAATTCGTTACTGACACTGGAGTTCGCCATGATGTTGAGTAAGAAAAACAGCGAGGCGCTGGAACACTTCAGTGAAAAACTGGAAGTCGAAGGCCGCAGCCTTTGGCAGGATGCCCGCCGTCGCTTTATGCATAACCGCGCAGCGGTTGCCAGCCTCTGCGTGCTGGTGCTGATTGCGCTGTTCGTGACCTTTGCGCCAATGCTGTCGCAGTTCAGCTACTACGATACCGACTGGGGGATGATGTCGAGTGCCCCTGATATGGCTTCCAGCCACTATTTCGGTACCGACTCTTCCGGTCGTGACCTGCTGGTTCGTGTGGCTATCGGTGGCCGTATTTCGCTGATGGTTGGTATTGCTGCCGCGCTGGTGGCGGTGATCCTCGGCACGCTTTACGGCTCACTTTCCGGCTATCTGGGCGGTAAAGTGGACTCGGTGATGATGCGCCTGCTGGAGATCCTGAACTCCTTCCCGTTCATGTTCTTCGTGATCCTGCTGGTGACCTTCTTTGGGCAAAACATCCTGCTGATCTTCGTGGCTATCGGGATGGTGTCGTGGCTGGATATGGCGCGTATTGTGCGCGGCCAGACACTTAGCCTGAAGCGCAAAGAGTTTATCGAAGCGGCGCAGGTTGGCGGTGTTTCTACCTTCAGCATCGTCGTGCGCCACATTGTGCCAAACGTGCTGGGCGTAGTGGTGGTGTATGCCTCCCTGTTGGTGCCAAGCATGATCCTGTTCGAATCATTCCTGAGCTTCCTCGGTCTGGGTACCCAGGAGCCACTGAGCAGCTGGGGCGCGTTATTGAGCGACGGCGCCAACTCCATGGAAGTGTCTCCATGGCTGCTGCTGTTCCCGGCTGGTTTCCTGGTGGTAACCCTGTTCTGTTTCAACTTTATCGGCGATGGCCTGCGTGATGCCCTCGACCCGAAAGACCGCTAAGGAGTGATGCCATGAGCACAATTGAAATGGTCAACGCCCCGCAGCAGCAAAAATCTGGCCTGCTGCTGGATGTGAAAGATTTACGCGTCACCTTCGGTACGCCAGACGGGGATGTTACCGCGGTCAACGATCTCAACTTCAGTCTGAAAGCCGGTGAAACCCTCGGTATCGTGGGGGAATCCGGTTCCGGGAAATCCCAGACCGCGTTTGCCCTGATGGGACTGCTGGCGTCAAATGGACGCATCGGCGGCGTGGCGAACTTTAACGGTCGTCAGATCCTCAATCTGCCAGAGCAAGAGCTGAATAAGCTGCGCGCCGAGCAGATTTCGATGATTTTCCAGGATCCAATGACCTCGCTGAACCCGTACATGCGCGTCGGTGAGCAGCTGATGGAAGTGCTGATGCTGCATAAAGGCATGAGCAAGGCCGAAGCGTTTGAAGAGTCTGTGAAGATGCTGGATGCGGTGAAAATGCCGGAAGCGCGTAAACGCATGCGCATGTTCCCGCATGAATTCTCCGGCGGGATGCGCCAGCGCGTGATGATCGCCATGGCGCTGCTGTGCAGGCCAAAACTGCTGATTGCCGATGAGCCAACCACCGCGCTCGACGTGACCGTGCAGGCGCAAATCATGACCCTGCTGAATGAGCTGAAGCGCGAATTCAACACTGCCATCATCATGATCACCCACGACCTCGGCGTAGTGGCAGGTATCTGCGACAAAGTACTGGTGATGTACGCCGGGCGTACCATGGAATACGGCAATGCCCGCGATGTGTTTTACCATCCGGCACACCCGTACTCAATGGGGCTGCTTAATGCGGTTCCGCGTCTGGATGCGGAAGGCGAATCGCTGCTGACCATCCCAGGCAACCCACCAAACCTGATGCGACTGCCGAAAGGCTGTCCGTTCCAGCCGCGCTGCCCGCACGCGATGGAGATCTGCAACAGCGCTCCGCCTCTGGAGGAGTTTGCGCCTGGCCGTTTACGCGCCTGCTTTAAGCCGGTGGGGGATCTGGTATGAACGCCGTGACTGAAGAAAGAAAAGTTCTGCTCGAAATTGCCGACCTGAAAGTGCATTTCGATATTAAAGACGGCAAGCAGTGGTTCTGGCAGCCATCGAAAACCCTGAAAGCCGTCGACGGCGTCACGCTGCGTCTTTACGAAGGCGAAACGCTGGGCGTGGTAGGGGAGTCCGGCTGCGGCAAATCGACATTCGCCCGCGCCATCATCGGCCTGGTGAAAGCGACCGAAGGCCGGGTAGCGTGGTTAGGCAAAGATTTGCTGGGCATGAAACCTGACGAGTGGCGCGCCGTACGTAGCGACATTCAGATGATTTTCCAGGATCCGCTGGCCTCGCTGAACCCGCGCATGAATATCGGCGATATCATTGCCGAACCGCTGCGCACTTATCATCCGAATATGCCACGCCAGGAAGTCCGCGACCGCGTAAAAGCGATGATGATGAAAGTGGGGCTGCTGCCAAACCTGGTGAACCGCTATCCGCACGAGTTTTCCGGTGGCCAGTGCCAGCGTATCGGCATTGCCCGCGCGCTGATCCTTGAACCGAAACTGATTATCTGTGATGAGCCAGTTTCCGCTCTGGACGTCTCCATTCAGGCGCAGGTGGTAAACCTGTTGCAGCAGCTGCAGCGTGAAATGGGACTTTCATTGATTTTCATCGCGCACGACCTGGCGGTAGTGAAGCATATTTCCGATCGCGTGCTTGTTATGTATTTAGGCCATGCGGTGGAGCTGGGAACCTACGATCAGGTTTATCACAACCCTCTGCATCCTTATACCAAAGCGCTGATGTCGGCGGTGCCGATCCCTGATCCGGATCTGGAAAAGAATAAAACTATCCAGCTGCTGGAAGGGGAATTACCTTCGCCTATCAATCCGCCGTCCGGATGTGTGTTCCGGACGAGGTGTCCGCTTGCCGGCCCGGAATGCGCAAAAACGCGACCGGTGCTGGAAGGCAGTTTCCGCCACGCGGTTTCCTGTCTGAAGGTTGACCCGCTATAATCCCGAGGGCTGACAACTGTCAGCCCTTTTTTTATTGTGAGGTCATTGTGCCCGCCGTTTTACATTCCACTCGCCACCGGCTTTATCATTTCTTATTCGATCAGCGTACGCGCTCAGGCCGCCGGTTTGAGGCGCTCTGCGGCTTCTTCGCTCTGTTTAGCGTCGCCGTTATTTTCGCGGAATCAGGTTTTGGTACCCAATATCACCCGACTTTTGCTCAGTGGCACGCTTTCATGGTGCTGGAAGTGATCATCACCGCGGTGTTCACTCTTGAATATATTCTGAGGGTACTGTGCTGGCCGAAACCGGCGAGATACGTTTTCAGCTTCTGGGGGGCAATTGATCTTCTCACGGTGCTCCCGCTGTATGTTCTGTGGCTGTGGCCGGAAATTGGTATCAACTATCTCTTTATCTGGCGCGCCCTGCGAACTGTCCGGGTACTGAGGATCCTCAAACTATTGCGCTACATGCCATCGCTGCGGATCTTTTGGGATGCCATCGTCAGCGCCCGTCACCAGCTGATGGTGTTTTATTTTCTGATTGCGATTGTGATGGTGGTATTCGGCTCACTGATGTACGGCATTGAAGGTCCGGAAAACGGGTTTATTTCGCTGGGGGCGTCAGTTTATTGGGCAATAGTGACGGCTTCAACGGTGGGGTATGGCGATATTACGCCGCACACGCAGCTCGGAAGAATTGTCGCTTCAGTCTTAATCCTGATTGGCTATTCACTGATTGCCATTCCGACCGGACTGATTACGACCCATATGAGCAATGAATATAATAAGCGGCGCAATGCGCGAGTGTGCCCGCAGTGTCATCAGGCAGGGCATGAAGAGCATTCTCGATACTGCTATGCCTGCGGCGCTGAGCTGCCGAAAGCAAAATAAAAAAGGCTGCCGCAGCAGCCTTTGTTCCTGAACCTGACTTTATTCACGCCACAGGATATGACAAATCTTGTGGTCCTTTTCCCGGCACAGCAGTACACGGGCAAAGATATCGTTAATTTCACCGCCGTCCGTTTCCGCCAGACCAATCACCACTTCGGCAAAGAAGTCCGGGTTCAGATCGTAATCGACGTGCTCCTGCCAGTCTTCCGCTGGATCAAACAGCTCGGCACCGCCGCGCTCTTCAAACTGCAGGTTGAACAGAATAATGTCTGCCGGATCGAGGTTATCGGCCGCCAGTTCCAGAAAAATATCGTAAGCCTGTTCAAGCGTTTCGTCTTCGGTCAGACGATTATTTAAATCCATAGTATCCATGATCACACCCTGGTTCTCAGCTAATGGGCACGTTTTACAGCAACGGACTGAAGAAGTAAAACAGTCGCTCGGCAACGCGCTGCCAGAGCGGGCGTTTTGCCCACAGTTTAGGATCCAGCAGGCGTGAGCGAGAGATGTAATCGTCCTGTACGGCGGCAAGATCGCCACCAAAGCCAACGTCATCAATCGCCAGGGTTATCTCGAAGTTCAGCCACAGGCTGCGCATATCGAGGTTTACCGTGCCGACAAGGCTTAGCTCACCGTCGACCAGCACGCTCTTGGTGTGCAGCAACCCGCCTTCAAACTGATAGATTTTCACCCCTGCGGCCAGCAGCTCAGCAAAGAACGCGCGGCTCGCCCAGCCAACCAGTACGGAGTCGTTTTTGCGCGGCATAATGATGCTGACGTCGACCCCGCGCTGAGCGGCGGTGCAGATGGCGTGCAGCAGGTCGTCGCTCGGCACGAAATAAGGCGTGGTCATAATCAGATATTCACGCGCGGAATAGGCGGCCGTGAGCAGCGCCTGGTGAATCAAATCTTCCGGGAAGCCGGGACCTGAAGCGATGGTGTGAATGGTATGACCGCTGGCTTCTTCAAACGGCATGATGTTAGTGTCCGGCGGCGGCGGAAGGATCCGTTTACCGGTTTCGATTTCCCAGTCGCAGGAGTAGACGATGCCCATTGACGTGGCGATCGGGCCTTCCATACGCGCCATCAGATCGACCCACTGACCGACACCGGCATCTTGCTTGAAGAAGCGAGGATCGACCATGTTCATGCTGCCGGTGTAGGCAATATAGTTATCGATCATCACCATTTTGCGGTGCTGGCGCAGGTCCATACGGCGCAGAAACACACGCATCAGATTAACCTTCAGCGCTTCAACAACCTCGATACCGGCATTGCGCATCATCGCCGCCCACGGGCTGCGGAAAAAAGCCACGCTGCCTGCGGAGTCGAGCATCAGGCGACAGTGTACGCCGCGCCGCGCGGCGGCCATCAGCGATTCCGCCACCTGATCGGCCATGCCGCCGGGCTGCCAGATATAGAACACCATCTCAATGTTATGACGGGCGAGCTGAATATCGCGGATTAACGCCTGCATGACGTCGTCGGATTCCGTCAGCAGCTGGAGCTGATTGCCTTTCACCCCGGCGATGCCCTGTCGGCGTTCGCACAGCTTGAACAGCGAGCTGGCGACCGGGCTGTTGGATTCAGCAAAGATATGGTTGCAGTTTTTAAGCTCGCTGAGCCATTTGGCGGTGGAGGGCCACATTGCCCGGGCTCGTTCTGCCCGGCGCTTGCCAAGATGCAGTTCGCCCACGGAAAGATAGGCGATGATCCCGACCAAAGGCAGAATATAAATGATCAGCAACCATGCCATCGCTGAAGGTACCGCTCGTCGTTTCATCAGGATGCGCAATGTCACACCTGCAATTAACAACCAGTACCCCAGAATGACCAGCCAACTCACCACTGTGTAGAAGGTTGTCATAAAAAATCCTTTTGAAAGCCAGTTGTTATGAGTTTACGCATACGGATTCATCTGGCAAATAAAAACAGGCGGGAAAAGCGCTGGTCAGCCGGACGCAAGGGTTTATAATACGCGCTCTTTCATCGTCGAGATGTTGAAATGAAGCGTAGCAGAAACGAAGTGGGGCGCTGGCGGATGGTGAGACAGGCCAGCCGTCGTAAAGCTCGCTGGCTGGAAGCCCAGTCACGGCGCAATATGCGCATCCACTCAATCAGAAAGTGTCTGGTCAGCCGGCAGCGTAATTCACTGCTGTTTGCCATTTACGAGTTCTGAAACAAATTGGGCACCGCATGCGGTGCCCAGTGTTTTTTGGCGACTCAGAAAACTTTTTTGTAAGGTCGCACTTTTACGTTCCCGTAGACGCCAGCGGCAACATAAGGGTCAGCATCGGCCCACGCCTGCGCCGTTTCCAGCGATTCAAACTCAGCAATGACCGTTGAACCACTAAAGCCAGCTGCGCCCGGATCGTTACTGTCTACAGCAGGCATTGGGCCCGCGGTCAGCAGACGACCTTCGTCGTGAAGCAGTTGTAAGCGCGCAAGGTGAGCAGGGCGGACCGACTGACGCTTTTCCAGCGAGTCGGCGACATCTTCAGCATAAATCACGTAGAGCACGGGCACAGTTCCTTATTGTTCAATTGTCGAAACACGGTATTTCAAAGCGCTATAGACTGCAATGCAAAGATCTCCGGGTGTGATGCAGTCTGCGATGAGTGTGCTTTATTTCGCCAACAGGGGGAGAAATTTGACCCTGGATAAGATGTCTTATTGAATATGATTGCTATTTGCATTTAAAATCAGGGCATCATTTTTCAACTGCAATGACTATGACCTCAATGACCCTTGATTTACCTCGTCGCTTTCCCTGGCCTACGCTGCTCTCAGTGGTTATCCACGGTGCCGTTGTTGCTGGGCTGCTGTATACCTCGGTACATCAGGTTATTGAACTGCCCGCGCCATCCCAGCCGATTACGGTGACCATGGTGGCGCCCGCCGATCTGGAACCGCCAGCGGCAGTGCAACCGCCGCCTCAGCCGGTTGTTGAACCTGAGCCAGAGCCGGAAGTGGTGCCTGAACCGCCGAAAGAAGCGCCGGTGGTGATCCACAAACCAGAACCGAAGCCTAAGCCAAAACCGAAGCCGAAACCTAAGCCTGAGAAAAAAGTCGAGCAGCCGAAGCGTGAGCCGGTAGAACAGAGCCCGGTTACAACGACGGCAACGACCACCACGCAGAGCCGCCCGGTGACCAATACCGCACCTGTCGCCAGTAAGCCGACTGCCGTGGCGCCCGCAGGGCCTCGTGCACTAAGCCGCGGCGAGCCGCAATATCCGGCACGCGCCTATGCACTGCGCATTGAAGGTAAAGTCCGCGTGAAGTTTGACGTGACGGCCGATGGCCGCGTCGACAATGTTGAAATCCTGTCAGCCCAGCCATCGAATATGTTTGAGCGTGAAGTGAAAACCGCGATGCGCAAATGGCGCTACGAGCCGGGTAAGCCGGGCAATGGGCTAATCATGAACTTTGTGTTCAATATGAAAGGCATTCAGGTGAATTAATCAGCGCTGGATCCAGTAGGTCTGATAAGCGTAGCGCCATCAGGCAATTGAAAAAGCCCCAAAAGGGGCTTTTTTTATGCGGCAAGCACGCGCTCCAGCGCTTTTTGCGCCGTGACCAGATGTTGTCCGCCGAACAGGATCGCACGGTTAAGCAGCGTGTAGAGCTGATAAACCGGCTGGCGCTCCAGAAAACCCTGCGGTAGCGGGGAGACTGACTGATAACCATCGTAAATCTGTGGTGGCTGCTCAGGATGCAGGGGCAGCATCGCTAAATCGCACTCGCGATCGCCCCAGTAGCAGGCCGGGTCGAAAATGTACGGCCCGTTCGGACCCAGCGCACAGTTGCCGGACCACAAATCCCCATGCAGTAAAGAAGGCTGCGGCTGATGTGAGCTCAGACGTTGGTGAATGTGCTCAACGATGGCGTCGATATTGCCGAACTCCAGCCCTTTTTCCGCGGCAAGCTCCAGCTGCCAGCCGATGCGCTGCTCGGCAAAAAAGGTCGACCAGCGGCGCTGCCAGGCGTTGGGCTGTGGGGTGGTGGAAAGATCATTGTCGAAATCGAGACCAAACTGCGGCTGATCGCTCCACTGATGCAGACGCGCCAACTGCTGGCCCAGTAAGAAAGCGTTGTGGGCATCCAGTGGACGCGGTGGCAGAAAGTCCATCACTACAAAACTGTAATCTCTGTCGCTACCTACGGCGTACACCTCCGGCACGCTGACCGTATTGCTGCGGGACAGCAGATCCAGCTGATCCGCTTCCGCGGTGAAGATGGGCAGCATTTCCCGCTCATCGCATTTGACGAAATAGTCCTGACCGCTGATGCGCAAATGCCATGCGGAGTGGATTTCTCCCCCCGGCAGCTCGTTACGCAGCTCGATTTCGCCGTCTCCGTGCTCTTCTAACAGGCTACAGATAGCTTGCCACATGCTCTCTCTCCCCATGTTATCTGCCAGATCATAAGGTTAGCGCATAAATGCGATGGAAAAACTCGAACTGACGCACACTAGCGGGTATTAATCCCCACTAACTGGCGGTCTTTTGCTGCAACCACTGTTCAAATGTGACGGAGGTGATTTCCGCTTCACGCCCTAAAGCTGATTCAGCCAGGCCGGAGGCTAACGCGATGACTTCCTCCTGGCTTTGCGGACCGACCAGCCCATAGGAATGAGTCCCAAGCTCATGCACTTTCCCTTCATCGTCGGTCAATGTCAGGGTAAATCCTGCTCTTTCCAGATGATTTGTCAGTTCGTTGAGTTCTGTGAGCGCCTGTTCATGGAAGCTCACGGTGACAACATGACGCGTGATATCCGTACTCATCGATCACCTCGTTGTTATCCATGGAGTTTTGATAGCATAGTCGATAACCGTGATTTGGCGACTCCGGGGCTATGGGTGGGCACTGATTTGGTTGCGGGATAGGCTTTCCCAAATGCCCACCACCACCAGAATCACCGTCGTTATCCCGTTCACCATCAGTAAATCTGTACGAAATGCCAGAGGAACCAGTAATACAAAGGCAAGCAGACCCACAAGATGCGATAGCGGGAATCTGCCGTGGATGATGCGCTTATAAACAGCATTAGCCAGAATATAAATGGCAGGGCCAAGAATTAACACCGCGACGGTGACGGGCTGCATCCGCTCATCGGGATGAGCAATCACTCGTTCATTCGCTACCGCACAAACGATAATGGCTCCGACCAGCACGACATGAATATAGTGGAACCAGGCACCCATTTTCCCGGGATTTTGGGATTGGGTGATGGCATGACTCCCGGCTTTGCTGCTGGTATCAAAATAAACCCACCACATCGCCAGGCTGCCCACGAAGGCGACCAGCGCCGCGACGATCACCGGGGTGTTCCAAAGCTCCAGCTCACTCAACGTGGCTCCGGTAATAAGGATGGTTTCACCCAGCGCGACAATCACGAACAGCTGGCAGCGTTCGGCCAGATGATGGCCCTCGATGGTCCACTCAACAGTGCTGTCAGAGCGTCCAAGGCCCGGCAGCCGGAATCCCAGCATCGGAGAAATGTATTCGCACAGTACCGCGATAGCCCACAGAGCCAGCCTTGCGTAACCTTCAGCGAAACCACCCAGGATCCAGAAAACCGCAGAAATACAAAGCCAGCCAAGGATCCTTTGGAAATTTTTCTTTAACGGATGATTCTGGCCCAGCAGGCGCAGAATCACCAGCGATCTCCCCACCTGAATAGCGGCGAACGAAAGGGCGAAAACCATTCCCCGCTCGCCAAAAGCCTCCGGTAGCGCCGCAGCGGCGAAAAGACCCAGCAGCATAATGGCGAACAGCAGTAAACGGATCTGGCGAGTATCCGGATCGAACCAGTTGGTGACCCAGGCGGTGTACTGCCAGGCGAGCCAGACTGCAAACCAAAGCACCAGTGTTTGCAGCGCTCCGGACAGCGTCAGGTGATGAAGCAGGTAGTGTGAAAGCTGGGTGACCGCAAAAACATAAATCAGATCGAAAAGCAGTTCTGAAAATGAAACGCTGGCACCGTGGCCGTCGCGGGAGCGAAGCAGGGTTTGAGCCATAGTATTGCCTTAATAACGATCAGGTTGTCAGGCCCGGTGGCAATAGTCGCAAAACAAAAGGGGTTTTATTGCCCATGGGTGCGATCTGTTCACTGTGGATTCTGTATTAAATAGCAGAAGCGTAGCGGGTTTGCCTCGTGGAGTTGGATGTTAATTAATCAATTTCAGGCAATGAAATGATGCAAATGCTTTGATTATCATGAGATTAAAATTAAATTCACTCTTACAGGCTTATGAATTAAAAAGGCTTTTGAGATCCTTCTTATTCAAAAAATGAAATAAGAATTCATTGCTATGTTAAACGGGCCTTTTTATAATTTGTTACCTTTCTTAGGACCGCCTGTCGTTGATCCTCGCGAAAGTTTCCGGGACCGTAATGGTCTCTTTTTTTGTTGTACGGACTCTTAATAAATGAAGCTTTTCAAGACAGTACCCGCAGTAGTTGTGCTTGCGGGGGGCCTTTTTTCGCCGCTGCACGCGATGGCCGATAATACCGTTTTTACTGTCATGGATGACCCATCCACCGCGAAGAAACCGTTTGAAGGTAAGATCAACGGGGGTTACCTGGCACAGTCTGGCAATACTAAAAGCTCTTCACTGACTGCTGATTCCACCCTGACCTGGTATGGCAACACCACCGCATGGTCGCTGTGGGGCAACGCCAGCAACACCTCATCTAACGACGAGCGCTCCTCTGAAACTTACCAGGTAGGTGGTCGTTCTCGTTACAACATGACGGATTACGATTACCTGTTTGGCCAGGCCAGCTGGTTGACTGACCGTTTCAACGGTTACCGCCAGCGTGACGTGTTCACCGCCGGTTACGGTCGTCAGATTTACAACGGTCCGGTGCACAGCCTGCGTTTTGAATTCGGTCCTGGTGTGCGTTACGACGAATACACCGACGGCGAAACCAAAACCCAGCCGCTGGGTTATGCTTCAGGCACTTACGCCTGGCAGATGACGGATACCACCAAATTTACCCAGGGTGTTTCAGTCTTCGGTGCAGACGACACCACGATCAACTCTGAAACGGCGCTTGATGTCGCTATTAACGATAATTTCGGCTTGAAAGTGGCTTACAACATCACCTGGAACTCACAGCCGCCATCTACTGCGCCAGATCACACCGATCGCCGCACTACGGTGACGCTGGGCTACAAAATGTAAGATTCAGGGCCGGAATACTCCGGCCTTTTTTTCGTCTAAAACAGTTCGGCAAGCCAGGGTAATCCCAGAGCGCCCGGCGCTAAAATACCAAACGCCCAAACCCCTGCTGAAGTGATGTTTGCCAACTGAAATTTAACGGCTGGCATCGTGCAGATCCCTGCGATCAAAGGCACTACGGCCCGCAGCGGCCCAAAGAAACGGCCGATAAACACGCCCCATGCTCCCCATTTTTCGAAGAATCGATGCCCTCGCTGGATAAGAAGGGGATTTCGTGACAGCGGCCAGACGGTAGTCATGCGGTAGCTGTAGCGGTAGCCCAGCCACCAGGACACCCAATCCCCGACAAACGCCCCAGCCATAGCGGCCATCCAGACCGGGAAAAAAGCCAGTTCGCTTTCGCCAATCAGCGCGCCTGTTGCCAGCAGGATCACCGTGGCGGGCAGCAGCAGAGAAATGAAGGCCAGTGACTCACCAAAAGCCAGTAAAAAAATCACCCCCAGCGCGAGATGCGGGTGAAGGCTGATAAATCCTGTGGTGGCCTGTATCCATGCGCTAAAGTCCATTTTCGTCTCCTGGTGTTCAGCGGTTTAGCAAAGCGGTATAACAGTGATACACCAACGGACCTTAACGAAAAGCGAACAACCCGAAGATGACAAAGATAGCCGGTGCTCTGCAGATTGATCTCAACAGTGATTTAGGGGAAAGCTACGGTCAGTGGACGATGGGCGATGACGCTGCCATTTTGCCGCTGATCAGCAGCGCAAACATAGCCTGTGGATTTCACGCCGGGTCACCTGCGGGCCTGCTGAATACTTTGCGTGAGGCGAAGCGGCTGGGCGTTTCCGTTGGGGCGCACGTCTCGTATCCCGATCTGGTTGGTTTTGGACGCCGCAATATGGATATCGCCAGCGAAGAATTGACCGCTGACGTGATTTATCAGATTGGCGCGTTGCAGGGATTAGCCCAGGCAGCGGGCACCTGCGTGAGCTATGTCAAACCTCACGGTGCTCTTTACAACACTATAGCCGTCAATGAACGTCAGGCGCAGGCGGTGATTGAGGCGATTTTGTCTGTTAACAAACAGCTGCGGCTGGTGGTTCTGGCGGGCTCACCTTTGATTGACTGGGCAAGAGACGCTGGGCTGCAAACCGTGGCCGAGGCTTTTGCTGACAGAGCGTACCATTCTGATGGTTCGCTGGTATCAAGACATGAAGCCGGAGCCGTGCTTCACGATCCTGAAACAGTTGCAGAGCGCGTTGTCCGGATGATTGCTGAAGGTGGCGTGGAGTCAGTGGAAGGTATCTTCACGCCCATTAAGGCGGATTCAGTCTGCGTACACGGTGACAGCCCCGGTGCGGTGGACATGGCCCGGCGGGTTCGCCAACGCCTTGATGAAGAAGGTATCAGCGTTAAGGCTTTCACAGCGGGCGCATAAAGCGCTCAGTTTGTCTTAACCAAGAGTCTGTGAATGGAAGTCATTGCCGGAAGGGCGTTGGAACATCCTTAACCCGAACTCACCAATCACGGCATAAATATGATCGAAGATATCCGCCTGAATACTTTCATACTGCAGCCAGACTACGGTGTTGGTGAAGGCATAAATTTCCAGCGGTAAACCTTCCGAACCAGGAGGAAGCTGGCGCACCATCAGTGTCATATCCTTGCGCAGGTTTGGATGTTGGTGCAAATACGCCGTAAGCCAGGCCCGAAACGCGCCAATGTTGGTTACGCTTTCTTTTTCCAGGATGCTGCTCTTGCCGTCTACCATCTTTTGCCCACGTTCTTCCAGCCACTCTTTTAGCAGAGATGTCTGACTCAGACGCTGTTGTTCAGAAGGTGAGAGAAAATGGATGCTGGAGCTGTCAATAAATACGCTGCGCTTAATACGGCGGCCGCCCGAGGCAGACATATTGCTCCAGTTTTTGAACGCATCAGAAACCAGCGCGTAGGTTGGGATGGTGGTGATGGTATTGTCCCAGTTCTTCACTTTGACGGTTGTCAGGCCAATATCAATGACCATACCGTCCGCGCCGTATTTAGGCATTTCCAGCCAGTCGCCCATATGCAGCATGGTATTCGCCGAAAGCTGGATCCCGGCTACCAGGCCCAGCAGCGGATCTTTAAACACTAACATCAGTACGGCAGCCATTGCCCCCAGGCCGCTGAACAGGATCGCCGGCGATTTACCAATTAGCAGAGAGATCATCAGAATCGCGACTATCGAGGCGGTAACCAGCTTCACCCCCTGAAAAATTCCCCTCAGCGGCAGACGGACAGCAAATTGATACTGATGCGAGAGCTTATTCACCACGTCCAGCGCAGAGAAGAAAGAGAGCAGGGCGAACAGCAAGATCCACAGCTGCGCGCAGATGCTGAACACCATCCCAATATGACTTCCGGCTTTCAGGCACAATACAATCTGAAAATTGACAAAAACCCCTTCCAGCGTCAGCGCGATGCGGTGAAACAGTTTGCTCTGAGTGAAGCTTTTCAGCCACAGCTTATCGTGCGAAGCAGCATGCTTTTCGATAGTCCGCAGCACGATGCGGTGCAGAACGAAATGGATCAGTAAGGTAATCACTGCGATATAGGTAAATATCATGAACAGTGAGGAAGGGTGGTTCAGATCGATACCATATCGCTCGAGGATGGCCAGAAGTTCGCGCATGAAGGGCTCCGGTTAAAACGGATCATGATCGGCAAAATGCTCCCCGTCGGCAATTGAGTGGGTGTTTCAAGTCTTTTATTAAATTTCAGTCATTAAGTGTGGGCTTTCAACCCTGGGTTAAGACGTGTAGTATGTTCGGGTACTTAACGGCATTTATCGGGAAGACCGAAAGCAATTCGTTGCTCAGAAGTCTGCATCCGCAGAGTGAAGCGAGATACCTGATAATCCCTGTCGTTAACTTTTCAAAATCAATTTTGCATGTGCTCTTGCGTGTGGGGCACCACTGTAAATAAGGATATAAAATGCCTGTAATTACCCTTCCTGATGGCAGCCAACGCCATTTCGATAACGCTGTTACCCCAATGGATGTCGCCCTGGATATTGGTCCTGGTCTGGCGAAAGCAACCATTGCTGGCCGTGTAGACGGTGAGCTGGTGGATGCTTCCGATCTGATTGAACAGGATGCCAAACTTTCGCTGATCACCGCGAAAGATGAAGAGGGCCTGGAAATTATTCGCCACTCCTGTGCACACCTGCTGGGACATGCGATTAAACAGCTGTGGCCGAATACCAAAATGGCTATCGGTCCGGTCATTGATAACGGCTTCTACTATGACGTCGATCTTGACCATACCCTGACCCAGGAAGACATCGACGCCCTCGAAAAGCGGATGCACGAGCTGGCCGAGAAAAACTACGATGTCATCAAGAAAAAAGTAAGCTGGCACGAAGCGCGCGAAACTTTCGTTAAGCGCGGCGAGAGCTACAAAGTGAACATTCTTGATGAAAACATCGCTCATGATGACAAGCCGGGCTTGTACCATCACGAAGAATACGTCGACATGTGCCGCGGTCCGCACGTGCCGAACATGCGTTTCTGTCATCACTTTAAACTGATGAAAACTGCAGGCGCCTACTGGCGTGGCGACAGCAACAACAAAATGCTGCAGCGCATTTACGGCACCGCATGGGCCGATAAAAAAGCGTTGAATGCCTATCTGCAGCGCCTGGAAGAAGCGTCCAAGCGTGACCACCGTAAAATCGGTAAGCAGCTCGACCTGTATCACATGCAGGAAGAAGCACCGGGGATGGTGTTCTGGCATAACGATGGCTGGACTATCTTCCGTGAACTGGAAACTTTCGTGCGTTCCAAGCTGAAAGAGTACCAGTATCAGGAAGTGAAAGGCCCGTTCATGATGGACCGTGTGCTGTGGGAAAAAACCGGCCACTGGGACAACTACAAAGATGCGATGTTCACCACTTCTTCCGAGAACCGTGAATACTGCATCAAGCCAATGAACTGCCCGGGTCACGTTCAGATCTTTAACCAGGGTCTGAAATCCTACCGTGACCTGCCGCTGCGTATGGCGGAGTTCGGTAGCTGCCACCGTAACGAGCCATCAGGTGCACTGCACGGTCTGATGCGCGTTCGTGGCTTTACTCAGGATGATGCGCATATTTTCTGTACTGAAGATCAGGTTCGTGACGAAGTGAACGCCTGTATTCGTATGGTCTACGATATGTACAGCACCTTTGGCTTCGAGAAAATCGTGGTCAAACTGTCGACTCGCCCGGAAAAACGTATCGGTAGCGATGAGACCTGGGATCGTGCTGAGGCGGATCTCGCCGTTGCGCTGGAAGAGAACGGTATTCCGTTTGAATATCAGCTGGGCGAGGGCGCATTCTACGGCCCGAAAATTGAATTTACCCTGTATGACTGCCTCGATCGTGCATGGCAGTGCGGAACCGTGCAGCTGGACTTCTCCCTGCCGCAGCGTCTGAACGCCTCTTATGTAGGCGAAGCAAACGAGCGTCAGGTGCCGGTGATGATTCACCGCGCCATTTTGGGTTCCATCGAACGCTTCATCGGTATTCTGACCGAAGAGTTCGCCGGATTCTTCCCAACCTGGCTGGCACCGGTGCAGGTCGTGGTGATGAATATCACCGATTCGCAGTCTGAATACGTTAACGAATTGACCCGTAAACTACAAAATGCAGGCATTCGTGTAAAAGCAGACTTGAGAAATGAGAAGATTGGCTTTAAAATCCGCGAGCACACTTTACGTCGTGTCCCTTATATGCTGGTTTGTGGCGACAAAGAGGTGGAAGCAGGCAAAGTTGCCGTGCGCACCCGTCGTGGCAAAGACCTTGGCGTCATGGGCGTAGAGGAAGTGATTGAGAAGCTGCTACAAGAAATCCGTAGCCGCAGTCTTCAACAACTGGAGGAATAAGGTATTAAAGGCGGAAAACGAGTTCAAACGGCACGTCCGAATCGTATCAATGGCGAGATTCGCGCCCAGGAAGTTCGCTTAACGGGTCTGGAAGGCGAGCAGCTGGGTATTGTGAGTCTGAGAGAAGCTATCGAGAAAGCTGAAGAAGCTGGCGTCGATTTAGTTGAAATCAGCCCTAACGCCGAACCGCCAGTTTGTCGTATCATGGACTACGGCAAGTTCCTTTATGAGAAGAGTAAGTCCACTAAGGAACAGAAAAAGAAACAAAAAGTTATCCAGGTTAAGGAAATTAAATTCCGTCCTGGTACCGACGATGGCGATTATCAGGTAAAACTCCGCAGCCTGATTCGCTTTCTGGAAGATGGCGATAAGGCCAAAATCACACTGCGTTTCCGCGGTCGTGAGATGGCCCACCAACAGATTGGTATGGAAGTGCTGACGCGCGTCCGTGACGATCTGAGTGAACTGGCAGTAGTCGAATCCTTCCCTACGAAGATCGAAGGCCGCCAGATGATCATGGTGCTCGCTCCCAAGAAGAAACAGTAAGGCCTTCAAGTAGCATTGACCGTGGGGCCCTCGGGTCTCACAGTCTTTGTTCGCCTACGTTTCATTTTTTAACAATGCGAAGTGGAAGTTATTAAAATGCCAAAAATTAAGACCGTACGCGGTGCTGCTAAGCGCTTCAAAAAAACCGGTGGTGGTGGATTTAAGCGTAAGCACGCAAACCTGCGTCATATTCTGACCAAAAAATCGACTAAGCGTAAACGTCACCTGCGTCCAAAAGGCCTTGTTTCTAAGGGCGATCTGGGTCTGGTTATCGCGTGCCTGCCGTACGCATAAGCCGTTAACGTTTAATTTTTTTACTAAGAATATAGATACAGGAGAGCACATATGGCTCGCGTAAAACGTGGTGTAATTGCACGTGCACGTCACAAGAAAATTTTGAAACAAGCTAAAGGCTACTACGGTGCGCGTTCACGCGTATACCGCGTTGCCTTCCAGGCTGTTATCAAAGCAGGTCAGTACGCTTACCGTGACCGTCGTCAACGTAAGCGTCAGTTCCGTCAACTGTGGATTGCGCGTATCAACGCAGCAGCACGTCAGAACGGTATTTCTTACAGCAAATTCATCAACGGCCTGAAAAAAGCCTCTGTTGAAATCGACCGTAAGATCCTGGCTGACATCGCCGTATTCGACAAAGTAGCGTTCACCGCTCTGGTCGAAAAAGCGAAATCAGCACTGGCATAAGCCAGTTGAAGAGGGAGGCTTGCCTCCCTCTTTTCGTTTCTGGAATGCAGTGTCTCAGTTCCAAAACGTTGACTTTTCAGCGTGAAGACCTTTCAATAGAGCTTCACAGACCTTTTCAGACAAGCTTTTCATACAAGGTAATGCAAGCATGAATGCTGCTATTTTCCGTTTCTTTTTTTACTTTAGCACCTGAATCCAGGAGGCTAGCGCGTGAGAGAAGAAACGGAAAACAGCGCCAGAAAGCCTCCCCAGGGAGGCTTTTTTTGTTTCCGCATTCAGTCATTACAAGAAGTTACCCGGTGTTGCACCGACATTATTGAGGAAAACCATGTCACATCTCGCAGAGCTGGTTGCCAGTGCCAAGGCAGCCATTAACGAAGCTTCAGATGTCACCGCGCTGGACAATGTGCGCGTCGAATATCTGGGTAAGAAAGGGCACCTGACCCTCCAGATGACTACCCTGCGCGAACTCCCGGCGGAAGATCGCCCGGCAGCAGGTGCAGTAATTAACGAAGCCAAAGAGCAGGTTCAGCAGGCGCTGAACGCGCGCAAAGCTGACCTCGAAGGCGCAGCGCTGAACGCGCGTCTGGCCGCGGAGACCATCGACGTTTCCCTGCCTGGCCGTCGCATCGAGACCGGTGGTCTGCACCCGGTCACCCGCACTATCGACCGCATTGAAAGTTTCTTCGGTGAGCTCGGGTTTACCGTCGCGACAGGGCCGGAAATTGAAGATGATTATCACAACTTCGACGCCCTGAATATTCCGGGCCACCACCCGGCGCGCGCTGACCACGACACTTTCTGGTTTGATGCTACCCGTCTCCTGCGTACTCAGACTTCTGGCGTGCAGATCCGCACCATGAAAGATCAGCAGCCGCCGATTCGTATCATCGCGCCAGGCCGCGTCTATCGTAACGACTACGATCAGACCCACACCCCAATGTTCCATCAGATGGAAGGCCTGATTGTTGATACCAACATTAGCTTCACCAACCTGAAAGGCACGCTGCACGACTTCCTGCGTAACTTTTTTGAAGAAGATTTGCAGATCCGTTTCCGTCCTTCCTACTTCCCGTTCACCGAACCGTCTGCTGAAGTGGACGTGATGGGTAAAAACGGGAAATGGCTGGAAGTGCTTGGCTGCGGCATGGTGCACCCGAACGTTCTGCGCAACGTCGGTATCGATCCGGAAGTTTACTCCGGTTTCGCCTTCGGGATGGGGATGGAGCGTCTGACCATGCTGCGTTACGGCGTCACCGATTTGCGTGCATTCTTCGAAAACGATCTGCGTTTCCTCAAACAGTTTAAATAAGGGCAGGACAGAACAATGAAATTCAGTGAACTGTGGTTACGCGAATGGGTTAACCCGGCGATTGACAGCGAAGCGCTGTCAGGCCAAATCACCATGGCAGGCCTGGAAGTGGACGGCGTTGAGCCAGTCGCGGGCGTGTTCAACGGTGTGGTTGTCGGTGAAGTGGTTGAGTGCGGCCAGCACCCGAACGCAGACAAACTGCGTGTGACAAAAATTAACGTCGGCGGCGAGCGTCTGCTGGACATCGTCTGCGGCGCGCCAAACTGCCGTCAGGGCCTGAAAGTGGCAGTAGCCACCATCGGCGCGGTACTGCCGGGCGATTTCAAAATCAAAGCGGCTAAGCTGCGCGGTGAACCTTCTGAAGGGATGCTGTGCTCTTTCTCCGAACTGGGTATTTCCGACGATCACAGCGGTATTATCGAGCTGCCAGCCGATGCGCCGCTGGGTACCGACATTCGCGAATACCTGAAGCTTGATGACAACACCATCGAAATCAGCGTAACGCCAAACCGCGCAGACTGCCTGGGTATTATCGGCGTGGCGCGCGACGTTGCCGTGCTGAACCAGCAGCCGCTGAACGAGCCAGAGATGGCTGCGGTTGCCGCGACCATCAACGACACTTTCCCGATTAAAGTTGAAGCCACTGAGGCCTGCCCACGCTATCTGGGCCGCGTCGTGAAAGGCATCAACGTGAAAGCCGCGACTCCGCTGTGGATGAAAGAAAAACTGCGCCGCTGCGGGATCCGCTCTATCGATGCCGTTGTCGATGTGACCAACTATGTTCTGCTTGAACTGGGTCAGCCGATGCACGCGTTCGATCTCGACCGCATTGAAGGCGGCATTGTGGTTCGCATGGCGAAAGAGGGTGAAACCCTGGTGCTGCTGGACGGCAACGAAGCCAAACTGAACGCCGATACTCTGGTAATTGCCGACCACAACAAAGCGCTGGCGATGGGCGGTATCTTTGGCGGCGAGCACTCCGGTGTGAACGATGAAACGCAAAACGTCCTGCTGGAGTGTGCGTTCTTCAATCCGCTGTCCATCACCGGTCGCGCGCGTCGTCAGGGCCTGCACACCGATGCTTCCCACCGCTACGAGCGCGGCGTGGATCCTGCGCTGCAGTACAAAGCGATGGAGCGTGCTACCCGCCTGCTGATCGACATCTGCGGCGGTGAAGCGGGTCCGATTATTGATGTGACCAACGAAGCCACTCTGCCGAAGCGCGCCACTATCACTCTGCGTCGCAGCAAGCTGGACCGCCTGATTGGTCATCACATTGCTGATGCGCAGGTGAGCGATATTCTGCGTCGTCTGGGCTGTGAAGTGACCGAAGGTCAGGACCAGTGGCAGGCAGTAGCGCCAAGCTGGCGTTTCGATATGGAAATCGAAGAAGACCTGGTGGAAGAAGTGGCCCGCGTTTACGGCTACAACAACATCCCTGATGAACCGGTTCAGGCTGGTCTGATCATGGGTCAGCATCAGGAAGCGAATCTGTCCCTCAAGCGTGTGAAAACCATGCTGAATGACAAAGGCTACCAGGAAGTGATCACCTACAGCTTCGTGGACCCGAAAGTTCAGCAGCTGATCCACCCGGGTGAAGAAGCGCTGATCCTGCCAAGCCCAATCTCGGTTGAAATGTCGGCGATGCGTCTGTCCCTGTGGACTGGCCTGCTGGGCACAGTTGTGTACAACCAGAACCGTCAGCAGAGCCGCGTACGCATCTTTGAAAGCGGTCTGCGCTTCGTGCCAGACACTCAGGCTCCTCTGGGCATTCGTCAGGACGTGATGCTGAGCGGCGTGATTTGCGGAAATCGCTACGAAGAGCACTGGAACCTGGCTAAAGAGACGGTTGATTTCTATGATTTAAAAGGCGATCTCGAATCGGTACTGGATCTGACCGGCAAGCTGGGCGATATCCAGTTCAGGGTCGAAGCGAATCCGGCACTGCATCCGGGCCAGTCTGCGGCGATTTATCTGAAAGGCGAACGCATTGGTTTCATTGGGGTTGTTCACCCGGAGCTGGAGCGTAAACTGGATCTGAACGGTCGTACGATGGTGTTCGAGCTGGAGTGGAACAAGCTTGCAGACCGCGTGGTGCCTCAGGCGAAAGAGATTTCTCGCTTCCCGGCGAACCGTCGCGACATCGCTGTGGTAGTGGCAGAAAACGTCCCTGCAGCAGATGTTCTCGCTGAGTGTAAGAAAGTTGGCGTAAATCATGTAGTTGGCGTAAACTTATTTGACGTGTACCGCGGTAAGGGTGTTGCGGAGGGGTATAAGAGCCTCGCCATCAGCCTGATCCTTCAGGATAACAGCCGTACACTCGAAGAAGAGGATATTGCCGCTACCGTTGCCAACTGTGTAGAGGCATTAAAAGAGCGATTCCAGGCATCATTGAGGGATTGAACCTATGGCGCTTACAAAAGCTGAAATGTCAGAATATCTGTTTGATAAGCTTGGGCTTAGCAAACGGGATGCCAAAGAACTGGTAGAGCTGTTTTTCGAAGAGATCCGTCGCGCTCTTGAAAACGGTGAGCAGGTAAAACTCTCCGGTTTTGGTAACTTCGATTTGCGCGATAAAAATCAACGCCCCGGGCGCAACCCGAAGACGGGCGAAGATATTCCCATTACAGCCCGGCGCGTGGTGACCTTCAGACCCGGCCAGAAGTTAAAAAGCCGTGTCGAAAACGCTTCGCCCAAAGAAGAGTAAATTCTGATTTAATTAAAAAGGCCGCTTTGCGGCCTTTTTCCTTTTCTGGCGTCGTCAGACGCAATAAAATCAAACACCTGACCCGACATCTCCAGGACACTATGCAGCAACTTGCCCTGCGGCAGCAGAGAATCAACCGACGCTGGTTAGGCTGGCTGGTTCTGCTTCTTCTGCTTGCGATCTTTTTCAGCCTTTGCGCCGGTGAGCAATGGCTCTTTCCCAACGACTGGATGACCAGCCGGGGGGAACTGTTTGTCTGGCAGATCCGCCTGCCGAGAACCGTTGCCGTGGTGCTGGTTGGGGCTGCTCTGGCGGTTTCTGGCGCGATAATGCAGGCGCTGTTTGAAAACCCGCTGGCGGAGCCCGGGCTGCTGGGCGTGTCGAATGGGGCTGGCGTGGGCCTGATTGCCGCCGTACTGCTTGGCCAAGGGCTTTTGCCCGGCTGGGCATTAGGGCTCTGTGCGATTGCCGGAGCACTGCTTATCACCGTGATCCTGCTGCGCTTCGCCCGTCGACATCTTTCCACCAGTCGCCTGCTGCTGGCCGGCGTTGCATTAGGCATTATCTGCAGCGCGTTGATGACATGGGCCGTTTATTTCTCCACCTCCTTTGATTTACGCCAGCTGATGTACTGGATGATGGGCGGTTTCGGCGGCGTGGACTGGCACCAGTCCTGGCTGATGGCCGCGCTGTTACCCGCTATTGTCTGGGCCTGCCTGCAGTCAAAACCGTTAAATCTACTGGCGCTCGGCGAAACCTCCGCGCTGCAGCTGGGATTACCGCTCTGGCTGTGGCGCAGGCTGCTGGTGGTTGCCACCGGCTGGCTGGTGGGCGTCAGCGTCGCGCTGGCTGGCGCTATCGGCTTTGTTGGCCTTGTCATCCCGCATATCCTGCGCTTGTGTGGTTTGACCGATCACCGCGTTCTGCTCCCGGCCTGCGTGCTGGCTGGCGGAGCTACGCTGCTGCTGGCGGATATTGTCGCCCGCCTGGCGCTCGCCGCTGCGGAGCTGCCGATTGGCGTCGTGACGGCCACGCTGGGCGCACCTGTCTTTATCTGGCTATTATTGAAAGCTGGCCGCTAAGTGCCGGTTAATAACCCAAGAGGATGCTATGCAACACGATATTCTTGATACTCAGGTCACCACCATCGACGGTGAGCCTGTCAGCCTGACGAAGTTCAAAGGGGATGTGCTGCTGGTGGTTAACGTCGCGTCACAGTGTGGCCTGACTCCGCAGTACGAGCAGTTGGAAAACATCCAGGAGGCCTGGGGCGCAAAAGGCTTTAAGGTGCTCGGTTTCCCGTGCAATCAGTTCCTCGGCCAGGAGCCCGGCAGCGAAGAAGAGATTAAAACCTTCTGCAGCACCACTTACGGCGTTACTTTCCCGATGTTCAGCAAAATTGACGTCAACGGTGAACAGCGTCATCCGCTGTACCAGAAGCTGACGTCCGTGGCACCGGTGGCCGTCGCGCCAGCAGGCAGCGGCTTCTATGAGCGTATGGCCAGCAAGGGTCGTGCACCAAAAGAAACGGGTGACATTCTGTGGAATTTCGAAAAATTCCTGATTGGTCGTGATGGCAAAGTGGTTCAGCGCTTCTCACCGGATATGACTCCGGAGGATCCAACGGTGGTGGATGCCATCAAGCTGGCGCTGGCTAAGTAATCATGCCTTTGATGCAGCTTCAGGGAGTAGAAGAAGCAGGGCGGCTCACGGCGATTTCCGCTGAGGTCCGACAGGCAGATATTCTGCACCTTGTCGGGCCAAACGGCGCAGGCAAGAGCACGCTGTTGGCGAGAATGGCCGGGCTTGCACAGGGAAAAGGAGAAATTACCTTTAACCAGCGTAAGCTGAGCGAGTGGCTGGCGCCGGAGCTCGCCCGTCACCGGGCGTATCTCAGCCAGCACCAGACGCCGCCGTTCGCCATGCCAGTCTGGCACTATCTGACGCTGCATCAGCACGACAAAACACAGCACGCCCTGCAGCTCGAGGTGGCGACGAAGCTCGGGCTTGAGGATAAGCTGGCGCGCACGGTGAATCATCTCTCAGGCGGTGAGTGGCAGCGGGTACGCCTGGCCGCGGTTATTTTGCAGATCCATCCCGCAGGTAACCCGGACGGGCAGCTTTTATTGCTGGATGAGCCCATGAGCAGTCTGGATGTGGCCCAGCAGGCCGCGCTGGACAAAATCCTGGATGAGCTCCGCCAGGCGGGCGTGACTATCGTGATGAGCAGTCACGATCTCAACCACACTTTGCGCTTTGCCAGCCGGACGTGGCTGATGTGCAAGGGAAAATTATTGGCACACGGGAAAACTCAGCACGTTTTGACGACCGAAAATTTAACGGCTGCGTATGATATGCGTTTTAAATTGCTCCAAACCGAAGATCTGCAAATCCTGATTTCCGCACCGTAACGCGCGCAATGGTTGCAAGTTTTCACTTTCACGGGCTAAATTATTTCTATAAAAAAACTCAGAGGAAACGCCAGGATATGCGTCCCTTTATTTTATTAGTGGTGGCATTAGTTTTAGCAGGGTGTAGCAGCCATCGTGCGCCGCCGCCCAATGCACGCCTTTCTGATTCCATCACCGTCATCGCCAATCTTAACGATCAGCTGGCTAACTGGCGCGGCACGCCTTACCGCTATGGGGGCAGTTCCCGGAGGGGCGTCGACTGTTCTGCCTTTGTGATGATGACCTTCCGCGATAAATTTGAATTACAGCTGCCAAGGGATACTAAAAATCAGGCCACCATTGGCACCAGGATCGACAAAGACGATTTATTACCCGGCGATCTGGTTTTCTTTAAAACGGGATCGGGAAACAGCGGCCTGCACGTAGGGATCTATGACACCGACAACCAGTTTATTCATGCTTCTACCAGCCAGGGCGTGACACGTTCCTCGCTGGATAACGTCTACTGGAGCAAGAACTTCTGGCAGGCGCGAAGGATTTAGCGAAAAAGCGAAAAGGCCCGTCAGGGCCTTTTTTAGTTCCAGAGATAAATATTAAAGCGGACATTTTGCGAAATAATTATTGTTCGTCATCGGAATGCCTCAGCCAATCTCTGGATTGTGTGAATGGATGAACATGGATTACAATCATTGCTAATGATAAAGCAAAGGGATTCCTGAAATATAAGGGACGAATGAAATCAATCTTTTTAAAATCAAAGATTTTCTTTTCCACTGGAGCAACAAAGCCGCAACCTGGGACAGCCATTAAACGGGAGTCATCTCCATGATTGTCTCACTGGATAAAGCATACCGAACGGAGCTGTTATTCCTTCCTGCCAGAAATGGTGGGGGTAAACTCGTGGGTCTGGAGATTGTCGCTAACTTTCTTGGCGCCGATGATGGGGTACGCACACCCACCAGTCTGGTTGTTTCCCGGCTGAGCGCAGAACAAGAAATTGCGGTGTTTGAAGAGAAACTTAAGCTGCTGGAAACTTGCCAGATCTTTTTTATTCAGCAGCAATTAATTGCCTGGATTAATATTACTCCTGCGATTACTGAAGCATTGCTAAGCAGAAATTCGCTGAGAGAGTGGGCGGCGCGCTTTTCGTTTCTGGAATTGACCATCAATGAAAATTACCCGGATCTGGCAAAGACAGATGAAACACATTTGTTAGTTCATCTCGCCAGCCATTTTCCTTTGGTGCTGGCTAACTTTGGCGCAGGCGATACTTCCACTCAGCCTGTTTTTAGCGGGTTGTTTACACGAGTAGCGCTGGATAAAAACTTTATCCAGCAGCAGGCCCCGCTTTTATCCTTCGAGCCCTTTCTCCGGGCGATCGTCGCGCAGGTTGAACCCTGCTGCGAATCCATTATGGCGGCAGGCGTGGATAGCCCACTGTTGCTGAAACGCCTCGAATCCTTTGGTTTCAGCGCGTTCCAGGGGGCACAGTGGCCGGCGGTTGAGGCAGCGCTGTTGACGACGCTGGTGCAGGAATAACCCTGCATCCCGCCCGTATTTATCTGTCGTCGCAGGCACTACACTAGTGACAGGAGGAACCATGAACCTGTCTTTTACCCATCACTGGCGCGATGAGCTGCCAGGCTTTTATACCGAACTTTCGCCAACGCCGCTGGATAATGCGCGGCTGATCTGGCACAACGAACCGCTTGCGCAACAGCTGGAGCTACCGGCCTCGCTGTTCAGTCCACAAAGCGGTGCAGGCGTCTGGGGTGGCGAAACGCTGCTGCCCGGCATGCAGCCTCTGGCGCAGGTTTACAGCGGTCATCAGTTTGGCGTCTGGGCCGGACAGTTGGGCGACGGGCGCGGGATCCTGCTCGGTGAACAGCAGCTTACCGACGGAAGCCGCTTCGACTGGCATCTGAAGGGCGCAGGATTAACCCCTTATTCGCGAATGGGCGACGGGCGTGCCGTTTTGCGCTCCACGCTGCGCGAAAGCCTCGCCTCTGAAGCGATGCACGCGTTAGGTATTCCGACCACCCGCGCTTTGTCTGTCGTCACCAGTGACACACCCGTTTATCGCGAGACGGTTGAGCAGGGGGCGATGTTAATCCGTGTTGCGCAAAGCCACGTGCGCTTTGGGCATTTTGAACACTTTTACTATCGCCGCGAACCGGCAAAGGTTCAGCAGCTGGCGGATTATGTGATTCGTCATCACTGGCCGCAGCTGGTGGATGAAAAAGAGAAGTATGCGCTCTGGTTCCGTGACGTTGTCACAAAAACGGCGCAACTGATTGCCCGCTGGCAGACGGTCGGTTTTGCTCATGGTGTGATGAACACCGATAACATGTCTATCCTCGGTCTGACCATGGACTACGGCCCGTATGGCTTCCTCGATGATTATCAGCCGGGCTTTATCTGCAACCATTCGGATCATCAGGGCCGCTACAGCTTTGATAATCAGCCTGCCGTGGGGCTGTGGAATTTGCAGCGGCTGGCGCAGACGCTGTCGCCGTTTATCGCGGTGGATACCCTGAATGACACCCTTGATGTGTATCAGCACGCTCTGCTTACGGAATACGGTCAGCGGATGCGGGCAAAGCTGGGGTTATTTATCGAAGAAAAGGGCGATAACGACCTGTTAAATGGACTGTTTGCGCTGATGGAAAGAGAAGGCAGTGACTATACCCGCACTTTCCGGATGCTGAGTGAGACAGAGCAACAGAGCGCAGCTTCTCCGCTGCGCGATGAGTTTATCGACCGGGCGGCCTTTGACAGCTGGTTTGCGACTTACCGTTCCCGCCTGCAGCAGGAGCATATCGACGACGCCCGTCGCCAGCAAAGCATGAAGCTGGCGAACCCGGCGATAGTCTTGCGCAACTGGCTGGCACAGCGGGCGATTGAACAGGCTGAACGCGGCGAATATGAAGAGTTCGCCCGTCTGCATGAAGCATTGCGCAACCCGTTTGCTGACCGAAACGATGACTATGCCAGCCGTCCACCCGAGTGGGGCAAACGACTGGAAGTGAGCTGTTCAAGCTGACGTCACGGGGCTAAAAAGACCTGAGGCGTCTGGTTGTCAGGGTGCTGAGCGATATGCAGCTCAGCGCCGTACCAGCGGCTCAGGATCTCCGCCTGCAAAACTTCACTCGCTGTACCGTGAACCACAATCTCCCCCTGATGCAGCAACACCAGCCTGTCGGCCCAAAGTGCCGCCAGATTCAGATCGTGCAGAACGGCGCAAACGTGCAATTTGCCCGCTGTGGTTAACTGCTTTAACAGGCGTAACAGATGCTGCTGATGATAAAGATCTAACGCAGAAGTGGGCTCATCCAGAAACAGCCAGCCCTGAGGTTCATCGCTCACCCACAGCTGGGCAAGAGCCCGCGCCAGCTGTACGCGCTGCTGTTCACCGCCTGACAAAGTATTGTATCTGCGGCCCGCCAACGGCAAACAGCCGCTCAGCGCCATCACGTGTCTGACGACTGAATCGCCGTCTTGTTGTTCCCACGGTGAGCGCCCCATGGCGATGACTTCCTCAACCGGCCAGTCAAAGCCGAGCTGCGTCTGCTGACGCATGACCGCCCGCTGCTTTGAAAGATCCACCGCTGACCATTCAGCAAGGGATTTTCCGTTGAGCTGACAGCAGCCGTTGTCCGGCGTCAGATACCCCGTTAACAGACGCAGCAGGGTAGATTTTCCCGCGCCGTTAGGACCAATCAGCGCCACCAGTTCACCGGGTTTTAGCGACAGATTGATATTACGCAACACTGGCGAATAACAGAGGCTGTTGGCCTGAAGCAAATTAACCATGCTGTCCTCCACGACGGAAAATCATCCATAAAAACCATGGCGCCCCGAGCAGACTGGTCAACAGGCCGACCGGCATTTCGGCCGGAGCCACCATGGTTCTCGCGAGCGTATCGGCGATGAGTAACAGAATGGCGCCGACCAGCACTGAACCTGGGATCACCGCACGATGATCCGCGCCCAGCCACATCCGTAACAAATGAGGAACCACCAGGCCGATAAAACCGATGACGCCGCTGACGGCCACCGCTGTCGCGACCAGCAGGGCGCTGCACAGCAGCAGATGACGCTGGATTTTACGCACTTCGACGCCAAGGTAATGCGCTTCCTCATCGCCCAACTGCAGCAGGTTAAGCTGTTTTGCCAGCCGCCAGATGATCACCAACGTCGGCAGCATCAGGGAAGCGGTTGCCAGTAAGGTTGACCACTGCGCCTGTCCGAGACTGCCCATTCCCCACAGCGAAAGCTGACGCAGCTGGGCATCATTGCTGACCCACGACAGCACGCCAACCGCCGCCCCGCAAAGGGCGTTGATCGCAATACCGACCAGAAGCAGGCGGGAAAGTGAGTTGTCGTGGCGTTGACTGAGGACGAAAATCACCATCGTCACCGCCAGACTACCGACAAAGGCGGCCAGCATGGGCGCGTACAGCATCAGCACCAGCGGCAGAGAAAAGGGCAGAACCACCCACAATGCTACCGCCAGAGCCGCGCCGCTGCTGATCCCAAGTAAACCCGGATCGGCCAGCGGATTACGAAACAACCCCTGCATCACGCAGCCTGCCAGCGCCAGAGATCCGCCGACGGTTAACGCCAACAGCACGCGCGGCAGACGGATGGTCAGCCAGATCTGGCGCAGTGCGCTGTCGCCGTTCCACAGCAAATCAAGCGGCAGCTTCAGCGCGCCAAAAGTGGTGGCGGCGAGGGTTAACAGCAAAAGTAACACCAGCAGCGAGCACAGTGAGCGGAAAACCAGAGGCGTCATCAGAGAAGCTGCTCCGCTTTCTGGCGCAGCTGTTTGATTGCCTCCGGGGTACGGATGCTGAAGCCGAGCAGGGCCATATCGTCCACCATCAAGACCTGCTTATTGCGCCCGGCAGGCGTTTGCGCGAGCCCCGGCAGCTTCCACAGTCCCGCTTCACCACCCATGCTTTTCACGCCTTCAGCAGAGATCACCACCAGGTCAGGCTGGCTGGCAATTACGCCTTCCTGTGACAAGGGTTGGTAGCGGTTGAAGCCCTGCATGGCGTTGATCAAACCTGCGGCGTGAATGGCTGAATCCGCCCCGGTTTGCTGTCCGGCGGCCATCGCGCTCATCCCACCGTGGCTAAGAATAAACAGCACGCGTTTGTTGAGCTGGTTCTTTGGCAGCGAGGCGATCTCAGCTTTTATCTGCTGTCGAAGTTTTTCGCCTTCAGTTTCTTTTTGCAGCGCGGCGGC
This sequence comes from Enterobacteriaceae bacterium 89, assembly GCA_014156375.1. GTDB lineage: Bacteria > Pseudomonadota > Gammaproteobacteria > Enterobacterales > Enterobacteriaceae > Scandinavium. Next base: position 615,102 of record RQJH01000003.1, on the reverse strand, counting down.
GATAATCTTCACTTTCTCATCGATCACCGCCAGATCGTTGCTACCGGGAACCGTCACCACCTGCACGCCATTCTGCTCAACCTGTTTCAGCGCCAGCGAGGGCTGAGCCTGAACGCTCGCCAGAACGAGAGTCGGGCGGGTGGCGAGGATCCCTTCGGCGTTCAGCTGGCGCAGATAGCCCACGTCCGGCAGTTTGAGCGCTTCCTGAGGCCACATGCTGGTACTGTCACGCGCAACGAGGGCGCTCTGCGCCCCCAGTGCATAGACAATCTCCGTCACGTCGCCGCCCAGCGTCACCACTTTTTGAGCTGCCGCACAGGCCAGAAGCGGCAGGGCGGCGACTAACGCGACGAGGGCTCTCATGCGGCAATCCCTTTGGCGATCAGCGCTTCAACCTGAGCACGCCACTGAGTCTGTTCTGGCTCGCCTTCGGTACGCTGACCGTATAGCTGAGCAATCTGTGTCCCATCGGCGGCAAACAGCTCCAGGCTGGTGACGTGTCCGTCGGCGGTTGGTTTGCGGGTGACCCACGCCTCGGCGATAGTGTCTTCACGCAGATGCAGGGTGAATGCCGGGTTGAAGATGTTCAGCCAGCCTTTCATTGGCACCACTTTTTCAATTGCGCCAGTGAAAATCTGTACGCAGCCGCGGTTGCCGACGAAGATCATGATTTCGTTGGCATCCTGTTTTGCGTTGGCCAGCAGACGAGCGACCGCGTCGTTATCCACCTGACAGGCCAGATCGTCACCGACCAGGCGGAACGCCTGCTGGCGGCTCAGGTTGTGGCGCTTCAGTAAGGTGAAGAACTGATGTACGTCGGTCATCGCGCGCCATTCGCTGTCAATCACCGCACCGTCAATGTTTTCCGCGTGAGCGGGGGATTCTGCTGGCAGCAGTACCAGTTCTGGATTATCTGCGTGAATAAAGCGGGTCAGCACATCGGCCCACGCTGCCATATCAGTAGCGTCGGTGGTGTACACCTTCAGCAGAGCATCACCCTGATGGTCGAAGAACTGAATGCTCTGACGTTCACCGCGCGCGCTGGCTTCGGTAATGTGGAACACGCTGGCCCACTGGTTTAAGAACAGACGAAGATCCAGTGCCCGTGGGTTCAGAACCAGCCCGGCATGTCCGCTGAGATGCTGGTTAGTGAAGCTGCCCACCTGTTCGTGAACGGCGTATTCGTTGCGGCAAATACATTTCACGTCGCCCACGGTTTCCAGAGCGCCGAGAATGTCGCGAACTTCACCTTGCAGACGCCAGGCATCGTGGCCGACTCGTGCCCAGGTCAGCTGTGCTTCGCTGATGTGCATCATCGCGGCGATGTCGCGCGCATATTGTCCTGGATTTTCTTCTTTAAGGGCCAGCCAGCGTGTGTAGAGAGTCATTATTTCTTCCTTCCAGTTAAACGCCCCGGCGAACCGGGGCCGGGTGGTTACCACTGATAACTCACGAAAATTTTGCCGTTGCGGCCATCCTGAGGGATGCCCTGCGGCGAGTAATATTGTTTGTCGAAGGCGTTACCGAACACCAGCGAGGTGGTCAGGCCGCTGAACTGCTGCTGGCCTTTGTAGCTGACGTAAAAGTCGTTCACACCATAACCTGCCTGCGGCGTGGTGCTGATGTTTTTGGTGTCAGCAGCAAAAGTACCCACCCAGCCGACAGAGAAGCCGCTTTGCGCCACTGGAACATCAAGACGAGAGGTCACGGTGTCCGGATTAATGCTGGTCAGCCAGTCGCCGGTGTCGGTGTCCTTGCCACGGGTGCGGTTGTAGGCAACATCGAGGCTGAACAGGTCTGCGCTATATTTGGTCATCACGTCCCAGCCCCAGATCTTGGCATTCGGCACGTTGATCGACGTGGTGGTCGCTTTGGCAAAATCGACGGAAGTGGTGATGTAGTCTTTGGCATTGGTGTCAAAGTAGCTGGCTTTGAACTCAAGGCCGTCGTTCGCCATCAGCAAGTTGTCGAAACGCAGGCCAAAACCGTATTCCTGGGTTTCATTGGTTTCCGGACGCAGGTTCGGGTTTGGCACCCAGTAGTTGGTGTAGAACCTGCCGATGGAGAAGTGCTTCGCATCGTTGTACATCTCGCCCATGGTCGGCGCGCGGAACGCCTGAGCGTAGGAGCCAAACAGCATCAGCCAGTCGGCCGGAGTCACGGTCAGGCCCGCACGGGATGACCATTTGTCGGCATCAACATCTTTATAGCCATCGCTGCTGCCGCGATAGTTGTCGTAGCGTGTGCCGCCAAGCAGCGTTACTGGCAGATCGCGCAGCGTGATTTCATCCTGAAGCCAGCCAGAGCTGAAGTTAATGCGCGCGTCCGGGAAACCGGTCGTTACGCCACCTGGATTTTGTTCCTGACGATAATATTCACCGCCGTAGGTCAGCAGGTGAGAAGCAAAGCTGTCGCTGAACAGACGGGTACGGTTCTCGGCCTTCCCGCCGGTGGTGGTCTGCTTGCGGAACTCGCCGGAGCTGTCCAGGTTTTCTGCGTTGATACGGACTTCAGACCAGTAAGCCTTAACGTCGGCATTCAGCCAGTCGTTGCCTGCAGGTGCGATGTTGTAAGTCATCTGGGCATCGCGCTGAATGGTCGAGCGATCGGTCATCGGGTTGCTGCTGTCAGAGGCGGCAGGTGTTTGCGGGTTTTTCGGCTCCTGGGCAGCGTTGTTGTAATAACGCACGGAGCCGCTCAGTTTTTGCGCCGGATCGATTTTCCAGCTGCCCTTAGCGAGGAAGTTGCTGATGCTTTCATCGTTCGGTGCGGTAAAACCATCGCTTTGCTTCAAATCGCCACGATCGCGGCTGGACCAGGACACCACGCCGTCCAGACTGTCGGTACGGCCAAACGCGCTGGCACCCATTCCCAGACTGTGATCGCCGGTGCCACCGGTGCCAAACACACGGTAGCCGCTGTTCTGACCCGCACGCAGTAAATCGGCTGCGTCAACGGTGTCATAGGAAATCACACCGCCCAGTGCACCGCTCCCATACAGCAGGGCTGATGGACCACGAACGACTTCAATACGTTTGATCAGCGCCGGATCGAGGAAAGTGCTGTTGAGATGCCCGGTATCCGTTCCCTGGCGAATGCCGTCTACCAGCACCAGCACGCCGCGACGGTCGTAGCCGCGCAGATTAACGTCCTGACCGTTGGTGCGGCCCGTACCGTCGATCGTCAAACCCGGCACCTGGCGCAGCATATCGGCGGCGGAGCTGGCCGTCTGGCCTTCAGGGGTATCGGCATCAATGACGGTCACCATCATCGGCGCCTCAAACGCGCTGCGTTCGTTACCGGTTGCCGTCACGGTCATTTGTTCAGAAGCGGCAAAAGCCGGAGTGGTGATAGCGCCGAAAACAGCCAGGGCGACCAGAGATGGACGCAGCGACGCGGAATGCAGGTGTAGCATGCAACTCTCCATAAGAAGTGAAAAGCGCTGGCTGCCTCGGCATTAAGTCCTGGGTGGCTGGCGAAATATGATGTGGTAAAGCGTTATTTTGTCAGGATCAGTTTTCCGGCATGGGTCTGCCGTAACAGGTAATGCTGACCATCATGTTCGATGATGATCCGGCCTTCCGCGCCCAGCAGAGACTGACTGCTAATGCGGCGATCGCCCTGTTGAGGATGGGGCTTATGATTTGTTTTTTCCGTAACGGAAGTCGTGTCCAGAGATGTCATAATGTTAAAAATGGAAATCAATGTAACAATGATAATCATTATCAACAAATCAAAAAACACAGCAAGCCCTTTTGTGAAAAATAAGTGACTGGATCAAAAAAGAGATGTTGCAGAGGGCAAATGATATTGCCCGGCGGCGCTTTCGCTTGCACGGGCCTACGGGAAAAATGGAGATAGACTTGTAGGTCCGGTAAGCGAAAGCGCCACCGGGCAAGCGAAGCTCAACCCGGGGATAAAACTCAGAAGCGGGTATCAATAGCCGAAGACAATTTTTCCAGCAGCACTTCGGTATCTTCCCAGCTCAGGCAAGGGTCGGTGATCGATTGGCCGTAAACCAGCGGCTGCCCGGCGACAATTTTCTGCGTGCCTTCGCGCAGGAAACTTTCGGCCATGATTCCGGCGATCGCCGTAGACCCGTTGCGGATCTGCTGACAGATATCATCACATACTTCCAACTGGCGGCGATGCTGTTTCTGGCAGTTACCGTGGCTGAAATCCACCACCAGATGTTCGGGTAAATCGAACTCATGCAGCGTATCGCAGGCCACAGCCAAATCGGCGGCATGGTAGTTTGGCTTCTTACCGCCGCGCATGATGATGTGACCGTAAGGATTACCGCTGGTCTGGTAGATGGTCATCTGGCCGCTTTTGTCCGGCGACAGGAACATGTGGCTGGCGCGGGCGGCGCGGATCGCATCCACCGCAATGCGGGTATTACCGTCGGTGCCATTTTTAAAACCAACCGGGCAGGAGAGCGCAGAAGCCATTTCGCGGTGGATCTGGCTTTCGGTGGTGCGAGCGCCAATTGCGCCCCAGCTGATAAGGTCGGCGATAAACTGTCCGGTCACCATATCGAGAAACTCAGTGGCCGTCGGAACGCCCAGCTCGTTGACCTGCAGCAGCAGCTTGCGTGCCAGCTCAATGCCGTGGTTAACGCGATAGCTGCCGTTGAGATCGGGATCGGAAATCAGGCCTTTCCAGCCAACAACGGTGCGCGGCTTTTCAAAGTAGGTGCGCATCACAATTTCAAGGCGCGACTGGTGCTTTTCACGCAGCTCCTGTAAACGGCGTGCGTAGTCCATCGCTGCATCCAGATCGTGGATGGAGCAGGGGCCAACAACCACCAGCAGGCGTTTATCTTCACCGTTAAGGATTTTTTCAATGCGGCGGCGTGAAGCGGTGACGTGGCTTGCCACTTCAGCGGAAACCGGGTGGCGCTGAGCCAGTTCGGCAGGCGTTACCAGGCTGTCGATGCGCGCCGAACGCAGTTCATCAGTTTTGTTCATCAGGATTCTCAGAATTGGGTTGCTTCAGCGGCCAAAATGCCGGAAGTGATGCGCATCACCTTAAACCAATCCCTGGTTTATTCAAGGCAGAATGTGACGTACATCTAATTACGCAGCAAATCTTACCTCATTTGAATGCATTGTACTAGTGTATTAGTACATGCGACGGCTGAGTCCCATAATGTCGAGGATCTTGGTGGCAATCTCTTCCACCGAATAGTTGGTGCTGTTGAGCCATGGGATCTGATTTTTGCGATACAGCGCTTCCACTTCCGTGACTTCCATTCGGCACTGGCGCATGGAGGCGTAGCGGCTGTTTTCGCGGCGCTCTTCGCGGATCGCGGCCAGGCGTTCCGGATTGATCGTCAGTCCGAATAATTTGTGCTGTAGCGGTTTCAGCGCGGCGGGCAATACCAGATTATCCATATCGTCGGCGATAAACGGATAGTTGGCGGCGCGAATACCAAATTGCATCGCCAGATACAGGCTGGTGGGGGTTTTTCCACAGCGGGAAACGCCAAGTAAAATCACCTGTGCCTGATCGAGATTACGCAGCGAAATGCCGTCATCGTGCGCAAGTGTGTAATCAATGGCGGCGATACGTGCGTCATATTTGGTGAGGTTGCCTGGCGTCAGACCGTGCGTGCGATGGGCAATCGGCGTGGGCTCCAGCTTGAGTTCCTGCTGAAGCGGGGCGACCAGAGCCTGAACAATGTCCTGACAGAAGCCTTCGCACTGCAAAATGATGGCGCGGATCTCCGGTAAGACGATGGAATAAAACACCAGCGGACGAATGCCGGTTTGCTGGAAAATGGCGTCAATCTGCTCTTTGACCGCTTTGGCACGGCTTTCGGTTTCGACAAACGGCAGGGTGATGCTGTTCACCGACACCGGAAACTGCGACATCACCGCGTGGCCGAGCACCTCGGCGGTGATCGCCGTCCCGTCAGAAATATAAAATACGTGGCGATCGACAGCATTATCCATTTTGACCATCCGGTAGGGTTAAGTTAATTCGCTGAAGCTTCTGTTTATTTTAATCACAAACTGGTTATTGTTGTCTCTTTTTAAAAAATGAAACGCTATTTTTATTTTTAATGAAAAGGGGCATTCATTTTTCCAGATTGAGCTATAGACCGCTGGTTTGTGTGGGAATTCTGATAAATCATAGAGTTATGGGCTGAGAAGGATCTGTCTGAAAAACAGAAAAAATAATTTGCTTGAACGATTCACCGTTTTTTCATAACGCCTAATTATGGCAGAGTAAATAACGAAGCCAGTGATGTTTCTGGCACTTTTCTTAATTACTGAAAGGAATGGGTACGATGTCTGACAATGCTCTGGTGCTTTGGTACAACCAACTCGGCATGAATGATGTAGACAGCGTTGGGGGCAAAAATGCTTCCCTGGGTGAAATGATCACTAATCTGTCCGATTTGGGCGTGTCTGTCCCGAACGGGTTTGCCACCACGGCTGATGCCTTCAATCAGTTCCTCGACCAGAGCGGTGTTAACCAGCGCATCTATGAACTGCTGGATGAGACCGACATTGACGATATCTCCGCGCTGGCGAAAGCCGGGGCACAAATTCGCCAGTGGATCATCGATACGCCATTCCAGCCTGAGCTGGAAAAAGCCGTCCATGAGGCCTACAATCAGCTCTCCTCTGACGATGCCGAAGCATCCTTTGCCGTGCGTTCTTCTGCAACGGCGGAAGATATGCCCGATGCTTCCTTCGCGGGCCAACAGGAAACCTTCCTCAACGTGCAGGGCTACGACGCCGTGCTGGTAGCGATTAAGCACGTGTTTGCCTCCCTGTTCAACGACCGCGCCATTTCTTACCGCGTGCACCAGGGCTACGACCATCGTGGCGTTGCGCTCTCCGCGGGCGTTCAGCGTATGGTGCGTTCGGACCTCGCATCTTCCGGCGTGATGTTCTCCATCGATACAGAATCTGGTTTCGATCAGGTGGTGTTTATCACCTCTGCCTTTGGCCTAGGCGAAATGGTGGTGCAGGGCGCGGTGAACCCGGATGAGTTCTACGTCCACAAACCTACGCTTGCAGCCGATCGCCCGGCGATTGTGCGTCGTACCATGGGGTCGAAAAAAATCCGTATGGTCTATGCGCCAACTCAGGAGCACGGCAAGCAGGTCAAAATTGAAGATGTACCACAGGCCGACCGCGACCGCTTCTCGCTGACCGATGCGGAAGTGCAGGAGCTGGCAAAACAGGCGGTGCAGATTGAAAAACACTACGGTCGTCCAATGGACATCGAGTGGGCAAAAGACGGTCATACCGGCAAGCTGTTTATCGTTCAGGCTCGTCCGGAAACCGTCCGCTCTCGCGGCCAGGTGATGGAGCGTTACACCCTGCATTCACAGGGCAAAATCATCGCTGAAGGACGCGCTATCGGCCATCGCATTGGCGCAGGTCCGGTGAAGGTTATTCACGATATCAGCGAAATGAACCGCATTCAGCCGGGCGACGTGCTGGTCACCGACATGACCGACCCGGACTGGGAACCGATCATGAAAAAAGCGGCGGCGATTGTCACCAACCGCGGTGGCCGTACCTGTCACGCGGCGATCATTGCGCGTGAACTGGGGATCCCGGCCGTTGTCGGCTGCGGCGACGCTACCGAGCGCATGAAGGACGACGAGAAAGTCACCGTTTCCTGTGCGGAGGGCGATACCGGCTATGTCTATGCCGAAATGCTCGATTTCAGCGTGAAAAGCTCCAGCGTCGATACCATGCCTGACCTGCCGCTGAAAATCATGATGAACGTCGGCAACCCGGATCGTGCGTTCGATTTTGCCTGCCTGCCAAACGAAGGCGTAGGCCTGGCGCGTCTGGAATTCATCATCAACCGCATGATTGGCGTTCACCCGCGTGCGCTGCTGGAATTTGACGACCAGGACGCGAAGCTGCAGAACGAAATTCGCGAAATGATGAAAGGCTACGATTCGCCGAAAGCGTTTTACGTCGGGCGTCTGGCTGAAGGTATTGCGACGCTCGGCGCGGCGTTTTACCCGAAGCGCGTGATTGTCCGCCTGTCTGACTTTAAGTCGAACGAATACGCCAACCTGGTGGGCGGCGAACGCTACGAGCCGGAAGAAGAGAACCCGATGCTCGGCTTCCGTGGCGCAGGCCGATACGTTTCTGACAGCTTCCGCGACTGTTTCGCGCTGGAGTGTGACGCCGTTAAATACGTGCGTAACGAAATGGGTCTCACCAACGTGGAAATTATGATCCCGTTCGTGCGCACCGTCGATCAGGCGAAAGCCGTGGTGGAAGAGCTGGCGCGTCAGGGTCTGAAGCGCGGTGAGAACGGGCTTAAGATCATCATGATGTGTGAGATCCCGTCCAACGCCCTGCTGGCAGAGCAGTTCCTTGAACACTTCGATGGCTTCTCCATCGGCTCCAACGATATGACGCAGCTGGCGCTGGGCCTGGACCGCGATTCCGGCGTGGTCTCTGAGCTGTTCGATGAGCGCAACGAAGCGGTGAAAGCGCTGCTGTCGATGTCGATTCGCGCGGCGAAGAAACAAGGTAAATACGTCGGCATCTGCGGACAGGGGCCTTCGGACCACGAAGATTTTGCTGCCTGGCTGATGGAAGAGGGTATCGATAGCCTGTCCCTCAACCCGGACACCGTGGTGCAAACCTGGCTCAGTCTGGCCGAACTAAACAAATAAGGTCTGACCGATCCCCGGCATCGTCCGGGGATTTTTTTGTCTGTTGCACAGGGATTTGCGGCAGATCACACTCCGCGTAAAAAACAAATTTTCATAAATCTGCTGGTCAATTCTGCAATTGTTCACCGCGTCTCCCTTTCCAATACTGAGTGCCAATGCTATTTCCCCGTACTCAGGAGACATCATGATCCCGGTTTATCAAGATCCCCAACGTCCTGTTGCTGAACGCGTCGCTGATTTACTGGCGCGAATGACCCCCGAAGAGAAGTTTGCCCAGATGCACGCCTACTGGCTGGTGCTGTCTGAACAGGGCGACCATCGCGAGCGTTTGGATATGAGCGATGAGTTTGCCGGAGTTTCCGAACAGGCGTCGTTGCAGGAGCGGCTGAAACTCGGCGTGGGGCAAATCACACGCCCACTGGGGACGCACATCGTTGATGCAAGAACGGGCGTACGTGCAGCCAACCGTCTGCAAAAAATGCTGGTGGAAGAGACACGGCTGGGCATTCCGGCGCTGTTCCACGAGGAGTGCCTGGTGGGGCTTTTGTGCAAGGATGCCGCGCTGTTTCCTTCATCGCTGAACTATGGTTCAACGTGGGATCCGGATCTGGTTCGCCACGCTGCCGTTTGTATCGGCGACGAGCTGCGCTCTGTGGGTTGCCATCAGGGGTTGGCTCCGGTGCTGGATGTTTCACGTGACGTCCGCTGGGGGCGCACGGAAGAAACCTTTGGCGAAGATCCGTGGCTGGTGGGCGTCATGGCCTGCGCCTATGTTGAAGGCTTGCAGGGCGCTAAACGCGATGTGTTGGCAACGCTCAAACACTTTGTCGGCCACTCCTTCAGCGAAGGGGCCCGAAATCATGCGCCAGTGCATCTGGGCTTTTGTGAACTGAATGACACTTTTCTGCTGCCGTTCGAAATGGCGGTGAAACTCGCCAATGCCGGATCGGTGATGCCCGCCTATCACGACATCGATAACCAGCCGGGGCACAGCGATCATTTTCTGCTGACGGAGGTACTACGGGAGCAATGGGGCTTCGACGGGATCATCGTTGCGGATTACGGCGGAGTCAGTTTGCTGCATCAGCATCATGGCGTATCTCACCATGCGGCGGAATCAGCGGCGCTGGCATTTAACGCCGGGCTGGATGTCGAGCTTCCGAAAGACGACTGCGCACGTCATCTGGCTGAAGCCGTTGAGCGTGGGCTGATATCGATGAGTAAAGTTGATGAAATCGTGGCCCGCACGCTGACGGAGAAATTCCGCCTTGGCTTATTTGAGCAGCCTTATGCCGATCCGGATGTTATCGAGTTACAAAGTGCCAGAACGCGCCAGGCCGCGCGCGATGTGGCTACCCGTTCGCTCACCCTGCTGGAAAACAACGGTGTGCTTCCGCTTCAGGGAACGCCTCGCGTTGCCGTCATTGGACCGACGGCGGACGATCCTCTGGCGCTGCTAAGCGGCTACAGCTTCCCGGTGCATCTGATCATCAGCGATATGCTGGAGGAGACGTCGCAGGTGACAACCCCTCTGACAGCGCTTCGACAGGTGCTGGGAGAGGACCGAGTCAGCTACGCCAAGGGATGCCATATTATTGAAAAACGGGTTGCCGGCGCGCCTGTTTTCCCGGGTGATACCAGCGGTAAGCCCATGCAACAATCTCCTGTCTCGCAGGATATCTCGATGATTCCGGCGGCAGTCCGTGTAGCGCAAAACAGCGACATTATCGTGGCCTGCGTCGGCGATCTGGCCGGGCTATTTCAGAGTGGTACTGTCGGCGAAGGTTCCGACACTGATTCTCTGAATCTACCGGGTGTGCAGCAGCAACTGCTGGAGGCACTGGTCGCTACCGGTAAACCCGTTGTAGTGGTGATGACCGGAGGGCGGCCTTACAATCTGCAAGGGCTGGAAGATAAAGTGGCTGCGCTGCTGATGGCCTGGGCTCCAGGTCAGGAAGGCGGCTGGGCTATCGCCGACGTGCTGACAGGAAAAGCTGAGCCACAGGGGAGGCTGGTGGTTAGCGTGCCGAAAAGCGCAGGGGCCATGCCGTATTACTACAATCACAAGCTGAAAAGCGGCGGTACGCCGTTTGCGTTCCATTTTGGCAGCCGCTACCCGTTCGGCTACGGTCAGGGCTGGGGGCACTTCACCCTCGGCGAGCCTGAATTACTGACTCAGGAAGTGTCCGTTGAGGGTGAAATTGTGTTGCGTCTTAGCGTAACGAATCAGGGAGAGCGCCGTGGTAGCGAAGTCATCCAGCTGTACGTCCACGATAAAGTCGCCTCGATGGTGCGTCCGCTAAAAGAACTGAAAGCGTTCCAGCGGGTGGAGCTGCTGGCGGGTGAAAGCGCCACTCTGACCTTTACGGTTCCCGTCGATATGCTGAATTTTACCGCCCGAAATGGGAAGCGCATTGTCGAACCGGGTGAGTTTGAATTCATGGTGGGTTTATCGTCTGCGGATATTCGTGGAAGCGCAATGGCTAAAGTGGTTGGTGAAACCCGTGTTTTACCGAAAGACTGGCGGATGATGAGTGAGTGTGAAGTGAGTTGATAATCCTGGATTGTAAGCATCCTCCGGCGGAATTGGAGGATGCTTATTTTACCTGATTCATTTATTTTTGCGCCGGTTGTTGTGGTCTGCTCCAGGCGTCATCGTATTTAATAAATCCATCGAGATAGAACCATTCGATGGCGTTAAATCTGAAACCAACGCTTTCAATCATATTAGGCGTGCCAGAACCAGGAATATAGGTATGTGCCGCATTAACAAAGGCGACCACCACACTGTCAAGGGTCACTCTGTAAACTTCAAATTCAATACCAGCGTCATTAATATCAAAATAATGGATAACCATTTTCTGAAAGCGCCTGGACTGACAGACGCAGTCAGCTAAAAACGGACTAGTTTTATCCACCTGCTTGTGGATAGTGAACGCATCGTGTTGGCGGGTACCCGTCATCCTGCCGGTAAAAGAGTCGACGGGCTGAGAGACGCCGTAGCTGCTGCTCATAATCTCGATGGCACCCTCTCTTCCCAGAGTTTTACAGTTACCCTGGATTTGAATACCATTTTCGTCATATAGGTATGCGTATGCTGGTAAAGACATATTAATTAACCCTTATTTAAATTAACCACATTCCAGTTATTGTCTATGAAGAATTCATAGTGGTAACTGACATTATTTATCATGTAAAGTGTGTAATAAATGTATCCTGTCTTTAACTGTGTGCTGAAACAGGTGTTAGGGTAAACATAACTTGTGGGTTTACGGGTGTCAGAAGCTATTATTAGCTTTTGACCATCTTCGTTTGATGAAAGGTAGTAGGTGGTTAACACATCATTTTTGTCTATGCTAAAGCAGACTCTTTCCTTGTCTACACTAATCCATCGTGACTCACCCATTTCAGCTCCTTCGTGATGAAGACCAGGACACCCCGTTAAGGAACATGCTAAACAAATCATGATAGATAATTTTTTCATAGCGGAAAGCTTCCCAATACATCTTCGTATTTCTTAATTAATAAATGTTCAGGCTCCGATGCGTCGTATTTTCTGTATTCAATACGTGCAGGAGTATGATAAAACCCGTGATGAACTAAGACCCAATAATCACTAACTATGCTTGCCTGTTGCTCTAAACTGTAATCAAGCAAATTAGCTTTATCTAAATTATATGAGTAATCAGCAGCCCAAGACATTGAGCCCCTTAGCCTTACCCACATTCCTCTTTGATGTTGCCAAATATGCATCATTTCATGTAAGAAAAGGTGCTGGTGATAAACACCGGGAACAGAAAAATCATGTTGATACTTCTCAGGCCTGAACCACATTTCACCATTGGGTGACATAGCCTGCCTTGGGTTTTGCAAGTTAAAAGGTAGGTAGCTCTTCAGATGTATCCACACTTCGTTGTATCTGATGCTGTTGAGAAAGAGAGAGTAGGCTAGATTGATTTCACCTAATCTTAGTAGCCTGAGGCCACCTTCTTTTATGCCATCCCACGCAATAGAATTAGGATAGGGGTAAGGAACGTGCATAGCAAAACCCTCCGTGTTGATGTGGCTATTTTATGATCATCTCCATTATTATCAATTGTTTAGTTAATGAATAGATGAGCGGTAAACCATAATCACGGCAAAGGTTTCAGTCAGATTAATCGGATGATTGTGGAGTGCACAGAGACGAAGATGTGACGAGTACATCTAACGCAGAGTGCTTACAGACGTGTAGCTGCCAAAATCAGGACAAAAAAAAGCCCAACGTGGGAGTTGGGCAAAGACTACACACAGCAATTCGTTGTTTCACTCAGGGGATTTCCATGCTTATAAATCAATGCGTTGATTTATAACCTTGAGCTAATAGTAGGCATGGCAGATTTTTGCGTCGATCAGATTGGTCTTAATCGTTAAAAAGAAGTGAAGATTATGCGAAGCGAAGAGGGTGATTTGGTAGAAATCGCGGCTGAGAGATGGAAAACGCAAAGTGAACGATAAGTATCTCTTAAGTATCTGGCCCGGAACATAAGTTTGTTCCGGGCTCTGATTAGCTTAGCTTTCCAGCTTTTGGTGGCTGGCTTCAAGGTCTTCCAGCTCTTCCAGTACGGCATCGGGATCCTGCGACGGTGGTGGAACCTCGCGGACCCAGGCGTCAAACAGTCGCCAGGAAACCGCCAGCAGAACCGGGCCGATAAACAGGCCAATCATCCCGAAGGCGATCAATCCGCCGATGACACCGGTCAGGATCAGCACCATCGGCAAATCTGCGCCCATACGAATTAACATCGGACGGATAAAGTTATCCATGGTGCCTACCACACAGCTCCAGACTAGCAGCACGGTTCCCCAGGTGGTATCACCCGTCCAGTACAGCCAGATAATGCAGGGGATCAGCACAACCAGCGGCCCCAGTTGGACCAGACAGGAAAAAATCATCACTACGGTCAGCAACGTGGCGTAAGGCACGCCGGAGATTGCCAGACCAATGCCGCCCAACACCGCCTGAACCAGCGCGGTTACTACCACACCCAGGGCAACAGCGCGAATGGCCTGACCTGCCAGCAGTACTGCGGCATCCCCGCGTCTGGCAGCCAGACGAGTGGCAAAATAGCGCACGCCGTAGGCCACTTTCTCACCCTGCCAGTACAGCAGGGCGCTGAAGAGCAGCATCAGGCCGCAGTGCATCATGAAGCGTCCGATGTGCGCCGCCTGGCCGACGAACCAGGTGGTGGTGGTGCCAATATAAGGACGGACTTTGGCCATGATTGCCGTGCCACCCATATCCAGCAGACCGTGCCAGGCGGAATAAAGCTTGGCACCGACCCACGGGATACTGTTCAGCCAGGCCAGATCCGGCAGCGTCAGATTACCGGAGGAAATGGCATGCACCAGCGGAGTACTGCCGTCGACCAGGCTATTAACCAGCAGGGCAATCGGGATGACGAACAGCAAAAACAGCAGCAGCGTCATCACCAGCACGGCCAGCGAACGGCGCCCAAAAAGGATGCGCTGAAGCTTAATGAGTACTGGCCAGGTGGCAATAACGATCATGGCCGCCCAGGCAAAGCCCAGAATGAAGGGTTGTACAATCCAGATACTGGCCACAATCATGAGGCTTAAAAATAGCACCGACAGAAGGATCTGAGGGATATCGCGTGGCCGATGAACGGTTGTCATACAGTTTGTACCTTAGTAAAGAGGCCGCAAAAGGCCGCAGGGATTAAATCCGTTTACTGATAATAATATCAACAATTTCGGGATCATGATCGTTGCAAAATCCGATAAGCGTATAAGGAAAAAATGTGATACAACGATGAAGCAGTACGCAAACGATAAAATATCGACAACACAACCATCCATAACTAAGTCAGGCAGGGTCAAGCGTCATGATCCCACAAATTTCTCAGGCACCCGGCGTCGTTCAGCTGGTGCTGAATTTTTTGCAGGCACTGGAGCAGCAGGGTTTTACCGGCGATACCGCCACGCGTTATGCCGACAGGCTGACGATGTCCACCGATAACAGTATTTATCAGCTCCTCCCCGATGCGGTGATCTTCCCCCGTTCAACGGCGGATGTCGCTCTGCTCACCCGCATCGCCGATGAAGAACGTTTTCGAACGCTGGTGTTCACCCCTCGAGGCGGCGGCACGGGAACTAACGGCCAGGCTCTGAATCAGGGCATCATCATCGATCTTTCCCGCTACATGAATCGCATCATCGAAATCAATCCGGAACAGGGATGGGTGCGTGTGGAAGCGGGCGTGATTAAAGATCAGCTTAATCAATTTCTGAAGCCGTACGGATATTTCTTTGCGCCGGAATTGTCGACCAGCAACCGGGCAACGCTCGGCGGAATGATCAATACCGATGCTTCCGGCCAGGGCTCTCTGGTTTACGGTAAAACCTCCGACCATATCCTTGGCGTTCGCGCCGTCCTGCTGGGCGGCGATATTCTCGATACTCAGCCTGTACCGGTTGCTCTCGCTGAAACGCTGGCGAAGGAACAATCCTCCATCGGCAGAATTTATCGTACGGTTTATGAACGCTGTAAAGCACAGCGCCAGCTGATTATCGATAAGTTTCCCAAACTCAACCGCTTCCTGACCGGCTACGATCTGCGCCACGTCTTTAATGACGAGATGAGCGAGTTCGATCTGACCCGTGTGTTAACCGGCTCAGAAGGCACGCTGGCCTTTATTACCGAGGCCCGGCTGGATATCACCCGTCTGCCAAAAGTTCGCAGACTGGTTAACGTTAAGTATGACTCCTTCGATTCTGCGCTGCGCAACGCGCCATTTATGGTCGAGGCGCGAGCGCTGTCGGTTGAAACCGTGGATTCGAAGGTGCTGAATCTGGCGCGGGAAGACATCGTCTGGCATTCCGTCAGCGAACTGATCACCGATGTGCCTGATAAAGAGATGCTTGGCCTGAACATCGTCGAGTTTGCCGGAGATGATGCAGAGTTAATTGAATCGCAGGTGGAGTCGCTTTGTGAAAGGCTGGATTCGCTGATTTCTGCGGGCGAGGGCGGCGTGATCGGCTGGCAGCTCTGTACCGAGCTGGACGGCATCGAGCGAATTTATGCAATGCGTAAGAAAGCCGTGGGGCTGCTAGGCAATGCGAAAGGCGCTGCCAAACCGATTCCGTTTGCCGAAGATACCTGCGTGCCGCCAGAACATCTGGCCGATTACATTGCCGAATTCCGCGCGCTGCTGGACGGGCATGGCCTGAGCTACGGCATGTTTGGCCATGTTGACGCAGGTGTGCTGCACGTTCGCCCCGCGCTGGATATGTGCGACCCGCAGCAGGAAATCCTGATGAAGCAGATTTCCGATGAGGTGGTCGCCCTGACGGCTAAATACGGCGGCCTGCTTTGGGGGGAACACGGAAAAGGCTTCCGCGCAGAATACAGCCCGGCATTTTTCGGCGACGAGCTCTACGCCGAGCTGCGTAAAGTGAAGGCGGCGTTTGATCCAGATAACCGCCTTAACCCAGGCAAAATTTGTCCGCCGGAAGGCGTTGACGATCCGATGATGAAAGTCGATGCCGTTAAGCGCGGGACTTATGACAGACAGATCCCGATTGCGGTTCGTACTGCATGGCGTGGCGCAATGGAGTGTAACGGCAACGGCCTGTGCTTCAACTTCGATGCCAAAAGCCCGATGTGCCCGTCGATGAAAATCACCAGCAATCGCATTCATTCACCGAAAGGACGAGCAACGCTGGTGCGCGAATGGCTGCGGCTGTTAGCTGACAGGGGCGTGGATCCTCTAAAGCTTGAAAGCGAGCTGCCTGAAAAACGGGCGACCCTGCGTACCCTGATTGCACGAACCCGCAACAGCTGGCATGCGAATAAGGGTGAGTATGATTTTTCGCACGAGGTGAAAGAGGCCATGTCAGGCTGTCTGGCGTGCAAGGCCTGCTCCACTCAGTGTCCAATCAAAATAGACGTGCCGGAATTCCGCTCGCGCTTTTTACAGCTGTATCACACCCGCTATTTACGTCCGCTGCGCGATCACGTGGTGGCGACGGTTGAAAACTATGCGCCATTAATGGCCCGCGCACCGAAAACCTTCAACTTTTTCATCAGCCAGCCGTGGGTGAAAAGCCTGTCGCAAAAGCACATCGGGATGATCGATTTACCGTTGCTTTCCACGCCGTCGTTGCAGCAGCAGCTGGTGGGACATCGCTCCGCCAATCTGACGCTGGAACAACTGGAAACCTTAAGCCCGGCGGAGAAAGCAAAGATTGTACTGGTGGTCCAGGATCCGTTTACCAGTTATTACGATGCGCAGGTGGTGGCCGATTTTGTCCGTCTGGCCGAGCGCCTGGGCTACCAGCCGGTGGTGCTGCCGTTCTCGCCAAATGGCAAAGCGCAGCATATTAAAGGCTTCCTCACGCGTTTTGCTAAAACGGCGCAAAAAACAGCTGATTTTTTAAACCGGGTGGCAAAACTGGATATCCCAATGGTGGGCGTCGACCCGGCGCTGGTGCTCTGTTATCGCGATGAGTACAAGCAATCGCTGGGTGATAAACGCGGTGACTTCCAGGTGCAATTGGTGCACGAATGGCTGCCGCAGGCGCTGGAGTCCGTCGAATCGCCGGAGGTGAGCGGTGAAGCCTGGTATCTGTTTGGCCATTGCACTGAAGTGACGGCGCTGCCAATGGCACCGAAACAATGGGCGTCCATTTTTGCCCGCTTCGGCGCAAGAATGGAAAGCGTTAACGTCGGCTGCTGCGGTATGGCTGGAACTTACGGGCATGAAGTGAAGAACCACGAAAACTCACTTGGCATTTACGCGCTGTCCTGGCAGCAGGCGATGCAGCGCCTGCCGAAAAATCGCTGTCTGGCAACTGGCTATTCCTGCCGCAGCCAGGTTAAACGCATTGAAGGCAGCGGCGTGCGTCATCCGCTGCAGGCTTTACTGGAGATTATCGGATGATCTGGAAACGTAACGTCACGTTGGATAGCCTTAACGCCATGGGCGAGGGCAATATGGTAGGGCTGCTGGATATTCGTTTTGAGCGCATCGGTGATGATGAGCTGGAAGCCAGCATGCCGGTTGACCATCGTACTCATCAGCCTTTCGGGCTGCTGCACGGCGGGGCTTCGGTGGTGCTTGCCGAAACCCTCGGGTCCGTGGCGGGTTATCTTTGCACCGAAGGCGATCAAAAAGTGGTGGGCGTGGAAGTCAATGCCAATCACCTTCGTTCCGTGCGCAGCGGGCGGGTGCGGGGAGTTTGTAAAGCCACGCATGCCGGACGCAGACATCAGGTCTGGCAGATTGAGATTTTCGACGAACAAGGCAAATTGTGCTGCGTTTCCCGGCTGACCACAGCAGTTGTTTAGAGATACTGAATAAAAAACCAACAGGAAAGCACCGATTGGCGGTGCTTTTCTCCATTATTTCTGTCGAATTGTTTTAAGAATCAGCAATCGCAGAACAAATATTCATTAGCGTAATAATTATTCACAGCGGACAAACAGAATTGTCTTGTTTTATTCATAATCTGTTCGCGCAAGCTTCAGATTAATTCACTATCTTTTTTTAAACAAATGTAGCATCCTCGCACTCGCAGTTAACCCACACATAACGAATCTTTTTTGGCTCCAATTGTGGACCAGGTTTAACTGGCGATTTATTGTTCTTTGGCGTCAAACTAACGCCTGAAAATCGTGACAATTTATAGACGTATCGCTTAA
The DNA here is from genome assembly GCA_014156375.1 of Enterobacteriaceae bacterium 89. Classification (GTDB taxonomy): domain Bacteria; phylum Pseudomonadota; class Gammaproteobacteria; order Enterobacterales; family Enterobacteriaceae; genus Scandinavium. The sequence continues at coordinate 596,734 of RQJH01000003.1, read as the reverse complement.
AGATTGATGATCTTATTCGTTTTTTCCTTATGCGTTACTGGTACACATGCTTACAGGAATCAACGATGGCAAAAGCCTTCGACACATCACTGCTGCACCCTCGCAACTGGTTTACCTGGTTAGGTTTAGGTGTGCTGTGGCTGATGGTTCAGCTCCCTTATCCTCTGCTTTATCTTATTGGCTCAACGCTGGGTCGCGCGTCACGTCCTTTTTTGAAAAGAAGAGAAAAGATCGCGTCAAGAAATATAGACTTATGCTTCCCCGAAATGGATGCTGCCGCTAAAGAGAAATTAATTGAACAGAATTTTATTTCTCTCGGCATGGGATTGATTGAAACCGGTATGGCCTGGTTCTGGAGCGATGCCCGGGTTAAAAAATGGTTTGATGTAGAAGGTTATGCCAACCTCACAAACGCGCTGGCAGAGAAAAAAGGCGTGATGGTGGTTGGCGTGCACTTTATGTCGCTGGAACTGGGTGGGCGCGCGATGGGCTTATGTCGCCCGATGATGGCCACCTATCGTCCTCATAACAGCAAAATGATGGAGTGGGTGCAGACTAAAGGTCGTCTTCGCTCCAACAAAGCGATGATCGATCGTCGGAACCTGCGTGGGCTGGTCAGCGCGCTGAAACAGGGTGAAGCCGTGTGGTTTGCTCCGGATCAGGACTACGGGCGTAAGGGCAGCACTTTCGCGCCTTTCTTTAACGTTCCGCAGGCCGCCACGACTAACGGCACTTATGTGCTTTCGCGCCTGTCCGGTGCCGACCTGCTGAGCATTACCATGGTGCGCAAAGCGAACCGCAAGGGCTACAGCCTGCACATCAGCGAGCTAATGACGGACTACCCTGTGGATGACGAGTTCAAAGCCGCGAGCTACATGAATAAAGTGATCGAAAAAGAGATCCTGCGCGCGCCGGAGCAGTATTTATGGGTCCATCGTCGTTTTAAAACGCGACCGCTGGGTGAGGCCTCACTCTACTGATTTTGCCGCCTAATCAGCAGCGACAAACGCGCCCTTAGTGGCGCGTTTTGTTTTCGTCGGGCGTTAAAATTTGTCGGGCAGGCTATTTATTTTTTTCAGGATCCCTCTGTGGGTTTCGATGTATCCGCCTTCTTTCAGTGCGGAAAGGATCCGCATCACACCGCTTCTGGAAAGGTTGGTTTTGTCGCGAATGTACCTTTCTGCCGTCAGGTTATCCCGGATGGCGCTGTCTTCGTTCAGCAGCTCCAGCAGTTGTGCTTTTACCTGACCGTAGGATGTGGATACCGTCAGGTTCTGGTTAATGGCATACAGCTTGTTGAACAAAAAAATCATATGCTGTGCCGTCATTTGCCACAGGTTTTTTTCAGCCAGAATTTCGTGAACTTTCCCAATCGTCAGAACACCAATATCGCAGGCCGTCACGGGCTTGATATACCCCTGAATGCTTTGGTTTGGCAGGTGGGCGAGCCCGATCAGGGCGGGGGGCGAGAGCGTGGCCAACACCAGATTGTTCTCTTCCTTATGCAGCGTGGCCTGTCCGTCGATCAGCAAATAGCAAAACTGCTCGTTCTTTGTGTTGAAGAACAGCTTCTTTCTGGCCGGATATTTCTTAAGTTCTGCATAGGGAAGTAAATGCTCAACAAGCTCCTTTGAATAAGGCGAGGTTGGCGTCGTACCCGAAACCGTCATAGCTGAAATCATCGGATGGACCTTCAGAGCGTAAAATCTGGCTTCAGTATAAGACTATGTATAAGAATTTCCTTATAAGAATCACCGCGTGAATGAGTTTGACCGCATCAATGGACGTCCTACATTCCAGTCCAACAACGGCCACGGGCAGGCTATCTCATAAATAGGTATTACCTATGCATCTTTACCTTCGCAGTGAAAATTGCGATTTCTTCATTATTTATCAATATATTTCAAAGCATTAAATGTTTTTTGAGGCAAGTGTGAACACATCTCATAGGGTCTATGCTTAATTAAAGCAGCCAAAAAGTGGCATTCAGCGAAAGCCCCTGCTGCCAAGGGGTTGAAGTGATAATCATTATCACTACCATAGTGGTAAGCCCTGAGGCGTTAACTTATAAGGTGGACCTATGGAACTACGTTCAGAAACCTTCAACCCGGCTGATTTCAGCTGGCGGGGGATCAGCATGACGCCAGCGGCGGCGGCGCACGTCCGCGAGCTTGCCGTTAAACAGAGCGTGGCAGGTATCCGGCTGGGGGTGAAAACTTCTGGCTGCGCGGGATTTGCTTATGTGCTGGACACGGTGACCGAGCCGAAAGCCGACGATCTGCTGTTTGAGTCCGAAGGGGCCAAACTGTGGGTGCCGTTACAGGCGATGCCGTTTATTGACGGCACCGAGGTGGATTATGTCCGCGAAGGCTTAAACCAGATCTTTAAATTCCATAATCCGAAAGCGCAGCACGAGTGCGGCTGTGGTGAAAGTTTTGGGGTGCAGGCGGAGTAATTATGTCTCGTAACACTGAAGCAACTGACGATGTCAAAACCTGGACCGGTGGGCAGCTCAATTATAAAGAAGGGTTCTTTACCCAACTGCAAACCGATGAGCTGGCCAAAGGGATCAGCGAAGAAGTGGTGCGTGCCATTTCGGCGAAACGCAATGAACCTGAATGGATGCTCGAATTTCGCCTGAATGCCTATAAGGCGTGGCTTGAGATGGATGAGCCGCACTGGCTGCATGCCCATTACGACAAGCTGAATTATCAGGATTACAGCTACTACTCCGCGCCTTCCTGCGGTAACTGCGATGAAACCTGCGCCTCAGAACTTGGAGCCGTTCAGCAGACGGGAGCCAATGCGTTTCTGAGTCAGGAAGTTGAAGAGGCATTTGCCCAGCTTGGCGTGCCGGTGCGCGAGGGCCGTGAAGTGGCGGTTGACGCCATTTTTGACTCCGTCTCGGTCGCCACGACCTACCGTGAAAAACTGGCGGAGCAGGGCATTATTTTCTGTTCCTTTGGCGAAGCCATCCACGATCATCCAGAGCTGGTGCAAAAATATCTGGGCACCGTGGTGCCGGGAAATGACAATTTCTTTGCCGCCCTGAACGCGGCGGTGGCTTCTGACGGTACCTTTATTTACGTGCCGAAGGGCGTGCGCTGCCCGATGGAGCTTTCCACCTATTTCCGCATCAACGCGGAAAAAACCGGCCAGTTCGAGCGCACCATTCTGGTGGCCGATGAAGGCAGCTACGTCAGCTACATCGAAGGCTGCTCGGCACCGGTGCGCGACAGCTATCAGCTACATGCGGCGGTGGTGGAAGTGATCATCCATAAAGATGCCGAAGTGAAATACTCCACGGTACAGAACTGGTTCCCTGGCGATAACAATACCGGCGGGATCCTCAACTTCGTCACCAAGCGTGCGCTGTGCGAAGGTGAAAACAGCAAGATGTCGTGGACGCAGTCGGAAACCGGCTCGGCCATTACCTGGAAATACCCAAGCTGCATTCTGCGCGGCGACAACTCCATCGGGGAGTTCTTCTCGGTGGCGCTGACCAGTGGGCATCAGCAGGCGGATACCGGCACCAAAATGATCCACATCGGCAAGAACACCCGCTCAACCATCATATCGAAAGGGATCTCTGCCGGACACAGCCAGAACAGCTATCGTGGGTTGGTGAAAATCATGCCGACGGCGACTAACGCCCGTAATTTTACCCAGTGTGACTCGATGCTGATTGGCCCGGATAGCGGAGCGCATACCTTCCCGTATGTCGAATGCCGCAACAATTCGGCCCAGCTTGAACACGAAGCGACGACGTCGCGAATTGGCGAAGATCAGCTGTTCTACTGCCTGCAGCGCGGGATCAGCGAAGACGATGCCATCTCGATGATCGTCAACGGGTTCTGTAAGGACGTTTTCTCTGAACTGCCGCTGGAGTTTGCCGTTGAAGCGCAAAAACTGCTGGCTATCAGCCTCGAACACAGCGTCGGTTAAGGATTAAGGGACACACATGTTAAGCATTAAAGATTTGCAGGTTGCAGTAGAAGACAAGGAGATCCTGCGCGGTCTCAATCTGGAAGTGCGTCCGGGTGAGGTGCACGCGATCATGGGGCCGAACGGCTCCGGTAAAAGTACGCTGTCTGCCACGCTGGCGGGGCGCGAAGATTACGAAGTGACCGGCGGAACGGTCGAATTCAAAGGGAAGGATTTGCTGGAGCTGGCGCCGGAAGATCGCGCAGGCGAAGGCATCTTTATGGCGTTCCAGTATCCGGTGGAAATCCCCGGCGTCAGCAATCAGTTCTTCCTGCAAACGGCGCTCAACTCCGTGCGTAAATATCGCGGACAGGAGTCGCTCGACCGCTTCGATTTTCAGGATCTGATGGAAGAAAAAATCGAGTTGCTGAAGATGCCGGAAGATTTGCTGACCCGTTCGGTCAACGTGGGCTTTTCCGGCGGGGAGAAAAAGCGTAACGATATTCTGCAAATGGCGGTACTGGAGCCAGAGCTGTGTATCCTCGACGAATCGGACTCCGGGCTGGATATTGATGCGCTGAAAATTGTTGCCGACGGCGTCAACGCGCTGCGCGACGGCAAACGGGCGTTCATCATTGTCACGCACTATCAGCGCATTCTCGACTACATCAAACCTGATTTCGTGCACGTGCTGTACCAGGGCCGCATCGTCAAATCCGGTGATTTTACGCTGGTCAAACAGCTGGAGGAGCAGGGCTATGGCTGGCTTACCGAACAGCAGTAACGCACTTCAGCAATGGCATCACCTGTTTGAGGCTCAGGGACAGGAGCGCACGCCGCAGGCCGAACAGCACCTCCAGCAGATGCTGCGCTTAGGGCTGCCAACCCGTAAACAGGAAGACTGGAAATATACGCCGCTCGATGGCCTGCTGAATCACCAGTTTGTCAGCGAGAAAGCGCGGGTGACGGCTGAGCAGCTGAACGCGCTGTTGCTGCCCGTTGATGCCGTTCGTCTGGTTTTTGTGAACGGACAATATTGCCCTGAGCTGAGTGATGAGCTGGCCGACAGCGGTTTTAGCGTGCAGGTCGATAACGCCCGCGCGAATATCCCCGCGCCGGTCAACCCTGAGGTCTTTCTGCATTTAACGGAAAGTCTGGCCTCCAGCGTCACCCGAATTCACGTTGGCAGAAACCAGCGTCCTGCTAAGCCTTTACTGCTGCTGCATATCACCCAGGGGCTGGAAGGCGGCGAGATGAACACCGCGCATTACCGACATCATCTTGAACTGGAGCAGAGCGCAGAAGCCACACTGATTGAACATTTCGTCAGCCTGAATGCCAGCAGCCACTTTACCGGGGCAAGGCTGACGATGGCGCTGGCAGATGCCGCGCATCTGCATCACATCAAGCTGGCGTTTGAAAACCCGCTGAGCTACCACTTTGCCCACAACGATATCACTTTGGGTAAAGATGCCAGCGCGCACAGCCACAGCTTCCTGCTGGGCGGCGCGGTGCTGCGTCATCACACCAGCTCGCAGTTGAACGGAGAAAATACCACGCTGCGCATCAACAGCCTGGCGATGCCGGTTAACAATGAAGTCTGCGATACGCGTACCTGGCTTGAGCACAACAAAGGCTACTGCAATAGCCGTCAGCTGCATAAAACCATCGTCAGCGACAAAGGGCGTGCGGTGTTTAACGGACTGATTAACGTGGCTCAGCACGCGATTAAAACCGACGGGCAGATGACCAACAACAACCTGTTGCTCGGACGATTAGCCGAAGTGGATACCAAGCCGCAGCTGGAAATCTATGCTGATGACGTGAAGTGCAGCCACGGCGCGACCATCGGGCGTATTGATGACGAACAGCTTTTCTACCTGCGTTCGCGTGGGATCGGCGAACAGGCCGCGCAGCAGATGATTATCTACGCCTTTGCGGCGGAGCTGACGGAAGCCATCAGCGATGAAACACTCCGTCAGCAAATCCTCGCAAGAATTGGCAAGCGCTTGCCGGGAGGACGCGTATGAGCTTTTCCATTGAACGGGTACGGGCAGATTTTCCGGTCCTCGCTCGTGAAGTGAACGGCCAGCCGTTGGCGTATCTTGACAGTGCCGCCAGCGCGCAGAAACCCAATGCGGTGATTGACGCGGAGGCTGAGTTTTACCGCCACGGCTATGCGGCCGTGCATCGTGGGATCCACACGCTGAGCGCTGAAGCTACGGCAAGAATGGAGCAGGTTCGCCAGCAGGCGGCCACGTTCCTGAATGCCCTCTCTGCGGAAGAGATTGTCTTTGTGCGCGGCACCACCGAAGGGATCAACCTGGTGGCGAACAGCTGGGGCGGCAGCAACATCGGCAAAGGCGATAACATCGTGATCAGCCAGATGGAGCACCACGCCAATATCGTGCCGTGGCAGATGCTCTGTGCCCGTACCGGCGCTGAGCTGAGAGTGATCCCTCTGAATCAGGATGGCACGCTTCAGGTTGAGGCTGCGCCGGGTCTGTTTGATAGCAACACGAAGCTGCTGGCAATCACTCAGGTATCCAACGTGCTGGGTACTGAAAACCCGGTGAAAGAGCTCATCACGCTTGCCCATCTGCACGGTGCAAAAGTGCTGGTGGACGGTGCTCAGGCGGTCATGCATCACGCCGTCGACGTGCAGGATCTGGATTGCGATTTCTATGTCTTTTCCGCGCATAAGCTTTATGGTCCAACCGGAATTGGCGTGCTCTATGCCAAAGAATCAATCTTGCAGGAGATGGAGCCGTGGGAAGGCGGCGGCTCGATGATTGCCACCGTCAGCCTGACGGAAGGCACCACCTGGGCCAAAGCGCCGTGGCGGTTTGAAGCCGGTACACCAAACACCGGTGGGATCATCGCCTTTGGAGCGGCGCTGGATTACGTTAGCGCGCTGGGGCTTAAGCAGATTGCCGAGTATGAACAGACGCTGATGCAATACGCGCTCGCAGAACTGGCAAGCGTACCGGACATCCAGCTTTATGGTCCTCAGAACAGACTTGGTGTGATTGCGTTTAACCTGGGCAAGCATCATGCGTATGACGTGGGCAGCTTCCTTGATAACTATGGCGTGGCGGTTCGCACCGGGCACCATTGTGCGATGCCGCTGATGGCATTTTATGGCGTGCCCGCCATGTGCCGGGCCTCGCTTGCCATGTACAACACGCTGGAAGAAGTCGACCGCCTTGTGGCAGGATTAAAACGTATTCATCGTCTGCTGGGTTAACAGGGAGGAACTATGGCCACGCTGCCGGACAAAGACAAGCTGTTGCGCAACTTCTCGCGCTGCGCCAACTGGGAAGAGAAGTATCTTTATATTATTGAACTGGGCCAGCGCCTGACGCCGCTTGAAGACTCAGCTCACAGCCCGGAAAACATCATTCAGGGCTGTCAGAGTCAGGTGTGGATTGTGATGCAGCGCAATGACGATGGCAGCATCGAGCTGCGCGGCGATAGCGATGCTGCGATTGTTAAAGGGCTGATCGCTATCGTTTTTATCCTCTATCACCAGATGACGGCGCAGGACATTGTCGCTTTCGACGTGCGCCCCTGGTTCGAAAAAATGGCTTTGACTCAACACCTCACGCCCTCGCGTTCGCAGGGGCTGGAAGCCATGATCCGCGCAATTCGCACGCAGGCGCTCAGTTTTAGCTAAACTATAAACGTACAGCTTTCATTCTGTTAGGCGAGGCAGGGACACTGCCTCGTTGGTCGTTCAGCTTTCTGGCGTCCTGTCAGTGAATAAAAGGGAAACTCAGTATGAAACGCGCGTCTCTTATTACACTCATGCTCTTGAGCGCCTTTGGCGCCTCCCAGGCCGCGTTAGCGGTTGAATACACCCTGCCGTCAGACGGAAGCCGTCTGGTCGGACAAAACCAAACCTACACGGTGCAGGAGGGCGATAACACACTGCAAACCATAGCCCGGCGTTTTGATACCGCGGCGATGATTATTCTTGAAGCTAACAACACCATTGCCCCGGTTCCGAAACCCGGTACCCAGGTGCTGATTCCTTTGCAACTTTTGCTGCCGGACGTGCCGCGTGAAGGGATTGTGGTGAATCTGGCCGAGCTGCGGCTTTATTATTTCCCGCCGGATGGGAAAAGCGTGCAGGTCTATCCGTTAGGCATTGGTCAGCTTGGGCTGGAAACACCGGAAATGACGACCCGCGTCGGGCAGAAGATCCCGAATCCAACCTGGACGCCAACGCCGGGCATTCGTCAGCGCTCGCTGGAGAAAGGGGTAACGCTGCCGCCGGTCGTGCCCGCCGGGCCGAATAATCCACTGGGGCGCTTTGCGCTGCGTCTGGCGTATGGCAACGGCGAATATCTCATTCACGGCACCAATGCGCAGAACAGCGTTGGCCTGCGCGTCAGCTCCGGCTGTATGCGGATGTTCAGCGATGATATCAAAGCTCTGTTTGCGCAAGTCCGCGTGGGAACGCCGGTCAGAGTGATTAATCAGCCGGTGAAGTTCTCGATTGAACCGAACGGCACGCGCTATCTGGAAGTGCATCGTCCGCTATCGCAAAGTGAAATGCAGAACACGCAGACCATGAGCTACACCATGCCGGTTGGCTACAGCCAGTTTGTCAGCGATAAAGGAACGGACAAGGGAATGGCGGATAAAGCGATTTATCGTCGCGCAGGCATTCCTGTGGTGGTCTCTTCCGGAGCAGCCGCGACAACGGTAACGGCACCGGTCCTTTCCGTGCAGAACGGAACGCCGACAACAGGGAATGAAACACAGGCAACGCAGTAGTGAGGAAAGAGGAAGGGAACTTCTAAACTACAGGCAAAAAAAATGGCGCATAAAGCGCCATTTTTATTACAGGTACTCTTACTTACGGTAAGAGTGAGCCTGGTTGTCCAGACGCTGGTTAGCGCGAGCTGCGTCATCTTTAGCAGCCTGAACGTCAGAACGCATTGCGTTCACGTCGTTGGACAGCTGGTCAACTTTAGCGTTCAGAGTCTGAACGTCAGAAGACAGCTGATCGATTTTAGCATTGCTGGAGCAACCTGCCAGCAGAGTAGAACCCAGGATTACCGCGCCCAGTACCAGTTTAGTACGATTCATTATTAATACCCTCTAGATTGAGTTAATCTCCATGTAGCGTTACAAGTATTACACAAAGTTTTTTAGGTTGAGAATATTTTTTTGATACTAAGACACTTATTTTTGATCGTTCGCTCAAAGAAGCATCGAAGTGGGGGTGGAAGAGCAAAAAACGGAGTGAAAACAGCGGGGTTTAATCGGATTTGTCTTAAATAATCTTAAGTTAAATAGCGAATTCCGATTTGCATTTTTTATGATTCGCACTAAATACGACAATAAAAAAGCGCCGCAAGGGCGCTTTTTAAGCAAAATGAATACTGCGGTAAATAATTACAGTACGTGAACAGAAGCGGTGTTGGTGGTGCCACTTGGAACCAGCGCACCGGAAACCATCACAACTACGTCACCTTTCTGAGCCAGACCGCTCTGCAGAGCCACTTCTTTACCCAGACGGTAGAAATCATCAGTAGAAGAGATTTCTTTCACCAGCTGCGCGGTAACGCCTTTAGACAGCACCAGCTGACGGGCAGTCAGTTCGTTGGTGGTCAGCGCCAGAATGGTAGCATCCGGGAAGTATTTACGGATTGCGCGAGCAGATTTACCACCCTGAGTCGCTACCACGATCAGTGGCGCTTCCAGTTTCTCAGCGGTTTCTACTGCACCACGGCATACGGCTTCGGTGATACGCAGTTTGCGGCTGTCGTTGTTGAAGTCCAGACGGCTGGTCATCACGCGGTCGGTACGCTCACAGATGGTCGCCATGATGGTCACGGCTTCCAGTGGGTATTTACCTTTAGCGGATTCACCAGACAGCATCACTGCATCGGTACCGTCGAGGATGGCGTTGGCTACGTCGCCCGCTTCAGCGCGAGTTGGACGTGGGTTTTTGATCATGGAATCCAGCATCTGGGTAGCGGTGATAACCACTTTACGAGCGCGGATACATTTTTCGATGATCATTTTCTGCGCGAAGATAACTTCTTCAACCGGGATCTCAACGCCCATGTCGCCACGCGCAACCATGATGCCGTCAGAAGCTTCGAGGATTTCGTCGAAGTTGTTCAGGCCTTCCTGGTTTTCGATTTTGGAGATGATCTGAATGTGCTCACCGCCGTGGGCTTTCAGGTGCTCACGGATTTCAACCACGTCAGAACGCTTACGGATGAAGGAGGCGGCAACGAAGTCAACGCCTTGCTCACAGCCGAAGATCAGATCCTGTTTGTCTTTCTCAGCCAGTGCTGGCAGCGCGATAGAAACGCCCGGCAGGTTAACGCCTTTGTTTTCGCCCAGGTCGCCGTTGTTCAGCACTTTACAGATAACTTTGTTACCTTCGATGGCGGTCACTTCCATGCCGATCAGACCATCGTCAACCAGAATGGTGTTGCCCACGGTCAGGTCGCTGGTGAAGCCTTCATAGGTCACAGCAACGGTTTCGCTGTTGCCCACGACGGATTTGTCGGTGGTGAAAGTGAAGGTCTGGCCTGCTTTCAGGGAGACGTCGTTGCCGCCTTCCAGCTTGATGGTACGGATTTCAGGGCCTTTGGTATCCAGCAGGATAGCGGCTTTCTTGCCTGATTTGCTCATCACGTTGCGCAGGTTCTGGATGCGCTGGCCGTGTTCAGCATAGTCACCGTGGGAGAAGTTCAGACGCATGACGTTCATGCCGGCGTCCAGCATTTTGCTCAGCATCTCTTCAGATTCGGTTTTTGGACCGATAGTACAAACGATTTTGGTCTTTTTCATGACAGTCTTAGTCTTTAAGTTGAGAAGGATAGGGGAATCTCGATTCGTGGGCGCACTGCCACGAAGTCAAAACTGTATTACGAAAGTTGTGATGCCACGTGATAAGGATAGGTGACATCAAAAAAGCGTGCAGAGGAATGTGAGCTCGGGTTTCAGCTACGTAGAAGGGATGACTTTTTAAGCTATTTTTTGTGCAGTCCAATGCGCTGAAACCATTCAAGAAAGAATCGGCGCACATTATACGAGGTTACGGGTAAAAAGGAAAATGAAAACGGCGTTTCAGAACAAGACGATAGCGCTTAACAAAATCCCTACGAATTGATCTTTCTGCATTAACAGAAACGGGCGCGAAATGTGGTTTAATAGCGGCTATTATCAATAATGGATTGATAATTAATGAATTAACGGGAGAACATGATGGGTAACCAGCACAGCGATGACGCGCTGTATCAGGAGATGTGCCGGGTGGTGGGCAAAGTGGTGCTCGAGATGCGTGACCTGGGCCAGGAGCCGAAGCATATCGTGATCGCGGGCGTGTTGCGCACCTCGCTTGCTAACCAGAAAATTAAACGCAGCGAACAGACCCGTGAAGCGATGGAACGGGTGATTGCAGCCCTGGCGGGTCACTGATGGCGACAGAACTGTCGGTCTTTGCCGCCGGAAGTCTGAAAAGGGCATTTATCCCGCTTTGTGAACAATTCAGCGCCCGCTCTGGGATCGGAATAAAGTTGATTTTTGGCCCGGCGGGATTGCTGCGTGAAAAAATTGAGGCGGGAGAAAAATGCGATTTGTTCGCCTCCGCCAATACCGTTCATCCCCAGGCGCTGCTGGATAGCGGTGTAGCTTTATCCGCACAAACCTTCGCTTTTAACCATCTCAACCTGACGGCGCGCAGAACCCCTGAAACGGAACAGCATAACTGGCTGGAACTGCTCGCTAATCCGGCGCTACGGCTTGGGACATCGACGCCCGGCTGCGATCCTTCTGGTGATTATACCTGGCAGCTGTTTGAGCGGATTGAACAGCATTATCCGCAGATGGGGCTAAAGGAGCGGGCGATAAAGCTGGTGGGCGGGCGCGATACGCTGACCCTTCCTGAAGGCGAAATTGCCAGCGCGTGGCTTATCCGCAACAACTTTACCGATCTGTTTATTGGCTACGCTCATTATGCCCTTGCGCTCGATGCCAGCGATGATTTGCGCATACTGCCGCTGCCAGAACAGTACAACCCGCGCTGTGAGTACCGGTTCGCGGTGCTCAATCCTGTTGCCCAGCCGCTGGCTGATTTTGTGACAGGCGATGAGGGACAGGCGTTTCTTCGTCAGGCCGGGTTTTTAGCGCTTGATGGCAAATAGCGGCACCACAACTTTGCGCGAGTCATCTTCAATGGCGACGGTACGCACGGGAACGCCATACGCCTGCAATAAATGAGCTTCGTTGACCACCTCTGGCGTCGGACCCGCCAGCCACTGGCCATCAGGCAGCAGCATCAGCGTATGGCTCGCCACCTGCAAAGCGTGGGTGGGATCGTGCGTGGTAAATAAAACGGTGCGCTGCTGACGGTGGGCCAAATCGCTTATCAGCTGCAAAACCACCTGCTGATTGGCCAGATCCAGCGCTGAGCAGGGCTCATCCAGCAACACGTTCTGGCTGCCGCTGACCAGCGCGCGGGCTATCATTACCAGCTGCTGCTGCCCGCCGGAAAGCTGGCTGAAGGTGTGGCGGGCAAGCGCGCTGATATTGAGCTGCGCCAGCGCTTGCGCAACCCGGAGCGAATCCTCTGCGGAAGGCTGCGAAAATAACCCCACGTGGCTGGCTCGCCCCATCAGCACCACTTCCTGGACCTGCCAGGCAAAAGCCGGGCGAAACGACTGCGGAACTACGCTGACGCCACCTTCCACGGCAAGTGCGCCGCCAAGGGCCGGCAGCACTCCGCTGAGCGTGTCCAGCAGCGTGCTTTTACCGCGCCCGTTAGCGCCGAGGATTGCCCAGATTTCCCCTGGCTTACACTGAAAACTCATCTCAGCAAAAAGTGGATTGGCGTGGCCGTACAGCAATTCCTGAACGGAGAGTGACACAGACATTAATGGTGGCTCCTGCGGTTGCTATAGATAAGCAGAAAAGTGAACACCGGAGCGCCGAGCAGAGCGGTGATGATGCCAATAGGGATTTCAGCGCTGGTCAGGGTGCGGGCCAGATCGTCAACCACCATCATAAAGCAGCCACCGAGCCAGAAGGCCGTTGGCAGTAAACGGCGATGATCGGCACCGACCAGCAGTCTTGCCAGATGAGGGATCACCAGCCCAACCCACGCAATGCTGCCGCTGACGGCAACCTGTGCCGCCACCAGCAGCGCGCAGCAAATCAACACAGTACGACGCAACGGCTTCACCGCCACGCCCAGGGCTCTGGCATCTTTATCATCAAGCGACAGCAAATTAATTCGCCAGCGCAGGCAAAACAGCAGCAGACTGGCGGTCAGCACGGGCAGGGCGATAATTCCCACCTTCTGCCAGTTGGCGGTCGCGAAGCTACCAAGCAGCCAGAAGACGATGTTCGGTAAAACTTCTTCCGTATCGGCAAGGTACTGCATCAGACTGACCAGCGCGGCAAAGAAACCGCTGAGGATAATGCCCGACAGGATCAGCACCAGCGTGCTTTCCCGCCCCTGCAAGGTGGCAATCAGATAAACCAGTCCGAGCGCCGCCAGACCAAAGGTAAAGGTCGAACCCATCATCAGCAAAGGACCCAGGCCCAGCAGGATCGCCAGCGTGCCGCCGAATGCCGAACCAGAGGTCACGCCGATAATGTGCGGATCGACCAGCGGGTTACGAAAGACGCCCTGAAGCGTGGCCCCGCTTAAACCTAATGCGGCACCGGCGAGGAAAGCCATCGTCAAACGGGGTAAACGAACCGTCCAGACAACCTGTCGGGCAATATCGTCAATGGCGTTGGGTTGCAGCAGGCGTTGCACAACCTCATGCAGACTCAGGCGATACTGGCCCAGACACAGTGAAATCAGCGCCAGTGCGACGCTGAGTACGATCAGACCTGCCTGTAATCCGCGAAAACGCCCCTCACTGAGCATTCGCTTTCCAGTTCACCCGATAAAAACGCTGATAATAGTCCTGCGCCTGGGCATCCACGTCGACATTTTTATAACGTTCAGGATAGAGTTTTTTCGCCATCCACAGCTCGCCAACGGCCAGCGCTTCCGGCATTGGATAACCCCAGGCCTTGGCGTATTCCGGCATCAGCCACACGCGGTGATTTTTCACCGCATCGATGGCCTGCCAGTTTGGATCGGTCTCAATCTGCTTAACCACTTCCGGATAGCGATCCTGGACAAAAATCACCTGCGGGTTCCACTGCAGTACCTGCTCCATAGACACCTGGCGGGCACCTTTCACCGTGGCGGCCGCGACGTTCAGCGCGCCAGCGTGCTCCATCATCAGGCCGGTGTATTTCCCGGAGCCATAGGTGTTTAGGTCCGGATTAGCCATATACACGCGCACTTTCTTATCCTGCGGAATATCGGCTACCGGCGCATTGGCTTTGGCACGGGCGCTGAAGGTATAGCTAATCAGCGTTTCAGCTTCTTTCTGTTTTTCAACCACGTCGCCGATCAGGCGAATTCCCTGCTTCAGCCCGTCGTTATAGGCCTGCTCTTCATTCGCCATGGTCGGGTTCATTTTGTTTTTCTCCCCGGCGGCATCTTCGCGCAGCGAAATAGCCACCACCGGGATCCCCGCATTCTGGATCTGCTGGATCATCTCAGCCGGAGCATAGTTAGCCACAAACACCACCTGAGGGTGCAGTGCCAGCAGGCTTTCAAGGTTGGCCTGAGTGAGATCGCCAGGCATCGGCAGGGAGGTGATGTTTGGCATGAAGCGGGCAAACTGCGGGCCGAGCTGTTTTTTCCAGCTGCTTAATACGCCAACGATATCGTCCTGGGCGTTGAGCTGTACCAGCAGGTTGAGCGTCTGGTGCTGAAGCACCACCACGCGGTTCACATGATCGGGAAGCGTGACCTGGCGGCCCAACTGGTCAGTCACGGTACGGTCTGCGTGGGCGGCAAAAGCGCTGAGCAGCGCTGCGGAAGCAAGGGCGGTGTTGAGGAAAAGGCGGTGTAGTGTGGACATAAGATCGCTCTGAATGGGAGGAAAACGCTATGCATTTAAATATATAGCGACAGGTGATGCAAACGGCAATTCACATTCCACCCCTTAAGGATGAGGCAGATCAAACAGCAGGAACAGGTAATACCAGCAGCGATCAGCGAGACCACTTATTGCATCTGTCAGCCTATTTGTGTATTTTTATGCAAATTAACTGCATAAAAAGGTAATGATATGATTAGCAAATGGATGAAAATAGGCTGCCTTGCGCTGGCAATGGCTGGCAGCGCGCAGGCCGCTGCAGAAACTTATGTTGTTGGAGCAGGTGGTACCTATCGCCCGTTCGAGTTTGAAAACAATCAGAAGCAGCTGGAAGGCTTTGATATTGACGTCATCAAGGCGATAGCTAAGGCAGAAAACTTCGACATCAAACTGGTCAACACCCCGTGGGAAGGTATCTTCGCCACTCTCAATTCTGGCGACCGCGACATTATTATCTCGGGGATCACTATCACCGATAAACGCAAACAAATGGTCGATTTCTCAGCGCCTTACTTCCCGGCTGAGCAATCCATCGTGGTGCCACAGTCCTCAAAAGTAGACTCTCTGGCTGCGCTGAAAAATGAGAAAGTTGGCGTGGTGAACTCCAGCACCGGCGACATCGTCGTTTCTGATGTGCTCGGCAAAAACAGCACCGCGATCAAGCGTTTCGACAACACGCCGTTAATGCTGCAGGAGCTGTTTGAAGACGGCGTCAGCGCGGCAGTGGGAGACGTGGGCGTGGTGAAGTACTACATCAAACAGCACCCGGAGAAACAGTTCAAACTGGTGCCGGATGCCAAATTTGAACGCCAGTATTTCGGTATCGCGGTGGCGAAAGGCAACACTGAGCTGCTGAATAAAATCAACGCTGGCCTGAAGAAAATCGTCGCCGACGGTACCTACGGCAAAATCTATCAGACCTGGTTTGATAACGACGTGCCAACGCTGCCAGCACAATAACCACAGCTTTTTAATTTAACGGCGATCGGCTGAATCAGGATCGCCGTTGTTTTTCAGGGAGTAAGTATGACGGGATTCCGTTGGGAAATTATCGAAGAGTACGGCCCGCTGTTTGTCGACGGCGCGATAATGACCCTCAAATGCACCATTATCTGCGTGATTCTCGGGACGCTGTGGGGGCTGACGCTGGGCCTGGGCCGGATGGCGAAAGCCGAACACGGGCCGTGGAAGTATATCCTGCGCTATCTGGTGCAGTTTCCGGTACGTTTTTACGTCAGCGCATTTCGCGGCACGCCGCTGTTTGTGCAGATTATGGTGGTGCACTTTGCGCTGGTGCCGCTGTTTATCAACCCGCGCGACGGTCTGCTGGTCACCGGTGGGATCATGAGCAGTGATTTCGCCCGCGAACTGCGTTCCAACTATGGGGCGTTTCTCTCCTGCGTGGTAGCGATCACGCTCAACGCCGGGGCTTACGTTTCAGAAATTTTCCGCGCGGGTATTCAGTCGATTGATAAAGGGCAAATGGAAGCCTCGCGCGCGCTGGGCATGCCGTGGTGGAAGACCATGCGCAAAGTCATTCTGCCGCAGGCGTTCCGCCGCATCCTGCCGCCGCTTGGCAACAACGCCATTGCTATCGTGAAAGACTCTTCGCTGGCCTCAGCCATTGGTCTTGCAGATCTGGCTTACGCCGCCCGCACCGTTTCCGGCGCTTATGCCACCTACTGGGAACCCTATCTGACCATTTCACTGGTGTATTGGGTTATCACCTTCGTGCTGGCACAGCTGGTTAACCGTCTGGAAAAGAGGTTTGGCAAAAGTGATTCACATTAAAAATCTGCATAAACATTTTGGCGCAAGCCATGTGCTGCGCGGCATTGACTGCGACATCCAGCCTCAGGAAGTCGTTTGCGTGATTGGCCCGTCTGGCTCGGGGAAAAGTACCTTCCTGCGCTGCATGAATGCGCTGGAATCCGTCAGCGAAGGCGAAGTGGTGGTTAACGGCTTTGCCGTTCACGACAAGAAAACCGATCTGAATAAAATGCGTGAAAGCGTCGGAATGGTGTTCCAGCGCTTTAATCTGTTTCCCCACATGACGGTGCTGGACAATCTGCTGATGGCACCAATGGCGCTGCGTGGCATGACACGTGCTGAAGCCGTCCTGTTTGCCGAAGGGCTGCTGGAAAAGGTGGGGCTGAGCGATAAACGAGATGCCTGGCCTTCCAGTCTGTCCGGCGGCCAACAGCAGCGCGTAGCCATTGCGCGTGCGTTGGCAATGCAGCCTTCGATCATGCTGTTTGATGAACCCACCTCGGCGCTTGATCCTGAGCTGGTGGGGGATGTGCTCGAAGTGATGAAAAATCTTGCCCGCGAAGGGATGACGATGGTGATTGTCACCCACGAAATGGGCTTTGCCCGCGAGGTTGCCAACCGGGTGATTTTTATCGATCAGGGTATTATCCAGGAGCAGGGCACACCGGAGCAGATTTTCAGCGCGCCGCAAAACCCGCGTACTGCCTCTTTCCTCAGTAAGGTGTTGTAATTAATCGTACCCGGCGATGTCATCCGCCTTGCCGGAAAGGCATCGCTGGATTACGGTTAAAATCTACGACCAAATACTGACGGCGACTCATGATTTATCACTCGCGTTTACTGACAGACATCCCCGGGATCCGCCACGCCTTTTTGGATGCTCAACACTCTGCGGCATTCGAACACTCCCGGCTGGTGGACATCAAACAGGTTCATGGTGCTGAGATTGTCCAGTTCATCTCGCCGTTAAACGAAAGGCCGCAGGCTGACGGAGTATTCACCTCGGTGGCTGAACAGCCAGTGGGGATTGTCACCGCAGATTGCTTACCTTTGCTGATGGCTTCCCGCGATGGGCAGCATATTGCCTGCATTCATGCTGGCTGGCGGGGAACGGCGCAAGGCATTGCGGCCAAAGCCGTTGCGGCGTTTGCAGATCAAGGGGTAGCGGCGGAGGAGATTGTTGCTGCGGTGGGGCCTCATATTCGCCCCTGTTGCTATGAGGTGTCGGCGGGGTTTTATGATGAGCTGATGAAAATGCCTGCTGCAAAACTTGTTGCCGACCATCGGGAACTATTCTTCTCCGATTCGCCGCTGGCGCCGAAGGCTGCCAGTGCCAAAGCTCAGCAGGCAGGAACCCGGTGGTTTAACCTGCCTGAGTTTTGTCGGCAGCAGATGTTAGCCGCTGGTTTGCCAGCCGGTAATATCGACATTATTGCGCAATGCACGTATTGCACACCGCAGGAGTTGGGCTCTTATCGCAGGCGCACACATTTCCCGGCGGCCAAAACTCAGCAGATTTCTTGGATAATCAAAGCCTCGCAGAAATCAGGATAATAGTGGATTTACTGCATCCATTATTGGACACTTGACGCTATTGTAAGTTGGTCGGTTTATATTTATCTTTCGTTAAATAATCATTTTCCGAACCGGCCTTTTACAAGGATGAACTGCGGTGTCTGCTATATTTGTCTATGAACTGCGTGTGCTGTTGCGTACGGCGGTGATGGATTTGATTGATGGAAACAAAGAGTCAATTCAGCCTCATCACCAATTACAATCTTTAATGAAAAGCATCGGCGAAGAAAAGTCGGGCAACAAGTTCGCTCTGATTGGTATCGGCGGGGCCGGAAACGCTTTATTCGATCTGCTAAAGTCTGTTCGTCATCTGAAAACGCAAAAAGTGAAAACGATAGTCTGGGTTTCCGCCAGCGCTGTCTGGATGAAACCGCTGTTAACAGCCCTGCATGTAGATGTTGTCCTGTGTGAAAATACGCTTAATGAGACATTACAGCCCGCGCTGAGCAATCTGCTGTCAGGAAAGGCCACTTCCCTGATTTCGCCCAAGTCATTTGCATCAACACGTCGTATCACCCTGACTGAGCTGGATATTTTGCTGCAATTCGCCTCAGGGCTAACCTCAAGAGAAATGTCCGAGCGGCGTGGATGCAATCTCAAAACGATTTTCTCCTGGAAGCATAATATCTGCGAAGCCCTCTCACTGACGACCCACGCACAGTGGCTGGAAATGTTGGCTGAACTGGCTCAACTTTCTTCAATCTATCGACAAGGATGATGAGATGTCCCGTTATAATATTCACTATCTGTCGCCAAAATCAGTGTGGTTACAGGCTCTTGATCTTGGCTTTACCCAACTGGCACGCACCAATCCTGGCTGGAGTTATGCTATTTCAACCGGGCAAGGTAACGCCGGGATCCCCGATCTTTACGTACTTGACCTGACAACCGCCAATGAAATAAATGTGGATGCCTTGCCGGTTAATCACAGTAAAATGCTGGTGCTGATTCAGGCATCGCAAAAGAAATTAATACGCCATATATATAATGAAACACGCTGCTCGCTGCTCTGTATTGATGAGCACGCACTGAATTTTCGCAATATTGTTGAAGCCAGTATTCGCAACAAGCGATTTATTAGTACATTAATCCAGAGCCTGTTGCTGACGCTGCCAGTCACTGCACCGGAAACGCCTTTAACTGACACTGAACATAAGATCCTGGAGTATCTTCGCGAAGGTAAAAACGGCGTAGAGATTTCACAGCTCCTGTTCCGCAGCCAAAAAACTATCAGCAGTCATAAACGAAACATTATGCGTAAATTTGGTGTGAGTGACGATTTGGGCTTAAAACAGAAAATAATCGCCATGGAAGAGATGGCTTGTTTAGCCTGAAAGGCAGCATAAATAGCAGAATACAAAAAGGCCACGTTATGTGGCCTTGTGTTTTTATGATGGAAACACATTAATGGTGGGTGGCTTCGCCGACCATACCTCCCGCGCCGGCACCAACGGCCGCACCTTTGAGGACACTTTTCCCGGTCATCGCTGCCGCGCCTGCTCCAACTACCGCGCCAACGGCTCCTCCTTTACGAGCCGCTTTTCCTTTATCGCCACTTTTCAGCATCGCGCCGGTACCTGCGCCAACTACGGCACCCCCAACGGTTGATTTGACGCTCTTGCCCGTAGCGGCCCCGGCAACGGCCCCAATCGCAGCACCGGCTGCCGTTTTATCCATTGCGTTAGCTGTTGCAGTCAGAACCAGCAGTGAAGCTAAAATCGCACCCTGTACCTTACTCATACATTTTCCTTTGTGTTTACCAGTGTTCCTGAGTCAGTTGATACCTGTCCGTAAGCGTGACGGGCATCATTCAGATGAATGTCCATTTGCGGGTAGGGCATCTGGATCTGATTTTCATCAAACGCCAGCTTGATGTTTTCCATCAGATCAAAATAGACGTCCCAGTAGTTGCGGTTTTCCGTCCAGACGCGCACCACAAAGCCCAGCGCCGAGGGGGCAAATTCGTTCAGCCTGATGGTGTAGCCTTTCTGATGCAGAATTCGTGGGTCCAGCTTGACCACCGCAGTAATGACGTTCTTGACGTGGGTAATGTCGGACCGATATGAGACGTTCAAAGTGAGATCAACTCGCCGCTGGCTTTGGCGTGAGTAGTTAATTATCTCTCCCGAGATAATTTTGCCGTTCGGCACCACGACCACTTTGTTGTCTGAGGTTCTCAGCGTGGTGGAGAAAATATGGACTTCTTCAATAGTCCCCGCAACCGAACCGACGCTGGCAAACTCTCCGGCGCGGATCGGACGTAGTGAAACCAGCAAGACTCCCGCCGCGAAATTCGCCAGAGAGCCCTGAAGTGCCAGCCCGATGGCGAGACCAGCCGCACCGATTACCGCAATGATCGACGAAGTTTCCACTCCAATTCGCCCCAGCGCGGCGATGATGCCGAATGCCAGCAGGGCGTATCTCAGCAATGCGCTGCAAAAAAGGGTAATGGTGTGATCGACTTTACGCCGGGTGAGCAAGGCTTTAAACCCATTGCTGGCGACACGCGAAAAGAAAATACTTAAGCATAACAGAAAGATAGCTCCTGCTAAATTCACGACTCCCTGGACAATGAGGGATTCGTTGTTCACTACCCAGTAAATAAGCTGCCTGATACCTGGAAAAGCCTCGAATTTCATACCGTCATCCGCGAAGAAAAACGGCATTATACGGGCTGATTTCAGGGAGTTTTAAGCCGTTCGGGGTCCAAAATTGGAGTTGATAAAGAGAAAAACAGAGAAGAAAGGAGAACTGCATTGAATGGTGCGTCCGAGTGGACTCGAACCACCGACCCCCACCATGTCAAGGTGGTGCTCTAACCAACTGAGCTACGGACGCACAAAAGGATGGTGCGTTTAATTGGACTCGAACCAACGACCCCCACCATGTCAAGGTGGTGCTCTAACCAACTGAGCTATAAACGCAATGGTGCGTCCGAGTGGACTCGAACCACCGACCCCCACCATGTCAAGGTGGTGCTCTAACCAACTGAGCTACGGACGCACAACGGGGACGAATATTAGCGACAGGGAGGGGATGTGGCAAGAGGCAATTCGCACTTTTCTTCAGGATTTCACTCGATTGCAGAACTATTATACATATTCTTGTTAGATTGATGATGTAGAAGGGGAAATTTTACTCACTTAAACTCTTGGGGGCATGGCGGGGGCAAACTGCTCGTCAATCGGTCGTTTAGTATCCCTACCTGATCAGCGTTCATTTCACTAATCTACTTTTAATAAACCTCATAAACCATTTTGGCATTCTCATGGCCCATAAGACTAGAGATGAAAGATGGATTGGCCCAGGCCGAAAGCAGCCAGCATGCGTATGTGTGACGAGATTCATAAGGATGCCGCACACGGGAGCGGCTCCGGGTCTTTTTTGGGTACCCTCAGCGATTTCACATTCTCGTAAGGTGCATGGGAAATGAACTGGCTTTGCCGGGCAAGCTTCAAAATTCCGCATAACGTCTCCATCAGTTTGTTGACGGTAGATGCTGCGCGGCCCTTTCTATTCCACCATGGGGCTTTTGGGTTGATGGCATCACCCGTTAGCAGCTCCTCGCGATAATGAAGCAGATCGGTGCGCTGGATTTCGAATAAACGTGTTTCTTCACCTATAACACTTGTCAGCACCTTTATTTTCGAAAACAGGGTGTCATGTGAGGATACGAGGCTCTTCACCTTCAGAAAGGTGTCGCTTAGCTTCTTAAAGGTTGAAATGCGTTTCGTAGTGGCGAACTTTTTCAGAGCCTTTGATTCCGGGAAACGCACTGTAGAGTCGAAAGTTCTTAGCTGTATTTCCCCGAGGATTGAAGCCCTGAAATTTCCTGCTTTCTTGATGTTCGCATTCGTTACAGCCTACCCCTGAAGCACTTCACGGTATCGAACCCCCGCGATACTTAAATGAGATTATGATTTTCCCGTTGTGCAGCTCAACGCCAGTGGGGTAGTTCATTGCGCATTCTGTAGGAATTGATTGCTCTTCGCAAAGTTGTACAAGATGACTGTGCCCGGTTTTTGTCTGGACATGCCGTCTGAGGAGACGCTTGAAATGGGCGCCTTCTATCCAGGTTCCAAGGCGGTAGGTTTTAATTTGTCGCCGAGTGAGGCCAGTTCGCTCGCTCACCAGAAAGCTTGGTCGCTCTGGAATTACAGCAAGAAGTTCCACGAAAACTAATAAGATGAAGGCAGGTTTTACCCTGCCTTCATAGCTTCATTGAGGAGAGTTGATGAAATCGTTAAGACCTTTTCCTACTAACCCAGATGCATAGTCTGAAATATGATCAGTATAACCATACATACGACGCCCATTCATAAACATACTGCATTCAGAAGTTTTTGTATCACATAAATATGGGTAAGAATTGAATATTGACACACTACCTCTTGGTTGAGTGTCTTTAACTTGGTTTAGAAGCTTGAAGTAACGTTCCGCATTGCTCAATTGGTCACTTTCTTTAATAGAGCAAATTGTCGCGCCACTTTGCTTAATTATGAAATTGACAAGTTCTGAAGAGGTTGTTCTGATGATACAATCTTGCGGGGCAGGCAATGTTGGATTATCTACTACAAGAATAACCTTTTTATTTGCTTTAACAAGCTTTGTTACTACATCGGATAAACCATTAAATGCAACATCATAAAAATCGCTGCTATTGATTCCTTCAAGGCTATTTGTCTCAGAAAGCATGAAAAGTACACGGGTTGCAGTGACAATAGCTACATTTTTAATATTGTCATTTTTAACTATCGATTCGACAGCAGGAACTATGTATTTCTGATATGGCTTATATCTGATGTTATCAGTGATGACAGGGGCTGGTGAACCGTGTCCTGTTTCACCAGCTATTGCTAACCATCGACTACTTTCAGAAGATGTACGAACAAGCCCTGGAAGAAGGGCTGCAGCTTTACTATCTCCAATTATTGCATTTATAGCAATTCCTCTTTTATCATTTTGGCAATTTGCAAAGTCAACTGTTTTATCTACGCTACCACATCCACTCTGTAAAAAACCTCCATCTGCAATATCTCTACCGTCATCTGACGGGTTGTTAATTGAGCGAATGTAACGATCATTAAAACCATTGTAATAGTTTGTTGTAACGCCAACTACAAAAAACGCTGCTATTATAGAGGCTAAAGGTATAGCGGAAAATTTTCGTACCACTCCGAATCTTATTGGCTTCTCAATTAAAACGTAAGTTAAAAATGCAAGAATAATGGAGAGTATGACACATGATAGCATTGCCAAATTGCTTGGTTGCTTTCCAAGCCATATTCGCAGGAATGACATTAATGGCCAATGCCACAAATATAAAGGGTAGCTAATCGTACCGAAGAAGACTACAGGGCGCAAAGATAAAATATGTTTATTTACGAAAGCATCGCTACCAGATAGTATAATTAAGGTCGCACCAGTAACAGGTAATAAAGCGATGTAACCTGGGAATGCCATTTTTTCATTGATGAATAATAATGATGCAACAAGCATTATTAACCCAATAATAGATATAGCATTGCTATGCTTCATCACTGATTTTATGAGATTTTTATTTTCAGTTGTCAGTACAGCCAAAACGACGCCAAACATTAGCTCCCAAAATCTGGATAAAGGTGAGTAGTAATTTGTTGTTGCATCAGTATGCATTGTATAAATGCTATACACCAGACTCAAAGAAAGCACAGCTACTGAGCATTTTAAAAAGCCTTTCCCTGCTTTGAAAGATATAATTAGTATTATTGGCCAAATAAAATAAAACTGCTCCTCAACACCCAAAGACCAAAGGTGAAGGAGTGGTTTCAATGATGAAGAAACATCAAAATACCCAGATTCTGACCATAAAACCATATTTGAAACAAAGCCAGCACCACCCGCAATATGTTTGCCTAGCGCAGAAAACTCATCAGGTAAAAGTGTCTTCCAGCCGATATAAAAACAGAATGCCAATACGGCAATTAAAGCAGGAAAGATTCTTAGAATTCGTTTCTTGTAGAAATGTAAGAAACTAAAATTGTTTTTTTTAATATCCCTTATGATTATTGAGCTGATCAAATAACCAGATATTACAAAAAATACATCCACCCCAACAAACCCACCCGCGAGAGAATTTGGGAAAGCATGAAAAATGACAACTGATAGTACGGCGAATGCTCTTAATCCATCAATGTCTGGTCTATACTTAATCATTGTAAAGTGATCCGTGAATCTATCTATTATGTTTGTTTTTTAATGCAGAATATTCTATCTGCAGTCAGATGATGAGATTACTATTTCCATCATCCGTGTATGAAAATCCTTGTCAGGCCATTGAATTTAAGGCCTATAACTGACAAAAAATCCGCACATCTAACAAGGCAAGTTACGAACACAGGAATGATCCTTGAAAAAATAAAGCCCAATCATAACAGCATGATGCTGCTGATCAACGAATTAGAGACATATTTTGACATTGATCTACTTCTTATGATGATTGTGCTGTTTATCTATACAGTGGTTAGTGATGGGGAGGGGTTATGATGTCGCGTTACTATGAGATAGAGCCTGCCTTTTTTGCCGCTGTGTTTATCGCAGCCAATGGTAAGAGAAAAGTAACCACTGCTGACTTCGTTCGGGAACAAACTAAGAGGAACTGGCACTGGTCAATGAAGCAGAAGAATGAGTGGATTGAGATGAGACACCACTCCATTTGCACGTGCGGGTATTAGCGAAGGAGTGCTGCTGGATGTCGATAGTTTACTGACGCCGTGCGACGATTCCGTTATTTTTTGCCGACTGGATGGTGAGTTACAGATCCACAGATTCAGGAATCATCCATGTCCTCATTATGAGAATATGCATGGCGACGGTCACAAAGACAAAACCGACCCAGATTTTGCAGATGAAAACGACGGAATTTTTGGTGTAGTCACGCACGCAGTGAATGACCTGCACACAATGGAGTTTGATGATATTCCGGTTATGTAGTCAAAGGGGGGGGGCGATAACCTCCGTCCCCTGATTCTTTACGTTGCCCACGTCACACGATACAGCGTGCCAGATAAAAGCATCCGCCGGAACCATTCCTTCAGCAGCAATCCTTCAGCTTCATTCCCGTCAACATCCTGCCTGATTCATTCGCGTGGGGCCTCTACTGCCTGTATGAAAGGCCGCACGCGAATGTCTACCAGCTCCTCATCAGCTGCAGTTGTAATCCTTAGAAAACCTTCCGCATCATCGCTGCGTTCGAACGGTGTGCTTCCGATCGCCGTCATAAAAATTGGTTGCCCATCGGCACGGTGGATTAAGTAGGGCAGCCTTTTGTTTACTTCTTTCTTCCATTCAAACCAGCAATCAGCAAAACAGATGGCCCGGCCATGCTACCAAAGTGGCTTAAACATACGGCTTGTCGCCGCAGTTTCGACCCGTGCGTTTATCAGGACTAGCTTGTCCCACCACTCGGGAGCGTAGTTCCATTGAACTAGATCAAGATGCAGCCCTTAATGGCGTATGCTCAGCAGTAGTACCTTCATTCAGGGCGGGAGGTAAAGCGGGAGTCTGTGAAAACTGGAAATGTGCTAACGAATCAGCTGATTGAATCAGAATTTGGGGGCAAACTCACAGTCAGATGCAGGGGAAGGGGCACCAAAATGCCTGATAACGGGTTTAATGTCTGGAAGTTGATTGGCATAATTCGTTGTATTGATTGTACATGACTGAACACTTGGTACTTTCTCTAAATCAAGTGCACAAACTGCCGAGAAAACAGCCGCCCGAAGGCGACTGTAGAAGGTTAGCGTGCAGCGCGCGCCAGAATAATAGCGGATGGCTGACGCTGCAGGAAACGCATACGCAGCATCATCAGCACAGCCGCTGATGTCAGGCCAATGATAAAGCCCATCCAGAAGCCCGCAGGCCCCATGCGTGGGACGACGATATCCGTTAACGCCAGAATATAGCCGCTTGGCAGCCCAAGCACCCAGTAAGCGGTGAAAGTGATAAAGAAGATCGAGCGAGTGTCTTTATAGCCACGTAGAATCCCGCTGCCGACCACCTGAATAGAGTCAGAAATTTGATAAATCGCCGCCAGCAGCATCAGCTGAGAGGCCAGCGTCACCACTTCAGGATTGTCGTTGTACAGCATCGCGATATGTGAACGCAGCGTCACGGTAAAGATAGCGGTCAGCACCGCCATGCAGACGCCCACACCAAGGCCGGTTCTCGCCGCAACCTGAGCATCAATCGTGGAACCCTGACCGAGACGGAAGCCGACGCGAATAGTCACCGCCGCCGCCAGAGACATTGGCAGAACGAACATCAGCGAGCTGAAGTTAAGCGCAATCTGGTGTCCGGCCACGTCGACAATCCCCAGCGGGGAAACCAGCAGCGCCACCACGGCAAACAGCGTCACCTCGAAAAACAACGCCAGCGCGATAGGCAGACCAAGCTGCACCAGACGTTTCATAATGGCGAAGTCTGGTTTAGCGAAACCTTCATGCGTGCGGATATCACGCATCGAACGGGCGCGTTTTACGTAAGAGAGCATCGCAATAAACATCACCCAGTACACGGCAGCGGTCGCCACGCCGCAGCCCACGCCGCCCAGTTCCGGCATGCCGAAATGGCCGTAGATAAAGACGTAGTTAACCGGAATGTTCACCAGCAGGCCGAGAAAACCCATCACCATGCCAGGCTTGGTTTTCGCCAAGCCTTCGCACTGGTTACGGCAGACCTGGAAGCAGAGGTAGCCAGGAACGCCCCACAGCAACGCACGCAGATATCCCACGGCTTTATCCGCCAGCAGCGGATCGATGTTATGCATGGCGTGAATGATATAACCCGCATTCCACAGCACTATCATCACCAGTACGGAGACAATGCTGGCAAGCCAGAAGCCCTGGCGCACCTGAAAGCCGATGCGGTCGCGGCGGCCCGAGCCGTTGAGCTGGGCGATAACCGGGGTCAGGGCCAGCAGCAGGCCGTGGCCGAACAGAATGGCGGGCAGCCAGATAGAGGTGCCGATGGCGACGGCGGCCATGTCGGTGGCGCTGTAACCACCTGCCATCACCGTATCGACAAAGCCCATTGCGGTTTGGGCCACCTGCGCGAGGATGACCGGAATTGCCAGCGCGAGGAGCTGGCGCGCTTCGGAAACGTACTTTTGCACGTGGATACCTTTTTATGGTTGTTATTGTTGAAGAGACTAAAAAAGCCGCCGTAACTGGCAGCAAGAAGAAAGAGCAGGGGAATTTTCCATCATATTGTAGCGACTCATCGCCATTAAGCCAGTCAAAAAAATAGGGGTGAGCACCGGCTGACTGGTCAGGATCTGCCTCACCTGCTATTGTGCGGGGTATCAACGGCGGTGCTGAACCGTCCGCATAATCCACAGGAGTGAATGGCATGTTTACTGGTATTGTCCAGGGCACGGCAAAAATCGTGTCCATTGATGAGAAACCGAATTTCCGCACCCATGTAGTTGAAATGCCAGAGCATATGCTTGACGGCATCGAAACCGGCGCCTCTGTTGCTCACAACGGCTGCTGCCTGACGGTAACCGAAATCAACGGCAATCGTATCAGCTTCGATTTAATGAAAGAGACCCTGCGGATCACCAATCTTGGCGATCTGAAAGAAGGGGACGTGGTGAACGTTGAGCGCGCGGCGCGCTTCAGCGATGAGATCGGCGGCCACCTGATGTCGGGCCATATTATGACCACTGCCGAAGTGGCGAAAATCCTCACCTCTGAAAATAACCGCCAAATCTGGTTTAAGGTGCAGGATCCGTCGCTGATGAAATATATCCTGTATAAGGGATTTATCGGCGTGGATGGCATTAGCCTGACGGTAGGTGAAGTGACGCCAACCCGTTTCTGTGTGCATCTGATCCCGGAAACTCTCGAGCGCACGACGCTTGGCAAAAAGAAACTGGGCGAAAAAATAAATATCGAAATCGATCCGCAGACTCAGGCGGTGGTCGACACGGTAGAGCGCGTGATGGCGGCGAAAGAAGCCGCGGCGAAGCAGCAAAGCGCAGACGAATAAATAAAAACCCCGGCGAACCGGGGTTTTGTTTTTCAGCACTCAGATTCAGCGGGCGACCCGCAATCCGCCGTCCGCTCCACGAGAAAAAACAACCTGCCAGAGCTGAATATCGCGCGCGCGGAATGCACCGGCGCAGGCATTCAGGTAATAGCTAAACATGCGTTTGAAGCGTTCGGAATAGTTATCGGCAATATCAGGCCAGCTATTCAGAAAACGGGAGTGCCAGGCCATCAGCGTAGTATCGTAATCGGCGCCAAAGTTGTGCCAGTCTTCCATGACGAAGTGGGGCTCGCTGGCGTTGGCAATCTGGCGGACCGATGGCAGACAGCCGTTCGGGAAGATGTACTTGTTGATCCACGGGTCAACGTTGTTATCCGTTTTCTTCGAACCAATGGTGTGCAGCAGAAACAGGCCATCAGGCTTAAGGTTTCTGTCGACAACCTCGAAATAGGTGGCGTAATTCTTCGGTCCGACGTGTTCAAACATCCCGACGGAAACAATACGGTCGAACTGATCCTGCAAATCCCGATAGTCCTGCAACAGAATTTGCACGTCCAGCCCCTCACAGCGTTGCTGAGCGAGCTTTTGCTGCTCGGCGGAAATGGTGACACCCACCACGCTGACGCCGTAATTTTTCGCCATATAGTACGCAAGCCCACCCCAGCCGCAGCCGATGTCCAGTACCCGCATGCCCGGCTCAAGCTGCAGTTTCTGGCAAATCAGATTGAGTTTGGCCTGCTGCGCCTGTTCCAGACTTTCCGCGTCTTTCCAGTAAGCGCAGGAATACTGCATCAGCGGGTCGAGCATCCGGCTGAATAAATCGTTACCCAGATCGTAATGTTCTTTGCCCACTATCCAGGCGCGTTTCTTACTTTGCAGATTGAACAGGCGGGCGCCTGCGATACGCAGCGTATCTTTGAGATGATGTGGCAACTGGCCTTCCAGACCGGCGCGCAGCACTTTCTGGAAGAAAATATCCAGACGCTCGCACTCCCACCAGCCATCCATGTAACTCTCGCCCAATCCCAGCGACCCTTCCTGCAGGACGCGTTTAAAAAAATGCGGGTTGTTGACCCGGATATCCGAGGGGGCAGAGCCATTAAGACCAATACCAGCGCGACTCAACAGCTCGCTGACAATACGCGACCAGTCATCATCAGGAATGCTAACTTCTTCTATACACGATGTACTCATAGCTTCTCCATCACGCGGCTTGTGATCAGAACCTTAAAACAGCGTAGACGCTTTTTGGGTTATGTGAGAACTCTCACGAAATTTCCGTGAGCCTGCTATCCGACGCAAAACAGAGGAAGGGAGAAACCCTTGCCGAAATGGCCGTCCGTGGTGAAACGGAGGAGGTCCTTTCCTCCGTTAATCGCTAATATCTATCGTATTTATCTCATACCGGTTTCAGTATAGGCCGCAAAAAACCGTGATTCAATAAAAAATTCTTAGCGAGCTAATTACCAAACATTAACATAGTTGCTCATGACACTAGGCGTGCGACTGTTCTGCCGCCGTATTTCCTTCACGCTGCGCGACATACTGCATCCGGTAACCCCAGGCAGCCAGCACCACGGTGGCGAGCATCACGCTGGTGGTGGTCAGCAGCGGAGTGGCAATCAGCGTTGAGACCACCAGGCTTGCCAGGAAGCACAGCCCCAACTGCAGGGTATTTTGCAGCGCAGCAGCACGACCGGTAGCGTGTGGGAATGGACGCAGAGCCTGAGCCACGACAATCGGGTAAATCGCGCCGTTGGCCATCGCCATCAGGCAGAACGGGATCAGCAGCAGGGTCAGCGAAGTGCCCGCCATCAGACCGACAGCAAACGTACCAGCCACGCTCAGGGCAAACGCCACCAGCAGCCACGGCAGCATTTGCTGTCCCTGCCATTTTTGCAGCGCCGTACGGCAACCATAGCCACCAACAAGGAAGGCGATGGTCTGCGGAACATAGCTCAGGCCAATCACGGTTGGGCCATAGCCCATCGCGTCAAGAATGAAGGGAGAACCGGTGAGCCACGCGAAGAAGCTGGCGGAACAGGCGGCATAGATCAGCACGTTGCCCCGGTAGTCGCGCGACTTCAGCAGGGTCAGAAATGTCAGCGGCTGCTCCTCTTTGTGTGCTCTGGCAACTGGCTTTTTCAGACGCAGCGCGGGCAGCATCAGGATGAGGGTGATGGCAAACAGCACGGCGAAAATCGCCTGCCAGTCGAAATGATGCAGGATCCAGCTCCCCAGCAGCGGCGCCAGAGCCGGAGACAGGCCCACCAGCGGCATGATGGTGGCAAAAATGCGGTTGGTGCGCTGTGCCGGGTAGTAATCCGTCACCATCGCCTGCCAGGTCACGGCGGCGGCGCAGACCCCAACGGCCTGCACAAAGCGCAGGATCAGCAGGGTGGTGGCATCGCGAACCCACAGCATGCCCAGACAGCCAACGGCGAAGATAGCCAGGCCGATCAGCAATACCGGCTTACGCCCGTAGCGATCTGACAACGGTCCCCACAGCAGCTGTGCGAAAGCAAAACCCGCCAGGAACAGACTAAGGCTGGCGCTTACCGCTGCGGCAGGCGTCTGTAAATCGTTCTGAATGGCGGCAAAGGCGGGCAGGTACATATCGGTGGCCAGGAAGCCCAGCACGCTGAGGCCTGCCAGCCAGCATAAAAATCCTTTCCCAGGTTGCATAGTGTTTCTCTTTTTGTTGCAGGTGGAGTTGGCAGGAGAGTGTAGGGAGTGCAACTTCGCTTGTGAAACGCTAATATTTGTCTGGTGCATTCAAATTTTTTGCAGGCAAATTATGTGGTCTGAATATTCTCTGGAAGTGGTGGATGCCGTGGCGCGTAACGGCAGCTTTAGCGCTGCAGCCCTGGAGCTGCACCGCGTGCCTTCTGCGGTCAGCTATACCGTACGACAGCTGGAAGAGTGGCTGGCGGTGCCGCTGTTCGAACGACGTCACCGTGACGTGGAGTTAACCCCGGCAGGCGTCTGGTTTCTGAAGGAAGGCCGCTCTGTTATCAAAAAAATGCAGATCACCCGCCAGCAGTGTCAGCAGATTGCTAACGGCTGGCGAGGAAATCTGGCAATAGCCGTGGACAACATCGTCCGCCCGGAGCGAACCCGGCAGATGATCGTCGATTTCTACCGCCACTTTCAGGACGTCGAACTGTGTGTTTTCCAGGAAGTCTTCAACGGCGTGTGGGATGCGTTGTCCGACGGCCGCGTGGAGCTGGCGATTGGCGCGACGCAGGCGATCCCGGTGGGTGGACGTTACGCGTTTCGCGATATGGGGATGCTGAACTGGCACTGCGTGGTGGCCTCCCATCATCCGCTGGCAAAAATGGACGGACCGCTCAGCGATGACGTGTTGCGCAGCTGGCCGTCGCTGGTGCGGGAGGACACTTCCCGCTCTCTGCCCAAGCGCATTACCTGGCTGCTGGATAATCAGAAGAGGGTAGTGGTGCCGGACTGGGAATCGTCAGCCACCTGCCTGTCGGCCGGGCTGTGTGTGGGAATGGTGCCTGCGCATTTTGCACGTCCGTGGATCGACAGCGGAGAGTGGGTGGCGTTAGAGCTTGAGAATCCGTTCCCGGATGCGGCCTGCTGCCTGACCTGGCAACAAAACGACATGTCACCGGCGTTAAGCTGGCTGCTGGATTATCTTGGGGACAGTGAAACGCTGAATAAGGAGTGGTTGCAGGAGCCGGAATAAACGGCCCCTGCAAAAGGCATCAACGGCGATAATCGCGGAACGGGCCGTCCGCCACGGAGCGGCGCTCGATCAGGCGCGGATGCACCTCGATGGACTGCGAGACTTCGCGCTTGTTGACGATCCTGTCCAGCAGCATATCGAATGCCGCCTGGCCGAGTGAATCCTTCGGCTGATGGATGGTAGTCAGCGACGGCGTAAAGAAACGCGCGTTGCGCACGTTATCGTACCCGATCACCGAAATATCCTGCGGTACGCGCAGGCCCATTTCATCGGCTGCACACAGTGCGCCCATCGCCATAATGTCACCGCCGCAGAATACTGCGGTCGGGCGCGGCTGTTGCGCAAGAATTTGCTGCATCGCACGGTAGCCGGACTCTGGCTCGAAATCACCCTGCACAATCCAGTTTTCCGGGATCTTAACCTGCGCTTCTTCCATGGCTTTCATAAAGCCTGCCAGACGACCCGCCCCGGTGTTACGCTCGATAGAGCCTGGGATCGCACCGATATCACGGTGACCACGTTCTAGCAGATAGCGTCCGGCCATGTAGCCGCCCTGGAAGGCATTGTCGTTAACGGAGTCGGTGAAATCCGCTTTGGCTTCACCCCAGTCCATCACCACCATCGGAATATGACGGTACTCTTCCAGCATATCCAGCACCGGCTGCGGGTAGTCGGAACACATCACCAGCAGGCCGTCGACGCGCTTTTGCGCCATCATAGACAGGTAGGCGCGCTGCTTTTCCAGGTTGTTCCAGGCGTTGCCCAGAATCAGGGTATAGCCTTTCTCGAAGCAGCTTTTCTCAACTGATTCAATAATTTCAGCAAAGTAGGCGGCTTCGCTGCTGGTCGCCAGCAGGCCGATAGTTTTGGTGTGATTGACCTTCAGGCTACGGGCTACCGCGCTTGGAGAATAATGCAGCTCTTTGATCGCCGCCCACACCGCATTGCGGGTCTCTTCCGCGACGAAGCGAGTCTTGTTAATCACATGTGATACAGTTGTAGTGGAAACGTTTGCGCGCTTCGCTACATCTTTAATTGTTGCCATTCGTTCTCACTCCAGACCCTGTCCTTTCGCCTGATTAATGCTACGGAAACGTTTGCCTTTACACACCCTTAACACAACTTTCATCAGTTGCGGTACGCCGGGAAAACGACACAGGACGACAGGAGGGGGTCAATGGCTGCTACGCTTTTAAATTAGCGTGGAATTTTGTCTGATTCTGAGACAAAGGGAAAGAGAAAAAATGGCTATCAGCCTAAAACCAGGAAGATTTTTACCAATAACTGTGCAAAAATGAGCAAGCTCACTTTTGTTGTGGGGATTAAAAGGAGAAAAATTGATGAGTACCGATCTTAAGCTTTCGCTGATGACCACCGTTATCGCACTTGGCCTGATTGTCTGCACGGGTTTTGTCGCCGTCCTGCATTGATTTAAGGTGAAGGAGAGACGCAACGCTCTCCTTCACGACTTCCCGCCTGCGTTTACGCAATTTTCCGGCTTAATTCATCACGTCTTGCGCAAACAGCGCATTACCTGAGAAGAAAACGATCTCCTGCAAATAATGCATCGCATCCCGGCCTGATTCGCCTGTGAACAGGAAGATGACAAGGATTGCGGCAACGAAAAACAGAACAAACGCTGTTTTTACCATTTTCTCAACCTCAGCGAACTGCTGCGGGCAGCGCGATCTGCACCAGCAGCCCGGAAGGGAATCGTTGGGAAGTTTTCAGGGTAATCTGCCCGCCAAGCCTGTTCACACAGGCCTTCACAATCGACAATCCCAGCCCGGAACCGGGCTGGGGTGTGCCTTCGGGGCGATAAAAGGCATCAAATACCCGCTCTCTTTCCTCTGCGGGAATGCCGGGGCCGTTGTCTTCCACTTCTACGATCAGGCGATTTGCCTCCAGTCGGGCAGAAAGATCAATTTGGCCTTCAGGTGGGATATAGCGAATAGCGTTTTCAATGACGTTTTTTAGCGTGACGTAAAGACTGTTTTTGTCGATAAGCAGCGGCTGTCCGGCGAGGGGAACATTTACCACCCCCAGATCGATGGATTTTTCGCTGGCCAGCGGGAGCAGGTCTTCAATCAGCTCTCTGAACAGACTTTCTACGGAAACCGGAACAACGGTCTCTGCCTGTGGGGCCTGCTGTTCACGGGCCATTATCAGCAGTTGTTCCAGTAGCCGGTTAGTTCGGCTAAGACCCTGACGCATCGCCACCAGGCGCTGATGGGCAAGAGGCGGCATATCCGTTGCGGATAAATGTTCTGCCTGCAAAGTCAGGGCTGTCAGAGGCGTTCGCAGTTCATGGGCGGCGTCGGCGATAAAACGCTTTTGCGTCTGCATCGCAGTAGCGATGTTTTGCAGCAGTTTGTTAATGCCGACAACAAAAGGGCGGACCTCATCCGGGATCCCTTCATCGGCAAACGGCGTCAAATCGCGCTCATCCCGTTGGTTTACCTCTTCGGCAAGTCGTAGCATCGGGCGAAAAGATTTGCGGGTCAGATCGTTCGCCACCAGCAGTAAAATGGGCAGCAGGATCGCCAGAGGGATCAGCGTACGCAGCGCGCTTTCGCTGGCAATTTCATCCCTCACGGCCCGCAATTGCCCCACGGCAACCAGCGAACCTCCGGCAATCTGATGAACCAGCACGCGATAGTGTTGCCCGTGCGATTGCACATCCTGGAAACCGCTCCTGAAGGGCTGTATTAGCTCGAAGACGTTTTGCGCTGAAGCATCAGGCGAGAGAAAGGCGATGGCAATACTGGCATCAACTTCGCCTTCCATCTTTTGGGCGGTTTTATCCAGAGCCGGGGCCTGCGCAGGTACGTAATTGATGAGCTGGGCAATCTGGCTGAGCGTATCGTCCTGCAGCTCGTTGGCTTCATCCAGCGCCAGATAATACGTCAGACCTCCGGAGAGCAGGGCGGTCAGCAGAATGGCGACGCTCAGGCCGACGGAGAGCCGCAGCTGCACGGCGTTTTTTAACCATTTTTTGCGACCAGCCATCCGACCCCCCTGACATTTTTGATTGCCTCACGGCCCAGCTTCTTACGCAGGGAATGGATCAGAAATTCGACGGCATTACTTTCCACCTCATCGCCCCAGCCGTAGATCCGGTCTTCAAGTTCGCTGCGCGAGAGGATCCGCCCGGGGCGCAGCATCAGCGCCTCAAGCAGGGCATATTCGCGTGCAGAGAGCAGCGTGGTTTGCTGGCTGGCAAGCACACAGGCCTGATGAGCGATGGGATCAAGGCTGAGTTCGCCATTGCTGAGCAACGGTGAACCATGACCTGCATTGCGCCGTAAAACCGCGCGGATACGGGCCAGCAGTTCGCTGAGCTCAAACGGCTTGATGATGTAGTCATCGGCACCGCCGTTAAGCCCCTGAAGCCTGTCCTCAAGGGCATCACGGGCGGTGACGATCAGCACCGCCACCGGGGAATCAGACTGGCGTAGCTCAGCTAAGATGCTGAACCCGTCCTGGCCGGGCAGTCCCAGATCCAGCAGCACAATATCGTAATGCTGGGCGCGAAAAGCTGGCAGTGCTTCGTTGCCGCTGGACACCACATCTATGGCAAAGGATTCGTCCCGCAGCCCGGCGGCGACCACCTCGCTAATCATCGGGTCATCTTCGACCAGTAGTATTCTCATGCTTTTGATAACTCGACTTAAATTATGCTAACAGCATAGGCCCGATAGGAAGTAACCGGCAAACCGGTTACTCCTCCATGGCCTCTATTTTTTCCCTGTAGGTCAGGTAGCCTACCAGGCTGATGATGGTCAGCAGGAACAGCACGCTGGTGCCGGTGGCCCCGAGGCCAATGCCGCCGCTGTCGACCGGCTGAGACAGCAGGTCGCCGCAGGATGCGCCCAGCGGGCGGGTCAGAATGTAGGCTATCCAGAAACACAGCACGCCGTTAGCTTTGAACAGATAAAAAGCAGCCGCAGTGATGGCAATCAGCACGCCAAACATGACTGCCGCGTTGGCATAGCCAAGCTGTAAGCCTTCAGCAGCCCAGTCCCCCGCAGCGGTGCCGAGCGAAAAGGTGAACAGAATAGCCGTCCAGTAGAACACTTCCCGTTTGGGCGTATCGATGCTGTGGATCGACAGCGTTTTTTCCTGCTGATACCACCAGGCGAAGGTGATGATGAGCAAAATGCTGAACGTGAGCGTCGACAGCGCCAGCGGCACGCCGAAATGATCGGTCAGGTTGTCCGTGACCAGCGTACCGAAGACGCTAATCTGCAGCACCGTGGCCCAGTAGATCACGGGAATGTAGCGCGTGGCCCGAAGCTGTAAGCCCAGCGCAATGACCAACAGTACGCCGGTAAAAATAGAGGTGTTGGTCAGGCCCCAGTCGAGGTTAACGTTCAGAAAGTCGGCGGCGGTTTCGCCGACCGTGGTCGACATCATTTTGATAAGCCAGAAGAAAAGGGTAACTTCAGGCACTTTATTCAGCCAGTGCTGGCGGGAAGGACTTTTTAGCGGTAACATTTTTCTGCCTCAGTGACGTCAGGTGTTACCAGCTTATCCGCCTAAACTTAGCCTTCCCTTAGCAAACACCGATTGTTATCAATTTCGCAAAATTCTTTTGTCATTTTGTTCACTTTTGTTTTTTTGTGATTGGTGTCATGCTTTTCGCTTCTGTTGTCGTGCCATCCCCGCGGATGGCTTACCGGAGTCGTAACATGAAAATCAATTTTCCGCTGCTGGCTTTAGCCATTGGGGCCTTTGCTATCGGCACCACGGAGTTCTCGCCGATGGGCCTGCTGCCGGTGATCGCCAAAGGGGTGGATGTCTCCATTCCCGCAGCGGGGATGCTGATCAGCGCCTATGCGATTGGCGTGATGGTGGGCGCGCCACTGATGACGCTGCTGCTGTCGCACCGCGCGCGTCGCAATGCGCTGATCTTCCTGATGGCTATCTTTACGCTCGGCAATGTGCTGTCGGCCATTGCGCCGGATTACACCACGCTGCTGCTGTCCCGCATTATCACCAGCCTTAACCACGGCGCATTCTTCGGCCTGGGTTCAGTGGTGGCGGCAAGCCTGGTGGCAAAAGAGAACCAGGCCAGCGCGGTGGCAACCATGTTTATGGGCCTGACGATCGCCAATATCGGCGGTGTGCCTGCGGCGACGTGGCTGGGCGAAACCATCGGCTGGCGGATGTCCTTCCTCGCGACGGCGGGTCTGGGCGTGGTGGCGATGCTGAGCCTGTGGCTCTCGTTGCCGAAGGGCAGCAGCGGCGAACGTCCGGAAGTGAAAAAAGAGCTCTCCGTACTGGTGCGTCCGCAGGTGTTAACGGCTCTGCTGACCACTGTGCTGGGAGCAGGGGCGATGTTCACGCTTTATACCTACATCGCGCCAGTGCTGCATAGCATCACCGATGCCTCACCGCTGTTTGTCACCGCGATGCTGGTGCTGATTGGGGTAGGTTTCTCTCTGGGTAACTATCTGGGCGGGAAATTTGCCGATCGTTCAGTGACCGGAACGCTGAAAGGCTTCCTGGTGCTGCTGATCGCCATCATGGTGGCGATCCCGTGGCTGGCACAGAATGAAATTGGCGCTGCCATCAGCATGGTGGTCTGGGGAACGGCGACCTTTGCCGTGGTGCCTCCGCTGCAGATGCGGGTGATGCGCGTGGCTCATGAGGCGCCGGGCCTTTCGTCTTCCGTCAATATCGGCGCGTTTAACCTTGGCAATGCGCTGGGTGCCGCGGCGGGCGGGGCGGTGATTTCTGGTGGATTGGGCTACAGCTTTGTGCCGGTGATGGGGGCGATTATCGCGGGTGCTGCGCTGCTGGTGGTGCTATTCAGCGTTCGTAGCCAGCCGGAAGGGGCTCGGGCCAGCAATTAAGTAAATTGCCCGGCGGCGTGGAGCTACCGGGCAGAGCGTTATGCAGCCAGATTCTTAGCCACAAACTCCCAGTTCACCAGCGCCCAGAAATGCTCGAGGTAGTTCGGGCGGGCGTTACGGTAATCAATGTAGTAAGCGTGTTCCCACACGTCCACGGTCAGCAGTGGCTTCGCGTCGGTAGTCAGCGGGGTTCCGGCGTTAGAAGTTGAAACAATCGCCAGTTTGCCGTCGGCCTTCTTCACAAGCCAGGTCCAGCCAGAGCCGAAGTTCTTGATAGCGGCATCGGTGAACTGCGCTTTAAAGTCAGCAAAGCTGCCGAAGCTTGCGTTAATGGCCGCAGCCACTTCACCCGCAGGCTCGCCGCCGGCTTTCGGGGCCAGGCAGTGCCAGTAGAAAGTGTGGTTCCAGACCTGAGCGGCGTTGTTGAACACACCCGCTTCGGAAGTGCGAACGATCTCTTCCAGCGTTTTTCCTTCAAAAGCCGTGCCTTTGATCAGGTTGTTCAGGTTAGTGACGTAGGTCTGATGGTGTTTGCCGTAATGGTATTCCAGCGTTTCAGCGGAGATATGTGGCGCCAGGGCGTCTTTGGCATATGGTAATGCAGGTAATTCAAATGACATTGCTTATTCTCCCTATTGTTTTAGTTCTCAATAACCTTGTATTGAGCAGGGATAGGGTAGCAAATTGAAAGATGAGACAAAAGAGGAACTTACCCTGTCAGCTTCTGACAGGGCAGGGATCAGCGAATGGTTTTAGGTGTCATCACCCGGCGAGCGCCTACGTAGTGGTTAGCCCAGTAGTCTTCGCTTAAAGAAGTGATCTGAATATCGCGGCCGGTGCGAGGCGACTGGATAAATTTGCCGTTACCGACATAAACGCCAACGTGATCGGCAGTGCCGCGTCCGCGGGTGCGGAAGAACACCAGATCGCCACTTTCCAGCTCGCCGCGATCGACGGCGCGAGCATCACGCAGGTGATACATTTCATTTGCCGTGCGAGGAATGCGGATTTTCACCAGATCTTTATAGGCAAAATAAACCAGACCGCTGCAGTCGAAGCCCGTACGCGGAGAAGTACCGCCCCAGCGGTAAGGTTTACCGAGCTGGCCCATCAGTTTATTCATCGCGGTTTTCTGCGCTTTTTGTACCCGTACTTTGTGCGCATCAGCGATGGTCAGCGGTTTCGCTTCCTCATTCACGTTCACGCACTTTTTATGCCCTTTATGAATGGTGCATTTCTTAACCATTTTCGCGGAGGCAGTTTTGAGTGCGGGGCTATGGGTACGGCGGGTCAGGGCGGTCTTGCTGGCTGTGGCTGAGCGCTTAGTTTGCGCGGCAGTTTTGCTCTTGAGGGTGCTGGTTTTCTTTTTACTGCTGGTTTTAGCTGGTGCTTTGGTTTTGCTGGTAGTGGTTTTCTTTTTACGATCTTTGGCCTGATGTGATTTGTGTGAGGCAGACGAGCGCGCCTGCTCTGACGCGTGGGCCAAAGGCGTGATAGAAAGCGATGTAAACAGTAAAGCACAGAGCGTGATCGAGACTTTGTTTATCCGCGCCACTGAGCATTCCTCTGTTAGTCAGGCAAAAAGTCATCATGCCTGGGTATGATTGACAAAACGCATCGATTCTAATGCATAAAAACCATCGTTGTTAATAGACTTTTTGCATTGATGTGCCTGAATCGTTAGCGACTGCAAAAAAATGCGTCAATTCAGACACAAGGTGCGCGTTAAATGCTCAAGATTACTCGTGGGATGCCGATAAACACATATTTTTAAGGCAACTTTATCGCCCCCTGGTTAAAATACGGGGGAGTGAACAAAATGTTATTTTCTGACAGGTGCAGTTGGCGTTACACTGGCTGACTACAGTCATAAAAAAGATGTTTAAGGAAGCAAGACCATGAGTACAACTCTTGAGAAAATCCAACGCCAGATCGCTGAAAACCCAATCCTTCTGTATATGAAGGGTTCCCCGAAGCTGCCTAGCTGCGGCTTTTCAGCTCAGGCGGTTCAGGCGCTGTCTGCCTGCGGCGAGCGCTTTGCTTATGTTGATATCCTGCAAAACCCGGACATTCGTGCCGAGCTGCCAAAATATGCTAACTGGCCAACCTTCCCACAGCTGTGGGTTGACGGCGAGCTGGTAGGCGGTTGCGACATCCTGATCGAAATGTACCAGCGCGGCGAGCTGCAGCAGCTCATCAAAGAGACCGCTGCTAAGTACAAAGACGACGAGCAGGCGGCGGAGTAAGCCTTCTGCCAATAAAAAAGCGACCGTCTGGTCGCTTTTTTTATGCCTGCTGATCTTCGGCGAGCGGTAATGGCCAGCCGCCAAGTCGTTTCCAGCGGTTGACGATTTCGCAAAACAGCTCGGCCGTTTGTTCGGTGTCATACAAAGCAGAGTGCGCTTTGGTCCCGTCGAACTCCATTCCGGCGGCGAGACAGGCTTTTGACAATACGGTTTGCCCCAGCGCCAGCCCGCTAAGCGCGGCGGTGTCAAAGGTCACGAAAGGGTGGAAAGGGTTACGCTTCAGCCCCGCACGTTCAGCGGCGGCCATCATAAAGCTGTGATCGAAAGTGGCGTTATGTGCGACCATAATGGCGCGGTTACAGTCCTGGTCTTTCATACCCTTACGCACTTCTTTGAAAATCGCGTGCAGCGCGTCGTATTCGCTGACTGCGCCACGTTCCGGATCGTTCGGGTTAATGCCGTTAAACGCCAGTGCTTCAGGTACCAGGTTGGCACCTTCAAAAGGTTCAACGTGAAAGTGCAGCGTAGTGTCTGGCATCAGCCAGCCTTCCTCGTCCATTTTTAACGTCACGGCGGCTACTTCGAGTAATGCGTCCGTTTTGGCGTTAAAGCCCGCTGTTTCTACATCAATGACCACAGGATAAAAACCACGGAAGCGGTCGCAAAGTGCGTTACGTTGAGCGTTTTCGGACATCAGGATCTCATAGACTTGAAAAAAATGAGCGCGCATTATGGCAAATTTTGCCGCAGGGTGCACCAGAAAGGCGGGAGGAAAAAGAGGGCCGCAGCCCCCTGATACTTAGTGACCCAGACCTTTGCCTGCGTCTTTCTCTTCGATCAGCTCGATTTTATAGCCATCCGGATCTTCAACAAAGGCGATAACGGTGGTTCCGCCTTTTACCGGGCCAGCTTCACGAGTGACGTTGCCACCGTTGTTGCGAATACGCTCGCAGGCTTCTGCCGCGTTATCGACGCTGAGCGCGATGTGGCCGTAAGCTGTACCCAGCTCGTAGCTGTCGACGCCCCAGTTATAGGTCAGCTCAATAACGGCTTCGGAGGTTTCCGGGCCATAGCCGACAAAAGCGAGGGAGTATTTGTATTCCGGGTTTTCGCTGGTGCGCAGCAGCTTCATGCCCAGCACGTTGGTGTAAAACTCGATGGAGCGTTGCAGATCGCCAACGCGCAGCATGGTGTGAAGTAGGCGCATTTTCTTCCCCTTAAGATATTCATGTTCAAGCAGAATAGTCAGTATAGCGGCGGAAGACCGCCGCTATCAATCTCGGGTCAGAGAGTCGGATAATCCGTATAGCCTTCAGCACCGCCGCCGTAGAAGCTTTCCGGACGCTGTGGGTTCAGTTCGGCTTTACGCTCCAGACGTGCTACCAGGTCCGGGTTGGCAATATAGGCGCGGCCAAACGCCACGGCATCAATCAGACCTTTTTCAATCAGATCTTCCGCTTTTTCTGGCGTATAGGCACCGGCACCGATGATTGGTCCGTGGAAGCGTTCACGCACTTTACGGCGGAACTCTTCGCTGTACGGCTGGCCGCCAGCCCAGTCTGGTTCAGACATGTGCAGGTAAGCGATACCGCGTTTGCCCAGCTCTTCGATCAGATACAGCGCATCGGCTTCTTCGTTCGGGCCGTTGTCGGTGTTCTGGAAAGAACCGATTGGCGATACGCGGATACCGATACGGTCTGCGCTCCACTCTTTGCTGACGGCATCAACCACTTCCAGTACCAGACGGGCGCGGTTTTCGATGCTGCCGCCGTACTGGTCGGTACGCTGGTTAGCAGAAGGTGAAAGGAACTGATGCAGCAGGTAACCGTGCGCAGAGTGCAGTTCAACCAGATCAAAACCGGCTTCACGGGCGTTGGCAACGGCCTGACGGAAATCGTTGACGATACCTGGGATCTCTTCGAGCTCCAGCGCACGAGGCATAGAAGTATCTTCACGGGTGGCATTACCATTAGCATCGCGCAGGGAAGTACGGGTACCCGCGCTCAGCGCAGAAGGGGCCACAGGTGCCAGGCCACCAGGCTGCAGGCTGGTGTGGGAAATACGTCCGGTGTGCCACAGCTGTACGGCCATATGACCGTTTTCAGCGTGAACGCCTGCGGTGATTTTTTTCCACGCTGCAATTTGTTCCGGGCTGTGCAGACCTGGTGCGCCAGCATAACCTTTCGCCTGAGCGGAGATTTGGGTGGCTTCAGAGATAATCAGGCCTGAGCTTGCGCGCTGACGATAGTATTCGCCCATCAGCGGAGTGGGGATATCGGCGGGCTCGATGCTGCGCAGACGAGTCAGCGGGGCCATGAATACGCGGTTTGGTACGGTAACGGCACCGACCTTCAGCGGGGTAAACAGTTTCTGTTGTGACATCGATAACTCCTGAGTAGACCGGTCGTCTAGTGATTCGTAAAATAAAAATGCCTGTCAGCGTGCAGGCACGGCAATCATAGTCTTCGCATGAGCAAGCGCGCTTTCAAGCGGCGTTGCGCTGCGGGAAATCTTGGCCTGAAGATTGGCTCCAAGCCACAGCGAATAAAGCACTTCAGCCTGAGTGTGCGCATCGCCCTGGAAGGTGAGGCTGTTCTCTTTACGGCCTTCTTCCAGCGCACGGGACAGCAGGACGATAATCTGACTTGCCCCTTTGTTCATCTCGGTGCGCATCACTTCTGAAAGGTCGCAGACCTCTGCTGAGAGCTTGACCGTCAGACAGCCGCTGATCACATTCTGCTGACAAAACTGATTCAGAGCGTGTTGATAATAGGCCAGCAGGCGATCGCGATGGTTACCTTCACCTGTCTCAAACAACGCTTTGAGACGGCAGTGGTAGTCTGCGTAATGCCGCTCCAGCATCGCCACGCCGAACGCTTCTTTAGAGCGGAAATAGTGATAAAACGAGCCCTTCGGCACTTCAGCCGTTTTCAGGAGTTCGCTCAATCCCATTCCGGTAAAGCCGCGCTGCATGCAGAGCTGCTCGCCGGTGGCGAGGATATGTTCGCGGGTGTCGTGTTCAGCGTGTCTGTTCATGGCGCTAACTGTAGTAGACCGATTGGTCTAATGCAAGCGGAATATGATTGCGGTTGCAGGAAAAGCAATCTCAGGCTTCAATGAGAGTAAGTAATCAGGAGGGGTACGGTGGCAGAACAACTGGAGTTTTTCCCGGTACAAAGCCCGTGCCGGGGGATTTGTCAGTCTGACGAACGCGGCTACTGCCGTGGCTGCATGCGCAGCCGCGATGAGCGCTTTCAGTGGCAGGCGATGACGGATGCACAAAAGCAGGAGGTGCTTCGCCTCTGCCGGCAGCGTCTGCTGCGTAAAATCCGCGCAAACAAACTTTCTGATACAGAAGAACCGGAGCAACCCTCACTGTTTTGAGTGCAAATGTGCGTATACTCGATGAAATTTTTCAGTTGAGGAAGCTTTTATGGTTCAGCGTATTACTCTCGCGCCAAATGGCCCGGAATTCTCCCGCTTTGTGATGGGCTACTGGCGCCTGATGGACTGGAACATGTCCCCACGGGAGCTGGTGAGCTTTATCGAAGAACACCTCGATCTTGGCGTGACCACTGTTGATCACGCCGATATTTATGGCGGTTACCTTTGCGAAGCCGCGTTCGGTGAAGCGATGAAACTGGCTCCACACCTGCGTTCACGCATGGAAGTGGTCAGCAAATGCGGGATTGCC
This sequence comes from Enterobacteriaceae bacterium 89, assembly GCA_014156375.1. Classification (GTDB taxonomy): domain Bacteria; phylum Pseudomonadota; class Gammaproteobacteria; order Enterobacterales; family Enterobacteriaceae; genus Scandinavium. Next base: position 552,950 of record RQJH01000003.1, on the reverse strand, counting down.
ACCACCGCTCGTGCAGAAAACGCCATCGGTCACTACATTACCGACTGCGACCATATCGTACGCAGCGCCGAACAGTCACTGACCAATCTGGCCACCGACCATCTCGATCTGCTGCTGATCCACCGTCCTGATCCTCTGATGGACGCTGACGAAGTGGCGGAAGCCTTTACCCAGCTGCACCAGAGCGGCAAGGTTCGTCACTTCGGCGTCTCCAACTTTACCCCGGCGCAGTTCTCGCTGCTGCAGTCCCGTCTGCCGTTTACGCTGGCGACAAACCAGGTTGAACTTTCCCCGGTACACCAGCCGCTGCTGCTTGACGGTACTCTGGATCAGCTTCAGCAGCTGCGCGTGCGCCCAATGGCGTGGTCGTGCCTGGGCGGCGGTAGCTTGTTTAATGACGATAACTTCCAGCCGCTGCGCGATGAGCTGAAACAAGTGGCTCAGGAGCTCAATGCAGAAAGTATCGAGCAGGTGGTGTATGCGTGGGTGATGCGTCTGCCTTCACAGCCGCTGCCGATTATCGGCTCCGGGAAAATTGAACGCGTACGTTCAGCGATTGGCGCAGAAGCGCTGGAAATGACGCGTCAGCAGTGGTTCCGCATTCGTAAAGCCGCACTGGGTTACGACGTTCCGTAATTCGATGTTGTGAAAAGCGCCCCTGGATTGAATATCAGGGGCGCTTTTTTATGCGCTGCGTTCGACGATAGTACCTTCCACCGGAGCCTGTTCAAGCTGGGACAGCGAACAGTGCAGACGCCAGACGATAGCGGCCAGCTCTCTGGCGGCGGGCTGGTGGTGATGACCCAGCGCTTCGTAAATCCTTTGCAACTCCTGCAATGCCGAGGCAAGAGGGCGTTGCTGAACGCCGCGTTCACTCATCACATTACGCAACAGCGAGATGCACAAATCACGGACCTGAACCAGCGGATCAGAGCGGGTTTGCCAGCTGCGAAGCTGCCAGACCACGTGAGTACAGTTGAGCAGTACCACGCCCCAGCGCAGCAGCCATCTGCGGGCCAGCGCATCCTGGCTGTTACTGAGCTGACTGATGTAGTGATACACCAGCGACTCAAACTCATGCTCGCTCTGCTGCGGATGACGGCTGAGCTGGTCAACAAAGTGACGCCGTAACGCCCGAATATGGCGACGGCTTTTTCTCGCATCGGAACCCGGTTTCAGCACCGCAAAGGCCAGCCAGGCCAGACCGACACCGAGGATCTTGGCCAGGTTATCGTTAAGGAAACCGCCGAAATCGAAGACCGGCTGGTTAGAAACGGCGATGAACGATCCCATAAACACGATCATCTGCCCCCACAGTCCGGCGTATTTCGGCATTTGCAGTTTCATCAGCTGCATAGTGGTCAGCAGCGGGAACAGAAACAGCAGGAACTGCCAGAGATCGCTTATCTGCACCATCAGGCCAAATTTAACCACGAAGCTGAACACCGTAAGCAGCAACAGCGTGCGCAGTAGCAGCGTGAGGGAGTTAAATGGCGACGGCGAAATGGAGTAGAGCACGCAGCAGATAGCGGCCAGGGTCAGCGCGGCAGGGCCGGAAGTCCATTGCGTGCTGATAGCCCAGGCGCCAACCATCACCAGCGCAAAGAAGGTCCTGATCCCGTTCAGCAGCGCTTCCGCGTGGTCGGTACGACGTGTTAATGCCGGGGCTTTCGGAACGGAAAACTCAGTAATCGCGGTGGCATTTTCCAGTCTCTGCAACCAGCGGCTGGCGGTCAGATAGAGCCGACAGAAATAACGCAGCCGACTCCAGAAGGCGTGATGACGAAAATCCAGTGGATCCTGAGGAGCAAGGGGAGCAATAATCCGCGCGACGGTATAAGCGTTGGCGTTGGGTTTTGCCAGTTCTGCCAGTAAGTTTTCGATAACTTCACGGGTGTTGGCCGGAGGTGAAGGCCAGTTCACCAGCATTCGGCGCAGGCTGGAAATTACGCTGGTCAGACGCAGCTGCTGGTGCAGAAGATAGTTGAGCAGACTGTTCTGGCGACGAAAACGATAGTGGCTCCAGAAGGCCTGTATGCGAAGCAGATTCATAGTCAGGATCTGGCCAATAACGCTTTCATGCGCGGTGCGCACCGCATCGGTATTTTCCGGCTGCCACAGCAGATTAGCGTGCTCAAGAATGCGTGCGTGCATGTTCTTTAGCGCGGTTAGCAGCGCAGTCCCATCCGATGTGCTGGGCAGGACCATCATCATCAGCGCACCGCAAAGGATCCCCAGAATAACTTCACAAACGCGCGCCTGGGCAATCTCCCACAGCTGCGTGGCATCCACCAGATTCACCAGCGGGAAGGCGATAATCGCGCAGGTATAGCCTGCAAGCTGGAAGGCGTAGGCGACATTGTTCATGTACATCGCGCAGGCCCAGGTGCAGAGGGCTATCCACGCCGACATACTCAGCAGAAACAGCCACGGATCGGTAAGAGTGTGCCCGGCAATCAGGATCGCCGCACTGGCGCCGAGCAGGCTACCGGCAATACGGCCTAAGCTTTTACTGATCACGCCGCCAACGGTAGGAAAACTGACCACCGCGGCGGAGGTCATCGCCCAGTACGGCTCATCCAGATTGAGGTAATAGGCAAAACTCAGCGCCAGACACATGGCGATACCGTTGCGCAGCGCATAACGCCACTGTGGACGAGTCGCTTTTACCCAGGGAAGCGAGTGCCAGTGCAGCGCCTGAACATTCATCATCAGCCGCCAATGGACACAGTGCAGGTGGTACCCGATACCAGAATGACATCATCAGGAAGTTTATCGAATTCAATACGCACAGGCACACGCTGTGCCAGACGAACCCAGGGGATGGTGGGTTTGACGTCGGGCACCAGGCTGCCTTCTGCGCCAACGCTTTGATCTGAAATGGCCCGGCCGATACTGGATACGTGACCCTGTAACGTTTTCCCGTTGCTGTAGAGAGCAATACTGGCCTGATTGCCCGGCTGAATGTGTTTCAGTTTGGTCTCTTCAAAGTAGCCAACAACGTAGAACGAGTGACTGTCCACGAGGGCAAACACCGGACGGCCGACGGAGGCGTAATCGCCGATACGGGTGGATAAATTGGTAACAAATCCATCTACCGGTGCTTTGACTGCTGTCTGGCTGAGCTGCCAGTTGGCGTGGGCCAGTGCGGCCTTCGCCGCTTCAATATTGGCTTCGCCCACCGCAACGTTAGCTTTTGCCGCATCGGCACTGGCCGTTGCCGCCAGCAGAGCGCTGTTTACGCTGTCGAGATCTTCTGCGGAGATAAAATTCTTCGGCAGGTCGCGGCGGCGCTCGGCATCGTGCCGGGCTTTTGTCATATCAGACTGTGCTTTACTGAGATCGGAAAGCGCTTTGACTTTGTCGGACTGGGCTTTAGCCAGCTGAGCCTGCGCGTTCATCACCGCAATATGGAAGGGCGTATCGTCGAGACGGAACAGGATATCGCCAGCCTTAACCTGCTGGTTATCGCGTACGTTCAGCTCCACGATACTGCCGGAGACCTGCGGAGTAATGCTTACCTGTTCGGCCCGCACTTTTCCGTCGCGAGTCCAGGGCGACTGCATGTAGTAGTTCCAGACCAGCCAGACGGCAATCAGCGCCAGCGCGGCGACTAAAAGAGTGGAGAAGTATTTGATTTTTTTCATGATCTGAGTTTTACCACACCACAATCAGAAGCAAAGAGAGGCACACGGCCAGCGCGAAAATTGAGAGATCCATTAACAGGGGGTGCCAGACATCGCCGGCGTACATCCAGTCGCGCAGCTGCCGATGGGCAATCAGCCAGATGAGAAAACCCAGCAGCACGGCTTTAAACAGCGGTGGAAAATAAACAGAGGCCCCAACGATCAGATCCGGAAGGGGCAGTCCCGTGGTGTTAAACGTCAGCATCACAAGCAAAAATCCTTTGCAAATACATCGTTACCTGTCGGATGGGGAGACAGGCCATCATAACTCTAAGTGTAAATCATTGTGTCAGCTTGCGGGGAAGAGGCATTACAATTGTTTTGGTTAATTAAATGCTGCACACTATTCTAAAATCAGTATAATAACTTAGCAAGCTAATTATAAGGAGATGAAATTGGAATCGCCATTAGGCTCTGATCTGGCACGACTGGTGCGCATATGGCGTGCTCTGATTGACCATCGTCTGAAACCTCTGGAATTGACGCAGACTCACTGGGTTACGCTGCATAACATTCATCAGTTGCCGCCAGAACAGTCGCAAATTCAACTGGCTAAGGCCATCGGTATTGAACAGCCTTCTCTGGTTCGTACACTGGATCAGCTGGAAGAGAAAGGGCTGATTTCACGTCAGACCTGCGCCAATGACCGCCGCGCAAAGCGCATTAAACTTACGGAAAAAGCAGAACCTCTGATTGAGGAGATGGAAGCGGTGATCCGCAAAACACGCGGCGAAATTCTGTCTGGCATTTCTGCCGATGAACTGGACATTTTGCTTGGGCTTATCCGCAAGCTGGAGCAGAACATTAACGATCTGCAGGCCAGAGACTAATTCTGGGTTTCAGGCCCTGCGAGCAGGGCCTGAACCTCAATTCTGCCAGATTTCCACTCTGTTACGTCCGTTCTCTTTTGCCTGATACATCGCTTCATCGGCGCGCTGTACGCAAATCTCTATTTCCTTCTCCTGAGCGGTAGCGGTAAAGACCCCCACGCTGATGGTTATGCGTTCCGGTAACGATTGATTGCTACTTTGCTCATCGTGCTCACTGACCGTTTTACGGATGCGTTCGGCGATCTCCGCCGCCGCGTCGGGGTGAGTATTTGTCAGCAGCAGGGCAAACTCTTCGCCGCCAATTCTTGCTGCCACGTCCGTCGCACGCACGGAATCCTGCAAGACTCCAGCGACAAACTGAATCACCTTATCGCCCTGAAGATGGCCGTAGCGATCGTTGATACGCTTGAAGTGATCGAGGTCGCAGACAATGACTGAAACCGGTGAAGCAGAAGAGACTTTCGCCATCTGTTTTGTCAGCGCATCGTAGAAGTAGCTGCGGTTGAAAAGGCGGGTCATCGGATCGCGAATCGAGTTCTGATAGGAGCTTTGGTACTTGTTATTTGATACCCGATACAGGGTGAAGACGTCGCACAGCAGGACAAAAATCAAAAACAGGGTGGCCGTTGTCTCGAAGAGCCTGGACTTGTACCAGGAGTACCCGGCGATGGAGTCTGCGGGCAGCAGAAGGCACAGAGTGAAAATAAAAAATGCGCAAAAGAAATAGCCGCTAAACCAGAAGATATTCCGCATTCTGGTGATGACCAGCATCACTATCAGCGTTAAACACCAGATAGTAATCAATGTGCCGATTAAATAGTTATGCCACAGCGGGGTGAAATTTCGGGTCAGATTATCGATGATTGTAAGGTTAATTCGGGGATGATGACTGGAATAAAACCACGACAGGATCAGAATTCCCAGGGTAAATCCAACCATCAGGGTTATTGCAATAATATGATTGCGAACAGAATGAATATCCCGATGGCGCAGGGTATAAAGAAATATTGAGCAGATGAATAGAACTGCCATCATTATATTGCGGAAGAAATAATAAATCAGCGCATCGTTGTAGTTGATGTTGGATAATGACGTACACATAAGCCATTCAGAGTAGCTGCTGAGCGTGCCCAACATCAGAACGGCTGAGCCACCAAAGGCACAGGCGATGGCCATCAGATACAGACGATGTTTGTCACACAAATACTTCATAAACATAAAGCTGGCGACAAGAATGTGGAAAATCATCAGGAAAATAGTCATCACCGGAAAAAGTACGGGTGACATTTGCGGCGTGCGGTAAACGATTTGGCTTGAAAAAAGATGAAGAACAGCAATAGCCAGCACGGCACCACCAAGGAAAATCAGCAGTCGGCTGTAGGGAAAAGTATTTCTTACAAGCATATCATGATCCTAAAAACGGTATTGCAAAGAGCAGCACCAAAAAATAGACCGGTTGGTCTGGAATGAGCGATTTTAAAGGGGAAGTACCCGGCATTTATTGCGCAGGCGCAAATAAAAAAGGGGAAAATAGAGTGAGAGTCTTTAGAACTGTAAAACTATGAAATTAACTGTCTGGTAGGTCGGGAAGAGACGAAAACGAAGTGTGGCCCGCAGGCCACACATCAGAATTAACGTGGAGAAACGGTCACCTGGCTACCGTTGCTGGCCATCACGACGCGCTGGCCTGCAGAGAAGCGGGTATCACCCTGTTTCTGTACCACCATGATGGTGTTACCGTCATCTTTACGAATTTCCAGCTCGACACCCTGGGTTTTGTTCATTGCACCCTGGACACCCTGGCCCGCCACACCACCGGCTACTGCGCCCGCTGCGGTCGCCAGAGAACGGCCAGTGCCGCCGCCGATCGTGTTGCCGAGGAAACCACCCAGCACAGCACCACCAATCGCACCGACTACGTTGGAGTCATCGCCGCCCTGAATCTGTACCGGACGAACATGGACGATGGTCCCGTAGGTCACATTCTGAACCTGTTTGGCTTCGGATGCGGAGTAAACGTCTCCAGAGAGGCCGCTGCTGCTGACACAACCACCAAGCGTTAAACCAATCATTGAAACGGCCAATACACGTAACATCATTTATGAATCTCCTGTTCACCAAGAAACGCTCTTGAGAGCATCCTTACCACGCCATTATATGGCATTTATTCAACGGAGGTCATACCTTCCGCGCCGATATGATCAAAATTATAAATGCCAGGCGCTCAACCTGCGCTAAACAAGCGTGACGGCAGCGACGAGAATGACATCAAAAGGTCAATATTCTGCGCGATTGTTAAATTGTATGAGCGAGTGATGGCATTAAGAAAGACTTTATGATTCAGTGTGAACCTCAGTCACGAACTAAGGAAGGCGTATGAAATCAGGTCGCTATATCGGCGTAATGTCAGGCACCAGTCTTGACGGGGTGGATGTGGTTCTTGCGGCAATTGACGATCGCATGGTGGCCCAGCAGGCCAGCCTCTCATATCCGATCCCCATTGCGATTAAAGAAGCCATTCTTGCCATCTGTCAGGGACAGCAGCTGACGTTATCCCAATATGGTCAGTTGGATACGCGTCTTGGCCATCTGTTTGCCGACGCGGTACTGGCCCTGATGGCGCAGGAAAATCTGACGGCGAGCGATTTGGTGGCAATTGGCTGCCACGGACAAACGGTCTGGCATGAGCCGGACAGCGATGCGCCCCATACGCTGCAAATCGGTGATAACAACATTGTGGCTGCACGAACGGGCGTAACGGTGGTTGGCGATTTTCGCCGCCGCGACATGGCGCTGGGCGGGCAGGGTGCTCCGCTGGTTCCCGCGTTCCACCAGGCGCTGCTGGCCGATCCTCTTGAACGACGCATCGTGCTGAACATTGGCGGCATTGCCAATCTGTCAATGCTGAGTCCGGGCTTGCCCGTGAGAGGACACGATACCGGACCGGGCAATATGCTGATGGATGCGTGGATCTGGCGCCAGTGCGGCAAACCGTACGATAAAGACGCGCAGTGGGCGAGCTCCGGCAAAGTCATTTTGCCACTGTTGCAGGCGATGCTGAGCGATCCGTGGTTTGCTCTGCCAGCGCCGAAGAGCACCGGGCGTGAATATTTCAACTACGGCTGGCTTGAACGTCAGCTGGCCCATTATCCCGGCCTGGCAGCTCAGGATGTGATGGCGACGCTGACGGAGCTGACTGCGGTGACCATCACCGAACAGGTGTTGCTGAGCGGCGGCTGCGAACGTCTGCTGGTCTGTGGCGGCGGCAGTCGTAACCCGCTGTTAATGGCGCGTCTGGCCGCGTTGCTGCCGGGCACTGAAGTGGCGACGACGGATGAAGCGGGCGTCAGCGGTGACGATATGGAAGGGCTGGCCTTCGCCTGGCTTGCCTGGCGAACCCTTGCCGGACTGCCGGGGAATCTACCTTCGGTCACCGGTGCCAGCGAAGCAACCGTTCTTGGCGCGATTTTCCCGGCTAATCCGCACCAGAATCGGAGTTAACTGACAGAGACTTGCTATCAGAGCCGATACAATCATGGAATTAGTGGAGGGCAATTGCCCTCCGGGACCGGGACAGTCTTAAGGTAAGCCAATGAAAAAACACCTCCTCGTACTTCTTCCCCTGATGCTCTCCGGATGCAGCTACTACAACCAGTTTGTTGAGCGGATGAACACCGACACGCTGCAGTATCAGTGCGATGAAAAACCGCTAACCGTGCACCTCAACAACACCCGCCAGCAGGTTGATTTCATCTATGACAACCAGCAGGTCGAGCTGCAGCAGGGCATTTCTGCCTCTGGCGCACGCTATACCGATGGGATCTATGTTTTCTGGTCAAAAGGCGACACCGCGACCGTCTACAAACGCGACCATATTGTGTTGAACAACTGTCAGTTACAAAACCCGAAACGTTGAGATTTTGCGGTGGGCGGCGCACAATAGCGCCACCCGAAGACAACCGAATCTAACGCTATGTCTGATAACGAAGATCTGCAGCAAATCGCGCATTTGCGCCGTGAGTACACCCGTGGTGGCCTTCGCCGCCGCGATCTCCCCGAGCAACCTCTCGCCCTGTTTGAACGCTGGCTGGGACAGGCCTGTGAGGCCAAACTGGCCGATCCGACCGCTATGGTCGTCGCGACGGTAGATGAGAACGGTCAGCCGTACCAGCGTATCGTGTTGTTGAAGCACTATGATGAGAAAGGGCTGGTGTTCTATACCAACCTCGGCAGCCGTAAGGCGCATCAGCTTGAGCAGAACCCTCGCATCAGCCTGCTGTTCCCCTGGCATATGCTGGAGCGCCAGGTGATGGTGACCGGCAAGGCTGAACGCCTGTCCACGCTGGAAGTGGTGAAGTATTTTCACAGTCGCCCGCGCGACAGTCAGATTGGTGCCTGGGTATCAAAACAATCCAGCCGTATTTCGGCGCGCGGTATTCTCGAAAGCAAATTCCTCGAGCTGAAACAGAAATTCCAGCAGGGTGAAGTGCCGCTGCCAAGTTTCTGGGGCGGATTCCGCGTCAGCATTGAGTCGATGGAGTTCTGGCAGGGCGGTGAACATCGCCTGCACGACCGTTTTTTATACCAGCGTGAAAACGACGCCTGGAAAATCGACCGACTGGCTCCTTAATCGCGTATTTTGTTGTTTTAAGCGCTGGCACATCACGGGCTGGCGTTTTATTCTATGAGCCTTTCGCATCTGGCGAAACGTCGTGTACCGGCTAAGGTGCAGTCTGTTTTATACATGGAGACTTTGATGGCGAGCAGTAACTTGATTAAACAATTGCAAGAGCGGGGCCTTGTGGCTCAGGTGACGGACGAGGAAGCGTTAGCAGAGCGACTGGCGCAGGGCCCGATCGCGCTCTATTGCGGCTTCGATCCGACCGCTGACAGCTTGCATTTGGGGCATCTCGTTCCCCTGTTATGCCTGAAGCGCTTCCAGGAAGCGGGCCACAAGCCCGTTGCGCTGGTGGGCGGTGCAACCGGTCTTATCGGCGATCCAAGCTTCAAAGCTGCCGAGCGTAAGCTGAATACTGAAGATACCGTTCAGGAGTGGGTGGATAAAATTCGCAAGCAGGTTGCGCCATTCCTCGATTTCAACTGCGGCGACAACTCCGCGATTGCGGCCAACAACTATGACTGGTTCGGCGGCATGAACGTGCTGACCTTCCTGCGTGACATCGGTAAACACTTCTCCGTGAACCAGATGATCAACAAGGAAGCGGTCAAACAACGTCTGAATCGTGACGACCAGGGGATCTCTTTCACCGAATTCTCCTACAACCTGCTACAGGGTTACGATTTCGCCTGCCTGAATAAATTGCACGGCGTGGCGCTGCAGATTGGCGGTTCCGACCAGTGGGGTAACATCACCTCCGGTATCGATCTGACCCGTCGTCTGCACCAGAATCAGGTCTTCGGTCTGACCGTTCCGCTGATCACCAAAGCCGACGGCACCAAATTCGGTAAAACCGAAGGCGGCGCAGTGTGGCTGGATCCGAAGAAAACCAGTCCGTACAAGTTCTACCAGTTCTGGATCAACACCGCCGATGCCGACGTGTATCGCTTCCTGAAGTTCTTCACCTTCATGGACATAGCTGAAATCAATGCCCTGGAAGAAGAAGACAAGAACAGCGGCAAAGCCCCGCGTGCCCAGTATGTACTGGCTGAGCAGGTTACCCGTCTGGTTCACGGTGAAGAAGGTCTGGAAGCGGCAAAACGCATCACCGCAAGCCTGTTCAACGGTACTCTGAGCGATCTCAGCGAAGCCGATTTCGAACAGCTGGCGCAGGATGGTGTGCCAATGGTCGAAATGGAGAAAGGTGCCGATCTGATGCAGGCGCTGGTCGATTCCGAACTGCAACCATCCCGTGGCCAGGCGCGTAAAACCATCGCCTCTAACGCGGTCACCATCAACGGTGAGAAGCAGATTGACCCGGAATACACCTTCGCCGACAGCGACCGTCTGTTCGGTCGTTATACGCTGCTGCGTCGCGGCAAGAAGAACTACTGCCTGGTGTGCTGGAAGTAATTTCCTCACGGTCAGCAGAAATGAGAAGGGCGTGCACTGCACGCCCTTTTTTATTTCGTAGGTCCGGTAAGGCGAAGCCGCCACCGGGCATTTATATTAGCTAATGCCTTCAGCCGCCAGAGCCGCGGTCACGCCCGGACGAGCCGCCACGCGCGCCATATAGGCTTCAATATTCTTCAGGCCGCTGATATCCAGCTTCACCGCACGCGCCCAGCGCAGCACGGTAAACAGGTACGCATCGGCAATGGTAAAGCGGTTGCCGCTGATCCACTCGCCGTCGCGCAGCGCATCGTTCACGTAGCTAAGTTTCTTCTCCAGCAGCGCGCGTACGGTTGGTTTGTAATCTTCAGGAGTATCCGGACGGAAGAGCGGCGTAAAACCTTTGTGCAGCTCGGTAGCGATGTAGTTCAGCCACTCCAGCGTCTTATAGCGCGCAATGCTGCCAGCCGGGGCCAGCAGCTGACGATCGGCTTTGGTATCCGCGATGTACTGCATGATCGCCACGCCTTCGGTCAACAGGGTATTGTCATCGAGCTGCAGGGCAGGAACCTGGCCTTTCGGATTGACGTGCCAAAAATCCTCGCCGTTTTCCAGCTGCTTCTTCGCCAGATCAACGCCAACCAGTGAAAAGTCCATTCCGCTTTCACGCAGGGTAATATGCGAAGCAAGGGAACAGGCGCCCGGTTTGTAGAACAATTTCATGACTAACTCCTTCAGACAGAGATGTGCCTCTATCCTAGTGTGCTGACAGATAAAAAAAAAGCCGCTGAACGTGTCAGCGGCCTAATTTATTCAGTTTCCCGGGGGCATTAAGCGGTCGCGGTGTCGCGTGCTTTAGCGGAGGCGTCATCGTCAGCGGTCATACGATTCAGCTTCGGTGCGGTCAGCATCATCAGGACAGCAATCACACCCGTGGCGATACCGATTTTCAGGAACACATCACCGTAGACGTTCAGAGACATCAGCGGGTCAGTCACGTTCTCAGGAACGGCCATCAGGTTGGCGATTTTACCTGCGATAATCGCAGCGCCAGCGGTAGTCAGGAACCAGCTACCCATGATGAAGCCCATCAGACGTTGTGGAACCAGCTGTGCAACCATTGCCAGACCCAGACCGGAGATCATCAGCTCACCGATAGACTGCAGGCCATAGCTCAGGATCAGCCAGTTAACGGAAACGATACCCGCATCGGAAGCGAACTTAGTACCCAGCGGCAGCACCAGGAAGGCACCGGAGCACAGCACCATACCGATTGCGAACTTGTGCGGCATCGGCATACGGTCGCCCATCTTGTTATAGATAGCGGCCAGGATTGGGCTACCAATCATGATCCAGAACGGGTTCAGCGCCTGGAACTGCTCCGGCTCGAACGCGATACCCAGAATGGAGTGCTCAACGTTACGGATAGCGAAGAAGTTCAGAGAGGTTGGCATCTGGCTGTACAGAACGAAGAACACAATCGCTTCCAGCATCAGGATGAAGGCCACGATCATTTTACGACGTGCAGCACCCTGCTGAGCGAAGGTTTCTTTCGCGAAAAGGCAGACGATGACCAGAGCCACAACGCCCAGAACCATACGAGCGATGCCCTGGTTGTGCAGCAGCCAGGTCGCGATGGTCACCAGAACCACTACGCCGACGATAGTTGCCAGCAGTTTGCCAACGTGTACCGGTGCGAAGTCAGGCTTGGAACCGTACTGCTTAACCCATTTCTGGCAGAATGCGAAGTTGATAACGGTGATCAGCATACCGACCACGCTCAGCGCGAACGCTACGCTCCAGCCGAATTTCGCGGCCAGCCACGGAGTTGCCAGCATAGAGAAGAAGGAACCGATGTTCACGGACATGTAGTACATGGTGAATGCACCGTCCAGACGCGGGTCATCTTTGTCGTAGCAGGTAGAGAGCAGGGAAGACGGGTTGGCTTTAAACAGGCCGTTACCGACGGCGATGGTCGCCATACCCATATAAACGATAGCCGCATCGTGACCAGAGAAGGCCACCAGCGCATAACCGATCGCCAGAACGACGGCGCCCAGCATAATAACGCGTTTGGTCCCCAGAACTTTATCGCCCAGCCAGCCGCCAACGGCAACCAGACCATAGACCAGAGCACTGAATGAGGAGAAGAGCGTAATAGAATCCGCTTCTGACATACCCAGCTGTTTAACCAGGTAAACGGCCATGATCCCTTGCAGGCCGTAAAAACCAAAACGTTCCCAAAGTTCAATGGAGAAAATGAGATAGAACGCTTTTGGCTGTTTGAAAGCGTTCAGACTGACGCTTTCTGTTGGTTTATTGTTTGCAGTAGACACATATACCTCTTTTTTTACGTCCCATATTAATGGGGGGTCTGGGGCGTGACGATCTTTTAGTCATCCGCCTTATAGTTATATTTGGAGGGGGAAACGGCAGGTAATGTTCACTATCCGGGGCGTTCACACAAGGCCTTTGTAATAATCTGTTACACATAACAACCGCGTTATAATCAACCGTTCATCTAAATGTTATTCAGCGTTTAACTTCGCCGTTTCGTTTCTTCCAGATTTTTTCACTGCTTTACTGCGGAAAATTACGCCGAAAGGCGATATGTTCTGCTGTTTTGCCATTGGAGTAGTGATATGGGCCAATATTCCTAAAAATAGTGGTGATATGTTTGGTTAAAAAAGCGTTAACCACAGTATCGGCAAAGGCTTATGCGCAGTTTTACAACGATTATTTAACGTCGTGTTATCGAAGTGATCTAAGTCACATTTATAGTCAAATTTTAACTGGGTAAAAAAAGATTTACCTGTAAGAGTGGTTAGTGGCCGAATGATAAGGAAGTGTTAAGGGTGATAGCTGGTTATTAAGAAGGCAAAATCGCCGTGCGGTAACACGACGATGGGGAAGGGCTAGATATCGACTTTCTCTTTAAATTCACAGAGATCTTCAATCAGGCAGGAGCCACAGCGGGGTTTACGGGCAATACAGGTATAGCGGCCATGCAAGATCAGCCAGTGATGGCAGTCAACTTTAAACTCCGCAGGAACCACTTTCAGTAGTTTATCTTCCACCTGCTCAACGTTTTTACCTGGCGCAAAATTGGTGCGGTTACAGACGCGGAAGATGTGGGTGTCGACAGCAATCGTCGGCCAGCCAAAGGCGGTATTCAGCACCACGTTGGCAGTCTTGCGCCCAACGCCGGGTAACGCTTCCAGCGCGGCTCTGTCTTCGGGTACCACGCTGCCGTGCTGTTCAATCAGGATCCGGCAGGTTTTAATGACGTTCTCAGCCTTGCTGTTAAACAAGCCGATGGTCTTGATGTACTCTTTCACACCGTCGACGCCGAGTGCGAGCATGGCTTCCGGTGTATTGGCAACGGGGTAAAGCTTAGCGGTGGCTTTATTGACGCTGACGTCGGTGGCCTGTGCGGAGAGCAGCACGGCAATCAACAGCTCAAACGGCGAAGTAAAATTCAGCTCCGTTGTAGGATGCGGATTATGGTCCCGCAATCGGGTGAGGATCTCCTGCCGTTTTTCCTTGTTCATTACGCTTTCCCTGTGGTTGTTTTCACGTCCGGTGCCACTTCACAGTGGTTACGAACGGTGCTGGCTTTTTGTTTCGCACGCTGATCAATCACGTATTTTAACGCCAACAGCATGCCGAGGCCAATAAACGCACCCGGCGGCAGCATCGCCAGCAGGAAAGGCGTATCGGTATGGAATACTTCGATACGCAATACTTTTGCCCAGCCACCGAGCAGGCCATCCGCGCCGTCAAACAGCGTGCCGTTACCAATAATTTCACGCAGCGAGCCGAGGACGAACATCGCGCAGGTTGCGCCCATGCCGATGGAGAAACCATCCAGCGCAGAGAGCGCCGGGCCTTTTTTCGCGGCAAAGGCTTCCGCACGGCCAACCACAATACAGTTGGTGACGATCAGCGGGATGAAGATACCAAGCGACTGATACAGGCCGAAGGCATAGGCGTTAATCAGCATCTGCACGCAGCTAACGACCGACGCGATAATCATCACGTAAATCGGAATACGGATTTCTGACGGCGTCCAGCGGCGCAGCAGTGAAATAAACAGGTTGGTCAGCGTCAGCACCAGGGTGGTCGCAAGGCCAAGTCCCAGGGCGTTAGTGGCGGTAGAGGTTACGGCCAGCAGCGGGCAAAGCCCCAGCAACTGAACCAGCGAGGAGTTGTTTTTCCATAATCCCTGGACAATAACGTCTTTTATTTCGCTCATGATTTACTCTTCACAGGGGCTAAGTTCGTTAATCTGGGCTGGCAAGGTCTGGGCGAACAGTCCCGCACGCTTCACGGCATTCACTACGGCACGAGGAGTAATGGTCGCGCCAGTGAACTGGTCAAAATCGCCGCCGTCTTTCTTCACCGCCCAGTGGCTGTCGCTGCTGCCATGAATGATTTTTCCGGCAAAGCTGGTGATCCAGTCGCCATGCCGTAGTTCGATTTTATCGCCGAGGCCCGGTGTTTCGTGATGTTCCGTCACGCGGGAGCCCAGCACGGTGCCGCTAAAATCTGCCCCGACTAACAGCTGAATGGCACCGGAATAGCCATCCGGCGCGGTAGCTTCCATCACGGCGGCAACCGGCGCATCGTCTTTGCTGGCGATATAAATCTTATGGCTGCCTTTGCCTAACTCAGGCGCATTCACCACGAAGCAGCTTTTCAGCAGATCGTTATTATAGCGATCCTGCGGCACCACCTGATCGAACAGCGCCATCTGCTGCTTTGCCGACTGCACGTCGATGGTGCTTTTGGTCATCTGGTTGATGAGGGCGGTCGCCCCCGTTGCGCCTGCGGCAAAGAGGGCAAGCGTCACGCCGTGTTTGCGAATAGTCTTCAGCATGGTCTGTCTCAGCGATGTCCGTAAACGCGTGGGCGCGTGTAGTAATCAATCAGGGGAACGGTAATGTTAGCCAGCAGGGTAGCGAAAGCCACCCCGTCCGGATAGCCGCCGAAACTGCGGATAAGCCACACCAGAACCCCTGCCAGCGCACCGTAGACCAGACGACCTTTATTGGTGGTCGAAGCCGTCACCGGATCGGTCAGAATAAAGAAAGCGCCGAGCATTGTCGCTCCGGACAGCATGTGCATCTGTGGTGAAGCCAGCGATTCGGGTGAGAACACCCAGCCCAGCGTCGAGCAAACAGCCAGCGTCAGCAGGAAACTGACCGGAATGTGCCAGCGAATGGTTTTCTGCCACAGCAGGAACAGGCCGCCGACGAGATACGCCACGTTGACCCACTGCCAGCCAACCCCGGCCAGCGCGCCGTGGTAAATCGGGTATTGCAGCACATCAGACACGCTATGACCCGCATGCAGCGAAGTCTTAAAGGTATCCAGCGGTGTCGCCTGGCTGATGCCGTCAATGCCGATGCGCAGCGTGTTTATGTCTGCGCCCGTAGCGGCGTGGCCGGTGAAAATGATCTGGATTGTCTCCAGCAGGCCCGGCGTGGTGGCCGCGATTTCATGCGGCGGCATCCAGGAGGTCATCTGCACCGGGAAGGAAATCAGCAGCACCACATAGCCGATCATTGCCGGGTTAAATGGGTTATGTCCAAGGCCACCGTACAGCTGTTTGGCGATGATCACCGCGAACGCGGTTCCCAGCACAATCATCCACCACGGCGCCATTGATGGCAGGCTGACGGCCAGCAGCAGGCCAGTCAGCAGGGCGGAGTTATCGGCCAGCGACTGAGCGATATTCTGTTTGCGTAACCGAACGATGGCCGCTTCTGCCGCGCAGGCAGTTATGCCGGCAAGCAGGATCTGAACGAGCGTTCCCCAGCCGAAAAACCAGGTCTGCACGGCGATACCCGGCACGGTAGCCAGCAGCACCAGCAGCATAATGCGCGAGGTCTGGCGATGGTTATGGGTATAGGGAGAGCTTGCGATTTTGAAAACCATTTATTCCTCGTTCACTGCCTGTTTTTCTGCTTTCCGGGCTTTGGCCCGGGCGATAGCCGCTTCGACGGCGGCTTTGCGCGGATCGATAACTTCAGCTTCTGGCTCGTTGGCTGCCTGTGGTTCTGCTTTACGCGCTTTGGCACGGGCAATGGCCGCTTCGACGGCGGCTTTACGCGGGTCAACGGCTTCAGCAGTTGGTTCAACGGAAACCTGCTGTTCTGCCTTGCGCGCTTTAGCACGGGCAATGGCCGCTTCGACGGCGGTTTTACGCGGGTCAACGGCTTCAGCAGTTGGTTCAACGGAAACCTGCTGTTCAGCTTTACGCGCTTTGGCACGGGCAATGGCCGCTTCGACGGCTGCTTTACGCGGGTCAACGGCTTCAGCGGTTGGCTCAGCGGCAACCTGCTGTTCAGCTTTACGCGCTTTGGCACGGGCGATAGCTGCTTCGACGGCAGCTTTACGCGGGTCAATGGCTTCAGCGGTTGGCTCAGCGGCAACCTGCTGTTCTGCCTTACGTGCTTTGGCTCGGGCAATCGCGGCCTCAACGGCAGCTTTACGCGGGTCAACGGCTTCAGCTGTTGGCTCAGCGGAAACTTGCTGTTCTGCCTTGCGTGCTTTAGCTCGGGCAATGGCAGCCTCGACGGCGGTTTTGCGCGGGTCGCTTCCTTCGGACACAGCCTCAGTTTGTTGTTTTTCCGCCTGAGCTGCACGAGCCTGGGCTTTACGTGCTTCGCGAGCGGCGATAACGGCGCTGTTGTCAGGTTTGGTTCCTGACTGGATCACCACCGGCTGAGTGGCCTGCTGTTGCTTCTCGCGCACGCGTTCCAGCGCGGCGTTAATGGCATCTTTATCCTGTGCGGCAGGCTGAACGGCGGCCTGTTTATGGCGTTCCGCACGGGCGGCTTTTTCGCGCTCAAGGCGTTCCAGACGCGCTTCAAAACGGGCTTTGGCTTCGGCCGCGCGTTTTTCTTCCTGGGCGATAGCGTAAATCTCGGCCTTTTCCTGACGGAAATACTGCACCAACGGGATGTTGCTTGGACAAACCCACGCACAGGCGCCGCACTCGATGCAGTCAGAGAGATTATGCGCGGTGGCTTTATCGTGCTGCTGGCCTTTGCTGAACCAGTAAAGCTGCTGCGGCAGCAAATCAGCCGGGCAGGAATCTGCGCAGGCGCTGCAGCGGATACAGCCTTTTTCTTCCTGTTGTTCACCCATTTCACTGGCTGAAGGAGCGAGCAGACAGTTGGTGATTTTCACCACCGGCGCATCCAGCCAGGGCAGGGTGAAGCCCATCAGCGGGCCACCCATGATCACCATCTGCTCCGGCGTGGCGCAGAAGCCTGCGTTTTCCAGCAGATGACGAACCGGTGTACCCAGACGAGCCCAGACGTTGCCAGGACGGGTAACGGATTCGCCGGTTAAAGTCACGACGCGCTCGGTTAACGGCTCACCGTCCACAACCGCGCGTTTGACGGCAAAAGCGGTGCCGACGTTTTGCATCAGCACACCAATGTCCGAAGAGCGACCGCCGTGGGGAACCTGCTTGCCGGTCAAGATCTGCGTCAGCTGCTTCGCGCCACCGGACGGATATTTGGTTGGTATCACTCTGAGGCTGATGCCGTGCGCATCGGCCAGCACCGCACGCATCATCGAAATGGCCTGCGGCTTGTTGTCCTCAATGCCGATCAGCACTTCTTTCGGCTGAAGAATGTGCGCGAGGATACGAATGCCGTCGACGATCTGCGCGGCGCAGTCCTGCATCAGACGGTCATCTGCGGTGATGTAAGGCTCACACTCGGCGGCGTTGATGATTAGCGTTTCAATTTTATCTCCGCCGCCGCGCAGTTTGGTCCCGGTTGGGAAACCCGCGCCGCCAAGCCCGGCAACGCCGAAATCGTGAATGCGTTCGATCAGCGCTTCACGGCTTTTTTGTTGCCAGTCGTTCCAGCCATCGCGCTCGATCCAGCGGTCTTCACCGTCTGGCTCGATAATGACGCTCAGTTCTGCCAGCGCGGAAGGGTGGGCGGTGGTATGAGGGGCAATGGCGATAACCGTACCGGAAGTGGGTGCGTGGACCGGAAGCATACGTCCCCAGCCACGGGTCAGCGGCTGGCCGCGCAGCACGCGATCGCCAACGCTGACACTCAGTTCACCTTCAGCACCAATATGTTGCTTCAGCGGAATGACATAGCGCTGCGCAAGAGGAACCTGACGCAGAGGCGTGCCGTTGGACTGAGTCTTCATTTCCGGCGGGTGAATGCCACCGTCGAAATCCCAAATCTTGTCCTTTCTGAAGGCGGAAAATAACTTAAACATGGTGTTCCACAGGAATAATACGGACCGGAATGGTTTGCAGATCCCACTTCCAGCTGTCGGTCGTTTCAGCAACCGGACGTAAATCGATACACTGCGTCGGGCAAGGGGCCACGCACAGATTGCAGCCGGTGCACAGGTCGCTCACCACGGTGTGCATTGCACGGGTGGCTCCGACGATGGCGTCCACCGGACAGGCCTGAATACATTTGGTGCAGCCGATGCAGTTCGCTTCGTCGATCACTGCCAGCATCCGCACGGGCTCAATGGCCTCTTCGTCGCCGTCAATTGGCTGCGGTTCAACGTTAAGCAGGGTGGCAATTTTCAGCATCACGGCTTCGCCACCGGGAGCGCAGCGGTTAATCTTTTCGCCCTGGCCTACGGCTTCCGCATAGGGGCGGCAGCCAGGATAGCCACACTGGCCGCACTGGCTCTGAGGCAGGATTTCATCAATTTTTTCTACTATCGGATCGTCTTCCACCGCAAAGCGGCGCGAGGCGTAGCCGAGAATTCCGCCAAACACCAGCCCGAGCAGGCTGAGTGCGGCAATGGCAATCCACACTAACGTCATTACAACTTCACCAGACCACTAAAGCCCATAAAGGCCAGAGACATCAGACCCGCGGTAATCAGCGCAATGGCGTTACCACGGAAAGGCGCGGGCACATCGGCCACCACCAGACGTTCACGAATGGCGGCAAACAGCACCATCACCAGCGAGAAGCCGACCGCGGCAGAGAAACCGTACAGCGCCGATTGCAGGAAGTTATGCCCGAGGTTGATATTCAGCAGCGCCACGCCGAGCACCGCGCAGTTGGTGGTGATCAGCGGCAGGAAGATACCCAGCAGGCGATACAGCGCCGGGCTGGTTTTGCGCACCACCATTTCGGTGAACTGCACCACCACCGCAATGACCAGAATAAAGGCCAGGGTGCGTAAATAAACGAGATTAAGCGGGATCAGGATCCAGGTATCTATCAGCCACGCGCAGACCGAAGCCAGCGTCATCACGAAGGTGGTGGCGAGTCCCATTCCCATAGCCGTTTCCAGTTTTTTGGAAACGCCCATAAACGGGCACAGTCCAAGGAACTTCACGAGAACGAAGTTATTCACCAGAACGGTGCCGATAAAGAGCAGCAGGTAGTCAGTCATATTGGACCTGAAACGAAAAAAAGCCGCCTATTATCGGATAAACCGACTCAGGCGACAACAGATTATCTGTAAGGTTATTACGGCTGGACGAAGGTGCGTTTGACGCGCGCTGAGCGCTTCAGATAGGGCACAATCAGGGCCGCAGCCAGCAGAGGGAAAATCAGCTGGCGCGCCGCGATGACGTCGGAGACTGGCGCAAAGGCAAAGGCTTTCACCGCCAGCAGCACGGAGATCAGCAGCCAGATAATGTAATGTTTAGGGACCAGCGCACGGCGTTTAAAGAACGCGGAAGTGAGCCACAGGGTGTAACACCACATGGCCAGGGCAAACAGGAAGGACAGCCCTAACATCGCCAGGTTATTGGTGCTCAAAGCATGCAGATTGGCGGCCAAAAGGACCCAGACAAAGTTAAAGAGGGCAAGCGTAATACTGATCATGCCGATCAGCAGCCAGGCCAGCGGGGCAAGCAGCCAGCCACCAATACGTTCAGCGGATTCTGTGGTCATTACAACTCCTGAAACGGCGTCAGTCTAAAAGCAGGGCACGAAGTATAAGCAACTGACGCCGCAGAAAACAGTCTTTATTTACCGCTGCTCCCCGTGGCTGGCAATCACGGATTGATACCAGAAGTAGCTCTTTTTGCGTTTGCGGGCCAGATTCTGGTTATGATCAACATAAACAAAGCCGTACTGCTTCTTATAGCCGTTTAGCCAGCTAAGCAGGTCGATAAATGACCATGGATAATAACCACGAACGTCCGCACCTTTGGCAATCGCATTTTCCATCGCTTCAATGTGCATGCTCAGATAATCGATGCGCGGCTGGTCAACAATTTCACCGTCCACAATGGGGTCTTTGGCGCCCAGACCGTTCTCGGTGATGTACATCGGAATATCGCCGTAGCGCTCTTTAATCATCATGATGCCGTCGGTTAAACCCTGCGGCCAGATTTCCCAGTCCCAGTCTGTATAGACGCCGTCCGGGTTGCGCACGAATTTGAACAGGTCTTTGAAACCAAATTCGGCGCCGCTGTTCGGCTCACCGTTGTGGTTGCTGGCGGTACTGGTTTCACCAGGGTTGGCCACCACCGTTTCGCGGCGATAGTAGTTCAGACCGATAAAATCGCAGAGGTTGTTACGCAGCAGCTCGTCGTCCCCGGCCTCAAAGCGCGGTACGCCCCAAATGGCCTGAGTTTGCGCCAGCAGCGCTTCAGGATAGTGGCCTTTCAGCACCGGATCGTACAGCCAGTGGGTGTGAATCGCATCGGCAAGCTCGGTGGCGACTTTATCTTCCGCGCTGTTGGTCAGGGCGGTATGCGGCTGCAGGACGTTAACAAAGCCAATTTCACCCGCGATTTTCATTTCACGGAAGGCTTTCACCGCCAGCGCATGGGCGATAAACACCTGATGACAGGCCTGGATGGCTCTGCCCGG
Source organism: Enterobacteriaceae bacterium 89 (assembly GCA_014156375.1). Lineage (GTDB taxonomy): Bacteria > Pseudomonadota > Gammaproteobacteria > Enterobacterales > Enterobacteriaceae > Scandinavium. Next base: position 531,586 of record RQJH01000003.1, on the reverse strand, counting down.
ATCGCGGACCGAAGGAGGATGGCTGCCGGTGATATAACCGTGACCAATGAAAACGATGGTTTCATTGAACGTAGCCCAGAGTTTCACGCGGTCGCCGTAGCGGGAATAGCACAGGCGCGCGTACTCTTCGAAGGCTTCCGCCGTGGAGCGCACTTCCCAGCCGCCTTCATCCTGCAATGCCTGCGGCAAATCCCAGTGATACAGGGTGATCATCGGGACAATATTGTGCGCCAGCAGAGTATCGATCAGGTCGCTGTAGAATTTCACCCCGGCTTCGTTGACTTCACCGCGACCGTTGGGCAGCAGGCGAGGCCAGGAGATTGAAAAACGGTAGCTCTGGAGGCCCATTTCGGCCATCAGGGCGACGTCTTCCTGCATGCAGTGATAGTGATCGACCGCGACATCGCCGTTGGTGTTCTGATAAGTGGTGCCGGGGAGATGAGAGAAGACATCCCAGATGGAGAGTCCTTTTCCGTCTTCGTTATGCGCGCCTTCTACCTGGTAAGCCGCCGTTGCAGCGCCCCAGAGAAAGTCTTTTGGAAATGCAGCCATTACTCGCTCCTTATCGTTAAGATAAAGCGAGTGTAAAGAGGGGGGATGTGGATCTGCAACCGGTTTCAGAAACCGGTTACACAGTTGCGATCGCCGTCACTTTCTGCGGTAAATTACTTGTGTGGAGCCGTCGCGACAGGCACTTCAGGCGCCTGGTAGTTGTCGATATGATGCGCTGCAACCAGCAGCAAAACGCAAATCCCAAGCACAATCCAGCCAACCAACTCGACGATGCGATTAAATACCATAGTCATAACAATCAATGTCCAAAGAGATCCAGGCGCGAAATGTTACCAGGAACATGGCTTTCATGCCAGGGCGTGAACGGGGCAAAACGCCTCTTTTTTAACCCTTTGCGCAAACTTAGGTCAGTTGCAGCGCTGACAGGAGAGAGATTGTTGAGTAGGGGTTGTTAGGACGTTACAGATGTTGTGAAATGGCAGACATCCACAGATGAGGGCAACATGATGAGCGACACTATCCGCGTCGGATTAATTGGGTACGGCTACGCGAGCAAAACTTTCCACGCACCGCTGATCAGCGGCACGCCGGGAATGGAGCTGGCGGCAGTCTCCAGCAGTGATGAAACAAAAGTCAAAGCAGACTGGCCGGGCGTTAAAGTTGTTTCCGAGCCAAAGCATCTGTTCAACGACCCGTCTATCGATCTGATTGTTATTCCTACCCCGAACGACACCCACTTCCCGCTGGCGAAAGCCGCGCTTGAAGCCGGTAAACATGTGGTGGTGGATAAACCCTTCACCGTGACACTGTCACAAGCGCGCGAGCTTGATGCGCTGGCCCGCAGCCTGGGACGCTTGCTTTCCGTGTTCCACAACCGCCGCTGGGACAGCGATTTTCTGACCGTTAAGGCGCTGATTGCCGAAGGCACGCTGGGAGAAGTGACGTTCTTCGAGTCCCATTTCGACCGCTATCGTCCCGAAGTCCGCAACCGCTGGCGTGAACAGGGCGGCCCGGGCAGCGGCATCTGGTACGATTTGGGCCCGCATCTGCTCGATCAGGCGATTAACCTGTTTGGCCTGCCGGTCAGCCTGAACGTCGACCTGGCGCAGCTGCGTCCGGGCGCTCAGTCCACGGATTATTTCCACGCGGTGCTGACCTATCCACAACGTCGTGTGGTTCTGCATGGCACGCTGCTGGCGGCGGCAGAAAGCGCGCGCTACATCGTCCACGGTACCCGTGCGAGCTACGTGAAATACGGGCTGGATCCCCAGGAAGAACGACTGAAAAACGGTGAACGTTTGCCGCAGGAAGACTGGGGCTACGATATGCGCGATGGCGTGGTGACGCGTGTGGAAGGCGAAGAGCGAATCGAAGAAACCTGGTTAACTGTTCCGGGTAACTATCCTGCATATTATGCTGGCATTCGCGATGCGCTGAACGGTAACGCAGAAAACCCGGTACCGGCGAGCCAGGCAATCCAGATTATGGAACTGATTGAGCTGGGGATTGAGTCGGCCAAGCATCGTTCGACGCTGAGCCTGACCTGATTCTTTAAAAGAAAATAGCCCGGTGGCGCAAGCTTACCGGGCCTACAGGGTCAGCTGATTCTGTGGTTTTGTAGGCCGGATAAGACAAACGTCGCATCCGGCATTTTTTTAACCTTTCACACTCGCGATCAGCGCCTGTTTCTCCGCCGCGGACAGGAACGCCATCTCCAGGCCGTTGATCTGCGCCTGACGAATTTGCGCTGCGGTTAAACCTGCTGCCTGCGCTGCCACTTCATACTCGTGAATAATGTCGACGCCCTGAACCGCCGGGTCATCGGTATTCAGGCTTGCCAGTACGCCATGCTCAAGGAAAACTTTCAGCGGGTGACGGGCCAGCGTGGGTACGGTGCTGGTCTGAATGTTAGACGTCAGGCAGGACTCGATACCAATTTTCTGCTCCGCCAGGAAGTCCATCAGCGCCAGATCTTCAACCGCTTTCACGCCGTGACCGATGCGCTCAGCGCCCAGTTCGCGGATCGCCTGCCAGATACTTTCCGGGCCAGCGGCTTCGCCCGCATGCACGGTGATATGCCAGCCCGCATCGCGTGCGCGGTTGAAATGACTGAGGAACAGGCTTCCTGGGAAGCCGAGTTCGTCACCGGCCAGGTCCACGGCGGTAATGGCGTCACGATGGGCGAGCAGGGCGTTGAGCTCCTGTTCACAGGCGGTTTCACCAAAGGTACGGCTCATAATGCCAATCAGATTCGCTTTCACCGGGAAGTCGCGGCAGCCTTGCTGCACGCCGGCAATTACCGCTTCTACTACACCGGCTACCGGCAGATTGTGGGCCATAGCCATATAGCCCGGAGAAAAACGCAGCTCGACGTAATGCAAACCGTTACGGGCTGCGTCTTCGATATTTTCATAAGCCACGCGGCGGCAGGCATCCAGATCGGCCAGCACTTTCACGCCCCAGTCGAGTTTGCTGAGGAAACTCACTAAATCAGGCTCAAGGCTGGTGACCTGAACATGAGGGATCAGGCTTTCTAAAGAGGAAGCAGGCAAAGCGATATTATGCTGGCGACCGAGTTCAAGAATGGTTTGTGCGCGAATGTTGCCATCAAGGTGGCGATGAATGTCTGTCAGGGGCAGGTCTTTATGGATCATGGTCGCACTCTTTTTTAGTTAAAGTGCGACACATTATAACGGGAATTGTCCTGGAAAAGCTATTTTGCGCAACCGGAAAATGAGTTGCGCAACAAATTAACGAACGACGTGGATGGCGTTGATCAGCCCCTGAACGCCTTTTTCCAGCTTGCTGCGCGGGCAGCCGGCATTCAGACGCACAAATCCGTTGCCTTCTTCGCCGTAGGTATATCCCGGCATAATGGCGACTTTCTGTTGTTCAATCAGCACTTTTTGCAGCAGTTTGTCGTCAATGTTCAGCGGACGCAGATCGATCCACGCCAGATAGGTTGACTGAGGTGGCTGCCAGTTGAGCTCCGGAAACGCGGCGTTGAGTTCACTGGCGATAAACTGCATATTGCCCTGTAAATAATCGCGCAGGGCATCCAGCCAGGCTTCACCCTGTTCGTAGGCCGCAATATGAGCCACCAGAGCCGGAACGGAAGGGGAAGAGAGGCCGTCGCGGCCTTTCAGCGAAGAAAGGTACGCATTGCGTGAAACTTCATTGCCAATAAGGCCATAGGCACCAGTCAGCGCCGGAATATTGAAGCTTTTAGAGCCCGAGGTGAACAGCGCCCAGTCGCCTTTTGCCACTTCGCACCATGGCGTGTGACGATGGCCGTTCCAGGTCATGTCCATGTGGATCTCATCGCTGATGACGCGCACACCGTGTTTTTCACACAGCTCAGCCATTTGCGTCAGTTCGGCTTTGGTCCACACTTTCCCGGTCGGGTTATGCGGGCTGCACAGCAGCAAAATTTTATTACGCGGCTCTGCCAGCACGCTTTCCAGCAGCGCCATATCGCACTGCCAGCCTTCGGCAGTTTGATGCAGCGGCACGGCGGCAACCTTGCGTTCATTGCCTTCAATTGCTTTATAAAACGCATCGTAGGCCGGGGTATGCACCACCACGCCGTCACCCACGTGGGACCACTGGCGGATCATTTCCGAAATCATATAAATGACTGACGGTCCGTAGACGATATGTTCCGGGTTGATGGAGGAGGCAAAGCGCTTCTGGAACCAGTGGCTGATAGCGCCAAGAAATTCATCGTTCTTCCAGCGGCTGTAGCCCAGCACGCCATGGCTTAAACGCTGGCTGACGGCTTCCAGTACGCAGGGCGCAGTCGCAAAATCCATATCTGAGATGGTGAAGGGCAGCAGGTCGGCTGCGCCAAAGCGGTCTGCGACGTAATCCCACTGGGTGCACCAGGTGCCGTGGCGGTCGATAACCTTAGAGAAATCAAACATCGGAAACTCCATTTCAGTCATTCGGGGGGAGCATTGTCCCCCTTCAGAACGAAGGGGGAAAGGAGAATTACGTCTCAACGGTTTACATCAAAGTCGCCATTTCATCTTTAACAGACTGAACCTGAGGACCGATAACCACCTGCAGACTGTGCTCGTTGAGCTTAACCACCCCAATCGCGCGGTTGGCTTTCAGTGCGTCAGCATCGACTTTGCTCATATCTTCAATGGACAAGCGCAGACGAGTCAGACAGTTATCCAGGCTGTTGATGTTCTCAGCACCGCCGAGCGCGGCAAGCAGAGCAGGAACGTTGTAGCCAGATTTACCGACTGCGCCGACCACAGCTTTTTCAACGCTGGCTGCTGCTTCAATGTCGCGACCCGGCGTTTTGATGTTAAAGCGGGTGATAGCGAAGCGGAAGATGACGTAGTAAGTCACAAACCAGATAGCCGCCACAACCGGAACCAGATACCACTTGGTGGCCAGACCGTGCAGGATGCCGAATACCACGAAGTCGATGATGTTGCCGTCGGTGTTACCGATGGTCACACCCAGAACCGCCATCACGGTGAAGCCCAGACCGGTCAGCAATGCGTGGATGGCGTAAAGAACCGGAGCCACGAACAGGAACAGGAATTCCAGAGGTTCAGTGGTGCCGCCGACGACACAGGCGATCACGCCGGAAATCAGCAGGCCTTTAATTTTATGACGGTTTTCCGGACGAGCACAGTGGTACATCGCCAGTGCGGCACCCGGCAAACCGCCGAGGAACGCAGGCATTTTACCCTGAGACAGGAAGCGGGTTGCGCTTTCAGAGAAGCCGTGGGTGGTCGGGCAGCTCAGCTGTGCCTGGAAAATAGTCAGTGCGCCGCTAACGGAATGGCCACAAACGTCCATGGTCCCGCCCGCATCGGTGAAGCGGATAATCGCTACCAGAATGTGTTGCAGACCAAACGGCAGCAGCAGACGTTCGCCGGTACCGAAGATCATCGGACCAAAATCACCGGCGCTGTTGATGACGTGACCCAGACCACGGATGCCCATCGCAAAGACCGGCCATACCAGCGGGATCGCCAGACCAACCAGACCCATCACTACGGCGGTGATGATGGCGACAAAACGAGTACCACCAAAGAACGCCAGCGCATCAGGCAGACGGATGGTGTGGAAACGCTCATGCAGTTTCCACACGATGATGCCGCAGATCACCGCACCGAGGATCCCGGTATCGATGGACTGAATACCCAGCACGCTCTGAATGTTGTTAGCTTTCAGAACAGCCGCGTCGGTAGTTGGCAGAATGCCTTTCGCGGTCAGCCAGAAGTTAACCGCCAGGTTCATGACCGCATAGCCAACGAAGCCCGCGAAAGCGGCAACGCCTTTGTTGTCACGCGCCAGACCCAGAGGGATGGCGATACAGAACATGACCGGCAGGAAGCTAAAGGCAAATGAGCCGATTTTGCTCATCCAGATGAACATCGCCTGCAGGAACGGGGTGTCCAGCCACGGCAGAAGCGTGGTGACATCATGGCTGCTCAGCGAACTGCCGATGCCGAGCATGATCCCGCAGAAGGAGAGGAGTGCCACCGGCAGCATGAAGGTCTTGCCCAGCTGCTGGAAAAACTCCCAGAGTGTTATTTTTTGTGCTGCTTTCGCCGTCATAAAACGACTCCTTGTTCTGAGATTTCTGTTGTAGTTGTAGAATGTGGCGAGAAAGATAAAACGTTTTACCTAATTTTAGTGCGAGCAAAATCACATAATGAAACGATAATACGCGCTATAAATATAACTTATTGATTAAACGTTTTATCGATCACACAGGAGTGGCAGCCGCTACATGGCCATCGCAAAAAAAGTCACTATCAACGATGTCGCCCATGCGGCAGGTGTTTCCGTCGCCACAGTCTCACTTGTGCTCAGCGGTAAGGGGCGAATTTCAGCCGCCACGGGTGAAAGAGTCAGCCAGGCCATTGAACAACTCGGCTTTGTACGTAACCGTCAGGCAGCCTCGCTGAGAGGCGGCCAAACCGGAGTTATCGGCCTGATTGTCGGCGATCTGTCCGCGCCGTTTTATGCCGATCTCGCGGCAGGATTAATAGAAGCGCTGGAGTCACAGGGCAAAATTGTGTTTCTCACCCAGGGGGGGCGCAAAGGCGAGCATATGCTGCAACGCTTTGAGAGCCTGGTGTCTCAGGGCGTGGACGGCGTGGTGATTGCCGGAGCGGTCGATAAAGGCGCAGAGCTGCGCACCAAAGCAGAAGAAAGCCGGGTTCCGCTGGTTTTCGCCTCCAGAGCCAGCTACCTGGAAGATGTGGATTTAATCCGTCCGGATAACATGCAGGCCGCGCAGATGATCACCGAACATCTGATCCGCCGTGGTCATCAGCGCATTGCCTGGCTCGGCGGGCAGAGCGCTTCGCTGACGCGTGCTGAACGCGTTGGCGGCTATTGTGCCACCTTGCTGAAGTTCGGCCTGCCGTTCCACAGCGAGTGGGTGGTGGAGTGTGAAGCTAGCCAGAAACAGGCCTCTCAGGCCATGTCCCAGCTGCTGCGCCATAATCCAACGCTGACCGCCGTGGTCTGTTATAACAGCGTGGTGGCGATGGGAGCGTGGTTTGGCCTGATGCGCGCTGGCTGGCAAAGCGGTGAAGAAAGCGTGGAAAGCTACTACGACAAGCGGGTGGCGCTGGCAGCCTTTGCGGAAGTTCCGGAAGAGGAACTCGATGATGCACCGCTGAGCTGGGTGATCACACCGGCCAGAGAGATGGGGCAAAGCGTGGCAGAACGAGTGCTACAGCGTATTGAAGATGGTAAGAGCACGGCGCGTAATCAGATTATGCCGCCGCGCCTGGTAAAGCAGCAATAATTCCGGCAGCAAGGCTGCCGGAATGGGCTTATCAGTTTGGTGCGTCTTCCGGCTGTAGCGGAGCAACCTGCGGCTGCTCTGGTGCTGGTTCACCCTGAGGCACCGGAACGGCGATATCAGGCACGCCAAACATGCCTGCGAAATCTGCCAGCGGCATCTTATCGCCATTCAGCGTCACCTGACCGTTCGAATACTGCAGGCTGGCCTGAATGTTATTGTCCTGCTGAGTGGTAATGCGGAACATTTGTCCCATCGCCGCCAGACCTTTCACCTGCTGGCTTGCCAGCTTCTCTGCATCAGCCTGCTGATAGCCTTCAAGGCGCGCGACCTGAGTCATTAACTCCGTCGCCATATCCATTGGGATCACCAGCTTGCTGTCCAGTGACTTCACGCTGCGGTCGATTTCATCGGCCAGCGTTTTTGGCTCACCCGAAGCGGCAGCAGGATCTTTCAGGAACAGAGAAAGATTGAAACTGGATTCGCCTTTGCTGTTTTTCCAGCTCAGAGGGGCCACGGTGATCACCGGTTCGCCTTTCAGCAGCAGCGGGGCGGCCGCCAGGAAAGCTTCCGTCACTTTTTGCTGATACAGCGCAGGATCCTGCATGATGTCCGGCTGGGCCAGCAGAGCCTGAACCTGACCATTGTACTGCTGGCTGAACTGGTGCCACGCCTGGCCGTCAATCTGGCCGACCTTCAGCGCCAGCTTGCCGCTGCCCAGATCCTGACCCTGCAGTTTCAGGCTGTTGAGCGTGTAATCCAGGCTGCTGTCGATGGTTTTACCGTCTTTAGACAAATCGGCTTTCGCGTCGAAGGTTGTGCCTTCCATAACCGCCAGCTCTTTGCCTTCCACGGCAATCGCCAGTTTATCCAGGGTCAGCTTCTGGCTGCCGACGCGTTCATTAAAGCTCGCCAGCTTGCTGTTGCCTTCGGTCTTCAGATTGTTGAAGGTCAGCTGGACTTTCTGATTGTATTCGTTGACGGCATTGATCACGCCGCTTTCGGCTTCGCCCGTCAGAGCAAACACATTGCCCTGCTGATCGGCATCAAGCTGGAACTCACCGCCGCTGAAGGCGACTTTCTCGTCACCTTTTTCATAGTTAAGCGGCTTCAGTGCGATGTCGGAACGGGTATCGCCGGAGTAGCTGATGCGGGTGCTGATATCAAAAGGTGACTGACCTTTCGCTAAATCAAACAGCGGTTTGCTGGCTTCGTTGTTCACCAGAACGGTTTCAACGGTGGCCATAGCCGGTGCGAGGTTAAACGTTTTAAGTGACGCTAACGGGAACGGACCATGAGAGACTTTCTCGTCCAGAACCACCGTCTGGCCTGGTTTCAGCCAGCTGCTTTTCGCGCCGTCAGCGGGCTTCACCACCATCTGTAAATGGCTGCTAAAGACGCCGCGTTGATAATCCTGATACGCCAGCTGAATACCGGCTTCCGGCGCGGTGCTTGCCATCTGAGCATTGGCCTGCGTAACCATATCGGCAATACGACCTTCCAGCTGTTTCCCGGTGTACCAGGAGCCCCCGGTCCATACCACGCCTAAAGCCACAATGACGCCAACTGCAATCTGCGATTTTTTCATAATGTTTGTCCATAAAATGAAAACAGGCGGAATATTCCGCCTGTCAGGGTGTGAGGCTGCAACAAGCTTAGCAAGAGTTGCGCGAAGCTTCAGTATTTACTTAAGTTTATTGTAGACACGAGCTACCCGGCCTACACCGCTCAGCTTAACCGGCGACTCATTGGCGGCGATAAAAGCAGATTCGCCAGGCTTGAGTACCAGCTGCTGTTCGCCTTTGCTGAGTACTGCTTCACCTTTAACACAGAACAGGATCGCCGCGCTCTGCTGCGCCACTTCTGCACCCTGGGTGCTGAGGTCGTGCAGAGAGAAAGCAAAATCGTCCACCGGGATCGGGAAATCCAGCTCTGCGCCGTGTTTTGCTGGCTGAGTCAGCAGTTCCGCGGCTGGCTTCGGCGTGAACTTCACGTTGGCTACCAGTTCCGGAATATCAATATATTTCGGCGTCAGGCCGGCGCGCAGCACGTTGTCCGAGTTGGCCATGACTTCCAGTGCCACGCCCTGAAGATAGGCATGCGGGGTTTCGGCGAACAGGAACATCGCGTCGCCCGGATTCAGTTTCACCACGTTCAGCAGCAGCGGGGAGAACAGGCCACTGTCGTCCGGGTAGAACTGGGAGATAAAGCGAATGGTTTCCCACGGCTCACCCTGCTGGCTATTCAGTGCGGCTTTCAGTACGCCCAGCGCGCGGGATTTTTCTTCGCCCTGCATATTCAGCAGGCTGGCAAACAGCTGGCTCAGGCGCTCAGCGTTTGGCTCCTGCAGGAAGTGAGCGATGGAGGTGTGCGCGCCGGAAACCGGCTGCAGCAGAGAAACGATATCGTTAAATTCGCGGAAGGCGTTCATCGCCAGGAATGGGGTGAGGGCGAAAACCAGCTCCGGCTTATGGTTTGGATCTTTGTAGTTACGCTCAGCGGCATCCAGCGGGATCCCTGCGGCATTCTCTTTGGCAAAGCCTTCTTCGGACGCTTTCTTGTTAGGGTGCACCTGAATGGAAAGGGGGTTATCGGCGCACAGCACCTTGAACAGGAACGGCAGTTCGCCAAAGCGGGCGGCTACGTCTTTGCCAAGCAGGGTGGCCTTATCGGCATCAATCACATCACGCAGGCTTTTTGGCTGGCCGCTGGCGTCGGTGATTTTTGAGCTGCTCTTGGGGTGTGCGCCCATCCACAGCTCTGCCATCGGCAGATTGTCCGGATTGGCAACTCCGTAGAGTTCCGTTAACGCAGTTTTACTGCCCCAGGCGTAGTTCTGCACTGAGTTGATGAGTTTTTGCATTATCAAGCCCTGTATTCAAAGGAATTATCTGCCTTTATTAAACCAATAATCCGCGCGGAAGTAACCCACTCCAGGAAAAAGTCGTCCTTGTCTCAGTTTTTGTTAAAAAATTGTGTAGGATAAGCGGACTCGCTTTTCCAGGGCAGAGCGGAAAGTTGCCCGAAAAATAATCAGCCAATGTCGTAAGTGAGAGAACAATGTCGAACAAACCTTTTATCTATCAGGATCCTTTTCCGCTGAAAAAGGATGACACCGAGTACTATCTGCTAAGTTCCGATCACGTCACCGTCACTGAATTCGAAGGCCAGTCGATCCTCAAAGTGGATCCACAGGCCCTGACGCTGCTGGCGAAACACGCCTTCCACGACGCTTCCTTCATGCTCCGTCCGGCACACCAACAGCAGGTGGCTGACATTCTGAGCGACCCGGAAGCCAGCGAAAACGACAAATACGTCGCCCTGCAGTTCCTGCGTAACTCTGATATCGCCGCCAAAGGCATTTTGCCAACCTGCCAGGACACCGGCACGGCAATCATCATGGGCAAAAAAGGCCACCATGTTTGGACCAACGGCGGCGATGAAGCCGCTCTGGCGCGCGGCGTGTATGACACCTATATCGAAGACAACCTGCGCTACTCGCAGAATGCGCCGCTCGATATGTATAAAGAGGTCAACACCGGCACCAACCTGCCAGCACAAATCGATCTCTATAGCGTAGACGGCGACGAGTACAAATTCCTCTGCATCGCCAAAGGCGGCGGTTCAGCCAACAAAACCTATCTCTACCAGGAAACCAAAGCGCTGATCACCCCGGCGAAACTGAAGGGTTATCTGGTGGATAAAATGCGTACCCTCGGCACCGCGGCTTGTCCTCCGTATCATGTCGCCTTCGTCATTGGCGGCACCTCAGCGGAAGCCACGCTGAAGACCGTCAAACTGGCGTCAACCAAATACTACGACGGCCTCCCGACCGAAGGGAACGAACACGGCCAGGCGTTCCGCGACGTTGAGCTGGAAAAAGAGCTGCTGATCGAAGCGCAGAATCTGGGCCTTGGCGCGCAGTTCGGCGGCAAATACTTTGCCCACGACATCCGCGTGATCCGTTTGCCGCGCCACGGCGCCTCTTGCCCGATAGGGATGGGCGTTTCCTGCTCGGCGGATCGCAACATCAAAGCGAAGATCAACCGCGAAGGGGTGTGGATCGAAAAACTGGAGCACAACCCAGGCAAATACATCCCGGAAGAGCTGCGCAATGCCGGAGAGGGCGAGGCCGTGCGCATCGACCTGAACCGTCCGATGAAAGAGATTCTGGCGCAGCTGTCGGATTTCCCGGTCTCCACGCGTTTATCACTGAACGGCACGATCATCGTGGCGCGCGATATTGCCCACGCCAAGCTAAAAGAGCGCATGGATAAAGGCGAAGGTCTGCCGCAGTATGTGAAAGATCACCCAATCTATTACGCAGGCCCGGCGAAAACGCCAGAGGGCTATGCTTCCGGCTCGCTCGGCCCAACCACCGCAGGCCGCATGGATTCCTACGTCGACCAGCTGCAATCTGAAGGCGGCAGCATGATCATGCTGGCGAAAGGCAACCGCAGCCAGCAGGTGACGGATGCGTGCCACAAGCACGGTGGTTTCTATCTCGGCAGCATCGGCGGTCCGGCAGCGGTGCTGGCGCAGGGCAGTATCAAGAGCCTGGAGCTGGTGGAATATCCGGAGCTGGGAATGGAAGCTATCTGGAAAATTGAGGTGGAAGATTTCCCGGCGTTTATCCTCGTGGATGACAAAGGCAATGACTTCTTCCAGCAGATCCAGTCTTCTCAGTGTGCTCGCTGTGTGAAGTAGGTTTTCAAATTTAAAACCGCCTGCGAGGGCGGTTTTATCGACTGGCATAGCTGTGAAACAATTTTTTCAGGGAATTTCTCCGCCAGAAATTTGAAAATCTAAATCCTCTTGATAAAATTCCTTTTGCAAAATTAGCTCAATTGAGTGAGCTTGTTCAGCCGTAAGATTCCACCCTCCAATTCCAGCTATGAAATCGTTTAAGTCTTCATCTGTCCAGCCCATAACTGCTGCTATTTCAGAGAGTTTTATCTTGGGTATCTCAACCTCGAAAACAAGCATTTCGTTTATACGCTCAAAAGCTTCAACTGTATAAATAATAGTCATTTTTCCACCTTTCTGGCTGGATTAGCCGGTTTGGTTTGCTCACCTGTTATATGATTGAATTCGCCTAAATGGTTACGGCCAGACCTGTCATAAATTTCAACAGTACCATGCTGTGAGTCCCATTCATAAATTCGGCCTTGAGAATCCTTCCATCTGGAACGCAAAATACCTCCGCCTTTAACTGAAGTTCTCTTTTTCGCTATTTTTGCGTCAGGAAACGCGGGCAGTGCTGGTATTCCTTTGGGGACAGCATGGTATTTATGATCCGAATTCAGATAGATATAAATCGGCGGCAGATCCGACACGGGCAGGATCAGAATGTAATCCGCAAAGCTCGTTTCATCCGCTGCCGGAGTGTTGGTCGTAGTGACTTTAGTATTATCCGGGAGCGGATCAACGATCACCGATGACGGAAGGCGCAGCGGAGCCTGGTTACCGGTATTCCAGGATTTGTTGCTCTCTGATTGATCGGGAGTCCAGATAATGGTGACAGGGTTTTCTTCTTCGGTGGTAAAGGTGTAAGCCTGACGGCTACTGTCCCACGCCATTTTACGGACTCGCACCATGTCCTTACCGGGCGGAGTATGCCAGCCATACGGGGTAGGGTTGCCGTTCGCATCGTCTTCCCACGAAAAGCGCACTCGGGTGGGGGCTTCGCGCAGCTGTGCGGTGCGCATCCGGTCAAGAAAATCCTGTTCACCGTCGTTAAGTCTGCCGGGCATCATGCCGATCAGCAGCCCGGCAACGGAGGCTCCCGCGCCAGCGCTGGCTATCTCACCTGTCCGCACCGCCCATGTGCCGTAAGTGAGTGCGCGACCTCCCACTATTTCCAGTAAGTTTGCTCCGGTCTTTGCAGCTTCAGCGCGGGTTGCACTGGCTGCTACAGCAACGGCAGCCTGATAATCCATTTCTTCGTGGTGACCATTCCACCAGAGATAAAGGGCGCTACGCTTCTTCGGTTTGGGGATGTCTTCCGGTGCGACTGGTTTGTTCTTTATTGCCGTCTGAGCATGCTGTGGTGCATCAGAATCAGTGGTGGGATCTGCCACTGGCAATGCCCGAAAGAAAGCCAGCTGCGCGAAGTTAGCATGCGGCTCGCGCTCGCTCCCGGCATCATTGCAGCCTTCACCACGCAAACAGGATTTTGCGAAAACACGGTTTCGTTCACGCTCCTCCGCTTTGCGCTTTTGCTCAATGGCCTGAGTTGCTGCTGCGGCGGCCAGAGAAACCACATTTTTTTCAGCGGCAACCTGTTCCGGAGAAGGCCCTTTGCCGAGCCAGCTATTTACGGGAGCAATGATTCGGTTGCTTCCCAGTGGACAGTCGCACTGGACCAGACAGCGATCGACAGCAACCTGCACACCCATGAAAGTCCGAATAAATTCTTTCGCTCCTTCGATAACTCTGCCGGGCTTGCCGCATTCAGGACACGGCGTTGTGGTATCGCCGACCCGGATCACTGCGAAGCCACAGATATTCACGAGATTTATAGGGACTGAGGAAATCAGTTTTGCTCCCGTTGTGGTTTTGTCACAGCTAAGCGCCATTCCCAGCCCATCAATATTGGGACGATATGTCATTGCGTCTTCCTGACTATTTTGTGTATTCAGTGATTTTACAAACGGCATCTTAAATAAAACAAGATGAAATTGACTGACTGGAAATGATGCTGTTCATCATTCTACTAATAAGTCAGGTGTATATGTATTCATAATCCCTGATTTGAAGTGTACATAAAGAGGTCTGGTGAATAAACAATGATTGAACTATTGGCAGTGTTTATGGGAAAATATTTTTGTCAGCTGAGCATGTGCTATTCCAAAGATTATTTGCGAGCAGCTTTCCAGAATTGAATAAAGAAAATGGCTGGATGAAATAACAGGTGTATTATCGCATTGAGCCATTAGAACAGGCTCCAGGATTGGCATCCTGAATCATTAACGAGCAGAAGCGGTTGTCCATGCAACCTCTTTTAGCAATCTTTTCTGCATCATGCGTATAATGCAGCGATGGTGGACTGGATGAGGGCTTCTTTCGAAGCGCCGGTTTTTTTCTCGTTATGGTCGGTATGCCAACCTTGTTCAGTCCGCCTCCAGAATGTGGCATTTATGGAGGTAATCAAGTTACTTTAAACGAGAATGCACTATGAAAGAACAAACTATTTATCATGATTATAATCCAGCGCTCTACAGCGAATTATCTGTCGGTAATCCTGACTTTATCGATCTTGCTGAACGCTGCGAGCTGTTATCACAGATTATTGTTGATGCTAATGAGACCGAAACTATCGCGCCAGTGTTACGCTGCCTTTCTTCCTATCTGCATAAATTGAGCGTGTCGCTCGAAGAGGATATGAGCGAACTTCGTATTATTGAATTAACCACGGAGAAGGTAATGGCCTCATCCAGACAATGGATCTTTGCAGACTCCGACTTGCAATGTGAATATTGTCAGGCGCTGACGTTGCTGCTGATGCGTAATAACTATCGCGACAATGAACGTGAAGTGTTAACGGGCTTACTGCATGACCTGATTAGCTTTATGACTTATGAGCTGAAAGAACCACGGTTTGGCATCCTGACGCATTAATGGGAACAAATGCCGGGGTTAGCCCCGGCGTGGCTTTGCATTCCCTTCACCCTGTGCAATCATCAACCCGGTCAAACACAACAAGAGCGCACAAAGCGCCATACCGTTTCCCTGAAGCCATCAATACTTATTCCTTAAGCCTGTGAGCAAATCCACTTCAGTCAACAAGGAGAAAGTCATGACCACGAACCGCCGCGAAAGCGACTCCATGGGCGCTATCGACGTCCCGGCCGATAAACTCTGGGGCGCGCAAACCCAGCGCTCGCTGGAGCATTTCCGCATCTCGACCGAGAAAATGCCGGTGGCGCTGATTGCCGCACTGGCGCTGACCAAGCGCGCCGCAGCGAAAGTGAACCAGGATCTGGGCTTACTGCCGGATGATAAAGCGAATGCCATCGTCAGCGCCGCCGATGAAGTGCTGGCAGGCAAACACGCCGACGAGTTCCCGCTGGCTATCTGGCAGACCGGATCCGGTACCCAGAGCAACATGAATATGAACGAAGTGCTGGCGAACCGCGCCAGTGAGCTGCTCGGCGGTGTGCGCGGGATGGAGCGTAAAGTTCATCCTAACGATGATGTGAACAAAAGCCAGAGCTCCAACGATGTCTTCCCGACGGCGATGCACGTGGCTGCGGTGATTGCCGTGCGTGAACATCTTCTGCCGCAGCTGGAACAGCTGAAAAAAACGCTGAATGACAAAGCCAATGCTTTTGCTGATATCGTCAAAATCGGCCGCACTCATTTGCAGGATGCCACACCGCTGACGCTGGGGCAGGAGATCTCCGGCTGGGTAGCGATGCTGGAGCACAATCTCAAACACCTTGACTTAACCTTGCCGCATCTCAGCGAACTGGCACTTGGCGGCACGGCGGTGGGTACGGGGCTCAATACTCATCCGGAATATGCGAAGCGCGTTGCTGATGAGCTGGCGGCCATCACCACTCAGCCGTTTGTCACGGCGCCGAATAAATTTGAAGCGCTGGCAACCTGCGACGCGCTGGTTCACGCTCACGGCGCGCTGAAAGGGCTTGCTGCCTCGCTGATGAAAATCGCCAACGACGTGCGCTGGCTGGCATCCGGTCCGCGCTGTGGGATTGGTGAAATCTCAATTCCGGAAAATGAACCTGGCAGCTCGATCATGCCTGGCAAAGTGAATCCGACCCAGTGCGAAGCCATGACCATGCTCTGCTGCCAGGTGATGGGCAACGACGTGGCGGTCAATATGGGCGGGGCGTCGGGTAACTTTGAGCTGAACGTGTATCGCCCGATGGTTATTCATAATTTCCTGCAATCGGTGCGTTTACTGGCCGACGGCATGGAAAGCTTTAACGAACACTGCGCGGTGGGCATCGAGCCGAATCGGGCGCGCATCGACCAGCTGCTCAACGAATCGCTGATGCTGGTGACGGCGCTCAATACCCATATCGGCTACGACAAAGCGGCGGAAATTGCCAAAAAAGCGCATAAAGAGGGGCTGACGCTGAAAGCTTCGGCACTCAAACTCGGTTACCTGACGGAAGCCGAGTTTGATGCCTGGGTGCGCCCGGAGGCGATGGTGGGGAGCATGAAAGTTAGTCGCTAGCCAGATACAGGTGCAGCCGCGGGATCATCAGCTGTAGCTGCTGCGCCTCGGGCTTATAGCGATACTGCACTTTATCCTCATCGTAATTCAGCAGCTCGCCAATATCCGGCACCGAGACTCCGCCGGTGCCGGATATCAGCGCAATCATCGGGCCAGGGCAGGCGTACTGCACCTGCTTTTGCTGGCCCGCATACCACACGCGTGAAATCGGCTGGACCTTCACCGGGCGTTTAATCTTTAGCTTTGCTTTCTGCGGCAGCGCCGCAATATCCTGATATTCGCGCTCCAGCTTTGCCTGCCACTGTTCACGGGTAAACGGCGGCACGGAGCGGGGCGACTGGAGGCTTTTTTCCAGCTGCTTCAGCACTTCGTCGCGGGTCAGATTCTTGATGATGTTTTTGTTGGCCCAGCCAAAGCGGATGGTGGCCGGGTCGCGCAGCAGGGTCAATGAACGATAGGCCTTCAGCGTCAGCAGGCCGGGCAGATGGTGATGTACCCATTCAAAGCGCGCGCCGCTCGGTAGCCCTGATTCGACGGTGACAATATGCTCGAACGTGGCTTTCAGGTTGTTAATGGCGGTTATCTGCTTTTCCAGTGATTTGAGCTGCCCGGCTTCGGGCTGCAGGCAAATAACGCCCGGTAAACGCACTGCGGCTTTGCTGCTGCGCTTCTCTGACTGCTGCTGGATAAACAGATGGCTGTAGTGATTGAGCGCCATCAGCCGCGCTTTATCGCCCAGATGTTGGATCACCGGAATGGTGGCGAGCGGTGCATGTTCATCCTCTTTGCTCACTTCCGGCAGTTCGAAAACGCGTGCGGCCAGCAGGCGACAGTCGGCCAGCTGCTGTTGCAGCTCCAGCAGAGCATGCTCCACCTGGCGAAAGGTCGAGGTTAACCGCTCAATCAGATCGTAATCAGCCATAGCACCCACATTAGTTACAACATACTATTCACTTTTTACTATAAGCCACGAGCCGGCATTGTGCAATGTTCGGTCAGGCAGCTGTGGTATGGGCTAACTGGTGATTCACTGGCCAACTGAAGCTAAACCGTGCGCCGCCAAGCGGGCTGGCGTCACAGACAACTTCGCCTGACATCGCCTGGGCGACAGAATGCACAATCGCCAGGCCGAGGCCACAGCCGCCGGTGGCGCGGTCACGGCTGGGATCCAGACGCACAAACGGTTCAAACACGCGTTCGCGCTCGTCCGGGGCAATTCCCGGACCGTCATCATCCACGGTCAGAGTGGCCCGGCCGGCCTGCTGGCTCAGACTGACGTGGATTTGCTGCTGGCAGTAGCGCATTGCATTGTTGACGAGATTATCCAGTACGCGCTCCATCAGGCGCATATCCAGCGCACCGTAGTTGCCCTGGGTGAGGTGCACCAGAGCCACATCGCGTTCAGGATTCACGGCCTGAATATCGTCGATATGCGTGGCAATCCACGCCGGGAAATCCGGTGTAGTGAGGATCAGTTCATTCTGCGGGCGATCCAGACGAGCGTAGGTCAGCAGCTCGTCAATCAGCGCTTCCAGCTGGCCGATATCGCGGTTCAGCGCCTGATTTTCCGCCTCGCTGAGGTTTTCGCTCATCTCCAGACGGTAGCGCAGGCGCACCAGCGGCGTGCGCAGCTCGTGGGCGATGCCGTCGGTCAGCTGCTTCTTGCTGGCAATCAGCGCGTTGATGTTGTCCGCCATCTGGTTAAACACCACGCCGAGCCGTTCAAAGCTCGACATGCTGTCAAAGTGAATGCGTTCCTCGAGATGCCCCTCACCAAAGCGTTGAGCGGCGGTCTCCAGCCTTAGCATGTCCTGCCAGTGTGGGCGCATCCAGATAAACACCGGGAAGGCCAGCGACACGGCGATAAACGCCAGCAGGGCAACGTCCAGCAGCCGCATTTCATGCAGGTAATAGAGATACGGCACTGGGCCGACTGCCAGTACGTAGTGGCTGCGCGGAATGCGCTGAATAAAGGTGTACTGATCGTCAAGCGCCACGATATCGCCTGCTCGCAGGTGCTGCATTGAGCTGTCAGCCAGATTGAATTTACTCAGTGGTTCAATGCGCAAATCGAAGGAAAGGTTCAGATCCAGCTCTTTGAGCGTTTTGCTCCAGTCCTTGGGAGGAATTTCACGCAGCTCGCTGCGCATCAGGTACAGCGAGCTTTTCATCAGATCATCAAGCGACTGGCGACCGGCGCGCTCAGCCGTGAATTTGTACACCAGCCCGACCAGCATGGTCATCACCAGGAAACAGACAAACAGCAGCAGATAAAACTGCACAAACAACTTTTTCATGGCTGGCCCCGGAAGTGGTGCAAATCAGTTTTCCCACGCGTGCGGGGCGAACAGGTAGCCCTTATTGCGCACGGTTTTAATTCGGTAGGGTTCGGTGGCGCTGTCGAGCAGCTTTTTGCGCAGGCGGGAAATCGCCACGTCCACGCTGCGGTCCATCCCGTCATAGCTTACACCGCGCAGGTTTTTCAGCAGTGCGTCGCGGTCCATGATTTGCCCTGCGTGGGTGGCCAGCTCCCAGAGCAGATCGAAATCGGCGGTGGACAGGGCGATATTGTCGCCGCTCAGCAGCACCTGACGGTTAACCGGGTCGATAGCCAGCGTGCCAAAGCGAATGGCTTTGTGCGGCGTCAGGCCGGAAGCGGGCTTTTCCGCTGTCGGGGTGGCAACATGCTGGCGAAGATGCAGACGCAGGCGCGCGAGCAGCACGGCAGGCGGCGTGGTTTTGAGAATGTAATCGCTGGCGCCCATTTCGAGCGACAAAATGTGGTTCATGTCGCTGTCGAGTGAGGTGAGCAAAACGATCGGGCCCTGCCACTGAGCGCGCAGATCGCGGCAGATGGTCATCCCGTCTTTGCCTGGCAGCATGATATCCAGCAGCACCAGATCGGGGCATTCCCGAAGCACCACTTCTTCAGCGCGATCGCCACGAGGTTCAACGATAACGTCCATATCATGCTTGCTGAGATAGGCAGCAATAAGTGAACCGACTTCCGGTTCGTCTTCGACAAATACGATCTTATTCATAATCTGAGTGCGCAGCGAAAAAAGGTAAAATACACCGACAGAATACGGGGTTCCAATACTCTTTTATAAATACTGTTACATCCGTTATCCTGCTCTCATTCATCATATCAATTTCAGGCTGACAATGGCGTTACTGATTAAAGCCCTGCTGGGAGCGCTGGTGGTGTTGCTGATAGGCGTGCTGGCGAAAACAAAGAACTATTATATTGCCGGGCTGATCCCGCTTTTCCCGACGTTTGCCCTGATAGCCCACTACATTGTTGCCAGTGAGCGCGGCACCGAAGCGCTGCGCACCACTATCGTTTTCGGCATGTGGTCAATCATTCCCTATTTTCTCTATCTGCTGTCGCTGTGGTATTTCACCGGATTTATGCGCCTGCCGTGGGCGTTGGCAGGCGCAGTAGCTTGCTGGAGTCTCAGCGCGTGGTTACTGATAACCGTCTGGAGCCGTTTCCACTAACGCAGTGGGCGGCCACCGTCTACGGCAAAAGAGCGGCCGGTGACGTAACAGCTGGACAGCAGATAGTCGACCAGCTCGATAATCTCTTTCTCGCCCGGTTCAATCCTCATCAATGATTTGTTCAGTGCCTGCTGGCGATACTCCGCATCATCAGATTCATTAAACAGGATCAGCGCTGGCGCAATGGCGTTGACCTTCACTTCCGGCGCCAGTTTGCGCGCAAAAGAGCGGGTCATATTATCCAGTGCGGCTTTACTTGCCGCATAGGCGATATGCTTATCGCTGCCGCGCTCCACCACGTAATCCGTAAAGTGAATAATGTCGCTGGCAGAGTGTCCGTGACCGCGCAGCAGCGGCTCAAACGCATGATTGAGCAGGTAAGGGGCGTTAACGTGGATCTGCATCATCTGCTGCATGATGTCTGAAAGTGAACGGTCCGGGGATTCCGGCAGCCAGGCGCTGGCATTGTGGATCACCGCACGCAGGCCGCTGGTATGGGATTTTACCGTTTCGGCAAAAGCCAGAATGCCTTCGTCAGTGGAGAAATCAGCCTGAAGACACAGCGCTCCGGCTTTCTCCAGCACGCCGATGGCATCATAACGGGTGCGGTAGCTGACGATCACCGGCTGCTGCTGTTGCAGGAAATGGTGGGCAAGGGCGAGGCCGATACGACGGCCTCCACCGGTGATCAGGACTGGGCGGGTTGGGGTTTCTCCCATCGTTCTCTCCTTAGGGTCGCGATGGGGTACTGTTTTACCCCACTAACATCCAGGTGGCCGGGATCGCGGCAACCAGTAATAAGCCAATCAGCGCCATTTCACGGCGTCTGAGCATGCCGGTCAGATCGTGCGTCCGGCGGGCATAAATAAACACCAGCAGCCCCGGCGCGTAAAGCACAACCGACAGCAGCAGGTGCATCGGACCGGAAGCGTACAATAACCATAAGCCATAAATGCAGGCACCGACACCTACCGCTTTGTGTAGCGGACGGGTTGCCATCTTCAGCAGGAAAGCCCCGACCAGGAAATACGGCACCAGGATCATCTCTGAGGCGATGGTCAGCAGAGTATTATAATCGGAGCCCGTCAGCCAGATCAGCACCAGACAAACCTGCACGCTGATATTGGTTAGCCACAGCGATGAAGACGGCGCGTTGTTATTGTTCTGACGGGCAAAAATACGCGGGAAGGCTTTATGCGTGGCCGCCAGATACGGCACTTCTGCGGCCATAATGGTCCAGCTCAGATAGGCACCGCAGACGGAAACAATCAGCCCGGCAGCGATAACGATCTCTCCCCAGGAGCCCATCATTCGCACCATCAGGCCTGCCATCGACGGGTTACGCATCTCCGCCAGCTCAGGGCGAGGCACAACGCCCAGCGACAGTAACGTCACCAACAGATACACACACAGCGCCGACAGCACCGCCAGCAGAGTCGCACGACCAACGTCTTTTTTATTGCGGGCGCGGGCAGAGACCACCACCGCGCCTTCCACGCCAATGAACACCCAAAGGGTGATCAGCATGGTGTTTTTTACCTGCTCCCACACCGGTACGCCCAGCGCGACGCCGCTGAAATCCAGCTTAAACGTATCGAGTTTAAAGGCCATCGCTGCCAGCACCACAAATAGACCCAGCGGTACCAGTTTGGCGAGCGTTGCCACAAGGTTAATGCTGGCCGCAGTCTGTACGCCGCGCAGAACCAGAAAATGCACGAACCACAGCAGCACGGAAGCGCCAATTAAGGCCTGCCAGGTATTGCCATCGCCAAACAGACGCAGCTCTGGCGTATCGGTAAAGAAGCTCAGCGCGGAAAAAACAATTACCAGATAAGAGACGTTAGCGATTACCGCACACAGCCAGTAACCCCAGGCGGAACAAAAGCCCACTAGCTCGCCAAAACCTTCTCGCGCATAGGTGAAGATCCCGCCGTCCAGATCCGGGCGGATGCGGGTTAACAGCAGCATCGCAAAGGCCAGGAACAGGATGCCTACGCCGGTGATGGCCCAGCCGATAAGCAGCGCAGAAGGGCTGGCCACTTCGGCCATGTTCTGCGGCAAACTGAAAACGCCCGCGCCCAGCATTGAGCTAAGCACCAGAGCGGTCAGGGCACTGAGGCCGAGTTTCTTTTCCATTGGCATCCTGTCGTTAAGGAGTAAAAAGCAGAATATTTATTTCGATAAAACGCATAAACATGGAAGATTACGCTAAGGCGCGGGATTTTACGGAGAGAGTGGATGGCATGCAATGATCCATTCCTGAAAAAATAAAAAAAGGCAGCCGAAGCTGCCTTTGAAGCGTTGGGAGTTGATTACTTGTACAGGTCAGCGCTGACGGTCATGTTGCCACCACGTTCCTGCCACTGGCGGGTGATGTGGTAGAACTTAGCCCCTTTCTTCGCGGCACGTTTCGCCACCTGGTAAGACACCTCGGTCATGTTGCCGTAGTTACCGGTGAACTGCACGCTGTCAAATGGCACCATCTGCGCGGCGGCGACTTTGTTCAGCTCTTCAATTTTGGTGCCATCAGGCAGTGTGACACTGTAACGACCACCGGTAGAAGACTGTGTTTCGAAGAAACGACCGATGCCTGGCTCGGATGCTCCGACGGTTGAAGAGGAGGCCACGCCTGGGATCTCAACGGCTGCTGCCGCTGCGCCACCGGCGGCGAGAGCTGCTTTACCGGCCTGAGAGTTGGCTGGGATTGCATCAGCGCTCTGAACCAAACGTTTTTTGGCATCGGCTTTATAGATGTAGGCCGTTACGCGCTGGTTGCCGCCGTCGTTAGCATCCACCTGACGCACGATAAAGAAAGAGGCTGCGCCTTTCTCTTTCGCGGCTTTCGCAATGGCGGAGTTGACGTCAGGCTGGCTGCGATAAAAGCCCTGAACGGTCACGGTATCAAAAGGTTCAAGCTGAGCGGCTTGGTCTTTTGGCAGTTCCATTACGCCGTTAATGATGCGATTTTTTGGGGCATCGGCTTTTTCCGCGTCGGCTTTATAGAAATCGGCGGTCACACGCCAGTTGCCGCCGCCGGAAAAATCAGAGGTGTCGACAACATAGAAGGAGGCAGCACCTTCTTTATCCGCTTTACGGGAAACGGCATTGACGGCATCACCAATTGCATTAAAACGACCGGTGATCACAACACGATCGTACGGCTTGAGAGCTGCCGCTTGCTCCGGCGTTAACTCGGTGGCGGCAAAAGCGCTGAACGCCGTTGCGGACAGAAGAGCTGACGCCAGGAGGGTGTACTTAAGCTTCATAAAAATAATCCTTCGCCTTGCGCAAACCAGATGCTGGTAGTGGTTAGTGACTAAAACGCCGATGATTATTGCATTTAATCGGCGTGACTGTCTGCGTCATTTTGCTCATCTTGTGCGGGCCTTCTGAATGCCGCCCTCACTTTTGACGATATGTTGCAGAAACAGCGGTCTGACCAGCAAAACCGATAATCGATATGACTTTTATAAGTTAATGTAATGTTAAATTCCTGATAATGCACCGCGAAAAATCACGTTTTGCCGCTTCGCTTAAGCGAATTATCAGGCCTGGGTGTGAAATTCAGGCTATTTTTGCTACCTGAGGGCAGCAGAAGTGACTTTTCCCGAATAAAATCAAAATTACTGTTTTCTGGCTGTGGATCACAACCGTTATTTTCAGTAGGTTATAGAAAGTTTGTTACCGTTTTAAGTTACGGGCATTTCGCCTCTTTGCCACTGCATGCGGCCAGGGACGGAACCCAGTGAAATAACAGACCATCATTACATCTCCGATGGAAGGGAAAACTATGCGTATTGCAGTACCGAAAGAGACGCTGGCCCTTGAAACCCGAGTGGCCGCGACACCAAAAACGGTGGAGCAGTTAATTAAGCTCGGTTTCACGGTCGCCATTGAAAGTGGGGCGGGCAAGCTTGCGAGCTTTGAGGATCGCGCTTTTACCGAAGCGGGCGCGGAGGTTGTGACAGCGGAAGCTATCTGGCAGTCCGATATTATTCTGAAAGTGAATGCGCCAACGGATGCTGAAATTGCGCTGTTGAATCCTGGCACGACGCTGATCAGCTTTATCTGGCCTGCGCAAAATCCAGAGCTGATGGCAAAACTGGCCGAGCGTCAGATTAACGTGATGGCGATGGACTCCGTGCCGCGCATTTCCCGTGCCCAGTCACTTGATGCGCTAAGCTCCATGGCGAATATCGCCGGCTATCGTGCCATCGTCGAAGCCGCTCACGAATTTGGCCGTTTCTTTACCGGGCAAATCACCGCTGCGGGCAAAGTTCCCCCAGCTAAAGTGATGGTGATTGGTGCAGGCGTTGCGGGTCTTGCCGCAATCGGTGCTGCCAACAGCCTGGGCGCGATTGTGCGCGCCTTTGACACCCGTCCGGAAGTGAAAGAGCAGGTCCAGAGTATGGGCGCTGAGTTCCTCGAGCTGGATTTTGAAGAGGAAGCGGGCAGCGGCGATGGCTATGCCAAAGTGATGTCCGAAGCCTTTATCAAAGCGGAAATGGCGCTGTTCGCCGCGCAGGCGAAAGAAGTCGATATCATCGTCACCACAGCGCTGATCCCTGGCAAACCGGCACCTAAGCTGATCACCCGCGAAATGGTTGATTCCATGACGCCGGGCAGCGTGGTGGTCGATCTGGCCGCGCAAAACGGCGGTAACTGCGAATATACCGTGCCGGGCGAAGTCTTTACCACCGCCAACGGCGTGAAGGTGATCGGCTATACCGATCTGGCAGGTCGCCTGCCAACGCAGTCCTCTCAGCTGTACGGCACCAACCTGGTTAACCTGCTGAAGCTGCTGTGCAAAGAGAAAGACGGCAATATCACCATCGATTTTGACGACGTGGTGATCCGCGGCGTGACCGTGGTGCGTGAAGGCGAAGTCACCTGGCCTGCGCCGCCAATTCAGGTTTCAGCTCAGCCGAAAGCGGCGGCAAAAGTCGATACCACCCCTGCGGAGCCTGAAAAACCAGCCTCCAAATGGCGCAAATACGCGCTGATGGCGCTGGCGATCATCCTGTTTGGCTGGCTGGCCAACGTCGCACCGAAAGAGTTCCTCGGTCACTTCACCGTGTTCGCGCTCTCCTGCGTGGTTGGTTACTACGTGGTGTGGAACGTGTCTCATGCGCTGCACACGCCGCTGATGTCGGTGACTAACGCCATTTCCGGGATCATCGTGGTCGGTGCGCTGCTGCAGATTGGTCACGGCGGCTGGGTCAGCTTCCTGAGCTTCATCGCCGTGCTGATTGCCAGCATCAATATTTTCGGTGGTTTCACCGTGACTCAGCGCATGCTGAAAATGTTCCGCAAAGGGTAAGGGGTAACAAATGTCTGGAGGATTAGTTACAGCTGCATACATTGTTGCCGCGATCCTGTTTATTTTCAGCCTGGCGGGCCTTTCGAAACATGAAACGTCGCAGCAGGGCAACTATTTCGGCATTGCCGGGATGGCGATCGCGCTGATTGCCACCATCTTCGGACCGGAAACCGGTAACGTCGCGTGGATCCTCGTCGCGATGATTATCGGCGGGGCGATTGGTATCCGTCTGGCAAAACGCGTTGAAATGACCGAAATGCCGGAGCTGGTGGCGGTGCTGCACAGCTTTGTGGGTCTGGCGGCGGTGCTGGTGGGCTTTAACAGCTACCTGGATCACGCACCCGATCTGGCTCCTGTGCTGGCCAATATTCACCTGACCGAAGTGTTCCTCGGTATCTTCATCGGTGCGGTGACCTTTACCGGTTCTATCGTGGCGTTCGGCAAACTGCGCGGCAAAATTTCGTCCAAGCCGCTGATGCTGCCTAACCGTCACAAGCTGAACCTCGCGGCGCTGGTGGTTTCTTTCCTGCTGTTGGTGGTGTTTGTTCGCACTGAAAGCACCGGGATGCAGGTGCTGGCGCTGCTGATCATGACCGTGATCGCGCTGGCGTTTGGCTGGCATCTGGTGGCCTCTATCGGCGGTGCAGACATGCCGGTGGTGGTTTCGATGCTGAACTCCTACTCCGGTTGGGCGGCAGCGGCGGCGGGCTTTATGCTCAGCAACGACCTGCTGATCGTCACTGGTGCGCTGGTCGGTTCTTCCGGTGCGATCCTGTCGTACATCATGTGTAAAGCGATGAACCGTTCGTTTATCAGCGTGATTGCCGGTGGTTTTGGCACCGACGGCTCCTCTACCGGTTCTGATGAAGAAGTCGGCGAGCACCGCGAAATCAGCGCTGAAGATACCGCTGACATGCTGAAAAACTCCACCTCGGTGATCATCACCCCAGGCTACGGTATGGCGGTGGCACAGGCACAGTATCCGGTAGCGGAAATCACCGAGAAGCTGCGCGCGCGCGGTATCAAAGTGCGTTTCGGTATTCACCCGGTCGCCGGTCGCCTGCCTGGTCACATGAACGTGCTGCTGGCGGAAGCCAAAGTCCCGTATGACATCGTGCTGGAAATGGACGAAATCAACGACGACTTTACCGATACCGACACCGTGCTGGTGATTGGCGCGAACGACACCGTTAACCCGGCGGCGCTCGACGATCCGAAGAGCCCGATTGCCGGTATGCCAGTGCTGGAAGTGTGGAAGGCGCAAAACGTCATCGTCTTCAAGCGTTCGATGAACACCGGTTATGCTGGCGTGCAGAACCCGCTGTTCTTCAAGGACAACACCCACATGCTGTTTGGCGATGCCAAAGCCAGCGTGGATGCGATCCTCAAAGCGCTGTAATTCTGCAAAATTGTGCGATTAAAGCCGTCTCCCGGTAAAAGGGAGGCGGCTTTTTTGTTATGATGGCGCTCACATTTTTAAACAGACTGTTAAAGGGAGTACAGGGTGTTTGCAGATTTCGGCGTGCTGAATTACTGGACCTATCTGGTCGGGGCAATTTTTATCATTCTGGTGCCAGGACCAAATACGTTTTTTGTCCTTAAGACCGGGGCGGCTTACGGTATTCGCACGGGCTATATGGCGGCGCTGGCGGTGTTTATCGGCGACGCGGTGCTAATGTTTCTGTCCTATGCGGGCGTGGCGACGTTAATTAAAACCACCCCGGTGCTGTTTAATATTGTCCGCTATCTGGGCGCGATGTATCTGCTGTATCTCGGCGTGAAAATGCTCTGGGCGGTGATCAAACAGAAAGGCGAACAGCACGGCCATTCCACCGAACAGCGCAGCACTATCTTCAAGCGCGCGCTGACCCTGAGCCTGACTAACCCGAAAGCGATTCTGTTTTATGTCTCATTCTTTGTGCAGTTCATCGACGTGAATGCCACCACGCCGGGGCTGGCTTTCCTGATCCTGGCAGTGACGCTGGAAATCATCAGCTTTGTCTACCTGAGCTTCCTGATCGTTTCCGGTTCGCTGGTCACGCGCTTTGTCGGCAGTCGCAAAAAGCTGGTTAAGCTTGGCAACAGCCTGATTGGCCTGGTGTTTGTCGGTTTTGCCGCCAGACTGGCCTCTTTGCAGTCGTAATTCATTTTTCATCGCATAGACTTATAACAACCTCTGACAACAGGAAAAGACGGAATGAAATCACGTGCAGCCGTTGCGTTTGGCCCGGGCCAGCCGCTGAAAATCGTTGAAATCGACGTTGCTCCGCCGAAGAAGGGCGAAGTGCTGGTCAAAATTACCCACACCGGTGTGTGTCACACCGATGCGTTTACCCTTTCCGGTGACGATCCGGAAGGCGTTTTCCCGGCCGTTCTCGGCCATGAAGGCGGCGGCGTGGTGGTGGAAGTCGGTGAAGGCGTTACCAGCCTGAAGCCGGGCGATCACGTGATCCCGCTGTACACCGCTGAATGTCGCGAATGTAAGTTCTGCAAATCCGGCAAAACCAACCTCTGTCAGGCGGTGCGCGCCACTCAGGGCAAAGGGTTGATGCCAGATGGCACCACGCGTTTCTCTTACAATGGTGAGCCGATTTATCACTATATGGGCACCAGCACCTTCAGCGAATACACCGTGGTTGCGGAAATTTCGCTGGCGAAGGTGAACCCACAGGCGCCGCTGGATAAAGTCTGTCTGCTGGGCTGCGGCGTCACCACCGGTATTGGTGCGGTTCACAATACGGCCAAAGTGAAAGAGGGTGACACCGTAGCCGTGTTTGGCCTCGGCGGCATCGGTCTGGCGGTGATCCAGGGCGCGGTGCAGGCGAAAGCCGGACGTATTCTGGCTGTCGACACCAACCCGGAGAAATTCAAACTGGCCGGGGAAATGGGCGCCACAGATTTCATCAACCCAAAAGACTTCGATAAGCCGGTTCAGGACGTGATCGTTGAAATGACCGACGGCGGCGTGGACTTCAGCTTTGAGTGCATCGGCAACGTCAACGTGATGCGCGCGGCGCTTGAGTGCTGCCACAAGGGCTGGGGCGAAAGCGTGATTATTGGCGTGGCCGGCGCGGGGCAGGAAATCAAAACCCGTCCGTTCCAGCTGGTGACCGGGCGCGTCTGGCGCGGTTCCGCGTTTGGTGGCGTGAAAGGGCGCACTCAGCTGCCGGGCATGGTGGAAGACGCAATGGCGGGCAAGATTAACCTCGACCCGTTTATTACCCATCGTCTGCCACTGGATCAGATCAACGAAGCGTTCGATCTGATGCACGAAGGCAAATCCATTCGTACCGTTATCCATTTCGGCGATAACTGATTGATAAAGCCAGCGGAGATCTTCCGCTGGCTTTTCCCGCTAATTCCCCAAACTGTGACCGATGTTGCGCTTTTACCGGTAAGCAATCTGCCGCTCAGGCCGATGACAATCTTACGGGCGTGTTGGTACGCCTCTTACAATAAGAGAGTCGATAGCCATGGAAAAATCAGCCGCAGGGCTTAAGTCGCAAACTGTCAGTTTTTTACATCATATTCGTCTGGTCCCTTTGTTTTCATCCATCCTTGGAGGGATCCTGCTGCTGTTCGCTTTAAGCTCAGGTCTGGCGGGCTATTTTCTGTTGCAGGCCGACAGAGACCAGGGTGACGTTACCAAAGAGTTAGAAGTGCGCACTGGATTGTCCGACAGCTCAAGCGATCTGCGTACCGCGCGTATCAACCTGATCCACGCCGGTGCCGCCAGCCGTATTGCCGAAATGGACGACATGAAGCGCAATATCGCCGAAGCCGAAGCGAGCATTAAGCAGTCTCAGGTTGGGTTCCAGCATTACGTTAATCGCGACGTGAAAACCCCGGCTGACGAAGCGCTTGATGAAGAAATCAATCAGCGCTACAGCGACTACATCGAAGGCATGAAGCCGATGCTGAAATATGCCAAAAACGGCATGTTTGAAGCGATCATCAATCATGAAAACGAGCATGCCCGCCAGCTGGATGCGGCTTACGACAGCGTGCTGATGAAAGCGATTAAGATCCGCAGCGAGCGTGCCCGTCACCTTAGTGAAACGGCGCATCATCGCACCCAACTCGGCCTGGCCTTTATGGTCGGCGCGTTTGCCATCGCGCTGGTGCTGACGCTGATCACCTTCGTCACGCTGCGCCGCACGGTGATTAATCCGCTTAAGCGTGCGCTGGTTCGAATCGAACAGATTGCCGACGGCAATTTAACGTTGCCGGACGAAGCCACCGGCCGCAGTGAAATCGGCAAGCTGAGCTACGATTTGCAGAAAATGCAGCATGCGCTGGCGGAAACCGTCGGTACCGTGCGCCAGGGCACCGAAGAGATTTACCGCGGCACCAGCGAGATTTCTGCGGGCAATACCGATCTCTCTTCCCGTACCGAGCAGCAGGCTGCGGCAATCGAACAGACTGCCGCCAGCATGGAACAGCTGACCGCGACGGTGAAACAGAATGCGGACAACGCTCATCACGCGACCAAACTGGCGGAGGATGCTTCAGGCAAAGCGACTCGCGGCGGGCAGATTGTTTCCGGCGTGGTGTCGACCATGGGGAATATTTCCGCCAGCTCGAAGAAAATCTCCGAAATTACCGCTGTCATCAACAGCATCGCTTTCCAGACCAATATCCTGGCGCTCAACGCGGCGGTAGAAGCCGCGCGTGCTGGTGAACAAGGGCGTGGATTCGCGGTCGTCGCCAGTGAAGTCCGTACGCTGGCCAGCCGCAGCGCCCAGGCAGCTAAAGAGATTGAAGGGCTGATCAGCGAATCCGTTACCCTGATTGAACGCGGTTCTGGTGAGGTTGTTGCGGCAGGCAGCACCATGAGCGAAATCGTCGAAGCCGTTAAGCGCGTGACCGACATTATGCTGGAAATCGCCGCGGCTTCTGATGAACAAAGCCGGGGCATTCTGCAGGTCAGCCAGGCGATCACCGAAATGGATAACGTGACTCAGCAGAACGCCTCGCTGGTGGAAGAAGCCTCCGCAGCAGCGGGCTCGCTGGAAGAGCAGGCTGCGCGCCTGACAGAAGCTGTGGGCGCATTCCGTCTGCACCACGGTGGTGGCATAGTACGTCAGCCTTCAGCGCTGGCTTCCAGTACATTTACACCGCAGCGAACCGCGCTGGCAGAAGGCGATAACTGGGAAACGTTCTGATCTTCACAGGGGCCTTTCAGGGCCCCTGATTTCTTCTTTCATCCTCATTCCCGTATCTGCATTTAGCACACTATAATTTTTCGCAAAGATACCCGGCGTTTAGAAAGCGAAGCGCATTATCAGCTCATCAAAATCAGACAGTCTTTTGCGTTTCAGGGAGCAGATCAATGAACCTGCATCTTTCGGCAAACAGTGCGTATCGACAGCTCAAACCCAACGGCTGGGACGTTGTCGCTTTTCCTTTAATTCTCTGTCTGATTGCGCTGTTTGTTACCGGCTTTCATCAGACCCTTCAGCCCATCGCCAGCCTTAAAACGCAGGTTATCTCGCTGGATCCAGGCATGCTGCCGGAATATGCGCTGCGCACCACGCTGCGAATGCTGGTGGCGATGGTTGCGGCACTGCTGTTTACCCTGGTGTACGGCACGCTGGCGGCCAGAAGCAGAAGGGCGGAGAAAATCCTGATCCCGGTGCTGGATATTCTGCAATCGGTACCGGTACTGGGCTATATCGCCTTCACCGTGACTTTCTTTATTGCGCTGTTTCCGGGGCAGGTTCTGGGCGTGGAGCTGGCCGCTATTTTCGCCATTTTTACCAGCCAGGCCTGGAACATGACTTTCAGCTTCTATCAGTCGCTGCGCACGGTGCCGCGTGATTTGGTTGAGGTGTCGCGCGGGTTTCATCTGACGCCCTGGCAGCGCTTCTGGAAACTGGATGTGCCGTTCGCCATGCCTGGGCTCATCTGGAATATGATGATGTCGATGTCCGGCGGCTGGTTCTTTATCGTCGCGTCAGAAGCCATCACCGTGGGTAACAACACCTACACGCTGCCCGGGATTGGCGCTTATCTTGCGCAGGCGATCCTGCATAAAGATCTGCATGCGGTCGGCTGGGTACTGCTGGCGATGACGCTGGTGATCCTGGCTTACGATCAGCTGCTGTTCCGCCCGCTGGTGGCGTGGGCCGATAAGTTCCGCATGGAAACGACCCAGTCCGGTAAGGTTCCTGCCTCGTGGGTGCTGAACCTGATGCGTCGAACGCGGCTTATTCATAAGCTTCTGGCACCGTTTGGCCTGCTTTTGTCAGTGCTGGCGCGTATTCCTGTTCGTGTGCCCACGCTGCACACCAGGCCGGTTTCTCCGAAGCTGTCGCGGCAAATTTCCCGCACTATAGATGTGGTCTGGGGGATGCTGTTGGTCCTGCTGACGATTTATATTAGCTGGCGGGTGGTGAGCTACGTGAAAACCGGCGTCACGCTGGATGAGGTCGGTCATGTGATGCTGCTTGGGCTGTACACTCTGCTGCGCGTGACTTTGCTTATCCTTATCTCGTCGCTGGTCTGGGTGCCGCTGGGCGTGCTGATTGGTCTGCGCCCGGCGCTGGCCGGGAAAATCCAGCCCATCGCGCAGTTTCTTGCCGCGTTCCCGGCGAACCTGATGTTCCCGATTTTCGTCATCACCATCGTCCATTTCAAACTGAACCCGGATATCTGGCTATCGCCGCTAATCGTGCTGGGCACCCAGTGGTACATCCTGTTTAACGTGATTGCCGGAACGGCGGCTTTTCCCAATGACTACCGCGAAGCCGCTGCCAATTTCCGCATTCGCGGCTGGCAGTGGTGGCGTCAGGTGATGCTGCCGGGCATTTTTCCTTACTACGTCACCGGGGCGATCACCGCGTCGGGCGGTGCCTGGAACGCCAGCATCGTGGCTGAATTCGTCCAGTGGGGAAATACCCAGGTGACGGCCCACGGGCTGGGGGCTTATGTGGCGCAGACCACGGCGGCCGGAGACTTTCCAAAAATTATTCTGGGTGTGGCGGTGATGTCGCTGTTTGTCACCGTGTTTAACCGCCTGCTGTGGCGGCCAATGTATGCCTATGCCGAATCCCGGTATCGTATTGATTAAAGGATTGCTCTCATGCAGCAAAGATATCGCGCAGTGAAAACCGGTCATCAAGTGTTAACGGTGAAAGACGTAAGCCACGGCTTTGACAAAGCCCATGGTGAAATGCAGATCCTCGATAAGGTCAATCTGACATTGGCGGAAGGGGAAATCGTCGGCCTGCTGGGGCGCTCTGGCTCCGGTAAATCGACGCTGCTGCGGATTATCTCCGGCCTGATTACGCCCACCTCCGGCTCGGTAAACTACAAAGATGCGCCGCTCAACGGACCAGCGGAAGGCATTGCGATGGTCTTCCAGACCTTTGCGCTGTTTCCGTGGCTGACAGTGCTGCAAAACGTGGAGGCGGGGCTGGAGGCGCTGGGCGTTGCCGCTGCCGAACGTCGTACCCGCGCGCTGGCGGCTATCGATCTTATCGGTCTTGATGGCTTCGAAAACGCCTATCCTCGCGAGCTTTCCGGCGGGATGCGTCAGCGGGTAGGGTTTGCCCGCGCGCTGGTGGTTGACCCTACGCTGCTGCTGATGGATGAACCATTTTCGGCCCTTGACGTACTGACCGCTGAAACCCTGCGTACCGATCTGCTCGACCTGTGGAACGACGGCAAAATGCCGATCAAATCGATTCTGATCGTGACGCACAACATCGAAGAAGCGGTGTTTATGTGTGACCGCATTCTGGTGCTGTCCTCTAACCCGGGCCGGGTGGTGGCCGAAATCAAAGTGCCGTTTGCGCACCCGCGAGACAGGCTTGACCCGGTTTTCCGCCAGCTGGTGGATGACGTGTACGCCAGAATGACCGCGCGTCCGGTGAGTGAACCGGTTCGCAAAGGGATGAAGCCAGGGGCTCGTCTGCCGCAGGTTTCCATCAACCTGATTGCAGGGCTTATCGAAACGCTGGCGGCAGCGCCGTATCAGGGACGAGCCGATATGCCAGAAATTGCGCATTCACTGCATCTGGAAGTGGATGACCTGTTCCCGATTGCCGAAGCCCTGCAGCTGCTTGGCTATGCTGAGGTCCGCGAAGGGGATATTTTCCTGACCCTGTCGGGGATGGATTTTGCGCGAGCGGACACGCAGCCCAGAAAAGTGATGTTCGCCGAACATCTGCTGCGTCACGTTCCGCTGGCGGCGCTGATTAAAAATGTGCTTGATGAACGAGTGGATCACCGTGCGC
The DNA here is from genome assembly GCA_014156375.1 of Enterobacteriaceae bacterium 89. Classification (GTDB taxonomy): domain Bacteria; phylum Pseudomonadota; class Gammaproteobacteria; order Enterobacterales; family Enterobacteriaceae; genus Scandinavium. Next base: position 498,026 of record RQJH01000003.1, on the reverse strand, counting down.
CGCGCGTGCGTTTCGAACAGGAGCTGGAAGATACGCTTTCAGACATCGTGGCGAGGGAAACGCTGGATACCGTGATCCACTGGGGACGCTATGCGGAGATCTTTTCGTATAACGACCAGACGGAGCTGTTCAGTCTTGAGGACGTGGAGTTTTAACCTGGATAAGTCTGGCGTGAGTTTTTCTCACGCCAGCGCGATATCAACCTGGTGCAAGAAACCCGAGACACAGGACCCGGGGTTTATTGCTCGGATCTGACTGAAACTGAATCTGTGTTTTCCCGGTTATCGTAATATCCGGCCAGTCGCTATAAACCTTCGCAAATTTTTCCGCTTCGCACGGCACCCCAAGATCGCCCACCAGCACTGCGCCATAGCGCCGGAGCTGAACGTGATTCAAGCGACTGTTATAAATGTTCGGATGAAATTTTTCATTCCAGCGGGTGATAGTTTGCGGTCTTGAGGGGACGTAAAACGTCAGCCATTCCGACAAATAGCCGCCGCCGACATATTTTAGCGGCGTGGCGTATTGCTGACGCCAAAGCTGGTTTACCTTATCAGCAAAAGGGATTACCCCACTCATTTTTTGCCCGGCGTTGGCGACATTGCTGGTCATGACTCCCGTATATCCCACAAAAACCAGCAGTGCAAAACTGAACAACAGGGTAAATCGCGAGCGCGGTATCGCAAACACCGGCTGTCGGATGCAGGCACACATCAGGGCCGGAGCAAGGATAAAGAACGGCTGGAGCCATTCGGTTAATCGTCCGCTGCTGAAGAAGAAAAACCAGGCCGAAATCAGCACCAGCGGGATCAGATAAACCGCTAATAAAGCCTGAGACGCCAGCTCCCGTGGCCACTGAAAGCGGATGCCGCCAAACCAGAGCAGAGCACCAGAGATAATTAGCGGATAGAACACCGACAGCACGCAGGTCAGCACGCCGATATTTATCTCTGAGTGCATCTGCGAGCCAACCCAGCGAAAGGCCGCAAAATCATGCTGCCATAGCCACAGCAGATTTGGCGCTATCAGCATCAACGCCAGCAGCAGCGAGGCATACCACACCGGCTGACGATAGAAGCGGCGAAATGAGGGAATGACCAGCGTCGACAGGAAAATAAAGCCAATCAGGATTAGCGACGAGTATTTTGCCATGCTTGCCAGCCCGGCAAACAGCGCAAAGGGAAGCCACCAGTTAGCGTGACGGGTGACCGCCAGCCAGTAGCAGAGCATCATCCACGGCCACAGCATCACCAGCAGATAGTTGTCGTTGTAGCTGATGATGTCGAAGTTAATGATCCCTGAAAGATTCAGCGTCAGCAGAGAAAACCAGGCAAGCCTGTTGCTGTTGCTGAGCCGCAGTGCCAGTAACCAGCTGCCCGCCATCCCCACCGCAATAGCCAGAAAATGGCACAGATACCAGTAAATATGGGGCGAAAACAGCAGCGCCGGACGCATCGCCAGCCCGACCAGCCACGGATTTTTCGGTGAACCCCATTCGGCATTTTGTGCCCAGTTCAGCGCTTCCACGGCGTCATAGGGGACGGTCGGGTCAAGATTCACGGTCGCCATTATCCAGGCTAAGGCATAAATACTGACCCACAAGATCACGAAGCGAAAACTCATACTTAAAGTGCCAGTAAAGGAGCTAATAAGTTGAGTCTATCCTGCTCAGAAACGGAGAAAGATAAATTGATGGTCAATGAGGTGCGTTTATTTAACGTTTTGATTACATATCGGGAAGGGCTCAACGGCGGGAATAAAAAAGCCCGGCGATTTTCGCGCCGGGCCATGATGAAAGCAGGGAAAAGTTAGTCGTCTTCGTCATCCATCTCGACCGGCGTCTGGTACTGATCGGGCTTCAGCGCCAGCAGGTCGCAGCGCAGATGGTCGATAACCTGCTCGGCGGTATTTCCGAGGAAGGCGGCAGAGAGCCCGGTGCGTCCGATGGTGCCCAGCACCACAATCCCCGCCTGCAGATGTTCGGCAATATCCGGAATAACTTCCTCCGGCAGGCCTTTTTCTACGTGGGTCATGTTCTCGGAAATGCTGTATTTCTGGCGCAGCGCCTTCATTGCCAGCAGGTGCTGACCGCGAATCGCATCGTTATACACGCTCGGATCAAAGTCCGGCAGTTCAATGGCGATATTGATTGGCGTTACGGGATACGCCCCGACCAGGTGGACTTCCGTGTGGTTGATCTGCTCGGCGAGCTGTAGTGTTTCACGGACCAGTTTTTCGTTGAGGGCGTTGTGATATTCCTCTTCGCTGGCGAGGTTGACGGCGACGATCGCTTTACCGCCCTCCGGCCAGGCCTGATCTTTCACCATCCAGACCGGACACGGACATTTGCGTAGCAGGTGCCAGTCGGTTGGGGTGAAAATCACGGCTTCGAGTTTGTCGTGCTGGTGGGCCATTTTCAGCAGCAGGTCGTGCCCGCCGCTCATCACTTCCTGAATAATGGCTTCGAAAGGACGGTTATGCCAGACCACTTTAATCTCGATGGGCACACCGGCTTCAATGTAGTACCTGGCCTGTTCACGGATCCACGCGGCCCGTTGGCTGATGACGCCCTGACGCATCGCGGTTCTTTCGTCAGGCGACAGAAGAGTGGTCATTTCATACGAAAAATCGTAGATCGGCAAAAAGGCTTTAATGGATCCACCAATCCGCTGATGAAGGTAAACAGCGCGCCGCAATGCAGGCTGGTCGTCCTGATTAGGATCGATGGCTACCAGCATGTTTTGATATTTTGCCATACAGGGTCTCCTTACAACTGTCACCACAGTCTGTAAATAAAAGATAACCCATCCGGAGTGATTGAAACAGGGGATAACCTTCGCCAGATCAATAAATCAGGAAAATTTAACGATCTGGCGAAAGAAGGGGATCAGGCGACGTTGCGGGCCTGACCGGCGAGAACGGCCAGTGCGTCGCCGTTTTCGATAGTAATGTATTTGCCTTTCACGGCCAGCATGCCGCTTTTCTGGAAACGACCCAGCAGACGGCTGATGGTTTCTACCGTCAGACCCAGATAGTTACCAATATCGCCACGGGTCATGGTCAGGCGGAACTCACGTGGGGAGAAGCCACGCTGCGCAAAACGGCGGGAGAGGTTATAGATAAAGGCCGCCAGGCGCTCTTCCGCGTTTTTCTTGGACAGCAGCAGGATCATATCCTGGTCGCCTTTGATCTCGCCGCTCATCAGACGCATCATCTGCTGACGCAGGTTTGGCATCTTACCGGACAGGTCGTCCAGGGTTTCAAACGGGATTTCGCAAACCATGGAGGTTTCCAGCGCCTGGGCAAAGCTTGGATGCAGGCCGGTGCCGATGGCATCAAAGCCCACTAAATCGCCCGCCAGATGGAAACCTGTGATCTGCTCATCACCCTGTTCGGTGATGGTGTAGCTCTTAATGGTACCGGAGCGAATGGCATACAGAGATTTCAGTTCATCGCCTGCTTTAAACAGGGTCTGACCCTTCTGAATGGGCTTTTTACGCTCGATAATATTATCAAGCTGATCCAGCTCATGTTCATTCAGCGTGAACGGGATACAGAGTTGGCTGATACTGCAATCCTGGCAGTGGATAGCACAACCGCCAGACTGAATGCGTCGTATAATTCGCTTTTCCGGGATCATAGATTTGCTCGAGCCTTAATTGATATTTGTCAATTTTAACATCTTTTTGGGGAGCAAGTAAGTCTCGGTTGCCCGATTCACGTAATATTAAAGTGGGATAGCGCTGACATACGCTATCCTTATGAAATGTTTGAGTTAAAAGTTCTGCGTTTTGGTCTGTAAACGGACTTTCAGCCTGCAGGGCGCACTAATCATCAAAGCAACAGGTAACCTTCGTGGCGCAAAAGCCACTCTTTCCGCTGCACGCCACCGGCGTATCCGGTCATGGTTCCGTTGCGGCCAATCACCCGATGGCAAGGAACAACGATGCTTACCGGATTGGAGCCATTTGCCGCACCGACGGCGCGGGCCGCTCCGGGGCGTCCAAGCTCTTCAGCCAACTGACCATAGTGCATGACCTGACCGCAGGGGATGGCGCGCAGCGCTTTCCAGACTTCACGCTGAAAAGGAGTGCCGCCGGTTTCGCTTGGCAGGGCATCGATAACGCTGAGATCGCCGTCGAAATAGTCTTTCATTCTTGTGCTCAGGCCGTTGGGATTGATGGCTGCAATGCGCTCGTAACCCTGCGCGCGGTAATGGAGATCCAGCAGCTCAACCATGCGGTCGCTGTGCTCTTCCCACTCGACGGCACGCAGACGGAACTGTTCATCACACAGGATCCACAGTGGCCCCAGCGGGGTCGCAATCTTGTCTTCCAGCAATCTAAGCATCAGGTTTCCTTTATATTGTCGGGACCATTGCCGCTCCGACCGGCAGGGCGACAAGATACCACGGCTCTGGTTTTGCTCACCATACCTCTAAAAGAGAAGCAAAACGTTAAGCAAAGGGGGCCGATTTATCAGCGCGGATTAAACATTTCTGGCGTTTATAAAACGAAGATTGAAAACTATTCGGAAAAGTAGCAAAAGTTTCCTGAAAATGAGATTAGCACCGACGCATGAGTTCGGTGGAGAGCCTTTTGTGGGGCTGAGAGCTACGCCTAATTCCCTGTGGCGGTAATTATAAGCGTGGTAAATATATTTTGTATTATCCCGGCAAATATTGCCGTTGGGGCAGGATGATGATTTTTTTTCATTATGCTGGGAAGGGAGAGCGCTGTGCTGTCAGAACCGCACCGGCAGGCGGGATGCCGCTCAGAGCCTTGCTGTAACTGAAACCGCTTTTGCTCTGGCAAACGGATCGGTAATTATTTCTAAGGTGATTATATTCAACAGATAAAAAAACAGGATCTGTCGACATCCGCCAGATCCCGCAGTATACACAGCAATATTTCCGTAACTTGTCCCCGCATTAACTCCCCCATGCAGGTAATACAGTTATAGCGAATTTGAGTTTAAATACCAGTACTTTTAGGTGATATATTTCACGATTTTTTAACAATAGTATTTCATGTTATTCGTAATTAATTTTAGTTAAGTGATGATTAACTGTTTTTATTCCCTGGCGGTTAAAAAAAACGCAACAATATATCCTGGCAGAAACCAGGTTCCAAAAAAGCAAAACGCGTTGAGTGCGAGGCAGGGCGCGGCTATAGTAGCTCTCCAGTAGTCGCAGTAGCCGGAGGTGAAGATGAACCCTGACGACAAATCGCTGTTTCTTGACGCCATGGAGGATGTCCAGCCCCTCAAGCGCAACGCCGATATTCACTGGCAGCCGGGCCGTAACGCCAACGCGCCGCAAAAAATCGACACCCTCCAGCTCGACAATTTTCTGACAACCGGGTTTCTGGATATCGTTCCGCTCGCCACACCGCTGGAGTTTAAGCGCGAAGGGCTGCAAAACGGCGTGCTGGATAAACTGCGGCTGGGAAAATACAGCCAGCAGGCCAGCCTGACACTGCTGCGCCAGCCGGTTGAGCAGTGCCGACAGCTGCTGTTTGCTTTCATTCATCAGGCCCACCAGGACGGTCTGCGCAACGTGTTGATCATTCACGGCAAAGGCAAAGCCGATAACTCGCATGCCAACATTGTTCGCAGTTATCTGGCGCGCTGGCTGACGGAGTTTGAGGACGTGCAGGCGTTCTGCAGTGCGCTGCCGCATCACGGCGGCAGCGGGGCATGTTATGTGGCGCTGAAAAAATCGGAGCAGGCGAAACAGGAAAACTGGGAGCGCCACGCCAAGCGCAGCCGTTAGCGCAGCAGCAGGGTCAGCTCTTTGGCTGCCTTCTGCAATTCCGGCAGCACCCGTTCCACCATCTCCGTGGCCGAAACCTGGCCCGCATGAACCCCAACGTTCAGAGCCGCGACGACGTGCCCCTGTGAATTGAACAGCGGCACGGCAAGCGAACGTAATCCCATTTCCAGCTCCTGATCGTTCAGCGCATAGCCCTGCTGGCGGACGCGCTTAAGCTCCGCACGCAGTTTGCTCACTGAATCCACCGTTTGCGGCGTGTAGCGGATCATCGTGACCCGCGCCAGCATATCGTTCAGCTTCTCTTCCGACTGATAGCTCAGTAGCACGCGGCCCATCGACGTGGCCCAAGCGGGCAGGCGGCTGCCGATATCCAGATCGATGGTCATGATCCGCGAGCTTGAGGCGCGGGCGATGTAGAGAATATCGTCGCCGTCGAGCGTGGCTATCGAGCAGGATTCATTGAGCATCTCACTTAAATGCTTCAGCACCGGCTGAGCCGAGCGGGCGAGCGGTGTGGAGGCCAGCCACGCGTGACCGAGCGACAAAATGCGCGGGCGTAGCTGGAAATTTTTGCCGTCTTCGGCGTAAACAAAGCCCAGTTTACCGAGCGTATACAGACAGCGACGCACCGCCGCGCGGGGGATCCCCGTTTTCTGGCTGATTTGTGAAATTGACAGCACCGGGCGCTGTGGGGTGAAGGCCTGAATCACCTCCAGCCCGCGCGCCAGCGAGGCCATAAAGTTCGGGTCGCCCTTAAAGGGATCGCTTTCGCCCGTCAGCAGATCGTCCGGATGTTTGCTCATGTTGTTGCCTCCGATCACAGTTTGTCGCTAAAGATACAGGATGTTCGATAATCGCACCATATTTCGATTATCGCCCTTGACCGGCAACGTTAAGCGGGTCACATTTTGTGCGAACAACGCATAAAAGTGCGATAACCGCACAACAAGGAGCAACCTGATGATCGACAAAAGCGTGCCGACGCTGGAACAGGCCATCGCCGGGATCCCCGATGGGGCCACCATCATGATTGGCGGTTTTGGCCCGGCCGGACAGCCCACTTTTCTGATTGATGCCCTGATCGCTCAGGGCGCCCGCGATCTCACCATCATCAATAACAATGCCGGAAACGGGGAAGTGGGGCTGGCGGCGCTGCTGAAAGCCGGACGGGTGCGCAAAATGATTTGCTCGTTCCCGCGTCAGGTGGATTCGCAGATTTTTGACGACCTTTATCGTCGGGGAAAAGTGGAGCTGGAGCTGGTGCCGCAGGGCAATCTGGCGGCGCGTATCCAGGCCGCAGGGGCGGGGTTGGGTGCAGTGTTTACGCCTACCGGCTACGGCACGCCGCTGGCGGAAGGCAAAGAAACTCGCGAAATTGACGGTCGTCAGTACGTGCTGGAATACCCGATTCACGCGGATTTTGCGCTAATCAAAGCGCATCAGGGCGACCGCTGGGGCAACCTCATTTACCGCAAAGCGGCGCGAAACTTTGGTCCGATTATGGCAACGGCGGCGAAAACCACCATTGCGGAAGTTTCAGAGATAGTGCCGCTCGGGGCGCTCGATCCGGAGCACATTGTCACTCCGGGCATTTTCGTCCAGCGCGTTTTCTCACTCTCCACCCTGAACGCCGCCCAGAGCGCCTGAGGAACAGAACATGCAGAAACTGACCAGAGACGAAATGGCAAAACGCGTGGCGCAGGATATTCCCGAAGGTGCTTATGTCAACCTGGGGATTGGCCTGCCGACGCGCATCGCGAACTATCTGCCAGCCGACAAAGAAATTTTCCTGCACAGCGAAAACGGACTGCTGGGCATGGGACCTAAACCGCAGCCGGGCGAAGAAGATCCGGAACTGATTAACGCTGGCAAAGAGTTCGTCACGCTGCTCGAGGGCGGCTGCTTTTTCCATCACGGCGACTCTTTCGCGATGATGCGCGGCGGTCATCTTGATATCTGCGTGCTCGGCGCTTATCAGGTTTCCGCCAGCGGCGACCTTGCCAACTGGAGCACCGGCGCGCCGGATGCGATCCCGGCGGTGGGTGGCGCAATGGACCTGGCCATTGGCGCACGACAGGTGTTTGTGATGATGGATCACCTGACCCGCGACGGTGAATGCAAGCTGGTCGAGCACTGCACCTATCCGCTGACCGGCGTGGGCTGCGTCAGCCGGATTTACACCGATCTGGCGGTGATCGATATCACTGCCGATGGCCCGGTGGTGCGGGAAATTTTCAACGGTCTCTCTTTTGAAGAGCTACAGCGCCTGACTCCGGTGGCGCTCACTTTTGATCAACTGGCGGAAAGCGCGTAAGGAATCCCGATGAATCAGGCTTTTATCTGCGATGCGGTGCGCACACCGTTCGGACGTTTTGGTGGTACCCTGGCAACAGTTCGCGCTGACGACCTGGCGGCGCTGCCGCTGAAAGCGCTGCTGGAACGCAATCCGGGGCTCGATCCGGCGCGTATTGATGACGTGATTTATGGCTGCGCCAACCAGGCCGGGGAAGATAACCGCAACGTAGCGCGAATGGCGCTGCTGCTGGCGGGTCTGCCGGAAACCGTTCCGGGCAGTACCGTAAACCGGTTATGTGGTTCAAGCCTTGATGCCATCGGCATCGCGGCGCGGGCGATTAAAAGCGGCGAAACGCAGCTGATGATTGCGGGCGGCGTAGAGAGCATGTCGCGTGCGCCGTTTGTGATGGGCAAGGCCGATAGCGCCTGGAGCCGCAGCATGAAGATGGAAGATACCACCATCGGCTGGCGCTTTATCAATCCGCTGATGAAAGCGCTGTATGGCGTCGATTCGATGCCTGAAACGGCTGAAAACGTGGCGACAGAATTTGGTATTAGTCGGGCCGATCAGGATGCTTTCGCCCTGCGCAGCCAGCTGCGTACCGCCAGCGCGCAGGAGCAGGGGCTTTTTGCCGATGAGCTGATTTCAGTGACAGTGTCACAAAAAAGAGGCGATGCGCTTCATTTCAACCGTGACGAACATCCGCGCGCTACGTCAGTGGAAGCCCTGACTAAACTGAAAGGGGTAGTGCGAGCCGATGGGACGGTGACGGCGGGCAATGCGTCCGGCGTTAACGACGGGGCCTGTGCTTTACTGCTGGCAAACGAACAGGCGCTGAGTATCAACGATCTTCAGCCGCTGGCCCGTGTGGTTGGCGTGGCGACGGCGGGCGTTGCGCCGCGCATTATGGGCTTCGGGCCTGCGCCTGCGGTGCGTAAAGTGCTGGCGCAGACGGGCCTGACGCTCGGGCAAATGGACGTGATTGAGCTTAACGAAGCCTTTGCCGCTCAGGCGCTGGCGGTCACCCGTTCGCTTGGCCTGCCTGACGATGCGCCACACGTCAATCCGAACGGCGGGGCTATCGCGCTGGGTCATCCTTTGGGGGCTTCCGGCGGGCGTCTGGCGATGACCGCCGCGTATCAGTTAAAACGCACCGGCGGGCGCTATGCGCTTTGTACGATGTGTATCGGCGTGGGTCAGGGGATCGCGCTGATTATTGAACGAGTCTAAGGAGAGGAAATGGATCTCTTAACGCCGTTGCTGCGCGACAGCGCGCTGACGGCCATTTTCAGCGATACGCAAACCGTTCAGGGGATGCTGGATTTTGAGGCTGCTCTGGCCCACGCTGAAGCAAACTGTGGGGTCATTCCTTCAGAAGCCGTTACGGCTATTGTGCATGCCTGCCGGGTGGAAAATCTTGATCTTACTGCGCTGGCGCAAAGCGCGGCCAACGCCGGTAATCTGGCTATTCCGCTGGTGAAACAGCTGACTGCGGTGGTGAAAGATCAGGATCAGCAGGCCGCGCGCTACGTTCACTGGGGCGCGACCAGCCAGGACGTTATCGACAGTGGACTGGTGTTACAGCTGCGTCAGGCGCTTGATGCCAGCGATGAACTGCTCAGCCGTTTACTCGCTGTCCTGGCGCAGCAGACAGAGCGCCATATTGCCACAGTGATGCCCGGCCGAACCTGGATGCAGCATGCGCTGCCGGTGACTTTTGGCCTGAAGCTGGCGGGCACGCTTGATGCGCTACTGCGCTGGCAGCAGCGGCTGCGTGAGATGCGTGGCCGGGTGCTGGTTTTACAGTTCGGCGGTGCGGCAGGAACCCTGGCTTCGCTCAATGAACATGGCCCGGCGGTGGCGCAGCAGTTGTCGCGGGAGCTGGACTTATCCCTTGCCGATACGCCGTGGCACAGCCAGCGCGACCGGCTGCTGGAGGTTGGGCACTGGTACGCCGGGGTGTGCGGAACGTTGGGCAAATTTGCCAACGACTTTTCCCTGCTGATGCAAACCGAAGTGGCGGAAGTCAGCGAACCTGTTGTTGCCGGGCGCGGTGGCTCTTCCGCCATGCCGCATAAGCGTAATCCCGTGGGCTGTGCGGCGATCCTCACTGCCGTCCAGCGCACGCCGGGGCTGATGGCGACGCTGTATGCCAGTCAGATCCAGCAGCATGAAAGGGCGCTCGGCGGCTGGCAGGCCGAATGGGAAGTGCTGCCTGAACTGCTGATGCTGGCCGGAGGCGTGCTGGAACAGAGCATTCAGCTGGTCAGCGGCATGCAGATAAATGAACAGCGAATGCGCGTCAATCTCGACATCACCCACGGTCTGATTATGGCGGAGTCTGTCACTCTGGCGCTGGCGGCTTTCGTCGGCAAACAGGAAGCGCATCATATCGTCGAAGCGCTGTGTCATCAGGCGCTGGATGAGCAGCGTCCGCTGCTGCAGCTGCTGGAAAACGACACGCGGATCAAGGCGCATTTCAGCTCAGCGCAACTCACGCAGCTGCTGGACCCGTCCGGGGCCACCGGCAGTGCAGACTACTTTGTGCGCCAGGTGCTGGCGCGCTATCAGGAGCAAAACCATGACGCTTCATTATCAGCTTGATGGCCCGGAAGAGGCGCCGGTGCTGGTGCTCTCCAATTCGATGGGCACCACGCTTTCACTCTGGCAGCCGCAGTTGAAGGCGCTGACGCAGCGTTTTCGCGTGCTGCGCTATGACACCCACGGCCACGGGCAAACGACCAAACGCGGCAAAGTGACGCTGGCCCAACTGGGTGAAGACGTGATTTCGCTGCTCGATCACCTGAATATCGCCAAAGCTTATTTCTGCGGCATTTCCGTTGGCGGCCTGACCGGGCTGTGGCTGGCGCGTTTTGCCCCGGAGCGTTTTTACGCGCTGGCGGTGGCGAATACCGCCGCGAAGATCGGCGACCAGGCAAGCTGGCTTTCCCGGGCCAGAGCGGTGCGTCAGGAAGGGATGGATGTTGTCGCGGCGGGTACCGCCGATCGCTGGTTTACGCATGAGTTTCGCCAGCACAATCCGGATGTGGTGGAGCGGCTCGTTCATCAGCTGGCGCAGATGGATGCAGAAGGCTACGCCGAAGGCTGCGAAGCGCTGGCCGGGGCAGATTTACGCGCGGAAGTGAGCGCCATTACGGCTCCGGTGCTGGTGATTGCCGGACAGTTCGACCCGGTGACCACCGTCGCGGATGCCGAATATCTGTGTAACAACATCGCCGACAGCCAGTGCGTGACGCTGCCTGCCTCACACTTATCTAACGTAGAAGCCGCCGTCGAGTTTACGGGCGCGCTGTTGACATATTTTGGAGATCGCAATGGACGATGAATCCCGCTACCAACAGGGCATGGAAGTGCGCCGTAAGGTGCTGGGCGATGCGCATGTGGATCGCACGTTAAACAATCTCTCCCCGCTTAACGAAGAGTTTCAGAACTTCATCACCCGCTACGCCTGGGGAGAAACCTGGACCCGTCCGGGCCTCGATCATCACACCCGTAGCCTTATCACCATCGCCATGCTGATTGCCCTCAACCGCGAAGCCGAGCTGAAGATGCACCTGCGCGCGGCGTTCAACAACGGCGTGACGCGGGATGAGCTGAAGGAGCTGATCATGCACTCCGCGCTGTATTGCGGTCTCCCTGCCGCCAATGCCACGCTGCATCTGGCGCAGCAGGTGTTTGATGAGATCGATAACGCCGGGCTCGCGCAGTAAAACCTGATAAAATCCGCCATTCGTGGCGGGTTTCACTCAACTCTGAGTCGCAGTTCTCTTTGATCAATGGAGAACATTGACGCGCCTGTTGTTTACCTTCTCAGTATCCGGCAGGGAGGCGGCAACGGTCAGAGAGTTGCTGAAAGGAACGACATCAATAAATCGGGTCACCCCCAGTTTTAAACAGGCACTTTTACGGTAGTGGTAGATCGTTTTGTCCTTCAGGCCGGTTGCTAAGGCAATTTCCCGTATCGACTTTCCGTGTATTGAGGCTAAAAGGATCTGATGTTCCCTCGTCGTCAGCATCTCTTTATTTGTGATGGCAGGGGAGCGGCTTTTACCGGTCACCACCTTCAGCATTTTTATTCTGAAATCTTTAATACTGAAATGACGGTCAAGCGCATGATACGAAGAATGAATCTTCATAAAGTCAATGTTGGCATTTTTGAGCGTATTTAAAAAGATAACCTCGATGCTTTTGATATTAAAGCTGTAGGTCCGCGGGTAGATGTCCAGCATAATGCTGTCGTCAATTAAAATGACATCACCGTCACAAAGTAATTCGTATTTCAGCACCCAGTCAATGGACGTTTTCAGGATGGTAATCGGATGCATGGCGTGCCTGACACCCTCAAAGAGGAAATGGTTATCCGTTATGATGTAAATCATAATGATGTCTCTGTCCATGGAAGGAGGCTGTGAATGGGTCATTCACAGCCTTAGGGTTAGTATTAGTAATAATTAATAGTGAATGTGACCTTTCCGTCGGCACGGCCTGGCTTCAGGTCATTTCCGGTTCGGATATAACGGGCGGCCAGAGGAATATTCATTGAATCCCTGCCATCACTGGCTGGCTGGCGAATATAAGTATTCTGGAAATTGTATGGCTGCGGTGCGCCAGTGGCATTTCCCCATCCTATTTGGATACCAATCCCTTGAGCGGCAGGCGCGTCATTTGAGGAGGTCACCGCCATAACGCCATTTGTAGCATCGATGATTGTGCTCTGTGGGCTTAAGCTCACATTAAGCGCATTATTGTTCCGAGTCCCTGCTGGCAACACACCACTCCCTGTAAGGGAGACAGAGGTGTTATTAAGGTCATAGTAACCGCTGAATGCAGCATTACAATTAATCAGACGTATGTTTGAAGCAATCCAGGGTGTTGTTTTACCGATACTATCAAAATCTTTGACATCATATTTACCAAGATTAACATTTACATCCGGCGTTTGACACGTCGCGGCTGTAAAATTAATACTACCATTAAATGAAACCGTATTGAGATAACCTGGGTCATAACTATAAATGGTGGATGGAGCCATAAAGGTTTTTAATGATGGCAACATAGAACCATTGATAGTGCCCGGAGCAATTGGCCCTGTTTTAATTAACCAGACGTTCCATCCTCTCCCGACCCTTACGGTCAGAGTATTAAGTGTCATATCAAAATTCAGCGCATTATCGACTCGAGGTATAAGGCAGTTAGCAACCGGACGGCAAATGCCGGTAATAACAACGCCCACACCAGGATGCCCGGTTTCATATACCTTACCAGCCAGACCGCTACCGGCATATCCAGAAAGAGGAAGTGGCGTTGTCAGATAGTCAACATTAATCGGTACCTGGAATGTCTGGGGTAATGTGTCTGAATGACATGTCACGCCTGTCTCGACACCGGCTCTGGTCGTAAAATTATAAATCACACTGCCTAATGGCAGGTCTTCACCGACGTTAAGGGTGATTCCCGGTAATGTAGCCACATGGTTGAATGTGGTGGCACTCGGTTTACAGTCTATAGCCGCCGAGGCACTGTAAGTGGTAAATAAGAAAGCCGCTGCTAATATATTCAGAATATTTAAAAATATAGCGTAGTGCTTTTGATGTTTGTGACTGAACACAATAACGTCCTCATGATTATGTGAACCACTGCCTCATATTTATCGGGCAGTGCTCCGATGTTACTGACAAACAGAATTAAACTGCTGGATCTGGTTATTCTGTTTACCCTTGATTTGTGGCATCAGGCGATAACTAACCTTACATTGCCCGGATGTTTCGTCACCCCACTTCACCATCAGTTGCCCTTGCTCCTGCGTTACACGAGCATAAATCTGGCCCCCCTGGCCAACAGAGCCCAGTACATTGCCTTTCGCGTCCATGACATCGGCCCCGAACGGAACAGGTTCGTTGTTCCAGGTACTATTGATAAGGATCGGCGTACCTCGTTTGGTGTCATACTTCATCTTCACCACGGCACCGGAATACGGCGCAACCTTCTGGCTGGTATTAGCCAGTTCAACGTCATCCGACATCCCTTTAGGATCAATGCTGATGTCGTTCATCTGATACGCATTCAGGTAAGGCACGATGGCATACCCGTGTGAATCAATGCGCACGCCTGGATAGGAGGAGACGCTGGCGCCTTCCGCACCTTTTGCTTCCACCAGTGCAAAGGTGTCAGAGGTATACGGTGAGAACGTCACGCCGCCAGCGTGTGCCACCACTGTACCGTTCAGACCTACGGACATGCTCTTGTAGTTACCACCGCCGCTGACCGATCCGTTCATGGAGGTCACCGGACTGCGGTAGTTACCGCTCAGCGATCCGCTGGTTCCGGCGCCCTGATTGGCGTGCATGGCCGTTGCACCATAGCTGTACTGGTTATCTTCACCGGCGCTGCCCGACAGCGACAGCTGCTGTCCGGTACGACCGTTGGTGTCATACGTCAGATCGCTGCGCAGCTGCGGCGTATGCGTCTGATCGTCGCGTCCCAGCGGCAGGCTGAAGCTCAGCAGATAGTTGGTCTGTGACGATCCGAGGTTAGAAAACGTCCGGCTGGCCGTCAGACCGTAGGTCACCTTTTTGTAACGACTGCTGTAGCCCATCTGGTACTGGGTGTCACTGCCGTCCTTGTTCCAGTAGTTTTGCATCGAACCGCTCAGATACAGCTGCCCCCAGCCGTCAGGAAGACCCTGTCCGAACGTCATCGTCATGCGGTTTTTTGCCCGCGAAATGGAATCCGCCGCATAGCCGTTTGCCACCGCATCACGGGTCTGCATCGCCGTCATGAAATCCATATAGCCGTCCGTTGAGAAACGGTAGGCCGCCAGCGAAAAGTTACTGTTGGTCTCACTGATCAGTTTGCTGTAGCTCGCCTGATAGCTCTGACCGCTCAGTGATTTTCCGCCGTCATCCAGATGCGTACGCGCCTGAGTCACATCTAATGCCAGCGCCCCGACAGGCGTGCCGATGGCACTACCGAGCTGCACGGCATAGTAATCCTCACTCAGCTGCAGGCCGCCATAACCGGTCACCGCATTGGTCAGGCCGTACTGGTAAGTCCCCTGATATAACGCAGGCTTCCCACGGACGCTGTCACTGCGCAGCTCACCGCCGGTGATGGAGTAGCGTGACGAGCCCGGACGCAGCAGCTGTGCCACCGCAGCGTAAGGCACGCTGAAGGTTTGCTCGCTGCCGTCGTTTTCATGCACGGTGACCATTAGATCGCCGCCGTAGCCGGTCGGGTACAGGTCGTTAATCAGAAACTCACCGGGCGTAACGGTGGTTTCATACAGCACCTGGCCGCCCTGACGCACGGTGACTCTGGCGTTGGTCCGGGCGATACCGCGGATTTCCGGCGCATAGCCGCGCAGGGATTCCGGCAGCATGCGTTCATCTGTCGCCAGCTGGACGCCGGTAAACGGCAGCGTGTCAAACAGCTCGCCGGTGGTATTTGACTGACCAACCAGCGCACGCGCACGCAGCGCCGGGACATCCCGCTGCAGGTAGGTATTGATACTGCTGTACTCCTGCGGACCGTTGTCCATACGGGTGTAGGACCCGTTGTGACGCAGATACCAGGCGCCGACATTGAGCCCGGCATTCAGCCCGGCATACAGCGAGTTATAGGTCTGTCCGCGGGACTCACTGGAATAGCCGTTAGCGTTATAGCCGAGCATCAATGCGGGCACGCCGCTGTCCCACAATTCCGGGCTGACGGTGCCACGCGCGACGTTCAGCATGTACATCTGTGGGATAAGAATATCCAGGCGCTGCTCATTGCTGTCGTAATTGACCTGCGCGTCTTTCAGATGACGATTCAAATCAATGCAGGATTCCGGTCCGGTCAGAAAATCTGACGGCAGTTTGGAATAATCAAACGCAATATTTTTAATAATGTCCCGGGTGAGGCACGGATAGACCGTTTTATTCTCGCGGGCACGAAACTCAATATCACTGTTGGTAATCAGCTGCTCGTTAACATACAACGCAGTGCGATAGACTCCCGGCGTTCCGGAAGATCCATTGGCAAAGCGGCTGAGGTCGACGGACTTTTGGTCCTCAACATTCAGGAAAGAAGCATCGAATTCCATATCACTGGCTGAGCCTTTTGCTTCAGACTCGTTATTTTCCGCCCAGGCAGCCCCTGCGAACAGCGCTGACAATAATGCCAGTGCGACCGGAGATAACTGACGATGATGACCTGGTTGCAAATATTTGGACATAAAAAAGCCTTCAAGAATTATTTCCTGAATATTGAATTTCAGTTTTTTTTATTAAGTTGCAGGTGATATATGGCTTATTTGATAACGGCTTCGTAGCTGTTGACTGCGCCATAATCATTCACGTAACTACCCGTGAGCTTGCTGCCCGCGCTGCCCGGAAGGCTGACGGTCATGCTGCTGCGTGGTGCCACCATGGCTCCGTCAACGGACTTGCCGTTAATGCGCAGATTCACGAAATTGACGTAATACGGTGTCGGATTGTTAGCTTCAACATTGCCGCCGCGGGCAGACCAGGTAACGGATTTCGCCGCATCGTTGGCATTCCCCTGCAAACCTGCCGGGCGATAGAAAAGCTTGATACGGCTACGAAACGCCATCTGCAGCGTGTTTTCATCGGCCTTGGCCTTGTTTTTCGCCGGCACTTCCAGAACGTTCAGCCAGAATACGGACTCTTTGTCCATTGGCAGTGAACCGCCGCTGTAGCTGATGCGCAGCGTTTGTCCCTTCCCGGCGTCCACGCGATTCATCGGCGGCGTCAGCACAAAGGGCACCTTAATGGAAGAAGGGCGGGCATTCTGATCGCCATTGTCTATCCAGCTTTGCAACAGCACCGGTGAAGAGCCGTTGTTGGTGATTTTGACGCTGACTTCCTTACTGTCAGAGGGATAAATAACCCGCGTGCCGCTGATAACCGCGCTGGCACCGGCTGACGCGCTGAACAATGTCAATGCGGCTAAGGTGGTGCATGCGCCGAAAGTGAAGGAAGAATATTTCATACTGATAACTCCTGACCTTAAAAAAACCGGAGGGGGGAGAGCTCCCCTCCGGATTGTTATTACTTGTACTGAATGGAATAAACAACGTTGCTTACGACAGTACCGGCGGTAGTCGCGCCTTCTGCGTAGTAGCGCACGGCGTACGGCAGGTTGGCGCTGCCAGCGGAGACGTCTTTAAAGGTGGTATTGGTCACCTGGTTTGAGTTACCTGCTGCAATCACTGAGCGAGACGGGCTGGACGCATCCAGCAGTTCCAGGCTGACGTTGCCCGCAGTACCGGAGTTTTTCAGACGACCGGTGACAGCATCCACGGATGCACCAGCTTCAAAGAACGCGGAAGCAGTCTGCAGGGTGCCGGCACAATTGTTCAGCGCCATCACAAAACCGGTTTCGCCCGCGGTCTTGGTTGCGGCATTCAGCAGGCTGATACCTTCAGTTGGCAGTGTCACAGTTGCATCGGCGGCTTTACCATCAACAACCACATCACAGGTGTTGGCGGTCAGTTCACCGTTGAAGGTGATGGTGCCGGTGGAAGCGGCCTGAGCCATGTTGACTGAACCAAATACAGCGGCCAGAGAGGCGATGATTGCTAACTTTTTCATATATATTCCTGATATTGTCTACTTACTTTAATTAAACCATTCTAATTTCTTTTAAAATGGCGTGTTGAATACCCATAGCGATATGGATAGGGTTTTATGCTTTATATCTATAAAGCGATTCTGTTAGCGGATATGCAGAGACATGACCTTTGAGTCATCAATGCTGTATCCGGTGCCGTACACATTCTGAATAAACGTATCCGGCATGCCGAGAGCTGATAGTTTCTTTCTTATGTCATTCACCGTCTGCCATAAACGCTGGCTGGATGAAGACAGATTAACGGTATCCCAGACACTCCTGAGTATGTCCGTCTTATCGATGATTTTTCTTTTCCTGTTCACCAGTAAAAACATCAATAATCGGGCCTGAGTGTCATTGAGAGTGACCACTTTAAATGACATCTGAATTTCAGAGTTGTCGAGCCGATAATACAAGATTTTTTTATTGGCTATATCAAACAGGATATCGTCGTTAAGCAGGAATCCATAAATTCTACTGTTCATAACAAATCTCTGAATGTTATTTCGTTTTCACTTCTAAATACCCTACTTTCGAACGGAGGCTATTATAAGATTAATCTCAGGCCTGTAAACATACCGGTAAAAGGTAGGATTCAGCCCTGCCAGCAAGAGGCAAACAGAATTTTATTCTGCGCCTGGCCTTAAGACTTAAGATAAATCCCCACCTTTCATTGCTAACCTTACTTTTTTCCGTTGGCATTCCTACTTCTGTTTTCAGTGAGCATAAAGCATCAATGTTTGTCGATTCTCAGATGAAATCTCCGTGAATGAAAACAGGTCTCTGAAAAACCAAGTAATGTTGCTGTTTTACGGTAAAGCCGTTCACCGTATTGTTCAGTCTGATGTCTTCCGGACTGAACTGACAGTGCACCGAAGTGCCGTTCCTGTCTGCCGGAAAAATAATAGGGGAGGACCAGGAATTTTCGTACTCAATAAAATTTAAATGTGAGGGGCGGATTTTTTCTTTCGATTAATCAAAGCGTTGAGAGGACTACACGTGTAGGACGCCATCGTTCTTTAGTGATTTTAATCACGTTTAAGAAAATGATGTATGCCATTGATATTAATGTGATTTTTAAAATAAGAAAAACCTCAAACCATGATTTATACTTCAGATTATGGAGTTCTGGATCACAAAAACTCGTATCGTATTGAAATGACTAAATATTTCATCATTAATGACAAAGTCAGGTTTAATCCTGCTGAAAATAAGTTAATCCCGCTCGGGCTGCGAGGTAGGGAAGTCCTTCTGCATTCTCCCGTCAGTCGCTTTCTGTTTTTACTGGCTTCGCGGGCCGGAAATATTATTTCTCAGGAGGAGATTTATCGCGAAGTCTGGGAAAAACATGGCCAAAGAGTGACGCCAAATACGCTGTATCAGAATGTCTCATTGCTACGCAGAGGATTAAAAACAGCAGGCATCAGTACCCTGACCATCAAAACACACCCGAAGTCGGGATTCAGTTTCTTCGGTCAGATTCAGGAGTTTGAAGAGAGTGAAGAACAGGAAAGTGTTAAAACGACAGTGACGCAAAATGTGGCTTTTGCGGAAGTAGAGGCAGGAAAAACGGATTCCCTGTCGAACGCGTCTTTAAAGGCCGAAGAAGATGCAGGGCAGGTTAAAGGCAAAGGAGCGGAACACTTGCTCCATTTCCGTCCGGCTTTTCGCATTGTGCTGGTTTTTTTTGCCATCATTGCCTTTTTTATGATCCTGACACCGTCCAGCACCGATGAGCATTTCACCCAGGAACAGAATCTGGTGGCCAGAGTCAACGGGTGTCCGGTATATGTGGATCGGGGGAACAGTAAAGTGGGCCTGAACAAAATACTGCAATATCTGCGTGAACAGGAAGTCAGCTGCCGGGAGCATGACTTTCTTTACATGGCCAAAGCCCCCAACGTTAACCAGGTGATTATCATGATCTGTAACAGTGCAGACGAAGATTTCAAATGCCGCCTGCTGATGAAACTGCCGCAATATTTAACGCCGGAATCAAAAATAACAAATTAGTTAATGATGGCTGAACAACACAGACTGACGTGGTGTAAAGGAAGAGAGCGCAGGAAGGGGGACTTTAAAAAGAATGCCGGAATGCTCAGCTATCGTCTGGCAATAGCGTTACCCGGGGAGATGCCCCGGGCGAAATGCCTCCGTCAGGAAAGGATCCTGCGGGCGGTGGTGTAGCGTTTTACCCAGTAGTCATTCTGCAAACTGGAGATTTTCACGCCCTGGCTGGTTGAAGCATGAATAAATCTGTCTTCGCCAATATAGACCCCGACATGGCGTTCAGCGGCAGACATATGGAAGAAAACCAGATCGCCAGGACGCAAATCGCTGCGGGTTGCCCTGATGCCATGTCCTATCTGTCCGGAAGTGGTGCGTGGTAGACGCGTACTGAGCATGTCGTCAAAAGCCGCATGAAAGATCTCTTGCATCAACGATGAACAGTCTATCCCTTTCCGTGACGTGCCACCCAGACGGTATTTCACCCCTTCCCAGCGGGTATATTCGGTAAGGATCCGGGTGCGAATTTCGTGTTCGACGGGCAATATCTTCTGCTCTGCGGGCGCTGTGCGAAAAGGCGAAGAGAAGGCGGTGCCGGAAAAAAGTACCGCCAGAAGGAGCAGACTGTACATTGTGATAAATTTCAGGGATATCATAAAATCGGTCAAATTGTAGCCAAAAAAAGAGCGCAAAAAATAACCACATCAGCTGCACCGATCAAGATTTGTATTGCTGCATTTTCGTTAATAAAGAGTTGCGGCTGAGGCATTTCCCTTACTGAACAGTAGGGTTAGCGTTGAACGGTCATCTGCCGCAAGTGGTGTCTGTTTAGCTGTGGTTCAGATTCAGGGGTTTTAGACATGATATTCGGCATTCCATGGCGTTGCCTGTGCTGTGGGATCTTTAAGTACGCTTCTCTTGATCTCTGCTATCGATCTACAATACTGTATGCATATACAGTAAATGCTAGCGGTGATTATCATGCAGTTTTTCACATCCGTTGGGGGAGGCCAGATGGTGGCGACTCCTCTGTTCAGTGACTCCGTTTCCTGCGGCTTTCCCAGCCCGGCGCAGGACTATGTCGAGCGGCGGATCGATCTCAACGAGCTGATGATCCAGCATTCGAGCGCGACCTATTTTGTCAAATCCAGCGGCGACTCCATGATTGAAGCGGGAATCGATGCTGGCGATCTGCTGGTGGTGGACAGCTCCCGTCAGGCCGAGCATGGCAATATCGTGATTGCCGCCGTGGATGGCGAATTTACGGTGAAGCGTCTGCAGCTGCATCCGCTGGTGATGCTGAAACCTGAAAACAGCGCCTATGCGCCGATAATGATCGGCAGCGAGGACAATCTGGAAATTTTCGGCGTGGTGACGTTTATCGTGAAGGCGACAGATTAACCATGTTTGCGCTGTGCGATGTGAACTCTTTCTATGCCTCCTGCGAGACCGTCTTTCGCCCGGATCTGAAAGGGCGGCCTGTGGTTGTGCTGTCGAATAACGACGGCTGTGTGATAGCGCGCTCTGCCGAAGCCAAACCCTTTGTGAAGATGGGCGAGCCCTACTTTAAGCAGAAAGAGAGCTTTCGCCGTCATGGCGTGGTGTGCTTCAGCAGCAACTACGAGCTGTACGCCGATCTGTCTGAGCGGGTGATGAACACGATTGAGGAGATGGTGCCACGCTGTGAAATCTACTCCATCGACGAGATTTTTTGCGATCTCTCCGGGGTGCGCAACTGCCGCGATCTGACGGAGTTTGGCCGTGAAATCAGGGCCAGGGTGTTACAGCGCACGCATCTGACGGTGGGTGTGGGCATTGCTCAAACCAAAACGCTGGCTAAGCTGGCGAATCACGCTGCCAAACAGTGGCAGCGACAGACGGGTGGAGTGGTTGACCTGTCGAACGTTGACCGTCAGCGCAAGCTGATGGCGGCGCTGCCGGTGAGTGAAGTCTGGGGGATCGGACGGCGGATCTCGAAGAAGCTGGAAGCGATGGGCATTGAAACCGTACTGCAGCTGGCGGACAGCGATATTCGCTTTATCAGAAAGCATTTCAGTGTGGTGCTGGAAAGAACGGTGCGCGAGCTGCGCGGCGAACCCTGTCTCGGACTAGAGGAGTTTGCACCGGTCAAGCAGGAGATTATCTGTTCCCGCTCCTTTGGCGGGCGTATCACGGCATACGAAGAGATGCGCCAGGCTATTTGCAGTTATGCCAGCCGGGCGGCGGAGAAACTGCGCGCTGAGCACCAGTACTGTCGGTTTATCTCCGCCTTCGTCAAAACGTCGCCTTTCGGCCCGGAGCCTTATTACGGTAACAGTGGCTCCATCAAACTGCTGACTCCGACCCAGGACAGCCGGGACATCATCAATGCGGCGACGCGCTGCCTGGAATCCGTCTGGAAAGACGGGCATCGCTATCAGAAAGCCGGAGTAATGCTGGGCGATTTTTACAGCCAGGGCGTGGCGCAGCTGAATTTGTTCGACGACAATGCGCCACGCAAAAACAGCAAAGAGCTGATGGCATTGCTGGATCGGCTGAATGCCAAAGACGGGCGCGGCACGCTCTATTTCGCCGGGCAGGGCATTCAACAACAGTGGCAGATGAAACGGGAAATGCTCTCGCCGCGTTATACCACGCGATATTCCGATCTGCTGGCCGTGAAGTAGGTGTTAAAAGCAGAGCCTTAAATAGAGCGAAGCAAACTCAACCATATTCGTAAAAACCGCCCGCAGGAACGTTGAGCGGTGAGTGAACGTTTTTCATCCGTTCGGTCATAAATCTTCTTGGTGGGGTGCCGGTTGCCTTACGAAACATGGTGACAAAAGCGCCTGCGTTTTCGTAACCCAGCTGTTCTGAGATCGTCTGGACAGAGTGCCCCTGAGCTAACAGGGGTAAGGCTTTTATGACGTGCATCTGTCGCCGCCAGCGGTTTATGCTGTATCCGGTTTCTTTGGCAAAGAGTCGGGATAAATTTCTCTCACTCATATTCAAACGCGAAGCCCATTGCTCAAGCGTCACTTTTTCTTCTGGTGAGGACAGCATCCTGTCGGCAAGCAGTCGCAGGCGCTTGTCCTCTGGCATCGGAAGGTTAAGCCATTCCTGCGGTGCGGCGATGATTTCGTCCAACAGAACATCGGTTAAACGCGAGGCTACCCCCTCCGGCTGAAAATCTTGTGGCAAAGCCGCGATACGTTCGAGCAGAGCCCGCAGAAACGGCGAAACAGACATTGTACAACAGGTTGCAGGTAGCCCAGGCTGTGAGTCCTGAGCAATGAAAGCCACAAACCCCCGCGGGTTGCCACTGCACTTCGCGCGGTGTATGAGGCCGCCGGGGATCCATACCGCGCCCTGAGGCGGAATAATCCAAAGATTGTTCTCAGTTTCTAACTCGATGAGTCCCGTGTCGGCAAATAGCAGTTCCGCTTTTTGATGACTGTGAAAGGGGAGTTCCCACTGTTCAGTGACCATCCCAAGTCCGATGACAACCACAGGCTGCACCAGATCTTCGACATACCCGGGATCGACTTTGGCAATGAACATGGGGTCTCCTTCAGATACCGGAATTGAGTAAGGCCTTTGCTTTCTTTATAGCGTCGCTTTCACCGATCGCAATAAACATCGGATAGCCCCAGAAACGTTCGAACGTCAGCGAAAAACCTTCCAGCTCAGCGCGTTTGCTCGCATCAGGCACGATTTGAATATGCCCTTTGATCAAAGCGCCGATCGCTTCTTTATTATCCTTCATCCAGCGGGTAACCATCTTATGTTCATCCAGGCTCGGCTGATTATTTTCTTCCGGCAAGCCCGTACAGATAAAGACGAAAGGTGCATTTCGCTGAAAGAGTGCTGAAATCGAACCCAGAAAGACCTCCATCGTGGCTTCGGGCTCAATGGCATAATCCATTCTCACTAACGGAAATTCATCTGCAATAATTTTCATCACGACTCCTGAATAATAATACCAATTTATTGTGTGATATTAATGATATAGGTGCGTGTGGGATAAATCATTATCAGCACCAGACGAAAAATGATTCATTCAGGCCAGGGGGCTGTGCGGGAAAATTCATCCAGTTGGCGCAAAAGAATGGTTAAAGAAGCGTCAGCAGAGGGTAAAGCCAGGTACAGAGTCCGGGCCGTTTAACTGGTGTTCAGTCATTACGGGTCTACAATCATCGACAGTGAAATATTGAAGAATCAAGAGGAAACGGTGATGGATAAGGTGAAAGGAACGCTGCGTAAAACCCTACTGGCGTGTGCTCTGTTGGCACCCTTCAGCGGTGCGGCGCTGGCCCAGACTGGGGTGATGACGGGTAAAGAGACGCTGGCAGCTGCGTACGGATTACAGGAGGCGGCCAGCCAGTATCGTATTGAGTACAGCTCTACCGATGGCGTGGCGGGCAAAGGCGAGCGCACCGACAGTGCGGCCGTGTTTATCCCTTATGGCCCAACGCCGGAAGGCGGCTGGCCGGTGGTAGTCTGGGCGCACGGTACGGTAGGCATCGCACATGACTGTGCGCCTTCGCTGAACCCACGGACGCCGCGGGATAGTCAGTTTCTGAACACGTGGCTGTCATTGGGCTACGCGGTAGTCGCGCCGGATTACCCGGGATTAGGTTCATCGGGGCTGCATCACTATCTTAATGCCCGGGCAGAAGCGTGGAGTATTCTGGATGGCGTTCGAGCGGCGCTGGCGGCTTTCCCGTTGAAGAATCAGCTGGTGCTGGTGGGGCAATCGCAGGGCGCACATGCGGCCTTTGCCGCGGCCGGATCACAGCCTGATTATGCGCCGGAGCTGAACGTGGTGGGTACCGTGCTGACCGGCACGCCGTTCTTTACCCAGGATAGCCAGGTTTCCAGCCTCTTCACCGCTCCGGCAACGGGCCAGAGCGAAAAGGGCGATCCGAAGATCCCGTATGTGTTTTATATCTATCAGTCCGCAGCCGATAGCGATCCTGCGCTGAAGGCGACAGAGTATTTCCAGAAACCGGCGTCCGCGGCGCTGGAACAGGCCAAATCGACCTGCATCACGCCGCTAACCCAGCAGGTAATGGACGAAAAACTGACGATGGCCAACAGCCTGAAACCGGCTATTCAGCAATTACTGAATGATTCGGTCAGCTCACTGGCGTACCCAACGCTGCATATCAGCCACCCGGTGTTTATCGGCATTGGTGGCAATGACATCAATGTGCCTACGGCGATGCAGCAAGAGTTTGCGAAAGAGGTGAAAGCCGCCGGGACCCAGGTGGAGCAGCATCTTTATCCCGGTCTGGATCACAGCGGGACGGTAAATCCGTCATTACGCGATTCCGTGCCATTTGTGCTGGGACTGAAGGATAAACCGTAGGCGGGCTCAGAAGCCCGTTCACTGTTGTCCTCTCAGTGAACGGGAGTATGTCACGCAGCCGCTTAAGGTTTTGCCTTTTGCCCCATCACTTTCTGCCTGATGCGATTGCCGATACTGGCATCAATGCTGATCCAGTAGTCGAAGGCGCGGGAGAGGACCGGTTCGTTAACGCCGTCCAGAAGGTGGCCCGCGACGTTATCAACAAGCCTGTCGCGCGCCGCTTCGTCCATCACTTTATTGATTAAGGCGTTGGCCTGGCCAAAATCGTCGTCATCCTTGCGCAGCGTATAGGCCGAGCGAACCATTTCGCCTTGCACCGGCCAGGTTGAATCCACGGGCAGGGTATTTCCCTGTGCGGAAGGACCGCCTTTCGAATTAGGGGCATAGACGGGATCCGAAACGGGGTTGATTCGCATCGCGCCATCTTTGCTGTAGCTGTTAACCGGAGAGTGCGGGGCGTTCACCGGGATCTGTTTATAGTTCACCCCCAGTCTGGCTCTGTGCGCGTCGGCGTAAGCGAAGATCCGCCCGATAAGCATTTTGTCGGGGCTTAAACCTGTACCCGGCACCAGATTATTGGGTTCAAAGGCCGCCTGCTCAATTTGAGCGTGGTTATCCGTTGGGTTGCGGTTAAGCTCGAGGGTACCCACTTTTATTAGTGGATAATCGTCATGCGGCCAGACTTTGGTTAAATCGAAAGGATTAAAGCGGTAATGCTCCGCTTCGGCCATCGGCATGATCTGCATATACAGGGTCCAGCTCGGGAAATCACCGTCTTTGATGGCGTTGAACAGATCGCGAACATGATAATCGCCATCCTGACCGGCCAGTTTGTCGGCCTGATCCTGGGTTAAAAAATCGATGCCCTGATCGGTTTTGAAGTGGTATTTCACCCAGAATTTTTCGCCGTTAGCATTAACCCACATATAGGTGTGGCTGGAATAGCCATTCATATGCCGCCAGCTTTTGGGGATCCCGCGATCGCCCATCAGATAAGTTACCTGATGCGCGGACTCCGGGGATAACGTCCAGAAATCCCACTGCATGTCATGATCGCGAAGATTATTATCAGCGCGGCGCTTTTGCGAGCGGATGAAGTGCTGAAACTTCATCGGATCGCGCACGAAAAAGACCGGAGTGTTGTTGCCCACCAGGTCGAAATTCCCTTCTTTGGTGTAGAACTTGATGGCAAAACCACGCGGATCGCGCCAGGTGTCGGGGCTGCCGCGTTCCCCTGCAACGGTTGAAAACCGCACCACAACTTCCGTTTTTTCACCGGGCTGAAACAGAGAAGCTCGGGTATAGGCACTGACGTCTTCCGTCACTTCGAAATGACCGAAAGCGCCGCTACCTTTGGCGTGCGGTTGACGTTCCGGAATGCGCTCGCGGTTAAACGTCGCCATCTGTTCAATCAGGTAGTGATCGTGAAGCAGAATAGGGCCATCCGCCCCGACCGTAAGAGAGTGCTCGTCGCTGGCAACCGGAATACCTGCGTCAGTTGTCGTCTGTTTATCTGTACTGCTGCTCATCAAAGTTCCTCTCAATTTTATCATTGTCACGTCAGGTATGGCCGTCCTGGTTTACCCAAATAAGTTTATTCACCTGGAATCCATACTCTTTGGCAATCTCAAGGTATTTAATTTTTACGCTAGTGGGGATGTCCGGGGTGCGTGATAATATCCACAGGTAATCACGATTTTGCCCGCTGACGAGGGCGTATTTGTAGTCCGGGTCGATAGCGATGACGTTATAGCCAGCATAAAATGGGCCAAAGAAAGAAACTTTAAGCGCAGCCGTGGTTTTCTGACCAGTAAACAGAGCCTTACCTTCGCTTTGTTTCCATTTCATTTTTTCCGGATCGTAACCCCGATTAACAACCCGGATAGAACCATCCTGTTTTTGGCTATATTCAGCGGTGACATGATCGAGTCCGCGTTCAAAATAATAATCCAGGCGCGCGATTTCGTACCATTTCCCCAGATATCGGCTGGCATCAAAATCTGAAACAGGTTTAATCCCCTTGGGCGGAGTTGGCGATTTGCAGGCAACCAGTGCCATCGCAACGCTCAATCCCGTAGCCACATGCCATAGCTTCATATCCATGCCCTTTGTTGTCATCAGAAAATAAAGTGTAGCGGGTAATGAGCTAATTAAGGGGAGAGAAGGATAAATCGGAATCTTTAACAGCGGAGGCAGCGTGCTAAAAATGAATTAGCGAGCCACAATCGGTGGCTCGCTTGTGATGCCCAGGGAGGGATTAATGCACGAACAGGGCAATCAGGATAATAATTGGGATCGGCACGCC
Source organism: Enterobacteriaceae bacterium 89 (assembly GCA_014156375.1). Lineage (GTDB taxonomy): Bacteria > Pseudomonadota > Gammaproteobacteria > Enterobacterales > Enterobacteriaceae > Scandinavium. The sequence goes on along the minus strand of RQJH01000003.1, from coordinate 470,662 downwards.
TAAAAAGAACAGTAATAATGAACGCATATTGACCTCCGTCGAAGTTCGAAATTATAAGTCACGCTGACGACCGCCGTAGGTCGCACACAGGCTGGCGACGAAAGCACCAATCAGCAGAGTAATAAATGTCCAGAGGGTGATATAGCTGGTGGCTTTACGGGCTTTATCTGCCGCCTGCTGAGCTTTCACCTTCGTCTCTTTTATGGTTGTCTGAGCTTTGTCATAAACTGCCTGAACCCGCTGTTGGGCCTCATTTTGGCTAAGACCGGTATTCTGCGAAATCAGCTGCGCGACATACTGGAGATCTTCCGGCGGTAATGAACCGGTGCTGATGCCGTGGGCGAAAATACCGGTGACTTCACCCAGTTGAGCAGGGGAAACCGGCTGTTGCGAAGCTGGTTGAGCGGCATTGCTGGTTCTGAACAGCGAATGAACAAAATAGGACATTGCGGGATCTGGTCGTGTGGAAGGTCCATCGGCCATAGTCATCGCGCCGTTGACCGAGGTTGCCGCTGCGCCACCGGCTACGGATCCGATGACTTTCGCGCTTCCGCCAACGATGGAACCCAACGTCGAGGTCAACAAAATAGCCGAAACCAGCAGAGCAACTGCCCAGGTCAGAAAGCCATGAGCCGTATCGCGGAAATAAATTTCATCGGTGTGGGTATCTGCCCATTTGGTGCGCAGGCGACCGGCTAAATAACCGCCCATGCCCGAAGCCACTATTTGGGTGAAAGCCAGCCAGACTATTGCTGCAATGCCAACAGTACCGGCGTTGAGGCCATGATTTTCCCAGGGGGAAATGGTCGTCAGGCCCAATCCGGCACCTAACATTAATAAAATGACCGCCAGCGATGCCGCTGCGGCTGCGCCCGCAAATATGGCTCCCCATGAAACGGCGCTGGTGTTGTTGACAGAGCCCCGGACTAACTCTCTTTCAGGCCCCTGAGGGCTAATATTGGGTTGATCGTAAACATGAGTCATTTTGCTATCCTTTAAATGAATATTAGGTCCTGACGCGAATACACTCTTTGCGTACAGAGGAGAGAGCTGAACAAACACAGAGGATATAATTAGCCTTTAAGCTGATAATATTCAAAAAGATAAGTTGCTCTCAAAAGGAGAGAAATAAAAATTCGCAAACGAATTTCAACTTGTTCTAATCTTAGTCGATGATGGTGAATAAACCATTTTTACCGACAGAAATAGCGATTGGTATTGTAATGATTTGTAAGTGTTGCTTTTGACGTCACTTTAGGATAATTCCATGTGTCTTTTTGATGGTTTGAATTATGGCGGTGTATAGCCGCCAGGGAAAATAACTGTAATCCCTAAAGTTATTTTCAGCAGGAATATTTTGAACAGCAGGGTATATCAGGATGAATTATTACCACCGCCCGATCACGGGTGGTGGAAAGTCAGTGTATAGCCTTGCTCGTGCCAGTGCTGCATGAGCTCCTGCTGGCGGCGGGTCGGGGCAATCCCCGTCCAGACAAACAGCTGCTGTCCGGGAAAGAGTTCCGGGCGAGGAGAGTCAAGAGGTTCTGCCAGCACGGCAATGTGCCAGCCTTGCTGGGACAGACGCCAGGCTTCGAGCCACAGTCGGGTGCGGTCATCCGTATCCCAGCCAATCAGCAGCGCATCTTTATCGGTTTTTTTGAGCGTTTCAGACAGACTTGCGGCGACAAACTCAATCAGCACGCCGTCAAGCATGCTGCACATGATGCGTGCGGTATTCTGATCGAGGCTGAGCCGATGACGGACGGGAACAAAAACGTGATCGATGAGGTCACCAGGTGCGTATGCGCGTGCAAGGGCCACAATTTTCGCCCGCATTTTTGCCGGGTGGGCAAAGCGCAGCGCGGCCATCATCTCTTCCTGAAGCTTTGTCCAGTCATCCTGAGTGGTGGCTTTGCTTTCTTCCAGCAGCGCCTTCACTTTTCCAACCGGAACGCCGCTTTTTATCCAGAGCTTGATCTCTTCAATACGCTGAATGTCTTCTTCATCAAACTGACGGTGGCCGCCTTCACTGCGCTGCGGTTTTAATAATCCGTAGCGCCGCTGCCAGGCACGCAAAGTAACCGGGTTGATACCGCATCGTTCGGCGACATCGCCTATGCTGTAAAAGGCCATAGATTCCCCCATCTGTTAACCGAAACGTCCCTGCATAAGCTAACGAATCCAACTTGTTTGTACAATTAATTATTTATTGTACAGCAGCTGAGACGGCGCGTGGCAAGAATAATCCGAACATTTGGTAAACGGGAGGGAGAAACCTGTACAAGGGCAGGGAAGCCAGTACTGCCTGCTGCCGGAGATCGGTAACAGGCAGGTCGATATTTACAGTGCTGTTTTCTTCTCCGGCCAGGCCACGGCAGGAACGCCGCAGAAGCAAGGTTCGGCAAACAGATGCCCCTGGAAATGGAATATGCCAGCGGATTCAAGCCACATCCACTCCTCGGCCTTCTCTACGCCGACGACCGACACGGCAATTTCAAGCGAAGCGCAGCATTTGATCAGCGCCTGAATAATGGCCTGGCGCGGACCGCTCTTATGCACATCGCGGATCAGTTCCTGGCTGATTTTGATGCGGTCCGGCTGAAAGCGGGCCAGAAGCTGCAGGCCGGCATACCCTGCACCAAAATGATCTATAGAGACGCTAATGCCGGAGGCTTTCAGATCTCTGACCGACTGGGTAAACGCTGAAAACTGCGAGATCACCTCATTTTCCGTGAACTCAACGATAACCTGTTCAGGCACCAGACCGTTCTGTTCAATCATCTGTAGCAGCTTGTGGGAAGCATCAGGGATATTCACCAGCGTCATCGGCAGCAGGTTAATGGCCAGCGTCTGTTCGCTTAGCCCCAGGTCTTTTGCCAGAGCAAAGGCCACTTTCTTGCTGTCCAGATCGGCCTGATAGAGTTCATCGCCGCTCAGCCTGTCAAAATACTCCTTAGGTGAACCTCCGCCAGCAGTGCGCACCAGGGCTTCAACAGAGACAATCTCCTGTGAGAGAGGGTCGATGATAGGCTGAAAGGCAAAGCCGCAGTCCGCGTCTTTGAACGCCAGTTGCGGATCTGCATGGCGCGCAGAGCCTGTCGGAATGAACTCCCAGCTGTCGGCCGGGGGAATTTCGAAGTAGTTCTCTTTTTCCGTCGCCTCGACAAAAGTGCGGAAGAACTGCAGCGCCCGGTCATTCCAGGTGAGCTGATAACGCGAAGTCCCTTTATCGAGAATGGTCTGCAGGACTTCGTCTCTGTCGTGCTCTCTTAGATCGAAGATCTCCATGCCGACCTTTCCGAAGCGGCGTGCCGGAGCATAGTCACACAGCAGCTCTACAACGTTGTAATGGCGTTTGTCTTCGCAGATGGTCCGGTAAATGGCTTTTACCTGATCCTCCGGGCCTTCAAGCAATTGAAAGAAATGGGTGCCGTTGAACAGCAAAATGCCGGTGACATCGGCCATTCCATTTTTAAGATTCGCGCTGGCAACCATGCCTTCGAGGGATTTAACCGCGACGTTATCGCACAGATGGCTGCGGTAAATAATAGTAGTGAGCATGATTTTATGGCCTGAGAGTGTGAGCACTAACCCTAGCAGATGACGGGCCATATAACACATTAAATTAACAAATATTTTACCGGTTGGTGAAAATAATCCGCGCAGGCAAAACTCGCCTCTGAAACAACAATCGAAGCCTCATTTATGTGTACAACATAACTATCAGATAATGGGCAATGTAATATTTTTAACTAATTGATTTAAAACAATTAGCACTTTTTGTTAAGACACTCATGATGCACTTGTACAGATTTTGTGTACAATTTTTTCATCGTTAGATAACACCTCATTAGCCTTTTTACTGATTTGTACAGGAGAGACCAATGCAGCAGAACGGTTACATTCCAGATACAGCTGATGCTATTGCACGCTATTTTAACAAGGCTAATCTGCCGACTCAGCAGGAAACGCTGGGACAAATTGTGGTCGAGATCCTCAATGATGGGCGCAACCTCAATCGTAAAGCGCTGTGCACCAAATTACTGGGTCGCCTGGAGCAGGCCTCCTGCGTGGAAGAGGAAGGCCATTACAACCAACTGATCGGAATGTTATTTGAGTAATGATGAACAAAAGAGACATTGAACAACTCACGGACGAACTTATCGGCGAAGCAGTGCTGCTGTTGCTGAGACGCAAAGTGCCGGTGAACTCAATGGCTCTGCTGAGCCAGCTTCGTGCCATGCAGGAGGCAGAAATCGATGCCCGGCGTCGCAGCGTATTTCCGACGATTATCGCTTATATCGAAGCGCTGATGGTCGGAGAAGGGAAACCGCGTCGCGAAACGGAAAGTACCGAACAGACGGATCTGGTGAAAATGCTGTCTGGCGTGGGCCAACAGCCTGGTAAAGGAAAAATCCACTGACCACCTAACCCATTATAAAAGGGCAAACAGATGAACACAGCAATAATTCAACAACCTGATATTTTTAGTGCTTTGCCAAATAACTCTTTGTCAGACTATTTTTATCACGCCGGTGAAATACTCGCTGAAGAATCTGTTGTATTAGGCGCAGCGATCCGCGATGTTCTGCAAAAGGGTGAGCAGATTAATAATAAGAATATTATTTTGTCGCTGGTTCAGACGCTGGAAACGACCCACGATATTGTGCAGGCCGATGTCATCAGAAAAACGCTGGAGATCGTCGTGGGCCACACCATGGATGATATTTAAAGTCTAACGCGTGTCCGGCTGGCCTGTCCTCAGGGCATGCCTGGTGTGTTGATTCTTCATATTGCGGAAAACTCACAATGAACAGTGAAAGCTGTGTGCGGTCAGGGCATGCCGATCTCTGGCTGTCCGATTTATATCTCCGGTGCGGGCTGGAGAATATTTTGCAGAATATTCATTTTCATCACAGCGCCATACGCTATGTGTTTTTAACCGAGCGGCATTATAGCGACGTTGTTAAGCAGAATTATGATCTGACGACAACGAAATTTATTCTGCTCACGGAAGGTAGCGTATTTAATTTTCTGGGAGATGAGGCATTTTATCAGCTGCCAATGAAAACCAGCGTCAAAGAGCTACAGAAGTTAATCAACACTCTTTCTTTACATAAGGAAGTGCCGAACCACCATCAGGCGCGCATTTCCCTGACGGACAGGGAGCGCCAGGTGATCGACCTGATCAGGGAAGGGAAGCGAATCGCTGAGATGGGACCGTTGCTCAATGTGCATATCAAAACGGTGTACCAGATCCGTCAGGCATTGATGAAGAAAATGGGCTGTGACGGTCTGATTGATTTTCTGCGCACGCTGCGCAGCGATGTTTTCCGCAACTGGCTGACGGAAACGCATCGCTATCATTAAGTAACGGAATCATTAAGCAACGGAATGTTTCATGGCGGTATGGTTTCAACGGGTTATGGATAAATGCAGGTATACTGACTGCATTCAGGGATATAAAACCAGGCCGCCATGAAAGACGATATCAACCAGGACATTACCTTCCGTAAGCTCAGCGTATTCATGATGTTTATGAACAAAGGCAATATTGCCCGCACGGCTGAGGCGCTGGAGCTGAGCAGCGTCAGCGTCCACCGGGCGCTGCATACGCTGGAAGAAGGGGTTGGCTGTCCGCTTTTTGTGCATAAGGGCCGCAATCTGCTGCCTTTACCGGCGGCCTGGACGCTGCTGGAGTACTGTCAGGATGTGATTAGCCTGATGAGCAAAGGTCTGGAAGAGACGCGCAAAGTGGCGGGCGTTGGGCGAGGGCGCTTGCGTATCGGCACGCTGTATTCGCTGACGCTGGAAACCGTGCCGAAAATCATTATGGGCATGAAGCTGCGTCGTCCGGCGCTGGAGCTGGATCTGACGATGGGCTCTAACCAGATGCTGCTGGACATGCTGGAAGACGACGCGCTGGATGCGATCCTCATCTCTACCAACGAAGGCGAGTTTGCCGACTCAAAATTCGACGTTATTCCCCTGTTTCACGACGATATTTTTCTGGCCGCCCCCGGCAGCGAAAAGCTTATTGACAGCCAGAATGCCGACCTGCGCGACTATGCAGACCGTAAATTTGTCTCACTGGCCGAAGGTTTCGCCACCTACGCCGGGTTCCAGGAAGCGTTCAACATTGCCGGATTTGAGCCTGAAATTGTGACCCGGGTGAACGATATTTTCTCCATGATAAGCCTGGTGCAGGCCGGAGTTGGTTTTTCGCTGATTCCGGGACGAATGAAAAAAGTCTACGAGAACGATGTGCAGCTGCTGAAGCTGGCAGAGCCTTATCAGATGCGTCAGCTGATTTCGATTGTCTACTCCCACCACCGCGAGCGTGACCAGGATCTGCTGGCGCTCGCGGCGGAAGGGCGCATGTATGCCCGCAGCCTTAACGGACAGGCTGTTTAAGCCACGGAGACTGCGTACTCCAGAAAATGATGTTTGTCCCGAGGTAGTTTTCAGCGAAGTCGGTGAACTCCTCGCGGGTAAACTTCTTATGCGTTTTCGGGTTGGTATAGGTGAGCGTGGCTTCCTGTACCGCCATCGCCACCAGATCTAACTTCCCTTTGTACTGATGGAAAAACTGATAGGCATTTTTCATCTGCACTTCTTTGTACGGCACAATATCCGGGCCGCCAAGGCCGATCTTATTCTTCTGCGCTACTTCAAACAGACGCGACATGTACTGGTGGTCATTATCCCACTCGCAGGGCCAGAAGTTTACGTACTGCACGACGTGCGACTGATGAAAGGCTTTGCGGGCAAACTGAATATTATCGAGCGTGGCGGCAAAGTAACGATCGCAGGTAAACCCACTTTTTGGATCTTTCATATCGATATCGATGGCGGTTTCCGGCAGATTGACGCCCGCAACCCTGCCATCAAATTTTGCTGCCAGCGCTGTTAACAGTTTTTGATAACGTTCGCGCAGCTGCGGGTTCCACTGCATCGCCACCCAGCCCTGAGCCTCCGCTTTGCCTTCGCCTGGGTTATCGGTTTGCGCCACCAGACCGCCGCCATAGGCCGGAGTCTGAAGATAAACAGGAATGCCGCGCGCCGTGGGCTCGAAGAAACGATCCTGAATCTGGATAAACAGCTTCTTATGCAGCGCATCGGCCTGCGCCAGATCGCGCTCAATGGCGGAAAAATCGTACACGTCTTTCGCCGTTTCCAGCTGTTTCCACGAATACACAATCTGCACGCCCTGAATATCCGGACGCGCCAGCAGTGCCGAGTGTTCTTCAAGTTCACCAGAGGAGGTGTAGAGGTAGTTCTGAGGAGGAGCGGCCTGCGCCGCATGGGCGGTCAACAGCGCCGCAAAAGAAACTGCCATCATCCCGTATCGCATCATTATCTCCTGATTTTAATAGTTTATCAGGGAAACAATACCATGATGGCGGCTTGTTAATCGCGCACTTTTCTTGCCAGATGCTGTGCGACTTCCACGCTGTTGCGCTCCATGCAGATGGCATTACCCTGCCAGCCCGCCTGATACGTCAGTCCGGTCAACACGCTGCCCGGCGGCATTTCGATGGCCAGACGCGCGTCTCGCTGATTGGCCGAAACCATCGCATCCTGCCACTGCACGGTACGGGCCATATTAAAGGCCAGGTCGTCGGCAATTTTTTGCGGTTCCCACAGCACGCGGCCCGTAGAACCACTGAGATAAGCCCTTGTTGGGCGTGACAGTGTCACTGATTCGAAGGCTTTTGCCAGCTCAGCCGCCGGTTTATCCAGCAGAGCACAGTGAGAGGGCACGCTCACCGCCAGCCGTGAGGCTTTACTGGCGCCAGCTTCCAGCGCTTTTTGGGCCACCTGCGCCATGTCCTCATCGCGTCCGGCAATCACAATCTGCGTTTCGGCATTCAGGTTAGCGATGTAAGTGTTGCTGCCCGCCATCAGCTTTTCGACGGTGTTCAGCGTCAGGCCGACGATCGCCGTCAGGCCATAGCCGTGCGGATAAGCCTGCTCCATTAAATCGCCACGCAGGGCGACAAGGCGCAGAGCATCGCGGAAATCTAACGCCCCGGCGATCACCGCCGCCGGATAAGCGCCAATCGACAGGCCGCTGACAATATCGGGTTTGACGTCGTTGCGGATCAATTCCTGTGCCCAGGCCACACCGGCAATCAGCAGACAAAGCTGAACGGCGCGGGTGTGGCGCAGTGCTTCTTCGCTGTCCAGATGGTCAGTTTCATCGCCGAGGATGGCGCGAACTTCTGCGAGGATTGCCTCGCCTTCCGGGAGATTTTGCAGCATCCCGGCACGCTGAGTACCCTGGCCGGGAAAGGTAAAGAGGATCTTCATCATGGCTCCCTGTGCCACGGCGTTGCGGTCAGCAGCGGTCCGGTGGCGGTTTTCAGCAGGACGCGTCCTTCGCGTAGCCATTCGTTGAGCGCAAAGGCTCCGAGCGGCGTTTCCACCTGGGTGTCGGCGCGACAGGGCAGTTTTTCAACCTGAGCCTGCCACTGACGCAGCTCGTCATGGGTCAACGGCTGCGGCGCGCGGATCAGCAGATCCAGATCGCTGTCGGCATGGAGAACGGGGATTTCGGTGGCGATGGCATAAGCGGTGCTACCGGTAATGCCCCAAAGCCAGGGCCAGGCGAAGGTGGTCAGCAAAATAGCCGCCTGAACAGGCGGCTGGGAAACAAAAGGAGAATGCAGCAGGCGATCGCGTTCAGCGAGATCTTCCGGAGTCATCACCCGGGAAACCGCCTCTGCCTTCACCCATCCGGCGGCACGCTGTTCACGCTTCATACCGCGCACGCCCACCGGAATATCGTCATGCTCATTCACATCGCGCCTGACTACCACCGGCAGCCCTTTGTGCCACTGGGCGGTGACCCACGCCTCCTCAACGTTAAGCAGAGCATCGCGGCTTTGCAGCCACAGTAAATCGTGAGGGCGCGGTGTGAATGTCATCTTAAATACCTGAGGTTAACGTAATAAACAGCGGTAACGACAGGATACACAGAACAGAGCTCAACAGCAGCACGGCTTCTGCATCCGGTGACTGAACGCCGAAGCGGTTACCGAACACCACGCCGAAGAAGCCTGCGGACAGCGCAATCATCAGGATCGCGGTGATAGCCACGGAGCCGTGCAGACCGAATGCCAGAACGATAGCCCAGGCAATGAACGGCTGGATCAGCAGCTTGGTGATAGTCGCAATACTCACCATCGCGTTCAGCTTCAGCTTACGTGCAGAGAGGATCACACCGGTCAGGAACAGCGCAGCTGCGGTGGCAGACAGGCCAAGCGGTTTGATGGCCGCCAGCACCAGGTCCGGCATTTTGATGCCGATAGCAGACAGGATCACACCCAGCAGCGGGCCCATCACGATAGGTTTTTTCAGCGAACGCCACATCAGCACCGGCAGCATCGCCAGGGTGGAACCACTGTTTTCACCGGCCTCACGTGCTTTTTCACGCTCAAGGATCAGCAGGCAGAATGGCGTCATCAGCACGGAACCGCAGGCGATGGATACCGCAACGGACAGCGAAGTGGCAGAGCCTTCACCCAGCACGCTGCCGAGGATTGGCAGGCCAAGGGCCGCATAGTTCGGCAGGGCGACGGTCAGGGTCAGTACCGCAGCATCCTGTGGGGATTTCTTAAACACGCTGGTGGCGAGGAAGTAGATAGCCGCGTAGGTAATCCACATCGCGCCGGTCAGCACCACAATCAGCGGAGACTGCGCGACGATACCCGCCCAGGGTGTTTGTACGGTGGCGCTAAACAGCGCGGCAGGCAGGGCAAAGTCCATCACGAAGATATTCAGCAGCGACACATTTTTGTTGTCGACCATTTTGGCTTTGCCGGCCCAGAAGCCCAGCAGCATGATGATAAAAATCGGAGCAAGGGCATGAACAATTACATAAGTCATAGATCACCTGTAGATAAAAAAAGAGTGCAGGTGGCGGATAAACCACTTCAATTCCGTAGGTCCGGTAAGGCGAAAGCCGCCACCGGGCAATTGAAGTTTTCCATCAGCCTCTGCGAACATTTGCGATGTTTATAATTTTCTAAAAGTGGTTGAGCTGTGGGCGCTATGCTGCGCCCGACAGCGACCGCTTTCGGCAGGTCTTTTTTTACGTACTTCTTACTACAGCCCGTTACCAGGCAGCGCGCATCCGTTCACGCACCAGCGCAGAGCTTCGGCGGTTCTCCGCGCCGAGACGGTTTTTGAGACTTGGGTCAAGACGTGCGTCGGCAATCGCTTTCTGCACGGTAATTTCCACCAGCGCCAGGTCGGCATCCGATGGTGCATCCGGATTGCTGAGGTTCAGCAGATCGGAAAGCAGGCCGAGGGTGGCATAGTTGCTGACGTCATAGGCCATCGGTGGGATGGTCGCCGCCAGTTTTTCCAGTGCATCCACGGTACGCAGGGTGATACGCGCGGCGGACTCTTTGCCCATCGCATGCACCAGCACGCCTTTGTCGTTGATGGCGATCAGGCGGTTGGCCTGGTAGCCGTGCGCCAGGAACGCCCCGGACATCGCTTTACCGACGATCAGGCCGATCACCGGATGGCCCGCCAGACGCGCTTTGGCATAGGCACCTGCGGCACCCGCCAGCGCCTGGTGAATACCAAACGCTTCTTCACGACGACCATAGGCCTGGCTTGGCACGTCGATCACCGCCACAATCGGGCGCTTCACGTCGCTGTTGGCGTCAGCATCGATGGTTTCATTCACCACTTTTGCCAGCGTCCAGCCTTCCAGCAGGCCCACTTCACCTTTCGCGGCGCGCGGGTAGTGGTTGTTGGCATCCGGAACCACGGCGATGAACCGTACGTTTTCTCCGTTGAGATCCGCATCGGCAACCTGAACAGAAGGGCACAGACCGCTCATACGAGGGGCATTCGGTGCCAGTTTTTCCAGCCAGACGGCGGCACGGTTATTGGACTGAGTCATCATTTCACCTCCCCGGCGAAAAGCTGTTTGATTTGCGCGGTATCTGCCTGCTGACGGGTGTCGAAGTTGCTCAGACGGGTCAGGAAATCCGCATATTTATCGCTGCGATTTTGTGCCGGAACGCCTTTGGCGATGGCTTCGTTCATGGCATTTTTCACGGCGTTCACGCCGTCGCCGACCAGCGCATCAACCAGACCACTTTCATAGCGAATTTCGCCGCCGGTCATGCTCCAGATAAACGGACGATCGCGGGAGTCGTACTCTTCAATCCCGGCCTCCTGTTCGATAACCTGCGGGCCGTTGAGGCCGAGGCGGGCTTCGCGGGTCACAATCAGATAGCTGCACAGCGCGGCGGCAATGGACATCCCGCCGAAGCAGCCAACGGTGCCGGTGATAATCCCGACAACCGGGGTGTAGCGACGTAGATCGACAATCGCCGCATGGATATCAGCAATCGCCGCCAGGCCGAGGTTGGCTTCCTGCAGGCGCACGCCGCCGGTTTCAAGGCTTAACACGGCCTGAGTCGGAATGCCGTTGCGGTTATCTTCCGCCGCCAGCTCCAGCGCCGCCGCCATTTTGGCGCCGGACACTTCGCCCATGCTGCCGCCCTGGAAGGTGCCTTCGATAGCAATCACTACCGCAGACTGACCGTTGATGGTGCCGCGAGCGACCACCATTCCGTCGTCGGACTGCGGAACCACGCCCTGCGGCGCGAGCCACGGTGACATGATCCCTTCAAATGGATCTAAAAGTTCACGGTAGCTGCCTTCATCCAGCAGTGCGTGAGCGCGTTCGCGGGCCCGTAATTCAATAAAACTGCGATCGTTACGCATGGCTCACCTCTTCAAAAACCTGTTCGATACGAATACGCGCCACGCCCGGCGTTGCGCCGAAGTCGTGGATAACCAGTTTGCCTGCGGGCAGGCCGTTGGTCAGATTCAGGCGGTCGAACAGCGCGTTCCAGCGGCTGGTGCTGTTGTCCACGGAAGTGGTGATATCAATACTGAGGGTTTGCCCTTCGGCTGCGGTGAACAGCACTTCCATATCACCGGAGCCTACGACGCCTGCCAGAGCTCTACCGGTTAAGGTGCGGCTGGCAGGAAATGACAATGTAATGTGTTCCATAACATCCTCTTTAAAATGAGTCAGACGAGGGCTGGCTGACCCTGTCGAGAAACAGCGTGGCGGCGAGCAAATCGGCGGCTCCGCCAGGAGAAGCGTTGAGAGCCAGCATCTGCGCATCAAGATGAGCAAGTGCGGCACGGCCTGCGGTGCAGGACGAACCCCCGGCCAGCAGGACTGCCTGAGCCCCCTGACGCATCGCATTCAGCCCGGTCATTCCGGCACGGGACAGCACGCAGGTGTCGCTAAGCGAAGTCATGATCGCCATCAGCGCATCAATGCGGGCTTCGCTTTCACCGGCACCGTTCGCGCGGCTGCGCAACAGCTGCGGCAAAGCGAGCTTCATCACGTGCGGGAAAGCCTGCTGAGCTTCTTCACGCGCACCCGGCACCTTGTACTGGTGCGTGGCTTTCAGTCCTTTGCTGAAGACCTTCGGAGCGGCACAGTCCGGCAAGCGGGCGAGCAGAGCGGCGTGTTCTGCAATCTGCTGTGCGCTGGCGTTGCCATTCAACATCGCTGCCGCGCTGACCAGCAGGCCAAGTGCCCAGATCGCCCCGCGATGGGTATTAACGCCATCGGTGGCGGTCATCATTTGATGTTCGCCTTCACGCCCTAAACGACCGACGGTTTCGCGCAGGGCCATGTCGGCAGGGCGCTGCCAGCTGTGACGGGCCAGAAGTAGAAACGTGGGGGTCAGGCTGTGCGCAGAACGCTCCATCAGATCTAATGACAGGTCGTGATGGGCACCGTTTCCCCGGCTGTCCACCAGACCCGGCTTCGGGCTTAATCGCGCTTCGTCGATCAGGCAGTCGCGGGCAAAAATTGCCAGCCGTTCTGCCTGAACCTCTGCATGAGTCTGTGACAGGAGTTTCATTACCAGCTCCGGAATTTCGCAGGTGGGTTGTAAAGACCGTCGGACCATTCGACCAGATCCGCCACGCTGCCTGCGGCAAGCAGAGATCGGGTCGCATCTGAGCGGCGGATACCCATATCTTCCGGATACACCACTTTGCCGCTCTTACGCAGATCGGCGACGCGTTTAGCGTCAACTCCCAGACCGATATCGGTGATCCCGGCGACGGCAGCTACCATCGCACGACGCTCTTCGATGCTTTCAGCGCGATAGAGATAGGCGATGCCTTCTTCGGTCAGCACGTGGGTCACGTCGTCGCCGTAAATCATCACCGGAGCCAGCGGCATACCGGAGGATTTAGCAACTTCAACGGCATCCAGCTTCTCTACGAAGGTCGGTTTCACGCCAGCCTGGAAGGTTTCTACCATCTGAACGACCAGCTTTTTGCCGCGCTGCATTGGGTCCGGTTCGGTCATCATGTTCAGCCAGGCCGGGGTAGCATGACGGCGACCGTGCGGATCGTGGCCCATGTTTGGCGCCCCGCCGAAGCCGGACAGTCGACCACGAGTTACGGTGGAGGAGTTGGCAAGGCCATCAACCTGCAGCGTGGAGCCGATAAACATATCCACCGCGTACTGACCCGCCAGCTGGCAGAAGGCGCGGTTAGAACGCATGGAGCCGTCGGCGCCGGTAAAGAAGATGTCCGGACGGGCGCGGATGTACTCTTCCATCCCCAGTTCGCCGCCGAAGCAGTGCACGCTTTCCACCCAGCCGCTCTCAATCGCCGGGATCAGCGTCGGATGCGGGTTAAGCGTCCAGTGTTTACAGATTTTGCCTTTCAGACCCAGCTGTTCGCCGTAGGTTGGCAGCAGCAGCTCGATGGCGGCGGTGTTAAAGCCGATACCGTGGTTCAGGGACTGCACCTGATGCTCCGCGTAGATGCCTTTGATCGCCATCATCGCCATCAGGATGTGTTCCTGCTTGATCAGGCGCGGGTCGCGGGTGAACAGCGGTTCAATAAAGAACGGTTTGTCGGCGACAACAACGTAATCAATCCACGAGCCTGGGATATCCACGCGCGGCAGATCGCATTCGTCGTCCACCAGTTCGTTAACCTGGGCGATAACGATGCCATCGCGGAAGGCGGCGGCTTCAACCAGCGCCGGGGTGTCTTCGGTACTTGGCCCGGTGTAAAGGTTGCCTTTGCGGTCGGCTTTGTAACCGGCAATCAGCGCCACATTCGGACACAGATCAACGTACAGACGGGAATACAGTTCGATGTAGGTGTGGATGGCACCGATTTCCAGCTGGCCGTCCTGCAGCAGCTGCGAAATACGCAGGCTTTGTGGACCTGAGAAAGAGAAATCGAGCTTGCGGGCAATGCCTTTTTCGAAAATATCGAGGTGCTCGCTGCGGCCCACGCTTGGCATAATCATATGCAGGTCGTGGACTTTTGACGGGTTAACTTCTGCCAGCATGCGGGAGAGAAAATCCGCCTGTTTCTGGTTATTGCCTTCCAGTACCACACGGTCGCCTGGAGCAATTAGTTTTTCGAGGGCGTCCACCAGACCGTCAGTGGGAATTACCTTACCCTGCACCGGAAGGGAAGCGACGCGGCGGGCTTTCTCGCTGCGACGAGTGTTCCAGTTCCGGGCCGGAGTTTGGCCAGCATTCATTATTAACCTCCTGATTCAGCAAATCATTTTTGCCTGGTTTTATGCTGCAGTTAGTCTGCTCCGTAGGGAGTAGGCTATCAATTAAGCTGGAGACTCAATCATTAGCCTGAGAGTAATAATTACGTGCGTCATTATGTGATGGCGATCGAAGCAGGAACGTTGAGTGTAGACTAGCGGGGAGAAACGGACTTAAGCGCTGAAGGGATTGAAAATGCACCGTTTCAGTCGAAGTTCACATATTCACGAAGGGAATGCGTACTTCAGATTTTGCTTAGCCCCGTTTATGCTACATATACATGCAGAGCTTTACTCTGTCGCAGGGTTGCGGGCATTCAGGGGGCTAGATGAAGGAAAAGGCGTGGAAATGATAAGGATGTTTCTGTTTTGGGCGATTTTTGTGCTGCTGGTGCGCGAAGCCATTCTTGCAGGCTGGATCGACCGGCTGATTATGTAAAAAATTTTGCCCTGGCGTTTGCCTTATTTGTCTATTAGCTGGCCAAATCGTCCGCCAGGTGCGAAACGTATCCAGCCAGTAAATTAAGAGAGCAGGGGAAAGTGGTTATCTGAGCGTCGCGGCCTGTGCTTCTGCCAGCTCTGTCTTAGCTTCATCAACCTTCTTCATTTTTTTAGCAATTTTTTCCGCATTGCCGGTTTCTTTTGCCTCGCGGAGTTCGGCCTCGCGCTTGCTGACCTTGCGCTGTTTGTCGCTAACTTTCTCGGCGCGTGAACGCTCAAGAGAGGCATCTGAGCAATGATACTCCGTTTCGCTGAGCGCCTTTTCCAGCCCTCTTACCCGGTATTCATTGTTGTGCGCTTTGGCATAGCTGAGCTGACGTTCAATATTCTGCTTTTTAGCGGCACATCCCTTCAGTCTGTGCTGAGTATCCGCCTGTGAAACATTAAAAAATAGTGAAGAGCCAATAACGATGCTCATGATTGCTTTTATTTTGAGGTCCATTCGGCATTCTCCTGTGGAATAATCTGATGTTCAGAAATATCGATAATAAAAAATGCCAGCGCAGGGCTGGCAGCGTTAAAGTTGAACAAAATGACACGAAGGTCAAACACTCTAAGGTTCAGTATCTTCTACAGATAACAGGTTACCAGTTTATTCTTATCTTTCCAGTATTAAAAATCTGAAAATTAGCCAGAATTAATACTGAACACTTTTATATGATTGACGTGAAATTATTTCGTTGATCGCTATTTAATAAAAATGAAGAGGCTGCATAGTGCAGCCTCTGAGTTAATTGTCATTCTCCGTGGACGGTTTCAGAATTGATATTTGATACCGTACATCGCAGACGCGTCATGGTAGCCTTTGCCCCCCATCTGCACGCCCACGTTACCCCACATATTCAGTCTGTCACCGAGCTTAGCCTCAACGCCGGTTTTAATTTCTCCAATATTCCTTGTTCCCTGCTGGCTGATGGTTCTGTCGTCCAGCGTGGCTGAGAAGGTTTTGGTGTTGTGCAACCAGTTCATTTCCACAAAGGGTTCGAACTCACGGCGCTTACCTTCATCCATTTTATGATGGCTGTTGATGTAGGCCCGTAATCCCAGCCGGGTCTGGACATTGCCGTCGCCGCTAAAGCTGACTCCGGAACCGTTGGATTCAGTGTGCGCATGACTGCGAACCCCCATCCAGATAGCCTGCGCTTTTGGCTGCAGATACCAGGTATTGAGCGTGCCCTGGCTGCCGTAAAAACGGCCCATCTCTTTCGTCCAGCCTGCTTCCACCGAACCCGTCAGGCCACGTGATTTGTAGCTTTCAGAAGGCAGGTCATCACCTTTAACCTGGTTGTTGAACCAGCTGTAGATAAGCCAGCTGTCGGTGTACAGACCTTCTTTCTGCTCATTATCGGCATACCAGGTGCCGTAAACCCCGAGGCTGTAGCCGCTGAGCGTTCCATCGGCTTTATAGTCGCTCCAGCGGGAACGGGTGTTGCTCTGGTTATTAGCATAGCCGCCCATAACGCCGAGATGCCAGCGATCTTTACCGTCGGTGGACCACTGCGCCACGTCGCCACCCAGTTGAGCAATATAGCGGTTGCTTTGCGTGGTCAACTGTCCGGCGCTGTGAAAGACGTTGTGTCCTCCAACCTGTCTCAGCCACAGACTGGTCACTTTTTTCTCACCGGTCAGGGCATCTGTATATTGTGTTTCGCCCAGCCGGTCGTGTAATCGCATAACGAATATCCCGTTTGCAGCAGCGTGGTTTGCCAGATAGGCGCCAGGCTCAGGACGAACCAGAGGTGTCAGCGGTTCAGGACCGGGGCCAGGTTCAGGCTTAGGCTCTGGTACGGGATCAACTGGAGGCGGCTGAGTTGGCGTCACTGAACTCACCAGGTACCAGTTTTCACCTTTACGCACCACGTCATAGTCATAAGCACCTGCGACGATTCGGCCTGCTTTAGTGAATTCGCCGTAGGATGTTCCGCCTACAGTAATAATTTCAATGCCTTGTTGGGTGAGTGCGCCCTTGCCGCCGATGTTATTGATGCTGACTTTGGTGCTGCCAGACTCTACATCACCGAGCACGTGCAGCTGATCGGTGAGGGAGTCATCACCGCCGAGTACGGTGTTCAGCCGCAGCGAACCATGAGTCCCGGCGAAATTATCCACGACGGTCAGATAGGCCGGAGTGAAACTCTGTTGGTTTTCCGGTGCCCGCCACGCAATTTGCGCATCATTAAGATCCATTCGGGTGATGACGGAACTGGCGGTCATATCCCACAGGCTGTTTTCGCCTTTGATATCCAGATAGATATAGCCGTTATCGGCCGTGTTGAGCTGACCCTCGGCGCTGAGCTGCGTGGAGTCTGCTGCGCCGGAAAACAGCGAGTCCTGAATCATTCGCAGGTCAATGGTACCCTGGCGTGTGGACAGCATGTCTCCTTTGATGGTGTAAATCCCCTCGCTTTCCGGACCCTCAAAAAAACCTGAGTGAATCAGCGCGTCTTTACCGGTGGCGAACAGGGCATAGCTGTTATCGCCATTGACCTGAACATTGACGTTGCGGGTCAGATAAATGTGCCCACCGTTGAAATTCAGTACATAGCCTGCAATGGTTTCCTGGTTAAGCGTTGGGGGCAGCAGAGTCGCGGCAAGAGGTTGTACGGGAGCACCTGAAATCGGCCCTCTTTTAATGCCATCCTCAGCGACAAGACCAGAAGCTTCGTTACCGTGTGTCAGCACCGTGATGTCACCCGTCTCAATTAATCCGGTTTTATTCGCATAGACGGCATGCGCCTTATCGCCAGACGTCTCGACAAAAGCATTGTGCCCAAGTTTTACCAAAGCCGAGTGATTGTAGTGGCCGGTTGCCCTGGAGTTGTCAATCCAGAAATTCGCGCCGGAATAAACACCGTAGCCACGTGAGATATACATCTGCGGTCCGAGCTCGGCCATACTGCCGTTTGTCCCTGCTCCGGCTGTCCGGATGGTGGCATTTTCACCGACGGTGATAACGTTGCCTCTGTCATTTGAAGGCGTAGTGGAGAGGATCTCAGCCGCCAGCCCCATACCGTCTTGAGTATCAATAACAAGATTATCCCCAAGTGTGACGCTGGAAGTGCCGCGATTAGAGAGCAGTACCCCGGCCGCGGCCTTTCCACTGGTTTCAATCACCGTTTTCCCTGTCAGACTCAGATTGCCGTTTTCGGTTTGAATAGCCATTGCCTCTGTGCCAGAGGTTTTTATGGTGAGCAGCTGGGAGGTAATGACCGTATCGTCAAAATTGCGAAAGCTGAGTGCTCGTCCATCAAGTATCCCTGGCGTGCTATGACTGATCCCGGTGGTTTCAATCACAACGTTGTCCCAGGGATTCAGGAGATCTGCAACATTGGCTTTGTTGAAGCCATTGAGCCCCTGGCAAACGAATTGGGTGCCATTAACTGAAGCGCAGTCATTGACATCGGCAAGAGCGGTAAAAGGAGAACCTATCATTAATCCTGTAATAATAGAGGCTAATGTTGATTTCCTGAATTCTACGCGTGCCTGATTTGCTCCATAAATATTCATGATGGCTTCCTTAGAGGACTGATATCCTGATATGTCTTATAATCTGAGTGTAATATCTTTGTGCAGATACTGGTTGATAGCGTATTGTTTTTCCCTGAGCAGGTAAAGGAACCAGGATGATAATAGGAACTTTCAAATGAAACCATAATGAGATGGGATGTGGTATCAGAATGGCCTTGTTATCATCAATTTGATTTTACTGACTTTTTTATTATTTTTGACTGATTTATCGATCGAGTTAAATTTCCCTGATTAAGAATATTCAGAATGGTCTTTCAGGGGGTTAATTGAGTGTTCCTCATGCTGTTATTAGATGTAATATGCTACTGGCAGGGGGTAATCTTGACTAAGCACAGAGCTCCGATGCCATTTTAATAGAATCGGAGTGGGGTAATGATTATATTAATGTTCAGGTAAGCTTAAGGATCTCTTTTTTCTGTATTAATTCATACAGACTGCTAACACCTAACTTTGCAAACAGCGTAGCACGCCAGTTGTAGAGCGACTTACAAGGTGTATTCAGGATCTCTGAGATAGCCTTCATTGACTCACCTTCAATAATGAGCTTTAAAAATCTCCGATCCAGCCCGGAGAGTTCATTCTTCGGGGAGACATCTTCTTCATAACACATATCGGTGTGATCCACGCTCATGGCCTGAATCAATATCTTTTTTATTACAGACAGAGCTGGCTTGAAGGGGAGTGTATTGTAGGGCAGAAGCTTTCCGTTTCGAATGTCATTGATGATGAATACACGTGCTGACTTCAGCGCCTTCTGGTTTGTAGATAGAAAATCAGTCAGGTCTGTGGCCATCTCCCGGTCGATCAGGATCCCGCATCCCGTCTGTTGACTGATCTCCTGAAGGCGACTGACATCAAGGGTATCGAGCAAGTGGATATCACATATTTTGTCAGTTCTGGCTAATACTACAGGCTGTACTTCATTAATAAATGCCAACCAGCCTGCCCGCAGGAAGTAGTTCTTGCTGATGACATATAAAGAAACTGAATCGATATTTCCGTGGCTGCTCATTATCTCACACTCCATTTTTTAATAAGCTACCATTAATTTTCGAACCAGCAAAATAGCTGGGAATTTCTGTCATGTTGAGAAAAATAAACACTGGAAATAGTTTTGAAATATTTACAAAAGGAGAATAAAGAATTAATTAAAAAAGAGTAAATCATTTATCCATTGATGGCTTGTTGACGACCAGTTTAACCATGATGGTTCTGTTGTTGGCAAATGGCAGTTTGTAGGTCAAATAACAATCAGTTAGGGGGAGTGCCAGGCTTTTTGCCGGGAAGGAATAAAAAATTCATTTTTACAGTACTGTACATAAGCACACGTTCCGTCCTGATCTCAGACTGCGCGGGGAGAAAATGTATCTTTTTTGTTAATAGTCAGGATGTGCAGAAGCTAAATAACCATTAAGTGTGATCGGTATCACAAAAAAAGAATGAAATATCTTCATATGAAAGCGGTTGGGTGCCAGGTAATTAGGACTTTTTCTGGCATGAATAATACCTTTGTGCTGTATGCAGGTTTCAGATTATTTCTATTATGATGAGGCAGGTGCAGGAGCTAATAAAAAACCGTTGTAATACAATATGTTGTGGTTATTTCTCTGGGGTATTATTTCATTGCGACTCAAATTTGTTTTCTGCGTGTTTTTATCAGTGACTCTCCGAATTAAGATATTTCTTCATTTCGTACAAAATATGGTGATCTATACAAGAATAATCTTTTAAATTAAATTGCTAAAACAATAATGAGAAAATATTCAGGGTGAATGTTTATGGATAGTACCAGGTCAAAATGCGAGACAGGAAGAATACTTATTATCTCCAGCGATAAATATTTTTATATGGGGATGAAGTCGATGATCACTTCTATGTTGCCAGACATACTGCACAAAAACGGTGTGGTGTATGATATCGAAAGTGTGAATATCAGTCAGTTTATTGACCTTGATGCTATTTTGTCAGAGAGTAATATTGTTGTGATCATCGACTATCATGCCAAAATGGAGCTGAATTCTAACGTCATTAGCCTTATCATGAACTATGGGAAAACGGATTTTAAACTTATTATCTTTGAGCCCACGATAAAGCCGGTCGCTTCTCATGCCTATTTCTCGAAGAAAATGTCCATGACCTTATTAAAAGAAAAGATATTTTCCCTTATGACTCAAAAGAGTCGTTCTGAATTCAGAAAACCCTTCATTGAAGAGTTGACTCCAAGAGAGGGACGATTGATCAATCACGTGCTTATGGGCAGGAGTATCTTTACCATTGCAGAAATAATGGGTATCAACATAAAGTCGGTTTATGCCATACGTGCCAGTGCCTATAAGAAATTTGGCGTAAGGTCTTTGCAGGGGCTTTACCACAGTTCTTTCAGAAAATTCTATATCACAGGAAGTAAGACTAAACGCCAGGATGTTTAGATTCTGGCACTCTGCTTATCCTGTCTCTGTTCACATCCAGTAGAAACCAACACCTGCTGAATTTTGCCTGCATTAGCCCTTAGTGCAAGTGACAGAACTCTCCCATTTATAAAAGGGTGTTAAGTAACACCCTATTTTTTACCACCATCCTTTAATGTGATGAATGTCACATTAAACTGATCTGATTTCGAACCCCAAAAATGTGATTCCCTTCTGACCGGGCCTGCTGATTATTCCTTATGCTGGAATACAAGTTGTACATGATTGTCCATAGACAACTCTAAATGTTCAGGTGCGCACCATGAAAACATTAAGTAAAAGCTCACAGATCCCTTTGTATCAGCAGGTTGTTGAGTGGATCAGGGAGAGTATCTACAGCGGGGATTTAGTCGAAGACGACAGAATTCCCTCTGAGTTTCAGATAATGGATATGCTCGAAGTCAGTCGGGGAACGGTAAAGAAAGCCGTCGATCAGCTCGTGAGAGAAGGCGTGCTGATCCAGGTTCAGGGAAAAGGCACCTTCGTTAAGAAAGAAAACGTGGCTTATCCGCTGGGTGAGGGGCTGCTCTCTTTTGCGGAGGCGCTGGCCAGCCAGAAAATTAACTTTACCACCAGCGTGATCACTTCGCGTCTGGAGCCAGCCAATCGCCATGTCGCTGAGAAATTGGGGATAAAACCGGGGCAGGACGTGCTGTTTCTTGAGCGTCTGCGCTCAATTGGCGATGAAAAAGTGATGCTGATAGAGAACCGCATCAATGTCGATCTTTGCCCAGGAATTACCGACATTGATTTTACCAAAGACAATTTATTTCCAACGATAGAAAGACTGTCGCAAAGAAAGATCAGTTTTTCAGAAAGCCGCTATGCAGCCAGGCTCATTGGCAATGAACGTGGACACTATCTTGATATCGCGGAGGATGCTCCTGTACTGCATCTGGAGCAGTTGGTCTTTTTCGCCAGCGGTTCACCCGTTGAATTTGGTAACGTCTGGCTGAAGGGCAATAAATATTATCTTGGCACTATTTTACAGCGCCGGGACACCACTAAGTAAACGAGGGAATTATGCAGGACATTCATTTTCGCACTCATTATGTTCGACATTTTACCAAAGGGACGACGCAGCATGAAATCATCAGGATGCTGGCCAGTCCGTTGGTCAATGACGGTATGGTCGTCAGTGATTTTGCTGAGCATGTCATTGCCCGGGAGGGGAATTTCCCGACAGGATTAGCGGTTGAGCCCGTTGGGGTAGCCATTCCGCACACCGACCATAAACATGTGCGGAACAACGCCATCAGCGTGGGGATCCTGGCGGAGCCGGTCAATTTCGAAGAGATGGGTGGTGAGCCTGAACCCGTCGCCGCGAGAGTCGTTTTCTTACTGGCGCTCGGCGAGAGTAATAAACAGCTCAACGTACTTGGCTGGATCATGGAGCTTATCCAGGACCAGCACTTTATGCAGCAACTGTTAGTCATGAATGATGAAGAAATCTATCAGTCAATTTATACAAAATTAACCGGACGAGGTGAGTTATGAGTCAGATGATTTTATTTGTATGTGCCACCGGCATTGCTACTTCCACCGCCGTGACCGAAAAGGTGATGGAATATTGTAAAGAGCAGGGCATCAGCGTGAACTATTCACAAACCAACGTTGCCTCTCTACCGAATAATACTGACGGGGCGACTTTAGTGGTTTCAACCACCAAAGTACCCTATGAATTAGATATTCCGGTAGTGAACGGCTTGCCGATTATTACCGGCGTGGGTGAAGAAAAGGTCCTTGAGAAAATAGTCGCAATACTTAAAGCACAATCCTGATCCTAAAACTATCACACAGCAATAATTCCAGGCGCTCACGCGAGGCCTGGCTGCATCTGAAAGAGGTTGGATATGAATGATTTAGCGCATACCCTGTATACCGTCGTGCAGTATATTCTGGGCTTTGGCCCAACGGTATTATTGCCCCTGGTGCTGTTTTTTCTGGCACTGTTTTTTAAAGTTAAGCCCGCGAAAGCCCTTCGCTCATCGCTGATTGTCGGCATTGGTTTTGTCGGTATCTATGCCATTTTTGACATTCTGACCAGTAATGTCGGGCCGGCGGCACAGGCGATGGTGGAAAGAACCGGGATCAGCCTGCCGGTTGTGGATTTAGGCTGGCCGCCACTGGCCGCGATAACCTGGGGATCCCCAATCGCACCGTTCGTTATTCCGCTTACCATGCTGATTAACGTTGCGATGCTGGCCCTGAATAAAACTCGCACGGTTGATGTCGATATGTGGAACTACTGGCACTTTGCGCTGGCAGGCACGCTGGTGTATTACAGCACCGGCAGTTTTGTCCTTGGGCTTACCGCCGCAGCGGTGGCAGCGATTGTGGTGCTTAAACTGGCGGACTGGTCAGCCCCTTTGGTGAATAAATATTTTGGCCTGGAAGGGATTTCGCTGCCTACTTTGTCCTCGGTGGTCTTCTTCCCGGTTGGGCTGCTGTTCGACAAGATTATTGAAAAAATCCTTGGCCTGAATCGCATTCATATCGATCCTGAAAGCGTGCAGAAAAAGCTTGGTATCTTTGGTGAACCGATGATGGTCGGAACGATTCTCGGTGTGCTTCTGGGCGTTATCGCGGGTTACGACATCAAACATATTTTACTGCTGGGGATCAGCATCGGCGGCGTGATGTTTATTCTGCCGCGCATGGTCCGCATTCTGATGGAAGGGCTGCTGCCTCTGTCTGAGGCCATCAAGAAATACCTGAATGCGAAATACCCTGGCCGCGACGATCTTTATATCGGTCTGGATATCGCCGTTGCGGTGGGTAACCCGGCAATTATTTCAACGGCGCTTATTCTGACTCCTATTTCTGTATTTATTGCGTTCCTGCTTCCGGGAAATAAAGTGCTGCCGTTGGGCGACCTGGCTAATCTGGCGGTCATGGCATCGATGATTGTGCTGGCCTGCCGGGGCAATATTTTCAGAGCTGTGATCACCGCGATCCCTGTCATCGTTGCAGACCTGTGGATTGCCACCAAAATCGCGCCTTTCATCACTGGTATGGCGAAAGACGTGAACTTCAAAATGGCAGAGGGGTCGAGCGGTCAGGTCTCCAGCTTCCTCGACGGCGGCAATCCTTTCCGCTTCTGGCTGCTGGAAATCTTTAACGGTAACGTGATTGCTATCGGCCTGATCCCGGTCGTTGCGCTGGCGATTTACGGCGTGTTTCGTCTGACAAAAGGAACGGTCTATGCCTGATTACCACGCCGCGCTTGTCATCGATATGGGCACAACCAACTGCAAAGTCAGCTGTTATTCCTGTCATGACGGGGCAGTCCGGGAAGTCCGTAAATTTCGGACGCCGAAAAAGGTCTCTGAAAAAGGAGAGAGCGATTTTGATGTCGAAGCGCTGTGGCAGGCATTGCGGCTGGCGTTAGCGGAGCTGGCGGAGGCTTCGCCCTGGCCGGTGAGTGCGATCAGTATTGCCAGTTTTGGTGAATCAGGCGTGTTTATTGATGACGCGGGAACCGTTCTCACGCCGATGCTGGCCTGGTACGACCGGCGGGGTGAACAGTATCTTGCTTCGATAAGTGAGGCCGACAGCGAACGGCTGTATGCGATTACCGGATTACCGCCGCACAGCAATTACTCGGCGTTTAAAATGCGCTGGCTGCTGGATACCTTTGCTCTGCATCAACGCAGCGACATCTGCTGGCTGCATGCACCGGAATGGCTGTCATGGCGGCTGACGGGCGAGAAGCACACGGAAATCTCAATGGCCAGCAGGACGCTTTGCCTGGATGTGACTGAGCGGACGTGGTCGCGGGAAGCCGCAGAGATTCTGGATATTCCTGAAAGCGTTTTGGCTCCGCTGATCCGCCCAGGCGAGGTGGCAGGCTGGGTCACGCCGGAAATGAGAAGGGAGCTGGGGCTGAGGCAGGAGGTAAAAGTTATCCTTGCTGGTCACGACCATATGGTTGGCGCCCGGGCACTGCAAATGCAGCCTGGCGACGTACTGAATTCTACGGGGACAACGGAAGGCATTTTGTTGCTGAATACCGGGCCGACACTGAGTTCAGAGGCTCGCAGCCATAAGCTGGCAAACGGCTGCTATTTTGACGGTGAGCTGTTCACGCTTTTTGCCTCATTGCCGGTAGGCGGTTACGCGCTGGAATGGGTAAAAAAGACGTTTCGTTTATCTGATGAAGAGTTGGCATCTGCTCTGGATAACGTGATGGTGCGCTATCTGCAACCCGATTGGACGGCAGAAGAGGTGCCGGTTTTTATTCCTCATCTGCGCGGCTCAGGCTCGCCGAATAAAAATCGCCACACCCGGGGATTGCTGTTTGGATTAACGGATGCTTTAACCACTGAAGCCATTGTCGAGAGTGTTTTTATTGGTCTGGTGATGGAACTGGCTCAATGCTATGCATGCTTTAATCTTCCGGCAGGCAGAGTGCTAAAAGTTATTGGTCCGGCGGTGAAAAACCCTTTATGGCTACAGCTTAAAGCGGATGTGCTCAACTGCCCGGTGGAGGCCATTACCTTTGATGAAGCGGTATCCGTGGGAGCGCTGTTGATGGCTTGTCCGGAAATGGTTTTACCGCAGTTACCTCATATTGACAGATATTATCCTGACAGCGAACGCTCGACAAAACTGAAAACATATCAGCAGCAGTGGCTGGCATTTTATCAGTTTAAATTATCTCAGGAGGGCATTATTTAATAACGGCGACGGTGTAAGCGGAATAATCTACAGAACTTATTTTCATTAACAGAGCATCAGGAGTTATTATGCCTTTAGTCAACGGTAGGATCTTACTCGACTGCATAAAAGAAAAACATGTTCTTGCAGGTGCATTTAATACCACCAATCTGGAAACAACGATCTCAATTTTGAATGCCATTGAGCGTTCCGGATTGCCGAATTTTATTCAGATTGCGCCGACCAACGCTCAGCTTTCGGGGTACGATTACATTTATGAAATCGTCAGACGCCATGCCGCGAAAATGGACGTGCCGGTCAGTCTGCATCTGGACCACGGTAAGACTCTCGATGACGTCAAACAGGCGGTCAGGGCGGGTTTCACCTCGGTGATGATTGACGGTGCGGCGTTACCTTTTGAGGAAAACATCGCCTTCACCCGGGAAGCCGTTGATTTCTGCAAATCATTTGGCGTTCCGGTTGAAGCTGAGCTGGGGGCTATTTTAGGCAAAGAGGACGATCACGTCAGCGAAGCCGACTGCAAAACAGAACCGGAAAAAGTCCAGCGCTTTGTTGAGGAGACAGGATGCGACATGCTGGCTATTTCAATAGGCAATGTGCACGGCCTGGAAGATATTCCGCGTATTGATATTCCATTGCTGCAACGTATAGCGGCGGTCAGCCCGGTGCCGCTGGTGATTCATGGTGGTTCAGGCATTGATGCCGAAATATTACGCAGCTTCGTCAATTACAACGTGGTTAAGGTGAATATTGCCAGCGATTTACGCAAAGCATTTATTACCACGGTGGGTAAAGCCTGGATGGATAATCATAACGAAGCCAATCTGGCTCGCGTGATGGCGAACGCCAAACGAGCGGTGGAGGAAGATGTTTATGCCAAAATCGAAATGATGAACAAAACTCATCCGGCGTTGCGTAAAGCCTCGTAGGGAGCAGATATGATAAAACAACAGGTTCGGGTCGTTAACAGCACTGGCCTGCATGCCCGTCCGGCGGCCGCACTGGTTAAAATAGTGAAGAAGTATGAGTCTTCGCTGACGCTGGTCAGTCACGATAAAACTATCCCTGTCAAAGGGATGATGAGCGTGCTGGGTGCCGGGGTAAAAGGGAATTCGATGATTGAGCTTATATGTGACGGGCCGGACGAGAGTGACTTTATGATGGAATTAAAGCGCGCTTTCGCGGACGGGTTTGGCGAACCATCATAGAACTATCTGGAACAATAGCGCTACGGGAGCCTGGACTGGCTCCCGTATTTCGCGGTTACTTACTCAAATCGCTCAACAGTACGGCAATACTTTTTCCACCTTCGGTATGCTCCAGACCGATTTTGACGATGATCGTCAGCGGTACCGACAGCAGCATCCCCACCGGGCCAAGCAGCCAGCCCCAGTAAATCAGCGAGAGAAACACCACCAGCGTGGAAAGCCCTAAACCGCGGCCCATAATGCGCGGCTCGAGGATATTACCGAACACCATGTTGATCGCCAGATAGCCCGCCAGCACCACCAGCGCATCGTAAAAGCCACCAAATACCAGCACCTGCAAAATAGGCGGAATGGCCGCGAGGACGGAACCGATATTGGGGATGAAATTCAGCGCAAAGGCGAGCAGGCCCCAGATAAAAGCAAAGCGGACGTCCAGCAGAGCCAGCATTCCCCAGGCTACTAACCCGGTGACCACGCTGATGGCCGTTTTCAGCACCAGATAGTGCGTCACGCTATCAATCGCTTTCTGGATCGCCGCCATGCCTTCGGTCGGGCGAACCATCATTTGCTGGAGCTTGGTGGGCAACTGCGGCACTTCAAACAGCATGAACACTACCGTCAGCAGCAGCAGGAAAATCGACGACATGGCATTGGTGAGCTGCGTCAGCAGGCTGGTCACCATGGTCATCGCCGCATTCGGATCGATGTACTTAATCAACTGATCCACCGAAACGTCTATGCCGAAACGCTGCAGCCAGGGTTCGAGATTCTGTAACGGCACCACCAGCGAGGAACGATACTGGGGCAGGGTGCGCGCCAGTTCGTTCAGGGAGGTCCCCAGCGAGGCGAGCAGCAGAACGGCCACCATGATAATCATGCCGATTAGCAGGGTGATGGCCAGCACGCGGGGAACGCGCAGACGTTCCAGTCGCCGTATCACCGGGTTCAGCACCACCGCAATAAACAGTGCCAGAATAAACGGCACAATGATGTCTGCCGCAAAACGGATCCCGGTGAGAATAATCACCAGCATCCCGAGCATAATCACTATCTTTAATCCATTAAGCGTAATAATAGGCTTTGCCATAAATGTCCCTGAAGGTAGTTATTACTCACATTATAAAGCGTGATCTTGCCTGAATACACTGACTCTGTTTAAACAGCTACCGTAAAGAAATGCAAAGTCTTTGAGTTTAGTGTAGCCCTGTGCCAGAATCAGAGCGTGTATAACTACTGAGGACAATTTGCATCCGCAAGGACGAGAAGCAACATCGCGGATAATTGTAGTACTATGGACATTAAATTCACGGACCTGCTGTTCACTCTCTCCACAACTCACCAACCTGTTGTATTGCCGTCTTTTTGTCTGATGGCTGACGATCTGTACTGGCGTTCTGCACTTTAGTCTTCTTCTTCGCTTGAGCTAAATCTTAATCAATTTTTTACGGTTTGCGTCCGTTCGCAAGCTGCAGCCGATTATATTCTCATGCAGGGGAAGCACCATGTTTTATTGGATTCTGTTAGGCCTGGCTATTGTGGCCGAAATTACTGGTACCTTATCAATGAAATGGGCCAGCGTCAGCGATGGTCATACGGGCTATATTTTAATGCTGGCGATGATTGCCCTCTCGTATATATTTTTGTCCTTCGCCGTTAAAAAAATCGCGCTGGGTGTGGCCTATGCGCTGTGGGAAGGGGTGGGGATTTTGCTGATCACCCTGTTCAGCGTACTGCTGTTTGATGAAAGCCTGACGCTGATGAAAGGCGCGGGTCTGGCGACGCTGGTTCTGGGGATTGTGATGATCAAATCCGGGACGCGTAAAGTTAAAGAGCCCCGAACGGAGGTGAACCATGCCCCAGTTTGAGTGGGTTCACGCCGCCTGGCTGGCGGGCGCGATAGTCCTTGAGATCGTCGCCAATATTTTCCTCAAATTCTCCGACGGTTTTCGTCGTAAAACTTACGGTATTCTGTCGCTGGCAGCGGTACTTGCCGCATTCAGCGCGCTGTCTCAGGCAGTGAAAGGGATTGAGCTCTCCGTGGCCTATGCCATTTGGGGCGGTTTTGGTGTCGCCGCCACGCTCGCCGCGGGCTGGATCCTGTTTGGCCAACGTCTGAATTACAAGGGATGGATCGGCGTGGTGTTATTATTAGTCGGGATGGTGCTGATTAAACTTGCATGATGTGACGCTGCCCGCATTTGTGGGCAGCGAAAAATGCACTCTGTATTACGCTAATTAAACAGGGTGCATTTCCCCAATGCCTGTCACGTGCATGAGGGTCGCGAATGTTTAATCCATCACGCTGGCGAAATATCACTACCGCCAGAACGCTTTTTGTCATGCTCTTTATGGCGGGCATTGGGCTTATCATTTCTGTTGTTTCTCTGCTTTACCTTTCCCAGCACCTGATCAGCAGTAAAACGAACGCAATAGATGCGCATCGTTCCGCTTTGTCGGTGGATGGGGCGATTCAGACCTCGGTCAACCGCGTATTGTCGCTAGTTGTGGACAACGCCATCTGGGACGACGCCGTTCACAAAGTCTACCCGCCGCAGCTCGATACCCGCTGGCTGTACGACACCTGGGGCGCAGGTTTTAAAATTAATAATCTGTACGATGGTACTTTCGTTCTCGACCAGCATTTCCAGGTGCTGTGGGGGTCGTTTCACAGCCAGCCTTTTAATGAAAGCGATCTGGATTTTTTTGGTGAGGGATTACAGGCGCTGATTGCTAAACATAAAGCCGATCTGGCGAGCGGGAAAAATATTTATGCCGGGATTACGCAAACCCGGGAAGGCGTGGCGTTTGTTGGCATTGGCCTGATCCGCCCGATGACCAGTCGGCTTCAGGAATGGGATGCCACGCGACGTTATCTGATCATTACCCGCCACCTCAACGCCGGTATTTTGAAAGATCTGGGCAATACTTTTCAGATAGCCAATCTCAATTTTACTCCGCAAAAACACAGTGAATACAGCGTGCCGCTGAAGAGCTCTGGCGGTACGATCCTGGGCTATCTTAACTGGCAGCCGCGCCTGCCTGGAGCGGAAGCGGCGCTGGCAGCTTCACCGGAAATTCGCAAAATTGTGGCGCTGGCCGCCGGGCTAATCCTGTTATTTATTGTGCTGAGCAGCCTGGGACTGTGGAAGCTGGCGTGGGGCGAAAGGCAGGCCCGTGAAATTGCTATGACCGACTGGCTGAGCCATTTACCCAACCGTCGGGCGCTGATTGAACAACTTGAGCGCGTTAATCACCGTCATGATGATTCTCTGAAAACCGTGGTGTTTATCGATCTCGACGGCTTTAAGGATGTGAATGATATTTATGGTCACGACGTGGGCGATGAGCTGATTGTGCATATCGCGCATACCCTTCAGGAACAGGTTCCGGAGGGAGGGATGCTGGCGCGACTCGGCGGTGATGAATTTGCGATGACCGTCAGCGGTGGGGAATCCGGGCAAAAAGCAGCGGCGTTTGCCGGCAGCGTGCTCGACTATCTTAATCAGCCGATTCGGCTGGGTGAAAGAACGATCCATATCAGCGCCAGTATCGGTATTGCCAGCGGATCGCTGGAGAACAGCTCCAGTTCAGAACTGTTCCGCCGCGCGGATATTGCCATGTATCACTCGAAAATTACCGGAAAAGGGCGCATCACCCATTACGACGCCGAGCTGAATAGCGCACGGGAATATCAGCTAAGCATTGAAAATGATATTCGCGACGGACTGGAAAATAACGAGTTTGAAGTCTGGTATCAGCCGATTGTCGATGCCCGCAGCCAGGTGATGACTGGAGTGGAAGCTCTGGTGCGCTGGCCTCGCCGCCCAAAAGGGGAGCTGAAGCCAGATGCCTTTATCGCGATTGCGGAAACCAGCGGGCTGATTTATTCCCTCGGGCAGTTCGTTTTGCGGCGTGCCTGCGCTGATTTACAGGCTCTGGACGATCTCAAACTGTCAGTGAATATCTCTCCGGCGCAGTTCCGTGATCCGGAATTTGAAAACAAAGTGGCGCAGGTGCTGGCAACCAGCCACTTTCCGCCTTATCGGTTACAGCTGGAAGTGACCGAAACCTATGTACTGGAAAACCCCGAGCGCGCCCGCGCGGCGGTGGCGAATCTGAAATCACTCGGTACGGCTATCGCGCTGGATGATTTTGGTACCGGCTATTCGAGCATTGGCTACCTGCGGCGCTTTAATTTCGACACCATCAAAATTGATAAATCACTGGCCGGGCTGGTGGACAATGACGATCAGGCGGCGGCGCTGGTCAGCGGAACCATCCGTATCGCCAGTGCGCTGGGAATGACGGTGATTGCCGAAGGCGTGGAAAATGAAAAACAGATGAAGCTACTGCGGCTTGCCGGATGCGATCAGCTTCAGGGATTCTGGTTCAGCGAACCGATGCCGATAACGTCGCTGATGCAGTTAAGACAGCAGCGATTAAATAGATCGTTTTTTGCTGATTAATCGTCAAGAATGATCGACAGATAATTATTACTTCATATAAGCAATTTAACCCCCATAACAGGGCGTTGAGGTAGGGTGAAGCATGCGCTAAAATTCAGAAAGAATCAGTCATAAAGCCATTTTCCAGCCTTTGCTGATTCAATCAGCATTTCTACAGTGAGAGGTTTCAGTTGGCGCTCTTGCCACTGCTTCCTGAGTTTCCACTGCCACCAGAATATTTCTGGTTCAAAATAGTTATCTAAAACAAAGCTGTCATACTCAATGCCATATCTTGTGAACAAATCTAAGATCATATCCTCCAAATCCTCCGGTGGGAAGTTGAAATGCTCCTGAAACGTCCATTCTTTCTTCACGGGGCGTTTGCGCTCGCTGTAATTTTCGGTGAGGTATTGCAATAACTCATTTTCATCGGGTAGCAACATTATAAACTAGTCCATGCAATCTGATCTTTCGGTCGGGCGATCAAGTTGTATTTGTTTCTGGTCTCTCTTGAACCAGAGCAAATATAATAACTGCCTGAGTATAACCAACAAACGGGACAGCGCGACCAACAACTGTCCCTACCTTGTTTGTAGGCCGCACCTTGCCCATGCCGATGATCGCCTCAACCTTCATTCCATCCGGAAAACGGACGCCCTTTAAAATCTGGCGAGCTACCTTCGAGGCAATACTGGTACGTGAACCTTTTGCTCCCAGAACCTTACGTTTTGCTATCAGAGGCAAGCCAGCAAGGATTGTTGCTGCTGTTTCCACTGAAACGCCCATATGGTTTGCCAGGCTCTCAGCAAATATCAATAAGAATAATTCTTGCGCTGTAACATTCGCATGACCATGGTAGAAGTAGGTTCCATTAGTCTCTTCTGTCGTATCCATACAACCGCCTTAAGCTGTTGGGCGCTCATTCCATGCGTCGGTGAAAATTATATTTCCATCACAGTGCTTCCACGTTATTTTTTCATAGCGAAGTTCAACGGTCTCAAGGTGATTATCATTGGTATCATCTTGTGATGCCATGGAAGGAGATACCGATACAATTCGCACGTTTTATTCCTTATAAATGTCAAATATTAAAACCAGGAAATAATAAACGACATTGTCAAGGAACTATTCGAGTCTATTTGTGCTATAGATAGGGGGAATATAAGCGCATTAATATATTTCACATATTACTGAGACGTAATATATCCATGGGAAAAATGAAATTTTACAACCTCGCTGCTGCAGTTACGACAGCAGCGACACTGTTAGTTTCCGTTAGCCAGCGCTTCCAGCTTGTCACGAAAACCGGTGACGGAAATGGCGCGATTATCGGCACGGTAACGGTCTTTCGCCGCTGGCGCAGAGCTTTGCACGCCAATCAGCTGCCAGCCGTTGGCCGTTTTCAGCATCAGCGGGGAGCCGCTGTCGCCGGGCAGGGTATCGCACTGATGCGACAGCACGGTCGTTTGTGCCCAGCCGGTCACCAGGCAATCATTGTGCGTGTAAAGCGAATCCAGATGATCGAGCGGATAGCCCGACTGCGTGACTTTGCGGTCGGTCGTTTTCAAAGCGGCAGTCAGCGCGTCTTTATCACCTTCGAAAAGCGGCAGTGGAGTGATCCCTGAAGGCGGATTACGCAGAATAACCAGGCCAAAATCCCACGGTGCGGCAGAGGCCGGTACGATCCAGCCGTCGCCGTCTGGCTTCAGACGTTTGCCTAACGTCGGCTCGACCCGGCCTTCAATACCGTGAATTTCATAGCGCCAGCCACCTTTTTGCGAAATAAAACGCAGCGCCACGGCTTTGTCAGGTTTACCGCGCGGCGGGGTGAGCAGGCAGTGTCCGGCGGTTAATGCCAGATGAGGTGAAATCAGCGTGGCGGTGCAAAGGTTACCGCTGGCGGTTTCCAGTTGCCCGATGGCATCCCACGGAGCTTCCGTTGGATTGCCGACTTTGACGCGGTCATCGTGACCAAAAAAAAGCGTCTTGAGATCTTTGGCACTGATGCCAGTGTCATCGCTGTCGTCGTCAGCGTGGGTCAAAGGAGAAAAAAGACTAACGGCTCCCAGTAATACCACTATGGATCTGCGCATAACTCTCTCTGGAGGGCGGTTTTGATTATTAAAAGGTAAACCCAGTGTGTTTACTATAGACGGGATGAATCAAAAGTGGGAGTAAAATCAGCGTACTACACTCAGGACAAAAAGAACCGGGTGGCGACTATCGCGCAAATAATCAGCAGCAGAAGGATGAGCTCAAAGCGATAGCGACGTAACATCATTATGCTCTCCGGAAAAAAACGGCGCTGTAACAGCGCCGATTTAGTATACAAGACTCAACTACCGACTGCGAACTTATGCAGCTGGCTGTGCTGCTGGTTTAGCTGCGCCGTGTTTGGTAGATTTTTTGTGGTGCTTTTTAGCAGCCTGAGCTTTCTGAGCTACAGCTGGTTTGGTTGCTGCTTTTTTGTGGTGCTTTTTAGCAGCCTGAGCTTTCTGGGCTACAGCTGGTTTAGTTGCTGCTTTTTTGTGGTGCTTTTTAGCGGCCTGAGCTTTCTGAGCTGGAGCTGCTGGTTTAGTTGCTGCTTTTTTGTGGTGCTTTTTAGCAGCCTGAGCTTTCTGAGCTACAGGTTTGGTTGCTGCTTTTTTGTGGTGTTTTTTAGCTGCCTGAGCTTTCTGCTCGGTAGCTGGTTTTGCTGCTTTCTTGTGTTTCTTATGATGAGTTGCTTTTGCTGGAGCAGCGTGAGTTGCAGTCGCAGCTGGAGCAGCCGCTGCGGTAGCAGCAGTATCAGCAGCGAAAGCAGCAGAAGACAGACCCATAGCAGCGGCAACAACCAGAGCTAATACTTTTTTCATTATGAAATCCTCGAATTTGGTTTCTTTTGTTCAACCCCACTGCGGGGCCGTTGAAGTAACTATATGCTTGTCTTTTCGAGGTTTCCGTTGGTGATTGGTATCGGCGTGTAACGTAATGTACAACGTGTATGTACAGCGCCAGAGTGGGGCTCTGGCGCGGGTTGTTTAGAGATAACGCGCCATCAGATGATCGCGGAAATAGCGGCTGTTAAGGTCTTCACCGGTGGCTTTGACAATCAGTTCGGAAGTGCTGAAACGGCTGCCGTGCTGCCAGATGTTCTCTTTCAGCCAGCCAAACAGCGGGGAGAAGTTTCCGGCGTTTAGCTGGCTATCCAGCTCAGGAAGCGCCTTGCGGGCGGCCTGGAACAGCTGAGCGGCATACATCGCGCCTAAGGTATAAGACGGGAAGTAACCAAAGCCGCCGTCGGTCCAGTGGATGTCCTGCATGCAGCCATTGCGGTAATTCCCTTCCGTAGAGAGCCCCAGATACTGCTGCATTTTTTCATTCCACAGCGCCGGAATATCCTCGACCTCAATCTCTCCGTTGATCAGCGCGCTTTCAATTTCATAACGCAGGATCACGTGAGCCGGATAGCTGACTTCGTCGGCATCGACGCGAATATACCCGCGCTCTACGCGCTGGCTCCAGGCAGTAAAGTTATCGAGCGTGAAAGCAGGCTGATTGCCAAAGCGCTGTTGGATCATCGGCAGCAGTTGTTTCAGAAACGCATTGCTGCGGCCAAGCTGCATTTCGAAAAACAGACTTTGCGATTCATGCACGCCCATCGAGCGCGCCTGAGCCACCGGCTGTCCAGCCCATTGGCGTGGCAGATTCTGTTCATAGCGCGCATGTCCGGTTTCGTGGATCACGCCAAATAACGCGCTAAGCAAATCGTTTTCATCGTAACGTGTAGTGATGCGCACATCTTCCGGCACGCCGCCACAGAAAGGATGAGAGCTGACGTCCAGACGACCGCCGTTAAAATCAAAGCCGAGCAGGGCCATCGCATCCAGCCCGAGCTGACGCTGGGAATCGGTCGGGAAGGGACCCTGTGGGTCGATTAGCGTCTGGCCGGATTGTTTCTCCACCACCTTTTGCAGCAGGTCGGGTAGCCAGCTTTTCAGATCGGCAAACAGCACGTCAAGACGGCTGCTGGTCATGCCTGGTTCGTAGATATCCAGCAGCGCATCGTACGGCTTGCCACCGCTGGCTTCGGCGCGGATCCTGGCTTCTTCACGGCTCAGGCGCACAACTTCTTGCAGATTAGGGGCGAAACCAGCCCAGTCGTTGTTTTTACGCTGGGTGCGCCAGGCGTGCTCGCAGCGGTTTCCCGCCAGTGATTTGGCTTCCACCAGGCTTTCCGGCAGCAGTGCCGCCTGTTGGTAAGCCCGCGTCATTTCACGCAGGTTCGCCTGCTCATCGTCGCTCAGATTTTCCTGCTGCGCGCCTGCCAGCCACTCAGCGACTTTTTTGTCGGTGAGGATCTGATGTTGCAGCACGCCGAGTTCCGCTAACGCTTCCCCGCGCGCCTCGCTGCCACCGGCTGGCATCATCGCCGCCATGTCCCAGTGAGCAATCGAACCGAGGTGGGAAAAACGGGATAAACGCTGGAAAGTGCGGGTGAGCTGTTGGTAGTGATTTTTTTCCATTATTGGCCTGCTCCGGATGAACGAATCGGATGTGAGAAGAGGGTCAAAGAACAATACTAAAGTATGAGGGCAAAAGCGCGGCCTGGTCCATAATTAACACTGGATTAACAACAGCGAGCGGCAAATCATGAACCCGTTCATCTGGATCTTTATCACGCTGCTGTCGATTGACGCGGTGAGAGATATGGTGGGACTGACCACCTTTCTCGGTATCTGGTAGAGCAGCCCGCAAGGCGCGGGCCACAAGGAAAGAGACTAACGCAGGCGTTTGTGCAGGCCAAGACCGGTGACAAGCGCCAGGACCAGCATTGCTGAAATAAACCCGCCGACGCCATTCCATCCCCACTGATGCCAGAACACCCCGCCCAGCGTGCCTGCAATGCTTGAACCCAGATAGTAGCTGAACAAATAGAGTGAAGAAGCCTGACCGCGGGCGCGACGAGCGCGTGGACCAATCCAGCTACTGGCGACCGAGTGGGCGGCAAAGAAGCCTGCGGAAAACAGCAACATGCCGGTAAAGATCAGCCACAGTGAGGAGAACAGGGTCAGCAACAGCCCGCAGAGCATCACCGCAATAAAGAAGATCATCACCGGGCCACGACCGTAGCGCTGAGTCATGACACCGGCCTTCGGTGAGCTCCACGTGCCCGTCAGATAGGCGACCGACAGCAGCCCGACCACCGCCTGGCTCAACGACCATGGCGACATCATCAGGCGATAGCCAATGTAGTTAAACAGCGTGACGAAAGCGCCCATCAGCAGGAAACCTTCGGCAAACAGCAGCGGTAAACCCCGATCCCGCCAGTGAAGACGGAAGTTGATGAACAGGGTTTTTGGCCGCAGCGACGAGGGTTTAAAGTGGCGTGAGTCCGGCAGAATGCGCCAGAACATCAGCGCTGCCGCCAGCGCAAAACAGCCAATCATCGCGATAGCAATACGCCAGCCGAAGAAGTCAGTCATTACCCCGGTGAGCAGACGTCCGCTCATCCCGCCAATCGAGTTGCCGCTGATGTACAGCCCCATTGAAAACGCGACAAAGCTAGGGTGAATTTCCTCACTGAGATAGGTCATACCAACCGCCGCCACGCCGCTGAGCGAAAGGCCAATCAGCGCGCGCATGATCAGAATGCCGTGCCAGCTGGTCATCATCGTCGAGAGCAAAGTACAGCAGGAGGCCAGCAGCAGCGCGGTGACCATTACCTGTTTACGCCCGATGGCATCCGACAGCGGCCCGGTAAACAGCAGTCCGACCGCCAGCAGCGCCGTGGAGACAGACAGGGAAATACTGGCGCTGGCCGGTGATACGCCAAACTCATGGGACAGCACCGGCAGGATTGGCTGTACGCAGTACAGCAGCGCAAAGGTCGCCAGCCCGGCGGAAAACAGGGCGAGGGTTACGCGAATAAATTGTGGAGTACCACGCTGAATAAACTGGGCTGGCTCAGAAGGGCGGGGAGCAACAACGTCTCTGGGCGGAACGTTGTCAACGGTGGTCGTACGGTTCACTGGAAATCCTTGCGTGATAACGGCTTAAAAGTCACCTTCACAGAGTAAGAAAATAGAAATATTCTGTCTAATATATTAATTATCTCAAATAAGACCTTAAAGATATGAATATCGAGCTTCGTCATTTACGTTACTTTGTCGCCGTGGCGGAAGAGCTGCATTTTGGTCGTGCGGCTTTGCGCCTCAATATTTCCCAGCCGCCGCTAAGCCAGCAAATTCAGATCCTTGAGCAACAGATTGACGCCAGACTGTTTGCCCGCACCAACCGCAGCGTAAGCCTGACCGCTGCCGGAAAGCAGTTCCTGAACGACAGCCGACAAATTCTGAATCAGGTGGAAGAGGCCGCCGCGCGCGCGGCAAGGCTTCATCAGGGCGAAACGGGGGAGCTGCGGATCGGTTTTACCTCTTCTGCGCCGTTTATTAGCGCCGTTTCGGCCACGCTCTCTCACTTTCGCCGCCGCTATCCGGATGTGCATCTGTCGGCCAGAGAAAGCAACACTCGTGAACAGATTGCGCCGTTAGGGGCGGGCACGCTGGATTTGGGATTAATGCGCAAGACGCCGCTGCCGGAAAACCTTGAACGCCAGGTGCTGCTGCGCGAACCGCTTCTGGCGATGATCCCCCGTGATAACCCGCTGGCGCGTAAAGATGCCGTTTCGCTGGCGGAGCTGGTGGCTGAGCCGCTGGTTTTCTTTGATCCGCACGTCGGGACCGGGCTGTATGACGATATTCTGGGGCTGCTGCGCCGCTACGGTACGCCAGTCATCACCCAGGAGGTCGGCGAAGCGATGACGATTATCGGCCTGGTGGCCGCTGGGCTCGGCGTTTCCGTGCTTCCCGCTTCCTTTCAGCGCGTGCAGCTTGATGAAATTCGCTGGCTGCCCATCAGCGATCCGGATGCCGTGTCAGAGATGTGGCTGGTGTGGTCAAAACATCATCAACTCAGCCAGGCGGCCGTTCGTTTTCGCGAGCTGCTTTCGGCGACCATTAATCGGTAATTCTTCCTAAAAGGTACGAAAAAATGTGCAGTAAATCACAAGCCTAAGTAAAAATTTGACGAGTTACGTCGAAGTGCTTCACCATAGCGAAAGTTTATTTCGAAGCGCGAAAATAAGGAAGTCTGTGGTGGTAGCAGAAAGTCAGCCAGGGCATATCGATCAGATCAAGCAGACCAACGCAGGGGCGGTCTATCGCCTGATTGATCAGCTTGGCCCGGTGTCGCGTATCGACCTTTCTCGCCTTGCTCAGCTGGCTCCGGCGAGCATCACCAAGATCGTCCGGGAAATGCTGGAAGCCCATCTGGTTCAGGAAACCGAAATTCAGGAGCCAGGCAGCCGTGGCCGTCCGGCGGTTGGCCTGATGGTGGAAACCGAAGCCTGGCATTACCTCTCTTTGCGCATCAGCCGGGGCGAAATCAACCTCGCCCTGCGTGACCTCAGCAGCAAACTGGTGGTAGAGGAAGAACAGACTCTTCCGCTGGTTGACGAAAAGCCTTTTCTTGAACGGGTGATTGACCATATCGATCAGTTTTTCATCCGCCATCAGCAGAAGCTGGAACGCCTCACGGCGATAGCCATTACCTTACCCGGCATTATCGACACCGAAAATGGCATCATCCACCGGATGCCGTTTTATGACGATGTGAAAGATGTCGCGCTGGGCGAGGCGCTGGAGTCACGCACCGGCGTACCGGTTTATCTGCAGCACGACATCAGCGCCTGGACCATGGCGGAGGCCCTGTTTGGCGCTTCCCGCGGCGCACGAGATGTGATTCAGGTGGTGATTGACCATAACGTTGGAGCTGGGGTGATTACCGACGGTCGCCTGCTTCATGCGGGCAGCAGCAGCCTGGTGGAAATTGGCCATACACAGGTCGATCCTTACGGTCAGCGCTGTTACTGCGGCAACCACGGCTGTCTGGAAACCATCGCCAGTGTGGAAAGTGTGCTGGCGCTGACCAAAGTTCGCATGCAGCAGTCGATGAGTTCGATGCTGCACCAGCAACCGCTCAGCGTGGAATGGCTGTGCCAGGCGGCACTGCAGGGCGATTTATTGGCGAAAGATATCATTAGCGGCGTGGGTACCCACGTCGGGCGGATCCTCGCCATCATGGTGAATTTATTCAATCCGCAAAAAATTCTTATCGGTTCCCCCTTTAATCAGGCAGCGGATATTTTGTTCCCCGCTATCAGCTCCTGCATCCGTCAGCAGTCGCTGCCTGCGTACAGTCAGCATATCGCCGTTGAAAGCACTCAGTTCCTTAACCGGGGTACCATGACCGGCGCTGCGCTGGTGAAAGACGCGCTGTATAACGGTTCGCTGCTGATCAGGTTGTTACAGGGTTAACAAAATTTCATTGTTTTGCCAAAAATTGCGCTAAATCAGTCTGGCATTTCGCCGCTTCACGTAGACTTTCCCGGTCGTAAATTATCACCCCGATTTATATGTTCACGTCAAGGCTGTGGAGCAAGTCATGCTTAAGCGTTTCTTTATAACTGGTACGGATACCGCCGTAGGCAAAACTGTTGTTTCGCGCGCACTGCTGCAGGCGCTGGCTGCCAACGGAAAAAGTGTGGCGGGCTACAAGCCTGTCGCTAAAGGCAGCAAAGAAACGCCAGAAGGGCTGCGCAATAAAGATGCGTTAGTGTTGCAAAGCGTTTCCACTGTGGAATTACCCTATAGCGCGATTAACCCGATTGCGCTGAGCGAAGAAGAGAGCAGCGTTGCCCATAGCTGTCCGATTAACTATTCCCTGTTATCGAATGGCCTGGCAACGCTCAGCAACAGCGTCGATCACGTGGTGGTCGAGGGCACCGGCGGCTGGCGTAGCCTGATGAACGATCTGCGTCCGCTTTCTGAATGGGTGGTGCAGGAACAGCTGCCGGTAGTGATGGTGGTTGGGATCCAGGAAGGCTGTATTAACCATGCGCTGTTGACGGCGCAGGCGATCGCCAATGACGGTCTGCCGGTGATTGGCTGGGTGGCAAACCGCATCAACCCAGGACTGGCGCACTACGCAGAAATTATCGATGTCCTGTGCAAGAAACTCCCCGCGCCGCTGGTGGGCGAGCTGCCTTATCTGCCAAGAGCCGAGCAGCGCGAGTTAGCGCAATATATCGATTTAACGATGTTCGGTGACGTGTTGGCGGTAGATCGAGTCCTGGCGTAGGGTCCGCGAAAGCACGGAAGCCACCACGCAGGAAATCAACAGGCCGGGCAACAGAGCATATTGCCCGGTCATTTCACAGATCATCAGCGTCGACATAATGGGCGCATGCGTGGTGGCGGCCAACAGCGTAGCCATCCCGGTTAATCCCAACAGAACGGCCATTTCATTGCCATCCGGCAACCAGACTCCCCACATTCTGGCAAACAGCATCCCCACGGCCATGCCGACAAACAGCGTTGGCGTAAACACGCCACCGGGTGCGCCGGAGCCGCTGCT
Source organism: Enterobacteriaceae bacterium 89 (assembly GCA_014156375.1). Classification (GTDB taxonomy): domain Bacteria; phylum Pseudomonadota; class Gammaproteobacteria; order Enterobacterales; family Enterobacteriaceae; genus Scandinavium. Next base: position 429,789 of record RQJH01000003.1, on the reverse strand, counting down.
GGCTAATACCGCCAGTAATTTACACACGAATACCCCGGCAATCAGAGTGAATACCGGCGGAGCAGATAAATAGCTTTGCACGACGCTGTAGCCGTTGCCCCATACCGCAGGCGTCAGCAGCGACAGCAGCCCGACAAGCGTTCCGCCAAGCGCCAGCTGCCAAGGCGGTGAAAGCTTCAGACGCAGGAAAAGCCCGTGGCTGAAGCCCATCAGCCAGACAAATAGCGGGCCGCATAACCCTGCCAGCAGACCTGTTGCCAGCATCAGCCCATAGGTTCCGGCTCCGTGCGGGGCATTGACCTGTACGTTATAAAGCACTTCCGGGCCGCCGCTCAGCAGATTGGTCATCAGTAAGGCGATGACGGCAGAGACCACCACCGGGCCTAATGAAGCCAGCATCAGCGTGCCAAACAGGATTTCCGCGATAAACAGGCTGCCTGCCAGCGGCGCATGATAGGCGCTTGCCATCCCGGCTGCGGCCCCGCAAGCGATCCATAATTTCCATTCTGATTTCGGCGTGAAACGCTGGGCAAAAGCCGAAGCGGCAAGTGACGCCAGCAGGATCATCGCCCCTTCGCGGCCAATGGCGCTACCGCTGACTACCACCAGCAGAGAAGCCAGGGATTTAATCAGGCTGGCACCGTAGTCGAATTTGCCGTCTTCCGTTTCCAGCGCTTCCATATAGTCCGTCGGCGCATGCGGACGCTGACGGGTATAGCGCTGCCAGCTCCACAGCAATAAGCCTGCGGCAAGACCCCCCAGGGCGGGAGTTAACAACCTGCGCCACCACGGCAGCCCGCTCGCGGCATTGACCAGGCTGCGGCTGTCATTGCTGAGCAGTAACCACTCCAGCAGGTACATGGCATGGCGAAATAACGCGACGGCAAGCGCGGCAAAGATCCCCACCAGAGTGGCAATCAACAGACGGCGGAACATCGCCTGAATATCGGGGTAAGCGTGAAGACGGTGCATCGGCTCTACGGGTCAAAGAGGGATACTGAATGATATACACAAGCCACTGAGGTTGCTTGATAAAAGCCATTTGTGCGCCGCATTGGTGAGGTTAAACTCGCCGCACTAATAAAAAAGGAAACAGGGAATGATGAAAAAATTAATGTTGATAGCAATTCTGGCACTGGTTGGCTGTAACGGGACTCAGCACAGTTCCGCTAAAGCCAGTGATGGTATGACGCAGGTCGATGACCTGCTCGGATCGTTAAATAGCACGCCCAATGGGCGCGACGATCAATCGCCATCGGGTTATGCAGGAAAGATTAAGCATGCCGTAGATATGAAACTTATCGAGCCAGAAAAATGGCGGGGGAAAGAGTGTACGGTAAGAGTTGTGCTTCAGCGCAACGGAAGTATTACTCAGGCTAACGCTGAAGCAGGTGATAAAGATTTTTGTATAGCTGCAGTGGATGCAGTTAAAAATGCCGCTATTCCACCTGCGCCGAATGACAAGGTCTACCAGATGTTTAAAAACGCGGTTTTCGATTTTAAACGTTAAAACCTTCGGCAAATCCTGCGGCGAAATCAATACGCCGCAGGGCTTTGATTAATCCACCGAGCCAATATTCAGCGCCCGACGAGTACGACCGGAGCTGAGGTAATCGGCGATATAATCCTGTGAAATCTCGCCGTTGTAGCGACCGTCCTCATCCACAATCGGCATCCAGCTGGTGTTGCTCTCGTAGAGTTTTGACAGCACCACGCGCAGGTTGTCATCGGCTTTACCCGTCACGCGGAAGGGATGTAGCAGGTCGGCACAGCTTCCGCTGGCGTTTTTCGCCTCACGGCGTTTGACGTAGCCCAACGGTTTACCGCTGCTGTCCACCACCGTAATGGCGCGAATATCGTTATCGTCCATGGTGGCGAAGGCTTCCGGCAGGGCGGTATCGCGCTGGACGGTCAGCGTGGGCTGCTGGTCCGTGACATCGCCCGCAGAAACCAGCAGCAGACGCTTAAGCGTGCGATCCTGACCGACAAACGAGCCAACAAATTCGTTCGCCGGTTTTGCCAGCAGTTCGTCCGGGCTGGCGCACTGCACGATGCGTCCCTGACGGAATACGGCGATACGGTCGCCCAGCTTCAGCGCTTCGTCGATATCATGGCTGACCAGCATCACCGTTTTTTTCAGCTGACGCTGCATTTCCAGAAACTGGTTCTGAATCACTTCACGGTTAATCGGGTCGACGGCGCCGAAAGGTTCATCCATCAGAAGTACCGGAGGATCGGCCGCCAGTGCACGAATCACGCCAATACGCTGCTGCTGCCCGCCGGACATCTCTTTCGGATAGCGATTGAGGAATTTTTTCGGATCCATCGCCACCATATCCATCAGCTCTGTCGCACGCGCCTGGTAACGGGCTTTATCCCAGCCCAGCATGCGCGGCACCACGGTGATGTTCTCTTCGATGGTCATATTGGGGAACAGGCCAATCTGTTGGATCACGTAACCGATATTGCGGCGCAGCGTTACGGTATCCATGTCGCTGGTGTCCTGGCCATTGATCAAAATCTTGCCGCTGCTGGCGGGGATCAGCCGGTTAATCATTTTCAGGGTAGTGGTTTTGCCGCAGCCGGAAGGACCCAGCAGCACGCACATTTCGCCTTCCGGCACGTTGAGGTTAACGTTATCCACGGCGTTGAAGCTCTGGCCGTTTTTCTGAGTAAACTGTTTGGTGAGATTTTCTAGTTTTATCATTATCGGATCCCCTTAGGTGTCAGGACAATCTGCAGACGATGCAGCAACCAGTCGAGCACAATAGCCAGCAGGCAAATCATCAGCGCCCCGGCAATTAACATTCGGATATCGCTGCCGCCGATACCGTTCAGCAACAGCAGGCCCAGGCCGCCTGCGCCAATCACTGCGGCAATCGCCATCACGCCGATATTCATCACCACGGCGGTACGAATGCCGCCAAAGATGACGGGCAGCGCCATAGGGATTTCCACCCAGCGCAGACGCTGCCAGAAAGTCATGCCGATGCCGCGCCCGGCTTCCCGCAGCCCCGGAGGGAGACTGTCGAGCGCGGTGTGGGTGTTACGCACAATCGGCAGCAGAGAATAGAGAAACACCGCAGTAATGGCTGGCAGGGCGCCAATACCCTGACCGATCAGCGAAAACAGCGGGATCATCAGGCCGAACAGCGCGATAGACGGCACGGTCAGCAGCAGGGTTGTCAGCCCCAGAATCGGAGTAGCCAGCCATTTGTGGCGCACAATCAGGATGCCGAGCGGCACGCCGATGATAATCGCCAGTCCAACGGCCAGCAGAACCAGCCACAGGTGCTGCCAGGTCAGGGTGGCCAGATAACTCCAGTTATCAATCATGTAATGAATGGTTTCCATGGGCTCTCCTTAAACCAGACCTTTGCTGTGCAGAAAATCATGCGCAACCTGCTGTGGCGACTGGTGATCGATATCTACGCGCTTGTTCAGTTCGGTGATCACATCGTTATTCAGCAGGCCGGAAAGGGTATTCAGCGCTTCCTCCAGACCCGGATTAGCTTCCAGCGTGTCTTTACGCACCACCGGCGTGACGGCGTAGCTCGGGAAGAAACCTTTATCGTCTTTCAGCACTTTCAGATCGAAGCCCTTCACGCGACCATCGGTGGTGTAAATCAGCCCGGCGTCGACAAAGCCATCGCGGACCGCGTTATAAACCAGACCCGGATCCATCTGGCGGATTTGCGGTCGGTCAAGCTCCATGGCATAAGCCTGCTGAAGAGGCTTCATCCCGTCGCTACGCCCGGCAAATTCCAGATCCAGCCCCAGCAGCCAGTTGTGTTTCGGGTCGGTCTGACGGATGTGTTCAATCTTCGCCACCATCTCCGACATCGTATTGATATTTTCCTTTTCAGCGCGTTTACGCTGCATAGCAAAGGCGTAGGTGTTGTTCATTTCTGCTGGCTTAAGCCAGACCAGCCCATGCTTTGCTTCCAAACGCTTCACCGTCTCGTACGATTCTTCCGGCGACATGCGTTTGTCGATGTGATTGAAGATGATCAGCGCCGTGCCGGTGTATTCCCAGGTCATATCGATTTGTTTGTTGATCATCGCGTTATGGGAAATCACCGTGGCAATATTGGTTTGCGGCTGCACCTGAAAGCCTTTCTTCTTCAGGTACTGAACCGTCATCGCCGATAAAATATGCTGCTCGGTAAAACTTTTGGTCGCGAGGATCAGCGGGGCAGCCTGAGCCTGGCTGATGACTAACGTCAGCGCTGCGGCGACCAACAGACGGAGAGATCGTCTCACATGAAGCTCCTTATTGTTGTTATTCCGCTGTGTGCGGGCTGAGGACGCGTCCAAGAGCGGCCAGCAGCGTATCGAGGATCAGGGCGAAAAGTGCGGTAGCGACCGCGCCTAAAATCAGCGTCGGGAAGTCGTTGAGATAAATGCCGGGGAAAATCAGCTCGCCGTAGCTGCTGGCGCCAATCAGGAACGCCAGCGGCGCGGTCCCGACGTTAATCGCCGTGGCGATACGAATACCCGACAGCATCACCGGCCAGGCGTTGGGTAATTCAACCTGCCACAGGCGCTGCCATTTGGTCATACCGATACCCTTTGCTGCTTCAATGAGCGAGGCGGGCACCGAGCACAATCCGGCATAGGTATTACGGACAATCGGCAGCAGAGAGGCGAGAAACAGCGCGACAATCGCCGGTTTATCACCAATGCCGACAATAACCATCGCCAGCGCCAGTACGGCCAGAGGCGGCAGGGTGTTACCGATATTAAAAATCTGCATTACGTATTCGGCCACGCCACGGGAAGCCGGGCGGCTGAGAAGAATACCGCTTGGGATCCCCACCAGCAGGGCGAAAAACATCGAAGAAAAGACCAGCAGCAGATGCTGTTGTCCGAGATAGAGCAGATCGACGCGGCGAGCGCGGATAGTGTCAATGCCGATGCCCCACGTGACGAGTGCCAGTACCGCAATAATCGCTGCGATAAATAGCAGCGTGCGGGTGAGTAAAGTTGAGTGCATTGCAGTGTGTCTCCCTGTGTGCCTGCGTTATAGCAACCATGTTGCATTTAGTTATGAAAGGCGAAAGCCCTTTTCCGGCCGGGTTTCAGACCTATAGCAAGCAGATGGGAAGGATTCCAGGAATCGGCAGAATTGGTTTGCCAGCGCCAGAGTTGTAAACAGCTTGTTACGCCTTATGCCGTCTTGTCTGCGCGCACGGAGGTGAGATTAGTCTTAAAACGAAAAGCTTAAAGTGACACTGTCACAATCGATGGGAGGGAATTTGCTTCAATTTCAGTTAAGTCACCCGCCATCCGGCGGGTGATGAGCGTATTAGCGGGTGAGTTTTTTTTCCGCAACTGGGATCAGCAGCTCATTTTGCCACTGGGCAAGGGTCTGCTGAGTCAGCTGACCAAGTGAGCGATAGAAAGGGTGATCGGCTTCTTCTGTGAAGACCTGCAGGAAACGCCCAGACCACGGCAGCAGATGCCACGCCAGCAGCTGTTGCCATTCGTCTTCACGCTGGTTTTCTTTCAGCCATGCGCTCAGCATCAGCAACGTGCCGAAGTGGTCTTCCGGCTCATTCTGTTCAGTATCAAAAGCAATGCTGTTTTCACGCATCCACTGGCGCAGCGCCAGGGTCGACTCACCAAACAACACGTTTTCTTTATCGAGCCACACGGAACCCCACGGCGGCGCAGGAAGAGCGTAGGGGCCAACAAACAGCCGCTGCCAGGCTTCCGCCAGAGGTTCATCGGCCGCTTGCTGAAATTCTGTAACCAGCTCAGGGCTGAACGTCAGTGATTCAGGCCACTGCTGCGCCCAGGTGCCGTCCTGAAAAGCCTGCATCAGCGGTGCGGCCTGCTCACTTTGCGGTTCGAAATAATACAACGCCCCAAGTACACGGGCGCTGATGATGATAGCGTCGTCAGAACGCGATGAATTCATAAACTTCTTCCTTACTGCGGCATGGCTTGGGCCATGCCTGGTGTTCTCTCAGAATTAAACATACACGACGAGAGGGCTAAGGTGACTAGACCTTCTCGATTTCGACCAGATTAGTGTGCTGTGGGTTACCTTTTGCCAGCGGTGAAGGCCGATGGGTCGTCAGAGTGTTAATGCACGAACCGTGATCGATGCGGTCGCCGTTCATACTGGCATCATGCCAGGCTCCCTGACCCATTGCGCTGACGCCCGGCATAATGCGCGGTGTGACCTTCGCCGGAATGCGCAGTTCGCCGCGGCTGTTGAACACGCGAACCATATCACCGTTGTTGATCCCACGTTTGCTGGCATCCAGAGGATTGAGCCACACTTCCTGGCGACAGGCCGCTTTCAGCACGTCGATATTGCCGTAGCTGGAGTGGGTACGCGCCTTGTAGTGGAAGCCAAACAGCTGTAGCGGGAACTGGCTACGCTGCGGATCGTCCCAGCCTTCAAACGTGGAAGCGTAGACCGGCAGGGGGCTGATGGTGTCATCTTTTTCGATCTGCCAGTTGGCGGCAATATTCGCGAGCTGGGCAGAATAGATCTCGATTTTACCAGACGGCGTTTTCAGTGGATTGGCAGCCGGGTTATCCCGGAAAGCTTTATAAGCCACAAAGTGTCCGTTCGGATCTTTGCGCTTGTAAATTCCCATCTCTTTGAGCTCGTCATAGGACGGCAGCTGCGGATCTTTCGCCAGCATTTTAGCGTACAAGAACTGCAGCCATTCGGCCTGAGTGCGGCCTTCGGTAAATTTCTGATGCACATCGTCGCCAAGCCGCTTCGCTACTTCGCTCAGGATCCAGTAAATCGGTTTGCGTTCAAACTTAGCCGAGGTCGCGGGCTGGATGAAAATCAGGTAGCCCATGTTTCCGGCGTAGTCGTTCGGGATGATGTCTTCCTGCTCGACGGTCATCAGGTCTGGCAGCAGCAGATCGGCATATTTCGCCGAGCTGGTCATGAAGTTTTCCACCACCACAATCATTTCGCATTTCGACTCATCCTGCAGGATGTCGTGGGTCTTATTGATGTCGGAATGCTGGTTGATGATGGTATTACCGGCGTAGTTCCAGATGAACTTAATCGGCACGTCGAGCTTATCCTTGCCGCGCACGCCGTCGCGGGTGGCCGTCATTTCTGCACCGCGCTCGATGGCATCGGTCCAGGTAAAGCAGGAAATCGCAGTTTTCACCGGATTGTCCAGAATCGGCATGCGTTCGATGGTCATGGTGTACGTTGATTCACGCGCGCCGCTGTTGCCGCCGTTAATGCCGACGTTGCCGGTCAGAATAGGCAGCATCGCGATGGCGCGGGAGGTGAGCTCGCCGTTCGCCTGACGCTGCGGCCCCCAACCCTGGCAAATATAAGCTGGTTTGGTGCTGCCAATTTCGCGGGCCAGTTTGACGATTCTGTCTGCCGGGATCCCGGTAATGCGGGAAGCCCATTCCGGCGTTTTGGCGGTGGCGTCGTCTCCCTGACCAAGAATATAGGCTTTGTAGTGCCCGTTGGCCGGAGCACCTTCCGGGAGGGTTTTCTCATCGTAGCCGACGCAATATTTGTCGAGGAACGGCTGATCTACCAGGTTTTCGTCGATTAACACCCATGCAATACCGGCAACCAGCGCTGCATCGGTACCCGGACGAATTGGGATCCATTCATCTTCACGGCCAGCGGCGGTATCCGTGTAACGCGGATCGATAACAATCATTCTGGCATTGGAGCGCGCGCGGGCTTCTTCGAGGAAATAGGTGATCCCACCACCGCTCATACGGGTTTCCGCCGGATTGTTGCCGAACATCACCACCAGTTTCGTGTTTTCGATATCTGAGGTGCTGTTGCCGTCGTTTGAGCCGTAGGTGTAAGGCATCGCACAAGCGATTTGCGCGGTGCTGTAGGTTCCGTACTGCTGCAACGAGCCGCCGTAACAGTTCATCAGGCGGGCAACCAGCGAAGCATAAGGGGAGGAGCGGGTAATGTTGCCGCCGACAATCCCGGAGGTGTAGTTGATGTAAACCGCTTCGTTGCCGTATTCCTGCACCGTTTTTTTCAGGCTTTCGGTCAGCATATCCAGTGCTTCTGGCCAGCTGATGCGCTCAAATTTGCCTTCGCCGCGCTTGCCGACGCGCTTCATCGGATAGTTAAGGCGCTCCGGGTGATTCATACGACGGCGAATAGAGCGGCCGCGCAGACAGGCGCGAACCTGGTGATTGCCGTAGATATCTTCGCCGGTGTTGTCCGTTTCGACCCAGTACACTTCGTCATCGCGCACGTGCAGGCGCAGCGCGCAGCGGCTGCCGCAGTTAACGGAGCACGCGCCCCAGACGACTTTATCGTCTGGCTGAGTAGCTTGTTGCACCGCTGCCGCGGCGCTTTTGAGGGTAAAAGGCAATGAAATGCTGCTGGCAGCCAGCGCCAGAGAGCCAATGGCAGAGGATTTAATCAGGGTGCGGCGGGTGATCCCGCCGGGGTGTTCATGGTCAGACATCGCACACTCCATCATGTTTTATTCTTCGGCTGAGTCAGCCTGTTTAATGACGGAGGCATGTTACTTACTTAGAGGTAGGAAGATATTATCCCTGGTCAAAACAGGAATAATAACTTCCATTTGAAATTCACGTTTACTGCTGATCGCTGCCGCTGCGGACGTAGAGGATCTTAAAGGTGTCGTTAGCACAGTGTCCGACGACCTGTGCATCCGGGCGGTCTGCCTGATCGTTTGGCACGATATCCAGACTGAAGCCGGACTCCGGTACGCCGTTTTTGATGATTTTCTGCTGAATGTCGTCCTTCACGCGCTCGCAGGACTCAGGTGCTGCGGCGAAGGCGGGCATTGCCCCTGCGACCAATAATGCTGCCAGCCAGTGTAACTTTTTCATGCTGTATCTCCTTATCGCTGTGGTGAGATAACAGCATAGCAGGTGGAGTGTCAGCTGGTGTCTTTGATATTAACTTTCTGAAATTTCTGAGAACGGTGGTTTACAGCTAAGTGCTTTCAGGTGATTTCGATTTCATAGTCTAAAACTCTCTACTTAAAATGATGTAACCATTGAATCGTATTGAGCATTCATGCTTATTCATAAGGCTTGTTGCGATGAAAACATCTTTCTTGTTTTGCTTGTTGAAATACGTGTATTTGGCAGTGATGGATTTTACTTCATTTTCATAATAGCTTGAAAAATAGATTTTATTGTATCTGTGCTCTGTTTTATCTTTGTCAGGGTCTTTATTAAAATCAGCCCTGGCTAAATACTCTGCATATACTCTTGAAATTGGAGAAATGTCTAGCACCTCAACTGTTGTCGTCATTTCATTTACAGAGGACGTATCGATTCCTAAATCTGTCGAGAGTTTACTAAACAATGCCGATTCCATTGATGCTCCAGCAGCGGCACACCCATAATCTTCAGCATGAACTAAGAAAGAAAAGGTAGAAAAAGTAAATATTAGTATTTTTCGTATGTACATAACTAGTCTTCCACCACAGAGTCTTTTATCCGATTGCCCACATCATCGAGAAACCATAGATAAACTGGTATAGCCACATCTAAATCCTTCTCTTGATAGTTGTCTTATAACCATCATTAAAAAATGGTTATTGAGCCATGCAATCCTACTCCTGTTAAGTGATAAAACGGCAGGCATTTGGCCTAAATAAATTCCGAAAAGGCGGAAAACGAGAATTCCATATCCTTATGTTTTTTTCCCCAATGACGTCGTTTCCGTAGTGTAAAGCGCTGTATTTCCTACTATGATTGGGAAAAATCTCCCCGCAAGGATGAGCTGTGAAAAAACTGCTGTTGATTCTGCCCTGTATCGGCCTGCTGGCGGCCTGCGACCAGGCTTCTGTTCCGGTGGCATTCACTCCGGAAATGGCTAGTTTTTCCAATGAATTTGATTTCGATCCGCTGCGTGGCCCGGTCAAGGACTTCAGCCAGACGTTGATGAATGACAAGGGTGAAGTGACCAAACGCGTCAGTGCGAAATTGTCGGAAGAAGGGTGCTTTGACATTATCGAACTTCACGACCTTGAGACCAATTCCGGAGCCACTCTGGTACTGGATGCAAACTACTACCTTGATGGTACGACTCAGGAAAAACGGATCCTGCTGCAGGGCAAATGTCAGCTGGCAGGCATGCCTTCAATCGGGCTGACGTGGGACACTGACGACAATGGTTTTGTGGTCGCAGCCCACGGTAAAGCGCTGACGGTGGACTATCACTATGACAAGGAAGGTTATCCGGTTGGCAAAACGTCGACGGGCGGCGATGAGACGCTGAAAATTGTTGCGACGCCATCGAAAGATGCGCGGAAAAAGCTGGATTACACGGCTATCAGCACCCTGAACGACAAAACGATTGGTAATGTGGCGCAAACCTGCGACTACGACCGCCACGATAACCCGGTCAGCTGTGCGTTAGAGATTGTGGATGACAGTGCAACGCCTCCGGTGACAAAGCATTACACCGTCAAAAACAGCATCGATTACTACTGAGCCGTAGGCTTCAGCAGCATATGACCGTGCGCTTTGTGCGGCAGATACTGATGCTGGAACAGGCACATACGGATGGTATTACGATATTCACCGTTGATGAAAAACTCATGGATGAGTTCACCTTCCACCTGGAAACCGAGCTTGCGATAGATATGAATCGCTTTCTCGTTCTCTTTATCGACAATCAGATACAGCTTGTAGAGATTGAGAACGGTAAATCCGTAATCCATGGCCAGCAGAGCCGCTTTGGAGGCCAGACCTTTCCCCTGATATTCCGGTGAAATAATAATCTGGAATTCAGCGCGGCGATGGACGTGGTTGATCTCGACTAATTCCACCAGCCCGGCTTTTTCGCCGTCGCACTGAATGACAAAGCGGCGTTCGCTCTGATCGTGAATGTGCTTGTCGTAGAGATCGGAAAGCTCAACGAAGGCCTCATACGGCTCTTCAAACCAGTAGCGCATAACGCTGGCGTTGTTATCAAGCTGGTGAACAAAGCGCAGATCCTCGCGCTCCAGTGGGCGCAGCTTAACGGTATAAGCATCAGCCATGAGATGTCCTTTTGCGATGGATGTTAAAACAGAAAGGGGGCGCATCTGGCCCCCTGGAGATTATGGCGCGATGCTGCGGCCCGTCGTGCGATCAAGGCAGCGCAGGGTGTTTGGCTCCCAGTAGGCGTTCAGATTGGCGCTCTGCTCGCATTTGTCTCGGGTGTCAAAAGCCACGTCATGCTTATCCCACTCTTTTTCAGCGCGGGTATTCACTTTATGACGCAGTGAACGGGTGTCGTTCCACTGTTCCTTGTCCATCGCAGCATTTTGTTTGCTCTGTGCGCTGTCACCGGATTCGATAATCAGCTTGCTGGTGCTATCTGCCGTTGCGCTGGCGGTGTAGACCACGGCACTGAACGCCAGCAGCGCCGTCAGACACAGGCGTTTGCTAAAAGTCACTTTCATTGCTGTTTCCTTTCGGGTGAAAAAACGGTAAACCCTCAGGCGCAGTTTACACCAACTCCTGAGCAGGGAATACCCATCTGACGGAGACAGCAGAAAGCAAACGGAAGGGCGCTCAGCAGGCGCTGCTGAGCGTGGTTTTATAGATACGGACCGCTTCGTTCACATCTTTGGTTTTGACGAAGTTGATCTTCGCCCCGTTGATGTAAATATCGTAGCCATCCTCGTTAAGACGAAAAACGATGGTGTTGCCGCGAAAACGAATGACTTTGTCCTTCACGCCGATGCCCTGGCGACGCAGAACTACCTTTGCCATTCTGTCGATACTCATAATCCTGCACCTCAATGGCCGTGGGAATGAAAAAGAAAGCGATTCTCCCTTTAGTAAGATTAATTTATCCTTAAGCTCTTTGCTGCTATCAGTTGTAAATAATCATTCATGATAAAAACCAGTCTGTTGTTCTTTGCTACCGCGCTGTGCGAAATCATTGGCTGCTATCTTCCCTGGCTGTGGCTAAAAAGAGGGGCAAGCGCCTGGTTGTTGGTGCCGGCGGGGCTTTCACTCATGTTGTTCGTCTGGCTGTTGACGCTGCATCCGGCGGCCAGCGGGCGGGTTTATGCGGCCTATGGCGGAGTGTATGTCTGCACTGCTTTGCTGTGGCTGCGTTTTGTTGATGGCGTGCGGCTGAGTCACTACGACTGGGCCGGAGCGATCATCGCGCTGTGTGGGATGTTAATCATCGTTGCCGGCTGGGGCCGCGCCTGATCTTCTGCTTGTTTCTCTTCTCAAAAACTCCCTCGTTAAATTAACGCTGCCCGGTATAGCCGGGCTTCATTTCCCTTGCTTGTTTTGTGATCTCCTGCCGCTTTTACGATCAATATACTTGTATGGTAGTTGCGTGAGTGGCTACATTTCGCCTTATCGAACCGAGGAGAAAGGCAAAATGAAGATTGTTGCAGCAGAGGTTTTTGTAACCTGTCCGGGACGTAACTTTGTCACGCTGAAAATCACCACCGAAGACGGTATCAGTGGGCTGGGCGATGCCACGCTGAACGGACGTGAGTTGTCCGTCGCTTCCTATCTCAAAGATCATCTTTGCCCGCAGCTGGTTGGCCGTGATGCGCAGCGCATCGAAGATATCTGGCAGTTTTTCTATAAAGGGGCCTACTGGCGCCGTGGGCCGGTGACGATGTCTGCTATCTCCGCTGTCGATATGGCGCTGTGGGATATTAAGGCCAAAGCCGCAGGTATGCCGCTGTACCAGCTGTTAGGCGGCGCCTCCCGCGAAGGAGTGATGGTGTATTGCCATACCACGGGCCACTCCATTGACGAAGTGCTGGACGACTATGCCCGCCACAAAGAAATGGGCTTCAAAGCCATCCGCGCTCAGTGCGGTGTGCCAGGGATGAAAACGACCTACGGCATGGCGAAAGGGAAAGGGCTGGCGTACGAACCTGCCACTAAAGGTCTGTGGCCGGAAGAGCAGCTCTGGTCGACGGAAAAATATCTCGATTTCACTCCCAAACTGTTTGCCGCCGTTCGCGAAAAATTTGGCTTCGGCGAGCATCTGCTGCATGACATGCACCACCGACTGACGCCGATTGAAGCTGCGCGCTTCGGGAAAAGCATTGAAGAGTACCGTCTGTTCTGGATGGAAGATCCAACACCTGCGGAAAACCAGGCCTGTTTCCGTCTGATTCGCCAGCACACCGTCACGCCGATTGCCGTGGGAGAGGTGTTCAACAGCATCTGGGACTGCAAGCAGCTGATTGAAGAACAGCTGATTGACTATATCCGCACCACCATTACCCACGCGGGCGGGATCACCGGCATGCGCCGCATTGCCGACTTTGCCTCTCTCTATCAGGTGCGAACCGGCTCGCACGGTCCGTCCGATCTTTCCCCGGTCTGCATGGCGGCGGCGCTGCATTTCGATCTATGGGTGCCGAATTTTGGCGTGCAGGAATACATGGGCTATTCCGAACAGATGCTGGAGGTCTTCCCGCACAGCTGGACCTTCGATAACGGTTATATGCATCCGGGCGAAAAACCGGGGCTCGGCATTGAGTTTGATGAAAAACTGGCGGCGAAATATCCGTACGATCCTGCGTATCTGCCCGTCGCCCGCCTTGAAGACGGCACGCTGTGGAACTGGTGAGGAGAGAAAAATGAAAAGCATAGTTGTTCGCCAACCAGAAGAACTGGTGATTGAAGAGCGCGAGCTCCCACAGCCTCAGGCGGGAGAAGTACGGGTCAAAATTCGGCTCGCCGGAATTTGTGGTTCCGACAGCCACATCTGGCACGGGCACAATCCGTTCGCGAAATATCCGCGGGTGATTGGTCATGAATTTTTTGGCGTGATTGACGCCATCGGTGACGGTGTCACGGATAGAGTGTTGGGTCAGCGAGTCAGCGTGGATCCGGTGATCAGCTGCGGTCACTGCTATCCGTGCCGTGTAGGTAAGCCCAACGTCTGTACGTCGCTGGTGGTGATCGGCGTGCACCGCGATGGCGGTTTTAGCGAGTATGCCTGTGTGCCAGCAAGCAACGCATGGCCAATCCCCGACGGCGTCAGCGACCGTCACGCAGTGATGGTGGAACCCTTCACCATTGCGGCAAACGTCACAGGACAGGTTTCCCCCATTCCTGAGGATATCGCTTTAGTTTACGGCGCGGGACCAATGGGGCTGACCACCGTTCAGGCCCTGAAAGGCGTGTATGGCGTGAGCCAGGTGATAGTCGTCGATCAGATCCCGGAAAGGCTGGCAATGGCCGAACGCTGCGGGGCGGACTGGGCTATTGATAATCGTCAGCACGTTCTCAGCGCATGGCTTGAAGAGAAGCAAATCCGCCCGACGCTGATCGTCGATGCCGCCTGTCATCCGTCTATTTTGCAGGAGGCCGTTAGCCTGGCGTCTCCGGCGGCGCGCATCGTGCTGATGGGCTTTTCCAGCGAGCCTTCATCCGTTGCCCAACAGGGGATCACCGGAAAAGAACTCGCCATCTATTCCTCCAGACTCAATGCCGGGAAGTTTCCGGTGGTGATTGACTGGCTGCAAAAGGGGTTAATCGATCCCGATAAGCTCATCACTCACGTCATGGATTACAGGCAGGTCCATGACGCGATGACCCTGTTTGAACGTGACAGACAACATTGCTGCAAGGTGCTGTTGACCTTCGCAGACTAAATAACACCTGTGCGAGTAAGTGGTACGCATCTTACCTTTGAGATAGCCATCATGACGCAAGTTACACACGAACGTTCGACCAAAGACCTGATCCGCGCTGCGGTATCCGGCTGGCTGGGGACCGCGCTGGAGTTTATGGACTTCCAGCTCTACTCCCTGGGGGCCGCGCTGGTTTTCCATGAGATATTTTTCCCGGAGCAATCCGCTGCGATGGCGCTGATCCTCGCGATGGGAACCTACGGTGCTGGTTACATTGCTCGCATCGTTGGGGCCTTTATTTTCGGCAAAATGGGTGACCGGATAGGGCGTAAAAAAGTGCTGTTTATCACCATCACTATGATGGGGATCTGCACCACGCTGATAGGCGTGTTACCAACGTACGCGCAGATTGGCATTTTTGCGCCGGTGCTGCTGGTGACGCTGAGGATTATTCAGGGATTAGGTGCCGGTGCGGAGATCTCCGGCGCAGGCACAATGCTTGCAGAGTACGCTCCAAAAGGGCGCAGAGGGATTATTTCTTCACTGGTCGCCATGGGGACCAACTGCGGAACGCTGAGCGCCACGGCAATCTGGGCCGTTATGTTCTTTGCCCTCGATCGTGAAGAGCTGATTGCCTGGGGCTGGCGTGTGCCGTTTCTGGCGAGCGTCGTGGTGATGATTTTTGCCATCTGGCTGCGTCTAAATCTGAAAGAAAGCCCGGTGTTTGAGAAGGTCAGCGAAAGCGCGGTTCAGGCCACGCAGCTGCAGGACAACTCCGTCGAGGCGATGTTCCGCAGCAAATCTTTCTGGCTGGCAACGGGGCTACGTTTCGGCCAGGCGGGTAACTCCGGGCTAATCCAGACCTTTCTGGCGGGCTATCTGGTTCAGACCCTGCTGTTTGATAAGAAGATCCCCACCGATGCGTTGATGATCAGCTCAATTCTGGGCTTCCTGACCATCCCGCTGCTGGGCTGGCTGTCGGATAAATACGGGCGCCGTCTGCCTTATATTCTGCTGAGCGTTTCGGCGATGATCCTCGCTTATCCGATGCTGTCGCTGATTATGGATAAAAACAATACGCCCGGCCTGATTATGACCAGCATCATCGTCATTCATAACGTCGCGGTATTGGGGCTGTTTGCGCTGGAAAACATCACCATGGCGGAAATGTTCGGTTCGCGTAACCGTTTCACCCGAATGGCAATTTCCAAAGAGGCCGGAGGGCTGGTGGCCGTTGGTTTTGGTCCGCTGCTGGCGGGGATTTTCTGTAACGCCACTGGCTCATGGCTGCCGATTGTAGCGATGCTGATCGGTTATTCGCTGATTGGGTTGATATCGGCGCTGCTGATGCCAGAGGTGAGGGATCGCGATCTTAGCCTGGCGGAAGATGCGGCTGAAACCCCGGCGCTGGCACATTCAGTCGTTCACCAGCGCTATAGCCGACCACAATAATATTCTAAAAAAATCGCCTTACCTTTTTCAGGGAAGTAAAGATACCCAGGGCGTTATTACCAGCTAATAACGCTATCCTATCGTTATCTTTTTAAGGGCTAATTATGTCCCGTACAAATAAGAAAATCACCCTTCCGGTGAGTATTGGTTATGGCCTTACAGATATTATGGGCGGCGGGGCCTTTACGGTTATAGGGGCCTGGCTATTATTTTTCTATACCACTTTTGTCGGCCTGTCGCCGATGGAAGCCGCTTCAATTGTGGCAATTGCTCGTATAGTGGATGCCGTGGTTAGCCTGTTTATGGGCAGTCTTACCGACCATTTTTATAAGAACTATTTTGGCAAAAAGTTTGGCCGTCGGCGCTTCTTTCTGCTGATTGGTGCACCGTTGATGCTGGTCTATGCGCTGCTGTGGCTGGATGGTATGTCCTATGGCTTCTATCTGGCAGTGTATCTGGCGTTTGAGGTGATTGCCGCAATGGTGCTCATTCCGTGGGAAACTTTACCCTCGGAGATGACCAAGGATTTTAACTCAAGAACCAAGCTGTCCACCTGCCGAATGTTCCTGTCAGCGTCGGGAACCTTTCTCGCCACGTTTATTCCAGGTCTGCTGATTAATCATTTTGGCGAACATAATGCCAATGCGTATCTGATTAATGGGATAGTTTTTGCGGTCGCTTTTATGGTCTGTGTGTTTATTTCCTGGAAAGTGACATGGGAAAGAGAGCTTACGCCAGAAATGATCGCCGGACTGGAAAAAGAGCAGGGAAAAATCTCATTTATTGCCAAACTCAATAAAGTCATGCTGTTGTTCAGGGAATATGCCTCGACGCTGAAGGTTCGCGCTTTCCGCAAACATCTGGCGATCTATCTGTTTTCGTTTACCGCTAAAGATGTCTTTAACACCGTGTTTGTCTTTTTCTGTGTCTACTGCCTGAATGTTTCTTCTTCGCTTGCTGGCACGCTGCTGTCGATGAGCATCGTTGGGCTGCCGGTCACGCTGCTGGCGGGCGTGGCAATCATCAAATACGGTCCTTCGCGGCTGTACGTTTTTGCTTATACGCTGATGTTATTGTGTCTTGCAGGCTTCTTCCTTATCTACCAGTTCCCGACTGATAATAAAGTCATGCTGTTGTTGATCCTGGCGGCGGTGTATCAGATTGGTCGCTGCGTGCTGGAGTTCACGCCGTGGAACGTGTTCCCGTTCATTCCGGACATCGATGAAATGATCAGCCACCAGCGTCGCGAAGGATTGTTTGCCGCGGTGATGACGTTCTCCCGCAAAACCACGGTCGCCATTGCCACGTTTGTCGTAGGGCTGCTGCTGCAAAGCGGTGGATTCGTCAAAGGCAGCCAGGTTCAGCCGCAGGAGGCAATCAATACCATTGCACTGCTGTTGTTTGGCGGCACGGCGCTGTTGCTGCTGCTGGCCCTGTGGCAGGCCTGTACCTTCCATCTGAACAAGAAGACGCACAGTATCTTTATTGCCGAAGTGGAACGCTTAAAGGCGACTGGCGACACGCGCCCGGCGTCAAATGAGGCGCAGGCGATAGTTGAAGATCTGACGGGTTATCGCTGGGAGCAGTTAACGGCATCCACTCATGGCAAAGTTCAAACCGCCAATGAAAAGCCTGTTACAGCCGGGTCAGCGGCGGGTGGATGATAGGGTTGTCACACAACTTGAAATTCATGTCATACCACTTGCAGGGAAGTTATCATAAATCAAAGTTAAGGGCGTTCATCCAGGTATTCTTGTATGGCAATGAGCGTCCTCAACCAGTGAGTCATTAAAATGCAAAACATGCTTTTAACCGCTAAGGCAACCGTACCGGGCTACGATCGCAACAGCCTGGTTCCACGTATCGTCCATCTTGGCTTTGGTGCTTTCCATCGTGCCCATCAGGCGGTGTATACCGATATCCTGGCACAGCAGTTCGGCAGCGACTGGGCCTACACCGAAGTTAACCTGATCGGCGGCGAACAGCAGATCGCCGATCTGAAAAAGCAGGATAACCTGTACACCGTGGCGGAAATGTCCGCCGATGCCTGGACCGCGCGCGTGGTCGGCGTAGTGAAAGAGGCGCTGCATGCTCAGGTCGATGGCCTGGAAACCGTGCTGGCGAAAATGTGTGAGCCGCAGGTAGCGATTGTTTCGCTGACCATCACCGAAAAAGGCTATTGCCACTCACCGGCCACCGGCGAGCTGAATCTTGATCATCCGATGATCGCCGCCGATCTGCAAAACCCGCACCAGCCAACTTCTGCGCCAGGCGTGGTGGTGGAGGCGCTCGCGCGTCGTAAAGCGGCCGGTCTGCCTGCGTTCAGCGTGATGTCTTGCGATAACATGCCGGAAAATGGCCACGTGTTGGGCAAAGTGGTGCGTGCATACGCTCGTGCGCTTAACGCTGAACTGGCTACCTGGATCGAACAGAACGTCACTTTCCCATCCACCATGGTCGACCGCATCGTACCGGCCGTTACCCCGGAAACGCTGGATAAAATTGAAGCCATCACCGGCGTTCGCGATCCGGCTGGCGTGGCCTGTGAGCCGTTCCGTCAGTGGGTTATTGAAGATAACTTCGTTGCCGGTCGCCCTGAGTGGGAAAAAGCCGGGGCGGAGCTGGTCAGCGACGTGATCCCGTTTGAAGAAATGAAGCTGCGTATGCTGAACGGCAGCCACTCGTTCCTGGCCTACCTCGGCTATCTGGCGGGTTATCAGCATATTAACGACTGCATGGAAGATGCGAACTACCGCAAAGCCGCGCATGCGTTAATGCTGAAAGAGCAGGCGCCGACGCTGAAAGTCAAAGGTGTCGATCTGGCACGCTATGCCGATCTGCTGATCGAGCGTTACAGCAACCCGGCGCTGAAGCACCGTACCTGGCAGATTGCGATGGACGGCAGTCAGAAGCTGCCACAGCGTATGCTGGATTCCGTGCGCTGGCATTTGGCGAAAAACAGCGATTTCTCCCTGCTGGCGCTGGGCGTGGCTGGCTGGATGCGCTATGTCGACGGTGTGGATGAGCAGGGCGCGGCCATTGAAGTGTGCGATCCGCTGCTGGCGACAATCCAGGAGGTGGTTAAAAACAGCGCTCAGGGTGAAGCTCGCGTGAAAGCACTGTTGGGCATCGAGGCTATTTTCGGCAAAGAGCTGCCGCTGGAAAGTAAGTTTGTTGCTCAGGTGACAGAAGCTTACCTCTCTCTGCTGGCAAAAGGGGCGAAAGCTACCGTTGCTGAGTTTGCTGCAAAGATCTAAGTAAATGCCCGGCGGCGCTTCGCTTGCACGGACCTACCGTAGGCCCGGTAAGGCGAACGCCGCCACCGGGCAATTTATCCCACAATCCTACTCTTCACTAAACCAGTCGCGATTTTCCTGACGGATCAGCAGAACAGATTCGCTGATTTCCTGCAGGTGTACCGTCATGGCTTTACCTACCGCTTCCACATCCCGTTTCTCCAGCGCGCTGAAAATTTCCTGATGTTGCTTAAGCAGCATATCCGGTGAGGAGACGTGATCGAGGCTCATATAGCGCACGCGGTCGATGGCGGCCTTGATGTTTTCGATGGTGTCCCAGGCGAGCTGGCAGTCCGCAATTTGTGACAGCAGGGCGTGAAATTCATCATCGAGCTGGAAAAAGTCGTTGAGCTGATGTCTGTCAATTGCAATGCGCTGCTGATGAAGATTCTGCTCAAGCTGATAGCATTGCGCATCAGTGATCATCTCTGCAGCCCGGCGAACCACGGCGCACTCAATCGCCTGACGCACGAAGCAGCCGTTACGCACCTGGGAAAGGGAGATTTTATTCACGTAGCTGCCGCGCTGCGGGCGGATCTGAATCAGTCCGTTTTCCGCAAGCTTGATAAAAGCTTCCCGAACGGGCTGGCGCGAGACGTCAAAACGGACCGACACCTCTTTTTCTGACAGCGGCGTCCCCGGAGCAATCAGGCAATGCACGATATCCCGACGCAAAATGCGATAAATTTGCTGGTTGACGGGCTGGGTCGGATTGAGTTGCGATTCTGCGGCCATGGCTCTTTCTTGGTGACGGGTTAAGGGCATCATTTTACGTTGATTTTAGCGCTACGCCCAGACCCGACCCGCAGGTCGGGCGCGGGAACGGCTTTTAACCCTGACGATGGATGCTAAGCCCGGCATAAGTCTGGCTGACCGGCATCATTTCGAGGGTGTTGATATTGACATGTTTTGGCAGCATCGCCACCCACCATACGGCTTCGCACACGTCTTCGGCGGACAGCGCGTTGGCGTTTTCATAGGTTTTATCGGCTTTCGCATCATCGCCTTTGAAACGCACATTGGAGAATTCAGTCCCGCCAACCAGCCCCGGTTCGATATCGGTGACTCGCAGCGCGGTACCGTGCAGGTCGGTGCGCAGATTCAGGCTGAACTGGCGCACGAATGCTTTGGTTGCGCCGTAGACGTTGCCGCCCGCGTAAGGCCAGCTTCCCGCGGTAGAACCGATGTTGATGATGTGGCCGCTGTTGCGCTCAACCATCCCCGGCAGCACGGCGCGAGTCATGTAAACCAGCCCTTTGTTGTTGGTGTCGATCATTGTTTCCCAGTCGTCAACGTCGGCCCGGTGCGCAGGCTCCATGCCCAGCGCCAGCCCGGCGTTATTAACCAGGATCTCGATATTGCGCCAGTCGGCAGGCAGGTTGGCAATCATCTCTTCGATGGAGGCGCGGTTCCGCACATCAAGCTGGGCGGTCAGAATGCTGTCGCCAAATTCTTCTTTGAGTTCCTGCAAACGCTCATGACGGCGTCCGGTCGCGATGACTTTATGGCCGTTGGCAATAAAACGGCGGGTGATGCTTTCACCAAAACCGGCGGTCGCGCCGGTAACCAGAATGATCATTCTTGCTGTTCCTCAAGGCTTTAACGGTTGCCATACGATAGCACGCGGGCATGGTGAGCGTTATCGGAACTTTATGTCCCGATGTCACCGCAGGCCAGGCAGAAATGATTGCGGTTTATCAAGGGGTTGCTACTCTAAGAAAATCACCGACTCAGGAGTGCACCATGGCAACTCATAATCCGTTTTTCTCAGTCAGCCTGCTGCCTTATCAGGCCCCGCGTTTTGATGCGATCGAAGATGACCACTATCGCCCGGCTTTTGACGAAGGTGTTCGCCGTAAGCGGGAAGAAGTACTGGCTATTGCGCAAAATCCGCAGCCGGCGACGTTCGACAATACTTTCGTTGAGCTGGAGAAAAGCGGTGAGCTGCTGGAACGCGTCACCTCCGTCTTCTTCGCCATGACCGCCGCCAACACCAATGACACGCTGCAACAGCTGGATGAGGCCTTTTCCGCCGAGCTTGCGGCGCTGGCTGATGATATTTACCTTAACGAAACGCTGTTTTCTCGCGTCGAAAAAATCTGGAATGAGCGTCACGAGTTAAAGCTGGATGCGGAGTCGCTGCGTCTGGTTGAGGTGATTCATCAGCGCTTTATTCTTGCCGGGGCCAGGCTTGGGTCAGAGCAGAAACAGCAGCTGCGTGCTTTGAACACGGAATCTGCAACGTTGAGCAGTCAGTTCCAGCAGCGCCTTCTGGGCGCGGCAAAATCCGGCGGACTGGTGCTTGATTATCGCCATCAGCTTGATGGACTGAGCGAGGACGAAATTAATAATGCAGCCAGTGCTGCACAGGAGAAAGGCCTCAACGATCGCTGGCTGATCTCGTTGCTGAACAATACCCAACAGCCTGCGCTGGCTCTTTTACGTGACCGACAAACCCGTGAAAATCTGTTTAACGCCAGCTGGTTACGCACGCAGAAAGGGGATAAGAACGATACCCGCGCGATTATCCTGCGGCTGGTGGCGCTGCGCGCGCAGCAGGCGAAACTGCTTGGCTTTAAAGATTATGCGGATCTCAGTACGGCCGATCAGATGGCAAAAAATGCGGATGCCGCGCTGAGTTTTATGCGCAAAATCGCGCCTGCCGCCCGTGCCAGAGCTGAACGTGAACTGGCCGATATCCAGCATCTTATCGACCAGCAGCAGGGCGGTTTCACGGCGCAAGCCTGGGACTGGTCGTTCTACGCCGAACAGGTTCGCCTGGCCCGTTTCTCTCTCGATGAATCGCAGATAAAACCTTATCTGGAACTGAATTCGGTGCTGACGGAAGGGGTCTTCTGGGCCGCTTCACAGCTGTTCGGCATCAAATTTGTTGAACGGTTCGATATTCCCGTTTATCACGGAGATGTCCGGGTCTGGGAGATTTTTGACAGCAACGGTGAAGGTCTGGCGCTGTTCTACGGCGATTTCTTCGCCCGCGACAGCAAAGGCGGCGGTGCGTGGATGGACAACTTTGTGCAGCAGTCCACGTTGCGTGAGACTCGTCCGGTGATCTACAACGTCTGCAACTATCAGAAGCCGGTTCAGGGCAGGCCAGCGCTGCTTTCATGGGATGACGTTGTGACGCTGTTCCATGAATTTGGCCATACGCTGCACGGTCTGTTTGCCAGCCAGCGTTATCCGGGGCTATCCGGAACGCGTACGCCACGGGATTTTGTTGAATTTCCTTCGCAAATTAACGAGCACTGGGCCAGTCATCCACAGGTGTTTGCCCGCTACGCCAGACATTTCCAGACGGGGGAGCCCATGCCAGAGACGCTGCGCAACAGCATGCTGCGTGCGGCAACCTTTAATAAAGGCTACGACATGACGGAACTGGTCAGCGCCGCGCTGCTGGATATGAACTGGCACAGCATCACGGAAGAGACTTCCGTAGAGAGCGTTGAAGCATTTGAACAACAGGCTCTCAAACAGGAGCGTCTCGATCTTGCCGCTGTTCCTCCGCGTTATCGCAGCAGTTTCTTTGCGCATATTTTTGGCGGGGGTTATGCCGCAGGTTATTACGCTTATTTATGGACCCAGATGCTGGCGGATGATGGCTATCAGTGGTTCGTTGAACAGGGCGGACTGACGCGGGAAAATGGCCAACGTTTCCGTGAGGCAATATTATCTCGCGGCAACAGTAGCGATCTGGAAATACTTTATCGTGAATGGCGCGGGCATGATCCGCTGCCGGAACCGATGCTAAAAAATCGCGGACTGAGTGAATAACGCTTTAACAGAAAATAAAGAATTAAACCGCCGTTGGCGCTGTCGCTTACCGGACCTGCAAACCCAATATTTGCAAGATCCCTTAGGTCTGATAAGCGAAGCCCCATCAGGCAAAACAATATCCTGGCACCGGGAAGTGTGCTTTGGCTCTCACCCTCTTTACAAACCCTGCCACTGCTTGACGTATCTCGCCAATTGGGACGCTATACTTCATTTGTAACTCGTTGAAATAATGGACTTAGACGATTATCACTGGAGAGCGTCATGAAAAAAATTACTGCCAAAGTTCGTCGTAACAGCCGTTGGATGACTCAGCCGGAATGCCAGGATTTACAGGAAGCGCGCGGCGTTAAACGCTGGTCAGCGGCGACCGCGTGTTGCCCGGGGAAAAAAGCGTGGAAGGGTGCCTTAAACAAGTAACGCAGGCTTGTTTAGTTTTCATTGAGGGTCCCCGTGATAACCTCACTATCAGAAGTAGTTAAGGCAAGGAAAGGCTTTTTCTGCTGACTAACCAAAACACAAATCTATCCATGCAAGCATTTACCGTCCTCAGTGGCGGTTTTTTTTCGCCTGTGAAAAACCGGGGCGCAATAAAAAAGCCCCTTGTGCAGAATGTGCAGCAAGGGGCCGTTAAGGGTGGGGATTGTCAGTGCTCATTAGTCATCCCATTTGTGGCTGAAATACGCAGCAAGAAAACCTGAAAACAGAATTGTTCCTAACACTGCGAGAAAGACATGCATATTTGCCAGCATGGTAAACCTCCATAATTAAAAAAGAAAACGTACGATAAAGACCTCTCTTACCTTGAATGTAGCCGCGATAAAGTGAGTCTACCGCTCGCAACTTAAACGAATCATTAATTATGTGAATTATTCCGCAGAGTGAGTAAATTTTTTCCGCCAGCCTTGCGGACTGATGCCGTTGTGCTGGTAAAAATGGTGGCGCAGCGAACCGGCGCTGCCGAACCCCGTTTGCCGGGCAATCTCCTCCATTTTTAGCCGGGTGGTGGTCAGCGCATGCTGGGCAAGCTTCAGCCTTTCGGCCAGTATCCAGCGGGCAGGTGTCATGCCGGTTGTTTCATGAAAACGGCGCAGCAGGGTGCGCGGGCTCATGCCCGTTCGCTGTGCGAGCGATTCCAGAGTATGAGGGTGCGCCAGCTGGCTGTGCAGCCAGTCGAACAGTTCACCCAGCCGCTGGCTCTCGCGGCTGCGGGCCACCGGGCGATTCAGTTGCTGCGTCTGATTGCCATCCCGATGCGGCTGAACGACCAGACGGCGGGCGACGCTGTTCGCTACTTCAGTGCCGAAATCCTCGCGAACCACGTGCAGGCACAGATCGATCCCTGCCGCACTTCCGGCTGAAGTCAGAATATGTTGCTCACCGACATACAGCACATCCTCAACAACGTTAATCGCCGGGAAGCGCTGACGCAGCTGATCTGTATAGCGCCAGTGAGTGGTGGCTTTGCGTCCTGCCAGCAGACCTGCGGCAGCAAGAACAAAGACACCGGAGCAAATGGAGAGGATCCGACAGCCTCGCTGCGAGGCTGCGCGAAGTGCCTCAGATAATGCCTCCGGGACGGCGGCCTCCACGCCACGCCAGCCGGGTATGACGATTGTGTCGGCCTCAGCCAGCAGCTCATAACCTCCGTCAGCGACAATACGGATCCCGCCAGTTGCCCTCAGTTCTCCCTCATCCACCGCCGCCACGGCAAAACGGTACCAGAGGTTGCCCAGCTCCGGACGCGGCAGGCCAAAAATCTCAACGGCAACGCCGAATTCAAAAGTGCAAAGGCCGTCGTAGGCGAGGGCCACGACCAGCGGGCGGGAAGAAGTTGTCATGATCCTGGCGATTTCTGTCATGGTCGGTAGCAGCCACAAAAAAGAATGCGTGTTGATATAAGGGGTAACACGACACCCGTACTGACAACAAGAGGTAATACAATGAGTTTTGTCTCCGCTATTCCGGCTGCTTCCCCTGAAGAAACTATGGCCCATTTTCAACGCCGTCTGAGCGTGGAAACGGACTGCGCCGACGTTCACGCCGCGCTGGCCGCAGAGGATAAAGATTTTGTCCTGCTGCACGTTGTTGGCAGCCCGGAAATGTTCGCTCGCTGCCACCTGCCGGGAGCAATCCATTTGCCGCATCGCGATATGACGGAAGCTCGCCTGGCACAGTGGCCTGCCGATACGCTGTTCGTGGTGTACTGCGCAGGCCCACACTGCAATGGGGCCGACCAGGCTGCGCTGAAACTGGCTCAGCTCGGCAGGCCAGTGAAAATCATGATCGGCGGGCTGACCGGCTGGCAGGATGAAGGATTTAGCTTTGCCTCATCATGAAGAAAATTCACCGGACATGAATTTTTCTCGTTTGCCTGACTCTCCAGGGCGTGCGAGGTTAACAGTATATAGCCATCCAGAAGTCTAAAATTGATTTTGCAATTATCACGTCAGGCAAACAGTTGCCTGACGATAAGGAGAGAGCATGTCCCAGCATTCCGCCCCGTACCGCGCAGATATCGTAGGCAGTTTTTTACGTCCGGACAGCATCAAACACGCCCGTCAGCAGTTTGCTGAAGGTGAGATTGATGCCCGGACCCTGCGCGCCGTTGAAGATGAAGCGATCCTGAACGTCGTACAGCAGCAGTGCGAATGCGGCCTGCATGTCGTCACCGATGGAGAGTTCCGCCGCGCCTGGTGGCATTTTGACTTTTTCGATGGATTACAGGGCGTGGAGCGTTATGAAGCCGATCAGGGCATTCAGTTTAACGGCGTGCAGACCAAAGCGCACAGCGTACGTGTGATTGGCAAACTCGGTTTCGGCGATCACCCGATGCTGGACGATTTCCGCTACCTGAAGAGCATCTGCGGCGATGCACAGCCGAAAATGACTATCCCAAGTCCGAGCGTGCTGCATTTTCGCGGCGGGCGTAAAAATATCGATGCCAGCGTTTATCCGGACCTGAACGACTACTTTGACGATCTGGCGACGACCTGGCGTGATGCCATTCGCGCGTTTTATGACGCGGGCTGCCGCTATCTACAGCTGGACGATACCGTCTGGGCCTATCTGTGCTCTGATGAGCAGCGCCAGCAGGTGCGTGAACGCGGTGACGATCCGGATGAGCTGGCAAAAATTTATGCGCGGGTGCTGAACAAGGCGCTGGAAGGCAAACCGGAAGATTTGACCATTGGCCTGCATGTCTGCCGCGGGAATTTCCGTTCCACCTGGATCTCATCCGGCGGCTATGAGCCCGTGGCTGAAATACTGTTTGGCAGCGTTAACGTGGATGCCTTCTTCCTGGAATATGACAACGATCGCTCAGGCGATTTCCAGCCGCTGCGCTTCGTGCGTCCAGGTCACCAGCAGGTGGTGCTGGGTTTGATTACCACCAAGAACGGCGAGCTGGAAAATCCTGAGGGAGTGAAAGCCCGATTGCAGGAAGCGGCGCAGTATGTGGCGCTTGAGCAGATCTGTCTCAGCCCGCAGTGTGGATTTGCCTCAACGGAAGAGGGTAACAGCCTGAGCACCGAGCAGCAGTGGCAGAAAGTCCGCCTGGTGACGGATATTGCCGCCCAGGTCTGGTAATGGGGATTGATGTGTAAAATGTTATGTTATAACATCTGATTTTCAAAATAAATCAGAGGGAACTTACGTGGCTATGCGACGTTTTACACTATCAATTCTGGGTCTGTTCATCAGCAGCAGCGTTTTCGCCCATTCACACGGGCATTCTCTGTCTGCTGCCGAGCAGAAAGCGGCTGAAGGCGTCTTTGCCGACGGTGATGTCCGCGACCGGCAGCTTTCTGACTGGGATGGGATCTGGCAGTCGGTTTATCAGCTGCTCCAGCAGGGCGATTTGGATCCCGTTCTTCAGAAGAAAGCCGCCAAAGATAAGAGCAAAACGGTTGAACAACTTAAAGCCTATTATCAGGCGGGATACAAAACGACCGTTGGTAAAATCGAGATTGAAAACAACGTGATGGTGTTCCATGACGGTAACGCTTCTTCGTCATGTGAATACCGCTACGACGGGTACAAGATTTTGCAGTATGCGTCCGGCAAGAAGGGCGTTCGCTATCTCTTTACCTGCACCGATAGCGCCAGCTTAGCGCCGAAGTTTGTGCAATTCAGCGACCACACCATCGCACCGCGAAAATCGCAGCATTTCCATCTTTTCAGCGGCAATACCTCACAGGCGGAACTGCTAAAAGAGATGGATAACTGGCCGACCTATTACCCTGAGCAGCTGCATACGCACCAGGTGGTCGAGGAAATGCTGCATCACTAAAGTTGGCTTCAGAGCGTTGGTGGTTTTCTCGCCAACGTTCTATTTTGTCTGCAAAAAATCTCCCGAAACGATCGTTTTTTCGTTAAAGTAAACGTTTGCGTATTGATGGATACTGAACAATGACTCATAAAACGATCCGCCAGGCCCTGACGGCCTGCTGCCTGTTACTCCCCGCTGTCAGCTTTGCCCAACAGGCACCGAAAGGGCCTGTGGTGATCCAGGGCGCGATGCCGATTGAAGCCGAGCATTTTGCTCAGCGACTCGATAATCCGAAAGAAGAACAGATTGGCGGCTGGCGTTTCTGGAGCGGCACTATCGACGGCTATCCGGTGGTGGTGTCGGAAACCCTGAAAGGGATGTCGAACTCTGCCGCCGCGACGGCGATTGCCGCCACGCATTTTCATCCTGCGGCGATTATTAACCAGGGAACCGCTGGCGGCCACGATCCGGCGCTGAAGGTGTATGACATTGTGCTCGGGAAATATTCCGTCAACCTTGGCGCGTTTAAAACACCGCACAAGCTTAAGGGCGAAGGCAGTGATTCCAGAGAGTGGAAGCCGATGGATCTGCTGGCCTCTAAAGGCAGCGCCGGTGAAGACAAAAATGCCCACACCATGCGCCAGTTCCCGGCGGACGCCCAGCTGCTGGCCGTTGCCAACAGCGTCAGCAAAACATACAGCAAAGGCAAGGTCGTCGAAGGGGTGATTGGCTCAGCCGATATCTGGGACAGCGAACTGGACCGCATTAGCTTCTTCCACAACACTTACAACACCTCCGCTGAAGAGATGGAAACCGCTTCAGCCGCGCAGATTGCCGCCGCGTTTAACATTCCTTTCGTTGGCATCCGTATTCTGTCGAATAACATCACCAACGACGGTAAGTACGATCCACAGACTGGCCTGGCGTGCCAGGACTATGTGTATCAGGTGGTGAAAGCGTATATCGCTAAAGTTCAGAAGTAAGCCTGAGGGCTTATCGGGCCTGCAAATAAAAAGCAGGCCGGATAAACCAAACGTATCCGGCAAATGATCAGAACCCTGAGTAATCCATGTTCTGCAAATCAGCAATAAGCTTCGGACCCGACGGCTGCCAGTTTAGCTGCTGGCGGGTCCATGCTCCGCTGGCGCGCAAGTCCATCGCCGCAAATACGGAAAACCAACCAAAGTGAGCGGCAGACTCTTCTGCCGGAATGGATCGTGCCGGGATGCCTAAACCCTGAGCCACGACTTCGGCAATCTCTCTCGCGGGAATGCTTTCCTCGGCCACCGCATGGTAGCGTTTTCCGCGCTCTCCGTTTTCCAGCACTTTGACATAGAGTTCGGCAACATCATCCACGTGGGCCGCCGACCAACAGTTATCGCCGTCGTTAATATAGGCCGCCACGCCTTTCTCTTTCGCCAAAGGAATGTAGTAGCTGATTAACCCCTGACGCCGGGTATCGTGGACCTGCGGCAGTCGCATCACGCGGACATCCACGCCGGCTTCAAGCTGGCGATTGCCTTCCAGCTCAGAAGCGACGCGAGGGTTTGGATGGGCCGGATTGAAATTCGCCTCAGTTGCGGGATGACCGCTGTCATCGTCGCCCATTCCCGTGCCGGAAGTGATAATCAGCGGGCGATTTGTGCCCGCTAACACAGAGCCAATAGCGGCAATCACCCGACGGTCTTTTTCGCAGTTGGCGACAAAGTGGCTGAAATCATGGTCGAAAGCGGTGTGGATCACGGCATCACACTCTTCGATATCCGCCAGCCACGCCTGGGGATCTTCCAGCGTTCCTTGTTGCGCTCTCCCGCCTTTGGCAGTGAGCGTGGCCACGGCCTCATCGGAGCGAACCAGCCCGGTGACCTGGTGGCCTTTTTGCAGCAGGATATTCACCACTCTCGAGCCGATAAAGCCCGTCGCACCCGTAACAAATACACGCATAGCTTACCTCCGCAGTCATTGACCACGACAGGATAGGCCGCCGTCTATTACTATTAAAGTAGTGACATTATCAGGGTATAAACGCTAACAGGCTAATTATGACGATCCTATCCGAAAACCCACTGGGCGACTTTCTGCGCGCCCGCCGTTTGCGGCTCGACCCGGCTGCTTTTGGATTTATACCTGGCCGCCGCCGCACGCCGGGTTTGCGTCGCGAGGAAGTGGCGCAGCTCGCCAGTATCAGCCCGACCTGGTATACCTGGCTCGAGCAGGGCCGGGGTGGTGCGCCGTCGAGGGAAGTTCTGAACCGTATCGCCGGTGGCCTTCGTCTGACAACGCCTGAGCGTGACCACCTGTTTATTCTGGCTTTTGGGCATCCACCTGAAACCCGTTTTACCGCTTCTGATGACATCACTCCGCGCCTTCAACGGGTGTTGAATACTTTCCCCATTCCGGCAATTATCAAAACGGCTACCTGGGATGTGGTGGCATGGAATCGCCCGGCGGCGCTGGTGCTGAAGGATTATGGTCAGCTGCCACCGGAAAAACGTAACATTCTGCGGATGCTGTTCACCGATCCGGAATCGCGGCAGATGCAGGAAGACTGGGAAGGCGTGGCAAGGCTGATTGTGAATGCTTTCCGGGCCGATGCCGCGCGTCTCGGGTCATCAGGCGAAATCGACCGGCTGGTAGCGGAGTTATCGACAGCCAGCCCGGAATTTACCGCCTTCTGGCAAAGCAATGACGTTGCCGGGCACGGCGAAGGCGTGAAGCGGCTGCATCACCCCGGAATGGGCGATATCACCCTTGAGTTTTCCACCTTTGCCGTGGAGGGAAGGCCGGATTTAACGATGATGGTGTTTAATCCGGCCGATGATGAAAGTGCAGACAAGGTGCAGGCGTGGATTGCGGCAAGCCCCCGCCACGCCTGACCGCTATGCGGTTTTTAATTCTCCGTCCCAGGCTTTCATGCTCATCCCGCGCAGGATCATCAGCCAGGCCAGCACAATCGCCAGCATCATCACCGCAAACAGCGTCCAGGCGGGAAGGCTGGAGAGGATAAGACCGGAGATCATCGGATTTGCCGTAGCCCCCAGCCAGCCCAAAGCCTGGGCGGAGAAGTAGCTGGCTTTCATCCCCGGAGGGGCGATGTTGTCGATCAGCATGTATTCCCCTGGTGCATAAATGATTTCACCGAGGGTAAATACGCCTGCTGCCAGTCCCCAGTAGATCAGGTTTTCGCCGGAGAAGATAAATCCGCCCAGCCCCAGCAGGAAACAGAGCGTACCGATGGCCATCAGAGGGCGAATGTTTTTGGCTGTGATCCTGCGGCCGACGAAGTATTGCAGGCTGACCACCACCACGGCGTTGACCGGCAGCACTACCGACACCACCTTCTGGGCAAAATCTGCATCGGCATCGATGCTCAGGACATACTGCGAAATGCAGGTGGCGAAAGAGCCGCCCACGTAGGAAGCCAGCAGCCCGGAGAGGGTAAACCAGAACAGAGCACGATCCTTCAGCAACACGGACGGCTGCCAGACGGTGCTGGCACGCTCTTCCTCGCTGATAGCCATGCGCTGGACGAAAAACTGGATAAACACCAGCGGAAACGCGGCGCACACCGCCGCCAGCCAGAACGGCAGCTGCAGGCTGTACATCACCAGCCAGGTGCCAATAGGCGGGCCGACGGTCCAGCCAATATTCAGAAAGCTGTAGTTGAGCGAAAAGATCCGCGCCTTATCGCCGGGAGAAAGCACATCGGAAAACCAGGCTTTTAGCACCGTGGAAAATACGGAGTAAGCGCAGTTGATCAGCGAGAAGAAGAACACCACCAGGCTGACGTTATTGACCAGCGGAATAGCGGCAAAACCGGCAATAAAAGCGACAATCGAGACGATCATGTAGCGCTTTTTATCGAACTTATCCGCCAGAATACCGAAACCAAGGCTGAACACCACGCCAATGGTCAGAGCGATAGTCAGCGCGTAGCCGATTGCTTCGACGCTCATACCGTACTGGCGCGTGAGGTAGATAGTCATGAAGGGCAGCGTCGCGCCGCGCCCAATGGTCAACAGCAACGACGACGCCAGCAACGCTGAGGTTGAACGTTTGAGTGAGGGTTTCATTTTTATGCCCGACAAATTTTGTGTGATTATTATGTTGTGCCATATCAGGAGTAACACGGCATAAGGGACTTGTATAGATCCCAATTTATCCGTAAGTGCCTTGACTGCCTGCCAAAAATAATGATCTGTTCCTCGCCCGTTTTTTTCGTTACCTTGATTCTGTTTACAAAAATTTAATAATCAGGGGCAGGACATGACGCGGAAAGATGGGTTGCTGGCGCTGTTAGTAGTGGTGGTCTGGGGGCTGAATTTTGTGGTGATCAAGGTGGGCCTGCACGCCATGCCGCCGTTGCTGCTGGCCGGGTTACGTTTTCTGCTGGTCGCTATTCCCGCTATCTTTTTTGTCGCCCGCCCGAAAATCCCGCTTTCTTTGCTGCTTGGCTACGGGCTGACCATCAGCTTCGGGCAGTTCGCCTTTCTTTTTTGCGCGATTAAGTTTGGCATGCCAGCCGGGCTGGCCTCGCTGGTGCTTCAGGCGCAGGCCTTTTTCACCATCATTCTTGGGGCATTCGTGTTCGGTGAGCGGCTTCAGGGCAAACAGCTGGCGGGGATCACCCTGGCGGTTTTCGGCGTGCTGGTGCTGGTTGAAGCCAGCCTGAACGGTCAGCACGTGGCGATGACCGGCTTTCTGCTGACGCTGGCAGCAGCCTTTAGCTGGGCCTGCGGCAATATTTTCAATAAGAAGATCATGCAGCATGAGGCGCGTCCTGCGGTAATGTCGCTGGTGGTGTGGAGCGCGCTGATCCCCATCCTGCCGTTTATGCTGGCCTCTTATCTGCTCGATGGCCCAACGCTGATGGTTCAAAGCCTGTTGCATATCGACCTGACGACGATCCTGTCGCTGGTTTATCTGGCGTTTGTTGCCACTATTGTCGGCTACGGTATTTGGGGTTCGCTGCTGGGGCGCTATGAAACCTGGCGCGTTGCACCGCTTTCGCTGCTGGTGCCGGTGGTAGGCATCGCCAGTGCGTCGCTGCTGCTCGGTGAAACGCTGTCGCCGCTGCAGTGTTTTGGCGCGGTGATGATCATGGCGGGACTTTACATTAACGTCTTTGGTTTACGTATTCGGCGGGTCAAAGCGGTAAGGGGATAGCAGGCAGAAAAAAGCCCCGCAAGGGCGGGGCAAAAAAGTTACTGGGAGGTTCCGTTATAGTATGGTACGCCCAGTTCGTCGGATTTGTCGCTGCCAGTACCCATATGGTTAAAGTCGAACGGTGACCTGTCCTGAGCATTAGGCATAATCATGGTGTCGTGGGCAGTCGCTTTGGTTGCCGCGGTGGATTGCTCCGCAAAACTCTGGCCGGAGACCAGCACCAACAGGGTGAGGGCGGCGGAGGCGAACAGTTTCATTTATTCCTCGATACGTCTTTTACAGGCGATTAGCAGTTACAGTGATTGAGTGGCATCAGATAGCGTGATTCCCCGGGCATATTGGTCATGCGGTACTTATGCGGCGGGACATCGAAATAGTTTTTAAAGGTACGAGTCAGAGTCTGCTGTGACTCGAAACCGTAGCGTTCGGCCAGATACAGGATCGGCTCGTTGCTCTGTTTCAGCTTCTGTGCGATTTCAGTCAGCTTGCGGCTGCGGATGTATTGACCTAATGAATGGCCGGTCTCTTTTTTAAACATCCGTTGCAGGTGCCACTTGGAGTACCCGGAGCGTTCTGACACTTTTTCCAGCGACAGTGGCGATTCCAGATTGCTCTCGATCCAGTCCAAAATGCTATGAATAGTGATAGCGTCAGTATTACGTCTGGACATCGTCTTACCCCTTTCTTCTGTTACGGCAGGATTTTCTTGAGCAAAAGCTCAAGGGCTGCGACCTCATCCGCCGTTAAGTTTTTTGTCAATTCCTGATGCAGGTCCTGGCCCACCAGCTGGTGGCATTGCTCGCATATTGCGGTACCGTCCGGTGTCAATTGCACCAGTACGCCACGCTTATCATTCGGGTTCGGCAGACGTTCAATCCAGCCTTTACTGGCCAGGCGGTCGAGCATACGGGTCAGTGCCCCGAGGTCGACCGACAGCGCTTTTTTCAGCTCAACCGGCGTAATACATACCGCACAGCGGATTGAGCATAGCGTCTTAAACTGTGAGGCAGTGATATCCATCGGTGACAGGTAGTCATTGAGCAGCCTGTCTTTTTTCTGATTGACCATATGGATCAAGCGACCGAGTGGAATGATTTCATTAAACAGATCACTGGTGCTTTTCACAAAGGTTGCCCTGGCAAGTAGTTTAGTTGCTGGCGATATTATTGCCCAGGCAACCATAAGTCAACTGAATGAATCAGCCGATGCCACGAATTGCTAAAGTGCGATAGGTCACACTTTTCGCAGCGATAGATAACTCCGAACTATGACTGCAAAGCAGTAAAAATCACTTAATACTTTGCCGTAGCCAGTCACTCAGTAATCCTCCTATACTCTGGCGGCAGTGACTGTTTTTTCAGGAGTATCTTGTTCATGCTGGAATTGTTTAAAGCTATAGGGCTTGGGCTGGTGGTGCTGTTGCCGCTGGCGAACCCTTTGACCACCGTGGCGCTGTTCCTTGGCCTGGCCGGGAATATGAACAGCGCGCAGCGTAACCAGCAGTCGCTGATGGCTTCGGTGTATGTTTTCATTATCATGATGGTGGCGTATTACGCCGGTCAGGTGGTGATGAACACCTTCGGGATATCGATTCCAGGGCTGCGTATCGCCGGTGGGTTAATTGTGGCGTTTATCGGCTTCCGGATGCTGTTCCCGCAGCAGAAGGCGCACGATTCGCCA
Organism: Enterobacteriaceae bacterium 89; assembly: GCA_014156375.1. Lineage (GTDB taxonomy): Bacteria > Pseudomonadota > Gammaproteobacteria > Enterobacterales > Enterobacteriaceae > Scandinavium. The sequence continues at coordinate 395,563 of RQJH01000003.1, read as the reverse complement.
GAGGCCCGCCATAAACAGGAAGAGCTGGAGGATGCGCCGGACGTTAATATTGCGTTCGTTCCGCTGGCGATGCCGAGCACCGCAGGGCCGGGGACAATTGCGATGATCATCAGCTCCTCTTCCACAGTGAAGCACGGCGTTAACTTCCCGGACTGGATTGTGCTGGTGGCGCCGCCGCTGATTTTCTTCGCCGTTGCGGTGATCCTGTGGGGATGCCTGCGCAGCTCGGGCGCGATTATGCGTCTGGTGGGAAAAGGGGGAATCGAAGCGATCTCCCGCCTGATGGGCTTCCTGCTGGTGTGTATGGGCGTACAGTTTATTATTAACGGCGTGCTGGAGATTATTTCAACCTACCACGCCTGAGTTTTGCTTTAATCAGGGGCCCATTTTGCCGCCCAGGCTAAGTGGGCCCCTTATCTTTGGCAGCTTTCGCTTAGCTTTCGGCGAGAGTAAGTTGGCTGCCCTTACGAATCGGTGATCTTTTAAACCCAAGGAAGAGTATTTATGCGACATGTTCGATTATCCCTTATTCCCCTGTTGGCCGCTTTTTGCCTGCCTGCATTTGCCCAGACGTCGCCGGTGGATACAGCCAGACAGGCCGAGACTCAGCTTAAGGCCCGTCTGGGATATGCCGAGCTGGATCTGGCGAGCGGTCGGCTGCTGAGCAGCTACCGTGGTGATGAGCGTTTCCCGACGATGAGCACTTTTAAAGTGCTGCTGTGCGGGGCGGTGTTAGCCCGGGTGGATGCCGGCCAGGAGCAGCTTAACCGGCGCGTTAAGTATCAAAAAAGCGACCTTGTTGAGTATTCTCCGGTCACCGAAAAACATCTTACGGATGGCATGACCCTGGGTGAACTCTGCGAAGCCACCATCACCATGAGTGATAACACCGCCGCGAATCTGCTTTTGACTTCCATCGGCGGACCGCAAAAGCTGACTGCTTTTTTACGTAAAACCGGAGATGAGGTCACGCAAATGGATCGCTGGGAGCCCGAGCTGAACCAGGCTCTGCCGGGCGATAAGCGTGATACGACGACGCCGGAGCAAATGGCGAAAACGCTGCGTCAACTGCTGACCGGTAAAACGCTGACGGCCACTTCGCAAAAGCAGCTAATCGACTGGATGGAAGCGGACAAAGTTGCCGGACCGCTGCTGCGTTCAGTGCTGCCGAAAGGGTGGTTTATTGGTGATAAAACGGGAGCGGGTGAACGCGGCTCGCGCGGTATCGTGGCGGCTCTTGGCCCGGACGGCAAACCATCCCGGATTGTGGTGATTTATATGACCGAAACCCAGGCCACCATGGATGAGCGTAATGCGCGGATTGCTGAAATTGGCGAGTCTCTGATTCAGCACTGGTAAGATATTGGCTTGCGCGGCCTGGGTTAGACACTCCAGGTCCGCGCAAGCGAAGCGCCGCCGGGCATTTCGCGGCAAGAGTTTTTATTGCTGCGTTTGCTCTTCTAACGTCACCGGCCAGCGGCGGAAGATAATGACCGACCACACCAAAGCCGCCAGCGCGGGCACTGCGCCTACATAGCCAATGGCCGCCATCGAATAATGCAGGCTGATCTGATTGCCCACCAGTGCGCCTGCACCAATCCCCAGATTGAAGATCCCGGAAAACAGCGCCATCGCCACATCGGTAGCATCGGGGGCTATCGCCAGCACTTTAACCTGCATCCCAAGGCCAATCACCATAATAGCAATGCCCCAGATAATGCTCAGTATCGCCAGATTGAGTTCGCTTTCTGACGCCAGCAGCAGTACCGCGAGACAAACGGTCAGCAGGCCGATAGCGCCGCTGACCAGAGCTGATGAATGATGATTGCCGAGCTTGCCGAAAATCACGGAACCGATGATCCCCGCGCCGCCCAGCAGTAAAAGCAGCAGGGTGGCAAAGTTGGCATCAAATCCGGCCACGTTGATCACAAAAGGTTCGATGTAGCTATAGGCCGTGTAGTGAGCTGTCACCACCATCACGGTCAGCAGATAAATGCTCATCAGCGCCGGGCGGCGGAACAGAACCGGCAGGCTTTTCAGCGATCCGGAATGTTCGCTCGGCAGTTTCGGCAGCAGTTTGATCAGCGCCAGCAGCGTAATCAATGCGCCAAGGCCGATCACAAAGAAGGTGGTTCGCCAGCCGAAATATTGTCCGACCACGCGACCAATCGGCAGTCCAAGCACCATCGCCAGCGCTGTACCGGTGGCAATCAGACTCAGCGCCTGCGCCCGTTTACCCGCCGGAGCCAGACGGATGGCGAGAGACGCGGTAATTGACCAGAAGACGGCGTGAGCAAAGGCGATCCCAATGCGGCTGATGACCAGCACGGTGAAATTCCACGCGAGGAAAGAAAGGACGTGGCTGGCGATAAACAACACAAACAGGCCTATCAGCAGCTTGCGGCGCTCCATCTGGCTTGTCAGCAGCATAAACGGCAGCGACATCAGTGCGACCACCCAGGCGTAGATGGTCAGCATGATCCCGACCTGCGCTGTTTCCATATTAAAGCTGTGCGCGATATCCGACAGCAGTCCGACGGGAACAAATTCAGTGGTATTGAAGATAAAGGCAGCGATGGCAAGCGTCACCACCCGTAGCCACGCGACCTTGCGTGAGACTGTATTCGTTGTCATAACAATATTCAGGGTTGGCGGCAAATGTGAGAAGAGAAGGCGATCTTAAAGCCATCGCTGCGCAAAAGACAATCGCTTTGTGATTGAGATCTCATACTGGAAGCTTATGACACTGTGATCGTCAGCGTGGCACTCCGGTTGAGTTCACGCAGGGCCAGTTCTACTGTTTCGATGCGGGATGAGTGCTCCACGTCCAGCAAGCGGTCGATCTGCGGCGGTTTTTGTCCGAGCTTCCTGGCGAGATCGGCTTTGCGGGTGCCAGTTTCGATCATGGCGTTATGCAGCGCGGCCTTCATGGCGACCAGAACGGGGACACGAACCAGATATTCACCTTGTTCAAGCGGACTTCCGGTTGGGATAGGTCGACGCTCATCGACTTCAATGGCGATGGCTGTGACCAGGCCGAAAGCGGCTTCGTGCAGGGCTTCTTCAATGCTACTTCCCACTGAGTGCATCAATGGAAGATCGCGGGAGGCAGCCATCCAGCTGTCGGTGGCCGGGTCATGGCTCAGTGAAATGGGGTAAGCGTACATAAAACCTCCTGCCGTGTTATAACAATTCAAGGTCCTTAAGAATGGCGCGACGCAGCGGTTCAGGCATTTCTTTCGCACCATGATCCGGGAAGACCGAGCGCCTGCCATGCAATAACACTTTAAAATGGCTTCCGCCACCGGGTGCCTTTGTCAGCTCCGCTCCCTGGCGAAGTAACCAGCGCCTGAATTCTGAATACTTCATCGGCTTTCCTTTGCATAAGTTATCACTAATGAGGTAAAAGACAACATTTATGTTTATTTCAATACCCTCAATCGTATTCCCTAAAATGGCAAAAGGAAAAACCTGAGACTCAAACTGGAACGGTGCTCGTAATTTCACAGCAAACGAGATACAACTGTGACTAACTTGTTATAAAAACAGAAGGATAGCGCGATGCAGGAAATCCCGTTTTATATGGTTGATGCCTTCAGTGACCGGGCGTTTGGCGGCAATGCGGCGGCGGTGTGTCCGCTGACGGAGTGGCTGGAGGATGCCACGCTGCTGAAGATGGCGCAGGAACACAATCAGTCCGAAACCGCCTTCTTTGTGCGCACGGATAACGGATTCGAGCTGCGCTGGTTTACCACTCAGGGTGAGATCAATCTCTGCGGCCATGCCACGCTCGCCAGTGCTCACGTCATTTTTGAATACCTCGATTACGAGCACACCGAGATTCGCTTCTCGACGCGCTTTGTTGGCGAACTGACGGTAACCCGCAGCGGCGACTGGCTGACGCTGAATTTCCCGGCCTGGAAGACCGAAAGCACCACGCCCCCGGCGCTGCTCCTGCTGAGCCTCGGGATTAAAGAGTATGAGGAAGTGCGCGTGGCCCGCGACTATCTGGTGGTGCTGAAAAATCAGCAGCAGGTTGAGGCGCTGACGCCGGATATTCACTCGATGCTGCCGCTCGGCAAAATGGTCTGCGTCACCGCTAAAGGCGATAATCACGACTTTGTCAGCCGCTTTTTCTGCCCGGGGGAATCCGTAGCTGAAGATCCGGTGACGGGTTCGGCGCACAGCATGCTCATTCCCTACTGGGGTGAGAAACTGGGTAAAACACAGATGCAGGCGCGTCAGGTTTCTGCCCGCGGCGGTGAGCTGCGCTGTGAGTGGCAGGGAGAACGCGTGCTGATCGGCGGTCAGGCCAGCACCTACATCATCGGCAGCGTTTTTCTGCATGAAGGGGAGTACTGATGCTGACGATCCCAGTCTGGCAGGTGGATGCCTTCAGCGACGGCAATTTCAGGGGCAACCCAGCTATGGTGTGCGCGCTGGATAAGTGGCTGCCCGATGAGCTGCTGCTGAAAATGGCGCAGCAGCATAATCAGTCTGAGACAGCGTTTTTCGTGGCGGCGAAAGGGGGCATTGAGCTGCGCTGGTTCACGACTCATACCGAGGTCAATCTCTGTGGACACGCTACGCTGGCGACGGCGCATGTCATATTTCATCATCTGGATTATCCCGATGCGCGCATCAGCTTTGATACCGCCTCGGGGCAACTGACGGTTAGCCGTGAAGGTGACTGGCTGACGCTGGATTTCCCGGTCGGAAAAACGGAGGAACAACTGCCGCCGCAGGAAATGCTGAAGGCGCTTGGCATCAGTCATTATCTTCATGCTCGTCAGGGACGCGCGTGGCTGATTGAACTGGAAAACCGGGAGCAGGTGGAAGCCGTCACGCCAGATTTTGCCGCCATGAAGCCGGGTGAACATAAAGTCACGATCACGGCCAAAGGCGCGGGCGACTACGATTTTGTCAGCCGCTTTTTCTCACCGGGCGTAGCGGTCCCGGAAGATCCGGTCACCGGCTCGGCGCATACCATGCTGATTCCTTACTGGAGTGAAAAGCTCGGTAAAACTCAGATGCTGGCGCGACAGCTTTCTGCGCGTGGCGGCGATATGCGCTGTGAGCTGAAGGGGAATCGGGTGCTGATGAGCGGAACGGCGTGCACCTGGATGCAGGGGAAGATTCTTTTGCGTTGATTTTTTTGCCCGGTGGCGCTGCGCTTACCGGACCTACAAAACGCTCAATCTCGTAGGTCCGGTAAGCGCAGCGCCACCGGGCATTTAGTTTGCTGGCGCCTCATCCAGCAAAGTAATAAATGCCTCAAGCTGGCGAGTCATCGCCCCGCGTCGCCACACCAGCCAGGTCGTCAGCCAGCGCCATTTTTCTGCCAGCGGCCAGGCATCCACCTGATGATGGCCGGGCATACTCTCCAGCATGCTGCGCGGGATCATCGCCAGCCCCGCACCGGCCACCACGCAGGCCAGCATCCCGTGATAGGACTCCATTTCATGAATTCGCCCCGGCGTGGCGCGATCGGCATGGAACCAGCTTTCGAAATGCCGGCGATAAGAGCAGTTGGCGCGAAACGCATAAATGCTGCTGCCGTTGACGTCACTGGCGCGTTTGACCTGCGGATGACCTTTTGGCGTCACGATCATCATTTCTTCCTGATAGACCGGAACCCCCTCAAGGCCCGGATGCATCACCGGACCATCGACAAAGGCCGCGCTCAGCATTCCTTCAAGAACGCCGTCAATCATGGTCCCGGAAGGACCGGTCGCCAGATCAAACTGAATTTTGGGGTAACGCTGGTTATATAAGGCCAGCGTAGTGGGAATGCGCACGGCGGCGGTACTTTCCAGCGAGCCCAGGGAAAACAGCCCCTGGGGTTCATCACCGGCCACCACCATTCGGGCTTCATCCACCAGAGCCAGAATTTGCTGGCTATAGCGTAAAAAGCTGTGCCCGGCGGGTGACAAACGCAGGCGCTGGTTTTCGCGAATGAACAGTTCCACGCCGAGATCCGCTTCCAGCTGTCGAATACGGGTCGTCAGGTTTGAGGGCACGCGATGTACCTTCTGCGCGGCCTGGGTAATACTGCCGGTCTGGGCGACGGCGTTAAACATCTCAAGCTGAGTCAGATCCATAGCGTTCTCGTATCGTGAATGGAGCGGTTAATATTATTCAGTTTCCATAAATAGCAGAGTGGGCCACTATCAGGCAACAGCCTCAGTGAACAGAGAGAAAAAAATCATGACCTCACCTGCAACTCATGCGATTTCCCTGAACCCGGCCACGGGTGAAACTTTATCTTCCCTGCCATGGGCCACCGCTGACCAGGTGGATCAGGCCGTTGCTCTGGCCGACTCTGGTTTCCGCGCATGGAAGAAAACCAGCGTGGCTGAGCGTGCCGATGCTCTGCGTAAAGTAGGTGCGGTCATTCGCCAGCACGCTGAAGAGATGGCACTGATGATCAGCCGGGAAATCGGTAAGCCAATTGCTCAGGCTCGTGGCGAAGTGGCCAAATCGGCCAATCTGTGTGACTGGTACGCCGAACACGGCCCGGCCATGCTTGCAACCGAAGCAACGCAGGTTGAAAACAAGAAAGCGGTGATCGAATACCGTCCGTTAGGTCCGATCATGGCGGTCATGCCGTGGAACTTCCCGCTGTGGCAGGTTATGCGCGGTGCCGTACCCATTCTGCTGGCGGGCAATAGCTATCTTCTGAAGCACGCGCCCAATGTCATGGGCAGCGCGAAGCTGATTGGTGATATTTTTGCGCAGGCGGGCGTTCCGCAAGGTGTCTTTGGCTGGGTGAATGCCACCAACGACGGCGTGTCGCAGATGATTAACGATCCGCGTATTGCAGCTGTGACCCTGACGGGCAGCATGCGCGCCGGGAAAGCCATTGGCGCTCAGGCCGGGGCCGCGCTTAAGAAATGTGTGCTGGAGCTTGGCGGTTCCGATCCTTTCATCGTGCTGAACGATGCCGATCTGGATGAAGCCGTTAAAGCGGCGGTCATTGGCCGTTACCAGAACACCGGACAAGTTTGCGCGGCGGCGAAGCGTTTTATCGTCGAAGCGGGCATTGCTGATGCCTTTACCGAGAAATTCGTTGCTGCTGCTGCTCGTCTGAATATGGGCAACCCGGAAGATGAGAAAAACTACCTGGGCCCGATGGCGCGTTACGATCTGCGCGACGAGCTGCACAACCAGGTTCTGGCGACGCTGGAAGAGGGCGCTACGCTGCTGCTGGGCGGCGAGAAGATTTCCGGCAAAGGCAACTACTATGCGGCCACCGTGCTGGGTAACGTCACGCCGAAAATGACCGCCTTCCGCCAGGAGATGTTTGGCCCGGTTGCGGCGATCACCGTTGCCCGCGATGCTGATCATGCGCTGGCTCTGGCGAACGACAGTGATTTCGGTCTTTCTGCCACCGTTTATACCGACGACGAGAAGCAGGCTCAGCGTTTTGCCGATGAGCTGGAATGTGGCGGCGTGTTTATCAACGGCTACAGTGCATCCGATGCTCGTGTGGCGTTTGGCGGCGTGAAGAAAAGCGGCTTTGGCCGTGAGCTGTCGCACTTTGGCCTGCGCGAGTTCTGTAACGTGCAGACCGTGTGGAAGGATCGTCATTAAAATTTGATTGCCCGGTGGCGGCTTCGCCTTACCGGACCTACAAGCTCTGATTATTCTTTTGTAGGTCCGGCAAGCCTGCGCCGCCGGGCGATTCTATGTCATAGCATTGTCATTTTCATTGCGTACACTCGCGCCTAACGTATTGATACAGATGAAAATGATGAACTTAATGCAAATTCCCCGCCGCTTTATTCGCCGTTTTTTCCCGCGACAGTTTGGTTTACTTGCCGGCATCTTTTTTATTATCGGGCTGTTCTGCGCCGTGCAGATAGCTTCGTCGTTTCTGCTTTCGTGGTCGCTGCATAACGCACGGCTGAGCGAACAGCACAATCAGCGCTCTCATCTTCAGCAGTTAAAGGTCGATCAGGCCAGAGTTTCGTTGCTGGCTGCCAGCGATCTGCTGAACCGCGCCGGTGTCTATTTTATGCAGGACAAAGAGACGGGCTCGGTTGGCAGCTCAGACGGTCTGCTCCAGGAGGCCAGAACCAGCCTGGAGGATTCACACAAGGCGTGGCAGGCCTGGCTGGCTATGCAGCCGCTGAAAGACGATGCGCTGATCAACAGCTATCAGCAGTTTTACGCGGCGATTGAAGAGCAGCTCGATGGTCTGCAAAAAAAGCAGTCTATCGACGCCTTCTTTGCCGTTCCGGTGCAGGCTTTTCAAAGTGACTTTAACGACAACTATGCTCGCTTTCAGGCATTCAGTGAGCAAAATGCCGAGCAGGGCCGCCGCACGCTGATGGACAGTCTTGCCGGGTTACAGCAGCTTTTTCTGCTGGCTCCTGCGTTGCTGCTCATAGTGGCTTTACTGGTGTGGCGCGGAATGTCTCGCTGGGTCATTGTGCCGCTGAAGCGTCTGATTGCGCACATCAAAACGCTGGCGGAAGGGGATCTGTCTCAGCCGATGCCTGAAGTTCCGCTGTTCAACAGTGAAATTCAGCAGATCAGCACCAGCCTTAGCGGGATGCAGAAAGGCCTGCAGCAGCTGATTGTCCAGGTCAGTCATGCCAGCGGGGCGATTGCCGACAGCATTGACCGTCTGGCCCAGGGCAATGAGCAGCTGTCGCAGCAGGCGCAAAAGCAGACGCTTGAGCTGGAAGAGGTCACCCGACATATCACCTCACTGGAATCCCACGTCGAAGGCAATTCCAGCTATGCCGGTCTGGCGCGTGAGCGTGCGGAAGAGGCCAGCAAGGTGGCTGCCGGTGGCGACAGCATGATGCTGACGGTGAATGAGTCCATGCAGGCGATGGTTGAGCGCTCGTCGGAAATGCGCGGGATCGTCTCGATGATCGACAACGTGGCCTTTCAGACTAATATTCTGGCGCTTAATGCGGCGATAGAAGCGGCGCATGCCGGAAATCAGGGACGTGGTTTTGCTGTGGTGGCGCGTGAAGTGGGGCTGTTGGCGCGGCAAAGCAGCCAGTCGACGCAGACCATCCAGGAACTTATCAACCATTCTTTGCAAGGGATTGAAGACGGCTCGCGTGCGGTGACGCATCTGGAGCGTAATCTCCAGCAGGTAACCACTCTGGTGGGCGCGCTAAGCTCGTTACTAAGTGATATCTCCAGGGCGACGTTAAATCAGGGGGAAAGTATCCACCAGATGACCCGCCAGCTGCACTCTCTGAATCAGGTCGCCGGAAAAACCGGAGAGCTGGTCAATTCCACCGCAAGCTCCTCCCGCCATCTGGAAACCAGCGCCAGACAGCTGACTCAGGCCGTTATGCGCTTTCGCCTGCCAGCCTGACGCTGGTATACTCGCAGGCCGAAAATGGCCTGCGGGCAAGGAGTGAAAGTGGCAACGGTTATCGATAACAACCTGCTGGAGTCTGTACTGGCAGAAGTTCAGCCGCTGATTGGGCGCGGCAAAGTGGCCGACTATATTCCGGCGCTGGCCTGCGTCGATGGCACAAAGCTTGGCATCGCTATCAGCACGGTTGACGGACAGCACTTCAGCGCCGGGGATGCGCATGAACGCTTTTCCGTTCAGTCGATCTCCAAAGTGCTCAGTCTGGTGGTGGCGATGAACCACTATCAGGAAGAAGAAATCTGGCAGCGCGTCGGCAAAGATCCGTCCGGACAGCCGTTTAACTCACTGCTGCAGCTGGAAATCGAGCAGGGTATTCCGCGTAACCCGTTTATCAATGCCGGTGCGCTGGTGGTGTGCGATATGCTGCAAAGCCGGCTTAGTGCGCCGCGACAGCGCATGCTGGAGATCGTCCGTAAGCTCTCCGGGAAAGACGATATCGCCTATGACGGCGTAGTGGCTCGCTCGGAGTTCGATCACGCCGCCCGTAACGCCGCGATTGCCTGGCTGATGAAGTCCTTCGGCAATTTCCATAACGACGTCACCACCGTTCTGCAAAACTATTTCCACTACTGTGCGCTGAAAATGAGCTGTAGCGAACTGGCTCAGACTTTCCTGTTTCTGGCGAACCAGGGCAAGTTTCCGCAGGGGGATAAGGCGATTATCAGCCCCATGCAGGCCCGGCAGGTGAACGCGCTGATGGCGACCAGCGGCATGTATCAGAATGCCGGAGAATTTGCCTGGCGCGTGGGGCTGCCGGCTAAATCTGGCGTCGGCGGCGGCATTGTGGCGATTGTGCCACATGAAATGGCGATTACCGTCTGGAGCCCGCAGCTCGACGAAGCCGGAAATTCACTGGCGGGCATTGCGGTGCTGGAAAAATTGACCCAGCGTCTGGGACGTTCAGTATTCTGATGAATAATATGGATTCGCTCTTTGTCCGGCTTTCCCGTTCAACCTTTCGTTCCCGCTTTCGGCTGGGAGAGAAAGAACGGCAATATTGCTGGGATAAAGGTCCGGAAGTTATTGATTGCCATGCTGCGGACTTTATTGCCCAGCGTCTTGCGCCCGCGCAGCCGAAAAATGACGGTAAACAGACGCCGATGCGCGGGCATCCTGTTTTTATTGCTCAGCACGCCACTGCCACCTGTTGTCGCGGCTGTGTGGCTAAATGGCACGGTTTTGCCGAGGGGAGGGAGCTTACTTTGGCGGAACAACATTATCTGGTGGCGGTCATTCACCGTTGGCTCGTTGCGCAGATGAATAACAACTAGATAACAACTTTAATTGTTAATACGCGTATTGTGATCAATAGTATCTGGTATTACCGAGTTATCACTGGTCATTCCCTGAATAATTGCAATTAGCGATTATATGGAAAGTAAATCAATGCGTTCGATCTCTGTGCCCCGTTACACCCTCTTTAGCGAAGCGCATCTCCTGCGAAATGCCACCGCACTCTTTATCGTCACTACGCTGTTTTATGCTATCGGGGCCATGCTGCGCATGGTGCAGGAGCTGTCGTTGTTTTGGCCGCTCAATGCGGTAATGGCGGCGATATTTGCCCGCTATGTCTGGCTTAATCGCAGCTATTACTATGCCATCTGCTATGGCGCGATGCTGCTCTATGACGTGTTGACCACGCAATGGGGCCTGGCTTCGCTGGTCATCAATGCGTCAAATATGGTGTTTATCATCATGGTGGCGCAGCTGGTGATGCGGGATAAGCGTAGGGCGGGGAGCGATCCGGGTCCGATCAACGCGCTGCGGCTGTTCTACTATTGCCTGATTTCCGCGATCTTCTGCGCCATAGTCGGTGCGCTGGGTTCGGTGGGGATCGACCGACAAACGTTCCTGCCGCTGCTGGCGGACTGGTTTAGCGAGCAATTTTCTACCGGGGTGCTGATTTTACCTTGTGTGATGACGCTGACGCTGCCGCATGAGATTACGCGGATCCACTGGAAACAGCTGCTGCCGGTGGCGACGCTGATTTTATCCGTGCTGGCGGCCATTGCCGTTGGTGGGGCGGGCAGCCTGGCGTTTCCGCTGCCCGCGCTGATTTGGTGTGCGATCTGTTATCCGCTGCCGGTGACCTGCGCGCTGACGATGATCGCCGGGGCCAGTGAAATCATTCTTGTCGCAAATGGGATCATTAATCTGGCCGTTTCAGGTCCGTTACTGACGGATCAGTTGTTTTCCACACGCCTTGGAATTGCGACGCTTGCTATTAGCCCGGTGATTGTCTCAACCAGCGTGGCGGCGATTAATAATCTGATTCGTCAGGTTTCTCTGCGCGCTGATTTTGATTTTTTGACCCGCGTTTATTCGCGTTCTGGCTTATATGAAGCGTTAAAAAAACAGCCGGGTGATGCGAATTACCATCTCACCGTGATGCTGCTGGATATCGATTTCTTCAAGAGCGTCAATGACAACTATGGCCATGAATGCGGTGATTATGTCTTAGCTGCCTTTGCGCGCCAGGTGCATGACGCGGTAGGAGAACAAGGGCTGGTGGCGAGAATGGGCGGGGAGGAGTTTGTGGTGGCCGCGAAGACGCGGGATCCGCTCAGTGGCTATCAGCTGGCGGAGAATATTCGTCAGCGCGTGGAAGCTTATGTTTTCCAGTGGCGACAGCAGCCTTTGCAGGTCACGGTCAGTATTGGCACCGGCAATGGCAAGCTCGGCGAGCGGGCGGTGATCGAGGCTTTTAATGAATTGCTGGTGGAAGCGGACGAATATTTGTATCAGGCGAAAAAGGCCGGACGTAACCGCACCTGCGCAAGATCGCATACCGGAGATGGTCTGCTGGATACGGCAGCGTCCTGATTGACGTGACAATGTCACTTTATTGGGCAAAACATCGTCTGAATCGTCAACTATCTGAATTGATAGCTTGTCCGGACGGGGCAAATAAACCACGATAGCCGCTGCCAGACATCGGAAAAATTGCATTTAATGAAGCGTTTTGAGCAACAAAAAGCGAATGATAAAGTGCCGGGATTGCGGTTTGTTCAACGCATGTATCTGATGCGTCTTCTCGGCACTTTCCTCTGTTTCTTCCCCATTCTTTCCGTGTTAGGTGAATCCGGTCGTCCTTTCTGGCTGCACGGTCTGCTGGCCGTCAACGCCTTCATCTGGCCTACGCTTGCCTGGCTGCGGGCGAAAAATGCCCGCACTCCGCTGGTGGCCGAACACCAAAATCTGGTCATTGACGCGGCTGCTGGTGGCTTCTGGATTGCGATGATGGCGCTGAATCCGCTGCCGTCAGTGGTGATTGCCACCATCTTACTGGCCGACCGTCTGGCGGCAGGCGGCGTAGTGCTGATGCGTAAAGCAGCTTTAATGATGCTTTGCACCTTTGCCATTAGCTGGCTGGCGATGGGGATGGAAATCCAGACCAGCGTTTCTCAGCGCACCATGTTTGCCACGCTGCCGCTGATTGCCGTTTATGTGCTGGCTCTCTGTGTACTGACTGATATCCTGGCGGTGAAACTGCGGCGCAAATCCCATGAGCTGGAACGGATCGCGATGAAAGATCCGCTGCTGGATATTGCCAACCGCAGGCTGCTGGAGAAACGCATCGCCTGGGAGCTGAGCCGCCTGCAAAACGCCTGCGGCGATTCGGCGCTGGTGTTTATCGATCTGGACAATTTCAAAGACGTGAACGACCGTTTCGGCCACAAAGTAGGAGACGCCTTGCTGGATACCGTTTCGCAAATCCTGCATGCTGCCACCCGTAGCAGCGACACACCGGCCCGTCTTGGCGGTGACGAGTTTGTGATCCTGCTGCCTGATACTTCGCAGGAAGAGGCGATGATCATCGCTCACCGGATCCTGGAGGCCACCGCAGTCATTGCCTCACTGCCGGAAAGCGATCTGCCGCTAACTCTGAGCATTGGGGTTGCCAGCGCCCGACCGGAAATGGAAGATGTGGCGGCCTGGCTTAAATCCGCGGACGACGCGCTGTATGAAGCCAAAAGGCGCGGCAAAAACCAAATCTTTGCTCACTAACACATTCCAAAGCTGAATCTCGTCAATTCCAGGCTAAGCTATTAATAATTATGATCGAGGAGACGTCATGAAGAGTCCTGCTAACCCCGAAAATGAAAGCCAGCGCCTGGCTTCCCTGCGCGAGTCCGGCATTGTTGAGACTGGCGATCCCGCGCGTTTCGACCGACTGACCCGCCTTGCGCGGCGCTTGTTTGACGTGCCTGTGGCAATGGTCAGCCTGGTGGAAGAGGAATCGCTGGTCTTCAAGTCCTGCAACGGCCTGCGCTATGCCACGCTGCCGCGCAATATCTCATTTTGTGGCCACGTCATTCTTAGCGAAAATCCGCTGATTGTGAACGATGCCAGAGAAGACGAGCGTTTTGCCGATAACCCGCTGGTCAGCGGCGAACCGCACGTTCGTTTTTATGCTGGTTTCCCGCTACGCCTGCCTGATGGCGCGACCGTAGGGGCATTCTGCCTGCTGGGCTTCGATCAGCGGGACTTCAGCGAGGAAGAACTGGCGCTGTTGCAGGACCTCGCGTCTATCGTTGAGGATGAGTTTGAGGCTATTACTGAAGCCACGACCGATCAGCTCACCGGCCTGTTAAACCGCAGAGGCTTCGAACAGCTGGCTAATTTTGCGATTGCCTCGGCTAATCGACGGGCAGAGCCGCTGGCGCTGGGCTGGCTCGATCTGGATAAATTCAAAGCCATCAACGATCGCCACGGTCATGCTGAAGGTGACGTGGCGCTAAAGGCCATGTCTCAGCTGCTGGCGAAAGCTTTCAGGGACACCGATCTGCTGGTGCGCCACGGCGGTGATGAGTTCGGCATTTTGTTCTCTGACACCGACGAAAGCGGTGCCTGGATTGCGATGCAGCATCTGCAGGAAGAGGCCAACGCCTGGAACCTGACTTCGGGTAAACCCTGGAAGCTGGAATTTTCCTGGGGCGTGATCGAATTCAATCATGACGACATTACCGATTTGCCCGGCTGGCTGCGTGCTGCCGATAAACGGATGTACAGCATGAAAAAGGAGCATCAGGCGCTGGATCATCGGAATAAGTAAATCCTATGAATCAAAGCGTTGAGTTAATGTGCTGCTGAACAGATAGTGATGTGGTCGAACAAGGAGAACCAAATGACCACATCGCTTCGTATTCTCACTCTTTCCCACGCCGAAATTCTGCAACGCCAGGCTGAGCTGGTCGATATTCTTGTCGATTGCGTCAACGGCGGCGCTTCCGTGAGCTTCATGCTGCCATTCCATCCGGACAAAGCCGCCAGTTTCTGGCAGAAAATGGCACGCAGCGTGGCGGCGGGCGAACGCATTGTGCTGGCTGCGGAAGATGACCAGGGCGGGCTCATCGGTACGGTGCAGCTGATTGTCGACCTGCCGGAGAACCAGCCCCACAGAGCGGAAGTGGCTAAGTTGTTAGTCCACTCGCGGGGAAGGCGTCAGGGCATCGCCGGGCTGTTGATGAAGGCGCTGGAAGGCCTGGCTCTGGCGAATGGAAAACAGGTTCTGGTGCTCGATACCGCAACCGGCAGCGGAGCGGAAGCCTTCTATCAGCGCTGCGGCTGGACGAAATGTGGAGAAATCCCCGGTTACGCGCTGATGCCTGATGGTGCGCTGACCGCGACTTCAGTTTTTTACAAATTTTTATAATCTGTGCAAAAAGCGCTGCGGGAGTTGATCAAAACGGGGTGTCCTGGTTTTAAAGTCTGCTAAGTTATTAGACCAATAACGCAGGCTGTATGACCAATCAATAAGGGAAACCCATTGTGAAAACACTAAACCGCCGCGATTTTCCCGGTGCACAGTATCCTGAACGCATCCTTCAGTTCGGAGAAGGCAACTTTCTTCGTGCTTTTGTCGACTGGCAAATTGATCTTCTGAACGAACACACTGACCTGAACGCTGGCGTCGTTATCGTACGGCCGATTGCCAGCGATTTCCCGCCGTCGCTGAGCACTCAGGACGGTCTCTACACCACCATCATTCGTGGCCTGAATGAGCAGGGCGAAGCCGTCAGCGACAGCCGCCTGATCCGTTCGGTTAACCGCGAACTGAGCGTCTACGACGACTACGAAGCTTTCCTGAAACTGGCGCACAATCCTGAGATGCGTTTCGTGTTTTCCAATACCACGGAAGCGGGGATCAGCTATCACGCTGGCGATAAATTTGAAGATGCTCCGGCCGTAAGCTATCCGGCAAAACTGACGCGTCTGCTGTTTGAGCGCTACAGCCATTTCAACGGGGCGGCGGACAAAGGCTGGGTGATCGTTCCCTGTGAGCTGATTGATTACAACGGTGAAGCCTTGCAGGAGCTGGTTCTGCGCTATGCGCATGAATGGAACCTGCCGCTGGCCTTCACTGTGTGGCTGAACCAGGCCAATACTTTCTGTTCCACGCTGGTTGACCGGATTGTCACCGGCTATCCGCGTGATGAAGTTGAAAACTTGCAGCAGGAACTCGGTTATAAAGACGGTTTCCTCGATACCGCTGAACACTTTTATCTGTTCGTGATCCAGGGACCGAAATCCCTGGCGGCGGAGCTGCGCCTCGATAAATATCCTCTTAACGTACTGATTGTTGACGACATCAAGCCTTACAAAGAGCGTAAAGTGGCGATCCTCAACGGTGCGCATACGGCTCTTGTGCCGGTCGCTTTCCAGGCAGGGCTGGATACCGTGGGTGAAGCGATGAACGACAGCGAAATCTGTGCGTTTGTCGAGAAAGCTATCTATCAGGAAATCATCCCGGTTCTGGATTTACCGCGTGATGAACTGGAATCTTTTGCCAGCGCTGTGACCGGGCGTTTCCGTAACCCATACATTAAGCATCAGCTGTTGTCGATTGCGTTGAACGGCATGACCAAGTACCGCACTCGTATTCTGCCGCAGCTGCTGGCAGGTCAGGCGGTAAAAGGCAAACTGCCGGCCAGACTGACGTTTGCGCTGGCGGCGCTGATTGCGTTTTATCGCGCTGAACGTGACGGCGTCACTTATCCGGTACAGGATGACGCGCACTGGATTGAGCGTTACCAGCAGTTGTGGTCGCTGCACAACGATAAACAGATCAATACCTTGTCACTGGTTGAATCCGTGCTTTCGGTAAAAGAACACTGGGAACAGGATTTAACTCAGGTTAGCGGGCTGGTCGCTCAGGTGAGTGCTGACCTGGACGCTATCCTCAGTAAAGGGATGCGCGAAGCGGTTAAACCGCTTTGCTAATAAAATCTGCCTGATGGCGCTTCACTTATCAGACCTACACTTGATCCGCTTGTAGGTCCGGTAAGCCTGCGTCACCGGGCAGTTTTAGTTTGTTAAAAGCTATCGCGGCTGTTGCTGGGTGGCACAATGGATCCCACCGCCGCCTGCCGCAATCCCATCGATGTTTAGCTGAATAATTTCCCGATCAGGAAACAGGTCCTTCAGGATATCCCGTGTATTGCTGTCCGCACGTTTATCGCCGAATTCAGGGGCAATCACCGCGCCGTTGCAGACGTAGAAATTAATATATCCCGCCGCAAAATCATCGCTGGCGTACTTTTGCCGGACGGAAGAGGGACCTTCAAGCACAACAACCTCCAGGCGACGTCCTTTGGCATCAGTGGCATTGCGTAATATTTCCAGATGACGTCGGGTGACTTCGTAATCATAAAGCGAAGGATCCTGCTCAAGTCCCGCGACTACCGTTCCCGGCTGGCTGAACCGCGCGTAAAAATCCGTGTGTCCGTCGGTGATATCTTTACCTGCGATCCCCGGTAGCCAGATGACTTTTTTAATCCCCAGCAGGCGCATTAATTCGTTCTCGCACGCTGCTTTACTGACTCCAGGGTTACGATTTGGATTTAGCACACAGCTCTCGGTGATAATGGCCGTTCCTTCGCCGTCAACCTCTATCCCACCACCCTCAAGAATGAGTGATGAGCGAACAGAAGGGACACTGGCCTCTTCGCAAACGAACTTCGCAATTTTGGCATCCTGGCTATGCTGCTGTTTATTGCCCCAGCCGTTGAAATTGAAGTCAATTCCGGCGAGTTTTCCGGCATTATTCTTCACAAATATTGGACCGGTATCCCGAATCCACAGGTCGTCCAAAGGATGAACGACCAGATTGACGGAAGGTCCGCATAGTGCGGAAGCAATATTCAGATCTTCTTCGCGAACCAGCATATTAACCGGCTCGAATGCCGCGATTGTTTTTGCTACTGTCGCCAGATTATT
Organism: Enterobacteriaceae bacterium 89; assembly: GCA_014156375.1. Classification (GTDB taxonomy): domain Bacteria; phylum Pseudomonadota; class Gammaproteobacteria; order Enterobacterales; family Enterobacteriaceae; genus Scandinavium. The sequence goes on along the minus strand of RQJH01000003.1, from coordinate 377,937 downwards.
GCGAACTACGGGTAATAAATGCGGTTCCCAAATAATATTGCTGGCGCCAAACGCCATCCAGGTTGCCGAGTGGGGCGCTCCTTCATCCGGCATCAGCCATTGCTGTTCACCGGCGGCAAAGCCAGTACGACTGGCCACTAGCATACCTGCACATGCCACCAGGCTGTGCCCGATGAATGAACGTCTGGTCATCATATAAACCTCTATGGTTATTATTAGCCGTTAAGGCATGAATATAATAATTAATAGCCCAGGTATCGCTGCTAATAAATATGCAGAGAAGAAGGGCAGAGGGCTATGGTATAATGTTGGTATATGCAGTAAAGAGAAACTGAAGGGTTATAAGAATTCATCAATTATATATTTATAATAAAATAATAGTGATAGCGAGCGACAGTCTGTTGGTTGTAAGATAACAGCAATGCATTAGTTACAACATACATTATACTTTGATCTCTACCCACACTTCAGCATCCTGCCCGCCTTTGCTGTTTAGGGGATAATTGTTACCAAATTGTGGCTAAACATCGTAACTAACTTGAAAGAGTGATTTAGATCACGTTAAATAGCCCGGCCTTCTTTTAACTGAAACACGCTCATGATCGTCAGACCCCACGAACACTGGCTCACCCGCATTTTTGTCTGGCACGGCTCGGTGCTGTCGAAGATTTTCTCCCGCTTGCTGCTCAACTTCCTGCTATCCATTGCGGTGATAGGGCTGCTGCCGTGGTACAGCTCGCTAGGCGTGAAGCTGACCGTCGCGCCATTCAGCATTCTTGGGGTGGCGATCGCCATTTTCTTAGGGTTCAGAAACAACGCCAGCTACTCCCGCTTTGTCGAAGCACGCCAGCTGTGGGGGCATCTGATGATTGCTTCGCGTTCACTTCTGCGGGAAGTGAAGAACACGCTACCGCCAGATGCGGAAATAGCGTCGTTTACCAAACTGCAAATTGCCTTTGCCCATTCTTTGAGGATGCAGCTGCGTCGGCTGCCGCAGCAGGAGACTCTTGCTCGCTATTTAACTGACGATCAGCTGCGTGAGGTTATGGCGGTACAATCCCCGGCGAACCGAATTTTGCTGCTGATGGGCAACTGGTTGGCGGACAAACGCCGGCAGGGCGCGCTGTCCGATATTTTGTTTCACAGCCTGAACGGCCGCCTTAACGATATGTCTGCCGTTCTGGCCGGCTGCGAGAGGATCGCCACCACGCCGGTGCCGTTTGCTTACTCATTGATACTGCACAGAACTGTCTATCTGTTTTGCATCATGCTGCCGTTTGCGCTGGTCGGCGATCTGCACTACATGACGCCTTTTGTCTCCGTGCTGATTTCCTACACCTTTATTTCTCTCGATGCGCTGGCCGAAGAGCTTGAAGAGCCGTTCGGTCTGGAAAATAATGATCTGCCGCTGGACGCTATCAGCACCGCGATTGAAATCGATCTGCTGCAGATGAATGATGAAACCTCCGTTCCGGCGCGTATCGTTCCTGATAAATGCTATCAACTGACCTGAGGAAAGCGCTAATGGAAGTCGTAATTCGAGAGATACAGGCAAAAGATAAAACTCAGTGGCGTAAGCTTTGGGACGGCTATCTTCATTTCTACAAGACAGCGGTGCCGGAAGACGTTACCGAAGAAACCTGGCAACGGGTGCTGAACGAGCACTCTTCCATTTTTGGCCGGGTGGCAGAAGTGAACGGCGAAGTCGTCGGTTTTGCGTTTTGTGTTCTGCACGAAGGAACCTGGGTAACCTCGCCAGTATGCTATCTGGAAGACTTGTTCGTTGCCGAAAATCAGCGCGGCAAAGGTTATGCCCGCCAGCTCATTCAGACGTTGATCGATGAAGGTGAAGCTAAAGGCTGGTCGCGTATTTACTGGCATACCGCCACTGGAAATCCGGCACGTAAGCTGTATGACCAGATGGCACCGGTTGAGGACTTTGTTCTTTATCGGAGAAATCTGCAGCCCTAATGGTTAAGAAATCGGTAAGATTTTCCTCATATTATGGCTTCGGTGCCATCAGGAGAATGCTCATGGAAAAAAAAATCGAAACCGCCGTAAACATCATCCTTTTTGTTTCCCTGTTCGCGACGGCCTGGGATTTATCAATCGTCCGCGATTTCAGCTGGTAGCTCTGCGCGCTACGATAAACAGCCGTGGAAAGGCCAGCAGGATCTGCCCATCCTGCTGGCGAGGATAGTGTTCTTCCAGTAGCTGCAGGTAGCGTTGTAGAAATGCCTGCTGGCTGACGGAGTCCAGATCCTGCAAATAAGGGCGCAGCCCGGTCGCGCTTAACCAGTCAATAATCGCCTGATGCGAAGCCATTGGATGGAAATAGGTCGTTCTCCAGACATCCACCTCGCAGCCGCTTTTACTCAACAAGTCGTAATATTCCTGAACGCTCGCTAACGGCGTACGCCCGCGGGGCGGGTGTCCCAGCTCGCTGGCAACCTGACGCATCGAAGCATGCGACGGCTCCTGCCAGTTATCCGGCATTTGTACCGCCAGAACGCCGTTGGTTGCTAACAGAGAAGCAAGATGGGGGAACAACTGCTGATGATCTGCCACCCATTGCAGCGAAGCGTTGGCATAAAGCACATCCAGAGGCTGTTCAGGCCGCCACTGGCTGATATCGGCATTCACAAAGTGACAGTCCGGCAGCGCCTGCTGCGCTTTTTCAAGCATCGCCGGTGAATTATCCACCCCGGTGATATTCGCGTCTGGCCATGCCGCTCGCAGCAGTTCGGTGCTGTTACCGGGACCGCAGCCTAAATCGGCGATATGTTTAGCCTCAGGTTTTGCAATTCGCGCCAGCAGTTCTGCTGCCGGGCGTGTACGTTCAGATGCAAACTGCAGATACAACGAAGGATTCCAGTCAGCCATGTGAGGCTCCTTAGCGCGATTTCAACGGCATACAGCATAGCGCAACGCGGCCCATCGCGCGGTGGCCGCTTCGTCATTTTCTGTTAACAAATGTGCAATACAGTGGCGGCACTTGCCCTCAGAGTGACACGCCGATGAAAACCGTAAAACTTGCCGAAGCCTTTATCGACAGCAGCGTGCGGCTGCGCGAATGCCGGATTGGTCAACAGTGTGAGATCCTCGCCCACAGCCAGCTGGAATACGCCACGATCGGCGATTTTTCCTACGCAGGAGAATACTGCACCATAGCGGATGCGCAGATTGGCCGCTTCGTGGCTATCGCCAACAACGTACGTATTGGCGCGCCCAATCACCCGATGGAACGAGCGTCTCAGCATCGCATAACCTATTGCCCGGAATACTATTCGGCGAATGCCAGCCGGGATCACGACTTTTTTAGCCATCGTCGCGATGACAGGGTGGTGATTGGCCATGATGTCTGGATTGGTCACGGCGCGATTGTGCTGCCGGGAGTGACCGTTGGCGATGGCGCGGTGATTGCCGCTGGAGCGGTGGTTGCGAAAGATGTCGCGCCTTACACCATAGTTGGTGGCGTACCGGCAAAGCCGATCCGTTCGCGTTTTTCAGAGAAAATAGCCCGGGAGCTACAGAGCATTGCCTGGTGGGACTGGCCGCTGGAGACCATCATTGAACGTCTGGCTGATTTTCAGCAGGACAATATCGAAGCGTTTTGCGAGAAGTATCGCTAAAGAGAGGCGGTGAGCCACATAGTGACTCACCGCTTGCAGGCATTAGCCCGGATAGATACCGCGATCTTTACGAGCGAGCAGGATGCGCTCACAAGCGACGATGTAAGCGGCAGTACGCAGGGAACAGGCTTTCTCGCTTGCTTTTTCCCAGACGTGAACCATCGCATCGGTCATGATCTTATCCATACGCGCGTTAATTTCTTCTTCACTCCAGAAGAAACTCGCCATGTCCTGAACCCATTCGAAGTAGCTGACGGTTACGCCGCCGGCATTACAAACCACGTCCGGCACCACGATAATGCCGCGGCTGGCCAGCACGTCGTCGGCATCCGGGTAGGTCGGGCCGTTTGCGCCTTCGAGGATCAGCTTACATTTCAGAACTTCAGCACGGTGACGGGTGATCTGACCTTCCAGCGCAGCAGGGATGAAAATATCCATCTCCACGTTCCAGAAGGCTTCGCTGGCGATAGTCTCAGCGCCCGGGAAACCGGCAATCTGTTTGTGCTCAATCTGCCAGGTGGTCAGCGCATCCATGTCGATGCCCATGTCATTGAACAGGGTGGCGGTGTGGTCCTGAATGGCCACCACGCGAGCGCCAGCTGCGGAGAATAAACGTGCCGCTTCGCTACCAACGTTACCGAAGCCTTGAACGGCCACGCGTGCGCCTTCAACCTGAATATTGGCACGACGAGCCACTTCACGACCGCTGATATACACACCACGGCCGGTCGCTTTTTCGCGACCAAGAGAACCGCCGAGATGGATTGGCTTACCGGTCACAACGCCGGTGATAGTAGTGCCATGGTTCATGGAATAGGTGTCCATCATCCATGCCATCACTTTGCCGTTGGTACCCACATCCGGCGCAGGAATATCTTTTTGCGGTCCGATGATAGTCCCGATCTCACTGGTGTAGCGACGGGTCAGACGCTCCAGTTCACCTTCGGAAAGTTTGAAGGGATCGACACGCACGCCGCCTTTAGCGCCGCCGTAAGGCAGGTTCAGCGCCGCACACTTAATGGTCATCCAGGCAGAAAGCGCCATCACTTCATTCAGGTCTACATCCGGATGGTAACGAACACCGCCTTTGCCCGGCCCGCGGGAGAGGTTGTGCTGCACGCGATAACCTTCGAAATGGCGGATAGTGCCGTCGTCCATCTGAACCGGAATATCGACAATCAGCGCGCGTTTTGGGTGGCGAAGGGTATCAACCCAACGTGACAGCTCGCCCAGGTAAGGGGCCACACGCTCGATTTGTTGCAGGTAGGTATTCCAGGCAGATGTGTTGCTATCTGAAGCGTAAGATAACTTATCCATGATGAACCTTAGTCTTGTAAGTAATATGTTCTTAATTAGCCGTGGAGCACAGTGATACTCACTATGTGAGTTTAAATTTAACACTTTTTTAAAATTTAGCATCCGGCGAAGCGGAGAATTGTGAAGTGGTGGAAGCTATTTTTGACACGGGGAATGAATAACTATCGGCTTAAAAGGGCCATAAAAGCCCATTTTAAGCGACCTGGCGTGCATAATAAGTTCATTTTAAGTGTTAAGGTCTATTTGTCAGAAGTATGATACGGCTCTAAAAGTAAAGATTATGCTAATTAATCGTGTTGACTTTGTTGCTCTCCGACGGGCCCGGCTTAACGCCGCTGAAGCGCCAGAACCGTATCCAGAATTTCCCCGGTTTCACCATTCGGTCCGGTTGCCAGGCGTTCAATATTTCCGACAAAAATGGATGACCAGTCACTGGATTCCAGCTGCAATTCGGCCAACGCTTCTTCAGGTGAAGGGAAGGGCGAAGGGCGGTGATCGGACCAGGAAGCGGCGGAACCATGAGAGGTAATCAGCAGCAATCCTCCTGATTTTACTAGCTTTGATGCTTTGCGAAGCACCTTTTCTCGCCCGAAATCCACCGGGGATTCCAGGAACGAAGCGCTGACCAGATCATATTCGCCCTCAGGAAATGATTCCGACAGATCGTGCTGTTCGAAGGTGATTTTTTCTGCCACCCCGTTACGCTGCGCATTGTCGGCGGCATAGCTTAGAGCCTGTTGAGCAATATCCACGGCCACCACGTTCCAGCCTTTCTTTGCCAGCCAGACGGCATCATCACCCCTTGCACAACCCAACTCCAGTGCGTGCCCAGGTTGTAAGCGGTCGGTGAAGCGCACCAGTATGGCACCAGGTTTACCGCTGGAAAGTGGGGAAGCGGTGGCATATCGGTTATCCCAAAACTGGGTAGATGTTTGCGGTTCATTCATGGATTTTTCCTCAGACAGGGTGCATTTCACGTAACTTATAAAAGCACATGATATTGCGCTGGTCAATCTTATGTATCATTGTAAGATACATGAATTAACCCCGAGGACGGAGTAGCCCTATGCGCCAGGATAATAAGTTGTCACGAATGCTGCATGTTCTGCTGCACATGGCACGTAACAATGAATCGTATACCTCAGAGCAAATCGCCCTGATGCTGGGGACCAACAGCGCCGTCGTTCGCCGGACGCTGGCTGGCCTTCGTGATGCGGGATTTGTCGCTTCCGAAAAGGGTCATCACGGGGGCTGGCGGATCTGTAAAGCGTTGAATGAGATCACACTACTGGATATTTATCAGGGGGTCGGGATAAATCAGCTTTTTGCCGTCGGACGCGGTGACGAACATCCCAACTGCGCGGTGGAAGCTGCGGTGAATGAGGAGCTTGGGAAGGTACTGGAAGAAGCTGAGCAAAAGCTGCTGGCGCGCTTCCGGGAAATTACCCTGGCAAGCCTGGCCGAGCGTTTCGATAAACGCGCAGCGCAGAACCTGCCTGAATAACTTAGCCGTAAAACGTTCCCACCAGCGCTGCTTTCTGCCCGGCCGCACCTTTGTCGATCGTGGCCAGAAAAGCCGCTGCGGCTGCTGCGCTGTCGTTGGTTTCCCGGTAAAGCTCATGAGCGCCAATCAGCGCTGTGCTCCAGGTGGCGACAAGCAGGGCAGCCGCCAGTTTAGCGTCCGAGTCCGGCTGCGATAACCCGGCGCAGCTTGCCAGCTCCTGCGCCAGTACATCCGCCACCTCATCCCGAATCTGCCTGGCCCGGGCTTTCAGAGTTTCGCTGGCGTTGATGATGGCAATAAATCCCTGACTGTCTGCGGAGAATTGTAGAAATGGACGCTGTTCCTGCACCAGCAGATGTGCCAGAAGCCGCAAGGTCTCGAGAGGCGACACGGCGAGCGATCGCTGACGTAGCGCCTGGCACAGAATTTCACGGATCTCTTCGTCGCGGTCGAAAAACATCTCCTCCTTACGCGGAAAATGGTTAAAAACGGTCATCCTGCCGACGTCGGCAGCCGCAGCGATCTCATCCACGGTGACATGATCAAACCCTTTTTCCGCAAACAAGGCCGTTGCCGCATACGAGATATTGCGGCGAGTTTCGAGACGTTTTCTTGTGCGGCGATCTTGTGGTTGTGACATTAGCGACTCCGTGATCAAACAGCGGTGGTGGATTCAGGATGACGATTTTTACGCGTGCCCAGCACAATCAGCGGCACGGCGAGGGCATAAACGGCGACAACGGAAAGCCAGATAGCGCCCGGCCAGCTTTGCTGTACCAGGTAATAAATCGCCGAGAACCCCAGCGGGGCAATAATCGAAGCCAGGCTGATGGCTGAGCCCAGAACTCCCTGAAACTGCCCCTGGCGATTGGCATCCACCTGACGGGTCGCTAACGCCTGTAGCGCCGGAGTCCCGATGCCGCCCAGCGCGAACAACGGCATGATGGCAAACACCACCCAGCTTTCACGAGTAAAGGCGAGGATCGTCAGCGCCACGCAGGAGCAGGCCACGCCGACCAGCACCGCACCACGCTCTCCAAACAATCTGGCGGCAGGACCAGGCAGGAAAATCTGCACCAGAGACTGACAGGCACCGAATGCGCACAGCGACAATCCGATCCACAGCCCGTTCCACTGGAACGTATCCGTGCCCCACAGCGCCCAGCAGATGCCGTAGACTTCGCCAATCCCGCTAAGGATGAAAAACACCAGCACGATGGGCAGCAGATGCTTCATCGAAAGCGCCCAGCGCAGCGGTTTTAGCGGGTTAAAGGAAGAGAGGTGGAGCTGGCGATGAGTAGCCACACGGGATTCAGGCAGGACAAACAGCGCCATCAGCAGGTTAATGCCGGTCAGTACCGCAGCCGCTAAGAAGGGAAGTCGCACCCAGATATCACCGAGCAAACCGCCTAATACCGGGCCGATGATAAACCCGAGGCCAAACATGGCGTTAAACAAGCCGAAACGACGGGCTCGCTGATCGGGGGGTGAAATATCGGTGATGTAAGCGGTCGCCACCGACATATTGGCGCTGGTCAGCCCCGCAATGGCGCGGCCGATAAACAGGATCCACAGCTGTGGTGCAAAAGCCAGAATCAGATAGTTAATCGCCGATCCTGCCAGTGAGAGCAGCAGCACCGGACGACGTCCGTGGGAATCGCTCAACGCACCGAGCACCGGTGCAAAGACAAACTGCATCACCGCATACAGCGCGGTCATGATCCCCATATAGGGCGCCACGTTGCTGGCGTGCACCACGTTCTCCAGCAGACGGGGTAAAATGGGAATGATCAGGCCAATGCCAATCGCATCCAGGCAGATTGTTGTGAAGATAACAATCAAGGGTTTATTCATAGGAGTTCTCAGGTAAGGGATGTGATGTACTGAGATTAAATATGTACTCGGTACATATTTAGTGTGAGCGATGGGCATTGAGTTGTCAACGGGGAGGGATATTTGCCTGATGGCGGCTGCGCCTTATCAGACCTACTCGATCGTGCCTTTGTAGGCCCGGTAAGCCTGCGCCACCGGGCAATGAGAATTAACTACGATGAGTATTCACAACCTGACCAATCCCTTTACCTTCAAGAGCTTCCTCAGGATCGGCAAAGAAATCAATATTGAAGTACGTATCGTCGGTCAACAGCTCTACGCGATGCCAGTACTCCGGCGGGCTGATGCCAAAATGCCCGGCTTCGATCACCACTTCAATCGCGGGCTTTTCATCGTGCTCACTGGCAAAACCGATGTACTTCACCGCGCCCTGCATCACCGATAAACGACCGTAAACGCCTTTTTTGGTGTTGTGGTGCGTTAACAGCGCCTGCGGGACCGTGCTTTTATTCCAGAACGGCGTGGAGCGGGTATGGCGAAAATGAAAGGGAATAAGTTGTGACATAAAAAGCTCCTTGTTTACCAGCCGCAGACGTTGGTCTCTTCATCGTTGTCGTAACCACGAACGATGTTAATCAGATCCTTCACGGCATCGGCCGCCGCCGTCGGATCCTGCATTTCCTGCAGGCTGACAAAATCTTTATCGACGGAAACGCCGTTGTTGTTGTTCGTCACTGTCAGCACAAACTGTTTATCGCTGCTTTCGGTGTCTTTCAGCCCAGCCACCAGCTCCACCACGGCCTGCGCCGCCACATCAGGAACGTAAAGCGCCATAGGCTTAAGCCACACTTTTTCCTGAGTTTCTTTGTTACGGCGATTGGAAACGGCCAAAGAGTAGCCTTTGTTTTCACTAGTCAAAATGAATACCTCCGCTTAGGATCCCAGCAAAATTTCGGGATCAACATAAAAATCAACGCTGAAAACGGTGTCATCGGTCATGGCTTCAATGTTGTGCCAGGTCTCCGGTGGAAAAACGCCGAACTCGCCGGCATTAATCAGCAAAGTGGCGTTGGGTTCCGGCGTATCAGCGTCCGCATAACCGTAATAGCAAATAGCGCCTCGCAGCACGCTCAGACGTGGGTAAACGCCCTGACGAGTACCGGCATCAAGATGGCGTTTCCAGATAGAGGCCGGAGCCGTCGTTTTGTCCCAGAAGGGCGTGGAGCGGGTGTGGATATAGTTGGCGGGGATGATAATTCGCTGCATTTCTTCCTCTTATTCTTAGTCAGGCCGTCATACAGGCGGTCAGATATAAGATGCATATAGGATGCTCCTTATTGAGGTGAACATCAATACACAGCCCCTTAAGGGGTAGAATGTTAAAGAGGGGACAAAGCCATTGCTTATTGATTTGATCGCTATGTATATTTCAAATAAATAACATAAGAGAAAAAAATCATGAGCAAGAGCCATCACCTCGCAGATCGCATCCAGCAGCTTCAGCCCTCGGCCATTCGTGAATTACTCAAGCATAGCAAAATGCCAGGCGTCATTTCGCTGGCAGGCGGTATCCCATCCGCAGAGCTGTTTGACAAAGAAGGGCTGGCGCAGGCTACTCAGCAGGTTGTCGCGCAAAATTTCAATGAAGCTTTCCAGTACGGGCTAACTGAAGGCAATGTCGAACTACGTGACCAGCTCGTCGGGCTGTGCCAGCAGCGTGGAATTACGACCAGTGCTGACCAGCTACTGATTACTTCAGGCTCACAGCAGGCGTTAGATCTGCTGATCCGCGCGCTGGCAAACCCTGGCGACGTGTTCGTGGTTGAGCGCCCGACTTATCTGGCCACGCTACAAATTCTGAGCCTGACGGAAGCGAAAGTAGAATCCGTTGGCAGCGATGAGCACGGAATGATCGTCGATGAGCTGGAAGCACTGCTCAGCACCACCCGCATCAAAGCCGTTTACATTGTGCCGACCTTTGGTAACCCGAGCGGGACCACGCTCAGCAAAGAGCGCCGCGAAAAGCTGGTCAAACTGGCGGCGCAGCATGATTTTGTGATTATTGAAGACGACCCGTACGGTGCCATCAGCTTCACCGAAGAGCGTGAAAAAACACTATTCCAGACGGCTGCAGAAATGGGCGATCGCGAAAGCGTGGTGTACACCTCAACCTTCTCGAAAATTCTGGCACCAGGGCTACGCGTGGGCTGGATTGTTCTGCCGGAATGGATGAAGCAAAAGGTGGCCATCGTCAAACAGGCTACCGACCTGCACGCAAACTCATTCGCACAGTCTCTGGTCGCGGCTTACCTGACGACGGGCCGTCTTGAGTCCCAGGTTGCCCAGATCCGTGAAGCGTACAAACAGAAATGCCTGGCACTTTCGCGCTTCTTAAAAGAAGAGCTGGACGATCACATTACCTTCAACGAGCCGAAGGGGGGGATGTTCCTGTGGGCGACTTTCCGCTACGAGTTCGACACCACTGAGTGGCTGAAACAGACGCTGGAAAAAGGTGTGGTCTACGTGCCGGGCGAGTTTTTCTTCAGCGATCATGCTGATAAAAAGACGCTGCGTTTCTCCTACGCGACGGCCACTGAAGAGCAGCTGCGTGAAGCAGTGAAGCGGTTGAAATCCGCTCTTTGATATGAATGGAAAGGGCCGAAAGGCCCTTTTTTAATGGATTCCGCTTTGCCGCAAATGGCTTAATATCCTGATTTATTCAGTGAGCGTTTCGGCACAAAATAAAATCGGATGAGCACAACGCCGGGAATGGACTCTGATTACAGTGGTGACTCTCACCAAAACGGAGTCTGTACAATGAAAAAAATCGCAACCATTTCCGTAGCCATTTTGACCGCATTAAGTTTCGAGGCTTCTTCTGCACAAACATTTCACGTCAGCAGTAGCGATATTCCACAGAGCAATCAGTTAACTAAGAAACAAGTGTTTCAGGGCTTTGGTTGTAGTGGTGATAATATTTCTCCACAGCTGGCGTGGCAAAATCCCCCCGCAGGAACCAAAAGCTTTGCTATTACGCTCTACGACCCAGATGCACCTAGCGGCAGCGGTTGGTGGCACTGGACTGTAGTGAATATTCCAGCCTCGGTAAAATCTCTTCCTGCTGGCGCGGGAGACGCTGCGAAAAAAACTCTGCCAAAAGGAGCTATCCAGGGACGTAATGATTTTGGTTATTCAGGGTTTGGTGGGGCATGTCCACCGCCGGGCGATAAACCCCATCGCTATCAGATTACCGTTTGGGCTTTAAGTACGGATAAACTGCCAGTTGACAGTAATGCGAGCGGTGCGCTGGTAGGCTACATGCTTAACAGCAACGTAATTGCGAAAGCTGAATTAACAGCAATGTACGGAAGATAGAAGGCGGATGAACACGGTGCAGGACTTACAATTTCAACATAAGAATCTTACGACGGCAGAGGTTTACTCCAGCCATAAGCATCGCTTGCATCGTGTTAAGCTTTTTTCAGCTGCAATTTGCCATATCACGCAGGGCAGTAAAGTGATTATTCAGGATGATAGTCGACTGGTCGCCACACCCGATGAGCTCATCATCATTCCGGCAAATACAGAACTTGAAATCGTTAACCAACCCGCTCAGGGGGCTTTTCGATCCGATTTGCTGATGTTATCCCCTGAGCTTCTTTCTGTGTTTAAATCCCAATATATTCAGGATTATCCGCCCGCCAGGCCAACGTCCTTATGTGCGCCAATGAGTAAAGGACTGGGATTTATGTGGGATAGTTTGTTAAATGCGGTGCGTAATGAATTACCTGCAAAATTACAAGAGCACCAGGCTTTAGGGTTGCTGCTGGCGCTTCACCATGACGGATTAACAGGGCCGTTGCTGATAGAGCGAAAATTCAATCTGACTGAGCAAGTGCGGCAATTAATTATGATGTCGCCAGCGAAACTCTGGACGGCGCAGGATATAGCAGAACAATTGTCGTTAGGAACTTCTACCTTGCGCAGAAGGCTGAGCCAGGAGTCACAAAGCTACAGGCAGATAATAGAAGAAGTGCGCATGTCCTTCGCATTGTCGCAATTACAGACAACTATGCTACCCATTGGTGAAATTGCTTCGCGCTGCGGATATCTTTCTGGCTCAAGATTCACTGCCAGATTCCGCCAGCATTATGGCTGTTTGCCAAAAAGTGTCCGTTAATGTTCGGCGATTTTATCTTATAAGACTTAAAACGTGCCTTAAAATACAATAAATTTCCAGGTCTAAACTTGTTCCTTAAACTGCCCGGGTGTTTTGCCAAATCGTTGGCGGAATATCTCGATGTAAGTACTGACGTTGCTGTACCCACTAAGAAAGGCCACTTCACCTACCGGTAATCCTGCAAAAATCCACCGCAGGGAAGCGATAATCTTTGCCTGTTGACGCCAGCGGCTGAAGCTCAGCCCGGTGTCCTGAATGAATAAGCGGCTAAGATTTCTGACGCTCAGCCCCCATTTTTTTGCCAGCTGCTCCTGACTCAGCGTGCAGCCAGGGTTGTTCAGTAACTCACCTGCAACGCTTCGCGCACGCCGATCTTCTGGAAATTTTAACTGGAGCGGCAGCTTGCTTAGCTGGGCCAGTTCGTAGACTAACACTTTCAGCAGCGCATCACGGTAATCCATCCGCGAAGCATCGCCTTCGTTTTGGCTTAGCCGCTCCAGCAGCGCAAAAATAAAGGTATCCGCACCGTAAACGCCAGAGTCGGCGGGAAGCGCTGTTCCAGAGGAGGGATCAAGATAAAGGCATTTGCCTTTCACTTTCCCCGGCATTCTGGCGCTGTGAAGCAGGTGGGCAGGAAACCAGCCCACCGATCCTGGTGTAACGACCCATTGCTCCAGTTCAGTCTCGATAACAATGAGGCCATGGCTGAGCCAGAACAGCTGGCCGGACTCATGCTGATGCCAGTCCGTTATATGCTGGCCGTCATGCTCAATGGCTGTGATTTTCATTCGAATGGCCGATTATCCGTATAAATTGTCCTGATACAGATAATACTCCAGGCCGGCCATTATGTAGAGTGTCATTCTGAACTCAGAAGGAGAGACAAATGCAAAGCAATAAACACATTATCATTGAAGCATTACAGGCACTGATTACTCATCCAGAGCATAATGAGACCGAGATTGCGGCATTCTTTGCCCCCGGTTATCAACAAACGGTGGATGGCGAAACCCTCGATTACCGGGGATTTGTTCATCATATGGCAACCCTGAAAACACACACCCGGCAGCTGAGCATCACGATCAACGCCATTGTTGCCGAGGGCGATACGGTGTTCACTCACCATAGGGTCGATGTGGAAAAGGCTGACGGTGAGAAAAGTCATTTTGAAGTTTTTGCTCGCTTCACGCTGTTTTCAGAGAAAATTATCCGCTGCGAAGAGTTGACGAGAATGATCGGGGGACATCCCAGCGATCGAGACCTGGGCAGCAGAAAGTAATCCCTTATTTTCGCTATCCGCAGAGCGTTTTTGGCAGAAGGGAGTTATCACAAAAAATTGATGATTCGGTGAGGATCCGGTGACTCATTCGCGGCTACAGTCAAAACAACCTGTTTACGTAAGAGGTTTTGACGATGAAAAAGCAATTTGTGGGCTCGTCGCTGCTGCTTGCCGCTTTTTTCACTTTTGTTCCGTTCGCGTCCGCCAGCGGTAATATTCCGGCCCCGGCCGTTGATGAAACGCCGTCTGCTGGCAAACCCGAAACGGCCATTTTTGCCGGCGGCTGTTTTTGGGGAATGCAGGGTGTTTTTCAGCATGTTAACGGAGTGATTAACGCCGTTTCTGGCTATGCCGGTGGTAAGCAATCCAGAACGGCAAACTACCCGACCGTTAGCACCGGTCTGACTGGGCACGCCGAATCGGTGAGCGTGACGTACGATCCGCAGAAAATCAGCTACGGACAGCTGCTGCAGATTTTCTTCTCCGTGGCTCATGACCCAACAGAGCTGAATAAGCAGGGCCCGGATTACGGAACGCAGTATCGTTCAGCAATTTTTCCGCAATCGAAGGAACAGGACAATATTGCAAGAAAATACCTGAGCCAGCTTAATGCAGGGCATTTTTATAACGCACCGATAGTGACAACGATTGAGGACAACGCCAGCTTCTATCCGGCGGAAAAATATCATCAAAACTTTCTTAATGATAACCCGGATAACGGCTACATCGTGATTAACGATCTGCCTAAAGTCCAACAGCTGAAAAGCAGCTACCCGGCGTTATGGCGTCAGGATCCGGTGTTGGTGAAGAACTAAAATAAATCCACTCAAACCATTGTATTCCAATAAGTTGCTCATGTAGTGTCAGAGGTTATGGCACTGCATGAACGACCAGGAATATCTGCTATGAATATTCGTTTTCCACCAAGGCTGGCCGCAGGGGATGTTATTGCCATCACCGCGCCGTCTTCCGGCGTCCCTCCACATCTTCATCCCAGATTAAATTTGGCTATCCACAATCTTCGCCAAAGGGGTTATCAGGTTCGCGAAGGCCAGTGCCTGCGATCCCAGTTCAAAAATAAAAGCGCGGATAAGTTTGAGCGGGCAGCCGAGCTGATGGCGTTTTTGACCGATCCTGAAATCAAAGCCGTAATGCCGCCCTGGGGTGGTGATTTGGGGATGGAATTACTGGATTTACTCGATTTCGATCTGTTGCGTGAGACAAAGCCAAAATGGTTTGTCGGCTTTTCAGATTTGACGACTTTCCAGTTCCCGCTGGCCACCCTTGCAGGATGGGCCACGGCGCATGGGCCAAATCTGATGGATTTAGGGGCTTATGAGCTTGATGAAACAACCAAAGCCGTCTGGCGGATTCTGGAGTCTGAAAGCGGTTCAGCCGTTGAACAGCAGGCCTCAAACGCTTACCAGACTGAAGAAAATCAGTGGGGGAAATCAGTTGGCGCAGGCTTCAGTCTGACCGCCAAGACTCAGTGGAAATCCCTTAATCCAGACCTGACTGAAACAAGATTTGAAGGCAGGCTAATTGGCGGATGCCTCGATATCCTTACCCGAATCGCGGGCACTCATTTTGGCGCACTGCCTGAATTTGTGCGCCAGAATGCCGGAGATGGGATCATTCTCTATTTTGAGAACGTTGAGATGGGACCCTGTGAGCTGACCCGTGGATTGCTGAGTTTGCGTCTGCAAGGCTGGTTCAGCAGTCTGCAGGGCATATTAATTGGCAGGAGTGCTGGCCCGGATAGCACAGATGTTTCGCAGATGAACTACGTAGAAGCACTGAATACAGCACTTGGCGATCTGCGAATCGCGGTTATTTATGACGTTGATATTGGACATATTCCTCCTCAGATGACGCTGGTCAATGGAGCACTGGCGAAGGTGGAATTTAGCGGACACGGCGGCTCGATTACTCAACGAGTATAATTTGAGCTGGCAAACAACCAACGACAGTCAAGGAGGATTTTGATGAGAGGGATTAACCGTCTTCTCCGGGGAGGATGTCTGCTGATCGGGACCTTACTGCTGACAGGATGCGCGCGCTCAGATGCGCTGTGGGGAGTGGTGGATAATCTCTGCATGACAAATTATCAGAAAACCGATAGTCCTGCGCCTTGCCAGCAGATCTATATGATGCCGGGCAAAGAGGAGGGCATCAGCGTTATTCAAAATCCTCGTTATCCGTATCATTTTATTCTGGTTCCCACCGTAGCTTTAGCAGGGATCGAGAGCTATCGATTGTTAGCTGACGGTACGCCTGACTATTTTGGCTATGCGTGGCTGATGCGTTATCGCCTGTCGTCGGTATATGGCAGGCCGGTGCCTGACGATATGCTGGGGATGGCCATCAATTCAGCCTATGGCCGTAGCCAGAACCAACTGCATATTCACCTGACTTGTTTGCGTGAGGACGTTCGTCGCCAGATGCTCGCTGAACGTCCGTATGTGACAGACGAATGGCGGCCATTACCGGATAAATTACTCGGTCATCAATATTATTCCCGCAGAGTTGAGCAGCCGGCTGCGATGGGGATCTATCCTGTACGATCGTTAGCCCGTGATTTCCATCTTTCATCACCACAGCTGGCCGAGTACGGCGTCGCGATGGTTTCCACTACGTTTGACGGACGGCAGGGGTTCATCCTGCTCGCGACAAAACGACATGGGACAAACCGGGCATCTGTTGAATCTTTGTTGGATAAGGAGTGCGCAATATTGCCGCGTTGAGGCAGGGAAGATCGCCAGCAAAGGCAAAACGTATTAAAATATCCACTCAGCACAGAGTTGGGTAATGTCAGGATGAGAGATGAAGTACATCATTGAAGGTCAGGTTTTCTTTCGCCCGGAAGATGGGACTTTCTGGATGGAGGAAAAAGAGGATGAGAAAGTTATCCTGCCCCCGATTGTCGCAAGATTAATGACGTTACTCCTGGATAGACAGGGGGATATCCTGACTCGTGATGAAATTATGGATTTTGTGTGGACGGTTCATGGACTGGAACCCTCCGGGAATAGCCTCAATCAATATATCTCGGGTATCCGCCGAAACTTTCAAAATTTTGGTTTTGGCGATGATGTGATAAAAACGATCCCACGCATTGGGTTTATATTCAACGCAGAGTTAAGCGTGGTTAAGGAGAGCGATCCCGCGATTGCACCGAAGATAGACGTTCCTGCTCCTAATTCTATGGAATCCAGTAAAAAAAAGAGAGGATACTTTTTATTGGTACTGCTGACCGCTGTCATGGCGGGTACGCCGTTCATGATAAAAAAAGGCGTGAATATCCTCAATGACCGCCAACTTGAAACGATCCCCGTCATCATCGGAGAAATAAACCAATGTGACGTTCAGACGGTGAAAATGGCAAACTCCAGTCGTGACCCGAAGATCATGCCAATTGCCAAGAAATTGTTTAATGACAACAATATTCGTTGCAAAAATCGCGAGAAGGCTTTCCTGTTCATTCAGAGCAGTATTTTCTACAACAAACCAGGGCGGGCTTTTGTTTCTCTGTGTGGGGAAAAGAATAATACGCTTACTTCCTGTAAAAATTATTCCTTTAATAACTGGTCAGAATAATGAGGCTGCCTGTCAAAGCTAATATGAAGATACTATTAGGTATCATTGCCTTTGCAACAGTAGCCAATGCTGTCTATTTCATAAATAAGTATCATGCCATCTATGATCTTAAGTGTGAGTCTTATCTCACTCACCAGATCGGGCAGGATAATTTCAGCTATAGTGCGATGATCGGCCTAGAATTGCGTAATGATGCCAAAGGAACTTTCAGTGTTGAAGGCGTGATGAGGCAGGGTGGGAAGACATGGGTGCTTAACCGTGATGTTGTTTTTGAATACACAGGACTTCACGACAATACGTTCCGGATGAAGAACATTCACATCGTCAAGTATGGTCGGGACCATTCCCCTGACGACCTGTTCGATAAAAATGTGCTTTCTCTGAAAGACGAGGCCAGCAGAGTCATGTCTCTGGCAAAAGTGAAAAACGGTTATATTGTGGGAACGTTACGAGCTCCCGCCTTAATCTGTATTCCGCATTAGCTAAAAAAAGCGTCCTGAAACAGGACGCTTGCTACCCTCAATACGGTCACCAGACCTGAGGATCAAACACCACCGTAATTACCCCACTGTATTCATCTGGCGCATTTTTCTTCATCTGTATGACATCTTGCTTGTCCACTTCGAAGTGAAATTTTCCTTTGGTATTAGCGGAAAAGTCAACCGTTGTAAATAAAGCATAATCGGTATCTCTTACATTCTTCATTAGCATATTTCTGACCGGCGATTTTGATGATGTTTGGATATTTCCAGGTAGGCTCAGCAAGGTTTTTACCGGAACAATATCGCCAGTTTTAGCACTTCTTATCCCACACTGATCCCCCGCATTCACCTCGCAGTTCAGATAAGTAGTGAAAGAGCCAGAGGAGGTTATTTCAAACTGACTTTCTGCAGTTAATACTGGAGGAATATTGGTGATAATCGATTTATCCCAATTGATTTTGTTCTCTGCGGCAGTACAAATTTTACCTGTCTGACATGCGTGAAGGTTCACAGTACCCGTTTCTAATGGTCTGACGTTCATTTCATGGGTTACTGTAAGCTCGAAATTAATAATCAACTGGTCGTCTGTAGTTTGATATTTGGCTCCACCAAGACTTATTTCTGCTCCGCTACCGGCAACGCTAAAGCTGATTTGTCCTTCGTAGACATCTTCATCCATCTCGAGGGGATTTGGCGTAGTTAGCAGGTACATAAAATTAGTCATATCTAAAGAGGGATAACTTCCCCGATCAACGTTAGTTGTTTTGCTACAGAGAGTTGAATCATTACGATTTGGCCAACGCCAAAACCGAGAGTAGACATTATTATCTCCCATGCTATAGCCAGAACTGCTGCAGCCAGAAGAAGGATATATCCAGGATGAATTCCAATTTGAATTTACCCCTGTGGACTGCCCACCATAACCTCTATTTCTTCCGCCAAAACCATTAACAGCAAACGTTACAACCCGCTGTGTGCCCGTCAATTTGTTAGTGACAATAATATCCCTGGAGGCAGCAGGCATACCAAATTCAACTTTTTCTCCCGCCAGAAGTTCCTCGATTGGGTTGGCATTAATACCAAGAGCAACACTAAACCAGCCATTGTTATCACAGTTGGCAGGAAAGGTGGAACAATATCCATAGCTTGAGGTAGTGTTGGTAAACTTATCATTGCCGGGCGATGTAACAGAAGGTGTAAATTCAGCAGTGATAGTTATTGTTTTGGCGAAAGGGGTGTTCCACGAAAGTAAACTTAATACTACTCCAAATACAGTTTTTTTCATCATTTCTTTTACCTGCCTGCATGTATTATTTGCAGGAAATATCGTTGAGATAAAGGATCTCTTCTTTGGCTAAATTCGTCTGCGGTAGGGCACAGATGAGTTGTTGCTGAGTTTCAGCGTGGTTGACATTCAGAGTTCTGGAGCCCGCAATAATCTCCATGGTCAGAACGCCCTCATTATTCACTAATCCTTTGCTTTCTCCTGCAGTGACCTGACTGCCCGGAAGGAGCTTGCCATTGATATCACGGAGTACACCAATCAGGGTCTGCATCTGCACGCTTTGCACTTTGACATAGCCCACGCTGCCTCGATTCATTTGAAAACTGACGCGTTCTGGTGTGACTGAGGTACTGTGATCGGCAGAAGTAAACTGCACGGTATCTCGCTTCCAAAGATTCACTGGAATGACATTACGTCCGGCTGACAGCTTTTTATCGGATATACTTCCACTGGCAACAACACCGACACCGCTTTCATCTTCAACGTCCACGATCATCACTGCGTCATGACCATTTAGATGCCGCGAAGTCGCTGCCTTCCATTCCCCCACGGCCAGCGTCTGATTCAGGTTGATTCCTGCGGTGGTGTTATTAACGGAAGTGGCGTGCTGGATAAAACCATCCGCATTCATATAACGGGTATCCACTGCGCCATTGCCAGAGAAGGTGGTTGAGCTGCCAGAGTGCGAAATTCCCGCACCGAGCCAGCTGATTGCATTTCCTCTTTCTGGCGTCCACTGGTAGTTTGCATTGGTATAGCCATGACCGTCGTTAACGCCGATCGCGGCAGAAACGGTATGTCGTGAATCAGAAGGGAACAGTGACATGGTTAAATTAATGGTCGCTCCGCGATCCCGGCCTTCGTTGCGGTAACCGTTGCGATCGTATCCGCTGATGCGGACATCTGCGTCACGGCCGTACCAGCGATGCCGCGTCGTCAAAGAGACGTCGGCATCCACACCCTTTTGCCAAGGACTGTCACGATACTCAACGCGAGTGGTGAGCCTGGCACCATTTCCCAGGTACGCGCTGAGCGAACCGCCCCAGGTGTCGCTCTGATGAGTGTATTTTTGCCATTCACGAGTCTCGGTGCGGGTGTTACGCCAGTAGAGGCTTCCGCTAAGCTCAGAGGTGATGTTCCTGTAATAACGGGCATCCGTACCTGCGTAATCCTTCAGGCCTGAGGAGATTCGGGTGTGCTGAATGAACAGAGAGTCTGAACTGCTCAGGGTGATATCGCTCCTCAAACGCAGCCAGCGATCGTCATTATCAAGTGCGCTGGCACTGAAGCCGAGGATCCCACCAGTCCACGCCAGCACATCCAGACTTCCCCCTAATGCGCTTCGGCCATTCTGATCGTCATCGTACTTACGTGAAGAAACTTTCTGCTGCTGACCGGCCCAAACGTTTCCTCGCCAATGGCGGCTGGTATCACGCCAGCTGTTCGGCTTATAAATCTGTGCGGTTTGAGTATCGACCACCTGACCATTTTCGATAATGCGAATACTGATGTCATAGATACCGCCGGGAAGGCGACGCGTATCCAGCGCCTGAATACCGTCCTGCAGCTGCTGCGTGTGCAGCAAACGGCCATCACGCCATACTTCCGCAACAGACTGGTTTCGCCCGGTGACATACACCGGCCAGGCACTGACGCTTTCGCTGTTTTGCAGCAAAATATCTGACGTTCCCCACATTGCCCCGACAATGGTGTCATAGCCAAAACTGCTGGTCTGGACGTTACCGCTGTCGTTGTCTGGGGTGAAAAATCCCACCCGAACAAAATTGCCGGCAAGCTCTTTCTGGCTGTAGAGATTATAAAGATCGGTAAGGTCGTAACCATATTCTCCGGAGACATGCGTGGACTGGAACGACAGGTTGTGACTCCATCCGGCCAGTGATGTTGTCCACTCCGAAGTCAGGCTCATACGCTTATCAGAAGCGGAACTTTGAATCGCAGAAAAGTCATTATTAATGATTAAACCAGCCGGAAACTTTTCCGGAAGTTCGATGTAATTACCCGCAACACGCTCCTTTTCGTAATGCGACGTCAGAAGACGCAGCGTAGAGTTATCCAGACTGTAGTCTGCGGAAAGAAGGCCTTCTGGACAGTTTTTTGTACAGCTGCCGGTCATCACGCCTTTACGCAGAACGGCTTCCCAGCGCGCCTGCGTTTCCGGGGAGAGGGCATCTTCATGCGCAATCACCTCCGAAAGCACCATGCTGCCGTCTTCTTTCATTTTCATCGATGCTTCAAACAGAGACTTATCATTTAAATAAATCTGCACAGGCAATTCTGATTGAAAAAAATATGATCTGAAATCTTCGGGCATGTTGTTAAGGCCAGCGAGAAGCATACCTGTTGAAGTTGCAACAGCAACACCTGGCACTAAACCAGAGAAAAGGAAAATGGATCGTTTCATATCAATTAATCAGAACGCCTGTATTGTGCGAACCCTGCATAGAGCAGGGTTCTTTACTTTAGGTTTGTGCCATTTACTCTTCGGTGGATACCACTGGTTCAAAAATGACCGAGACCGTACCGGTGTATTCCCCGGCATAGGTGTCTAACTTCAGCGGCGTGTCGTTCTTCATCGCAATCTTCAGGTTTGTACGGCCACCCGTTTTAGAATCCGCTTCTGAGACGACCGTTTTCGCGGTGGTGGAGATCGCCGTATTGTTAAACGACACGTTCAATGGGATGTTCTGAGAACCGTTGAACAGAATAGGGCTGTTGTCTGTGCCTACGCTGGACGGATCCAGATGGGCCTGGATAGCACCAGCGGTGTTTTTATACTGGAAGGCTTTCTCAATTGGCTTCAGACGATTGGTGGCAATATCAAACTCCATATCCTGTACCTGATCTAACCAACCGGTCTCAACGGGACGAACATGGAACTCATCAGAAGGAATAGAAGCCTTGAGTTTAATATCGTAACTTTCTACGTCTGCGGCATAGGCCTGACCCATCATCATTGCGAACAGAGTTGCACCCGCTACCAGAGACCTGGAGAATTTCATTTTCATTACACTTTCCTTATTTTACAGTTCATAACTACATGGAGATAAATACACTGACCAAAATAGCCAGAAGAGAATTAATGATTAACGGACCGTCGTTGATTTCCTTCCTGCAAAGAAAAACTTACGCTACCACCTTCCTGTTTTTTTATGGTGTAGGTGCGTCCAGGCAGAATAAAAGCACGAGCTGATGCATCGCATTGACTCATTTTTGTTTTACAGATCTTAATATCCTCGGCAACCACAGTTGCATTTCCTCGATTGGCGACATCAATACTGTTGGCTTTCTGAGTTATTTGGGTATTAAAGTGAGGCTTGTCGGGCTGCACAATAACTACCGTACCGTAGCCTGCAAGCACATTTACCCCGGCCTGTACCGTTTTATTCCGATAGTCTTTCACTTCTTTATCAGTCAGTCCGAAACCATCATTTATCGCCGGGAGTACAGGGGTATAGCGAACACGATAATATTGCTCAGTATCCCTTTGGCCTGACCAGAGAATGCGCGACGTCTGAAAATTACTGGGTGGAATAATCATACGCATTGGCGTCACTAAAAGCCGATCCTTTACCAGTTCATCGTCTTTTAGAGTTTTAACCGGCACCTCGATATCTTTAACCGTAGGGTCAATCCGCATCACATCAACACGCACATAGGCACTGGTGTCGCCATTGTTATAAATACGTTTGGCCAGGCTACGCTGATCGCTGTTGAGAACTTCATACATGCTACCGATGCTAATTAGCGGTCCGGCATGTAACGAAGTCGATGTCATCAGCATTATCGCTGAAACGGTCATGGCTATTTTTATTGCAGGTTGCATTGAAGTATCACCACTCCATCGTACGGGTTGTATGTAGTCAGACCTCAATCATGTGTCATGTCAGGTGAGCTGCGTCGCCTCGAGGTCTGTTTCGATGGGGAGAATGTTACTAGGCGATGCGGATAATTGGCATTTAATATCGCAATCTAATCATTTATATGAAAAATATACTGCCTTATAAATTTATAAAGATTATAGTTCCGCTAAAAGGCCGTCATGAAGAATCAATCATTAGCTAAAAGGTAAAAGCAAGTGAAGAAAAACGAGTGAGTGAGGGTGGTATCAGCGAGTTTTTGTGCCCTTAACGACAATCATCTTTGCTTCATATGAAGCTGTTAAATCTTCATATGAATTACATAGTTACTTCATTAGGAATGAAAATTTCACCCTGTATCATGATAATGCACTGATAAAAAAGGCATACAAATACCAGGAAAATTCTTGTGCTCCTGTCAGAAAACCATTACATTCTTCGCAAATGTAACAGAAGGAAACTATCAACATTGTAAACTAGTCCTTTAGAGGTACCTGGCTTCACTCATTCTTTCTATAAATGTTCTTACCTATCGTGTCGTCTTATTTCACGAGGTACATTTTCATTCGTATCTCAGTATTTTATTTATTTTTCTCTGGCAGGGGTTAATTTGTCTTCGCGTTTATTCTTTAGTTCAGCTCGACTGAACAGCTATTTATCGTTTAAATTGGCATTTATTTCTCTGGCTGCATTTGGCGAATACGTTTATGCCGATACAGTCGTAGTTCCTTCCCGAGAGAGTGCCCTGGTACTTGACTATGCCGAAGATTATCTGATCGATAAAAATAGTATTATTTACTCTTATGAGATGAATCAAGATACTTTGGCCGTTCTAATTCCAGTCAACCATGCTGAAATGAGCACTACGGTTAACCTGATTAATCAAGGCGAAATTATTCATAA
Organism: Enterobacteriaceae bacterium 89; assembly: GCA_014156375.1. Lineage (GTDB taxonomy): Bacteria > Pseudomonadota > Gammaproteobacteria > Enterobacterales > Enterobacteriaceae > Scandinavium. Next base: position 354,047 of record RQJH01000003.1, on the reverse strand, counting down.
AAATGATGAAAACAGTGCAGCCTTGTGCTATGTGGCTTCAGGGAGATTAGAAAACCAGGGCATCATTAAAGGATGGGGCTGGGGGCTAATCTATTACGGAGACCGTCACAGCTTACTCAATCAAGGTGTAATCAGTGCCGGACAGGGATCGGCGCTAACTCTTTTAGATAACAAAATTAACATCGATAATAGCGGGAGCATTGAAGGTGAATACTTTGGGGTTTACGCACTGAATGCCGGAGTGGTGAATATTACTAATAGCGGTAAAATCAACGGCGTACAAAACTCAGGCATTTCACTATTATTAAACAGCTCTGTTTACAACTCGGGCATTATATCCAGTCAGGATTCTGCTGCGATTGTGCTGAGCGGCGAAAACAATGCGATTACTTTAGGCACAGGCTCGCAGCTTAGTGGAAATAATCATGTCGCCATATTGAGCCAGGCGCCAAACAATATGCTAAGCCTGGAAGGAAGCAATAAAGATACAGGCAGCTTTTTAGCAGATGTTCCTGAACATTCGCTGGCCAAAATTCTGTCGACAGAAACCAGTGACTGGACATTAAGCGGAAAAGTTTCTGCCTGGGGAAGCACGCCTGGAGTCATAGAGATAGCGGGGCGATTGGCACTCACCGGCGATGTCGTTGTTGGCGGTGGCGGCGATACGCTGGTAACAGAAACCGGCAACCTTATGCTTGGCGATGGTGGCAGTCTGACAAGCGCCGTGACCAATTTTGGTACGATAACCGTTGCGGATTCATTTTCTAAGCAGACTTCAGCTCAGGATTTCACAATCAATGGTGATGTGTTTAACGCAGGCATGTTGCAGATGAGCGATGGCGCACAAACTTATGGCCATAATCTTCAGATCAATGGGAATTACAAAGGCGATACCGGCTCAGTACTTATCTTCAACGGCAAACTGGAAGGCGACAACTCGCTGGTCGACAAACTGACTATTAACGGCAATGTGTCCGGTTCAACGGCCGTTGACGTACACAATCTGGGAGGAAGCGGCGCTGCAACCGTACAGGGTATTGAGCTTATACGGGTAAACGGCGCGTCGACAGCTGATTCGTTTGTTCAGAACAAGCGTATTGTCTCCGGAAGCTACGATTATTTTCTTCATTACGGTCGTGATGGTGAACAGAATAACAACTGGTATCTCACGTCTACATTAATTCCGTCGGATACAGCCGTGGATGTTCAACCTGTTGTCGGCCGGAAAAAAGTGGAAATCCTGAGACCTGAGTCTGGCGCCTATGCGGCAAACAGCGCCATCAGTAACCGGATGTTCATCACCACTTTGGACGATCGAGCAGCGGTGACGGCGCAGGGATCCAGCCTGTGGCTTCGCCAGACAGGAACACATCAGACGGCACAAGCTACTGATCAGCTTAAAGATACTGGAAATCAATACGTTAGCCAGCTAGGTGGCGAGCTTCTACAGCTGGCGGCGAATGAAGGTGGTGCCTGGCATATCGGCGCGATAACGGGTTATGGTTACAGCTCAGGGACAACCCGGTCGAGCGTCACGGGGTATCGGGCGCAGCGTTCATTGCAGGGGTACAGCGCAGGCCTCAGCGCTACATGGTTTGCTGATGAAGCCAGTCACCACGGGATTTACAGCGATAACTGGCTGATTTATAGCATCTTTAACAACCGGGTAAAAGGTGACGAACTTGCCGGAGAATCCTGGAAATCGAGTGGAATGACAGCCTCAACAGAATGGGGTTATCGCGCTCAGCAAAGGTTGAGTGAGCAAACATCGCTGCAGCTCCAGCCACAAATGCAAATCATCTGGATGGACGTTAACGCTAAACAGCATAAAGAAGCCAACGGCAGCAAAGTTACAACAGACAACGGGAACGTGGCAACGAGACTGGGATTGCGTTCAGCGATTGCGTCACAGGCGGCAGGTTTGAATATTCAGCCATTCGTTGAGTTGAACTGGTGGCATAACAGCCGAGCGGCCGGGACCATAATCAATGGAACGACAACGGAGATTGCTGGTATGAAAAACATTGCTGAGATCAAAAGCGGTATTGGCGTGAGTGTGAATACTAAAACGGACATCAGCTTCGAGGCAAACTTGCAGAATGGGCAGAGCAACTATGCGAATGTCGGAGCAGCTCTGAAAGCAAAGATTCAGTTTTAGACTTAGCTATTGTTCGAAACGGAAATCGCGCCAGGAGCGAATCCTGGCTATTTAGCCGGTTAGACGCGTTTAGTAGACTAGGCCAACATGCTCACAAACCGCTGGATTCTTCCTGAACCTATGTAAGTGCGCATAATGTATATTATGTTAAATCGTATTAATCGTTCCTTTAGCTCACCCTGACTCTCTGTCTATCACATATCTTCCACTTACCTATCGTTTTTCAACTATGCCTTCATGTGCCAATTGAGCTTACCTTACTATGTTTTTTAACGGTGAGAGTTCTGCTGGTTCCGCCAGGCTTTTGGCGTCTGTCCGGTCTCACGTTTAAAAACATGGCTAAACGCGCTTAGCGATGAATAACCCAGTGAATGTGCCACTTCAGCAATTTGCTCGGTCCCCGAACTGAGTGCCCGCTCTGCAAGACGCATCCGCCATTGCGTTAGATATGCCACTGGTGTCACGCCTGCGACGGCCTTAAATCTTTGAGAAAAAGTGGTTCTCGACATAGCACACGCATTGGCAAGTTCATCGAGATGCCAGCTGCGAGCCGGATCGCCGTGAATCATTTGCAAAGCCGGAGTCAGACGTTTGTCGGCCAGTATCCGCAGCCAGCCTGAAGGCAACGTATCACCGCTATAAAGATAGGCCCGGAGAATATGGATAAATAACAACTGGGCTAATTGCGCAGACGCCAAAAGAGATCCATTTTCGCCACCATTGCGCTCAAGCACCAGTTGTTCGAGCAGCCAACGAAACGAGGTAGCCTGTTTAGATGCCGCCGGTATCTGAATCCAAGGCGGAAGAACATGCATCAGCAGTTTTTCGCTCGTAGGATTAAGCAAGATATGGCCGCCAAGATATTCAAAGTCATTCCCCTGCCCTACAGGCAGATGCGATTTGCCTGCGCCCAAAAACACGGTCATGGCATCAACAGGCTCAACATCTTTATGGCTGGCAACAGTAAAGGCTTTTTTCGCACTCAGCAGGCCCACATCGCCTGCGGAAAAATACCGCGGCGCGGGTTCCCCATCCAAGGTGACCCAGCAATTACCTCTTACGATGGCAAAAAACTTGATTTTGTCCGGCGCCGGAAAACGTAAAGCCCAGCGACCACCGGCGTTAAAACCACCGGTCACCATCGACTGAGCCTGAGTGAGTTCGAGAATATCTGAAAAGGGATCGTTGTTCATTTCCGTACTATCACGCAACTAAAACGGACTTTCAAGCATTCATCATTCGACTGCGAGTCACTAAAATTGCTGCTAACAGATTATTGACCGGCATCTATCGAGGAAGCCTTTATGAATAATGAAATAGTTTTAGTCACGGGTGGTACCGGCTTTATTGCGCAGCATTGCATTTTAGCCCTATTGAAGCGCGGCTATCGGGTTCGCACCACCGTGCGTTCCTTGGATAGAGAAGCGGAAGTCCGGCAACAAGTGTCACGAGGCGGTGTTGAGGCAAAAGAAAACCTTGAATTTGTTGTAGCGGATTTAATGTCGAATGCAGGATGGGATCAGGCGCTTGCGGGCTGTCGCTACGTTATGCACGGTGCTTCACCTACCCCTTCTGGCGACCAGGTGAAGGAGTCTGATTGGGTTGTTCCGGCTATTGATGGCAACCTCCGCGTGCTGCGTGCTGCACGTAATGCGGGGGTGAAACGAGTGGTTTTGACTTCCGCATTCGGTGCAATAGGCGTTGGTCATCCTGTGGATTATCCCCGCCCATTCAACGAAAACGACTGGAGTGATGTAAACGGCGACATTTGGCCGTACCAAAAATCAAAAACCCTGTCCGAACGCGCTGCCTGGTCATTTATCGAAAAGGAAGGGAATGGTCTTGAGTTGTCTGCGGTTAATCCGGTGGCGGTCATGGGGCCAGTGCTCGGTGCAGATTATTCACATTCCACACGCATCATCAAAAATATGTTGGAAGGCGGCCTTGGGTGCCCGGACATCAATTCCTGTTATGTGGATGTGCGGGATGTGGCTGATTTGCATGTGCTAGCAATGACTCATCCAGCAGCCAACGGTGAAAGATTCCTCGCCAGCGCCGGTAAAAGCATGACCCTGCTACAGGTGGCGCAGACCTTGTCTGAGCACCTGGGAGATGACGCTCGGAAAGTATCTACTGAGATATTAACCGATGAGATGGTCCGAGCCGCAGCACATAATAATCCGGTGATGCAAGGGATGGTTAAACTGCTGGGCGTGGATATGAATGCCACCAGTGTGAAGGCTATCAGCCAGTTAGGCTGGAAGCCACGCTCACCGCAAGAGGCGATTATCGCAACGGCGAACAGTCTTATTGCGCTTGGACTGGTTAATAACAAATAATCATCGGCAGACATGTTGAAAAATTAAAGACCGATTAATTTCAGGTTTTAATTATTTTATATTCCGGTCCTTAGCTGTGGGCCGGAATATATGCAGCTGCGATGCTATTTTAACACATTATCTCGTCATGGATACAAAATAGCCAGGGCTTCCAGAAGCGTTGATTTCCCAAAGTCATTACGCCCGACAATGCCCGTCATGCCTTCATCGATAATTATTTCAGTAGAGTTTCTGTAGCCTCTAAAGTTTCTAAGTTTTAATTTTCTGAGCCGCATATGATGTCCTGTGTGTAAGAAAGCATTGTTACCTGAATCCTGAATACAATTTATATTTTGTGTACGCCCGGACTCGGGCGGGGAAAGCCCATTATTCAGAATGATCTAATGATATTCCGGGATGATGATCCCGTTGCGCTTCCTTAACATTACTGCTCTGTCAGTTACATGAAATTGTTCCGGGTGGTATAGGTGGCGAAGCAGGCATCCCGACTCCGGACTGCCGGAGGACGCGTTTGATGAGGGGAGTTTTACTATTAGTTCATGAAGTTAGGGTGGAAGAATGGCACTTTTATAGTAAAAAAAATAAAGGTAAAACAATCGGTAAGCTAATCTTATGGTTCATAAACCAAGTTTTTGCCCAACATAAGTTAAATTGAATTTAAACATACAAACTCCCATAAACCCAATCCGTACTCCGATAAATCAATGCGGCTCTGATAACCCTGTCCACGTTTCACCAATCTCACTCTGACCTCTGGGTAAAACCAGCAATGAATTGCCGCAGTGCCGCCAGCGTATCATTCGGCGCTGGCGCATCAGGCATCAGGCATCAGGCATCAGGCATCAGGCATCAGACTTTGGCACCTTGCCGCCTAACGTTTAGCGATAGAGTGAAGCTTTTGCCGAATCCCCTGCCCGGTTCCAGATCTCTTCGTTCGACAGACCGGTTTCGATGAGCTCAATCGGCATGCCGGCGTTATCGATCACCGCGACACGAAAATCATCCAGCGGCTCATAAGGGCCAAGAATGACGATATGGCCTTCGATGGCGGCCGCAAGGTTATCAACTTTATAAGCGATGTGCGGCTGGCTGCGCATCGGTTCCGCTAGCTTGCAGGCAGGTCCAAAACGATGCCATTGAATGGGGATCGGTCCACTCAAATCATCAGACGTGTACATGTCGACACTTGCGGCATAACGCTCTCCGGGCCGCACCTGGTCGGTTGGGATCCCGATGTGATGAAGCTCGTAGCTGACGCCTTCTCTTCTCATTTATTCGTCTCTGGTAAGTCACAGATAGCATGATGCTACAGCTAATCACTTACCGATACACTACCTGATCCGGCCTTTTGCCCAGTAAGCCATAAAGTTGATCGCATCGCTGGCGACTCCGCGTTCGCCGACCAGATACTGGCGTAATTTTTTTACCGCCGTGGATTCTGCGGCGACCCAGCCGTAAAATTCCGTGTTATGGGTGGTGGCTTTTTCCCACAGTAACGTTTCCTCTGACTCTTCCGTTGTCACTTCGGAAACATGATTCTCAGGCACTTTCACCTGCGCTTTGATCGCCTGTAAAAGACTTTCGCCATGCTTCGCGCCGTTTGTCTTTCTCGGCAGCCAGATAATATCGGCAAAGTGAAATTCGCTTAAATCGACGCAGTCTGCTTCTTCGGGAACCTCAAAAAATGCCTGAACCTGTGGCGGATTCGCCTGAGTGGCCAGCTGCTCCAGGATCCCACGAGCGGCCGGAAGCGCCGTTTCATCGGCCACGATCAGCGCGTTAACTAATCCGGCCGGTGGAGTCCATTCATAGCCGCCGCTGCTCTCTTTATGTGCGGCATTCGGTGCGACGATCTGCAATGTTTCACCTGCCACGGCATTTATTGCCCAAGCGGAAGCCGGTCCTTCCTGGCCGTGGCTGACAAACTCCACGGTGACTTCCTGATTCAGCGGATCAACGTGACGCAGCGTGTAGGTGCGGATCACCGGACGTTTTTCCTTAGGCATTTCCTGTGCGGTCTTATACCACTCTCCTTCAGCCAACAGCGCTGATGGCGTGCCGTCCTCGGACGGAAACAGCATTTTGATGCGCTGATCCGCAGCGTCACGCTTCATCTGCGCAACTTCCGGTCCACTGAAGACCAGGCTCAGCATCGAAGGGGAAATTTCGGTTTTACGCACCAGTCTGACGTTGAACAGACGGTATCCCTGAACGACAGCCATAGTTTTCCTTATCCTGATATTTCGTCAGACGATGAATGACGGCGGTTACGCCAGATAAACCCTGACATCGCCATAAATAAGATGGCCGTAGTGAAAGCCATAATGAGGAGCCCGACGCTGACGCCGGTTTTTGAGACCAGCGGAACCAGCAGCGCACAAAGCCCGTAGCCCAGCGTGTGGCTGGTTGCGACCCACCCCGCGCCTGCACCGGCGGCGAGTTTGTCATTCAACAACAGCTGATAGGCCGGGGTCGCCAGTGCCGCGCCGAACGAAAGCAGCGCGCAGCCGGGATAAAACAGCCACAGGTGAACAGAAAGCATCAGCGCCAGCCCGCACAGCATCAGCGTACCGGCACTTAACAGCAGCGCCATCGGCGTCAGGTGCTGAGGACGCAGCACGCCAAATTGAGCGACAAGCGAAGCGACGGCAGCCACACTGAGTAACCAGGCAACCTGATGGCTGATGGCAGCGCTATCCGAAGCGAACTGTCGGGCCAGCGCGGGTGAAAGTCCCAGCTGCATCAGGCTAACCGTCGCCGACAGCAGCAGTGCGCAAAGCAGATAAGGTAAACACGCAGTCGACAGATTTGCACTTTTACGCTCAGCGGCGGGCTGCGGCGGCGGGCCGGGCAAACGCAGCAGCATGATCAGCGCCATCGCCGGTGCGACCATTAACAGCGCCATCGGCGCAAGAGGATGAAGAAGCAGCATCGCCGCTGCACATAGCGGCCCGAACAGCCGTCCGCAGCTTAATCCGGAGCTGATGGTCGCGAGAGCCGCCATCCGACGCCCTTCCCCTGCTCTTTGCAGCGCCCACACCTGACAGGCTGGCACCATCGCGGACACGGTCAGTCCGTAGATAATTCTGGCAACAATTAACAGACCCACACCCACGGCCGGTGGGATCGTATGGTTTGCCATCAGCAAACAGCCCACTCCCAGTAGCAGAAAGCTGATGCTGTAACCCGCCAGCGCGCAAAGCACCACCGGTTTGCTGCCCCGTTTAGCGATTTGCTTTCCCCACCACGGCGATGAAGGCAGAAACAACATCGAGCCCAACGTCAGCAGCGCCGCCCAGATCGACAGGCTGAGGTTTGTCTGAATCACCAGCACCGGAATAGCCACCAGCAGGCCGTTCTGACCGACGCCGAGCAGCCCCGCGCTAAAGGCCAATGGCCAGCAGGCGAGCGATTTTGGCGGGTTATCGGTTATCTCAAGAGAAGTCACAATGTTGCAAACCCATGTATAGATTGTGTTTATTTGTAAAATTAATTTAACCGATTCTAACAATTGTTATTGATAATGAGAAACGTTATCGGCAGAATTCGCGTTATCAACTCGTTTAGGATCTGTTTAATGATGACTGTGCTAACGAAAACGCCGGCCTGGGATGTGGCTGCGCAGTGTTTCCTCAATGCTCTTATCCGTGAAACCAAAGACTGGCGACTCCAGCAAGGCTCCCCCGCTGAGCTGATTATCCCGCTGAACGAACAGCAGGCACTCCATTTCAGCGTGGACTACTTCTCACCTACTCAGCATCACCGCTTTACCTTCCCTGCCCGACTGGTCAGCGCGAAAGGTAGCGAGCCGATCGATTTCGCGGATCTGTCCGGGCTGATCGTTGAAAAACTCTCCCGCCAGTTATCACTCCCCGCTCAGCACGGTGAAGCCTTCCACCAGCGCGTTACCGAAAGCCATCTCCACACGCAACAAGCCATTGACGCCCGTCATGACTGGGCCGCCCTTCGCGAGCAGGCATTAAACTTCGGTGAAGCTGAACAGGCGCTGCTGGTTGGTCACGCGTTCCATCCGGCGCCAAAATCTCACGAGCCATTTACCCAACAGGAAGCAGAACGCTATCTGCCGGATTTTGCCCCGCACTTCCCGCTGCGCTGGTTTGCCGTTGATAAAGCACAGATCGCCGGCGACAGCCTGGATCTTTCTCTGCAACAGCGACTGACTCGCTTTGCCGTTGAAAATGCCCCGCAGCTGCTTACAGCCCTGACGGACAATCAGTGGTTGTTCCCTCTGCATCCGTGGCAGGCCGCGTATCTTCTGGAACAACCGTGGTGCCAGCAGCTTGTGGAGAAAGGGCTGATTGAGGATTTAGGTGAAGCCGGTACGTCCTGGCTGCCAACCACCTCTTCCCGCACGCTGTATTGCGCCAGCAGCTGCGACATGATCAAGTTTTCCCTTAGCGTGCGTCTGACCAACTCCGTGCGCACTCTTTCGGTTAAAGAGGTGAAACGCGGCATGCGTCTTGCCCGCCTGGCAAAAACTGATCGCTGGCAGACATTGCAGGCCCGTTTCCCGACGTTCCAGGTGATGCAGGAAGACGGCTGGGCCGGGCTGCGCGATCTGGACGGCAACATCATGGCGGACAGCCTGTTTGCCCTGCGTGAAAACCTGCTGGTCGACCGGCCACAAAGCCAGACCAACGTGCTGGTTTCTCTGACGCAAAGCGCCCCAGACGGCGGTGATTCCCTGCTGGTTGCAGCGGTAAAACGCCTGAGCTCGCGCCTTGGCATTACGGCTCAACAAGCCGCTCACGCGTGGGTTAACGCCTATTGTCATCAGGTGCTGAAACCTCTGTTCACCCTCGAAGCGGATTACGGCGTCGTTCTGCTGGCTCATCAGCAAAATATTCTGGTGCAGATGCAGCAGGATCTACCGGTCGGGTTTATCTACCGCGACTGTCAGGGCAGCGCGTTTATGCCGCACGCCGCGGGCTGGCTTGATGTCATCGGTGAAGCACAGGCGGAGAACGTCTTCACTCGCGAGCAGCTGCTGCGCTATTTCCCTTACTACCTTCTGGTGAACTCGACGTTTGCCGTGACTGCCGCGCTGGGCGTGGCCGGGCTGGATAGCGAAGAGAATCTGATGACCCTTGTTCGCTCTCATCTTGCTGAGCTGCGCGAACAGGTGACGCACAAAACCTGTCTCGACTATGTGCTGGACAGCCCCTTCTGGAACGTGAAAGGCAACTTCTTCTGTTACCTGAACGATCACAACGAAAACACCATTGTTGACCCGTCGGTTATCTATTTCGATTTCGCCAACCCGCTGTTGGCGCAGGAGTCCTGAATGTCTAAGGCCAATATCGTTCACAGCCTGCACGGTCTGCGCTGTGACAAACTTGACGCTCAGCTGAATCTTGGCTGGGGACTGGATAGCAGCGCGATCCTCCACTGGCCGGGAGCGTTACCGGAAGGCTGGCTGCGTGATGCGATCGACCAGATCTTCATTGCCGCTCCGCAGATTTCCGCGCTGGTTTTACCTTACGGCGAATGGCGTGAAGAGCCGCAGGCGCTGGCCCTGTTTGCCCAGATCAACGGCGACATTATTCATCGCGATGCCTTCTGGCAGCTGCCGCTGTGGTTGAGTGCCCCGTCGAAGCGGGCAAGCGGTGAAATGGTTTACGACGCTGAGCGTGAAATCTACTTCCCGCAGCGCCCTGCGCGTCCTGAAGGCGAAGTTTATCGCCGTTACGATCCTCGTGTTCGCAAAACGCTGAGCTTCCGCGTAGCCGATCCGGCGCGCGACGCTGAACACTTCACCCGCTGGATGAACGATCCGCGCGTTGCGTATTTCTGGGAGCAAAGCGGTTCTCTCGAAGTGCAGACCGCGTACCTGGAGCGCCAGCTGACCGGTAAGCATGCTTTCCCACTGATTGGCTGCTTCGACGATCAGCCGTTCAGCTACTTCGAAATCTACTGGGCGGCAGAAGACAGAATCGGTCGTCACTATACCTGGCAACCGCACGATCGCGGCCTGCATCTGCTGGTTGGTGAGCAGCAATGGCGCGGCGCGCACTATGTGCAAAGCTGGCTGCGCGGGCTGACCCATTATCTGCTGTTGGATGAACCCCGCACGCAGCGCACGGTGCTGGAGCCGCGTGCCGATAACCAGCGCCTGTTCCGTCATTTTGACGCCGCTGGCTATCAGACGATGAAAGAGTTCGACTTCCCGCATAAACGTTCACGCCTGGTGATGGCAGAACGCTCCCGCTTCTTCACGGAGGTGGGCCTGTGATGAACCAAAAGGACTGGGAAATCGTCAACCGCCAGCTGGTTGCGAAAATGCTGGCAGAGCTGGAGTACGAACAGGTGTTCCATGCCGAATCTCAGGGTGATGACCGCTACTGCATCAGCCTGCCGGGTGCGGAATGGCACTTTGAAGCACAGCGCGGGATCTGGGGCTGGCTGTGGATTGACGCCAACACCCTGCGCTGCGCCGACGAACCTGTGGTGGCGCAAACCCTGCTGATGCAGCTTAAGCCGGTGCTGTCGATGAGCGACGCCACCGTCGCTGAGCACATGCAGGATCTGTACGCCACGCTGCTGGGCGACCTGCAGCTGAGAAACGCCCGCCGTGGAATGAGCGCCGAAGATCTCGTTTCCCTGGACGCCGACCGCTTGCAGTGCCTGCTGAGCGGTCATCCTAAGTTCGCTTTCAATAAAGGCCGTCGCGGCTGGGGTCAGGAAGCGCTTGAGCGCTACGCGCCTGAGTACGGTAACAGCTTCCGCCTGCACTGGCTGGCGGTTAAGCGCGAGCATATGGTCTGGCGCTGCGACAGCGAGCTGGAAATAAAGCAACTGCTGGCCGCGGCGATGGATCCTCAGGAGCTTGCCCGTTTCGCGCAGAGCTGGCAGGAGCTTGGGCTCAACGATGACGAATGGCTGCCGATGCCGGTGCATCCGTGGCAGTGGCAGCAAAAAATTGCCCTGGAGTTTGTGGCGGATCTGGCCGAAGGCCGGATGGTGTCACTGGGAGAATTTGGCGATCGCTGGCTTGCTCAGCAGTCTCTGCGCACCCTGACCAACGTCAGCCGCCAGGGTGGTCTGGACATCAAACTGCCTCTGACTATCTACAACACTTCCTGCTATCGCGGGATCCCCGGCAAATATATCGCCGCCGGGCCGCTGGCTTCGCGCTGGCTTCAGACCATTTTCGCCACCGACCCGACTCTGGTACAGAGCGGCGCGGTGATCCTCGGCGAACCTGCTGCCGGTTACGTCTCTCATGAAGGCTATGCCGCGCTGGCTCAGGCTCCCTATCGCTACCAGGAAATGCTCGGCGTTATCTGGCGTGAAAACCCGTGCCGCTGGCTCGAGGCGGATGAAACGCCAATCCTGATGGCGACGCTGATGGAGTGCGATGAAAACAATCAGCCGCTGATTGCTGCGTATATTGCCCAGTCCGGACTGGAGGCTGAAGCCTGGCTTTCGCAGATGTTCCGCGTGGTTGTGGTGCCGCTGTACCACCTGCTCTGCCGCTACGGTGTTTCGCTGATCGCCCACGGGCAAAACATTACCCTCGCCATGAAAAATGGCCTGCCGCAGCACGTGCTGCTGAAAGATTTCCAGGGCGACATGCGTCTGGTGAAAGAGGAGTTCCCGGAGATGGACTCCCTGCCTCAGGAAGTGAAGGACGTAACTTCCCGCCTGAGCGCCGACTACTTAATTCATGATTTGCAGACCGGCCATTTTGTGACGGTGCTGCGTTTTATTTCGCCGCTGATGGCCCGCCTGGGCGTGCCGGAAACGCGCTTTTATCAACTGCTGGCAGCCGTGTTGAGTGATTACATGCAGGCGCATCCACAGATGTCAGCCCGTTTCACTCTTTTCACTCTCTTCAAGCCACAAATCATTCGCGTTGTGCTGAACCCGGTAAAACTGACCTGGCCTGACCAGGACGGCGGGAGCCGCATGCTGCCGAACTATCTTGAGGATCTGCAAAATCCGCTGTGGCTGGTAACCAGGGACTAAATCATGACAAACACTGTAGATTTCGTTGGCGTGGGCATCGGCCCGTTTAACCTGAGCATCGCCGCGCTGGCTCATGAAGCTGAGGACTTCAGTACCCGCTTTTTCGACGGACGCGCGCAGTTTGCCTGGCATCCCGGCATGCTGGTGCCGGACTGCCATATGCAGACCATGTTTCTGAAGGATCTGGTCAGCGCCGTCGCGCCAACCAGCCCGTTCAGCTTCGTTAACTATCTGGTCAAACGGAAAAAATTCTACCGTTTCCTGACCACCGAGCTGCGCACGGTGTCCCGCGATGAGTTTTCTGATTACCTGCGCTGGGCCGCCGACGGCATGGCTAATCTGCACTTCAACAACACCGTTGAGCGCATCGATTTCGATGACAAGCGTCAGCTGTTTTCGGTGACAACGTCACAGGGTGAAACCTTCGCCCGCCATATTTGCCTTGGCATCGGCAAGCAGCCGCATCTGCCGCCGTGCGTACAAAAGGTGTCCTCTACCTGCTTCCACGCCAGCGAGATGAGCCTGCGTCAGCCTGACCTGCGCGGTAAACGCGTCACTGTCGTTGGCGGCGGGCAAAGCGGTGCCGACCTGTTCCTCAACGCGCTGCGTGGGGAATGGGGAGAAGTCGCGGAGATTAGCTGGGTGTCGCGCCGCAATAACTTTAATGCGCTCGATGAAGCAGCGTTCGCTAACGAGTACTTCACCCCGGAGTATGTTTCTGGCTTTATCGGCCTGAACGAAGCCGCCCGCCAGAAGATGCTCGACGAACAAAAAATGACTTCAGACGGGATTACCGCCGAGTCTCTGCTGGCGATCTACCGCGAGCTATATCACCGCTTTGAAGTCCTTGGCCTGCCGCGTAACGCCCGCCTGATGCCGAGCCGCTCCGTCACCGGGCTGGAAAGCCAGGGCCAGAGCTGGAACCTGCTGCTTGAGCACCATCTGGATAAAGGCTACGACCAGTTGAAAACCGACGTGGTGATTTTCGCTACCGGCTACCGCCCTGCGCTGCCGCAGATGCTTGCTCCGCTGATCCCACGTATATCCCTGCGCGATGAGTGCAGCTTTAACGTTCGTGAAGACTTCACCGTTGAATGGAACGGCCCGAAAGAGAACCAGATCTTCGCGGTCAACGCCAGTATGAACACCCACGGTATCGCCGAGCCGCAGCTCAGCCTGATGGCATGGCGCGCCGCCCGTATTCTGAATCGCGCCACCGGGCGTGATTTGTTCGATCTCAGTATGCCGCAGCCGCTTATCCAGTGGCGCAGCAGCAGCCTGAAGAAACCGCAGCCAGAGGCTGCTTCACAAACTCACTACACAGCATCTTTGGGCTGATATTTTCCGCCCGTCTAAAGGAATGATGATGATCACCAAAAAACATACGCTCTGGGCGCTTAACCCTCTGCTTCTCGCGATGATGGCTCCCGCCGTGGCGCAGCAACCTGAAGAAACTCAGGTTGTTTCCGCCAGCCGTAGCAACCGTACGGTGGCAGAAATGGCGCAGACCACCTGGGTCATTGAAAACGCGGAACTCGAGCAGCAGATCCAGGGCGGTAAAGAGCTGAAGGACGCGCTGGCACAGCTGATCCCAGGTCTTGACGTCAGCAGCCAGAGCCGTACCAACTATGGCATGAACGTGCGCGGCCGTCCGCTGGTCGTGCTGGTTGACGGCGTGCGTCTCAACTCCTCGCGTACCGACAGCCGCCAGCTGGACTCTATCGACCCGTTCAACATCGATCATATTGAAGTGATTTCCGGTGCCACCGCGCTGTACGGCGGCGGCAGTACCGGCGGTCTTATCAATATCGTCACCAAAAAAGGCCAGCCGGATACCGAGCTGGAGTTTGAAACCGGCGTGAAGAGCGGCTTTAACAGCAGCAAAGATCACGATGAGCGCGTGGCCAGCGCCATCTCCGGCGGTAACGAACACATCTCCGGCCGTGCATCGGTGGCGTATCAGAAATTTGGCGGCTGGTATGACGGCAACGGCGACGCGACTCTGCTGGATAACACCCAGACCGGGTTGCAGTATTCCGACCGTCTGGACGTGATGGGCACCGGAACGCTGAATATCGATGATAATCAGCAGCTGCAGCTGGTCACTCAGTACTATAAAAGCCAGGGCGACGACGACTACGGCCTGAATCTTGGCAAAGATTTCTCCGCCATTTCCGGTAACAGCACGCCGTACGTCAGCAAAGGCCTGGATTCGGATCGTGTGCCGGGCACCGAACGTCATCTGATGAGCCTGCAATATTCCAACAGCGACTTCTGGGGCCAGGAGCTGGTTGGACAGGTCTACTACCGCGATGAGTCCCTGCTGTTCTATCCGTTCCCGACGGTCAACGCCAATAAAAAGGCGACCGCATTTTCGTCCTCACAGCAGGATACCGCCCAGTACGGCGCCAAGCTGACCATGAACAGCGAACCGCTCAGCGGCTGGCAGCTGACCTACGGGCTGGATGCCGATCATGAGCGCTTCACTTCGAATCAGATGTTCTTCGACCTGGCGAAAGCCAGCGCTTCCGGTGGTCTGAACAACCAGAGCATTTACACCACCGGGCGTTATCCGTCTTATGACATCACCAACCTGGCGGCGTTCCTGCAGTCCAGCTATGACATCAATGACATCTTCACGCTGAGCGGCGGCGTGCGCTATCAGTACACCGAAAACACGATTGATGATTTCATTGGCTATGCCCAGCAGCAGCAAATTGCCGCCGGTAAGGCGCAGTCTGCCGACGCAATTCCGGGCGGATCGGTTGATTACGACAACTTCCTGTTTAACGCGGGGATCCTGGCGCATCTGACCGAACGTCAGCAGACCTGGTTCAACTTCTCTCAGGGCGTTGAGCTGCCGGATCCGGGCAAATACTACGGCCGTGGCACCTACGGCGCAGCGGTAAACGGACATCTTCCGCTGACCAACAGCGTTAACGTTGACGACAGCACGCTTGAAGGCGTGAAGGTTAACTCCTACGAGCTGGGCTGGCGCTATAACGGCGACAACCTGCGCACGCAAATCGCGGCTTACTACTCGATTTCCGACAAAAGCGTGGTGGCGAATAAAGACCTGACCATCAGCGTCGTTGACGACAAGCGCCGCATCTACGGCGTGGAAGGCGCGGTGGATTACTTCATTCCGGATACCAACTGGAGCACCGGCGGTAACTTCAACTTCCTGAAAACCGAGTCACGAGTGAACGGCAGCTGGGAAAAGTATGACGTGAAGGTGGCGAGCCCGTCGAAAGCAACGGCTTACATCGGCTGGGCGCCGGATCCGTGGAGCCTGCGCGTGCAGAGCACCACCTCCTTCGGCATCAGCGACGCTCAGGGCTACAGCATCGACGGTTACACCACCTTCGATCTGCTTGGCAGCTACAACCTGCCGGTAGGGAAACTCAGCTTCAGCGTGGAAAACCTGCTCGACCGCGACTACACCACCGTCTGGGGCCAGCGTGCGCCGCTGTACTACAGCCCGGGCTATGGTCCTGCCTCACTGTATGACTACAAAGGCCGCGGCCGCACCTTCGGTCTGAACTATTCGGTTCTGTTCTAAACCTGTTTGACTGCCCGGTGTGAGCCGGGCAGTTGTTCTCTATTTGGCGTGAAACAGTTTTACCGGTTGCCCATTCTCCATTTCCACCACCAGCCGTGTCGGTTCAGACTTTGCTATCGCCAGCTGTTGTGAAAATTGTTCCAGCGTCTGCTGGAGATCTTTCGTCTGCTGCATTTGTGGCGCTAAATGAAGCTTCAGCCATTTATTTAGCAGCACCTTATTTGCATTCGTCGCGTTATCTGACTCTGTAAAGGACGATAGACCGGCAATGCGATCTCGCTGAATACGCTCTGCATCCTCAAGAATCACTCTGAACTCCTCGACGTCCTGTCTGAGGCTGTCTTCTCTTGAGATTTGCAGCGAGGCGTCTCCTTCAAAAAGTGAAACCATTTTCAGAGCACAGATCCGCACGCCCAAAGCCATCTTCCATTCGACAATGTGTTTTTGCAGATCCTTCTGTAAGCCATTAATCTTTTTGGTAATGCCGTTCGTACCAAAAAAATCAGGATCTGCGCAACTTCTTACTTCTTTGCTGGTGGTGATAATGTCCTGTCGCAAATGCGACTGAATGCCGCTAAATTGCACTTCGAAATCTTCCAGTTTGTGTCGGATCGTCGGAGACAATTCTCCTTTCTGCAGTCCGGGGGCAATCTGGCGTAAATACTTTATTGCGGCGTCAATTTTTGAAGTTCGGTCGTTATGCTGGAATTCGGAGACTTTTTTAACGTCTTCAGCAATAGCCACCAGTTTCTCATTGATGTCGGCCAGATGCTTTTGTGCCAGCAGCACTGAAGCGGTTTGCAGCAACAGCCCAGTATTCACCAGATTGCCCAGTTTATCCGCATCCATAAGAACGGCCTGCTCTGCTATTTTTCCGTCATCGCCAAAGCTAAAGGCCCGATACCCTATTCCATCTTTAGTTTTCGCCAGAGGCCCATTAATAATAACTTCCATATAATTATGCTGGGACAGATGGTTTGACGTTAGTGCTGTCGGGATAGCCTGTAATAAAGGGCTCAGTCTGGAAATTCCTGAAACATCACCTTCTTCCAACGCATATCCCTCTTCCAGAACTGAGGGAGTCATCGCCGTGACGGACACGACAGGGTGCTGCGGATCGTCTCCGATCACCCATTTTTCTGGTAACTGGTTCATCGTTTATGCTCCTACCGGCGTACCGCACTGCGGGCAAAATTTGGCATTTTGTTCAAGAGAATGATTACAGCTATCACACAGATTTTGCAGACTTTTCATGCGGATCCACGCGATCTGCACAATGCAGGGTAAGGTGACGCGAAAAGCAGGATTCGCCAAATCGTAAACGCTGTAGATCCCGGTTAAAGCGATGCCTATCGGCCCGGCCAGAGCACCAAGCACACGACCGGAGCCAAAACCAGCGGCCACCTGGAGCACGCGACCAGTGACCATAGCAGCAACAGAACTGGCAACTATCGCCGTGACCTGGTAGGCCGCTATTCCACCCAGGCCAATGCGGGGTAAAAGAATTTCCAGCCCTTCACGGCTCGAAAGTGATTTTATCCCCAGGCTGTCGAGGATCTTCTTTCTATCCTCATCACTCATCTTATCCCACGCATTTTCGAACACTTTGCTGATAATTAAGCTTTCTTTCCTTTCAACAGAAGCGGTCTTGTGGGCTTTGATCTTCAGGCGGGCGAGCACATCATCAACAATTTCTGCATAATCCACCCCATTTTTACGGAACAGATTGGCAAAGCTATTGCCGCCAAACAGCTGCAGTTCCCGAATAAGCACACGAAGCGTGTCTTCATCAATCTCGTTGTTCTCTTTGGCTTCGACGAGGAGTTTTTTCACGCTTGAAGAAAGTGAAATGCGCCCATTCCCATTGTCGGTGATGTAATCAATTAGCAGATCAAGGTCACTCTTCTCGGCATTAAATAGCAGCTCAACGAGTGGCCGATCGTCTTTAATATCAATAGTGCTCATATATTTTCCTTGTGTGCCCCATGATGGCATTGCTGTACAACCGGGGATGTGACGAAATGTTACCGAAGAAAGTGGAGTGAGCAAGAGCGCAATCAGTAAATGCCTAAAAAAGTGAGAAAATAACCGCCAGGAATCCACTTAGCCTTATTTTCTTCGCTCACTTATTGAACTCATCTCGACTAAAGTTAAATTTTATAAAGCACAGCATTGGTATGAGGTATGACCCATGCATCTTATTCTCGCGCCAACCAATCTGGGGCTGCGCCCACTACGTGCCGGACACATTCCCGGATGTTGGCGTGCGCCACAAGTTTTGATGGATAGCGGTCTTGCGGATCGGTTACAGCCTGAATCCATCACCAGGCTTGAAGTCCCTTCTTATTCTCCTGATGCTGAACCTGACACCCACCTTCGTAACGGCCATGCCATCCGGGAATATAATCTTGAGCTGGCGGATATTGTCGCTGCTGTTCATGCGTCGGGCGCTTTCCCTTTGGCTATCGGCGGTGATTGCTCGATTTTGTTGGGAGCGCTGGCCGGAGCTCGTCGTCAGGGGCTTGTTTCTTTGATTCACATTGACGGGCACAGTGATTTTCGTCATCCAGGTAACTATGACCCCAGCACAATGCCAGGTGCTGTTGCCGGTATGGATTTGGCGCTGGCAACCGGGCGTGGGGAAAAGCTTCTGACCGAATGGCCTGGAATTAATGGGCCGCTGGTGCCTGACAATGAGGTTTTTCAGCTCGGCGAGCGAGAATCCCACGATGCGGATTTTGCCTGGCCTGATGTCTTACAATCCGGGATCCATCAGATTGACGTTTTTACCGCCCACTCTCTTGGCCCTGAGAATATCCTGCAACATATCCATCAGATGTTAGGTCAATCCCGATACCGATTCTGGATCCATTTTGATGTTGACGTTATCGACCAGTCGCTGATGCCTGCGGTTGATTCCCCCGGAAGTCCCGGGATAGATCCACAGTGGCTTGAGCATATTTGTACCCGGCTTGTCAGTGACCCTCTTTGCTGCGGCATGACCGTAACCGTCTATGACCCGGAGCTGGATCCGGACCTCAGCTGCGCGAAGTTGATTATTGAATTACTCGGCGCAGTTTTCCGGCCAACGTCCTGATAATCCTTCGTCTACAGTTAAACGTATTGATAACTCAAAGAACTCTGACCGATGGGATTTTCACTCAGGATCCACCTCTTTGCCCGCCTGCGTTTACTGGTTTCAGTGTTAGCCGGTGTGGTTTGCTATTACGTCCTTCCCGAGCATTTGGGGATGCTGCAACGCCTGCTTATCAGCTGGAATGTGGTGGCGTGGCTGTACCTGATGTTCATCTGGCTGCGGATGCTGCGCACTGAGGTAAGGGATATCCATCGCATTGCAAAAAAGCTGGACCAGAGCGCGGCTCTGGTGCTGGGGCTGGTGATTTTCGCCTGCATGGCGAGCATCGTTGCGATCCTCAGCGAACTCTCTTCGCTGCACAAGCTTTCCGGCACGCCGCGCTTACTGCACATTCTGTTGACGGTCACGACGCTGATCGCTTCCTGGGCCTTGCTGCCAAGCTCATTTGCGATGCACTACGCTCATCAACACTATCTGCACCGCAGCAAAGACGTCACGCCGATGATGTTCCCGGACAAACCGGACGATCCTGACTATTGGGATTTTCTCTATTACGCTTTCACCATCGCCGTCGCATCGCAGACGGCGGACGTGGCGACGGGAACGACGGAGATGCGTAAAATCACCCTGCTACAGTCGGTGATCTCCTTTATCTTTAACCTCGCCATCCTGGGCTTATCGGTTAACGTGGCGGCCGGGTTGCTGAATTGACTGACCCGGCGGCTTCACGCTCAATAATAATTCACCGTAAAAGTCATTCTGCCGTTGGCTTTGCCCGGCCTGAGATTTTCGGCGGTCTGGATATAGCGCGCCTGAAGTGGAATATCGACGCTGGTGCGGCCATCCTTTGGCAGCGGCATCTTTTTTTCGCTGTTCAGATCCAGCGGCGCAGGAGTCTCATCGCCCCATCCAAGCTGGATCCCCACGCCGCTCGCGGCCCCGCTGACTGACGAATCAATCTGCATGATCCCCTGTGCGGCATTTATCACACCATGATTTGGCGTAACCCGCACGCCAACGCTGTTACTGGTTGAAGATGGCACCGATCCAGCGCCGCCCTGGTTGTAATCAAACAGATTTACCACGTTGTCATTGTTGTAATAGCCATAAAACGGCGGGCAGTTTTCCAGTCTCATTCCCGTTTTGACCCAGGGCGTGACGGAGCCAGGACCACGAAAAGTATTGCTCACGTCATGGTTGCCCAACGTAACGTTGATGTCAGGCGTGGTGCAGCTCTGGGCGCTGATGGTGATGCTGCCCTCAAACTGCACAATATTGGTGGTGATCGGAAACCCCGGTACCGGCGGCATGCCGTCGCGGTTCATAAAATACAGCTTCAGACTCGGCAGATTGGCTGCGCTCAGCGACCAGCTACCGGGCTCGAGCTGGCCCGTTTTAATCAGGCTGATTTGGCGGACACTGTTGCTGATGGCGTAGCCGAATGAACTGTCGGGAATGTTGACTGACGTCAGGCCGGAAAACGCAACTGAACTGGTGGTCACCGCTACGTTGTCGAACGTTATCGCCACGCCTAATCCGGGTATTCCCGTATTAAAAACTTTCTGCGCCCAGGGGCCACTGTTCCACGCCGACAGCCCCAGCGGTGCGGCATGCACCGCCGTGGCAAAGCGGAAATTCAGCGGTTCAGGCGGTGAGGATGCGAAGCACCTGATACTGGTTCCGCCACGGCCTGCGTTCCAGCTTCCTCGATAAATCACGGTGCCGTTCGGCATATCCACTCCTGCAGAAATATTCACCGGCGCAAGTGTGACGGTGTCCGTACGCGGGATTGCCGCGCTGAAGGGTTCACAGCTAACATCGGCATACGCCGCTGGGACAACTGACAATAAAAGCAAAAACAGAAACTTCATGCTGGTTTCTCTCTTCTGAAGGTTACTGGCAAACGGCGGTTGTGGCGCGAAGCGACTGGTAGCGAATGGTGCAGAATTGCCCTGCATCCGATCCCCACTGCACACGCAGCTGGCCCTGTGGTGAAATCACCCGCGCATAGAGCTGCCCACCTTGCCCGACGCTGCCGACCGTCGGTTGATTCTCATCGACCACATCGGCCCCAAACGGCACGGGTTCGCCCCGCCAGCTGGCGGTCAGCAACAGCGGCTGGCCCTGTCGCGTTGGGTAGCTCAGCTTCACCACCGCGCCAGACAGCGGCGCTACGTTTTGGGTGGTCATCGTCAGCTCAACCTCTTTCGCCATCCCCAGCGGATCGATACTGACTTCGTTTAACTGATAAGGATTCAGGTACGGCACGGCGGCAAAGCCAGAAGCGTCGATCTTCACCCCGGAATAGCCGGAGACGCTTGCCCCGCTGGCACCCTGAGCTTCCACAAGAGCAAAGGTCTCCGCGCTGTAGGGAGACAACGCCACACCGCCCGCATGACCAATCAGCGTGCCGCTGATCCCGGCGGCGGCACTTTTGCTGCTGCGGCCCGAGCTGAAGCTACCGTTCAGCGAACTCCACGAGCTACGGTAGCTGGCGCTTGCCGATCCCTGCATGTTTCCCCCCTGATTACGCCGCGATGAAGTGACACTGTAACCAAGTTGACTCTCTTCACCTGCCGAACCGGACAACGTCAGCTGCTGAGCGCTGCGCCCTGTGCTGTCGTAGGTAAGATCAGTGCGCAGCGTCGGACGGTTAATTCGGTCCCGCTGTCCCAGCGGCATGCTGAAACTAAGCAGGTAATCGGTTTGCGCCATTCCCTGAACGCTGGTACTGCGCCCAATGCTGAGTCCGATGGCCAAATCCCTGAAAGTGACGTTGTAACCTAACTGATATTGTTTATCGCTCTCCGGCTTGTTCCAGTAGTTTTGCAGGGAGCCACTGAACCACAGCTGTCCTGCGCTGCCGGGCAGGCCCTGACCGACCGTCAGGCTCATTCTGTTTTTCGCCCGCCCGATATCGCCCACAGCCATTTCGCTGCTGGCGGCTTCTCGCGTCTGCATAGCGGTCATCAAATCCATGTAGCCATCGCTGGAAAAACGGTACGCCGCCAGCGATACATTGCTGGCAGTTTGTTCAAACAGCTGACTGTAGCTGGCCTGATAGCTTTGCCCGCTCTGCACCTGCCCGCGTTTATCCAGCAAAGCTCTGGCTTGTGTCACATCAAATGAAAAAGCCCCGACAGGTGTGCCGACTGCGGTTCCAAGCTGGAAGGCATGGTAGTTTTCATTCAGCTGCACGCCGCTGTAGCCCGTGAAGATGTTGTTGAAACCATACTGCCAGGTTCCTTCCAGCAGCCTGGGCCTGCTGGTTAACGTTTCGCTGCGCACCTCGCCTGCGGTAAAGGAAAACCGTGAAGCCCCTGGCCGCAGCAGCTGTGCCACCGCCGCATAAGGCACGCTGAAGTGACGTTCACTGCCGTCGCTTTCCTGAACGGTCACGTCCAGATCGCCGCCGTAGCCGGTGGGATACAAATCGTTAATCACGAATTCCCCCGGCGACACGCTGGTCTCATACAAAACTTGTCCGTTCTGCCGAACCGTCACTCTGGCGTTGCTGTTGGCGATCCCACGGATTTCCGGGGCATACCCCCGCAGCGACTGCGGAAGCATGCGCTCGTCGCTAGCCAGCTGAAGACCCCGAAACGGCAGCGTGGGAAACAGTTGGCCGCTGGTCGAGGACTCCCCGGCGATCATCCGCGCTTTGAGGATGGGGATATCGCGCTGCACCCAGGTATTCACGCTGTTGTAGTTTCCCGGCTGACCATCCGACTGGCTCCATGTCCCATTGTGTCGCAGATACCAGCCCTGCCAGTTCGCCCCGGCGTTCAGCCCGGCAAACAGCGACTGATAGCTGACATGGTTCGCCTCACTGCGGTAGCCGTTGAGGTTATAGCCGAGCAGCAGCGCTGGAATGCCCCGATCCCAAAGGCCCGGGTCGACACTGCCGCGTGGATTGTTCAGCATGTACCGCTGCGGAATGGTCACCTCCAGGCGCTGCTCGTTGCTGTCATAACTCACCTGAGCGGACGGAATTTTTGCCGTCAGATCGAAACACCCTTCCGTCTCCCAAAAGCCAGCAACCAACTGCTGCGGGTTAAGCGCGATCAGCTTTACCGTCTCTGCCGTCAGGCAGGGATAAACCGATTTATCCTCACGCGAAATAAACGCAACATCACCGCTGGAAATGAACACGTCATTGACGTAAAGCGTGTTTTCCCAGACGCCAGGCACCCCCGCCGATCCCTGGCTGAAGCGGCGGAGATCGACAGACGCGCCGTCGTCAACATTCAGGAATGCCGGGTCGAACTCAGCCTCGCTGGCTTTTGCCCTCTCCGGCAACGCCCACAGCCAGAGCAGTGAGCACACGGCAGCCGCCAGCGGCTGGGGCTTAAAACAGTTGGCGTGCATGGAATACCTTCGGGAGTGAACCTGAACAGAGGGAAAAATGGTTATTTGATGTCGGCGACAAAAGGTTCCAGCGCGCCGTAGTCGTTGACCACCGCACCACTGAGCCTGCTGCCGGATGCTGCTTTCAGCGCCAATGTTTTCGAGCCAAAAGGCGCAACCATCGCCGCTTCGGGCAGACCGTCTGCCGTTTTCACCCCGACCAGAGAAACGAAATAAGGAGTAGGGTTATCGACCCTCACGCTGCCGCTTTGCTGGCGCCACACCAGTTGCTTCACTGCCTCTGCGGGATGACCTTTAAGGCCCTTCGGACGATAGAACAGCTTTATACGACTGCGAAACGCGACCTGTAAGGTATTCTCCGCTGCTTTTTGCGGGTTTTTCGCTGGGATCTCCAGCACGTTAAGCCAGAAAACGGACTCTCTGTCGGCTGCCAGCGCGGGCCCGGTAAAGCTGATACGCAGCGTCTGACCTTTGCCCGCGTCCACGCGGTTAATAGGCGGCGTAAGGATAAACGGCACGCTGATAGCCGCAGGTTTCATCTCCGGATCGCCATTATCCAGCCAGCTTTGCAGCAGAATGGCGGAGCTGCCGTTATTGGTGATTTTGACGCTGACTTCCTGGCTGTCCGCCGGATAAATAATTCGTGTGCCGCTGATAACCGCGCTGGCGAAAGCGTCCAGACTGACGGCCAGCACAGTCCCGAACAGGACAAAGGCGATGAATAAACGGGATGAAAACATGATGATTTACCTGATAGCCGGGAGAGTCACCTCTCCCGTATTTGTTACTGATACTGAATGGAATACACCACGTTGCTGACCACGGTTCCCGGCGTCGTTGGCGCTTCCGCGTAATAACGCGCGCTGTATGGCAGCGTGGCGCTACCGCCGGACATCTCTTTCCAGGTGGTATTGATTGTCTGGCTGGCATTACCCGCCTGAATAACGGCGTGGCCCGGGCTGGAAGCGTCCAGTAATTGCAGACTGACGTTGGTCGCCGTGCCGGTCATATTTTTCAGCCGACCGGTTGTTGCCTCTACGGAGCCGCCGTTTTCAAAAAATGCCGAGGCGGTTTGTAATGTCCCGGCGCAGTTGCTGAGCGCCATAATAAAGCCGGTTTCACCGGCCGTTTTGGTTGCTGCATCTAATTGGCTGGTGCCGATGGTCGGCAGCACAATAGTGGCGTCCGCCCCCTGCCCGTCAACGCTGACATCGCAGGTGGTGGCCGTTAATTCACCGGTGAAGGTAATAGTTCCCGTCGAAGCACTGTTTACCGCTGTTGACATCGCCACGGTTGAAATAGCCATTGCAGCAAGCGTAATTTTTTTCATATTATTTTCCAAAGCAATTTCTCGTTAAATACCCACAGCGCAACGCATAGCCATATTTTAATTTATGGTCATGAATCACAGTGCCGTAGAAGATATTATTCAGATTGACTTAATGCCTGAGTCCATTAACGCTAATAAAGGACCCGTTCAAAACTGAGCGCATAATAGCCAGTTGCTCTTTGAAGGAAAACAAAATGAAATAAAAGTGATCAAAAGTTATCAAAACAGATTTTATATCAACTAGTTAAAAGCATTAAATGCCCGGCAGCGCAGACAGCGAAGCGGCGCATTTTTTGCCCTGAAGCGCACGCCGGATGTCGTTTTCCTGCTTATACTTAGCTCATTCACGGCGTGGGTTGTCATTTTTTAAGGTCCGGAACCAATGGCAGTAAAAAAATATCTTATTAATGGCGTTATTGAATTTTATCCGATAGAGCGCAGGCTTATCTCGAAGCAGGCACGCCAGTCCCTGGTACTGCAAACCACCAGCGCATTATGTCTTGAGGAAATTTTAAAGAATAAAGGCAGCATGGTGAGTCAGGAGGCGCTTTTCATCGCCGGATGGGGAGCGCTCGCCGGCCAGACCTCCCAGGCCTCTTATTATCAGTGTTTTGTTAATCTGCGAAAAAGTTTTACTTTGCTTGGGCTCGACGTACCCGTTTTTATTACGGTGCCAAGACGTGGGATGATCTTTAATGAAGCATTGACGCTGACCAGCGAAGATCCTGACGTTCCCGGGGTGGAAAGCACACCTCCCGAACCTCAAATTCAAATTGCTGACACTAAAACTTTTTCAATTCGCGATAAGGGGCTACTGATCTCCACCGGGGTTTTCCTTGTGGGTGCGCTAGGGTGTTGGTTCTACAGCCAGGATCTCCAGGCTTTTCAGGACTACCAGAGCGTAAAAGGTCAGTCGTGCGAGCTGCAGTACAGAGGCGTGGATTCAGAAGCGCAGCTTTATGAGAAGCTAATACAGGACGGCATTGTCTGTGCCGACAACCGAAGGATTGTCGCCTCCTATAATCCCCACTCCGGCAAAGACAGCTATCTGCTGTGCAAAGAGAGCGAAACCCGCTGCTCCGTGGTGCTCTTTGTCCGGGAAAACGCATCATGAGAACCCGACTGCTTGCGTGTTGCTGCGCCCTCAGCTTGATCCTGTTGCTCTACAGCGCCTGGCAACTGGTGCGCACTGAGGTGGTGGTCACCCATCGGGCCGTTTGTCAGGCCCGACTGGAGCTGGTTCACGGAGACGTCCGGCTTCAAGCCAACTATGATTTCAACTTCACCCGCAGTAAGGGCGTGGTGAGAGTTGAAGGGTTTATGATCCGCAGCGGGCAACGCTTCAGGCTGAGCCGGCAGATCCACTTTGACTATCAGCGTGCCGCGAAGGATTTCACCCTGACCAGCACTCAGGTGGAAGTATTCAGCAGCGATCGGGGGCAGCAGGGTCAGGTTGAAGAGCATTGGCCCACATTTTTCATCCAGCCGGGTCGCCAGCTGACGTTCAACGTCCAGATCGACCGCTACGGCAGAACGGTCGCAAGCCTCGGCGACAACCCGATTTTTTACTGTAGCCAGCAACCATAACTCGCAGTGCCGCCTGTCCGGGGCACTATTGATGCGAAATATCCCTGATAGTGTTCTGGTATTGCGCAGCCAGCGTGCCGTAACATTGCTGGTTGTCAGGGTTTCTTGTACCCTTCTCAGGATACCGCACTTACTGACACTACCGGACTTCATACGATGACAGCTCACCCTTCTAAAGATCCGCTGCACGGCATCACGCTGGAAATGCAAATTAATGCGCTGGTTGCCCGTTACGGCTGGACGAAACTGGGTCAGTTGATCAAAATTAACTGCTTCAGGTCTGACCCGAGCGTGAAATCAAGCCTGAAGTTTTTGCGCCGCACGCCGTGGGCACGTGCCGAAGTCGAAGCTTTGTACCTCGATTCCTTACAAGAAATGCCCGCCGAAGAGCCGGAATCACCGGCTTTTAACCCATGGACTAATAGTCGTACGACTAAGAGCTGACACTCAGTGGAAAATAACGTCACCCGCTTTCATCGCTTTAAATCTGTTCAGATTAAGCGAATCGCCGCCTTCGTTGGCGCAGTCTTTATTCTGACCAGCTGCACGGGCAAGCCCCCTGCTTCTCTGGTTACTCCGCTTCCGGATGGTTCTAAAATACCGTTGGTAAAAAAGCCCGACAGCCATGAGCAGGTTCGCGGCGTGTGGCTGACCACCGTCTCGCGCCTCGACTGGCCGCCGATAGACTCCGTGACCGCCAGCAGTGAAACCCGCATTCGTGAACAGAAAGCGGCACTGGTCGATAAACTGGATAATCTGAAGCGCCTCGGCATCAACACGGTATTTTTCCAGGTCAAACCTGATGGCACCGCGCTGTGGCCGTCAAAAATCCTGCCGTGGTCCGATACGCTGACCGGGAAAATCGGCCAGGATCCTGGCTACGATCCGCTGATGTTCATCCTCGATGAAGCGCATAAGCGCGGCATGCGAGTCCACGCCTGGTTCAATCCTTATCGCGTTTCCACCAACACCAAACCGGGCACGGTGATGGCGCTGAGAGGCACGCTGTCGCAGCAGCCTGCCAGCGTGTATGTCCTGCATCCGGAATGGATCCGCACCGCCAGCGACCGCTTTGTCCTCGACCCGGGTATCCCTGAAGTGCGTGACTGGATCACCAGCATCGTGGCCGAAGTGGTGAAACATTATCCGGTCGACGGCGTGCAGTTTGATGATTATTTCTATACCGAAACGCCAGGCTCGGCGCTGAATGACAATCAGACCTTCCGTCAGTACGGCCAGGGCTATGCGACGAAAGCCGACTGGCGTCGTCACAATACCCTGCAATTGATCCAACAGATTTCTCATACCGTTAAGCAGGCCAACCCGAACATTGAATTTGGCGTCAGCCCTGCGGGCGTGTGGCGTAACCGCTCTTTCGACCCGGCGGGTTCTGATACGCGTGGCGCTCAGGCTTATGATGAGTCCTATGCCGACACTCGCCTTTGGGTGCAGCAAGGGTTGCTGGATTACATTGCGCCGCAGCTATACTGGCCGTTTGCCCGCGACGCCGCACGCTATGATGTGCTGGCAAAATGGTGGGCCGACGTGGTGAAACCGACTCATACCCGGCTGTACATTGGCATTGCGCTGTATAAAGTGGGCGTGCCGTCGAAAATGGAACCCGACTGGACAAAAAACGGTGGCGTACCAGAGCTGAAAAAACAGCTCGACCTTAACGAATCCCTGCCGCAAATTTCCGGCACGATCCTGTTCAGGGAGAACAACCTCAATCAGCCGCAGGCTCAGGATGCCGTCAGCTATTTGCGCGAGCGTTGGGGAAGTTAATTTGAATTTGCCTGATGGCGCTTCGCTTATCAGACCTACAGTATTGGCTTTGTAGGTCCGGTAAGCCTGCGCCACCGGGCAACTTTATTCATCCGTCAACTCATCATAAACCGTTCGCAGCCGTTCACGTAAATATGCGACCGCCTTATGTTTACGCGATAATAAAGCCTGAACGCTGTCGCCGGTCATTTCGGCTATTTCTTTGTAGCTCAAACCGTACAATTCCGTTTGTTCAAAAACGTCGCGCTGAGCCAACGGAAGCTCCGCAATCGCTTCATTCACCTCTTCCCAGAGCAGGCTGCTGAGATATTCTCCTTCCGGAGTTTGCGGAGTGGAAAATAAGGCTTCGGCTATTTCCTCTTCGGGATAATCATTCTCTTCATCCTGAGAAAATAATCCTGAAAATGGCACTTCGCTTTTCTTACGAGCCCGGTCGGTTATTTCATTTCGGGCGGCGCGATATAGCCAGGCGGCGACGTTTTCTACCGGCTGTTCGACTTTCATCAGCTGGTAAGTGATTTCCTGCAAAATATCATCGGCATCTTCGCGCACTGCCGTGCGGCCACGGATAAATGCAGTTACCCGCGACCGACAGGCATTCAGCGCTGAAACCAGAAGTGACTGCCCGGTGGCCGATTTCATCTCGCTCACTCTTCGCGTTTTTCTTGCGGTTGAGGGGCGGCGTCAGCGTTTTCATCCGCACGCTGCTGCCAGCAGTCGCGTCCGCGATGACCATGACGACCAAAACCTTCACGGCGATGCTGCATAAACGCTTCGCGTTGTTCCGGTGACATCTGCATCCAGCGGTCATGCATGCGACGACGCATACCAAACATTCCCGGACGGAAGCCAAGGCCGCCAAACAAAATGCGGCACAGCACCAGTAATCCCAACGCCTGCCAGAAGCCAATCGCTTTTACCCCTACGATCGCGGGCAGCAGTGCATTCCACAGTGACATCACCAGCAGGCCGAGCACCGCAAACAGCACTACGCCAATAACGATACCTTTCCCCATACGCTGTCCACAAAACCCACGGCGGTGGGAATGATCGTGTCTGTCAAAATGTCTCATCTTTCTTTCCTCGGTTAAACGTAAATCGTCAGTACTGAGGTAGACGTATGAACAGAGGAAATATTGCTAAAAAAAACGAAAAAGTTGTTAGCACCGAAGTATGGAAGGGTAATTAACTGAAATTAAACAGCAATTCTTTTTTTAGCGTCGCTACGTGAATTCTGAATTTTACCCTGTCTCTCTGGTCGTCTTTATTCACGTAGCGTTGCCTGAAATTTAAGCGATAAAAATCACCAGGTATATCCCACTCCGGCGATGACGTACCATTCGCCCTGGTGCTGAACAATCGGGCTGTTCTGGATATCGTTGTCGTAGAGTTCATAGCTGGTCGACACTGATCCGACCCAGTGCTGGCTGATGCGGTAACTGGTGACAACTGCCGCCATCGGCGAGAAGGTGGTGCCAGTGTCGTACTGTTTACGTTCGGGCGTAGCCTCCGAGGCCGACACTCCGCCGAAATAGTAGTTGGCCATATTGTGGCTGCGGATCATCATCCCCATTCCGGGCATGATCAGCAGGTCTTTGCGGACAATCGGGAAATCGGCCCACAGCAGCAGTTCCTGGCCGTTGCTGCGCCCGGTAACGTCGGATGCAAAACGCGCCGTTAGCAGCGCATAAGGGGTGATTAGCGTTCCGCCGATACCGGCTTCCAGCTCCCCTTTTCGCTTATTCATCCCGTGCAGCGCATCAGAATCGCCCGGGTCGAGGTTGCCAAAACGGTAGCGGCCGTAGCCGAAAATGGCGTAATCACTGTCCATATGAAAGTAATAACGCGCCCGGTCGCCCAGGTACATGAAGTTGTCACCAAAATAGAGCCCGCCCGGAACTGCCCAGGTCTGGGTATCCTGTCCTTTATAACGCCCCTGTCCGGTGATCGTCGCCCCGCCCAGTATCAGCCCTTTCGGCACCGGACTGTCAGGATTATTGCTGGAAAAGAGATCGAGGGAGCCCAGGTCGCCTTCGGCAAAGGCGCAGGAACTCATCAGTGAAAGCGCAATAGCCGTGGAGACAGCCTTACGAGATAGTGTCATTATCCTTCCTGAACGTACTGATAGCGGTCTGACGTTCAGACCAGGGCTTCATTTATCAAAGCGTTAATTTAGTTCGGGCGTGAGAGAAAACCTAAATCTTTCCCCCCGAATCGTCTTATTTTTACGGTGCTCAGCCTTGCCGATAGCACTGCACATAACGCGTGAACTTACCGATAAAACTGCCTGCAAACAGCCCGCCCACAGCAACGGAGGCCATGCCCACTCCGGGTCTGGCAAGCGTCAGCGGTGCGACAGCGGCCATCACGCCAAACACGTACTTGATCAGAAAAGCCGTCATCATCAGCGGCAAAGCGGAATAGTCAGGCTGACGAAGAATGGTGCCCGCTTCCTCGCCACGGCGAACTCGCTCGGGCCGGATAAGCGAATAACCGACCGCGGCCCCGACGACAAGCACGCCAATCCACACGGCGACTATCGTCGGCGAAAGATGGCGGTATTTCACCAGGTCGTAGAGATCCCAGACCAAAAATATCAGCGGGATCACCGCCTGCCGGGTCAGAGAGACGGTGGCAGGCCGTCTGGATTTCACCCCTCTGATCAGCAAAAACACAAATAACACGTAAACCCAGACGGGCGTTCCGGTCAGCATATGAACGATAAAGTCGGTCATCGAGGGTCCTTGGTTTTCGTATTATCTGGCCGACAGACCTCAAGGATCTTTTGCCTGAGCCAGCGGTGTCCGGGATCATTTTCCATTCTCGGATGCCACATCTGCGAGACGGTAATGGTTCTGGTTTTAAAGGGTAATTCAAATACGGCGAGTTTGTCGGATATCTGCTGATTAATCAGATACAGCGCGGGGACCAGCGCAATAAGATCGGAAGATAACGCAACGGTCAGCGCCGTCGGAAAGCCTGGCACAACGCTGACCACTTTGCGAGCGAGCCCCAATTCTGCCAGCGCATCGTCAACAAATCCGCGAACGGCCCCTTCCGGCGAAGCGGCGATATGCCCCCAGGCAACGTACTCTTCTGCACTGACGGAGGCAGACTTCGCAAGCGGGTGATCTTTGCGCACCACGCCAACGAATCTGTCCTGAAACAGGCGCTGCAGGCGTATTTCCGGCCCCATATTGCTCTGCACGCCAATTTCCAAATCAACAAGCCCTTCACGCAGATAGCGCGAGTTTTTTTCCGGCTTCGGTGCAAATCGCAGGCATACATTCGGTGCGACATCGGCCACTGCCGCAATCAGCGCCGGGCCAAAAGCCACCACAAAGCCGTCGTTGGCCCGCAGCGTAAACAGGCGCTCAAGCGTGGCGGGGTTCAGGGTTTCCGTCGAAGGCTGAAGCACGGCCCTGGCCTCCTGCACGGCATGACGGGCGCGATCTCTGCTGGCCTCGGCCCAGGGTGTCAGCACCATTTTACGCCCAGCGCGTACCAACAGCGGGTCGCCGGTAACTTCCCGCAGACGGCTTAAGGTGCGGCTCATAGCGGAAGTGCTTAAATTTAGCCTCCGCGCCGCTGCGGCCACGCTCGCTTCGCTCAGCAGCACATCAAGCGCAATAAGTAGATTAAAATCAGGATCGGACATCATAAAACCTCGCGGCTGAATAAGATAAGGCGTTTGATGCAACTATAAAGTGCAAATGCTGCGCCTTCCGCCTTCTATGGCTAATGATTATCCTTCTTCCATCTCAACGCCAGACTCAGGACACAAAACGATGGAATTATTTTCGAACCAACCCGGTGATGAAGGCTTGCCAGGACGTGAACGCGCGCTGGTGATGGCCGCCGTCATGACCTCCACGCTGATGGCGGTATTTGACGGCACGATGATCAATATTGCTCTGCCGTCTATGGCCCGGGCGATGCAGGTTTCTGCCGATACGGCGATATGGTTTGCCAATGGCTATCTGCTTTCAGCGGCGATGACGCTGGCGATTTTTGCTGCTCTCGCCACTCGCTTTGGCTTCCGCCCGATATTTCTGTTTGGTCTTGCGACTTTTACTGTCACCTCGCTTGGCTGTGCGCTGGCAACCTCGGCGGAGGTACTGACCGGCATGCGGATTTTGCAGGGGATTGGCGGTGCAGCCACGCTGAGTATCGCACCCGCCATTTTACGTTCCGTTTTTCCCGGACGACTGCTTGGACGTATTCTTGGGCTGAATGCTTTACTGATTGCCGCAAGTACTGCGATTGCCCCCGTGTTGGGCGGAACGTTGCTGGACACCCTGAGCTGGCAGTGGCTGTTTGCCATTAACGTGATCCCCGGTGGCATTGCCTTGCTTCTGGCCAGCCGCGCCATTCCGCGTAAGGCCAGCGTTAACAAAGAGCCGTTCGACGCCGCCGGAGCGCTGCTTTCCGCCCTGCTGCTCGGTGCATTGATTATGGCGGCCAATAGCCTGTCCGGTACACATGGCGCTACTCATGCGATCAGCACGGAAACCAAAGGCTGGGCGCTGCTTGCGCTGGCAAGCGGTAGCGCTTTTATCTGGCAAATCCGCCGCGCGCGAAAGCCGCTGCTGCCGCCGGTGATCTTCACCAACGGTCGCTTTACCCTGGCGGCGCTGACATCACTGGCTTCTTTTGTCAGCCAGGGGATCACTTTCGTCGCCCTGCCGTTTTTGTTCCAGAGCGTCTATGGCTACAGCCCTTTTGCCGCCGCGCTGCTGTTTACCCCGTGGCCGGTGGGCATCATTCTTGTCGCCCCTCATGCCGGACGCCTTGCCGATAAATATTCTCCGGCTTTGATTTCTACCGGCGGACTGCTGATTTTCGTTGCTGGGCTGGCGCTGCTGGCGACTCTGCCGGATCACGCTTCAGTCTGGGATATCGGCCTGCGTAGTCTGGTGTGTGGACTGGGATTCGGCTGTTTCCAGAGTCCAAACAACCGGGAGATGTTATCGAACGTTTCACGTG
Organism: Enterobacteriaceae bacterium 89; assembly: GCA_014156375.1. GTDB lineage: Bacteria > Pseudomonadota > Gammaproteobacteria > Enterobacterales > Enterobacteriaceae > Scandinavium. The sequence goes on along the minus strand of RQJH01000003.1, from coordinate 320,846 downwards.
AATATGCGGGCTACGCTTCAGGCGTGCTGGCGATTGTCCGGACTTTCGGTCAGTGCCTCGGGGCTGCGGTGGTGGGCGTGTTGCTGGCGCTGATGGCAACCAGCGCCACCCAGGCGCTGGAAGAACAGGCGGTTCGTTTTGGTTTGTGGGTAGCCGTTGGCGCTTCCACTCTGGCGGTCGCGATCAGTCTGAGCCGACTGCGTAAGGCCGCGCAGGCTCATGCCTGAGCCTGGCTTACAGATAGCCTTTCAGTTTTGCCAGCAAAAAGGCGGTAACCGATGTCGCATCGCTGATTTTGCCTTCCGCGATCAGGGAGGCAAATTCCTCCAGCGGCATCTCACGGCAGCGTAAACCCTGCTCTTCGGCATCCAGCTGCTGTTCGCCCTGAGAAAAATCTGTCGCCAGCCAGATGTGATACCCCTGGCTGGAGTAGCCCTGAGCCAGCTTTTGATAGCCAATCTCGGTGATTTTCCCGGCGACAAGGCCGGTTTCTTCCGCCAGTTCGCCGCGCGCCACTTCCACCGGATCGGCATCAGGGGTCAGCTCCCAGGAGCCCTGCGGCAGCTCAAGCGTGCGCTTGCCAAGCGGATAGCGGTATTGCTCAACGGTCCAGATTTTGCCGTTCATCACCGGGACGATCACCGCGAAATCCGGCTTCTCAATCACCGAATAAACGCCCTGGCTGCCGTCGGCTCGTTCAATACGATCTTCTTTGAGGCGCATCCACTGATTGCGGTAAATCTCCTGGGTACTTAATGTTTTTATCTCACTCATAGCCACTCATTTTTGCTCGTTATAGGCGATAGCTCGCTGGATCAGTTTGATTAACGCGGGTTTGTTCACCTTGTCACCGGAAAGCAGATCGATAGCCCGCCACTGGTTGCCGTTTAATCCCGCATTGAACAGCTTATCCGGATCGTCGAGCTTAGCGCCATGAGAAAAGGTCACTTTCACCTTTTCCTTATGCGCATTTGCCACCGCCAGAATACCGTTCTTTTCCCACGTCGGGCTGCCCTTCCATTTCCACTCTTCGCTTACCGCTTTATCCGCTTTCAGGAAACATTCCCGAATTTGCGACAGCAGCTCCCCGCGCCAGTCAGTTAACCCGGCGATCAGCTGGTCTATCTGTTGTGATGGGGTCATCTCTGCACCTTTAAAAGTAAAAAGCCCGCAGCTAAGCGGGCGATTCAGGGCTTTCGATCAGTTCAGTTTGTAATCGAGGGTGATTTCAGCCTTCAGAACCTGCGATACCGGGCAACCGGCTTTCGCTTTCTGAATAATCTCATCAAACTTACCGGCATCGACATCCGGCACGGCAATTTTACTTTGCAGAGCCACTTTGGTGATACTGAAACCCCCGTTGACCTGGTCCAGTGACACGGTCGCTTCAGTATCGATGGAAGTAGCGGTATACCCGGCTTCACTCAGCATCAGAGACAGCGCCATTGAGAAGCAGGAAGCATGAGCGGCGGCAATCAGCTCTTCCGGGTTGGTCCCTTTGGCCCCTTCAAAGCGGGTATTAAAACCGTAGGGCTGCTGTTGCAGCACGCCGCTTTCGGTGGACACGGTGCCTTTACCGCGTTTTAAGTCGCCTTCCCAATGTGCCTGACCTTTCTTGTGGATTGTCATCTGTCACTCCTTTTGTCTGTTGGGCTGTTAAGTATAGAACACGCCTCAGGCCTGAGCTTTTAGCGAGGCCATATCAATGACGAAACGGTACTTCACGTCGCTTTTCAGCAGGCGCTCATAGGCGTGATTAATATCCTGAATGTTGATCACCTCAACGTCGGCGGCGATGCCTTTTTCAGCGCAGAAATCCAGCATCTCCTGCGTTTCGGCAATCCCACCAATCGCAGAGCCAGCCAGCGAACGACGGTTGGTCAACATCGGAACGGTGCTGAATGTTGGCGCATCACCAACCAGGCCGACAAACACCAGCGTGCCGTCCAGCGCAAGCGTCGGCAGATACGGGTTGATATCGTGCTCATAGGGCACGGTATCGATAATCAAATCAAAGTGATTGCTGACGGATGCCATCTGCTGGCTGTCGGTAGACAGCACAACGTTATGCGCACCAAGGCGGCGGGCATCGGCTTCTTTGCCCGGTGAACGGGTAAACAGCGTGACTTCTGCCCCCAGCGCGTGAGCCAGTTTCAGCCCCATATGCCCAAGGCCGCCGAGGCCAATCACCGCCACTTTGCTGTTTTCATCGATATTCCAGTGACGCAACGGCGACCAGGTGGTGATCCCGGCGCATAACAGCGGTGCTGCGCCCTGCAAATCCAGCCCTTCGGGGATGCGTAATACAAAATCCTGGCTGGCAAGAATGGTTTGCGAGTAACCACCGTAGGTGGTCTGGTGATCGTGGCGATCCTGTCCGTTGTAAGTCTGGACGTTGCCTTCCTCGCAGTACTGTTCCAGGCCCTCTTTACAGGGCGAGCAGACGCGACAGGAATCGACCATACAGCCAATCGCGGCCAAATCGCCGGGCTGAAATTTGGTGACACTGTCACCGACAGACACCACCCGACCGACAATCTCATGGCCGGGCACAATCGGATAAGTGCTGAATCCCCAGTCGTTGCGGGCCTGATGCAGGTCGGAGTGACAGACACCGCAGTAAAGCACTTCGATCACCACGTCGTCAGGGCGCGGCTCGCGGCGGTCAAAAGAGAATGGCGCCAGCGGCGTCGTTGGGTTTTGTGCGGCATAACCTAAAACTTTCATCGACGGGACCTCAGAACTGGAAAGAAGGCGAATGTTCAGCATAGTTCAGGGAAATGGCAGCAGGATGACCGTCGCACAAAGGGTTAAACCTCGGACAGTTCCTGAATACTCTCTGTATGTGTTGCTATTTTATGCGGAATGGTCAACTATCAAACACGCGGATGAACACTCATCCTGCCCTAAGGGGTGTATTTCGACCGGCAATGCCGGTGTTGGCCTTGAAACCATTCACAGGAATAAAGGAGTCACCATGAAATCGAACCGTCAGGCACGTCATATCCTTGGCTTGAACTACAAGCTGTCGAACCAGAAAAAAGTCCTTATCGAGGGCGATTCAGCGACCGAAGTGAACCACACTCATGCCACGGGCCGTAAACGCCGCGGCTAATCCCTTCGCTTTACGATAATGACCGACACCTTCTTTGCCCAAAGAAGGTGTTTTTTTAATTAATCAACTCACATTTATTAACACTTGCTTTATACTTTCCCGCGCCTGCCCTATGGCCGGAGGCTTATAATCAGCCTCCCGGGCCAGACTCGCGATAAAAAAGGATTAGTGAGATGTTAGTTCATCATAAAAAAAACCGTTCTCTTTACATTCCCTACGCGGGCCCCGTCTTACTGGAGTTTCCCCTTCTCAACAAAGGCAGCGCCTTCAGCCACGAAGAGCGCAGCAGTTTCAATCTGTTAGGTTTACTGCCTGCGGTTGTGGAAACTATCGAAGAACAGGCCGAGCGCGCCTGGATCCAGTATCAGGGCTTTAAGACTGAGATCGACAAACACATTTACCTGCGCAATATCCAGGACACCAACGAAACCCTCTTCTACCGTCTGGTCGAAAACCACCTCGACGAGATGATGCCGGTGATTTACACCCCGACCGTCGGCGCGGCCTGTGAGCGTTTCTCGGAGATCTACCGCCGCTCCCGTGGCGTGTTCATCTCTTATGAAAATCGCCACAATATGGATGACATCCTGCAAAACGTGCCGAACCACAATATCAAAGTGATCGTGGTGACCGACGGCGAGCGCATTCTGGGGCTCGGCGATCAGGGTATCGGCGGGATGGGTATTCCTATCGGTAAGCTTTCGCTGTACACCGCCTGCGGCGGTATCAGCCCGGCGTACACCCTGCCGGTGGTGCTGGACGTCGGCACTAACAACCAACAGTTGCTGAACGATCCGCTTTATATGGGCTGGCGCCACCCGCGCATCACCGACGACGAGTACTACCAGTTTGTCGATGATTTCATTCAGGCGGTCAAACACCGCTGGCCAGATGTGCTGCTGCAGTTTGAAGATTTTGCGCAAAAGAACGCTATGCCGCTGCTGACGCGCTATCGCGATGAAATTTGCTCCTTCAACGATGACATTCAGGGCACGGCGGCAGTGACCGTCGGCACGCTAATTGCGGCAAGCCGCGCGGCCGGCAGCCAGCTTAGCGAACAGAAAATTGTGTTCCTGGGCGCAGGCTCTGCGGGTTGTGGTATCGCCGAGCAGATCATCGCTCAGACCCAGCGTGAAGGCTTAAGCGAAGAGCAGGCCCGTTCACGCGTCTACATGGTTGACCGCTTTGGCCTGCTGACTGACCAGATGCCAAACCTGCTTTCGTTCCAGAGCAAACTGGTGCAGAAACGCGACAGCCTGAGCGGCTGGGATACCAGCGAAGAAGTGCTGTCGTTGCTGGATGTGGTACGCAACGTGAAGCCGGATATTCTGATCGGCGTGTCCGGCCAGACCGGGCTGTTTACCGAAGAAATCATTCGTGAAATGCACAAGCACTGCCCGCGCCCTATCGTGATGCCACTTTCCAACCCAACCTCACGCGTGGAAGCCACGCCGCAGGACATCATCAGCTGGACGGAAGGTGCCGCGCTGGTTGCTACCGGCAGCCCGTTCGCCCCGGTGGTGTGGAAAGAGAAAACGTATCCGATTGCCCAGTGCAACAACTCCTACATCTTCCCGGGCATTGGTCTGGGCGTGATTGCCGCAGGGGCGAAGCGTATCACCGACGAAATGCTGATGTCGGCGAGCGAAACGCTGGCCAAACACTCACCGCTGGTCAACAACGGTGAAGGTCTGGTGCTGCCGGAGCTGAAGGATATTCACACCGTGTCGCGGGCGATTGCCTTCGCCGTCGGCAAAATGGCTCAGCAGCAGGGCGTGGCGATTAAAACCTCCGCCGAGGCCTTGCAGCAGGCTATTGATGATAACTTCTGGCTGCCTGAGTATCGCGACTACCGTCGTACGTCCATTTAACGCACGCGTCTCGTATAAAGGCCTGCCGTGAAAGCAGGCCTTTTTCTTTATTTGCCGATGGGCATATAGCCCTGCCATTCAGGCTTATCAGGCGTGCCGTTCGGGTCAGGCACCAGGTGCACATATAAATCGCCAACGCGTTCCAGCAGCAGGCAATCATCCACTTCTTTCAGGTTGTCCTTATGCTGTTGCTGCGCCTGGCACAAAAGCTTGCCCAGCGCTTTCTGTTTAGCCTGCGCGGCATTCTCAGCCACAAACAAATCAAACTCGTGCAGCTCCGCCAGCGTATCCGGGTGATACCCGCCGGCATTCACAAAAAAGAGTTTTACCGAATCCGAAGCGGGTTCTGGCGACAGGTGAATGGCGTGTCCATCCGCCCAGGTCAGCCGGCTGTAGCCATCGATATGAATTTTATCCGCATCGCCAAACCAGGCCTCGCGCAGCGCTGGCCAGGCCTCTTCTGGCGTTGAGGCGGCGACAAACTGAATGTCATGAACTTCAATATTAGACCTGCCCGCATTGCCACCGACATAAAACATGTACAAATTCATTGGCGCTCCCTGTGTGTTTGTTTTTTTCGCTGTATATAAAACTATATAACGACGATATCAGCAAGCGTTGCTCACTGCGGTGCTGGTCAACCGCCGCATCACCCGCTACACTCACTTCACCCATTAATCTGCTGAATATAAAAGGAGGATCCCCATGTCGTACTGTAAAACATTTATCGTTTTACATACTTTTGGCGATCGCACCTGCTCAAGCGTTACTCGTACCGTGCTGCGATAACTTCTGCTTGAGCGAAGACACCAAAGACTAATTCCCTTCCCTTGGGCTTACCGGGTTATCGCCAGCTTTGTCTGACGAGGCGTTTTGACGCCTGTAACACTTGAGTAAGTACTATGAGCACACTACTGAACGCGCACTCTCTGTGCATGGAAACGGCCTTCGGTCCGTTATTTTCCGATCTCTCTTTTACCCTGAAAAAAGGCGACCGCGTTGGCCTGATTGGCTATAACGGCTGCGGCAAAAGCACCCTGCTGAAACTGCTGGATGGCACCCTTTTGCCTTCTTCCGGCACAGTCTCACAGGCCAATCACTGCCTGTTGGCCCGCGCGGAACAACATCTTCCTGACGCACTGGCCCCACTAACCCTGCTCGATGCAGTGCTGGATAACCTTCCCCCTGCGGAGCGAGACAGTCAGCGCTGGCGGGTAGAAGCGCTGCTGACGGACATGGGGTTCAGCGTTGAAGATACAGCGCTGACGGCAGCCACGCTGAGCGGCGGCCAGCACACGCGATTGCTGCTGGCTCGCGCATTAATCAAGCAGCCAGATGTTCTGCTGCTGGATGAACCGGGTAACCACCTCGATCTGCCGACGCTGCTGTGGCTGGAGCAATTCATTCAGCGCTGGAATGGCAGCTTTATTCTGGTATCGCATGACCAGCAGCTGCTGGATAACGTGACGAACAGCAGCTGGATCCTGCGCGACCACCGTCTTCACAGCTTCGCCCTTCCCTGCAGCGCTGCCCGCCGGGCGCTGGCAGAACAGGACGAAAGCGATGCGCAGCGTTTTAAAGAAGAGCAAAAGGAGATCGACCGCGTTACCGTCAGCGCCAAACGGCTGGCCACCTGGGGCCGCGTGTACGACAACGAAGGGCTGTCGCGCAAGGCCCAGCAGATGGAGAAGCAGATTGAACGGCTGAAGGAAAATCAGACCGACGTCACCGCCGGAAGCCAGTGGCAGCTTCAGCTGCACGGCGAAGCCCTGCGGGCGAACAGGCTGCTGGAAATCGAAAACCTGTCCGTTTCACCGGCGCCGGGCGCAGAGCCGCTGTTCAGCGCCCCGCTGGCGAGGCTGAAAAGTGGCGATCGGGTCGCCATTATCGGGCGCAACGGCTGCGGTAAATCGTCGCTGCTGAGGCTGATCTGGCAGCATTACTGCGCTCGCGCCGAAAATGACGCGCTGAGGCTGCATGAGCGCGTCGAACTTGGTTACTACGACCAGACGCTGCACCAGCTGCAGGATGAGGCCACGCTGCTCGATGCACTGGAAGATTTCGCCCCCAGCGAGGAAACGCGAAAAAGAGCCTTAATCAACGCCGGTTTTGCCTGGTCACGCCACGGGCAGCTCGTTGGCTCGCTGAGCGGCGGCGAGCGCTCCCGATTGCTGTTTGTTGGCCTGGCGCTGGCCCGTTACAGCCTGCTGATGCTGGATGAACCGACCAACCATTTGGATCTGGAAGGCAAAGAAGCGCTGGCGGAAACGCTGCAAAACTTTGAAGGCGGCGTGCTGCTGGTCAGCCACGACCGTCAGCTGATGCAGCAAACCTGTCAGCGGTTCTGGCTGATCCATAACGGAAAGCTGGAGGAATGGCTGGATGCGGACGCCGCATGGGCAAGACTGCGCGAAGGAGACGAAACTCCGGCTACAACGGAAGCGGTCGCTCCGGAGCCGCAACCGCATGACGATGCGCTGGAAAGGCTTATCGCGCTGGAAACGTTGTTGGCGGACGATCTGGCCCGCAAGCCGAAGCATCAGAAACCCCAGCAGCAGGCGCAGTGGCGACTTGAGATCCACGAACTCAATCAACAGCTGGAACTGCTTTAAGAAGTGATTGCCCGGCGGCACTTCGTTTGCGCGGGCCTACGTGTTTGGTAGGTCCGGCAAGCTTGCGCCGCCGGGCAATCTGTTCGTGCGCTCGGCAAACCACCATATAACATAATCAAAACTTATCGATTAACCGCGATCCTGTACTACCAATATCTGTAAAATTATGAATTTATGTTTCTGTGGGGTTGCATATCCAGAAGAAAATATTAACTCTAAAGGAGTAACAGCGTACACGGCTACGCCGTCCCTGCATCGCTGATTTGCTGTCCTATAAGGAGATTTTTATGAAGGCTGCTGTTGTTACTCATGACCATCAGGTCAACGTTACCGAGAAAACCCTTCGCCCCCTTCAGCACGGAGAAGCCCTGCTGAAAATGGAATGCTGTGGTGTCTGCCACACCGATTTGCACGTTAAGAATGGCGATTTTGGCGATAAAACCGGCGTGATCCTTGGGCATGAAGGTATCGGGATCGTCAAAGAAGTGGGGCCAGGCGTGACTTCCCTGAAGCCCGGCGACCGCGCAAGCGTGGCGTGGTTCTTTGAAGGCTGCGGCCACTGCGAATACTGCAACAGCGGTAACGAGACGCTGTGCCGCGACGTGAAAAACGCCGGATACAGCGTGGATGGCGGTATGGCCGAAGAGTGTATCGTCACCGCAGATTACGCGGTGAAAGTGCCGGACGGTCTGGATTCAGCGGCAGCCAGCAGCATTACCTGCGCGGGCGTCACCACCTACAAAGCGGTTAAGATTTCCGGCATCAAACCGGGTCAGTGGATCGCTATTTATGGTCTGGGCGGCCTTGGCAACCTGGCGCTGCAGTACGCAAAAAACGTGTTCAACGCCAAAGTGATTGCGCTGGACGTCAACGATGAGCAGCTGAAGCTCGCCGCAGAAATGGGCGCTGATTTAACCATCAACTCCCGCAGTGAAGACGCCGCAAAAATTGTGCAGCAGAAACCCGGAGGCGCGCACGCCGCCGTAGTCACTGCCGTAGCAAAAGCCGCCTTCAACTCAGCGGTCGATGCCGTTCGTGCCGGTGGCCGTGTGGTGGCCGTTGGTTTACCGCCAGAATCCATGAGCCTGGATATTCCACGCCTGGTGCTCGACGGAATTCAGGTCGTGGGCTCACTGGTCGGGACCCGTCAGGATCTGATTGAGGCCTTCCAGTTTGCCGCCGAAGGGAAAGTGGTGCCGAAAGTGACGATGCGCCCGCTGGGTGACATCAACGCCATCTTCAAAGAGATGGAACAGGGGCAGATTCGCGGTCGTATGGTTATCGATCTGCGTCATTAATTTGAGTTGCAGTGCCCGCTGACAGATTGCCCGGTGGCGCTGGCGCTTACCGGGCCTACGGGAACCACATATTTATTTGTTTCTGGGTTTTGTAGGCCGGATAAGACGAAGTCGCATCCGGCAATTTAAGCCTGACTCCGACGATTCGAAATCCACTCTTTCACTTCAATAGCAAACGTATCCGGCGCTTTTCGGTGCATTTTTCGCGCCAGATCGAGAATAGTATGCCGGGAAAGCTCCTCTTCCATTCTTTGCTGTGCGCTATCCATCACAGCGCGAACGCCACAAGGCCCGTCGCACGCCCAGGCTGGCGGTTTTTCATCAAATAGCGCCAGCCGCTGGCGGATCTCTTTGCATTCAAACATCGACTTTTGACCGTCGATGGCATGCACCACGTCCAGTACCGTAATTAATTCACTGGCACGAGCCAGGCGAAAACCACCGCCCTTGCCTTCTGAACTGACCACCAGCCCGGCCCGCGACAGGCGGGGGAAAATTTTAGCGAGATAATCGTACGGGACGTTCTGCAATTCCGCCATTTCACGCACGCTCATATCCTGCTCGTTGCCTTTCGCATCGACCATGCTCATCAGGCTGTGAATGCCGTATTCCACGCCAGAACTGTAAAACGCCATTGTGTTCATCCTCTGCTGTTGTCGCGCTGATGATAACTCAGATACTCAGAAAGATCTTGTCGGAGTTAACTACGACCAGTATAGTAGCAGTTATCCGGTCGACACGGCCAGTCTATGCAGAAGGATTTACCATGAAACAACGTATTCTTATTATCGGAAGCGGCTTTGCCGGCATGTGGGCAGCGGTGAGCGCAGCGCGTCTGGCTCATCTGCAGGGCAGTAACGCGCTTGAGATAGCTGTCCTTGCTCCGCAGCCTGAACTGCGAGTAAGACCACGTTTTTATGAAGCTAATGTAGCTTCCCTGACCGCCGATCTTCAGCCTCTGTTTGCTGAGTTAGATATCCGTTTCATCGCCGGTCACGCCGATCGCATTGAAGCGGCCGAAGGCGGCGTCTGGTACAAAACGCCCGAAGGTGAAGAGACTTTCCTCACCTACGAGCGTCTGGTCATCGCCAGCGGCAGTCACCTGCACCACTTTGGCGTAAAAGGTATCGCCGAACACGGTTTCGACATCGATCAGCTCGAAACGGCACAGCGTCTGGAAGACCATCTGAATGCGTTGGCAAACCAGCCGGAAACCGAAGCCCGTAATACCGTGGTCGTCTGCGGCGGTGGCTTTACCGGCATTGAACTGGCCACCGAGCTCCCTTCCCGTCTGAAAGCGCTTCTCGGCAACGATACGAATACTAAAGTAGTCGTAGTTGAGCGCGGAAACACCATCGGCGGACGCTATAGCGAAGCGCTGCGTGAAGAAATCCGTAAAGCATCAGAAGCGCTCGGCGTTGAATGGCGTCTGAATGCAGGCGTTGAAATGGTTGATGCTAACGGCGTCACTCTGCAGGACGGTTCCCGCATCGAAGCCGCCACCGTAGTCTGGACTGCCGGTGTCAAAGCCAGCTCTCTGGGTGAAAATTTAACGGCCGATCGCGACGCGCTGGGCCGCTTCATCGTCACCCCGGAACTGCGCATTCCTGGCTACAGCGACATCTTTGCCACCGGAGATATGGCGCACGCCAAAACCGATTCTCTCGGCAATACCGCGCTGATGACCTGCCAACATGCTATCCAGTTGGGTAAATTCGCCGGTCACAACGCAGCGGCCAGCCTGCTGGAGGTAGAAGGCCTGCCGTATCAGCAGGTGAATTACGTAACCTGTCTGGATCTGGGTACCTGGGGCGCGGTGTATACCGAAGGCTGGGATCAGCAAATTAAGCTGGTGCGTGAAGAAGCTAAGAAGCTGAAAATCGCTATCACTAACGAGCTTATCTATCCGCCGAAGGCCAATCGCGAAGAGGCCTTTGCCGCCGCCGACCCGCTTGCTAAATTCGTGTAGCATCCCTCAACCGCTCCTTCCACGGAGCGGTTTTTTTTTCCCTCTTTCCGACAATTCCGCCCGCCCGCGCAGGGTGGTTTACACTTTAAAGCACGGCCTCCTGCCGCGACCGGACAAAAAGAGGATGACAATTATGGTCAGTAAGAAGAAAGCCAGCGTCGTTGGAGATAGTGAAAAAAACCGCCGCTTAAGAATAAAGAGTACGAAAAGGAGCTGCGTCGTCTCGATGTCGAGCTGGTAAAGCTACAGCAGTGGGTCGTCAGTAAAGGCCTGAAAGTCTGCATTGTGTTTGAAGGCCGTGACGGAGCAGGTAAAGGTGGCACGATCAAAGCCATCACCGAGCGCGTCAGCCCTCGCGTGTTTCGCGTGGTGGCGCTACCCGCCCCGACGGATAAAGAAAAATCCCAGCTCTACTTCCAGCGCTATATTCCGCATCTGCCTTCCGCAGGGGAAATCGTCATCTTTGACCGAAGCTGGTACAACCGCGCGGGCGTTGAGCGTGTGATGGGGTTCTGTACTCCGGAACAGGTAACGAAGTTTCTTGATGGTGCGCCGGTGATGGAAAAGTCGATGGTCGACGCCGGGATTATTTTGCTGAAGTACTGGCTTGAGGTCACGCCAAAAGAGCAGGAACGCCGTCTGCGCGATCGTATTAATGACGGGCGTAAAATCTGGAAGCTTTCGCCAATGGACGTGAAATCCTTCAAGCTATGGGATGAGTATACCGTGGCGCGTGACGAGATGTTTGCTGCAACGGACACCGCCTGGGCACCGTGGTTTGTCGCCCGCTCGGAAGACAAAAAGAGGGTGCGGTTAAATGTTATATCGCACCTTCTTTCGCAGATCCCGTACAAAGAAATCCAGGTTGATCCGGTAGAGCTTCCAAAACGTAAAATTGGCAAGGTGAAGCCGACCAACTATCCGTTCCGCTATGTGGCAGAGAAGTTCTGAATATCTCCCTCACCCATTATGAAGCTTTTCTGAGTTAAATCTGTCTTCGAAAATCCGGCTTTTGAGTCGGATTTTTCGTTTTTTGCGGCCACGCTTCCAGGCATTTTTGTTTGCCCCACTCCTCAGCCTCCCTTTCCATCGCACAATTTCTCCGGGTCCGGACAAACCATAAAATTCTGTTGCGTACCACGCAACACTCATTACACTGTTCCTTATGAGGGAACAAGGAAGGCGATGGATGATCATGAGCTTCAGGCACAAAGGATTACGCAACCTGTTCTTTTACGATGAAACCGCTGGGGTGCATCCCTGGCATGTCAAACGACTACGCCATTGCTTGCTGACTCTGGATGCGGCAACTTGTCCGCAGGGTATGAATCTTCCAGGATATCGCTTACATCAGCTAAGCGGGAAGCGGAAAGACGTGTGGGCAGTATCAATTTCCGGGAACTGGCGCTTGACGTTTGAATTTTTCAACGGCAACGCCCACGTTCTGAACTACGAGGATTATCACTAATGAGAATGGCAAACCCACCCTGCCCGGGTGAAATCATTCAGGAATCGTTGGATGAATTAAAACTCAGCCTGCGAGAATTCGCTAAAGCAATGGATATTGCGCCTTCAACTGCCAGCCGTCTGCTCACAGGTAAGGCCGTTTTAACGCCAGAAATGGCGATTAAGCTGTCCGTCGTTATCGGTAGTACGCCGCAGACCTGGCTGAACATGCAGATGATCTGGAGCCTTGCGCAAGCCGAAAAGAAAGTGGATATGACAAAGCTAAAACCACTAACTTCTAACCAGTCATGAAAATGCCCGGTGGCGCAGGCTTATCAGACCTACAAAAACGTAGGTCTGATAAGAGAAGCGCCATCAGGCAAGATAGCTAGCGCTTCTGTTCCTGAGCTTCCTTCTGCTCAACTTCAGCATACCAGCGAGGATGGTGCTTCTTAGCCCAGCGGCGGCTGACCTTGCCCTCAATCATCCCTTTGATGGAGCCTTTCACCCAAAACGCCATGTACATGTGGATCAGAATGGCGTGGATAAGAATGATGGCCGACGCGGCGTGGATCAGCAGGCTGTAGCGAATCACCGGGATCGGGAAATAGCCCGCAAAATACGGCCGCCAGATGATCACCCCGGTCACCAGCAGCACGAAAATCATGCTCATGATGGTCCAGAACATCATCTTCTGTCCGGCGTTGTATTTACCGACCTTCGCCACTTTATGCTCGTTGCCCTTCAGCACTTCAACAATCCCTTTCAGCCAGGGAATATCCTGTTTGTCAGGGATGTTGTGATGCACAAAGCGCACAAACATAAACATCAGCGCCACGAAAATCAGTACGCCGAAGAACGGGTGCAGTATGCGCCCCATCTGCGGCGTACCGAACGTTTCAGTCAGCCATTGCAGCGACGGGAAGAAGAACGAAATCCCTGAGAGCGACACCAGGAAGAAGCACACCACCACCGTCCAGTGACAGGCCCGGTCGATAAATTTGGTGCGCACAATCATCTTCGATTTACTCATCTTTCGTCTCCTCGTCTTCGTCGTCCACTTCCTTGTTCGGACCAACGCCGATGTAGTGGTACATCAGCCCGGCAAAGGTGGCGATAAATCCGGCGGCGGACAGCGGCTTGAGGATCCCTTTCCACAGATTGATCGGCGTGTCGATCTTCGGTTCCGCAGGCAACTTGTGGTACAGCTCCGGCTGATCCGCATGATGCAGCACGTACATCACGTGCGTACCGCCCACGCCCTGCGGGTTATAAACACCCGCATTCGGATAGCCACGCGCTTTCAGTTTCTCAACGCGCTGCTCGCCGACGCTCAGCATCTCTTCTTTAGTACCAAAATGAATGGCACCGGTAGGACAGGTTTTCACGCACGCAGGCTCCTGGCCGACGCTGACGCGATCGACGCAAAGCGTGCATTTGTAGACCCGGTTGTCCTCTTTGTTGAGACGCGGCACGTTGAACGGACATCCTGCAATACAGTAACCGCAGCCGATGCAGTGATCCTGCTGGAAATCGACGATGCCGTTGGCGTACTGAATAATCGCCCCTGCAGAAGGACAGGCCTTCAGACATCCCGGATCTGCGCAGTGCATGCAGCCATCTTTGCGGATCAACCACTCAAGCTTGCCGTTCTGTTCGGTCTCGCTAAAGCGCATCACCGTCCAGGATTTGGCGCTCAGATCCGCCGGGTTATCGTAAACGCCCACGCAGTTGCCGATTTCGTCGCGGATATCGTTCCACTCTGAACAGGCCACCTGGCAGGCTTTGCAGCCCACGCAGGAGGTGACATCGATAAGCTTCGCGACCTCTTCCTTGTAATCCCGCGCGCGCGGCGCAGGCGTCAGGGAGTTGGTCGCCGAGCGTTTAAGGATGTCCTGTGTTTCCATTGACATAGCTTCGCTCCTTACGCCTTCTCGATGTTAACCAGGAACGCCTTGTATTCCGGCGTCTGGGAGTTGGAATCTGCCACGCGTGGCGTCAGGGTGTTGGCGAGATAACCTTTCTTCGCCACGCCCTCAAAGCCCCAGTGCAGCGGAATACCCACGGTTTCCACCTGCTGGCCGTTCACGTCCAGGGTATGCAGTCGACGGGTCACCACCGCCACCGCGCGGATAAAGCCACGCTTGCTGCTGACTTTCACCCAGTCGCCGTTGGCGATCCCTTTGGCTTTCGCCAGCCCTTCGCTGATTTCGACAAACTGTTCCGGCTGCGCGATGGAGTTCAGACGCGCATGCTTGGTCCAGGTGTGGAAATGCTCGGTCAGGCGATAGGTGGTGCCGACATACGGGAACTCATCCTTCCGGCCAAGGCGTTTCGCATCGTCTTCATACAGACGAACCACCGGGCTGGAGATCACGTTCGGGTGCAGCGGGTTAGTGCCAAGCGGCGTTTCCATCGGCTCATAGTGTTCCGGGAACGGCCCTTCGGCGAGCTTGTTGAGCGCAAACAGACGCCCCAGCCCTTCCGGTTGCATGATGAACGGATTGGTTTTGCTGCCCGGAGGCGCGGTATTAAAGTCCGGAATATCGTTCCCGGCCCATTTGCTACCGTTCCACTCAATGAGCATCCGTTTCGGATCCCACGGTTTGCCGTTCAGATCAGCGGAAGCGCGGTTGTAGAGCACGCGACGGTTCAGCGGCCACGCCCATGCCCAGCCGAGCGTATTGCCGAGGCCAGAAGGATCGGCATTGTCACGGTTGGCCATCTGGTTGCCCTGCGGCGTCCAGCTCCCGGCGTAGATCCAACAGGCCGAAGCCGTCGTCCCGTCATCGCGAAGTTGCGCAAAGCTGCTGAGCTGGTCACCTTTTTTGGCAATTAGCTGACCGTTGGCATCCACAAGATCCGCCAGCGCCACGCCGTTGTTCTCTTTCGCCACTTCCGCTGATTCAGGACGGTCCGCGAGCTTGTACGGCCAGTTCATCTTCAGCAGCTGATCGGAACCCTTGCCGCCTTCGCTGCGGTACATTTCACGCAGTTTATGGAACAGACCTGCCAGAATCTCACCGTCGTTCAGCGCTTCGCCCGGGGCTTCTGCCGCTTTCCAGTGCCACTGTAGCCAGCGGCCGGAGTTCACAATCGAACCATCTTCTTCCGCAAAGCAGGTGGACGGCAGACGGAATACTTCGGTCTGAATCGATGCGGTATCGACATCGTTCATCTCACCGTGGTTTTTCCAGAAGGTGGAAGTTTCGGTCACCAGCGGATCGATAACCACCATGTACTTCAGCTTGCTCAGGCTCTCGACCACGCGGTTTTTGTCCGGGAAGGACGCTACCGGGTTGAAGCCCTGACAGATGTAGCCGTTGACCTGGCCTTTGTTCATCATCTCGAAGTACTTGATGACGTCATACATCTGGTCCCACTTCGGCAGCAGGTCATAGCCCCAGCTGTTCTCCGCCTGCGCGTAGTCGCCGTAATAGGCTTTCATCAGGCTGACGAAGAATTTCGGGTAGTTGCTCCAGTAGTTGACCTGATCCGGCAGCATCGCTTTTGGCGTATTGGCCGCCAGATAGCTTTGCAGATCGGTCTGTTTTTCCGAAGGCAACGTCAGGTAGCCCGGAAGACTGGTGGACAGCAGCCCCAGATCCGTCAGACCCTGAATGTTGGAGTGACCGCGAAGCGCGTTCACCCCGCCACCGGCCATGCCCATGTTACCGAGCAGCAGCTGGATCATCGCCATGGTACGGATGTTCTGGCTGCCGACGGTGTGCTGAGTCCAGCCGAGCGCATACAGGAACGTCGTTGTCCGATCCGCCGCGCTGGTTGAGGCCAACACTTCACACACTTTCAGGAAATCGGCTTTCGGTGTCCCGCAGATGTTTTCGACGACATCAGGGGTATAGCGGGAAACGTGCTCTTTCAGCAGATTCCACACACAGCGCGGGTCGCTGAGCGTTTCATCGCGCTTCGCAAAGCCGTTTTCGTCGAACTGATAGTTCCAGGATTCTTTATCGTACTGACGCTTTTCAGCATCGTAGCCGCTGAACAGGCCGTCGTCGAAGCTGTAGTCTTCGCGCACCAGCAGGCTGGCGTTGGTGTAATGTTTGACGTATTCCGCGTTGATCTTGTTGTTTTCAATCAGATACAGCAGCACGCCCGACAGGAAGGTAATGTCAGTACCGGAACGAATTGGCGCATAGATGTCGGCCACCGACGCGGTGCGCGTAAAGCGCGGATCGACGACGATAAGCGTGGCATCGTTATTATTTTTGGCTTCCAGCGCCCAGCGGAAACCGACCGGGTGGGCTTCTGCGGCGTTGCCGCCCATCACCATCACCACGTTGGCGTTTTTGATATCAACCCAGTGGTTGGTCATCGCACCGCGACCAAATGTTGGAGCAAGACTTGCTACCGTTGGTCCGTGTCAGACGCGCGCCTGGTTATCTACCGCCAGCATCCCGAGGGAGCGAACAAATTTTTGCGTCAGGGTGCCCGTTTCGTTGCTGGAGGCCGAGGCGCACAGCATCCCGGTGGACAGCCAGCGGTTGACGGTGGCGCCCTGCTCGTTTTTCTCAACGAAGTTGGCATCGCGGTCGGCTTTCATCAGCTTCGCGATGCGGGTGAAGGCTTCTTCCCAGGACAGACGCTGCCATTTATCAGAGCCCGGAGCGCGATATTCAGGGTAGCGCAGGCGGTTTTCGCTGTGCACATAGTCCAGCAGGCCTGCGCCTTTCGGACACAGTGCGCCACGGTTCACCGGATGATCGGAATCCCCTTCGATGTGATACAGCGCTTCACGGGTATTTTTCGCCCCGTCACCCATGCTGTACATCAACAGACCACAACCTACGGAGCAATATGTGCAGGTATTTCGAACCTCTTTTGCGCGCAGCAGCTTAAAGTTGCGTGCCTGAGCCAGCACCATCTTCGGGGCAAAGCCCAGCGCCGCTGCAGTGGTTCCCGCCATACCGCCCGCGCAGATTTTAAAAAACTTCCTGCGACTGACGTTCATCTTTCCCTCGTTTTTCACGATAAAACTGGCGGGAAAATAGCACCGGGCTCAGAAGGGTTTTTGCGTCAAATCAATCTCTTCGGCCAGTGCCCCCCTAATAGTCAGACGCAGCGATTTTTTGTAATCCTTAGGGGTTAGTTCGGAAAAATGATATTTTGTGAGGTCGATACGCCGGGTATCGTGGGTCCGATAAGCGAAGCGCCATCGGGCAAAGGGTCTTGATTAACTGAATAAAACAATGACTAAAAATAAAGCGACATCCATTGGCCTGCTGGCTATTTTGCTATGGAGCACCATGGTAGGCCTGATCCGCGGCGTCAGCGAAGGGCTCGGCCCCGTCGGCGGCGCGGCGATGATTTACTCGCTGAGCGGCTTACTCCTGCTGTTCACCGTCGGCTTCCCTGACCTGCGCACCTTCACCCGCCGCTATCTGCTGGCAGGCTGTGTGCTGTTCGTCAGCTATGAAATCTGCCTTGCGTTGTCGCTTGGGTTTGCCGCCACGCGCCAGCAGGCGATCGAAGTCGGGATGGTGAATTATCTCTGGCCGGGATTAACAGTCTTATTTGCTATTCTGTTTAACGGCCAGAAAACCCGGTGGTGGATTATTCCCGGTCTGCTGCTTTCGCTGCTGGGTGTCAGTTGGGTCTTAGGCGGTGAAAATGGCCTGGATGTGCAGGAGATCCGCGCGAATATCACCAGCAGCCCGCTGAGCTATATTCTGGCGTTTGTTGGTGCCTTTATTTGGGCGGCGTATTGCACCGTGACGGCGAAATATGCCAAAGGCAAAAACGGGATTACGCTGTTTGTGTTGCTGACCGGATTAAGCCTGTGGGTGCATTATTTCTCAAGCCCGCAGCCGCCAATGGTCTGGAGCTGGCCGGTAGCCATCAAACTGGTTGCCTGCGCGCTGTCGCTGGGGATTGCTTACGCGGCATGGAATATTGGGATTTTGCACGGCAGCGTCAGCCTGCTGGCGGTGGGATCATACTTTACGCCGGTGCTTTCTTCCGCGCTGGCCTCTTTCCTGCTGAGCGCCCCGCTCTCCTGGTCCTTCTGGCAAGGAGCCTGCATGGTATGCGCAGGCTCCCTGATTTGCTTTATGGCGACCCGAAATCAATAATCTCAGGCCTGGGTCTGGCGCACCTTAGCCAGACCAAACCAAATCCCGACCGCCAGAATCAGCATCATCGCCCCGGCGCTGAACAGCGCCACGCTGTGCGAGGTGATAAACGCGCTGCGGGCGGCGTGGATCACCGAATCCGCCAGCGTCGGCGTCAGGGTCTGCGCCAGCTGCATGGCTTCACCGATGGACGAGCCGGCACGACTTGCGGCCTCGACGCTGAGCCCGTTCGGCAGAATTATCGACGACGTGTAGCTGCGGGTCAGGATTAAGCCGAACAGCGCAATTCCCAGTCCCGCGCCCAGCTCGTAGGCCATGGTCTCAATCGCCCCGGCCGCTGCGGCTTTTTCCTTCGGCGCGGCTGCCATAATCGCCGCCGTGGAAGCTAACAGTGCGCTTGCCGCACTGAAGCCAAGCAGCGTCATCAGACCCCACGCCTGCCACTGCTGGGTGGTGAAATCGGTCATCGACAGGCCGAGGAAGCTCAGCGCGCTTAGCAACATCCCGCCCGTCGCCACCTGGCGCAGTCCCAGACGCGACACCATGATCCCGGCAATCGGCCCGCTGAACCCGCTCGCCAGCATCAGCGGCAGCATAAACAGCCCTGCTTCAAACGGCGTTTTGCCGTGGACAAACTGCAGCTCCTGCGCCATCAGCAGTTCGAAGCCGACGAGGGTGATCATCGCCGTAATGGCCATCATTACCCCGCTCAGGATGATGCGATGGGTGAACAGACGCATGTCGATCATTGGCGTGCGCGCGTTGAGCTGAATACGCACAAACGCGGTCAGCAGCGTTGCGCCCACAACCAAGACCAGCCCGACGATCCACAGCGCCAGCACGCCTTTCATGGCGGTTTTCGCGCTCCACACCAGCAGCAGGATCGCCACAATCAGCATCAGCGCATGGCTGAAGTTCAGCGGCTGTTCGCGACGGCCAGGCTGCCATGGCACCACTTTGGCACTCAGCGCCATCACGACCAGCACAATCGGCACGTTGATCAGGAACACCGCGCCCCACCAGAAGTGCTCAAGCACCACGCCGCCAATCAGCGGACCAAACGCCGCGCCGCCGGAGCCGACCGCAGCCCACATCCCGAGCGCCATGTTGCGGTGTTTCGCTTCGCTGAACGTATTACGGATCCCGGCGAGCGTAGCCGGAACGATCATCGCGGCACCAATCGCCAGCATCGCACGTGCGGCAATCAGCCATTCCGCGTTCGGCGCAAAAGCCGCCGCCAGCGACGCCAGGCCGAACAATCCGCTGCCCAGTAGTAATAAACGTTTAAAGCCGATGCGGTCGCCGAGTGCGCCCATCGGTAAGCCCATCCCCGCCATCACCAGCGAGTAGATATCAATGATCCACAGCAGCTCGTTGCCGCTCGCACCCAGCTGAACGCTGAGCGTCGGCGCGGCGACGTGCAGAACCGTGGCATCAATGGCGACCGGGATATATACCAGTACGATGGCCATTAACGTTAACCATTGACGAAACATAACTTTTCCCTCTTTCAATACAATCTGGACACTTGTCCAGGATGCGATCCTGCCTGAGAGTTGAACATGCGTCCAGCTTTTTGTTATGATCGTTTGATGACTGTTAAGGATGGAAACCATGAGCTATCTGAACCGGGAAGAACGCCGCGAATCGATCATGCAGGCCGCCATCAAAGTGGCGCTGGAAGAAGGATTTTCGGCGATGACCGTGCGCAACATCGCCAGCCGCGCAGGCGTTGCCGCAGGCCAGCTTCACCATCACTTCACCTCCTCCGGCGAGCTAAAATCGCAGGTCTTTGTACGGGTGATCCGTGAAATGATGGCGCTACCGCTGGTGCCGGAAAACGCAAGCTGGCGCGAAAAGGTGTTTTCGATGCTGGGCAGCGAGGATCGCAGTCTGGAGCCTTACATCCGTCTCTGGCGTCAGGCGCAGCTGCTGGCCGACAGCGATCCGGAAATTAAAAGCGCTTACCTGCTCGCCATGTCGCTGTGGCATGGCGAAACGGTGAAGCTAATAAACGCAGGTCAGCAGGCCGGAGAATTTACGCTGCGGGACAGCGCAGAAAATATCGCCTGGCGGCTCATCGCCCTGGTCTGCGGCATGGACGGCATTTATGTACTGGGGATGCCGGAGCTTGACGATGCGGCATTCAGTCGCCATTTGCATCGTCTGATCGACCTGGAATTGCTCTAGCTTTCCCGGTTCAGTGACCACGCCGTGACGTCAATACCACCAGCGCCGCGACGCTGGTAAACAGGCCAATGATCCAGCTCATTGTCCACGGCGTGCTATCGCTGAACAGCGCCAGCATCCCGCTGGATACAATGCCGCTGCCGTACTGGAGTGCGCCAATCAGCGCCGAGGCGGCTCCGGCAATCTCAGGGACTTCGTCCAGCGCGGCGGCCGTCGAGGTGGCGGCAATCACCCCGTTCATTGAGAACACGATGAATATCATCATCGCCAGGAACACTATCCCTCCCACCCTGAAACCGGCAGCGATGGTCAGCAAAATAGCCGCAGCTGCGGCAATGCTCAGCGCGGTTTTCAGCAATACATCCAGTGAAAATCTTTGCACCAGTTTGCGGTTCACCAGACTCAAAGACATCACCCCAACAATATTGACGGCAAACAGCCAGCCGTAATGCTGCGGTGAAACCCCGTAATAGCGGATATACACCAGCGGAGAACCAGCGATAAACGCGTAAACCGCCATGTAGTACAACGTCAGGCCCAGCGTATAACGCATAAAGCGCCAGTTGGACAACAAGGCAATGTAGTTAGCAAAAGCTCCCTTCAGCGTGGCGCGGACGCGGCGTTCTTCAGGCAGTGTTTCCGGCAAAGTCAGCAGCGCCAGCAACATCACCAGACCCGTGACGGCCAGCAGCCAGAAAATCAGCGACCAGCTGCTGAATTTGATGATCAAACCACCGAGCAGCGGCCCGCCAATCGGCGCTATCGCCATCACCAGCATCAGCGTGGAAAGCATCTGCGCCGCCTGCGAACGGCTGAATAAATCCCGAATCATCGCCCGCGCCAGCATCGGCCCGGTGCAGGCTCCCAGCGCCTGAAAGACACGCCAGCAGACAATCTGCGTCATCGTGGTGGACATCGCACAGCCGACAGAGCCTGCAACAAACAGCGCCATCCCAATAAACAGCGGCATTTTACGCCCGAAGTGATCGCTGAGCGGCCCCCAGAGAAGCTGAGCAAGGGTGAAGCCGATTAAAAAACCGGTGATCGTCAGCTCCGCATCGCCGTGAAGTTCACGGGCCATCACCGGCATGGCGGGAAGATAGATATCGGTGGACAGCGAAGTCAGCGCCATCAGGGCGCTGAGCAGGATAATCACGCCCGCGCCAATCTGCGGGCGGGAAAGCATAGCGGTTTGTTCAGACATCGTGTTGACCTGGTGAATTTCTGCGATGAGAAAAGGATACCCGCCCCAATTATTCTGAGTAACGGGGTTATAATGATTGCGTCTATGAGCAGAATTCATTAATTCGTCAGGCAGGTGTCGCTATGCTGAAAGAGAATTTTAACGAGCTGCAGTGTTTCCTGATGGTTGCCAGGGAGCGCAGCTTTACCAAAGCGGCCGCAAAGCTTGGTGTTTCACAGTCCGCGCTGAGCCATGCCGTTAAGGCCCTGGAAACCAGACTCAATTTACGCCTGCTGACGCGAACCACCCGCAGTGTTTCAGCCACAGAGGCCGGAGAGCGCATTCTCGCCTGTCTTGAACCAGGCCTGGCGGAGCTGGAGGCCGAACTGGGCAACATCGTTCAGATGAATGGCGTGGCCTCAGGCAATCTTCGCCTTTCCGCCGGCGACCACGCAGTGAGCAGCCTGCTGTGGCCGAAGCTGAAACCGTTTCTGCGCCAGTACCCGGACATTCATGTTGAAGTGGTGGTGGATAACGGCTTTGTCGACATCGTTCAGGGGCGCTACGACGCGGGCGTCCGGCTGGGCGAAAGCGTGGACAAAGACATGGTAGCCGTCAGGATCGGGCCGGATATGCGGATGGTCACCGTGGCCTCACCCGGCTATCTCAGCCAGTACGGGATCCCACAAACGCCGCACGATTTACAGCATCACCGCTGTATCAACATGCGTCTGCCCACGGCGGGCGGCGTGTATCACTGGGAGTTTGAGAAAGCAGGAAAGCCGCTGCGCGTGCGGGTCGAAGGACAACTGATGATCAATCCCCATGCAGCGAGGATTGATGCGGCGCAGGAAGGGTTTGGCATTGCCTGCGTACCGGAAGACACCGTGGAGGAAGCCATTAAGGCAGGCACGCTGATTCAGGTGCTGGATGACTGGAGCCCGTCGTTCCCCGGCTATTACCTTTATTACCCCAGCCGCAGGCACCATCCCCCTGCTTTTGCGCTGTTGATTGAGGCGTTGAGAGATAAGGGAGAGAGAGAAAAGGAATGAAGCTGCAACAAGCTGCAACGAAAAAACATTTCCCGGAAGCGCCCACTCATTTCCCGAATCTTCACCCGTCCAAAGCTATTGGCGATTCATCCAGCGCTGTATAATAGCCCAGTGAAAAAGAACGCGGCATAAAGGTGGTGGAACACCAATATGCCGCTGACCAAAACTAACTAAGTGAGAGTTAATTATGGCTGAAAAGAATGATATGCCAGATCCGGCGCTGGGCCAAAAGGATCTGCAGCAAAACGAAGAATATGATCGGTTCCGCGAAGTGCTGCGCAAAAACAACATCCGCAGCCTGCACGGGAAGTGCCCCGCTTCCGCCGCACTGCATGCCAGAGCAGACTCGCCGGACGCCAGCATAGCCTGCTGCGAGCTGTATTCCAGAATTCGCCATCGTTATCTGCCGCTTCAGGGAGAATGGCTGTATAAAGCCGGGTTTATCGACGGCATGCCGATAAAAATTCGCGTGATGCCAGATTGTATCGTCATTACCCCGCAGAACACCCGCGAGCTGTGGGGCTGCGTGGAAGGGTTAAGCGTGGTGGATATTAATAAGCAGAAAGTGTCGGGCTGGTTGAAAACCTTTCCCGGTGCGCTGAATGATACGGGGAATATTCCGCTGATTAAGCGCAAATTGCCCGTTGAGGCCAACTAAGGCTGTCCTCACTGGCGGCGATCCTCCGCCAGTGGCGCAGCAATGCTTATTGTGGAGTGATGGTCACAATCGCATTGGCGGTAAACGTTCCGGTGGCAATATTGGCCACCGCTACTGCCGGGTCGCGCACCGCTTCAAAGGCAAAATTCAGCGAGTTATTTCCGGGAGTAAAGTTTTTGTTGTATTTCGCATTATTCCCCACAGGTTGCCCGTCGAGCAGCACCGTCCCCCCCACGCCGTTACTGCTGGTTTTATCGACCTGAACCCCGCTAACCGTCAATGGGGTATAACTGACCGACATCACCGTTGAAAGGTAGTCGGTGCCATCGCAGGACACGTTAATCGATTTGCTGACTTTGGTGCCGGTATTTGGCGTTACGGGTAGTGAACTGCGGTCTATTTGGCCCATGTCGACATTCAGGCTCGCACCGTCGGCGAATTTGCAGGTTAGCGTGGGCGTCGGAACTGGTTTCAGCGGGGTTCCTGTATCACATGCTGTGTTTCCACTGAGTTTAAAGAGTTCTCCTTTATCATTCTGTAATACATAGCAATACGCATACTGACTCATAGTAAGCGTTGAATTAACAGTAAAACCTGAACTCACTATTTGTTGAGTCCATGGCCTGGATGTGACCATGTCGTCATAGACCAAAGTCGCTGAGCTGAATGAATAGAGCGAATGTGATGAACATGACTCATTTCCGAAGCAATAACGGACGGTGACGGCATACCTGCCGTTAGCAGGAACATACGCATCATCAAATGTTAATACTCCCGGATTTGATATAAGATGTGGAGAACAAGACTTACTCCCACCCGTGCTCGTGCCATTTTTACCATCAAGTATTTTAAGCGTTTCATTATATGATGACCACGCGCTCCCGTAACCGCAGTAAGGATCATCAGCAGAAGTTAATGCATTTGTCGTTATCTGACCGGCTAGCGCAGAGTGACTGCACAGACACAACAGCACTGTAATTAACATATATTTGCTTTTTGCGATCCCGGAAAAGACTTTCGCGAAGCCCTTCCCATTCAAATACTGCCCGATTAGGTTCATCATCATTCTCATTGCCTGAATAGTCTGTTTCGACTCATTGCATATCAGTCAGCAGGGTGGCCGTCGCCGTAAACGTTTCTGCCGTTAATGTGGCTGCCGGATCTTTTACCGGAACGGCTGTCAGAGTTAACGACGGCAGCGCCCCCAGCGTGGTGTTGTATTGCTGGTTCAGCGGCAATGGTTTGCCGTTCAGCTGTAGCTCAATCCCCAGCCCTGCCGCGGTCGTTATGACCGCCGCATTATCCCAGCCCGTTTGCGTGCCGGTGATAGTCAGCACCGCTGCCGTGTTATCCGCCGCACCGTGGCAGTCCACTTTGTAGGGGACCGTTTTGCTGTACGCCACCCCGTCCACCCGGTTCACCCCGACGTTGCCAAACGACACGTCCAGCGGCTGGTCGTTGTTGACTGTACATGGCGTCGTGATCAGAAAAGTGCCCGTGAAGTTGTAGGTTAAACTGTCACCGGTCTGGGCTGCCCCGGCCGTTGCGGCTGCCAGCATCAGCAGCAGACACGTTAATTTCGCTTTCATCCGCATACCCGTCAGTTAAAGGCCATCGTCAGCGTGCCCGAGGCGCTGAACGTGTTACCGCTCACCACCCCTTTGCTGTTGTCGGTGCTGAGCTGCACCAGCTGCGCCTTCAGCACCGGCGGCTTGTCCGGGGTGATGTTGAACCACTCCCCGGCGTTCTGAGCATTGCCGTCAACCAGCAGCTCGATGCCGACAATCCCTTTATCAGTGGTCAGCACCTGTTTCCCCTGATAGCTGTCGTAGCTGTTCGACACCGAAGAGAGCTTCATTTGCAGCAGCCCGGCGGTGTCACCGGTGCAGGTGAAAGAACTGGTTAGCGGCTGCTGGTAAGTCCCCTGAAGTTCAACGGTGTTTTGCCCGCTTCCCTGCAGTTTGACCTGACCGAAATCTACGTTGAGCGTGCCGCCCTGATTAAACTTGCAGCTGCCGTTGGACACGATAGTGCCACTGATATTGACGTTGAGACTGTACGGATCCGCTGCCGCCTGCGACAGCAAGGGGATGCAGAGACCGGCCAGCAGCATAACTCCCGGTAAAGACTTCATCAGAGGTTTTCCTTTCATCAGCCGGCCTTGATGTTCGCAACAGTGCAGTGCTCGCCGTGGCAGTCAAACGTCAGCTGTGGTCGTCCGCCAAAATCATTCACCACCGTCACGACGGGATGCTCTCCGGCCTGCGCTGCGCCTGCCAGCGCGACATTCTCTGTCGGAGCCGCCATCCCCGGCGTGAAGCCGTTTACCGGTTTGCCGTTGACCGCCGACGACAGCGACACGGCCGTCACGTAATACGCCGTCGGGTTGTTCAGGCTGTAATGATCCCCCTCGCGGGTTAAGGTCAGACCTTTGAAAATGTCATCCTCCGAGCCTTTTTTCAGCGCCAGCGCTGGCGGGCGATAGAACATCTTCAGCCGGGTCTGGAGTGAAAGCTGCAGAGTGTTAGGTTTGCTGCTTTTCGGCGGGATTTCCCGCACGTTGAAGTAGTAAAGCGACTCGCGGTTCTGCGGTAGCGAGGCCAGATTGCCGGTGGCCTGGATTTTGACCTGACTTTTGGCTCCTGGCTCAACGCGCTGCAGCGGCGGCAGCGCCACAAACAGGGATTCAATTTTATTCCCCTGCGCATCCGCCACCCACGACTGGGCGAGATACGGCTGGGTGTGGTTTTGATTTTCGATGAACACACTGACGGACTTCTGTGCCCCGTCAAATACCACTCTGGTGCGATCAAGGCTGATGGCGGCATGGGCCGGACCCGCCAGCAGCATAAACAGGGTCAACGGCAGAGCCGCATGGAGGAACGCATTTTTTTTCAGCATGACAGTAGTCTCAGCACGGGGCCATTAATCTGATACCGGGCGCGTCCGTTAGCCTGAGACCGGGTAGTCATCTGCGTATCATTAATGACGGGGAAATAAAAAAGTTATTCGACGTTGCGGAAGAGAATTATAAGGATGAAAAACATTGGCTCAATCTGACTCGGGTGCAGAGTTGGCCCAAAAGTCTTTTTATGGATCGCTGTCAATTCATGGCGAATATTTAACGGGAGAAACACCCCCGTTAAATAATATAAAAATATTAATGATAAATAAGGCAGGCATCAGGAAACCGAAAGTGACCCGCGGCGCTGACGCCAGGCAGGCCAGAAATTAGTTATACGTAAACTCAAACGTAGCGATGGCAGACAGGCTGCCCGCCGTGATGGTTTTGTCCGCAATGGCTTTATCGGAGGCCTGCACGAAGGCCGCCAGATTTATCGCGTTATCACCTTCGGTCAGGGTGACTGCCGATGAGGGCTGATTCAGTGGTAAAGCAACGCCACGCGCGGTTTCAATTCCGATGGCCACACCGGCGGCCGTGCTGTCGCTGCCCAGCGCCAGCAGCCCCTGCTGATCGGCATCCTCCGTCCCGCTGAAAGTCAGGATGGCCTGATTACTTACCGAGGTATCACACCCCAAAAGATGGATCGTAAATGGCTGCGGCGCAGAGCGCTTATTGGCGTACAGGTTTTTACTGATAACCGAACCAAAGTCCACATGGATATCACTGTCTGTGGGAGCCAGGGTGCAGGGTTCTGCCACCAGAGTCCCGGAAAAATTAATATCCGATTTTGCCAGCACCGGCGCGGCGCAGAACAGCGCGGCCAGCCACAGATACGTTAGTCTCTTTTTCATAGCCGTAATCCTGAGACGCCTTTGCTCACTCGCTGGGCGTCAGTCATAAATCACCCGAAACTCGATTGTGGCCTGAACCGGACCGGCAACCAGCGGCGCAGCAGTACGCACCAGCGCTACCTGCCAGTCCAGCACGTTATTGATCGTCGGGATAATCTGCGGTGTGGAAGCCAGGCCCGGGATCACCGCTTTGCCGTGGATGTCGGAAATCTCCAGCCCCACGCCGCCAGCGCCCCGCACGGCAAACAGCGCCGGGTTATCCGCATCCTGAGCGCCGTTGAACAGCGTCGAAACTACCGGAGAATCCGGAGAGCCGGTGATTAATCCAGTCAGCAGATCGGTCCGCTTGCCGGGCTCCGGCAGACAGCCGTGCATTTCCATGTGGAAGAACACCTCTGCCGAGTGCATACCCGGTTTACGCAACTGCCAGGACGACACCGGCGGCAGCGCCACGCTCTGATCCTGCGAGGTCAGCTTCAGCCAGCAGGGAGCCTCCCCTGCACTGGCCTTCACATGAATGGTGGCAAACTCGCCGATAAATTCATGCGCACAGACCGGGTGAAGCAAACACAAGCCAGTCAGTAAAAGACACAGCGACGAGGGGCGACGGCTCATCAGCTGCCCGTCCTGTTATTGATTACCTTGCAGCCAGCGCCCTGGCAGGAGAAGGTCAGCGTCTGGCGTCCGCCGTAATCGTTGATATAAGTGAGCTCCGGTGAACCACCTAGCGTAGCGGCATTGACGCCAAGACTGGCATCGCTCTTCGGCGCCACCATCACTGCGGCAAATTTATCAACCGGATGACTGCCCTTCGCCATCGCCTCGCTGATCGTCACATAGTACGGCGTTGGGTTATGCACGCTGTACTTGTCACCCTGACGAACCAGCGTCAGATCATTCTGCCACGGTGTGGCGGATGCCGGTTTCAGCAATCCTGCCGGGCGATAGAACAGCTTGATTTTGGTTTGCAGCGCAATCTGCAGCGCGTTCGACTTCGACGAGCGCGGCGGGATTTCACGCAGGTTGAAGTAGAACAGCGTTTCGCGATCCTGCGGTAAGGCGTTCATCGCCCCGGTGCTCTGGATCTTGACCGCAGTTTTTGCCCCGGCCTCCACGCGCTGTACAGGTGGCAGAATGACCATCGGCCCGCTGACCTTCTCACCCTGCGCGTTTTCGATCCAGGACTGAGCCAGGTACGGCAGCTGCGGGTTTTCATTGCTCACCGACAGGCTCACGGAGTTCTCGTTCCCCGGGAAGATCACGCGGGTGCGGTCAAGAGCAATCGCCGCGCGGGCCGAAGAGACCGCCGTCAGTGTGCTTACCGAGACAGCAAGGATCACCAGGGTTGTTTTCAGTTTCATATTTACATCTCTGATTCAGAAGAATAAGGCGCCCGTAAACGCCGGATAATTAATCAACGTTAACCTTTTTGCAGGGTAACAACAGATTGGGACTATCCTGACTGTCTCCGGGGAGTTGCGCCGGTATGTTAATGACGCACTGCACCCCATCATCCCAACTCACATCCATGTTCTTGCCCGGCTCAACACCGGCCAGCCAGACTTCGCCGTCGTCACCGACGATCCCCGCCTGACGTTTGTCCTTTAATACCGTGGCACCGAACGGCGGTACGCTGCCGTCGGCCAGGCGGATCACCGCCATCAGTTTGCGTCCGGCCATCACTTCAAATTTCTTGTAGCCAATCGCGCCTTCCGTCAGCGTGTCCTGCACCACCGGATGTAACGCTTCCACGTCATCACCGAGTTTGGTGACATCAATGCTGGCGGTATTGCGGTAGTAGCTGTTCACGTCGCTGATCACTGCTTTACCAAACGCGTTGGAGCGGGTTGGCGTGCCGTTTCCTGCCACCGGCACGCCGCTGACGCCGTCGGTATCGACCATCAGACGCGTACCACCCATGGTATTCACCCGGTGCAGCGCCGCGCCGTGCGCTGTGACGGTGAGGCCGCCCTGCACGTTCAGCCCGACGGAAGAGTACTGATCCTGTTGGTAACTGCCGCTCAGCGAGGTTTCAGCCATATCCCCGTCGTGGGTGTAATAGCCCGACACGCTGCCGTCGGTACCCTGTGAGGTACCGGCGTTCAGCTGATAAGAGTCACGGTCACCCACTCTGCCGTACCAGCCCAGATTCTGGGATTTGCTGTCGCCCATCGCACCGTTGTAGCTGAGGGTATTGTTGTCGCCAATCGGCACCGTCAGGCTAAGGTAAGCACCCTTGTCATCAGAATCTTCATTGCTGTTTTTAAACGCCGTCAGGTTTACGCTGAGGTTTTTCCACGATCCCAGATCGAAATACTTCGCCAGGGAAACGTTCCAGTTGTCGCTGACCGGACGATCCCAATAGGTCTGGTGGCTGTACGACAGGTTGAAACTCAGCCCCACGTCGCGGAACTGCTTGTTAAACGTTACGGTATACAGCTGCTTGTCGGAGCCGTCGTAGTCGGCGTTATCACCGGTCGCATTGAGGTATTCGGCCATCGACATAAAGTCTTTTTCCGCAAAGCGATAGCCCGCAAAGGTGATCTGGCTGTCGTAGTCATCAAAGCGTTTGGAGTAGCTCAGACGGAAGGAGTCTCCTTTTCTCTCGCCGTCTTGATGCAAGTCCGCCCAGGAATGGGTGACGTCGAAAGAGATTGCCCCCAGCGCCAGCAGGTCACGGCCGATACCTATGCCCGTTTCGCGGTAATCACCGGAGATAAGCATCCCGCTGTACAGCGACCAGCCGTTGCTGACGCCCCAGGAGAACTCACCGGAAGCAAATCCTGGCCCAAAAGTATGCTGTTCCCAGTCCGTCGGACGACCAGCAGACAGGGAATAACGCACCGAACCCGGACGGGTCAGGTAGGGAATATTTGCGGTGTTGACCTGATAGTTCTGTACATCACCGTTTTGTTCCTCAACCTTGACGTCCAGCTTCCCGGACACGGTGTCGCTCAGATCCTGAATGCTGAACGGACCGGCCGGAACCTGCGTTTCATACAGCACGCGGCCCTGCTGGCTGATGGTGACCTTGGCGTTGGTGCGCGCCACGCCGTTGACTTCTGGCGCATAGCCGCGCACGTTTGGCGGGATCATGCTGTCATCAGACGCCAGATTGGCCCCCATAAACTGGAAGCTGTCGAACACCGATGAGGTCATGGTGTCCTGACCCAGCGTCAGTTTTGATTGCAGGGACGGCAGCGCCCGGTACAGGTAATAGCGAGTCCACTGCAGCGACGACGAGGAATCTTTCATGCCTGAATCGTTCTGATACTGCCAGTCACCGCGCAGACGCCATGCGCCGAGGTTCGCCCCTACCGTGCCCGAACCGCTGATATCCCGTGAACTCCCGCCCTCACCCGTCTGCTGATGGGTGGTATCGGCGTTGAAGTTGTAATCAAAAATCAACCCGGCCACGCCGTTATCCCAACGGGAAGGCGGATCCCAGGTCTCGGAGCTGTACTCCAGATAGGCCTGAGGCAGATTGATATATAAAACAGAAGCGCCCAGATCGCCCCGGCTTTCCATACCCGGCAGTGACGACGGATCCAGACATTTACCGTCATGCCACCAGCTCAGATTGTTTAAATACTTTTCTTTCAGACCTAATAATTTCACGATATCCGGCGTCAGACAGGCCACGCTGCCTTTATCGTCATTCACAGGCGCAAGAAAAGTCACCGGCATTTCGGAGAGTTCAGATTTATTGACGTGAACTACCAGCTGATAATCCCCGGGCATGATATAGCCCGCGCGGGAAAAATGAGAAATGTCGATATTGGCGCGATCTTTCACGTCCATTACATCGGTGTTGAACTGAATATCATCAGCTCTGGCTGTCATGGCCGAACAGGCAATGAAAAAAGAGATCAGACAGGCCAGCCGGGAGACTTTTCTGGATGATATTCTTTTGGCTTTCATTGCTGTCAGTGATTTAGTCATAGCTGATATTCAGTTTAAGCGTGGTAAAACCTGCGCCGTCATTCGTTGCCGAATTATTTGCCGCAAGACGGATATAAAAGACTAATTTTGTGTTCTCGCCAACCACATTGCCGACACGTACCAAATCACCAGGAATAAGAATATTGCCCTGACCATCCTGAACCTGAATACCCGCACCTTTAATATCACCTGAAAGAGCGAAGAGCTTAGGGTTATATTGATCAACCTGGCCAATAAACCTGGCGCTGATATTTTTCCACATCAGAGAGTTATCCCTTCTGCGGTTGGTACAGTGCTCAAGATTGATGGTTAGCTTTTCTGTAGGGCCATATCCCAGGGAATACAACTCCTGGGTGCTGGTCAGTCCGAGATCAATCACCTGCTCCAGACTGTCCGTAGAAATAGCACAGGCTGCATCCAGAATACTGCCCTGGACCTGTACCTTGCCGTGGCCAAAAATAGAGTTATCAGAAGCAGCAGTTGATGGAACTCTGTCGGGTAATACTGATGAAGCAAAAACTGTTGGAGTGAAATTGACAGCCACGAATAAAGCCGTAGCGGCCAGTTTAAATCTGTTTAGGTTCATCAGCCTGTCCACTTTGTCACATCAACTGCTGTTTACCGCGAAGCGGAACTGCGATTAGTTGTATTGCAGTGTAAAGTCAGCGACGCTGGTGAATTCACCCGGAACCACCGCAGCTGTATCGGAATCGCCCTGCAGATAAGCGGAGAAGTTCAGGGTGTTATCACCGTCCACCAGGTCTTTAGCATCGGTCGCGGTACCCAGAGTAATGGCGTTACCCGCTTCGTCGTTCAGACCAATCCCTGCGCCAGACGCGGTACCGGCAATCGCCAGCAGAGCGTTGTTTTCGGTGTCAGCGGTACCGTTGAAGGTCACCTGAACAGACTTCATGGTGCCCAGTTCACAGCCGGTCAGGGTGATGTGGAAATCTGTTGGCTGAGACTTGCCCTGGCTTGCCAGCACTTTGTCAGCAACCTGGCCTAACAGCACAACCTGATCGGCAGATTTGGTATCAATTGAGCAAGGCGCATCAATAATTGAGCCAGCGAAGTGAACTTTACCGTGGCCTTCATCTTTGGTGGCATCGGCATGAGCCAGACCGGACAGCATAGAAAGGCTAACGAGAGTGGCACCGATAATAGCGTTGGATTTCATGATTAAATATCCTGAGTTTAATTAATATTAACTGTTCATCTGATAAGGTATTCATCAGCTGCGGCAATATTAATGATGACCCAGTGTTAAGAATATCTAATTCAGTTCCTGAGCTGGACTAAAGATCCAGGAATGGATTTAACATCCGAAATCGGTTTTTCAGCTTCTTTATTTAAAGGAAAGATTTTGTCAGCATGGCTTTCAGACAAGCTTAATGCATTAATCTTAATTGATGACAGCAGTGCCTGAAGCCTGAGAGAAAGGGATGATAACTGTCGTTTCCCTATCTCAATCCATTGATGATTTAGTGGATGACAAAACTCCTCTTGTGCTTTACTTAACGGAAGCATTGCCGGGTCAGCTCACCGGGTTCCGCCATCTACTACCAACGAGTCTGTAATGAAACCTGAAAGCCATATTACTCAGCTGATTGAAGCCTTCTCAAATCCTGAAAAAATCCAGAAAGGACGCGACAGGCAGGTTTTCCCGATGGGACATTATCAGGAACTGATGTGCTTCATCCTGCATGAAGGCACTGTGGCTGCCTATAAGTCAGATACCCATCTTCTGGTCAGCAACATTCGCGCCCCTTTTGTCATCGGACTGAATGCGCTGCTGGACCAGAACTATGACATCTATCTGCAGTCCAGAGGGCCGATACGCTACGAACTGAGCCCTCGGGCGCACTGCTTCGAAGTGATTGAGAAACAACAGCTGTGGCAGCATGTCGCTTTTATGTTTATGCATGCCACCATGAGTCTGACAGGCAACTACTTTTCTTCCGCTGGCCTCAGCTCCTATGAACTGGTGCGCAATAACCTTCTCGAGCTCATGGAGTGCGATGCTGAAATGCGTCTGCGCATCAATGCCTGCGACTACATCCGTGAAAAAACCCATCTGTCACGCAGCAGCGTAATGAAGATCCTGGCCGATCTGAAAAAAGGTGGTTATATCGACACGCGGCGGGGCATCTTGATTGAGATTATTAATCTTCCCAAGGAGTACTGACGGCCCGGTGAGCATTGCCAGATTCAGAGTTAAGGGCGGATTTCCGCCCATAACCCACCTTACTATTGCGCGTCCTGCTTATCAGCCGTATTTTCCTGATCCTCTCCGTAAGCCGTATTGGCGCTTTCATCAGGCCAGACTGTCAACGTACCGCATTCATAGACGTGCGATCCCAAAATAAGCCGGTAGCCAGCTTTTGCACCGTTAACCTGCTCTTTCCCCCACAGCACCTCCATATGGCTCTCTTCCTGGCGGACAAGTTTTCCGGACAGCGCATCAAACTTCACCGGCATAAAGCGATTCAGAGAAACATCCTCATTCACCGGATTTTCTGAAAGAAACAGATCCAGATCGCCGGTCTGATGGTTGGTTAACCCAATCGCCAGATAATTCCCCCCGGCGTGCTGAATTTCTACCGTAATGTTTTTGCCGCACAGAATATGACTGTCTGCCGGAGTGCTGCCGATGTTCGGCGGGGACTGAGCCAATGAGAAAAACGGAATAGTTAGCAGCGCAAAGCAGGCGGCTGCTGATTTTATGACAGACATCATGACCTCTGTTGAAAATAAGATAACTCAGCGTTTGAAAAGTCGTATCACAGGCAAGCCATAATACTGATCGCTAAATATATTCATTGCTCCACGCCAGAGCACGTAAAGGATTGTCCAGATGTGGAACACAAATAATCAAAGTCGCCAGTCTTATTGCAGAAAATCCAAATCAAGACTCAGGAGTGCTGTATATATAATGCACATGGTCTTATCCTGATTGCGTCCTTCATCCACTGAGAAGATGTTATGCCCTTCATCCATAAAACGGCATTTACACTTAATGCCAGTACTGCTCCGCTGACGGTGGTCCACTCCTTTGAAGAATACAGTCTGTGGTACCTGTCCAGATTTGATTTCAGTATTTTTTCTTCAGACAATATTCAATTTCTGCTGGAGGATGAGCAACCGGAAAGCTATCCCTGTATTCCACTGACGATAGAGAATACCTCTGTGGTGATTTATATCAGCCTCCCTCTCGCGGACAGCCTGAATACACTGCTCTGATAAATGCATACCGGGATCCCGTTAACGGCCCGGTAGCGTCTGCCCTCGCCCTCTTTGTTACAAACGGTAACATTTAAGCCCCGCTATCTCACCCCGCCATTCGCGCAGTTGCGCTTTTTTATCTATCCTTCATTCACAACACAATAAAAAGCCACAATTTTTACGGAACATATGCTTCCGGCGGACTCCTTTTGCTTATTTTTCAACATGTACTGGCGCAATCGAGGGCACTATGTCACAACAAGATCCGAGCAAAAACCCCCATCTGCTGACTGACTGGAAGCCGGAGAATCCGGGGTTTTGGGAGAATAAAGGGAAGCACATTGCGCGCAGAAATCTATGGATTTCAGTCGCCTGCCTGCTGTTAGCGTTCTGCGTGTGGATGTTATTTAGCGCCGTGGCGGTTAACCTTAATAAAGTTGGGTTTAATTTCACGACCGACCAGCTGTTTTTATTAACCGCTCTGCCTTCGCTTTCTGGTGCGATATTACGTGTGCCTTACTCCTTTATGGTGCCTATATTTGGCGGGCGCTACTGGACGGTGATCAGCACCGTTATTCTGATTATTCCCTGCGTCTGGTTAGGCATTGCCATCCAGAACACGGCTACTCCTTACGAAGTATTTATTATCATCGCCCTGCTGTGTGGCTTCGCCGGAGCCAACTTCGCGTCGAGCATGGGCAACATCAGCTTCTTCTACCCGAAAGCCCGTCAGGGCAGCGCGCTGGGGATCAACGGCGGTCTGGGCAACCTTGGCGTCAGCGTGATGCAGATGGTCGCTCCGGTCGTCATCTTCCTGCCAATGTTTGCTTTTCTTGGCGTGCACGGCGTGCCGCAGGATGATGGTTCCACGCTGTCTCTGACCAATGCCGCATGGATTTGGGCACCTCTGCTGCTGCTGGCGACCATCGCCGCGTGGTTTGGCATGAACGATATTGCCAGTTCGAAAGCCTCCGTTGCAGAACAGCTGCCGGTGCTGGGGCGTCTGCATATGTGGATCCTCGCCCTGCTGTATCTCGCCACTTTCGGCTCGTTCATCGGCTTTTCCGCAGGTTTTGCGATGCTGTCGAAAACCCAGTTTCCGGATGTGAACATCCTCAAGCTGGCGTTTTTCGGTCCGTTTATCGGCGCGATTGCTCGTTCATTCGGCGGCTTTATCTCCGATAAGCTCGGCGGCGTCAAAGTCACTCTGGTGAACTTTGTGTTTATGGCGCTGTTCAGCGCTCTGCTGTTTATGACCCTGCCTGGCGGTAATTCACCGGGCAACTTCACCTTCTTCTACCTCGTGTTTATGGGGCTGTTCCTCACTGCTGGCCTCGGCAGCGGCTCCACCTTCCAGATGATCGCCATCATCTTCCGTCAAATCACCATCACTCGTGTGAAACAACGCGGTGGTAGTGATGAGCAGGCGCAGCAGGAAGCGGTGACAGATACCGCCGCAGCGCTCGGGTTTATCTCGGCGATTGGGGCGGTCGGCGGCTTCTTCATTCCGAAAGCGTTCGGCACCTCGCTGGCGATGACCGGCTCTCCGGTTGGGGCGATGAAAGTGTTCCTGGTCTTCTACATCGTCTGCGTGCTGGTGACCTGGTTCGTTTATGGTCGCCGCAAAGCTCCGAAAGCCTGATTTTTTGCCCGGTGGCGCAAGCTTACCGGGCCTACGTTTTTTTGCAGCCTGAAGATTTGAAAGAGCAAATGGAGCAATGTTATGAGCAAATTACTCGATCGCTTTCGCTACTTTAAGCAGAAAGGCGACAGCTTTGCCAACGGCCACGGGCAGGTTTACAACACCAACCGCGACTGGGAAGACAGCTATCGCCAGCGCTGGCAGTTTGACAAAATCGTCCGCTCGACCCACGGCGTGAACTGTACCGGCTCGTGCAGCTGGGAAATTTACGTCAAAAACGGCCTCGTCACCTGGGAAACCCAGCAGACCGACTATCCCCGCACTCGCCCTGACCTGCCCAATCACGAACCGCGCGGCTGCCCGCGTGGCGCAAGCTACTCCTGGTATCTCTACAGCGCCAACCGCCTGAAGTATCCGCTGATCCGCAAAAGCCTGATCTCAATCTGGCGCGAAGCGCTGGAGCAGCACCAGGATCCGGTTAACGCGTGGAACGCGATCATGCAGAGCCCGGAGAAAACACAGAAATACAAACAGGCGCGCGGCCACGGCGGATTTGTCCGCTCCAACTGGAAGGAGTTAAATCAGCTCATTGCCGCCGCCAACGTCTGGACCATCAAACACTACGGCCCGGACCGCGTGGCGGGCTTCTCGCCTATTCCGGCGATGTCGATGGTCTCTTATGCCGCAGGTACCCGCTATCTGTCGCTGCTCGGTGGCACCTGTCTGAGTTTCTACGACTGGTACTGCGATCTGCCGCCCGCCTCGCCGATGACCTGGGGCGAACAGACCGACGTGCCGGAATCTGCCGACTGGTATAACTCGTCGTACATCATCGCCTGGGGCTCAAACGTGCCGCAGACGCGTACGCCAGATGCGCACTTCTTCACCGAAGTTCGCTACAAAGGCACCAAAACCATTGCCATCACCCCGGACTTCTCAGAAGTCGCCAAATTGAGCGATGAATGGCTGGCGCCAAAACAAGGCACCGACAGCGCGCTGGCCATGGCGATGGGCCACGTGATCCTGAAAGAGTTCCATCTCGATAACCCAAGCGATTACTTCATCAACTACTGCCGTCGCTACACGGATATGCCAATGCTGGTGCAGCTCGAAGCGCGCGAAGACGGCAGCTACGAGCCGGGCCGTATGCTGCGCGCCTCTGACCTGGTGGACAACCTTGGTGAAAGCAATAACCCGCAGTGGAAAACCGTTGCCATCAACACCGCAGGTGACTTAGTTGTGCCGAACGGCGCAATTGGTTTCCGCTGGGGCGAACAGGGAAAATGGAATCTCGAATCTCTCGCGGCGGGCGCAGAAAACGAACTGCAGCTCTCTCTGCTGGGCAATCACGACAGCGTAGTCGGCGTCGCTTTCCCCTACTTCGGCGGCAACGAAAACCCGCATTTCCGCAGCGTGAAGCAGGAGCCGATTCTGGTTCGCCAGCTTCCTGCCAAACAGCTGACGATGGCCGATGGTTCATCGGGCCTGGTGGTCTGCGTTTACGACCTCATCCTTGCCAACTACGGACTGGATCGTGGGCTGGAAGATGCGCTCAGCGCTAAATCTTACGACGAGGTGAAAGCCTATACTCCGGCGTGGGCCGAGCACATCACCGGCGTGCCGCAGCAGCGTATCTCGACCATTGCTCGTGAATTCGCATACACGGCACACAAAACCCACGGTCGTTCGATGATTATCCTCGGCGCGGGCGTCAACCACTGGTATCACATGGACATGAACTACCGCGGGATGATCAACATGCTGATCTTCTGCGGCTGCGTGGGCCAGAGCGGCGGCGGCTGGGCGCACTATGTCGGCCAGGAAAAGCTGCGTCCGCAGACTGGCTGGCTGCCGTTGGCGTTCGCGCTGGACTGGAACCGTCCGCCGCGCCAGATGAACAGCACCTCGTATTTCTACAACCACTCCAGCCAGTGGCGCTATGAAAAGCTGACCGCCAAAGAGCTGCTTTCTCCGCTGGCAGATAGCAGTAAGTTCAGCGGTCACCTGATCGATTTCAACGTGCGCGCGGAGCGCATGGGCTGGCTGCCGTCAGCGCCTCAGCTCAACCTCAATCCGCTGGCGATTAAAGAGATGGCCGATGCGGCAGGCGTGACGCCTGCTGAATATACGGCTCAGGCGCTGAAATCAGGCGATATCCGCATGGCCTGCGAACAGCCGGACAGCGGTAAAAACCATCCGCGTAACCTGTTCGTCTGGCGCTCTAACCTGCTGGGATCGTCCGGGAAAGGCCACGAGTATCTGCTTAAGTACCTGCTCGGCACCGAAAGCGGCATTCAGGGCGAGGCGCTGGGTGAAAGCGATGACGTGAAGCCGGAAGAAGTGGAATGGCAGACCGCTGCCATCGAGGGCAAACTCGACCTGCTGGTGACGCTTGATTTCAGGATGTCCAGCACCTGTCTGTTCTCCGACATCGTGCTGCCGACCGCCACCTGGTATGAAAAAGACGACATGAATACCTCGGATATGCATCCGTTTATTCATCCGCTGTCTGCCGCCGTGGATCCGGCGTGGGAAGCAAAAAGCGACTGGGAAATCTACAAAGGCATCGCCAAAGAGTTCTCTAAAGTGTGCGTCGGCCATCTGGGAACCGAAACCGACGTGGTGCTGCAACCGCTGATGCACGACTCCCCGGCGGAGCTGTCGCAGCCGTTTGAAGTAGCCGACTGGCGCAAAGGCGAATGCGAGTACGTGCCGGGCAAGACCGGGCCGTCCATCGCCGTCGTTGAGCGTGATTACCCTGCCACCTACGAGCGCTTCACCTCGCTTGGGCCACTGCTCGATAAGCTTGGGAACGGCGGCAAAGGCATTTCCTGGAATACTCAGAACGAAGTCGATTTCCTCGGCAAGCTCAACTACGTCAAGCTGGATGGCCCGGCCAAAGGGCGACCGCGCATTGAAACCGCGATTGACGCTTCCGAAGTGATCCTCGCCCTCGCCCCGGAAACCAACGGCCAGGTGGCGGTGAAAGCCTGGGAAGCGCTGGGGAAAGTGACCGGACGCGAGCATACCCATCTGGCGCTGAACAAGGAAGACGAAAAAATCCGCTTCCGCGATATCGTCGCCCAGCCGCGCAAAATCATCTCCAGCCCAACCTGGTCCGGGCTTGAAAGCGAGCACGTCTCCTATAACGCCGGCTACACCAACGTGCATGAGCTGATCCCGTGGCGCACACTGTCCGGCCGCCAGCAGCTGTATCAGGATCATCTGTGGATGCGCGCGTTTGGCGAAAGCCTGGTGGCCTATCGTCCGCCAATCGACACCCGCAGCGTCAGCGAGATGAGGGAAATTCCGCCAAACGGTTTCCCGGAAAAAGCGCTGAACTTCCTGACGCCGCACCAGAAATGGGGCATTCACTCCACCTACAGCGAAAACCTGCTGATGCTGACCCTTTCGCGCGGCGGGCCGATTGTCTGGTTGAGCGAAACCGATGCCAAAGAGTTGGGCATTGCCGACAACGACTGGATCGAGGCCTTCAACGCCAATGGTGCCCTCACCGCCCGCGCGGTGGTCAGCCAGCGTATCCCGCCGGGTATGACCATGATGTACCACGCCCAGGAACGCATCATGAATATCCCAGGCTCAGAGGTCACCGGACGACGTGGCGGTATTCACAACTCCGTCACCCGCATCTGCCCGAAACCGACGCACATGATCGGCGGCTATGCCCAGCTGGCGTGGAGCTTCAACTACTACGGCACCGTCGGTTCCAACCGCGATGAGTTCATCATGATCCGCAAAATGAAAAATGTTAACTGGCTGGATGACGAAGGCAACGATCAGGTTCAGGAGAATAAAAAATGAAAATCCGCTCTCAGGTAGGCATGGTTCTGAATCTCGATAAATGTATCGGCTGCCATACGTGCTCCGTCACCTGTAAAAACGTCTGGACCGGGCGTGAAGGCATGGAATACGCCTGGTTCAACAACGTCGAAACCAAACCCGGTATCGGCTACCCGAAGGACTGGGAAGATCAGGGTAAATGGGAAGGCGGTTGGATCCGCGGCATCAGCGGCAAGCTCACCCCGCGCCTCGGCGGGCGCATCGGTCTGATGGCAAAAATCTTCGCCAACCCGGTGCTGCCGGGCATTGATGACTATTACGAACCGTTCACCTACGACTATCAGGATTTACAAGGCGCGCCGGAAGGCAAACATCTGCCGACCGCCCGTCCGCGTTCGCTCATCAGCGGCGAGCGTATCAACAAAATCGAATGGGGCCCGAACTGGGAAGAGCTGCTTGGTGGCGAATTCGAAAAACGCGCCCGCGACAAAAACTTCGAGAAAATCCAGAAGGAAATGTACGGCCAGTTCGAAAACACCTTCATGATGTACCTGCCGCGCCTGTGCGAACACTGCCTCAACCCGAGCTGCGTCGCCACCTGCCCGAGCGGCGCCATCTACAAGCGTGAAGAAGACGGCATCGTGCTAATCGACCAGGATAAATGTCGCGGTTGGCGCATGTGCATCAGCGGCTGCCCATACAAAAAAATCTACTTCAACTGGAAAAGCGGCAAGTCAGAGAAGTGCATCTTCTGCTATCCGCGCATCGAATCCGGTCAGCCAACCGTCTGTTCCGAAACCTGCGTGGGCCGTATCCGCTACCTCGGCGTGCTGCTGTACGACGCGGACCGCATTGAGGAAGCCGCCAGCACCGAACACGTGACCGACCTTTACGAACGCCAGTGCGATGTGTTCCTCAACCCGCACGATCCGCACGTAATTGAGGAAGCGCTGAAGCAAGGCATTCCGCAGAACGTGATTGAAGCTGCGCAGCAGTCGCCGGTGTATAAAATGGCGATGGACTGGAAGCTGGCCCTGCCGCTGCATCCGGAGTACCGCACTCTGCCGATGGTCTGGTACGTACCGCCTTTGTCACCAATTCAGTCCTATGCGGATGCGGGCGGTCTGCCGATGTCCGATGGCGTGTTGCCTTCTGTCGAAAGCCTGCGTATTCCCGTGCAGTATCTGGCGAACATGCTGGCGGCGGGCGATACCGGACCGGTGCTGCGCGCGCTGAAGCGCATGATGGCGATGCGGCACTACAAACGCTCGCAAACCGTTGAAGGCGTGACCGACACCCGTGCCATTGAAGAAGTGGGCCTGACCGTTGAGCAGGTGGAAGATATGTATCGCTATCTCGCCATCGCCAACTACGAAGACCGCTTCGTGATCCCAACCAGCCACCGCGAAATGGCGGCAGACGCCTTCCCGGAGAAAAACGGCTGCGGCTTCACCTTTGGCGACGGCTGTCACGGCTCCGACACCAAATTCAACCTGTTCAACAGCAAACGTATTGATGCTATTGATGTTTCAGGCGTGCGTCATCACGGGGAGGGAGAATAATGCCGATCCTTAAGCTCATCGCT
The DNA here is from genome assembly GCA_014156375.1 of Enterobacteriaceae bacterium 89. Taxonomy (GTDB): domain Bacteria; phylum Pseudomonadota; class Gammaproteobacteria; order Enterobacterales; family Enterobacteriaceae; genus Scandinavium. The sequence continues at coordinate 279,412 of RQJH01000003.1, read as the reverse complement.
ATGCTGCTGGAATATCCGGACGCACTGCTGTGGGAAAACCGTGAGGAAGCACAGTCTCTGGTGGCGCAGGACGCGCCAGTGCTGGCACCGTGGGTGAATGATTACCTCGGCACGCCGCTGCTCGACCAGCAGGAGATCTGGTGTGATTTGTTCGAACGCGGGAGCGCCACTTCGCTGCTGCTGTTTGAACACGTACACGGCGAATCCCGCGATCGCGGCCAGGCTATGGTCGATTTGATGGCGCAGTATGAGAAAGCCGGGCTGCAGCTGGACTGCCGCGAGCTGCCGGATCACCTGCCTCTGTATCTGGAGTTTCTCAGCACGCAGTCAGCGCAGGAAGCGCGGGAAGGTTTGCAGAACGTCGCGCCGATCCTTGCGCTGCTCGGCGGCAGGCTGAAACAGCGTCAGTCAGCGTATTATCAGCTGTTTGATGCCCTGCTTGAGCTGGCAAAAAGCCCGCTAAGAAGTGACAGTGTCACCAAACAGGTCAAAGACGAGCCTCGCGACGACACGCGCCAGGCGCTGGATGCAGTCTGGGAAGAGGAGCAGGTGAAGTTTATCGAAGATAACGCCACCTCCGCCTGCGACAGTTCTCCGCTGCAAAGTTATCAGAAACGCTTTAGCCAGGACGTTGCGCCGCAGTACGTCGACGTCCGCGCCGGAGGCCCGAAATGAGCCAGTATCTGAACGTCTTCTTTTATGATATCTACCCGTATCTGTGCGGGACGGTGTTTATTCTCGGCAGCTGGCTGCGCTATGACTACGGGCAGTACACCTGGCGGGCGTCGTCCAGTCAGATGCTCGACAAGCGCGGTATGGTGCTGTGGTCGAATCTGTTCCACATCGGCATTCTGGGGATTTTCTTCGGCCACGCCTTCGGGATGCTGACCCCGCACTGGGTTTACTCGTGGTTCCTGCCGATGTCGCAGAAACAGCTGATGGCGATGATCCTCGGCGGCGTCTGCGGCGTGCTGACGCTGGTCGGCGGCATTGGCCTGCTGGTGCGTCGCCTTTTCAACCCGCGCATACGCGCCACGTCCAGCACGGCGGATATTCTCATTCTGTGTATCCTGCTGATCCAGTGCATTCTCGGCCTGTGCACCATTCCATTCTCCGCCCAACACCCGGACGGCAGTGAAATGCTGAAACTGGTGGACTGGGCGCAGGCGGTGGTAACGTTCCACGGCGGTGCATCGGCACATCTGGACGGCGTGGCGTATATCTTCCGCGTGCATCTGGTGCTGGGGATGACCATCTTCCTGTTGTTCCCGTTCACCCGTCTGGTTCACGTCTGGAGTGCACCGGTGGAGTATTTCACCCGTCGTTATCAGGTGGTTCGTTCGCGGCGTTAACTTTTTGCCTGATGGCGCTTCGCTTATCAGACCTACAAAACCCTTGCCTTTGTAGGTCCGGTAAGCTTGCGCCACCGGGCATTTGTTATTTCCCCGCCTCAGGATGCGTATCAAAAGCCGCCATCACCGCCGCTAAATCCGCCAGCGAGAAGCCGTTTTTCGGGTCGTCCACGCCCTGACCAAACTTGTCCTGCAACAGCAGATACAGACTCTCGACGTCCGGCAAGTTAATTTGCTCCACCGTGCGCCCGTCTTCCTGATGGGTAAAGTGGAAGTTGGTCAGCGTCAGCTTGCCACCGTCCGGCAGATGACGGCACATCAGCAGATGATGGCGGAAATGCGACTGCGGCCAGTGCGCAGACCAGAAGTTGCCGCAGACGAAGTCGGAAAAATACTGCGGCACCAGGTCGAAAATGTACATCGACTGCCAGCGGTCATGATGGCGGAACTGCAGCGTCCAGTCGTTGCCTTCGTTCAGCAGGCGATAAATGCCATGCGGCGTGGTTTGCTCTTTATCCGCCTGTAAGCGGATGGGCGCGGTCAGCGTCTGGCCGCCAAAACCCACGTCGGCAATCCAGCGTTCACCGTTCAGTTCAACAACCAGCAATCGGTGAGAACGCGCCGGCAGCTGGTGAGGATTCGACAGGATCACCCGCCCCAGCACGCTGCGAACGTTAAAACCAATTTCCCGCAGCGCACGTTCAAAAAGGCCGTTTTGCTCGAAGCAATAGCCGCCGCGACGGGCCGTCACCAGCTTATCTTCCAGCGACTGATCGTCGAGCTGGATTTCACGCGGCAGCAGAACATCGAGGTTTTCAAACGGAATGGTGCAGTTATGGCGCAGGTGCAGCGCGCGCAGTGTGTCTTCAGAGACCTCAGCAGCTTCAGTCCAGTTCAGTCGGGCAAAATACGCAGTTAAAAAAGGGCTCATACGGCCTCCGTGCTTAAGATATAGTGTTCTTATAACGTATTTTTTTCTCAACACAGGCGTTTTTGTGCGGTGATTTTTTCCGTTTGTGCGCTGCCGCAAACCGTCAGGAGACTTGCTATGAGCCGTTTTCGTCCCGTGGAATTAAAACATGCCAGCCGTTTGCTCAATCACGGCCCGACCATCCTGATCACCAGCTACGACGAGAGTATTGACCGACGAAACGTGATGGCCGCCGCCTGGTCCATGCCGGTGGAATTTGAGCCGCCGCGCATTGCGATTGTGGTGGATAAAAGCGCCTGGTCGCGGGAGCTTATCGAAAGAAGCGGACGCTTCGGCATTGTGATCCCCGGCGTGGATGCCGCCAACTGGACCTATGCGGTAGGCAGCGTAACAGGCCGCGATGAGGATAAGTTCAACTGCTACGGTATTCCGGCCATTCGCGGTCCGGTGCTGGGTTTACCGGTGATTGAAGAGAAATGCCTGGCGTGGATGGAGTGCAAACTTCTGCCAGCCACCGCCGCCCAGGAAAAATACGACACTCTGTTTGGCGAAGTGGTGTCCGCTGCCGCCGATGAACAGGCCTTTGTCGCCGGACGCTGGCAGTTTAACGGCGACCGCCGCAATACTTTGCACCATCTTGGCGCTGGCACTTTTGTCACCAGTGGAAAGATGGTTAAGGCAGCGGAATAAGATCGGTGCGGCCTGATGCCCTCTCCCCGACCCTCTCCCAAAGGGAGAGGGAGAAAACAGAATGGCAACCCGGGCACGGTCGGTTCCCTCTCCCCTTGGGAGAGGGTTAGGGAGAGGGAGAGAAACCAAAGACAGATTAAGCGTTTCTTCCAGCCATCACGCCACCATCAACATCCCAGACCGCGCCGGTAACCCAACCTGCTTTATCAGAGAGCAGGAACGCCACGGTTTCAGCCACATCCACCGGCGTGCCAACGCGGCCAATCGGATGGAAAGCATCAAAGCTGTTCATTACGCCTTTCACTTCATCTTTCGGAATGAAGCCTTCATAAATCGGGGTATGAACCACCGCCGGAGACACCGCGTTAACGCGAATGCCCTTTTCACCCAGCTCAATCGCCAGATTTTTGGTCAGCGCGTGCAGCCCGGCTTTAGCCATCGAGTAAGCCGATGACGGCGTTGCGCCAATCGCCTGCTGTGCCCACATCGAACCGATATTCACAATCGAACCCTGAATGTTGTGAGCCAGCATATTGCGCACCACGTCGCGGGTGATGAAGAAGCTGGCGCGGTTGATGCTCATGTACATGTCGTAATCAGCCATCTCGTGTTCCGTGAACGGTTTCGGGAAGAACACCCCGGCGGCGTTAACCAGCAGGCTGATATCCTGATGATCGCGGTTGACGGTTTCCATCACTTTACGCATCCCGTCTTCGCTCATCAGGTCAGCCACGATGATATCCACCTGGCCTTCAGCCGCGAGTGCCTGACGAGCCTGTTCGGCTTTCTCTGCGCGATTTCCTACCAGCACGACGCTGCCGCCGTTTTTCAGCACCAATCGCGCCGTTTCCAGACCCATACCGCTGGTCCCACCAACAACTAAAAGTTTCTTACCTGCAAATTGTGTGTTCATCATAACCTCGTGAGTGAAACGGGCACTGTGCCGTTCGATGGGGAGCATTCTGCCAATGTCAGAGTCAGTGCACGACGCATAAGAAATCACTCATCGAGAAAGAAAAACTATCTTGCTGGTGATACACTTTGCTCAACTGAGAGGAGCGACTGATGCGATCGTTAAACCGCCTGAAATGGCTGCACGCCTTTGAGGCCACGGCCCGCCACGGTAGTTTTACCGGCGCGGCAGAGGAGCTAGGCGTCACCCCGGCCGCCGTAGGCCAACTTGTGCGCGCGCTGGAGGACTGGGTCGGGCATCCGCTGTTTGAGCGCTCGCGTTCCGGTAAATCCCGCATGATGCTGAACGCAGGTGCCCAGGAGGCGCTCCGCGATATCACGCAAGGTCTGGATAACCTTGAAAGCGGGCTGAATAAGCTACGCGGACGCCAGGCTCGCGCGGCAATTGTGCTGACAGCTTCCCAGGTGCTGGTGATGAACTGGCTGATGGAGCGTCTGAATCGCTTTGCCGAGCAGCATGAAGCCATCGACATTCGTCTCGACGTCACCGAAAAATTGATGGACGTGGAACATGAAGCGGCCGATTTGGGCATTCGCTGCGGTCCGGGAGACTGGCCCGGCGTCAGCAAAACCTGGCTGATGGATGAAGAAGCCGTGCTGGTCTGTAGCCCGAGGCTGCTGGCTGAAAACATAGCGCCGACAGCGGACTGGCTGTGCCAGCAAAAGCTGATCACCGACGACACCCCGCACCCCGGCGCAAATTTCCCGGCGTGGAAGCAGATCCTCACGGCTCTCGGAGCCTGCACCGATAAAATGAGCGGGCTGCATATCAACTCAACGTCGGCGGTGATCCTCGCCGCGCTGACCGGGCGCGGTATCGCCGTTGTCCGACTCGCGCTGGTTGAACAGCTGATCGCCACCGGGCAGCTGCGTCAGCTCTTCGCTGAACAGCGCTGGCCGCTGAGCTGGTCCTACTTTATCGTGGCGTCAGAGCACGCCCGCGAGCGTCCGGAGGTGAAGGTGTTTCATGACTGGCTGGTAGAGGAAGTTAAGCAGGAACATCAGAAATAGTTTTGTAGGCCGGATAAGGCAAAGCCGCATCCGGCAGTTTCAGCGGATTACATGCTGTAACCCGGCTTTTTGATCAGGGTGTCGAGATTAGGCGCGATTTCGGTATCCCAGACGCTGGCTTTCCAGTCATCCTGCTGCACCTGATTTAAAGCCACGCTGATGGCACCGTCTTTACTCCCCAGATGACGGGTGATGGCAGCGGCGATATCAGCGGCGAGGGCTTGTTTTTCTTCTTCGTTCAGTTCGCGGGGAAAACATTTAATATCTACGTGCGGCATTGTGGTCTCCTTATTGTGTGCCCTAAAACTAGCATGTTCGCAGATGCTTAATTAGCGTTTTGTGCACTGATGGCGAAGGCACACCAGGTTATCGTTAAGTTCTTTGCTGTTGATGTAATTTTGCCAGGAAAGCTTCGGTTTCGCGCGGATTGCATAAGCGAACGAATTGCAGATGGGCGTACTGCGGATCCTGCATATCGGCCAGATAGCGCAGGCGATTTTGACGCCAGGTTTTGATGGTCCATAAAATAATGGAATCACGGCTGAAAAAAGAGCGCCGAAAGCTCTCACAGTTTCCGGTCCCCGCCCACAGCTCCCGACGCGACCGGGCTCTGGAATAGGCTCGCCCCACCGCCTGACGCAGCGTGCGCCAGAAGCCGTAATCCAGCCAGACAATCAGCTGCACATCCTGCCATTTCACCGGCCTGGTGCGATTGTAATTACCGTCGAGTATCCAACCTTCGGCGGAGCTCAACTTTTGCTTCAGCAAAGAGAACAGCTCTTCATCGGACGCGCCCTGCCAGTTTTTCCGCCAGTAGAGCGTGTCCAGCTCAATATAAGGAACCGCCAACATAACGGCCAGACGCCTGGCCAGCGTCGATTTCCCGGAGCCGCTGGTTCCGGTCACATTGATGCGCATAATGCCCCCTTTGCGATGAATCAAAAGGGTAGCCGAAGCCCGTGGCGTTGTCAGCGCCCGGCGTATTGCTCATCCGTCACTTTTTCAAGCCAGGTCACCGGCGATCCGTTCTCGGCTTCGGCAATGGCAATGTGGGTCATCGCCGTTTGCGAGCTTGCGCCATGCCAGTGTTTCACTCCGGGCGGGATCCACGCGATATCTCCCGGATTCAGCGCTTCGGCTTCTTTCCCCTCCTCCTGCAGCCAGCCGCGCCCATGGATGACAATAAGCGTTTGTCCTAGCGGATGGGTATGCCAGGCGGTTCTGGCGCCCGGTTCAAAGGTCACGGTCGCTCCGCCTACTTTGGCGGGTTCAGTCGCCTGAAACGGCGCATCAAGTCTGACATTGCCCGTAAACCAGGCCTCTGGCCCTTTCACTGACGGGATAGATCCACTGCGGATGATTTTCATGTTTCCTCCTGGTTAATGAATTCAGCGTAGCGCGGTTTTACCTGAATGATTAGCGGGCATTATCAGAAGGTGGCTATGAGCAGGATTCATTAATCAACTTAGCCCCGATACCGCTGAGACGGCGACATTTCGGCTAACCGACTGGATTTCTGACTAAAAATTAGGACTATTGCCCGGCAGCATATCCTTCGCTAAAAAGCAGATCGGACCACACGAATTGACTCGACGCAGCTCACTCTATGAAGGCGTATATTTTGCGTCGCTTATCATTTACAGGTAGGATGCTGCGCCATGTTTTTCCTTATCTCTACGTCAGAATACTGAGAAAGGCGGAACACCGTACTGCCGCGCAATCGTTTAGCTTTCGCGGCATTTTTTGGGCCCCTGATTGGGGTAATGACAGGTAACCTGGGTATTACGATGAACTCAAAACACAACAGCGCGGCTGAGCATCACGCAGCGAAACGCCGCTGGCTGAACTCGCATGAAGCGGGTTACAACAAAGCAATGGGCAACCGTCACGTTCAGATGATTGCCATCGGGGGCGCTATCGGAACGGGTCTGTTCCTTGGCGCGGGTGCACGTTTGCAGATGGCTGGTCCATCGCTCGCTATCGTTTATCTCGTCTGTGGCATCTTCTCTTTCTTCATTCTTCGCGCACTGGGTGAGCTGGTGCTTCATCGCCCTTCCAGCGGCAGCTTTGTTTCCTACGCCCGTGAGTTTTTAGGGGAAAAAGCGGCGTATGTGGCGGGCTGGATGTACTTCGTCAACTGGGCGATGACCGGCATCGTCGACATCACCGCCGTGGCGCTGTATATGCACTACTGGGGCGCGTTTGGCGATGTGCCGCAGTGGGTCTTCGCCCTTGGCGCGCTGGCAATTGTCGGCACCATGAACATGATCGGCGTGAAGTGGTTTGCCGAGATGGAGTTCTGGTTCGCCCTGCTGAAAGTGCTGGCGATCGTTATCTTCCTGGTGGTCGGTACTGTCTTCCTCGGGACGGGCAAACCGCTGGACGGTGGCACCACCGGCTTCCATCTGATCACGGATAACGGCGGCTTCTTCCCGCATGGCCTGCTGCCTGCGCTGGTGCTGGTTCAGGGCGTGGTGTTTGCTTTTGCTTCGATTGAACTGGTGGGTACCGCAGCGGGTGAATGTAAGGATCCGCAGACGATGGTGCCAAAAGCCATCAACAGCGTGATCTGGCGTATTGGTCTGTTCTACGTCGGTTCCGTTGTTCTGCTGGTGCTGCTGCTGCCGTGGAATGCCTATCAGGCGGGACAGAGTCCTTTCGTCACCTTCTTCTCGAAGCTTGGCGTGCCTTACGTTGGCAGCATCATGAACATCGTAGTGTTGACTGCGGCGCTCTCCAGCCTGAACTCCGGCCTGTACAGCACCGGGCGTATTCTGCGCTCCATGTCGATGGGCGGGTCTGCACCGAAATTCATGTCTAAAATGAGCCGTCAGCACGTGCCTTACGCGGGGATCCTCGCGACTCTTGCGGTGTACGTGGTCGGCGTGTTCCTGAACTATCTGGTGCCTTCTCAGGTGTTTGAGATTGTGCTGAACGTCGCTTCACTCGGTATTATCGCTTCCTGGGCATTCATCGTGGTGTGCCAGCTGCGTCTGCGTAAATTTATCAAGGAAGGCAAATGTGCGGACGTCAGCTTCAAGCTGCCAGGCGCGCCGTTCACTTCCTGGCTGACGCTGCTGTTCCTGCTGGCCGTACTGGTGCTGATGGCGTTCGATTATCCGAACGGCACCTACACCATCGGCTCTATTCCGCTGATTGCCGTACTGCTGATTGCTGGCTGGTTTGGTGTGCGTAAGCGCGTGCATGAGATCCACAGCACCGCGCCGGGCGGCCACAATGCACCAGAAGAAACTTCTCTGGTGGAAAAAACATCTCAGTAATTTTCTAAATACTTGCCCGGTGGCGCAGGCTTACCGGGCCTACAAAACCGCGTAGGTCCGTGCAGGCAAAGTGCCTCCGGGCAATTAAAAAAGCCGCTCAACTGAGCGGCTTTCTTTTTGCTGATTACAGCGCAATACGAATCACGTAATCAGGCTGGTCGGCCTCTTTCTCACGAGTGGATTCCTGCTTCACGCTAACAAACAGCGTTTTACCATCGGCGGAAAGCGCCAGGCTGTTCGGGCGCGGTGGGGTATCGAACGTCTTCACCACTTTATTGGTTTTGGTGTCGATCACGCTGACTTTGCCCGCCATCCGGTGCGTTACGTAGACTTCATTACGCGTCGGGTTGAAGGCAATTGCCAGCCCTTCAGGCGCGGCAATCTTGTCCACGACTTTGCCATCACGGTAATCCACAACCAGCACTTCCGGCTGTTTGAAATCGGTGATGTACGCGCGATGGTTAGCTTTATCCAGCGCGATGTTCAGGAAGGCGTGCTCTTTGCCATCGTCCGCCAGTTTCTGACGGCTGATGATGCTGTTCTTCGCGGTATCAACGGTCACCAGCTCGCCTTCGGCGCTGATGGTGTAAAGACGTTGCGCATCGTTATCCAGCGCCAGCGCGGTGCTGCGGTTACCGGTGTTTTCGATGGTAGTTTTCAGCGCCAGAGTGGCACCATCGACAACCCAGATCACGCTCTCTTTACCCACGCCAGTAACATAAACGGTGTTAGTTTTTTCATTCACCGCCAGCTCGCGTGGCTGCAATGGCTTCACGGTTTCACTGCGCTTGCGCGGCTCCAGCAGCACACGCCCTTTCACATCACCGGTTTTTGCATCGATGGCGGTGATCATTCCGTTGGTGGTGTTTCCGAACCACAGGGTCTGCGTCTGATTATTGATGGTCGCGCCGAACGGCTTCAGGTCGCTGTGAATAGTCTGCGTCACTTCCAGCGTTTGCGGATCCAGACGGTAAACCCCCCCGCCTTTGTCCGTCTGACGGCTCTGGGAAGTGGCAACCCACACCGCGCTTTCTGGCTGGCTGACCGCCAGTTCATAAACCCCTTTGCCTACCGCTTTGCGGGTCATTTCATCCGCGGCCTGGGCCTGGAACGTCCCGGCCAGCAGCAGTGAGGTTAACAGCAGAGAATGACGAAAACGCGGCATGGATAACTGACGTAAAGACATGACAACTCCCTTGGATAGTCAAAATGGATTACTGCCCGACATGCTTCCTGCTCGCAGCGTCATGGCGCTGCGTTATTAATTGAGAATAGTAATCATTAATATCATCAATGTGGAGCACTAAATCCACCGCTTCGTCAGATTTGTGCCATTGTTAACTCTGCGTTTAACGTAACGTGCGGTTAAATTTTTCATGTTATTTACATAAACGTTAACATATTCACATTAATTTCATTAAATATGTGTATCGAGAGTGGCATGAAAATCAAGATTGTTCGCAGAGCTCTGCTTCCGGCAGTGCTGTTCCCCCTTCTCCCTGTCCCTGACGCCGCAGCCGCTGACGAACAAACCATGGTGGTTTCCGCCACCCCGCAAACCGTTTCTGAGCTGGATACGCCTTCGGCGGTTAGCGTGGTCAACGGTGAGGATATGCGCCAGGCCACGCCGCGCGTGAATCTTTCGGAATCATTAGGAACCGTTCCTGGATTGCAGGTACAAAACCGTCAGAACTACGCGCAGGATCTGCAGCTGTCGATTCGTGGCTTTGGCTCCCGCTCCACTTTCGGCGTGCGCGGGATCCGTATTTACGTCGATGGTATTCCAGCCACCATGCCCGACGGCCAGGGGCAAACTTCTAATATTGATATCAGCAGCGTGGACAGCATTGAGGTGCTGCGTGGCCCCTTCTCCGCCCTCTATGGCAACGCCTCTGGCGGAGTGATGAACGTCACCACGGAGACCGGTCAGCAGCCGACAACGATTGAGGCCAGCAGCTATTACGGCAGCTATGGCAGCTGGCGTTACGGTCTGAAAGCCACGGGCGCAGTCGGCGACGGTACTCACGCGGGCGACGTGGATTACACGGTTTCGACCACGCGCTTCACCACCAACGGTTACCGCGATCACAGCGGTGCGCGCAAAAATCTGGCAAATGCCAAACTTGGCGTGCGGATTGATGACGTCAGCAAACTGACGCTGCTGCTCAACAGCGTCGACATCAAAGCCAATGACCCCGGCGGCTTAAGCTACAGCGAATGGCGCGCAGACCCGCAGCAGTCTCCGCGCGGCGACCAGTACAATACGCGCAAAGATCTGAAGCAGAGCCAGGCCGGGCTGCGCTATGAGCGCCAGCTCAGTGCGAACGACGATCTCAGCGTGATGATGTACGCCGGAGAACGGCAAACCACACAATATCAGTCCATCCCGATGGGCCCGCAGCTTAATCCTGCTCACTCCGGCGGCGTTATCGATCTTGACCGTCACTATCAGGGCATTGATACCCGCTGGACGCATCGCGGCGAACTGCTGGTGCCGGTGACCTTCACAACCGGGCTGGATTATGAAAACATGAGTGAGAAACGCAAAGGCTATCAGAACTTTGTGCTGGACAACGGCGTGCCCGATTACGGCGAACAGGGTGCGCTGCGCCGCAACGAACGCAACCTGATGTGGAACGTGGATCCGTATCTGCAAACGCAGTGGCAGCTGACGCAGAAGCTCTCGCTGGATGCCGGCGTGCGCTACAGCTCAGTATGGTTTGATTCCAACGATTACTACATAGCGCCGAAGAATCCGGACGACAGCGGCGACGCCAGCTATCACAAATGGCTGCCCGCCGCGTCGCTGAAGTACGCGCTGACGGAGGCCTGGAATCTGTACGCTTCTGCCGGACGCGGCTTTGAAACCCCGACCATCAACGAGCTCTCCTATCGTCCGGATAACCAAAGCGGTCTTAACTTCGGCCTGCAGCCGTCAACCAACGAAACCGTGGAAGTGGGCAGCAAAGCGCGTATTGGCAACGGCCTGCTGACAGCGGCGCTGTTCCAGACGGATACGGATAACGAAATTGTGGTGGACAGCAGCAGCGGTGGCCGCACCAGCTATAAGAACGCCGGTAAAACCCGCCGTCAGGGCGCAGAGCTGTCGCTCGATCAGCAATTTGGCGAGAACTGGAAACTGAAAGCGGCCTGGACGTGGCTCGATGCGACCTACCGGACCAACGTCTGCGACGATGCCAGTTGCAACGGCAACCGCATTCCCGGCATCGCCCGCAATATGGGCTACGCCTCTTTTGGCTATCAGCCAGAGCTGGGCTGGTATGCGGGCAGCGATATTCGCTATCTGAGCGACATTATGGCCAACGATGAAAACACCGCCAAAGCCCCTTCCTGGACCGTTGTCGGGCTGAATACCGGCTACAAGTTCGAGTTTAGCGAGCGCTGGAAAGTGGACGTATTTGGCCGCATCGATAACCTGTTCGATCGTGAGTACGTGGGCTCGGTGATTGTGAATGAGTCTAATGGACGCTATTACGAACCCGCTCCGGGGCGTAATTATGGGATGGGGATCTCAGTTGCTTATCAGTTTCAGTAATATTTAAGCGTGCCTGAAATAAGGCACGCCTTCTGCTTATTAATTACTGCAATTAATTAATATACTGGCGCTGCAAAATAGCGGCGCCCTGATCGATAGCCCTACACAGGGCGGCACAACTTTCCGCTTCGTCTTTTTTCTCCAGCGCGTGAAGTAAATCTTCGTAATAGCGATGCTGTTTAAAAACCTCGCAGGAAAGCGGATGCAGGTAATTAAAGCACGGTCCAATTCGCACCCATAACTGTTCAATAAGCGCCAATAAAGTCGGCATGTTGGCATACTCATACAGCCGGAAGCGGAAGCGACAGTTGGCCTGCAGCGCCTGCTCCATCTCACCCCGAGATTTCGCCTCGTGAAACGCATCCACGAAGCGATGCAAATCGTTGAGCTTTTCCGCCGTCATCTGAGCTGCCGCTGCCGCTGCCGCCATGCCTTCCAGGCTTTTGCGGATCTGGTTGACCTCGTTATAGCGCTGGAGCGAGACTTCCGGCACCAGAAAAGCCTGCGCTGGCGTGGCGTGCAACGCACCGGAGGACACCAGCCGCAGCAATGCTTCCCGCACGGGAGTAATACTGGTGCCCAGCTGTTCCGCCAGATCGCGCGTCACCAGACGAGCGCCTGGTTTCAGTGCGCCAATAATTAGCGCGCTTTTTAAATTGACTTCCACCTGAGTGGTCAGGCTCATTCGCTGTGCTTTCTCAAAATCAAGCATGTTAATTTCCTGTATCCATAACCATTGTTCTCGTGACGGCCTGAGAGCAAACAACTCTGCGCGACCCCAGGATATATCCTGTATCGCGTGCGGTGTTGGAAATAACATGGAACAATTAGCTAACTATATTCATTATTAGGTTGTTAATTCGGCCGTACAAATCATACAAAAGGGTTGTTGCATAGTTAATTAAAGACGCTATCAGAATTTTTGCACGATAAAATTACGGCGCCGAAGCGCCGATGGTTATTTTTCACTCATCCGCCCCGACGCGTATGACAACTTTGCCGAAGTTTTTCCCTTTCAGCAGCCCGAAAAAGGCCTCTGGCGCGTTTTCCAGACCGTCTGTCACCTGCTCGCGATACTTGATGGTGCCTTCACGGATCCACTGCCCCATTGCCTGCTGGAACTCATCGATCCGGTGACAATAGTCCTGACCGATGATAAAGCCCTGCATGCGAATGCGTTTTTTGAGCAATGTGGCCATCAGTAATGGCAAGCGATCCGGCCCGGCCGGAAGTTCAGTCGCGCTGTAGCCGCTGACCAGTCCGCACACCGGCACGCGCGCCGAGGTGTTGAGCAGCGGCAGCACCGCATCAAACACTTTGCCGCCTACGTTTTCATAATAGACATCAATGCCTTTCGGACAGGCAGCTGCCAGCTGCTGCGCGAAATCCGGCGCGGTATGATCGAGACAAACGTCAAAGCCGAGCGTATCGACGGCGTAGCGGCATTTTGCTCCCCCACCGGCACCCCCGACCACGCGACAGCCTCTGATTTTCCCTATCTGCCCAACTGTCGCCCCGACCGGTCCTGTAGCCGCCGCTACAACCAGCGTTTCACCCGCTTTGGGCTGACCGATATCCAGCAGGCCCATATAAGCAGTAAAGCCCGGCATTCCGGCAATCCCCAGCGCCCATGACGGGTTTTCAGGATGATTGCCCAGTTTCACCAGCCCCGAGCCATCGGAAATCGCATAGTTTTGCCAGCCGTCATAGCCCAGCACCCAGTCTCCTTTTTTGAAGTCTGGATGATGAGATTCTTCGACCCGACTGACCGTACCGCCAACCATCACCGCACCAATTTCAACCGGCGGCGAATAGGACGGCGCATCGCTCATCCGACCGCGCATATAAGGATCGAGCGACAGGTAAACCGTTCTTAGCAGGATTTGTCCGTTGCCGGGCGTGGGGATTTCGCCCTCTTCCAGGCGGAAATTATCGGCAACAGGTTCGCCGTGAGGGCGAGAGGCCAGCACCCAACGACGATGGCGTAAAGTGGGTTGATTCATGATCTGCTCCTTTTGTGAAAGCGTCTCCTGAGACTAGTCGCTCACCGGCGGCATTGCATTGACATTAAGAGCCGGAATGGTTGAGCCGCACGACCAGATAAACGCAGTTTTCCTGCGATTCATTGATAAACCGGCAGTCGTTCGGTGGGCCCAGCTCCAGACAATCGCCCGCCCGCATCCGGTGTTGAGTGTCACCTTCGACGAACAACAGCTCGCCCTGCTGGAGCCAGATCAGCTGACGCGCCAGCGCATAGGAAGAGGCAGGCATCGGAATATCGCTGCCCGGCGGCAGTTCAACCTGCACCAAATCGATGGGCAGATCGCTGCGCGGAGAAACATGGCGGCGAAGATAATGACTTTGCGGATCGCGCCAGACCGGCTGGTTTTCGAGGCGCAGCAGCTTGCCTTCCTGCATTTCGGCACGGGCGATCAGCGTCGACATGCTGATACCAAACGCGCCGGAAAGGCGCCCAAGCATCGTCGCCGTCGGGCTGCTGTCTGCCCGTTCGATTTTGTGGATCATCGCGCGCGACACGCCCGCCCTTTCCGCCAGTTCGCTGAGCGACCAGCCGCGGGATTCGCGTTCGATCCTGATCCGAGCGCTGATGCGCTGATTGAGATTGTCTTCAATAGTATTCATGGCGTAATACTATAGTGCATAAAGACGGTTTCCGGGTGGCAAACTCGCGGAATTTCACCAGACTTAACAGCATCTTCCCTGAGAGACTCCTCGCATGAGCAAAAACATCATTTTCTGCGCCGATGGCACCTGGAACGGCCCAAATCAGCAGGACGATGACGACGGCCTGCCTGACTTCACCAACGTTTACCGCTTATATACCGATCTGACGGGTGTTGATGACCCGAGTATGCTGAAGCTCGGCAACGAGCAGGAAAAAACGGCGACAAACGCTGCGGGAAACGTCACTCAGATTGCAAAATACCTGCACGGCGTGGGAGATTCCCGCAACTGGTACGTAAAAATCATGGGTGGAGTTTTTGGCGCGGGGATTATTGAACGCATCGTTCGCGGTTACACCTTTATCTGCCGTAACTATCAGAAAGGCGACCGGATCTATCTCAACGGTTTTAGCCGTGGGGCTTACACCGTCAGAGCGCTGGCCGGGATGATCGGCAAATGCGGCCTCCTCGATGCCAGCAAATTTGATTTGCAGAACAAAGTTAACGCTTATCGTCTGGGCTCTGCCGTGTGGGCCAGCTATCGTAAAGCCTCCGGCGTGGCAGATTCCGCACTGCTTGATTTGCTGCTTGATGCCCCGCTCTTTTTCCAGCAGAAGATCGACCCGAAGTCGATGATTTATAACGTGCCGATTGAAGCGATCGCCGTCTGGGAAACCGTTGGCGCGCTGGGGATTCCTGCTTATATGAATGACAAGCGGGTCGATCTGTACCGCTTTGCCGATACCCGGCTCGGCAGCAACGTTCGTTTTGCCCGTCAGGCGATTGCCATCGACGAACAGCGCATTGATTTTGTGCCTACCTGGTGGGACCCGCGCGATGGCATTGTGCAGGTGCTGTTTGCCGGGATCCACGCCGACGTCGGCGGCGGATACAGTGCGGCCGATAACGGCAATGGTCTGTCGAATATCAGCTATGGCTGGCTGCGGGATGAGCTTGCCGCGATGAAGGTGGATCTGCAAATTCGCAGCTATCCCGGCGATCCGCTCGGGCGTATTCACTGCGAATGGGGTGACGGAAAGCCCTACAAAACAGCGGCGCGCCAGCTGCGGGAGCCGGTATCCGCCGATATGATGATTCATCAGGCAGCGGTCACGCGCCTGCAAAGCCAGCAGCCCTCGCCCGTACAGCAAAGCAGCGGACTGTGGAAAAACCAGCTTTATCGCCCGCAGTCGCTGAAAACTTTCACCGCGCCGGACTGGCAGCTTCCGGCAAAAAGTGTCATCGCCAAACCGCGCTGACCTCTTGTCAGAAGGGATAAAACTATAGTATCTATACCGTACTACTATAGTGAACACCGAGGCAAGCCATGAATATCCGTTACGCCAGCAAAGAAGACTGTGAAGCTATCGCCGAAATCTACAATCACGCGGTGCTGCACACCGCCGCTATCTGGAACGATCAGACCGTCGATACCGACAACCGTATTGCCTGGTTTGAAGCCCGCAAGTTTGCTGGTTACCCGGTGCTGGTCAGCGAGGAAAACGACGTGGTCACGGGTTACGCTTCGTTCGGCGACTGGCGCGCTTTTGACGGATTTCGCCACACGGTGGAGCATTCGGTGTACGTCCACCCGCAGCATCAGGGGAAAGGTCTGGGTCGTGCCCTGCTGACCCGGCTGATTGCGGAAGCCAAAGGCATCGGTAAACACGTGATGGTCGCCGGTATTGAATCGCAAAATGCGGCGTCGCTGAAGCTGCACGCTTCACTGGGGTTTGTCACTACCGCGCAGATGCCGCAGGTTGGCACGAAATTCGGGCGCTGGCTGGATCTGACCTTTATGCAGCTCCAGCTGGACCAGCGTCAGGAACCGGACCTGCGTTCATGAATCAGTCGCTGACCCTGACGTTTTTGATTGCTGCCGGAATCGGCCTGGTGGTACAGAACACCCTGATGGTGCGGATTACTCAGTCGGCCTCCACCATTCTGATTGCGATGCTGCTCAACTCGCTGGTAGGGATCGTGCTGTTTGTCTCGATCCTGCTGATTAAGCACGGCATCAGCGGCTTTCAGGAACTGGCGTCGAACATCAAATGGTGGACCTTAATCCCCGGTCTGTTGGGCTCATTTTTTGTTTTTGCCAGCATCAGCGGCTATCAGTACGTGGGCGCAGCAACGACTATCGCGGTGCTGGTCGCCAGTCAGCTCATTGGCGGCCTGGCGATGGATATCGTGCGGCATCAGGGGATCCCGTGGCGAGCATTGGTTGGCCCGGTATTTGGCGCAGTGATGCTGGTGGTGGGCGCCTGGCTGGTTGCCAGACGTCAGTTTTGATAAATAAATCTGCGAAATGAGTGGGATAGCCGTTTATTGTCGCTATCCCTGAAGATCACTCTGCCGGGCGGCGCTGACGCTTGAGACTCTCGAGCTGTTGATTAGCTTCGTCGAGTTTTGTCTTATAAACCCTGACCAATGCCTTATCTTTTTTATGATATTGATACTGGATTGCCAGCCCTGACAGCAACAACATTACCACTAAAATCCACATACACCGCTCCAGAACAAAAAACCCTGCAATGCTACGGACATTGCAGGGCTGATGATGAACATTAAGTGCTTGATCGCACTGGAGTGCGCATTTTTCAGGAAAGTCTTAAACCGACTTAAAGAATGGTGCCACCCTGGGTGAGATGCTCGTGGCGCGCTTCCTGCTCTTCTCTGTGCTGGCGACCGTGATGAGCGATAGCATTGCGCAAGCGCTGCTGCTGGGTGTAACGATCTTCGCGACTCAATTCAGCATCATCGCTCAGCGCCACCAGCAGTTCATTCATCCCGGTGATACTCCCGGCCGCAATCGCAGCATCCACCTGTTCCACAACCTCATCCAGATGTGACATACCTTCTCCTGTTAATTCAGCTTAGCTTTGGAAAAATCACTGCCCATCAGGCTGACGCTGTAACCCGTCACGTTGCTGCGGGTGGCGAAAAACGTCTTGCCGTTAGCCAGCGCGATCCATGGTGCCTGCTGGTAAAAAATCTTCTGCGCCTGAACATAAAGCTTCGCGCGCTCTGCCGGGTCGCTGGTCAGTTTCGCTTTCCGGACCAGCTCATCATACCCTTTATCGCACCAGCGTGCGGCATTAGAGCCACTTTTGATACTGTCGCAGCTCAGCAGCACACCGGCAAAGTTATCCGGATCGCCGTTGTCAGACATCCAGCCAAATAGCGCCGAATCGTGTTCACCTTTACGCATGCCGGAAAGATATTCGCCCCACTCGTAGGTGGTGATTTTGGCCTTAATACCAACTTTCGCCCAGTCGCTCTGGATCATTTCCGCAATGCGGCGAGAGTTTGGATTATAAGGACGTTGTACCGGCATCGACCACAGCGTGACCTCAGCCCCCTTCTCCAGACCTGCCTGTTTCAACAGTGCTTTCGCCTTATCCAGATCGTATCCGTAATCCGGCAGATCTTTGTCATAACCAAGCATCTTCGGCGGCAGCGGCGATTTTGCTACAGTGCCGGACCCGGCAAACACGGCATTAACGATAGCTTTTTTGTCCGTCGCGTAGTTCAGCGCCTGACGCACGAGTACGTTATCGAACGGTTTTTTCTCGGTGTTAAACGCCAGATAGCCGACGTTCAGCGCTTCTACCGAATGCAGCGTCAGATCTTTGTTCTTATTAATCACGTCGAACTGGACCGGTGACGGCGCAGGGATAATCTGGCATTCGTTAGTTTGCAGCTTAGCCAGTCGCGTTTCGACGTTTGGCGTAATCGAGAAAATCAGATGTTTGGTCGGTACTTCGCCATCCCAGTAGTTGGGGTTAGCAAGATAGCGGATCAGAGAATCCGTTTTGTATTGCTGCAATACATACGGGCCGGTGCCGATTGGCCAGTTATCCACATTCTCCGGGGTACCGCTTTTCAGCATTGCATCGGCATATTCCGCAGAAAGAATGGAGGCAAAATCCATCCCCCAGTCGGCTAGGAATGCGGCGTTCGGCTCGCTCAGTTCGAACTGAACGTGATAATCGTCGATTTTCTTCACGCTCTTGATCAGTTTATCGAGCCCGACGTCGGTAAAGTATTCGTAGTTGCCGCCGGAAACTTTATGGTAGGGGTTATTTTCATCCTTCTGGCGCAGAACGGAGAAAATAACGTCATCCGCATTAAAATCACGGGTCGGCTTGAAGAACTTGTTGCTGTTGAACTTCACGCCCTGACGCAGGGTGAAGGTGTAAGTCTTGCCGTCCGGCGAAATAGTCCACGACGCTGCCAGTGACGGAATTGGGGTGTTTTTCTGCGGATCGAAGTTGATCAGCCGGTTGTACAGCACCTGCGAACTGGCAACGAATGAGGGGCCGGAGCTGGCAATTTGTGGGTTGAACGACTCGGGTGAAGCTTCAGAGCAGTAAATAAGCGTGTCGTTAGACGCAGCCATCGCTGCCCCTGCCGGTAAAAGCGTGCTTAACGCCATTGCCAGCAGCGTTTTCCCTGTAAACCGTGAAGATAAAGACATGTTGAGTAGCCTGATTATTATTTCTGTGAGGATTAATCACAGCACAAGGTGGTTATTCTGGCAAATAACCAAACGGCATCAGGTTATGCTTAAAGGCCCTTTTTTGCTGGTTTTATAATCACAAAAAGATTTGGCTTAAGTCGAGTCATAAATCAAGAGAAATTGGCCCTTTCAATAGACCGAGGATTTGCCTTTTTTGCCCTGTCTTCCGGCGTTAAGGATAGCCCGCCATCCTTTAGAGTAGAGCAGTGAAAAAGTCGATGGGACAACAACGTGGCTAAAACTCTTCTTCGCAGCGGACAACTGGACGATTTCCAGGCCGTGGGCGGCGGCGGCCAGGCCGTTTTTGCTTCTGCATTACAAATCAGGGAAACGCTGCGTCTGCGTAAACAACAGGCACTGGTGGCCTGCCTCGCTATCCCACAGGTCAACGATGACGGCGACCGCGTGGACTGGTATTCCCCGGTCGAAGGGGAAGTTATCAGCTGGAAAGCCGCCGATGACGACCAGCGTTATCAGGCCCTGCACCAGCTGGAAACCATGGCCGATGGCGCACTGAGCCTGGCCAGAAAATGCCAGCAGTCGGAGAAAACCGCGCAGCAGCTGTTTGGCGCGCTGCTCGAAAAAGCGCTCCAGTTTCCAGGCGAAAACCACGTTTTTCTGGTTGATGGCAAACCTGTCATCACCTTCTGGGGCTTCGTTAATCTTAACGAAAGCGCCCGCGAAGAGATCTTCGGCTGCCTGCAAACCACCAGCGTCCCCGCCACTCTGCAAACGCTGGTTGAAGAGCCGCCTGAATCTGAAGCCGCGACAATTACCCTCAGTCATGCCGATGAACCGCTGCTGGCCGCTCCGCTGGATTTGACTCTCTACCAGCAAGCAGAAGAGCAAATCGAGCCTGAGCAAGCCGAAGAGCCAGTGGCTGAAGTCATCGCCCCTGTTGAACTCCCGGTGAAAAAAGCGCGCCGTTTCCCACTCTGGAGCCTGCCAGTAGCCGCCGTGATCGTCGCGGCCGTTGCCACACCATTGCTCTGGCCACGGCAGACAACGTCTGCTGAACCCGTTGCACCACAGGTCGCTGTCCAACCGGCGGTGGAAAAGCCTTCAGCCCCATCGTTACCGGAACTGAATCCAACGTTGCCTCTGCACCTTGCCAGCGTCACGCCTGCGGCTAAAGAAGAAAAGCCTGAACCGGCACCGGTAATGATTGCCGCGATCCCCAAAGACGCACTGGTGATGGATGCCGATCAGATGCGGGCTGGCACCACCAAATTCCTCAACGGCAGCTGGCGGGTTCTGGTCAACGCGAAGGATCCGGTCAGCGGCAAAGCGCTGACGCTGCGCTATCAGATCCTCAATAACAAAGGCAACGTTCGTCTGGTTCAGGGCGCGAATGTGGTGTGTAAGGCTGAAATTTTCTCCGGATTACACCAGAACGGTGAGCTGATGATCAAAAATCGCGGCCACGCACGCTGCAGCGACGGCTCCCGCTACCCGATGCCGGAAATTTCCTGTAAGGCAGGCACCAGCGATGTCGCTGAATGTACCGGCCGCTACGACGCCAACACGGTTGTCCCACTCACCTTCCGTAAAGTGGGAGCGTAAACATGCTGGTTACTCTTTGTGATTATCAACAAAGCGTTACGCTGATTGCCAACAGCGGCGTGCAGTTCCTCGATTTCGGCCT
This sequence comes from Enterobacteriaceae bacterium 89, assembly GCA_014156375.1. GTDB lineage: Bacteria > Pseudomonadota > Gammaproteobacteria > Enterobacterales > Enterobacteriaceae > Scandinavium. The sequence continues at coordinate 258,768 of RQJH01000003.1, read as the reverse complement.
GACGCCACAGGATTCTCTCAGCCTCGGGCGCTTTGTCCGCAAAACTGCCAATGGCCCCCTGTTGCGCCTCAATTACGATATCGTTAACAGTCGCTATACCTTGCCTGCGGTGAACGGGCAGCATCCTGAAGTGGTGAAACCAGAAAGCACGCTGACGCTTGAGCAGTCGCTGACCGTGCTGGACGGCGTATGGCTGCCGCTGCCGTTCCTGCGCTTTAACCCACCACGTACTTTTGTTGAAGGCCCCGACAACTGGGCGCGGGTGCAGATCCGCAAACTTCCGGAGCCTGACAGCAGCGGCAACAGCCACCGCGTCACTATCGCTCTCGACAGCCAGATCCGTGAAGACGCGCCCATCGGGCTTGCACCCGTCGCCAACGATCTGCTGAACGGCACCCGCTTTGCTCTCGCCTGGCGCGACAGCGAAGTGGCCGATTTCCTCGACCAGACCTGGATTGACGGCTGGCTGCGCGAAGTCTTCAGCCAGCATGCCATCAGCGAAGAAAACCGCAGCGAGCGCGAACTGGCTCAGGCCATGCGCAGCTTTGAATATCAGGGGCACTGGCTTAACCTGCTGGCGCTTCTGGGTGAACAGCTGAACGTGCCGGAAGTCAAAATGGTCACCGCCACCGTGAGCACGCCTGCTATTCCGGTCGACCTGATCCTCGACGTCGGCAACAGCCATACATGCGGAGTGATCATTGAAGATCACGGCGATGCCAACGACGGTCTCCGCCAGACGGCAGAGCTGCAGGTGCGTTCGCTGAGCGAGCCGCAGTTCCTCAATGCCCCGCTGTTTACCAGCCGCGTAGAGTTTTCCGAAGCCCGTTTTGGCAAACAGCACTTTTCAGTCGAGAGCGGTCGTGAAGATGCCTTTGTCTGGCCTTCAATGGTTCGTGTCGGCGATGAAGCCCGCAAGCTGGCAATGCAGCGCGTAGGGACTGAAGGAAACAGCGGCATTTCAAGCCCGCGCCGCTATCTGTGGGATGAAACGCCGACCGTTCAGGACTGGCGCTTCAGCCAGATGAACAGCCGCACCCAGCGCGAGCCGCTGGCGGCCGCCTTCCCGCTGGCCTACCTGATGAATGATGACGGTCAGCCGCTGTTTACCCTGCCGCCCGATGAGCGGATGCCAGTGTTCTCGCCGCAGTACAGCCGCAGCACGCTGATGACCCAGATGCTGTGCGAGATTCTGGCGCAGGCGCTGGGACAGATTAACAGCGTCGCCACCCGCCAGCGTCTGGGCTTCCCGTCTTCTCCTCGCCAGCTGCGCACGCTAATCCTGACGCTGCCTTCTGCGATGCCGAAACAGGAAAAAGAAATCTTTCGTCGCAGGATGTTCGAAGCCATCGCTCTGGTGTGGAAAGCGCTGGGCTGGCATCCCCAGGATGATGATTTTGCGACAATCAAGCAGCAGGATAAGAGCGTTGTTCCGGTGCCGAAGATCCACATGGAGTGGGATGAAGCCAGCTGTGGTCAGCTGGTGTGGCTGTACAACGAAGCGATGTCGCATTTTGGTGGCCAGACGGAAGCATTCTTTGCCGCTCTTTCCCGTCCGGACAGGCAGCCTGAACCAGGCTCAAAGCCAGGTCGTTCACTGCGAGTAGCGGCGGTGGATCTGGGCGGCGGAACTACGGATATGGCGATAACCCATTACCGTCTGGATGACGGAACCGGCAGCAACGTCAAAATCACCCCGCAGCTGCTGTTCCGCGAAGGATTTAAAATCGCGGGCGATGACATTCTGCTCGATATTATCCAGCGCTGCGTGCTGCCTGCGTTACAGACGCACCTGCAAAAAGCAGGTATTGCCGATGCGCCTGCGCTGATGGCAACGCTGTTCGGAGATTCAGGGCGTATCGATACCCAGGCCGTGCTGCGTCAGCAAACCACGTTGCAACTGTTTATGCCCATTGGCCATGCCATTCTTGGCGGCTGGGAAGAGAGCGACATCAACGATCCGCTGGCGGGACTGCACGCCACGTTTGGCGAGCTGCTGCCGCAACTGCCGACCCGCAATGTGATGAACTATGTGGGCCAGGCTATCGGACATGCGTTACCTGCGGGCGCTGAGCCGTTCGATCTGCTGGCAACCCCGATTCAGGTCAGCTACCGGGATTTACATGCGGCAATGCTCGCCGGGGAATTCACTATTGCCTCCCCGCTGCACGCCGTATGCGAGGCGATTTCACATTACAGCTGCGATGTGCTGCTGGTCACCGGGCGTCCAGGCTGCCTGCCGGGCGTTCAGGCGCTGATCCGCTATTTACAGCCCGTGCCGGTCAACCGCATGGTATGGATGGACAGTTATCACGTGCATGAATGGTATCCGTTCAGCCAACAGGGCCGCATCGGCAACCCGAAATCCACCGCTGCCGTGGGAGCGATGCTGTGCAGCCTGGCGCTGGATTTACGCCTGCCGCGCTTTAACTTTAAGGCCGCAGACATCGGAGCCTATTCCACCGTCCGCTATCTTGGTGTGCTCGATAACCAGGTCAACACCCTGCGTGATGAAAACATCTGGTATCACGAGGTCGATCTCGACAAACCCGGCGCAAAAGTGGATGCCCGTCTGCATTTCCCGCTGCGCGGTAACGTCACCCTCGGTTTCCGTCAGCTGGCAAACGCCCGCTGGCCCGCCACGCCGCTTTACACGCTGAGCATCAACTCACCGGAAGTTGCCAAGGCGATTGCCGGAGATGGCGTGCTGCAGGTGAAACTGCACCTGACCGGCGGCAGTCGTAGCGAAGGACCAGAGGCCTTTGAACTGGCCGACGCATGGCTGCAGGACGGCACGCCGGTCCCGCCGGATGCTTTGACATTAAAACTGAATACCCTGGCCGACCGTCGCCACAGCGGCAGCCACTACTGGATTGACAGCGGGAGCGTGTACCTCAAATGAGCCGATTACAAGCCATCATCGACTGGACCGAGGCCACCCGCCAGGCTTCACCTTTATTCGCAACCGATGCCGATGCCCTGCTGACCCGCCTGCAGATGCTAAAAGCCGGAGAAACCGCACTTAATCAGGCGCAGAAAGCTCCGGCCTGCGTGGCGCTTTACGGCCACTCACAGGCGGCAAAAGCCCATTTACTCCGCACGCTTTGCGGAAGTGGCAACGACCGTTTGCTGATCAATACCGGCAGCAAAACGCTGGATTATTTCACTCATATCAATCCCGGCCACAGCCTGACCAGAATGGCGCTGCGCTTCAGCCGCACCGCTGAGGTTGTAGATGAGGCTTTTCCTCTGCGTCTGCGCATTATGCGCGAAGCACAGCTGGTTCAGGTATTTCTTAATCATGCTATGCAGCAAAGCGCATTCCGTCAGGTTTCGCGGGCCGTGGTGACGGCCCGACTGGCGGCGTGGCAGTCTCTGCGCCAGACGCAGCCTGTTCCGGGGATCTGCGCTGAAGAAGTTGCGGCTATCGCCCGTTTCTGGCAGGAAAGAACACCTGCCCATTTGCAGCAAATTGATGAAAGCCTGTGGCTGCAGTTTATTGAACTGATCCCTTGCCTGGATCTTAACGCCCGTGCCAGCGCCTGGGCGCTGCTGTGGGGAGAACAACAGGAACTGACGCGTCAGTGGCTGCAGCTTGCCCACGCCCTGCAACAGTGTGGCAGCGCCCGCGAACTGGCTGCGCCGCTGAGCCTGCTGATCGACACCTTTGCCCTCCCCGCCGAAGGATTCCTGACGCCGGAAACCGAGCCAGAAGGCGAAACGGTTGTACATCCTCTGGTTGATAACAGGCTGCAAAACGCCGTCAGTCTGCCGCTGCAGGCGCTTGCCCTGCTTACCGTGGAACTTGTATTGCCGACAGAAAATGGAGTGCTGGATACCGTCGATATCATTGATATCCCGCTTCCTCCGCCGAACACCACGGATGAACTTTGGGCGACTAAATGTCACTGGCTGCTGGACGATTATCGTCAGCAGCATCAGCCTGATTTGCTGTTGATCTGTAACGCCGCGACTCACCGCTCGCAAATTCCGGCCAGCGCCAGAACGCTGATTAAGTGGGTCAATGACACTCAGCCACAGCACGACGGCGCTCTGCCTGGGCTGGTCTGGGTGATCACGCCGCAGGACGATCGTTTTGTGCATAAAGTGAATCTGGATGAAGCGGTACAGCAGCTGATTGAGAAACCAGGCCAGCGCTGGGGAACGTTGCAGGCGCTGGATGCCAGCAGCCTCCAGCGCTTAATTGAGTGGCTTTCCCAGGCGACGGTTCCGGCGCTGCGGACAGCACGTTTACAACGTCTGGCTGAACGGCAGGACCGGCAGCTGCGCCTGATGATGTCTGGATGGAGCAGCGAGACAAAAACCGATCCGGCAGAAGTGCGCCGTCAGGCAGAACAGGTGGTGCGCGATCTTCAGGGACATGCGGCTATCCTCGGCGAACTGCTGGAAGGATTATTGCCTCCTCTTTCGCTTTTTGCTGAGCTCAGCCAGGTTCAGCTTCAGCGCGAAGAGAAAGTCAGCGGGCTGTTCCATGACAATCTCGATCTGTTCGCTCCTGTTGATGACCGACAACACAGCGGCACAAACCGGGAGGACAGCGGTATGCGCGCCCATGCGCTATGGGTGAAGTATTTGCGCCAGTGGAGCCGTAGTGAGGCCAATGCGCAGCGTTTTGGTCTTGATCCTACAACCCTGCAGCGGCTGGCCGATTTTCTGATTGTCATCAGCTACCGGCTGGAGCTGCCGGCACAGCTGCAAAACGTCAGCCCGGACGAACGCGCCAGCGCCGCGCGTTTGCGTGCGGCGATCAGCAACCATCTGGCCTGGTTTGGCTACGCTGAACTGCCGGTTGAGGCCCGCCCGGCAAGCCGGGGCGCGAAAGGCAGCGCCCTGTTCCAGCCAGCAGCCAGCCAAACGGAACGCCTGACGCAGCTCGGGGAACAACCAACCCACGCCGCCACGCGCTACGTTTACGACTGGCTGGTGGCGCTATTTACCCGCGCCACAGAAGCTCCGGATTACCGGCATCCGCAGGATATTACTGCCGCAGCCCGCGCCAGACTGGCTAACCTGCTGTGATCCTCTTCCGGCCACAAGGATGTGAGCCGGATTGAACACCTGAAATAAAATGTGCGATTAACGGCCCTTCTCTGGCCTTCCTTCAGCGGCTCTGTACACTCATTTCATCAACCAGAACAATGAGGTATGTATGACGACCCGTTGCACTTTGTTTATTGATGGAAACAGCGTGAAGGCGAAGGATGAGCGCACCTTCGAACGCCACAACCCGGTTGACGGCACCGTTGCCAGCCTCTCCGATTCCGCGACTCCTGATGACGCTCTGCTGGCTGCCGAAGCCGCCTCTCGGGCATTCGCGCTTTGGTGTCGCACAACGCCAGCCGAACGCCGCAGCCTGTTGCTGAATGCGGCCGATGAGCTTGAGAAACGCAGTGACAAGTTTGTTGCCGTCATGGCAGCGGAAACAGGCGCAACGCCGCACTGGGCGGGTTTTAACGTCCATCTTGGCGCCGAAATTCTGCGCGAAGCGGCGGCGCTGACCACCCAGATTGACGGACAGCTTATTCCCTCTAACGTTCCGGGTAACCTTGCGATGGGCGTTCGCCAGGGGGCTGGTGTGGTGCTGGGCATGGCGCCCTGGAACGCACCGGTTATTCTTGCCGTTCGTGCTATCGCCACGCCGCTGGCCTGCGGCAATACGGTGATCCTCAAAGGCTCCGAGCTTTCCCCCGCCACTCAGGGTTTAATCATCCAGGCTCTGCACGCTGCCGGTTTTCCATCCGGGGTCGTCAACTATCTGACCTGCGACCCGGAACAGACGCCAGCCGTCGTGGAAAGTCTGATTGCTCACCCGGCCATTCGCCGGGTCAACTTTACGGGCTCAACGGGCGTTGGACGCAAAATTGCAGAAACCTGCGGCCGCCACCTCAAACCCGTCGTACTGGAGCTGGGAGGCAAAGCCCCTTTGCTGGTGCTCGATGATGCCGATCTGACTCAGGCCGCTGCCGGAGCGACATTCGGTGCTTTTGCTAACTCCGGACAGATCTGCATGTCCACCGAACGCATCATCGTGGATAGCGCCATAGCGAATGGCTTTATTGATCAACTGGTCAGTCGGGTGAAAAACCTGCCAGATGGCCTGCTTGGCCCGGTGGTGGATCAGCGCACCGTCACTCGCTGCAACGCACTCATTGCAGACGCCGTGGCGAAAGGCGCCAGGATCCTGACCGGCGGACCGGGAGAGACGACCCAAATGCGCGCAACTCTGATAGACGGCGTGACGCGTGACATGCGGCTGTGGTCAGAAGAGTCGTTTGGCCCCGTGAAAGCGATCCTCCGCGCCAGCGGTGACGATGAGCTGATCGCCATAGCCAACGAAAGTGAGTATGGTCTGTCCTCCGCCGTTTACAGTCGCGATACCGCCAGAGCGTGGAACGTTGCGCAGCAGCTACAAACGGGTATTTGCCACATCAACGGCCCCACTGTGCATGATGAAGCGCAAATGCCCTTTGGCGGCTGTAAATCTTCTGGCTACGGACGCTTTGGTGGCCGGGCCGGGATCCACGAATTTACCGAATTACGCTGGATAACCCTGCAAATCACTCCACGTCAGCTGCCCTTCTGAGCAAATATCTGGCCAAGGATGGCTGCAAAAGCGGGAGGGTTTTCCCACGCCATGGAATGTCCGGCTTCCGGCACGATATGTACCGGGATCCCTCGCGCCGTCAGGGCTTCGGCATCTTCATCTGGCAGCGATTGCGCGCCATAAACGGCGGCTTTGGTGCAGGAGAGTGCCGTGAATCGGTCCATCCAGGAAGGCGTTACGCCATCAACCATACTTCTTGATGCCCGCCACACCGCCCATGGCACAGCGTTTTGCAGGCAGCCCTTCCACGGAGACGTTTCTGTTGCCAGAATCTGTTTGTAGCCCTGCTCTATAAACGCTTGTTCTGGCATGGCAACCACCATTCGGCTGTAGAAACCGCCGCCGGGCTGAAAATTAGGCTCCGACACAGCGAGGATATCAATGCGATCGCCCAACAGTTCCGCCAGCTCTGTGGCAATGCTGCCGCCCATGCTGTGACCGAAGACATCCACCTTTTTCAGCCCAAGCGCGTCAATCAGCTCTGCGACCACTCTGGCCTGCTGCGTTGTTGAATAGTCATAATCCTGGGGTTTATCACTGTAGCCAAAACCGGGGAGATCGATAAGGATCGCCCGGCGTCCGCCGAATGCAGGATCGGTGACGATACGAGGATAATCATAGGATGAAGCGCAGCCCAGGCCGTGAATAAACAGCACCGGATGACCCACGCCGGGAATATCGTGCCAGCGAACGGACCCGCCGGCGATAGTTGAAAACAGACTCTGCATTTTGCTTCTCCCTGTTAACTGATTACTGTATTTTTATACAGTATCGCGTGAGAGGCTGCAATAGTCCGGATCAGAACAACGAAAGCAGTAGCGCAACCGGAAAGCTGAACGGCCAGGTGGCGCCAATCAGCAGCGTCGCAATAAAGCGAATGCGTTTGCTCTCTTTAGTGAGGAACCACGTAACCAATGCTGAGAGGGTGGCCATAATGGCATAAAAAACCAGCATCTTCTGGTACAGCGTCATGGGAAAAACCAGTCTGAGTCAAAAAAATTCGCGCGAACTATGCCTGTTTTTATGACCTGCATCAAGTTTTACCCTCAGTTTTCTCGTCAGGTCAGCTTTTGTAAAATCCAACTTTGTCTGATTGCGAACTCTATGGCTTACGTCTATATCATTAGTGGCGCATAAAACGAGGATGACCAGATGGATGTTTCGAGCAGAACAGTATTTGTGATCAATGTCTGTGTAGCCGTTGCTTTGGTGGGCCTGCTTTCATTTCGCTATGGCTGGATTTGAGACCGCTTGTGGCTTGTTCTGAGCACAAAAAAGCAGCCATCGGGCTGCTTTTTTGTTGGCTTGGCTTATTCCGTTGTAGCTTTGCCTTTCGCGACGTTGGCGTTGTAAGCCGCCTGCAGCGCCGCTGAGTTATCATAATTGGTCGGGTTATATTTCGGCAGCGGGTTGGCTTTTTCATACGCCCATTCGGCCGCCGTACAGTCTGCGTCCGTCCCTCCCTTCTTTTTGCATTCAGCAATCCGGTGAGCCGGAGAATTTGTACAACCAGTTAAAAATGCCAGTGCGGCAACGGCGCAAAGTACAGGTTTCTTCATGACAACTTAAGCTTCGTCTTCAGATAAGAAAGCTGGCAATGCTCGCACGATGCCGTGAGGCTGTCAAAACCCGATTATTCCGGATTTGGCCGGTCGCAGCATCTGCTGACGGTACCGATGCCACTCTTCCCGCTTAAGCGCGTAAAACAGGCTCGGAGGCTCATTGGCTATATCGGCTATTTCGCCGCGCAGCGCCAGCCCGGCTTTGAGCAACACCTTTTGCGATGACAGATGGTTTGCCCTCACCACCGCCGTCACTTTTTCCAGTTGATGATCGTCGAAGGCGTAATCCAGCATCCGCTCGCAAAATTCGGTCGCCAGCCCTTTTCCCCAGGCGCTGGTGGCAAAACGATAGCCCAGATTGTGGGTAAGCCCGTCGCCAAGCGGGCGAACGCTAATGCCGCCGAAGCCAATCACTTCCTGAGGTGTGTGTTTTTCAACGATGGCCATCTGTCCGATCCCATGTAAGTGCCAGCCGTCAAGCCATTGACCAAGCCGCTGTTGGGTGTAGACCAGGCTGGGATAAGGACCAGCAGGATTGAAGGTATTGGTAGCAGGATCGCCGTAGATGCGGAACAGATCGGCTGCGTCATTCTCGTTTACGGGGCGAATGATCAGACGATGGGAGTAGAGAGTTTGCGTGTCGATGATGCCTTTGCTCCAGTTCGATACGGTCAGCAGCAACGGACGAAACAGTGTTTGTTTGCGGAGGCTGCCAACGCGGGGTTTCTGAAGTATGGCCTTTTTTGGCTGTTTTGCATGGGGTGACAACCGCCACCCCGGTAAAAAATCAGACTGCCCCTTCTAAAGCATCCTGAATAGCATCCGCGAGCGTCGCCACTTCCTGCGCCACGTTGCGCAGATCCATCTGGCTGCGAATACCGCTGTTTGCCGTAGAAGCAGAAACCGACGCTTTTGAAATTTCCAGCGCAGCCTGTACCGCTAACAGACGTTTTTTGTTCTCGATGGCATCGCTACCCGTCGCGTTATCAAGATCGAAATACCCTTCTAACATCGCGCTCTCCTTAAAAATGTAAATGATCGGGTGCAGGATACTAAAAACCCCGGCAGATGCCAGGGTTCTTACTTGTTTGGACCGCCACCGAGGCCTCGAACCTCGTACACTACAACATAAAATGTCATTTGCTCTTCCAGCTGAGCTAGTGGCGGATGGGGGCTGGATACTACGCCTGTTTGAATAACATTACAAATATCAGGCCTAATATACTCAGAAAATGATTCCCCGTTTGCTCACACCTTAAACAGATTTGTCGACAGTTGTGTCAGAGCCATTTGTCAGAATACGGACCTTGTCGCCCGCTTTGAAACTCAGCTGAGCCGACACGGGTTGCACGACCTGGATAGTCTGCCCGGACTGCGTTTTAATCAGCAACTGGACTTCTTCAGCGGCCTGTTGCGTAGACTGATGATAGCGAGAAGCGCCCGCTCCGGCGGCAGCCCCGGCGACAGTCATTGCTGTTTTGCCATGACCGCTACCAAACTGATGCCCTACTACGCCACCCACCGCGCCAGCCGCGAGAGTGCGAAGCGGATGATAGCCTTCCTGAGTATGAGTAATGATCTGGCTCTGCTGAACAGTGCCGTAGTCGACCAGCGTTTTGCTGCCAGCAAAACTTGCCTGGCTGGTGAGTGCGAACAGGCTTAAAGCGATAAGGGCTAATTTTTTCATTGTATCCACACAGATAGCATCCACAGATGCGTCATTGTGCCGATGAGTCGGTCTGCGCTTTAAGGCATTGATGCTAAATGCTGGGGATAGTCCATTTTTAAACCAATCATGGTTAACTCGATCTATCACCAAGTGCGTAGGCAGATAGATCCTGAGCTGCTCAGCAACTCTGCTTTCCAGGGCTCGTTAAATCCTTGGGATTTGTTTTATGAAGACAATTTTGAAAAGTAACCATACCCCATGATGCGAAGAGTAATCTGGGTAGGCCCTGGCAATACCTTCGGTAGTGACTGGGGCGCTAGCGTTTGATGAAGCTGCTAAATACCTGAGTCATATACTTTCATCATAGCCATTACGATGGGTCAGCCCATGGTGATGGCAATAAAAAACCGCCCGTAGGCGGCATGAACTCAATAGTATCAAATCAATTAAAGATAAATTCTACATTATGCATCTCTGCCAACTTCTTCAATATGGTTTCCTTTCCAGCAAGTCCCCTGATGTACTGAACGTAAATCTTCGAAAGTTCTTCCCACTTCTTTGTTAAGTTCATCTCTTTCCGTTGGCCTTCGCACATAACCCATGCAGAGATCGCGTTATGCCAATTTTTCTTAAGGTCATCAAAAGATGCTGCAGCTTCTTTATCACCTGGCAAATACGCCGATTTATCAAGGCTACGAATTCTATTTGATACTGCAACCCCCCAATCATCTGGCATCATATGGATTGAGTAATCGAGTGACAGAAGGGATCTCTTAAACTCACTTTTCAATTTCAACTTTTCCTGCTTCTTCCATATAGTCAAAGTGTAAGCAGCAAAGATAAAAGTAATGACTGAGCAAGCTACAGCAACCCACGCCGCTATGGCCCCATACATTACCCAATCAGCTGAATCCCGCGTAGCAATTAATGTCTCATATGAAATTATGTCAGCATCCATTTTAGCCCCTTAATTTTTAAGAGCTAATACTACATTACGGCGATAAGCAAATCACTCATATCATTATCAAGCCCACCCGCAGATGAGCTTTGTAATGGCTACAATGAAGCACGCACGATACAATGTAGGATCAATACATTTCAGGTTCTTCTGGATCATCGAAGAAGTTTATATCGATCTCTATCCGCTGTCCGACCATCCAACTTTTTTTTATTAGGATAGCTGCAGGAGTTTCCTCCGGGACATTGAAGTAATACGAATAAACCTGCTCACCAGAACTACCTGTATCTTCATGAATAAGATCTTCATCCAATCCCATTTCGTCCAAGTCATCATCAGTGAGGCCTAGATATTCAGCTAACGTTTGTTGCGACATAATGGACTCCTCTTTTATTGAGAGAGTCAGTTAACCACAACAAAATAAATATGTAAACTCATGTTTTCATTGATGTTGCCATCAATCAGTATATTCTTTACCCACATACTCTCGAAGACCAGTAAGCTGGCTGGTCACGGTTTCAATTCGCTCTCTGAGGGGAAATATTCACGTTGAGCGGAGTCAATAAGCCTGGGTTCGGTTACATCATCCCAGTGCAGCAACGTCACGCTGACGCACCTGCATGTTAGTGATGGTTACGTTCGTGAGACTGAGTTTTTCAGAAGCTGCATAGTGCTGCGTTTTGTACTCGGCGAGTTGTCGCGGTAGTAGTACTCCAGCAATCCAAGGCCAACCAGCAACACCCAGTTTATATTTGCGTGTCCGGTTCATGCTGACTCCTGTTGCGGCGGTTATTTTCGCGGGTTATGCAATAGATATTTGTAAGGGAGGGCAGAACAGCAGTGATGGTCCCCACGAGAACTCGGATAGCGTTCCACTGCTTGGGGCTGTTGGCATTCGGCATACCGTTGAGAATGCTCCCGACTGAAGCGCCATAGGCGTCACCAGTGGTTATTATTTCCCATGCGATACATGCTTTCACCTCGCGTAGTTAGCGGGTACTGTTCATGTAGTGAGAATGGCCGTCAAACACGATAGCTACGGGGTAGCTGGATTAGATTGTATGCGACCTGAACAAATCCAACCTATGAACTTGCCTAGGTTCCGATTTGACAATCGATTAAAGTTTTTAGTCAAGCTGCCGTTAATTATTGGACATTCACATGGAGGAAGTTATGGCTACTACTAAGTACGAAAGGTTGGTTGAGATTAATGAAGAATTGGTGCGTATAGCGGAAATCACAAGTCGCATTGCTCACTCATCAGCTACGCAGCCGGATAAGGATAAGCAGATTGCTCCCTACATGCAAAAGCATACGGTTTTGCTTAATGAAGCTATAAAATTATTCCCGTAAACGAAAAGCCTCGTGCATAGGCGAGGCTTTTAACTCATTGATACCGCTATTGAATACAACAGTCGTAAAATATCATATACCCATGAAAATATGCGTTTCAATCCAGTTTTACAAGACTTTAGTCTAAATTTGTCGCCTTTTGTTGTGAATGTGATCGTGTAAACTCCAATAAAGAGTCACTATTTAGGCGAAAATAGACGTGCCTCATGTCCACCCAGCGGTCCGCAAAGATCTCTGACCAATTTAGACGTTACCCGACGAAAAACATCTGTTACATACCAAGCTCCGTCGCCGCGTACTAGAATCACCATCTGAAACGGGCAGGAATCACAGCATAAGTTCGCTTACTAGGCTCTTAATGCTGGAGCAAACCCGAACTTTATTGCGAATCAGATGGGGCATACAAATGCGCAGATGGTTTTCAGCGTTTACGGGAAATGGATGTCAGAACAAAACGGTGATCAGCTAGCCATTCTCAACCAGAATTTCGACCTTATTGCCCCACAGATGCCCCATAAGAAAGTGGCCGCAACGCAATAGCATTGCATTACAGCCACTTATCACATCATCAGTGTTTTATCATCACATGGCGAACCACAGTGTAATCTTCCAGACCATAAATCGACATGTCTTTGCCGTAGCCGGAGAGCTTCTGCCCGCCGTGCGGCATTTCGCTGACCAGCATAAAGTGGGTGTTGACCCAGGTGCAGCCATATTGCAGGCGCGCGCTTAAGCGATGGGCGCGACCTACGTCCTGAGTCCACACGGAAGACGCGAGGCCATACTGTGAATCGTTGGCCCAGCCGAGAACCTGCTCTTCGTCGTCAAACACGGTGATGCTGACCACCGGGCCAAACACTTCGCGCTGGACGATTTCGTCATCCTGTTTCGCCCCGGCCAGCACGGTCGGTTTGAAGAAATAACCGCCGCCAGGCACTTTTTCACCACCGGTGATCACTTTGATGTGTTTCTGTGCTTTGGCTTTTTCGACCGCCGCACAAACGCGACCAAGGTGCGCTTCAGAACTCAGTGGCCCCAGCTCGGTTGATTCATCGTCCGGCGCGCCAGTTTTCAGGCTGGATACTGCCGCACCCAGTTTTTCTACCAGCTGATCGTAGATGCCTTTCTGTGCATAAATGCGACACGCAGCAGTACAATCCTGGCCCGCGTTGTAGAAACCAAAGGTACGCACGCCATCGACGACGGCCTGCAAGTCAGCATCATCAAACACAATCACCGGGGCTTTGCCGCCAAGCTCCATATGAGTGCGTTTAATGGACGATGCAGTGTGGGAAATAATGTGTTCGCCGGTGGCGATTGAACCTGTCAGCGACACCATGCGTACTTTCTCATGCCCGGTCAGCGGATCGCCTACGGTTTTACCACGACCGAACAGCACGTTGATAACGCCTGCCGGGAAGATATCTTTCGCCAGTTCGGCCAGTTTCAGCGCGGTCAGCGGAGTGATTTCAGACGGTTTAAGTACGATACAGTTGCCGGCCGCCAGCGCCGGAGCCAGCTTCCACGCGGCCATCATCAGCGGGTAGTTCCACGGCGCGATGGAGGCAACCACACCCAGCGGATCGCGGCGAATCATCGAGGTATGCCCTTCCAGATACTCGCCCGCCGCCGAGCCGTTCATGCAGCGTGCTGCACCGGCGAAGAAGCGAAACACATCGGCAATTGCCGGGATTTCATCGTTGGTCACGCAGTGCAGCGGTTTACCGCAGTTCAGCGACTCCAGTTTTGCGAAGGTCTCCGCATGTTCCTCAATAACATTCGCAAGCTTCAGCAGGCATTCCGCGCGGGTACGCGGTGTGGTCTGGCCCCACTGAGCAAACGCGCGGTCGGCGGCCTGAACGGCCTCGTCAACCTGCTCCGCCGTGGCTTCGGCAATTTCGAGGATCACTTCCCCGGTTGCCGGGTTATACACCGGCTGCTTTTCACCTTTGCCTGCTACCAGTTCACCATTAATCAGTAAGTTGTGTTGCATATCCTGCTCCGTTATTTGCGTTATTTGCGTTATTTACCGCTTCCGGCAACCGTTTCGCCGTCGCGTGTCAGCCACCAGGCACCCAGAATCGGAATCGTTGTCACCAGCATCACCAGCAGCGCCACCACGTTGGTCACCGGCACATCGCGCGGTCTGCCCAACTGGTTCAGCAGCCACAGCGGCAGCGTGCGCTCGTGGCCTGCAGTGAAAGTAGTGACGATAATTTCATCAAACGACAGCGCAAAGGCCAGCATCCCGCCCGCCAGCAGCGCCGAACCCAGATTCGGCAGCACCACATAGCGGAAGGTCTGAAAGGTACTTGCGCCTAAATCCATCGACGCTTCCACCAGGCTCCAGGAGGTGCGGCGGAAGCGAGCGATGACGTTGTTAAAGACCACCACCACGCAGAAGGTTGCGTGCCCGACGACGATGGTGAGGAAGCCCGGTTCGAGGTTAATCGCCTTGAACGCAGTCAGGAGCGCCAGACCGGTAATGATCCCCGGTAGCGCAATGGGCAGTAACAACAATAAAGAGATGGCGTTCTTACCGAAGAACTCGCTGCGCCACAGAGCCGCCGCGGCCAGCGTCCCCAGAACCAGCGCGATAGCCGTAGCCAGCGCAGCAATCTGAAGTGACAACGTCACCGCATCCAGAATATCGCTGCGCCCTGCTGCCACGCTGAACCAGTGCAACGTCAGCCCTTTAGGAGGGAAACTGAACGCCGCGTCTTCGGTGTTAAAAGCGTAAATCGCGATGATCGCCAGCGGGAAGTGCAGAAAAATCACTCCGCCCCAGGTGGCAAGCTTGAGAAACCACGGTGCTTTTTCAGAGTGCATCGAAAGCTCCTAAGCGCTTCACGAACGCCAGATACAGTGAGATCAAAACAATCGGCACCAGGGTAAACGCCGCCGCCATCGGCATGTTGCCAATCGCGCCCTGCTGCGAATACACCATCTGACCGATAAAGTACCCCGGAGGCCCCACCAGCTGCGGCACGATAAAGTCGCCGAGCGTCAGAGAAAAGGTGAAGATCGAGCCTGCCGCGATACCGGGGATCGCCAGCGGCAATACCACGTAGCGAAACGTCTGGCGTGGATAAGCGCCCAGGTCAGCCGAGGCCTGCAACAGCGAAGGCGGTAAACGCTCCAGCGCCGCCTGCACCGGCAGGATCATGAACGGCAGCCAGATGTAGACGAACACCAGGAAGCGCCCAAAGCCGGAGGTCGACAGCGTGTTGCCGCCCACCGCTGGCAGCAGCAGAAACTCGTTCAGCAACCCCTCAAGCCCCATATGGCTGAGGAACCACTGAGCCACGCCGTCTTTTGCCAGCAGCAGCGTCCAGGCATAGGCCTTGACGATGTAGCTCGCCCACATCGGCAGCATCACCGCAATGTAGAAGAAAGCTTTCCATTTGCCGCTGGTATAACGCGCCATGTACCACGCCATCGGGAACGCAAGGATCGCACTGGCAATCGTCACTGCGATAGCCATCGTCAGCGTACGCACGATGATGTCGTAGTTCGCCGGGTTGAACAGCGCTTTGAGATTGGCAAGCGTCAGGTCCGGCGTCACCGACATGGTGAAATCGTCGAAGGTATAGAATCCCTGCCACAGCAGGCTCAGCAGCGATCCCAGATAGACGATGCCGAACCACATCAGCGGTCCTAACAGCAGCAGGAACAGCGCCAGCGATGGCTTGCGCCAGAACAGGCCGGAAAGACGGTTAGCGCGCGGCGGTGAAGAGATCGGTGCCATGCTCATGGTCATTTCACCTCCCTCCGTCCAGCGGCACCATCGCCTCCCGCGACCAGGACGCCAGCACGGTTTGCCCTGGCGTCGGGCCATCCGGTGTTGCTCCGCCGCTGAAATTCCCCTGGCTGACCAGCAGTTTTTCTCCACCCGGCAGGCGGATTTCGTAGCGTGTCGCCGCGCCCTGATACTGAACGGCTTGTACCACGCCGCTGATCTGGATTTCTCCTGCCATATCCAGACGGATATGCTCCGGACGCAGCGACCACTGCCCGGTCATCCCGCACAGTTTTTCGGTCATGCTGGTATCGAACACGTTGGAGGTGCCGACAAACCCGGCCACGAAGGGCGTGCGCGGGCGCAGATAGAGCTCGCGCGGCGTGTCCACCTGTTCAATACGACCGTTGTTAAATACCGCCACGCGATCGGACATCGACAGCGCTTCGCCCTGATCGTGGGTGACGAAAATAAAGGTGATCCCCAGATCCTGTTGCAGCTTTTTCAACTCGAACTGCATCTGTTCGCGGAGTTTCAAATCCAGTGCACCCAGCGGTTCATCCAGCAGCAGCACGCGCGGCTGGTTGACCAGCGCACGGGCAATCGCCACGCGCTGACGCTGGCCGCCGGAAAGCTGCGAAGGTTTGCGGGACTGCACAAACCCGAGCGCCACTTTCTCTAACGCTTCCTGGGCTTTCGCCATGCGTTCCTTTTTGCCAATCCCTTTGACCATCAGCCCGTAAGCGACGTTATCGAGGATCGACATGTGCGGGAACAGCGCGTAGTCCTGGAAAACGGTATTGACATCCCGCTCCCAGGGCGGCAGCTCGCTGGCTTCTTTGCCGAAGATCTTGATCGCGCCGCCGGACAGCTGTTCAAATCCGGCGATCAGCCGCAGGCAGGTGGTTTTGCCGGAGCCGGATGGCCCCAGCATGGAAAAGAACTCCCCGTCCTGGATGGCGATACTGACGCCATCCACCGCACGAACATCACCATACAGACGCGAGACATCATGAAATTCAACTGCGTACGTCATGCTTTACTCCCGGGCGTTAACGGCCACCCATAATGGCGATGTAATCCTGCGTCCAGCGACTGTACGGCACATATTTACCGCCTTCGGCGATAGGTGTTTTCCAGAAGGCAATTTTGTCGAAGAAGCTGTAGCCGTTGGTTTCACAGCCTTTATCACCCAATAGGGTGCTGGCTTTACAACCTTCAGGCACGACCGGCAACGAGCCAAACCAGGCGGAGACATCGCCCTGCACTTTTGGCGTCAGCGACCAGTTCATCCATTTGTAGGCACAAACCGGGTGTTTGGCTTCGGCGTGCAGCATGGTGGTGTCAGCCCAGCCGGTCACCCCCTCTTTCGGGAACACGGTGGCAACTGGCTGGTTATCGCCCTTCAGACCGTTGGCCTGATACGGCCAGGAGCTGGACGCCACCACGCCTTCGTTTTTGAAGTCGCTCATCTGAACGGTGGCGTCGTGCCAGTAGCGGTGGATTAATGCATGCTGATCGCGCAGCACTTTCAGTACGGCGGCATACTGCGGTTCGGTCAACTGGTACGGATCCTTGATACCCAGTTGCGGCTGAGTGGCTTTGACGAACAGCGCGGCGTCAGCGATGTAGATTGGGCCATCATAGGCCTGCACGCGGCCTTTGTTGGATTTACCGTCCGGCAGCGTTTGCTCAACAAACACTACTTTCCAGCTGTCCGGCGGCGTCGGGAAGGTTTTGGTGTTGTACATCAGCAGGTTCGGACCCCACTGATACGGCGTGCCGTACACTTTACCGCCAACGTTGAACCAGGCGCCTTTTTCCAGACGCGGATCGAGGGTTTTCCAGTTCGGGATCAGCGCGGTGTTAATCGGCTGCACGCGTTTACCCATGATCAGGCGCAGCGAGGCATCGCCGGAAGCCGTCACCAGGTCATAACCCCCTTTCGCCATCAGGCTGACCATTTCGTCAGAGGTGGCAGCGGTTTTAACGTTGACTGAACAGCCGGTGTCTTTTTCAAACTGGGTAACCCAGTCGTAATTTTTATCTGTCTGACCGCGTTCGATATAGCCAGGCCAGGCAATAATATCTAAGCGACCTTCTGCTTTACCGAGCGTGGTTGGCGGCTCGGCGGCTTGTGCTGTCATGATAGTCAGACCCAACGCGCACAGGCTGCTGCGGGCAAATTGTTTGCTCATCGTGTGTTTACTCCTGTCAGAATTAATCAGGCGGCAGCCGTGCCGTAAAAATATGTCCCCTAATAACCGTAGACGGCGGAGTGCAGACCAGCCTGCAATAAACAGGAAATTTAACAAGGTTGTGACAAAGGGCGCATTCCGCTGAAAATCCAGTGATATATCTGAACTAAATGCAGTATAGACAAGACGTTAGGCGACGAGACAAAGCATACTTATTTCGTATGGTGAACAGAAAAGAAATAACCCGTCGATTATCAGCAAAATAATTGACGGGTTATTTTCAATTCGAGAAAAAGGTCTTCAGGAAATAAGAACGGCTATTCGTTAATCATTTCCTGAATAAGCCGACCGAGCGTTTTTACCCCCTGCTCTTCGCGCTCACTCCATCCCCATGCGGTATTGAAACGGAAAAACGAGGCCCAGCTGTCGGTGGTGGAAAACATTTTGCCCGGTGCAATGCTTATCTGATGCGCCAACGCCCGTGCGCCAAGCTCTCCGGCGTCGATCCCCGAGGGAAGCTCCAGCCACAAAAAGTAGCCGCTGTCGCTGTGATGAATTTTCACTTCCGCAGGCAAATGACGCAGCAGCGCCTGCCAGGCCTGATGCTTGCGTTCAGCCAGCTGACGCCGCAGGCGGCGTAAATGCGCGTCGTAGCGTTTTGTCGCCAGATAATCGACCAGCGCCATCTGCATGGGTGAACTGGTGGACAGCGTGCTCATCAGCTGTAAATGCTGAATGCGTTTGGCGTGCTTGCCTGCGGCTACCCAGCCAATGCGGAAGCCCGGCACCAGACATTTGGAAAACGAGCTGCAGTGCAGGGTCATATCGTTCTGGTCCCAGGCTTTAGCGGGCAGTGGTTTTTCCCGGCCAAACCACAGCTCGCTGTAAACATCGTCCTCAATCAGCGCCACGTTATGCGCGCTGAGCAACGCCACCAGCTGCTGCTTTTTCTCCGCACTCAGGGTAAAGCCCAGCGGATTCTGACCGTTGGTCATCAGCCAGCAGGCTTTCACCGGATACTCTTTCAGCGCCTGCTCCAGCGCCACCATGTCGATGCCCTCTTTGACGTCCGACGGCACAGACAGCGCTTTCAGCCGCAATCTTTCCAGGGCCTGCAGCGCGCCGTAAAAACAGGGATTCTCAACGATCACCCAGTCGCCAGGCTCGGTTACCGCCTGAAGGCTCAGGTTAAGCGCTTCCAGCGCGCCTGCTGTTATGACTATTTCATCCGGAGAGATATTCATTCCCTGTAGCGCATAGCGTCGGGCGATGGCATGCCGCAGCTCCGCATTGCCCGGCGGCAGGTTTTCGATCACGCTCATGGCGCTGGCCGTTTTGCTGACCTGCGCCAGTGAGCGGTTCAGCTGTTGCAGAGGGAAAAGACGAGGATCGGGAAAAGCAGAGGCAAAAGGCAGCACCGCAGCATCGCGGCTCGCCTGCAACACGTCGAAAATATAAGTGTTAATGTCGACGGCTTCGTCACGGGTCACCGGGACAGGCGGCGCAACCGTGGCGGGTTTTACCGGACGCGGCGCAACGTAATAACCTGACTGCGGCCGGGCGATGATGCGCCCCTGACTTTCCAGCAACTGATAAGCGTGGCCTACGGTCATAAAACTCATGCCGCTGATCGTCACCTGTTCACGCAGCGAAGGCAGGCGATCGCCCGGCTGCCAGATACCCAGCACAATCTGTTCCGTTATTTGTTGCGCCAGGCGCTGATACTTTTTCACTCAGGATCTCCCGTTCACCTTGTGTCGATGAGTATATCAGAGGCAAAAATTAACGCTGTAACAGAAACTGTTATTATCTTTTAGCCTGGCTCTGTCTATATCAGTGGAATTTACAAGCAAATAAACTGGAACTGTTATCGTTTCCTGCGGAGCCTGACATGTTCGGTCTTGATGCTTTTCACCTTGCACGTATTCAATTTGCGTTCACGGTCTCGTTTCACATTATCTTTCCGGCCATCACCATCGGGCTCGCCAGCTATCTGGCGGTGCTCGAAGGCCTGTGGCTGAAAACCAAAAATCCGGTCTGGCGTTCGCTGTGGGGATTCTGGTCAAAAATCTTCGCTGTCAACTTTGGCATGGGCGTGGTATCCGGGCTGGTGATGGCCTATCAGTTTGGCACCAACTGGAGCGGCTTCTCCCAGTTTGCGGGCAGCATCACTGGCCCGCTGCTCACCTATGAGGTGCTGACCGCCTTCTTCCTCGAAGCGGGTTTCCTTGGGGTGATGCTGTTTGGCTGGAACAAAGTTGGGCCGGGCCTGCACTTCTTTTCCACCTGCATGGTGGCGCTGGGCACGCTGATGTCCACCTTCTGGATCCTGGCTTCCAACAGCTGGATGCAGACGCCACAGGGCTATGAAATCGTCAACGGTCAGGTCGTGCCGGTCGACTGGTTTGCGGTGGTGTTTAACCCCTCGTTCCCTTATCGCCTGCTGCATATGACGGTGGCGGCCTTCCTCAGCAGTGCGCTGTTCGTGGCGGCCTCTGCCGCCTGGCATTTGCTGCGCGGCAACAATACTCCGGCGATCCGCGCGATGTTTTCGATGGCGCTGTGGATGACGCTGATTGTCGCCCCTGTCCAGGCGCTGATTGGCGATATGCACGGGCTGAATACCCTCAAGCATCAGCCGGCGAAAATCGCCGCCATCGAAGGCCACTGGGAGAACAAACCCGGTGAGCCAACGCCGCTGCTGCTGTTTGGCTGGCCGGACATGGAACAGGAGCGTACCCGCTATGGCCTGGAGATCCCTGCGCTCGGCAGCCTGATTCTGACCCACAGTCTGGATAAACAGGTGCCGGCGCTGAAAGAATTCGCCAAAGAAGACAGGCCGAATTCAACGATGGTGTTCTGGTCCTTCCGCGTAATGGCCGGTCTGGGTGGTCTGATGCTGCTGCTCGGCGTTCCCGCGCTGTGGCTACGCAAAGGCGACCGCCTCTACACCAGTCGTCCTTTCCTGCGTTTTGCGTTTTGGATGGGGCCGTCAGGGCTCATCGCTATTCTCGCAGGATGGATCACCACCGAAGTGGGTCGTCAGCCGTGGGTTGTTTATGGTCTGCAGCGCACCAAAGACGCGGTATCCGCGCACGGTGATTTGCATATGAGCGTCAGCCTGCTGGCTTTCTTCGTGGTGTATATGTCGGTGTTTGGCCTGGGCTACAGCTATATGGTGCGTCTGATCCGTAAAGGCCCGCAGGATTACATTCCTGAACCGCACGGCACTCCGGCGCGTCCGCTTTCCGCTGCCATTTCTCAGGAGGAGACTCGCTGATGAACCTCGATTTATCCGTTATCTGGTTTGTGATTATCGTCTTCGCCACCCTGATGTATATCGTGATGGACGGCTTTGACTTAGGCATCGGCATTCTGTTTCCCTTCGTGCGTGATGCAGATGATCGCGACGTGATGGTCAACAGCGTCGCCCCCGTCTGGGACGGCAACGAAACCTGGCTGGTACTCGGAGGAGCGGGACTGTTTGGTGCTTTTCCGCTGGCCTACGCGGTGATTATTGATGCGCTCACCATCCCGCTGACATTAATGCTGATCGGTCTTATTTTTCGCGGCGTGGCCTTTGAGTTCCGCTTTAACGCAACGCCTTCGCATCGCCCGTTCTGGGATCGCGCCTTCCTGGGTGGCTCCATTCTCGCCACTTTCTGTCAGGGCGTGGTGGTTGGTGCGGTCCTCAACGGTTTCCCGGTCGAAAATCGCACCTTTGCCGGCGGCCCGTTTGACTGGCTGACGCCGTTCACCCTGTTCTGCGGATTTGGGCTGGTGGTGGCTTATGCCCTGCTCGGTTCGACCTGGCTGGTGATGAAAAGCGAACACCCACTACAGGGAAAAATGCGCACCGTTTCGCGGGGTCTGGTCATCGCGATGCTGATCGTGATTGCCGCTATCAGCCTGTGGACGCCGCTGGCCCATCCGGCGATTTCCGAGCGCTGGTTCAGCCTGCCGAATTTGTGGTACCTGCTGCCGGTTCCGGTGCTGACGCTGCTGATTGCCGTCGCGCTGTGGTGCAAGCTGGAAAATCCAGATGCTCATGCGCAGCCGTTTTTACTGACGCTGGGCCTGATCTTCTTAGGCTTCAGTGGTCTGGGGATCAGTATCTGGCCGAACCTCATTCCACCGGACATCAGCCTGTGGCAGGCCGCCGCTCCTGCGCAGAGTCAGGGCTTTATGCTGGTTGGCGCGTTAATCATCGTACCCATTATTCTGGTTTACACCTTCTGGAGCTACTACGTATTCCGCGGCAAAGTTCAACATGGTGAGGGGTATCACTGATGCAGCAACCGTTATACAAACGCCTGCTCTGGCTGGCGGTACTGTGGGGAGGCAGCGTATTAGCTCTCTCTGCAGTGGGGATGTTCTTTCGTTTGTTGATGAGTGCGGCTGGGTTTAAGTCGTGATTTAAACCCGAGGGGTGCCTGATATAATGGCACCCCTCTTATTCATAATTTATATAATTCCATTATCTTTAATAAACTCGCCAGAAAGTATTCAAATAACTTATCCATACTCGCAAAATATAACCCTTGGCAATAGATGTAATTCGCGATAAATAATATATTTTGTGACCCCTGCATTTTTTACCCTCCTTCGAAATCAGTAAGATTCAGAGATTCACAGCCAATAAAAAGAGGGGGTTTAAAATGGCTATACCCGTTTACTTATGGCTCATCGATGATGCCGGTAATCAGGTAAAAGGCTCTGTTGATGTCCATGCCAGAGAAGGAACGATAGAGATTGTGTCTCTAATGCACAATGTAGAGCTACCCGTTGATAGCCTTACAGGCATGATTACAGCTAAACGTATTCACAATGATTATTTTTTGATTAAAGAGTTGGATAGTTCTTCGCCCTATCTGTATCAAGGGGTCGCATCTGGTAAAAGATTCCGGCAAGCTATATTAAAGCATTACCGGATCAACTATAACGGCCAGGAAGAAGAATACTTTCGTGTCACAATGGAGAACGTAAGAGTCAATGAAATTGAGTCTTTCATGTTCGACATTAAGAATCCTGACTATATGAAGCATAATCATCTTGAAGCATTCTACCTGGCCTACGAAAAAATCACATGGCACTACCTTGATGGAAGTATCATCCACACCGATTGCTGGAACAATAAGGAGATTGCGTGATGCCCTGGGTCTATAAAGTCAGCTCTCACTCGTTCTACCTGAATGGAACATATCAATTTGATGCAAAATACTCGGGCAGACCAGGATTTAAAGATGATTCAGCCAACGAATGTGTAAGTGGTAAAGGGCCGCTTCCCCGGGGTACTTACACTATTGGTCCTGCTTTTTATCATCATAAGGCCAAAGCCTGGACTCTGCGCCTCACCCCATATCCTGAAAACCAAATGTGTAACAGAGATGGATTTTTGATCCATGGAGGAAGCTCTGCCCATCCAGGGAATGCTTCAGATGGCTGTATCATTCTTGATTTTCAATACAGAAAAATGATTGATTCAAGCACTGATAAAATTTTGGTCGTGGAGGATTAATGAAAACTTTGCTCATTCTCACACTGAGTGTTGCTCCAGCCTTTGCACATAGCTTAGTCCATAACTGTGCATCCATAGATGGTCCTATGGAGTCATCATTATTTGATGCGATCAAAAAAGATTTAGACATTAATACAACCACTGTGCAAAGAAGCAAAATCAACGTAGAGGTTCTTGATATATCCCCTGTCTCTGAGTTATATGCCAGAAAATTAGCAGCCATTAACTATGCACTAGACAAATCGAAAAACACCCCTCCATTATTGGATGAGAAGACTTATTTCGAATGTTATTATGACAATAACGTAAGCTCCATAACAGCAAAATACACTTATTACAACCACCAGGGTAAAAAAGATGTATTTATTGCAACCAGCCTGATGAACAAGGATGAATGCACGATAAGGTTTAATGGCTACATTACCCTATCGAGGGGATTTTAAAGCATACAATTATTTTCTTGACCAAATAATTTTGAACGCATGCTGTATTTAAAAAAATAACGCCAGTCAGTTGAGTAAATGGCTGGCGTTTTCTTTAATGTACGCTCACTTAACCGGACGAGTGCTTACACCCGCCGGACAAGGAGTTATGCGTTTTTACGCTTAGGCAAAGTCTTCATCAAATCCTCAGGGCTAACCGAAGCCACTACGCTACCGGCGTGAGGCATTTTAAGGATATGGTTTTTGATTTTACCCACCACGTGCATTTCACACGGGCGGCAGTCAAATTTCAGCGTCAGCACTTCCTCGCCGTGCACCAGCTGCATTGGCGTGGCTTTCCAGCTCTTGATGTTGCCTTTGGCCTGTTTTGGGCACAGATTGAAGGCAAAGCGCAGGCAGTGTTTGGTTATCATTACCGGCACATCGCCCTTCTCTTCGTGGGCTTCATAGGCCGCGTCGATCAGCTGCACGCCGTAGCGATGATAAAACTCACGCGCTTTATGGTTGTAAACGTTGGATAAAAACGTCAGATGCGTTTCCGGATATACCGGAGCCGGGTCTGAAACAGGCTTGCGGCTGCCGCGTACGTACGCCGCCAGGCGCGCGTTATCCAGCATTTCTACAGTTTCGCGGCGCAGCTGGTTGAGCATGCTGTTGGGAACGAACAACGCTTCCGGCAGATTCACCTGCACGTCGCGCGGGTAGTAAATGGTCTGCCCCAGTTTGGCTACGCCGTCCTGCAAATTGCTGAGCGCTTTTTCGGCGTTGGAGGCAGCTTCGAAATTGCCTTCCAGCGTATGGGTCACGCTCACGCCGTCTTCGCTGGTCATCGTCAGGATCAGCTGTTCCTGCCAGCCACCAATCTCAACATCGACCGCAATGCGGCGCTCGCTGGAGGTTTTAGTGAGCGCCTGCGACCAGTTGTGATCGAGGTTACGGTTAAGCGCCTGATGCGGTTTCACCTTGTAGAGATCCGCAGGCATTTCATTCGGCCAAACGCGATAGCGATTTTCAGCCGTTTTTTCCACCGTATTGGCACGGAAGCCGACCACTTCACGTTTGATCATCACGTTCAGGCCATCGCCGTTAGCCAGCGGCTCGGTCACTTCGACATCGAGGTGATCTTTGCCGACTTTCAGCACTTCGCCCACCGGAAGGCCGATAAACTTAGGCGAATCGAATGCGCCGATATCCCCTTTACGTGCATTCACAAAATAGTCCGTGCTGCCGCGATGGAACGTTTTGTCGGTAGACGGGATAAAGAAATGCTCGGTGCGGCCAGCAGACGCGCGCGACAGGTCGCCACGATCTTCAATAATCTTGTCCAGCATCTGACGGTAGTGCGCAGTGATGTTTTTCACGTAGCTCATGTCTTTGTAGCGCCCTTCAATCTTGAAGGAGCGCACACCGGCATCAATCAGCGCGCCGAGGTTGGCGGTCTGATCGTTATCTTTCATCGACAGCAGGTGTTTGTCGTAAGACACCACCCGGCCCTGATCGTCTTTCAGGGTGTATGGCAGACGGCAGGCCTGGGAGCAATCGCCGCGGTTGGCGCTGCGCCCGGTCTGAGCGTGCGAAATATAGCACTGGCCGGAGTAAGCCACGCACAGCGCACCGTGGATAAAGAACTCTATGGTGGCATCGGTGGTTTCGTGAATAGCTTTGATCTGATCGAGATTAAGCTCACGCGCCAGTACGATTTGGGTAAAACCAACATCCGACAGGAATTTAGCTTTTTCAACGCTGCGAATATCACACTGGGTGCTGGCGTGCAGCTCAATTGGCGGCAGATCCAACTGCATGATCCCCATGTCCTGAACGATCAGCGCATCGACGCCGGTCTGATACAGGTCAGTGATCAGCTTTTGCGCAGGCTCCAGCTCATCATCATGAAGAATGGTGTTCAGCGTCACAAAGACTTTAGCGCCGTAGCGGTGGGCAAACGGCACCAGAGCGCTGATATCGCTCAGGCTGTTGCTGGCATTGTGACGGGCACCAAAGCCAGGTCCGCCGATATAGACTGCATCCGCACCGTGAAGGATAGCTTCACGGGCAATGCCGACATCGCGGGCCGGGCTGAGGAGTTCAAGATGATGGTTTTGCAGGCGCATCGTTATTATCCGTTGGGTCAAAATGGCGGCTATTGTAGTCAGAAGTCCGGCGCGGCGAAATCATTTTCCACCCACCTTTTACAGGCATTTTCTGCCTGCTGGCAAAGCATTGAACAAATTGCTATTTCCTGGCACGGCGGCGGCGGTTTACAGTCACTGCGTATTCCGGATTTTCCTCGTCATGTAAGTCGTATTTTGCCGCAGCTTACCCTGCGGCTTTTTCTTTTGGATAATGGATCAACGAATGAAACAGGATAGTTCCCTCCGAGCTGTTGCGATAAGCGTGAGGTTTATCGCCTGCAAATCTTAATCCTTCGCCCTCTTTGACCCGCTGCCACTCACCCTCAATACGCATCTCGAGTTCACCGCGAATAGCCACCACATGTTCGATCACCCCTTTTTCGTGCGGCGTGGACTCGCTTAACGCACCGGGAGCAAGGGTAATCGCGAAGTGATCGTAATGCAGAACGGGATCCCACGGGAAAACCGGTGTCACCACCATTGCCTGCTGCTGAGGATCGTACGCCGCCTTTTCGTGTTCCGGCGAAGTGATAAACAAGGAAAATGGCACATTCAGCCCGGTGGCAATTTTCCACAGCGTGGCGACCGTCGGGCTGGATTCGTTACGTTCAATTTGCCCCAGCATCGCTTTTGACACGCCGGTTTCTTCGGCAAGCTTCGCCAGGCTCCACTCCCGCTGCTGGCGCAGCGTTTTCAACGTCGTCGCCAGATGATGTGCAATGGTCATAGTCTCTCCTTTTGCTGAAGTTTATCACTTGTGCGCTATAACGCCCAATGCTACATTTCATCGGACGCTATAACGCACAAGAGGATTTTATGCGGACTTTTCCCTTTTCCACGCTGCTGGCCGGTTTTGTCGCCGTGCTGGTGGGCTATGCCAGCTCGGCGGCAATTATCTGGCAGGCTGCCGCCGCTGCCGGAGCCGATGCGCAGACCATTGCGGGCTGGATGACGGCTCTGGGCCTGGCGATGGGCGTCAGTACTTTAGCACTAACGCTCTGGCGCAAAGTCCCGGTGCTGACGGCCTGGTCAACGCCTGGCGCGGCGCTGTTGGTCAGCGGTCTGCAAGGGGTGACGCTCAATCAGGCTGTCGGCGTGTTTATCTTCGCCAATGCGCTAATTGTCCTGTGTGGGCTAACGGGACTGTTTGCCCGGCTGATGAAGATTATTCCTCATTCGCTGGCGGCGGCGATGCTGGCGGGGATCCTGCTGCGTTTTTGGCTGCAGGCGTTTTCCAGTCTGCAAGGTCATCTGCTGCTGTGCGGAAGCATGCTCGCGGCCTGGCTGATATTTAAAGCCTTCGCACCACGCTATGCGGTTATTGCAGCATTCGCCGTTGGTTGCCTTCTGGCCGTCAGCACGGGCCAATGGCATGCGCAAAACCTGCACTTTGCGATTGTTTTGCCAGCCTACATTGCGCCGCAGTTCGATCTTTCTCTGCTGCTGAGCGTCGGCCTGCCGTTCTTTCTGGTGACAATGGCTTCGCAGAATGCGCCGGGTATTGCCACCATGAAGGCCTCCGGCTTTTCGGCTCCGGTTTCACTGCTGATGGTGGTCACCGGCGGGATTGCCCTGCTGTTTTCTCCGTTCGGCGTCTATTCCATCTGTATCGCCGCCATTACCGCTGCCATCTGCCAGAGCCCGGAGGCACATCCTGACGCGTCTGAACGCTGGAAAGCCGCTGCGTCGGCGGGTGTGTTTTATCTGCTGGCCGGGATTTTTGGTGGCTCAATCACCGCGCTGATGGCCGCCCTGCCTCTCGCCTGGATCCAGATGCTGGCAGGTCTGGCGCTGCTGGGTACCATTGGCGGAAGTCTGGTGCAGGCGCTAAACCATGAGAATGAACGTGACGCAGCAATAGTCACTTTTCTGGTGACAGCAAGCGGCGTAAAGCTGGCGGGGATTGGTTCTGCTTTCTGGGGACTGGTGCTGGGCGGGCTGTGCTTCAGCGTGTTGTCACTGACCCGCCGCGCGTAGCTGCGAAGGCGTCATCCCCAGCGCGCTTTTGAAGCGATTGCTGAAATGGCTGGCTGAACTGAACCCACAGGCCAGCGCAATATCCGTCAGCGGCAACGCGCTGTGACGCACCAGCTCTTCGGCTCTGACCATCCGGCGCTGCATCACGTACTGATGCGGCGCCATTTTCATCGACTGGCTGAACATTCTGGCGAAATGGTATTCGCTCAGCGCCGCTTCCTGCGCCAGGTCGGCAAGCGTCAGTGGCTGCGCCAGATTCGCCTCAATGAAAGCCAGTACATTACGCAGCACAAACGGCGCAAGACCGCCCGTGACCTTCGGCAGCTGCCACTGAACGTTGGTGTAATGCTGAAGAAGATGAGTCAACAGCAGCGTGCTGGCCGAACTCAAAGCCAGCTGGTTGGCCTGCTGCTGCCAGTCGCAGTCGAGCAAAAAGTGGCGATACAGCGCGGTGATTTTGTCATCGCTGGCGAAGGTTTTTTCATCCAGCTGCAGCGACGCCGGGCTGCGATCCCAGATTTTCTCACCGATGGCGCGCAGATGTTCGTCCGTGCAGTAGAGATGCACAAACGACAGGTTATCGCGGATATCCCAGCTGGATTCACTCTCTTTCGGCATCAGGCAGAAGCGATCCGGACCACCGCCGTTTTTCCAGCCGTGTGGCGTTTTGTGATAGCTCTCGTAGCCGTCGGCCACGTACAGGCTGAGGGTGTGATGGTCGCTTTGCACCGTAACGGTATCGCTTTGATTGAACCACGCCGCCAGCTGAATGCCGGAGTTGAGCGCCACCGTGTCACGGAGGACGGCGTTCTGTTGGCGAAGGGTTTCAAACGTATCGTAAGTGCGGGACATCATGTTCGCTGTGGCTAAGGATCAGAGTCACAGTCTAGGGATTATTTTCAGCGGTTGCCAGCATCGCACCGCGAGCGCCGGAAAAAAATGCGCAAGAATATGCAACTTCGCCGCAACACCCTGCAAGCATACCTTTGTGACAACGTTCACACTCACGCCATGACTGACTGAACTGAGTATAACTATGAACGTACTGCTTTATTGTCTGGTGGTGGTGATTTGGGGAACCACGTGGATTGCTATTTTTCTGCAACAGGGTCCGGTTGCGGCTCCTGTGTCTATCTTCTGGCGCTTTGCGGTAGCAAGCCTGACGCTGATGGTGGTGTTAAAAGCGATGGGCCGCCTGCGCAAATTACAGGTGCGCGATCATCTGTTCTGCATCATTCAGGGCTGCTGCGTGTTTTGCTTCAATTTCTGGTGCTTCTACAGCGCCGCGAAGTGGATCAACACCGGGCTGGAATCGGTGATTTTCTCGATGGCGGTGCTATTCAATGCCATCAACAGCTTCCTGTTTTATCGCCAACAGCCGCCGGGCCGCTTTTACCTTGCCGCCCTGCTGGGTCTGATCGGCATTGTCACTTTGTTCTGGGATGATTTGCGGGCCAGCGGTCTGAGCGGTGAACTGCTGATGGGGATTGGCCTGAGCGCGCTGGGCACCTATGGTTTCTCACTCGGCAATATGCTGAGTATTCGCCATCAGCGCCGTGGCCTGGAAACGCTGACCACCAACAGCTGGGCGATGCTGTACGGTACGATTGTGATGGGCTGTATCGCGCTGATCCGCGGTGATAACTTTATGCCGGAGTTCACTTTCAGCTATATGGGTGCCCTGCTGTATCTGGCACTGTTCGGTTCGGTGATTGCGTTTGGTGCGTATTTCACCCTGGTCGGGCGCATCGGGCCGGCCAATGCGGCCTACAGTACGCTGCTGTTTCCACTGGTTGCGCTGACGATTTCCACGTTTTATGAGGGATATGTCTGGCACGCCAACGCTATTTTTGGCCTGGCTTTAATTCTGGTGGGTAATCTGGTGATGTTTGCAAAACCGGAGAACTGGCTGAAGTCACTGCGCTTGCGTCAGGTGGCATAAAAAAACAGCGCCATCCGCAGATGGCGCTGATATTAATCTTTCTTGCTCGGATCGAATTTGACGGTATCGATAACCATGTCATCGATAACCTGTTTGATGGTATCGACGGAGATTGTGGAGGACGCATTGTTGAGGTCTTTTCCTGCACCTTTGCGTACCACTTTAATCACTGGTTTACCGGTAGAAGCATCGACCATCTCACCTTCAAAGAACAAGTTAGTGTTCATGGTACGGTGACCCGTTGCCATCTGCGTGCCAGCAACAATCATCGCGACCGGGATCACTTCATAGAACTGCAACCCTTCTGAGCTGGAATTCACTGCCGTAATCGCCCCGTGGAAAATCAGGCTGTGTGGGCCTGGTTTATCGACCAGCGGCAGTTTCTGCGCCAGCGCAGCTTTGAGCTGCTGGTTGGTGTAGTTACGGATATCATCCAGCGCCTTCTGACCAACCTGCGAGTTTGGTTTAGGGACCGGATAATAGATGACAGGATTGAACACAATACTGTCGTAATTGCTGTGATTGTAATTCGGATCGATCCAACGAAGCATCGGTTTACCGGAAGCGGAGGTTCCCGGTTTCAGATCGGAATAGTTTTTCAGAAAGCCTGAATACTGATCCGGCTGCGCCACTTTAGAAGCACACCCTGCCAACGCCAACATGCCCGCGAGTGCGGCCACTTTTAATAAAGTTTTGCTACGCATAAGTAATCCCTGTAAGTGCACAAATGCGCTTTATTTATAGCAAAGGGCCACGAGAATTGTCTTAGGAAATAAAGCGGGGGATCAAAGAATCAGAAAATATTCGTCACCTGCCGCAGCGACGGGTGACGTCGGTTTTACTTAATATCCACCGGATAAAAAATATGCTTGCCGAACGGGTCGATTTCATAGCCTGACACCGACTTGCTCACCGGCTCAAAGATGGTCGAGTGGGCAATCATCACCGCTGGCATCTGGTCGTGCATCATCTGCTGCGCCTGCTGATAAAGCGCCGTGCGTTTCTGTTGATCGGTTATCGTTTTGGCTTCGCCGATCAGTTTATCAAACGGGGCATAGCACCATTTTGCCGAGTTCGAGCCACCGTTTGCCGACTGGCAGGTAAACAGCGGGCCAAAGAAGTTATCCGGATCGCCCGTTGCCGTGGTCCAGCCCATCAGCGCCGCCTGGTGCTCACCGTCTTTCACCCTTTTCAGATATTCACCCCACTCATAGGTGGTGATTTTGGTGGTCACGCCAATTTTGGCCCAGTCGGCCTGGATCATCTCCGCCATTCGCTTCGCGTTGGGGTTGTACGGGCGCTGAACAGGCATGGCCCACAGATCGATCGTCATGCCGTCGGCAAATCCGGCCTCTTTCAACAGGGCTTTGGCCTTTTGCGGATCGTAATCGTAGTCCTTCAGTTCACTGTCCGCGCTCCACACTCCCGGCGGCAGCAGATTCTTCGCCACCGTGCCGGTACCGTGGAAAACGGCCTCCACTATCGCCGGTTTGTTGATAGCCATTGCCAGCGCCTGGCGGACTTTCAGGTTATCCAACGGCGGTTTCTGGGTGTTGAACGCCAGGAACCCGGTGTTAAGCCCGGATTTGCTCATCAACTGAATGTCTTTATTTTCCTTCATCCGCTCTAAATCCGCGGGGTTCGGGAACGGCATCACCTGACATTCATTCTTCACCAGCTTGGCGTAGCGCACCGAAGCATCCGGGGTAATGCTGAACACCAGCCGGTCAATTTTCGCTTTGCCCTGCCAGTACTCCGGGAATGCCGTGAACAGAATGCGGGAGTCTTTTTGATACTGCGCGAGCTTAAACGGTCCGGTGCCAATCGGCTCCATATCCACTTTTTCCGGAGTCCCTGCTTTCAGCATGGCATCGGCATATTCAGCAGAGAGGATCGAAGCAAAATACCATGCAAGATCCGGCACAAACGGCGCTTCGGGATGAGCGAGAGTAAAGCGCACGGTGTTGTCATCAACTTTGTCGATAGCGGTAATCAGCTTACCAAACTCCAGACTTTCAAAGTTGGCATAGCTACCGCCGGAGACGTTGTGATACGGATTACTGGCATCTTTCTGTCGCATAAACGAGAAAATCACGTCGTCAGCATTAAAATCGCGGGTTGGCGTGAAGAAATTGTTGCTCTGGAACTTCACGCCTTTACGCAGGTGGAACGTATAAACTTTTCCGTCCTCACTCACCTCCCAGCTTTCCGCCAGGCTCGGCAGCAGCTCCGTGGTACCCGGTTTGAAATCCACCAGACGGTTGTAAACCGGCACCGCACTCGCATCCACGCTGGTGCCAGAGGTATAGAGCTGAGGGTTGAAGTTTTCCGGCGAGCCTTCGGAACAGTAAACCAGCGTTTTCGCCGCCACGGTGGAACTTACCGTCAGGGCTGCCAACGCCAGCGCAAGTATTGTCAGTTTGCTTTTCATGTCCATTTCCTGTTCTTATTGGTTTAGCCTTCCATTGATAACATCAAAAACTCACTGCAAACACCTGATAACGCTAATAAAGAAGGAATCACTATGTCTTCAACGCTTGCCAGTCAATTAACCCATCGCTTCTTTCGCTACCTGGCGATCACCAGCCAGAGCGAGGCCAGCGCTACCACTCTGCCGACAACTGCAGGTCAGCATGAGATGGCGCGCGAACTGGCCAGAGAGCTGAAGGCTCTGGGCCTGGACGATATCGAAATTGACGAGCACGCCACGGTCACCGCGGTGAAAAAAGGAAACGTATCAGGCGCGCCGCGCGTGGGATTCATTACGCATATCGATACCGTAGACGTCGGTCTGTCACCGGATATTCATCCACAAATACTGCGTTTTACTGGTGAAGATCTCTGTCTGAACGCCGAGAAAGACATCTGGCTGCGCGTGAGCGAGCACCCGGAAATTCTCGCCTATCCCGGGGAAGAGATAATCTTCAGCGATGGCACCAGCGTGCTGGGCGCGGATAACAAAGCGGCGGTGACGGTGGTGATGACCTTGCTGGAAAACCTGACCCCGGAGCAGCGTCATGGCGATATCGTCGTCGCCTTCGTGCCGGATGAAGAAGTCGGTCTGCGCGGGGCGAAAGCGCTGGATATTGAACGGCGCTTTAAGGTGGATTTTGCCTGGACTATCGACTGCTGTGAACTGGGGGAAATCGTCTATGAAAACTTTAACGCCGCGGCGGCAGAGATCCGTTTTACCGGCGTCACCGCGCACCCGATGTCGTCAAAAGGCGTACTGGTGAACCCGCTACTAATGGCGACCGACTTTATGAGTCATTTTGATCGTCTGCAAACGCCGGAGCACACCGAAGGCCGCGAAGGCTACGTGTGGTTCAATGGTATGGAGGCCGGACAAAATGCGGCGGTGCTGCGCGCAAACATTCGTGATTTCGACAAATCCAGCTTTGAGCGGCGAAAGCAGCAGATTGGCGAAGTGGCGCAAAAGATTGCCGCTCAGTATCCCACCGCAAAAGTGGAGTTTCAGATCAGCGATACCTACAGCAATATCAGCAACGCTATTGGTGAGGATCGTCGGGCCATCGATTTGATGTTTGAAGCCATGGAAAGTCTCGGCATTACGCCAAAACCCACGCCGATGCGCGGCGGTACGGACGGTGCAGCTCTGTCAGCGAAAGGTCTGTTGACTCCGAACTTCTTCACCGGCGCGCATAACTTCCATTCAAAGTTTGAGTTTCTGCCGCTGAAGTCGTTCGAAGCCTCTTATCAGGTCGCGTTACAGCTGTGTCTGCTGGCCGCCCGTTAAGCCGGTTTACGTGCCAGCATAGTGGCAAAGCGGAGCTTAATACGGTTACCGTTGGCGTCGGTGCGATGCAGTTCACCGACGTCTTCGTTATAGCGATCGAACTCCCAGCCTTCGTAGTAATTTTTCAGTTCCCCGGCTTTAAAAGCAAACGGGAAGCCGACGTTGCACGGGTAATCTTCGGTGTCCATTGCGGCGACGATCAGATTCCAGCCGCCCGGTTTGGTGCAGCGCTGCATATTGGCAATCAGTCCGGGAATGGTTTTCGCTTCGAGGAACATCATCACCACGGTGGACAGAATAAAATCGTACTCGCCGTCAAACTGTAGCGCGTTGAGATCGGCTTCGCTTGCCTGCAGATTCTCCATGCCCTCTTTGCTGACGATAGATTGCAGATTATTGATGCTCATAGGATTTTTATCCCACGCGGTGACATCAAAACCCTGAGCGGCCAGATA
This sequence comes from Enterobacteriaceae bacterium 89, assembly GCA_014156375.1. Lineage (GTDB taxonomy): Bacteria > Pseudomonadota > Gammaproteobacteria > Enterobacterales > Enterobacteriaceae > Scandinavium. The sequence continues at coordinate 224,440 of RQJH01000003.1, read as the reverse complement.
CAGGCTGTTGCGCCCGTTGCCGCAGCCTAAATCCAGGGTTTTCCCCGGTGCAATTTTGCTGGCCGCGTGCAGCACTTCTGAATGGGTGCGGGTCAGACCGTAGTGGTCGGTAAAGTAGTTTTCATCCCGAAGGGTCATGATGGCTCCTTGTCTCGAGTAAGAGTATGGCGTTCAACGCGAACTAACAGCCCGCCACGCACCAGCAGAAGAGCAGTGCGGATGAGCAGCAGCGCGATAATCACGTTGGTAAAAATGAAAAGCGGCAGCGCGAGGTTGTGGAAAAAACCGCTGTCGCTGGCGTGCCCCAGACGCAGACCGGTGCTGGCCAGCGCGGAAATGCCGAACGAGAAGCTCCAGAACGACGCATTGAAGGGTTGTTTCAGATACCACGGCATCAGGCGCAGCATGAACAGCAGCTGGAGCAGCCCGTAGCCAAAAAGCATTTTCGCCAGCACGTCCACCTGTCCGCCGTTCACCGCAAACCACGCGCTACAGGCCACCAGCGCAGGTGCCAGTTGGATCCCCAGCGAAGTGCGCAACGGTGCTGCCAGCTCTCCGCCGCTGCGCAGCCGCTGCAAAATAACCGGTTCGAGGCTAAGCCAGGAAAGGATCCCGGCGCCAAGAAAAACCAGCCCGGCATCGGTAAAGCCCAGCGCACCGCAGGCCATGGCGCTGATAAAGTTGTTGGCAACAGTTGGCAGATAAAGCCCCGGCGTAGTGGCTTCCGCAGGATGCGCGCCGCGCCACAGCCCGGCGCTTTGCCAGGCGGCATAGCCCAGTTGCAGCGTCACGCCCACGCTAAACAGCCCTACTGCCAGCGACCTGCACCACGGAGTGACGCCAATCGAGACCAGCATGGTTGTTGCCGGGAAAAGACTGACAAAACTGCCCGCCACCGGATGGCACATCTCGGTCACCACGCTGTGGGGAAAGCGGAGCAGACGCGAGAGAAAAGCCAGCGTCAGTAAAGCCCAGATGCTGGCCGCCAGCACCACCAGCCCGTCACCGATCATGCGGGGCACCGGCCAGATGGTGCTGGCAAAACGCCAGGCAAATCCCATCCCGATGATCCCCAGCACCATGCCGAAATAGCCTGCCGGCAGGTGCAGGACTTTACTTTGCGGATCCACTTTCTTCATTCTGTTTAATCATTCAAATTATTTTGAAGGTGCATTTTAAAGGAACCTTTAGCGCCGCGTCACGCAGATTTTTTGCTACGGTTATCTTAGCGCCAGGTGACGAGAATATTATGAATAAATCCCGACTCAGTGAGCTATCCCGCCAGCACCACTATCAGGATGAAGGCGAAACACAGAGCATAGCGCTTTGGCAAATTATCGCGCTAAAGGATTTCGCCGACGTGAAAGCAGGCACGCCAGGTGGCTGGGTCGACAGCGAAGCGGCGCTAAGCCAGCACGGAAACTGCTGGATCTATGATGAAAACAGCGTGGCGTTTGCCGGGGCGAGCATCAGAGATAACGCCAGGCTTACTCAACCCTGCACCCTTTCGCACGAGGCAATCATTGAAGGTAACGCGTGGCTGGATAACGCCACCGTCAGCCATCACGCCAGAATAAGTGACAACGTCACTATCCAGGCTTCAAGAGTGCGTGGTAAATGCCATCTGTTTGGCGATGCACGCATCTTGAACGAGTGCGATATCATTGCCGCGCAGGGTCTGACTCGCGACAGCACGCAAATTCTGCAAATCTATGACCGCGCAACGGTCAGCCGCTCTCGCATCGTCCATCAGGTACAAATCTACGGTGAGGCGATTGTCGATCAGGCCTTTATTGAGCATCGCGCCGAAGTGTTTGATGCGGCATTGATCCAGGGTAACGAAGAGAACAACGTCTGGATTTGCGACTGCGCGAAAGTGTACGGCAACGCCCGCGTGGTGGCCGGACAAGGTGATGATGCCATCCCAACCTTACGCTACAGCTCGCAGGTGGCAGAAAACGCCGTCGTCGAGGGCAACTGCGTGCTGAAACATCACGTGCTGGTTGGCGGACACGCCTGGCTGCGCGGAGGGCCAATTTTACTGGATGACAAAGTGCTGGTTGAGGGTCACGCCAGGATCAGCGGCGATGTGGTGATCGAACACCAGGTGGAAATCTGCGGTAATGCGGTGATAGAAGCCTATGACGGCGATGCAATCCACGTTCGCGGACGCAAGGTGATTAACGGCGACGAACGCATTACGCGCACGCCGCTGCTTGGTTCACTCTGAGATCTCTTCAAAAATTCGCGCATAGATGTTCTGGTCGTGATAGTGGCCGTTCAGATACTCGGCCTGGCGTAAGCGCCCTTCCAGCTCAAAGCCGTTACGCAGCGCGACCTGATTGCTGCGCTCATTGTCGACCCGGCATTTGATCACGAAGCGGCGTATTTCACCCTGATCGGCGTAATAGCGCATTAACGCCTGCAATGCTGCGGACAAAATGCCCTTGCCCTGCGCATCCTGATCCAGCCAGTAACCGATGAAGCCCGCTTTATTCAGCGGCTCAATCGAATTAAACGAAATCACGCCCACCACGGCATTCTGCAATACAATCAGGAACATCTTCGCGTAGCCGCGCTGATGCAGCATGCGGTTGCTCAGCATATTTTGTCGGGTATCGTCCTCACCGCCGACAAACTGCGGCCAGTTCAGCGATTCCTGCAGCCAGTGGCGATTTTTCAGCACCAGTTGGTGCAGCTCAGCCACGTAACGTTCATTGGCGGCATGCAGGGATAATTCAGCGGTGACGGGGATCTGCTCATCTGGCAGGCATTGTTGCTCGGTCATCGTGGCTCCTTGCGCAACATTCACAGTAAAGAAGAGACAACCGAAAATATCACTCTTCTTTGACGAAATCGATAAAAGCGCGCAGCGGCGGCGGCACCAGCTTACGGCCGGAGTAATACAGGAAGGGACCGTTGAAGGATTGCCACCACGGCTCGAGCACGGGCTCTAACTGCCCGCTTTCGAACCACGGCGCGAGCCAGGCTTCAAACAGATAAATGACTCCTACGCCTTCTGCCGCCATCGCTACGCCCATATCCACCGCACTGCCGCCGCTATAAATCAGCGGGCCATGAGGGTCGATGTGGCAAACCTCGTCACCGCGCTGATAGGTCCAACGTTCCAGATTGCCTTTGGCAAAGCGGCCTCGCAGACAGGGCATCTTCAGCAGATCGTCAGGATGCTGTGGTCGGCCAAAGCGTTCCAGCAGCACGGGGGCTGCCGCCGTGGCAAACCGCTGCTGGCGCGGGCCAATGGGGATCGCAATCGTGTCCTGGTCAAGGCGTTCATCATAGCGAATACCAGCGTCACAGCCTGCGGCGAGAATATCAACCACTCCGCTTTCAGCCACCACTTCCACCGTGATATCCGGATACCGTTGCAGAAAACGGGTCAGCAGCGGTGCCAGAAACAGGCGCGTCGCGTTGACGGGGACGTTGAGGCGCAGATTGCCAGCAGGTTTGTCGCGCGTAGACGTTACCGTTTTGAGCGCCAGATCCAGTTCGGTAAAAGCCGGAGTGATACGCTCCAGCAGCTGTGCGCCCTGCTCCGTTGGCTTCACGCTGCGGGTGGAGCGATGCAGCAAGCGCACCCCAAGATGATTTTCAAGCCGGCGCACGGCATCGCTCAAACCTGAAGGGCTAAGCTGCAGCAGACGTGCCGCCTCACGAAAACCACCGGCCTGAGCCACGCTGACGAAGGCTTTCAGATCGCTTAACTCATCCGTTGTTCGCTTTGGCATGCCGTTACCTCTTATTTCATGCTGGATAACGCTATTATGCCGCCCATTGTCCGTTTTAGCGAACAACCCGTGCGTATTAAGGTGACTTATCTCCTGCACATTCAGCGACTATGATCACTTCCATCAATCACACAGGAGAAAATCATATGTCCATGCAGAAACCCTTAGCCCTCGTCACTGGCGCCACCTCAGGTATCGGTCAGGCTTTCGCCCGCCGTCTGGCTACTGCGGGTTACGACGTGATTGCCGTCGGTCGTCGCCAGGAGCGTCTTGATTCTTTAGCAGCTGAATTTCCGGCCGGGCAAATTCGCGGCGTAGTGGCAGATTTAAGCACCGCAGAAGGCGTTAACCGCATCAGCGAACTGTGCCGCCAGCAGCCTCTGACGCTGCTGATCAACAACGCGGGCGTCTCCCACTACATGGGCTTTACCGACCTGCCGCTGGAAAAAGCGCAGGAACTTCTTCAGGTGAAAGTGATTGCACCAACGCTGCTGGCTCACGCTGCTGCGCCAGGTATGGTCGAACGTAAATCTGGGACGATTATCAACGTAGCCGGGATGTTAGGTTTTGGCGCAACAGCGCCGCTCGGCCAGGCAGCAGGCCGCGCCACCTACGTTGCTTCACTGGCACATTTGATTTCGCTGTCGCTCGCGCTGCATGAAGAACTGACGCCTGCCGGGCTGAACGTACAGGTGCTTTGCCCTGGCGTGGTGGCTACCGAGTTCCATGAACGTCAGGGAATGGATTTGAGCGCGATCCCAAGAATGACGGCGGAAGATGTGGTGACCGCCAGTTTACGTGCTCTGGAATTGGGGGAAGTGGTTTGTGCGCCGGGCGTTGAAGATCATCAGCTGATCGATCAGGCGTTACAGCAGAATCTGCGTGCTTTTGGCGGACAGTCGCCTGCTTTGGCTTCACGCTATCATTAAAACATTGCCCGGCGGCACTCCGTTTGCCGGACCTACACAGAACATGTAGGTCCGATAAGCGTTAGCGCCATCGGGCATCTGTGATTTACTTCATCACGCGGTCATCAACATATTTGCGTTTGTCCGGCGCTGGCGGGAAATACTGATACAGCCAGGTTTCGCTGATCGCATTACCCTGACAGCGCAGGAACATGCGCATTTCCACCGGATCGGTGGAGTCGTTAGTTGGGTACCAGTCGAACAGAATGCGGTAACCATCGAACGGCTCGACGTAGAGGATTTCCACCTGTTTAGCTTCACCGTTGGACAGCGTGATCACCGGCTCGATGCCTTTCGGCGCAGCCGCTTTCAAATCGCCGCCGACAAAATCAATCGCAAAGCGACGCGCCCAGGTATCCGGGTAATGCTCGCCAGGTGCCCAGCCTTCCGGGAAACCACCCATTCCGGTGCGGGTCGCCATCACGCGCGCCAGCGGTGAACGTACTGGCGGCTGTGCGGCCCAGTACAGGCGATATTTAAAGTCCAGCTCATCCCCGGCTTTTACCGCTTTCTTCGGCTGCCAGAAGCAGACAATGTTATCGAGCGTCTCCCCGGTAGTCGGGATCTCCATCAGAGAAACTGCCCCTTCGCCCCACTGATTACGCGGCTCAACCCACAGGCTTGGGCGTTTGTCATACCAGCCCATCACGTCCTGATAGTGGCTGAAATCACGATCGAGCTGCAGCAGACCAAAACCGCGCGGGTTCTTGTCCTGGAAGGCGTTGAACTGCAGTTTCTGCGGATTGTTCAGCGGACGGCAGATCCATTCGCCGTTTCCGCGCCACATCGCCAGGCGGTCGGAGTCGTGAATTTGCGGATGAATGGTGTCACAGGTGCGACGCTCGTTGTTGCCGCAGCTGAACATGCTGGTCATTGGCGCGATGCCGAGCTGTTTGATATCGGTACGCGCGTAGATGTGGTTTTCCACATCCATGATCACCTGCGTGGCCTGACAGTTAACGGTAAATTTGTAGGCCCCGGTAACGCTTGGGCTGTCCAGCAGTGCGTAAACGGTGAACACCGTCGCGCCTGGCTTAACGGTTTCAAACCAGAAAGAGGTGAAGTCCGGGAACTCTTCCGGCGTGTCGGTGAAGGTATCCACCGCCAGGCCGCGCGCGGACAGGCCGTATTGATAGGTGCTGTCTACCGCACGGAAATAGCTCGCGCCGAGGAAAGAGACGATATCGCGACGCGCCAGCTCAGGGGCTTTAAAGGTACGGAAACCTGCGAAGCCAAGATCGGTCTGGCCTTCAAGCTGTTTGGTATCCACGCCCGCATCGTTGTATTTGAACAGTTCCGGGCGGAAATGGATTTCACGCGCCTGCTGAGTAGCGCTATCCAGCGAGAACATCCGCACGCGGCGGCGGAAGCCCATGCCAACGTGGAAGAACTGAATATCGAGCTGACGGTCGGGAATGTTGTTCCACAGCGACTGGGAGGCATCGTACTGAATGCTGTTGTAAGCCTGCGGCGTCAGTTCAGCCAGCGTTTTCGGCAAGTCTTTCGGTTTGCCGCCCCACGGCTGACGCGACAGGTCATGCGCCATGGACTGCAAAACGGAATAGTCAAAGCGGCGCGTCTGCCCGTCGGCAATCGACGAGTCGTCTGCCAGCGCGGCGCTGGAAAAGAGAGAGGCGATACCAGATGTAGCGCTCACCGCGGCTACAGCCATTGAGGATTTGATAAAGTGTCTGCGGTTCATGCCTGAGTCAGCGTCCTTCTTTGATAATCGACTTCGCTAAGAAGCGCCCACTCTAGACAAAAAAGGCTGATAATCCAATTGCTGGCGGTGCAAAATCCGAACAAACCGATAAATAAATTAATACGATCGGAAGTGCCTGATTCCGGGTGTAAATTTGTGTATAAAAAAGCCCCGGCGGCGACATCTCTCCCCCGGGGCCAAAAGAATTTATGCATTTCTGTTTTGCCTGATGGCACTTCGCTTATCAGACCTACAAAACCCAAAATCACGAGGGAGTTGTAGGTCCGGTCAGGCGAAACGCCGCCACCGGGCAATTTCAGTACGTCTTCGTTATTACTTCACGCTAACGTCGATTCCAGGAAAATACTTCGCCGCCAGTTTGGTGATGGTGCCATCGGCGCGTACTTTGTCGATGGCTGCATCGAGTTGTTTCTTGGTCGCTTCATCGCCCTTACGCAGGCCGTAGCCAATGCCGCTGCCCAAAATGGTATTGTCGGACACCGGCTGGCCAATAAAGCCAAACCCTTTGCCCTGCGGCTTGCTGAGGAAACCGGCCTGCCCGGCGGCGGACATCACCAGCGAAGCGTCAATGCGCCCGTTCAGCAGATCGGCCCACGCCATGTTCTGATCTTTATAAGACACCACGGTCACACCGTATTTTTCCCAGTGCTCCTTGGCGTAGGTTTCCTGAATGGAGCCCTGCAGCACGCCAATGGTTTTGCCCTTCAGCCCTTCCGGCGTAGCCTGCATCCCGCTGCCTTCTTTGCCGACCAGCTGTGAAGGAATGCGGTAGATCGGCTGGGTGAAATCGATACTTTTTTGCCGCTGTTCGGTGATGTTCATCGCCGAGTTAATGGCATCAAATTTTTTCGCCGTCAGGCCTGGGATCAGCGAATCAAACGAGCTTTCCACCCAGCTGCATTTCAGCTCAGCGGCTTTGCAGATGGCATTGCCCAGGTCGATATCAAAACCCTGCAGTTCGCCCGCGCTATTGCGGCTTTCAAACGGCGGATATTCGGCCTCCACGCCATACCGCAGCGTCCCTGCGGCAAAGGAAGAGAGAGAGCAGACCAGCCCCATACCCAGAATCAGTGCTTTCACTTTCATCGCCAACGCCCCTTAACGTGGTTTAACCTGACACAGGGCCGCAGCGCCTGCCCGTAATGTTGCCTCGTCTTTGGCAAAAGAGAGGCGGATCAGTTTGTTATCGGTGCCATCCGCATAAAATGCCGACAGCGGAATTGTTGCCACGCCATGATCGACGATCAGCCGTTTCACCATCTCGCTGTCGCTTTCATCGCTGAAGTGGCTGTAATCGGCCAGCAGGAAGAACGATCCCTGGCTCGGCAGCAGACGGAACGGCGATTCTGCCAGCAGCGTCTGCAACAAATCACGTTTGCGCTGATAAAACGCGGACAGCGCCAGCCAGGTCTGCGGATCGTTCATATGTTCTGCAAAGGCATACTGCATCGGAGTATCGGCAGAAAACATCAGAAATTGATGCACTTTGCAGATTTCGTCCATCAGCTCCGCAGGCGCCACACAGTAACCCACGCGCCAGCCGGTGACATGGAAAGTTTTGCCAAACGAAGAGATGATCACGCTGCGCTCCGCCAGCTGCGGATGCGTCGCCATGCCGTGATGCGGTTCGCCGTCGAATACCACATGCTCGTACACTTCGTCGGACAAAATCACGATATCGGTGTTGCGGGTCAGCGCCGCCAGCTGTTGCAGATCGTCCGCGCTGAACACTTTGCCGCTTGGGTTGTGCGGGGTATTAATGATGATCATCCGCGTGCGTGGCGTAATTGCTGCGCGAACTTCATCCCAGTTAACGGTGAAGTCCGGTACGGTCAGCTTGATCGCCACCGGCGTTGCGCCCTGTAGGCGAACAATCGGCGCGTAGCTGTCGAACGACGGTTCAAAGTAGATCACCTCGTCGCCCGGATGCACCAGCCCGCTGATGGCGGAGTACAGCCCTTCGCTGGCGCTGGCGGTGATCAGGATTTCGCTGTCCACGTCATAGCGCGTGCCATACAAATCAGCAATTTTATCGCCGATACGCTCTTTAAGCGCCCGCAGGCCGGTCATCGGCGCGTACTGGTTATGCCCCTCTTCCATTGCGCGCGTCACGCCAGCCACCAGCCGCGCGTCGCAGGCAAAGTTTGGCGCACCCTGAGAAAGATTGATGGCATTATGCTGAGAGGAAAGCTGACCAATTACGGTAAAGATGGTAGTGCCCACATCGGGCAGTTTTGTGCGGGTTCTCACCGAAGAGCGCAGAGTCATGACCAATCCTTTCTCAGTAAATGTGCATAACTATTCAACCTAAAGCCTCTTGAGGCGACAATCGAATTGTTGTCATAATAGCCATGAGAAAATTGCATAGCTGGAGTCACCATGTCGCGCAGCCAGTTGCCGTTGAATGCCATCGAAACCTTTCTGGTGACCGCCCGTCACCTCAATCTGACTCATGCGGCCAAAGAGCTGTGCCTGACCCAGGGTGCGGTCAGCCGCAAGATTGCCACGCTCGAGGCCTGGTTTGGCTTTCCGCTGTTTGAACGGCTGGCGCGAGGCCTGCGGCTTTCACCGCAGGGCAGCGTGCTCTATCCGGAATTAATGAGTTCATTCAATCAGATGGTGATGGTCGCTGAACAGGCCCGGCAGCAGCAGACCGTGGTCAGACTGAAAGCACCTACCTGCGCCATGCGGTGGCTGGTGCCGCGGCTGGTCAACATCGAGCAGCGTTATCCCGAGATGCAGATTGCCCTGACCACCACTACCGAACACTCGGTGAACTTTAAAACCGAGCCCTTCGATGCCGCGATTGTGTTTGGTACCCATATGAATGCCGGAGACCTGCTGTTTGATGAAGCGCTGACGCCGGTGGTCAGCCACAGGCTGGCGGAAAACACAGCTTTTACCGGGATGACGTTTCTGCATCCTACCCGCGACAAAACCGACTGGTCGCTGTGGCTGGCGAAGCTGTCCGCCCCGCTGCCGTTTGCCATGCAGAAAAATCAACACTTCGACACCATGGATCTCGCCATCACCGCCGCTGTGCAGGGTTTTGGCGTGGCAATTGCTGATGAAACGCTCGTTCAGGAAGATTTGCTCAGCGGCAGGCTGGTGCGTCCTTATGCAATGAGCGTGAAGACCGGCGCCAGCTACCGGCTGGTGGTCCGCGAAGGATCGGCGAAAGCCAGCGGGCTGATGCAGTTCCGTGAGGGATTGCTTAATCCAGCGTCACATGATGACGCATCACCCGCCGAAACAGCGCCAGGCGGGCGCGCATAAAACGGTTTTCCACTTTGAATCCCGCATGTTTGTGCAGGCCAATGCGCAGCAGCCTGTCGCGGCCTTTTATCGACGCGGGCCAGCGCACCGGGCCATGCAGCGTTTCACAGGTTTTGCTGACATTTCTGGCAAAATTCACCCAGTAATCCGCCACCTGCGAAGCAAAAGCCAGATCCTGCTCATTGACATAATCCCGCGCGGATTCCGCCAGCGTCAGCGTATCGAAGACGTAAGGCACTTCATTGCCGTGCCAGGTGCCGTTGGCATAGGTTTCGTGCTGCGCCTGCGCGACATAATCAAACCAATAGCGCCAGCACGGCTGCCCGACTCGCTGTTGTGCCTGCATCACCACGTAGCCCAGCGTGGTAAAAGCCATATCGCGGCACACCTGACGACCCAGCTCTTCATCGCCCTTCACGCCAGGGTACAGCAGCTTAATCAGCCCCAGCCCAAGCCGCCGCTCCTTGCGCAGCTTCTGGATTTGCCCCGCCAAATCGACGCCAAACACCGCCATCACGCTGGCTTCATCGCTGTTCGAGCCGATCATCACTGGGATCGGATGGTGCTTCGCAGCGAAAAAGGTTTCAAGCATTGGAGTCGGCAGGATAGCGTCGCCGCAAACAGGCACCGGCCCCTGATTTAGCGGAGACTCCAGCTGCCAGAACGCGTCCGCAGGCAGCTCGCGAAGCTGGTCGGCGCTGGCGTTCTCAAGGCCAAAATGCGCGGCCAGCGCCTGACCTTTTTCCAGCGCCTGCTCAATTGGCTGATCCGGCAGCGTATAGCTGCTCTGGATAATGGCTTTGTGAAACAGCCCGCGCGCTTTTGGCGACGCCATCAGCGACATCACGCTGCGCGCGCCAGCAGACTCACCAAACAACGTGACATTGTCACAGTCACCGCCAAACGCGGCGATGTTTTCCCGTACCCACTCCAGCGCCACAATCTGATCCGTCAGCGCGAAATTGCACACACGTTCCTCTTCTTCGCCTTCCAGCGCCGGATGGGCGAAAAAGCCCAGATGGCCGAGCCGGTAATTCACCGTCACCACGATCGCTTCGCGCTGCGCCAGCGCTTTGCCATCGTAAGGCGGCAAACTCCCCGCCCCGATGGTAAAACCGCCGCCGTGCAGCCACACCATCACCGGCAAAGGCTGAGTGCGCTGAGCCGGAGCCCAGACGTTGAGATAGAGACAGTCCTCAGAAAAACTCCCCGGATCGCCGCCGCCGAGTTCACGACAGTACTCAATGTTCTGCCAACTGGCCGCCGAGAAAGTTTGCGCATCACGAACGCCCTGCCACGCCGCCACCGGCTGCGCTGACCGCCAGCGCAATTCGCCCACGGGCGGCGCAGCGTAAGGGATCCCGCGAAAGATCTGGATATCGCCATCGCTCAGCCCCAGCAGGGCTCCTTCCTTGATGTTTAACAATGGCTGTGCGGGTGAGTGCATCACTTTGTCCTTTTATCGTTTTGATTTTGGGAGGATAGCTCATGTGGGAGATGAGGAGATAGCGATTGAATCGATCGGCAAATCTTACAAGCTGAGATCACAATCGCAGGAGGAAGATTTTCAGCGCGCATGAATTTATCCCTCAACCGCAGGATGAGTTGTGATTTTCGTCAGTAAAACGATGTCGTTGGCTAATATAAATAATAACAGCACGCACCATTAATTGATGCTAATAATAGACGAACCAAAATTATAACTTCTCTGAATAAGAAATTAAGCCATATCCCTATTTCTTCTGATTTAGCTGCAACGATTCATATCTGATTCATTTTTTCTGAATCAACCCTGCATTTTCAAAACTTAGACAGGATTTAAAGACTGTATTTCCATACAGAGTGGTAGAGTAGTCAAAGAAATTAAGTAAGGTCCAGAAGTAAAAAATTCGCGATGTAAAGGTGCTCGAACACCCTTACACCGCTAACCACAAACAACTAGGAGTAGGAGTTGAGTATGGCTGAGCAGCATTCTATGCCAGATGAGGGCATTGCCCAAACAAATCAGGCAGATCCAGCAGTTGAGGATCAGATCCACGAGGTGACTCGCAAAAAAAGCGCCCGTCGTCTGCACGGGAAAGCGCCAGACGCGGCAGCGATTCATCCGATGGCAGAAACACCAGAAACCAGCAGCGCCTGCTGTGAGCTTTATTCCCGGATCCGCAATCGCTATTTGCCGCTACAGGGAGAATGGCTGACCAGAGCCGGTTTTATTACCGGGATGCCGGTAAGAATTCGCGTGATGCAGGACTGTATCGTGATCACCCCACAAAATACTCGCGAGCTGTGGGGCTGCCTGGAAGGGATGAGCGTGGTGGATATTAATAAGCAAAAAGTCGGCAACTGGCTGAAGACGTTTCCCGGTGCGCTGAACGATACGGGAAATATTCCGGTGATCCGCCGTAATCCCCGGGACTGTTTAAATCGCAGTAGTTAAAAGCTGGTATGGGATAAATTGCCCAGCGGCGCTTCGCTTGCATGGACCTACAAAAGCCAAAATAACGCGGGTTTGTAGGTCCGGTAAGCGATAGCGCCACCGGGCAAAGTCTGCATTGCTGAAAGTTAACTCGCCTGTTCACCCAGCGCAGCAAACGCCAGTTCAGCGACGCTCAGAGCGGTCACATTCGTCAGGTTATCTTCCAGCGACCAGGCCGTTGAAAGCCCACACCAGGCGACGATCCACTGCAGCAGGCGTTCTCTGTCGAGGTTCGCTGCCTCTGTCACAACATCCAGCCGCCGTTGGAATATTTCTGGCAAAGTCGCGACGCGAGGCTGCGGATCGGCCAGGTCCGGATTGGTGAAAATATTGGCAAAATCGAAGTAGCGTTCGCCGATAATCCCTTTCGGGTCAATGGCCAGCCAGCCTGAATCGCCGAAATCCAGCACGTTGCCGTGGTGCAGATCGCCGTGCAGCACTGTTACGTCACGCGGAGAAGCCAACAGCCGATCCGCGATGTCAGCGCAGCGAGCCAGAATGCCTCCCTGCTCTTTTGCCGCCCGTTGCAGTGCGCCAAACCAGACAGGTAGAGAAGGAAGCGGCGGCGGAGTCTCTTTTTGCAGAGCATGCAGTCGATTGGCTGTCTCACACAGAATGCGGCAAGCCGCTTCGTCCTGCCCTGCGCGGGACATGGCGGCCAACGAACGGCTACCTGATGCACGCGCCAGCAGTATGGCTCCGCCCTCATGGGCAAGGACCTGCGCTGCACCGCGCCCTACCCACCATGCCATCAGCGCATTTCCCGTTTGTTCGTCAACGTTTTCGGTCACTTTTAGCATGGCGCGAGTCCCGTCTTTCCGTGCCTTTACCGGCAGAAGATGGGATGTTGGGGTTACAAAAGAAGGGCCATCAGGGGTGAGATTCCAGCGGATTAGCCACGGGCTGAATTTATCGTTTTTCATGACTCTGGACTGAGGTTTCGGAGGCAATAGTGGAAGCCATCCCGGCAGTAGCACCGGGATGGCGTGGCCATCATAACAAACCGCAGCGCCGCTTGCTGCGCTCTTCCGCTTCCTGATAAAGCTGGAACTCATCCAGCACCGGGCAGCCCAGCGCGGCTTCAAACGCCAGTTTGCTTGAGTTGCCGTGGCTGCGCGCCTGAGTCTCATTACCGAGGTTGGACTGGAAAATCCCCGCCGCGCTGACGGGCAGGAAATCCTCATAGGTGATAGGTTGCGCCACCAGCCAGCCGCGCTCAATCAGCGGCTGCGGATCGTCGCCCGGACGGAATGCCTGACGATGCGCTTCCCCGCTTGGGGTCAGGCGGTAGCGGAAATACGCCAGCTCCTGACGACGTAAAAACATTTCGCTGTCCGGGAAGGATTTAAACATCTCGGCCAGATGATGCTGATGGCTGAAGTTGTCTTTGCCTGTTCCCGCTTCCGTCAGCAGCGCGTCGTACAGCGCGCGGCCTTTCGGCGTCAGCGCCACCCCACGTTGTTCAATTTCCCCAAAGCGCGCGGTGTGCGTTCCCTGATGCTCCCCGGCGAAAAATACCGGTTCTTCCAGCGCTTTAAAGCTGGTCTGGCGCAGCAGGATCGGCACTTCGCGGCGCGGTGGGCCTTCAATCAAAATTTTCGGCTCAATGCCATATTCCGGCATCAGTTGCTGCACGCGGTCAATATCCAGCGTGCGCGGAGTCAGATGGTTGATGTGGCAACCAGGGAAGCACACCACGTCCGCAATCAGACGGTGTTCATTGTGCAGCGCCTGATAGGTCTGCTGGTCGACCGTGGCGTGACGATGCCAGCGAAAGGTTTCCAGCGCTTCACGCACAAAGGCTTTGCCTTCGGATTCAGTGAATGCGCCCTTCTCTTCATGCAGCGCAATCAGCTCACGGCAGCGCGGGGTAAAAATGTCGCGTTTAGCGAGGATCTCTGCGGCTTTCTCTCGCAGCTCAACGTTTTCAATCAGTTCCAGCCGCAACAGCGAAGTGAAAACCCGGAACGGGTTACGGGCCAGCGCCGCATCCTCTACCGGACGAAATGCCGTGGAATGTACGGGCACGCCGGCCTGCGAAAGATCGTAATAGCTGACGGGATACATCCCCATAATCGCAAACATGCGGCGCAGCGTGGAAAGCTCTTCGGCAGTGCCGACGCGGATCGCCCCGTGACGCTCCACGTTCAGGCGCGCCAGTTCGTCGGCGTTCGCCAGCTGTTCGTGCAGCTGCGGATACTGTTCCAGTATCGCCAGGTTCACATCCGCCACAAGTTCCAGCAGCGTGCCGTACTGCGGAACTTCCTGCTGGTACATCGCTGACATAGCCTGCGAAAAGTTTTCCCGAATCTCATCAGCCGTGATGGTGTTCGCCATGATGTCATGTCTCCAGTGAATATTACCTGGAGTGTACATAAGCCATTTGCCGCCGGGAGGAAGAATTTCCGAATTGTGATCGCGGATAACCTATGCAAATTTCCTCTGTTTGTAGAGGGGCAATAACCTGTTGTTATATAAAAACCGTCATAAATTCACTTTTAATTAACAATTCAATTACACACACTCCACAGGGCAATCTGACAACAATACCTACAACAACAGCAACACCTCTCTCTGACCCGGAGCGCCCTATGACCGACAAATGGACCCCAAGCGAAGTGGTGCATCGTGATTACAACAGTCACCCGCCCGCCTTTGCGCCTGGCTATAAAACCAGCGTACTGCGTTCGCCGCGCAATGCGCTGATCTCCTTACAGAACTCGCTGTCGGAAATCACCGGCCCGGTGTTCAGCAGCGCCGATTTAGGCCCGCTCGATAACGATCTGATCATGAATTACGCCAAAGACGGCCTGCCGATCGGCGAGCGAATCATCGTCCACGGTTACGTCCGCGATGGCTTTGGCCGCCCGATGAAAAACACGCTGGTCGAAGTCTGGCAGGCAAACGCCGGCGGACGCTATCGCCACAAGAAAGATCAGTATCTCGCACCCGTCGACCCCAACTTTGGCGGCTGCGGGCGCGTGCTGACCGATGAAAACGGCTATTACTTCTTCCGTACCATCAAACCGGGCCCGTATCCGTGGCGTAACCAGGCCAGCGACTGGCGGCCTTCCCACATTCACTTTTCGCTCTCCGGTGAAGCTTTTGCCCAGCGTCTGATCACCCAGATGTATTTCGAAGGCGATCCGCTGATTAAGCAGTGCCCGATAGTCAAAACCATCAACAATGACGACGCGATCCGCACGCTGATTGCCGAACTGGATACCCATGCAGCCATTCCGCTGGACTGTCTGGCATATCGCTTTGACCTGGTTCTGCGCGGCCAGCGGGCCACGCTGTTTGAAAACCGCACTCAGGGAGCCGCCCGATGAAAGACTATTTAGCCGAAACGGCCTCGCAAACCGCCGGGCCTTATGTGCATATCGGCCTTGCGCCTGAAGCAGCAGGTTTTCATATTTTCGAGAACAACTTCGGCCCGGTGCTGGTGAACAGCCACACGGAGGGCGAGCGCATCACCATTGAAGGACGCGTGTTTGATGGCTCGGGGACTCCGGTTCGCGACGTGATGCTGGAAATCTGGCAGGCCAACGCCCACGGACGCTATAACCATCCGGCAGACAGGCAGGAAGAAAAAAAGCACGATGCGGATTTTCGCGGCTGGGGGCGCAGCTGTTCCGATTTTGATTCCGGCCGGTGGCGTTTTGAAACCATCAAGCCCGGTCCGGTCGTTGGTCGTGACGGACGGATGATGGCCCCTCACGTCAATCTGTGGATCGTGGCGCGCGGCATCAATATCGGACTGAACACGCGGATGTATTTTTCAGATGAGCAGGACGCCAATCAGCGCGATCCGGTGCTGAACCTGATCGAGTGGGAGGTTCGCCGCCAGACGCTGATCGGTCAGCGCGAACAACGCGGTAACGAAACCGTGTATCGCTTTGATATTTATCTTCAGGGCGATAAAGAAACGGTCTTTTTTGACCTTTGATTCCCTCCTCCGGCGGCCTGGGCTGCCGGTTTCTTCTCTGCTCAATCCATAACCACATGTAACTCAAAACCCATTAATGTTAATTATATTTTGCTATCAAGTTATCAAATTTAAACAACTTACCTTGAAACCCGCCTCGTCCTCTCTTTAACATCCGGTTATGGATAAAAACGGTCTCTTCAGTCAGCGCATTCGCTTGCGCCATTTGCATACCTTTGTCGCCGTCGCTCAACAGGGAACGCTGGGGCGCGCGGCGGAAACACTCAACCTTAGCCAGCCTGCGCTGTCCAAAACGCTCAATGAACTGGAACACCTAACCGGCACGCGTTTGTTCAATCGGGGCCGCCTCGGTGCACAGCTGACGCTGGTCGGCGAGCAGTTTCTGACCCACGCGGTGAAAGTTCTCGACGCACTCAATACGGCCGGTCAGGCGCTGAGTCGTCCGGAAGGTATTCACGGCGACGTGGTGCGGATCGGCGCTTTGCCCACGGCGGCGCTCGGAATTTTACCGGCGGTGATTGGCGAATTTCATCAGCAGCAGAAAGATATCACCCTGCAGGTTGCCACCATGAATAACACCATGCTGCTGGCGGGCCTGAAATCCGGGGAGATTGACTTGGGGATCGGGCGCATGTCCGATCCGGAGCTGATGAGCGGGCTGAACTACGAGCTCTTGTTCCTCGAGTCCCTGAAGCTGGTTGTGCGTCCGGACCATCCTCTGTTGCAGGAGACCGTCACCCTGAGCAAAGTGCTGGAGTGGCCGGTGGTCGTTTCGCCAAAAGGCACGGTTCCCCGGCAAAATGCGGAATCTCTGGTGTCGAGCCAGGGCTGTAAAATCCCGCCGGGTTGTATCGAAACCCTGTCGGCCTCACTGTCACGCCAGCTGACCGTGGATTACAACTACGTGTGGTTTGTGCCTTCCGGCGCGGTGAAAGACGATCTGCGGCGCGGTATGCTGACGGCGCTACCGGTTCCTACTCAGGGAACCGGTGAACCGATTGGTATTCTGACCCGCGTGGACACGCCGTTGAGCACGGGTGCCCAGACTCTGCTGAGCGCTATACGCAAATCTATGCCTGGTAATTAATGTTTGCAAATGCCCGGTGGCGGCTTCGCCTTACCGGACCTACAAAACCACGCCTCCCTTGTAGGTCCGGTAAGCGTAAGCGCCACCGGGCAATCAGGCACAGAACCTTACTTCTTCCGCGGCATCATCCGCAGCAGAGTATTGTCCTTCCAGAAATAATGGTGCAGCAGCGCCGCCAGGGCGTGCAGGCCAATCACGTAGTAGCCAAAATTCGCCAGCCAGACGTGATACTCCTTGAGATTGTCCGCCAGATCGAAGTTCGCCACCGCCGCGTGCGGCATGGTGATGCCAAATGCAATCCACGGGTTGCCGCGGTTGTACATCATCACCAGACCGATAATCGGCAGAATAATGAACAGCAGATAAATCACCAGATGGCCCAGATGCGCCATGCCCGTCATCCACGGCTTCGGCTTTGGCACAATCGGCGGCGCCTTGTGCTTCAGGCGAACCAGTAAGCGAGCCACCATCAGCACCAGAATAGAAATGCCGCAGGAAACGTGAACCATATTAAAGTAAGGCCGGTATTCCCGTGGGAAGAAGCCCCGCAGCTCCATCGCGCAGTACGCGCCAATCACCAGCAAAAACACCAACCAGTGAATGCCTATCTGCAGGCTCGTGTATTTATCTCGCATCGTCATATCCGGATCAAAACTGTGAGATCGCTAACATAACGGCCCCGCCTTAAAAATTCATTAACTTTTCTGTATAGATTTTCAAACCCTTAGCCAAAGCTGAAAAATGATCGGTTGCCCAAATGGACCGATTGGTCTAAGCCTGGAGGAGTTTCTTCACTTTGTGACATAAATCCGATAAGGAGATTATCGATGAGCAAGATTGGTATTAACGGTTTTGGCCGCATTGGACGTCTGGTACTGCGCCGTCTGCTGGAAGTGAAAAGCGCGCAGGAAGTGGTGGCGATCAACGACTTAACGTCGCCGAAAGTGCTGGCTTATCTGCTAAAACACGATTCCAACTACGGTCCGTTCCCCTGGAGCGTGGAGCACACCGATGACGCGCTGATTGTCGATGGCAAAAAAATTGCCGTTTACGCCGAGAAAGACGCGAAGAACATTCCGTGGAAATCCGTCGGAGCAGAGCTTATCGTCGAGTGTACTGGTTTTTATACTTCCACCGAAAAAGCCAATGCGCACCTCGAAGCCGGAGCCAAAAAAGTACTCATTTCTGCCCCGGCTGGCGACATGAAGACCATCGTTTATCACGTCAACGACGATACGCTGGACAGTAAGGACACCGTGATTTCCGTGGCTTCCTGTACCACCAACTGCCTGGCGCCAATGGCGAAAGCGCTGCACGACGCGTTTGAAATCAAAGTCGGCACCATGACGACCATTCATGCTTATACCGGCACTCAGGCGCTGGTTGATGGCCCTCGCGGTAAGGATTTACGCGCCTCTCGCGCAGCTGCGGAAAACATTATTCCGCACACCACCGGGGCGGCAAAAGCCATCGGTCTGGTGATCCCGGCGCTTAACGGCAAGCTGAAAGGCCACGCCCAGCGCGTGCCGGTGAAAACCGGCTCAGTGACTGAACTGGTTTCGATTCTGGGTAAAAAAGTGACGGCAGATGAAGTGAACGCGGCGCTGAAAAAAGCGACCGAAGGGAATGAATCTTTTGGCTATACCGACGAAGAGATTGTCTCTTCCGATGTGATCGGCAGCCACTTTGGTTCGGTGTTCGATGCAACGCAAACTGAAATCACCGAAGTGGGCGATCTGCAGCTGGTGAAAACCGTGTCCTGGTACGATAACGAATACGGCTTTGTTACTCAGTTGATTCGCGTGCTGGATAAGTTCGTTAAGCTGTAAGCCTCGCGGCGGATGGATCCCCATCCGCCCTTTTCATTTCTGTAATTAGCGGGTATTCAGCGCACTTTGCCGCGCAGCCTGGTTCCCTATCACTCGTTTTCCTAACGCGATGCCTCGCATTTCAACGAAGCGATGCAGCAGCGTGGCCAGCGCGTAAACCACCGGCAGGCAAATTCCGACGGTCAGCAGGTATCTCGCCCCGCTGGAATGGTTGGCGATATGCAGGTGCTCCAGCAGCATGGCAATCACCGGCATCACAATCAGTAAATGCAGCAGATACACGGAATACGAAACGTCGCCCAGCCAGGTGAACAGCGGGTGCCGAAGGATCCAACCCGGCACGCTGAAAATCTGTTGTAACAGGCTTTTTTGTTGGTAGCGCCACAGCACGCCCGTCATGCCGAGGATCATCAACGCCTCGAACGCGACCTGCACTCCATCCATGCGGATATTCATCACCGCACTGGCAACCGGAGCCAGCAGCGCCAGAGCCACAAACAGCAAGCGCCTGCGTCGCACCGCTTCGGCCATCAGCATCCCGGCGATAAACATGTGCAGCTTAATCAGGATCATCGACGGCATCGCAAATGAGTCGTAGAACTCCGGCAATAAAAAGCGCCCCAGCACCGCCAGCAGCATGATAATCACCAGCGTCAGGGCAAATCCCCAGCGCAGCGTCAGCAGCATGATGAACGGGAACAGCGCGTAGAACTGCATTTCCAGCCCGATGCTCCAGTCCGGCAGCGCGGTGTTGTAAGCATACTGCGGCAAATCACCAAAGATGAAGGTGACGTGAGTCAGCAGATTCATGAACGAGATATCGCTGTAGCGGGCCGTTTCCGTCGCAGTTGAGGGAAAAGCTTCAGCGATAATCTGGCGCATTTCACCCATAAAATGCCCTGACAGCAGCGCAATAATCAGCAGCAGATAGTACAGAGGGGCAATACGAAAATAGCGCCGCAGCCAGAAGGTACGGATGGTTTGCCAGCTTCCCCACGGCTCCCGATCCTGACGTTCAATATAGTTTTTGGCCATCAGATAGCCTGACAACAGAATAAACAGATCCACGCCCAGTTTCGGCACAGCGATAATCGGGATCTTACAGTTGACCAGCAGGGCTATATGCCCAAGAAAGACCCACAGCGACGCCACGCCGCGCAGGCCTTCTAACTCCGGGGACCAGTTTTTCGTCATTGCTTTATCACCTTGCTAAAACAGTGATAGTAGCAACCGATCCCCCTGCGACAGGTCTGATTGAGGGCCGGAGACCCGCTTTTCAGATTAAAGCCAGAGTTACCCTTTATCCACTGGGGAATACCTCAGATATCCAGCCACGCCGCCACCGCCGTCGGACGGATGATTGATGCCATTGGCAACCGTCACTTCAGTAAAATCAAAAGGTGAAACGCCTTCAATGCAGGCCACGTTGACACCGTATTGCTGAGGATTAGAGCGGCGCTGATGGAAGGTGTAAATTCCGCACACCGAGCAGAAATAGTGCGCGGCGGTTCGGGTATTAAAGCGATATTCCGTCAGCTTATCGTTGCCCTGGATGATGTGAATACCGGAAAGCGGAGCAGAAACCACCACCGCGCCGCGCATCCGGCAAAACGAGCAGTTGCAGCGACGGATAGTGTTAAAACCATCGGCAAGCTCGACGGTAAATTTCACCGCCCCACAGTGACACTGGGCGTTAACTTTTTCTAACACGGGAACCTCTCAGGCAAAGGATGACGTGAAAGGTTTAGCACAAAAAAGTGCCGGATGCGCTGCGCTTATCCGGCCTACGGAATGAGGAATTTGTAGGCCGGATAAGGCAGCGCCGCATCCGGCAATTCATCCATCAATTAAGACTGCAAATAAACCACCTGAGTCTGCAGATATTCCTCCAGCCCGTGACGACCGTCCGCGCCGCCAATCCCGGATTTACGCCAGCCAGCATGGAAACCCTGCATCGCTTCGAAGTTCTCGCGGTTGATGTAGGTTTCGCCGAATTTCAGCCCTTTTATCGCCTTCATCGCTTTATTCAGATCCTGGGTATACACCGACGAAGTCAGACCGTAATCGCTGTCGTTGGCCATCGCCAGCGCTTCTTCCAGCGTGTCAAACGCGACCACTGGCAGCACAGGGCCAAAGGTCTCTTCGTGCATGATGGTCATCTCCTGTCGCACGTCCAGCAGCAGCGTTGGCGGATAGAAATAGCCTTTTCCTTCCTGCGCCTTGCCGCCGAGCGCCACTCGCGCGCCCTGCTCAACCGCTTTGGCGACTTTCTGCTCGACGCGCTCCAGCGCAGCAGCGTTGATCAGCGGCCCCATGGCAATATCGTTGCGCTGCGCCGGATCGCCAAACTGCACGGCTTTCATTGCTTCACCGAGGCGATTGACGAAGCGGTCGTAAATACCTTTCTGCACGTAAACGCGTTCAGCACAGTTACAGACCTGTCCGGTGTTGATGACGCGCGAATCCACAATCGCTTTCACCGCCAGCTCCAGATCGGCATCGTCCAGCACGATGGCTGGCGCTTTACCACCCAGTTCCAGGCACACTTTGGTGATGTTTTTCGCCGCTGCGGCCATAATTTTTTCTCCCGCGCCGACGCTGCCGGTCATGCTGACCATCGCCACTTTCGGGTTACCGGCCAGCTCCTGGCCCACGGTTTCGCCACGCCCCAGCACCAGGTTAAACACCCCTTTCGGCAGGCCTATTTCATGAACGATTTGCGCAAAGGCGATGGCGTTGTTCGGGGTGAATTCGCTCGGTTTGACGACGATAGTGTTGCCGGTGATCAGCGCCGGAGCCAGCTTGCGGGCAATCAGGAAGAACGGGAAGTTCCACGGCAGAATACCGGTAGTGACGCCCAGAGCACGTTTGAAGACAAAAATGTTTTCCCCTGGACGGTCGCTTTGCAGAATTTCTCCTTCATAGCGGCGCGCCCATTCGGACATGTAGTCCAGATAATCGGCGGTGAAAGCCACTTCCACTTCTGCCAGCTGCTGGATCTTGCCGCCTTCCGCGACAATCAGCGAACTGATTTCCGCCGCGCGCTCGCGAATGCCCGCCGCGATTTTGCGCAGCCATCCTGCACGCTGAATCGCCGGGAGAGCCTCCCATTCTGGCTGTGCACGCTCAGCGGCGGCGATAGCCTGCTGCGCTTCTTTAGCTGTGCCATCCGGAATGCGTGAAATCAGCGCTTCGGTCGAAGGATTGATGACGTCAATCCAGCTGTCGCCCTGCCAGGACACAAACTGACCATCGATATACATAGGGTGTTGTACGGCTGCCGTCATGACTCACTCCTGTAGGTGTTTTGTTTTCAACAAGTAAACTTATTGTTAAATATCAAAACGTACAGCTCGCCATGCCTATCACAGGGTGCGATATTTGTGAGATGTCTCATAAAACTGGCTGAGTGAACGCGATTCAGCAATAACAATCGCGTAACAGTAAATGCCCGTTTTCGCAGAAACTGGCTTAAACGGGCATTTCTGATTTAACGAAGCGAGCGACTGGTTAAGGCGTCCTGCAATGAGTGGTCGTTGCCCAATACCTGCCAGGCCTGCATGACCTTAGTGGGGATATCGACATGGGCGATAAATCCTTTCCCGCGCGGACCGTAGCCGTTTTCATCATCCAGCAGGCGCGGTAATTCGCCGAGGATCAGTGAGAGATAGCGATCCACCGGCCATACGTCAGTAGCTTCTTCCGCAAAAGTGACGCTGTGACTGCCATTTTTCAGCACCGGCAAATAGCCCGGATAGCTGTGCCAATGCGGGGCTTGCGCTTCGCCCTGCCAGACGTGAGCAAAGGTCGCCATCGTCCGCCGCTGCATGGTCGGGTCCTGCACCACAATGCCGTGACGGCAGGCGATGCGGTGCTTTTCCATGGTCTCGCGCGTGAAGCTGGCGTTCTCACCGCAGTTCGTTGAACGGTCCTCCACCACGATACGTTCATGAGGGATATTCCAGAACTGATGAGCAATATCCGCCAGAATCGAGGCTTCCGCGCGTCCGGTGGTGCGAAGTATGTTGTAACGTGGATGCCGGGAGATGGCGGCATAGAGATACGTCGTTGAATGGCCGATTCCGCCGCTGATTAACAGGGTGCGGTTTTCTGCCGCCAGCCGACAGGCGGCATCGATAGTCGGCATCACCGCATTCCCGGCCAACACCACTAAATCGGCGTCGACGTTCACGGGGGGCGTCGGGTAATCATTCTGCGCCAGCCACTCGCCTACGCAGTTTGCCGCGCGCAGCGAGTTGTCGGTCAGTGGTGGAAAGATCGTCAGCATAAGGCTCCCTTCTTTCATAAGTCTTCCTGGAGGGTATCATTCGGACCTGATGATAACAGCAGATCACTCCTAATGTGTTAAGGCCTTACCTTCATCATCTTTCAGGAACTCTCGAGCATTCAGGAGAATAACGAGTATATACTTGCAACAAAGCTGTTTCGTCGCTGTGCTGGCGACCTACAAATGGAGTCTCCATGCGGCCCGAACTCAATCTGAAAATGCTCAGAGCCATCCACGCGGTTTGTCAGACAGGAAGCGTCACCCAGGCAGCTGCATCACTGGACATTTCCCCTGCCGCAGTCAGCTACCTTCTCAGTAAGGCCAGAAAAGCAACCGGGTCTGCCCTGTTCTATCGTAACCGTCATGGGCTGGCACCAGAGCCGCTGGCAAAAGAACTGAGCGAGCGCTATGAAAATGTGTCTCAGGAATTAGCTCCTGAAGCCGACGTATCATGGCAGAGTAGGCCTTTAGCCATCAGTGCCTGGTCTCTTGCAGAGTTGCTGATATCACTGGCGATCCTCAGGGATTCAAACAACTATCCGGAATGCCTTTTTCATCGCCAGGTGTATGACGACAATGAGCGGTTGGTTAAGCTACGCAATAAAGAGATCGACCTTGATATCGGTACACGTCTGCCGGTCGACAGTGCGATCCAACAGCTCAGATTTTTTTGCGGAAAAGCCGGAGTACTGGTCAGCCAAAATCATTCAACGATCAGCGATAGCGTCACCCTTCAGGACTGGAATAACAACCGCCACGCGGTCTGGCAGCGAGGTATGTTTTTAATTAATGATGATTTTGAACGTTTGCACCAGTTTGATGAATTATCCCATGAACGAAGTATCGCGTTTACCTCCAGTACCTCTCTGAACTTAGTGAATTTATGCGCCTTGTCCGATACGCTGGTGCTGGTACCAGAGTTGGTTGGGCGTAAACTCGCTGCCGAGATGCCGGTTAAATGGCTACCCGCCCCGGCAGAATTTGATATGCAATTTGTTTGTTTCATCCACTTTCACCGCTCAATGTCTGGCAATGAAACGATGAAAAACATCATTGAACTGTTTAAACATGCTTTTGATGTCTGAATCAAGCCCTCTCGCCTGAGAACGTCTGCTTAGAGCGATAAAATAAAGTCTGATAGTCGGTCTTGTGTGTCATTCCACTCCACAAGACTCGATGCAATTAACACATTAAACAACACCTAACATATTGATCTGCCGATGTATTAAACAGAGCTTATTTATCATTTAAACCACTCTGTCTTTTAAAAATACAGTTCTCTAAGGTAGGATGATTTTAAGAAATAAGAATGGTCATTCACTTGCGCACTCGTTAATAAAACATCCTCGGCATAACATTTTGGATAATGATGATAGCAAGTCGTAATATCTGAAGGTTAATTCTCTCTGAAAACAACCAGGGAAAAGCCTCGCCTGTGTTAGCCATTCTTGTTTCTTTTACTCTAATAACACTACTGTTTTTTATTTTTACCTCTGGAAATTGAAATAGTACAAACCCGAGTGGCAATTCCAATGCCTCCACGATATTAAGGAAAATTTATGACTTCTAAAATTTATAAAGTAGCACTGGCAGCAGCTCTGGTTATCGGGGCAACAGGTGTGGCTCAGGCGGCAAACAGCGGCGTAATCACACTTCAGGGTGCGATTTCCTCCTCAACCTGCAATATGAATCTGAGCGTGAACGGTGTGGTTTCCCCTTCCGGCGTAGCTGACCTGGGGATTTACAAAGCCAGCGAAGCCAGCGGAACGGTCGGGACATTTGGTAATCAAACCAACCTTTCCCTTATCCCGGATCCGGCAAGCTGCGATGTTTCTCCGGTAGGTTCCGACGCGATGATTATCGCCGATACCAGCGCCACCGATGCTTCCAACACCGATGTTCTGGTCACAGCGGACAGTAGTACCACCAACGTTGGCGTTCTGTTCCAGCTGGCCAGTGGCGCTTCTGTCCTGAACAAAGGCGGTGTGACCCTGACAGCTGGTACAGCTGATCTGGATGACACCACCGGCGCCGTGAACTTCACCGCCCAGCCCTATGCCCTTCAGGCTACCGTTAATCCGGGTGTCATTGGCGGCTCCGTGGCTTATACCGTCGCCTATCTGTAATTCACGCGTTATATTTTTGCCCTTCCCGTTTCCTCACTGCAGTGAGGAAACGGCAGCCGCAGGTTCCTTATGTCTCGTTATTCCGCACAGCATCTTTTATTCGCTGCACTGCTCTGGAATTCCACAGCGGTGGCCGATGACGAGTTTAATACTGATTTTATTCATGGTGCTCATGATGATAAAGCTGTCAGTAAAGCGCTGACAGACGGATTAAATCAAAGCGCCATCTATAGCGTGCAGATAAATGGAAAACCTGTCGGTGGTTATTATTTTACTCGTCAGGGCTCAAGACTTATTTTCAAACAGAAATTTATTTCCGCCCTGTCACCTTTGTTGAAGGACGATCTGCTCAAAAATTTGCAGGCAGAAATGGCTTTAAATACCGCGTCTAAACGCTACCAGGTCAGTGAAGATCCTCAGAACTCACAGCTGTCCCTGTGGATCAAAGATGAGGATATGCGGGAGGATAACGGGGATGCGCTCATTCCCTTCACCCGCACGCTGAATGCCCTGCTGATGAATTACACCGCCAGCGCCAGCTATTACCGGGACAAAACCACGGGTGAAAGCAGCACCACGCTCCCTTTCACCAGCCATATGCAGCTGGGACTGTTTGATTTTCCGATAAGCCTGGATCTCTCAAGCCAGGACCTGATTCATGACAGCATCGACGTTGATAACGCCAGCATTTCTCATCTGCTGCCGGCCATCAAAAGCGAAGTTACCGTCGGGCAGACCTACACCAGCAGCCGCTATGACGAAGGCTTCAGCTTTACCGGCGTGCAGATGAACAGCGTGGATGATTTGTTCAGCCGTCGTGAGCGTTTTTACAGCCCGCGGATCACCGGTTTTGCCCGCACCAATGCCACCGTTGAGGTGTATCAGGGGACGCGCCTGCTTTATACCAAAACCGTGGCTGCCGGTAATTTTTCAATTGATCAGGTGCAGGGTGTCTCTAACCAGACGCTGCGTGTGGTGGTCAAAGAGTCTGACGGCACACAGCATGTTTATCAGTATGAAAATACCGTAATCCCCGGGCTGCTGACGCCGGGAACCTGGAACTATCAGGTGAATGCCGGGAAATACCGCTACGGCGATAACAGCACCGGCGATGCATTCAGCTCTTTTGAATATTCATATGGCTTTGCGCTGATGACCTCGACTCTCAGCTCCGTCATCTCGCAACACTATAAAAATGCCACCGCCGGTGTGGCGCTGCCTCTTCATCAATTCGGCGCGCTCGGCGTTGCGGCATCTGGCTCCTCGTTTAACCATGAAGGACGAACCCATACAGGGCAAAGCTACAGCGTCAATTACGCCAAATATGTCGGGAACGCGTTCAATATCCAGCTCGCCGGATATCGCTATTCCACGCATGACTACTACACCTTTCGCGAAGCGATGGATGCTTCCCGGCTGGATCTGGACGCCCATCAGGGTTTACGCAACCGCTTTACCGCCACGGTGATGACCCGCGAGCCGCTGCTGGGTAACCAGGTTTCAATGAACTTTATGCGCAGCAACTACTGGGGTAACCGCCAGGGGCAGAACACCTACAGCCTGTTCTACGGCGGCATGGCGTGGCGCGCCAATTACAATATTTCGCTCTCTCGCTCGTGGTCAACCGAGGCTAAAGCCGACACCAGCCTCAGCCTGTATATCAGCATTCCATTCGGGGAAAGCAGTCGTAGCGCCTACACCCGAATGAGCAGTGACGCCGGCGGTAACAATATTGAGACCGGCGTAAACGGCTACAGCGACAAGGCTTCCTGGGCGGCTTCAACAAGCCATTCAACCAGCTCAAATTCGAATACGCTCGCGGGAAGTTACAACACCTGGAACGATCGGGTGAGCGCTCAGGCCAATGCCAGCGTGGGAACGGATTCCAGCTACGCCTCCGGTTCGCTGGGCGGAAGTCTGGCTCTGGCAGACGGACATTTCACCTTCAGCAATGCGCAGTCCACAACTATGGCGCTGGTGAAACTCGAGGGTGGCAAGAACGCCAGTATTAACGGCGTCACCACCCAAAACAGCGGTTATGCGCTGGTACCGCTAAATGAAAGCTATGCGGAGCAGGATGTGACGCTCGATGTCTCGAGCATGAAAAACACCCTGATGATCGACAAGCCTCAGGTACGCGTGCGTCCGAAGAAAGGCAGCATTGTGCTGGTCGATTTCACGGTTAAACACGTCAAATACCTGCGCGCAATATTGCTGGGTCAGGACGGAGAACCTTTGAGTTTTGGGGCTCACGTACTGACTTCAGAAGGGGATGAATACTACGCCGGCAACGGCGGCGGCTTCCTGATGCAAAGGGTCATGATCCCGGGCAAACCAGCGAAATCGCTCATTCTTAAAGACCCCGATTCGGGATGTCACTGGACGATTGCCGGTAAAACCATCGCGGCACATCGTAACGAAGATTTTATTAATGCAGGACAATTACCATGCAAAAAACATTAATCCGCCTTTTTGCGGCTACGGCACTTATTGCCTTCTGTTCACAGGCCTCTGCGGCCTTCTCTCTTGGCGGTACTCGTCTGGTTATTGCCAGCAACTCTTCTGCCTCGATGGAGGTGGATAACGATGCTACCTCCCGCTACGGCATGCAGGCCTGGGTCGAAGATGAACAGGGCCACGACCCGGGTAAAGCGTTGGTGGTGACGCCAGGTTTCCTGGCCATCGACGGTGGAGGAAAGGCTATGTTACGTCTGCTCTCCTTCGCCCCGCCGGCAAAGCAGGAGAAACTCTATTATCTCAACGTGCAGGAAATCCCGCCGAAGGATAAAAATGCCGACGGTCACAGCCGCCTGTCGCTGGCCGTTCGTACCCGGATAAAAGTGCTGATTCGTGCGCCAGCATTGAATGCAGGGCGTAAAGATGCGGAAAAAGGCATTCTGGTCAGTCGTGTTGGCCACGGGCTGCTATTTCACAACCCTACCCCGTACTACTTTGCCGTCGCGACGGTCAGTGCCGGTGGGCAGGATCACAGCAAAACGGCGCTCGGCGTCTTTGCTCCCGGGAGTAACGTTAAGTTGAATAATCTTTCTGGCACAACCGGTACGGTAAAGCTGACTACGCTGGATGATTACGGCGCGCGCCATACCTACACGTATCAGGTGAAATAATGTTGAAATCCCTGAAAAGTATTAAATGGCTGTGTCTGAGCTTATTATGCTGGAGCTTTATGGCCCATGCCTATGATGACAAGGTGTGTTATCCAACGGCAGGCACGCCGGCTGTACTGGATTACAATCTCACGAAATCACTAACCAAAGCGCAAAATACGGCTAACAATAATATGATTAGTGACATTGATTTAGGTGGCACAACTCAGTACACATGCGAATGTGATGATGCAAACGCGCAGATGGTTCACTATTTTTCAGCGAGCTCCCCACTGCCCACTGTTATGATAGGCAATTCAAAGTACTTTGCGATCACTAAAAACCTGTGGGCCAGAGTTCAAATTTATATCGACAGCCCATCACCGAATAATTATTACGAAGTCCCTTTTACGGGGATTGCAAACCAATGGACGGAACCCTGTAGCCGGACCGGGAATGATGCTGCCGCACGTAAAGCCAGGGTATCCTTGTATGTCGTTCACCCCATGATCAGTGGGGCGGAATATCACGGAACGATAGCGCGCGTCTGGCATTACCGAAAGCCTGGATATATCAATGAAGCAGACCCTGTAGAAACCGTGGTCAATTTTGACATTAATCTGACTGTTCCTGATAAGTGTACATTATTACCCGGCAGTGTGCTGAACGTAGATTTAGGCAGCCTGAGACCGCATCAGTTCAAAGGAAAAGCTTATTCAGAAGTCCCAGACTCTTATACGCCGAAGAATTTCAATCTGAAATTCAGTTGCACCATTAGTAACGCAACATTAAATGTGGATTTAATCGGTAACGAAGATGCCCATAACCAGGGTTTTGCAACTAACAAGCCCAATATCTCAGTTATCATCAAAGATAAAGATGGCAATATTATTCCTCCGGATGGTCGCGCGGGTTCGGTAACCATCGATGCCAATAAAAACAGCTCCACGCTGGTATTGAATGCTTATCCTACCACTGATGGTGTTATTCCTTCGCTAGGCGAATTTAGTACAACCGCCACAATTCTAATGTCATATCAGTGACGGTAAAAATTATATGCACGATTCAATAGATATTAAATTACTGCAGGTTATTCATACAGTCGCCATGACCAAAAGCGTTTCGGTGACGGCGCGCCACCTGGGGACTTCAGCGGGAACCATCAGTTACTGGATCGGCAAAGCGAGAAAAGTCACAAGGTCGCACCTGTTTACCCGGACGCGTCAAGGCATGCTTCCCGATACCACCGCCCTGGAGTTAAGTCAGCGGTATCAGGAATACTTACTCAAAACTTCTGGCCCAGGGAATAGTCGCTCCCATTCAGAGCGCAAAGTTCGTATTCACACTAACTCGCTGCTGGAAATGATCGTCTCAGAATATCTTCCGGATCCTGCGAAAAGAAAAAAACCGCGGCATTACGCCTTTAAGCCTTACATCCAGGATGTCTCTGCACGCACTCATGCTCTAGAAACCGGGAAAATTGATCTTGATATCGGACCCAAGCTGCCAGCGAATAAGGCTATCAGCGCCGTCAGGTTGTTCAGATCGGGGGTTTCCATTCTTACCGGGAAAGATAATCCGCGATACGGGGATCAGCTCACCCTGGAGGAATGGTACGGCAGCCAGTTTATCAGCTGGAGCGGTATCAGTGACTACTGGTGTGACGACATCGCGACGTCAGCCAGCGTGCACCATCACCTGGCAGGCCGAACTTATGGGGTACTTTCCGGGAGCCTGATTAATACCCTGTTAGGGTGTGCCAGCACAGAGTTTATTACTTTGGTTCCGACCCTCTTTGTCGACACGCTGGTGGATATCATGCCGGTCAGACCTGTAGCCGTCCCACCGCAGCTCAGCTTGTACTACGAGTGTTTTGTCCATTTCAACCATTCACTGGTTAAAGAAAAAGAAGTGTTCCTTGAGATTAGCCACCTAATTGATAGCGTACAAAGACGTCTGCAAGACAAACCTGATGCATCACTTCGCCACCAGCAACCGTTTCATCCGGCATCACCAGGACACCACCATGCTCGAACATAAAAATCTCAAACAGCTAAAGGTCATTGATGCGGTTATTGAGCACGGCAGCGCCACCCGGGCGGCAAATCACCTTAACATCAGCACCGCCGCGGTCAGCTATATACTCAAGCAGCTGCGTAAAAAATACAGCAATGAACTGTTTACCCGTACCAGAACCGGCATGAATCCCGGTGCGCTGGCCTACGCGCTTCAGCAGGAGTACCGCAAACTTCAGCCCCTGACCGACGAGAGAAAAAACTTTGTCATTTCGACCTATGCGCCGTTCGAATATGCGCTAACGTCACTGCTAAACGCTCACGATGACAGAAGCCCGAGTCAGACCATCCGCTTTTCCCGGCTGGCGGAGACCCCCGACAGACGCCTGGATGCCCTGCAGAGAAGAATGGTGGATATCGACATTGGCGCAGAGCTGGAGCATTCGCCGTCGATCGTTTCAGCGCCTTACCTGCACTCAGAGATGTGCGTGGTTGTCCGCAAGCAGCATCCTGTGATCAGAAAACAGTGCACGCTGAGCAGCTGGCACACGCACTATCATCTGCTGTGGTATCGCGGTCAAAATATGGCAGAGATGATCATGCAGGGTAACGCCGCCAGTACGGAGTTATTAGCATCAAGAAAGATCGCCTGCGAAAGCTCAAATCTGCTGAATATGCTCTATCACTGCTCCCGGTCCGATCACATTATGCTGATGCCGTCCTTCTTCATCCGCCATTTTGGCCATCTGTTTGCGGTTAAGGCGCTGGCACTTCCTGAAGGGATCTCTCTGACGTTCAACTGCTTTCTCCACTATCATGTCTCGATGAACAGTCATCCGAAGCTGATGGAGCTGCTGGCCCTGCGTCATCAGCTGCAATAGCGCATCAGGTCGATCGCCTGTCACCACGTTTTAACCTTTTCCCTTTTCAGGCAGAATGTATACATTCGCTTGAATTATGATTCGCAGCCGCATTACACTCATTAGCCCGCTAATCATTCAAGAATTGAATTCATTTTCTGCAAGGTAGAAAGGGACACTATGCGCCTGCCGAAACGCGATCCATACGCGCCTCACGACTGGGCACCGCATGAAAAGCCCGCCCTGCTTGGCTCGCCATCCACGCCGGAACACCCCATCCCAAGAAGAATTGCCTATGGGATCGTCGGGCTGTTGGTCTGTCTGACCGGCGCGTTGGGCAATGCCGTTGTTACCGCCAACCTGCAAAATCTGCAGGGGACGTTTGCCGCCTGGTCGACAGAAATCGCCTGGCTCCCCGCGGTGTACGTAATGACCAACGTGTCGATCAACCTGCTGCTGGTGAAGTTTCGTCAGCAGTATGGCCTGCGCGCGTTTACCGAAGGTTTTCTGGTGCTGTACGTGCTGGTGACGTTTTTTCACCTGTTCGTCAACGATCTCAGCAGCGCCCTGATGGTGCGTGCGGCCCACGGAATGGTTGCCGCCGCGCTCAGCTCACTGGGGATTTATTACCAGATCCAGGCCTGGCCTGCCCGTCATCGCCTGAAAGGGTTAACCATCGGCATCACTGGCTCATCGCTGGCTATCCCCCTCGCCCGCCTGTTTTCCACTGAGCTGTTGCAGCTGGACGAATGGCGCGGGCTGTACTTCTTCGAGCTTGGTCTGGCGCTGATTTGTCTCGCCTGCGTGATCGCCCTTAAGCTTCCACCAAGCGATCGCAAAAAAGTGTTTGAGAAGAAGGATTTTGTCACCTTCTTCCTGCTCGCGCCGGGCATGGCGCTGCTGTGTGCCGTGCTGTCGCTGGGGCGGCTCGACTGGTGGTTTGAAGCGCCGTGGATCGGCTGGTCGCTGGCTCTGTCGCTGGTGCTGATCCTCAGCGCGGTGGTGTTTGAGCATAATCGCAGCAACCCTCTGCTCAACACCCGCTGGCTCTCCAGCGGCAGTATTTTGCGCCTCGGGCTGATTATGCTGCTGATCCGCATCGTGCTGGCGGAACAGAACACTGGCGTCATCGGCTGGCTGCAATACGTTGGGTTACAGAACGAGCAAATGACCTCGCTGGCGTGGTCGATTTTTGCCGGCATCGCCTGCGGCATTATCGCCAGCTGTCTGACGCTGAAGCCGACGCATCTGGCCTGGCCGATTGTTATTTCGCTGGCGCTGATGATTATTGCCTCGCTGATGGACAGCCAGTCCAACAGCCTGACGCGTCCCGATCAGCTGATGGTCAGCCAGTTCCTGCTGGGCTTCGCCAGCGCCTTTTTTATCGCGCCATCGATGCTGGCGGGGATTGGTGGAGTGATTGCCGATCCGCGAAATCTGGTCAGCTTTTCGGTGCTGTTTGGCATGAGCCAGAATATCGGCGGCCTGCTGGGCTCGGCTATTCTTGGCACTTTCCAGACCTGGCGCGAGAAATATCACTCCGCCCTGCTCGCCGAACAGCTCACCACGCTGAACCCGCTGGTCAGCGAACGCATTCAGCAATACACCCAACTCTTTCAGAGCCAGATTGGCGACAGCTCGCTGCTGGGGGTGCAGGCCCTCACTCAGCTGCAAACCCTCAGCACCCAGGAAGCCAATATCCTGGCCTGGAACGACACCTACCTGCTCACCGCTTCCATCGCGGCGATGACGCTGGTATGGATTTTATGGCGTCTGTTACGTCTGCGTATTACCGCCCACCTGGCGCTGAAGAAAGCCACGGGAACAAAATGAAGAGCAATCTCCGGGAGTCATTATGAGTCAGCAGGATGCCGCCAAAGAGCAGGCAAGCACGCGCAATCACCTGCGCATTGTTTCGATTTTTACCGCCGCCGCCATTGGCGTGGTTGGCGTACTGGTGATCCTCTATGCCTGGCAGCTGCCGCCGTTCACGCGCCACAGCCAGTTCACCGATAACGCCTACGTGCGCGGAATGACCACCTTTATCAGCCCGCAGGTCAACGGCTACATCACCGCCGTCAACGTGAAGGACTTCGATCAGGTTAAACCAGGCGAAGTGTTAATTCAGATTGATGACCGGATCTATCGCCAGCGCGTACACCAGGCCGAAGCTCAGCTGGCGATGAAAGAGGCGGCGCTGAACAACAACCTTCAGCAGCGTAAAAGTGCCGAAGCGGTGATTGCCAAAAATGCCGCCGCGCTGACCAACACCAAAGCGCAAAATCTGAAATCACAGGCGGATTTGAAGCGCGTGAAAGAGCTGGCTTCAGATGGTTCGCTGTCGGTGCGTGAGCGGGATGCAGCACTTGCA
The DNA here is from genome assembly GCA_014156375.1 of Enterobacteriaceae bacterium 89. Classification (GTDB taxonomy): domain Bacteria; phylum Pseudomonadota; class Gammaproteobacteria; order Enterobacterales; family Enterobacteriaceae; genus Scandinavium. The sequence goes on along the minus strand of RQJH01000003.1, from coordinate 190,619 downwards.
AGCGCAGCGCAAAGCAATGCGGATATTGAGCAGGCCAAAGCCACGCTGGAGATGTCTCGTCAGGATTTGCAGACCACCCTGGTTAACCGTGCCTCGCTGGAGGCCGATGTCGCCAGCGCTAAAGCAGCGCTGGAGCTGGCACAAATCGATTTACAGAACACGCAGATCGTTGCCCCCCGTGACGGGCAGCTTGGGCAAATCAGCGTGCGCTTAGGCGCTTACGTCACCGCCGGAACGCATCTCACCACTCTGGTGCCACCGCAGCACTGGGTGATCGCCAATATTAAAGAAACCCAACTGGCAGAACTGAAAGTCGGACAGCCTGCTACTTTTACCGTCGATGCGCTCAACGACGAGAAATTCCAGGGGACGGTTCAGAGCATTTCTCCGGCAACCGGCGTCGAGTTCAGCGCGATTTCACCGGATAACGCGACGGGCAACTTCGTTAAAATTGCGCAGCGCATTCCAGTGCGCATCACCGTTAATGAAGGCCAGAAGAACGCTGAACGCCTGCGTCCAGGAATGTCGGTGCAGGTCACCATTGATACGCGCGAGGTGAAACAGTGAGGCGTTTATCAGCCGTGGCGCTGGCCCTGTTGCTGGCGGGCTGCCATTCGGTGGACGTACAACAGGCGCAACCGAGCCTGACGATCCCCGCGCAGTGGCGACAAAACGTCGGCCCTTCCAGCCCGGTGGAAGGCGTCTGGTGGCGTAACTTTCACGACAGCCAGTTAAATCGCTACGTTGATGAGGCCCTGCGCTACAACAGCGACGTACTGATTGCCCGGGAGCGAATCAACGAGTATCAGGCCAGAGCCTACGCTACTGAGGGATCGCTTTTTCCTTCTCTCACTGCCGGAGTGAACGGAACACGGGCGCGGGCGCAATCCGCCGCCACAGGTTTACCCATCTACAGCACGCTGTACAAAGGAAGCCTGACTGCCAGCTACGATGTCGATTTATGGGGGGCGAATCGTTCAGCCTCCCGCGCCGCAGAAGCCTCTCTGGACGCGCAAAAAGCAGCGGCTTCCGCGGCCGAACTCACCGTTGCCACAAACGTTGCGGCAGGCTACATCACTCTGCTGGCGCTTGATGAGCAGCTGCGGGTCACTGAAGATACGGTGAAATCTCTCGCTGAGGCCCTGAGGCTGGCGCAGCGTCAATATGAGACGGGATACACCTCCCGGCTTGAGCTGATGCAGGCCGATTCGGAGCTAAAAGGCACCAGGGCGCAAATCCCGCTGTTACAGCATCAGATAGCCCGACAGGAAAACGCACTTAGCCTGCTGCTGGGACGCAATCCGGCAAGCGTGGAGCGGCAATCTTTTTACAATCTGACGCCGCTGACCGTTCCTTCACAGCTGCCTTCGACCCTGCTTGAGCGCCGTCCGGATATTGTCCAGGCCCAGCGGACGCTGATTGCAGCGGATGAAACCCTCGCATCCTCAAAAGCACATCTGCTTCCTTCCATCAACCTGACTGCCACGGGCAGCTATCAGGACGATGCCCTTTCCGGCCTGCTGGATAATCCACTACGGCTGTGGAGCGTCGGCGGCAGTATCCTGGCCCCTATCCTTAACCGCCAGGCGCTGAACGCCCAGGTCGATGTTTCTGCCTCACAGCGTAATCAGGCGCTGTATGGCTACGAAAAAACCGTCCGCAGCGCATTTGCTGAAGTTAACGACAGCCTGGACGCCATCACCCGTTACCGGCAGCAGCTTGATGCTTTACAGGAGCAGCAGCAGGTGGCTGAAGAAACGCTGCGAATTGCGCAAAATCGCTACCGCAACGGCTATTCTTCATATCTGGATGTGCTGGATGCGCAGCGTACTCTGTTTTCCACTCAGCTAAGCGTGGTCCAGGTACAGAATAATTTGCTGCTGGCGCAAACCGATCTTTACCGGTCGCTGGGAGGTGGCTGGTCTTCTTAAGTCAGGGTGACGTTGCAACAGGGTAGCGCTATGCAAAAATCGTGGTCTGATGTGGATAATTACCTGATCGATGCACTGATTGGCAGAGATCAGATCCTTGAGCAGGTGCTGGAAAATAACCAGCAGGCCGGACTTCCGGCGATTGACGTTGCTGCCAACCAGGGCCAGCTTTTGGCGCTGTTTGTTCGCATGACTCGTGCAAAACATATTCTTGAGATCGGCACTTTGGGGGGCTACAGCACCATCTGGATGGCCCGTGAACTTCCCGTTGACGGAAAACTGATCACCCTGGAGTTTTCTCCCCATCACGCTGCCGTGGCGCGACAAAACCTTAAGCTCGCCGGAATGGAGAATAAAGTAGAGGTGATTGAAGGCCCGGCGCTGGAGTCTTTAGCGTCGTTTGAGCAACACACTATGTTCGACCTGATATTTATCGACGCCGATAAGCCGAATAATCCGCAATATCTGGAATGGGCGCTGCGCTATTCTCATCCTGGAACGCTGATTATTGGTGATAACGTGGTGCGGGATGGCGAGGTGACAAATCCCGACAGTCACGACAAAAACGTGCAGGGCGTGAGACGATTTATCGAAATGATGGGGAATGACCCGCGCCTTACCGTCACGGCACTGCAAACCGTGGGCATGAAAGGCTGGGATGGGTTTACGCTCGCGTGGGTGAATAGCTAAGCGTTTCCCCTCTCCATCCGGAGAGGGGTATTGTCTGACTGTTAAGCCGTCACCTGCTCCATCGCCTGCAAAATACGCTTATCCGAAATCGGATAAGGCGTGCCCAGCTGCTGCGCAAAGTAGCTGACGCGAAGCTCCTCGATCATCCAGCGGATTTCCTGTACGTCAGGATCGGTACGGCGGGCTGGCGGCAGCTTGTTCAGCCACTGCTGCCAGGCCTGCTGCACGCTTTCCACTTTCAGCATCTGCGCGCGGTCGCGGTGCGGATCGATAGCCAGTTTTTCCAGCCGTTTCTCAATCGCATTCAGATAACGCAGCGTATCACCGAGGCGTCTGAAGCCGTTGCCGGTAACAAATCCGCGGTACACCAGCCCTGCCATCTGCGCTTTCACGTCGGAAAGGCCCAGCGCCATGGTCATATCCACGCGCCCTTTCAGGCGTTTGTTGATATTGAACACGGCCGTCAGGATCTGTTCGACCTGTTTGGCGATTTCAACCACGGTATCGTTAAGCTCTGCGCGCACTTTATCATGCAGTTTCGTGTAGTTTTCTTCGGTCCACACCGGGCCACCGGCTTCATCAATCAGCTTGTCGACACCGCAGGAGATGCAGTCGTCGATCAGATCCAACACTTTGCCGTACGGGTTGAAATAGAGACCCAGCTTGGCTTTGTTCGGCAGCTTTTCATGCAGATATTTGATAGGCGACGGAATATTCAGCAGCAGTAAACGCCGTAAACCGCGCCACATCTCCTGCTGTTGTTCCAGCGGGTTATCAAACAATTTGATCGCCACGCTGTCGCGCTCGTCCACCAGCGCCGGCCATGCTTTGACCTTATAGTTGCCGCGCTTCTGCTCGTAGCTTTCCGGAAGCTGACCGAAACTCCACAGATGTAGCCCGGTTTGTTCGATACCGTCATCGGCAACGGCGGACAGCGTTTCCTGAACTTTCCCTTTAAGGGAATCTTTCAGCGTAGTCAGGTCACGGCCTTCCTGGAGCTTCTTATTTTTGTCGTCGACAACGCGGAAAGTAATTTTCAGGTGATCGGGCACCTGATCCCAGTGCCAGTCGTCGCGGTCGACGGTGACGCCGGTCATCCGGCGCAGTTCGCGCTCCAGTGAATCCAGCAGCGGCAGTTCCAGCGGCGTGGCGCGGCCCAAAAACGCTTCGGCATAGTTTGGCGCAGGCACGAAGTTACGGCGTACCGGCTTAGGCAGCGATTTAATCAGTGCGATTATCAGCTCTCGGCGGAGCCCCGGAATTTGCCACTCGAACCCTGCCTCTTCCACCTGATTGAGCAGCGGCAGCGGAATGTGCACCGTTACGCCATCGGCATCCGCGCCCGGCTCAAACTGATAGCTCAGGCGCAGCTTAAGGTTGCCCTGATGCCAGAAGTTCGGATAATCGAGCTTGCTGACATTTTCCGCGCCTTCCTTGATCAGCATGCTCTTTTCAAAATTCAGCAGATCCGGCGTTTCGCGGCTGGCTTTCTTCCACCACGCGTCGAAATGACGGGCAGAAATCACCTCGTGGCTGATGCGCTGGTCGTAAAACTCAAACAGCGTTTCGTCATCGACGAGGATGTCGCGACGACGCGATTTGTGCTCCAGCTCTTCAACTTCGGTACGCAGCTTCAGGTTTTCACGGAAGAACGCGTGACGCGTCTGCCAGTCGCCCTCCACCAGCGCGTGACGGATAAACAGCTCGCGGCACAGCGCCGGATCGATCTGGCTGTAGTTGACCTTACGTGCCGCCACAATCGGCAGGCCGTAGACGGTGACTTTTTCTGTCGCCATCACTGCGCCCTGCGCCCGCTCCCAGTGCGGTTCACTGTACGAACGTTTAATCAGGTGCTGCGCCACCGGTTCGACCCATTCCGGATCGATGCGGGCGGCAATGCGTCCCCACAGGCGGCTGGTTTCCACCAGTTCGGCAACCATCGTCCACTTCGGCGGCTTTTTGAATAAGCCGGAACCCGGGAAGATCGAGAACCGCGCATTGCGGGCGCCGGTAAACTCCTGCTTCTCGGCATCTTTCATACCGATGTGCGACAGCAGGCCAGTCAGCAGCGCGACGTGGATCTCACGATACTCTGCCGGTTCGCTGTTCACCGGGATCCCCAGCTCTTTCACCACCTGGCGCAGCTGGGTGTAAATATCCTGCCATTCACGTACGCGTAAGTAGTTCAGATAATCTGTACGACACAGGCGACGGAACTGGTTCGATGACAGCGCTTTTTGCTGTTCGCCGAGATAATTCCACAAATTGACGAAAGCGAGGAAGTCGGACTCTTTATCGTGGAAACGACGGTGTTTCTCATCAGACGCCTGCTGTTTGTCCATCGGACGTTCGCGCGGATCCTGAATAGACAGCGCCGAAGTGATGATCATCGCCTCGCGCACGCAGCCGTGTTTCTGTGCTTCCAGCACCATGCGCGCCAAACGCGGATCGACCGGCAACTGGCTGAGCTGGCGGCCCATCGGCGTCAGCTTATAAACCGTCTGTTGCTCGTCGGTGGTAATCGCCCCAAGCTCTTCCAGCAGACGCACGCCGTCCTGAATGTTGCGCTTGTCCGGCGCTTCCACGAAGGGGAACGCGCCGATATCGCCAAGGCCGAGCGCGGTCATTTGCAGAATGACGGACGCCAGGTTGGTACGCAGAATTTCCGGATCGGTAAATTCCGGACGCGACAGGAAATCGTCTTCCGAATAAAGACGAATACAGATCCCTTCGGAGACACGGCCGCAGCGGCCTTTACGCTGGTTTGCCGAAGCCTGAGAAACGGGCTCAATCGGCAGGCGCTGCACCTTGGTGCGATAGCTGTAACGGCTGATACGCGCGGTGCCCGGATCGATAACGTATTTGATCCCCGGCACGGTCAGCGACGTTTCCGCCACGTTGGTTGCCAGCACGATTCGACGCCCGGAGTGAGACTGGAACACGCGGTTCTGTTCGCTGTTCGACAGACGCGCATACAGCGGCAGAATCTCGGTATGGCGCAGGTCGCGCTTAGCTAGCGCATCAGCAGTATCGCGAATTTCACGCTCGCCGCTCATAAAGATCAGGATATCGCCCGGACTTTCCTGCCCCAGCTCATCCACGGCATCGAAAATGGCCTGCAGCTGATCGCGCTCGGTATCGTCCGCCTCTTCCACAATCGGGCGATAGCGAACTTCCACCGGATAAGTGCGTCCGGAAACTTCGATTATCGGCGCATTATTGAAATGCTTTGAGAAACGCTGCGGATCGATAGTCGCGGAAGTGATGATGATTTTCAGATCCGGACGACGCGGCAGCAGTTCTTTCAGATAGCCCAGCAGGAAATCGATGTTCAGGCTGCGTTCGTGCGCTTCATCGATGATGATGGTGTCGTACTGCATCAGCAGCCGGTCCTGCTGAATTTCTGCCAGCAGGATCCCGTCGGTCATCAGTTTGACCATGGTGTTGTCGCTGACGTGATCGCTGAAGCGCACCTTGTAGCCGATGCAGCCACCCGGCTCGGTTTGCAGCTCTTCCGCTATACGGTTCGCGACGGTCCGCGCTGCCAGACGACGCGGCTGGGTGTGGCCAATCAGCCCTTTCAGCCCACGCCCCAGCTCCATACAGATTTTCGGCAGCTGGGTAGTTTTCCCGGATCCTGTTTCACCCGCGACGATAACCACCTGGTGATCGCGTATAGCTTCGAGAATGTCCTGCTTTTTCTGGCTGACGGGCAGGTTTTCCGGATAGGTAATGGCCGGACGCGCCGCCTCGCGCAGCAGGACTTTCCCTGCCGCCTGGCTAATCTCGTTGGCCATCTCCTGAAGAATGGCCTGTTGTGATTCAGGATTTTTAACTTTCTTCACTCCGTGCAAGCGACGGGCAAAGCGCGTTTTGTCGCGCAGCATCAGGCCGTCGAGCTGCTGATGGAGCTGTGAGAAGCTGATTTTCTGTTGTTCTGTCATAGCGTTATCGGGCAGCGCACTGCCGGAAAAATGTCTCGGTTTTCTTTCTGTCAGATTACCACATCAGCGCTTTGCGTGCCTTAATCAATAAATTTGAACGAAGGCTTCGATATATTGCGCTATCCCTGTGGCAGGATTGTGAATAAAGTGTCTGCAAGCAACAGGGCAATGGCCCGTCAATCTCATAAAAGGAAACACCCATGAGCAAAGTATTAGTTCTGAAATCCAGTATTCTGGCAGGGTACTCTCAGTCCGGTCAGCTGACCGATTATTTTGTCGATCAGTGGAGTGAAAAACACCCGGCTGACCAGATTACCGTACGTGACCTGGCCGCTCAGCCAATCCCGGTACTGGATGGTGAACTGGTTGGCGCGCTGCGTCCAAGCGATGCTGCACTGTCTCCACGTCAGCAGGAAGCTCTGGCCCTGTCCGACGAACTGATTGCTGAACTGCAGGCCCACGACGTGATCGTGATTGCCGCACCGATGTACAACTTCAACATCCCAACTCAGCTGAAGAACTATTTCGACCTGGTCGCTCGCGCTGGCGTGACGTTCCGCTACACCGAAAACGGTCCGGAAGGCCTGGTGAAAGGTAAACGTGCGGTCGTGGTTTCCAGCCGTGGTGGTATCCATAAAGATACCCCAACTGACCTGCTGGCCCCGTACATGAAGCTGTTCCTGGGCTTCATCGGCATCACCGACGTGAACTTCGTCTTCGCTGAAGGCGTGGCTTACGGTCCGGAAGTGGCTGCGAAAGCACAGTCCGATGCGAAAGAAGCGATTAACAGCCTGGTTACCGCTTAAGATCCAAGCCCTCTCACCGCCCGGTGGGAGGGTTTTCTGTTTTAAATCCCTTCAGTACGAAACATTACGAGCATGCTCGTAAAATCGGCATGACCTTCTTTTCGAAATAACAAAGCGGCATAGAATGGCGACGGGTGCTTGAGGCTGAAGGGCTTCGGGCATTGACTGAGGTCTGGAAAGTTGAAAGCCCCAGGTAATATTTCTATTAACCTGCACTGCACCCATTTTGTTGGACTCTCTTATTGGAGAGTCCCATGACCAAGCGTAAATACACTTTTGAACAGCGTCTTGAAGTGGTTATGCACTATTTCGCTACCGATGATGGTTATCGGAACACATCTGCCCGCTTTAATGTACCCAGAACCCAGGTAAGAATGTGGGTTGCAGCCTATGATGCTTATGGGGAAGAAGGACTAAGACCCAGAGATAAAGGCGTTTCAATTGATCCGGAGATCAGAATTGAAGCAGTTAATGCGGTGCTATCAGGGCAAATATCCCGGTGTCAGGCGGCAACCAAATACAAACTTGCTGGTTCAGCCTCCATCAGCAGATGGATAGATGTATTTGATAAACATGGGGAGCAAGGGCTCAGGTCGCTGCGTGTTGGCAAAAAAAGGACCCCTGAGATGTTAGATGATCCTCTTGCTGTTGAAGCTGCACGGGAACAATCCAAAGACAAACGTATCCAGGAACTGGAAAGGAAGGTCAGGTTTCTTGAGTTACGCGTACTGTATCTGCAAAAGCTGAAAGCCTCGGTTCGGTAAGAGATAAAGTCAGGGTTATTGACGAACTGAGGCAGCATTACCCGTTTGACCAGCTTCTGCGGATTGCCCATATACCCAGAAGTACTTTTTATTATCATCTGAAAGCGCTGAAATCTCCTGAGAAATACGGGGAGATAAATTGCAGAATCAAAGAGATATACAACGAAAACTGTGGCCGGTACGGCTATCGCAGGATCACGCTGGCACTCAGACAGGAGATGGGAATCATCAACCATAAGGTTGTCCAGCGCCTGATGAACCGACTTTCTCTCAAAGCGGCGATTAAAGTTAAGCGCTACAGTTCGTGGCGTGGAGAACGCGGTGAAGTCGTTGATAATGTTTTACAGCGAAATTTTAAAGCAACCCGACCTAATGAAAAATGGGTTACGGATGTTACTGAATTTGCTGTTAATGGCAGAAAACTTTACCTGTCACCCATTATTGATCTTTTCAATAATGAAGTGATTTCCTACAGCATTTCAGAGCGTCCGGCGATGCCGATGATTGATGAAATGCTGGATAAGGCATTGGCTAAACTGGACGGGCAGAGTTCACCCGTACTTCATTCCGATCAGGGCTGGCAGTACCGGCACCGTTGGTATCAGTATCAGCTCAGAGCAAACGGCGTTGTGCAAAGCATGTCGCGTAAGGGCAACTGCCTTGATAATGCCTGTGCCGAGTGCTTTTTTGGAACGCTGAAATCAGAGTGCTTTTATCTCAACACATTCAACGACATTGATGAGTTAAAAGTAGCGGTTAGGGACTATATCCATTATTACAACAACCGCCGGATCAGCCTTAAATTAAAAGGCCTCAGCCCGGTTGAATACCGTCTGAAAGCCTTCCCATATCCACTGAGAATTTAGCTTATATCTTTGTCTGATTGACGCGGGCTGACAGTTCCTGATGACTTTCCTTGCGTTCACTGTAGCGATCGGCAAGGTACTCGGTATGACCTTTCAGTAGCAGCGTGATTTTGAACAGCTCCTCTGCCACATCCACGATGCGGTCATACCAGGAGGATGGCTTCATGCGCCCATTTTCATCAAATTCCTGCCAGGCTTTCGCCACGGAGGACTGATTCGGGATGGTGAACATACGCATCCAGCGGCCCAGAATACGCATCTGATTGACGGCATTGAAGGATTGAGAGCCGCCACAGACCTGCATGACCGCCAGCGTTTTTCCCTGGGAAGGACGAACGGCTCCTTCTGACAAAGGGATCCAGTCAATCTGTGCCTTCATTATCGCGCTCATCGCCCCGTGACGCTCCGGGGAGCTCCAGACCATGCCATCGCACCATCTCACCAGCTCGCGCAGCTCAGTCACTTTAGGGTGGGTTTCCGGCGCATCATCAGGCAGAGGCAAACCAGACGGATTAAACGTTTTGACCTCAGCACCCATAGCTGTCAGCAGGCGGCCTGCTTCTTCGGCGGCAAAACGGCTGTATGAACGCTCACGTACTGACCCGTACAGAATCAGAATACGTGGTGGTGCCGGGTGTTGTAGTCGCTCAGCAATCTGCCTGTCGAAACACTCAGCATTCAGGGCCGGAAACTGATCCATTTTTCTTCCTCTCAAAATCGATGATGTTCAAATTAACACATATGTTTTATCATATGTGTATCCTACGTTTACCGGAAGAGAAAATGCTACAGCCTGTTCAGCTTTTCAAAATTCTGTCTGACGAAACTCGTCTGGCTATCGTGATGCTTCTCAGGGAATCGGGTGAGATGTGCGTGTGTGATATTTGCGGGGCCACCTCCGAGTCGCAACCCAAAATTTCCCGGCATATGGCAATTCTGCGAGAGGCTGAACTGGTGCTGGATCGTCGTGAAGGAAAATGGATCCATTACCGGCTTTCTCCGCATATGCCCGCATGGGCGGCAGAAACCATCACGACATCCTGGCACTGCCTGCGGGAAGACGTTCGTCAGTGGCTGGAGAAATCAGCGGCATCATCCTGCTGATCTGAACCAAACACATTCCTTTAATCATATATAATGGAGTCGGAGATGTTACTGGCAGGGAGTATCTTTTTACTGACACTGATCCTGGTTATCTGGCAACCCCGGGGTCTCAGTATTGGCTGGAGCGCCAGCATTGGTGCTGTGCTGGCACTGATATCCGGTGTCATCCATGTGGGTGATATTCCGGTGGTCTGGAATATTGTCTGGAACGCAACCGCGACCTTTATCGCGGTGATTATCATCAGCCTGCTGCTCGATGAGTCGGGCTTTTTCGAATGGGCTGCGCTGCATGTATCCCGTTGGGGTAACGGGCGCGGTCGTCTGCTGTTTACCTGGATTATCCTGTTGGGCGCAGCCGTTGCGGCGGTGTTTGCTAACGATGGCGCAGCGCTTATCCTGACCCCTATTGTCATCGCCATGCTGCTCGCGCTGGGGTTCAGCAAACGGACAACGCTGGCCTTTGTCATGGCCGCCGGGTTTATTGCCGATACCGCCAGTTTACCGCTTATCGTGTCGAACCTGGTGAACATTGTCTCTGCTGACTTCTTCCGGCTTGGCTTTACAGAATACGCATCCGTCATGCTTCCCGTTGATATTGCGGCCATCGCCGCCACTCTGGGCATGCTGCATCTGTTTTTCCGCCGGGATATACCTGCAACATACGACGTCTCTCTTCTGAACATGCCTGCCAGTGCGATTAAGGATCCTGCAACCTTCAAAGCAGGCTGGATTGTTCTGGTTCTGTTGCTTGTCGGATTCTTTGTGCTTGAACCACTAGGTATCCCTGTTAGCGCTATTGCGGCCGTCGGCGCTGCGGTACTGTTCGCCGTCGCAAAAAAGGGGCACTCCATCAATACCGGAAAAGTGCTGCGCGGTGCGCCGTGGCAGATCGTTGTGTTCTCACTGGGCATGTATCTGGTGGTCTACGGCCTGCGTAATGCGGGTTTAACAGAATATCTATCCGGTGTTCTGAATATGCTGGCGGATAAGGGACTGCTGGCGGCAACGTTTGGCACGGGATTCCTGACTGCATTCCTGTCATCGGTCATGAACAATATGCCAACCGTTCTTGTTGGAGCACTGTCGATTGACGGAAGCACTGCGTCCGGGGTCATCAAGGAAGCGATGATCTACGCCAACGTGATTGGCTGCGATTTAGGCCCCAAAATCACGCCAATAGGCAGTCTGGCGACCCTGCTGTGGCTGCACGTCCTGTCGCAGAAAAACATGACTATCAGCTGGGGGTATTACTTCCGCACGGGCATCATCATGACCCTGCCGGTACTGTTTGTCACTCTGGCCGCGCTGGCGCTGCGGCTCTCTGTCACTTTGTAATGAGATACTGAAATGAGCAACATAACCATCTATCACAACCCGGACTGCGGCACATCACGTAATACGCTGGAGATGATCCGCAACAGTGGCAATGAACCCGCCATTATTTATTATCTTGAAACGCCCCCGACTCACGATGAGCTGGTTAAACTTATTGCAGATATGGGGATAACAGTCCGTGCTCTGCTGCGTAAAAACGTGGAGCCTTATGAGCAGTTAGGGCTAGCAGAGAACAGGTTTAGCGATGAGCAACTGATTGGTTTTATGCTCAAACATCCTATTCTGATTAACCGTCCCATCGTCGTGACTCCCCTTGGAACACGGCTGTGCAGACCTTCTGAAGTCGTACTGGATATTCTCCCGGAGTCTCAGCAAGGTGCATTCACGAAAGAGGATGGTGAAAAGGTCGTTGATGAAGCAGGGAAGCGCGTTAAACCCTAATGCTAAGTAATATGGATAATTTGACTGCTGAGAAGTTAATTTAGCTGTATCCAGAAACAAAAAAGAGTCCGCATTTATGCGAACTCTTTCTATCGAGCCTCGGTTATTCTGTCCAACTTTTTGGGGTCAGTACAACCTGAGGCCAACACCGAACCCAAACAATTCGGATGTTAGCCTCTTCTTTATAAGGAGGCAAGATATGCTGACAAAGTATGCCGTGGTGATCATCGTCGCGCTGTGTTTTACCGCGCTGGTGTTCACCCTGATGGTGCGTGACTCGCTCTGTGAGCTAAGCATTAAAGAACGGAATATGGAGTTTAAAGCTATTCTCGCTTACGAATCGAAGAAGTAGCGACAACGCGGGGGTAACCCCGCGTTTCGGATTGTGACGGTTGAGCCTCCGGCACCCTTTTATTTTCCTGCTTTCGCCAGCTCTTTAACCAGCGGAAGCATGATTTTCACCACGTCGCGGCTGCGGTGTTCAATGCGTTCCGGCAGGGCGCTATCAATGTACTGCTGATTATCCAGACGCACGTTGTGCCAGCTGGTACCTTCCGGAAAAGCTTTAGATTTTGCCCGCTGCTGATAGCCATCTTTTTTGCCAAGCGACCAGTTAGTCGCTTCGACTGACAGCACCGGAATACCTGCTTTATCGAAGACTTCTGCATCATTACAGCAGCCGGTGCCTTTCGGGTAATCGGCATTTAAACCTGGATTGGTTGCGGCCTGAATTCCGTGACTGTGGGCAATGTTTAGCGCCCGGTCGCGGGTGAGTTTTCGCACCGAGGCAGGCGTTGTTTTCCCGCTATTGAAATAGAGTTTGTCGCCCACCACAAGGTTATCCAGATTGATCACCAGCAGGGTATTTTTCTTCTCTGCCGCACTCATCCTGTTCAGCAGGTTTTCCGCGCCAAGTTTGCCTTCTTCTTCGCCGCTGGTAGCAATAAAGCGAATGCCGTACTGGGTCGGAATATCTTTCAGGCGTTCGGCCAGTTCCAGCATTACCCCAACGCCCATGGCGTTATCGTCAATTCCCTGCAGCGTCAGGCCGCCGAGATTTTTTTCCGTATCAGCATCGCTGTGTGGCGCATAGGTGTCGAGATGCGCCATGACGATAATCTGCTGGCTGGCTTTGCCTTCATGGGCGGCAATCACGGTGCTGCCCGTCACCTTATGCCAGTTCTGGCGATTGTCTTTGGTGGTGTAAAGATAGCGGCTGTTAAAGGTACGGATGTCACTCTCATAGCCCATCTGCGCGAACTGCTGGCGCACGTAGTCTGCCGACAGCATTTCGGCGGGGCTTCCCGTCATACGGCCAGGAAAATAGGTGGCGATATGGCGAGCCTGTTCATTGGCAATTTGGCCAGCAGGGATCGAGGCAGCAAATACAGCAGGCGAAAAACATGCGCCAATCGCCAGCGGCAGCAGACGGCGGCACAATGCGGAAAACATAGCGTGTCCTTACATAGGGCAAAAAAATCAGCGGCCCTAGTATGAAACTGTGATCGGCTCAACACAATTTCATTTCGTCTTAAACCGCCGAAATAATGCACATTAAGCACTTTTGCGCATTTCTATTGCCAGCCTGTTATTCCTTTCCGGAATGAGTCATTCCATCTCGACATTTCAATTGCTCAGAGCCCCCCTCTATAGTCGGCCTATGACTGAATGTGAACGAGTTGTAGCGCCGTGGATTATTTACCCCTCTTTGCAGCCCTGAAAGACCGCCCGGTTCTGGTGATCGGCGGTGGCGAGGTGGCCGCACGCAAGATTCTCCTGCTGAAAAGAGCCGGGGCGCAGGTGCGCATTGTCGCCAGACAGCTCGAACCATCGCTGGCTGAACTGACGCAGGCACAAAGCGTTGAGTGGCTGGCGACTGAGTTTGAAGAATCGCAGCTGGATGCCGTTTTTCTGGTGATTGCCGCCACCGATGATGCCGCGCTGAACCAGCGGGTTTTTGCGGCGGCGAACGCCCGCCAGCGGCTGGTTAACGTTGTCGATAATCAGCCGTTGTGCTCCTTCATCTTTCCGTCAATTGTCGACAGGAGCCCGCTGCTGGTGGCTGTTTCCTCCGGTGGAACGGCACCGGTGCTGGCGCGTTTACTGCGCGAAAAAATTGAGGCGCTGCTGCCGACCAATCTGGGACGCATGGCGCAGGCTGCAAGCTACTGGCGGCACCATATTCAGACCCGGTTAAAAACCGTGGCCGAGCGCCGCCGCTTCTGGGAGCGCGTATTTACCGGACGCTTTGCCAGTCAGATGCTGGCGGGCAATGAGAAGCAGGCTCAGCAGGCGCTGGAAGAGGAACTGAATCAGCCGGAACGTCAGACTGGCGAAATCATTCTTGTCGGAGCAGGCCCTGGCGATGCTGGTCTGCTGACGCTGCGCGGCCTGCAGGTCATTCAACAGGCCGACGTGGTGTTTTACGACCATCTGGTCAGCGAATCCGTCAGAGAACTGGTACGCCGCGATGCAGAAATGATTTGCGTGGGCAAACGTGCGGGCAGCCACAGCGTTCCCCAGCACGACACCAACCGGATGCTGGTCGAGGCTGCGCTTCAGGGTAAAACCGTGGTGCGCCTTAAAGGCGGCGATCCGTTCATCTTCGGGCGCGGCGGTGAAGAATTAGAAGCGGCAGCAGAAGCGGGCATTCCTTTTCAGGTTGTGCCTGGGGTGACCGCCGCTTCGGGCGCAACGGCCTACGCCGGGATCCCGCTCACTCATCGCGAACATGCGCAAAGCGTGACGTTCGTGACCGGACATTACAAAGACGACACTTCGTTTGACTGGGCGCAGCTGGCGCAAAGCCGTCAAACGCTGGCGATTTACATGGGCACCATGAAGGCGGCAGAGATCAGCCGACAGCTGATTGCCCATGGGCGCGACAGCCTGACTCCGGTGGCGGTGATAAGCCGGGGAACTCGCGCCGATCAGCAGGTAGCCATCGGCACATTACAACAACTCGAGAGCCTCGCGAAAGATGCCCCGATGCCGGCTCTGCTGGTGGTCGGCGAGGTGGTGCAACTGCATCATCAGCTCGCCTGGTTTCAACACAACCCACAGCGGGAGGGATTTGCTTCCTCCGTGGTGAATCTGGCTTAAGGAACGGTTATGGACCAAAAACGACTCACTCACTTGCGGCAGCTGGAGGCGGAAAGCATCCATATCATCCGCGAAGTGGCCGCTGAATTTTCCAACCCGGTGATGATGTACTCCATCGGTAAAGATTCCAGCGTGATGCTGCACCTGGCGCGTAAGGCGTTTTATCCGGGTACGCTGCCGTTCCCGCTGCTGCACGTCGATACCGGCTGGAAATTCCGCGAAATGTACGAATTTCGCGATCGCACGGCGAAGGCCTACGGCTGCGAGCTGCTGGTGCATAAAAACCCGGAAGGGGTGGCGATGGGCATCAACCCGTTCGTGCACGGCAGCGCCAAGCATACCGATATCATGAAAACCGAGGGCCTGAAGCAGGCGCTGAATAAATACGGTTTTGATGCCGCTTTCGGTGGCGCGCGTCGTGATGAAGAGAAGTCCCGCGCCAAAGAGCGCATCTACTCTTTCCGCGACCGCTTCCACCGCTGGGATCCGAAAAACCAGCGTCCGGAGCTGTGGCACAACTACAACGGCCAGATTAATAAAGGCGAAAGCATCCGCGTGTTCCCGCTCTCCAACTGGACCGAGCTGGATATCTGGCAGTACATCTATCTGGAAAATATTGAAATTGTTCCGCTGTATCTGGCAGCCCCGCGCCCGGTGCTGGAGCGTGACGGCATGCTGATGATGATCGACGACGATCGCATAGATTTGCAGCCTGGTGAGATGATCAAACAGCGAATGGTGCGCTTCCGTACGCTCGGCTGTTGGCCGCTGACCGGGGCGGTGGAGTCCGAAGCCAAAACGCTGCCGGAAATCATCGAAGAAATGCTGGTGTCGACCACCAGTGAACGTCAGGGGCGCGTGATTGACCGCGACCAGGCAGGCTCGATGGAGCTTAAGAAACGTCAGGGTTATTTCTAAGGAGCCGCCATGAACACCACGATTGCACAACAAATTGCTGATGAAGGCGGCGTAGAGGCCTATTTGCACGCTCAGCAGCACAAGAGCCTGCTGCGCTTTTTAACCTGCGGCAGCGTCGATGACGGTAAAAGTACGCTGATTGGTCGTCTGCTGCACGATACCCGTCAGATTTATGAAGATCAGCTTTCTTCGCTGCACAATGACAGCAAGCGCCACGGTACCCAAGGGGAAAAGCTGGATCTGGCGCTGCTGGTCGATGGACTTCAGGCCGAGCGCGAGCAGGGCATCACCATCGACGTAGCCTATCGCTATTTCTCCACCGAGAAGCGCAAATTTATCATCGCTGACACGCCGGGGCACGAGCAGTACACCCGCAATATGGCAACCGGTGCCTCCACCTGTGAGCTGGCGATTTTGCTGATGGACGCGCGCAAAGGTGTGCTCGATCAGACCCGTCGTCACAGCTTTATCTCCACGCTGCTGGGCATCAAGCATCTGGTAGTGGCAGTGAATAAAATGGATCTCGTGGACTACAGCGAAGCGAAATTCAATGAGATCCGCGAAGCCTATCTGACCTTTGCTGAACAGTTGCCGGGTGAGCTGGATATTCGCTTCGTGCCGCTGTCGGCGCTGGAAGGGGATAACGTTGCCAGCCAGAGTGAAAAAATGCCGTGGTACAGCGGCCCGACACTGCTTGAAGTGCTGGAAAGCGTAGAGATCAAACGGACCGTTGAAAGCCAGCCGCTGCGCTTCCCGGTGCAGTATGTCAACCGTCCAAACCTCGATTTCCGTGGTTTTTCGGGCACCCTGGCCTCCGGCACGGTTAGCGTCGGTCAGCGCGTGAAAGTGCTGCCATCGGGCGTGGAATCCAGTGTGGCGCGCATCGTCACTTTTGACGGCGATTTACAGCAGGCAGCGGCAGGCGAAGCCATCACCCTGGTGCTGAAAGATGAAATTGATATCAGCCGTGGTGATTTGCTGGTGGATGCCGCAGAAACATTGCCTGCGGTGCAGAGCGCGAGCGTGGACGTGGTATGGATGGCGGAACAGCCGCTGCAGCCGGGTCAGAGCTATGAAATCAAAATTGCCGGTAAGAAAACTCGCGCGCGGGTTGACGGCATTCAGTATCAGGTGGACATCAACAATCTGACTCAGCGTGAAGTCTCTACTTTGCCGCTGAACGGCATTGGGCTGGTGGATTTGACCTTTGATGAGCCGCTGGTGCTCGACAAATATCAGCATAACCCGGTCACCGGCGGGCTGATATTTATCGACCGTTTGAGCAATGTGACCGTCGGTGCGGGAATGGTGCATGAACCGCAGCTGAATGCGTCCGTACAACCGGGTACAGACTACAGCGCCTTTGAGCTGGAGCTGAATGCGCTGGTGCGCAAACACTTCCCGCACTGGGGCGCGCGCGACCTGCTGGGAGGCCGCTGATGGCGCAGCATGACGAAAACGTCGTCTGGCATCCGCATCCCGTCACCCAACAGCAGCGGGAACAGCTCCACGGCCATCGCGGCGTGGTGCTGTGGTTTACCGGGCTTTCGGGCTCGGGAAAATCAACGGTGGCCGGTGCGCTGGAAGAGGCTTTGCACGAAGTGGGCGTCAGCACTTATCTGCTTGACGGTGACAACGTGCGCCATGGTCTGTGCAGCGATTTGGGGTTCAGCGACGACGACCGCAAAGAGAACATCCGGCGGGTGGGGGAAGTGGCTAACCTGATGGTCGATGCCGGGCTGGTGGTGCTGACAGCCTTTATTTCTCCGCACCGTGCAGAGCGTCAGATGGTGCGTGAACGCGTTGGCCATCAGCGTTTCATTGAGGTGTTTGTCGACACGCCGCTGGCGGTGTGCGAAACCCGCGATCCGAAGGGATTGTACAAAAAAGCCCGCGCCGGAGAGCTGCGTAACTTCACCGGAATTGATGCCGTTTACGAAGCGCCGGAAAAGGCAGAAATTCACCTTGATGGTGAACAATTGGTAACAAATTTGGTTAACCAATTATTAGACCTGCTGAGACAGGGCGATATTATCAGATCCTGAGACCCGGCCGGTTTTCCGGCCAGTCAGGAAACAGGATTTGATATGCGTAATACCCAAAACATCACCATTGGCCAGGCCGACCCCATCAACAGCGAAACAGAGGAGACTACCTGGTCTTTATCTGGCGCTGTTGTGGGGTTTGTTGCGTGGCTGCTGGCGTTAGGGATCCCGGTTTTATTCTATGGCAGCAATACCCTGTTTTTCTTCCTCTACACCTGGCCTTTCTTCCTGGCGCTGCTGCCTGTTTCTGTCGTTATCGGCATTGCGCTGCACTCTTTGCTGGACGGCAGGCTGCTCTATAGCATTCTCAGTACGCTGATGACCGTCGCGGTGCTGTTTGGTCTGCTATTTTTATGGCTACTGGGCTGACAGCAACCCGTTATGCTCTTCGTTTGCAATGAGTCAGACGACTCAACCATCAAAATGTGGTACATTCCCGGCGTTACGCGGCATCGTCCGCAGGCCGGGGTGAAGCACTTCGGCAAGTTATCGGATGATGATGCCGTTTTTCAGGGGGCAGGATGGGTAAATTAACGCTGCTGTTGCTGGCTTTACTGGTCTGGCTGCAGTACTCGTTGTGGTTCGGCAAGAATGGTCTTCACGACTATAGCCGCGTCAATGATGACGTGGCGGCCCAGCAGGCCACAAACGCAAAACTAAAAGCGCGCAACGATCAGCTTTTTGCTGAAATTGATGACCTTAACGGTGGTCAGGAAGCTATCGAAGAACGCGCCCGCAATGAACTGAGCATGACCCGTCCGGGTGAAACTTTTTATCGCCTGGTTCCGGATGCGTCGAAGCGCAATCAGCCGGCCCAGAGTTCAGCGCAAACTAACCGATAACCTCAAGCCAGGAAAATGACATGGCAGCCATTTTTCCGGGCATTTGTGCCGTAGTGCCGGCCGCCGGCTTCGGTCGCCGGATGCAAACGGAATGCCCGAAACAATACCTTTCAATCGGTAACAAAACGATTCTGGAACACTCGGTCGCCGCACTGCTGGCGCACCCGGTTGTGGAACGTGTGATCATCGCGATCAGCGATGGCGATCTCCGCTTTCAACAGCTCCCGCTGGCAAATCATCCCCAAATCACCGTTGTTGAAGGTGGCGCAGAGCGTGCGGATTCCGTTCTGGCTGGCCTGAAAGCGGCTGGAGATGCGCAGTGGGTGCTGGTGCATGATGCTGCGCGCCCTTGTCTGCATCAGGACGATCTGGCGCGTCTGTTGGCCCTGCGTGAAAACAGCAAGGTGGGCGGGCTGCTTGCCACGCCGGTGTGCGATACCATGAAACGCGCAGAGCCTGGCAAAACGGCCATTGCGCATACGGTCGACAGAACCGATCTCTGGCACGCGCAAACTCCGCAGTTTTTCCCTCGAGAACTCCTTTTTGACTGCCTGAACCGGGCGCTCAACGAAGGGGCGACGATCACCGATGAAGCCTCGGCGCTGGAATATTGTGGCTACCATCCACAATTAGTCGCCGGGCGTGCTGATAATATTAAAGTGACCCGCCCGGAAGATCTGGCGCTGGCAGAATTTTACCTTACCCGATGCGGACTTCAGGAGCAGGCATAATGCGAATTGGACACGGTTTTGACGTACACGCTTTTGGCGGAGAAGGCCCGATTATCATTGGCGGCGTGCGCATCCCTTATGAGAAAGGGCTGCTTGCTCACTCCGATGGCGATGTGGCGCTGCATGCGCTGACGGATGCGCTGCTGGGTGCTGCGGCGCTCGGCGACATCGGCAAGCTGTTCCCGGACACCGATCCGGCGTTCAAAGGCGCGGACAGCCGCGAACTGCTGCGCGAAGCCTGGCGTCGCATTCAGGCCAAAGGCTACAGCCTTGGTAACGTTGATGTGACCATCATTGCTCAGGCGCCAAAAATGCTGCCGCATATTCCGCAGATGCGTGTGTTCATCGCTGAAGATTTGGGCTGCCATATGGATGACGTCAACGTGAAGGCGACCACCACCGAAAAACTGGGCTTTACCGGGCGCGGCGAAGGTATCGCCTGCGAAGCCGTGGCTCTGCTGCATAAGGCTCGTCCATGATAGCGTTTGAAGATCTGACTTATCTGCACGGAAACCCGCAAGGGCAGGGGCTGCTGAAAGCCAATCCGGAAGATTTTCTGGTAGTGGAAGATTTAGGCTTTGAGCCTGATATGGAAGGCGAGCACGTGCTGGTTCGCATTCTTAAAACCGGCTGCAACACCCGTTTTGTGGCGGATGCGCTGGCGAAATTCCTGAAGATCCACGCTCGTGAAGTCAGCTTTGCCGGACAGAAAGATAAACACGCGGTCACCGAACAGTGGCTTTGCGCGCGCGTGCCGGGCAAAGAGATGCCTGATTTAAGCAAATTTGAGCTTGAGGGCTGTAAAGTTCTGGAATACGCACGCCACAAACGCAAGCTGCGTCTTGGCGCGCTGAAAGGTAACGCCTTTACGCTGGTACTGCGTGAAATTAGCAACCGCGAAGACGTGGAAGCCCGTATTCAGGCCATTGTTGAAAAAGGCGTGCCGAACTATTTTGGCGCACAGCGCTTTGGTCTTGGCGGCAGCAACCTGCAGGGTGCGCTGCGCTGGGCGCAAAGCGATGCGCCGGTGCGGGATCGTAATAAACGCAGTTTTTGGTTGTCGGCGGCCCGCAGCGCGTTGTTTAATCAACTGGTCAGCGAGCGTTTAAAAAAACCGGACTTTAATCAAGTTGTTGACGGCGATGCGCTACAATTAGCGGGACGGGGAAGCTGGTTCGTGGCGACGGAAGAAGAGAAGCCCGAGCTTCAGTCACGCGTCGATGGCCGCGACCTGATGATCACCGCCTCCCTGCCGGGAAGCGGGGACTGGGGAACCCAGCGCGCCGCCCTGAGTTTTGAGCAACAAACGCTGGCTGACGAAACGCTGCTTCAATCCCTGCTGGTCAGGGAAAAAGTGGAAGCGGCGCGACGCGCGATGCTGCTCTATCCGCAGCAAATGAGCTGGAACTGGTGGGATGACGTGACCGTCGAGGTGCGTTTCTGGCTGCCGGCAGGCAGTTTTGCCACCAGTGTGGTAAGGGAACTTATCAACACAACAGGTGATTATGCGAATATTGCTGAGTAACGATGATGGGATCCACGCGCCGGGGATCCAAACCCTGGCGAAGGCCTTGCGCGAATTTGCCGAGGTTCAGGTTGTCGCACCCGATCGTAACCGCAGTGGCGCATCCAATTCGCTGACGCTGGAATCCTCCCTTCGTACCTTTACCTTCGACAACGGCGATATTGCCGTGCAGATGGGCACCCCAACGGACTGCGTGTTCCTTGGCGTGAACACGCTGATGCGTCCGCGTCCGGACGTGGTCGTTTCCGGCATTAACGCCGGACCCAATCTTGGCGATGATGTCATCTACTCCGGTACCGTTGCGGCGGCGATGGAAGGACGTCATCTTGGTTTCCCTGCGCTTGCCGTCTCACTCAATGGCTATAAGCATTACGATACGGCGGCCGCTGTCACCTGCTCTATTCTCCGGGCATTAGCGCGTGAGCCGCTGCGCACCGGGCGCATTTTAAATATCAACGTGCCCGATCTCCCGCTGGATGAAATCAAAGGCATTCGCGTGACCCGCTGCGGCAGTCGCCATCCGGCGGACAAAGTCATTCCTCAGCAGGATCCACGGGGTAACACGCTGTACTGGATCGGACCGCCGGGAGAGAAATGCGATGCTGGTCCGGATACCGATTTTGCCGCCGTCGACGAAGGCTATGTTTCTGTTACACCTCTGCATGTCGATTTAACCGCGCACAGCGCACAGGAAGTAGTGGCGGGGTGGTTAGATCGTGTGGGAGTTGATGTGCAATGGTAAGCAAACGCGTACAAAGTCTTCTTAATCAGCTGCGTAATCAGGGTATTGTTGACGAGCATGTGCTCGACGCCATCGCCCAGGTGCCGCGTGAAAAGTTTATTGATGAAGCCTTTGAACACAAAGCGTGGGAGAACGTGGCCCTGCCCATCGGCCAGGGACAAACCATTTCTCAGCCTTACATGGTGGCAAGGATGACCGAGCTGCTGGCGTTGACGCCAGATTCCCGGGTGCTGGAAATTGGTACCGGCTCTGGTTATCAGACGGCGATTCTGGCGCACCTTGTGCATCACGTCTGTTCCGTTGAGCGGATTAAAAGCCTGCAGTGGCAGGCGCGCCGTCGTCTCAAGCAGCTTGATTTACATAATGTTTCAACTCGCCACGGCGATGGATGGCAAGGATGGCAGGCAAGAGCGCCATTTGATGCCATTATTGTCACGGCGGCGCCGCAGGAAATCCCTGTGGCGCTGATGTCGCAGCTGGCTGAAGGCGGCATTTTAGTTCTCCCGGTGGGCGAAGAGCACCAACTGCTCAAGCGGGTTCGCCGCCAGGGAGATGAATTTATCATCGATACCGTAGAAGCCGTCAGGTTCGTGCCTTTAGTCAAAGGGGAACTGGCGTAATACAGGAGTTTTCCTGTTTATTTCAACGCGCTAATTGGCGTAGGGTGAGCACACTTTTGTGATTACCGTCGCATTTCACGGTCTATAAGTCACTGGCAGTTAACACATTCCTGGGGGATAAATGAGCACGGGAAGCCCTAAATTCACCGTTAGTCGCATTGCGGCTTTATCACTGATTTCATTCTGGCTGGCTGGATGTACTTCATCCTCTAACGCTCCGGCCCCGGTTAGCTCCATTGGCGGTGCATCGTCAGGGACTGATTCTGGAATGTTGATTACCCCGGCCCAGAAAGGGGGCACGGCACCGCAGATGGTTCCGCAGCCGCAGCCTGTTCAGACAGCTCCTGTGCAGCCGCAAATTCAGCCGATGACTTCTCAGCCGGTCGCCACTCAACAGCCGGTGCAGACAAACGCTGACGGCCACATCGTCTACAACCGTAAATACGGTGATATTCCAAAAGGCAGCTACACCGGTGGCAGCACCTATACCGTTAAGCGCGGTGACACGCTGTTCTATATTGCGTGGGTGACCGGCAACGATTTCCGCGACCTGGCGCAGCGTAACAATGTGCCTGCGCCATACGGTCTGAATGTTGGTCAGGTCCTGCAGGTGGGTAATGCTTCCGGGCAGCCGATTACCGGAAATAATGCGGTAGCACAAGCCAGCGAACAGGCCAGCAGCGCTTCGCCTGGATTAGTCTCAAAACCTGCACAAAATTCCTCCGCAGTGGTTGCGTCTCAACCAACAATTACGTATTCTGAGGATTCAGGTGAACAAAGTGCTAATAAAATGTTGCCTAATAACAAGCCTGCGACCCCGGTCACAGCGCCTGTTACGGCACCTGTTGTCAGCACAACCGAACCGACTGCAAGCAGTACGTCTACCAGTTCGCCAATCTCCTCCTGGCGCTGGCCGACCGACGGCAAAATTATCGAAAACTTTAGTGGCGGCGATGGCGGCAACAAAGGGATCGATATTGCAGGCAGTAAAGGACAGGCTATCGTCGCGACCGCAGATGGACGCGTTGTGTATGCCGGTAACGCACTGCGTGGTTACGGTAATCTTATTATCATCAAACACAACGATGATTACCTGAGCGCCTACGCCCATAACGACACAATGCTGGTCCGGGAACAACAAGAAGTTAAGGCGGGGCAAAAAATCGCTACCATGGGTAGCACCGGAACCAGTTCTACACGCTTGCATTTTGAAATTCGTTACAAGGGGAAATCCGTCAACCCGCTGCAGTATTTGCCGCAGCGATAATTTGGCGAAACAACCGTGAGGTGTGTTTCGTCCAGGGATCACGGGTAGGAGCCACCTTATGAGTCAGAATACGCTGAAAGTTCATGATTTAAATGAAGATGCGGAATTTGATGAGAACGGAACAGAGTCTGAGTCTTTCGATGAGAAAGCCTTAGTCGAAGAGGAACCCAGTGATAACGACCTGGCTGAGGAAGAGCTGTTATCACAGGGCGCCACACAGCGTGTGCTGGATGCGACTCAGCTTTACCTTGGAGAGATCGGTTATTCTCCACTGCTAACGGCCGAAGAAGAAGTCTATTTTGCACGTCGCGCGCTGCGTGGTGATGTCGCCTCTCGCCGCCGGATGATTGAAAGTAACCTGCGTCTGGTGGTGAAGATTGCCCGTCGTTACAGCAATCGTGGTCTGGCTCTGCTGGATCTGATTGAAGAAGGCAATCTGGGGCTGATTCGTGCGGTCGAGAAATTTGACCCGGAGCGCGGATTCCGTTTCTCAACTTATGCCACATGGTGGATTCGTCAGACGATTGAACGGGCAATTATGAACCAAACCCGTACCATTCGCCTGCCTATCCATATTGTCAAAGAGCTCAACGTCTACCTGCGTACTGCGCGTGAGTTATCCCATAAGCTGGATCACGAGCCAAGCGCCGAAGAGATTGCTGAGCAACTGGACAAACCGGTTGATGACGTTAGCCGTATGCTGCGTCTCAACGAGCGCATCACCTCGGTCGACACCCCGTTGGGTGGCGATTCCGAAAAAGCGCTGCTGGATATTCTGGCCGATGAAAAAGACAACGGTCCGGAAGACACCACGCAGGACGATGACATGAAGCAGAGCATCGTCAAATGGCTGTTCGAACTGAACGCCAAACAGCGTGAAGTGCTGGCACGTCGTTTCGGTTTACTGGGGTATGAAGCGGCAACGCTGGAAGATGTCGGTCGTGAAATTGGCCTGACTCGTGAACGCGTTCGTCAGATTCAGGTTGAAGGCCTGCGTCGCCTGCGTGAAATCCTGCAGGGCCAGGGGCTGAATATCGAAGCGCTGTTCCGTGAATAAAAAGTGTTAGTCATACACAAGTTTCCATCAAAAAGGCCAGTCACGATGACTGGCCTTTTTCTTTTTGGAATCTCTGATTGCCTGGTGCGCTGCGATTATCATGCCTGCAACTGGCAATGCCGTAGGTCCGGTCAGCTCAGCGCAACCGGGTGTTTTTGATTTACACCAGGCTCTTCAGACGATAAATCCACTCCAGCGCCTGACGTGGCGTCAGAGAGTCCGGATCCAGATTTTCCAGTGCCTCAACGGCCGGAGAGGTTTCTTCCGGAGCTGAAAGCAGCGACATCTGCGTGCCATCGACCTGAGTGGCTCCGGCATTCGGTGACAGGCTCTCCAGCTCGCGCAGCTTTTGACGGGCGCGCTTAATCACTTCTTTCGGCACACCTGCCAGCGCTGCGACTGCCAGGCCGTAGCTTTTGCTGGCTGCGCCATCCTGCACGCTGT
This sequence comes from Enterobacteriaceae bacterium 89, assembly GCA_014156375.1. Classification (GTDB taxonomy): domain Bacteria; phylum Pseudomonadota; class Gammaproteobacteria; order Enterobacterales; family Enterobacteriaceae; genus Scandinavium. Next base: position 165,445 of record RQJH01000003.1, on the reverse strand, counting down.
GCATGAAAGCGATGGTTTCGCCATGCTCCAGCGCGTCCAGGTGGACGTTCGCCACACCTTCCATTTTCTCCGGTAGCTGCGTCAGCTCGAAGTAGTGGGTAGCAAACAGCGTCAGGGCCTTGATGCGGTTCGCAAGGCTTTCAGCACAGGCCCAGGCCAGCGACAGACCATCGTAGGTCGACGTGCCGCGCCCGATCTCATCCATCAGCACAAGGCTGTGTTCGGTGGCGTTGTGCAGAATATTCGCCGTTTCGGTCATCTCCACCATAAAGGTGGAGCGGCCGCTGGCCAGATCGTCCGCCGCACCGACGCGGGTAAAGATGCGATCGATTGGGCCAATCTCAACTTTCTGTGCCGGAACGTAGCTGCCGATATAAGCCAGCAGAGCAATCAGCGCGGTCTGGCGCATATAGGTACTTTTACCGCCCATGTTCGGGCCAGTAATGATTAACATTCTGCGCTGTGGGGACAGATTAAGCGGGTTGGCGATGAACGGCTCATTCAGCACCTGTTCCACCACCGGATGGCGGCCCTCAACGATGCGAATGCCCGGCTTGTCGCTAAATGTCGGGCAGCTGTAGTTCAGGATATATGCACGTTCGGCAAGGTTCACCAGCACGTCGAGCTCGGCCAGTGCCGCAGAGCTTTGCTGCAGATCCGCCAGATGCGGGAGCAGTTTGTCGAACAGCTCGTCGTACAGCTGTTTTTCCAGCGCCAGCGCTTTGCCTTTCGAGGTCAGCACTTTGTCTTCGTATTCTTTCAGCTCAGGAATGATGTAGCGTTCGGCATTTTTCAGCGTCTGACGACGAACATAGTGGATTGGCGCCATATGGCTCTGTCCGCGGCTGATCTGAATGTAATAGCCGTGAACCGCGTTGTAGCCGACTTTCAGCGTATCCAGTCCCAGACGTTCGCGTTCGCGAATCTCCAGCCTGTCCAGATAGTCCGTTGCGCCATCGGCCAGCGCGCGCCACTCATCAAGCTCTTCGTTGTAGCCCGGAGCAATCACTCCACCGTCGCGTACCAGCACCGGAGGCGTTTCAATAATAGAACGCTCAAGCAGTTCGCGAAGTTCAGTGAATTCACCCATGGTTTCACGCAGCTTTTGCACAGCGGGGCTGCTGACTGAGGAAAGCTGTTCGCGCAATTCAGGTAACTGCTGGAAAGCGTGACGCATGCGAGCCAGATCGCGCGGGCGCGCGGTTCGCAGCGCCAGACGAGCCAGAATACGTTCCAAATCGCCGACCTGGCGCAGGACTGGCTGCAGCTCATCGCAGCGGTCCTGTAAAGCACCAATGGTCTGCTGGCGCTCGGTCAGAATTGCAGTATCGCGAACTGGCATGTGCAGCCAGCGTTTCAGCATGCGGCTGCCCATTGGCGTGACGGTACGATCGAGCACGGCTGCCAGCGTATTCTCTACACCGCCCGCCAGATTCTGGGTGATTTCGAGGTTACGGCGGGTGGCGGCATCCATAATGATGCTGTCCTGCTGGCGCTCCATGGTGATGGAGCGGATATGCGGCAGGGAAGTGCGCTGCGTATCTTTGACATATTGCAACAGGCAGCCTGCGGCGCACAGGCCACGTGGTGCGTTTTCCACACCGAAGCCAACCAGATCGCGCGTGCCAAACTGTAAATTCAGCTGCTGACGCGCGGTATCAATTTCAAATTCCCAAAGCGGGCGACGACGCAGGCCACGACGGCCTTCAATCAGCGCGCTTTCCGCAAAATCTTCGGCGTAGAGCAACTCTGCCGGGTTAGTGCGCTGGAGTTCAGCGGCCATGGTTTCTCGATCGGCCGGTTCGCTCAGGCGGAAACGTCCGGAACTGATATCCAGCGTGGCGAAACCAAAACCTTTGCTGTCCTGCCAGATGGCGGCCAGCAGATTGTCCTGGCGCTCCTGCAGCAGCGCTTCATCGCTGATGGTGCCTGGCGTAACAATGCGCACAACCTTGCGCTCAACCGGCCCTTTGCTGGTCGCCGGATCGCCAACCTGCTCGCAGATAGCGGCGGATTCGCCAAGATTGACCAGCTTGGCTAAATAGTTTTCTACCGCGTGGTGCGGCACCCCTGCCATCGGGATAGGTTCGCCCGCGGAAGCACCGCGTTTAGTCAGGGAAATATCGAGCAGCTGCGAAGCGCGTTTGGCATCGTCATAAAACAGCTCGTAAAAGTCGCCCATGCGGTAAAACAGCAGGATCTCCGGATGCTGAGCCTTCAGCTTCAGGTACTGCTGCATCATCGGCGTGTGGGCGTCTAAATTTTCGAATGTACTCATGGAGTAATGATGTCCATTTCTTTTAGATACAATAAGGTAAGGCATTTCTCATGCCTGAAGTTGCCCGTATTGTCTCATGAACTCCAACGATCACGCATTAAAAACAGCGGTATCATAAGGTCTGAAAATGTCACCGTAGCTTCATCAAGGCTGGCCTGCATCCTGTGGGTTTTCAGTGACCGGAAGTCGTTGCAGGATGAGTTGCCCGTACTGAACTGAGATACAAACCCCCATACCGGTCATGAACCCGGCTTCTTCCAGCCAATCGCCCGTCAGTACCAGGCTTGGGTGCTGGCTGTAGCGGCGGGTGCGCAGCGTTTTCGGATCCTGGTGCCGCTTCCTGGCATAACTGACCTTTGCCCGTCGTGCCGGTTTTGAAATCTGATGGTTTGTCTGACTGGGTTGATTCATGGTCATCACTCCTCTGCAATGGACAAAAGAGTACTGACACACTGTATGTAAATACAGCCATCTGTGAAGGGAAAATCACAGAGTGTGAATTGGATTCAGGCAAAGATGAAAAGGCTAAGGTGTTTCATCTTAATTCGGAATCAGGACAGGAAAACCTCCCGCCAGGCGAGAGGTTGCTGGAAGCTTTACGCGTTTTCGGTGATGCGGCGGGCCGTCTCATAGTGAGCCTGCCAGTAATCATTATCCAGATTAGAGACCGTCACGCCTTTTATTTTCGAGGCGTGGATAAACTCATTATTGCCCACATAAACCCCAACGTGGCGGGTGCTTGCTGAGGTTTTGAAGAACACCAGATCGCCTGGCTTCAGCTCTTCTTTGTTGATGTGAAAACCGTTATGAATCTGTTCACCCGTCGTGCGGGGCAGGTTCATACTCACAGAGCCCTGGAAAATTTCCTGCATCAGCGCGGAGCAATCTATACCGCGATGCGAGTGCCCACCGAAGTGATAGCGTGTTCCTTTCCATTGCTGATACTCAGCAAGAATTTTTGTTTTGATACTGCCTGACTGAGGCTGCGAAACCTGAGTGGTCAGACTGTGACCCTTCAGGGTCGTTAAATCAGAGGGCAGATTAAAAGCGCAAGCGTGACCAGCAAGAGTGGCGGTGGCACAGAGTACCAAAGCCGGAAGTAATTTATTCAAAGACATAAAAGAAAAGTTCTACAAAAAGAGCGAATACATCCTTACGAAAAAGTGACCGGACTCCTCCCGGAAGGTGCGCAAATAATAACCGCTGATTATTTTATGTCCATCTACAACGCAGTCTCTTTTTGGACACTTTCTCGTCAGTGGCATCAGGACTCGCTAAGAGGTATTATTTATGCAACTTATGATTTGAGAGGTTCAGGATGGCCGCAAGCCGCATCAACCGAGAAAAACTCACCATCCGGCGAATGATTTCTTTGTACGCTAAACGCTGCCCGCAGGCGATGTCAGAAGAGGGGCACTATGCGGCGTTAAACGTTTATGCCGACAAAAGGCTTGATAAGTGCGTTTTTGGTGAGGAAAAACCGGCGTGCAAGCAGTGCCCGGTGCATTGCTATCAGCCAGCAAAACGTGAAGAGATGAAACAGATTATGCGCTGGGCCGGCCCGAGAATGCTGTGGCGCCATCCCATCCTCACCGTTCTGCATCTGCTCGACGACAGACGACCGGTGCCGGAACTGCCAGAGAAATATCGACCTAAAAAATAAAAGACGCGCCGCAGAAACCACGGCGCACCAGGAAATTAAGCGCGGGTCGCGAGCAGAATAGCCGACGCTTTGATCAGCGCAATCACGCGACTTCCAGCAGCCAGCTTCATTTCATGCTGGCTTTCGTTGGTGATCACCGCCACCAGTTCGAAACCTGAATCCGTGCTGATATGCACAGTGGCATTGACGGCGCCTTCGGTCACTTTAGACACCTTGCCGGCAAACTGGTTACGGGCGGAGAATTTCAGACCGCAGTCTTCGCTGGCTAAAGTCACCCACGGTGCTTTAATCAACGCAATGGCTTCTTTTCCCGCCGCCAGACCCAGTGCTTCCTTACTGCTGTGGGTCACGATGGCCACCAGCTTCGCGCCGCTTTCCAGCGTAAGCTCTACTTCATCGTTCACTGCGCCAGCGGCGATAGCGCTGACTTTACCGGTAAGCTGATTACGTGCAGATACTGACATGATGCCTCCTTTCTGTAAGTGTCCTGGATTTATAGCCTGTTGTGAGGCTTTATACCAGCGTGTCTTTCTCAATTCCGAGCCGCTTCATGCGCGAAAGCAGCGTCGTGCGCTTCAGCCCCAGCCGCTGGGCAGCACCTTTTGGTCCGGCTACCACGCCGTTGGTTTCCCGCAGAATACGCACAATCTGCTGGTACTCATCTTCGCCCTCAAGAAGTGGTTCAGCTTCGTTTGTCAGCGGCATCGCCGGGGTAAAAGTTGGTTCATGCGCAGAAAGCTGAAGCACATTGCCGCTGCTCAGCAGCACGGCCCGTTCAATGACATTCTCCAGTTCGCGCACGTTACCGGGCCACGGCATCTGGCTGAGCATCCGCAGCGTTTCTGCGGGGATACTGTCAATTTTGCGTCCGAGCCGGTGGGCTATTTTGCTGGTGAAGGCTTTCACCAGCAGCGGAATGTCTTCCGGGCGCTCGCGCAGCGGCGGCAGCTGGATAGGGAAGACGTTGAGACGATAATAGAGGTCGCTGCGAAACTCTCTGTCTTCCACCATCTGGCGTAAATCACGATTGGTGGCGGCAATTAACCGTACGTCGGTCTGAATAAGCTTATGGCTGCCGAGGCGCTCAAACTCCTGCTCCTGCAACACCCGAAGTAATTTGGGCTGTAATTCCAGCGGCATATCGCCGACTTCATCCAGAAACAGCGAGCTTCTGTCTGCCAGCTCGAAGCGCCCGGTTCTGGGAGCGCTGGCTCCGGTAAAGGCCCCTTTTGCATGGCCAAACAGATCGCTTTCCAGTAGCCCGGCTGGCATGGCAGCGCAGTTCATTTTGATCATCCGGCGATCGCGACGCTGGCTTAAATTGTGGATCGCGCGGGCGATCAGCTCCTTGCCCGTGCCGGTTTCACCAAGGATCAGCACGGTGCTGTCGCTTTGTGCCACCATCTCGACCTGCTTCAGCACATCCCGCATAGCATCACTGCGACCAATGATTTCGCCAAACTCACCGTCGAGATGGTTGAGCTGTTCGGTCAGAACTTTGTTTTCATCCGCCAGGCGTTCTTTCAGCCGCTGAATTTCCTGATAGGCCAGCGCGTTGTCGACCGCTATCGACACGCGTCCGGCAATCTGGCGCAGCAGACGCAGATTACTGGCACTGAAAAGCTGCTCATTGCACAGCGCCAGTTTTAGCACGCCAAGCAGGGTTGAGCCCGACATCAGCGGCAGCAGACAAAGACTTTGTAGCTCATTGCCCCACATCGCAAACAGCTTGCGTTCTCCGGGCTCAAGCTGTGACAGGTCAGGGCGGGTTAACAGCATCATCTCCTGGCTTTTGAAAACCTGTTCGCTCAGCGATCCGGCTTCATCCACTTCGGTGATGTCATGCAGCGGCGTTTCGCCATCAAGATAGTGGCTGGTGAAGACGTTAAGTTTGCCTTTCTGCGGGCTGCGCAGCACCACGCTTATCGCATCAACGCGGAAATAGTGGTGGATCTCTTTCGCCACCTCGCTGACCAGCTCGTCAATATCGAGTCGTGACAGCACGGCGTTGGTGATATCGACCAGAATGCGGAAGTTATCGCGCTCTGTGCACAGGTTCTGGTAATCGATGCTGGACGTCTGACGACTCTGGAACTGTTCGGCGACCACCGCTACGAGCTGAACCAGCGTTTGCAGGCGCTGGAGTTCTTTCTCGCTCCAGGGGCGATCGTCTGCACGCAGGATCTCACAGCCGCCAAAAATCCGCCCCTCTGCCGCCAGCGGCAGCAGGCCATAGCGGCCAAACTGCTGATAGCGTGAAGTGGCGGCGAGCTCAGGCCAGCTGGCGCAAAATTCCTGATGGCTGCAGGTGAGGGTCTCTGGCCGGGAGAGCAGGCGACGCATCGGCCCCTGAGCCAGCAAAGCATCATCGCCCTGTCGCGCTTCAACACCGGCATAAAAACGCAGGCTATGATTGCCCGCCTCCCAGAGCATCACTGCGGCGCTCTCCCCGAGCCCGCTTTGCCTGACCAACTGGGTGAAGGTTTCGCTAACGCCGCGCAGATCCGGCTGCTGCAAAAAGGTTCGGGTGATGTCGAACAGACCCTGCTGCCCGAGATCGCCTAATGGGGTGGATGACATTGCCATAGTTCAGTCCAGCTTAAGGCCTCAGCAGATCCGCGGCAGCGGCTCGGCATGAGGCAAATCAAGGCGGCGCTTCACGCCGTAAAGTCCGGTCAGGTGAACGCCTCTTTGGGCGCTGATTTCACCAATGATTGCCGCATTTCGGCCAAGAGGATGTGCGCGCAGCCGTGCCAGCGCCTGTCCGGCGCAATCACGGGAAACGCCAATCACCAGCTTGCCTTCGTTGGCGAAGTTCAGGGCATCCAACCCGAGCAGCTCGCAGACGCCGCGCACGGCGGTGTTCACCGGCAGCTTCGCTTCTTCAAGCACAATGCCGCAGCCGCTGGCCGCCGCGAATTCGTGGGCGACCGCATTCACGCCGCCGCGCGTGGCATCCCGCAGCGCTTTAATTCCCGGAATGTCGCGCAGGGTCTGAATCAGCGGTGTTAATACGGCACAGTCGCTACGCAGTTCGCCGTCCAGCCCAAGCTGTTCACGCAGGTTGAGAATGGCGGCTCCGTGATCGCCCAGCGTGCCGCTGACCAGCAGCAGGTCTCCTGCAACCAGCTGCGAGGCTCCCCAGTGAATATCCTGCGGAATCGCGCCGATCCCCGCCGTGTTGATAAACAGCTTGTCCGCGGCACCGCGCGGCACCACTTTGGTATCGCCCGTTACGATGGCGATATCCGCCGCTTTGGCGGTTTGCGCCATGCTGCTGACAACCCGTTCCAGCACGCTCATCTCCAGCCCTTCTTCAAGGATAAATCCGCATGAGAGGTAGCGGGGGCTGGCGCCGCTGACGGCGACGTCGTTGGCGGTTCCGCAAACGGCCAGCTTGCCAATATCGCCGCCGGGGAAGAACAGCGGGTCTATCACGTAGCTGTCGGTGGAGAACGCCAGGCGGTCACCGCTGGCAGTTAGCGAGGCCAGGCTGATTCGCGCCTGATCTTCCTGCTCGGCCAGCCACGGATTGTTAAACGCCTGCATAAACAGCTCGTTAATTAGCTGCTGCATCGCCTGGCCGCCGCTGCCGTGGGCGATCTGTACGGTTTTCATGCTTCACCTTCCTGACTTCGATACTGATACCACGCCGCGCAGGCCCCTTCAGAGGAGACCATCAGCGCGCCAAACGCGCTTTGCGGATTGCAGGTTTTGCCAAACAGCGGGCACTGATGCGGCTTGCAGCGCCCGGTCAGCACTTCGCCGCAGCGGGCGCGCGGATCGTCGCTGACTTTTTGCAGCTGCGGCTGGAAATGGCGTTCGGCATCAAATTGTTGATACTCAGGCGCGAGCTGAACGCCAGATTCTTCTATAACGCCAAGGCCTCGCCATTCGCTGTCACCGTTGACCGCGAATACTTCAGCAATCGCCTTTTGCGCAAGCTGATTCCCCGCATCCGGCACCACGCGGCGATACTGATTTTCCACCTCGCTGTGACCGGCAATTTTCTGTTCAACCAGCATGCAGACGCCCTGTAGCAAATCGACCGGCTCGAAACCTGCCACCACCAGCGGGCGCTGAAAATCACGGGCGATAAAATCATAGCTGCCGGTGCCGATCACCATGCTGACGTGGCCCGGAGCGAGAAACGCATCAATGCTGTTATCGGGCTGTTCCAGCAGGCTGCGCAGCGTGGGGATCAGCGTAATGTGCTGACAGAAAAAGAAGAAGTTGTCGACGCGCTGCTCTTTCGCCTGTTGGAGCGTAATGGCGGTCGCGGGCATGGTGGTTTCAAAACCGAGGCCAAAGAACACCACTTTGCGCTGAGGATTTTCCTTTGCCAGGCGCAAGGCATCCATCGGCGAATAGACAATGCGGATATCGGCCCCGCGCGCTTTGGCCTGCATCAGCGAGCCGTTTTTCCCTGGCACGCGCATGGCGTCGCCGAAGGTGCAGAAAATCACCTCCGGGTGACTGGCAATCTCAATGCAGGTGTCGATGCGGCCCATCGGCAGCACACAGACCGGGCAGCCAGGGCCGTGGATAAATTCAATGTTTTCCGGCAGCAGCTGGTCGAGGCCGAAGCGGAAAATGGCATGAGTGTGGCCGCCGCAAACTTCCATGATCCGCAGAGGGCGCTGAGCAGAGTAGGGGAGCAGCGGCGCGCGGGCCTGAAGATGAGCAATCAGCTGCATCACCTGTTCCGGGGCGCGGTATTCGTCAACGAAACGCATTATCGCTCCTCGCCCCACATCAGCGCACCGACGTCCGGTTCGACCTCAAACATATTTTGCAGCGCCGCCAGCGTTTCGCGGGCTTCGTGCTCGTCGATCACGCTCATGGCGAAGCCAACGTGCACCAGCACCCACTGGCCCAGCCGCGCGTTTCCCTGTTCATCCGCAGCGCCAACCAGCGTCAGATCGACATCGCGCTGTACGCCGCAGACATCCACTTTGGCCTGATTACCGTTGATGGCGCAGATTTGCCCCGGTACGCCTATGCACATCGCTGTTTCTCCAGCCAGTTCAGCCACTGATCCATGCCTTCACCGCTGGTGGCAGAAATCAGGATCGCCTCAATGCCCGGGTTTACTTCACGTGCGTAAGCCAGGCATTTATCGACATCAAAATTGAGGTACGGCAGCAGGTCGACTTTGTTCAGCAGCAGCAGCGAGGCAGCGGCAAACATCTGCGGATACTTCAGCGGTTTGTCTTCGCCTTCGGTCACGGAAAGCACCGCCACTTTATGCCGTTCGCCCAGATCAAAACTTGCCGGGCAGACGAGATTGCCGACGTTTTCGATAAACAAAATACCATTATCCGCCAGTGGAAGACGCGGCGCGGCGTCGGCAATCATTTGTGCATCGAGATGACAGCCTTTGCCGGTATTCACCTGGATTGCCGGGGTTCCGGTTGCACGGATGCGGGCAGCGTCGTTGACCGTTTGCTGATCGCCTTCGATCACCGCGCAGGGCACGGAGTCTTTCAGCTTTAACAGGGTTTCAGTCAGAAGGGTGGTTTTGCCAGAGCCCGGGCTGGAAACCAGGTTCAGCACCAGCAGGTTTCTGGCAGCAAACTGCGCGCGATTGCGGGCCGCCAGCTGGTTGTTTTTATCCAGCACGTCGATTTCCACTTCCAGCATCCGGCGCTGGCTCATGCCCGGCGCATGGGTTCCTGCTTCGCCGTGGCCGTAATGCAGGTCGCCCTCAGCGGATTTCTGCGGGCTGAAGTCGGACTTGATCCCGGTAATGGTGACGCCAGAGCGCAAAGCCGGGGCAAACGGTGCGCTGCGAAACGCGGAATGAGGATTATGCTCATCCCCTTCGATATAACGGTTGCCGTCGGCACAGCCACAGGTTGTACACATACCTTACTCCTCCATCACTTCGATACGCTGAATCTGCAAACCATCGTCAGCGACAATGTTGAGCCCGTCGCTGCCGCACTGCGGGCAACGGCGAACGTGTTGCGAAACCAGCTGCACATAGGCCTGACACTGCGGACACCAGCATTCGGCGGTCTGCTCCTCAAGGTGCAGCTCGCAGCCTTCCGCTACCGTCCCCCGGCATACCAGCTCAAAGCAGAAGTGCAGCGCGGAGGGCTCAACGCAGGAAAAAGCGCCGACTTTCAGCCACACGCCGCTGACGCGGGTCGCGCCGTTGGCCAGCGCCTGCTGTTCAATGATTTCCAGTGCCCGCTGGCACAGGGTGATTTCGTGCATAGGTTTTCGCTCCTTAACTCACGGCTGGGTAAGCAAAATGCGGGCCATTTTTCATCTTTTTGATTTTTAACGGATAAACAGGAAATGACAGTTTGCTGATGACACTTATGACGATGCGTCGCCATAAGTGACGGCGGCGAAAGAGAGGGCAAAAGACGATCGTCACAAACGTCGTCAGGCTGTCGATGACAGCTGATGACGGCGAAGACTTTTGTTTAACTCATTGTTTATCAATGAAATGTAGAGGTGGCATGCAAATTGCTATACGAGCGGAATCACTTTCTTCCGTCTCAGAGGAATAACCATGAACCGCTTTGTCATTGCGGATCCTCAGTGGTGCATCGGCTGCAATACCTGCCTGGCAGCGTGTTCCGATGTCCATAAAGCCCAGGGGCTCCAGCAGCACCCGAGGCTGACGATGGCGCGCACCGACGAGCACACGGCCCCGGTGCTGTGTCGTCACTGCGAAGATTCGCCCTGTAAACGCGTCTGTCCGGTGAATGCCATCAACCTTGAAGGCGACAGCGTGCAGATTAATGAAAGCCTGTGCATCGGCTGCAAGCTGTGCGGGCTGGTGTGTCCGTTTGGTGCCATCACTCCGGCGGGCAGCACGCCGCTGGACGTGCCCACGCAGTATGAGCATTTTGTTCCGGCCTCTTTATTAAGCGACGTGCCGGTCAGCTCGGACAGCATGGATCCGTTCCTGAGCTGGAATGCGGGCGTGCGCGCCGTCGCCGTGAAATGCGACCTGTGCCACTTCCTGCCGGAAGGCCCGGCCTGCGTGCGCTCCTGTCCAACTCATGCGCTGCACCTGGTTGAACCTCAGTCCATTGAGCAGCAGATGAAACAGCGTCGGGCGCAAACCGCGCTGATGATGCCGGACACGCTGACAAGCCTTGCAGGGGAGCAAAACTGATGGATGCACTGCAATTATTGATGTGGTCGCTGGTGCTGTATGTCGCGGGTGGCGTGGCGTCACTGCTGCTGCAGAACAACGAAAAACTGGCGATCCGCGTGGCGGGCATTTCGGCCATGCTGGGCGGCCTGCTTGGCCTGTGCAGCGCGGTGCCGGTTCTGCTGAGCGGTGAAGTACAGACCTGGATGGCCGCCGGGCCGTTCCCGTTTGCTGCTTTCACCGTGCGCATGGACAGCCTCGGCGCGTTTATGGTGATGGTGATTTCGCTGCTGGTGACGCTGTGCGCGATGTACTCGCTCTCCTATATGCAGGAATACCTCGGCAAAGGCGCGGCGTCGATGGGGTTCTTTATGAACCTGTTTATCGCCTCGATGGTCGGGCTGGTGGTGATGGACAACGGCTTCTGGTTCATCATCCTGTTCGAAATGATGTCGCTGGCCTCCTGGTTCCTCGTCATTGCCGACCAGAGTGAAGAGTCCATCAAAGCCGGGCTGCTGTACTTCTTTATCGCCCACGCCGGTTCGGTACTGATCATGGTGGCGTTCTTCCTGATGTGGCGCGAAAGCGGCAGCCTGGAGTTTGAATCCTTCCGCCATCTGCATCTTTCACCGCTGATGGCCTCCGTGGTGTTCGTCCTTGCGTTCCTCGGTTTCGGCGCGAAGGCCGGGATGCTGCCGCTGCACAGCTGGCTGCCGAAAGCGCACCCGGCGGCCCCTTCCCACGCTTCGGCGCTGATGTCCGGGGTGATGGTCAAAATCGGTATCTTCGGCATCATCAAAGTGGGTGTGGATCTGCTGGGCGCGACGGAAAGCTGGTGGGGCATTATGGTGCTGGTTTTCGGTGCGGTGTCCTCGGTGCTCGGCGTGCTGTACGCGCTGGCGGAACACGATATCAAACGCCTGCTGGCGTGGCACACCGTGGAAAACATCGGCATCATCCTGATGGGCGTCGGCGTTGGCATGGTCGGCATTGCCAGCCATCATCCTGTGCTTGCCGCCATCGGCCTGCTGGGTGCGCTTTTCCACCTGCTCAACCACGCCTTATTTAAAGGCCTGCTGTTCCTCGGTGCAGGAGCTGTCATTTTCCGCGTTCATACCCGTGATATGGAAAAAATGGGTGGCCTGGCGAAGCTGATGCCGCTCACCGGCACCGCTTTCCTGATTGGCTGTATGTCCATTTCCGCACTGCCACCGCTGAACGGTTTTGTCAGCGAATGGTTCACCTATCAGTCTCTGTTCACCATGAGTCACGACGGCGATTTCGCCATGCGTCTGGCCGGTCCGGTGGCGATCGTCATGCTGGCGATCACCGGCGCGCTGGCGGCGATGTGCTTCGTCAAAGTTTACGGCATCAGCTTCTGCGGCGGAGCCCGCAGCGAGCAGGCTGAGCATGCCCGTGAAGTGCCGTGGCCGATGACCGCCGCGATGATCGTGATGGCGTTACTGTGTGTGGCACTGGGCGTGGGGGCGTCCTTTGCCGCGCCAATCCTGGCGCAGGTTGCTACGTCACTGACGCATACGCCCGATCTGGTGGTTAGCGGTAACGCTGTACTTCAGCCGGGCAACAGCGCTCAGGCGATGCTCTCTCCGGCAATTTCCTTCCTGCTGCTGCTGGGTCTGCCGCTGCTGCCGCTGGCCGTGTGGTGGGTGCTGCGCGGCGAGCGCGGTGCGTTCCGTCGTCGCGGCGAGCCGTGGGCCTGTGGCTACGCGTGGGAAGAGGCAATGTCCGCTTCCGCTGGCAGCTTCACCCAGCCGCTGCGGGTGATGTTTGGCCCGCTGTATCGCATGCGTAAACAGCTCGATCCTTCTCAGGCTTTGAGTCGCAGCCTGACGAAAGTGACGGATGGCGCGGCAGCCGTCGAACCCTTCTGGGATGAACGCATTATCTGGCCTCTGGTTCGCGTCGTTCAACGCGCCGGTTCCGTTATCCAGCGGATGCAGAGCGGGGACTTCCGCCTTTACTGCCTGTACGTGGTGGTGGCGCTGGTCGTTCTGTTACTGACCGTGGCCCTGTGAGGAGAGTGAGATGTTAATCCAACAAACGCCGGAATGGGGCATGGGGCTGTTTGCCGTCTGCCAGGCCGCCATTCTGCTGGCGCTGACGCCGCTGATGACCGGCATTTCCCGCCAGATCCGCGCGCGTATGCACTCGCGCCGTGGGCCGGGCATCATGCAGGACTATCGTGACCTGGTGAAACTGCTTAAACGTCAGCCGGTCGGCCCGGATCAGTCCGGAGCAATGTTCCGGGTGATGCCGTGGGTGCTGCTCAGCAGCATGCTGCTGGTGGCGATGGCGCTGCCGGTCTTTACCGCTACGTCACCGTTTGGCGGCGCGGGCGATCTGATCACCCTGCTGTATCTGTTTGCTCTGTTCCGCTTCTTCTTCTCACTTTCCGGGCTCGACAGCGCTTCTTCCTTTGCCGGTATCGGCGCCAGCCGCGAGCTGACGCTGGGCATCCTGGTGGAGCCGATCCTGATCCTTGGGCTGATTGTGGTGGCGCTGATTGTCGGCTCAACCAATATCGGCACCATCAGCGCCACGCTGGCGCAAGGCTGGACTTCGCCGCTGGCGATCTTCATGGCCTTTCTGGCCTGCGGTTTCGCCTCGTTTATCGAGATGGGCAAAATCCCGTTCGACGTGGCTGAAGCCGAGCAGGAGTTGCAGGAAGGGCCGCTCACTGAATATTCCGGCTCTGATTTCGCGCTGGTGAAGTGGGGGATTGGTCTCAAGCAGGTCGTCGTGGCTGAAATGTTCCTCGCGGTGTTTATCCCGTTTGGGAAAGCCGAGGTAATGACGGCTCCGGCGCTGCTGCTGGCTTTGGTGGTGATGATCGTCAAGCTGCTGGTGGTGTTCGTGCTGGCGTCGCTGGTGGAAAACTCGCTCGCTCGCGGGCGCTTCCTGCTGACGCACCACGTCACCTGGCTCGGGTTTGGCGTTTCGGCGCTGGCCTTCGTCTTCTGGTTTACCGGTCTGTAAGGAGCCGTTAAATGATGGAAAAAATTGCTCTGACGACCCTGCTGGTGCCGTTTATCGGCGCGCTGCTGACGGCCTGTGCGCCGAAGCCGCTCGCCAAAAAAATCTGCACGCTGTTTGCGCTGCTGGCGACGCTTGGCACCGTGGTGCTGGGCTGGCAGTTCCTCGCAGGCGGCAAAGTGGAGGCCACCTACACGTTAGTGAGCGTTCACGGCGTGGCGCTGTTCGGCTTTACGGTTGACCGCATCAGCACACTGATTGTCTTCGCCGTGGTGTTCCTCGGCCTGCTGGTGAGCCTCTATTCGATGGGGTATCTGACCACCGGCAACCGCGAGCATCCGCATGACGGCGGCAATCGTTACTACGCTTTCCTGCTGATTTTTATCGGCGCGATGGCGGGACTGGTGCTGTCGTCCACGCTGCTTGGACAGCTGCTGTTCTTCGAAATCACCGGTGGCTGCTCCTGGGCGCTGATTGGCTATTACCAGACGCCAAAATCACAGCGTTCGGCGATGAAGGCGCTGTTGATTACGCATGTGGCGTCACTGGGGCTGTATCTCGCCGCCGCCACGCTGTTCCTCAATACCGGCACGTTTGCCCTCAGCGCACTCAGCCAGCTGCAGGGGAGCGCCAGCTATATCGTCTACGGCGGCATTCTGTTTGCGGCGTGGGGGAAATCAGCCCAGCTGCCAATGCAGGCCTGGCTGCCGGATGCGATGGAAGCGCCAACCCCGGTGAGTGCTTACTTACACGCCGCGTCAATGGTGAAGGTGGGTGTCTATATTTTTGCCCGCGCCATTCTTGAAGGCGGCAACGTCCCGCACGTGATTGGCTGGGTCGGCATCGTGATGGCGACCATCACCATGATCTACGGCTTCATGATGTATCTGCCGCAGAAGGACATGAAGCGTCTGCTGGCGTGGTCGACTATCACCCAGCTGGCGTGGATGTTCCTCGCGCTGTCGCTGGCGGCGCTGGGCTCGAAGCAGGCGCTGGACGGCGGTATTGCCTACATCTTCAACCACGCATTTGCCAAAAGCCTGTTTTTCCTGGTGGCCGGGGCCTTCAGCTTCAGCTGCGGAACCCGCCTGCTGCCAAAACTGCGCGGCGTGATGGGCAAATCACCGCTGCTGGGGATTGGTTTTTGCGTGGCGGCGCTGGCGATTGCCGGGGTGCCTCCATTCAACGGCTTCTTCAGTAAGTTCCCGGTGTTTGCCGCAGGCTTCACGCTCTCCAGCGCCCACTGGGAGCTGGTTCCGGTGATGGTGCTGGCGCTGGTGGAATCGGTCGCCAGCTTCGCATGGCTGATTTACTGGTTCGGGCGCGTGGTGCCCGGTGAGTCTAGCCCGGAAGTGGCAGAAATGTCGCCGCTGCCGCTGGCAATGCGCGCCGTGCTGATTGTTCTGATAGTGATGTCGCTGCTCTCCAGCGTCATTGCTGCCGTCTGGCTGAATTAAGGGGGGTCGATGATGACCGGAGCCTTACTCGTAAATAACCTCGCCGGACTGATGATGGTGACATCACTGCTGGTGATTGGTGCGAAGCATCCGCGCAGCTCCTGCTGGTTTTATGCCCTGCAGTCGCTGGTGCTGGTGCTGATTTTCTTCACGCTTTCCAGAACGCTCAACTCTGAACAGCTGCTGATGTGGTCCTTCAGCGCGCTGCTGACCAAGGTGATCCTGGTGCCGCTGATTATGGGCTTTGCGCTGCGCAAGCTGGCCGACCCGAAAGCGGACGTCAGCCTGATTGGCCCGGTGCAGCTGATGCTCGCCTCGGCGGTGATTGTGGTGCTGTGCTGGATTGTGGTGCGCCCGGTGTCGCTGCCGCTGTTGCAGGAGCTGAAACCCGCGCTGGCCGTGGCGCTCGGCCACTTCCTGCTGGGCCTGCTATGCATCGTCACTCAGCGCAACATTCTTAAGCAGGTGTTTGGCTACTGCCTGATGGAAAACGGCTCGCACCTGGTGCTGGCGCTGCTGGCACATAAAGCGCCGGAGCTGGTGGAGATTGGCATTGCCACCGACGCGATTTTTGCGGTGATTGTCATGGTGCTTCTGGTGAGAAAAATCTGGCGCACGCTCGGCACGCTCGATGTGAATCAACTGACGGCGCTGAAGGGATAACACAATGAGTCATACTGCTATTTTTACCTTGTTACTGCTGACGCCGCTGGTCTTCTCGCTGCTGGCGTTTGCCTGCCGGGCGCTCGGTACGGGCTCCCGCGCAGCGGTGACGGTCCTGCACGGCGTGGGGATCCTCGCGCTGCTGGCAATCACATTGTTTGCCGTCGCGGAAGTGTATCAGCAGGGGGAAATTTTCTCTGACAACCTCTGGCTGCACCTCGACAGCCTCAGCGCGCTGTTCCTCGCCATCCTCGGTGTTATCGGTTTTCTTACCGGGCTCTACTCGATGGGCTATATGCGCCATGAGGTGGACGAAGGGGAAATCTCTGTCGCCACGCTGTGTCACTACTACGGTTTCTTCCACCTGTTCCTGTTCACCATGATGTTAGTGGTGACCAGCAACAACCTGATCGTGATGTGGGCGGCGATTGAAGCCACCACTCTCAGCTCTGCGTTTCTGGTGGGGATTTACGGCCAGCGTTCATCGCTGGAAGCGGCCTGGAAGTACATCATCATCTGTACCGTCGGCGTGGCCTTCGGCCTGTTCGGCACCATTCTGGTGTACGCCAACGCGGCAAGCTTTATGCCGGATGCGCACAACGCCATCTTCTGGAGCGAAGTGCTGAAACACGCGGGTCAGCTGGATCCAACGCTGATGCACCTGGCGTTCGTGTTTATCCTGATTGGCTTTGGCACCAAAACCGGGCTGTTCCCGATGCACGCCTGGCTGCCGGATGCGCACAGTGAAGCGCCAAGCCCGACCAGTGCGCTGCTCTCTGCGGTGCTGCTCAACTGCGCGCTGCTGGTGATTATCCGCTTCCACATCATCATCA
The DNA here is from genome assembly GCA_014156375.1 of Enterobacteriaceae bacterium 89. Taxonomy (GTDB): domain Bacteria; phylum Pseudomonadota; class Gammaproteobacteria; order Enterobacterales; family Enterobacteriaceae; genus Scandinavium. The sequence continues at coordinate 148,440 of RQJH01000003.1, read as the reverse complement.
CCGAAGCCATCGGTACCCAGTTCCCGAACACGCTGCTGGTGGTGTTTGGTCTGCTGTCGGTGGCGGTGGCGGCGTTCTTCATTCTGGTTCAGCAGGACGTGAAGCGTCTGTTGGCCTATTCGAGCGTCGAAAACATGGGGCTGATTGCCGTGGCGCTCGGCATTGGCGGACCGCTCGGCGTGCTGGCGGCGCTGCTGCATACCCTCAACCACAGCCTGGCGAAAACCCTGTTGTTCTGCGGTTCCGGCAACGTACTGCTGAAATACGGCACCCGTGATTTAGGCGTGGTGCGCGGCATGCTGAAGCTGATGCCGTTCAGCGCCGTCCTGCTGGCTGGCGGTGCGCTGGCGCTTGGCGGGATGCCACCTTTCAACATCTTCCTCAGTGAATTTATGACCGTGACCGCCGGGCTGGCTGCGGGCCATATCTGGCTGACCATCGGCCTGCTGTTGCTGCTGACCGTGGTGCTCGGTGGTCTGATGCGGATGGTGGCCTGCCTGCTGTTCGGCGCGGCTCCGGAAGCCACCAGCAAAGGCGAACTGGGCCTTCTGACCACGCTGCCGATGGCGATCCTGCTGGTGTTAATGCTGGTGATGGGGACCCACATTCCGCAGCCGGTCAGTCGTTTGCTGCAAAACGCCGCCTCAATCGTGATGAAAACATCCCCACAGCAGGAATTTCAGTGGCCGTGGGCAGTTTCGACTGCCACTGCCGCTAACCACAGTGATTGCACCCGCGAGTGCGCTGGAGAAACGAAGTGAGTTATCAACAATATATGAACGGCCTCGCGCAGGGCGATGTACTGGGACTGGGTTATCTGGCAGCGGTGCGGGAAAAATTCCCCGGCGCGATCCTTGATGAAGAGCGTCAGACCAACGATCAGGTGACCATCACCGTTAAAATCAACCTGCTGCCGGAGATCGTCGAGTTTCTCTATTACGGCTGCGGCGGCTGGCTGCCGGTGCTGTTCGGCAATGACGAACGCACGCTCAACGGTCACTTTGCAGTCTATTACTCGCTGTCGATGGAAGAGGGCGAGAAGTGCTGGGTCACCGTCAAAGGATTGGTCGATCACTCGCTGGAATTCCCGTCCGTTACGCCGCGTGTGCCTGCGGCGGTATGGGGCGAACGTGAAATCCGCGATATGTACGGCCTGAAGCCGATTGGCCTGCCGGATGAGCGCCGTCTGGTGCTGCCGGACGACTGGCCGGATGAAATGTATCCGCTGCGCAAAGACGCGATGGATTACCGTCAGCGCCCGGCACCGACCACGGAAACCGAAACCTATCCGTTCATCAACGACGGCGACAAAAAAGCCCGCGTGGTGCCGATTGGCCCGATGCACATCACTTCGGATGAACCGGGCCACTTCCGCCTGTTCGTCGACGGCGAGCAGATTGTTGATGCCGACTACCGCCTGTTTTACGTCCATCGCGGGATGGAAAAGCTGGCCGAAACCCGCATGGGCTACAACGAAGTCACCTTCTTGTCCGACCGCGTATGCGGCATTTGCGGCTTTGCCCACAGCGTCGCTTACACCACTTCTGTGGAAAACGCTTTGGGGATTGTGGTGCCACAGCGTGCGCATACCATCCGTTCAATTCTGCTGGAAGTGGAGCGTCTGCACAGCCATCTGCTGAACATTGGGCTGTCCAGCCACTTTGTTGGCTTCGATACCGGCTTCATGCAGTTTTTCCGCGTGCGCGAAAAATCGATGACCATGGCGGAGTTGCTGACCGGTTCGCGTAAAACCTACGGCCTGAACCTGATCGGCGGTATTCGTCGCGACATTCTCAAAGAGCAGCGCATCAAAACCATTCAGCTGGTCCGCGAGATGCGTGCGGAAGTGACTCAGCTGGTGGATATGCTGCTCTCCACGCCGAATATCGGCCAGCGTACTCAGGGCGTCGGCCTTCTCGATCGTCAGGTGGCGCGCGACTACAGCCCGGTCGGGCCGCTGATCCGCGGCAGCGGCTTTAAGCGTGACATGCGCTTTGATCATCCGTATTCCGACTACGGCAATCTGCCGAAAACGCTGTTTGCCTATGACGGCGGTGACGTGTTCTCCCGCGTGATGGTACGCGTGAAGGAAACCTTCGATTCGCTGGCGATGATTGAATACGCGCTGGACACCATGGGCGACGGCCCGCTGTTGACCGAAGGCTTCACCTATCAGCCGCATAAGTTCGCGCTGGGATATGTCGAAGCGCCGCGCGGTGAAGACGTGCACTGGAGCATGCTTGGCGACAACCAGAAGCTGTTCCGCTGGCGCTGCCGTGCGGCGACCTACGCTAACTGGCCGGTGCTGCGCTATATGCTGCGCGGTAACACCGTATCGGATGCGCCGCTGATCATCGGCAGCCTCGATCCGTGCTACTCCTGCACCGACCGCGTAACGCTGGTGGATGTCCGCAAACGCAAGTCCACCACCGTGCCGTACAAAGAGATTGAACGTTATAGCATTGAGCGCAAAAACTCGCCGCTCAAGTAAGGAACCACCATGCTGAAACTGTTTAAAACCATCCTCAAAGCGGGCGAGCCGACGGTCAAATATCCGTTCAAGCCGCTGGACATCAGCCCCGATTTTCGGGGCCGTCCGGAGCTCAATCCTGAGCAGTGCATTGCGTGTGCGGCCTGTACCATGGCCTGCCCGGCGAATGCGCTGACGATGGAAACGCGTCCGGAAAGCAACGAACGCCTGTGGCAGCTGTTTATTGGTCGCTGCATTTTCTGCGGACGCTGCGAAGAAGTCTGCCCAACCAAAGCCATCCGCCTGACCAATGACTTCGAGCTGGCGGTGACTAATAAGGCTGATTTGTACGTGAAAGCCGTGTTCCGCCTCCAGCACTGCGACGTGTGCCAGAAACCGTTCACGGCGGAAAAATCGGCCCAGTACGCGATGGAGCTGTTGCGCCAGTCCGGCATCAGCGATGAAGCGCTGGAAGGGATGAAATCGCAGTTCACCACCTGTCCGACGTGCAAGCGTCGGGACACCGTGGGCCGCCACGACCCGCGTGGCCTGAACCTGAGCGCGGTGGAGAAACACCATGAGTGAATTTAATCATCACGTCAGCCAGCCGATCCAGCTGGCTGACGACGCGGCGAAAATGAAGCAAACGCTGCTGAAAGATATCAAGCGCTCCGCCTATGTTTACCGCGTGGACTGCGGCGGCTGCAACGGCTGTGAGATCGAAATTTTCTCGGCTATTACGCCAGTCTTTGATGCCGAGCGCTTCGGTATCAAAGTGGTGGCTTCACCGCGCCACGCCGATATTCTGCTGTTCACCGGTGCGGTAACCCGTGCAATGCGCGTGCCCGCTTTGCGAGCCTACGAATCAGCCCCGGATCCGAAAATCTGTGTCTCCTACGGCGCGTGCGGCGTGGGCGGCGGGATCTTCCACGATCTCTACTGCGTCTGGGGTGGCAGCGACACTATCGTGCCGATTGATGTGTGGATCCCCGGCTGTCCGCCGACGCCAGCCGCCACCATCCACGGTTTCGCCGTGGCGCTGGGCCTGCTCGATCAGAAACTGAAAGGTATTGAGCATGTGCAGAGCGAAGGTGAAAAACCGACGCTGATCCTGCCTGATGTCCCGCTGACTCTGCGCGTTGCCGTTGAACGCGAAGCCCGACGCATGGCGGGCTACCGCCAGGGCGGCGATATCAGCATGAAGTTCCTGTCGCTGATCCAGCACAAACAGCCGCAGCAGGCGCTGCATGAAATTGAAGTCTGGCTGAAGCAAGAGAACGATCCGCGTCTGAGCGAAATCGTGCACTGCCTGTCGGCGGTGGTGGCCGGGGGGGCGATGGCGTGAGTGAACAAGGCAAAGTGACGTTCTGGTCGCTGCGACAAAAGTTCGTCGACAGCGATGATGACATGCCTGCGGAAAGCCAGCAGGTGATGTACTACTCGCTGGCGATTGGCCATCACGTCGGGATGATCGACTGCCTGAAGAACGAGCTGGAGTGCCCGCTGGAAGGCTACACCGAATGGCTGAAACTGCTGGCGGAAGGGGAAGGGCGGCGTAAGCTGCGCGGGCTGCTGACTTTTGGGGAAATCACCATTGATTCTACCCATACTTCGCTGCTGGCGAACACGCTGTCCGAACTGAGCAAAAACGGGCCGGAACCGTTTAAAAGCTGGAGCCTTCGTTTAATTGAGCTGTTGGCGGAGATTGAACGCGAACCGGCGATCTATCTTATCGTTAAGCGCCAGATTGCCTGATGCGCTTCGCTTATCAGGCCTACGGTTTTTGTAGGCCGGATAAGGCAGCGCCGCATCCGGCATTTCCCTGATCCAGGCGGGAGAACTATAACTCCCGCGTACTAATCCCCAGACGCTGCATCCTCGACAGCAGCGTCGTTCGCTTCAGCCCCAGTTTTTGTGCCGCGCCTTTTGGCCCGGCGACAATGCCATTCGCTTCCCTCAGCGCCTGTATAATTCTCTCTTTTTCCGCGTCGTCGCTTTCAGGAACGGATGGGTTAAACATTGGCGGCAGCTTAATCGCCGCAGGCTGTGGGCGCGATACGGGAGCGGCGGCAGAAGGCATTTTCAGATCCGCTAATTGCAGATTCAGGGTATTGCCCTGGGTCAGGATCACCGCGCGCTCAATGACGTTTTGCAATTCACGCACGTTGCCGGGCCACGGGTAGCGACACAGGGCCTGCAAAGCCTGAGCGGGGATCGTATCGATAGTTTTGTTCATCCGCGCCGCCAACTTTTGCGTGAACCAGGTGGCGAGCAGCGGAATATCTTCTGGGCGTTCGCGCAGCGGAGGAATGACGATAGGGAACACGTTCAGGCGATAGAACAGGTCGCTGCGAAACTCACGGTCCTGCACCATCTGATGCAGATCGCGGTTGGTGGCAGCAATCATGCGCACATTTACCGGGATCACCCGGCTGCCGCCGAGACGCTCCACTTCGCGCTCCTGCAACACGCGCAGCAGCTTGGGCTGTAGCTCCAGCGGCATATCGCCAATTTCATCAAGGAACAGCGTGCCGCCGTCGGCCATTTCAAAGCGGCCGATGTGAGTGTTGGTCGCGCCGGTAAAAGCGCCTTTTTCATGCCCGAACAAATCGCTCTCGAGCAGGCTGGCAGGAACGGCGGCGCAGTTCATTTTCACCAGCGGGTTAGCCGCTCGCTGGCTTAGCTTATGGATTGCGCGCGCAATCAGCTCCTTGCCGGTGCCGGTTTCGCCAAGCAGCAGCACCGTGCTGTCGCTCATGGCGACCATTTCCACCTGGCGCAGCAGGTTTTTCATCACCTGGCTCTGGAAAATGATGTCGTTAAGACTTTCGGCATTTTGCAGCTGCTCATTGAGCCAGATATTTTCCTGATTTAATGAATCTTTCAGCCGGGTTATTTCATTCCAGGCGTTGGCATTATCCACCGCGATGCTGATACGTGAGGCGATTTGCCCCAGCAGGGAGCAGACGGATGGAGTAAATGCGCTGGCATCGGTATGGGCGAGAATTAAAATTCCGGGTGAATGGGTATTAAATGCCAGAGGCAGCAAAAGCACCGCCTGCATGCCGGACGCATAAAGATCCTGAAGCAGCGGATCCTGAGTTTTATCCGTTAAGGCAATCGCCTGCGGCTGACTGTTTTTCAGGACGCCGACGATCTCGCTTTGGTTGAGATGATAGTTTTTCTGCTGGCAATAGTGGCGGTTATCTTCAAACCAGCCGCAGGCTGTGACCGGAAAAGTGTTGCTGTGCTCGCCGTCAAAGAAGGCAATCGACACGGAGGGAATGGCAAAGAAACGATGGATATCCTGAGAGATCGCGCTGACCAGTCCTTCTCTGTCGAGATGGGCTAATACCGAGTTGGTGATATCCACCAGAATGCGATATTCATCGCGCTCGTCTTTTAACTGATGAAAGAATTCCAGTAACTGTGGTTCGATTCCGGAATTGATCATGGCAATCAACTGATTATTCCACTCAGTATTTGAGATGGGAATGCTTCTTATTTTCTTGCCACTCAGCTTCTTTACATCATTCATCTTGTCAGCCTGTTTTGGGAAAGATTGCCGGGTTCGCGATGAATTCAGCAATGCTATTTTAGATCAGGATCCTTACGGTGCGTGCAATATAAAATACCCCTTTAGGATCATTCGTTGATATCGATGGGTAGTTTGCTCATTCAGACCAATTTAATTAGAGGTAATCCATGACCAACGTACTGCTTTGCGTCGGCAATAGCATGATGGGGGACGACGGCGCCGGGCCGCTGCTGGCGGAGCGCTGTGCTGCGGCACCGCGAGGAGAGTGGCTGGTAATGGACGGTGGCAGCGCGCCGGAAAGAGAGGTGGCGGCCATTCGCGAACTGCGCCCTGAACGCCTGCTGATAGTCGATGCTACCGATATGGGGTTAGATCCGGGCGAAATCAGAATTGTTGATCCGGACGATATCGCCGAGATGTTCCTGATGACTACCCATAATATGCCGCTTAACTATCTGATTGAGCAGTTGGAAGAAGATGTCGGGGAGGTGATTTTCCTGGGTATTCAGCCCGATATCGTCGGGTTTTATTACCCAATGACCGAGAAAGTGAAAGCCGCCGTGGAGGTTGTTTATCAGCGGCTTGAGGGCTGGGTCGGCGACGGCGGGTTTGAGCGGCTGTGACTTTTGCCTGCTGGCGCTTCGCTTAGCAGACCTACAGGTTCGTAGGCCCGTGTAAGCGAAGCGCCACCGGGCAGTGGGAAAATTACCCCAAATCTTCCCCGTTGCTCGCTATCACCTTCTTATACCACCAGAAAGATTTCTTGCGGGTACGCGCCAGCGTGCCGTTGCCCACATCGTCACGGTCGACGTAGACAAAACCGTAGCGTTTGCTCATCTCGCCGGTCGAGGCGGCCACCAGATCGATGCAGCCCCAGGTGGTGTAGCCGATAACCGGAATACCGTCGTCAATGGCTTCACCCATCGCCTGAATATGTTCACGCAGATAGCTGATGCGATAGTCATCGTTGATCTCGCCGTTGGCCTCCACCACGTCTTTGGCACCCAGACCGTTCTCCACCAGGAACAGCGGTTTCTGGTAGCGGTCGTACATCATGTTCATGGTGATGCGCAGGCCCAACGGGTCAATGCCCCAGCCCCATTCGCTGGCTTTGATGTGCGGGTTTTTCAGCGATTTGACGATGTTCGCCGCGTTGGTGTTGTTGGCGTTCATATCCGCCGAGGCGCAGCGCGAGGCGTAATAGCTGAACGACACAAAATCAACGGTATTTTTCAGGATGTCGTCATCGCCCGGCGCTTTGTCGATTACCACTCCTTTTTCACGGAACACGCGGGCCGAATAGGCCGGGTAAGCACCACGTGCCTGCACGTCGATAAAGAACAGATTTTCACGATCCTTTTCCAGCGCCATCCACACGTCCTCCGGCTTACAGGAGTACGGATAGAAATTGCCGCCGGCCAGCATGCAGCCGACCTGGTTTTGCGGATTCACCTCGTGGGCGATTTTGGTTGCCAGCGCGCTGGCGATCAGTTCGTGATGCGCGGCCTGGTACTTAACCTGTTCCTGATTCTCGCCTTCTTCAAACACCAGCCCGGCACCGGAGTAAGGGCTGTGTAGCATAATGTTGATTTCATTAAAGGTGAGCCAGTATTTCACCAGCCCGTCAAAGGCCTCAAAGCAGGTGCGGGCGTAGCGGGTGAAGAAATCCACCATTTTGCGATTGCGCCAGGAGCCGTACTCCATAACGAGGTGCATCGGCACATCGAAGTGGCACAGCGTCACCAGCGGCTCAATGTTGTACTTTCTGCACTCTTTGAACAGGTCACGGTAAAACGCGATCCCTTCCTCGTTTGGCGTCAGCTCGTCGCCGTTCGGATAGAGGCGCGCCCAGGCAATCGAGGTGCGGAAAACGGTGAAGCCCATCTCCGCCATCAGCGCGATGTCTTCCTTATAACGATGATAAAAATCGATGGCCTGATGGCTTGGATAGTATTCGTCTTCACGCAGGCTAAAGCGCTTCTCAAGCCCCAGTTTTACCGGCATACGGTTAGCGCCGTGCGGGATAGTATCGACGGTGGTTAACCCCTTTCCGCCTTCCAGATACGCGCCTTCAGACTGGTTGGCTGCAAGCGCGCCGCCCCAGAGAAATCCTTTTGGAAACATGTAGTACCTCTTTTATAACGGTTGTGCGGTAGCCGAAACGCCCTGCGTTTTACGCGCCTGCTCTGCGCGTTCTTCTACCGGAATATCTTCAAAGCCGAGTAGCAGCGTCAGCACAAAAGAGAGCACCACGGCTAAGGCCATCACGCCAAACACCCAGACGATGGTCATCGGGTTGGCTGGATCAAAGAACTGGACGCTGGTGAACAGGCCCGGCGCGGCCATCGAGTGGCTCGCCAGCCCGGCAATTCCCGCCACGGCACCGCAGATAAAGCCGCTGATCAGGCTGGCAATCAGCGGGCGTTTCAGGCGGATTGCCACGCCGTACAGCGCGGGCTCGGAAATGCCGGCCAGAATGGCAGAAGCCGCCGCTGCCAGCGCCGTCTGGCGCAGTTCCGGGTTTTTAGTTTTCCAGGCCACCGCCAGTGACGATCCGCCGAGCGACAGATTGGCACCGATTTCAGACGGCATCACCATGCCTTCTTTGCCAGTGGTGGCGATGGTCTGGATGATGGTCGGAGTAAACACGCGGTGCATGCCGGTCATGACCAGCAGCGGCCACAGCGCGCCCATGATCGCCACCGACAGCCAGCCCAGATAGTCGTGAACGGTGTACACCAGCGCGGAGATGGCGGTACCAATCCAGATGCCAATCGGGCCGATTAAAAGGATAGCCAGCGGTGCGGCAATCAGCACAATCAGCATCGGCTTGAGGAAGTTTTTGGTGACCGCCGGGGTAATTTTGTCGACCCAGCGTTCGATATACGACAGGCACCAGGTCATCACCAGCGCCGGGATCACCGTGTAGGTGTACTTCACCGCCGTGACCGGAATGAAAGCAAATTCGACGTGCTCGCCCTGCGCGGCTTTCGCCATCAGCTCAATAAAGCTCGGATGCACCAGCACACCCGCAATGGCAATCGCCAGCGACATGTTGGTTTTGAATTTCACTGCCGCAGAGGCGGCGACCATCAGCGGCAGGAAGAAAAACGCGCCATCGCCAATCACTGTCAGAATGGTCAGCGTCGGCGCGCCTTTTGCCAGCACGCCGGACATCTCCAATACCATTGCCAGCAGCTTAACCATTGAACCGCCGATGATCGCCGGGATCAGCGGTGACATGGTGCCGATCAGCGCATCGAGGATCCCTGTGCCAATCCGGCGCAGCGTCAATTTCTGCGGGCCTGTTTCCACCGGCGGCTGCATATTCAGCGGCAGTAGCGCCATCACTTCTTTGTAGGCCTGTGAAACCGTATTGCCAATAATCACCTGGCACTGATTGTCGCTGCGCACGACGCCCAGCACGCCGCTGAGCGCTTTAAGCGTGGCGGCATCGACAAGATTCGGATCGTTCAGCACAAAGCGCAGGCGCGTCATGCAGTGGGTGGCGGCGGTGATGTTGTTGGCCCCGCCCAGAGCGGCGACTACGTCGTGAGCCAGCGCGGCATAGTTTTTCGACATCGGGATTTTCCAGTTATAGGGTGGTGAAATTTTGTATAGGAAACCGGTTCCACAAAATCATGAAGAGATCGTGATGGCTAAACAAGAGACGTTTTAGAACTATTTCGGTTTCGTGATCTGGATCGCTCACGATCGCCGGTGCTGAAAATCCTCAGATCCTGAAGTACACTGCCAACACTTTTTTCAGACGGATGAGCAACATGGCAACGATGCTGGAAGTGGCGAAGCGCGCTGGCGTGTCGAAAGCCACCGTATCCCGCGTGCTGTCGGGGAATGGCTATGTCGGCCAGCAAACCAAAGATCGGGTGTTTAAGGCGATTGCCGAAAGCGGCTATCGGCCCAATCTGCTGGCGCGCAATCTGGCGACCAAAAAAAGCCAGACTTTGGGGCTGGTGGTGACGAACACGCTGTACCACGGGGTCTACTTCAGTGAACTGCTGTTTCATGCAGCAAGGCTGACGGAAGATCAGGGTCGCCAACTAATCCTGGCTGACGGTAAGCACAGCGCGGAAGAGGAGCGAGCGGCGATCCAGTACCTGCTCGATCTGCGCTGCGATGCGATCATCATCTACCCGCGCTTTCTGACGCCTGATGAAATGGACGAGATCATCGAAGGCCACGAGCAGCCGATTATGGTGCTCAATCGTCGCCTGCGGCAAAACAGCAGCCACTGCGTCTGGTCCGATCAAAAAGCTTCCAGCCAGATGGCGGTGGAACAGCTGATCCATCAGGGACATCGGGACATTGCGTTTATCACCGGTTCGCTGGATTCACCGACCGGGATAGAACGTCTGGCAGGCTACAAAGAAGCGCTGATCGGGCACGGTGTCGAAGTGCGTGACGAACTGATTGTCGAAGGAAAATGGACCCCGGCCACGGGCGCTGCCGCAGTGCAGACGCTGCTGGCGCGTAAGGCATCCTTTAGCGCGCTGGTGGCCAGCAATGACGACATGGCGATTGGTGCCATCAAGCAGCTTCACGACAGCGGATTGCGCGTGCCGCTGGACGTCTCGGTGATTGGTTTTGACGATGTGGCGCTGGCTCCGTACACCATTCCGGCACTCTCAAGTGTCAAAATCCCGGTCACCGCGATGATTGAGGAGACCATCAACCGCCTGATTTTCATGCTCGATGGCGGTGAGTTCAACCTTCAGCACGTCTTCCCTGGCGAGCTTATCCTGCGCGATTCCGTCACCGCCGGACCTTTTGCCTGACGACGGAAGGCTGTCATCGTCATTAATGACGATGACAGCCTTTGCTGTATGCAACTTATTGATAAATAAAGCTTGAAATCATGGCGCGGAAAATGCATATCCCCGGCCCTTAACGCTAAATGCCGGAGGAGTGGATGAACCGTTTCATCATCGCGGAAGCGAGCAAATGTATTGGCTGTCGTACCTGCGAAGTGGCCTGCGCCGTCGCCCATCAGCCAGAGCAGGACTGCGCGGCGCTGACGCCGCAGACCTTTTTACCCCGCATTCACGTCATCAAAGGCGTGAACATTTCTACCGCTACCGCCTGTCGTCAGTGTGAGGACGCTCCTTGCGCCAATGTGTGCCCGAATGGCGCAATTGCCCGTGAGAACGGCTTTGTTCGCGTGATGCAGGAGCGCTGCATTGGCTGCAAAACCTGCGTGGTGGCCTGTCCTTATGGGGCGATGGAAGTGGTGGTTCGTCCGGTGGTTCGCACCAGCGGCTTCGGTATGAAAGTCAAAATGGAAAAAGCCGAAGCCAACAAATGCGACCTGTGCCACACCCGTAAGGAAGGCCCGGCGTGCGTGGCTTCCTGCCCGACATACGCGCTGATGTGCGTCGACCGCGCCGCGCTTGAGCAAATGAACGCCGAAAAACGTCGCCGGACGGCACTGGTTTTTTAAGATGACCAGCAACGGCACGGCGTTACGTATTCGCGGCAAAGTGCAGGGCGTGGGGTTTCGTCCCTTTGTCTGGCAGGCCGCGCAGCAGCTGAAACGCCTCGGTAACGTCAGTAATGACGGGGAAGGCGTGCTGGTCCATCTGCTGGGCGAAGAGGCGGAGTTTGTCGCTTATTTGCAGCGCCACTGTCCTCCACTAGCCAGAATCGACTCCGTTGAGGCTGCGGCATTTTACTGGGATACGCTGCCGGAAGACTTTCAGATTAGCGAAAGTGGGGCAGGTGGCATGAGCACTCAGATTGTGCCGGATGCCGCGACCTGCCCGGCCTGCCTGGCGGAAATGAACGATCCGCACGACCGCCGTTTTCGCTACCCGTTTATCAACTGCACCCACTGCGGGCCGCGCTTCACCATCATCAACGCCATGCCTTATGACCGCCCGTTCACGGTGATGGCGGCGTTTCCTCTCTGTCCGGCCTGTGAGAAAGAGTATCGCGATCCGCGCGACCGTCGTTTCCACGCCCAGCCGGTAGCCTGTGCCGATTGTGGACCGCAGCTTTTCTGGCTGTTCGGGAATGAGCATGTTAGCGGGGAAGCTGCGCTAACGACGGCGATAAACATGATTGCCGGTGGCGGCATTGTGGCGGTGAAAGGGCTGGGTGGTTTTCACTTAGTCTGCGATGCCGGAAATGTGGCGGCAGTTTCAGCGCTTCGGGCACGAAAACGCCGTCCGGCAAAACCGCTGGCGGTGATGCTGCCGACTGCGGAAGGTCTGACGGCACAAGCGCAGAAACAGCTGAATACGCCCGCATCACCGGTGGTGCTGGTGGCGAAAAACGCGGTTTCAGGCTTGTGCGATCAAATAGCGCCAGGGCTTGATGAAGTGGGCGTGATGCTGGCCTCCAACCCGATTCAGCATTTGCTGATGCAGGCGCTAAAGCGTCCGCTGGTGATGACCTCCGGTAACCTTAATGGCAAACCTCCGGCTATCACTAACGCTGAGGCGCTGGCGGATTTAGCGGCAATCGCAGACGGCTTTCTGCTGCACAACCGCGAAATTGTGCAGCGGATGGATGATTCCGTGGTGCGCGAGAGCGGCGAAGTGCTGCGCCGTGCACGGGGTTTTGTACCGGATGCGCTGCCGCTTCCGCCGGGCTTTGATGACGTCGCGCCGATGCTGTGCTGCGGTGCCGATATGAAAAACACCTTTTGTCTGGTTCGCGGCAAAGAAGCGGTACTAAGCCAGCATCTGGGTGATTTGAATGAGGAAGGCGTGGAACCACAGTGGCGAAATGCGCTGGCGCTGATGCAGTCCATTTATGACTTCACGCCGCAGCGCGTGGTGACGGATGCCCATCCGGGCTATCGCTCCGTGCAGTGGGGCGCAGAGCTGGGTCTGACTCACGAAACCGTTTTTCACCATCATGCTCACGCAGCTGCCTGTATGGCTGAACACGGCTGGCCGCTGGAAGGCGGGGACGTTATCGCCCTGACGCTGGACGGGATAGGCATGGGGGAGAACGGCGAGCTGTGGGGTGGTGAGTGCCTGCGGGTTAATTACCGTGAATTTGAACATCTGGCAGGTTTGCCTGCGGTGGCGCTGCCCGGCGGTGATTTAGCAGCCCGTCAGCCGTGGCGCAATCTGCTGGCTCAGAGCCTGGCGTTTGTTCCTGACTGGCAAACATTGCCCTCGCTCGCGGGTTCTCCGACGCAGACTCTGGCGCGAGCAATTGAGCGCGGTATTAACGCACCGCTGGCTTCTTCCTGTGGGCGTTTGTTTGATGCCGTGGCCTGTAGCCTGGGTTGCGCGCCCGACGAGCTCAGCTATGAAGGCGAGGCAGCCTGCCGCCTTGAGGCGCTGGCCCGGCAAAGTCAGGGGGGCTCGCACCCGCTAACACTTAACGCTTCTCTGGAGATGAAACCTTTCTGGCAGCAGTGGCTAAGCTGGTCTGCGCCTGCACAGGATAAAGCGTGGGCGTTTCACGATGTGCTGGCACAGGGTTTTGCCGCCGTGATGCGCCATCACGCAGAGCGCCTGGCAATATCCACGCTAGTGTTCGGCGGTGGTGTGTTGCACAACCGTTTGTTGCGCGAACGGCTGAGCTTTTATTTATCGGATTTTGAGCTTTTATTTCCGCGCCGGTTACCTGCGGGCGACGGCGGAATTTCATTAGGGCAGGCGGTTGTTGCGGCTGCCCGATTGCAGAAGGGAAACAAACAATGATGCTGATAACGCTTTTACGTCAACAACCTCGCGCCGCGCTGCTGGTGGGTGGCCTGATGCTGGCCAACCTGCTGGCCTGGTGCTGGGCGTGGCAGGTGTTTGGTCACAGCGGCGCGCTGATGGCGGCAAGCCTGTTGGCCTGGGGCTACGGCCTGCGTCACGCGGTGGACGCTGACCATATCGCGGCTATCGACACGGTGACCCGTAAAATGATGCAGCAGGGAAAACGCCCGTACGGCGTTGGCGCCTGGTTCTCTCTCGGCCATTCATCAATTGTGGTGCTGGCCTCGGCGGCAATTGCCGCTACGGCGACGGCATTTCAACAGAAGATGGGCTGGTTTCACGATACCGGCAGCCTGATCGGCACCGCCGTTTCCTCCCTGTTTTTGCTGGCGATGGCCTTTGTAAACCTGATTATTCTGCGCAGCGTCTGGCTAAGCTTTCAGGCGTTCAGAAAGGGGAAACCGTTTAACGCCGATGCGGCTGTGTCTGGCGGCGTCATGAGCTGGCTGTTCGGCAAAACCTTCCGCCTGATTGGCAAAAGCTGGCACATGTATCTGGTGGGCTTCCTGTTCGGCCTGGGCTTTGACACCGCCACGGAGATTGGCGTACTGGGGCTGACGGCCGCCAGCGCTTCCAGCGGAATGTCGATCTGGAGCATTATGATTTTCCCGGCGCTGTTTGCCAGCGGAATGGCGCTGGTGGATACGCTTGATAACGTGCTGATGGTCGGTGCCTACGGCTGGGCGTTCAACAAACCGCAGCGCAAGCTTTATTACAACATGACGATCACCGGCACCTCCGTGGTGGTCGCCCTGTTTATCGGCGGCCTGGAAGCACTGGGTTTGCTGATGGATAAATTCGGTTTCAGCGGTGGGCTGTGGGATGGCGTTGGCGCACTCAACGATAACCTCGGCAACGCCGGATTTATGGTGATCGGCCTGTTTGCCGCCTGTTGGATCATTTCGCTGGCGGTCTATCGCTGGCGCGGGTATGACGCTTTAACCGTTTGAGGAAGAGCTGCCCGGCGGCGCTGCGCTTGCACGGACCTACGGATTTTGTAGGTCCGGTAAGCGTAAGCGCCACCGGGCAATGCTTCAGGCGTTAAGCTGTTTTAACAAGCCAAACGCCAGCTTCATTTTTTCTTCACTGACCACAAATCCACGAATTTTTCCCTCGCCGTCCAGACCTTTGGCCTCCATTCCCTCGCTGCCGCTGACCAGATGCCAGTCCAGATCGTCACGTTGGGTTTCTCCGGCGAGCTGCAATGGCAGCAGCGGCGTTTTGATTTTCACCAGCATTGGCGACAGCTTCAGCTCCGTCGGCATTCCCAGCAGCGTTTTCGCCAGCGCCAGCGAGCTCAGCAAAATCGGCTGCAGGAACGGCAGCAGCCTGCCGTTGATTTCCGCACAGTCTCCCAGCGCGTAAATGTGTGGATCGCTGGTCTGTAGCTCGCTGTTCACCACGATCCCGCGATTGACCGAAACTCCGGCACGCAGCGCAAGGCCTGTTTCCGGGCGCAAGCCGATTGCGGCAACCACGGCATCCACGGTGAGTTCGCGTTCAGCAGTCAGCCGCGCGACGATGCCCTGATCAGTTTTCTCTAGCGACTGCACCTGGCTTTTGAGCAGCAGCTCAACGCCGCTGTGCGTCAGTTTTTGCTGCAGGCGGCTGCTGGCCTCTGGCGGCATCAGCGATGACAGCAGGCTGGCGGAGTTATCCACCACGCTGATGGCTTTCCCGGCGCTGTGAAAATCCATCGCCAGCTCGCAGCCAATCAGGCCACCGCCGATAATCAGTACCCGGCGGGCGTCCCGCAGCTGCTGCTGTGAGGCGGCAAATTCCTGCTGGCTGTTGAGGGTAATCAACAGCTCTTTTCCGGGGATCGGCGGCACCGCCGCTCTGGCGCCGGTTGCCAGTACCAGTTTATCGTAACTCCAACTGCGCTCGCTGCTTCTGATCGTTCTTGCTGCCGCATCGATGTCAGTTATCCACGTTTGCGGAAACAGCGTCAGGTTGTACTGCTCTGCGAAATCGCCCGCGCTCTGCAATGTCAGATCGTCGGCGCACTGATCGCGGCTGATCACATGGCTGAGATCCGGTTTGTTGTATTCGTCCATGCTGTCGGCAGCGATCAGGGTCAGCGGAACCTGACCGTCCTGTTTACGGATATTTTTCACCAGCTGGCGGGCGGCGAAGCCCGAGCCGATGATAACGATGCCGTGTGTCATTTGGCCTCCGTTGCCAGCACGTCAAACACGTCTTTGCCCAGTGAGCATTCAGGGCAGAGGAAATTGTCCGGGACTTCGCTCCACGGGGTTCCCGGAGCCACGTCCTGATTCGGATCGCCTTTCGCCGGATCGTAAATCCACTGGCAAACGCTGCACTGCATCTGCGGGCCCAGGTTGGCGCTGGCACAGCTGTCGTTAGCTGCTTCTGGCACGGTTTCTGTTTTAGCTGCGGCGGCAGGCAGCGGCGCAAGCGCCCACTGGCGGGCTATTTCACGACCGTGTTCGCGGCACAGCTCCAGTGCGTCTGAATCCGGACGCCATTTGGCTTTCAGGCTCAGGGACATCTCAAAACCAGCATCCTGTAAGCGAGTGGAAAGACGGTCTACCGCGCCGCCGCTCCAGCCGTGAGAGCCAAAGGCGCTGGCGCGTTTGTTACGGAAACGCAGACCGGTCATCTCTTCCACCAGACCGGCAATTTTCGGCATCATCACGTTGTTCATGGTGGACGTGCCCGCCAGCACGCCTTTGGAGCGGAAGACGTTGGTCAGCACGTCGTTTTTATCGCTGCGGGAAACGTTGAAGATTTTGACTGCTACACACGGATCGACTTCGTTAATGCCCTGGGCGATAGCGTCGGCCATCATGCGGGTATTGTTTGACATGGTGTCGTAGAAAATGGTGATGCGATCTTCCTGATAATCCGCCGCCCATTTCAGGTACAGCTCAACGATCTGCGTTGGGTTGTCGCGCCACACCACGCCGTGCGAGGTGGCGATCATATCGACCGGCAGATTGAAGCCGAGGATCTCAGTGATTTTTGGCGTCACCAGGCGGCTGAACGGCGTCAGGATGTTGGCGTAATAGCGCTGGCACTGTTCGAACAGTTCGGCCTGATCCACCTCGTCATTAAACAGACGTTCGTCGCAGTAGTGCTGACCGAAGGCGTCGTTGCTGAATAGCACCGCGTCGCCGGTCATGTAGGTCATCATGCTGTCCGGCCAGTGCAGCATTGGCGTTTCGACGAAGATCAGCTGTTTGCCGTTGCCGATATCCAGGCTGTCGCCGGTTTTGACCACGTTGAAGTTCCATTCCGGATGATGGTGGTGGCCGTTGATGGAATCGATGGCGTTGGCGGTACAGTAGATTGGCGTGCCCGGAATGGAGTTCATCAGCTCGGTCAGTGCGCCCGCGTGATCTTCTTCCGCGTGGTTGATGATGATGTAGTCGATATCGGCCAGATCGATTTCCGCACGCAGGTTCTGCACGAACTCGCGGCTGAATTTATGATCCACGGTGTCGATCAGCACGTTTTTCTCTTCGCGGATCAGATAGCTGTTATAGCTGCTGCCGCGCAGGGTTTTATATTCGGTACCATGAAAATCACGCACTTCCCAGTCGCGCTGTCCAACCCAGTGAATATTGTTCTTAACGTGAATAGCCATAGCATCCTCAATCAGTCAGGTGATTCATAAAAAAGTGATTGAGCTATTACAAGTTGCGTGCCAACTTTTATCTTGTTGATGCTAATAAGATTTAAATTTTAACGATTGCCGGTGTTTGTCATTATGACTATGATTGTCACAGTCAAAAAGACAATGATTATAGTCATAATGACAATGAGGCAGGCATGAATTTCTCCACCGAAGCGCTGGCTAAAATGGCCATCGAACTGCAAAGCGATATCGGGCATCCGGACCGCTTCTCCCGCTTGATCACCACGCTGCGCCAGCTGTTGGGCTGCGACGCCTCCGCGCTGCTGCGCTATGAGGCGCATCAGTTTATTCCGCTGGCGATAGATGGGCTGGCGAAGGATGTGCTCGGGCGGCGCTTTGCTCTGGAGGGGCATCCGCGGCTGGAGGCGATTGCCCGCGCGGGTGACGTGGTGCGTTTCCCTGCCGACAGCGATCTGCCCGATCCCTACGACGGCCTGATCCCAGGGCTGGAAAGCCTGAAGGTTCACGCCTGTCTTGGCCTGCCGCTGTTTGCCGGGCAAACCCTGATTGGCGCGCTGACGCTCGACGGCATGGATGAACACCAGTTCGACCGCTACAGCGACGAAGAGCTGCGGCTGATTGCCGCGCTGGTGTCCGGGGCGCTGAACAACGCGCTGCTGATCGCCCGACTGGAAAGCCAGAACCTGCTGGCCGGGCAGGATGTCGGCGACACGGAGCCGGGAAGCCAGGAGATGATTGGCCTGTCGGCGCCGGTGGTGCAGCTCAAAAAAGAGATTGAGATTGTGGCGGCCTCCGAGCTCAACGTGCTGATCAGCGGCGAAACCGGTACCGGCAAAGAGCTGGTGGCGAAGGCGATTCATCAGCAGTCCCCGCGTGCGGAGCAGGCGCTGGTGTACCTCAACTGCGCGGCCTTGCCAGAAAGCGTGGCCGAAAGTGAACTGTTCGGTCATGTGAAAGGCGCGTTTACCGGTGCCATCAGCCACCGCAGCGGGAAATTCGAAATTGCCGACAAAGGCACGCTGTTTCTGGATGAAATTGGCGAGCTTTCTCTGGCGCTGCAGGCCAAGCTGCTGAGAGTTTTACAGTACGGCGATATCCAGCGGGTAGGGGACGACCGCAGTCTGCGGGTGGATGTCAGGGTGCTGGCCGCCACCAACCGCGACCTGCGCGAAGAAGTGCTTGCCGGGCGTTTTCGCGCCGACCTGTTCCATCGCTTAAGCGTTTTCCCTCTCTCCGTGCCTGCGCTACGGGAACGCGATGAGGACGTGATCCTACTGGCTGGCTATTTCTGCGAGCAGTGCCGTTCAAGAATGAGTCTTGCGAGGGTTATTCTGAGCCCGGCGGCGCGAGCGCATCTCGCCGGGTATGTCTGGCCCGGTAACGTCCGTGAGCTGGAACATGCGATTCACCGTGCGGTGGTGCTGGCCCGTGCGGCAAGCTCTGGCGATGAAGTGATTCTGGAGCCCCGGCATTTTGCTTTTACCAGCAGCGTGGAGCCTGCGGCTGAGCTGCCGCTGGTGACCCAGGATGCGCTGAATCTGCGTGAAGCCACGGACGCCTTTCAGCGCCAGGCGATAGTGCAGGCGCTGCAAAATCAGCGCAATAACTGGGCCGCTACGGCACGCGCGCTGTCGCTGGACGTGGCGAATTTGCACCGCCTGGCAAAACGTCTGGGGATCAAATAATTCTTTTAAGCAAAATTTTGCTGTTCTGCGGCGCGCGGAGGCTTCCTTATCCCCGGCGGGATGATTACCATGGTCATCTTTGCCGAAATTGCTAAATGGATGTCACATGTTGAAGCGTCGTTATCTGACCTTACTCCCGCTCTGCGTGCTGGTTGCTGCCTGTAGCAGCAAGCCGAAAACGGCCGAAGCGCCGACCACCACCTCTCCGTCATCCGGTGGTTTCCTGTTGGAGCCGCAGCATAACGTCACCATGATGGGCGGCGATTTCGCAAATAACCCGGCGGCTGAGCAGTTCATCGATCAGATGGTGAGCAAACACGGCTTCGACCGTAATCAGCTGCATGAAATCCTTTCTCAGGCCAAGCGTCTGGACTACGTGCTGCGTCTGATGGACCGCCAGGCACCAACGGCACAGGTGCCGACCGGGCCAAATGGCGCATGGCTGCGTTACCGCAAACAGTTCATTACCCCGGATAACGTGCAAAACGGGGTCGCTTTCTGGAATGAACATCAGGACGCGCTCAACCGTGCCTGGATGGTGTACGGCGTGCCGCCGGAAATCATCGTCGGCATCATCGGCGTGGAAACCCGCTGGGGCCGCGTGATGGGTAAAACCCGCATCCTTGATGCGCTGGCTACGCTCTCCTTCAACTATCCGCGCCGTGCGCAGTACTTCTCCGGCGAGCTGGAAACCTTCCTGCTGATGGCGCGCGACGAGCAGGACGATCCGCTGGATCTGAAAGGCTCTTTCGCAGGTGCAATGGGCTACGGCCAGTTTATGCCATCGTCTTATAAGCAATACGCGGTGGACTTCAACGGCGACGGGCATATCAACCTGTGGGATCCGGATGATGCCATCGGCAGCGTGGCGAACTACTTCAAACAGCACGGCTGGGTGAAGGGCGATCAGGTGGCGGTGCAGGCGATGGGCCAGGCTCCGGGGCTGGATAACGGCTTTAAAACCAACTATAGCGTGGCGCAGCTCTCTGCGGCTGGCCTGACGCCAACGCAGTCTCTGGGCAACCATCAACAGGCAAGCCTGCTGCGTCTGGACGTGGGAACCGGCTATGAGTACTGGTACGGTCTGCCGAACTTCTACGCTATCACCCGCTATAACCACAGCACACATTACGCGATGGCCGTCTGGCAGCTTGGCCTTGCCGTGTCGCAGGCCCGCGTTCAGCAGTAATTCTCCTTTCCCCTCCTGCGGGAGGGGAGTCTGAAATATTTCGAAACAGCCCCGTTCGTCGACAGCAATTTACAATATCGCCATAACTCATTATTGTTACGTTATAACATTTATATTTGAGTTTATGGCGATGGTTTTCTCTTTGTTTACGGCATCCAGCCTGCTGAGGCTGGGGTTTGTTCTGATCCTGCTGGCGTTACTGTGGCTGGCAACCCTGTGGGCGGTCGCGCTGCCATGATCACCCTTGATAATCTGGTGGCGGGCTACGATCGCCTTGCCATTACTCCGTCACTGTGCGGCACGATCGAGCAGGGCTCCCTGACGGCTATTGTTGGCGTTAACGGCTGCGGTAAATCCACGCTGTTGAAAACGCTGGCGGGTTTTATTCCTCCTGTCAGCGGTGTGCTGCGCTGGCACCCGCGACGTCCGGTGATTGGCTGGCTGGCACAGCGTCATTCACTCGAATCCCAGTTTCCCTTAACGGTGCACGATGTCGTGAGCCAGGGCGCATGGCCGCAGATTTCTCTGCTTCGCGGGTTTAATCGTGAGATGCGCAGTCGTATCAGCGCAGCCATCGAGCGGGTCGGGCTTGCTGCTCTGGCGAATTCGCCGATAGAAGCGCTTTCCGGCGGGCAGTTTCAGCGCATGCTGTTCGCCCGTGTGCTGGTGCAACAGGCCCCGCTGGTGATGCTGGACGAACCTTTCACCGGGATTGATGAAGCCACCAGCCAGGCGCTGATGGAGGTGATTCTGGAGATGCACCAAAGCGGGCAGACCATCCTCGCGGTGCTGCACGATAACCAGCGAGTGGCTCGTCATTTCCCTGAAACCCTGCTGCTTGAGTCCCGTCATGCACAATGGGGCGAAACCTCCGCCGTACTTTCGGCCTTCGACACGGCGAGACGCGCATGATCTGGCACACCTTCTTCCAGCCTTTTATTGAATTTGGCTTTATGCGCCGGGCGCTGGTGGTTTGTCTGGCGCTGTCCATCAGCACCACGCTGCTTGGCGTGTTCTTACTGCTGCGCCGGATGAGCCTGATGGGCGATGCGCTTTCGCACGCTATTTTGCCCGGCGTGGCGGTGGGGTATCTGCTGAGCGGCATGTCGCTGCTGGCGATGACCGTCGGCGGCTTTGTTGCCGGGATTGCGGTGGCGCTGATTGCCGGCTGGGTTAGCCGCCGGACACCGCTGAAAGAGGATGCAAGCTTCGCCGGATTTTATCTGGGATCGCTGGCGCTTGGCGTCACGCTGGTTTCTTTGAAAGGGTCGAGCGTTGATTTACTCCATCTTTTATTCGGCTCGATTCTGGCGGTGGATAACGACGCGGCGCTGTTTGTTTGCGGCGTAGCCAGCCTGACTCTGGTGGTGATGGCGCTGCTGTATCGCGGGCTGGTCAGCGAGGCCTTTGACAGCGCCTGGCTGGAAGTGAATTCGCGCCGTCTGCCCTCGCTGCTGCATGGGTTGTTTCTGGCATTACTGGTGCTGAATCTGGTGGCTGGTTTTCAGGTGCTTGGCACGCTGATGGCGGTGGGGGTGATGATGCTGCCAGCCATTGCTGCCCGCTGCTGGGCGCGAACCCTGCCCGTCATTTTGCTGCTGGCCGCCGCGAGCGGCGCACTCTGCGCCTGGATTGGCTTAAGCCTTTCCTGGGCGGCCAATCTGCCCGCTGGCCCGTCCATCGTGCTGAGCGCCAGCCTGCTGTTCTTCATTTCGGTATTTTTTGGCACGCGTAGCCGGCTGGCCTTCAGCCTGCGAGCGCTTTTTTAATAAAGGGGAAACGATGAAACGTACAGGGTTAATTCTGGCGCTGGCTCTCGGCGCACTTTCGCAGGGCGCGATGGCAAAAACGCTCAACGTAGTGACGAGTTTTTCGGTGCTGGCCGATATGGTCCAGCAGGTGGGCGGTGAGCATGTTCATGTCGATACGCTGGTGGGGCCAGACGGCGATCCGCATACTTTTGAACCGTCGCCCAAGGACAGCCTGCTGCTGAGCAAAGCGGATGTGGTGGTGGTCAACGGTCTGGGGCTGGAAGGCTGGCTGGACAGGCTGGTGAAAGCCTCCGGCTTTAAAGGCGAGCTGGTGGTTGCCTCCGACGGGGTGAAAACACACATGCTTGATGAAGACGGGAAAATGGTCACCGATCCTCACGCCTGGAACAGCGCGGCGAACGGTGCACTGTATGCGAAAAACATTCTGACCGGGCTGGTGAAAGCCGATCCTGAAGATGAGGTGGCGCTGAACGCCAGCGGTCAGGCTTATATTGCTCAACTGAAGCAAATTGATGGCTGGGCGAAAGCACAATTCAGCGCAATTCCGCAGGCAAAACGCAAAGTGCTGACCAGCCACGATGCGTTTGGCTATTTTGGCCGGGCCTACAATGTGACCTTCCTTGCGCCACAGGGGCTTTCTTCTGAAAGTGAGGCAAGCGCGGCGGCCGTCGGGGATCTTATCAAACAGATTAAAGCGGACGGCGTACACACCTGGTTTATGGAAAATCAGCTCGACCCGCGGCTGGTTAAACAGATCGCCTCTGCTACCGGGGCACAGCCTGGCGGCGAGCTCTATCCTGAAGCCTTGTCAAAACCGGGTGGCGTGGCGGACAGCTACGTCAAAATGCTGCGCCATAACGTGGAAACGCTGGCTAACAGCATGAAGTAATTCTGATATGCGCCCCAACGGAAGGGGGCGCTGAACGATTTGCTGGAACCTGCCTCGTAAAATTCTCACCTCATCCCCATCTTACTGATGAAAGTGCTACCCTGATGTCCATCTTTTCAGGCTTTGGGGAATGACGATGACCGATCAAGAACTGATGGCGCTCAGCGAACGCGTTGGGCTGGCGCTGAA
This sequence comes from Enterobacteriaceae bacterium 89, assembly GCA_014156375.1. Lineage (GTDB taxonomy): Bacteria > Pseudomonadota > Gammaproteobacteria > Enterobacterales > Enterobacteriaceae > Scandinavium. The sequence goes on along the minus strand of RQJH01000003.1, from coordinate 125,344 downwards.
GGCGCAAGGCGCAACGGTAACCACCGCGGAATCCTGCACCGGCGGCTGGATTGCCAAAGTGCTCACCGATATTTCAGGCAGCTCTGCCTGGTTCGAGCGTGGATTTGTCACTTACAGCAATGAAGCAAAAGCCCAAATGATTGGTGTGCGCGAAGAGACGCTGCTGAACCACGGTGCGGTAAGCGAGCCGGTGGTGGTAGAGATGGCAATTGGCGCGCTGCGGGCGGCCCGTGCAACCTACGCGCTTTCCGTGAGCGGCATTGCCGGACCGGACGGCGGCAGTAAAGAAAAGCCGGTTGGCACGGTGTGGTTTGGTCTTGCCTGTGCGAACGGGCAGGGCGTCACCCAACAGGAATGCTTCGCCGGAGACCGCGAAGCCGTGCGCCGTCAGGCTACAGCCTTTGCCTTAGAACTGCTGTGGCAACAATTTCTACAAAACACTTGATACTGTATGACTATACAGTATAATTGGCTCAACTAAACAGCATTTACGCGGTAACACCCGGACAGGAGTAATAATGGCTATCGACGAAAACAAACAGAAAGCGTTGGCGGCAGCACTGGGCCAAATCGAAAAGCAATTCGGTAAAGGCTCCATCATGCGCCTGGGTGAAGACCGTTCCATGGATGTGGAAACCATCTCCACCGGCTCGCTTTCTCTGGACATTGCTCTGGGCGCGGGCGGCCTGCCGATGGGTCGTATTGTTGAAATTTACGGACCAGAATCTTCCGGTAAAACTACCCTGACTTTGCAGGTGGTTGCAGCGGCACAGCGTGAAGGTAAAACCTGTGCGTTTATCGATGCAGAGCACGCGCTGGACCCGGTTTATGCCCGCAAGCTTGGCGTTGATATCGACAACCTGCTGTGTTCCCAGCCGGACACCGGTGAGCAGGCGCTGGAAATCTGTGACGCGCTGGCGCGTTCCGGTGCGGTAGACGTGATCATCGTTGACTCCGTAGCGGCGCTGACGCCGAAAGCGGAAATCGAAGGCGAAATCGGCGACTCTCACATGGGCCTTGCGGCACGTATGATGAGCCAGGCGATGCGTAAACTGGCTGGTAACCTGAAGCAGTCCAACACGCTGCTGATCTTCATCAACCAGATCCGTATGAAAATTGGTGTGATGTTCGGTAACCCGGAAACCACCACCGGCGGTAACGCCCTTAAATTCTACGCCTCTGTTCGTCTGGACATCCGTCGTATCGGCGCGGTGAAAGAGGGCGATAACGTGGTGGGCAGTGAAACCCGCGTGAAAGTGGTGAAAAACAAAATTGCTGCACCGTTCAAACAGGCTGAGTTCCAGATCCTCTACGGTGAAGGCATCAACTTCCACGGCGAGCTGGTCGATCTGGGCGTGAAAGAGAAGCTGATCGAAAAAGCCGGTGCCTGGTACAGCTACAACGGTGACAAGATTGGTCAGGGTAAAGCGAATGCCATTACCTGGCTGAAAGAGAACCCGGCGGCGGCGAAAGAGATTGAGAAGCAGGTGCGTGAGCTGCTGCTGAACAACCAGGACGACAAACCAGCGTTCGCGGTCGATCAGAACGACGTTGAAGAAACCAACGAAGACTTCTAAGCCTCGTTGCTATCCGAAGGGCTGCTGATGCAGCCCTTTTGCATACTGTCTGGCTGAAAAGGTGAGTAATGTCTGAAAGAGTCAATTCTGAAAGTAGCTCTAAGCGTTCGGCTTATTCACGCCTGTTGGATCGGGCCATTCGCATCCTGGCGATGCGCGACCACAGTGAAAAAGAGCTGCGGCGCAAGCTGGTGGCACCAGTAATGACGAAGAACGGCCTGGAGCCGATGGATGCGCCGCCAGAAGACGTTGATAAAGTCGTTGCGTGGTGTCAGGAAAGTCACTACCTCGATGATTCCCGCTTTACCCGTCAGTTCATTGCCAGCCGCAGCCGCAAGGGCTATGGTCCGGCGCGTATCCGCCAGGAATTGAACCAGAAAGGCATTGGCCGCAATGACATCGATCAGGCCATGTTCGACTGCGAAATTGACTGGGAAGATTTGGCTCGCCAGCAGGCGTACAGAAAATTTGGCGAACCGCTGCCAACGGCCTTTGCCGAAAAGGTGAAAGTACAGCGCTTTTTACTCACCCGCGGCTATCTGATGGAGGATATCCAGCAAATTTGGCGAAATTTTGCCGACTGAGGCACTCCGTATTTTACTTCCCTCCCAAGAAAACTTATCTTATTCCCACTTTATTTCTGCCAGGTTGCCTGATTGTTTAAAAACTGTTCAGCTGCCGCCTGCATCAATCCGTTAGCGTGATTCCAGGATAATTATGAGCAAGAGCACCGCTGAGATCCGTCAGGCGTTTCTCGACTTTTTCCATAGCAAGGGACATCAGGTAGTTGCCAGCAGCTCCCTGGTGCCAAACAACGACCCGACCCTGCTGTTTACCAACGCCGGGATGAACCAGTTCAAGGATGTGTTCCTTGGTCTCGACAAGCGTAATTATTCTCGTGCGACCACGTCGCAGCGCTGTGTTCGTGCGGGTGGTAAGCACAACGATCTGGAAAACGTCGGTTATACCGCCCGTCACCACACTTTCTTCGAAATGCTGGGTAACTTCAGCTTCGGCGACTACTTCAAACACGATGCTATCCAGTACGCCTGGGAACTGCTGACCGGTGAAAACTGGTTTGCCCTGCCGAAAGAGCGTCTGTGGGTGACTGTGTACGAAACTGATGATGAAGCCTATGAAATCTGGGCTAATGAAGTCGGCGTTCCGCGCGAGCGTATTATCCGCATCGGTGACAACAAAGGTGCAGCCTTCGCTTCTGACAATTTCTGGCAGATGGGCGATACCGGTCCTTGCGGTCCGTGTACCGAAATCTTCTTCGATCATGGCGATCACATCTGGGGTGGCCCTCCAGGTAGCCCGGAAGAAGACGGCGACCGTTACATCGAGATCTGGAACATCGTCTTCATGCAGTTCAACCGTCAGGCCGACGGCACCATGGAGCCGCTGCCGAAGCCATCCGTGGATACCGGTATGGGCCTCGAGCGTATCGCTGCGGTTCTGCAACACGTGAACTCAAACTACGACATCGATCTGTTCCGCACCCTGATTCAGGCCGTGGCGAAAGAGACCGGTGCGACCGATCTGAGCAACAAATCCCTGCGCGTTATCGCCGACCACATCCGTTCCTGTGCGTTCCTGATTGCTGATGGTGTTATCCCGTCGAATGAAAACCGTGGCTACGTGCTGCGCCGCATCATTCGTCGTGCGATCCGTCACGGCAACATGCTGGGCGCGAAAGAGAGCTTCTTCTGGAAGCTGGTTGGCCCGCTGGTTGAAGTGATGGGCTCTGCCGGTGAAGAGCTGAAGCGTCAGCAGGCTCAGGTTGAGCAGGTTCTGAAAACTGAAGAAGAGCAGTTTGCCCGTACGCTGGAACGTGGCCTGGCGCTGCTGGACGAAGAATTATCGAAGCTGAAGGGCGATACGCTGGATGGCGAAACCGCTTTCCGTCTGTATGACACCTACGGCTTCCCGGTTGACCTGACGGCAGACGTTTGCCGTGAGCGCAACATCAAAGTTGACGAAGCCGGCTTCGAAGCCGCAATGGAAGAACAGCGCCGTCGTGCGCGTGAGTCCAGCGGTTTTGGCGCGGACTACAACGCGATGATCCGCGTTGACGGCGTTTCCGAATTTAAAGGCTACGACCATCTGGAACTGAACGGCAAAGTGACCGCGCTGTTTGTCGATGGCAAAGCGGTCGACAGCATTGCTGCCGGTCAGGATGCCGTTGTCGTTCTGGATCAGACTCCGTTCTATGCAGAGTCCGGCGGCCAGGTTGGCGATAAGGGTGAACTGAAGGGCGCAGGTTTTGCCTTTACCGTCAGCGATACACAGAAGTACGGCCAGGCCATCGGTCATCTTGGCAAGCTCAGCAATGGCTCCCTGAAAGTGGGCGATGCGGTGCAGGCAGATGTCGATCAGGCTCGTCGTGCACGTATCCTGCTGAACCACTCCGCGACGCACCTGATGCACGCGGCGCTGCGCCAGGTGCTCGGCACCCACGTTGCGCAGAAAGGTTCTCTGGTTAACGACAAGCAGCTGCGTTTTGACTTCTCCCATTTCGAAGCCATGAAGCCGGAAGAAATTCGCGCAGTGGAAGATCTGGTGAATGCCCAGATCCGCCGCAACCTGCCGATTGAAACCAACGTCATGGAACTGGAAGATGCGAAAGCGAAAGGCGCGATGGCGCTGTTCGGCGAGAAATACGATGAGCGCGTTCGCGTGCTGAGCATGGGTGATTTCTCCACCGAACTGTGCGGCGGTACACACGCCTCCCGCACCGGTGACATCGGCCTGTTCCGTATTACTTCCGAATCTGGTACTGCCGCGGGCGTTCGTCGTATCGAAGCCGTGACCGGTGAAGGGGCGATTGCCAGCCTGCACTCACAGAGTGACGTGCTGAGCGATGTGGCACAGCTGCTGAAGGGTGACAGCCGGAATCTGACGGACAAAGTCCGTTCCGTTCTGGAGCATACCCGTCAGCTGGAAAAAGAGCTGCAGCAGCTGAAAGAGCAGGCTGCGGCGCAGGAAAGTGCGAACCTTTCCAGCAAAGCTGAAGAAATCAATGGCGTGAAGCTGCTGGTGAGTGAACTGGCTGGCGTTGAGCCGAAGATGCTGCGTACTATGGTTGACGATCTGAAGAACCAGTTAGGTTCCACCATCGTCGTGCTAGCTACAGTCGCAGATGATAAGGTTTCTCTGATTGCGGGCGTCTCTAAGGATGTGACGGATCGCGTGAAAGCAGGGGAATTGATTGGTATGGTCGCCCAGCAGGTGGGCGGTAAAGGGGGCGGTCGTCCTGATATGGCGCAAGCCGGTGGTACGGATGCAGCGGCTCTCCCGGCCGCACTGGCCAGCGTAAAAGGCTGGGTCAGCGCAAAACTGTAATAACTATAAACGCGGCGGGCGTCCGGATCTCAGGGTTCAGACGCCTTGCAATAGCAAGACTGACAACGATAAAGTCAGGTTGAAATTGTGTAAATCGGCTAAACTTAGGTTTAACAGAATGTAATGCCGTGACTGCTTACACGTTTATGTGTTTGTCATCGCTTACTTTTTGGCGTTATATGATGGATAATGCCGGGATACAAGAGACCCGACTCTTTTAATCTTTCAAGGAGCAAAGAATGCTGATTCTGACTCGTCGAGTTGGTGAGACCCTCATGATTGGAGATGAGGTCACCGTGACAGTTTTAGGGGTGAAGGGCAACCAGGTACGCATCGGCGTAAACGCCCCTAAAGAAGTTTCTGTCCATCGTGAAGAGATCTACCAGCGTATCCAGGCTGAAAAATCCCAGCAGTCCAGTTACTAATTTCTCCGCGTCTCACTTCCCGGTGAGACGCAAAACTTTCAGACCCTCCGTTTTTCCCTCTTTTCTCTGTCTGTCTCCTAATATTGCCAAACATTTTGTCTCTGACCCTGCACGCCTGTACCTGATGCTGGCTGGCAATCTGACAGATTTATCTGTTGATAAATCGCTCTTTTTGCCGTTTTTGCCACCTGATTGCGCGCGAAGTGTGCAAACGATAAAAGGTCTGGAAAAATTGTTTGACTTATAAGTCCCAGAAAGTAATATGTGCGCCACGCAGCGACGAGAAGCTCTCACGAGTAACTTGAAGCACTCGCAAGAGGCGTGTGGTGAGGTGGCCGAGAGGCTGAAGGCGCTCCCCTGCTAAGGGAGTATGCGGTCAAAAGCTGCATCCGGGGTTCGAATCCCCGCCTCACCGCCATTTTGCATCCGTAGCTCAGCTGGATAGAGTACTCGGCTACGAACCGAGCGGTCGGAGGTTCGAATCCTCCCGGATGCACCATCTTCATCAGTGTTGCGGCATGATGAGTGACATTGAATCAGCAGTACAGTAGTAATCCCGATGCATCCGTAGCTCAGCTGGATAGAGTACTCGGCTACGAACCGAGCGGTCGGAGGTTCGAATCCTCCCGGATGCACCATCTTTATCAATGTTGCGGCATGATGAGTGACATTGAATCAGCAGTACAGCAGTAATCCCGATGCATCCGTAGCTCAGCTGGATAGAGTACTCGGCTACGAACCGAGCGGTCGGAGGTTCGAATCCTCCCGGATGCACCATTATTGCTCACTCCTGAGTACCAAAAGTAAATAGCAATACCCGATGCATCCGTAGCTCAGCTGGATAGAGTACTCGGCTACGAACCGAGCGGTCGGAGGTTCGAATCCTCCCGGATGCACCATATTCTCCGAGATAACAGCAACGCTGTTGTGTCATGGTCTGCGAGTCAATCGCGAGCACCAGGGTGGATAACGTTGCTTCAGCAACGGCCCGAAGGGCGAGCCTTCGGCGAGTCATCCTCCCGGATGCACCATATTCTCCCTGAATCCCTCTTTTTATTTTCTCTTACTCAGATTTCAAAACTCCCATTTTTTCCCAAAATATCTTAACCATTTGTTTACCCTTGGCATCTTTCTCCGTCCAGGCTAATTTATATCTGTGATCAATTTGATTTCAGGTAGCAAGGAGAGAAATCCATGAAATGGTTCAAAGCTGTTGCGGCATTCTGTGCAGCACTCATCGTCGCCGTCTCCCTTTCAGGCTGTGCGGGCTCATCCACCAAAGAGAGCACCGGTGGCTACATCGATGACACCGTGATCACCACGAAAGTGAAATCCGCGCTGTTCAGTGACAAAGATGTCAAATCAGCGGAAATCAGCGTGGTGACCTTCAAAGGGCGCGTTCAGCTGAGCGGCTTCGTCAGCTCGCAGGCGATTGCTAACCGCGCGGTGGAGCTGACCCGAAACGTTAATGGCGTACGCGTCGTCGAGAACGACATGCAGATTAAGTAACGTCTGAAAACCCAGCATAAAGGCACCTTCGGGTGCCTTTGTTGTTTTGCACTAACGGCGACAAGTCCCCCCGTTTTACGCTAAAGTAACCTTCCGTTATCCCACGAGTGAGAGCACGATGTACGAGCGTTATGCAGGGCTAATTTTCGACATGGATGGCACCATTCTCGACACGGAGCCAACCCACCTTAAAGCGTGGCGTGAGGTGCTGGGGCGTTACGATCTGCGGTTCGATGAGCAGGCGATGGCGGCGCTGAATGGCTCGCCAACCTGGCGTATCGCGCAGTCCATCATTGAGCTCAACCAGGCTTCACTCGACCCACATTCCCTGGCCCGTGAGAAAACGGACGTCGTCAAAGCGATTCTGCTGGAGACCGTGCGCCCACTGCCGCTGATTGAGGTGGTGAAAGAGTGGCACGGTCGTCGCCCGATGGCGGTCGGGACCGGCAGCGAAAGCGCTATCGCTGAAGCGCTGCTCAATCACCTCGGGTTGCGCCAGTATTTCGATGCGGTGGTCGCCGCCGATCACGTTAAGCAGCATAAACCAGCGCCGGATACCTTCCTGCTGTGCGCAGAGCTTATCGGCGTGGCACCGGAAAAATGCGTAGTGTTTGAAGACGCTGATTTCGGCATTGAGGCGGCTCGCCTCGCCGGGATGGACTTTGTGGACGTGCGTCTGCTGTGAGTGACGCGCTGTCGCTTTTTTCGCTGTTTGCCAGCAGTTTCCTCAGCGCGACGCTGCTGCCCGGAAATTCCGAAGTGGTGCTGGTCGGCATGCTTATCGCTAAGGTCAGTCATCCCTGGCTACTCGTGTTAATAGCAACAATGGGTAATAGCCTTGGAGGGGTAACTAACGTTATTCTTGGGCGTTTATTTCCGCTACGTGATAATTCACGCTGGCGGGAAAAAGCCGTTGGCTGGCTAAGACGCTATGGGGCAGCCACACTGTTACTGAGCTGGATGCCTGTCATCGGCGATCTACTGTGTTTACTGGCGGGATGGATGCGCATTTCGTGGGGACCGGTACTTTTTTTCTTATGCCTTGGTAAGGCGTTGCGCTATGTGGCTCTTGCCGCAGTAACGCTACAGGGTATGACGTGGTGGCACTAATTGGACTGATTGTGACCTTACATCGTCAACCGGAGCAATTATGCTTAATAAAATGAATTCGACAGGCGGGAGGTCAATTTGATCCCGGACGTATCACAGGCGCTGGCCTGGCTGGAAAAACATCCTCAGGCCGTACAGGGGATCCAGCGCGGTCTTGAGCGCGAAACGCTGCGTGTCAATGCAGATGGCTCACTGGCCACAACCGGTCATCAGGAAGCCCTCGGCTCCGCGTTGACGCACAAATGGATTACCACCGATTTCGCAGAGGCGCTGCTGGAATTTATCACCCCGGTAGACGGTGATATCGACCATATGCTGACACTGCTGCGCGACGTGCATCGCTATACGGCACGCCATATTGGCGACGAACGCATGTGGCCGCTCAGCATGCCGTGCTATATTGCGCCGGGCCAGGATATCGAGCTCGCGCAGTACGGCACTTCAAACGTCGGGCGTCTGAAAACGCTGTACCGTGAGGGGCTGAAAAACCGCTATGGCGCGCTGATGCAGACCATCTCCGGCGTGCACTATAACTTCTCGCTGCCGATGGCATTCTGGCAGGCGAAGTGCGGCGTGAACGGCACCGAAGACGGCAAAGAGGCGATCTCAGCCGGTTATTTCCGCCTGATCCGTAACTACTACCGCTTTGGCTGGGTGATCCCGTACCTGTTCGGCGCTTCTCCGGCAATTTGCTCCTCGTTCCTGCAAGGGAAACCGACGACGCTGCCGTTTGAGAAAACCGAAGGCGGGATGTACTACCTGCCGTACGCCACCTCCTTGCGTCTGAGCGATTTGGGTTATACCAATAAGTCGCAAAGCAATCTCGGAATTACGTTTAACGATCTGCACGAGTATGTGGCAGGATTGAAGCGGGCGATTAAAACGCCTTCCGAAGAGTACGCGAAGATTGGTCTGGAGAAAGACGGCAAGTTCCTGCAAATCAACAGCAACATTTTGCAGATTGAGAACGAGCTGTATGCGCCAATCCGTCCAAAACGCGTGACCCGCAGCGGCGAAACGCCGTCGGATGCGCTGCTGCGCGGCGGCATTGAATATATCGAAGTGCGCTCGCTGGATATCAACCCGTTCTCGCCGATTGGCGTGGACGAGCAGCAGGTTCGTTTCCTCGATCTGTTTATGGTCTGGTGCGTGCTGGCCGATGCGCCGGAAATGAGCAGCGACGAGCTGCTGTGCACCCGCACCAACTGGAATCGTGTGATTCTGGAAGGGCGCAAGCCGGGCCTGACGCTGGGCATTGGCTGTGAAACCGCGCAGTTCCCGCTCGCCAAAGTGGGCAAAGATCTGTTTGCCGACCTGAAACGCGTAGCGCAGACGCTGGATAGCATCGAAGGCGGTTCTGAGTATCAGAAAGTGTGCGATGAGCTGGTTGCGAGCTTTGACGATCCGGAATTAACTTTCTCAGCACGCATTTTGCGTTCTATGCTTGAAAGTGGCATTGGCGGCACCGGCAAAGCGCTGGGCGAAAAATACCGGACTATGCTGCGTGAAGAGCCGTTAGAAATTCTGCATGAAGAGGATTTTGAAGCGGAGCGTGAGGCATCGTTTGAGCGTCAGCGTGAAATTGAAGCGGCAGATAGTGAACCTTTTGCTGACCTGGTCGCACGCCACGCCTGATACAAAAGAAAAAGGCCACATCACTGTGGCCAAACTTTCATCTCTGAAAAGCAGGGATGATGATAACAAATGCGCGTCTTTCATATACTCAGACTCGCCCGGGAACGAAGAGTTCAGTTTATTTTTAAAAAAATCACACTCTTCAGTATTTTTTCCTCGCAGCCCTGATGGCGCAAAGGAAAAGAAGAGTTCGGAGGAGACAAAATGCCGTTATTAGATAGCTTCACTGTCGACCATACCCGCATGGAAGCCCCTGCAGTTCGCGTCGCAAAAAACATGCACACGCCGCACGGCGATGACATCACCGTGTTTGATCTGCGCTTTTGCGTACCGAACCAGGAAGTGATGCCGGAGAAAGGCATCCACACGCTGGAGCACCTGTTCGCAGGCTTTATGCGTGACCATCTGAACGGCAACGGCGTGGAGATCATCGATATTTCGCCGATGGGCTGCCGCACTGGCTTCTACATGAGCCTGATTGGTACCCCGGATGAAACCCGCGTGGCAGAAGCCTGGAAAGCGGCGATGGCCGACGTGCTGAAAGTGAAAGACCAGAACCAGATCCCGGAGCTGAATGTCTATCAGTGCGGTACCTACACCATGCACTCATTGCAGGAAGCACAGGATATCGCCCGCAGCATCATCGAACGTGGCGTGCGCGTAAACAGCAACGAAGAGCTGGCGCTGCCGAAAGAGAAGCTGCAGGAGCTGCACATCTAGTTTGTGCCCGGCGGCACTGATCTTGCCGGACCTACGGGGTGTTGATTTTGTAGGCCTGATAAGCGAAGCGCATCAGGCAATTCACCGCAAAGAAGCATAAAAAAAGCCAGTTCATCACGAACTGGCTTTTTTATTAGTGAGCGCCACCGCCGCCACCGCCCGCACCAAACGGCGGACGAGCGAGCCAGATAAGCCCCAGCAGGACAATAAAGATCCCCGCCGACATCCAGAAGATCTCGTTGGCGGAAATAATCAGCCCCTGATTAGTTATCTGCTGGGCAATCCAGCCGGAGGCTTGCTGCTGCGACATCCCCAGCCCTTGCAGCTGATCGTACATTTGCTGCGAGTTAGGGTTAAACGGCGTCACCGATTCGGTCAGCTGCGAGTGGTGCAGGGCTTCACGGTTGGTCCACATGGTGGTGGTAAACGACGTCCCGATAGAGCCCGCCAGCGTACGGGTGAAGTTCGACAGGCTTGATGCCGCCGCCAGACGCTCAGGCGGCAAGCCAGAGAGCGTAATGGTGGTCAGTGGCATAAAGAAGCAGGCCACGGCGAAGCCCTGAATAAACTGCGGCCACGCCGACGCGCCGAAGTCCATCCCCGGTTCAAACGTATACGCGCGCCAGTAAAAGCACACGGCATACATAATGAAACTGAAGGTCACCAGCCGTCGCATATCGAGCTTATGCGCAAAGCGCCCGATAATCGGCGACAGCAGCACCGGGATCACCCCGACCGGCGCGGAAGCCAGACCCGCCCAGGTAGCCGTGTAGCCGTATACCTCCTGCAACAGCTGCGGCAGCAGAACAATCGCGCCGAAGTAGAGCATATAGGCCAGGCTGATACACAGCGTGCCGATGGTGAAGTTTCGCGACTTAAACAGCGAAAGGTCGACTATCGGGTTATCGTCCGTCAGCTCCCAGACTATCAGGAAGCTGATGGCCACCACCGCGACAATCGTCAGCACCACCACTTCGGTCGAGTTGAACCAGTCGAGCTCTTTACCGCGGTCGAGCATCACCTGCAGGCTACCGATACCGATAACCAGCAGCGCCAGGCCCACGCCGTCAATGCGCCGCTGCTCGGTGCGAGTTTCGCGTCCGCGCAGGCTTTGCAGCGTCAGCATCACCACCACCGCACCAATCGGCACGTTGATGAAGAAGATCCAGCCCCAGTGATAGTTATCGCTTATGTAGCCGCCGAGGATTGGGCCACAAATAGGGGCCACGATCACCGTCATCGACCACAGCGCCAGCGCCACGGAGCGCTTCGCCGGAGGATAGTTGCTTAACAGCAAGCTCTGGGAGAGCGGGATCAGCGGACCGGCCACCACGCCCTGAATGACGCGGAAGAAAATCAGCATCGTCAGGCTGTTGGAGACACCACAGGCCCACGAGGCAATCACAAACGCCACGGTGGACCACAGGAACAGCTTCACTTCACCCACGCGCTTGGCGAGCCAGCCGGTGATCGGGATCGAGATGGCGTTCGCCACCCCGAAAGAGGTAATAACCCAGGTGCCCTGACTCAGCGACGAACCAAGGTTACCGGCAATGGTCGGGATCGCCACGTTGGCGATCGTCGAGTCCAGCACCTGCATGAACGTCGCCAGCGACAGTGCGATGGTCATAATGACCAGCTGCGCACCCTCCAGCGGCTTCTGCGGTTGTTGCTGTTGCATTACGCTCACCCCTGATTATCCGGCGTTAGCCTGCACGATATCGTTAATCAGTTTGTTAACCGGGTCGAGGCTGATCTCACGGGCATTACTTTCGTAAACCGGGCTATTGCGCACCTGGTTGGCCAGCATTTCACCACCGCGTTCAGAGGTGTCGACTTTCACCAGAGTGGACAGGCCGATACGCAGCGGATGCTGGGCCAGCTGTTTCTCGTCAATCTCAATACGCACTGGCAGACGCTGAACCACTTTGATCCAGTTACCGGTGGCGTTTTGTGCCGGAAGCAGAGAGAAGGCGCTGCCGGTACCCATATCGAGGCCGACAATTTTCCCGGTGTACTTCACGTCATCGCCGTAGATATCGCTGACGACGGTTGCCGTCTGGCCGATACGCATATGAGCCAGCTGGGTTTCTTTGAAGTTAGCATCCACCCACAGATTCGTCGCCGGAACGACGGCCATCAGCGGCGTGGTTGGACTGATCTGAGCACCCGGCTGCACGGAGCGACGGGAGACATAGCCGGTCATCGGGCTGACGATTTTGGTACGTTCCAGCGCAAGCCACGCGTTACGCACTTCTGTCGCTGCCTGCTGAACCGCTGGCTGATCTTCCAGCTTAGTGGCGAGCACCATTGCCTGGTTAGCATTCAACTGTTGAATAGCGACATCCAGCTGAGCCTGAGCGCTGGCGACGGCATCACGCGCGTGTTGCAGCTCTTCACGGCCAATCAGATTGGCGGTGCCGAGAGGAATGCGGCGGTTGAGGTCAGTTTGCGCCTGCGAAAGCGCGGTTTTTTTGACGTCGATATTGGCCTGCAGCTGCTTGCTGTTGATCATCAGCTGACGAGTCTGGCGCACGCTGGAGGCGAGGCCGGTCTTAGCTTTTTCGAACGCCTGCTGGGCATCGGTCTGGTCGAGAGTGACCAGCACATCGCCTTTTTGCACATAGTCGGTGTTGTCAGCCCAGACTTTCGTCACGCTGCCGGACACCTGCGCCATAATTTGAACCTGATTCCCTGCCACGTATGCGTCATCGGTTTCTTCATAATGACGCAGTACCAAAAACCAATAAATCCCATATGCCACGGCAATAACAATAAAGAGCAAGGTCAGCAGCAGAAGGGCACCTTTACGTTTGCCTTTCTTGCTGGCCGGTTGCTGCGGGGTTTGAGTCTCCGCATTCGCGCTCATGTTTTTCTCCACGATCTTATTATTTCACATCGGCTGAGCCGACCTGTTTGTCAGAAAGGCCAGCAGTGTTTGGCTGCTGGCCTGTCAGTTTTCTTTTTTTGTAATCAGGATATTGAGCGATTCACTCGCTTAGCGAAGTGCGTCGAGCACGACACCATCCTCATCCATCTGATCGAGACGGGTCAGGAGTTTGCGGGTGATTTGCTCAAGCTGATCTTTCTCGCTGATGCTTAAGGAAGACCAGAGTTGATGCAGGCAGTTATGCTGCGGAGGTAACACTTCGCGCAGGAACTGATGACCTTTTTCGGTGAGTTGCAGATGCAGGCAGCGACGGTCGTTGTCGCTTTCACGGCGCTCAATCCAGCCGCGTTTTTCCAGCTCATCGGCAATACGGGTTGCGTTAGTCCGGGACGATCCCAGCGCACAGCTCAACTCAGAAGGTTGGATGCTGTGATTTTCCTGAGACTCCAGCGTGATTAACGCCATAAATAACGTCTCGTTAATCCCCTGAGCTTTCAGCATTTTATTGCGGTTTTCCAGCAGTTTGCCCTGCATGTGCATGCAGAGACGAGTCAGAAGAATTTCCTGATACGGGAAATCTTCGTGACGGCTGGCGCGAAATTTTAGCATTTGTTCAATGGGCGTAAACGAACTATCCATTTTGGCATGACCTCATTAGTTTCAGCCGATATAGTAACGATGGTGACAAATAAAGTAAATGAATTAATGCGCCAAAACCATGAGTCGAGGCAATTTATTCATTTAAAGTATTGTCCGGCGGCAAAGGGCCGTGCCGCCAGCTTCCCGGAGGGTTTCATCTGAAAGGGAAATTATTTAGCTGAGAAACAGTTACCGGGGTTATCAGGCAGATAACCTTAACAGAGTCAGGGGTGTCTTAACACCCCGGTTCATTAATAACGGTCTGATCGTGAAGCTTTTTCAGACAATCGCTTCCTGGCGATGGTAGCCGCGCCACCAGACCACCAGGTTCAGCGCCGCCATGGTTGCGCCTGCCGCACAAACGCCCGTCCAGCCATAATGCTGCCACGCCGAGGCAGAAATCAGCGAGCCCGCAGCGCCGCCGATAAAGTAGCTGGTCATGTAACCGGCAGTCAGGCGGTTACGGGCATCCGGCTGGACGCGATAAATCACGGTCTGGTTGGTGATGTGGACGCCCTGAACGGTCAGATCCAGAACCAGAATGCCTACAATCAGCGCCAGCACGGAGGCGTGTCCAAACCAGATAGCAACCCAGGACAGGAGCAGTAGCAGCAGGCCCGTGGTGGTGGTGAGATGAGACTTGCCCTTGTCGGCAAATCCACCCGCCGGGCGAGCGCCGAGTGCGCCAGCTGCGCCCGCCAGACCGAAAAGACCGATCATCCCTTCGGAATAGTTAAACGGCGGGCTCGCCAGCAAAAACGCCATCGACGTCCACAAAATGCTGAAGTTAGCGAAAGTCAGACAGCCGAGCATTGCGCGGGTGCGCAGCAGCTTATCGCGGATGAACAGGCTGAACACCGAGCGCAGCAGCTGCGGATAATTGAGATGTGTTTCCTGCTTCACCTTCGGCAGACCGCGCCACAGGGCGAGGGCCATCAGGATCATCAGCACGGTGGCAACCCAGTACACGGTACGCCAGCCGCCAAGTCCGGCCAGCAGACCAGCCACGGTTCGCGCCAGCAGGATCCCCAGCAGCAGGCCGCTCATTATTGTTCCAACCACCTTCCCGCGCTTTTCAGGGCTGGCGAGCGTGGCCGCCAGCGGCACCAGAATTTGGGCAACGACCGAGAACAACCCGGTTAATGCGGTGCCGAGGATCATCATCGCCAGCGACTGGCTGGTCGCCGTGATCAGCATCCCGCCAGCCGAAAGCAGGGTCATGCTGACAATCAGGGTGCGACGTTCGAACATATCGCCCAGCGGTACGAGGAACAGCAGCCCGGCGGCGTAACCAAGCTGAGCGGCGGTGACGATAAATCCGGCCTGTCCGGCCGAAAGCGAAAAGGCGCGGGCGATAGTTTCCAGCAGCGGTTGAGCATAGTAGTTGCTGGCAACGGCAAGGCCCGTGGCAACCGACATCAGCGCGATGAGTGCAGGACTAAGAGCATGAGAATGTTTGGTCATGGATAGTTTTTAAGGTGATGATTTTGCAGATGACCAATGATAGCGGAAAGCGGTGAGGGCGGGGGAAGCGTCGGGTGTCGGATTGTGCGGTGAACCAGGGGGCGGTTTGATGCCCTCTCCCTAACCCTCTCCCACGGGGAGAGGGAACCGATCGAGCTGGTGTTACTTTCTCCCTCTCCCTTAGGGAGAGGGTCGGGGAGAGGGGAAAAACTATTTCTGAGCAGCCAAAGCCGTTTTAACCCAACCATCAAACAACTGCTGGTGAGCCTTGATCCAGCCATCCACATGACCCTGAACATCTGCTTCAGAAGCGTGGCCTTCGTGCATCATCGCGTTCTGGGCGTTGATATCCGCAATCGGCAGCTTCATCAGTGAGAACAGCTTCGCCGCCGCCGGGTTTTTCTCCGCCCAGGCTTTGTTGGCAACGATGTGCATAGTGTTCACCGGGAAGCCGTAGTTCGCGCCGTTCGGCAGTTTAGTGTCGATAGACTTTTGCTCACCCGGCATTGAGGAGAACGGCACCTGCAGCCACACCACGTCTTTACCCGGCTTCAGCACGTCGCTCACCCAGTACGGCGTCCAGGTGTAATAGAGCACCGGTTTACCTTCTTTATAACGAGTGATGGTATCGGCCATCATCGCCGCATAGTTCCCCTGGTTGTGCACCACGCTGTTGTTCAGGCCATAGGCTTCAATCTGGTGATTAATCACCGCCTCGCAGCCCCAGCCCGGCGTACAGCCGGTCAGATCGGCTTTGCCATCGCCGTTGGTATCAAACAGCTTCGCAATCTTCGGATCTTTCAGCTGGGCGATGTTGGTGATGTGATACTGCTCGGCGGTTTTCTTATCAATCAGATAACCCTGCGCGGCTCCGTTCACAAAATCACCCTCGCGATAAAACTTTTTGTCGCCGCCTGCGGCCGCATACATATCGTCATGCAGCGGCTGCCAGTTCACGGCGGTAAAAGTAGCATCGCCAGAGGCAATAGAGGTGTAGCCCACGTTGTAGTCCACTTCGCTCGGTTTATTGACCGTGTAACCGAGTTTCTCCAGCGCGCGGCTGACCAGTAACGTCTGGAAAGTCTCTTCGGAAATGGTGCTTTGTACCGGCTGAACGGTGATGCCTTTGCCCGGCAGATCCGCCGCAAAGGTGCTGGTGGAGAGAAGGGTGGCAAACGCTGTGGCAAAAATTACGCTATGTCGCATCGTTGTTCCTTTTTTGAGTTGTAGGCCCGGCAAGCTTCGCGCCGCCGGGCAGAGGATTACTTAATGAAAGGGCGGGTCATCAACCCGACGGGACCGGTGCTGTACCAGCGGCGATTACCACGGCTGCGGGAATCGCGGCCAACGGCCTGGGTCAGACGGTCGAGAATGATGGCGAGGATCACAATCCCCACGCCGCCGATGCTGGCAAGTCCCATATCAAGACGACCAATGCCGCGCAGCACCATCTGACCTAAACCGCCCACGGCAATCATTGAGGCGATCACCACCATCGACAGCGCCAGCATCAGCGTCTGGTTAACGCCCGCCATGATGGTGGGCATTGCCAGTGGCAGCTGGACTTTAAACAGCATCTGGCGCGGGCTGGCACCGAAAGAGCGCGAAGCTTCAATCAGATCCGCTGGCACGTGGTTGATGCCGAGAATGGTCAGACGAACTATCGGCGGCAGGGCGAAGATAATGGTCACCACTACCCCCGGCACGTTGCCGATGCCAAACAGCATCACAATCGGTACCAGATAGACAAACGCTGGCGTGGTCTGCATCGCATCCAGCAGCGGGCGAATAATTTTCGCGGCGCGCGGGCTGCGTGCCAGCCAGATACCGAGCGGCAAACCGATCAGCACGCAGAAAAACAGCGCGGTCAGCACCAGCGCCAGGGTGATCATCGCCTGAGACCAGGCGCCGATGGCACCAATCAGGATCAGCGACAGGAAAGCCGCCACGCCCATTCCCGCGCCGCCAATCTGCCAGGCGATCAGCGCAAAGACCACGATTGCCACAGGCGCTGGCATTCCGGTCAACAGCTGCTGGAAGCCGCCGAGGATGGTGTCTACGGGCATGCGGATCCCCTGGAACACCGGACGGAAGTTGCTGACGATCCAGTCGATGCCGTGGGTGACCCAGTTATCGAGCGGGATCAGCGTCTTATGGAACGGATCCATAATGTTGAAGTGTTCTGCCTGAGGTGCAGGCGCGCTGTGCAGCCAGTCGGCACCGCCACCTTCGGCTGGAGCTGGCGCAGGCGTGCCCCAGGCATCAGCTGATGGTGCGGCGCTGTCCGCGGCCGGTGTGGTTGCCCACGGATTAGATTGATCAGCCATTATTTGTCCCCTCGCGATCTAAAGCCTGTAACAGCATGCTTTTAGAGATGATCCCTACGTACTGCTGCTCCTCATCAATAACCGGCACCGCGCACGGAGCCTGGCCAACGTGAGTGAGCAGATCGCCCAGCGCCGTCTGTGCATCGACAGGCAGCGGAGCTTCCAGCAGGGCGGCATCAATCGTCTGGCCTGCCGTCAGGGCAGTTTTCAGCGAGTCGGTGGAGACAATGCCAACGAATTTATTTCCGCGTTCAATAACATAACCAAATTCGCGATCTTCATCCTGCAACAGCTTAATTGCCGAACGTGGGCCAAAGCCCGGCGCTTTACGCAGCAGTCCTTTCGGCGCACGACGGGCGATATCTTTGGCGCTGAACACCTGGCTGATATCCACGCCGCGGAAGAAGGTGCGCACGTAATCATTCGCCGGATTATTCAGAATTTCATCCGGCGTGCCGACCTGCACGACCTTGCCGTTTTGCATAATCGCAATCCGGTCACCGATGCGCATCGCTTCATCGAGATCGTGGGAAATAAACACAATGGTGCGCTGATGCTTCGCCTGTAATTTGACAAGCTCATCCTGCATTTCGGTGCGAATTAATGGGTCGAGAGCGGAGAAGGCTTCGTCCATTAATAAGATGTCAGGATTGATGGCTAATGCGCGGGCGAGACCCACACGCTGGCGCATCCCGCCGGATAATTCATCGGGATAAGCGTGGGCATAATTCTCAAGACCAACCTGACGTAGCGCATCCAGCGCTTTATCATGACGCTCCTGCGGCGCTATTCCGGCTAATTCCATACCAAAGGCAGTATTATCCAGCACGTTCATATGCGGCATTAGCGCAAAGGACTGGAAGACCATCGCAATTTTCTTTCTGCGCACCTCGCGGAGCTCGGCGTCGGATATTTTGGCAATATCCGTACCGTCGATCATCACCTGCCCGCGGGTGGGTTCAATCAGGCGATTGAGAAGGCGTACCAGGGTGGATTTACCGGAACCGGACAACCCCATGATCACAAAAATCTCGCCTTCTTCAATGGCCAGACTGGCGTCAATCACGCCAAGAGACAAACCGGTTTTCTCCAGAATTTGCTCTTTATCAAGACCCTTATCGATGTATTTAAAAGCTCGCTGCGGATGTTCGCCAAATATTTTATAAAGATTTTTAACTTCTAATTTAATTGCCATGCAATAAATGAATTCCCGTTATTTAATTATGTCGATATGCTACCTGATGAAAATAATAGACTGGATCTACCCTAACATACTCAGAATCTGAGACAACCCTGAATTTCCTGATGATGCCGGTAATTCCGGGCTTCAATATCCGCTCGGCCCCCATGATATAAGGGCTGGTCGTGGTTTGGATTTTTATGAATTTTTTCTGTTGCGTGGTGAAATTTGAGATCAATGGCAATGATTTGGCTTGAATATGACAGGGGAATTACAGCGTAAAACGCTTAAAAATAGCAGGGTTAAATTAGCGGGGAATATATTAAATTAATGAGCGTTAATTTCCCCTCACCCCGCCCTCTCCCCAAAGGGGCGAGGGAGAAAACCGGTTGGCTTCCGAGTAGCTATTTCCCCCTCACCCCGGCCCTCTCCCCAGGGAGAGGGAGAAAGGATGGCACGGAGCAGCCACAATGCCCATCGGGAGTGAGGGAGGAAACCCAGCTCCGTACAGTTCCCTCGCCCCTTTGGGGAGAGGGTTAGGGAGAGGGGATAAACAACGATCAAAAATTCCAGTCTTCGTCCTCGGTCTCCACCGCTTTCCCCATCACGTAGGACGAGCCAGAACCAGAGAAGAAATCATGGTTTTCGTCGGCGTTAGGCGAGAGCGCAGCGAGGATCGCCGGGTTCACCGCAGCCATTTCTGCCGGGAACAAAGCTTCAAAACCGAGGTTCATCAGCGCCTTATTTGCGTTGTAGCACAGGAAAGCCTTCACATCTTCTTCCCAGCCGGTTCCTGCGTAAAGCGCTTCGGTATAGGCCAGTTCGTTGTCATAGAGATCCATCAGCAGATCGAGGGCGAAATTTTTCAGCTCCTCGCGCTCTGCTGCGCTCACTCTTTCCAGCCCTTTCTGGAATTTATAACCGATGTAATAGCCATGCACGGCTTCGTCACGGATGATCAGACGAATCAAATCAGCGGTGTTGGTCAGCTTGCCACGGCTGGACCAGTACATCGGCAGCCAGAAGCCGGAGTAAAACAGGAACGATTCCAGAAACACGCTGGCAATTTTCTTTTTCAGCGGCGCGTCGGCGGCGTACTGCTCCAGCATCAGCCGGGCTTTCTGCTGCAATGGCACGTTTTCTTCGCTCCAGGCGTAGGCCGCATCCACGTCTTTGGTCTGGCACAGCGTTGAAAAGATCGAGCTGTAAGAACGCGCGTGAACGGCCTCCATAAAGCTGATGTTCGACATCACCGCTTCTTCATGCGGCGTCAGCGAGTCGGGCATCAGCGACGGCGCGCCGACGGTGTTCTGAATGGTGTCCAGCAGGGTCAAGCCGGTGAACACACGGATGGTCAGCTGCTGTTCTGCGTGGCTGAGCGTTTGCCAGGCTGGAATATCATTCGACAGCGGGACTTTCTCCGGTAGCCAGAAGTTGCTGGTTAAGCGGTTCCAGACTTCCAGATCTTTATCGTCCTCAATTTTGTTCCAGTTAACGGCGCTGACGCGCGATAAGCGGTTCATCCTTTTCTCCTCACAGCGCGCAGGACACGCAGCCTTCAATTTCGGTGCCTTCCAGCGCGAGCTGGCGCAGGCGAATGTAGTACAGCGTTTTAATGCCTTTCTTCCACGCGTAGATCTGCGCCCGGTTAATGTCGCGGGTGGTGGCGGTATCCGGGAAGAACAGGGTCAGTGAAAGCCCCTGATCGACGTGTTTCGTGGCTTCGGCATAGGTGTCGATGATCTTCTCCGGGCCGATTTCGTAGGCATCCTGATACAGCGCCAGATTGTCGTTGGTCATAAACGGGGCCGGATAATAGACGCGCCCGGTTTTGCCTTCCTTGCGGATTTCAATTTTCGACACGATCGGGTGAATGCTCGACGTGGCGTGATTGATGTAGGAGATAGAACCAGTCGGCGGTACCGCCTGTAAATTCTGGTTATAAATGCCGTGTTCCATCACGTCCTCGCGCAGCTGCTGCCACATTTCACGGGTGGGAAGCGTTATTCCGGCAGCTTCAAACAATTTTTGGACTTTACTGGTTTTCGGCTGCCATTCCTGTTCCAGATACTGACGGAAATACTCCCCGCTGGCGTAACGCGACTGCTCAAAACCGGCGAAGCGCTGCCCGCGTTCACGCGCCATCAGCATCGAGGTGTGCAGTGCATGCCAGGTGATGGCGTAGAAATAGAGATTGGTAAAATCGAGCCCTTCCGGACTGCCGTAGGCAATGCCTTCGCGCGCCAGATAGCCGTGCAGGTTCATCTGCCCAAGCCCAATCGCATGTGAAGCCGAATTCCCGGCTTCAACGGAAGGCACGGAACGGATGTGGCTCATGTCCGACACCGCCGTCAGGCCACGGATCGCCGTTTCCACCGTACGCGCAAAATCCGGCGAATCCATGGTGTGTGCGATATTCAGTGAACCCAGATTGCAGGAAATATCGTGTCCGGTGCTGGCGTAATCCAGGTTTTCATCGAAGGTGGACGCGCTGTTAACCTGCAAAATCTCCGAGCACAGATTGCTCATGTTGATGCGTCCGGCAATCGGATTAGCGCGATTCACCGTGTCCTCAAACATGATGTACGGATAGCCGGATTCAAACTGGATCTCGGCCAGGGTCTGGAACAGATCGCGGGCGCTGATAAACGTTTTGCGCACGCGTTCGTCGGCCAGCAGCTGGTCGTACATTTCGCTGATGGCGATATCGCCGAACGGTTTGCCGTACAGACGCTCCACGTCGTAAGGCGAAAACAGTGCCATCTGCGCATTCTCTTTCGCGAGACGGAAGGTGACGTCCGGGATCACCACCCCGAGCGACAGAGTTTTGATACGGATTTTCTCATCGGCGTTTTCGCGCTTGGTATCCAGAAAACGCAGAATATCCGGGTGATGGGCGTGCAGATAAACGGCCCCCGCGCCCTGGCGTGCGCCGAGCTGGTTGGCATACGAGAACGCATCTTCCAGCATTTTCATCACCGGGATCACCCCGGAGGACTGGTTTTCGATACGCTTAATCGGCGCGCCCGCTTCACGCAGGTTCGAGAGTAAAAACGCCACGCCGCCGCCGCGTTTGGAAAGCTGTAATGCGGAATTCACCGCGCGGCCAATCGACTCCATATTGTCTTCAATGCGCAGCAGGAAACAGGAGACCAGCTCGCCGCGCTGCTGTTTACCACAGTTCAGGAAAGTTGGCGTTGCTGGCTGGAAACGTCCGGAAAGCATCTCATCGGTTAGCTGGCGTGCGAGCTGCTCATCGCCCTGCGCCAGAGTCAGCGCCACCATCACCACGCGGTCTTCAAAATGTTCCAGAAACTGTTTACCGTCGAAGGTTTTCAGCGTGTAGCTGGTATAGAACTTCCAGGCACCCAGAAACGTTTTGAAGACAAAGCCGCTGGCATGAGCGTGGGCGAACAGATCAACGGCAAACGCCCGATCGTAGCGCGCCAGCATGCGACCGTCGTAATAGCCTTCAGCGACCAGCCAGTCCAGACGTTCGTCCTGATTGGCAAAAGTGCGCGTAGCGGGGCGCACGTAAGTGTCCATAAAGGCCGCCACGGCTTCAGCGTCTTTCTCAAACTGAATGCGCCCGTCTTTATCATAAAGATTCAGCATGGCGTTCAGCGCGTGGTAGTCCGGCGCGCTCTGCGTCACACGTTCTGCGGTTGTCGTTGCCAAAATTCGCTCACTCCTTTTCGCACATTGTCGATATCGTCCGGAGTGCCCATCAGCTCGAAGCGATAGAGGTAAGGCACACCGCATTTCTGCGCAATAACATCTCCGGCCCGGCCGTAGGCCTCACCAAAGTTACGGTTGCCCGAGGCAATCACGCCGCGAATGAGCTGGCGATTGTGCGGGTCATTTAAAAAACGGATCACCTGGCGGGGAACCGCGCCTGCGGTGCCGCCACCGCCATAGCTTGGCACCACCAGAATGTACGGTTCGTTCACCTGTATGCGCTCCCGTTCGTTAAGCGGAATACGCACGGCGGGCAGCCCCAGACGCTCGATAAAGCGCAGCGTGTTTTCAGAGCTGCTGGAAAAGTACACGAGGGTGCTCATGCGCGAGCCGCGGCGGCCTCAGGGCGCAGACGGTTGATCATGTCCGGACGAAAACCGGACCAGCTAAGCTCACCGGCAAACACCACCGGAAGGGCGCGGAAACCCTGAGCGCGCAGGCTGTCGGCGGCATCCGGATGATGCTCGACGTTAACCATCTCGAACTCAAAGCCGCGTGACTCCATGGCCCGTTTGGTGGCGTGGCACTGAACGCAGTCGTTTTTTGTGTAAATAGTAATGCGCATGATTCGTATTTCCATCTAAAATGACAAGGCGGCGCAGGAATGAGCGTCGGTTGTGGTGGTGAATCTTTAAAAGGAATACTAGATGTAGTTAGTTAAAACATCAACCATACAATATATAGATATTTTGGCTTGATTAGCCCTCGCTGATGAGCGTAGCGAGGGCGGCAGGATTGTGTCTGAATTACTGGCGCATGCTGACGGCGAGGCGGTTGAAAGCGTTCATCAGGCTGATGGCAAAGGTCAGATCGCTGATTTCCGTGGCGCTGAAATAGGCCAGCAGCGGTTCGTACACCGCATCTTCGGCGCGGGTGCGGGCGATATCCGTGACGTCCTCAGCCCAGGCCAGCGCGGCACGTTCGCGATCGGAGAAGTGATGGCTCACTCTCCAGCCTGCCAGCGCGTCCAGTTTAGTCTGCTCAACGCCGTGTTTGCGCAGCGCCTTGCTGTGCATCTCCAGGCAGAAGGCGCAGCCGTTGATTTGCGATACGCGCAGATAGACCAGCTCAATAAGAGTCAGATCCAGCTCGCAGTGCTCCAGCGCTTTTTTCGCCTGAATAAAACCGGCGTAAGCCTGTGGGCTAAGTTCATTGTAAGGTTGGCGTAATGTTGTCATGGCAGGTCTCCTCTTAACGATGAGCTGATTCTGTCACTATAATGGTCTGGATAAGAGAGCCATCTTTAGAGTAAAAAAGCAGACCATGAATCGTCCTTTCTCCGGGCCGCGCTATCAGCACATCGCCCGCCAGCTTAAATCCGCTATCGAACAAGGGGAGTTTGCTCCCGGAAAAAGGTTGCCCGCCAGCCGCGTTTACGCGCAGGAGCTGGGTGTCTCGCGTGCCACGGTGGAGGCGGCCTACGGTGAGCTGGTGGCCCAGGGCTGGCTGGAACGGCGCGGTCAGGCGGGCACTTTCGTCAGCAGCGGCGTGGTGCCCGGTCCTTCTGCGCCGGAGCCGGTCTGGTTCGGTGGTGAACAACCTGAACCTCAGCCGTTCCAGATGGGGCTTCCGGCGCTGGATTTGTTCCCGCGCGCGCTGTGGGCCAAAGTGATGGGGCGTCGATTACGTACGCAAACTCGTTTCGATCTGGCGCTGGGCGATGTGTGTGGAGAAATGACGCTGCGCAGCGCCATCGTCGACTATCTGCGCTTTTCGCGCAGCATTGAATGTATGCCCGAACAGGTTTTTATCACCACCGGCTTTGCGGCATCGATGACGCTGATCCTGCAAACTCTGGGAAGACCGGGAGATAAAATCTGGCTGGAAGATCCCGGATTTCCGCTTATTCGTCCGCTGATTGCCAGCCAGCAGATCGCTTTCAGTCCGGTGCCGGTGGATGAAGAAGGAATGAATATCGAAGCGGGAATAGCGAATGCCGCCGATGCCCGGTTTGCACTGCTGACTCCCGCGCATCAAAGCCCGCTTGGTGTGGCGCTTTCGCTGCCGCGACGTCATCAGCTGCTCGACTGGGCCGCAGGCCGGGAAGCGTGGATTATCGAAGATGACTACGATAGTGAGTTTCGCTATCAGGGCAAACCCTTGCCGCCGGTAAAAAGCCTGGATGCGCCGCAGCGGGTGATCTACGCGGGCACGTTCAGCAAATCACTGTTCCCGGCGTTACGCACGGCCTGGCTGGTGGTGCCCGCACCGCTGGTGGCACAATTTCGCCAGCAGGCATCATATGCGGCCTGCGGCGTGCCGCTGCTGTGGCAGCACACGCTGGCTGATTTTATTCGCGAAGGACACTTCTGGCGGCATCTGAAAAAAATGCGTCACCACTATGCCCAGCGTCGTCAGTGGCTGGAGCAGGCTCTGACGGAACAGGGATTTGAGGTGATTCCGCAGCACGGCGGGATCCAACTGGTGATGGCCGTGAAGGGGGACGACCGCGAGCTGGCGCTCAAAGGCCGACGCGCCGGGCTGGCGGTGCAGGCACTGAGCGACTGGCGCATCAATAGCCAGGGTGCCGGAGGATTACTGATGAGCTTTACCAATATTTCCAGCCTGGCGATGGCGCAGCAGCAGGCCCGGATGTTGGCGAGTGCGATAAAATAAAAGCCCCGACAAGCCAGAAGCCTGCCGGGGCGGACGCGTATTTATTATCAGCATTACCCGTTAATTATCGACGCAAACTCAGTAAAGCGCCAATAAAGATCCCCACGGCCGCCGCTGCGCCCACGCTCTGCCAGGGTTTATCGCGCACGAAGGTGTCGGCACAGCCGGCGGCATCACGTGCAGCCTGCTGAACGCGAGTACGTCCGTACATTCTGGCGCGGGTTTCGCGCAGCAGAGATTGAGCTTTACGTCGTGCCGTATCGGCCTCATCTTTGGCATCGCTGCCCCAGGATTTCAGCACTTCCTCAAGCGAGTCGGCTAACTGGCTGACATCATTCTGAATATCCTGCACGCCATCATCGACATCTTTTGGGTTTGGTCGTCTGAACATAACATCCTCCACTGATTTACGGTGAAATTAAGTTTAGGACAGATTTTTTTACTCTGAGGAGAATCACGCCTTATTCGCCTGTTTATGGATTTTTCTGAAAGCGATGCTAATGCTGAATACTGTAAGGTGGCGGGGCTGTGAGGATAATGAGGAAAAAAAATGTATTTACGACCTGACGAGGTGGCGCGCGTTCTTGAAAAAGTCGGCTTTACGATGGACGAAGTGACGCAGAAAATTTACGGTTATCGCCGCGGCGAAAATTATGTCTATGTGAATCGCGAAGCCCGGATGGGGCGAACCGCGCTGATTATTCATCCGGCGCTTAAAGAGCGCAGCTATTTGCTGGCGGATCCGGCTTCTGAGATTAAAACCAGCGACCATTATCAGCAGTTTCCGCTTTATTTAGGCGGCGATGCGCAGGAGCACTACGGTATTCCGCACGGATTCAGCTCGCGCCTGGCGCTTGAGCGTTTTCTGAATGGACTGTTCGGCGAAGGCCAACTGGCAAATAACAGCTAAATAGCTTTCGGCCTGCAAAATCAAAGGATTGTGATGAATTCACAGGCCCGGTAAGCTTGCGCCACCGGGCAGGGGATTTGTCAGGCGTACTGGCTCACGCGGAACAGGCGACGGCAGTAATCGAGGAAATAGCCGTACACGGCGCCCATCAACATCGACACCACGATATTCGAGCTGACCGCAGCGGCAATCTGATGCCAGTCTGCGCCTACCGACAGCAAAATCACCACGTACACCGGGGACTGGAAGGTCACATAGGCAATCACGTCGGCCAGGTTTTTCATCCATTTTGCCGGGCTGATGCGACGCGCATGACGCATCACCCAGTCGCGGTAAAAGCCATAAGGCCAGGCAATTAAAATGTTGACCGGGATAGCGACCAGTCGCGATGAAAGTGACTGCTCAAAGCTCATACCGGAGAGAAAAATTTCAATCAACATGTTCACGACGGAACAGTAGACCACCATGGCGAAAGTGTCTGCTGCCGCATGACGCAGGCGTGACTGCGCAGAGAACATCGGTATGCTCCTTGAAAAAGGGGGAAATCACTGGGAGTTGCTTTTCTGAACAGTGCATTGGTTCAGCTCTGTTTTCGTGTATAGAATATCCAGCTGCATTGAAACTAACAACTAGCTTAAAATTTTTATTTAATCGCCTTTTGTTAATAAAATCCTCTGCGCTGAGCCTGTTCTTCAGTTTGGCGCTATTTTTATTGCTTAATTTAATTTATTTGTTTTATTTCAATGAATTAATGATTTTAAGAACCGACAGGAATGTACAGGAACACGGGTTCTCAGTAGCAAGCTTCAGGTAAAAGTGTGAGCGAAGTCGTTTTCAGAACGAATCACTGTGTTTTTACTGTGTGGTGGAGAGAGTCTCTGTTTTGATGATTGACTTATGATGCGGCTTAAGTGGGTTGTTATTCATTTTTCCGTGACCAAACATCGATCTCGCACTTGCTGTAGCTTGCCGGATGGCGTGCCGTTTAACTGCTCTTAGCGGTAAGTGGTTAATCGATTATTTACCCACGCAATAATGATAATTCTTAATTTTAATATTTCGTCGTTCAGTTAGCACAGATTGAAAATATATAATTAAATAATTAACAGTCAGTCCTCTTATTGCTGCTGAGGGTGGTAAATATTATCTGTATAGAATACAATTTATCTTGCAGTACCATTTTTAGTCAGTTGAAAGGATTTATAAACTCTATGTCTAACATGTTACAGAAATTTAATAATATTCGTACTTTACGCGCCATGGCCCGTGAATTCTCCACTGACGTGCTTGAAGAAATGTTAGAAAAATTCAGGATCGTGACTGAAGAAAAACGAACCGAAGAGGCCAGCCTGCGCGAAAATCAGGCTGAGAAAAACGAAAAAATTAACAGCTGGCTCGAACTTATGCAGGCTGAAGGCATTTCACCGCTGGACCTGGTTGCGGATAAAGCAGCTGTTCAGCGTCCGGGGAAAAAACGTGCGGCAAGACCGGCAAAATATCGTTTTACGGATATCAACGGCGAACAAAAAACATGGACGGGTCAGGGGCGCATGCCTAAACCTGTCGCTCAAGCGCTGGCAGAGGGTAAATCTCTGGATGATTTTTTAATCTAGAATTTAAACGGTGAGGAGGCCCTCACCGTGTTTAAGCGTATTGCTTAGCAAACGCCAAAGTCGCCTTCTTCGGTATATAAAATGACTTCTGCGGCGTTCAGGGTGTATTTTTGCCCCTGTTCATCGCTGGCTGGCACCGCCACAATCTGCTCGCCCTGAATTTCGATAATTTTCATTTTTGGGCCACCTTTTTTAGGCTGGACCAGATCGCCGACAGAAAACATACCACTCTCCTTCCGTTTGTTTGTGGCTACACCATACCGCAGGCCAGGGCAAAGGTAAAAGAGGGTAAACAAGATGGGCGGCGATGGAGTAGTACGTAAGAATGTCTATTCTTTAGAGAGCTTTCTCTTTTTTATCAATTAGCTATAAGCATGGAGTTTGTATGGGTTTCTGGCGTATCGTTTTTACCATTCTTATCCCACCGCTCGGCGTACTGCTGGGGAAAGGCTTAGGCTGGGCGTTTATTATTAATATTGTGCTGACGCTGTGCGGCTATATTCCTGGCCTGATCCACGCCTTCTGGGTGCAAACCCGCGACTGATAGCGAACGGCTATTTTGCCCGGTGGCGCTGCGCTTACCGGACCTACAACGTCAAAACCGTAGGTCTGATAAGCGAAGCGCCATCAGGCAATGACATCAGTAGCCGACTTTAAATACCTGCCCGTTCTGGATCCCTTCCACGCTTTTTCTGTAGGCCAGCGCCACTCGCGCTGCCGGAACGCTTTCAAACCCAGGGAAGAAGTCGCCATAGGCTTCTGCGGATTCCGTTAACATTGTCGGGCTGACCAGGTTGATTCGAATGCCGCGAGGTAATTCGCAGGCTGCGGCTTTGACGAAACCGGCCAGTGCAGCGTTAACGGCCGTCGCATTCACACCCTGGTAGATCGGCTCATCGGCGATGATGCCGCTGGTCAGGGTAATCGAGCCGCCGTCGTTTAACATGTGCTGACCTTTCAGCGCCAGGCGCACCTGTCCGAGCAGCTTATCCTGCAAACCCTGGTTAAAGTTCTCCGCCGTCATCTCAACCAGCGGGCCGAAAAACAGATTGCCGGTGGTGGCGATAATCGCATCCACTTTTCCGCTTTTAGCAAATAGCGCATCGACGCTGGCTTCGTCGATGATATCCACCTGAATGTCGCCGCTGTTGCGGCCCACACGTACGATTTCGTGTTTACCCTGTTTTTCCAGTTCTGCGACGACTGCGCGTCCTACGGTGCCGCTGGCACCGACGATCATAATTTTCATAGCAGCTTCCTCGTTTGGGTCTGAAGGCTATTCTTTCTCTAATCATGAATGGGATAAACTCCCATAAGGTTAGAACATTCATAACTGGTGGTTTGTAATATGGATAAACTTCGCAGCATGGAAGTCTTTATCGCCGTCGTCGACAGCGGCAGCTTTACCGAGGCTGCGGCACGGCTGGAGATCTCTGCGGTGATGGTGGGGAAATACATCCAGCAGCTGGAAGCGCAGCTCGGCGCCCGGCTTCTCGACAGAACCACGCGCCGCCAGAGCCTGACCGATGCCGGGCGAGTATATGTTGAAGAGTGCCGACGCGTACTGGAACAGGTCCAGGCGGCGGATTCTGCGGTCGAGCGACTACGTGCTGCGCCGTCTGGCACGCTCAGAATCAGCGCGCCCACCACTTTTGGTGCTTGCGTGGTGGCTCCCGGCGTCGCGACTTTTTTGCAGCGCTACCCGGATGTGCGCGTGGAGCTGGATCTCAGCAACCGGGTGGTCAATCTGGTGGAAGAGGGATTCGATATTGCGATCCGCATCGGGGAGCTTCGCGACCACGATTTAGTGGCGAAGCCGCTATGTCAGTACCGGATGGTGATCTGCGCGTCACCGGACTACCTGACGCGCTACGGCAGCCCAAAAACGCCTGAGGATCTGGCGAACCATCGCTGCCTGTCGCATATGGTCTGGAATGCACGCAACGAATGGCGGCTATCAGGCGTGGAGACGGACAGCCCCTGGAGACGCGACACGGTGATGAGCTGTAACGACGGGCTGGGGCTGAAAATGGCGGCGCTGGCCGGGGCCGGACTACTTTTGCAGCCGGAAATTTTAGTCAGCGAAGAGCTGGCGAGCGGAAGATTAGTGCGGGTGATGGACGAATGGCTGCCGCAATCCCGGCCGGTTCAGATTCTGTATCGGCAGGATCTGCGGCCGCTGCCGAAGCTCAGCCTATTTATCAGCCACTTGCAGGCTGAAGTTCAGTCACAGTGAAGATACAAATCAATCAGCACTGAAAGCCGGGATATTTATTGTTCAAGGGGATTTTCACATAATGCCTACAGGTGTAGGCATTATATTGCAGGAAGGTCATCCGCATCTGATATCTATTGGATAAGGGATGCGTATAATTCACCGCATCATGTGGTCTATGCCGCAGATAAAGCTGTGGTGTCACTCTTTCGATTAAGATAACCCTGATGCCAAATCAAAAATAAAGGGTGAATTTCCCTAAGAAAATTCCATTTTGATTTTTGAACGATACAGCAACGCTATCATTTTTATAGCATTATTTATGTCACGCTAACTTCAGAAATAAGATTGTTAATCCGTGCCATCAAAATAATCGATTTAAAGAGTTTTCAGTCTATGATTATGATAAGAACCAGAATAATGAGTAATAAATTAAACAGGTGACTCCATGCCGCAATTAGCGCTGAATCGTTTTCCGCACCTTCATTCCGAATGCTGCCTGTGCCAAAGCCCTGCTTTTATGCGTATTGGCATCACTCTGGCTCGCCAGGCTGCGACTGCTCCACCAATAACCAACAAAACAGTGGCGGCGGCTATTCCAGGGTCATCCGGTAAAGAGACCCCTTCAGCCACACAGGCCGCGCAGGTCACTGTATTTAAAAATGTGCGTATTTTTGACGGCGTGTCGGACACTCTGCGGGAAGGACTGCAGGTGGTGGTCGAGGGCAGCAAAATAAAATCCCTTGAGGATGAAGGCACCGACCATCCGGCGAATGCCACCGTGATTGATGGCCGCGGTGGCGTGCTGATGCCAGGGCTTATCGATGCACACTGGCATGCCATTATGGCCAGGCCGTCAATGATGACCGCGATGACCGCCGATTTTAACTACATTCAGGCGCTGGCCATTGCTGAAGCACAGGCCACTCTGATGCGGGGTTTTACAACCGTACGCGATATGGGCGGCCCGGTCTTTGGCCTCAAACGAGCGATTGATGAGCATATAGCCGTCGGACCACGAATTTATCCTTCCGGGGCCTTCATCACTCAGACCGGCGGACACGGCGATTTTCGCCTGATAGGCGAACTACCGCACACGCCATCCGACCCGCTGAGCTATGCCGAAAAAGTGGGTATGACGGCGATTGCCGACGGTGAAGACAAGGTGTTGTTAAGGGCCCGAGAGCAGCTGATGCGCGGCGCTTCGCAACTTAAATATATGGCGGGTGGCGGTGTGGCTTCCATGTATGACTCCATCAGCGTAACCGAAGGCTCGGTCAAGGAAATCGCGGCAGCGGTAACGGCGGCTGAAAACTGGGGAACTTACGTCACCGTCCACGCTTATACCGCCCGAGCCGTGACGATGGCGATTGAAGGGGGCGTTAAGTGCATTGAGCACGGGCAGCTGGTGGATGAAGATACCGTGAAATTGATGGCGGAAAAAAATATCTGGTGGAGCCTGCAACCCTTCCTTGACGATGAGGACGCCGTACCGATGGCCACACCGGCTTCGCGCGCCAAACAGCTCGAAATGGTCGCCGGAACAGATAACGCCTATGCACTGGCTAAAAAGCATAACATCCGTACCGCCTGGGGAACCGACACGTTGTTTGATGAGAAGCTTGCCACGCGACAGGGGGCTCAACTGGCTAAACTGGTTCGCTGGTATCAGCCCCATGAAGTTTTAAAAATGGCCACCAGCGTTAATGCCGAGCTTTGCGGGCTGTCCGGACCGAGAAATCCTTACCCTGGCAAACTGGGTGTGGTTGAAGCGGATGCTCTCGCGGATTTAATTCTGGTGGATGGCGATCCGCTCAAAAATATTCAACTGATAGCCCAACCCGAGACAGCTTTTAAAGTGATTATGAAAAATGGGGTTATCTATAAAAACCTCGGATAACTAAGGCAGCGCTGCGAATTTTTTATTACCCGCCGCAGACTGGCGGCGGGGAGAGACAAACCACAATATTTTGGAGGTGGTTTTGATGGATTTCAGGCCGTTGCTCCCTTCTGTTCGAAGCCTCTTCCGTGGGCCAGTCATCTTCTGGCTGACTTTATTGCTCACTGGCTGCGAGCGGGCTAATGCACCTTCATTCTCCCTGCTGGGTTCTTATTTTCCGAGTTGGTTGGCCTGCTTTTTTGTTGGGGTCATTGTCGCGATTATTTTTCGTGTACTGATGGTTAAAGCCGGGCTCGATGATTATCTGCCTGCACGCATCGTTGTTTACGCCTGTATGGCGTTATTTGTGGCTTTTACTTTATTACTCCTTTTTGTCCGCTGAGCGCTCGTTATGACCGAAATAAACAAGAGCATACGTAAGCGTCAACTGGCGAAGATTGTCGCGGTGGTCGTGGTGATCGCCGCAGCCATCACCGGTTGGCTTTCCGTCAGAAATACCACGCTTAACCCACTTTCCGAAGACGCCGAGCTTGGGGCTAGCGTGGTACATATTGCCAGTCAGGTTCCCGGAAAAATTATCACCCTGGCCGTATCGGAGAACAGTAAAGTCCGGCAGGGCGAGCTGCTGTTTAAAGTAGACCCCGAGCTGTATCAGTTACGCGTTGAACAGGCGCGGGCGGAATTAAAAATCGCAGAAGCCGCGCATGATACACAACAGCGCACCATGCTGGCGGAACAATCCAATGCGGCCATCAGCGATGAGCAAATAGCCCGCGCGCGCGCAAATTTGCAGCTGACAACACAAACACTTGCGCGCCTGCAGCCGCTGTTGGGCAAAGGCTATGTCACCGCCCAACAGGTTGACGATGCGGCAACGGCGAAACGCGATGCGGAAGTTAGCCTGAAGCAGGCGTTAAAACAGTCATCTGCGGCCCAGGCGCTGATCAGCACCACGGATGCCTCAGAGGCGCTGGTGGTTGCCCGGCGTGCGGCGCTGGCGATGGCCGAGCGGGAGCTGGCGAACACGGAAGTTCGCGCGCCGCACGATGGCAGGGTGGTTGGACTTACCGTTGCAACGGGGGAAACGGTCTTACCGAATCAGTCTGTTTTCACGTTGATCAATACCAACGACTGGTATGCCTCGGCTTTTTTCCGTGAAACAGAGCTCAAGGATATCGTTATTGGTCGCTGTGCTGACGTGTATGTTATGGCGAACAGCAAGATCCTGATTTCGGGCACGGTTGAAGGGATCGGCTGGGGCGTTAGCTCTGAGGATCTGGTCAATATTCCGCGAAGCCTGCCCTACGTGCCGAAGTCGCTGAACTGGGTCCGCGTGGTTCAGCGTTATCCGGTTCGTATCAAACTGCATAATCCTCCAGAAGAGTTGATGCGAATTGGCGCAACAGCGGTGGTCATCGTGCGTCATCAGGATGGATGCTGACACGATGCTGAACCTTCTCTGGCAGCAGGTAATGGCCGATTTGAATGCCTTCCCCGGTCGGCTGGCGATGGCGTGGCGGGTGGCGGCGCTGTGTGCGCTGATGACCATGGTTTCGATGATGTATGGCATTCCGGAATGCGCCATCAGCTGCTATTTGATCCTCTTTGTGATGAAAGCGGATGGCGTGGAAAGCATGGTGATGGCGATAGCCGTCACGGTGCTGATATCGCTGGTGGTAGGGCTGGTGTTCTTGTTGATTCATTTCACGATTGAATCCGCAGTGCTGCGCATGTCGGTGCTGGTTATCAGCTCTTACCTCTTTCTCTGGTTGGGGTCGGCCAGCAAAATTGGGCCGGTTGGCAGCATCATCGCGCTGGTTATTGCCTTTGTGATGACGCTCCTGAGCGATATCCCGCTTGGAGAAGCGGCCACGC
The DNA here is from genome assembly GCA_014156375.1 of Enterobacteriaceae bacterium 89. Classification (GTDB taxonomy): domain Bacteria; phylum Pseudomonadota; class Gammaproteobacteria; order Enterobacterales; family Enterobacteriaceae; genus Scandinavium. The sequence goes on along the minus strand of RQJH01000003.1, from coordinate 91,656 downwards.
GTGGGTTGCTGTATGCCTGGCTAATGGCCGTTGCGCCGATGCTGCTGATCGTGGTTTTTAATCTCGCCGTTGGCCGCAAGCCACAGGACTTATTGCGCCGCTGTGTGATGGACCGGGTGGCGGCAGCCGGGGCTTATTTACGCCAGCCCACGGTGAAGAACTTCGCCGCTGTTCAGGCTTTATTGCAGGAAGAGCAGAACCCGCATAAGCAGCGCATTCAGTTTGTGCGACTGTTTCACCTGTTGCCGCGCGAAACATCGCTCAAACTCGAAAGCGCCATCATTCAGAGCTACAGATTGCTGTTGGCCGTATCCGTTTTACCCCTTGCAACGCCCGACCCCGTGCGCTTTGCCCTCGCTCAGCTCTGCAACGAGAACATCTCCAGTGATGAGCAGGAAAGGGAGCCGGTTGAGATCTCTGTGTCGCCTGAGGTGAGAGAGATCAGGGAAGTGCTGGATAGCCTGGCGAAAGGTGAGATTGTTGCGAAGCAGACAAACAGAGCAGAGCCTTTTTTCCGGCCTGATGCCTTCAGCGACAGGGGACACGCGCGCTTTGCGCTGAAAACCACGGCTGCGGCGCTCATCTGCTATCTGATTTACACCGCCCTTGACTGGCAGGACATCCACACGGCGATGATTACCTGTTATGTCGCTGCGCTCGGCACAACGGGTGAGACCGTGCACAAACTGTTGCTGCGTATTGCTGGTTGCCTGATTGGTGCACTGATGGGCATGTTGTCGATCGTTTTCATTATCCCTCATGCAGACGGGATCGGTGAACTGATGGCACTGGTGTTTGCCGGGATCCTGTTGGCGGCCTGGGTGTCCAGCGGCAGCGAGCGTATCTCCTATGCAGGGATCCAGATTGGACTTGCGTTCCTGATGACCGTGCTGCAGGGGTTTGGCCCGTCGACCTCGCTGGATGTGGCGCAGGATCGGGTATTAGGGATCTTACTGGGCAACGTCGTGATGTATCTGATGTTTACGCTTGTCTGGCCTGTTCCCATCGTCCACTCGGTGCGTCAGCGCCTGAAAGAGGCGGCAGCAGAACTGTCTCGCCTGCAATCGAAGCCCGCAGAAGCCGGTGGCGCGGCACTTCGGGAAACTCAGTTTATTGAGGAGCAGCTCGGTATTGCACGCCAGCAGCTTGGGTTGATCCCTTTTGAACCGGCGGCACTCCGGCCGTCGAAGGAAGAAGTGGTGCAGCTGCGACAGCAAATTTCCGCACTTAATTTTTTATGCCTGCGCGCTCATCGGCTGAACAGTGCGTGTTGGCGAAAAGGAACCTCATCATGAATCAGCTTATCCTGCTGGCGCAATGGATAGCGAGACCGCGTACCTGGTTGCTGGCGGGGATGGCGGCGCTGAACGCAGGCTGTGCAACGCAAAGTCTGGACCTGGCGCCTGCCTCCGCTTCCGAGCCTTGGGTTGCACCGGGAGCCAAAAATCAGGCGAAAGGTGACTTTACCGTGGCCCCGCGCCCGGAAGTGGCGGTGCTTTCGCCTCCGCCAGCGCTAAGCAGTTCACATCAATATACGCTGCCAGAGCTGATAGACATTGCCCAGAACCAGAATCCCGACACGCGAATCGCCTGGCAGCAGGCACGTCAGGCGGCGCTGGCCGTTGGTATCGGGGAAGCGGTGTTTTTGCCCATGCTGTCTGCCAGCGTAGTCGGGGGATATCAAAGCACACGCACGCCACTGGCCTATGATATTGAAGACCACTCCGACATTGACACCCACGGCAGCGCTATTGTGCCAGCCCTGGCTTTTCAATGGCTTATTTTCGATTTTGGCCAGCGCAGCGCGTTGCTGGAAGCGGCTCATGAAGGCTCATGGGCGGCGAATGTAGCCTTTAACGGCATTCATCAGAAAATTATCTATACGGTGACCCAGGCCTATTATCAGTATGAAGTGGCTAAAACGCAGACGCGGCTGTCCGGACAACGGCTGAAAAATAGCCTGGAGATCAGGGAGGCGGCACGCAGCCGCAGGCAGCAGGGCATTGCGACCTCGGTGGAAGTTGCTCTTGCTGAACAGCAGGTGGCGCAATCAGAAATGCGCAGCGTGGTTGCTCAAGGGCATGAAACTGAAGCGTACCAGGCGTTGTTGAACGCGATGGGCGTCTCTCCGGCGCTGAACATTCAGGTTAGCTATGCCGGGGATCGGACGTTGCCTGATTCAGTCACTCCTCCCACTGAGCGGATGATCCGCAATGCTTTGGCCCAGAGGCCAGATGTTCAGGCCAGCTATGCGGCCGCCAAAGCCGCTAAAGCAGGTATCAGGGCCGCCGAAGCGGATTTCCTTCCCAAAGTTTATCTGGCGGGAGCGGTCGCGGGCGGGAGCGGGCATTTTGATATTCAGGGGATGCCAGGCATCAGCCAGCAAACGTCGTCTTCCAGTATTTTGCTCGGGGTGAGCGTCCCGCTGTATGACGGAGGAATACGCTCTGCCAGAGTCGGCGATGCTCAGTCCCGGTCGGCGATTGCCGATGAGCAGTTCAGTAAAACCCAGGACGCCGCCGCCAGGGAGATAGTGATGGCGACCGAGACTTTGCGTTCAGCTCTGGCCTCGAATAAAGCGGCAATCAATCTGGAGAAAACGTCTTTTATCGCTTATGACGCAGCGCTGGACTCCTACCGCCACGGCGTAGGAACCGTCACCGTAGCGAATGAAGCGGCGAATACGTTACTGGAGGCCCAGCAAATGCGAGCGGAAGCCTATGCTGCGTCGCTGGTGGCGGCGGCAAATCTGGCTTTCGTGATGGGAAGAATGACCAGTGGGTCCCAGGCTATCTACAATGACTGATGTATTGGGCTTAAGCGACAACAAGGGAAGCATCTGAAATGAATACCTTAACGGCTGTCATTATTGACGATCATCCGCTGGCCTGTGTGGCTATCAGGGCGCTGCTGGAGTCGGAGGGCATCAAGGTTGTCGCCGAAGCAGGAGACGGCGGTGATGCGCTCGCACTGGTTACGCAGCACAAACCGGACGTGGTGATAGTCGATGTGGATATTCCTGGTATCAGCGGGGTCGAGGTCGTGGAGATGCTGCGGGCGCAGAATTTCCGCAGCATCATTATCGTGGTCTCGGCGAAGAATCAGCAATTTTATGGCAAGCGCAGTGCCGATGTGGGAGCAAACGGGTTTATCAGTAAGAAAGAAGGTATGGATAACATCATTGATGCCATCCGGGCGGCCAGTAAAGGCTACAGCTATTTTCCGTTTGATTTAAATTCCCATGCGGGCGCGTTGACCTCTGACGAACAAAAACTACAGTCGTTATCGAGTCAGGAGGTGAAAGTCATGCGGGCGATTTTACAAGGATCGGACAATAACAAAATTGCCTCGGAGATGAATATTAGCGTCAAGACCGTGAGCACCTATAAAAGCCGCCTGTTCGAAAAATTAGAGTGCAAAACCCTGCTGGATTTATATACCTTCGCCAACCGCAGCAAAATAGGCTGACAGTATGAACGGAATGGCAAAATGGCTGCTGCTGGTTCTTTCTCTGTATGCCGCTGCGGCATGGGCGGCGGGACCGACTGTGCTTACTTTATCGGGTCGCAACCAGAGTAGAGAGTCAGCCATTTCACTGACAGCAGATGAAAGAGTATGGCTTGCCGAAAAACGCACGCTGACGGTCGCGGTGTACGGAAAAGAAATCACCCCGCTGAGCTTGAGCTACCAGGGCGGCGATTACCGGGGGATCAACGCGGATTATTTGTCGCTGCTGAAGAAAACGTTAAATATCAATGTCGTCATTGAGCATTATGACAGTAAGGACAGCGCGTTTAAGGCCTTGCAGGCGGGTGAGGTCGATGTTGTGCTGACCTCTTCTTTTAGCGGAGATAAGATCTCGCCGCCGTTTGTTGCCACTTTACCCTTGCTGCGTGGCTATCCGACGCTGGTGATCAGAAGCGCTGAACTGATGACGCCCCTGAGCGATCAGGATAGTGCGGTAAAAATTGCCGTGACGCAAAACCAGCCCCAGGATGACATTATTGCCAGTGCCTTTCCGCAGGCCAAAGTGACTATTTATCCGGATAATTACCAGGCACTTTCCTCCGTGGCCAACAAAGAGAATGATTATTTTCTTGGTAGCAATCTGGCCGCCAGTTTTATCATTTCCAGGGATTACTTTTACACCCTGAACATGGCCCGCTTCTGGAATCAACAGCAGGCTGCCAGCCAGTTTGTGGTGCTGGAGAACCAGCAGGTTCTGCTGCGGATCATCAACACGTTTATCACCTCGATTAGCGAGACCACTCACGACCAGATTAGCCAGGCCTGGATTGGTATGCGCAATCTCAATTTCCTGTCACATCCGCTTAAACTGACGGCAAAAGAAGATCGCTGGGTTGAAAAACATCCGGTGCTACGGGTGCTGGTTAATCCTTATTACGGACCCTTCACACTGCTGGATGATAATCATGAAATCAGAGGGCTAACCGGCGATATTCTTAACCTGATCCAGCTGCAGACCGGGCTGAAATTTGTTCCGGTGGTGGCGAACTCAAACGGTGAGATGGCAGACCTGGTTCGTCAGGGAGGCTGGGATATTTTGTCATCGGTGACCTACAGCCCTGAGCGCGAAGACGAACTTTTATTTACTCAACCTTTTATTACCACGCCGTTTGTGCTGGTCACCCGAGCCGGTGGCATTGAAAAGAGCGACGCGAAGTTAAAAATTGCCATTCCTGCCTACCACGCGCTGAGTGACAAACTCAAAAGCCAGTATCCGCATGCAGTATGGGTAGTGGCAGAGAACTCCAGCACGGCGCTAAGTAAACTCATGCAAGGTGAAGTGGATGCCGTCATTTCAACCCAGCTGGCGGCCGAATTTATTATCGATCACTTTTACCCTCACCAGCTGGTTTTCAACCGAATTCCGGATGAGCCCGCCGCACAAATCTCTTTTGCCCTGCCGCGTTCGTCGCCAGAGTTGCAAAGCGTTTTAAATAAAGCGTTGGCGAATATTCCGGTGAATGTCATCCACAATACCGCACTGAAGTGGATCAAAGTGCCGGATGTCAAACTCGGCACCTGGAATCTATACAACCGCCCGTTTTATCTGGTGGTCGGGCTGTCCGTGCTGCTGGTGCTCAGCAGCCTGCTGTGGGGGGCTAATCTGCTGCGCGCCAATCGGCGCAATAAAAAGTCGCAGGCGGCACTGGAGTATCAGCTTGGTTTTCGCCAGACCCTGTCCAACTCCATTCCTGTTCCGGTGTATGTGGTGACAGCGGAAGGGGAGCTGGAAAGTTATAACAAGGCGCTGAGCACATTTTTCACTGCGGAATACGGTGCCGCGTTGCCCTATTCGCTGTTCGATCGCCGCAACCCGCTGGCGGAGGTGTTTCTTTCCGTGCAACAGCAGCTGCAGGCCGGACTGGAGCCAGACCAGGTTGTCACGCAGCAGCTGACGCTGAACAACGGCCAGGAGGAAAGAATGATCCTCCACTGGTTCACGCTGTGTCGGATGCCGGAAGGCAAACCGGCCATGCTGTTGTGCGGCTGGCAGGATGTCACAGAATCACGTTTTCTGATGAAAGCACTGCAAACGGAAAAAGACAAAGCGATAGAGGCTAGCCGCGCCAAAAGTACTTTCCTGGCGACCATGAGCCATGAAATTCGCACTCCCGTCAGTGCGATAATGGGATTTCTCGAGCTGCTGGCGACCCATCGCCAAAGCCCTGAACAGGATAAAGAGTCTGTTCAGCTGGCTTATTCCACCGCTCAGTCATTAATCGGGCTTATCGGCGATGTGCTGGATATGGAAAAAATTGAATCAGGCCACTTTGAGCTGTTGCCGGAGTGGGTTTTTCCCCAGGCGATTATTGATACCACGGTGGCTAATTTTGTCGGCCAGGCGACGCAGAAGAATATTCAGCTCACCGTGAACAGCCAGATAACCAGCGAGACGGCGCTGTGGCTTGATCCGCAGGCCGTCAGACAGATTTTGAACAACCTGCTGAGCAACGCAATAAAGTTTACGCGGGACGGGCAAGTGAGCGTTGAGGCGAGTACTCAGCCCGAGCCTGACGGACGTGTTCGGCTGATGTTGCAGGTGAGCGATACCGGGACAGGGATCGGCGCTGAGGAGCAAAAGCATCTGTTCAGGCCTTTCAGCCAGGCCAGCGAAGGCAAGAAGCGCACAGGTTCGGGCCTGGGATTAACGATATGCCGTGAAATCATCGAACGGATGGCTGGAGACATCATTCTGACCAGTAAAGAGGGTCAGGGGACCCGCGTTAAAGTCAGCGTGGTGACGGACGGCTCAACGCAAAATGCGACAGTCTTTGAAGAGCCGCAGCTGTCGGCAGAAAGCACGGCTTCGCTGCGCATTCTTATTGCTGATGACCACCCGGCCAACCGGCTGCTGCTGTGCCGACAGCTTCTGGCGCTGGGCTATCAGGTGGATGAAGCTGAGGATGGCGTACAGGCGCTCGACCTGATGCATCAGCATGACTATGACCTGCTGATTACCGATCTCAATATGCCCAATATGGATGGCATCACCCTGACGAGACGAATTCGCGAAACGGACCAACAAACCGTGATATGGGGACTGACGGCAAACGCCCAGACGGATGAGCAGCAGCGCTGCCTGCAAGCGGGCATGAATATGTGCCTGTTTAAACCCGTTAATCTGTTTCAGTTAAAAACGGCATTCAGCGAACTGAATGTTTCGTCATCGGCTATGCCGCTTGGCGAATTCATCGATATGCCTTCTCTGGAGGCCAGAAGTCTTGGCGATAAGGCGCTAATGCACCAATTGCTGGAGATAGCACTTCGTGAAAATGAAAAAGGGATGGTGGCGATTCTGAATGCGCGGCAGGCCGGTGATCTTGAGGGTGAACGCCATCAGCTTCATCAACTCAAAGGGGCGGCGCAAATTTTAGGGGCGGAAAAACTGCAATATCTGATTCGTCAGCTTGAGAATAGTCTGGCCGAATACAGCGATAAATCCCTGACAGAACAGGGCATAAGTGCCGTTAAGCAGGAAGTAGAGGCTCTCAATCAGGCGATGAGGAATTTTATGAAAGCAAAATAGTTTAAAAAATATTCAATTATTTTCGTTCAACGCAATGACGCAGGCAGCATAAAGAAAACCAGTATAGTGAACAGGTTAGCACTTTCATGTTCTCCTTTTTTAGGCTACAGACTACGCGTGTAGTCCATCACCTACTATTACCGCTCGTACCCTCCGATATCTTTACTGCTCACCCCATCATAATATAAGCCCACTGACACGGTGTGGCGACACACATTAGAAAATAAATCTCTTTCTGTATTTGTCTGCGGATAAATACGCACCCCGGTTATTTCGTTAAACATAATGGAATAACGACACATTTAATTTTGACAGGTTAATAGTAAATATGAGCGAGAATATGACTGCGTATAATGAAAACGATGATGTTTATGCTTCAGTAGATTTGGCATCTTCTATGCCAAAAACTGATTTCCCGGAGCAAGAGCGTAATGCGCGTAATGTGTTTAGCGCCATTCGTGATGAATTGATGCTGGACGGTAATTCACGTCAAAATCTGGCGACATTCTGCCAGACATGGGTGGATGATGAAATTCGCCAGCTGATGGATTTGTCGATTGATAAAAATATGATCGATAAAGATGAATATCCTCAGACCGCAGAAATTGAAGCACGCTGCGTGCGCATGCTGGCTGACCTGTGGAATTCCCCGGAAGCTAAGACGACGCTCGGTTGTTCAACCATTGGCTCTTCGGAAGCCGCGATGCTCGGCGGCCTGGCGCTGAAATGGCAGTGGCGTAAAAAGCGTGCTGCGCAGGGCCTTTCTACTGATAAGCCGAATCTTATCTGCGGGCCGGTACAAATCTGCTGGCACAAGTTTGCCCGTTACTTCGACGTGGAGCTGCGTGAGATCCCGCTGGAAGGCGATCGTCTGATCATGTCTGCGGAGGAAGTGCTTAAGCGAGTGGATGAAAATACTATCGGCGTGGTGCCGACATTGGGTGTGACCTTTACCTGCCAGTATGAGCCGGTCAAAGCGGTCAGTGATGCGCTGGATAAACTGCAGGCCGAAACCGGGCTGGATATTCCAATGCATATCGACGGTGCCAGCGGTGGATTCCTCGCCCCGTTCTGTGCGCCCGATCTGGAATGGGATTTCCGTTTACCACGCGTTAAATCTATCAATACCTCCGGGCATAAATTTGGCCTGGCGCCGCTGGGAGCAGGCTGGGTGGTGTGGCGTGAAGCGGCCGATCTGCCGGAAGAGTTAATCTTCAACGTTAACTACCTGGGAGGCAACATGCCAACGTTTGCGCTGAACTTCTCGCGTCCCGGCGGCCAGATTGTCGCTCAGTATTACAACTTCCTGCGTCTGGGCCGCGAGGGTTACGCGAAAATCCACAACGCCTGCTACGCCACGGCGCAACACCTTGCCGCGGAAATCGGCAAGATGGGACCCTTTGAGATCCTGTTCGATGGCGACAGCAGCAAAGGGATCCCGGCACTCGCCTGGAAGCTGAAAGATGCATCGGCGCTGAACGGTTATACGCTTTACGATCTCGCCGATAAGCTGCGATCTCGCGGCTGGCAGGTCCCGGCTTATTCGATGCCGTCGAACCGTGAAGACCTGGTGATTCAGCGTATTCTGGTGCGTCATGGTGTCAGTTACGACCTGGGCTCTTTGCTGCTGGAAGATATTAAACGTGCGCTCGATTCCTTCAACAGCCACCCGATGATCAACCAGGTTTGCGAAAAACAAGCCAGCGGCTTTAACCACGCTTAATTCCGTCTCTTTCCCTGGAGCAGTCAGCGGCTGCTCCTGAATCCATTCTTTTATGTCAGGCGAAATAATATTATTTTGTCAGGAGAGTTTTTATGGCTATTACACAGGCCACTCCGTCTGCGAAATCATTAACGCTGATGGGCTTCTTTGCTATTACTGCCTCGATGGTAATGGCGGTTTATGAATATCCTACTTTTGCCACATCAGGATTTTCGCTGGTGTTCTTTCTGCTGTTAGGTGGCCTTTTATGGTTTGTCCCGGTCGGTTTATGTGCCGCTGAAATGGCAACCGTGGACGGTTGGGAAGAGGGCGGAGTATTCACCTGGGTATCCAAAACGCTGGGAGAAAAATGGGGCTTTGCTGCGATTTCATTTGGCTATTTGCAGATAGCCGTCGGCTTTATTCCGATGCTTTATTTTGTGCTGGGTGGACTTTCTTATATTCTGAACTGGCCTGCGCTGAATGAAGATCCTCTGATTAAAACCGTTGCCGCGTTGATTATCCTCTGGGGACTGGCTTTCACTCAGCTTGGCGGCACCAAGAATACCGCGCGTATCGCCAAGATTGGCTTCTTCGCTGGGATCCTGCTGCCTGCGGGTATTCTGGTGGCGCTGGCCGCTTATTACCTGCACTCCGGCGCACCGCTGGCCATCAAAATGAACAGCGAAACCTTCTTCCCGGATTTCCACAGCGTCGGGACGCTGGTGGTGTTCGTGGCCTTTATTCTGAGCTACATGGGCGTTGAAGCTTCCGCTACCCACGTCAATGAGATGAAAAAGCCGGGGCGTGATTACCCGCTGGCTATTCTGCTGCTAATGTTTGCAGCGATTTGCCTGAGCTCAGTGGGCGGGCTGTCTATCGCTGCGGTGATCCCGCATGACAAGATCAACCTGTCTGCTGGTGTGATGCAAACCTTCACGGTTCTGGTCGGTCAGTTTGGGCCTGGATTTGAGTGGGCGGTTCGTATCATTGCGGCGCTGCTGCTGCTCGGCGTCCTGGCGGAAATTGCGGCCTGGATTGTCGGCCCGTCCCGCGGGATGTTGGTGACGGCGCAGAAAGGGATCCTGCCGAAAAGATTTGCCCGTATGAACAAAAATGGTGTGCCGGTAGCGCTGGTGATTTCCCAACTGCTGATCACCTCGATTGCCCTTATCGTTCTGACCAATACCGGCGGCGGCAATAACATGTCGTTCCTTATCGCGCTGGCCCTGACGGTGGTTATTTACCTGTGCAGCTACTTCCTGTTGTTCCTGGGATATATGAAGCTGGTACTGAAGCAGCCTGAGAACAAGCGGACATTCCAGATCCCGGGCGGTAACAAAGTGAAAGTGCTGGTGGCTTCCGCGGGTCTGTTAGCTTCGGTGGTGGCATTCTTCGTCTCCTTTATGCCGCCATCAGGGCTGCCGGGTGGTGATGCCAATGAAATTTATACCGGGTTACTGATGAGCTGTTTCGTCGTGGTCGCGCTGATCCCGTTTGTGGTTTACGCCATGCACAACAAAAAAGGGTCAACGACTAACGCCGTGCTGGTGCCAGTTAAGGCTCACACGGCCCCGGAAGGACATCACTTTATCCATCCGCGGGCTCGTTCTCCGCACCACATTTTTGTGGATGGGAAGAAGCTCAACTAACGTCGATTAATCAGAAACGTTTGATACTAAAGCCAGGCAGCGATGCCTGGCTTTTTTCGTTGGTGTTGAACATGGCGTTGCCGGGGCGTCCGATATCTGAGGGGGAAAGGCAACGGAGGTTAAGCGTGAGTGGAAGAAGAGTGCAGAGGATTAGGTGATAGTTTTTGGGGATAAAAAAAGGCGAAAGAGTAAATCTTTCGCCTTTTTCTTTTCTGTTAAAAATTAATTTAAAAGAAGAGGGAACTTCGCCGTTTTATCAGCATGGATGCCCTTAAATGAATAAACCTTTTGCTCTGGATGCGCTTTGCAAAAATCGAGGATTTGCGGTACCTGAGTGAGATCGGTTTCATTTAACGAAACGGTATCACCGCCTTTATAAATGGTCTCTTCATGCAGCATCCACCAGGCGACCGGCAACATGGCGCGTGGGTTAAGATTAACAAATTCCTGGCAGGTCATTTCTTCCGTCGTAGTCTGGGAAGCAAAGGCAGAGCAAGACAGAAGAAGCAGCGCTGCTGCCCCTGCGGTTGAGCGAATAAAACGAGATTTCATGGTGGTACCTGTTTAGTTAATATAGATTGATTTAAAGAAAAGTGAAAAGAGAACGGTAATAAATTTAACTTCCAATGTTAAAAACATTGGAAGACTCAATGGATATAAGGATTTCTTTCACTGATGGCGCTATTTTCGCCGCTGAGATTTATTGTGTCAATATTCTGGATGCCGTTTATATAATGGTCAGGGCTATTTTCAGATTGTCTGTTTAATAAGGCGGGTTAGGCTGTTTGTATTTGAAGGTGAGTGCTGACAAGGGTAGGCGATTTCTTATAATAATCGCGTTTATTAAATAACTGTTCTGTTTATCTGCCGGGCTTTGACCTGCGTAAAGTCGAAGCCCGGTAAATTTAACTCAGGCGCGGATATCCGCGTACTCCGGCGTGGTGTCGAACTCGTGTTTGGCGAACGGGCAGAGCGGGATGATTTTGCGGTTCTCCCGGCGCATTCTTTCCACCACTTTGGCGACCAGCTGCTTGCCGACGCCCTGGCCCTTCAGGCTTTCATCGACGTCGGTGTGTTCAATGATGGTCAGGTGCTCGCCGGTGGGAACAAAAACCACCTCCGCCACCCGGTTTCCTTCGGCATCGTTGACGTAAAAACTGGTGTTACCTTCCAGAATTTCCATGGTCTCTCCCGTTGTGTTACTTGAGGCGATATTTCAGCGCGCCGCTTGGGCAGGTATCGATAACCTTTTGCACGGTCTCTGGATCCACACTATCCGGCATGATCCACGGCTTACGCTTGAGATTAAAAAGCTGGCTGCTGCCGCGCACGCAGTTGCCCGAGTGCTGGCAGATCCCGGTGTTGAAATAGACGTCAATTTTCTCACCGCTGTACAGGCGGTATCCCGCATCAATCAGTTCTTTATCCACGACATTGCCTCAATTTTTATAGTGACTTACCGGGTAAAGCATAGACCTGAGTGGGGAAGGGGGAAAGGACTTACGAAGGCGTGGGCGGATCTTATCAGTCATTCACAGGGAAAATGGCTGGCGAGGGTTCAGGTCGCCAGCCAGCAACAGCTTCAGAGGGTGACTACTTCGCCGCCAGCTCTCTGCGGATAATCTCCGCACCTGCGCTTAACGCATTGAGCTTGCCGTTGGCAACCCGACGCGACAGCGGCGTCATGCCGCAGTTGGTTGATGGATAAAGCTTATCCGCATCCACAAACTGCAGCGCTTTGCGCAGCGTTTCGGCCACTTCTTCCGGGGTTTCAATCGTGTTGGTCGCCACGTCAATCGCGCCCACCATCACTTTTTTCCCGCGAATCAGTTCCAGCAGATCCATCGGTACGCGCGAGTTGTGGCATTCCAGCGAAATAATATCGATGCTGGACGTCTGCAGTTTAGGGAACGCTTCTTCATACTGGCGCCACTCGGAACCGAGCGTCTTTTTCCAGTCGGTGTTGGCTTTGATGCCGTAGCCGTAGCAGATGTGCACGGCGGTTTCGCACTTCAGGCCTTCAACCGCGCGCTCCAGCGCTGCGATGCCCCACTCATTTACTTCATCAAAGAAGACGTTAAAAGCTGGTTCATCAAACTGGATGATATCAACACCGGCGGCTTCCAGCTCTTTGGCTTCCTGGTTGAGAATTTTGGCGAATTCCCAGGCCAGCTTTTCGCGGCTTTTGTAGTGGTTGTCGTAAAGGGTGTCAATCATCGTCATCGGTCCCGGCAGGGCCCACTTGATCGGCTGTTTGGTGAGCTGGCGTAAAAACTTCGCGTCTTCAACAAAGACCGGCTTTTGCCGCTCTACGGCGCTGACCACCGTCGGCACGCTCGCATCGTAGCGATTACGAATTCGAACGGTTTCGCGTTTTTCAAAATCAACGCCGCTCAGATGTTCAATAAAGGTGGTGACGAAGTGCTGACGCGTTTGTTCGCCGTCGCTGACGATATCCACGCCCGCGCGCAGCTGGTCATACAGCGCCAGGCTCAGGGCATCTTTTTTCCCGTCTGCCAGCTCATCACCTTCTAATTTCCACGGTGACCACAGTACCTCGGGCTGAGCGAGCCAGGACGGCTTCGGTAAACTGCCAGCGGTAGAGGTAGGGAGTAACTTTTTCATTATCGATAACCTTGTATTCGGTGTTAATCAAAGAGCGCAATGAGCAGACCACTGCTCGAGAACGGTTTTATAGGGTTTGATAAAGTGCTCTTCGGTATATTTTCCCTGCTCAATCGCCAGGCGGCTGCGCTCTTCACGGTCGTAAACGATGGTGGTGAACGAGTGATCCTGGTGACTGAGGCTCGGCTGGTAATAGAGCCCAGCGGCCGAGTTGGCGTTGTAAATTTCCGGGCGGTAGATCTTCTGGAATGTTTCCATGGTGCTGATGGTGCCAATCAGCTCCAGATCGGTGTAATCACTCAGCAAATCGCCGGAGAAGAAGAACGCCAGCGGCGCGACGCTGTTTGGCGGCATGAAGTAGCGCACCTGCAGGCCCATTTTGGCGAAGTACTGTTCCGTCAGCGAACCGCCATCGGGCTGGTATTCAATGCCCAGCACCGGATGCTGATTGCCCGTGCGCTTGTAGACGTCTTTACTGGAAACGCTAAGGCAGATAACCGGAGCCTTTTCGAAGTTTTCTTTATAGGCGTCTGAATTCAGAAAACATTTGAAGATGTTGCCATGCAGAACGCCGAAATCCTGCGGAATGTTAAAATTGGCGGCGTTCTTGTTGCTCTCCGGCAGCAGGACGCTGAAATCATAATCCCGCACGTAGGAAGAGAAGTTATTGCCGACAATGCCGTCGATGCGCTGCTGCGTTTTGTTATCGACGATAGTGGTTTTTAAAATTTCAATCGCCGGGAAGACTTCGCCGCTGGCATGGATGCTCAGCTCAGCTGAAATAATTTCAAGTTCGATCGAATAACGATCGCCTTTAGGGTTATCCCAATGCGCCAGCGTATTGAAGCGATTGTTCATCATCACCAGCGTATTACGCAGGTTCTGCTCGCGATTCTCGCCTCTGGCCAGGTTGGCAAAGTTGGTGGTAATACGCGTATTTTTGGAAGGGTTATAGTTTTCGTCGAAGCGGGTGCGCTTAATCGCAAAGCTGAAACCGTTATTCATCTTAGTGTGCATCCTGAGGCTGAGCGTGGACAAGAAAACTGCGGAGTGTCGACAACTCGTCTTCCACAGGCATTATGTTACCAATAGGTTAATGTTTAACATTTATGCCAGAGCGGCTGGATGAGGGAAAGCGACGAAATTTCAATGCAACATGAAGCGATTTCATGATCGGTGGTGTAATGAAAGAAGGGCATGGCTGAATGAGACAGGGGAGGGAACATCTCCAGAGCCACGAATGGCTCTGATGATGGAGGAGGTTAGCAGAACGGCTTTACAAGGACTCAGGTTTTTGGCTGTTCTGCGTTGAGTTCGCCACGGGGCAAACGCGTATCGTGGCAATCACTGTATCGGCTGGGCCAGATAACAGACGGATGGATCTTCAGCGTATTGGCAATCAGCCATTCCCCCTTCGGCCACGGCCGATTCAGCGCATTGGCTAACGTTGACGACGCCAGCCCCGCTTCACGCGAAACCTTTGCCAGATTGGTACCTCGCTTGCGCAGCGCGGCGATGATGTCGGCAGGGTGCCAGTCAGTTGCAGTAGTGTTTTTCATTGAACGTCCCTTGTTAACAGTGATTAATCACGCAATTCTTGAATTCTGCTGCGAATTTGACCTTAATTCAAGGATTACTTTAATCCGTAAAGGGACTCATGAAGAGAGCGTATCAGGGCAGGAGGATAATCCCGGTATTGAGACATAAATGGGATAACGACTGTGATTGGTAGACGACTGAAAATTGCCCGAGTGAATGCCGATTTGAAACAAGCCGAGTTAGGCGTGCGCGCAGGGCTGGACGAAGAATCTGCCAGCGCCCGGATCAGCTCATACGAAAAGGAAGTTCACGCTCCAGATTTCAAGTTGGTTTGTAAGCTTGCGGCGGTTCTGGATGTGCCAGAGGCGTACTTCTACGCCGTCGACGATGAGCTGGCTGAGCTGATTTTGCAGTACCACCGGTACAAGAAGAAGAATCCTGGCGGGGCTTTGATTATAAATCCTTGAGGTGTTCAGCCTGGAAATAACCTAGTTCTGAGGTAACTAGCGCAGCGTCCCCAATCCCACTCTGAAAGTAATCAACGTTGTGATCTGCGAGACTCGCTAACAGAACAGCCTCAGAGCCACGAAGAGCTCTGAACAACAGCGTACTGTGAGCGGCTTCAAACTACGATTTCTTTGGTTCTTTATCCACTACCTGTCTGGGCAAACGAGTCTCCAGACAATCACTATATCGGCAAGGCCAGATAAGCGACGGATGAACATTCAGCGCGCTGGCAATTAGCCATTCCCCCTTCGGCCACGGCCGATTCAGCGCATTGGCTAACGTTGATGACGTTAGTACCGCTCAGATGCCCATTCGGTAAACCCTTAAGTGAGCCCTGCAAGGACTGCGACCCTCCCGGATTATTCATGATACCTCCTGAACTAAATAAAACGAAAACAGCGAATCCTTATGGATTCACCGTTTTAGTGATATGTTCAAGATGATGATATATATTTGAAAAGTTTGGAATGCGTTCACTTTGCGAACGGTATAAAATTTCTGGCGTTCATTTTCATAATCACACTTTTAGGGTCAGGCAGTCGCAATCTATGCAATGTCTGAGATAACTACATCCAATTTTACTTGACTACCACCTACAGCAATTTAGTGGTGCAGGAGAAGACGTGAAGTATCAGATAGTAGGTGGTGCAGGTCTGCATCGCAGTGAAACCAAAACTGTTGATATGATGGTCAAACAGTTACCTGATAGCTGGTTTGGCTATGCTGGCTTGGTTGTTACCGATAGCCAAGGATCAATGGAAATCGATACGCTAATTATTACTGCTGACCGGCTGCTTTTAGTAGAGCTTAAAGAGTGGAATGGTAGTATCACATTCCAAGGGGGGAAGTGGCTGCAAAATGGTAAGCCACGAGGCAAAAGTCCCTATCAGATCAAGCGTGAGCATGCGCTGCGGCTAAAGGATTTGTTACAGGAAGAACTATCTCGTAAGTTGGGTTACTTTTTACATGTTGAGGCTCATGTAGTGCTATGTGGCAGTGCAGGACCTGAGAATTTACCATCAAGTGAGAGTCGCTATGTCCATACCCGCGATGAATTCTTGACTATAGGCAACCCCAAAAAATACGAAAAGCTAGTGCAAGACACTAACTTTTCTTATCTATTTGAGGGAGGAAAGCCTCGGCCAAATTCTGATGAGGCATTACCGATCATTAAGTCTTTCTTTGATGGCCCAAAAGTAAGGCCTTTACCTCTTAAAGAAAGCGGTTATCTTGCGAGCGATAAGCCATTCTTTAGTCACCCTCACATGGTCTACAACGAATTCAGGGCTACCCACAAAGACAATAGCCAACACAGAGGTCTGCTGCGTCAGTGGAACTTTGATGCCCTAGGTGTAGCAAATGCAATGCAAACATTATGGTCTGAGATAGCTCTGCGTGAGACTCGAGTCGGTCGCCTAGTTCGTCATGGTAGTGCAACTATGCAGGATTATATGTTGCGTGCGGTAAGGGAATTATCCGAAGAGGATATAACTGATGATGCCCGTGAGCTGTATGAGTTACGCCGTAGTTTTAGCCGATTAGATGAGATACTAGATAGCGAAGCTGACGGATGGAGTAAGTCTGATCGTATTGATCGCGTTCGTGCATTATTGGCTCCATTCTCTGAATTACATAGCCTAGGTATCGGCCATTGTGATATTGACCCGCACAATTTATGGTACGCAGGGGATCAAAAGAGCATTGTTGTTACTGGCTTTGGCGCAGCCTCGCTGGAAGGACATAATAGCCTGGAGGCATTACGTCCGACATTGCAAAGTGCTCCATATACTCTGCCCGAAGATGCTTTTGAAGAAGCAGTTGAGCCCTATCGTCTAGATGTATTCATGTTGGCTGTAATTGCTTATCGCATTTGTTTTGCAGGCGAATCATTACTGACTCGTGGACAGATGCCTGAATGGCGAGCTCCATTAACTGATCCTTTTAGCGGGATTTTAAATAGCTGGTTTGAACAAGCTCTTAACCTTGAGCCAAGTAAACGCTTTCCGCGCGTGGACATAATGCTCAATGAGTTTAATGCGGCTACTAAGGAACATAGCCAAGAATTTGATGAAGCTAACCAGATTTATCAAGAGTTAAAGCAAAACAAATTTTTTCGCGAAGGGATGAACAGCGTTGGTGTGTTAATTGAGTTTTCTCCTCTTCCTGAACAGTTATCTATGGTTTACCCTGCGCTTGCTGCCATTGCTACGACTGGTAGCATCAGTTATCACTGTGAACAAGGTGGGAAAGCCCTGCAGGTAAAATTGTGGGATGGCGTGATTTTGAATCCTCAGCAACCTGGTGTTAACCGCCGTATCCACTCTTTTAAGCAGCGAATCGATAAGCTTACGCATATAAATCTGCCAACTCCTAAGGTACATTCCTGTGGACTATTAGGACAGGGCGGATTGTATTTAGTGAGCGAGTATGTGGATGGTCTACCGTGGCCACAGTTTATTGCTGAGAACGTGTTAGAACAATCCCAACGTTTCACAATTGCGGAGACGTTGATCAACACCATTCATGCTTTCCATGAAAAGCAGTTACCTCATGGAGATCTTTGCCCAGAGAAACTGCTGGTACAAGTTGGGGAGCAGACAGCAATTACCCTGATTGGATTGCTTGAATTCAGTGATGAATTAACTGCAGATAATCGCTACCAGCCAGATAATCCTGAAAGTACTGATGCTTTTGGGCGAGATTGCTTTGCAGTATATCGTATGGTTGAGGAGTTATTTAGTGATGATATGCCAGTACTGGTGCAAGCTGAGTTAGAACGTGCAAAGCAAACCGTTGACGGTATACCAATCGCGCTCGATCCTTTGCTGCAGTCACTTCGAGCACCGGAACAAGCTGAGATTAAGCAAGTTGTGGAGTCTGAGTCACAGGATAAGGTAATTCCTGTTTGCTGGGGCGCAGATGATTGGCCGCAAGAAGTGAAGCTTCTAGAACAAAATGATGGGATCTATCATTTTCAATGTAACTGGTCAGCTAACCCACGCTTTGCGCATGAATTGCGTTGTTACATCACTGGCCTAGGTGAGCGGCTATTGGTAGACCTGGATCCTGATAATCGCACTATTAATAGAATAGTGTATGAAAAAGGATTATCGATCGAAGAAAGTATAAAGGCTGGAAAATATTCCCAGGCTAAAATTAATACTCAACTTTCATTACAGCGTGGCTCACTTAATCAGCGTAATACTTTTATTGAACTACTGTTTAATCTCGAGCCAGTAATTGACGCCATCATTGAGCGAGCTAATCCTAATCAAGAAATGGATGAAGATGACTTCGATAGCAGTGAGTCAAGTCCAGTTGAGTTGTGGCAGGCATTGTCTGACACAGAAGTAGACCTACGAGATATAGTCAACATCGATTCAACTGACTTTCAGGAATCACCAAGTGGTTGCTTACTCTACCCATATACTACGGAATCCGGTGCTGACCTCAGCTTTGAACTTGATGATAAGATCATTGTTTATATTAAAGACAAGCGTGAATCAGTGCAGTTAGGGGAGTTGCGGCTAAGTGAGACTACGCCGAATCTATTGGCTATTCGCTTTGATTTCGATGCTGCTCGTAAGCGAATTAGTAGCGGCAGCCAGCTACAATTGGAGTCGATCCGTGACAAATCATCAAGAGAGTTGCGTCAAAGAGCCCTTCAACGAGTAATTGAAAACAAAGCAGAGATCCAGCATCTGCCACAGTATTTTGATTACCACCAGAAACCCTGTATGCAGCAAATGCAACCGCGGCCATCCGCGGAGACATTACGCGAGCTTTATGATCAGCCTGGACAACGTTTTAATGAACAGCAGCTCATGGCATTTCAACAGTTGGTCGAGTTGGGACCTGTTGGAGTTCTCCAGGGACCGCCAGGTACAGGTAAAACAACCTTTATTTCAAAATTTATTCACTATCTGTATCAACATTGCGGTGTGAATAATATTCTTCTGGTCGGCCAATCCCATGCGTCTGTTGATAATGTAGCCATCAAGGCTCGAGAGCTCTGCCATACAAAAGGAATGGAACTGGATACAGTACGTATTGGTAATGAACTTATGATTGATGAAGGTATGCTAAGTGTTGCAACTAAAGCTCTTCAGCGACAGATTCAGCATAAATTTCACCGTGAATATGACCTGCGAGTTAGCTCCCTTGGAAAGCGTCTAGGGATGGCTCCATTATTAGTCAAACAGTTATGTCAGTTACATCGTACGCTGAATCCCTTGATGGTGACATATGGCCAATATAGCCGTGAGCTGGATAAAGTAGACCAGACAAAGAGCAGTAGTCTTAGTCATCAAGAGCGACTGACTGAATTATTAGAACAAAGCAATCAGCTTAAACTGCGAACACAAGAAATTATTAACTCAATATTCGATGACAGCTTGCTGAAAACTCTTGTCTATGATGAGACCTTGATAAGACAGTTGGCTGAGCAAATTGCCATACAATGCAGTTATAACAATCCAGAGAACCTTGAACGTTTTATGCAGTTATTGGAAATGAGCCAAGAGTGGATGGATGTATTACGCGGCGGTGAGGCTGGATTTGATCGATTTATGTTCAAAAGTAAGCGATTGGTTTGCGGAACTCTTGTTGGTGTTGGGAATCGTCGACTAGAGCTAGCTGAGTCCAGTTTTGATTGGGTAATAGTTGATGAGGCTGGCCGAGCACAAGCTGCTGAATTGATGGTAGCGCTGCAATCAGGCAAGCGAGTGTTGCTGGTAGGGGATCATAAACAATTGCCGCCATTCTATCATCAACAGCATCTTAAGTTAGCCTCTAAAAAGTTAGAACTCGGGAAAGGGATCTTTTACGAGTCTGATTTTGAACGTGCTTTTAAAGCAACTGACGGCGTAACACTCGATACTCAATATCGAATGGTAGAACCAATTGGCGAGTTAGTATCGGAGTGCTTTTACGCTCAAGATATCGGTAAGCTGCATTCATCGAGGAAAGTTTCGCCAGATTGGTATTCCGAGTTACCAAGTCCTTGGAACAAAACTGTTACTTGGATCGATAGTTCGAGCCCTAATGAAGCAGGTGAAGAAGAGCAAAAGGGTAATGGCCGTTACTATAATCAACGAGAAGTCCGGCTACTGTTAGAGGCTTTGCAGTCATTATCGAGCGATGACTGCATTGCACAGCTTGAGCAAACTATTACCACAGAGCAGCCATATCCTATTGGTATAATCACAATGTATCGTCAGCAAAAAGAGGAAATTGACAATGCTATTAGTCGGGCTGAATGGGCAGCATCGTTACGTGGTTTGATTAAGATCGATACCGTTGATTCATATCAGGGCCAGGAGAACAAGATAATTATTCTCAGTCTGGTTCGCGATAATCCCAACAAACTACAAGGTTTCCTGCGCGATGCGCCGCGAATAAACGTTGCTATTTCGCGAGCTCAAGAAAGGTTATTGATTCTGGGGGCTCGGCGTATGTGGTCAAAGACCAATAATGATTCAGCGCTTGGAAACGTTCATGAATTTATTAGTAAACAGGTTGCCGTAGATGAACCAAACTACCAAATCCTGTGTGGTCAAAGTCTGCTTGGAGAGAACAACTAATGTCAGAACCACGTCTGGGTAATCTGATTACCGTTTTGCTACCTGCGCGTAGTTACAAGATCAACTGCGCTTTGACCACTGAAAAACTGATGCCTGGAATTGAACAGTTTGCATGTCGCTTGCTGCTGATTTTTGATCAGCTTTATCCCAGCGAGTTACAGAATTACTTTGGTCTAACCGATCGTGAACGAGAGGTATTGCTTGATGGATTACTGGCTAACAGGCTGATAAACATAAACCCTGATGGGCATATTGAGGCTAGCTCATTCCTACGTAAGCATGCAGCTAGTAATGGTGGGAAGCCAAGTTTAGTTAAATATCAAGAACGTACAGAGGAAGTGGCATTCGATCTATTAACCCTTTCGATATGTAAACCGCAACCGAATCGTCGTTTTACTTCTGGACTGCCAGAGCTATTGCCTCGGCATCAGATCGGGGGAGATGCTTCTGCGGTAATAGAGGCTTTTAGCTCTCAGTTTCGCCACCATCTTTTGCTCAGCCGCAACAGCGAGTATGAGCGTCAAAGGACTAGATTATATAAGATAATGGGCTGTAGTTCGCATGAAATGGTGCAGCTCCCAATAGAGATAGAGGTTAGCTACGATGCTTCTGCTGGTAGCATTGAACCGCAGAAATTTACTCGCTCCTATGAATATTTAGGTAACACCCGACTGCCGCTTTCAAACGAGCTGGAGGCTCATATCGCAGATTTTTTGGGAGAACATAAACTAGATGAGTTTGGTATCGACTGTGAAGATTTCTGTAAGCTAGTAAATGATAAAGTGTTGTTACAATTTGCTAATGGTTATAAGTTCGACTATTCCGGCTGGATAGAGGCTCGCGAACAACGGAAAACTGGCTATGGTACTTCATTGACTACCGGTATGTTAGGGGCTGTTTATTTGCCGCATAACTCTAAGTTATTCATTAGTATGTTGCATAATGCATTACGTGATTATGCAGGCAAAACAGCTCCAAAAGCGCTGTGGTATAGCAGTAAAGTACCACTCTGGGGAGCTAATGGCAGTCAACTTTCGCGTTTTAATCGTGATCTAGGCGATATACTTGGTAATTATGCCGATGATAAGATTGCTCGCATTTCGCTTTTACACCCAAGCGCTGATGAAGGTGAGAAACGTCAAGGACGTAAGCGGCACTTAGGTCGTTTTCCTACCGGTATTGGCCTTGCTTCAGAGGCTAAGTTTGATCGTTTGGAGATCCTTTTAATCCCTGATGTGATTGCTTTGGTACAATATCACGGTCAACCTAATTCTGATAGTGCATTAACCCTGCCAATTGGTTATATAACAGTTGAACCAGAGCGTTTAGAATTACTTAAACACCTAATGATTAAACGAGTTGAAGGGGCTGTTGCAGCAATTAGTTGGTCAGAGTCTAAACCCGAAAATCTAACCTCGTTATTACCAGTTGAACTCCTGATTAAATTGAATAGAAAGAGTGGTGAAGATGTGGAAGCTGCAATCAAACAAATGCAAATTGCTAATCGAGCAGAAACAGCACGGGCAATTTTGTCGCTACGTAAATAGCTTCGATGTTTCAGTGAGTAAATATGTTCAAGCTGTTACGACCTAGTTTGAGAATAAGGGAACGATGAATTGCATTATTCATGTTCAATGTGAAAGTGCTAAATCGATATGAAATTATACTTCTCCGGCTATTTTGAATAGTCGGAGTTCATAATGCTTTATCTTAAGTGAAACTATGTTTTTGGTTTGTTAAATTAAAAACAAGGATAGATTTAATCGCAAAGAATAATTTAGATACTTCAGAGCTATTGATAGACTTTATATCTGTACGTCACTAATACGGGTGTGCTTATAATGTAATGGACGCCATACCTAGATCCCTTTCATAATTAGTGCACGTTTAATCGACCACAGCATAATGTCTATCAATTTTCTCTAGATTTAGCAGGGTAACCTCGGAGAGCAACACGCACAAAAAAGCCCGCTTTCGCGGGCTTTCAGGACTCGATCTCAGGCTCTGGTGACCATCGACCAAGAATTTTGGTGGAGCTGGCGGGAGTTGAACCCGCGTCCGAAATTTCTACATCCTCGGTACTACATGCTTAGTCAGTCTTTACATTCGCCTGGCACCTGCGGATTGACACGCCACTACCAGACTAGCCTGATTAGTTTTAACACTTCAGCCCCAGGCAGGACATCCATGCGATCTCTTTTGGGTTTGACTTCTCTTTGATCCCCGTCTTAAGAGCGGAAGCTAGGGAGAGAAGGCTCAGAGCAGGTTATTAAGCTGCTAAAGCGTAGTTTTCGTCGTTTGCGACTATTTTTTTGCGGCTTTTTACGAGGCAAACCGCCCCTCGGCATGCACCTTGGGTTTCGCAAATCCCGTCGAATCCAGAATCAGCCCCAATGTGTAAGGCGAGTATAACAGAGTTGCAGACCCTCTGACCAGCCCCCGTGACACAATGTGACAGCGTCGGGCAAAAAACAAACAATACTGAAGCCTGCTTGCTCGTTTTTTATGCCAGCTGTCTGACCGAAAAGGAAAATAAAAATAAGAACATCTGAAATATTACTTGTCAGCATTTTATGCTGAACGCTGATATTAATTTATCAACCTAATGTGCATTTTAAAGTAATCTTTTATTTTTATATTTAGCGTAAATTATTGTGGTGAGGCTGGCTTGTTTATGTTGTGTTTAGTATTGTTGCATTATGTTACAGGTAACTTGATATATTTACAGGAAATTATGGGGATGATCTGATGTCAGAGGGGGCAGGTGATATTAGCTGTATGGGGTGTGGACTAAACTGCGATATTGAAAGTGACAGTAAAACCGGGCAATTACGTTGTGCAGAAACACAATTTGCCGTCTGGCCAAATGATAATCATTATTTTAAGCGGGCTATTAACGAATTAGTGTTCAGAAACCTGCCGTGTTATATCCCTAAAGGAGTAGTGATTGTTGATTTCTCGCTCGATAATATATTGTGTTTTCTCAACGAACAGTGGATACACACCCTACGGGCGACCGGGCTGAAGATTATTCTGGTCGTCGATAAAAGCATGCTGCCGATGGCGAACTTTTGGCTGGTCCATTCAGACTTTCTCGATTCGATGGTGGTGGTCAGCAGCGGCGTCACCAGCTTTGTCGATAAAATTAAGCGCGTGCTGCTGGGACGTAGCCCAAAGTTTCGTCGCACGCCGTCGCTCACCGAAAGTGAGATGACCACCCTCCGGCTGCTGGCCAGCGGCCATTCCAATCAGGATATCGCCCGCGAGATGGCCTGCGAAACCCGCAACGTCTACCGCTTTCAGTACTCATTGTGTAAGAAATTCGGCGGGATGGACCGCCTGCGGGAGCTGCGCTTCAGGCACGCGATCCCTTCACCATAATCGCAAATTAACCTGCTTCATCCGTAAAACAGCTGCTGCCTAGCCGGTTATAACGGCCCAGCGCAACGACGTACTTGCGGTTGCCGCTTCGGGCCTCCGGGCCCTGCCAGCTTTCTCCCGGCAGGATATAAAACTGCGTTGAGCTTTCATCATCGCCATCGCATCCTTTTTGCAATATCACCCGAAAATAGGTATTGCCGGTATTGCGGATAATGCCTTTGGCTTCATCAACTTCATATTTTAGCTGCGTATTACGCGGACGCACGATGAGTATCGTGCTCATCGCGACCACCGGAATGATATCCATTTTTTTCTGTTCGGCCCGCCATGGGAAAAGGGTGATGGGCGTTTCCTTAAATACCACGCGATAGTAACGCTCGGTATTATCTTTCGGGCCATGATAATAGAGTTTGAAATACTCTTTGCCGTTGGCCTGCACCGTGAATTTAAGCGGTGACCAGATCAAATCTTTGCTGGCGCTGGGGACGATAGCTTCATCTCCTGCGCCAGGGCGCGATATTTGATACGCCGAAAGGGTGTATAAATTATTGCGCTGGGTATCATTGTAAATGGGTTTCGAAATGAAATTTTTGCTGGCATCCATATCGAAAATAATGGAATTAAAGTACACCGCCGAAGCGGGCTGCGTCACCATTGCGCTGAACAACGCGAGGATTAAAAACAGCTTTTTCATCATCCCTCCTAACGGTTCACGCCCACCCAGGTGGCGGTGACTTTGACTTCCCCGCTGGCGCTGACGGTGCCCATCCAGTCGTGGCCGTCGATGGTCAGCTTTGAGCGGGAGTCATTCATCGGGAACAGCAGCTTCAGGGTGGTGGTAAAGAAGAACCCGTCGTCGATATTGGCGTTCCACGCGGTCTGCACCCAGCTGGCATTGGTCATGTCGACCGGGTTTTCGCTACAGCTGTTGCGGGCTTTTACTTCGCTTCCGGTGGCCGAAATCCAGGACAGATACGCCGGAATCGGAACGCTGAGCGTGGAGTCCGCCGAAGTGAACAGGCAGTACGGCACGCCGTTCAGCGTGGTCGAATCACCAACCACCTGCGCGGTGATGCTGTCTGCCTGGCGAGCGGCGGAGGTGGTGACCTTGTACTCAAAGGTGATCGGCTCATCGCTGCCAATGTTGCCGGAGGCTTCAGGGTTCGCGCTGCCGTCGCTGGCGACAATGCTGATGCCGTATTCACGCGGAATAATGTTGATCAGCGTTGACGGCGTGAACTGGTAATAGCCGGACTGCGGCGTCACCGAGTTGTCAAAGTAGAAGGTGAACAGGGTGTCTTTGTTGGTCAGATCGGTCCCGGCGGCCAGCGCTTTTTTGAAGAACGCGTTGGACAGGAACACGTACACGTACTCGCCGCTGGTGCTGAACACTTTGGTGTAGGTGCTGGAGGAGCCAAAGTTGGTCCAGGTGGTTCCGTCGCCGCTGTATTTCACATCCGCTGAAGCCGGAGAGAACCCGAGCATCGCCGTGTCAATCACCATCTGGAAATCGAGCGAGGTGGTCACGGTTTTGGTCTGTTGCAGGTTATAGGAAACCATTTTGCAGATAAGCCCGGTCGCTTTCGCCACCACGCCAACCTGGCATAAATCGGAACCAATATTGACGCTTGGCGTGCCGTCGCTGGCGACCCAGATTTCCGCCAGCGCTCCGGTGCTGTTCAGCGTTAAGTGCCCGACCTTTTCGAAGCTCATGGTGTAGTAACGCCAGGTGCCGCCGGTGGCGAGATCTTTACAGCGTTCGCCGGAGGCAAAGTCGTAGTCGGTTTTCGAGTTCATGTAGCACAGGTTCAGCTGGAACGTGTCGGTGGAACCCACCGGCTGGCTGCGGAAATACTCATAGGCCGTAGGGCTCAGGGTACCGGCACCATAGCTGCCGTTTTCCACGCTGCTGCCGGACATCGCATGATAAACGCCGTCTTTATCCAGCACGTCCGGGCTGATGTAGCCCGACGCCGGGCAGTTAGCGCCGGTAGTCATGCAGCGAATGCCGAAGAACGGCTGGGCGATCGGCGAGTTGTCGATCCACAAATCGAAGTAGCGGCTGCTGTAGCTCCAGCCGGAGTTGCCCATGTAGCCAAGGCTGCGCTGGTTGGTCTTGTATTTGGTCCAGACGTTGGCCCCGCTGAAGCGCGGGGAAAGTGAGCCAGAGGTAATGAAGTATTCGTGATCGACGGCGTTGTCGATAAACAAATAGGTGTTGCTGCCGGTCCCGCTGTTGCTGGCGGTGAGCGCCAGCGCCGGGGTGGCCAGCAGCCAGCCGCAGGTCAGCAGGACGCTCTGAAATTTAGTAAACATGTTCGGTCTCTCCTGTCCGTGATGCCGTTTGTTGTTGAATTTCACAAGGGATTTCACCCAGCCACACGGCTCCTTTGGCGCCTTTTAAATCCAGATCCGCTTCGCAGATCCCACCGGTTTTATCGATCAGGGTGAGAACCGGATAGCGCTTATCCACGTCCATCGCGAACTCGCCGCGTTCATCGGTGCGCGTTTTGCCGATGTGGTTGTGAATATCGGCATTGGCGTAGTAGCCGCCGCGAAGATCTTTCACCCGGCCGAACACGGTGATCAGCTGTTTGATTTCCGGGTTGAGCACGCTGACGTTGCCCGGGTAGAGCACCACCTTGCTGCGGCGGCCGCTGACGATATCCACGCTGTCCTCAGAGTGCTTGTCGTTCATCAGCTCCACCTTGTATTCCGCATATGGCGGCAGGCTGATGAAGTTACTTTTGCCGGTCAGCGGGTAGTTCTGGCCGTTGATCTGTGCCGTCATCCGCCCTTGTTCGCTGAAGTTAGTGTTCACGACCAGGCCTGCGGTCTGCGCACCTTTTCCGGCATACAGCTGTTTCTCCGTCCAGGCGATGCTGCCCTGTGAGCTCAGGCTGTAGTTGGAGCTGTGCTGCGCCGAGCGAGTCACCGATACCGTGCCCGCGTTGTACTTGGTGTCGTAGCTCAGAAAGCCGTTGGCCGCATAGTCGTCGGAGCGATAGCTACTGCGGTCATCGCTGTTCTGCTTAATGCGCTTGGAGAGAGATGCCCCGGCCTGGGTGATCGCGCTGTTGTCAAAGTGTTTGCGGACGGTGGCGTTCGCCAGCATGTTGCCGTTCTGGCTGGAAACGCCGGTGCTGAGCCAGGTGGAGAACGGGATCGACACGTCGATATTGATGTACTTGTCGCGCAGGTTCTCGCTGTTGTCGTAGCGATAGTTCTGGATGCCGGTACGCAGCGAGACGCTCGCATAGCGGTTGGAAAACAGCGACTGATCGTAATCGACGTTGGTGTAGGTGCTACCGGTGTATTTGTTATTGGTGCGGCTCACCGTCAGCGAGCCGAGGAACGGCGCCACTTTGCGCAGGTTAGCGGTCGCGCCCACGGTGATGTAATCATTCTGCTGCACCGGGAGCTGGTTGCCGATGTGGCTGAACTGACGCGATCCCCACAGGTTGCCGTAACCTTCCGGAATACTGAGGTTAAGCGTGGAGATGCTCTGCCAGCTGCTGTCGGTGCCCAGCAGCGCCTGCTGGTTAAAGCTGAAGGCGTTGTTGAAGATCACGTTGGCTTCTGTTTCGTTGACACCGTTGCCGTCAAAGCCGTACAGCGTGGTTTTCAGGTTCACGCCCGACAGCCACGGCTGACTGGTGGCTGCGGCCACGCCGGCAATCCAGGTGTCCTTTTTGCCATAGTTAATGTTGCTGTGGCGGCGATAGTCCATTTTGTTGTACTCGAGGCTGCCGCCGAACACCTGCCATGACAGATCGCCGGTCACGCTCGATTTACGGGCAAAGGTTTTGTTGATGTTGGCGGTGCGGCTGCTGACCACGCGGCCGTTGACCACCACCTGCACGTCGACGTTATAGATGCCGAACGGCAGGCGCGAGGTGTCCAGCTCATAGCTGCCCATGGAAAAGTTCTGAATGCTGAGCAGCTTGCCGTCGCGATAGACGTGGACTTCCCCGGCGGCGGGCAGGAATACGGTCACCGGCAGCAGCGACAGGGTGTTGTCCTCAGTCTGCGAGCTGCTTTTGTTACCGTAGCTCATGCCGTAGATGCGGCTGGAGTTCAGCGCGCTCATGCTGGCGATGGACTGCAGGTTCCAGGTGTCGACCATCCCCATGGCCAGACGCCGGCCCTGATAGTCCCGCTCGTACATGGTGCGGTAAAGCTCACCGTGCTGATCGCTGGTGCCAATGCCGTACACGGAGCCGTTGATATTCAGATGGTGCTCGCGCAGCGACCAGGTGTTGTCGAGCGTCAGGTAGCTGCTGGCGTTGTCATTGTCTTCATATTTGTTGTAATAGCTGCCAACAGAATAATTCAGCACGCTGGAAAGCTGCTGCGCGGAGGATTCGCCGAGCACGTTGGTACGCGGCAAAATGGCGGCCTGCATCGCTGCCCGGTTAACGGTCAGTTCAAGGTAAAAGGAGCGGGTGTCGAGCGACAGCGACGCATCTTTGCTGATATAAACGCGCTGGCCGTCGCCGATGCTTTTATCCTGCAACCCGGCCAGCAGCGATTTAATTTCTGCTGACAGCTCGGTCCGGTCCGGCAGTTCACTCAGGGTAATCTGGTTTAAACGGAATTCATTATCCTTGATCGTCAAAATAGCTTCAGCAATTTTCTGCTTGCTGCGCTGTGTGCTGCTGTCGCCTTCGTAGCGAATAAATACAGGCACGGTCATGCCCTGATATAACGCGTTGGCGAAGACCGGAGGAATAACATAATTACTGACGCGGACAGGCATTGCCGGACTGCTGGCCCAGCTCTGGTTTATCGTCAGCAATAATCCAGCAAACAACGTCCCTTTGACATAACCCAGATTGTCCATCATGTTTCTCAGTTCACATTAATATAAGTCTCACCGTGCCAGATACCAATCCGTGTCTTTTTGTTGGCAAGATCGGTGTATTTTATTTTTACGCTGACGCCGGGCATCAGGTAATAACGCTCACGGCAGCCCTGTCCGGTGTCTTTGCTTTTGTCGCGGCACGGGCCATAGGAAATAACGCGAAACGAGGCGTTGCCGGTGTTGGTAACGGTGTCCTGGTGGCGGCTGTAGTTAAATTTTTCCTCGCGCGGAGCGACCACTAAAATGGTGCTGATAATCGCCGAGGTTGTCGCTTCGCCCTGTTTCTTATTTTTATTAGCATCAAACTCTGTTACCGGCTCATCGG
This sequence comes from Enterobacteriaceae bacterium 89, assembly GCA_014156375.1. GTDB lineage: Bacteria > Pseudomonadota > Gammaproteobacteria > Enterobacterales > Enterobacteriaceae > Scandinavium. The sequence goes on along the minus strand of RQJH01000003.1, from coordinate 62,425 downwards.
TCCAGGAAACCCGGTAATAGCGCTCCTGATCATCCTGTGGGCCTTTATAGAAAAAGCGGAAGTTCTCTTTAGCGTGTCCGGGCAAAATTAGGCTCGCCGGGGTCGATAAGAGTTCTGCTTTGTTTTCCATTGGCAGAATAGTGCCACCGGCCATCGGTGAGGAGAGACGCTCAACGGTGACGCTGACAAAGCGCGCGGTATCGGTGGTATTGCTGATTTCCTTCGCCAGGCTGGAAGCTGTCGGCCCCATAATGGAAGTGACGTCACCGACGTTAATCGCCTGGGTAGAGAGGGAAAAAGCCAGCAAAGGCAGTGAGATTAACAGCGGATTCAGCTTCATAGTGTGTCCTTACAAGGAGGCCGAAGCCTCCTTCAGATACCCATGGGGGAGTGGGTCGAAATTAAACAGTCCAGACTGCGGTGAACTGAACGCGAACATCGCCGCTCCAGTAGCCGTCGGTCAGGTCGCTGAACTCAGCGGCGGTGCTGCCGTCAGTGGTGGCGGATTCGATGTTAAAATCGAAGTTGCCCTGAGTACTGACGCGGTCGCTACCGGCGTACGCGGTGCTGACGGCCAGTGCATCCAGACCAGCAGAGATGTTGTTAGCGGTGTCGATCATGGTGACCGGGGTCGCTTTGCTCAGCGCGCTGCCGTTCCAGTTCACGCCCACGTCCAGCGTGGAGGCGTCAGTGGTGCGGCTCAGGGTGTTGCTCACGATCTGCGAAGTCAGCATGAAGTCAGTCGCGCCGGACTGGCCTTCGATAGTGATGTCGAAAGCGCCTTTCTGAGTGTTAAACGCTTTGATCCCTTCCGCATACTGGAAAGACAGCGATTTCAGCGGGGTAACAACCAGCGCGCTGGTGGTGTCTTTAGTCGCGCTTGCGTCCCAGCTTGCAGTGGCAGAGGCCGTTACGTCAGCCATCGCATTGGAAGAAACAAGAGCAGCCGCCACAACACCCGCTAATACGATTTTATTCATTTTCATTTTCCTGAAATAATTAAGTTAGTTCCATTGATGGAGATATTGCGTTGATTACTGATACTGATTTTCTATCCGGAGATAATGGTATTTAATCTCCCTCTGCCTCCCATCTTATTCTGCAAACTAAGCCTGATAGCATAGATTTTCTTATCAGTGACAAGTAATAGGTTTGCGATTTCTTTCACGCTTTTTTCGCTCAGCATCAGATTCAGTACGGTCACTTCTTTATCGCTGAGTTTGTTGCGATGTGACCGTGCATCCCTTTTGCCAAGAAAGGTGAAGTTTATCTTTTTTTCAATTTCTGCCTGAGTATCACCGGTGCTGATTACTGAAATTATATATTGGCTTTTTTCTTTCCAGTAAAGCGCCAATGGCTGCATTAACCGATCTGAAATTAAAATCAGTCGCAACCCCGTTTTTGTCAGGTACTCAATCCACTTGCTGTCGGTAAACAGCCTGATGTTGTAGCGAGAAAAATCAACGAAAATGAACCCGGCATGAACAAAGTTGTAATGCGTATTAATCAGTGAAAGTTGAATTCCGGTTCTGAGATACGTATTTTTGTCGGGCCATAAGCAGTATTGATTTTCAATGCAGTTCATCACCTTTATCGTGGGTTGCGGGTTTAGCTCACAGCGATAATGACAACTCATGCAGCAGACTTTTTCATATTTCTGCGATGGCATATGCCGATTTATTTCCCTGTTTTGATTTATCCTGTTGTCCTGTGATGTTGCTATATTATGACCAGCCGAATAAATGTGACAACTTTAATTTCTAAATGTATCTGCAATTAAATGCCTGCAAATTCCTGGAATTTCTTAAACAGGAGGAAATCGCTAACTGGCTATTTTAGTTAAGAATTATCCTGGGAGGTGAAGAAAGCTGTCGCAGGCCCTCCAGGATTTTTCACCCCGCCATTAGGATTTTTCTTATTCTCAGTGAGGGGATTGGTTAAAAAAAAACAGCACGATAAGTCAAAGAAAAATCGAGTTTCGCCTGAAATGTTTCATTGGTGTTTGTTTTTGTGTTTTATTTTGTTATTGATGGGTTTAAATAGTGTTTGTTTTGGCGCTAAAAACCGTGATGAGACAAATTTAGTGGAAAAATCTTCCTTTCGATAATTGATCTGAATCGAAAGTGTCTGCCAGGAAGGGGAGAGAGTGTAGCGGGTGAATGCTAAACGTAAGCTGACTGCTTAGCGATCACCCGCAGGAGAGGTTCAGATATTACCGTTCACGAAGCGCTTCTTTCGCGCGGTTGAACGGTTTAATCAGATAATCCATCACCGTTTTTTCACCGGTTTTAATATCCACGCTGGCGACCATCCCCGGCGAGATGGCAAATTTATGCCCGCGTTTGTTAACCAGAAAATCCTGATGCGTGCGGATAAATACCCGGTAATAAACCACTTCCGGCTTCGCCTTATCCTGGATGGTGTCCGGGGAAATGGTTTCCACTTCACCTTCCAGCCCGCCGTAAATGGCGTAGTCATAGGCGGTAATTTTCACCAGCGCGCGCTGGCCGGGATGAATAAAGGCGATGTCGCGTGGGGAAAGGCGAGCTTCAATCAGCAGGTGATCGTCAACGGGCACAATCTCCATTAAATCGCCGTTGGGCGGGATCACGCCGCCGATGGTGGTGACCTGAATGTTTTTCACAATGCCGCGCATCGGTGAACGCACGGTCAGACGGGTGACGGAATCTTCACGGCCTTTCAGCACCGAGGCCAGCATGTCGACTTCGGCGTTGGCTTTCGATAGCTCCTCGCGCGCCTGCACGTAATACTGCGAGCGCAAATCGGTAATTTTCAGCCCCAGGTCGCTTTTCTCCCTTTGCAAACGCAGCACTTCGACATGGCTGGCGGCACCGCTTTTCTCCAGCCGTTCGGTGATGGCGAGTTCCTTATTCACGGAGTTCAGTGCATCCTGCAAATCGGCCTGTGAATCGGTCAGCTGCGCGCGGCGGGTTTTGTAGAGCCGGGTTTCAGAGGCGGTTAAATCCGGCCAGGCCTTCAGGGAATCAGGAAATTTCAGCGGCAGATCGTTCACTTCCGCATACAGACGCGTGCTGGATGCCAGCGACGCGCGATATTTGGCTGCGCTTTCGCCGACGTTCGATTCAGAGCGGGTTGGGTCGAGTTTTGCCACCACCTGGCCTGCGTCCACTTTATCGCCTTCGTGCACGTACAGTTCGGTGAGGATCCCGCCGTCGAGCGACTGTAAAACCTGTTCGCGCGAACTAGGGATCACTTTCCCGGTGCCGGTGGAGACTTCGTCGAGCGTGCCAAACCAGGCCCACACGCCCAACGTCAGGAACAGCAGGGCAGAGAGCAGAACGATTTTACTGGCCCCGGAAAATTCATTTTCCCTGCCGATATCCAGATCGTCCATCGCAATATCTTGCTGACTGATTTTCATGGCTCCACCTCTAACTGTTGGCTGCTTTTGGTGTGCGACTGTTGTTCATCGCCTGAGCTTTTGGCGCGTCCATCACCAGCTGTCCATCTTTTAACACCACGATGCGTTCGACCAGATCCAGCACCGGTACGCGGTGAGTGGCGACCACCAGCGTGCGGTTGCCGAGCCACTGCCCTAGACGCTGGATAAACTCTTTCTCAGTGTGTTCGTCCAGCGAGGCGCTGGGCTCATCCAGCAGCACGATATTGGGTGAGCGCAGCAGCATGCGCGCCAGCAGGATCGCCTGGCGCTGGCCGCCGGACAGGCCGTTGCCGCCTTCCATAATCGGGTGATCCAGACCTTTCGGCAGCCGTTTGACAAAGGCGTCGGCGCCGCAGATTTCCAGCACTTCAAAGATGGCTTCATCGGTGGCGTGCGGTGCGCCGAGAGTCAGATTTTCGCGCAGGGTGCCGAAAAACAGCCGCGCGTTCTGGCTGAGAAAACCGATATTGCGGCGCAGATCGGCCATGTCGATTTGCTGCAGGCTGAGGTTATCGAGCCTTAAGTCGCCGCCGATCAGATCCACGCCGCCAGCCAGCGCCTGTAGCAGCGTCGATTTGCCCGCGCCGTTGCGGCCCAGCAGCGCCACGCGTTCTCCCGGCAGAATTTCCAGCCGCGAGATGCGCAGCGGCACGCGCTGATCTTCATGGTGATAGCGGAACTGTGCGTTCTCAAACACGTAATGGCCGTGGAAAATTTCCTGATGCACCAGCGTTTCATCGCGCTGGGTTTCGGTCGGCAGCTGCATAATGTTATCCAGCCCCATTTTGGCCGCTTTCACCTGCTGCCAGCGGGCCAGTACGCCGCACATGCCTGCCATCGGGGCGATCATTCGTGATGCCAGCATCGAGGCCGCCACCACCGAACCGGTGGTCAGGTCGCCCTCAATCACCAGCGGCGCGCCGAACAGGATCACTGCGGTATACACCAGGCTTTGCACCGACATTCCCCAGCCAATCAGGCCCTGGGTGAGTTTGCGGGTGCGTAAACCGGATTCGCCGGTAATGCGGATATAGCTGTTCCACTGTTGCAGGAAGCGGTTTTCCGCCTGCATCAGCTTGATATCCTCCAGCCCCTGCACGCTTTCCACCAGCACGGCGTTGCGCAGGGTGGATTCGTGGGCGGCCTGGTTGGCGAGCACCGCCAGTTTCTTTTGCAGCAGCAGGCCGGGCAGCACCATCATCAGCGCGGCGACCGGGGCGATCCACGCCAGCTGCGGCGCGATAATCCCCAGCACGGCAATGAATAAGAAGAAGAACGGCAGATCGACCAGCGTCGACAGGGTGGAGGAGGTGATCATCTCGCGGATCTGCTCCAGCTCGCGCAGCTGGGAGATAAAGCTGCCGGTGGAGCGGGGGACCGCGCTGTTCCGCAGCCGCAGGGCGTGACTGAAAACGCGGTCAGAGATGCGCATGTCGGCACGCTTGCCGAGTACGTCCATGATGTGGGTCCGCGCCTCACGCAGCAGAAAGCCGAAGATAACCGACAGCAATACCCCGGTGGCAAGCACATACAGCGTCGGGTACGACTGCGCCGGGATCACCCGGTCGTAAACCTGCATCGAAAAGATGATCCCGCCAAGCGACAGCACGTTAACCAGAAACGCGGCGATCATCACCGGGATGTAGGGTTTCACGTCCTGCAAAACCAGCCCTTTGATCCAGTCCGGGCGGAAGCGGGAAATGTAGCTGTCCACGCGGCTGTCTTTCAGCGCCGAAAGCGGGCGCAGCGCGGCGACGTATTTCACCGACGACAGCAGCTCGCTTGCCTGCACCCGGTTGCTTTCGCTGTCGCCGTCAATCAGGAAAACATCGACCGCATCATCGCCGTTGAAATGCTCAATCACCGCCAGCTGCCCGTCTTCCAGCTCCGCCACCACGGGCAGACGCCACTGGCTGAAGGCGTGCTCGGTGATGGTCAGCAGATGAAAAGAGAGCCCGGCCTGACGGCAAAGCTGCGTCAGCGCCGGAGTCTGCGTTTTGCCCTTAAACCACGGTGCGTTGGCCTGAATGCTGCCCGGTGAGCACACCACCCGGTAATGGGCGGCAACGTGACCGATGGCCAGCGCCCAGTTGCTGAGGGCGTGGTCGCTTATCAATTCTTCAACAGGAGGAGCGGCACGGGTCATGGCTGGATCTCCACGGACTGAATGCTGCGATTATTTAAGCCAAAAGCCTGGCGCAACGTGCCGGTGTTAAACAGGCAGTCGAGCTGCAGCTGATGGAGCTGACTCTGCGTCGAGAGTTCTGAAAAGCGCGCCTGATACACTTCCTGTTCGGCGTTCAGGACATCCAGTAGCGGGCGTGAGCCCAGGTCGAGATACTGCTGTTGATAGAGTTCGCGGGTGCGTTCGCTCAGCTGCTGCTGGCGGCGCAGGATTTGCAGGGAGCTCGCCAGGTTCATCGACTGGCTGCGTGCCTCCAGCAGTTTTTGCCGCACGTCCAGCCGGGTGCGCTGAATGGTGGACTGTGCGGACTCCACCGCGTGGCTTGCCGCATCGCGTCTGGCGGTCAGACCGCCGCCCTGATAAATCGGCATTTCCACTTTTACCCAGGTGGAGTACTGCGTTTTATTCAGCACTTCGCTGCTGGGATAGTTGTCATTGAGATAGTGCTGCACGGAAGGCTCGAGCGAGATGGTTGGCGTCATCTGCGCGTTGGCGTATTCCAGATTGGCCTGCGCGGCGTTGGCCTGAGCCCAGGCAGCGAGAACCGCCGGAACCAGCCGATCGTCTGGCTTTGAGTTCATGCAGCTTTGCTCAAGCTTCACCGGAAAATCTGTGCTGACGCCGTTGAGCGAATTCCAGCCCAGCATGGTCATCAGCGTGGCCTGCGCGCTGTCGAGGCTCGCCTGATACTGCACCAGCTGCGAACGCGCGGACTCAATACGCGCGTCGGTCTGCACTACGTCCGACAGTGAACTTGCGCCCTCATCATTACGCTGTTGAGTGAGTTTGCCGATGCCGGTCAGGGCGTTGAGCTGTTCGCTCGCCGCTTCCACCATTTGCTGCCAGGTTTGCACCTGCACCATCGCCACGGCGGTATCGTGGGCGACGTTATCGATGCTGAGCAGCACGTTGGCCTGCTCCTGCGCGGCACCTGCCGTTTCGGCTTTGACCTGGCTTGCCACTTTGCCAAAATCGTACAGCATCTGAGAAATCGACAGCACCAGCGACGGGCTGTAGCCGTTGTTGGTGTAGGTGTTGCTGTAGCCGTTGTTCATCCCCGCCGAAATCTGCGGGTAGTATTTCGATTTGGCGACGTCAATCTGACTGTTTTGCGACAGCAGTTTGCCAATCGCTTCACGGATTGCCGGGTGCCAGTTGACGGCCCGGCTCACTGCATTATTCAGCGTCAGCACGCCCGGTGCGGCGCTGCTTAAGGGAAGGGTGGCGGCGGAGCCATCCAGCGAGGGGAGTCCCTGCTCGCTGGACAGCCCTTCGGAACTGATAACTTGTGGCTCATCTTCAGCATACACCTGGACAGAACAGAGGTGGAATGCCAGCAAAACTGCGACAGGCGCTCTTCTTCCCATATTGTATCCCTTTCAAAAAAAGATTTTATTTTTGAAACTGCTAAAAACCTTCACATCTTTATTTTTGCCTGATGGCGCTTCGCTTATCAGACCTACAAAAACCGTAGGTCCGGCAAGCGCAGTGCCGCCGGGCGTTGTGCTCTTTTTATTGCCCCGGACTCAAGGTCCGGGGCTGTTATCGACTAACCGGTAATAATGTGGTTCTGCTGCAACAGTTCGTTCAGGGTGGTGTGGACGTTATCCAGGGTGATCAACGTGGTGGAGTGATACGTCGATCCGGTACCGTCACGGTCGATAGAAATCACCGTGTTGTTCCCGCTGGTGCTGACCTGCACGTAATTCCCGAGCGTGGCCGTGTTGTGATCCCAGCCGGTTAACAGCTGGCTGATGTCGATCTTGTCTCCGTTCGCGAGGTTGAAGTTGGTCCATTCGTCGTTACCGTTGCCGCCGGTGGCATCGTTCGCGTTCAGCAGGTGGTAAATCACCGTGTCGCCGTAAGCGCTGGAGCCGGTGAAGACATCGTGCTGATCGGTGCTGACCATTTGCGGATTGAGGTTGATGGTCAGCGTGGCGGTATCGGTATGGCCGTTTTTATCGTTCAGGGTGTAGGTGAACGTCTCCTTGCTGGTCATCGACGCGATGGTGACGCCGTTGTTAAGGGTGTAGGCATACGAGCCGTCGAGGTTAAGCAGCAGCGAGCCATATTTCCCGGCTATGGTTGCGCTGCTGACTCCGGTTGACGGATCCAGCAGCGCAGAGCTGCTGTTGCCGACGATAGAGAGCGTGGTATGCACCGTCGACAGCTGGTCAGCGGCCCCGGAGGCATCCGTACCGTCGAGGATGTTGCCATGCACGACGTTAGTACCGCTGGTTTCGAAGGTATCAAGATGGTACGTGGTACCGGTTAAGGTCGGCGTAATGGTTACGCTGCCAACCGCCAGCCCGCCCAGCGTACCGGTGAAGGCCACGGTGTAGTGTCCTGCGGCCAGTTCCAGCCCGTTCAGAGGGATGGTGACGCTGGCGGTAAGCAGACCGAGCGAGTTGATTGGCGTGGTGCCAGACATCAGCACGGTGCCGTTCTGGATGATCTGCCAGGCGACGCTCAGATTGCCCAGCGAGACCAGCGAGGACACCTTGAAGTTCAGCGAGGCGTTTTCCACCGCATTATTACCGGTGATATCAAACGAGCCACTGCCGTTGCCGGTAGTGCCCAGCGTGTTGATGGTAGCCGAGCCCAGCGCGCCGCTGGTATAAGCCGCCGTATCCTGCGCGGTGCTGATGGCGGTCAGGGCGCTGTTGTCGTTGACCGCATCCAGCGCGTGCGGCGTTGGGGTGATGTTCAGCGAAGCGCTGTCCGTGTCGCCGTTGCTGGCTCTTACCGTGTAGATAAAGCTGTCCGGTGTGCTGATGCTGTCGGCACCCACGCCGCTTTTCAGCACGTAGGTGTAGTTGCCTTTGGCATCAATGGTCAGCGTACCGTACATCCCGTTGATGGTGGTGGTGCCAGTGGCGGACACCGCTACCCCGTTGACGTTGGTGATCAGCGCATCGGTCGGCACGATATCGTTGGTCAGTACGTTACCGGTCGTTGAGGCGGTAATGCTGTCCACCGCGTAGGTGTGATCCTGCAGGATGCTCAGCGTGTAGCTGGTGAGCACCGTGAGCCCGCTGGCGGTGTTCAGCAGGAACACATACTCGCCGCCCGGCAGCGTCAGGGTCAGCTGGCTGGAAGTGCCGCCCAGTAATGGCGCGTTCAGCCAGCCTTTCTGTACCTGATACTGCTCGTACTGCTGGGTGACATCGTTAAAGCGGTAAATGTAGAGGTCAAAGGTTGAGGCCACCGCCACGCCGCCGACGGAGGATTGCAGCGTCAGGGTGCGGGTGGTGCCGTCCTGAATGTTGAACTCAATCGGGTTGGTCATGTTCGCCAGCACGTTCAGGCTCAGCACGTTGCCCAGCCCCACGCCGACCACGGTAAGGCCCGTCTGCGAGGACGATCCGTTATTCACCGCGGACACATCGGTATCGAACACCAGCGTCGCGTTGTTGTCGGTTGCCACCACGGTGCTGGCTGGCGGAACCGGTCCGAGAGTGATCACCAGCTGCGCCGTGTCGCTGACGCCGCCGTGCGTCAGGGTGTAGGTGAAGCTGTCCTTATGTCCCATCACCGCCGCCGAGGTGTTGGTGAGGGTGTAGGTGTAGCTACCGTCCTGATTGATATGCAGCGTACCGTACTGTCCGACGATATCCGTCCCGCCTGCACCGACAACCTGAGTCACGCCGCTGGAGTTGGTCACCTGGCTGATGATCGAGCCGGTTGGCGCGTTATCCTGGCCGCCGTTGACGTCAATGTCGGTGATGACGTTACCCGCATGCGCGGTGGTGCCGCTAACGGTGCCCGCGGTGGTTTTGCTGAGATCGACTTCCAGTCCGGTAAAGGAACCGGTTGCCAGCAGGCTGGTGTTGTAGGTCAGAACGCGATACTGCCCGCCGCTCAGGCCGGTCAGATTCAGCGACACTCCGCTGCCGTTCAGGGTCAGCAGGGTGGCAAAATTCGGCAGCCCGGTATCGATAAACGACTGCCAGGTGCCGCTGACGGTATCGAATTTCTGGACAATCACTTCCTGAGTGGAGAGCAGCGATAGTACAATCCCGGTGGCCGCCGCGTTGATGGTGACATCGCCTGAGCCGCCCGCATCGATGCTGAACTGTACCTGCGCGACGCCGTTTCCGAGTACCGAAGCCACGTTACCCAGTGCGCCAACCAGCATGGTGCCGTAGTTGGTCAGGTGCTGCACGCTGGTGGTGGCGGTGGAGGTCAGCGCCAGATTCTGCACGTCGTCAAAGGCGGCGAGCGGCAGAACAGGCGCGGTGACGGTGATGGAGCCAGAAGTGTTCCCTGCCTGGTCCGTCGCCGTCGCGCTCAGGATCTGCCCTTCAATTTCACGCACTGGCAGGGTGAGGCTCCAGGTGCCGTTGCTGCCGGTGACGGTGGTGAGCGTACCTGCTCCACCTGGCAGAGTGATCGTAATGGTGCTGTTCGCTTCTGCCATACCGCTCAGCGTGCTGCCGTCAGCGCTGATGCTGATCGACGGTGTGTTAGGCGCAGTGGTATCCACCAGAATACTGAAGGATCCGGAAGGTGCGCCGGTGCCGTTAGCGTTGGTCGCCGTGGCGGTGAACTGATGTGTCCCTTCGGTAATGTTGGTGGTCGGGGTGAACGTCCAGATCCCGAGGGCGTTGGCGGTGGTGGTCCCCAGTACCGCACCGTTGTTGTAGATAGTGATGGTCGCAAGGGCCTGCGCCGTACCGTTCAGGGTTGGCGTGGCGTCGTTGGTGAGCTGGCCGTTGGTCAGATTCCCGGTGTACAGGCCCTGATCGTCCACCACGGTGGTGATGGTCGGCGCATCCGGCACGCGGGTGTCCGGAGCGGTAAAGCCGACGGAAAGCCCGACGTTACCCGCCCTGTCCTGAGCAAAGGCCAGCAGCGGTTGGCCGATGGTCTGCGCCGGAGACAGCGTGACCGTAAAGGCCCCGGTGCCGTCCGCCGTAGCCGTGCCAAGTACGGTACCGGTAGCGCTGGTGATGGTCACGGTGCTGTTAGCTTCCGCAGTCCCCGTGACGCGGGTCCCGGTGGCGTTAACCAGCAGTCCTGAAGGTAATCCCGGTGCGACGGTATCGACAATAATCGCTGCCGGAACCGAGGTTACGCTGAGGTTGCCCGCTGCATCTGTGGAGGTCACGGTAAAGCTGTGAGTCCCCTGGCCCAGTGCGACCGTTGGCGTCCACGTCCAGGCGCCTGAGGCGTTAGCCGTTACGGTAGTCAGCAGCGTGCCGTTGTCGTAAATCTTCACGCTGCTGTTGGCTTCCGCCGTGCCGTTCAGCGTTGGCAGACTGTCGTTGGTGAACTGTCCGTTGCCTACCGCTCCGACGTAGTTAGGAACGTGGTCAATAATGCTGGTGATCACCGGCAGTACCGGTGCTGTCGCATCCACCACCACGGTAAAGCCTGCGGTTGGCGAACTGACGTTGCCTGCCGCATCGGTAGCGGTAACTGTCAGAACGTGCGTCCCGTCGCCCAGTGGGGTGAGCGGGGTGAAGGTCCAGGTGCCGCCCGTTGCCACTGTGGTGCCAAGCAGCGTTGAACCGTCATAAATGCTGATGGTGCTGCCTGCCTCAGCGGTGCCGCTCAGGGTTGGCTGATTGTCGTTGGTCAACTGACCGCTGGTCAGCGCGCCGACCACGCCGCCTGCGACATCATCCACCACCGAGCTCAGCACAGGGGTGTTTGGTGCCACGTTGTCCACGGTGAAGCCAAACGGCAGCGAAGGCAGGCTGACGTTACCGGCGACGTCCGTCGAGGTGGCGGTGAGGGTATGTGTGCCATTCGACAGCGGTGAGGTGGTGATAATCCACGCCCCGAGCGAGTCGGCCACGGCGGTGCCGACAAGGGTGCCGCCGTCATAAATCCTGACCGTAGCGCCGACTTCAGCAGTACCAGTTAACGTCGGGGTGTTGTCGTTGGTGGTGCCACCGACGACCACCGGTCCGATGACCGGCAATACGTCATCGTTCAGTGAGGTGATCACCGGTGCCAGTGGGGCGACGGAGTCCACCACAAAGGTGAAGCTGCCGGAAGCCAGACTGACGTTACCTGCGGCGTCGGTCGCGGTGGCGGTCAGGACATGGCTACCCTGGGACAGCGCACCGACCGGGGTGAAGCTCCAGTTCCCGCTGCCGTCGGCAGTGATAGTGGTGATCAGGCTGCCGTTGTCATACAGCTTGATGGTGGCGTTGGCTTCGCTGGTGCCGCTGATTGCCGGACGGGTGTCATCCGTTACCGCACCGTTAGCCAGGTTTCCGACGATCGAGCCCTGATCGTCAAACACCGTGACGATCGCCGGAGCATTTGGCGCGGTGACGTCGATGGTGAAGGAGTACGAGCCAGAGGCCGTGCCGGTGTTGCCTGCGGCATCCGTTGCGGTGGCCGTGATGTTCCAGGTGCCTGCGGCCAGCGGGCTGGACGGGGTAAAGCTCCAGATCCCCAGGCCGTTGACGACAGTGGTTCCCAGCACGTTAGAGCCGTTGTACAGCGTAATGGTTGAGCCCGCCTCGCCTGTGCCGCTAATGACCGGGAACGTTTCGTTAGTGCTGCCGCCGCTTGGGACAACACCAATCACCGGCGCGGTGTTATCGGCAACGGAGAGGATCGCCGGGGCATTCGGTGCGGTGGCATCCACGTTGACGGTGAATCCACCGGTGCTGAGGCCAATGTTGCCTGCCGGATCGGTCTGGTTGACGGTTAAAATATGCGGGCCATCCGCCAGAGAGGAGGTGGTGACGCTCCAGGCTCCGGTGCCGTCGACGACGGCGCTGCCCACTAAATTACCGTCGGCATAGACTTTCACCGTGGCGCCGATTTCACCGCGCCCGCTCAGGGTTGGGGTGTTGTCGTTGGTCAACTGACCATTCACCAGGGCACCGACTACGCCACCGGGCTGGTCGTCAACCACAGAGAGCAGCGTCGGCACCGATGGCGCAATGGTATCGATCACTATCGGGAACGCCGTTGATGGCACGCTGGTGTTTCCGGCCAGATCGGTGGCGGTGACCGTCAGACTGTGATTGCCGTTGTTCAGCGTCACGCCGACAGGGAAGGTGAAGGTCCAGTTACCGGAACCGTCTGCAACAGTGCTTCCCAGCAGAGTGCTGCCGTCATAAACCTTAACCGTACTGCCAATCTCAGCCGTGCCTTTCAGCACTGGAGTGGTGTCGTTAGTGGCCTGACCGATACCGACATTCACACCCGGAATCAGGTTATCGTTGGTGACGCTGACGATAGACGGCATGCCCGGGGCAATGGCATCGATATTCAGTGTGAAGCTGGCAGACGGCAGGCTGGTATTACCTGCCGCATCCGTAGCGGTCACGGTAAAGATATGCGATATGCTGCCGAGATCGCTCGACGGCGTGAAGCTCCAGATCCCGCTGCCATCTGCCTGAGTCGTGCCGATTTTCACCCCGTTATCGTAAATGGTGATCGTGGCGTTGCCTTCGCTGTTACCGTTGAGCGTTGGCCGGGTGTCGTTGGTCAGCGCTCCGCTAAGGATCGTGCCGACATTCCCCGGTACGTCGTCAAGTGCGCTCACGATGACTGGCAGGCCCGGTGCGGTCAGATCGACCACGATGGTGGTTGGGGCTGAGAGGGCGCCTGTCCCCACGCCGTTGGTGGCGGATACCGTGAAGTTGTGAGGTCCTTCAAGCAACACCGGAGAGGTGAAGCTCCAGTTACCACTGCCGTCGGCAAGCACGGAATTCGCCAGCACTCCGTCGATATAAATATGCACCGTGGCACCGGCATCCGCTTTCCCGCTCAGGGTTGGCGTGGTGTCGTCAGTGCTGCCGCCAGGGGCGACAGGCCCGATCACCGAGCCGACGTCATCCAGAATTTGGGTGATGGACGGCACGTCCGGGAGGCCGGATCCCGAGGCGACAAAGTCGGTTGGATCACTGACGTTACCCGCCCGGTCGACGGCCACCGCCGTCAGATCCTGCGATCCGGTTTGTGCCGGAGAAAGCGTGACGGTGTAGATACCCAGCGCATTCGCCGTACCCTGGCCAATCACCACATTGCTGGCGTTTTTAATGACGACCGTAGAGAACGCTTCAGCCGTACCGCTGACGGAGGCACCATCATTGGCTACGTTGAGGATCAATGGTGACGGAGGCGGTGTCAGATCGACGGTGATAATTACCGGTGTATCCGGCAGGGTGACGTTCCCGGTGCCATTGGTGGCCGTAAAGGTAAAGCTGTGCTGAATTTCAAGCAACGAAGGCGTGGTAAATGACCAGTTTCCGTTGACCACCGCAACGGTACCAATTGCCACTCCGTTGTCGTAAATCGTGACCGAAGTAGCGTTCTGCGCCGTCCCGGAAATATCCAGCGTGGTGTCGTTGGTGAACGAGCCATCGGTCAGATTGCCGGTCTGCGGCAGGACGTTATCGACAATCGCCGTCACGACCGGTACCTGCGGAAGGGCCGTCTCGATGGTCAGGCTAAAGTCGCTGGAAGGGCCGCTGGCATTGCCTGCTTTATCTGTTGCCACGGCGGTAAAGGTGTAGTTTCCGTCAGGCAGGCTATTGGTCAGTGGCAGAGTCCAGTTGCCACCTGCATCCGCTGTCGCGGTGCCGAGAACCACTCCACCGTAGGTGATGGTCACGGTGCTGAACGCCTCCGCGGTGCCGTGCAGCTGCGGGGTGTTGTCGTCGGTTGTCGCCCCGCTGAGCAGAGGAAGCTGGACAGGGCCCACATTATCATCGGCAAAACCAATGGTAGGCGTACCTGGCGCTGAGGTGTCGATGGTGATCGTCACCGGTGGCGATGGCAGGCTGATGTTGCCTGCCAGGTCAGTTTCGGTGGTGGTGATAACCAGGACGTTGCCGTTAGCAAATGGCGGAGGAGTATAACTCCACGTCCCGTTTTCCAGGACGGTGGTGGTGCCCAGCACGGCCAGGCCGTTATAAATGGTGATGGTGCTGCCAATTTCACCCGTGCCGCTGAAGGTTGGCGTGGTGTCGTTGGTCGCCCCGCCGTCGGCGACATTGCCGACTACAGGCAGCACGTTATCGCTGACCAGCGGTGCATTCGGCGTGGCCGGAGGGATGATGTCGATATCGACCGAGAATCCACCGGACGCCGGGCTGACGTTACCTGCCGCATCGGTCGCGGTGACGGTAATAACGTGCAGGCCGTTAGATAACGGAGTACCTGGCAGGTAGCTCCAGTTCCCGCTGCCATCTGCCAGCACGCTGGTGACATAGGTACCGTTATCGTAAATCCTGATGGTGGCATTGGCTTCGCTGGTGCCTTTGATTGTCGGTTCAGTCTGATTGGTGATGCTGCCGTTGGGCAGCATTTCAGGCGTACCGCCGACCGTAATATTCGCCGAGACAATCTGCGGAGCTGCAGGTGCGGTGGCGTCCACTATCAGCGCAAAACTGCTATTCAGGCTGACGTTGCCTGCTGCATCCGTGGCATTGGCCGTCAAAGTATGGCTGCCATCGCCCAGCGCCAGCGGCGGGGTGAAGCTCCAGTTGCCGCTGCCGTCGACGGTGACCTGGCCAATTTGTTTACCGTTATCGAAAATGGTGACCACCGAGCCCGCTTCCCCGGTACCGGTCAGATGCGGTTTGGTTTCATTGGTCAGCCCATTAGGAAGCAGAGTGCCGCCAACGGAGTTGGTAACGTCCACGATCAGAGGGACGAGCGGCGCAACGGTATCCAGGGTAAAGGTCCACGCGGTGGACATGGTCGACGTGTTGCCGAAGAAGTCGCTGGAATTCACGGTCAGCGAGTGGTTGGTTCCGGTCAGCGGAGTGGTAAAGGTATGGCTCCAGGTACCCGAGCTATCCAGCAAAATGCTGGTCACCGGTACACCGTTATCAAACAAGGTCACCGTAGAGCCTGGCTGCCCGGTGCCGCTGACGGTTGGCGTGCTGTCATTGGTTAACCCGCCGTTGGCGATTGGGCCAAGGATGCCCGGCGCATCGTCAATAACCAGGGTGATCGCCGGTACCAGAGGCGGAACGGTATCCACCAGAATGTTCCACGGCGCGGACGAGCTGGAGTTTCCTGCCGCATCGGTGGAGACAACAATAAACTGATGGCTGCCTTCCGACAGCGGGCTGGATGGGGTGAACGTCCAGACGCCGGTTCCGTCAATGCTGGCAGTGCCAAGATAATTGCCGTTTTCGTAAACCTTGACCGTGGAGCCGATCTCAGCCGTACCGGAAAGCGTTGGCTGCGAATCGTTGGTGGTACCGCCGCTTGGCACTGTCCCAACGATCCCCGGAACGTCATCGACCACGTTAAGGATCAGCGGAATTTCCGGCGGTGTAATGTCAGGCGCATGGGCAAAGCCCGGCAGGCTGACGTTACCCGCCATATCGGTGGCCGTTGCCGAGAGAGTTTCCCCGTTGTCCTGAGCGGGTGAAATCGTAATGCTGAACTGTCCGTCCGCCCCTGCTTTCCCGGTGCCTATCACGTGGCCCAGGGGATCTTTAACGGTGATCGTGCTGCCTGCTTCCGCATGGCCGGTCAGGATTGTTCCGACGCCGTTGACCAGCAGATGATCTGGCGCATCCGGCGGGGTGATATCCGGGGCTACGACGCTGGCTGGCAGGCTGGTGTTATGCGCGGCATCTGTGGCCGTCGCCAGCAGACCCTGACCGTTAAGCTGAGGGCTGCTCAGCGGGACGACAAAGTTGCCAAGGCTGTTGGTCTGGGCGATACCCAGCACGTTGCCGCTGCTGTCCTTAATCGTGATGGTACTGAACGGTTCAGCCTGACCGCTGACGGTAAGGCCGTCTGCGCCGACAGCAAGCCCGGTTGGTGGGGCTGGCGGAGTGGTATCCGGGGCGTTGAAGGTGTCAGGGATACTGGCGTTCGCGGCTTTGTCAGTCGCGACAACCGTCAGAGATTCACCGTTAGTTTTTGGCGAGCTTAGCGTAATGCTGAAATTGCCGCTCTGATCGGCAACGCCGGTACCCAGCGTATTCCCATGGCTGTCGGTGACCACCACGGTGCTACCGGCCTCCGTGTTACCCGTCAGGGTTGTGCCCTGATTGACGACCTGAAGATTCTGCAGGACCGGAGGCACAGTATCGACATCAATGTTGAAGGAGGTGGACGAACCGCTGGTGCCAATACCGTTATAGGCGGTGGCGGTAAAGTTGTGGTCACCGTCCATCAAAGGCGGGAACGGGGTGAAGGTCCAGTTACCACCAGCATCCGCAGTGACCGGGGGTAATAACTGCACGCCGTTATCGCTGATGATAATGGTGGCGAAGGGTACAGAGGTCCCGTGTAGCGTTGGGGTGTTGTCGTTGGTAAAGCCCCCGTTGGTGACAGTGCCCGTGACCGGCAGGACGTTGTCATCGATGCTGACGATAATCGGCTGAGGAGGGAAACCGGAATCCGAGGCGACAAAGTCGGTCGGATTACCGACGTTGCCCGCCTGATCCTGAATGCGAGCCTCCAGCGACTCTCCGCCGGTCTGGGCCGGATTGAGGGTAATGGTAAATTGTCCGTTGCTGCCGACCACTGTCGAGCCCAGCAAATTGTTGCTGGAGTCGTAAATCGACACGGTGGTACCGGCTTCTGCCGTCCCGCTGACCGATGCGCCGTTGACTGCCACATTGGTGATATCTGGTGCTGCTGGCGGCGTGGTATCTACGGTGAACGTCGGGGCCGTAGTGGTGGCACTGACGTTTCCTGCAAGATCGGTCTGGGTGATGGTAATGGTGTGTGAGGCTTCACTCAGCGGCTGTGACGGGGTAAAGGTCCAGTGGCCGGTGGAATCGACGGTAGTGGTGCCGATCAAGGTTTGACCGTCGTAGAACTTAACGGTATCGCCCACTTCACCGGTACCGGTAAAGGTCGGTTTGGTGTCATTGGTAAAGGAACCGTTCTGCAGCGAGCCAACAACAGGTGCTACATCATCGGTCACAGCCGTCAGTACCGGCGCGTCCGGAGCAATCGTATCCACGGTAATGTTGAAGTGGGTGGATTCGATACTCGAGCCTTTGAGGTTAATGGCAATGGCGGTGAAGGAATTCAGGCCATCGGCAAGTGCGGTGGTTATCTGGAAGCTCCAGGTGCCGTCGCTGCCAACGGTTGCCGAACCAATCTCGTGACCATTGCTGAAAATATGAATGGTACTGCCAGCCGTGCCCGTGCCCTTCAGGACAGGGGTGTTGTCGTTAGTGTATTGATTATTACCAATGACGGCTGAGGTATGATCGTCCAGGACGCTGGTGATCACCGGGATCGCTGGTTCCGGAACATTCGGTGCATCGACCGTCGCAGAAGGGCCGGTATGCCCGCCTGTATCAGTGGCATTAACGGACAGTTGCTCACCGCTGAGCTGCGGCGTGTTGAGCGTGATGGTGAAACTCCCATCGCTGCCTGCGGTGCCTGTGCCTATCACGTTCCCGTTGGGATCTTTAACTTGTACGGTACTGCCGGCCTCGGCTTTACCCGTTACCGTGGTGCCATCGGCTGAGACGGCAAGATTGGTTGGCGCAGCAGGAGGATCGTTGTTCGTCCCGCCATTATTGCCGTTTCCATTGCCATTGCCATTGCCATTGCCATTGCCATTGCCATTGCCGTTGCCGTTATTTCCGTTTCCACTATTGTGATCGGATCCACCGCCGCCTCCGCCACCGCCGCTGCCCGCAGCGATGCCAATACCTGCCGCCACGGCCACGCCGCCCAGCACCCACGGCCAGATTGCGCCGCCTTCAGAGTGACCTTCGCCAATCATAAAGGCATCGAAATTGTCGATTTGCTGGAAATGCATGGCTTCGCCTGGGTCCTGTACCCACCACAGCGCGCCGTGGCTGTCCTCCAGCACCAGATGGTTCGCGCCCTGGGAGTTGGCGACATAGAAATTCTTGAGGGTAACCGTTTCGCCCGAATTCAGTTTGATGACCATGTCCTGGCCGGATCGCGTGATCGAGGCAATATCAGATCGCTCGACCTGAAGCTTCACGATGGACGGAGAGGTAAGGGTGATCTCAGATGTTTCAACATTGCTGGTGACGCCAGTCAATTCAGAAATAATGGCAACAGGACGCATGGTTATCACTCCATTCAAAGAAAGTGGTGTTACCGTTGTTGCGAACAAACGCTATTTCGCACGGTAAACGTATTTCCGCAGTTAATGCCTTAAATGGGTTGACCCTTATCTTAAATTTTAAGCGAGCGCATCCGTTGCTCGTAAAAGCAGAAAAGAAAAAAAGAGACGGCAGATGGTGACAGTCAATTAGCTTAAGATAAAAACCCCTGATTTTTAGCGGTTTAATTTTACCGCACACTGATCATGATATAGACAGGAACAAAAGAATGCGCAAATTAAGCACGAGTTAACGATGATTTAGCCAATCTGAATATTCAGGGCTTTTTACATCAGGTCCTCTGACCTGTTTGTCACAGGCAGAATAGGGGGGTGAGCGCTGATTTAGCTTTAATCTATTGAATTATAGAAATTATAGTGAAAAGCGCGTTGCCGGGTAACACATAAGCGCGGCTAAAAATCATGAGCCGGGTTAATGATTAATACAACGGATTAATGTGACGAAAATCGTGTTTTCTTTTTATTTCTGCCAGCTATTTTCAGCTTTTTCAATTCAGCAAAGAGGTATTTAGAAAACATGAATAAGCAATGGAAAAAAGTTGCATGATATATTCTGGTGCGGCCCGCTAAAAACAGCCACACTCTTTTATTGTGTGCAATAAATTTCGCTACGTAATTATTATCAGCAGAATTTAGACGGGAGGGGGAGGGCGTTGTTCAGCTCCGGCAGAGTTGCTGCTGCTACCGGAGCCAGGGACGACTTAACGACCGGCGTGCTTCATAATACGGGCTTTATCCACCTGCCATTCGCGGTCTTTCGCATCATTACGCTTGTCGTGCTGTTTTTTACCTTTCGCCACGCCAATCTTCACCTTACACCAGGCGTTCTTCCAGTACAGGGAGAGGGCCAGCACGGTGTAGCCATCGCGGTTAACGCTGCCGTACAGAGAGTCCAGCTCTCGCTGATTCAGCAGCAGTTTACGGGTGCGGGTTGGATCGCAGACGTAATGCGAGGAAGCCACGGCCAGTGGCGTGAAGTTAGCACCAAACAGGTACGCCTCACCGTCTTTGAAAATCACATAGCTGTCGCCAATGTTGGCCTTTCCCGCACGCAGGGATTTGACTTCCCAGCCTTGCAGCGAGAGGCCCGCTTCGAATTCTTCTTCAATAAAATATTCGTGACGGGCGCGTTTATTCAGCGCGATGGTGGCTGATCCAGGTTTGTGGGCTTTTTTCTTAGTCATAGTGTCCTGAACTCATCTCATTCTGTACCTTGCCTCAATCTTCCCGCGAGGCGCAATGGCCTATCTTAGCATGAGTTGCGGCGCAGCGTTTTTTTTAACAGGGGATAAATGATATTATTTGCGCCAGAACAGTGAGTGAGAATTGCTATGCCTCAGATTAGTCGTACTGCGCTTGTGCCCTACAGCGCGGAACAGATGTACAAGCTCGTGAACGATGTGGATGCCTATCCAGATTTCCTGCCTGGCTGCACCGGCAGCAGGGTGCTGGAAGCCGGTCCGTCGCAAATGACCGCGGCCGTGGATGTGTCGAAAGCGGGGATCAGCAAGACGTTTACTACCCGTAATACGCTGACCAACAACCAGAGCATTTTGATGCATCTGGTGGATGGCCCGTTCCGCAAGCTGATTGGCGGCTGGAAGTTCACACCGCTGAGCCAGGACGCCTGTAAAATCGAATTCCATCTCGATTTCGAATTTACCAATAAGCTGATTGAGATGGCCTTTGGCCGCATCTTCAAGGAGCTGGCGTCTAACATGGTGCAGGCGTTCACCACCCGGGCGAAAGAGATTTACAGTGTCGCTTAAGATTTCGGTCGAGGTAGTTTACGCGCTGCCGGAAAAACAGTACCTGCAAAAGGTCTCGCTCGAGGAAGGCGCGACGGTGGAGCAGGCGATTGTTGCCAGCGGCCTGCTGAAGCTGAGGACCGATATCGATCTGGCGAAGAATAAAGTGGGCGTCTGGAGTCGCGCCGTCAAACTGACGGATTTGCTCCGCGACGGCGACCGGGTAGAGATTTATCGCCCGCTGATTGCCGACCCGAAAGAGCTGCGCCGCCAGCGAGCAGAGAAATCCGCCAAATAAAAAAGCGCTCAGTGAGCGCTTTTTTTACATCTTCAGGCTTAGTTATTGTTGCCTGTCAGAGCCGGTTTGTTATCGATGTTGGTCAGCACACCGCTGCTGTTAAAGGTCAGCGTCAGGGTTTGCTGCGTGACTTTCTCGTGGCCTGGCTGCTGGCGGAACACGTAGAACCAGGTGTTGGTGCCGAACGGATCGGTCATCATTGGGGTACCCAGCGCATAGGCAACCTGCTGTTGCGTCATGCCAACACGAATTTTTGCTACGTCGTTAGGTGCCAGATAGTTACCCTGGTTGATGTCAGGACGGTAAACCACTCGTTCCAGAGTAGAACAGCCTGCGGTCAACATCAGAAGAACCGCTGCGGCAGCAGTCAGCATTTTACAGCGCATAGTGATTTCATTCCTTTTCGGGCCCGAGCAGTTCACGGCTCAATTGTAATATGCCGATGATAATAGACCTTTCATCACAATTAAACCTTGTCGTCTGGTCTGTCGGCGTTTTTTTGTTGTGAACTGAGACTCTGAGAATGGCAAAAAGTTTATGCCGCCAGCAACTCTTTGGCATTCGCCAGCGTGTTGCGGGTGACTTCGCTCCCGCCCAGAAGGCGTGCCAGTTCCTGCAGACGGGCCCGTTTATCCAGCGGCTGCATGTGGGTTTCGGTCATCTCGCCGTCGGTTTCTTTGCTGACGTAGAAGTGATGGTGACCACAGCCAGCCACCTGCGGCAGGTGAGTCACACACATCACCTGAGTAGAGTCGCCCAGCTGGCGCAGCAGTTTGCCGACCACGGCCGCGGTCGGGCCGCTGATCCCCACATCCACCTCATCGAAAATCAGCGCCGGGGTTTCCATTTTCTGCGCGGTGATCACCTGAATCGCCAGCGCGATACGCGACAGTTCACCACCGGAGGCCACTTTGGCGATAGGCTGCAGTGGCTGCCCAGGGTTAGTGGTGACGCGGAATTCGATGCGATCTGCACCGTCGGCGGTTAAATGATGCTCTTCAAACTTCACCTCAATGGTGAACAAGCCGTGTGGCATGGAGAGCGTGTGCATGCTGTCGGTGATTAAGGTGGCCAGCTCGGCTGCGCTGGCGGCGCGCAGAGCGTGCAGCTGCTCCGCTGTGGCCAGCGCCTGCTGGTGATGCTGATTGACGGCAAGGCTCAGGGTTTCTAACGAATCAGCCTGATCGTCCAGTAGCTGCTGTTCATCCAGCAGCGACTGATGAAAGGCCGGCAGTTCTTCCGGTGAAATATGATGCTTACGCGCCAGCGCAATCTGACGGGAGATGCGCTGCTCCAGTTCAAACAGACGGTTAGGATCGAGATCCATTCTGTCGCAGTAGTGGCGCAGCTCGTCGCTGGCTTCGCTAATCTGGATGGCGGCTTCTTCCAGCATCTCCAGCACCCCGGAGAGTTTGCTGTCCATACCGGTGAGCTCGGTAACCAACTGACGAGCGCTGTAGAGCTGGCTTTGCAGGTTGACGTCATCGCCGTCGGCCATCAGCGCCAGCGCATGCTGGCTGGTGCTGAGCAACTGCCCGCTGTTAGCCAGACGCTTGTACTCTTCGTCGATTTGTTCAAATTCCCCTGCCTGCGGCTGGAATTCGTTGAGCTCTTTAAGCTGATACTGCAACAGCTCGGCGCGGGCGGCACGCTCCTGGCTTTGCTGCTGATGCTGGGCAAGATCGCGGCAGCTCTGGTGCCAGCGGCGGTAATCTTCGGCCATGCGTTGAGTCAGCGCACACTCGCCGGTGTAGCCGTCGAGCAGGGATTTCTGATGTTCTGGTTTCACTAACTGCTGGTGGGCGTGCTGGCCGTGAATTTGGATCAGCAGCTGACCCAGCTCACGCAGCTGCGACAGGGGAACGGCAGTGCCGTTGATAAAGCCACGAGAGCGACCATCGCTGCTGATGACGCGGCGAAGTAAACACTCACGCCCGTCTTCCAGCTGATTGGCTTCGAGCCAGCGCTGGGCGGCAGGGGTATCTTTCAGGGCGAAGCGAGCGCACAGATCGGCACGGGTAGCGCCAGTGCGTACCATATCCCCTTCGGCGCGACCGCCGAGGCACAGCCCAAGCGCATCGATGGCAATAGATTTACCGGCCCCGGTTTCGCCGGTGATGGCCGTCATCCCGCTATGAAAATCGATTTCAAGTTCGCGTACGATGGCAAAATTGCTGATGGTGAGTTGTGCCAGCATTGTCGTCTTCCTGTATGAAAAACCATAACTGTATTTTCATACAGTATAAACTGGTTTTTTATACAGTAAAGAGGCGAGTACGAAATCAGAACAATTTTTTTGACCAGCCCAGCTTAGAGCTCAACGTGTTGAAATAGTTGTAGTCTTTCGGGTGGATCAGATTCAGATGGTAGTCGCAGCGGCGAATTAATACGTCTTCACCTTCCTGAATCGGCAGCGCAATCTGGCTGTCGCAGCTGATTTCCAGGTCGTTACGCGGGTGGGCAAAGCGCAAACGAATGGTGCTGCTGCTGTTGATCACCAGCGGACGCGCAGAGAGCGTATGCGGGAACATCGGCACCAGCGTAATAGCATCCAGCGAAGGTGTCAGAATAGGGCCGCCTGCGGAGAGAGAATAAGCGGTTGAACCGGTTGGCGTTGAAATGATCAGCCCATCGGAACGCTGAGAAAACGCAAAGACTTCATCGATATAAACTTCGAACTCAATCATGTGCGCCACTTTGCCGGGGTGTAACACCACCTCATTGATGGCGGTGCTGATGCGCTTCTGGCAGTCCTGCTGGCAAACCTGCGCTTCAAGCAGGAAACGCTTCTCGGTGATATAGTGGCCTTCAAGAACATCGGCCAGCTGCTGCTGAGCGTTATCCGGGTCGAGATCGGTCAGGAACCCGAGATTGCCACGGTTAATGCCAATGACTTTGATGTCATAACGCGCCAGCGTGCGCGCGGCGCCCAGCATATTACCGTCGCCGCCAACCACTACTGCCAGATCGGCCCGTTGGCCAATTTCGGCCAGCGTTCCGGTAGTGACATTCTTCAACTGCAGTTCGCGGGCAATCTGTTGTTCGACAATGACTTCATAGCCTTTGGTGGACAGCCAGCGCCAGAGCATTTCATGTGTGGTCAGCGCGGTAGGGTGACGGGGATGGCCGACAATACCGATACACTTGAAATGATTGTTCATTTTCTGGAGGTCCTTGTGCCGAATGAATGATGACAATGTGCCTGCTTCCCTTGAAACCCGCAGCGCGATCCCCATAATAAGCGAAGTCAGCGAGATGAATACCAAAAAACGCGGAGAAATTCATGAGTAGTAAAGAACAGAAAACGCCTGAGGGGCAAGCCCCGGAAGAAATTATCAAGGACCAGCATGATGAAGTTGAGGCCGTAGAGTCCGAGACTTCTGCTGAGCAGGTGGATCCGCGCGATGAGAAAATTGCGAATCTGGAAGCTCAGTTAGTGGAAGCGCAAAACCGCGAACGCGATGGCGTGATGCGTGTGAAAGCGGAAATGGAAAACCTGCGTCGTCGTACCGAGCAGGACGTGGAGAAAGCGCACAAGTTTGCCCTTGAGAAGTTCGTCAACGACCTGCTGCCGGTCATCGACAGCCTGGATCGCGCGCTGGAAGTGGCTGATAAAGCTAACCCGGACATGGCGCCGATGGTGGAAGGGATCGAACTGACCCTGAAATCGATGCTCGACGTGGTGCGTAAATACGGTGTGGAAGTGGTTGGCGACATCAACGTGCCTATGGATCCTAACGTGCACCAGGCCATTGCGATGGTCGAGTCTGAAGAAGTGGCACCGGGCAACGTGCTGATGGTGATGCAGAAGGGCTATACCCTGAACGGTCGTACCATTCGCGCTGCGATGGTTTCGGTCGCCAAAGCGAAGGCTTAATCTTTGCTTTTCCTCTCCCCGCCAGGGGAGAGGAGTCCAGTTTATTCCGCCACGCTTTCCCGCAGAGATTTCACCGGTACCACTTTAACCTGCTTAATCATATTGTCCTGTACGTCGAGAATATCGATATCGTACTGGCTGATGCGCACGCGCGTGCCGATGGCCGGGATCTCTTCCAGCGCTTCCAGAATCACGCCGTTGATGGTGCGGGCCTCATCTTCCGGGAAGTGCCAGTTAAAGGCTTTATTCAGTTCACGGACGTTGGCCGTGCCGTCGATAATCACCGAGCCGTCGTTCTGCGGCGTGACTTCTTCCGCCAGCGAAGGAGACATCGACGTCGTGAAGTCGCCGACAATCTCTTCCAGAATATCTTCGACGGTCACCAGACCCTGAATGTCACCGTATTCGTCCACCACCAGGCCGACTTTCTTTTTATTGCGCTGGAATTTGACCAGCTGAGTGCTGAGCGGCGTGCCTTCCGGGACGTAGTAAATTTCATCGGCGGCGCGCAGCATCACCTCTTTGGTGAACTCTTTTTTCTCGGTCATCAGACGATAGGCCTCGCGCACGCGCAGCATGCTGATAGCATCGTCGAGGGAATCGCGGTACAGCACGATGCGCCCGTGTGGGGAGTGCGTGAGCTGGCGAACAATCGCCTTCCAGTCGTCGTTGATATCAATGCCGACGATCTCGTTACGCGGCACCATGATGTCGTTGACGCTGACCTTTTCCAGATCCAGCACCGACAGCAGCATGTCCTGATTACGACGGGAGATTTGCGAGCGAGATTCGTTCACGATGGTGCGCAGTTCGTCTTTACTGAGTGCGCTGCTGATCGACGTTTCGGTTTTGATGCCCATCATCCGCATCAGAATGCGGGTAATGGTGTTCAGCAGCCAGACCAGCGGCATCATCAGAATTTGCAGCGGGGCCAGCAGGAAGCTGCTTGGATAGGCGACTTTTTCCGGATACAGCGCAGCGATGGTTTTTGGCAGAACTTCAGCAAAGACCAGCACCACAAAGGTCAGGACACCGGTGGCGATAGCCACACCGGCATCGCCATACAGGCGCATCCCGACGATAGTGCCCAGCGCCGAGGCGAGAATGTTGACCAGGTTATTGCCGATCAGCACCAGGCTAATCAGGCGATCTGGCTTACGCAGCAGCTTTTCGACGCGCTTGGCGGCGCTGTTGCCCTGTTTTGCCATATGACGTAACCGGTAGCGGTTGAGCGTCATCATCCCGGTTTCTGAACCGGAGAAGTAGGCGGAGACCACCACCATTATGATCAGCGTGACGATCAGCGTAGTGGTTGAGATATGTTCCAACTGAGATTCCTTTAAGTCTTAGCTCACGAACTGTTGCAGGACGCGGCTACCAAAATAGGCGAGCGTCAGCAATCCGGCGCCTGCCACGTTAAACCAGACCACGCGGCGACCGCGCCAGCCTTCATGATAGTGACCCCATAACAACACGATATAGACAAACCAGGCGATGATGGAAAGGACCGCCTTATCTATATTTTCCACGCTGAACAGGTTGTGCAGGTAAAACAGGCCGGTGCACAGGGTCAGAGTCAGCAGCACCACGCCCACCTGGGTGATGTGGAACATCTTGCGTTCGATGCTCATGAGCGGCGGCATTTCGCTGCTGAAGGCGAGCTTTTTGTTTTTTAACTGGTAGTCAATCCACGCCAGCTGCAGCGCATAGAGCGCCGCGATAATCAGCGTGGCATAGGCAAACAGCGACAGGCCGATGTGTACCATCATTCCCGGCGTGGTTTCCAGATGAGTGATGAACTCATTGGGCATAAAGGTCGCAAAGGCGAGGTTTATCAGCGCGAAGGTGTAGACAATCGGCAGCAGCAGCCAGCCGCGGTTGCGCGAAGCCACGATGGTCATCACCGTACAGATCATCAGGCTGACCAGCGAACCGACGTTCAGCAGGCTGAGATTTTGCCCCTGATCGCCACCCGGCAGAATGCGTGCTTCCAGCGCAAACGCGTGGCACACCAGGGCGATCACCGCCGACAGAATAGCCATGCGCCGCCAGCCGCTGTTTTTTTGCAGCAGGGCAGGGATGATCAGCGCGAGGCTGATGGAGTAGGCGACAAGCGCTAGCAGTGCAAAAACAGGCATATAGATGTTGATGTCGGCATGGTTGAAAGAGTAGCAGTATAACGTCAGGTCACGCATGCTCCAACCGTTGCATCACAACTCGTGCGGTGTCGTGTTATACTGCGGCAAATTTCTGTGTCTGTGTCGCAGCTGCGACCGAACGTTTCCACCTCAGGCGAGAGACAATGTTTGATAATTTAACCGATCGTTTGTCGCGTACGCTGCGTAACATCAGCGGCCGTGGACGCCTTACTGAAGAAAATATTAAAGAAACGCTGCGCGAAGTGCGCATGGCGCTGCTTGAAGCCGACGTGGCGCTGCCCGTGGTGCGTGATTTCATCAGCCGTGTTAAAGAAAGCGCGGTAGGTCATGAAGTCAACAAAAGCCTGACCCCGGGTCAGGAGTTCGTCAAAATCGTTCGTCAGGAACTGGTTTCGGCGATGGGCGAAGAGAACCAGGTTCTGAACCTGGCCGCTCAGCCACCGGCCGTAGTGCTGATGGCGGGCCTGCAGGGTGCTGGTAAAACCACCAGCGTCGGTAAGCTGGGTAAGTTCCTGCGCGAGAAGCACAAGAAGAAAGTGCTGGTCGTTTCTGCGGACGTTTATCGCCCGGCGGCGATCAAGCAGCTGGAAACCCTGGCACAGCAGGTTGGCGTGGATTTCTTCCCGTCAGACGTTGCGCAGAAACCTGTCGACATCGTTAACGCGGCGCTGAAAGAAGCGAAGCTGAAATTCTACGACGTGCTGCTGGTGGATACCGCCGGTCGTCTGCACGTCGACGAAGCGATGATGGACGAAATCAAACAGGTCCACGCTTCCATCAACCCGGTTGAAACCCTGTTCGTCGTCGATGCGATGACCGGTCAGGATGCCGCGAACACTGCGAAAGCCTTTAACGAAGCCCTGCCGCTGACCGGCGTAGTGCTGACCAAGGTCGATGGTGACGCCCGTGGCGGTGCTGCGCTGTCCATCCGTCACATCACCGGCAAGCCAATTAAATTCCTCGGCGTCGGCGAAAAAACCGAAGCGCTGGAGCCGTTCCATCCGGATCGTATCGCTTCCCGTATCCTCGGCATGGGCGACGTGCTGTCGCTGATCGAAGATATCGAAAGCAAAGTTGACCGCGCTCAGGCCGAGAAGCTGGCCAACAAACTCAAGAAGGGCGATGGCTTCGACCTGACCGACTTCCTTGAGCAGCTGCGCCAGATGAAAAACATGGGCGGCATGGCAAGCCTGATGGGCAAGCTGCCGGGCATGGGCCAGATCCCGGACAACGTGAAAGCGCAGATGGACGATAAAGTGCTGGTGCGTATGGAAGCCATCATTAATTCCATGACCTTCAAAGAGCGCGCCAACCCGGACATCATCAAAGGTTCCCGCAAGCGTCGCATCGCTGCCGGTTGCGGCATGCAGGTGCAGGACGTTAACCGTCTTCTGAAACAGTTCGACGACATGCAGCGCATGATGAAGAAAATGAAGAAAGGCGGAATGGCGAAAATGATGCGCGGCATGAAAGGGATGATGCCACCGGGCTTCCCCGGCCGCTAAATCGCTTTAGAGATTGCTTTTTGCGCCGAAATGAGTAAAATTTTCGGGCTTTTAATATAACACCGGGCTCCGTCCCTCGACGGGGCCCGGCGTTTTATTCACACAAGAGGATGTTATGGTTACTATTCGTTTAGCACGTCACGGCGCGAAAAAGCGTCCGTTCTACCAGGTTGTTGTTACTGACAGCCGTAATGCACGTAACGGTCGCTTCATCGAGCGCGTTGGTTTCTTCAACCCACTGGCTTCCGGTGCAGAAGAAGAAACTCGCCTGGATCTGGATCGTATCGCTCACTGGGTTGGCCAGGGCGCGACTGTTTCCGATCGCGTAGCTACGCTGATCAAAGCAGCAAACAAAGCAGCTTAATCTGTCACGGTGGTCATGATGAGCAAGCAACTCGCCGCGAAAACCCCAGTTGAACCGATTGTGATCGGCAAGATGGGATCTTCCTACGGTATCCGTGGTTGGCTCAGAGTGTTTTCCTCCACCGAAGACACCGAAAGCATTTTTGACTATCAGCCCTGGTTTATCCAGAAGGCGGGTCAGTGGCAAGAGGTCGAGCTGGAAAGCTGGCGTCACCACAATCAGGACCTGATCATCAAGCTGAAAGGCATTGAAGATCGGGATGCCGCGAATCTGATGACCAATTGCGAAATTGTCGTCGATTCCTCGCAGTTGCCACAGCTGGGCGAGGGTGACTACTACTGGAAAGACCTGATGGGCTGCCAGGTAGTGACCACCGAAGGCTACAGTCTCGGTAAAGTCATCGACATGATGGAAACCGGGTCAAATGACGTTCTCGTCATTAAGGCAAACCTGAAAGATGCGTTTGGTATCAAGGAGCGGTTGGTTCCGTTCCTCGATGGGCAGGTTATCAAGAAAGTCGATCTCGCTACTCAAACCATTGAAGTAGATTGGGATCCTGGTTTTTAAAACCTCCGGATAATTGGTAAAAGTCGGCGTGATGGAGACGGGCTTGTGTTTATTGGTATTGTGAGCCTCTTTCCAGAGATGTTCCGCGCGATTACCGACTACGGGGTAACTGGCCGGGCAGTAAAAAATGGCCTGCTGAACATTCAGAGCTGGAGTCCTCGTGATTTCGCTCATGACCGGCACCGTACCGTGGACGATCGTCCTTACGGCGGCGGACCGGGAATGTTAATGATGGTGCAACCCCTAAGGGATGCCATTCATGCAGCAAAAGCCGCGGCAGGTGAAGGTGCAAAGGTGATTTATCTTTCACCTCAGGGACGCAAGCTTGATCAAGCGGGCGTCAGCGAGCTGGCACAGAGTCAAAAACTGATTCTGGTGTGCGGTCGCTACGAAGGCGTAGATGAGCGCGTAATTCAGACCGAGATTGACGAAGAATGGTCTATCGGCGATTACGTACTCAGCGGTGGTGAGTTACCAGCCATGACGCTGATTGACTCCGTCTCCCGGTTCATTCCGGGTGTTCTGGGCCATGAAGCTTCGGCAACGGAAGATTCCTTTGCCGATGGATTACTGGACTGTCCACACTATACTCGTCCTGAAGTGTTGGAAGGGATGGATGTCCCGGCAGTATTACTGTCAGGCAACCATGCCGAGATACGTCGCTGGCGTCTGAAGCAGTCGCTGGGCCGGACCTGGCTGAGAAGACCTGAACTTCTGGAAAACCTGGCTCTGACTGAAGAGCAATCGAGGTTGCTGGCCGAGTTCAAAACTGAACACGAGCTGCAGCAACATAAACATGATGGGATGGCATAAAGCCCCCAATATCAGTTTACCCAGGATAAGAGATTAAATTATGAGCAACATTATTAAGCAAATTGAACAAGAACAGATGAAGCAGGACGTACCTTCCTTCCGTCCGGGTGATACCGTGGAAGTGAAAGTATGGGTTGTTGAAGGTTCCAAAAAACGTCTGCAGGCATTCGAGGGCGTGGTTATCGCTATCCGTAACCGCGGTCTGCACTCTGCATTCACTGTTCGTAAGATTTCCAACGGCGAAGGCGTTGAGCGTGTCTTCCAGACTCACTCTCCTGTTGTTGACAGCATTGCTGTTAAACGTCGTGGTGCCGTTCGTAAAGCTAAACTGTACTACCTGCGTGAGCGTACTGGTAAGTCTGCTCGTATCAAAGAGCGTCTTGGCGCTTAAGCGACATCCGTGTAAAAAAAGGGCTGGCCGAAAGGCTGGCCCTTTTTCTTGCCTGTCGATCGGAAATTCACAGGCATAAAAAAACCTGCTGCAGCAGGTTTTTTAGTTTGCAAATTCAAGATTAAATGCGCGGTGCGCTCGCTGTTGCCACCGTCGGCTTGACGATATAGCGCGCCAGGCTCTCATGCGTCACAAATGTGCAGCCGCACTCCACGTTACGGCACTGGTGATAGCGCTCCTTGGTTTCCGCGCTCAGATACCGGCTGGAACGGGCGTGGGCCGTCTGCTGACAAACAGGGCAATGCATCATGTGAGTTCCTCCCTCGTTGAGTACAGGATTATCATAACAGTTAAGTTTGCATTTGCAAGTTAGTTTGCTTTTTCTTCTTTGCTCTGGATGTAATAGGTTTCACCGGCAATGCCCACTTCAAGATCCAGTTTGGTGGTGTAACCGGAGTCATTGACCATATGGGTCAGCGCTTTAATAATCCACGGGCGATCGTCGATAGTTTTT
This sequence comes from Enterobacteriaceae bacterium 89, assembly GCA_014156375.1. Lineage (GTDB taxonomy): Bacteria > Pseudomonadota > Gammaproteobacteria > Enterobacterales > Enterobacteriaceae > Scandinavium. Next base: position 31,517 of record RQJH01000003.1, on the reverse strand, counting down.
TTGAACCCTTTCACTCTGACGGGAGTGTCCGGCTTTAAGGTTTCGCGCCCTGTCGCCAGAGTAAGGTTAAAAACGGCCGCCCCGGCTTGATATTTTTTCCACGCGGCACGCGCAGCATCCTCTGCCTGTTTTTTACTGGCATACAGGGTTCTTAAAAGTATCACGTTGCCCTTCACGCCAGCCAAAGATTCGCCAGTATTGCTCTGAGCAGGCTTAGCCGGTGTTGTCGCACCGGGATGCTGTTGCGGCGGAGGGGGCTGTTCACTGCTTTTGCGTTGCAGAGTCACCTGCTGGTTTTTCTGGCTGGGGTCTTTGGTCTCCAGCCACTCGGCGGTGACCCCGGTAAAGTTAGGACGATCGGCAATCATGAACATGTGCGTATCGCCCAGGGCGCGGACGATCTCTACTTCTGGGATCTTTGATTGACCGGGTTTGAAAAAGCGTAGCTCCCCAAATTTCAACGCAACTTCCGCACCGTTGCGGCTCGCCAGTCTGGTGAGAAAAGCGGCATCCGATTCCCCTGTCTGGTCTATATGGATTTTTATCCCCCGAAGATCGTTGTCTATTTTCGGTGTTAGCCCATATTTTTGAGCAAGAGTTTCCACAATGTGACCCACGGTGGCGTCATGCCAGGAAAAGCTAGTTGCGGCGTTAATTTTCCCCGCCAGTTCGGCGCTGGAGGCGACAATCTTCACCCGATCGGGCGCGCCAGTATGCTGGATAGTATCGACCACAAACAGCCCCATTTCGGTGAGGGGACGACCCTTCCAGCCGAGGCACAGCCTCAGGTGTTTTTGGCGCTCGGGCAGTTCAACCTGGCCATCGCTATCATCGAGGTCAATTTCCAGCTTGTCGGCAATGAAGCCGCGATTGTCCGTCAGGGAGAGCGAGATTAAGCGCGGGGTGAAAACGGGCGTCAGATCTTTAACTGACTGCTTTTCTGACTGGTCGTTATCTGGCATCAGTTCCAGCATAAAGTCAGGCGTGGAGACGCCCGCGAACTGATTCACCGAGTCTTTTATGGACTCCAGCTTTTCTTTGCCATTCTGGATTAACTTATCCAGTTGGCTCTCGCCTTCATCTAACAATGATATGGCCATGACTATCCCCCCAATTGCCCGATGATCCCGGTCGCTTTGTCCAGCAAGGCGCCGGGTAGTTCACGCAGATTACCTGCCATCGCCACCAGAGACTCATCGACCCGGGTCAGCGTCAGAGTAAAGCTGATTTTGCGCGGCGTACCGTCGGGAAAGAACTCGGAGTCGGTTTCGACTACGCTGCTGACCACATACATGCCGTAAATCGTGCCGTTGCCGTCCAAAAGGGGCCAGGCGCAGCCCTGTTCAGCCATAAACCGAATTAACGCCAGAGTGACTCTGCCGCCAGTGATTTCGGTGAACAGAGCGCCATCAAGGGTGATTTTTTCTTCACCCGGGCCGAGAAACTGGTAGGCGCTACGTTTTCCCATGCGCTTATTTGGCACCCAGCTGTAGCTGGCGTCACGCTTTAAGGATTGATAGGGGAGGGTTCTACGTTCGAAGACAAAGAGCCCAAGGGCGAGCATCATGAGTGAATTCTCCTTAACCGCTGTAATTCAGGTAAGCGCGCTGGTTGAACAGGGACTGTTGCTGGTATTGCTCAAGTTCCTGACGAACAGCTCGTGCGAGATCCGGGGCGGGGGCATCACTGCCCGTAATGGTAACGCTGAGGTTGTGGGTACTTTGATCGTTGTAGGAGTGACTGCTTTTGGGGACGATAGCCTGAAAGTCAGCGCCCGAATAGCTGCTAAGCTCGCTGGTCGGCGTGATGTATGAATCCGGAGCGCTCAGTGGCTGCGGGCCTGCCTGAGGTACTGAAAGCTGAGGGGTTTTCTCCTTCAGATTCAGAAACTCCAGCACGGGATCTGCCAGGCTGACGAGCTGTTTGAGCATGTTAATCGGCCACAGCAGTGCTTCAGCCAGCCGCCAGCCGAATAACACTCCAGCTTCGCGGCAGCTGTTTAGCGTTTTCTCAGTGAAGTGGATCGGGCTCGCCAGATCGCTGAATTTCTGCCAGACAGTCTGTAATGCTTCACCGAAGCCTGAGAACGTCCATTGCACAACCTGAGAAATGCCGCCAAACAGACCGCCAAAGAAGGCGCTGAGCGGTTCCCAGAACTTGCGGATGAGGAGCGCTGCCCCGGCGACAACGGCAACCACCCCGACAACGGGCAAGGAAAGTGCGCCAATGGCGATTGCCACGCCCTGGAATACCGGGCCGAGCAGTGAGGCTGCCGTCATCACCATATTAATCCCGCCCAGCACCGGTCCGACGACGCTGCCAATCGCACCAACGACTCCGGCGACACCTGCCGCCACGGCGGCAATGGTGCCGAAGGTCTGAAACAGTTCACCGTTTTTCTGCACCCAGCCGTCGAGCTTTTGCAGATAGTCGGTGGCGGTCTGAATCAGCAGGCGCTGGGAGTCTGCCTGTGGCGCAAACCAGTCCACGCTGAGCTGGTTTTTGGCTGCCGTCAGCTTCGCCAGATCGCCGCTCAGGCTACCCATGTTTAGGGCGCTAAAAAGTGGCTGCGGCTGGTCCACGCTCTGGCTTTGATGCGCTTCTTCCTGCTGCTGTGCCGCTGCGGCGCGAGGGGCGATAATCTTGTTGGCAAAGGCCAGGCCTGAAGCGCCCATTGAGGACGCCTGATCGGCATAGCCCTGGCGGCGCTGATATCCTTCCTTAACGCTGCTGACTTTTTGTTTCCAGTCACGCACCTGCTCCAGCCGTTTTTGCTGTTGATTCAGGCGCTCGGTCGTTTGAGTGATGGAGAGGCGAAGCTGGCTGTCGTTTGCGGTCAGCGCCTGCGCGCTGGTTCCGGATGCCAGCATTCCGAGCCGCTGCTGCTGAAGGGTCAGACGCAGGCCAGTCTGCTGTTGCTTCAGGTGATTGACGTTCTCTCGTGCCGAAGCCAGCTCCTGTACCTGGATGTGCGTCGGCTGAGTGCTGCTTCTGAACGCTATCGCCAGCTGTTGGGTATTCGCTTTGGCAGCCGCCAGCGCTTTGCCTGTCTGGCTGAGTTCGGACTCCGCGGCGCGGTAGCCGTCAATCTGTGCCGCCTGGGCGTTCAGAGTATTGAGCTTCTGGCGGGTCGTATCGATATTTCCGGACAGAGACAGGCTTGCCGTCTGGATCGCTTTAAACGGGCGGCTCGCCAGGTCGACTGTCTTGAGTAATACCTGGAGTGTTGTGCTGTTACTCATTCGTGTGTCCGCTTCGCTGTAGCGCTTTTTCGCGCCAGGTTATGAGTTCGGTCAGGCTCATCGGGAAGAGCTCTGAGGGTGGCCAGTGAAAAATCACCGCAATGTCCGCCATCAGATCGTCGACCGACAGATCTTTCGGGAAGGTTACTGCGCCGAACCCGGTGACAAAAAACCAACCACCTTGCCCGCCAGCGCAATCAGATCAGGCAGTTCCAGCGCCGCTACTTCCTGCTCGGTCAGCGAAGGCAGGGTCATGCGTGGCAGCACTTTGATCAGCGCGTCCACTTCTGAACCGGCAATTGCGGCAAGGCTTACGCCGCGCAGGGTGCCGGCATTTGGTTTCAACACGCTGAGGGTGTCAATCACCTGTTCGCCGCGCTTGATTGGGGTGTCGAGGGTTACGGTTTCCTGTGTGGTCATTAGCTGGTGTCCTGTAGATAAACGGAAGGTCCGGCCAGACGAGCTGGCCGGAAGAGATTACAGACCGATATTGCGGCGGTGCTGTTCGAGGCGATCGACGCCGTTGATTTTCTCAATCATGTTGATGGTGTCGATTTCCACCAGCTCTTTACCGTCGATGGTCAGTTTGAAGTAGGTGCAGACCACGGAGATTTTGGCTTCGGTATCTTCACCCGGCTTGTTTTCCCCGGTGTCGATCTCTTTCTGGCGTCCGCGCATCACCACTTCGACGGCGCTGGTGTCACCGGAGTCGTCGCGCTGATAGGAGCCAGCAAAGCGAATCGGCACGCCATCGATGCCGGTCGCGGCATACATTTCCCAGATAACGGCATCCGGAAAACCACCCAATGACCACTCCATCGACAGCGCTTCATCATCGAGGCCCATGTCGATTGGGGCACTGCCGTTCATCCCGGCGCCGCGGTAGTTTTCAATCTTGCGCGTCAGTTTTGGCAGCGTGATGGATTTGGCGACCCCCTGGTAACTGTAACCATTGAGGAACACGTTCATTAATTTCAATTTACGCGGCATAGCCATGTATCAGGTTCCTTACTTGTTGTTGACCGAGGAGACCAGGTTTGCCAGATATTTATCGGTAATGCGCTGGCGTAAGGTCAGATTTTCCAGAGGCGGCACCGGCGTATAGTCGTAATCGATATACAGCTTGCCGGCCTTCAGCGTCTCGGCGTCGTTCGCGTCTTCATCGAACCAGCAGGTGGCATCGATGATGTAGCCATTGGTTTTCAGCTCGCGGAATTTAGCGTTGATACCGTCGATGATGTCGCGGATAAGCGTGGCGGTAATCGGCTTATCCACGGCCCACATATGGGCTTCGGCCATGGTGTCGGCGATCACCTGTGCGGTGCGGGTGTAGTTCTCAAACAGGAACAGCGGATCGTCAGAGCAGGTGCGGTTGCCCCAGAAACGGAATCCGTCTTTACGCACCAGGGTGGTGATCCCCGCTTCGTTCAGCAGATCCGCATCGGTGCCGGACTCCTGCAGATCCCAGAACACGGAGGCGCTGATCCCGGTGACGCCATTGACGCCAACGTTGGACAGGGTTTTGTGCCAGCCGGTGGTCTGGTCGATATAGGCGCGCAGGCCAAGCGCACGGGCCGTAGCGTAGGCCGTGGTGCTGGAATTGCTGACGGTATCCCAGGCGAGGAAATCAGGCCAAATCAGCATCAGTTCGCGATGGCTGAAGTTTTTACGATAGGCGATCGCATCGGAAAGCGTTTTACACTCCCAGGCGCTGATATAACCGAAAGCGCGCAGCTTCTGGCAAATTGGCGCCAGAGCCGTGGCCACTTCCTGGGTATCAAAGCCCGGTACGCCCAGAATGCGGGGCTTCACGCCGGTGACGGCTTCTGCGGTCAGCAGCGCCTTCAGACCAGTGTATTTACCGTTTTCATCGGTGGTGCCGATGATATTGGACACGGTCTGCGCAAAAGCTGCTTCCGGATCGTCGCCAGCGCCTTCAGCCACGCGAACCACAACGGTCACCGGTTTAGCCTGGTCGGCAATCGCCTGCAGCGAGGTGGAAAGGGTGCCTTTGGTACCGGCTTTGGCGATAGCGCTTTGCACGTTAGTCACCAGAACCGGTTCGTTCAGCGGGAACATCTCCGCATCGGCGTCGCTGGCCGTACAGACCATGCCGACAATAGCGGTTGATACAGTTGAAATGACGCGCGTGCCGTCGTTGATTTCGACAACCTGAACGCCGTGATGGTAGTCACTCATCCAATTTACTCCGTGGTGTTGGGGTGAGTGCTATTTTCCTTATTTTGCTCCGGCGGGCTATTTGTTGGGGTTGGGTTGGCGATGGCACAACGAGGAGAGGAAAAATAAGTATAAAAAAAGCGACAACGGGCGTTGTCGCTTATAAATATCTATCATTTAAAATGATTTTATAAAATCATGCCATCCTTACAATATAATTAAATGCAATGTTTTTGACGGTGTTTTCGACATTCCCTGATGCAGATACGCCAATATTATGTGAATGAGCTGGCACGGTTATCGTATGGTTGTGTGCGCCAATATAAACGCTGTGCGAGTGCGCACCAGCGCCGGTTGTGGCTGTATCTATCAGAGCTGGATTTAACAGATGCTTGTAGTTATTTCCTGAGGAGCCAGAAGAACCCGCAGTGGAATCAAAGCTAAAGCGGGTGTAGGCATGGGCGTGATCGCCTACACCGTCAGTTCCGCGTGAGCCATAATCAAATGTTGTGCTGGTAACATTCTGTGCTGCTGAATTTTCAGCATAAGCACCATGGGTGTGAGATTTATTTTCGTCCTGTTCATAGGATAGTGCGTTTCGTCCAGAAGCTGGTTTGCCTTTTATCATCCACCCACGCATATCAGGAATAATCCCTGAAGGGTAGGCCAGAGCTAACAGCGGATACGCAGCCTTATCGAAAGTTTGCCCTTGCATTAACGCGTATCCAACAGGAATGGAATCTGATGGCCACGGGATTGGCGCTCCTACCGGAAATGCGTCGTCCGGTGACCATGCAGTCCAACCCCCGTCAGCATACTGGCTTCGGGAATAGCTGCGTGATGTATTGTAAATACGGTAAATCTGCGTGACCCCCGCATTCTTATAGACAATCAGCGTTCCGGCATTATTTTCAGGGTAGTGTCTGGCAGCAGAGGTGTTGGCATTTGCTGGCTGAAAGTAAAGCCCAGGGGTTTTTATGGTATCCAGATCCGCAGCATCAAGCGCAACGGATTGCCCATCAAAAATATCCTGAGACGTGACGTTGATGTTGTTACTTAGCGCGTGCCCATTGACAGTACGATTCGCTGGAACTCGCCCATTAGCGTTGTCATTAACCAGCTTAACGGCTTTTGATGTCGCAGCCAGATTCTCAGCGCTACTGTCGACAGCATTGCTAAGCTGGGTAAAACCTTTAGCGGTCAGTGTGGCATCAGGATGATTTCGAGATTGTTCATGCTGAGCAATTTTATCATCCACATAATCTTGTGAAGCCATCACAGTTGTCGTGTCAATAGTCAGCTCAATAGCTGCTGTGTCGCTAACCATAATGACCATGCGAACAGTTTGTGCTCGCCCGGAACCTTCCTCAAGTTTAGGCTTATAGCTTTCAGCCATATTGCCAACAGCAATCATGGAACCGCTGTCATCAAACAGGCCAACTTCTCTCATCCAGAATCCCCCTACTTCAGGAGGAATGACGAGCTCAGCAATGACATAGTTTTTATTTTTGTTATCGATACTTATTTTGTTCAGCGCATGGCGCCATGTCTCATTAATCAGTTTCGTTTGCTCACTGCCAGGCGTTGGCAAGCTGCCACCACCATCGCCAACGGCCATAGCTGTGATATTGACTTTTTTTCCACCAGGCAGAAGGGCTGCTGCAAATTTTGCTGCGCCAAGCGTAGTTACAATAGTTTGATATTTTGCTGTCATGGGGTTCTCACTTATCCGGGGTAAATCGTGACTATGTTGCCGTCGTAATTAAAGGCACCGGCATAAAGACAACCGGGAATATCCTGAATAATATTTAAACTTATCAAATGGCGGCTGGCGGGTTTGGCATCGGCAATCAGGCGCTCCATTTCCAGATACATCTCTTCAGTGATGCCACTTTCCAGAACGCCAATATCAAGCCGGAATGTTCCGGGAGGATCACTGGTTTCCCACCACTCACTTATTTTGATGATGTAACCAAGCGGCTCAACAACACGTTTTACAGCGCTGATGGTGCCTTTGTGGCAATGAATGAAATAGGCGCTGCTGATAGCCTCTCGTTTAGTTGCTTCTGGCCATTTCTCATCCCAACGGTCGACTGAAAATGCCCATGCCAGATACGGGAGAAGTGTGGCTGGGCAGGTTTGCGGATCCCACAGCGTGCGAAGTGGGATGGGGGTTTTATCGAATGCTGCTAATGCCCTGGCAGCATTGATCTCCAGAGGAGAAGACCCTGTCGGAAGCAGCCGCTCATTACTCATCTGAGCCCCCAATAGTGATGTTATAGGCGGTACACCACGAGGCTTGCGTTTCATCCAGAACTAAATCTGCTGTGGGTGTCGCCAGCTCAACGCGCTGTACACCTTCAACATGCAGGGCCGCATAAATTGCAGAGAGCCGAATGTCACGACCAAGCCGATGCTGAGCATTAATGTAGGACTTTAATTTGGCTTCGGAGGCCTTTCTGATGGGCTCGCTCTCCGGTCCCGGATACAAATAAAGCGTCGCATCAATGGTGTAATCAACAATATTCGCGGCCTGAACGGTGACACGGTCGGCAACGGGACGCACATTTTCTGCATTGAGTGCATTCTGAACAATAGCGATCAGATCTGGTGATGCGATGCCATTGTTTTCCCTGGAAAGCACGGAGATGGTCACACAGGATGGCGTTGGGCTGATGACCGAAATATCTGCAACTCGCCCGTCCGCACTGCGCCCGTGATACTGATAGGCCCCGGTGGATCCCGCTACGCTCATCCCTTCAAATGCTTGCTGAACTCGCAATCTGTAGTCCGTGTCGGATTCCATCACTGCAGGTGTTGGCGGAATGGTAGTGTCATCCGCAGGGGTAATCAGCAAACGAATAACGTTAAAATTAGCGCCAATAACATCTAAATCATGATTGGACGCATAAGCCAGCATCACGGCCCGAGCGGCTTCATTGACGCGCTGGCGCCACAGCACTTCGCGGTAGACGTTTTCTTCCAGCAGCTTAACGAGCGGTTCGGACTCCAGCGACAGCGTACGGGCAATAGCAGCCTGCTGATCCTCAGGAAAAAGGGAAATCAGCGTGGCTTTGCGCTCGGTGAGGATGTCTTCGTAATTCAGCTCTTCCACCACATCCGGGGCGGGGAGCTGGCTCAGATCAATAATCGGCATGGGTTAACTCACTGGCAGGGTTAAGGAAAGAGATTCGCCGCTGTCTCGCAGCTGGCCTTCGACGTTCACCACCATCTGCCCGCTGAACTGGCGCTCGGTGGTGATGGAAGTCAGCTGGATCCGTGGTTCCCACTGGAGAAGAGCCATGTAGCAGGCCACCCGGATTTGCAGCTCCAGCGCCGGGGTTTGTGGCTGGTCAATCATTGCCGAGAGCAGCGAGCCGTAGTCGCGTCGCATCACTCGCGAACCCACCGGCGTGCGCAGAATATCGCTGACGCTCTGACGAATATGCGCGCTGTCGTTCAACTGAAGTCCCGTGTCGCGCTGCATGCCCAAATAACGTGAACTCATAATGGTGCTCCTGTGGTGCCGCCGCTGTCGCCAGGGTGTTTGTGGGTGTGCAGCACTTTGCCGTTGGAGGTCAGCGAACCGCCGCTGTGCTCGATATTGCCGCTCATCTTCCCGCCCTGACGGACCTCCAGCGAACCGGTGATGAGGTTGTTGGTGCAGACGACCTCCGGCGTATCCAGAGTGATGCGGGTGCTGGCTTTCACCGTCACTTCCGGAGCTGTCACGCTGACCGAATCAGAGGCCGTCACCGTGGCAGTTTTAATGCCTGCAGCGGTTAGCGCGCCGGTTTCAGGTTCGTACTCAAACACCGCGCCATCAGGGAAGGTGACGTGGTGTGCGTCTGCGGAAGCTGAAGGGGCCGGTGCATCGTCCGAAAAAATGGCTGGCAGCACGAAAGCCGTATCCAGCTCGCCGCCAATCGCCAGCAGCAAAACCTGTTCACCGACGGAAGGAGCCCACCAGCTGCGGGAGTGCCCGGCCCGTTGGGTTAGCCACTGTAGCCAGTCAGTGCACATGCCGCCGGTTTGCACGCGGCAACGTCCCCGTTGAAGATCAATATCGACGATGACGCCGGTGCGGATCAGATTGCGCAGTGCCCGGGTAATGTCGTGAAGAGTGAAGTTAGTGTTCATAAGAAAAAGGATGCCGTTCAGAGGTTTTTGTCGCAATCGAATGCCATTGGGCGGTGCGCCACACAACAAACATCCGGGAAATCAGGCCTGCCACTGGCTGACCAGCTCGCCGTTGATGTAAAGCTCCATCGGGCGGGTGACCGGCGGTTCGGGCAGTGGCTCCGGCAGATCTTCCGCATGCAGCTGCCCCTCAAGCTCAGTCACAAGTGTTCGCTCGGTCAGCAGCAGCGTCAGGCTGATGTTCTGCATCTCTCCCTGAGAGTCGGCCATCCAGCTCAGGCCATTTTGCTGATGAGTGAGGATGTCCGGCTGGTTATCGCGCAGCCAGGCCATGACGGGCACCAGCAGCTGGTTGATGTCGCCGCTGAATGCGCTGACGCGGACCGTGAGCGGATAATGCTTTTCATAGGACAGGGAGCTGGCCAGCGTGGCGGCCACGGTTCCGCTGGCAACCGAAAGAAGCAGGTTGTCAGGGGTGGCGGCCAGTTGGGACACGGCATTGAGCAGCGCCGTTCGCAGACTATTGGGTTTGAGCATGGAGTTGGTCCTGGCAGTGTTTGAGGGTTTCGGCCTGGATGGCGCATTGGGTCAGCGCTCGTTCAAGCTGGCGGATATCGGCGCTCAGATCGCCGTTAATTTTTGGATCGCTGGCTGGCATCGGGCACAGCTCGATCGTCGGACAGCGCTGGTAAACAACGACCGGCGGAGGTGCAGGCAGGGCGCTGGTGCACCCGGCGCACAGCATCAGGCAGAGCAGTGCTGTACCAGCGGCGAAATTCGGCGTTTTCATTCAGGAGCCTCGCGATGGTCTGTTCATGCTGGATGGCAGCCTGAGTGGCAGCGTTCAGTTTCTGCCGCCATTCGGCCTGGGCTTTATCGTTTTGCTGAAGCTGATCCCCTAATGCGCGAAGGCGGGCATCAAGCTGGCTAATCAGCTGTTTCTGCTCGCCGGCAAGCTGGCTGGTCTGCTGTAGCGATTGCCGGAGCGAGCTGTTTTGCTTGCCCATCACCAGCAGGGCCAGGGTAGCGGCCAGCAGCAGGGCGGCTAAAAGTCTCATCGCACCCCCGTCAGGCAGTACGCCCGTTCCCGCAGGCGACGGTTTTCAAGGCCGCTGCTTTTCACGCCGTTGACGTAAACCCAGCGCGGCAGCTGATCGCAGGCGCTTTCCCACTGGCGCTGGTTGAGAAAATGCACCAGCGTCGAGGAGCAGGCGGCGCCGCTGCCGACGTTAAAAGCAAAACTGACCAGTGCGTCATAAACGGGCTGGGGGATTTCCTCAGGCGTACAGAGGCGCAGTCGGCGCTCGATGTTGATCACATCGGCGACCAGGTTGACTGCGGCCTCCCGCTCGGTGATATCACGCGTGGGAACTACGCCCGCGGTATGCCCAATCCCGGTAGTCCAGACGCCCGCGCTGCACTGGTAGGGGCGCAGGCGGCAGCCCTCCAGGTCAGCAATCAGCGCCAGTCCATTGGGAGAAGTGCGCAGCAGGTGATAGTCGGGGACCAACGCCGCCAGTGCGAGGACGGCGGCAGCGGTGCAGCGGGTCAGGGTTTTGCTCATAGCTCCTCTTTTTTCGGGCAGGTGGCTTCCAGATAGCGCCAGGTTTTGCGGCGATACCAGAAGTTCACCAGCGCGGTAAAAATGGCACACAGGCTGCCGACCAGAAGCGCCAGCTTTTCCGGAGTCTGCGCCCCGAAAAAGGCCAGCAGCACCGACAGCCAGTAGGTGAGAAACGTGCTGACCTTATCGATGCTCAGCCCCATAGGTTGATGCTCTCAACGCTGGCGCTGGCCTGCACTTCCGGCAGCTCAATCCGGGTGCCGTAGGGCAAAACGGGTCCGAGTTCTGCCAGTCCGGGGTTAGCGATAAGCACCGCTTCGAATACGTCTCTGGTGCGGCCGTAATAGCGGGCGCAGAGAACGTCGAGGGTGTCGCCCTGTTGGGTGATGACCTGCATAGGTTTTTCCTCGTAGTGCGTCCCGAAACGCAGCGTTCCGGATGAGGGTGAAGGGGTAGGGCTAGTGTCGGGAAGTTTGGCGGAAGTGGCTATCGATGAGGGTCTGACTATCCCTGGCACAACAGCGCCAGGGGAAAGTCTGAAGTTTGCGATGAAACAGATGTCTGGCAGGTGAGCGGCGAATTACTCCGCCTGGTAAAAGAGTGAGTCTTCGGGTTCCTGGTTTTCGCTGTTCGCCAGGTCGGCGATAAGACTTAACGCAAGCTTGAGATCGTTGGGCTTGCAATTGGCGATCAAAGAGACCTCCGCGATGAATTGCACACATGCCCATCGGTGCTGCGTTTGGTTGACTGGTTGCCCAACCATGAATCTCTCCCCATATGTTTACTGTATATTTATACAGTATCATAGGTAATTTGCGAATGTGAAGAAAAATCTAAAATAAGTGTGGGCTATATCTCCCTGATATAGAAAGCCATTTCCGGGGGCGGCTTCAGCGGGGCCCTCCGGCGTTTCTGCTGTGAACTGAAGGTGTTAAGCGCAGCCAGTGCGTCAGTTTTTGCCGCTGCCTTCGGTTGAGCGGCCGGGAGAGATCGTCAGTCAGGAAATCAATTCCGGGTGGCGTACAGTTACTGACAGAGCTCCAAGAAGCTGCTGGTGGCGTACTATCATCTTCCAGTCGGCGGGGAACAATCTTCCACTGCCGGGTTCGGGTAATGATGGCTGAGCTTTCGCCTGCCCGGGGATTGAAAACGCCGCGAATGCTGACCGTTTCTTCCCCGTAGCGATTAAACTGCGCGCGCGGGAGATACAGCGCCCGCACCTGCAGCGCATCCCGTTTGACCAGCGGGCCGCCCTGCGCATTGACATAACCCGCCCAATCGCCGTTGTCCGCAGCCTCGCTTGCCGCCACGAATTCAACGCTCTGATTTGCAAGCCCCTGGCGATCTGCCAGACGACGCAGCTCGCGGTAAACCGTGACCGGAGCGCCGCCAATAAACTGAAACTGGCGGATATGCCAGCGGGTGGCCCAGGCGCAAACCGCCATGGCGGACTCTTTGAGCAGGACACCGTTCTCGCGATCCCGTTCGTTCTCCAGCGCATAGCCATCAATATTTTTAGCTATATATTTAGCGAGGTAGCCGGTGGCGCTGCCTTTACTGGCTTCCATTTCCACACTGTGAAATCGCGCCTGTTTCGCGCGGTCGGTTGTCAGTTCCTCGCTCTCTTCTTCCCATGCGTAGTGGCTCAGGATTTGCCGCAGCGCCTGCTGCTGCTCCGGGCGCACGAAAATCAGCAGATGCCAGTGTGGAGTGCCGTCGTGGTGAGGCTCGGCCACGCGCAGGCCGAAGATGCGAATATTATCGCGGTGCAGTTTGGCGCGGATTTTTGCCCACAGACGGTTGAACCAGCTTTGGGTTTCTGCCGGAGAAGCGCCGCTCCAGCGTGGGTTGAAGGCACCAGACTGACGAGTGGCGTGATATTTGGCCGGTGCCGTCAGCGTGCAGAATTCGCCTTTGTAGCCGAGCTGCTGGCAAATCGTTTCAAAGCCGCGAATGCGGGTCATCAGCTCGCAGCGACGGATCGCCGGGTTGGCGTTGGACGCATCATATTTGTCAATAAGGCTGATGCGGTTGCCTTCTTCGTCTTCCAGCTCCATTCCTTTTAAAAATTCGCGGGTACGGCGTTTTTGATCGCGCCACTCGCGCAGACAGTTTTTGCTGGCAAAAGCCTGTGCGCGTTTACTGACGCAGCCCAGCGCGATATACAAGTGTTCGCGCCACTGACGGGCTACGCGGTGCAGCCGTCCGCGCCACCAGGTTTCGTTGAACATCCTGATCACCGCAGGGGCAAGAAGTGTTTTATCCACGCCCTTATCATGAAACCGCGACCAGTGTGGCGGCGTGACGTTAAACTGCTGGCAGATAACGCCCGCATGCCGGTACCAGCGGCGCAGGGTTTGCAGGTCATTGCACTGTTCGATGTCGATATCGGCCAGTTCGGCGCGGATAAAGCGGGCGATGTCATCGGCCAGCAGGTTGACGTCGGTGCGGTTCATCTCCGGCAGGCGGTGATATCTGGCGAGCATGTTGACCAGCCGCGAAGCAAGGAATTGCAGGAGCTGGGTATCGAAATGCCCGTTGAACACCTGCTGTGACGTTTTGCGCTGAAGCCTCGGCGGGCTCCAGCGTTGATTGATTTGCTGAAGTCGTGGCAGCGTCTGGCGGCTGGCCTGGATCAGATATGCGCTGGCGCGAGCCGGGCCTTTGGTGGTTTCCAGCCAGTCGCTGCGGCGATAAATTTCCTGTTTCAGAAAAGTGGGTAAAGCGGCGATGGCCTGCTGGGCATGAGTCAGATCTGCCCAGCTCTGGCTACGCTGCTGGCTTTGCTGGTGGGTCAGCCCTGGAGAGCCGATTGCCTGGCGTGGGGCATTCCACGGCCAGGCGTATGTCTGAGGCGTCACTCGTGCCTCCGGAAGTGACGCTGCTTTTGCTCCAGACGCTGCTGACAGCTGACGCACAGCGCAACGCCTGCGAGAGCGGCGCGGCGGGCCTCTGGAATAGGAGCATCGCACTCTTCGCAAGTGAAGCGCGAAGGGCCGATATTCTCCTGCCGGGCTTTGCGGATGTGGCGCTCTCGTTCCTCCAGCTCATACAGCTGAGCTCTGTCCATGGCGTCTCCCATTAGTGTGTCTCCTCTGTTTCGTTGCGCAGTTTTTCTTCTTCCCATTGCAACAGTTCTGCTGCTTCCGGGCCGTTGAGCTGGTACTGATGAATGTGTTCCCCCAGTGCCTGCAGGCGCAGGCAAAAGCTGTGGGTTAAGCGTCCGCGCTCGGCGTTACGCGTTTCGGTGAGCAGGTAAGCCAGCTGCTCATCGCTGAACTGTTGGTTGATAAACATGCGATCTCCTGTTTTCAGGCAAAGCGAGGCCCGGCGGGTTGACGCCATCAGCTTGCTTTGGGGTTAAAGTGGCAGAGTGAGCCGTTTCGGGAACAGGCTCACCATCGCCCGAAGTTGATTCATGGCGCAGACCAGCGCCTGTTTTTCGTCAGTGGTCAGTTCATCAAACGCCAGCGCGTGGCGGCTGGCAGGAATGTTTGCCAGATACAGCAGGGCCGCCAGCGTCCGGCTGTGGGATTCATAGCCGGCAGCATGCTTATCTTTCATACTGGCGATGAAGGCCCGCATGGCTTTGTCGTCGTCATTCCAGTACAAACCCCGCAGCGCAGAAATCTGGTTCAGGCCAGCGGTGCGCTCAGCGGCGCTGAGTGAAGTCTGGAGAGACTGGGGCTTTTTGATCATCTCAACCTCCTGCAACTTGCATTACCAAATTACTGCCGGGGAGTAAGCCCGATGTCGGCTTGCATTTTATAGTCGGCAAATGCCACTTTTGACATTGATTTTGGCGTCGGCATCCCGCAATATCTCCTGTTGTACTGTATCGTCTTCGTTACTGTGCATTTGTGGTGAATGCAGAGTAATATAATTCGCAAACGCGATTGTGTAAATCGCTTTTTTGAGTTTTGTGGTGACCATGTCTGAAGAGAATTTGAGTGTCCAGCAGATCATTGAGCGGATAAGCTCCGCCTATGGCGTGTCGAGCCAGAAGGCGCTGGCCGATGCCCTTGAAGTGCCTGCGAACAATATCAGCTCCTGGCTGCAGCGTGACAGCGTGCCTTATAAAGCTATCGTGAAATGTGCGCTGGATACTGAGGCCAATCTGCACTGGCTGCTGAATGGGGAGTTTGCAAATTCGAGATCTGCCGATGCGCCTCAGCTGCGCGGCAAGTCACTTTATGATGAGATTTTGTCGACCGGAGGACGTCCGGTGCTGCGCCGAATCCTCGACGCCTACGGTTTTCAGATGCAGAAAGACCTGGGGGATTTGCTGGATATCTCCTCGGGAACGATCAGCACCTGGGTGCGCCGTGAATTCTTCCCCGGTGATGTGGTGGTGGCCTGTGCGCTGGATACTGGCGTATCACTGCGCTGGCTGGCGACGGGGAAAGGCGAGATGTTTGAGGGCAGGGGCGCGCCCGTCGTTGCTGAAAATGTATTAAACATTGCTCAGTTTCGCCATGAATCCGGTGAACTGAAAGAGGCGGGAACCTGGGCGCTGGATCGTTCACTTGCTCCTTCATCCACTGAAGGCCTGATCTTTGTTCAGGGGCTGAACGCCTGCTGGCTGGTGGATACCGCGACGCAGAAAATCAGCAATGGGCGCTGGTTTATCAGCATTGATGATTCGCTGGATGTGTTTGACGTGGTGCGTCTGCCGGGCGGTAAAGTGCATCTGACCAACGCTGCCGCTGATTTTGCCTGCGCTATCAGCGAAATCTCCCCGTTTGGGCGGGTGGTCTTCACCCTGGAAAAACATCAGTAAGCACAAATATCACTCTTGTTGTTAACGCCGATTCTATAAATCATTTACAATCCCCCTGTTTTAAGGGGGAGCATGAGCGCTAACAATTTTCGACGCAGTGACAGCAAACGTATCGCGGCCTGGTTCGCGCTGTTTGCTATCGCGTTGATTCTGGTGGCGCCGCTGATCTCTGTTTCCCTGCAAAAAGATCCGATGAGCGCTATGCCGGGCATGATGCATCACGACATGTCGATGATGAGTGAGCATCATGCTGGTCCTGAATCGATGCCTGTCGATCATGCCGAGGCCTGTGGTTACTGCGTCCTGCTGGCCCATGTGCCTGGGCTGATGCTCGCGCTGATCGTCTTGGTGTGCGCACTGCTGCAACATCTGCGTCTGCGACCACCGCGGATGGCCATGCAAAGCTGGCACTATTTCCCCTGGCTTTATCCTCATACCCGCGCGCCGCCGCGTAGATCTGCTTTTACCTGCTAATTCAAAAATAAGGGCGTTTTAACGCCAGACTCCCCGTTTGCTTTTTGAAAGGAAAAGTATGACAACCTGCACTCCTCGCGCGGCCTGGATCAACCTGCTGCGCCGTCTCCATTTTGCCGTTGGCCTGTTCGTCGGCCCCTTTATTTTCGTCGCGGCGCTGACTGGCACGCTCTATGTGGCTACCCCGCAGCTGGAAAATCTTCTCTATCGGGATGCACTGACTGCGCAAATTCAGGGCGAGCCGCATCCGCTGGCGGAGCAAATTGCCGTGGCTGAACAAGCGTCTGGCGGGCATCTGGCGCTGTATGCCGTTCGCCCTTCGCTGACCGCTGGAGAAACAACTCGCGTGATGTTCAGCGATCCAAATTTGGGTGAGTCTGAAAACCGGGCATTGTTTATCGATCCGAACACGCTCGCGGTGAAAGGGGATATGACCGTCTACGGTACCAGCGGAATTTTACCGCTGCGCCAGTGGATTGATTACGCTCACCGTTCTCTGCTGCTTGGCGATGTCGGGCGGCTTTACAGTGAACTCGCCGCTTCATGGATGTGGTTCGCGGCCTGCGGCGGCATTGTGCTGTGGTTTTATACCCGGCCAAAGCGCCGCATAAAAAATCGGGTGCAGAGTGCCCGTCGTCTGCACGTCACGCTGGGCTGGCTGCTGCTGGCGGGAATGCTGCTGTTTTCCGCCACCGGGCTGACCTGGTCGCAGTGGGCCGGGGGCAATGTGGATAAACTGCGCGCCGCATTTAACTGGCTGACTCCGCAGGTCAACACGCAGCTTAGTGGTGAGAGGATGATGGAAGATCCGCACGCGGAGCATCACGCTCACGGAATGAGCATGGATATGGCGATGATGCAGCCGGATCTGGTGACGTTTGATGACGTGTTGCACCTGGCGCAGAAGGCCGGCATTGATGCCCGCAAGCTGGAGATCCGTCCGCCGAAAAGCCACGACAGGGCCTGGACGGTGACGGAAATCGATCGCAGCTGGCCGACGCAGGTGGATGCGATGGCAATTGATGCCAGCAAAATGCAGGTGGTTGACCGCACTCGTTTTGCTGACTTCCCACTGATGGCGAAGCTTACCCGCTGGGGCGTGGATTTCCACATGGGGCTGCTGTTTGGCGTGGTGAACCAGATCCTGCTGATCGCCTTCGGTCTGGCGCTGTGCGTGGCGATTGTGATGGGCTACCGGCTGTGGTGGGTCCGTCGTCCGCAGCCGGCGAAATATAATCCGCTGCTGACGCTAACCCAAAGCTGGTGCGATTTGCCGGTGAGTGGACGGATTGCAACGTTTGTCATAGCCATTCTGCTCGGGATGGCGATGCCGGTACTGGGAGTGAGCCTGCTGCTGTTTATGGTCGTTGACGTGCTGCGCTGGCGCATGGCCAACGCAGCAGTCGCCGCTCAGGCAGCAGAGTAGGAATTAAGGCTCGCTGATAACGATAGTCACACGACGGTTTTCAGCGCGGCCCTGTGAGGTCTTATTGCTGGCGACCGGATATTTGTCTCCAAGGCCCTGGGTGGTGAGGTTTGCGCGCGGAATGTGCGCGCCTTCTGCCCAGGCATCGGCAACCCGGTCAGCGCGCTTCAGCGACAGCGCCTGGTTGTAGCTGCTTTCCCCGTAGTTATCGGTGTGCCCGTCCATTCGCGCATGCGTCAGCCCGGTGGCGGCCAACTGGGTCGCCATCTTCTGGATCTGCTGACGGCTGTCTTCTTTCAGCTGAAAATCATTGGTGGCAAACAGGATCTTGTCCGACAGGCCGAGCGACCAGTCACCGTTCATTTCACTGAAACCGCTGGCTTTCAGTTCGGCGATCTGCGCCGGAGAAAATTTACCCTGAGGCGCCTGACAGCCGGCCAGCAGCAGCGAGGTGGCAATAACCGGTGCGATGAAACGTTTTAACATGCTGAATTCCTTGTAGTCTAAATCACTGTTTTTATTCGCTGATGTTTCATCAGGTACATATTTTTATCGGCCTGTTCGAGCAGGGATCCGACAGAGTCCTGTTCCCAGGAAAGGGCGTAGCCAATGCTTAAAGTAAACGGCGTGCTATAGCCATTATGCAAATCGATATTCTGGCTGAACTGCTGCGCCAGGCCCTGGCAAATACGCTGAACCTGGGCTTCGTCGCTGACATCAATCAGGATCATCGCGAATTCATCTCCACCCAGTCGATAGGAAGGGTGCTGTTTGCCGCCAAATTCCACCAGTCTGGACGCCGCTTCCATCAGCACGCTGTCCCCGGCGGCGTGGCCCCAGGTGTCATTGATGTCTTTAAAATCATCGCCATCAAGGAACAGCAGGGCCGAGGTTTGGCGCTCCAGCGGATCGTTCATCAGGCTGTGAATGCGGTTGCTAAAGGCCGCGCGGTTAGGCAACCCGGTCAGAGGATCGTGCATCGCTGTGCGCAGAAGCTGGGCATTCTTAGCCTGCAGCGTTTGTTGCCACTGCTCCATTTCATCCAGCAGGCTGTTAAAGTCTTGGCCGAAGCGATGAAACTCCTCGATCCGTTCTTCTGAGACGCGGCGGGAGAAGTTACGGTTGGTTCGCACGTCGTGAGCCACATCGGCAATGTTTTGCAGCGCGTTGACAACCCCCGCATTAAGCTGGCGGGAGATAACGATGGCGGCTGCGGTGGCCAGCAGGATGCAGGTTGTCAGTACGCCCAGCGAAGTCCAGATAAAATGGCCAATCAGGCTGTCGCGGGCGGTGAGTTTGATTTGGCCGATGATTTCACCATTGTGCATCACCGGATGAGAAACCGGTTTTGGAAACAGCCAGTGGCTCAGCATCAGGTTAAAACGCTCGCTGTTAGCCAGGCTTTCATATTCCCAGTGGGCAAACTGCTGATTGCGTTTGTCAAAAATATCCGCCCGGGCGAACTGACCTTGTTTTCCAAGAGTGGCAAGGGTGTCTGTCGCTGCGGTTTCATCACCAAACACCAGCGCCGCTTCAATGCTGCGGCTCATGGTTGCACCCGTCAGCTCCAGATTTTTCTGCGCGTATTGTTTCAGGGTGATCACCGAGACGATGCTCAGCATCAGCCAGATCAGCGTCATGGTAATAAAGATGCTGGTCATGTTGATGCGCCGCAGAGTGCGTTTAAACGTCGGGCGCTGGGTGGCTGAAAGATCCTTATTCATGATTTTTATTCCGGGCCAGCATTAACACATCGGGATTCACCCGGACGCCACTTCGTGAAAGGGCATCAAGATTGACCGAAAAGGTAACTCGCTCTGAATTCACCCGCAGGCAGAAAGCGCTGCCAATAATGCATTCTGCATTTTGCTCAGCAATGGTGAGCAGGGGCGTATTCTGGAAGCGGTTGAGGATTTGCTGCTGCTGTTCGGCAGACTCACGGCCAAAATAAAGAGCATTACACTGCGCGCTGAGGGCATCCTGCTCATTCTGAACAATAACGGTTTTATAGGTGGTCGTGGAGGCTGCGTTCTGGCTGAAGGCGGTGGTATAAGGCGAAGAGGCAAAGACACACAGCACGGGCGGGCCGTTCAGCGCTGGCCAGCGGGTGTAGCTGACGATACCGGAAACAATATCGCGGACAGCATTATCCGACCCGGCTGGTTCAGCAAATGCCGGTACGTATGCGCAAAGTAAAAACAGTGTCGCTATTAGCCGACCTGAAAGTTGTCCCCACCGGGTGCTCACCTGAAACCGCCATGCATCCAGAGATGATATATTCATATAACTTATAGAAAGGTTAACATTATTCCACTGGTCAGTCATCAGTGACCTGAATAAATGCAGGGTGGCTCGAGCAAAATTTAAGCAAATTAATTGCCCGGTATTATATTTAGGGATTAATGAAATGAGGTCGACTGAGTGCCCTCTTTCATCCCTTTATCCCAGGCTTTGCGCAGCTCGGCTGCGTTTTGTCTGCTGTCGCAGCCTTCAGGATAAACTTTCCCCGAGTATCCCCAGCCATACAGCAAATGCGGCTGACATACGTCATCAAGCCCCGTGGTATAACCCTTCAGATAGGCTTGACGATCGACCTTTGGATCGTTGAGGTCGCTGGCCAGCATTTCGTCACTTCTGGCTTTTATCCCATCCCGACCGTCTTCCACGCCCGCTCCGTACCAGTCAGTGCTGGTCCAGTGAGGAGAAAAGGTGTATGGATTAATCTGACATCCGCTTAATAAAAGCAGCAATACGGCACACAGAGCTGGTTTCATGCGTTCCCTCCGCCTAATGCTTTGAGCATAGCGTAGCCCTGATGAATCGCGAGTGTACTTTTTTGTTTACATCAAACAGGAAAATAAATGGCTTAAAATGGCTTTATGTAAAGAAAAATTTACGGATTATGGATTGATCTCTTTACTTTGTATGGTATCGTATGCACATCCTCAGTGAGGAAATAAACTATCGCAAACGAGTTATACAGGACTGCCATCATGCAAAAAGACGCGCTCAACAACGTACATATCGCCGACGAACACATTCTGATCACCCCTGAAGCCCTGAAAGCGGAATTCCCGCTGACCCTGGACCAGGAAGCCCAGATCGCCGAATCTCGTCAGACTATTTCTAATATCATTGCCGGCCGCGATCCGCGTCTGCTGGTGGTATGTGGGCCGTGCTCTATCCACGACCCGGAAGCTGCGATTGAATACGCTCGTCGATTTAAAGCCCTTGCCGCAGAGGTCAGCGATAGCCTCTACCTGGTGATGCGCGTCTATTTTGAAAAACCACGTACTACCGTGGGATGGAAAGGCCTGATTAACGATCCGCATATGGATGGCTCGTTTGACGTTGAAGGCGGTCTGAAAATTGCTCGTCAGCTGCTGGTGGAGCTGGTGAAAATGGGTCTGCCGCTGGCGACCGAAGCGCTGGATCCAAACAGCCCGCAGTTCCTGGGCGACCTGTTCAGCTGGTCTGCCATTGGCGCACGTACCACTGAGTCTCAGACTCACCGCGAAATGGCTTCCGGTCTGTCGATGCCAGTTGGCTTTAAAAACGGCACCGACGGCAGCCTGGCAACCGCTATCAACGCCATGCGCGCCGCAGCAATGCCGCACCGCTTTGTGGGTATCAACCAGGCGGGCCAGGTCTGCCTGCTGCAAACCCAGGGCAACCCGGATGGTCACGTGATTCTGCGCGGCGGTAAAGCACCGAACTACAGCCCGGCGGACGTGGCGCAGTGTGAAAAAGAGATGGAGCAGGCGGGACTCAAACCAGCGCTGATGGTAGATTGCAGCCATGGTAACTCCAACAAAGACTACCGCCGCCAGCCTGCTGTGGCAGAATCTGTGGTTGCCCAAATCAAAGACGGCAACCGCTCCATTATCGGCCTGATGATTGAAAGTAATATTCATGAGGGCAATCAGTCTTCTGAGCAGCCGCGCTGCGATATGAAGTACGGTGTTTCCGTGACGGATGCCTGCATCAGCTGGGAAACCACCGACGCGCTGCTGCGCGAACTGGATAAAGATTTACGCGGCCAGCTGGCAGCTCGTCTGGCGTAAGAGGAATTTATGGTTGCTGAACTGACCGCGCTGCGCGATCAAATAGATGAAGTGGATAAGGCGCTGCTGGATTTGCTGGCGCGCCGTCTGGAGCTGGTGGCCGAAGTCGGTGAAGTCAAAAGCAAATATGGCCTGCCGATTTACGTACCAGAGCGGGAGGCGTCAATGCTGGCGTCTCGCCGTCAGGAAGCCGCCGCGCTCGGCGTACCGCCCGATCTGATTGAAGACGTGCTGCGCCGGGTGATGCGCGAGTCTTACTCCAGCGAAAATGATAAAGGCTTCAAAACCCTCTGTCCGCAGCTGCGTCCGGTGGTGATTGTCGGCGGCGGTGGGCAGATGGGACGCCTGTTTGAGAAAATGCTCACGCTGTCAGGTTACCAGGTTCGCATTCTTGAGAAAGAAGACTGGGCGCGGGCAGAAGAGCTGGTCGCGGATGCCGGGATGGTGATGGTCAGCGTACCTATCCATGTCACCGCGCAAATCATCGAAAAACTGCCGAAGCTGCCTGCGGATTGTATTCTGGTGGATCTGGCCTCCGTCAAAGCAGTGCCTTTGCAGGCGATGCTGGCGGCGCACAGCGGCCCGGTATTAGGTTTGCACCCAATGTTTGGCCCGGACAGCGGCAGCCTGGCGAAGCAGGTCGTGGTCTACTGCGACGGGCGTCAGCCGGAAGCGTATCAGTGGTTCCTCGAGCAGATTCAGGTCTGGGGAGCGCGTCTGCATCGTATCAGCGCGGTTGAGCACGATCAGAACATGGCGTTTATTCAGGCGCTGCGCCACTTCGCGACCTTTGCCTACGGCTTACATCTGGCGGAAGAGAACGTTCAGCTTGAACAGCTGCTGGCGCTGTCATCGCCGATTTACCGCCTTGAACTGGCGATGGTCGGGCGACTGTTTGCCCAGGATCCGCAGCTGTATGCCGACATTATTATGTCATCGCCGAGCAACATTCAGCTGATCAAGCGTTACTACAAGCGATTTGGTGAAGCCATTGCTCTGCTGGATCAGGGCGATAAGCAGGCGTTTATCGACAGCTTCCGCAAAGTAGAGCACTGGTTCGGTGACTACGCTCAGCGCTTCCAGAACGAAAGCCGAACGCTGTTACGCCAGGCCAACGACAGTCGGCAATAAAAAACGGTTTATACTCAAAAGCCAGCGGGGTTCCCCTCTGGCTTTTTTTACAGGGAAAAGATCATGGCACAACCAGAAGTGTTGTTTGATTACGCCGGCCATCTGCCGGAATGCCCAACGTGGAGTGAGAGCGAACAGGCGCTCTACTGGGCGGATATCCTTGAGTATGAAATCCATCGCTATGACCTGAACAGCGGTGAACATCAGGTTTTGCAATTTCCTGAGGAAGTAGGCTGTTTCTCACTTCGTGAGAAAGGCGGCTTTATTGTCGCCCTGCGTAGCGCCATCTGGCTGGCTGACAGGCATGGCCTGCTGGTGCGTAAAATCTGCGATAACCCGAGCAACCCACAGCTGGCGCGTTTTAATGATGGCGGCACCGATCGCGACGGGCGTTTTTACGCCGGGACTTTCTGGGCACCGGGGGATTACAACGGGGCGCTGCTGGTGCGTGTGGATCGCGAGCTGAAACCAAAAGTCATCCAGTGCGATATTCATGGGGCTAACGGCCTGGCATTCAGCGCGGATAAAAAGTGGATGTACACCTCGGATACGCCAAACGGGGTTATCTATCGTACGCCGCTGGATGAGCAGGGTGAGCCGGGCAGACGTGAAGTCTTTCACCAGTTTGCGGAAGGGGAAGGGATCCCGGACGGCGCGGCTATAGATGAAGAAGGTTGCTACTGGATCGCGATGTTTGACGGCTGGCGGGTTGTTCGTTTTTCGCCGCAGGGGAAGCTGCTGGAAGAGCATCGCCTGCCGGTTCGCTGCCCGACGATGGTTTGCTTTGGCGGCCCGAAAATGAAAACCCTCTTTATTACCACCACCCGTGAAAATATGAGCGCGGAAGAAGTTCGTCAGTATCCGCTTTCCGGCGCCATCTTCACCCTGCCTGTTGCGGTGGCAGGGATGAAGAAATTGCCTTTCGCCGGGAATTAAGCGGGATCGACCGGCACGACGTTCTCGCTCGGATAGCAGCCCAACACTTTCATGGAGCGGGTGATCTTGCCCAGCTCCTTCAGCGCACTGCGCATCGCCTCTGATTCCAGGTTCGCCTGCACATCCAGATAAAACATCTCTTCCCACGGGTTACCGTAAATCGGACGTGACTCAAGTTTGGTCATGATCAGATTATGGTTACGCAGGACCAGCAGCGCTTCAACCAACGCACCGGCCTGCTGGCCTGTTGCCATCAGCAGCGTGGTTTTGGCCGGAACCTGGTCAGAAACATCGATGGCTTTACGCGCCAGGACCACGAAGCGGGTAATGTTTTGCGTCTGGTTCGCCAGATTGCGCTCCAGCACCTGCAGGCCGTAAAGACCACCACCGGCTTCACTGCCCAGCGCCGCCACGTGAGGGGAATTAGCCTCAGCCACTTTTTCCATCGCCGCCGAGGTGCTCTCGGTGTACTCAATTTTCCAGTGCGGATAGCGGTTGAGGAACTGGCTGCACTGCTGGAAAGGCTGCGGATGACTGTAGATGGTCTCAATTTTTTCCAGGTCGGTCGAGCCTGACACCAGCACGCAGTGATCGATAGGAATGGTCAGCTCGCCGACGATAGAAAGGCTGGTGTGTTGCAGCAGATCGTAAACGTCGTTGATCGCGCCGGAACTGGTATTTTCAATCGGCACCACGGCGTAATCGGCCTGGCCGGTTTCGACCTGATTAAAGATGTCGGCGAATTTGGCACAGCCACTCTCAATAAACTCTTCAAAATGGCGGGCAGCGTACTGGCGGGCGGCAAGGTGAGAATAGGAACCTTTAGGACCCAGGAAAGCGACTCGTGCGGAATGCGGATTGATTTTATTCAGATGTTGTTGCAGCAAAGCCTGCTGAGTCAGAACGGAGTCTTCAATAATGAGCTGAAAAAGGCGGGTGATGTAGTGGGCGTCGAGGTGGTGGGTTTTACCGAGGGCAATCAGGCGTTCGAGTAAATCACGCTCGCGATCGATATCGCGCACCGGACGATGGGACAGCAGCTTCGCCTTGCCGACTTCCACGGCCAGGCCCCGACGCTCGGCCAGCAGCGAGAGTAATTTTTCATCCAGTGCGCTTATCTTATCGCGCAGCGCCAGTAATGGGTTTTCCGCAGTCATAATGTCGCCTTTCTTGTTAGCAATAAAAAAGGCCTCCCGGGTGGGAGGCCTTGTTGTTCGTCTTCGCATTCTTTATCACACGACGAATTGCCTCCCAGTCAGGGGAAGGTAAAAAAGAATGCGAAGAAGAACAGGACAGTTTTCATCAGGATTTCCTAAGTGCGATATAGCTAAAGTAACCGTACTGTTTTCATGCTGTCAACCGTAAAAACGCACGGGCACAAAAAACGCGCCCGAAGGCGCGTTGGATTAACAGTTGTTAAGGATTACTCTTGTTCAACAGAATCGAAGCTAACGTCTTTCACCGATGCGTTGGCGCGACGCGCTTCCCCTTTGTGTTGCACTTTATTGAGCTGCCTTTCCAGCTTGTTGATCAATTCGTTAATTGCTGTGTACATATCTTCGTGACGAGCGCTGGCAACCAGATGTCCATTCGGGGTGTTCATGGTTGCATCAGCAACAAAACCCTGTGGCTCTTTGGACAGAATGATATGTGGGTTAATCAATTGGGTTTGCCATTTATCCAGTTTGGCTAGACGGTCTGTGACATGCTGGCGAATTGCCGGAGTAATTTCCATTTGTTTACTGGTAATGTTCATTGTCATAAATTTTACCTCTTGTCTTTCCGTCTTGGTGAATCCAGCATACCTTTCCTAATGTCAAAAAGCGTGATGCAAATCACGTATTTTTGTCACTTTTTGTCAACTCTTGCATTTTGTGAGGAAGGACAGGAACGGGGCATTTTTTACTTGAGGAAGTGGCAAAAGGGAGCCATAGTTGATGGGATGATCTGGCATTAAATCAGCTTAGCGCTACGACGAATTGCATAAAAAAACGGCAGCCATTGCGGCTGCCGTTTTTGCGTTTTTGAGATGACTCAGCCGCTGGTCTTGCTGCTGTTGGCGGCGATGATTTTCGCCACTTTATCGGCCTGCGCGTTCATCTGCATTTCGCGGTAGGCTCTTTCCATTTTTGGCAGAGCATCGCGGGTGGCCTGGGTATCAGGGAAGTTACGCAGCATACCTTCAGCACGGTTAGCCACGGCAACCCATGCGCCACGATCTGTGTAGTAGTCGACGACTGACAGTTCATACTTCGCCAGGCGATCCTTCAGGAACACCATACGTTTGTAGGCATCGGACGCGTACTGGCTTTGCGGGTAGCCGCGAACCAGTTTGGAGAAGTCGTTGAATGCATCGCGGGCGTGCTGCGGATCGCGGTCTGAGCGGTCAACGCCGAAGAAGCCCTGCAGTGCGCTGTCGTCGAGCGCCATGTTAGTCAGACCACGCATATAGATGACGTAATCGATGTTTGGATGAGTCGGGTTCAGGCGCATAAAGCGATCGATGGCAGCCTGAGCAAGCGGCAGATCGGCATTTTTGTAATACGCATAAATCAGATCCAGCTGTACCTGCTGAGAGTACGGGCCAAACGGATAGCGGTTATCTAACGCTTCCAGTTGCGTTATCGCCTGTTTCCAGTTACCGTCCTGCAACTTTTGTTGAGCAGTCGCGTAGATTTCATTTGGCGGATTATCAGGCACCTCTTCTTTAGATCCGGAGCAACCCGCCAAAGCCAGGCTCAGTGTGGCAAGAGCCACCAGGTATTTCATGCGCGTCATGACGTTTTGACTTTCCTCAGAATGTTTATGCGGGAGATTATCGTTCCTGCTCCCGATTAAGACCAGCTACAATAGCACACTATATTATACGGCGAAGCCGTAAAACCCAACGTTAAACGAAGAAGCTGTCTATGGCACAACTTGTACAACTCACCGCAACGGTCTCCGAATCACAACTCGGTCAACGCTTAGATCAGGCTTTGGCCGAAATGTTCCCGGATTATTCACGTTCGCGCATAAAAGAATGGATCCTCGACCGGCGCGTGCTGGTCAACGGTGTCGTTTGCGACAAGCCGAAAGAGAAAGTATTGGGCGGCGAAAGCGTGGCTATCAATGCTGAAATAGAAGAAGAGGCGCGTTTCGAGCCGCAGGACATCCCGCTTAACATCGTTTATGAAGATGACGATATCCTGGTGATTAACAAGCCGCGCGATCTGGTGGTTCATCCGGGCGCAGGAAATCCTGACGGAACTATCCTGAACGCGCTGCTGCACTATTATCCTCCGATTGCGGACGTGCCGCGTGCCGGGATTGTGCATCGACTGGATAAAGACACCACCGGTCTGATGGTGGTGGCGAAAACCGTTCCGGCACAAACGCGTCTTGTGGAATCACTTCAGCTGCGTGAAATCACGCGTGAATATGAAGCCGTGGCTATCGGTCATATGACTGCGGGCGGGACTGTGGAAGAGCCAATCAGTCGTCACCCAACCAAACGCACCCATATGTCCGTTCACCCGATGGGCAAACCGGCGGTGACTCACTACCGCATTATGGAACATTTCCGTATTCACACGCGTCTGCGTCTGCGTCTGGAAACCGGGCGTACCCACCAGATCCGTGTACACATGGCGCATATCACCCATCCGCTGGTGGGCGATCAGCTGTACGGTGGTCGTCCTCGTCCGCCAAAAGGAGCTTCGGAAGAGTTCATTAACGCGCTGCGTAAATTCGACCGTCAGGCGCTGCACGCAACAATGCTTCGTTTGTACCATCCGATCACCGGTATTCAGATGGAGTGGCATGCGCCTATCCCGCAGGATATGGTCGATCTGATTGCGGCCATGCGTGCCGATTTCGAAGAACATAAGGATGACGTGACCTGGCTATGACCAAGATTATCGTTCCTCAGTGGCCGATTCCTGAGAGTGTCGGTGCCTGCAGCTCCACGCGTATTGGCGGCGTGAGTTTGCCGCCGTATGACTCTCTCAATCTCGGCGCTCACTGTGGCGATAACCAGGAGCACGTTGAAGAAAATCGCCGTCGTTTTTATGAAGCGGCGGCGCTGCCTTCTCGCCCGGTTTGGCTGGAACAGGTTCACGGTACGGCGGTGCTGACGCTGACCGGCTGTGAGTATGCTTCCAAACGTGCGGATGCTTCATACAGTAACAAACCCGGTCTGGTTTGTGCGGTGATGACTGCGGACTGTTTACCAGTGCTGTTCTGTAATAAAGCAGGCACCGAAGTTGCAGCCGCTCACGCAGGCTGGCGTGGGCTATGCGAAGGTGTGCTGGAAGAAACAGTCGCCCATTTCCAGGATAAACCGGAAAACATTCTGGCCTGGCTCGGCCCTGCTATTGGCCCGCAGGCGTTTGAAGTGGGTCCGGAAGTTCGTGAAGCGTTCATGGCAAAAGATGCCAACGCTGACAGCGCGTTTCGCCCGGCGGGAGAAAAATACTATGCTGATATCTACCGGCTTGCGCGCCAGCGTCTGGCTGGTCTTGGTATCGGGCAGGTCTACGGCGGTGACCGCTGTACGCTAGGAGAAAAGGATGATTTTTTCTCTTATCGACGCGATCGGACTACCGGCCGTATGGCAAGTTTCATTTGGCTGATATAACCTAACGAATCAAGACGATCCAGAAGGCTGGCTTATTTTTCATAAACTCCAGGTCTCTAACCTTGAATAATTGAGGGATGACCTCATTTAATCTCCAGTAGCAAATTTGACCTGTTATGGGAGGAGTTATGCGTCTGGATCGTCTTACTAATAAATTCCAGCTTGCTCTCGCCGATGCCCAGTCTCTCGCACTCGGCCACGACAACCAATTCATCGAACCTCTTCATCTAATGAGCGCACTTCTGAATCAGGAAGGCGGTTCGGTGCGTCCTTTATTAACCTCTGCTGGCGTTAACGCCGGGCAGTTACGCACGGCTATCGATCAGGCTTTGAGCCGCTTACCGCAGGTGGAAGGCACCGGTGGCGATGTGCAACCTTCTCAGGATTTAGTGCGCGTCCTGAACCTTTGCGACAAGCTGGCGCAAAAAAGAGGGGATAACTTTATCTCGTCAGAACTGTTTGTTCTGGCGGCGCTTGAATCACGCGGCACGCTGACCGACCTGCTAAAAAATGCCGGAGCAACCACTGCCAATGTGACCCAGGCGGTTGAACAAATGCGCGGAGGTGAAAGCGTGAACGATCAGGGAGCCGAAGACCAACGTCAGGCTTTGAAGAAATATACACTCGATCTGACCGAGCGTGCGGAACAGGGCAAGCTCGACCCGGTGATCGGGCGTGATGAAGAAATTCGCCGTACCATTCAGGTTTTGCAGCGCCGTACCAAAAATAACCCGGTGCTGATTGGTGAACCAGGGGTAGGTAAAACCGCCATCGTTGAAGGTCTGGCGCAGCGTATTGTGAACGGCGAAGTGCCGGAAGGACTGAAGGGCCGTCGCGTACTGTCGCTGGACATGGGCGCGCTGGTGGCCGGTGCCAAATACCGCGGTGAGTTTGAAGAACGTCTGAAAGGGGTTCTGAACGATCTCGCTAAACAGGAAGGCAACGTCATCCTGTTTATTGATGAATTACACACTATGGTCGGTGCAGGTAAAGCTGACGGCGCGATGGACGCTGGCAATATGCTCAAACCAGCGCTGGCCCGTGGTGAACTGCACTGCGTTGGTGCGACGACTCTGGATGAGTATCGTCAGTACATCGAAAAAGATGCGGCGCTGGAACGTCGTTTCCAGAAAGTGTTCGTTGCCGAACCTTCTGTTGAAGACACCATCGCTATCCTGCGTGGGCTGAAAGAGCGCTACGAGTTGCATCACCACGTGCAGATCACTGACCCGGCGATTGTTGCGGCGGCGACTTTGTCTCACCGCTACATTGCCGACAGGCAGCTGCCGGACAAGGCCATCGACCTGATTGATGAAGCAGCTTCCAGCATCCGTATGCAGATTGATTCCAAGCCGGAAGAGCTCGATCGTCTCGACCGTCGAATCATTCAGCTCAAACTGGAACAGCAGGCGCTGAAGAAAGAGTCTGATGAAGCCAGCCTGAAGCGTCTGGATATGCTGAATGAAGAGCTCGAAGATAAAGAGCGCCAGTATTCGGTGTTAGAAGAAGAGTGGAAAGCCGAAAAAGCCTCCCTTTCCGGCACTCAGACGATTAAGTCAGAGCTTGAGCAGGCGAAAATCGCTATTGAGCAGGCTCGTCGCGTGGGCGATCTGGCGAGAATGTCAGAGCTGCAGTACGGCAAAATCCCTGAGCTGGAAAAACAGCTCGCGGCAGCCACTCAGTCTGAAGGCAAAACAATGCGTCTGCTGCGTAACCGTGTGACTGATGTTGAGATTGCAGACGTTCTGGCACGCTGGACAGGGATCCCTGTCGCGCGAATGCTTGAAGGCGAGCGTGACAAGCTATTGCGGATGGAGCAACAGCTTCATACCCGGGTTATTGGTCAGGATGAAGCTGTCGAAGCGGTTTCTAACGCGATTCGTCGTAGCCGCGCCGGTCTGTCCGATCCAAACCGTCCGATTGGTTCCTTCCTGTTCCTTGGGCCGACTGGGGTAGGTAAGACCGAGCTTTGCAAATCGCTGGCTAACTTTATGTTCGACAGCGACGACGCGATGGTGCGTATCGATATGTCCGAGTTTATGGAAAAACACTCCGTCTCTCGTCTGGTCGGGGCACCTCCGGGATATGTGGGTTATGAAGAGGGTGGCTATCTGACTGAGGCAGTTCGTCGTCGTCCTTATTCTGTCATCCTGCTTGATGAAGTAGAGAAGGCGCACCCGGATGTGTTCAATATTCTGCTGCAGGTGCTGGACGATGGTCGTCTGACCGACGGGCAGGGCAGAACGGTCGACTTCCGTAACACCGTGGTGATCATGACTTCGAACCTGGGTTCCGATTTGATTCAGGAACGTTTTGGCGAACTGGATTACGGTCATATGAAGGATTTGGTGCTTGGCGTGGTCAGCCATAGCTTCCGTCCTGAATTCATCAACCGTATAGATGAAGTCGTGGTGTTCCATCCATTGGGTGAAAAACACATTGCTTCTATTGCGAAGATCCAGCTGCAGCGTCTGTACCAGCGTCTCGAAGAGCGTGGCTATGAAGTGCATATCGATGATGATGCGCTGAAGCTGCTTAGCGAGAACGGGTACGATCCGGTTTACGGGGCGCGGCCACTGAAACGTGCTATTCAGCAGCAGATTGAAAACCCGCTGGCTCAGCAAATCCTTTCTGGTGAGCTGATCCCGGGCAAAGCAATCAGGCTGATGGTTAAAGATG
The DNA here is from genome assembly GCA_014156375.1 of Enterobacteriaceae bacterium 89. GTDB lineage: Bacteria > Pseudomonadota > Gammaproteobacteria > Enterobacterales > Enterobacteriaceae > Scandinavium. The sequence continues at coordinate 285 of RQJH01000003.1, read as the reverse complement.
ACCATATTGTCGCGGTGCAGTAATCCGACAAAATGAGAAAACGAGCCCTGCGGGGCTCGTTTTTGTTTAAAAACCAGGCTGAAATACCGGTTTTATGAGGGTTTTGCCTGGTTTTTGAGCGGTTGAAAAGTTTTTTTAGATTTATACTTGCAGGCTCGGAATAACTCCCTATAATGCGCCTCCACTGACACGGAACAACGGCAAACAAGCCGCCGGGTCAGCAGGGTTTCTCCGGAAATTCTGACAGAGAAAAGCGAAAATAAATGCTTGACTCTGAATGAGGAA